>NZ_JBIBCP010000001.1:308841-2007853 GCF_042901205.1 Streptomyces sp. NPDC012769 | reverse complement strand
CGGATGTGGAAGCCCAGTAATGGGTGGAGCTGACCGGTACTAATAGGCCGAGGGCTTGTCCTCAGTTGCTCGCGTCCACTGTGTTAGTTCTGAAGTAACGAACACGCCCCCCACTTGGTCGGGGTGCGGCGGTTCAACTTCATAGTGTTTCGGTGGTCATAGCGTTAGGGAAACGCCCGGTTACATTCCGAACCCGGAAGCTAAGCCTTTCAGCGCCGATGGTACTGCAGGGGGGACCCTGTGGGAGAGTAGGACACCGCCGAACAACCCGCCCTTTTAGCTCAGTCGGCAGAGCGTCTCCATGGTAAGGAGAAGGTCAACGGTTCGATTCCGTTAAAGGGCTCAGAGAAAAGGCCCCCGCCTGATGGCGGGGGCCTTTTTGCGTTCCCGGGACGGTGAACGGGGAAGCCGGCCCCCGAAGAGGGGCCGGCTGCCGCGTGGGATCACTGGTGGTGGGGCTCCGGGATGCGCAGGGCCAGGATGGCCATGTCGTCGGAGGCGGGCTCCTGGGCGAAGCGCTCGACCGCGCGCAGGACGCGGGAGGCGACGGCGCCGGCCGTCAGGCCCGTACACGTCCTGAGGACCTCGGTGAGGCCGTCGTCGCCCAGCATGCGCGTGCCCTCGCGGCGCTCCGTCACGCCGTCCGTGACGCACAGCAGGACGTCACCCGGGTCCAGGGTGACCGTCTGCTCGTAGAGCTCCAGGTCGTCCATGACGCCCAGCAGGGGCTGCGGGTCGGCGGCCGGGCGGACCGTGCCGTCCTGGCTCAGCCGGAGCGGCAGGGGATGCCCGGCGCACACCACCTTCAGGAGAGCGGAGCCGTCCTCCTGCGGGCGCATCTCGCCGTACAGCAGGGTCAGGAAGCGGCTGCGGGCGCCCTCGTCGAGGATCGCCGCGTTCAGGCGCTCCAGGACCGCGGGGCCACCGAAGCCCTCCCGGGCGAGGAGGCGCAGGGCGTGGCGGGCCAGGCCCGTCACGGCGGCGGCCTCCGGACCCGTACCGCAGACGTCGCCGATGGCGAAGCCGTAGGCGCCGTCGCGGATGGGGAACAGGTCGTAGAAGTCGCCGCCGACCTCGTTGCCCTCGCCGGCCGCGCGGTAGATGACGTCGACCTCGACGCCGGGGATGTCCGGCAGGCCGGGCGGCAGGAGACTGCGCTGGAGCGAGCGGCTGATGGCCGTGCGTTCCGAGTAGAGGCGGGCGTTGTCGAGGGCCAGGGCGGCTCGGCGGGAGAGGTCCTCGGCGAGCTCCAGGATCTCCTGGCGGAAGTGGTCGTCGGTGGGCTTGCCCAGGGTGAGCATGCCGATGACGCGGTTGCGGGCGACGAGCGGGAGGACCACGGTCTCGCCGCCGACGGCCGCGGCGGTCGACAGGGTGGTGCCGATGCCCGAGGAGACGGGTCGGGCGGCGCCGTCCAGCTCGCGCATGGAGGCGCTGAGCGCGGCGCGGTGGGCGGCCTCTCCGGGCGCCGTCCAGACGCGGGCGCCGGGAGTGGGCACCGGGTCGGGCGGCGCGATGGAGGACAGCAGGTCCTTCAGGCCGTCGATGAGGTCCTCGTCCTCGTGGAGGACGAAGGAGAGGTACGGGTCGGAGGCCTGGTCGGCGATCGTGTAGACGGCGCACCAGGTGGCCAGGGTGGGGACCGTCATCTGGGCCATGAGGGCCAGGGTCTGGTCGCGGTCGAGGGTGCCGGCCAGGAGGTCGGAGGCCTCGACGAGGAAGCTGAGGGAGCCGCGGCGGAGCCGTTCGAGCTCGCCGAGGCGGGCCGATTCGACGGCCAGGGCGATGCGGTCGGCGGCGAACTGGAGGCGCAGGGCCTCTTCGTTGGAGTAGCGGTTGGCGGTCTCGGCGGCGACGCCGAGGGAGCCGGTGAGCCGGCCCTCGACCTTGAGGGGCACGGTGACGACCGAGCGCATGCCGGTGCCTTCGAGGAGGGGAACGGCGCCGGGGACGGCGGCGAGGTCCTCGTGCACGGCGGGCATGCGGGCGGAGCCGTAGCGGCTGGCGCCGGTCTCGACGGGGACGCGGGCGAAGCGCTGGCGGGCGGAGGGCAGGCCCGTGGTGGCCCGTACCTCCAGTTCGGTCTCGTCGTCGGTGGCGAGGAGCAGGAAGGCGGAGTCGCCGTCGAGCATGTCGCGGGCGCGTTCGACCGTGCGCTGAAGGAGGCCGTCGAGGTCGTCGGGGGCCGGGGAGCCGATGAAGACCTCGAAGGGGTCGGCGGCGTTCCGGTTCTCGGATCCGGTCTCGGTGGCGGTGGGGCGCTGTGGGGTCTGCAGGACGGCGCGCTCGTGTTCCCGTACGAGGAGGCAGACGGTGGAGGGCTCGCCCTGGGCGTCGCGGACGCGCAGGTGGGAGCCGTACACGGGGATGACGCGGCCGTCGGCGCAGCGGATGCCGTAGCTGCCCTCCCAGCGGGAGAGGCGCAGGGCCTCGGCGAGGCCGGTGCCGATGCCGGGTGTGTGGGGCCAGGCGGCGAGGTCGCCGAGGGGTTTGCCGGTGACCTGCTCGGAGCCGTATCCGAAGAGGTCCTCGGCGTCCTCGTTCCAGGCGGCGATGGCGCCGGCGGCGTCGAGCTGCACGACGGCGACGCGGACGCGGCTCTCGGCGAGGGGGAGGAGCGGGTCGGGCAGGACGGGGCCGGCGGAGCGGGTGCCGACGGGCCGCTCGGGGAGGTCGAGGTGGAACCAGACGTGTTTGCGGGTGGGGCTGTAGTCGACGCCCCAGCGGGTGGCGAGGGCGGCGCAGAGCAGGAGGCCCCGGCCGTTCTCGCGGTCGGGGCTGCCCATGGACCGTCCGTGCTGGACGGGGATCTCACGCTCGGGGTAACGGTCGGCGACTTCGATGCGGACGCCGTCGTCGCCGCGCAGGCACAGGACGTCTGCGGCGGTGCCGGCGTGGATGACGGCGTTGGTGACGAGTTCGCTGGTCAGGACGACGGCGTCGTCGACGACCTCGGAGTAGCCCCAGCCCTGGAGGGTGTCCCGGACGAAGGCGCGGGCGGTCGCGACGGACCGCCCGACGGGTTCAAAACTGGCAGCCGCCCGCGCGGTGATCACTGAACTCCTCGTACGCGTCTCGACGCCCGGCTCTGCCATGGTCGGTCTGCCCCTCCCCGCTGTCCGTGCTCTCTTCGCGCCGTGCCGCCCCCGCCGGGCGGCCCGGGGCGGTTGGACAGTCGGATGCCAGGTTACTTACCTTCGCTGTCCCGGCGGATGCCGGTCACCGCTGTTTGCGTCCCTCGGACGTGGGGACGTTGTGCGAAGCTGCCGAACTGTTATGGCCTGGTTCGGACACGGTGAAACACTGGGCAGTCTGGTAGCGAGAGACCGATCGGTACGGTCGACCCCTTCGGGAGGGACACGGTGGAGTCTGGCACGACGACGCGACGCGGTGGCGGTTCGCGGGCGAAGGGCGGCGGCCGTTCCCGGGGCGGGGGCACGGTGCAGGTGGACGCTGCGGCCCTGCATCGGCTGCTGGCCGCTCTGGTGTCGATGCGGGACGGGAACTTCCGCAAGCGGCTGACGGTGTCCGGCGACGGGGTGATGGCGGAGATCGCGGCCGTCTACAACGAGGTCGCGGACCGGCAGACGCATCTGACCGGGGAGCTGTCGCGGGTGCGCCGGGTGGTGGGCCGCGAGGGCAAGCTGTCGGAGCGGCTCGAGACCGGGGCGGCCGAGGGCGCCTGGGCGGCGGCCATCGACGCGGCCAACGCGCTGGTGGACGAGCTGGCGCGGCCGGTGTCCGAGGTGGGCCGGGTGCTGTCGGCGGTGGCCGAGGGCGATCTGGGGCAGCGGATGGAGCTGCGCTCGGAGGGTACGGACGGGACGACGCGGCCGCTGCGGGGCGAGTTCCTGAAGGTCGCGCGGACCGTGAACAACCTGGTCGATCAGCTGTCGGTGTTCGCGGACGAGGTGACCCGGGTCGCTCTGGAGGTGGGCACGGAGGGCATTCTGGGCGGCCAGGCCCAGGTGCGCGGAATGTCCGGTTCGTGGAAGGATCTCACGGACTCGGTGAACACCATGGCGAACCGGCTGACGGCGCAGGTGCGGGACATCGCGCTGGTCACGACGGCGGTGGCGAACGGTGATCTGTCGCAGAAGGTCACGGCGAACGTGGCCGGCGAGATGCTGGAGCTGAAGAACACCGTCAACCGGATGGTGGACCAGCTGTCCTCGTTCTCGTCCGAGGTGACCCGGGTGGCCCGTGAGGTGGGCACGGAGGGCGAGCTGGGCGGTCAGGCCGAGGTGGCCGGGGTCGCCGGTGTGTGGAAGGACCTCACCGATTCCGTCAACACGATGGCGGGAAATCTCACCAATCAGGTGAGGGGTATCGCGGAGGTCACCATGGCGGTGGCCAACGGTGATCTGTCGCAGAAGGTGCGGGTGTCGGCGCGCGGTGAGATCGCGCAGCTCGCGGACACCATCAACCAGATGACGGAGACGCTGCGGACCTTCGCGGACGAGGTGACCCGGGTGTCCGGCGAGGTCGGCGCGCAGGGTCTGCTGGGCGGCCAGGCGCAGGTGCCGGGTGCGGCGGGTACGTGGAAGGACCTGACCGACTCGGTCAACACCGTCTTCCGGAACATCACCACGCAGGTGCGGGACATCGCGCAGGTGACGACGGCGGTGGCGAACGGTGATCTGTCGCAGAAGGTCACGGTGGACGTGGCCGGCGAGATGCTGGAGCTGAAGAACACCGTCAACACGATGGTCGACCAGCTCTCGGCGTTCGGTTCCGAGGTGACCCGGGTGGCGCGGGAGGTCGGCGTCGAGGGTCTGCTCGGCGGCCAGGCCGAGGTGCCGGGTGCGGCGGGTACGTGGAAGGACCTGACCGATTCGGTGAACACGGCGTTCCGCAACCTCACCGGCCAGGTGCGGGACATCGCGCAGGTGACGACGGCGGTCGCGAACGGTGATCTGTCGCAGAAGGTCACGGTGGACGTGGCCGGCGAGATGCTGGAGCTGAAGAACACCGTCAACACGATGGTGTCGCAGCTGTCGTCGTTCGCCGACCAGGTCACGCGGATGGCCCGGGACGTGGGCACGGAGGGCCGCCTCGGCGGTCAGGCCCGGGTGGACGGCGTGTCGGGGCGGTGGCGGGAGCTCACCGACTCGGTGAACTTCATGGCCGGCAACCTGACCTCGCAGGTGCGGCAGATCGCCCAGGTGACCACGGCCGTGGCGCGGGGTGACCTGTCGCAGAAGATCGACGTGGACGCCCGGGGCGAGATCCTGGAGCTGAAGAACACCATCAACACGATGGTCGACCAGCTGTCCGCGTTCGCCGACCAGGTGACCCGGGTGGCCCGTGAGGTGGGCACCGACGGGCGGCTCGGCGGTCAGGCGCAGGTGCCGGGCGTCGCCGGTGTGTGGCGGGATCTGACCGACTCGGTGAACGGCATGGCCGGGAACCTGACGGCGCAGGTGCGCAACATCGCGCAGGTGGCCACCGCGGTGGCGCGGGGTGACCTGTCGCAGAAGATCGACGTGGACGCGCGCGGCGAGATCCTGGAGCTGAAGAACACCCTCAACACGATGGTGGACCAGCTGTCCAGCTTCGCGGACCAGGTGACGAGGGTGGCCCGCGAGGTGGGCACGGAGGGCATCCTGGGCGGTCAGGCCGAGGTGCAGGGGGTCTCCGGCACTTGGAAGGACCTGACCCAGTCCGTGAACTCGATGGCGAACAACCTGACCTTCCAGGTCCGTAACATCGCCGAGGTCACCACGGCGGTGGCGCGCGGCGATCTGTCGAAGAAGATCACCGTCGACGCCAAGGGCGAGATCCTGGAGCTGGTGACGACCGTCAACACGATGGTGGACCAGCTGTCGAACTTCGCCGACGAGGTGACGAGGGTGGCCCGCGAGGTGGGCACCGAGGGCATCCTCGGCGGTCAGGCCCGGGTGCGCGGGGTGACCGGCATCTGGAAGGACCTGAGTGACAACGTCAACCTGATGGCCAACAACCTGACCAGTCAGGTGCGGAACATCTCCCGGGTGTCCGCGGCGGTCGCCAACGGCGACCTGACGAAGAAGGTCACCGTCGAGGCGCGCGGCGAGGTCGCCGAGCTCGCCGACACCGTGAACACGATGGTGACGACGCTGTCGTCGTTCGCCGACGAGGTCACGCGGGTGGCGCGTGAGGTGGGCACCGACGGCATCCTGGGCGGTCAGGCGCGGGTGCCGGGCGTCTCGGGCACCTGGAAGGACCTGACCGATTCGGTGAACGGCATGGCCGACAACCTGACCGGTCAGGTGCGGCAGATCGCCGCGGTCACCACGGCCATCGCCAAGGGCGATCTCACCAAGAAGATCGACATCGACGCCCGGGGCGAGATCCAGGAGTTGAAGAGCACCATCAACACGATGGTCGACCAGCTGTCGAACTTCGCCGAGGAGGTCACGCGCGTGGCCCGCGAGGTGGGCACGGACGGGCAGCTGGGCGGTCAGGCGCGGGTCCGGGACGTGGACGGCACCTGGCGGGACCTGACGGAGTCGGTGAACGAGATGGCCGGGAACCTGACCCGGCAGGTGCGCGCGATCGCGGCCGTCGCCACGGCGGTGACCCGGGGCGATCTCAACCTCAAGATCGACGGTGTCGACGCGGCGGGCGAGATCCAGGCCCTCCAGGAGAACATCAACACCATGATCGCCAACCTGCGGGACACCACCCTCGCCAACGAGGAGCAGGACTGGCTGAAGGGCAACCTGGCCCGCATCTCCGGTCTGATGCAGGGCCGCCGGGACCTCGACGACGTGGCCTCGCTCATCATGAGCGAGCTGACGCCGGTGGTCTCCGCGCAGCACGGCGCCTTCTTCGTGGCGATGCCGACCGGTTCCGCCAACAGCGACGGCGAACCGCTGGGCGAGGGCGAGGGCTCGTACGAGCTGCGGATGCGCGGCAGTTACGGCTACTCCGCCGGTTCCATGCCGACCTCGTTCCGGCCGGGCGAGACGCTCATCGGGACGGCCGCGGAGGAGAAGCGGACCATCCAGGTCAACGTGCCGCCGGGCTATCTGAAGATCTCCTCCGGGCTCGGCGAGGCCGCGCCGGCGCATGTGATCGTGCTGCCGGTGCTGTTCGAGGGCCGCGTCCTCGGAGTGATCGAGCTGGCCTCCTTCCAGCCGTTCACGCAGATCCAGCGGGACTTCCTCAACCAGATCGCGGAGCTGATCGCGACCACGGTCAACACCATCAGCGTCAACACCCGGACCGAGGTGCTGCTCCAGCAGTCGCAGGAGCTCACCGAGCAGCTGCGGGAGCGTTCGGCGGAGCTGGAGCACCGGCAGAAGGAGCTGCAGAACTCCAACGCCGAACTGGAGGAGAAGGCCGAGCTGCTGGCCCGTCAGAACCGGGACATCGAGGTGAAGAACACCGAGATCGAGGAGGCCCGGCAGGTCCTGGAGGAGCGCGCCGAGCAGCTCGCCGTCTCCATGCGCTACAAGTCCGAGTTCCTGGCCAACATGTCGCACGAGCTGCGCACCCCGCTCAACTCGCTGCTGATCCTGGCCAAGTTGCTCGCCGACAACGCGGACACCAATCTGACGCCCAAGCAGGTCGAGTTCGCCGAGACCATCCACGGGGCCGGCTCCGACCTGCTCCAGCTGATCAACGACATCCTGGACCTGTCGAAGGTCGAGGCGGGCAAGATGGACGTCTCGCCCACCCGGATCGCGCTGGTGCAGCTGGTCGACTACGTGGAGGCCACCTTCCGGCCGCTGACCGCGGAGAAGGGTCTGGACTTCTCGGTGCGGGTCTCGCCCGAGCTGCCCGCCACCCTGCACACCGACGAGCAGCGGCTGCTCCAGGTGCTGCGCAACCTGCTGTCGAACGCGGTGAAGTTCACCGACACGGGCGCCGTGGAGCTGGTGATCCGGCCGGCGGGCGCCGACGTGCCGCAGTCGATCCGGGAGCAGCTCCTGGAGGCGGGGACGCTGCGCGATCCGGAGGCCGAGATGATCGCGTTCTCGGTGACCGACACCGGCATCGGCATCGCGGCCGGCAAGATGCGGGTCATCTTCGAGGCGTTCAAGCAGGCCGACGGCACCACCAGCCGCAAGTACGGCGGTACGGGCCTCGGCCTGTCGATCAGCCGGGAGATCGCCCGCCTGCTCGGTGGCGAGATCTACGCGGCGAGCGAGCCGGGCCGCGGCTCGACGTTCACCCTGTACCTGCCGCTGAGCCCCAGCGAGCCCGCGCTCTCGGGTCAGGGTGCCGAGCAGCAGGACCCGGAGGACCGCCTCGCCCAGGAGCAGGAGATCGCCGAGGGGCTGGTGCACTTCGCACCCGCACCGGTGCGCACGGAGGTCAGGTCCGGGGCCGGCGCGCTGTTCCGGCACCGCCGCAAGACGGTGGAGCAGCGGGCGCAGGTGCCCGGGCAGCCCGGCAAGGACGGCCAGGGGGCGGCCGAGGAGCGGCCGGAGCCGGATCCGCGTCCGACGTTCTCGTTCGCGGGCGAGAAGGTGCTGATCGTCGACGACGACATCCGCAATGTCTTCGCGCTGACCAGCGTGCTCGAGCAGCACGGGCTGGCGGTGCTGTACGCGGAGAACGGCCGTGAGGGCATCGAGGTCCTGGAGCAGCACGACGACGTGTCGGTGGTGCTGATGGACATCATGATGCCGGAGATGGACGGGTACGCGACGACCACCGCGATCCGGCGGATGCCGCAGTTCGCGGGGTTGCCGATCGTCGCGCTGACGGCGAAGGCGATGAAGGGCGACCGGGAGAAGGCCATCGAGTCCGGGGCTTCGGACTACGTCACCAAGCCGGTCGACCCCGATCACCTGCTGACGGTGATGGAGCAGTGGATGCGGGGGGAGGGCCGCTGACCGAGATGCTCGCCGTCCGGCGGACCGCCGCCATGGGGGTGTGAGAGTCCGCCGGACGGGGAACCTTCTGGTCTCCCACCGCGTTCGACGTACGGGCACACGAGTGCGTGCTCTGTGACAATGCGGTGACAGGGTGTGGCGACGGGCGGGGTGCGGCTACGATGACCGGCACAAGGACGGACGGCGCATGGGAGTCGTCTTCTGGGGCGGCGCCCGGTGCTTCCCCCGGCTCGCAGAGCCTGAGGGAGCCAGTGCCGGGGCGAGGAGGACGGGGCATGGTGCAGAAGGCCAAGATCCTCCTGGTCGATGACCGGCCGGAGAATCTGCTGGCGCTGGAGGCCATTCTCTCCGCGCTCGATCAGACGCTGGTGCGGGCATCGTCCGGGGAGGAAGCGCTCAAGGCGCTGCTGACCGACGATTTCGCGGTCATCCTGCTGGATGTCCAGATGCCCGGCATGGACGGATTCGAGACGGCCGCGCACATCAAGCGGCGGGAGCGGACCCGGGACATCCCGATCATCTTCCTGACCGCCATCAACCACGGCCCCCACCACACCTTCCGGGGGTACGCGGCGGGCGCGGTCGACTACATCTCCAAGCCCTTCGACCCGTGGGTGCTGCGCGCCAAGGTCTCGGTATTCGTCGACCTGTACATGAAGAACTGCCAGCTCCGCGAGCAGGCCGCGCTGCTGCGCCTCCAGCTGGAGGGTGGGACGAACGGCGGTCAGGGCAGCCAGTCGGCGGGTCTGCTCGCCGAGCTGTCCGCCCGTCTCGCCGCGGTCGAGGAGCAGGCCGAGGCGCTGTCCAAGCAGCTCGACGACGACTCCGCCGACGCGGCCGCCGTCGCCACCGCCGCGCACCTGGAGCGCAAGCTCACCGGACTGCGCCGGGCGCTCGACGCGCTGGAGCCCGGCACGGGCGCCACGCCGTCCCTGCCCTCGCAGAGCTGACCGGAGCCGGCGGAGCCGACCGAGGTCGGCCGGAGCTGACGTTCGGTCACCCGGTCGGCGCCCGCCGTGAGCGGGCGTCAGTTCCGCGCTGTCGTACGAGCGACACGAACGGGTGAGCTGTATCCCCGGCGGTGTACACCGGTAACCTCAGCATCATGGCCTCACGTACGTCCGGCAAGGGTTCCCAGGGCACGGCGGGCACCGCGAAGCCGCGTGCCGGCCGTACGACCGGCACCGCGAAGAAGGCGGCGGTCGCGAAGTCCCCGGCCAAGCCTCCCGCGAAGAAGGCGCCGGCGAAGAAGGCCGCGCCCGCCAAGCGCGCCCCCGCGCGCAAGACCGCGGCGAAGAAGACCGCGCCCCGCCCCGCGCCGTCCCCGACCGGGGGCGTCTACCGGCTGGTGCGCGGCGTCTGGCTCGGCCTGGCCCACGCGGTGGGCGCGATGTTCCGGGGGATAGGGCGGGGCGCCAAGGGCCTCGACCCGGCCCACCGCAAGGACGGTCTCGCCCTGCTGCTGCTCGGCGTCGCCCTGATCGTCGCCGCCGGGACCTGGTCGAATCTGCGCGGGCCGGTCGGCGACCTGGTGGAGATGCTGGTCACCGGCGCCTTCGGGCGGCTCGATCTGCTCGTCCCGCTGCTGGTCGGCGCGATCGGCGTGCGGCTGATCCTGTATCCGGAGAAGCCGGAGGCCAACGGCCGGATCGTCATCGGTCTGTCCGCGCTGGTCGTCGGCGTGCTCGGGCAGGTCCACATCGCGTGCGGCTCGCCCGGCCGCGGCGACGGCACCGAGGCCATGCAGGACGCGGGCGGGCTCATCGGCTGGGCCGCATCCAAACCGCTCATCTTCATGATGGGCGAGGTCCTCGCGGTGCCGATGCTGGTGCTGCTCACGATCTTCGGTCTGCTCGTCGTCACCGCCACCCCCGTCAACGCCATCCCGCAGCGGCTGCGCGCCCTCGGCGCCCGGCTCGGCCTGGTCGAGGCGGAGTACGCGCCGGACGAGGCCGCCGGTCACGACGCGTACGGCGACGACTGGCGCGACGACGAGCCCCGGCCCGCACGCCCGGTCCGCCGCCGCGCCCCCGCCGCCGGCCAGGACTACGACCCGGACACGGCGGAGGCCGCCGCGCTGGACCGGCGCGGCCGCCGGCGCCGTACCCCGCCCGCGTCGGCCTTCGACACCGGCGGCCTCGACCCCGTCGACGTGGCCGCCGCCGCGGCCGCCGCCCTCGACGGCGCCGTCCTCAACGGCATGCCGCCCTCCCCGGTCGTCGCCGACCTGACCCGTGACGTCACCGCCGAGCGGGCCGCCGCCGTGGCCGCGGCCGCCGACGCGGTCCCCGACACCGCGCCCGCCCCGACCGCCCGGCCCTCCGCGCCGGTGCCCGGGGCGCGGGGCGCCGCCAAGGAGCGGCCTGGCGGCGCGCCCGGCGGGGGAGTGCCCGACCTGACGAAGCCGGCTCCCGAGCCCACCGACCTGCCCACGCGGGCCGAGCAGCTCCAGCTCTCCGGCGACATCACGTACGCCCTGCCGTCCATGGACCTGCTGGAGCGCGGCGGGCCCGGCAAGACCCGCAGCGCCGCCAACGACGCCATCGTCGAGGCGCTCACCACCGTCTTCGCCGAGTTCAAGGTCGACGCGGCCGTCACCGGCTTCACCCGCGGTCCGACGGTCACCCGCTACGAGGTGGAGCTCGGCCCGGCCGTCAAGGTCGAGAAGATCACCGCGCTCACCAAGAACATCGCGTACGCCGTGGCGAGCCCCGACGTGCGGATCATCTCGCCGATCCCGGGGAAGTCCGCGGTCGGCATCGAGATCCCGAACACCGACCGCGAGATGGTCAACCTCGGCGACGTGCTGCGCCTCGCCGAGGCGGCGGAGGACGACCATCCGATGCTGGTCGCGCTCGGCAAGGACGTCGAGGGCGGCTATGTGATGGCCAACCTGGCGAAGATGCCGCACATCCTGGTGGCCGGCGCCACCGGCTCCGGCAAGTCCTCGTGCATCAACTGCCTGATCACCTCGGTGATGATAAGGGCGACCCCGGAGGACGTCCGGATGGTCCTCGTCGACCCCAAGCGGGTCGAGCTCACCGCGTACGAGGGCATCCCGCACCTGATCACGCCGATCATCACCAACCCGAAGCGGGCCGCCGAGGCCCTGCAGTGGGTCGTGCGCGAGATGGACCTGCGCTACGACGACCTGGCCGCGTTCGGCTTCCGGCACATCGACGACTTCAACCAGGCGATCCGGGACGGCAAGGTGCAGCCGCCGCCGGGCAGCGAGCGCGAGCTCCAGCCCTACCCGTATCTGCTGGTGATCGTCGACGAGCTCGCCGACCTGATGATGGTCGCGCCCAGGGACGTCGAGGACGCGATCGTGCGCATCACCCAGTTGGCCCGCGCGGCCGGCATCCATCTGGTGCTGGCCACCCAGCGGCCCTCCGTGGACGTCGTCACCGGCCTGATCAAGGCGAACGTGCCCTCCCGGCTCGCCTTCGCCACCTCCTCGCTCGCCGACAGCCGGGTCATCCTCGACCAGCCCGGCGCCGAGAAGCTGATCGGCAAGGGCGACGGACTGTTCCTGCCGATGGGCGCGAACAAGCCGATCCGCATGCAGGGCGCCTTCGTCACCGAGCACGAGGTCGCGAGCGTCGTCCAGCACTGCAAGGATCAGATGGCGCCCGTCTTCCGGGACGACGTCACCGTCGGCACCAAGCAGAAGAAGGAGATCGACGAGGAGATCGGCGACGACCTCGACCTGCTGTGCCAGGCGGCCGAGCTGGTCGTCTCCACCCAGTTCGGCTCCACCTCGATGCTCCAGCGCAAACTGCGCGTCGGCTTCGCGAAGGCCGGCCGGCTGATGGACCTGATGGAGTCCCGCAACATCGTGGGACCGAGCGAGGGTTCGAAGGCGCGGGACGTGCTGGTCAAGCCGGACGAACTGGACGCGGTGCTCGCCGTGATCCGCGGGGAGGACGCCCCCTAGGGGGGCGGCGGGGGCGAGGGCTGCCGTAACGAGACCTGGCCGAGACTCACTCGTAAGGGAACGTGGGCAACCGTTTCCCTTGGGCGTACGTCAAGTTGGAGGGAGGGAAAGCATCATGTCCCAGCCTCATGGCGTACAAACGACGCCCGCCCGGTTGCCCCACCCTTTCGTACCACCCATAGACTGAACGTCCAGCAGGTGGCTACACGCTCGAAAGGCGCTCTCGTGTCCATCGGCAACTCCCCCGAATCCCCCGAGGACGACCGGAACTTCCCGGCAGATGACCGGGATTCGATCGGTCGCGCCCTCCAGCAGGCCCGTGTCGCCGCCGGTCTCACCGTCGAAGAGGTCAGTGCCTCCACCCGAGTGCGCGTCCCGATCGTGCACGCCATCGAGGAGGACGACTTCTCGCGCTGCGGCGGCGACGTCTACGCCCGCGGGCACGTCCGCACGCTCGCGCGCGCCGTCGGGCTCGATCCGGCACCGCTGGTCGAGCAGTACGACGCCGAGCACGGCGGCCGGCCCGCGCCCACCCCCGCCGCCCCCCTCTTCGAGGCGGAACGCATCCGCCCCGAGCCCCGCCGCCCCAACTGGACCGCCGCCATGGTCGCGGCCATCGTGGCCGTCGTCGGCTTCGTCGGCTTCACCATGTTCAGCGGGACCTCCGGACAGGCCGGTCCCGGCTCGGTGGCGGAGGGCCCCGCCCCGGCGACCAAGACCAGCGCCCCCGCCAAGCCCAAGCCCCAGAAGCCCGCCCCCCGGCCCGTGCCCTCCGACAGCGCCATCGCGGCGGTCCCGCAGGACAAGGTCACCGTCAAGCTGACCGCCACCGACGACAAGAGCTGGATCTCGGCCAAGGCCCACGACGGCAAGCTGCTCTTCGACGGCCTGCTCCTCGCCGGCGAGTCCAAGACCTTCCAGGACGACGAGCGCATCGATCTCATCCTCGGCAACGCCGGGCCGATCGAGCTCTACGTCAACGGGAAGAAGATCGAGGACTCCTTCGAGGCCGGGCAGGTCGAGCGCCTGTCGTACACGAAGGGCGACCCCCAGGCCGGCTGACCGCCCGGGCCCCGCACGGGGCCCGGCGACCGCACGTGACGACCGTCGCGCAGGTGAACCCTGCGCGACGGAGGTGCGTCCGGGACGAAGTAGTCTTGAGTCCATGCCCGAACGCCGTACCGTCGCCCTTGTCACTCTCGGCTGCGCCCGTAACGAGGTGGACTCGGAGGAGCTCGCAGGCCGCTTGGCAGCGGACGGCTGGGAGCTCGTCGAGAACGCCGAGGAAGCGGACGTCGCCGTCGTCAACACCTGCGGCTTCGTCGAAGCCGCGAAGAAGGACTCCGTCGACGCCCTCCTCGAAGCCAATGATCTGAAGGACCACGGCCGCACCCAGGCCGTCGTCGCCGTCGGCTGCATGGCCGAGCGCTACGGCAAGGAGCTCGCCGAGGCCCTGCCCGAGGCCGACGGCGTGCTCGGCTTCGACGACTACGCCGACATCTCCAACCGCCTCCAGACCATCCTCAGCGGTGGCAGCGTCGAGGCGCACACCCCGCGCGACCGGCGCAAGCTGCTGCCGCTGTCCCCGGTGGAGCGGCAGAAGGCCGCCGCCACGGTGGCGCTGCCCGGACACGGCGACGGGGCCGCTGAAGCCACCGCCGCCGCCGGGGCCCCCGCGGACGCGCCCGCCGCCGACCTGACGGATCTCCCCGAGGGCCTCGCGCCCGCCTCCGGGCCGCGCGCGCCGCTGCGCCGCCGCCTGGACACCAGCCCCGTCGCCTCCGTGAAGCTGGCCTCCGGCTGCGACCGGCGCTGCTCCTTCTGCGCCATCCCGTCCTTCCGCGGCTCCTTCGTCTCGCGCCGCCCCTCGGACGTGCTGAACGAGACGCGCTGGCTCGCCGAGCAGGGCGTGAAGGAGATCATGCTGGTCTCCGAGAACAACACCTCCTACGGCAAGGACCTCGGCGACATCCGCCTCCTCGAGAGCCTGCTGCCCGAGCTGGCGGCGGTCGACGGCATCGAGCGGGTCCGGGTCAGCTACCTCCAGCCCGCCGAGATGCGCCCCGGCCTGATCGACGTGCTCACCTCGGTCGAGAAGGTCGCCCCGTACTTCGACCTGTCCTTCCAGCACAGCGCGCCGGACGTGCTGCGGGCGATGCGCCGCTTCGGCGACACCGACCGGTTCCTGGAGCTCCTGGAGACCATCCGCTCCAAGGCCCCCACCGCCGGCGCCCGCTCCAACTTCATCGTCGGCTTCCCCGGCGAGACCGAGGCGGACTTCGCGGAGCTGGAACGCTTCGTCACGCACGCCCGCCTCGACGCCATCGGCGTCTTCGGCTACTCCGACGAGGACGGCACCGAGGCCGCCTCGTACGAGCACAAGCTCGCCCAGGACGTGGTCGACGAGCGTCTCGCCCACCTGTCCCGGCTCGCCGAGGAGCTCACCGCCCAGCGTGCGGAGGAGCGGATCGGCGAGACCCTGGAAGTACTGGTCGAGTCCTTCGACGAGGAGGAGGACGGCTGGATCGGCCGGGCCGCCCACCAGGCGCCCGAGACCGACGGCCAGGTGCTCCTCCCCGCGGACTCGGCGAAGGGCGCCGACCTCGCCCCGGGCCGTATGGTCAGGGCCGTGGTCGTCGCCACCGAGGGCGTCGACCTGGTGGCCGAGTGCCGCGCACCCCTGGGGAGCGACCCCCAGGCACCCGAGGCCGAGGAGGCGGGCAGATGACCGGAGTCCCGGCATCCGCGACGGGCGGGTCCGGAAGGCCGGCGCCGCGCGGCAAGCTGGGCGCGGCGGCCGTCAACCAGGCCAGCCTCTGGAACATCGCCAACATCCTCACCATGATGCGGCTCGTGCTCGTGCCCGGCTTCGTGGTGCTGCTGCTCCAGGACGGCGGACACGACCCCGCGTGGCGCGCCTGGGCCTGGGCCGCGTTCGCCGTGGCCATGATCACGGACATCTTCGACGGACATCTGGCCAGGGCGTACGACCTGGTCACCGACTTCGGGAAGATCGCCGACCCGATCGCCGACAAGGCGATCATGGCGTCGGGCCTGATCTGTCTGTCCGCCCTCGGTGACCTGCCGTGGTGGGTCACGGGGGTGATCCTCGCCCGCGAGCTCGGGATCACGCTGATGCGGTTCTGGGTGATCCGGCACGGGGTGATCCCGGCCAGCCGGGGCGGCAAGATGAAGACCCTCGCCCAGGGCACGGCGGTCGGCATGTACGTGCTGATGCTCACCGGTCCACTCGCCACCCTGCGCTTCTGGGTGATGGCGGTGGCCGTCGTGCTGACGGTCGTCACCGGTCTCGACTACGTGCGCCAGGCGGTCGTGCTGCGCCGCCGGGGGCTCGCGGAGGAGCGGGCGGCCGCGGCGGCGGAGACGGGTTCGGGGGCCGGCGCGCGATGAACGAGGCCGCCCGGGTCCTGGCGCTGCTCGCGGAGCGTGGTCACACGCTGGCCGTCGCGGAGTCCCTCACGGGCGGTCTGGTGGCCGCGGAGCTCACCGGGGTACCCGGTGCCTCCCAGTCCTTCCGCGGGTCCGTCACGGCCTACGCGACGCCCCTCAAGGAGCGGCTCCTCGGAGTCGACGGGACCCTTCTGGCGGAGCGCGGGGCGGTCGATCCCGAGGTCGCGCTGCAGATGGCGGCCGGTGTACGGGCCGGGCTCGGCGCCGACTGGGGCATCGCGACGACCGGTGTCGCGGGTCCCGAGCCGCAGGACGGGCAGCCGGTGGGGACCGTGTACGTGGCCGTCTCCGGGCCGTCGGACCGGGCCGGCGGCACCGCGGGGGCGGGGAAGGTCGCCGCGCTGCGGTTGAACGGCGATCGAGCGGAAATCCGTAGAGAGAGTGTACGGAGCGTGCTCGAATTGCTGTGTGAACTGCTCGCCGACGAACACTCGGAAAATGCGCGGGCACAGGATACGGAACAGAACGGGGGAGATTGATGTTTGCAGCCATGAGTGAACACGACATCGCTCCCCGCACGGCCGCGGCGCGAGGCGGTACGGTGGGGCGTGAAGGATGCGGCTACGCGGTCCGAGGAGGGAGCCACCGATGATTCTGCTCCGTCGCCTGTTGGGTGACGTGCTGCGTCGGCAGCGCCAGCGCCAGGGCCGTACTCTGCGCGAAGTCTCCTCGTCCGCCCGAGTCTCACTCGGCTATCTCTCCGAGGTGGAGCGGGGGCAGAAGGAGGCTTCCTCCGAACTGCTCTCCGCGATCTGCGACGCGCTGGACGTACGGATGTCCGAGCTCATGCGCGAAGTGAGCGACGAACTGTCGCTGGCCGAACTCGCCGAGTCGGCAGCGGCGAGCGAACCGGTGCGAGCACCGGTCCGGCCGATGCTCAATTCGGTGTCGGTGACGTCGGTGGCGGGTGTGCCCACCGAGCGGGTGACCATCAAGGCGCCCGCGGAAGCCGTGGACGTCGTCGCCGCCTGAGAACGAAGCAAGCGGGGTGAAGCCCCGGTCGGTGCCCTGGTCAGGGTGCGGGCCGGGGCTTTCCTCTTGCCCGGCCGAGACGTTGGACCCCCCCCGTGCGGGCCTTTGGTCCGCTCATCAGTTGATTGAGTTTGAGATGCCGGATTTGGGTGATGCGTGACATCGTTGGGGGAACCGTACGACCGAAGGTGGAGAGTGCGCATGACTGTCGTGAAGAGCTCCCTGTCCGATGCCGACCTGAAGACGGTCGGCAACGCCCTGCAGGGGGCGCTGGTCGACCTGGTCGACCTCGCCCTGGTGGCCAAGCAGGTTCACTGGAACGTGGTCGGTCCCCGCTTCCGCTCCGTCCACCTCCAGCTCGACGATGTCGTCGCCACGGCCAGGACGCACTCCGACACGGTGGCCGAACGCGCCTCGGCGATCGGCGTGAACCCGGACGGGCGTGCCGCCACGGTGGCGTCGGGGAGCGCGATCGGCTCCGTGCCGGAAGGCTGGATCAAGGACACGGACGCGGTGCGGATCCTCGTCGACGCGCTGGCCGCGGTGGTGACGCGGATGCGTGAGCGGATCGACGTGACGGAGGAGCCGGACCCGGTGACGCAGGACATCCTGATCGGGCTGACGGCCGACCTCGAGAAGCACGCCTGGATGTTCCAGGCGGAGAGCGCCTGACCGTGGCAGACGGTGCGGCGATACGCGTCCCGTGCGCCGGGGTTGCCTCTTGTGCGCCCTCCCGCCGGGTGATCCTGCCGGTCTAGCGTCGACCGGAGGAGGCGGCCATGGTACGGCGACGGGTTCCGCTGGTGACGCTCATTCTGGTCGCGGCCGGACTGGCGGTCGGTGGGCTCTGGTGGTGGGCGGTGGTGCGCCTGCTGCTGGTGCCGGGGGAGGCCGGGCCGGTCGAGGGGGCGGTGGCCGCGGGCGGTTGGGGGCTGAGCCTGTTGCCGGTGCACGTGGCCGCCTCTTCGAAGCGAAAGCGACGGCGGGGGCCGGGGCGTGGCCGTGGTGACGGGTCGGCGGGGCCGTCGGGCCGGCCGCCGTGGGCCGGGCTGCTGCCGGGAGTCCGGCGGGCGGTCACCAGGGCATCGTCACACCGCCGTTGGGGCGGAGGATCTGCCCCGTCGTGAACGACGAGGCGTCACAGGCGAGATGAAGCACCGCGTGCGCGATGTCCTCCGGTTCGCCGACCCGGCCGAGCGGTGACACTCGGACCATCGCCGCCTCCGCCTGCTCCTGGGCCGCCGCTTCGTGGCGATCGGTCATGGGAGTGCGGATCCAGCCCGGGGCGACAGCGTTGACGCGGATGCCGTGCCGTCCGACCTCGGCCGCCAGGGTCTTGGTCAGCTGCACGACGGCCGCCTTGGTGACGCTGTAACAGAGCAGGCCCGGGCTCGCGGTGTCCATCGCGCCGGAGGCCATGGTGACCACGGAGCCCCGCACCCCCTGCTCGACCATCGAGCGGACGGCCTCCTGGCAGGCGTAGAGAACCCCTTTGAAGTTCACCGCGAGGACCCGGTCGAGGTCCTCGTCGCGCGTCTCCAGGACCGTGCTGGTGTGCATGACCCCGGCGACGGCCGCCATGACGTGGAGGGGACCGGCGGCCCGTACGGCGGCGCCGAGCGCGGCGCGGTCCGTGACGTCCAGGACGTGGGTGCGGGCCTGGCCTTCGCGCTCGGTGATCAGGGCCGCGGTCTCCTTCAGGCCGTGCTCGTCGCGGTCCGCGCAGTGCACGGTCGCCCCGGCCTCGGCCAGGAGCACGGCGGTCGCGCGGCCGATGCCGCTCGCGGCTCCGGTGACGAAGGCGGTGCGGCCGGTGAGGTCGTACGCGGTGAGAGCCATGACCGGACCGTACGACCGGATCTGACGGTCCGTCAATCAGCGGGTTGTGGTCAGGTCGCGGGCTCGCCCCGCGGGCCCTTCTGGCAGCCGGGGCACCAGTACGTCACCCGGTCGCCCAGCTCCGCCTTGCGGATCGCGGTGCCGCAGCGGGGACAGGGGCGGCCCCCACGGCCGTAGACGTACAGCCGCTCACCGGGGCGGCGGCTTCTGGTGGTGCGCATGCCGGGACTGTCCTTGTTCGCCTCCAGGAGCCGGTGCGCGGTGGCCACCAGGCGCTCCGGGACGCCCGGCGCGAGCTCGCCCACCGGCAGCCAGGGCGAGGCGGCGGCGAGGAAGGCCAGCTCCGACTTGTAGACATTGCCGATCCCGGCGAGGTTCCGCTGGTCGAGCAGGGCCTCTCCGAGCGTGCGCGCCGGGTCCGCGCCGAGACGGCGGACGGCCTCCGCCGGATCCCAGTCCGGGCCGAGCAGGTCCGGCCCCAGATGGCCGACCACCGCGGCCTCCTCGGCCGTACGGATCAGCTCCAGGACCGGCAGACGGTAGCCGTACGCGGTGAACTCCGCGTTCCCGAGGATCGCCCGGATCTGGTGCGCGGGCCCTCCGCGCGGCCGCTCCCCGGTGGCGTACACCCGCCATGCCCCGTCCATCCGCAGATGCGAGTGCAGCGTGAGCCCGCCCTCGATCCGGGCGAGGAGATGCTTGCCGCGCGGAGTGACGTCGAGCACCCGCCGCCCGGTCAGATCGGCGGTCGCGAACCGTGGCACGCGCAGATCGGACCGCGTCAGCACCCGGCCGGCCAGCGCCGAGTCGAGCCGATGCGCCTCGTACCAGACGGTGTCTCCTTCGGGCATGGGGCCATGATGCCGTGCCGGGGCGTGCCGCACCCTGCCGCTGCTCGCGCCGGGGCGCGCTGGGCGGGACAGGGGGCGCGGCGGTGCGGCGCCAGGGCGGGGCGGTGAGCGGCTGCCCGGCGGGCGTCAGGCGACTGTCAGGCGCGGAGGCGGAGACCTCGCGGCGTGGCGTGGAACCCGGCGGCCTCCAGCGACCGGGAGAGGGGGGAGGTGAGGGCGGTCGCCCCGTTGATCCGCTCCACCGTGACCGTGCCGAGCGAGCCCGCCGACGCCGCTGCCGCCAGGGCCTCCGCGGCCGCGCGCAGCGCGGGGGAGTCCGGCTCGGCCGGCCAGGAGAGCAGCGTCTTGCCGCCGCGCTCCATGTAGAGCGTGAGCTCACCGTCCACGAGGACGACCATCGCGCCTGCCTTGCGGCCCGGCTTGTGGCCGGCGCCCGTCGGCGGCTCGGGCCAGGACAGGGCCGCCCCGTACGCGTTCGCCGGGTCGGCCGCCGCCAGCACCACCGCCCTGGGGCCCGCGCCCTCCTCGGCGCCCCGGTCCCGGGCGTTCGCCGCCGCGCGCAGCCGGTCCACGGCCCCGTCCATGGCGAACTGGGCCGCCCCGAGACCCTCCACCACATAGCCGCGGCGGGCCTGCCCGCTGTCCTCGAAGGCGGACAGGATCCGATACGTCGCCGAGAAACCGCCCTCCACGCCCTCGGCCGCCACCGCGCCACGGGTGACGACCCCGTGCCGGTCGAGGAGCGTGCGGGCCAGCGCGTGCGCCCGATGGGTGGGCTCCGGCTCCAGCGGGGGCAGCAGCGACCAGCGGCCGCTGACGGTGGGCGGACCCGTGCGCCCGACCGGGCGGGCGGCGGCGCTCAGCGTCCCGTAACGGCCGCGTGGCACCGTGCGGCGGGCGCGGTGCGCCGTGGATCCCGCCGTGCGGCCCGAGCCGAGGAGGGAGCGCAGCGGGGCCAGCGTGTCGTTGGTGAGCCGCCCGGACCACGCCAGGTCCCACAGCGCGTCCGCGAGCTGCGGGTCCGTGGCGTCCGGATGGGTGGTGGCCCGCACCTGGTCGGCGATCTGGCGGAAGAACAGGCCGTACCCCCCGGAGAGCGCCGTCAGGACGGACTCGTGGAGCCCGGTGAGCTCCAAAGGATGCGGCGGCGGAAGCAGCAGCGGCGCCGCGTCGGCCAGATAGAGCGAGATCCAGCCGTCCTTGCCGGGCAGCGCCCCGGCGCCCGCCCAGACCACCTCGCCGGTCGTCGTCAGCTCGTCAAGGAGGCCCGGCGAGTAGTCCCGCACCCGCGACGGCAGGACCAGCTTCTCCAGCGCCGACGCCGGCACCGGCGCGCCCTGGAGCTGCTCGATCGCCCGGGCCAGCCCGTCGATCCCGCGCAGGCTGTTGCTCCCCAGGTGCTGCCACTGGGGAAGGAAGGTGGCCAGCGCGGCCGGGGGCACCGGCTCAAGCTCGTGCCGCAGGGCCGCGAGGGACCGCCGGCGAAGCCGGCGCAGAACGGCGGCGTCGCACCACTCCTGGCCGATGCCGGACGGGTGGAACTCGCCCTGCACGACCCGGCCCGCGCCGGCCAGCCGGTGCAGCGCGCCGTCGGTGACCGCCGCGCCCAGGCCGAAGCGGGCCGCGGCCTCGGAGGACGTGAACGGGCCGTGGGTGCGGGCATAGCGGGCGAGCAGATCGCCCAGCGGGTCCTTCACCGGCTCCGTGAACGCCTCCGGGACGCCCACCGGCAGCGCCGTGCCCAGCGCGTCCCGCAGCCGGCCCGCGTCCTCGATCGCCGCCCAGTGGTCGCCGCCCGCGATCCGCACCCGGATCGCCCGGCGGGCCCGGGCGAGCTCCTCGGCCCAGCCGGCCTCGGCGCCCCGCGCGACCAGCTCCGCGTCGGTCAGCGGCCCGAGCACCCGCAGCACGTCGGCGACGCCCTCCACGTCCTTGATCCGCCGGTCCTCGGTCAGCCACTGCAGCTCCCGCTCCAGCTCCGCGAGCACGTCCGCGTCGAGCAGCTCCCGCAGCTCCGCCTGCCCGAGGAGCTCGGCGAGCAGCCGGGAGTCCAGGGACAGCGCCGCCGCCCGCCGCTCGGCGAGCGGCGAATCGCCCTCGTACAGGAACTGGGCGACATAGCCGAAGAGCAGCGAGCGGGCGAACGGGGACGGCTCGGGGGTGGTCACCTCCACGAGCCGCACCCGGCGGGACTCGACGTCCCCCATCAGCTCCCGCAGACCCGGCACGTCGAAGACGTCCTGGAGGCACTCGCGGACCGCCTCCAGGACGATCGGGAAGGAACCGAACTCGCTCGCCACCTGGAGCAGCTGCGCCGCCCGCTGCCGCTGCTGCCACAGCGGGGTGCGCTTGCCCGGATTGCGCTTGGGCAGCAGCAGGGCCCGCGCCGCGCACTCCCGGAACCGGGAGGCGAACAGGGCCGAGCCACCCACCTGGTCGGTGACGATCTGCTCGATCTCGCCCTGGTCGAAGGCGACGTCGGCCGCCCCGATCGGCGCCTGGTCGCTGTCGTACGTGGTGTCGGCGAACCGTCCCGGGTCCACCGGGTCGTGGTCCAGCAGGTCCAGGCCCATCAGATCCGCGTCCGGCAGCCGCAGGACGATCCCGTCGTCGGCGTGCATCACCTGGGCGTCCATCCCGTACCGCTCGGCGAGCCGGGCGCCCAGCGCCAGCGCCCACGGCGCGTGCACCTGCGCCCCGAACGGCGAGTGGATGACGACCCGCCAGTCGCCGAGCTCGTCGCGGAACCGCTCCACCAGGATCGTCCGGTCGTCCGGCACATGGCCGCAGGCCTCGCGCTGCTCGGCCAGATACGCGATGACGTTCTCCGCCGCCCAGGCGTCCAGACCGGCGGCCAGCAGCCTGAGGCGAGCGTCGTCGGGCGTCAGGGCGCCCACCTCGCGCAGGAACGCGCCGAGCGCACGCCCCAGTTCGAGCGGCCGCCCCAGCTGGTCGCCCTTCCAGAACGGCAGCCGCCCCGGGACGCCCGGAGCGGGCGACACCAGGACCCGGTCACGGGTGATGTCCTCGATCCGCCAGGACGTCGTGCCCAGCGTGAAGACGTCGCCGACCCGCGACTCGTACACCATCTCCTCGTCCAGCTCGCCGACCCGGCCGCCGCCCTTCTTCGGGTCCGAGCCCGCCAGGAACACCCCGAAGAGGCCCCGGTCGGGGATCGTGCCGCCCGAGGTGACGGCGAGGCGCTGCGCGCCCGGCCGGCCCGTGACCGTCCCCGCGACCCGGTCCCACACCACCCGCGGGCGCAGCTCGGCGAAGGCGTCCGAGGGATAGCGCCCCGCCAGCATGTCCAGGACCGCCGTGAACGCCGACTCCGGAAGCGCCGCGAAGGGCGCCGCCCGGCGGACCGTCGCCAGCAGGTCGTCCACCTGCCAGCTGTCCAGGGCGACCATCGCCACCAGCTGCTGCGCGAGCACGTCCAGCGGGTTCGCCGGAACCCGCAGCGACTCGATGGAGCCGCTGCGCATCCGCTCGGTCACCACCGCCGACTGCACCAGGTCCCCGCGGTACTTGGGGAAGACCACACCGGTGGACACCGCCCCCACCTGGTGGCCCGCGCGGCCCACCCGCTGGAGCCCGGAGGCGACCGAGGGCGGCGACTCCACCTGCACGACCAGGTCCACCGCGCCCATGTCGATGCCCAGCTCCAGGCTGGACGTCGCCACCACGGCGGGCAGCCGGCCCGCCTTCAGGTCCTCCTCGACCAGGGCGCGCTGCTCCTTGGACACCGAGCCGTGGTGCGCCCGGGCCAGCAGCGGCGGGGCGCCCTGCGCGGCCCCCGACTGCGCCATGACCTCGGCGGGCGGGGACCCCTCGGGCAGGGCCTCGCCGGTGGCCCGCTCGTACGCGATCTCGTTGAGCCGGTTGCACAGCCGCTCGGCCAGGCGCCGGGAGTTGGCGAAGACGATCGTCGAGCGGTGGGACTGCACCAGGTCGGCGATCCGCTCCTCCACATGCGGCCAGATCGACGGCTTGTCCCCGCCCTCGGTGCCCTCCGAGGCCGGGGAGCCTCCCAGCTCGCCCATGTCCTCCACCGGGACGACCACGGAGAGGTCGAACTCCTTGCCCGAGGGCGGCTGGACGATCTCCACCTTCCGCTGCGGCGAGAGATAGCGGGCCACCTCCTCCACCGGCCGCACCGTCGCCGACAGGCCGATCCGGCGGGCCGGGCGCGGCAGCAGCTCGTCGAGCCGCTCCAGGGAGAGCGCCAGATGCGCGCCCCGCTTCGTGCCGGCGACGGCGTGCACCTCGTCGAGGATGACCGTCTCGATGCCCGAGAGCGCCTCGCGGGTCGCCGAGGTGAGCATCAGGAACAGCGACTCGGGCGTGGTGATCAGGATGTCCGGCGGCCGGGTCGCGAGCGCCCGCCGCTCGGCGGCCGGGGTGTCGCCGGAGCGGATGCCCACCTTCACGTCCGGCTCGGGCAGCCCGAGACGGACCGACTCCTGGCGGATGCCGGTCAGCGGGGAGCGCAGATTGCGCTCGACGTCGACGGCGAGCGCCTTCAGCGGCGACACGTACAGCACCCGGCAGCGCTTCCTGGCGTCGGCGGGCGGGGGAGTGGCCGCCAGCCGGTCGAGGGAGGCGAGGAACGCGGCGAGCGTCTTGCCGGACCCGGTCGGCGCGACGACGAGCACGTCCGAGCCCGCGCCGATGGCGTGCCAGGCGCCCTCCTGCGCCGCGGTCGGCGCGGTGAAGGCCCCGGTGAACCAGCCGCGGGTCGCGGGGGAGAACGAGTCGAGTGCGGACCTGACCATGCCCCCCATCGTGCACCCCAGCACTGACAACCGCCCGGACCTGGGGAAACCGGCTCGTCGGTGCCGTCGCGGGTGGCGCACAATGAGGACATGGCGAGCGGCGACGCGGAGCAGGGGCGGCTGGGCGGAACGCTTCCGGACCGAGCGGCTCCGGTCCGCCGGTCGGAGCGGCCGGCGAGTCCCCTGAGCCCTGCGACACCGCCGCGCGGGCACGCGGTCGCCGACGGCGACGCGAGCGGCGCACCGGTCGGCGAGGACCGGGCGGCTCGGGGCACGTCCGGCGAGGACCGGGCGGCGGCGGGCGCGTCCGGTGAGGGGACCGGCCGGCGGGCGCGGGAGCGGGCGCGGTACTGGCGGTTCGACGAGCTGCCCGGGGTCGATCTGCTGCACGCGCACTACGTACGCAAATCTTTCTCCCGGCACACCCACGAGAGCTTCGTCTTCGCCGCCATCACCGAGGGCGTCGAGGCCTTCCACTACGGCAGCGACCTCGTCCACGCCGGTCCGGGCCAGATCGCGCTGGTCAACCCCGACACCCCGCACACCGGACACGCGGCCGTGCCCGAGGGATGGACGTACCGCACGATCTACCCCGACGCCGAGCTGATCCGCTCCATCGCCGCCGAGACCATCGCGCTGCGCGGCGACGTCGGCTTCACCGCCCCCGTCGTCGACGACCCCTACGCGGCCCGGCTCGTCGTCGGCGTCCACCGCGCCGCCGAGGAGGGCAACGCGCTCGCCGCCGACAGCCTGCTGCGGCTGGTCACCGCGCGGATGCTGCGCAGCCACGGCGGCCGGGTCAGCCCCCTGGCGCCCCTCGCCGGCGGGGCGCGGGACGCGGCACGCGCGCGTGCCGTCCTGGAGGAGCGGATGGCCGACCCGCCGACCCTGGAACGGCTCGCCGCAGAGCTCGGCACCAGCCCCTTCGCCCTGCTGCGGGCCTTCCGCACCGCGTACGGGATGCCGCCGCACACCTGGCTCACCGACGCCCGCGTACGGCGGGCCCGACGGCTCCTGGACACGGGCACGCCCCCCGCGGAGGCCGCCGTCGCGGTGGGCTTCACCGACCAGCCCCACCTGAACCGCCACTTCACCCGGAGCGTGGGCGTGCCCCCGGGCGCCTACCAGCGGGCCAGGGCCGCAAGAACGTACAAGACCGGGCGCCGACCGGCCTCGTAACGTCCCTGACGTGGCACAACAGACAGCAACACCCTCAGTGACAGGAGGCGGACCGGCAGCGGCGCCCAAGAGCGACGGAGCCGTCGTGCGCGACGCCCTCGGCGTCGGCATCGCCGTCGGACTCTCCGGCTTCGCCTTCGGCGTGACCTCGGCCGGGTCCGGCCTCACCCTGCTCCAGACCTGCGCGCTCAGCCTGCTGGTGTTCACCGGCGCCTCGCAGTTCGCGCTGGTGGGCGCCCTCGCGGCGGGCGGGAACCCGTTCACCGCCGCCGCCGGGGCCTTCTTCGTCGGCACCCGCAACGCCTTCTACGGCCTGCGGCTCTCGCAGCTGCTCGCGCTGCGGCCGCTCGTCCGGCCGCTCGCCGCGCAGGCGGTGATCGACGAGACCACGGTCGTCGCCCTCGCCCAGCCGACCCGCAGGGCCGCGCGCATCGGCTTCACCGTCACCGGACTGACCCTGTACGTGCTGTGGAACGTCACCACGCTGCTCGGCGCGCTCGGCGCCGAGGCCATCGGCGACACCGGCGCGTGGGGCCTGGACGCGGCCGGACCCGCGGTCTTCCTCGCCCTGCTCGCGCCCATGCTGAAGAGCACCGCTGAGCGTGCCACCGCCGCCCTCGCGGTCCTGCTCGGCCTCGGCCTGCTGCCCGTCCTGCCGGCCGGCGTGCCCGTCCTGGCCGCCGCGCTCGCCGCTCCCGCCGTGCTGTGGGTCCGGGGCCGTCGGCTCGGGGCCGGTGAGCGCCGTTCCGGCTGCCCGGAGGAGGACGCCCGATGAACGTCTGGATCGCCATCGCGCTGACCGCCGCGGGGTGCTACCTGGTGAAGCTGCTGGGCCTGCTGGTCCCCGCCGGCACCCTGGAGCGGCCCCTCGTCCAGCGCCTCGCGGCCCTGGTGCCGGTCGCCCTGCTCGCCGCGCTCACCGCCCAGCAGACCTTCAGCGCCCAGGGCGCCCTCACGGTCGACGCCCGCGCCGCCGGCCTCGCCGCCGCGGCCCTCGCCCTGCTCCTGAGGGCCCCGTTCCTGGTGGTCGTCGGCGCGGCCGTCCTCGTCACGGCAGGCGTCAGGGCCCTGGGGAGCTGAACGAGGGCCGGGCGGACCGACCAAGGGGCCAGGGGGCTGGTGCCTGGGAGGCCGGCTGCACAGGGCGCACGGGTCGGCCGACCCGCCGTCAGCCGATCGCGCGGCCGTGCGCGCGCAGCGTCCTCAGCGCCTCCACGGTCACGATCGGGCGGCTCTCCAGGGCCGAGCCCGGCGCCCACTGGCGCCAGGTGATCGGCCAGCCGCCGTCCTCCTCCTGGGAGGCCGCGAGGTGGTCCAGGGACCGGGTCATCTCCTCGTCCGTGAACCAGCGGCGCGCCAGCGAGTCCGGCACGCGCGCGTAGTCGTGCGGATAGTGGTGCTCGCCCGGCGCGTACCCGTCCGCGACCGGATAGTCCTCCGGCCGGTCCGGGTCGAGCACCGCGAGCCGCTGGTCGCGCACCAGACGCCCCAGCCGGTCGCTCGCCGCCTGGGCGCGGGCGCGGTCGGGGACCCCGTCGAGGAAGGCGACGGCGGCCTGGACCTCGTACGGATGCGACTTCTCCAGGCCCTCCACGGCCGCCCAGCAGAACTCGGTGGCCCGGAACAGCCAGGCGTGCCACACCTGATTGCGGTGCAGCAGGCCGACCACAGGCCCGGTGGACAGCAGCTCGCTGGGCGGGTCGTCCACGACGGGCACGAACGGGGCCGCCGGGTATCCGCGTTGCGAGGGATGGACCGCGGGCAGCGCGCCGTCGTGGGTCGACACCTCGGTCAGATAGCGGCAGATCCGCTCCACCCGCAGCCCGCCGCAGCGGCCGATGGAGTCGAGGACCCGCAGCGCGTGCGCGGTGTGCAGCGGCTGGCTGACCGGCCCCCGTAGATCGGGTTCGAGGGCGTGGCCGTAGCCGCCGTCCTCGTTGAGGTACGCGGTGAGCGCGGCCTCGACGGGGTCCGCGCCGCCGCGCAGGAAGTGGTAGGCGAACCGGCGCTGTTCGAGCACGCGGGCGGTCAGCCAGACGAAGTGCTCGGCACGCGCGAGGGGTGACGCGGACGGATCGGGGGTTTCTGCAGGTTTTCCGGCCATGCTCCGACCGTAGGCGGGAAAGCGCGTCTGACAAGGCCTACGGCCCGGGCTGCACTCCTGAGGGCGGGATACTGGGGTCATGCGGTTGACGATTTTCTGGGAACGGATGACGGACCACTTCGGCGCGTCCTACGCCGAGACCTTCGCCCGGGACCATGTCATGACGGAGCTCGGCGGCCGGACGGTGCACCAGGCGCTGGACGCTGGCTGGGAGGCCAAGGACGTGTGGCGGGCGGTCTGCGCGGCCGTCGGCGTGCCGGCCGAGAAACGATGATCTGACGGGTCGGGGCCGGAATGTCCGTGCGGTGCGCGAGACTGGCGGGGTGGCCCCGATTGACGCGAACGACGAGACCGACGGCACGGACGGCAACGACGGCACCGGCACCGGCACCGGCGGTGATGGTGTGGGTGGCAAGGGCGGTAAGAACGGCAAGGGCGGCAAGGGTGACGGCGACCCCGGGAGGACGCCGACTGCCGAGCCCGCCGGATCCGCCGAGTCCGCCGGATCCGGCGGGCCCGCCGCGGCCGTCGCCCCGGCGGCGCGCATGCCGCGCTGGCTGCCCCGCGCCCTGGTGCTCGCCCTCGCCCTCTACGCCTGCTTCCAGCTGGGCAGCTGGGCCTTCCACCAGCTCATCGGCCTCCTCGTCAACATCCTGCTCGCCTTCTTCCTGGCGCTCGCCATCGAGCCGGCCGTCGGACGCATGGCGGCGCGCGGGATGCGCCGGGGGCTCGCGACCTTCATCGTCTTCTTCGGCGTCCTGGCCATTGGCGTCGGCTTCGTCGTGCTCCTCGGCTCGATGCTCGCCGGTCAGATCGTCGACATGTTCGAGAACTTCCCCAAGTACCTCGACTCGCTGATCAACTGGATCAACCAGCACTTCCACACCGAGCTGTCCCGGGTCGCGGTCCAGGACAGCGTGCTGCGCTCCGACTGGCTGCAGAAGTACGTGCAGAACAGCGCGGCCGGTGTCCTGGACGTCTCCGCCACCCTCCTCGGCGGTCTCTTCAAGCTGCTGACGATCTTCCTCTTCGCCTTCTACTTCGCCGCCGACGGGCCCCGGCTGCGGCGCGCCCTGTGCTCGGTGCTGCCGCCGGCCCGGCAGACCGAGGTGCTGCGGGCCTGGGAGATCGCCGTCGACAAGACCGGTGGCTACCTCTACTCACGCGGCCTGATGGCCCTGATCTCCGGCGTGGCGCACTTCGTCCTCTTCGAGATCCTGGGGGTGCCGTACGCGCCCGCCTTGGCCGTCTGGGTCGGCCTGCTCTCGCAGTTCATCCCGACGATCGGCACCTATCTGGCGGGTGCCCTGCCGATGCTGCTCGCCTTCACGGTGGACCCCTGGTACGCGCTGTGGGTGCTGGGCTTCGTCGTGATCTACCAGCAGTTCGAGAACTACGTGCTGCAGCCGAAGCTGACCTCCAAGACCGTCGACATCCACCCGGCGGTGGCCTTCGGCTCGGTCATCGCCGGCACCGCGCTGCTCGGCGCGGTCGGCGCCCTGATCGCCATCCCCGCCGTCGCCACCCTCCAGGCCTTCCTCGGTGCCTACGTGAAGCGGTACGACGTGACGGACGACCCGCGCGTGCACGGGCACCGGCGGTACGGGGAGGCCGTCGTCGCCCGCCTCCAGAAGGCGCTGCACCACAAGAAGGAGAAGGAGGAGCAGGCGAGGAAGCGCGAGCACGACGACGGATGAGGCGGCCCGCCGGGGGCGGGGGACGAGGGCCCTCGCGCCGGGGGCGGTCAGAGGTAGGACGGGCCGGTCACCCGGTGCCGGAAGGCGTGCCAGATCCATGCCTGGACGCCCACGAGCGGCACGGCGACGACGAGCAGGGCCGGCACCAGCAGGGCGAGGGTGGCCGGGGCGGCGGTGTGGGATCCGGCCGCCAGCGCGCCGCCCGTGGCGAGCGGGAGGCCGCCGAGCAGCACGGCGGTGAGGGCGAAGGAGTGCCAGGGCCGACGGGCGCGGCCGACGAGCCGGCGGGCCCGCTCGTACGGCTGCCCGGTCAGGCGCAGGGTGGCGAAGCCGAGCCCGTGCGTGGCGAAGAGCGCGGCCACGGAGAGGGCGACGAGGACGGCGGTGGGTCCGGTGGCGGGCTCGTACGGACGGCCGGTGAGGAGGGCCGCGAGCAGCCAGCCCGCCGTCAGGGCGAGGGTCCAGCTGCCGGCCGTCACAGCGCCGTCGCAGAACGCCCGCCAGCGCGGCCCGGGGCCGCGTCCCCGGGTCCAGAGCCCGGCGTCCCGCACGATCCAGCCGGCCAGGAGGGGCACGAGGACCGGGAGCTGGCCGGTGAGCAGGGTGCCCTCGAGCTCCGGGAAGCAGCCGGCGAGCACGCCCGCGCTGGCGACCAGCCAGACCTCGTTGCCCAGGAAGAAGGGGGCGTAGGAGGCGAGGACGAGTCGCCGCTCGTGGTCGGTGCGGCCGAGGTACGGGGTGAGCATGCCGGTGCCGATGTCCGCACCGGCGAGGACGAACCACCCGGTGGTGAAGAAGGCCAGCAGGGCCAGGGCGAGGGTGTCCACGGTCGGTCGAATCCTTTGAGCGCGCTCGGTGTCAGTAGCGGGTCAGTAGCGGGTCAGTAGCGGGGGACGGGCAGGGCGGCGGCCGGGTCGGGGTCGTCCTCGGCGGCGGCCCGGTCGTCGTGGCCGAGGCCGGCGTCGACGGGACCGCGGCGGGCGTGCCGGGCGAGCAGCCAGGCGTTGAGGACGGCGAGGAGGGCGAAGAGGGTGGTGAAGACGGTGAGGGAGAGGCGCATGGCACCGGGGGAGAGGTCGGAGACCGCGTCCTCGGTCTTCAGCAGTCCGTGGACCACCCAGGGCTGCCGGCCGGCCTCGCGGAAGACCCAGCCGCTGATCATCGCGAGGTACGGCAGCGGGACGGCCGCCATCAGGGCGAGGTGCCAGAGGCGGAAGCGGAAGACGGCCTTCTTGAAGCAGGCGAGGATCACGCCGGCGAAGCTGAAGTACATCATCAAGGCGAAGCAGATGAGCATGACCAGACCGGCCCCACGGGTCAAGCCGATCGAGGGCACATAGTCCCCCGGACCGAACCGCGCGACCATGTCGGCCTGGATCTGCGCCATCTCGGCCGTCTTCTGGCTGAACACGGCGGATTTCATGGGCTGGAGGGTGCGCAGGCTCGCGAACTGGATGCCGCCGAAGACCGCCGTCACCATCAGCGCGGGAAAGGACAGGAACACCCCGATCCGCAGACCGCGTCCGAAGAACTCCCACTCGGGCGTGCGGCGGAACAGGTGGTAGGCGCTCACCCCCGCGACGAAGAACCCCGCCGTGAGCAGGGCCCCGGCCATGACGTGCCCGAAGGCGAGCAGCGCGGAGGGGTTGGTGAGCACGGCCACCGGATCGTCGAGGACCAGCTTCCCGCCCTCGGTCCGGTGTCCCACGGGGTGGTTGAGGAATCCGTTGGAGACCAGGATCCAGTAGGCCGAGAGGTACGCGGTGAGGGTGACGATCCAGATCGAGGCCAGGTGCGCCCAGCGGTTCAGCCGGTTCCAGCCGAAGATCCACAGCCCCAGGAACGTCGACTCGACGAAGAAGGCCACGATCGTCTCGACCGCGAGCGAGGCGCCGAAGACGTTCCCCGCGTAGTGCGTGAGTCCGCTCCAGCTCATGCCGAACTGGAACTCCATCACGAGGCCGGTGACGATCCCGACCGCGTAGTTGATCACGTAGAGCTGGCCCCAGAAGCGCACCAGGCGGGCGTCCAGCGGGTTGCGGGAGACGGTCGCCCTGGTCTGGAGCACGGCGACGACGGTCGCGAGCCCCAGGGTCAGGGCGACGAAGAGGAAGTGGCCGCCCGCCGTGAGGGCGAACTGGAGCCGCGCGAGATCGAGTACGTCCGGGTTCACGCCGCAAGCGTCGGCGTACGGCCGGGGGCGGGGCGTCACCCCCTGGTGGACACCCGTCCTACCCCGGCGGTCGCGCCGGGCGCGGCCCGCGTACCACCAAAGTTGCGTCCGGCCCGCCCGGCCCCCTAAGGGTCGGGGTCCGCTTCACAGGATTCCGAAAGTGCCTTTGGTCAACAGTCAGGAACGAGAGAGCATCGAGATCCACTTTCCTGTCATAACCAAAGGCACTTTCCAGGTGGAGCCGGGCGGATCGCGGCGGCGGAAAGGCCGTCAGGCCCAACCCTCGGAACCGTGGTTGCATGCGATTTTCGTCGTGCCCGACATCTTGCAGACTTCGAGCCAGACACGCGTCTGCTCCGGCAGGTCACCGGTCTGCCATTCCGTGCAATAGTTTGCGGTGTGACCGGCAGTGCTGGCGGTGCGGATGACTCTGCCAGTGTCTCGATTGGTCAGCCACGCCTTGATGGAATACCCGTCGGCGTTCAGGTCGCAGGCTTTCAGTGCGTCCCCGGGCACGTCCCCGATCGGGTCGGCGTTGAACCACCCGTACCCCGCGGTGGCGCAGTAGTCCAACGGGCACTGCTTGACGTGGACGGTGATGTTCGTACTTGCCTGCGCCGGAGTCGTGGCAAAGGCCAGCATTCCCCCGGCCGCTACCGTCGCCGTGAATGCTCTCCTCATAAAACGAGGCATCCGCATCGCTTTTCCCCTCTGTTGATCCACTTGGCAAATGCAGAGTATTCAGGGGGTCATCAACGGCACAAGGCTTCGCAGCGGTCCGCGTACTGACCTGAAACGCAGCGCCAAGCAGGTGAAGACGCAGCGACAACACAGGGCGCGCCACGGCTCGGAATCCGGTCCCCGCCGAGAAACGGTCAGCGGTCGAGGCGGACCGAGATCCGGCGGAATTGGCGTCAGGCAAGCCAGCCCGGAGTGATCATTCCCGACTCGTACGCGAGGATCACCAGCTGCGCCCGGTCCCGCACGTCCAGCTTGGTCATGATCCGGCTGACATGGGTCTTCGCCGTCGCCGGCGACAGCACGAGCCGCCGGGCGATCTCGTCGTTGGACAGCCCGGCCCCGACCAGGCCCATCACCTCCCGCTCGCGATCCGTGAGCGCGTTGAGCCGCGGGGCGGGGTCCGGCCGGCGGGCCCGGCCCGCGAACTCGGCGATCAGCCGCCGGGTCACCGCCGGGGCGATCAGCGCGTCGCCGCGCGCCACCACCCGCACCCCGTGCAGCAGCTCCATCGGCTCGGTGTCCTTCACCAGGAAGCCGCTCGCACCGGCGCGCAGCGCCCCGTACACGTAGTCGTCGACGTCGAAGGTGGTGAGGATGACCACCCGTACTCCTTCGAGACGGGGGTCCCCGGTGATGCGGCGGGTCGCCTCCAGGCCGTCGAGGACCGGCATTCGGATGTCCATCAGGACGACGTCCGGGCGCAGCGCGCGGGCGAGCGCGACCGCCCGCTCCCCGTCGGCCGCCTCGCCGACCACCTCGATGTCGTCCTCGTCGGCCAGGATCGAACGGAAGCCGGCCCGGACCAGGTTCTGGTCGTCGGCGAGCACGACGCGGATCATGCGGAGTCTCCCTCGGGGGCACGGGCGGGCGCCCGGGTGGTGGGGTCGGTCAGCGGGAGCCTGGCCTCGACCAGGAAGCCGCCGGGAATGTTACGGGCGGTCAGCCCGCCGCCGAACGCCCGGGCACGTTCCGTCATGCCGTGGATGCCGCTGCCCGGCGGCCGGTCCTCCGGCGCGCCGCCGCCGTCGTCCTCGATCCGCAGCCGCAGTTCGTCCGGCCGCCACTCCAGCGCCACGAGCGCCGCACGCGCGTCCGCGTGCCGGGTCACGTTGGTCAGCGACTCCTGCACGATCCGGTACGCGGCGAGATCGACCGGCGGTGGCAGCGGTACGGGCGTGCCCTCGACCCGGAGCCTGACGTCGAGACCGGTGCTCGCGGCCCGCTCCACCAGCTCCGGCAGGAGCGTGAGCCCGGACGCAGGCGCCGTGGGCGCGGCCTCGTCGGCCCGCCGCAGCACCCCGAGGGTGGCCCGCAGCTCGCGCAGCGCCTCCTTGCTCGTGTCCCGTACGGCCCGCAGCGCCTCGTCCGCCGTGGCGAGGGCGAGCTCGGGGGCGGGCTTCTTGCCGAGCCGGTGCAGCGCGGCCCCGGACTGGACGTTGATCAGCGACACGCTGTGGCCGAGGATGTCGTGCAGCTCGCGGGCGATCCGCAGCCGCTCCTCGGTGGCGCTCTGCCGGGCCCGGGCCTCCTGCTCCCGCTCGGCGGCGAGGGCGCGCTGCTCCACCTCGTACAGATAGGCGACCCGGTTGCGCTGGGCGCGGCCGACGGCGACCAGGCTGATCAGCCAGCCGGCCATCATGGCGAGCGAGGTGTCGTCGATCTGCCGGCGGCCAGGCTGGTGTCCGATCTCGCCGAGACCGACGGCGAGCAGCGTCACGGCCGCCAGGGCGACGGCGGCGGCGAACCGGCCCTCGGCCGCGGCGGTGTAGAGCGCGAGCGCGAAGGTGATCAGGAGCGGCCCGTCCTGTGCGGACAGCGGGTAGTACGCGGCACAGGCCAGGAGCGTCACCACGGCCACCGCCACCGGCTGCCGGCGGCGGAAGCACAGTGCCCCGCAGCCGACCAGGATCAGCAGCCAGCCGAGCACCGTACGGGAGGCCGGCTCCTCGGCGTAGTGAGCCGAGACCAGGGTCCAGACCGCCACGACCACCAGGACCAGGAGTGCCAGGCCGGTGTCGCGCACGCGGAGGGGGAGGGACATGCCAGGAAGGATAGGCACGGCCGGTCGGCCGCCGGGGCCGTCACGCGGCCCGGGGCGCGGTGGGGTGCGGGCCCTCTTCCGTCACGCCGACCCGGGCGAGTTCGTGCGGGAGGCGCGGGCCACGAGGAGGAGGAAGAGGCCGCAGCAGGATACGAGGAGCCAGCCGGGCCTCGCCGCCTCGGCCAGGAGGCCGGGGGGCGTGTGAGCGACCAGGGCTCCGGCGGCGGCGATGCCGAGGGCGGCGCCGAGCTGGCGCGCGGTGGAGGTGATGGCTCCGGCCACGCCGGCGCGGGCGGGCGGCAGGCCGGAGACCGCGGTGTTGGTGAGGGGGGCGTTGGCGAAGCCGAAGCCGATGCCGATGAGCAGGTACGTCGTCAGGAGCTGTGGGAGGCCGGTGTCCTGGTCGAGGTTCACGAGGCACAGGCCGCCCGCGGCGGTGAAGGCGCCGGCGAGGAGGAGCGGGCGGCGCGGTCCGACGCGGCCGACCAGGCTGCCGGCCCAGGGCGCGCAGAGCGTGGCCCCGAGGGCCATCGGGAGAGTCGCCGCGCCCGCCGCGAGCGGGGTCCAGCCGCGGGAGTGCTGGAGGTAGAGCGTGGTGAGCAGGAGGCTGACGTTCAGCGCGACGAACACCGCGACGGCCCCGAGCACCGCCATCGTGAAGGCGGGGCGCCGGAAGAGGCCGAGGTCCATGAGGGGTTCGGGCCGGTGCAGCTCCACCCGGACGAAGGCGGCCGTCGCCGCGACGGCCACGGCGTAGCCGGTCAGGGCGAGGGGCGAGGCCCAGCCGAGACGGGGCGCCTCGATGAGGACGGCGACCGTGACGGCCAGCGCCAGGGTGAGGAGGACCTGGCCGCCCAGGTCGAGGCGGCGGGCACGCTGCCCGCGAGACTCGGGTACGAAGACGGCGACGAGGACGAGGGCGGCGCCGATGACGGGGGCGTTGACCCAGAACACCGACCGCCATCCGAACGCCTCGATCAGGGCGCCGCCGGTGACCGGGCCCGCCGCCATGCTGAGCCCGAAGACCGAGGCCCATATGCCGATCGCGCGGGCGCGCTCCCGTGGGTCGGGCATGGCGTTCACCACGATCGCCAGGGCCACGGGGCTCAGCATGGAGGCCCCGACGCCCTGGACGGCCCGTGCCGCGACGAGGAGGCCGAGCGACGGCGCCAGGGCGCAGGCCAGGGACGCGACGCCGAAGACGAGGAGGCCGAGCCGGAAGATCCGGCGGCGTCCGAAGCGGTCGGCGAGCGCGCCGGAGACGACGAGGAAGCCGGCCAGGACCACGGTGTAGGCGTCGACGATCCATTCCAGGCCGCGCGTGTCCGCGCCCAGGCCGCGCCCGATCTCGGGCAGACCCACGTTGACGATGGTGGTGTCCAGGCCCACGAGGAACATGCTCAGGGCGCAGACGGCCAGGATCGTCCATCTCCGGCGTGGGCTGAGGGGTTCGTCGGCCGGGGGCACTGCGGTGGTGGCCGGTGTGGCTGCTGGGGTGGCTGCGGGGGTGCTCATGAGGTGTGCGCCTTCTGTCATCGTGCGTGCCGGATCCTCTGTCCGCTGTCCGTCATGCTCGAAGCCGCCGGACGCGACGGCCCAGCGCTTTTGCGGAGACCGCAAAATGGAGCTCATGGAGCCCATGGACGCTGCCCACGACCCCGGACCCGCCCCGGCCCCTGCTTCCGGTCCCGCTTCCGACGTCGCGGAGATCCTCGACGGGATCGGGCCCCGGTTGCGGGCGCTGCGGCGCGACCGGGGGCTCACCCTCGAGGCCCTCGCCGCCGACACCGGGATCTCGCTGAGCACCCTCTCGCGCCTCGAATCGGGCAAGCGGCGCCCGACGCTCGACCTGCTCATCCCGCTCGCGCGGGCGCACCGCGTGGCCCTGGACCAGCTGGTGGCGGCGCCCGCCACCGGAGACCCCCGCGTCCACCTGCGCCCCCGGCGCGGGAGGCGCGGCAGCGTGCTCGTGCCGCTGACGCAGTACCCGGGCCGGGTCCAGGTCTTCAAGCAGGTGCTGGCGCACCGCGAGCCGAAGCTGGTGACCCACGCCGGATACGAGTGGCTGTACGTGCTCGCTGGCACGCTCCGCCTCGTGCTCGGCACGCGGGAGTACACGCTCCGTCCCGGGGAGATCGCCGAGTTCGACACCGCCGAGCCGCACTGGTTCGGACCCGCCGGGAAGGAGGCCGTGGAGATCCTGCACCTGTTCGGCCCGCGGGGCGATCAGGCCGTCGTCCGCACCGGACCGCCGACCGCCACGACGTGATCCGTGGCCCGGCGCGCCCGGCGTGGTGCGCTTGACACGGAAATCGAACATCCATTCTTATGGGATGGCCAGGCCTTGGAACCACGGGGTTGTCGCCGAGTTATCCACAGGTCGGAGGGGACGCCGGGGCCCATTGTCAGTGGCAGGGGTTAGCGTCTTTCACATGAAGCGATCGACTCAAGCAAACCGGGTGGAACCCATGGCAGGAACCGACCGCGAGAAGGCGCTCGACGCCGCGCTCGCACAGATTGAACGGCAGTTCGGCAAGGGTGCCGTCATGCGCATGGGCGAGCGCTCGAGGGAGCCGATCGAGGTCATCCCGACCGGGTCGACCGCCCTCGACGTCGCGCTCGGCGTCGGCGGCCTGCCCCGCGGCCGTGTCGTGGAGATCTACGGACCGGAGTCCTCCGGCAAGACGACCCTGACCCTGCACGCCGTCGCCAACGCGCAGAAGGCCGGCGGCCAGGTCGCCTTCGTGGACGCCGAGCACGCCCTCGACCCCGAGTACGCCCGCAAGCTGGGCGTCGACATCGACAACCTCATCCTGTCCCAGCCGGACAACGGTGAGCAGGCCCTCGAGATCGTCGACATGCTGGTCCGCTCCGGCGCCCTCGACCTGATCGTCATCGACTCCGTCGCCGCGCTCGTCCCGCGCGCGGAGATCGAGGGCGAGATGGGCGACTCGCACGTCGGTCTCCAGGCCCGCCTGATGAGCCAGGCCCTGCGGAAGATCACCAGCGCGCTCAACCAGTCCAAGACCACCGCGATCTTCATCAACCAGCTCCGCGAGAAGATCGGCGTGATGTTCGGCTCGCCGGAGACCACGACCGGTGGCCGCGCCCTGAAGTTCTACGCCTCGGTGCGCATCGACATCCGCCGCATCGAGACCCTGAAGGACGGCACCGAGGCGGTCGGCAACCGCACCCGCTGCAAGGTCGTCAAGAACAAGGTCGCGCCCCCCTTCAAGCAGGCCGAGTTCGACATCCTCTACGGCCAGGGCATCAGCCGCGAGGGCGGCCTGATCGACATGGGCGTGGAGCACGGCTTCGTCCGCAAGGCCGGCGCCTGGTACACGTACGAGGGCGACCAGCTGGGCCAGGGCAAGGAGAACGCCCGCAACTTCCTGAAGGACAACCCCGACCTCGCCAACGAGATCGAGAAGAAGATCAAGGAGAAGCTGGGCGTCGGCGTCCGGCCCGAGGAGCCCTCGGTCGAGCCGGCGGCGGACGCGGCGAGCGCCACGGGCGCCACGGACACGGCGGCCGTGGACGAGGCGGCCAAGTCCGTCCCGGCCCCGGCCAAGGCCGCCAAGGCGACCAAGGCCACCGCGGCCAAGAGCTGAACCGGTGACCGGTCGCACCGAATGGCCGGACGACAGCCCCGACTCGTCGAGGGCCGAGAAGGAGCTGTCGTCCCAGGATCCGGGTGAGCGGGCGCGGGCGATCTGCCTGCGCCTGCTCACCGGGACCCCCCGCACCCGCAAGCAGCTCGCCGACGCCCTGCGCAAGCGGGAGATCCCGGACGAGGTCGCCGACGAGGTGCTCTCCCGGTTCGAGGACGTCGGGCTCATCGACGACGCCGCCTTCGCCGGTGCCTGGGTCGAGTCCCGCCACCACGGCCGGGGCCTCGCCCGCCGGGCGCTCGCCCGCGAGCTGCGGACCAAGGGGGTCGACGCCACCGTGATCCAGGAAGCGGTCGAGCGGCTGGACTCCGACCAGGAGGAGTCCCGCGCCCGCGAGCTCGTCGACCGCAAGCTGCGCGCCACCCGGGGCCTCGACCGCGACCGGCGGCTGCGCAGACTCGCCGGCATGCTCGCCCGCAAGGGATACCCCGAGGGCATGGCCCTGCGGGTGGTCCGCCAGGCCCTGGCGGAGGAGGGCGAGGACACCGAGGGCCTGGAGGAGCCCTTCTAGCCGCCCGCCGGCCCCGGTTCGGTCCCCGCCCCCGGTCCGGCTCCCGCCCCCGGCGCCGGCAGCAGGACCGGAAGGCCGGCTGCCCGCCAGGCCTGGAAGCCGCCGATCACGTCCGTCGCGCGGTGCAGGCCCAGCCGGCGCAGGGAGGCGGCGGCGAGTGAGGAGGCGTAGCCCTCGTTGCAGAGCACCACGACCCGTAGATCGTGGCTGTCCGCCTGGGGAGCGCGATGGCTGCCCAGGGGGTCGAGCCGCCACTCCAGCTCGTTGCGTTCCACGACCAGCGCGCCCGGGATCAGGCCGTCCCGCTCGCGCAGGGCGGCGTAGCGGGTGTCGACCAGCAGGGCGTCACCCGCCTGGTAGGCCTCGTACGCGGTCCGGGCGTCGATCCGGTCGAGACCGGCCCGCACCCGCTCCAACAACGCGTCGATGCCCACGCGTTCACCGACGTTCCCACCGCTGTGCTCGTCACTCACTGCCAGTCCTCCGGGCGCTCGACCTGCTCGAGACGGAGCACCGCGCCCGTGCGGCTGAAGCGCCGGATCAGCGGGAGCGGCGGATAGTAGGCGTGCACCGAGATCGCGTGCTCGGCGCGCGACTCGTTGAGCACCTCGTGCACATGGTGCCGGCCGAAGGCGCGGCCCCGGCCGGCCGGGAGCTCCCGGCCGCGGTCGACACCGTCGGCCAGCTCCAGGGTCCTCCAGCCGCTCGCCGGGAGCCGTACCGCGAGGGAGTTCTCCCGCAGGGTGCCGCGCGCGGTGGCGAAGGCGCCGAGCGACTCGGCGTGGTCGTGCCACCCCGTCCCCGTGCCGGGCGGCCAGCCGATGAGCCAGGCCTCACTGCCGCCCGGGCCGTCGAGCCGTACCCAGGTACGGCCCTCGGGATCCAGGGGCAGCGAGGCGATCAGTGCGGTGTCGGCGGCCGTACGGCGGACGAAGTCCAGCAGATCGGCCTCCGTGGGAGAGGCCGGGGAAGCGGGGGAGCTGGGTGGGGCAGGGGAGGAGGCGGAGCCGGAAGCGGGCGTGAGGGTGTGCTGCGTCTGGGGCACGGATGACCGTCCTGAAGGTTCGCGAAAGAGCGCACGGCGAAGCGCGCGCTGGGAAGAGGGGGAGGCGAATTCAGCAGGACGGGCGACACACGCAGCCCGCGTAGCGGACGAGGTCCATATGGACCCTCCGCCACAGGCGCACATCGGTGTCGGTCACGCTCCGGAGTACACCACGGACGCCGGGGACGGTCAATCGACCCTCACGTGACGTCCGCGGCCGCGTCCTCGGTCACCGACTTCGTCGGCACCGGCACCGACTTCGGCACCGACTCGGACCCCGCCTCCGCCTCCGACTCGGCCTTCTCGGTCTTCGCCTCCCGGGCCGGCCCCCGCCCCGACTGCGACTCCGCCTCCCGATCCGACTCCGGCGACGCCTCCCCGCCCCGTACCGCGTCCGCCGCCGCGTGCAGTTCCTCCGGCCGCACCCCGGCGAAGGCCGCGGCCAGATGGCCGTCCGGGCGGACGAGCAGCACCGCGTGGGCCGGGGCGCCGGGGTAGGCCTCGGTCACCAGGAGCTCGGCCGGCGCCGGCAGCCCGTCCACGGCCTCGGCCAGCCGCGGCATCACCCCCGCGCTCACCCAGTGCCGCCGGTCCCACACCCCGGTGCCCGGGGCGACGAGCAGCACCAGGAGCCGGCCCCGGCCGAGCCGGTCCCGCAGCCGTACGGTCGTGCCGTCGGGGGCCGTCACCCGGACGTCGTCGACCGGCGCGCCGTCCGGCGTGGCCACCGGGATCCGGCCCTCGGACGGCTCCGGCGCCAACGGGGAGTGCGGGAACGCGGGCAGCGCGCCCAGCGGGCCGCGCCCCAGGTGCCCGTCGGTCAGCAGGGCGTCATGGCCCCGCCCGCCGCCCGCCAGATAGGTGCGCAGACCCCCGCCGCCGCGCAGCACGGGCAGCACCTGGTCGGCCGCGCGCAGCAGCCCGGCGACGGCCGAGCGGCGCTCGCTCTGGTAGCTGTCGAGGAGGGCGGCCGGGGCGTCTCGGTGGTGCCAGGCGTAGGCCAGCTTCCAGGCCAGGTTGTCGATGTCCCGCAGTCCCTCGTCGAGCCCCTGGGTGCCGACCGCGCCCAGCAGGTGCGCCGCGTCGCCGGCGAGGAAGACCCGGTCCACCCGCCAGCGCCGGGCGAGCCGGTGGTGCACGGTGTGGACGCCGGTGTCGATCAGGTCGTACGGCGGGGTCGAGCCCTCGCACCACCCGGCCAGGGTGTCGCGGATGCGGGAGACGAGCGCGTCGGGGGTGACCAGTTCGCCGCGCGGCGGCAGCAGCCAGTCGATCCGCCACACCCCGTCGGGCAGCGGCCGTGCCGCGATCTCCTCGCCGGCGCCCCGCCACGGCGGCTGACGGTGCAGCAGGGCCTCGCCCGCCCAGGGGAGTTCGGTGCGCAGCGCCGCGACCGCGTGCCGTTCCACCGCCGTACGCCCGGGGAAGCGGACGCCGAGCAGCTTGCGGACGGTCGAGCGGGCGCCGTCGCAGCCGACGAGATGACTGCCGCGCCACCAGGTGCCGTCCGGACCACGGGTGTGGGCGCTGACGCCGTGGGCGTCCTGCTCGACGGTGTCGACCCGGGAGTCGGTGACCAGGGTGATGAGGTCCTGGCGCGCGATGGCGTCGCGCAGCCCGCGGGCCAGGGCGTGCTGCGGGATGTGGAGCGGGGCGGCCGGGACCGCGCCACCGCTCTCCGCGCCGGCGTCGCGGGCCAGGCCCAGGTCGAGCGGGACGTGCCGCATCTGCTGGCGGCGGCGCATCGAGCGCCAGCCGACCCAGCGGACCCCTTCGTCACGCAGCGTGGCGCAGCCGAGGCGCTCCACCAGGGCGGCCATGTCCGCGCGCAGCACGACGGTACGGGCGGGGCGCGGCTCCTCCTTGCCCGCGCTCTCGTCGAGGACGACGCTGGGCACGTCCTGGGCGGCCAGGGCGAGGGAGAGCGCGAGGCCGACCGGCCCCGCGCCCACGATGATCACCGGGTCCACGGCGCGGCTCCTGAGGGCGTGCGAGGCCGTACGGTCATGCGGGAAGCACAGCGGAGTGTGGCGCGGGCCCGGAGCTTGATCACAGAACGTATGCAACCGACTGGGGGTGCGTGCGTCAAGTGACGGGGGCAGCGGCGTCGCCACTGCCCCCGGATGATGTCACATGCCGTCAGTTCTTCGTGATACCAGGGCCGTCACCGCCGCCGGCGGTCCCGGCGGCCCCGCCCGCCTGACCCGCCTCGGCGCCGAGCGCGACGGCCTGCGCGTCGGTGTCGGAGACGAGGACACCGGTCTTCGAGCGGCGGCCGCGCTTCTCGATCCAGGTGGCGAGCGCGGACAGCGCCAGACACAGCGCGATGTAGATGAGGCCGAAGACCACGATCACGGAGACGTACGGGTACGAGCCGTTGACCAGCGTGTTGGAGGCGATCAGACGGGCCGAGTAGAGCAGCTCGGGGTAGAGGATGACGAAGCCGAACGAGGTGTCCTTGAGGGTCACCACCAGCTGGCTGATGATCGTGGGCAGCATGGCCCGGACCGCCTGCGGCAGCAGGACGGTGGTCATCACCTGGGTCTTGGTCATGCCGAGCGCGTACGCGGCCTCGCGCTGTCCGCGCGGCACGGAGTTGACGCCGGCGCGCAGCACCTCGGCCTGGACGCAGCCGTTGTAGATCGACAGGCCGATCGCCAGCGCCCACATCGAGTAGTCGGTGAGGAAGGCGACCCACACCGCGTAGATGGTGATCAGCAGCGGCAGGGAGCGGAAGACCTCGATGAAGGCGGTGGCCGGCCAGCTGATCGCCTTGTGGTCGGAGAGCCGGGCGACGGCCAGCAGCACACCGAGCACGAGGGAGCCGACGGCGGCGAGGGCGAAGGCCTTCAGCGTGGCGAGCAGGGCGTCGGCGATGTTCTGCCGGATGCCCGCGTAGTTGAAGATGTCCCACATCTCGGGGGCGAGGTGCCCCTTGTCGCTCAGCCGCAGCACGCTGACCACGAGCAGGGCGACGATGACGAGGCTGCCGACGACGGCGTAGATCCGGTTGCGGATCCGGGCCTTGGGGCCGGGGGCGTCGAAGAGAACGCTGGCGCTCATCGGGCGACCTCCATGTTGCGCTCGAGGAGACGGAAGAGTCCGCTGATGGCGAAGGTGACGACGAGGTAGGCGACGGCGACCCAGCAGAAGATCGGGAGGATCGCGTAGCCCTGCTCGCTCATCAGCGTCTGCCAGCCGAAGAGTTCGGTGACGCTGAAGGCGCCGGCGATGGCCGAGTTCTTGGTCAGGGCGATGAAGATCGAGCTGAGCGGCGGCAGCACCGTGCGGGTGGCCTGCGGCAGCACGATCAGACGCAGCGTCTGCGAGAAGGTCAGGCCGAGCGAGCGGGCGGCCTCGGCCTGGCCCAGCGGCACCGTGCTGATGCCGGAGCGGACCGCCTCGCAGACGAAGGAGGAGGTGTAGAAGCCGAGCGCCAGCGAGGCGAGCACGAAGGGGCTCATGCCCGGGAAGAGGATCTCCGGGACGACGAAGAAGAAGACCAGGAAGAGCAGCGTCAGCGGGGTGTTGCGCAGCAGCGTCACCCACGCCGTGCCGAAGAAGCGCAGCGGCGGCACGGGGGAGACGCGGAAGCCGGCGATGACGATGCCGAGCACCAGGGCGATGACCGAGCTGACGGCGGTGATCGACACGGTTCCTATGAATCCGTTGCGGAACTCCGCGAAATGGTCGAGCAGTACGTTCATGAGGACTCCGCGTCGGCAGTCGGCGGCGGGCTTGCGTGCGGCTGGGCGGCAGGCTTACGGGCAGGGGGCGGGGCGCCCCGTAGCACGGTCGGCGTACGGGGCGCTCACGCGAGGGAGATCCGGGGAGCGGATCAGTAGCGGACGACCGCCGGCGGCTCGGTGTAGTCCGAGCCGGAGAGGCCGAGGGTGGCCTCGTAGATCTTCTTGTAGGTGCCGTCACCCACGTACTTGACGAGGATGTCGTTCACCTTGTCGCGGAGGACCTTGTCCTCCTTGTTCAGGCCGACGCCGTACGGCTCCTTGGTGAACGGCTTGCCGACGACCTTGAGCTTGCCGGCGTTGGCGGCGGCGTAGCCCTTGAGGATGGAGTCGTCGGTGGTGACGGCGTCGACCTGCTTGGTCAGCAGCTGCTGGACGCAGTCGGAGTACTTGCCGAGCTCGACGGTCTCCGCGCCGTACTGCGGCTTCTTGATCTCCTGGAGCGGGGTCGAGCCGGTGATCGAGCAGACCTTCTTGCCCTTGACGGACTCCGGGCCGGTGATCGAGGTCTCGTCCTTGCGGACCAGGAGGTCGGCGCCGGCCTGGTAGTACGGGCCGGCGAAGCCGACCTGCGCCTTGCGCTTGTCGTTGATCGTGTAGGTGCCGACGTAGTAGTCGACCTGGCCGGTGGAGATCGCGGTCTCGCGCAGCTTGGAGTCGACCGTCTTCCACTCGATCTGGTCCTCCGAGAAGCCCAGGTCGGCGGCGATCATCTTGGCGATCTCGATGTCGAAGCCGGAGCGCTTCTTGGTGGCCTGGTCCTCGAAGCCGAGGTACGGCTGGTCGGCCTTGGAGCCGATGATCAGCTTGCCGCGCTCCTTGGCCTTCTTGAAGGTCGGCGAGTTCAGGTCGACACCGGTCGCGACGGTGTACGTGGGGAGCTTGGGGGCGCTGGCGTCACCGGGCTTCGTGGCGGGCTTGTCGCCGGCCGAGCCCTCCTTGCCGCCACAGGCGGTCGCGGTCAGCGCGAGCACGGCAACGGCCACGGCCGCGGTCTTGCGGAGCTTCATCGTGAACATCCCTCAGGGTCGTGGGTAGTTGATCGTCAGTGTGCAGCACGTCGGCTGTGGCGACTAAGGAGTTGTCGCGGTACGGCGCCGGGCGTACGGAGTCGGGGACGCCGCACGGACGGCGTGACGTCAGTGGTGCAGGATCTTCGACAGGAAGTCCTTGGCGCGGTCACTGCGCGGGTTGCTGAAGAACTCGTCGGGCGTGGCCTGCTCCACGATCCGCCCGTCCGCCATGAAGACCACGCGGTTGGCGGCGGAGCGGGCGAAGCCCATCTCGTGGGTGACGACCACCATCGTCATGCCGTCCCGGGCCAGCTGCTGCATGACCTCCAGGACCTCGTTGATCATCTCCGGGTCGAGCGCCGAGGTCGGCTCGTCGAACAGGATGACCTTCGGGTCCATCGCGAGCGCGCGGGCGATCGCCACGCGCTGCTGCTGACCGCCGGACAGCTGGGCGGGGTACTTGTCGGCCTGCGTGCCCACCCCGACCCGGTCCAGGAGGGCGCGGGCCTTGGCCTCCGCCGCCTTCTTCTCGGTCCTGCGGACCTTGACCTGACCCAGCATCACGTTCTCGAGCACCGTCTTGTGCGCGAAGAGGTTGAAGGACTGGAAGACCATGCCGACGTCGGAACGCAGCCGCGCCAGCTCCTTGCCCTCCTGGGGCAGGGGCTTCCCGTCGATGGTGATGCTGCCGGAGTCGATCGTCTCCAGGCGGTTGATCGTGCGGCACAACGTCGACTTGCCCGACCCGGACGGCCCGATGACCACCACGACCTCGCCGCGGTGGATCGTCAGGTCGATGTCCTGGAGCACGTGCAGCGCGCCGAAGTGCTTGTTCACGTCGGACAGCACGACCAGGTCGTCCGTGGCCGGCACGGCGTCCTCCGAACCCTTGGTCACTGACACTCCGCTCATCGGCATCTCGCTCCGTCCTGCTCGGTTGGGGAGGACACTAGAGACCGGGTGCGAGGAGCGTCATCACATCTGAGCGAAGTTTGAGGATAACGATCCGGTCGCAAACGGACACTCTGGGTGAACGGGCGACCGATGCCGTACCGGGTGGATAACGGAAACGTGGGGGTGACGGGGGGACACTTGACTGTGAGCGTGACCATCGGCGTTCATGCCCTGGTACACAGGTGGTCACGCACGCGCCGCGGAATTCGCATCGGACACCGCGCGACCACCACGAACACCCCGCGGACAGCCCGCGGACCCTCCGCGGACGACCCGCGGACGCGCCATCACGAGAGATCACGGAGGAGGGCCATGAGACTGCTGCTCGTCGAGGACGACGACCACGTCGCCGCCGCGCTCTCCGCGATCCTCGCCCGGCACGGCTTCACCGTCACCCACGCCCGCAACGGTGAGGAGGCGCTCCAGGCCGTGCTGCCCGCCGCCCACGGCGAGCGACCCTCGTACGGAGTGATCCTGCTCGACCTCGGCCTGCCCGACCAGGACGGCTACCAGGTCTGCGGACGCATCCGAAAGCTCACCACCACCCCCGTGATCATGGTGACCGCGCGCGCCGACGTCCGCTCCCGGATCCACGGCCTCAACCTCGGCGCCGACGACTACGTCGTCAAGCCCTACGACACCGGTGAGCTGCTGGCCCGCATCCACGCCGTCAGCCGGCGCAGCGCCGCCGGCGACGAGCAGTCCGGCTCCGGCGAGGACAGCACCCTGCGCCTCGGCACCGTCACCATCGAGCTGCCCACCCGCCGGGTCAGCGTCGACGGCGACGCCGTCCCCCTCACCCGCAAGGAGTTCGACCTCCTCGCCCTGCTCGCCCAGCGGCCCGGCGTGGTCTTCCGCCGCGAGCAGATCATCAGCGAGGTCTGGCGCACCAACTGGGAGGGCACCGGCCGCACCCTGGAGGTCCATGTGGCCTCGCTGCGCTCCAAGTTGCGGATGCCCGCCCTGATCGAGACCGTGCGGGGCGTCGGCTACCGCCTGGTCGCGCCCACCGCGTAGAGCGAGGCCCGCCCGCCCGTGCGCACCCGACTCCTCCCGCTCCTGATCGTCCTGATGGCCGGCGTGCTGCTCGCCCTCGGCTTCCCGCTGGCCGCCAGCACCGCCGCCTCGGAGCAGCAGCGGGTGGTGGTCGACCGGCTCGACGACGCCGCCCGCTTCGCCGCCCTCGCCCAGTTCGTCGAGGAGAGCAGCTTCGGCCCCGACGAACGGCGCTCCACCCTCAGCGGCGAGCTCGCCAGCTACCACGACGTCTACGGCATCCGCGCCGGCATCTTCTTCCGCGACAACCAGGCCATGGCCGCCGCCCCCGAGGACTGGGTCGTCCCGTACGAGGGGGAGGGCCGGCGCGCCTTCAACGAGGCCCTGCTCGGCCGCCGCAGCCACGACCCGCCGCAGGTCTGGCCCTGGCAGGCGCACGCCCGGCTCACCATCGCCTCCCCGGTCGTCCGGGACGGCGACGTCGTCGCCGTCGTCGTCACCGACTCGCCCACCGGGCAGCTCCGCTCCCGCATCCTGCGCGACTGGCTGCTGATCTTCGCCGGCGAGGCCGCCGCCATGCTGCTCGCCGTCGGCGCCGCCTTCCGGCTCACCGGCTGGGTGCTGCGACCGGTGCGGGTCCTCGACGCCGTCACCCACGACATCGCCACCGGCCGGATGAAGTCCCGCGTCGCCGCCGCCGGCGGCCCGCCCGAACTACGGCGCCTCGCCCGCTCGTTCAACGAGATGGCCGACAACGTCGAGGACGTCCTGGAACAGCAGCGGGCCTTCGTCGCCGACGCCTCCCACCAGCTGCGCAACCCGCTCGCCGCGCTGCTGCTGCGGATCGAGCTGCTCGCCCTCGAACTGCCCGAGGGCAACGAGGAGATCGCCTCCGTCCGCACCGAGGGCAAGCGGCTCGCCCAGGTCCTCGACGACCTGCTCGACCTCGCCCTCGCCGAGCACACCGCCGCCGACCTGCGGCTGACCGACATCGGCGCGCTCACCGCCGAGCGGGTGGCCTCCTGGCGGCCGGTCGCCGACGACAAGGGCGTGGCGATCGTCGCCGACACCGCCGCCGTCACCGCCTGGGCGGACCCGGTGGCGCTGTCCAGCGCGCTCGACGCGGTGATCGACAACGCCCTGAAGTTCACCCCGGCGGGCGAGGACGTCACCGTGGGCGTCGGTCTGACCCCGGGCGGCCGGACCGTCGCCGTGGAAGTCGCCGACCACGGCCCCGGCCTCACGGACGAGGAACTGGAGCGGGTCGGCGACCGCTTCTGGCGCTCGAACCGGCACCAGAACGTCAAGGGCTCGGGCCTCGGCCTGTCCATCGCCCGCGTCCTCCTCGGAGCGGGCGGCGGCACCATCGCGTACGCCCGGAACGAGCCGCACGGCCTCAAGGTGACCGTCACCGTCCCCCGGGACGACCCCCGCACCGCCGGGGACGGCCCCGGGGCCACCGGCGACGGCCCCCGGGGCGCGCGCTCGGGTGAGGGTCAGGGGCAGGGTCAGGGCTTCACGGAGCGGTAGTAGCGCCGGGCGCCCTCGTGCAGGGGCAGCGGATCGGTGTAGATCGCCGTCCGCAGGTCCACCAGCTGGGCCGGGTGGACCTGGCCGCCGATCCGGTCCCGGCTGGCGATCACCGTACGGGTGAACCCCTCCACCAGGTCCGGATCGGCGGCGTCCGTGGTGACCAGGATGTTCGCCACCGCCAGGGTGTCCACGGCGTTGCCGTCCTGGGCCAGGCTGTAGGCGTCGGCCGGGATCGTCGCCGAGCGGTAGTGGCGGGTGGACTCGCCCACGTCGTGCAGGCTCTCGACCAGGGGCTCGTCCAGCGCCACCAGCCGGATCGGCAGCCGCACGGACAGGTCCTGGACGGCCGCGGTGGGCAGACCGCCCGACCAGAAGAAGGCGTCCAGTCGGCGCCGCTCCAGGAGCTCCGGCATGGTGTCGATGCCGGCCGAGACGGGGACGATGTCGACGTCCGGGGTCAGCCCGGCCGCCGCGAGCACCCGGTCGGCGATCAGCCGCACGCCCGAACCGGCCTGGCCGACGCCGACGCGCCGCCCCCGGAGATCGGCCACCGACTGCACGGTCGAGCCCTTGGGGACGACCAGCTGGACGTAGTCGTCGTAGAGCCGGGCGCAGCCGCGCAGCCGCTCGAAGCCGGGCCTGCGGTCCCGCTGGTACTGGGCCACCGCGTCCGCCGTCGCCACCGTGAAGTCGGCCTCGCCGGAGGCGAGCCGGGCGAGGTTCTGCTGCGAGCCCTCGCTGTTCTTCAGCGTTATCGAGACGTCCGGCAGATCGCGGGCGAGGGCCTGCCGGAGCAGCTCGCCGTACTTCTGGTAGACGCCCGTGGGCACCCCGGTGCTGAAGGTGACATGCCCGCTGGGCGCCTTCGCACCGAACGGAACCAGCCACCACACCAGGACCCCGGCCAGCACCAGGAGCGCCGTCGAGACCTGGAGGACGCGGCGGCGGGCGATGCGGGAGAGTGCGGCGGGCATGGCGCGATCCTGCCAGCTCGTCGACGGTCCTGGCCAGGGCGGAGAGGCAGGAGGGACGTCCTGGTCAGCCGACGGGGGCAGGCCGTACGGCGAGGGCGGGCGGCGGGGTCAGGGCCGCCGTCCGCGCCCGCAGCCAGCCGAGCAGCGCGGCGATCCGGGCGTCCCGCTCCGGCGGACGCGGACTGAGCAGCCCGTAGCCCGTGCCGTCCGCGACGAACCCGTACGGGGCGGCCAGCCGGCCCCCTACGAGGTCGTCATGGACCAGGGCGTACGGTCCGACGGCGACGCCCATGCCCGCGACGGCCGCCTGGAGCGCAAGGTAGAAGTGCTCGAAGGTCTGCTGCGGGGCGCTGCCCGTGGTGGCGGTGACCGATGAGGGCACGGTGTGTCCGGTCAGGCGCCGCCAGTCGTCCCAGGCGGCCGGCCGGGTGCCCGTGTGCAGCAGGGTGACGCCCTCGTAGCCGTCGGTCGCCAGCCGCTCGGCGAGCTCGGGGCGGCAGACCGGGCCGATCCACTCCGCGAAGAGCGGCACCCGGCTCACCCCCTCGGGCACCGGGAAGTCGTCCCGGCGCAGCGCCACGTCCACCGTGTCCCGCGCGAAGTCCGGCGGGCCGCCGCCCGCCGACAGGTGCACGGTCAGCTCGGGGTGCCGTGCCGCGAGCTCGGGCAGCCGCGGGATGAGCCAGCGCATCAGGAGCGTGGGCTCGCAGGACAGGGCGAGCGGTCCCCCCGGTCCCCGGCCCGAGATTTCCTCAGCCGCCGCCTCGATCAGGTCGAGCGCCTCCCGGACGGCCGCGGCGAGGCGCCGGGCCTGTGCAGTGGGCCGCAGGGAGCGCGTCCCGCGCTCGAACAGGGAGGTCCCGAGGGCCTTCTCCAGGTTCTGCACCTGGCGGCTGACCGCGCCGTGCGTGACGTGGAGCTCCCGGGCGGCGGCGGTCATGCTCGCGTGGCGCACGGCGGCCTCGAAGGGGAGCAGGGTGGTGAGCGGGGGGAGGGAGGGCCTGGGCATGAGGGAAAACCTAGTGTGAGCCGTCGTCACAGGTGGGGTGAGAAGGAATCGCTTGTCCTGCGGGTTCGCGGGAGGTGAGGGTTGATCCCGTCACACGGCTCACACGACGGCGTATCGCCTCGCGGGCCGGATCACACGCCACGCGCCCGCCGTCACCCGTCCACCCGTCGACCCATCACCGAGGGGCCCAGCCAGCGATGCCGCCATCCACCGTCGTCGTCCTCGCCGACGACCTCACCAGCGCCGCCGACGGCGCCGCCCCCTTCCGCAGGAACGGCCACCGCGCCCTCGTCCTCTTCGCTCCCGAGGGCGCCGCCCGCGACTCCGGGGTCACCGCCGTCGACCTCGGCACCCGGCTCCTGGGCGAGCAGGAAGCCGCCGCCCGGACGCGCGAGGCGGCAGCCGCGTACGCCGACGCGGAACTCCTGATCAAGACGGTCGACTCGACCCTGCGCGGCCATGTGGCCGCCGAGCTGCGCGCCGCACTCGCCGGATCCGGCCGCCGCACCGCGATCCTGGCCCCCGCCTTCCCGGCCGAGGGCCGTACGACGGTGGGGGGCGTGCAGTACGTCGGGGGTGTACGGGTCGACGCGAGCGACTTCGCCCGCGACCCGGCCCACCCGGTCCACTCCGCCGACCTCGCCCGCCTCCTCCCCGAGGCCGTCGTCCTGGACCCGGTCGGGGGCCCGGCCCCGGTTTCCGGCCCGGCTTCCGCCGCGGCGGCCGACCCGGGCCTCGCCTCCCCGTGCGACTCCGGCCCGGCTCGTACCGCCGGCCCGGCTCGTACGCTCGGGTCGCACCCCGTCCCCGCCCCGCCGCCGGCCTTCCGCCCGGACTCGGCCTCGGGCCCCGGCGGCGACCCCGGCCCGTTCGCGGAACTGCCGCGACTGGTCGACGCCGGCGGGATCCTCGTCTGTTCGGCGACCACCGACGCCGACCTCGACGCCGTCGTCGCCGCCGTCCCCCGCCCCCAGGACGTCCTGTGGGTCGGCTCCCCGGGGCTCGCCGACGCGCTGGCGCGCCGTCACGCCCGGCGCCCCGCCGACCCCCGTCCCGGACTCCCCGCCGTACGCCGCCCGCTGACCGTCGTCGGCAGCGCCAACCCCGTGAGCCGCCGCCAGCTCGCCGCCCTGCGCGCCCGGCCCACCGGCTCCCGGCCGCCCGTCGCCGCGCTCCACACCCCGGAGGAACGCGCCGCCGACCCCGCCGACGCCGCCGCGCTGATCCGCCGGCTCGCCGAGGAGACGCGGCAGCGGACGGAGGACGGTCTCGCGGACGGACTCGTCCTCACCGGCGGGGAGACCGCCGCCGCCGTCCTCGGCGCGCTCGGCGGCACCGGCATCGAGCTGTACGACGAGCCCGAGCCAGGCATCGCCCGCGGCATCCTGCACGGCGCCGAAGCCCCCCGCCTCCCCGTGCTCGTCAAGGCCGGGGGCTTCGGCGACGACGGCGCCCTCGTCCGCCTCCACGCCCTCGTCGCGGCGGGCGGTGACCGGTGAACGGCCGCCTCCCCATCGCCGTCACCATGGGCGACCCCCACGGCATCGGCCCCGAGATCACCGTCAAGGCCTGCGCCGACCCGCGCCGCCGCTCCCCGGTCGTCGTCATCGGCGACCCCGGCACCCTCGAACGTGCCTGCCGCACCACCGGCACCCGCCTCCGGGTCCGCACCGTGCCGGCCACCGCCGAGGCGGAAGGCGCCGGGCGTGCCGCCCTCCGCCTCCAGGACGCCGGACGCACCCCCGGAGTCCTGGACGTCCTCCCGGCAGGCCCCGCACTCCCCGCCGACCTCCCCCTCGGCACCGTCACCGCCGAGGCGGGCGCGGCCTCCTTCGCGTACGTCCGCCGAGGCGTCGAACTCGCCCTCGCGGGCCGGGTACGGGCCCTCACCACCGCCCCGATCCACAAGGAGGCCCTGCGCCTCGTCGGAGTGCCGCACCCCGGCCACACCGAGATCCTGGCCGAGCTCTCCGGCACCCGCCGCTACGCGATGATGATGGCCAACGACGAACTGCGGACGGTCCTCGTCACCGTCCACCAGTCGCTGCGCACCGCGATCGACGCGCTCACCGTCGACCGGGAACTCGACACCATCCGGCTCACCCACCGCGCGCTGCGCGCCACCCCGGCGACCCGCCCCCGGATCGCCGTCGCCGCCCTCAACCCGCACGCCGGCGAGAACGGCCTCTTCGGCCGCGAGGACCTCGACGTCATCGCCCCCGCCGTGCGCGCCGCCCGCGCGGAGGGCATCGACGCGAGCGGGCCCTGGCCCGCCGACACCGTCTTCATGCGGGCCCGGGCCGGGGAGTTCGACGCCGTCGTCGCCCAGTACCACGACCAGGGGCTCATCCCGGTCAAGTACCTCGGCCTGGAGCACGGCGTGAACATCACCCTCGGCCTGCCGTTCGTCCGCACCAGCGTCGATCACGGCACCGCCTTCGACCTCGCCGGCACCGGCACCGCCGACCACACCAGCCTGCTCACCGCCCTGCGCCACGCCGACGAGCTGGCCCCCGACACCCCGTAGGACACCGCCATGGACTTCGTCTTCATGCTCACCCGCGACGACCGGACCGTCACCGACTGCCTCCACGTCCTCGACTCGGTCCGCGACCTCGGCATCACCCACATCGGCTTCAAGGACGTCGGCGTCGACACCGCGACCCTGCGCCGGCTCCACGAGCAGATCAAGGAGCTCGGCGCCACCAGTCACCTGGAGGTCGTCTCCACCGACCGCGACCAGGCACTCGACTCCGTACGGACGGCCGTCGACCTCGGCGTCGACTGGCTGCTCGGCGGCACCTGGATCGAGGAGACCCTCGCCCTGCTCGCCGGCACCGGCATCCGCTACCTGCCCTTCGCCGGCGAGCCGACGGGCCACCCGACCCGCCTTGCCGGCACCCCCGCCCGTATCGCCGAGGACTGCCGGCGGGCCGAGGCCGCCGGCTGCGCGGGCGTCGACCTGCTCGCGCACCGCGCCACCGAGGCCGACCCGCTCGACCTGGTCCGCGCGGCCCGTGCCGCCACCGCGGGCCGGCTCGTCGTCGCGGGTTCGCTGAGCACGCCCGCCCAGATCCACGCCCTCGCCGAGGCCGGGGCGGACGCCTTCACCGTCGGCTCCGCGGCCTTCGCGGGCGCCGTACGCCCCGACGCCGGCAGCCTCGCGGCCCAGCTCACGGCGGTCCTGGAGGCGAGCGACGGCCCGAGCCAGTCCGGGCAGCCCCGCGACCCCCTTACCCTTGTCAGGTGACCAGCAGCAAAGACGGGACCGGAGCCGTGGCCGAGCAGGACGTCGTGACGCGAACCTACGAAGTGCGCACCTACGGGTGTCAGATGAACGTCCACGACTCCGAGCGGCTCTCCGGCCTCCTGGAGGACGCGGGCTACGTGCGGGCGCCCGAGGGCGCCGACGGCGACGCCGACGTCGTGGTCTTCAACACCTGCGCGGTCCGTGAGAACGCCGACAACAAGCTCTACGGCAACCTCGGCCACCTCGCGCCGAAGAAGGCCGCCCGGCCCGGCATGCAGATCGCCGTCGGCGGCTGCCTGGCCCAGAAGGACCGCGACACCATCGTCAAGCGGGCCCCCTGGGTCGACGTGGTCTTCGGCACGCACAACATCGGCAAGCTGCCGGTCCTCCTGGAGCGCGCCCGCGTCCAGGAGGAGGCCCAGGTCGAGATCGCGGAGTCCCTGGAGGCCTTCCCCTCGACCCTGCCGACCCGCAGGGAGTCCGCCTACGCCGCGTGGGTCTCCATCTCCGTCGGCTGCAACAACACCTGCACCTTCTGCATCGTCCCGGCGCTGCGCGGCAAGGAGGAGGACCGCCGTCCCGGCGACATCCTCGCCGAGATCGAGGCGCTGGTCGCCGAGGGCGTCTCCGAGATCACCCTGCTCGGCCAGAACGTCAACGCCTACGGCTCCGACCTGGGCGACCGCGAGGCCTTCAGCAAGCTGCTGCGGGCCTGCGGCGAGATCGAGGGCCTGGAGCGGGTCCGCTTCACCTCCCCGCACCCGCGCGACTTCACCGACGACGTCATCGCGGCCATGGCCGAGACGCCGAACGTGATGCCGCAGCTGCACATGCCGCTGCAGTCGGGCTCGGACACGATCCTCAAGGCGATGCGCCGCTCGTACCGGCAGGAGCGTTTCCTCGGGATCATCGAGAAGGTGCGCGCCGCCATCCCGCACGCCGCCATCTCCACCGACATCATCGTGGGCTTCCCGGGCGAGACCGAGGAGGACTTCGAACAGACCATGCACGTCGTGCGCGAGGCCCGCTTCGCGAACGCCTTCACCTTCCAGTACTCCAAGCGCCCCGGCACCCCGGCGGCCACCATGGAGGGCCAGATCCCCAAGGAGGTCGTGCAGGCGCGTTACGAGCGCCTCGTCGCCCTCCAGGAGGAGATCTCCTGGGAGGAGAACAAGAAGCAGGTCGGCCGCACCCTCGAGGTCATGGTCGCCGAGGGCGAGGGCCGCAAGGACGGCGAGACCCACCGCCTGTCCGGCCGTGCCCCCGACAACCGGCTCGTGCACTTCACCAAGCCCGACGAGGACGTCCGGCCCGGCGACGTGGTGACCGTCGAGATCACCTACGCCGCCCCGCACCACCTGCTCGCCGAGGGCCCGACCACCTCCGTGCGCCGCACCCGCGCGGGCGACGCCTGGGAGAAGCGCACCGCCGCGGCGGCCGCGAAGCCGGCCGGTGTGCTGCTCGGACTGCCGAAGATCGGCGTCCCGGAGCCGCTGCCGGTCGCGGACGCGCCGGCCTGCGGAAGCCACTGACAGGAACCGACAACAGGACACCGGCAACAGGAAGCCGAACGGGGGGACGCATGGGGACGTGGGCCGTCATAGCCCAGTACGGGTCCGGGGAGAACTACCGGACCCGGGTGGTCGGAGAGGTGACCGGCACCAGGGAGCAGGCGCGGGAAGCGCTGTGGAAGGCGGCCCAGACCTTCCGCGAGCCGGTGCGGGAGAAGCGCCGCCGGGTCTACCGCCTCGGTGACGGCGACAGCTGTCTCGTCCGGGTCAACGGGATGATGTCCGAGACGTACAGCGTCCTGAGCCTGGCCGAGCTGGTCCACGACTCCGCGGACCCCTCCGCCGGAGCCGCCGAGCTGTTCACCGAGGCCGCCGGGCCCTTCGGCCCAGCCGCCGACGCCTCCGCCGGAGCCGCCGCCCCGGAGGACGCGCCGCCCGCGCAGTAGGCTGCGGATCATGCTTGTCGCCGCAGCCGTCTGCCCCTGCCCCCCGCTGCTCGTGCCCGCCGTCGCGGCCGGTGCCGCGTCCGAGCTCGCCGACGCGCGCACGGCCTGTTCCGACGCGCTCGGTGTGCTGGCCGCCTCCCGGCCCGACCGGCTCGTGGTGGTCGGTCCGGCGGGGGAAGGCGCGCGGGGCGTCCACCCGGCCGGCACGGCCGGCTCCTTCGCCGGATTCGGCGTCGACCTGACCGTACGGCTCGGCAGCGGGCCCGGCGGCGACCGGCCGCTGCCCGCCTCGCTCGCCGTGGCCGCCTGGCTCCTGGAGCACACGCGGTGGGCCGACGCGCCCGTCGAGGGCCTGGGGGTCGACGAGTCCCTGGAGCCCGCCCGCTGCGCCGCGACCGGCCGGGAGATCGGCGCCTCGGCGGAGCGGGTCGCCCTGCTCGTGATGGGCGACGGCAGCGCCTGCCGCATGGTGAAGGCCCCCGGTTACCTGGACGAGCGGGCCGAGGGATTCGACGCCGAGGCCGCCCGTGCCCTCGGCGCGGCGGATCCGGCGGCACTGCTCGCCCTGGACCCGGGCCTGGCGCACGAGCTGAAGGCGGCCGGCCGGGCGCCCTGGCAGGTGCTCGCGGGCGCCGCCGAGGGCGCCGGCCTGGAAGGCCGGCTGCTCTACGAGGACGCTCCGTACGGCGTCGGCTACGTCGTCGCCGCCTGGAGCTGAGCGACGGGAGCCGAGGGAAACGGCGGACGGCCGCGGAGCGCGTTGCTCCGCGGCCGTCCGCCGTTTCGAAGGGACCGTGGGGGCCCGTGGGGACCGTGAAGGACACCGGGCGTCTGTCAGGCGGCCGGCGGCGGCGAGGCGGGCGGAGGCGACGGCGGCGAGGCCGGGGGCGGCGGAGGGGGCGTGCCCTCGTCCTTGTGGGCCAGCCGCTCGATGGCGCCCTTGGCCTTGCCCGTACCGGACTCGATCTTGTCGCTGTACTTGCCCTTGGTCTTCTCGTCGACCATCCGCGCGGCCTTGTCCAGGCCGTGCTCCACCTTGTCCCCGTGTTCCTTGGCGAGGTCGGAGACCTTCTCCTTGGCGGGGCCGAGCTTGGCCTTCAGTGAATCCAGGAGACCCATGGGGTCACCATCCCTCCGACGGACCTCGGGGGCCCGTTCCGTTCCGTTGCGTAACCGAACGCTTCCGTGCCTGTGCCTTTGGCTGTGCCTGTGGCTATGCGCGGGCGCCTTCGCCGGCCTCGTTGTCCGCGGCCTCCTCCGCCGACTGCTGCTTGGGGATCTCCACGCTCTCGGCCTTGACCGCCGCGTCGGCGGCCTCGGCCGTCTCGGCGGCGTCGGTGGTCCCGGCGGTCCCCGTGGCCTCGGCGGCCTCGGTGGTCGCCGGGGTCTCCGTGGTTCCGGGGAGGGTCCCCGACTCCGCGACCTCCGCTGCCTCCGACGCCTCCGCCGCACCGGCGGTGGCCTCCTGCTCCTCCGTCACGGCCGCCGTCTCGACGGCTTCCTTACTCTTCCGGCGAAACAATGCGAAAACGCCCATATCTGCTCCTAGCGTACTCAGGGTCGGAATTCCGCAACAGGCAACGAAGTCGGACGAGGGCCGTCACGTAGCTCATTCGGGGACGCGCCGTGAGGTTTGCGAGACTGGGGAAGTGAGAAGTGCAGCTCCCGCCCCGCGGGTCATCGCCGTCGTCGGTCCCACAGCGGCCGGAAAGTCCGATCTGGGTGTTTTCCTCGCCCAGCAGCTGGGCGGCGAGGTCGTCAACGCCGACTCGATGCAGCTCTACCGAGGGATGGACATCGGCACCGCCAAACTGACGCTGGAGGAGCGCGGCGGCGTGCCGCACCACCTCCTCGACATCTGGGACGTGACCGAGGCGGCCAGCGTCGCCGAGTACCAGCGCCTCGCCCGCGCCGAGATCGACCGGCTGCTCGCCGAGGGCCGCACCCCGGTCCTCGTCGGTGGCTCCGGCCTGTACGTACGGGGTGCCATCGACGTCCTGGACTTCCCCGGCACCGACCCGGAGGTACGGGCCCGCCTGGAGGCCGAGCTGGAGGAGCGCGGCTCCGGCGTCCTGCACGCCCGGCTCGCCGCCGCCGACCCGGAGGCCGCCCGCGCGATCCTGCCCAGCAACGGCCGGCGCATCGTCCGGGCCCTGGAGGTCATCGAGATCACCGGCAAGCCGTTCACGGCCAACCTCCCCGGTCACGACTCCGTCTACGACACCGTGCAGATCGGCGTCGACGTCGCCCGCCCCGAGCTCGACGAACGCATCGCCACCCGGGTGGACCGCATGTGGGAAGCCGGACTGGTCGACGAGGTCCGCGCCCTGGAGGCGCGCGGCCTGCGCGAGGGGCGCACGGCGGCCCGCGCGCTCGGCTACCAGCAGGTGCTCGCGGCGCTCGCGGGGGAGTGCACCGAGGACGAGGCCCGCGCCGAGACGGTGCGCGCCACCAAGCGCTTCGCGCGCCGTCAGGACTCCTGGTTCCGGCGTGATCCCCGCGTCCACTGGCTCAGCGGAGCCGTCGCGGACCGCGGGGAACTCCCGCGACAGGCGCTGACGTTGGTCGAACGAGCGGTTACAGCCTGATCACGTCATGGCATCGGGACGTCATGCCCGTCATTCAGGGGGTCGGTGGCGTGCCATCATCGAGCATCGATCGACCAAGTGGAGTCCGAGTTGGGAGGGCGCGTGGCGATGGAGGCCGGCCCTCGCGACACCGAGCAGCAGGCCGCCGTCCGGGGTGAAAACCCCGGTGAGGCGCCCGGACTGAGCCCGGACGGCCCTGACGAGGCCGAGGGCAGCGCCGTCGAGGTGGACGCGGCGGAAGTCGAGGTGGAACTGCGCCCGCAGCGCCGCCTGCGGATCTGGCAGCTCGCCCCCATCGTCGGGCTCGCCGCCGTCGGCTCCCTGATGTTCGCCTTCCCGCTCGCCTTCGGCTCGGGCGACGGCGGCGCCGTCGTCGCCATGCTGGGCCTGCTGATCAGCTGCTGCGCGGCCGGCTGGGGCATGATGGCCGCCCGCCGGGTGGGCCACACCTGGCCCGGCCTGCCCGCCCGCGGCTCCGGCGAGCGCCCGGACTGGCGCGTCCTCGCCCTGTACGTGTCGCTCAGCGCCCTCCTGGTCGCCCTCGCGGTCTGGCGCGTGGCCCGCCTCCGCTGACCCGCCACCTGGCGGACCCGCTCCCGTACGACCACCGCACGGGCTGCCGGACCGGCTCCGTACCGCCTCGTCGTACGAGCTGTCGGCCCCGCTTCCGTGTGACCGGCAGCCGGGCTGTCGGACCCGGCTCCGTACCCGGCTCGCCGCACGAGCCGTCGGCCCCCGCTTCCGTACGGCCACCGCACGGTCTGCCGGACCCGGCTCCGTACGACCACCGGTCGGACCGTCGGGCGCGCTCCACGTGCCGCCGCCGGTAGCTGCCGCCGGACCACTCGCGTACCGCTCCACGGGGCCGCCACGCCCCGCGCCCCCGGCGCCGTACCGCTCCCTGGACCGTCAGGCCCGCTGTCCTATGGGACCCGTACAGTTGATCCCGTGACCAACGCGCAGACCTCGCCCCTCGCCTTCCTCAAGGGCCACGGCACCGAGAACGACTTCGTCATCGTCCCCGACGCCGACAACGCCCTCGACCTGCCTCCCGCCCTCGTGGCCCGGCTGTGCGACCGCCGGGCCGGCATCGGGGGCGACGGCGTGCTGCACGTGGTGCGCAGCGCCGCCCACCCCGAGGCGCGGTCGATGGCCGACGAGGCCGAGTGGTTCATGGACTACCGCAACGCGGACGGCTCCGTCGCCGAGATGTGCGGCAACGGCGTGCGGGTCTTCGCCCGCTACCTCCAGCACGCCGGGCACGTCACGGCCGGCCGGGTCGCCGTCGCCACCCGCGGCGGAATCAAGCGCGTCCACCTCGACAAGGACGGCTCGGTCACCGTCCGCATGGGCCGTGCCGCGCTCCCCGAGGCCGGCGTCACCGTCACCGTCGACGGCCGCAGCTGGCCCGCCCGCAACGTGAACATGGGCAACCCGCACGCGGTCGCCTTCGTCGACGACCTAGACCACGCCGGCACCCTGTACGACGAGCCGCCGTACGAGCCGGCCGAGGTCTACCCGACCGGCGTCAACATCGAGTTCGTCGTCGACCGCGGCCCCCGCCACGTCGCCATGCGCGTCCACGAGCGCGGCGCCGCCGAGACCCGCTCCTGCGGCACGGGCGCCTGCGCCGTCGCCGTCGCCACCGCCCGCCGGGACGGCGTCGACCCCGCCGAGACCGGCACCCCCGTCACGTACACCGTCGACGTCCTCGGCGGCAGGCTCGTCATCACCGAGCACCCCGACGGCGAGATCGAGATGACCGGCCCCGCCGAGATCGTCGCCGAGGGCACCGTCGAGCCGTCGTGGCTCGACCCGTCCGCCTGAGGCACGGCCGCCCGGCCCCTCCGCCCTCGTCCCGCACCCGGGATTCGAAACGGTCGACGACCGATCCATCCCTCGAATGGGTGATCCGGTTCACGCTCGGCGAGAGCGCGACTGCGCCACGTGGTGGGGTCGGTAGCATCAAGCACCGGCCCACCGGGCATGCCTGCCCGGTCCCGCCGGTCGACGCCGCCGGAGGTGCCCCCCATGAGCGCAGAGGCCACCAATCCCGTGAGCGAGGCCGGGGCCACCGGCCCCGACGCTCCCGGCCGCAGACGCGGCCGCCCGAGGATCGACCTCCGCAGGCTCGGCCGTGCCGCCCTGCTCGGCGCGACCGCCGGGCCCGCCGTCCGCGACCGGCTGCCCGACGCCATCGGGCACGTCGCCGAGGCCCACCGCGCCCACCACCCCGACGCCGACCTGGCCGTGCTGCGCCGCGCGTACGTGCTCGCCGAGTCCTCGCACCGCGGCCAGTTCCGCAAGAGCGGCGAGCCGTACATCACCCACCCGCTCGCCGTCACCCTGATCCTCGCCGAACTCGGCGCCGAGACCACGACCTTGACCGCCTCCCTGCTCCACGACACCGTCGAGGACACGGAGGTGACGCTCGACCAGGTCCGGCAGGAGTTCGGGGACGAGGTCGCCTACCTGGTCGACGGCGTCACCAAACTGGAGAAGGTCGACTACGGCGCGGCGGCCGAGCCCGAGACCTTCCGCAAGATGCTCGTCGCCACCGGCAACGACGTCCGCGTCATGTCGATCAAACTCGCCGACCGCCTGCACAACATGCGCACCCTCGGCGTGATGCGCCCCGAGAAACAGGCCCGCATCGCCAAGGTCACCCGGGACGTCCTCATCCCGCTCGCCGAGCGCCTCGGCGTCCAGGCCCTCAAGACCGAGCTGGAGGACCTCGTCTTCGCCATCCTCCACCCCGAGGAGTACGAGGCGACCCGGGCCGTCATCGCCGGCAACCCCGGCGCGGCCGACGCCCTCGCCGCCATCGCCGAGCAGGTCTCCGCCGTGCTGCGCGAGGCGGGCATCGGAGCCGAAGTCCTCGTCCGGCCGCGGCACTTCGTCTCCGTCCACCGGGTCCGCCTCAAGCGCGGCGAGCTGCGCGGCAGCGACTTCGGGCGGCTGCTCGTCCTGGTCGCGGAGGACGCCGACTGCTATGCCGTCCTCGGCGAACTGCACACCTGCTTCACCCCGGTGATCTCCGAGTTCAAGGACTTCATCGCGGCCCCCAAGTTCAACCTCTACCAGTCCCTGCACACCGCCGTCGCCGCCCCCGACGGCGCCGTCGCCGAGGTCCTCATCCGCACCCACCGGATGCACAAGGTCGCCGAGGCCGGCGTGGTCGCCCTCGGCAACCCGGCCGGCGGCCAGGAGGCGGGGGAGTGCGTCGAGGACGGCGAGCGCGCCGACCCCACCCGGCCCGGCTGGCTGTCCCGGCTGCTCGACTGGCAGCAGTCCGCCCCCGACCCCGACACCTTCTGGACCTCGCTGCGCGCCGATCTCGCGCAGGACCAGGAGATCACCGTCTTCCGCACCGACGGCGGCGTCCCCGGCACGATCAGCCTGCCCGCCGGCGCCACCTGCGTGGACGCCGCCTACGCTCAGCACGGCGAGGCCGCCCACGGCTGTCTCGGGGCGCGGATCAACGGCCGGCTCACGCCCCTGGGCAGCGAGCTCCAGGACGGCGACACCGTCGAGCTGCTGCTCGCCCAGGACGCCACCTCCGGGCCCTCCCCGCAGTGGCTCGACCACGCCAGGACCCCCGCCGCGCGGATCGCCATCACCGGCTGGCTCGAGGCCCACCCCGAGGCCGCCAAGGCCCCCGCCGCGGCTCCCCGCCCGCCCGCCGCCGTCACGGCCGACCGGCGCTCCGGGGCGAGGCTGCGCGTCGAGCTCCCCGGCCCGGAAGGCGTCGCGCCCCCCGCCGTACGCCCGGCAGGCTGCTGCACGCCCGTACCGCCCGACGAGATCACCGGCTTCGTCGTCCGCGGCGGCTCCGTCACCGTCCACCGCACCGGCTGCGCCTCCGTCGAGACCATGAAGCGGCTCGGCCGGGTACCCGTCACCGTCCACTGGGGCGACACCGCCGCCTGCCGGGTGACCCTCGTCGCCGAGTCCTTCGGCCGGCCGCGGCTCCTCGCCGACCTCACCGAGGCCATCGCCACCGAAGGCGCCGCCGTCGTCTCCGCCACCGTCGAACCCCCCAGCGAGCAGCGGGTCCGCCACACCTACACCCTCCAACTCCCCGACGCCGCCAGGCTCCCGTCCCTCATGAAGGCCATGCGGGACGTGCCGGGGGTGTACGACGTGAGCCGCGCCCGGCATCAGGCGGCACCCGAGGGCTGATGTCGGATATCGGATCCAATATCCGAGCTCCCATATCCGAGCTCCCATATCCGGGCTCCGGAATCCGAGCTCCGGGATATCGGATCCACGATCCAGGATCCGATATCCAAGATCCACATCTAGTGCCCCCTTCGAGTGGCGGGCGCGCGCGCCGCCCGGGGAAGCGGCCCCCGCACTGGTAGCGGTAGCCCATGCCGCTCCCCTCCCGTACGCCCCGTGAACGCGCTTCACGCGCGCGTGCGCCGCGACCGTCCGTCCGCGCGCGTGCCCTGCGCTCCGCCGTCCTCGTCGCCCTCTCCGCGGGGCTCGTCGCCGCCGCCCTGCCCGCGCCCACGCCGCTGGGCATCGGGGACCCGCTCTTCCCGCACCTGGGCAACCCCGGATACGACGTCCTGACCTACGACATCGACCTCACCTACTCCGGCCGCAACACCGCCCCGCTCGACGCCGTCACCCGGATCCAGGCGCTGGCCACCGGCGACCTGGAGCGGATCAACCTCGACTTCACCCACGGCACCGTCTCCGACGTCACCGTGGAGGGCGAGCCCGCCGACTGGACGAGCAGCGGCGAGGACCTGGTGATCACCCCGGCCCGGCCGGTGGGCCAGGGGGATGCGGTCGAGATCGCCGTCACCCACACCAGCGACCCGACCGGCCCGGCCACGTCCGGCGGCTGGGTCCGTACCGGCGACGGCCTCGCCATGGCCAACCAGGCGGACGCCGCCCACCGTGTCTTCCCCTCCAACGACCACCCCTCCGACAAGGCGTTCTTCACCTTCCGGATCACCGCTCCCAGCGGCCTCACGGCGGTGGCCAACGGCCTGGCCGAGAAGCCCTCTCGCAACGGAGCGAGCACCACCTGGACCTACCGCACCGCCCACCCCATGGCCACCGAGCTCGCCCAGGTGTCCATCGGGAAGTCCACCGTCGTCCACCGCGAGGGCCCCCGCGGCCTGCCCGTACGGGACGTCGTGCGCACCGCGGACCGGGAGCTCCTGGAGACCTGGCTGCGGCGGACCCCCGGCCACCTGGAGTGGATGGAGGGCCATGTCGGCCCGTATCCGTTCGAGAACTACGGGGTGCTGATCGCCGACGCCGAGACCGGCTTCGAGCTGGAGACCCAGACCCTCTCGCTCTTCGAGCGCCGCCTGTTCACCGAGCCCGTCTACCCCAAGTGGTTCGTCGACTCCGTCATGGTCCACGAGCTCGCCCACCAGTGGTTCGGCGACAGCGTCTCGCCGCGCACCTGGTCCGATCTCTGGCTCAACGAGGGCCACGCCACCTGGTACGAGGCGCTGTACGCGGAGGAGAACGGCGGGCCCACCCTGGAGCGCCGGATGAAGGCCGCGTACGCCGCATCCGACGGGTGGCGGGCGGCCGGCGGGCCGCCCGCCACCCCCAGGCCGCCGGCCCCCGGCGAGAAGATCAGCCTCTTCCGGCCCGTGGTCTACGACGGCAGCGCCCTGGTCCTCTACGCCCTGCGCCACGAGATCGGCGCCGAGGCGTTCCGAAGCCTGGAGCGCCGGTGGGTGGAGGACCACCGCGACGGCACGGCCACCACCGCCGACTTCACCGCCCTGGCGGCCGAGGTCTCCGGGCGGGACCTCACCCGGTTCTTCGCCGACTGGCTGTACGGGACCAAGACCCCGCCCATGCCCGGGCACCCCGACTGGCGCAGCCGGGCCCCGCAGCGGGCCGCCGACGCGGAGGCCGCGCCGGGGGCCGTGAAACCCGGGTGACGGGGGCGGCTCCGCCGTGCCACCATCTTCAGGTCGGCGGCGATGCCGGGCCCCGGGAATTCTTTCCGGGCAGCACGCGTTGTGACTGCCGTAACGGACTTTTCTTCGACGTAAGGATCAAATGACCTCCTCTTCTTCCCCTTCCCAGGACAAGCAGAGCTTCGCGGAGACGAGCCGCACCGAGAGCCTTCGGGCCGATGCCCTGATGGAAGAGGACGTCGCCTGGAGCCACGAGATCGACGGAGAGCGGGACGGCGACCAGTTCGACCGCTCCGAGCGCGCGGCTCTGCGCCGTGTCGTGGGCCTCTCCACCGAGCTCGAGGACGTCACCGAGGTCGAGTACCGCCAGCTGCGCCTGGAGCGCGTCGTGCTGGTCGGTGTGTGGACCTCGGGGACGGTGCAGGACGCGGAGAACTCCCTCGCGGAGCTCGCGGCCCTCGCCGAGACGGCGGGTGCCCTCGTGCTCGACGGCGTCATCCAGCGCCGCGACAAGCCGGACCCGGCCACCTTCATCGGCTCGGGCAAGGCGCAGGAGCTTCGGGACATCGTGCTCGAGACCGGCGCCGACACCGTCGTCTGTGACGGTGAGCTCAGCCCCGGCCAGCTGATCGCCCTCGAAGACGTCGTCAAGGTGAAGGTGGTCGACCGGACCGCCCTCATCCTCGACATCTTCGCCCAGCACGCCAAGTCCCGAGAGGGCAAGGCGCAGGTCGCTCTCGCGCAGATGCAGTACATGCTGCCGCGACTGCGCGGCTGGGGTCAGTCGCTCTCCCGGCAGATGGGTGGCGGCGGCGGTGGCGGCATGGCCACCCGTGGTCCCGGTGAGACCAAGATCGAGACGGACCGGCGCCGGATCCGCGAGAAGATGGCGAAGATGCGCCGGGAGATCGCGGAGATGAAGACCGGCCGCGACATCAAGCGGCAGGAGCGACGCCGTCACAAGGTGCCGTCGGTCGCCATCGCCGGTTACACCAACGCCGGCAAGTCGTCCCTGCTCAACCGCCTCACCGGCGCGGGCGTGCTGGTGGAGAACGCGCTGTTCGCCACCCTCGACCCGACCGTCCGGCGGGCCGAGACGCCCACCGGCCGGGTCTACACCCTGGCCGACACCGTCGGCTTCGTCCGGCATCTGCCCCACCACCTGGTCGAGGCGTTCCGCTCCACCATGGAGGAGGTCGGCGACTCCGACCTCATCCTGCACGTGGTCGACGGCTCGCACCCGGCCCCGGAGGAGCAGCTGGCGGCCGTCCGCGAGGTGATCCGCGACGTCGGCGCGCTGGACGTGCCGGAGATCGTCGTGATCAACAAGGCGGACGCGGCCGACCCGCTGGTGCTCCAGCGGCTGCTGCGGGTCGAGAAGCACTCCATCGCGGTCTCCGCCCGCTCGGGCGAGGGCATCGAGAAGCTGCTGGCACTCATCGACGCCGAGCTGCCGCGGCCGCAGGTCGAGATCGAGGTCCTCCTGCCGTACACGCAGGGCGGTCTCGTCTCGCGGGTGCACGCCGAGGGCGAGCTCCTCTCCGAGGAGCACACCCCGGAGGGCACGCTGCTCAAGGCACGGGTGCACGAGGAGCTGGCGGCGCTGCTCGCGCCGTTCGTTCCGGCCGCGCACTGACGCGACGGATCCGTCCGAGCTGATCCGAGGATCCGCTCGACGGAGCCGCTCGACAGACACAAGAGGCGCCGGCCGCCTCCCGAGAGGGAGACGGCCGGCGCCTTCGCTGTGTATCAGGTCAGCGCGGGTCAGGTCAGCGGGCGAACTTCTTGCTGACCATCTCGTGGGCCGCCTTGGCACCCTTGCCCAGCTGCGGTCCGGCCAGCCAGCCGTTGCGGCCGGCGGGGCCGATCGAGGTGTTCGACACCAGCGCCGTCTTGCCGTTCGCCATCACCCGGAACCAGCCGCCGCCGGAGGAGCCGCCGGTCATCGTGCAGCCGATGCGGTACATGGTCGGCGTCGCCGGAGCCGTGGTGTACCGGGTGGACCGGTCCAGGCACTTGTGCATGATCACGCCGTTGTACGGCGGCGCCGCCGGGTAGCCCCAGGCGCCGATGGTGCCGGCCTGGGCGGGCGCCGGAGCGGAGAAGTCCATCGGCAGGGCGACGCCCACCGTCTCCTCAAGGGACTTGCGGCCCTTCTGCGGCTGGACGTGCAGCACGGCGTAGTCGTACGGCCAGGCCTGGTTGGTGCCGCCGCTCTTGATCCACTCGCCGGAGGTCACGGCCCAGTCGGCCCAGTACTGGCCGTAGGGGTAGACCTCGTGCGGCTGCGCGTTGCGCAGCGCCGAGGGCGACTTGCCCTTGTCGTTGAAGGCGGGGACGAAGGTGATGTTGCGGTACCAGCCGCCCTTCTTGCCCGCGTGCACGCAGTGGCCGGCGGTCCACACCAGGTTGGACTTGCCGGGCCGGCGCGGGTCCTTCACGATCGTGCCGGAGCAGACCATGTGGCCCTGCGGCGAGTCGAAGAAGATCTTGCCGACCGGCGCCGCGTTGCGGTGGTACGGCGTCTTCTCGCGCTGCGCCGTCACCGGCCGCGGCACCGGGTCGCTGCCGCCGTAGGTCGCCTGCGTCTCGACGGTCGGGTCGGGGCTCTTCGCGGACTGCATCCGCTCGGTGTCCCACAGGCCCTCGATCACCGGGTTGACGAAGTCCTCGGCCTCACGGAGCCAGGTGGCCTGGTCCCAGTTCTTCCATTCGCCGTTCTTCCACTTGTCGATGTCGACGCCGTGCTTCTTCAGCTTGTCGGCGAGGTCCTTCGGGAGCTCCGGGCCGCCGGCGCCTTCGGCCGGGCTCGCGGTGGCGGTGGCGGTGCCGTCGGCGGGCTTGTCCGCCGCCGGGGTCTCCGTCGGGCCGCAGGCCGTGGCGGTCAGCGCTATAGCGAGCGCCGCGGCCACGCCGGTGACGGCGGGCATGAGTCGTATGGAACGCATGAAGTGATGTCCCCCTGGGGTGTTCGCGCGTCCGGGCCGGGCCGACTACGGCCGCCACGGATGGGTTGCCATGGACGCGTCACTAGCGGTGCACAGTATGCCCGTACGGGCCGGGCGGGACCGCATCGATCCCGCCCGACAACCGTGCGTGTCCTACTGGTCGGCGTACTTCCGGCTGACGCCGTCGTAGAGCGCCTTGGCCTCGGCGCCGAGCCGCGGACCGGCCAGCCAGCCCGCCGACACGGGCCCGATCGAGGTGTTCGACACCAGCGCCGGCTTGCCGTCCTTGCCCGTGGCCACCCAGCCACCGCCGGACGAACCACCGGTCATGGTGCAGCCGATCCGGTACATCGTCGGCTGCTCCGCCTTCACCGAAAGGCGGCCCGGCTTGTCCGCGCACTGGAACATCTTCTGGCCGTCGAAGGGCTTGCCCGCCGGGTAGCCCGTCGCCGTCATGCTGGCGATCTTCGGGACCGCCGGGGCGTTGAAGTCCACCGGCAGCGCCGAACCGACCGTCTCCTCCAGGGACTTGCCCGTGCCGCCCTTCTCCGGGGTCACGTGCAGCACCGCGTAGTCGTACGGAGCGCCCTTACCACCGGTCTGGCCGCCCTGGTCGATCCACTGCTGAGAGGTCTGCGCCCAGTCGCTCCACCACACGCCGTACGGAGCGATCTCCTCGCGGGTCGCGCTCTCCAGCGCGGCGGTCGGCTTGCCACTGTCGTTGTACGACGGGACGAAGGCGATGTTGCGGTACCAGCCGCCCTTCTTGCCCGCGTGCACACAGTGCCCTGCCGTCCACACCATGTTGGACTTGCCCGGGTGCGCCGGGTCCTGCACGACCGTCGCCGAGCAGACCATCGAGCCCTCGGGCCCGTCGAAGAACACCTTGCCGGAGGCCGGCTCCGACGAGTGGTAGGGCGGCTCCACGGCCTTCGCCCGCACCGGGGCCGGCGTCGGGTCCGTCACGCCCTTGTCACCCGAGATGTCCTCCTCCTCGACCGGCTTGTCCGGGCGCTCGGCGTCCCGCATCCGGTCCGGGTCCCAGAGGTCCTCGATGATCGGGTTGACGAAGTCCTTGGCCTCACGCAGCCACTTGTCCCTGTCCCAGTTCTTCCACTCGCCGCCCCGCCATTTCTCGACGTCGATCCCGTGCTCCTTCAGACGCTGCTTCAGGTCGTCAGGAATCGTGATCTTGCCGCCCGCGGACGGGGTCGCGGAGGCGGTGGGCTTCTGGTCACCCCCCGCGTTGTCCTCGGTCGGACCGCAGGCAGTCGCCGTCAGCGTCAGCGCCGCGACGGCGGACGCTGCGGCCAGCAGCGGACGAATCGATCGCATCTCGTGATCCCCCTGGGACTACGTCAACTTGTGCATCAGTGAACCGCGGCGGCGCGGAAGCCCGCGTCGCACGAAGCCCCCACTATGCCGGTGCCGGAGGGGACGGTACGAGGCAGGGCCGCGGTTCCGGCCCCGCGCCGGTCGTTGCCGTGCCGTGATCCGGGACACGCCAAGGATCTTGGCTCCCGCCCGTGATCCCCGGCAGACGCCGTCGTTGGTACGTGCGGGGGAACACAACGGCAGCCTTCAGGGCCCTCCTTGGGGCGGCCCTGCAACGTACCGATGTGCAACGCAACCGTTACAGCGGGAGGACACCGAGCCGTGGCCGTGACCGAACCAGCTCCGGCCGTACCACCGGCCGCGCGGACCCGTGAGGAACCCCGCGCGGCCGCCGAGGGCAGCGCCCACGACGGCATCCTGCGCCGCCAGGCGCAGCGCGAATCCGCCGCCCGCACCTATGCGCGCTCCCTGCCGATCGTCCCCGTGCGGGCCAGGGGACTCACCATCGAGGGCGCCGACGGCCGCCGCTACCTGGACTGCCTCTCCGGCGCGGGCACCCTGGCGCTCGGACACAACCACCCCGTCGTCCTCGAGGCCATCCGCAAGGTCCTCGACTCCGGGGCGCCCCTGCACGTCCTGGACCTGGCCACCCCGGTCAAGGACGCCTTCGTCACCGAGCTGTTCGCCACCCTGCCCGCCGGGCTCGCCGCCGACGCCCGCATCCAGTTCTGCGGGCCCGCCGGCACCGACGCCGTCGAAGCCGCCCTCAAACTCGTCCGCACCGCCACCGGCAGACGCGGTGTCGTCGCCTTCAGCGGCGCCTACCACGGCATGACCGCAGGCGCCCTCGACGCCTCCGGCGGCGCCACCGACGTCCGCGTCGCCCGGCTGCCCTACCCCCGCGACTACCGCTGCCCCTTCGGTGTCGGCGGCGAACGCGGCGCCGAACTCGCCGCCCGCTGGACCGAGACCGTGCTCGACGACCCCAAGAGCGGCATCCCCACCCCCGCCGGAATGATCCTCGAACCCGTCCAGGGCGAGGGCGGCGTCATCCCCGCGCCGGACGCATGGCTGCGTCGCATGCGGAAGATCACCGAGGCCCGCGCCATCCCGCTGATCGCCGACGAGATCCAGACCGGCGTCGGCCGCACCGGCACCTTCTGGGCCGTCGAGCACAGCGGCGTCGTCCCCGACGTGATGGTCCTCTCCAAGGCCATCGGCGGCTCCCTCCCCCTCGCCGTCGTCGTCTACAAGTCGGCACTCGACGCCTGGGAACCGGGCGCCCACGCCGGCACCTTCCGTGGCAACCAGCTCGCCATGGCCGCGGGCGCCGCCACCCTCGCCCATGTCCGGGAGAACAAGCTCGCCGAACGCGCCGCCACCCTCGGCGCCCGCATGCTCGGACAGCTCCAGGGCCTCGCCGCCACCCACCCCGCCATCGGCGACGTCCGCGGCCGCGGCCTGATGATCGGCGTCGAACTCGTCGACCCCGAGGCCACCGGGCCCGACGACCTCACCCCGCCGCCCGACCCCGAGCTCGCCCTCGCCGTCCAGCGGCACTGCCTGGACCGCGGGCTCATCGTCGAACTCGGCGGCCGGCACAACGCCGTCGTCCGTCTGCTGCCCCCGCTCACGATCACCGACGAGCAGGCGGCCGCCGTCCTCGCCCGCTTCGCGGACGCCCTGGCCGCCGCCGAACGGGCCCACCGGCCCCGACCGTCCGGGCCGTCCCACTGAACCGGCCCGCCCCCGCCCGGTCCCCTCCCCTTCAAGGAAAACCCCGTGAACCCCACCTCCGCCTCCGAAGCCTCCGGCACCGGCGCCCCCGGCGGCCCGCTGACCGCCGAGCCCACCGTCCCCCGCCAGTACCCGGGCCCCCACCCCGCGGCCCACGAGCCGCGCGGCGCCGCGCCGGCCCCCGCCCCGGCGCCGACCGGGGCCGCGCCGGCCGACCCGCTGGACGACCCCGACCCGGCCCGCGCCGCGGACCACGCCGCCGTCGAGAACCTGCTGCGCTGCTGGGTACGGGAGAAGAACCTCCCGGCCCCGGCCGGCGGCGGCACCCTGCGCATCGCCCTCGACACCAGCGGCACCGCCCTCCTCGTCCCCGTCCGCCACTGGTCGCCCACCGGCTGGCACCGCTTCGGCGCCGCCGCCCTCGAAGGCCTCCCCACCTCCGCACCGCCCGTCGACGCCGTCACCCTCGCCGCTCTGCTCAGCCGCGAGACCGGCCGCCCCGAAGCCACCGAACTCGTCGGCCGGGTCGCCGACTCCAGCCGCCGCACCGCCGACTTCATCACCGCACGCAGGCGCGACCCCCGGCCCGCCCCCGACGCCGACCTCTTCCTCACCGCCGAACAGTCCCTGCTGCTCGGCCATCCGCTCCACCCCACCCCCAAGAGCCGCGAAGGACTCTCCGACGCCGAGGCCCGGCTCTACTCACCCGAACTGCACGGCTCCTTCCCCCTCCACTGGATGGCCGTCGACCCCACCGTCCTCGCCACCGACTCCGCCTGGACCGAACAGGGCCGCCACGTCGCCGCCGCCCAGCTCACCGCCGGCCTCGCCGAGGGCCTCGAACTCCCCGCCGGCACCGCCGCCCTGCCCCTCCACCCCTGGCAGGCCCGCGAACTCCGCCATCGCCCCGCCGTCGCCGCCCTCCTCGACACCGGCCTCCTCCACGACCTCGGCCCCCACGGCAGCCGCTGGCACCCCACCTCCTCCGTCCGCACCGTGCACCGCCCCGGCGCCCGCGCCATGCTCAAGCTCTCCCTCGGCGTGCGGATCACCAACTCCCGCCGGGAGAACCTCCGCAAGGAACTCCACCGCGGCGTCGAGGTCCACCGGCTGCTGCGCACCGGCCTCGTCGACCAGTGGCAGGCCGCCCACCCCGGCTTCGACATCGTCCGCGACCCGGCATGGCTCGCGGTCGACACCCCCGACGGCGAACCCGTCCCCGGACTCGACGTCATGATCCGCCACAACCCCTTCACCGCCGGCGACGACGCCGTCTGCCTCGCCGGGCTCACCGCCCCGCGCCCCTGGCCCGGCTCCCCCCGGATGCGCTCACGCCTCGCGGAGATCGTCCTCCGCCTCGCCGCCCGCACCGGCCGGCCCACCACCGCCGTGGCCGCGGAGTGGTTCCTGCGCTACCTCGACCTCGTGGTCCGCCCCGTGCTCTGGCTCGACGGCCAGGCCGGCGTCGCCCTGGAGGCCCACCAGCAGAACACCCTCGTCCTCCTCGACCCCGAGGGCTGGCCCGCCGGCGGCCGCTACCGGGACAATCAGGGCTACTACTTCCGGGAGTCCCGCCGCGACGAGCTCGAAAGCCGCCTGCCCGGCATCGGCACCGTCAGCGACACCTTCGTCTCCGACCAGGTCACCGACGAACGCTTCGCCTACTACCTCGGCATCAACAACGTCCTCGGCCTCATCGGCGCCTTCGGCTCCCAGCACCTCGCCGACGAGCGCGTCCTGCTCGCCGCCCTGCGCCGGTTCCTCACCGGCGCCACCAGCCTCGGCTCCCCGCTGCCGCACCGGCTCCTGGAAGCGGCGACCCTGCGCTGCAAGGCCAACCTCCTCACCCGGCTCCACGGCCTCGACGAGCTCGTGGGCCCCGTCGACACCCAGTCCGTCTACGTCACCATCACCAACCCCCTCCGCACCTGAACCACCGCCCGGGACCGTCCCCACCGGCCCCCGGGTCTCCCGCACCCGACCGGCCTCCGGTCCGATCCGCCCCCCGTCCCCGATCCGTCGAGAGGAGAGCGCTCCGTGCCTCCCACCGAAGCGCACCCCGGCACCGCAGGCCCACCCGGCGCCGACCGGGTCGCCGACCCGAGCACCGACGACACCCTGGACCTGCACCTGACCGAGGAGCTCGTCACCCTCCTCGCCCAGGGCGAACAGGACCGCAGCGACGCCGACGACCTTCTCGACGGCCTCGCCGGCTGGCGCCCGGCCGGCACACCCGCCGGACGCTTCCAGCTCGTCCCCGTCCGGCTCGACCGCGACCTGCCGCTCATCGCCCGCTGGATGAACGACCCGGCCGTGGCCGCCTTCTGGGAACTCCAAGGCCCGGAAAGCGTCACCGCCGACCACATCCGCGCCCAACTCGACGGCGACGGACGCAGCGTGCCCTGCCTCGGCGTCCTCGACTCCACGCCGATGAGCTACTTCGAGATCTACCGCGCCGACCTCGACCCGCTCGCCCGGCACTACCCCGCGCGCCCGCACGACACCGGCATCCACCTCCTCATCGGCGGCGTCGCCGACCGCGGCCGCGGCATCGGCACCACCCTTCTGCGAGCCGTCGCCGACCTCGTGCTCGACCACCGGCCCCGATGCACCCGGGTCCTCGCCGAACCCGACCTGCGCAACACCCCCTCCGTAGCAGCCTTCCTGTCCGCCGGCTTCCGCCTCTCCGCGGAAGTCGACCTGCCCGACAAACGAGCCGCGCTCATGGTCCGCGACCGCGCCCTGCGCCACGTCCTCTGAACACCCTCTGCCTTACATACACCGCTCGACCCACAGCGGTTCCCACCCCGAGGAGTCCTCGTGTCGACGTCTCCTGCACCCCACGACTCCGCACCACCCGCACCGTCGGACCTCTACGGTCCCCCCGAGCTCCACGCCGCCGCCTGGTCCCGCGCCGGCGCACGCCTGCTGGCCAAGGCCGTCGCCGAGTTCGCCTACGAGGAGATCGTCCTGCCCCGGCCGGGCGACGGCCCCGGCCGCCACACCCTCACCCTCGACGACGGCGGCACCCTCGCCTTCACCGCCCGCCGAGGCGCGTACGACAGCTGGCGGGTCGAGCCCGGCTCGCTCACCCTCGACGGCAGGCCCGCCACCGACCCCCTCGCCTTCCTCGTCCGCGCCCGCCGGCTGCTCGACCTCGACGGCGCCACCCTCGGCCACCTCATCCGCGAGCTCACCACCACCCTCGCCGCCGACGCCCGGCTCGACCACACCGCCCTGCCCGCCGCCCGCCTCGCCGACCTCGGCTACGCGGAACTCGAAGGCCACCAGACCGGGCACCCGTGGCTCGTCGTCAACAAGGGCCGGATCGGCTTCTCCGCCTCCGACGCCGCCCGCTGGGCCCCCGAGGCCCGCCGCCCCGCCCGCCTTCCCTGGATCGCCGTCAGCACCCGGATCGCCGCCTATCGCGGCGTCCCCGGCCTCGACACCCCCGACCTGCTCTACGCCCGCGAACTGGACCCCGACGTCCGGGAGGGCTTCCACGGCGTCCTGCGCGCCCGCGGCCTCGACCCCGACGGCTATCTGCTGCTGCCCGTCCACCCCTGGCAGTGGGACGAGATCCTGCTGCCGCTCTACGCCCCCGCGATCGCCGCCGGGGCCGTCGTCCCGCTCCCGGCCGACCCCGACCTCCGGCTGCCGCAGCAGTCCGTCCGTACCTTCCTCAACACCACCCGCCCCGACCGGCACACCGTCAAGCTGCCGCTCTCCGTCCTCAACACCCTGGTCTGGCGCGGCCTGCCCACCGAGCGGACCCTCGCCGCCCCCGCCGTCACCTCATGGGTCCACGGCCTGCGCGACGCCGACCCCTTCCTGCGCGAGGAGTGCGGCGTGATCCTCCTCGGCGAGGTCGCGTCCGTCACCGTCGAGCACCCGCTGTACGACCGGCTGCCGGAAGTGCCGTACCAGTACAAGGAACTCCTCGGCGCGATCTGGCGTGAACCCCTCCGGCTGCCCCCGGGCGAGCGCGCCCGCACCCTCGCCTCACTGCTCCACGTCGACCCCGAGGGCCGGGCCTTCGTCGCGGAGCTCGTCGCACGCTCGGACCTCACCCCCCGCGCCTGGCTCCAGCGCCTCTTCGCCGCCCTGCTGCCGCCGCTGCTGCACTTCCTCTACCAGTACGGCACCGTTTTCTCCCCGCACGGCGAGAACGCCATCGTGGTCTACGACGAAGAGGACGTGCCGGTCCGCCTGGCGATCAAGGACTTCGTCGACGACGTCAACATCAGCGCCGTGCCGCTCCCCGAGCACGCCACCATGCCGGACGACGTGCGGGCCGTGCTCCTCACGGAGGAACCCGGCTTCCTCACCCAGTTCATCCATTCGGGCCTTTTCGTGGGCGTCTTCCGCTACCTCGCGCCGCTCTGCGAGGAGCAACTCGACGTGCCCGAGGAGGAGTTCTGGACCCTGGTGCGCGCCGAGATCCTCCGCCACCAGGCGCGCTTCCCGGAGCTGAAGGAACGGTTCGAGCTGTTCGATCTCCTGGTCCCGAGGATCGAGCGGCTGTGCCTCAACCGCAACCGCCTCCACCTCGACGGCTACCGCGACCGCCCCGAGCGGCCCCACGCGGCCGTCCACGGGACCGTCCCGAACCCGCTGGCGTGATCACGGGGAGGGCCCCGGCTGTCAGTGCCGCCCCGTAGGGTGGAAGCGCTATGACGAAGCCATCCCTCCCCGATCTCCTCCACGCCGCCGTCTCCGCCGTCGGCGGTGTGGAGCGCCCCGGCCAGGTCACCATGGCCGAGGCCGTGGCCGAGGCCATCGACGACGGTTCCCACCTCCTCGTCCAGGCCGGCACCGGCACCGGTAAGTCCCTCGGCTATCTCGTACCGGCGCTGGCGCAGGGGGAGCGGGTGGTGGTCGCGACGGCGACGCTGGCGCTCCAGCGCCAGCTCGTCGAGCGCGACCTGCCGCGGACGGTCGAGGCGCTGCATCCGCAGCTGCGCCGGCGCCCGGAGTTCGCCATGCTCAAGGGCCGGTCGAACTATCTGTGCCTGCACCGGCTCCACGAGGGTGTTCCGCAGGACGAGGAGGAGGGCCTCTTCGACCCCTTCGAGGCGGCCGCGCCGACCAGCAAGCTCGGCCAGGACCTGCTGCGGCTGCGGGACTGGTCGGACGAGACGGAGACCGGCGACCGGGATGACCTCACGCCGGGCGTCTCCGACCGGGCCTGGGCCCAGGTCTCGGTCTCCTCGCGCGAGTGCCTGGGCGCGAGCAAGTGCGCGTACGGGGCGGAGTGCTTCGCCGAGGCGGCCCGGGAGCGGGCCAAGCTCGCCGAGGTCGTCGTCACCAATCACGCGCTGCTCGCCATCGACGCGATCGAGGGCGCGCCGGTGCTGCCGCAGCACGAGGTGCTGATCGTCGACGAGGCCCATGAGCTGGTCTCCCGGGTGACCGGCGTCGCCACCGGCGAGCTCACCCCAGGCCAGGTCAACCGGGCGGTGAGGCGGGCGTCGAGGCTGGTCGACGAGAAGGTGGCCGATCAGCTGCAGACCGCCGCCGAGGGCTTCGAGAAGCTGATGGAGTTGGCTCTGCCCGGGCGTCTGGAGGAGATCCCGGAGGACCTCGGCTATGCGCTGATGGCGCTGCGCGACGCCTCACGGGCGGTGATCACGGCGCTCGGCTCCACCCGCGACCGCTCCGTCCAGGACGAGGACGCCGTCCGCAAGCAGGCCCTCGCCTCGGTCGAGTCGGTCCACGGGGTGGCCGAGCGGATCACCCAGGGCTCGGAGTGGGACGTCGTCTGGTACGAGCGTCATGACCGTTTCGGCGCCTCGCTGAGGGTGGCGCCGCTCAGCGTCTCGGGCCTGCTGCGGGAGAAGCTGTTCGCGGACCGCTCGGTGGTGCTGACCTCCGCCACGCTCAAGCTGGGCGGCGATTTCAACGGAGTCGGCGCCTCGCTGGGCCTCGCTCCCGAGGGCACCCAGGGCGAGGACGTGCCCGTGTGGAAGGGCATCGACGTCGGCTCGCCCTTCGACTATCCCAAGCAGGGCATCCTCTACGTCGCCAAGCACCTGAACCGGCCCGCGCGGGACGGCGAGCGCGGCGACATGCTCGACGAGCTGACCGAACTGATGCAGGCCGCCGGCGGCCGGACGCTGGGACTCTTCTCCTCGATGCGCGCCGCCCAGCAGGCGGCTGAGGAGCTGCGGACCAGGATCCCCGAGCTTCCGATCCTGCTCCAGGGCGAGGACACGCTCGGTGAGCTGATCAAGAACTTCGCCGCCGACCCGAAGACCTGCCTGTTCGGCACGCTGTCGCTGTGGCAGGGCGTGGACGTCCCCGGCCCGAGCTGTCAGCTGGTCGTCATGGACAAGATCCCCTTCCCGCGCCCGGACGACCCGCTGATGAGCGCGCGGCAGAAGGCGGTCGAGGACGCTGGCGGCAACGGGTTCATGGCCGTGGCGGCGACCCACGCGGCGCTGCTGATGGCGCAGGGCGCCGGCCGGCTCGTACGGGCGACGGGGGATCGCGGTGTGGTCGCCGTTCTCGATCCGCGGCTCGCCACGGCGCGGTACGGCAGCTATCTGAAGGCCTCGCTGCCTGACTTCTGGTACACGACCGACCGCAACCAGGTGCGGCGGTCGCTGGCGGCCATCGACGCGGTGGCCACGGCCGCGGAGGCGTAGCGGCACGGCACGGCACGGGGCGCGAGGAGGAGCGGGGCCCGGTATCCGGGAAAACGCAGGGCCCCGGGACCGGCGCAGTGGGTCCCGGGGCCCGGTTCAGGGCCGACGAGGTGGAATCACACCCGTCGCAGCACGGCGACGACCTTGCCGAGGATGGTGGCCTCGTCGCCGGGGATCGGCTGGTACGCCGCGTTGTGCGGCAGCAGCCAGACGTGGCCGTCCTCGCGCTTGAAGCGCTTGACCGTGGCCTCGCCGTCGAGCATGGCGGCGACGATGTCACCGTTCTCGGCGACGGGCTGGCGGCGGACCGTGACCCAGTCGCCGTCGCAGATCGCGGCCTCGATCATGGAGTCGCCGACCACCTTGAGGACGAAGAGCTCGCCGTCACCCACCAGCTGTCGGGGGAGGGGGAAGACGTCCTCGACGGACTCCTCGGCCAGGATGGGGCCACCGGCCGCGATGCGGCCGACCAGGGGGACGTAGGAGGCGGCGGGCTTGCCCGTCGTGTCCGTCGGCTGGGTGCTGGGCTGGTCGGAGCCGCGCACCTCGTACGCCCGGGGCCGGTGCGGGTCGCGACGGAGGAAGCCCTTGCGCTCGAGGGCCATCAGCTGGTGTGCCACGGAGGAGGTGCTGGAGAGGCCCACGGCCTGGCCGATCTCACGCATCGACGGCGGGTACCCGCGGCGCTGCACCGAGTCGCGGATGACCTCGATGACCCGGCGCTGCCGGTCGGTGAGGCCGGAGCTGTCGGCCCGGATCCCTGGAGGTCGGCCGGGGAGCGAGCGGGCGGGTCGGCCGGGCTCCTCCCCGTTCATGACTGCGTCATTCATCGCATGCACCGGCTCGAGTCGGCCCTGGGAGCGGTCCTGGGCGGTAATGGTGGCACTGTCTGCGGTGGTGGTCACGTCGTCGGCCCCTCTCGAATGGTCTCCCTGGCTGGCACAACGGTAGTAGCTTTCGAAAGGTTGCGCCAAACACACGTTCGAGTGAAAATTCGCAGTTCGGCTTACGTGTGTGTGTAGGTGGGTGTATACGCCGACCCGGCCGCCGCTGACATCGGTCATCACGGTAGCCTTCACGGCCGGGCCGCAGGGGTCGACCCCGCTCGTCGGGGTGCCCTCCCAGTGTCGCACCGGCCACCCCGGAATCCCCGCCGCCGCGCCCTTCCCGTACCCTCGTGGCCGTCCGCGCGGCGCCTCCCGCGCCCGTCGGCGGCGCGACACGCGCAGGTGCCGAAATTGCGGATCGACCCAAGATCTAGTGGTTGGATTGCATCCGCCACCCACAAGTAGTGGTCCCCGGTCTGCCGGGGGTGTTCGGATCGCCTATGCTGGTGGTCGCTTCGAGGGGGCCTTGACAGGCCCGGCGAAGCTATTCAGTCGTGCCATGAGGGAGGGTCGGAACCAATGCACTGCCCCTTCTGCAGGCACCCCGACAGCCGCGTCGTCGACAGTCGCACCACCGACGACGGCACGTCGATCCGACGCCGCCGCCAGTGCCCCGACTGCTCCCGTCGTTTCACGACGGTGGAGACCTGTTCGCTCATGGTGGTGAAGCGGTCCGGGGTCACCGAGCCCTTCAGTCGTACCAAGGTCATCTCCGGCGTGCGCAAGGCGTGCCAGGGGCGACCCGTCACCGAGGACGCCCTCGCCAAGCTCGGCCAGCGGGTCGAGGAGGCGGTGCGCGCCACCGGGAGCGCCGAGCTGACCACCCATGACGTGGGTCTGGCCATCCTCGGCCCGTTGCAGGAACTCGACCTGGTCGCCTACCTGCGCTTCGCGTCCGTTTACAAGGCTTTCGACAGCCTCGAAGACTTCGAGGCCGCCATCGCGGAACTCCGTGAGCGGCCTCCCGCTGAGGGCGGCGGGACCGTGGCGACCCCAGGGGTCCCCGTTCCCGCCAACGCCGCCGACTGACCGGCGGGCCGGACCGGGACGGTCCGGCGGCCGGCCGCAGCGCGGCCGGGAAAGACGTGCCCCGGGTGGCCCGAGAGGCGCTCGTGGCAGCAGCAGTACAGACAGCAGTACAGAAAACCGAGCCCTGGAATTTTCCGGGCGCTCCAGGGTGTTTTGCCCGTATATGGGAGGCGGCATGACAGAGACGGCGAGCGGTCCGGCACGTGGTTCCCGCACCAAGGGAGCCAAGGCGGCGAGCAAGGGCCTGCGTATCGAGCGCATCCACACCACCCCCGGCGTGCATCCGTACGACGAGGTGACCTGGGAGCGTCGTGACGTCGTCATGACCAACTGGCGCGACGGCTCGATCAACTTCGAGCAGCGCGGCGTCGAGTTCCCCGACTTCTGGTCGGTGAACGCGGTCAACATCGTCACCAGCAAGTACTTCCGCGGGGCCGTCGGCACCCCGCAGCGCGAGACCGGTCTCAAGCAGCTCATCGACCGGATCGTGAAGACCTACACCAAGGCCGGCGAGGACTACGGTTACTTCGCCTCGCCCGCCGACGCCGAGATCTTCGAGCACGAGCTGGCCTACGCCCTCCTGCACCAGATCTTCAGCTTCAACTCCCCGGTGTGGTTCAACGTCGGCACGCCGCAGCCCCAGCAGGTCTCCGCCTGCTTCATCCTGGCCGTCGACGACTCCATGGAGTCGATCCTCGACTGGTACAAGGAAGAGGGCATGATCTTCAAGGGCGGCTCCGGCGCCGGCCTGAACCTCTCCCGCATCCGCTCCTCCAAGGAGCTCCTCTCCTCCGGCGGCAACGCCTCCGGCCCGGTCTCCTTCATGCGCGGCGCCGACGCCTCCGCGGGAACGATCAAGTCGGGCGGCGCCACCCGCCGCGCCGCCAAGATGGTCATCCTCGACGTCGACCACCCCGACATCGAGGACTTCATCGAGACCAAGGTCAAGGAGGAGGAGAAGATCCGCGCCCTCCGTGACGCGGGCTTCGACATGGACCTGGGCGGCGACGACATCACGTCCGTCCAGTACCAGAACGCCAACAACTCCGTCCGTGTGAACGACGAGTTCATGAAGGCCGTCGAGGCCGGCGGCAAGTTCGGCCTGCGCGCCCGTATGACCGGCGAGGTCATCGAGGAGGTCGACGCCAAGGCGCTCTTCCGCAAGATGGCCGAGGCCGCGTGGGCCTGTGCCGACCCGGGCATCCAGTACGACGACACGATCAACCACTGGCACACCTGCCCCGAGTCCGGCCGCATCAACGGCTCGAACCCGTGCAGCGAGTACATGCACCTGGACAACACGTCCTGCAACCTCGCGTCGCTGAACCTCATGAAGTTCCTCAAGGACGACGGCAAGGGCAGCCAGTCCTTCGACGTCGAGCGCTTCGCCAAGGTCGTCGAGCTCGTCATCACCGCGATGGACATCTCCATCTGCTTCGCCGACTTCCCCACCCAGAAGATCGGCGAGAACACCCGCGCCTTCCGCCAGCTCGGCATCGGCTACGCCAACCTCGGCGCCCTGCTGATGGCGACCGGCCACGCGTACGACTCCGACGGCGGCCGCGCCCTCGCCGGTGCCATCACCTCCCTGATGACCGGCACCTCGTACAAGCGCTCCGCCGAGCTCGCCGCGGTCGTCGGCCCGTACGACGGCTACGCCCGCAACGCCGAGCCGCACCAGCGCGTCATGAAGCAGCACGCCGACGCCAACGACAAGGCCGTCCGCATGGACGACCTGGACACCCCGATCTGGGCCGCCGCCACGGAGGCCTGGCAGGACGTCGTCCGTCTCGGTGCCAAGAACGGCTTCCGCAACTCCCAGGCCTCGGTCATCGCCCCGACCGGCACCATCGGTCTCGCGATGTCCTGCGACACCACCGGCCTGGAGCCCGACCTCGCCCTGGTCAAGTTCAAGAAGCTGGTCGGCGGCGGCTCGATGCAGATCGTCAACGGCACCGTCCCGCAGGCCCTGCGCCGCCTGGGCTACCAGGAGGAGCAGATCGAGGCGATCGTCGCCCACATCGCCGAGCACGGCAATGTGATCGACGCCCCCGGCCTGAAGACCGAGCACTACGAGGTCTTCGACTGCGCCATGGGCGAGCGCTCCATCTCCGCGATGGGCCACGTCCGCATGATGGCCGCCATCCAGCCCTGGATCTCGGGCGCCCTGTCCAAGACGGTCAACATGCCGGAGACGGCGACCGTCGAGGAGGTCGAGGAGATCTACTTCGAGGCGTGGAAGATGGGCGTCAAGGCGCTCGCGATCTACCGCGACAACTGCAAGGTCGGCCAGCCGCTCTCCGCCAAGAAGAAGGAGGACGAGAAGGCCGAGGTGACCGCGAAGACCGAGGCGACGATCCGCGAGGCCGTCGAGAAGGTCGTCGAGTACCGCCCGGTCCGCAAGCGCCTTCCCAAGGGCCGCCCGGGGATCACCACCTCCTTCACCGTCGGTGGCGCCGAGGGCTACATGACCGCCAACTCCTACCCGGACGACGGTCTCGGCGAGGTCTTCCTGAAGATGTCCAAGCAGGGTTCGACCCTCGCCGGCATGATGGACGCCTTCTCCATCGCCGTCTCCGTCGGTCTGCAGTACGGCGTCCCGCTGGAGACCTACGTCTCGAAGTTCACCAACATGCGCTTCGAGCCGGCCGGCATGACGGACGACCCGGACGTGCGGATGGCGCAGTCGATCGTCGACTACATCTTCCGCCGCCTGGCGCTCGACTTCCTGCCCTTCGAGACCCGCTCCGCCCTCGGCATCCACTCGGCCGAGGAGCGCCAGCGCCACCTGGAGACCGGTTCGTACGAGCCGGCCGAGGAGGACGTCGACGTCGAGGGCCTCGCCCAGTCGGCGCCCCGCACCCAGGAGCTGAAGGCGGTCGCCGCCCCGGCCCCCAAGGTCGAGGTCCCGGCCCCCAAGCAGGCCCACACCTCCGCGGAGCTCGTGGAGATGCAGCTCGGCATCAGCGCGGACGCCCCGCTCTGCTTCTCCTGCGGGACGAAGATGCAGCGCGCCGGCTCGTGCTACATCTGCGAGGGCTGCGGCTCGACCAGCGGTTGCAGCTGACCGTTCCGGCCGGCGCGACCGAATAGCGTGTGAGAGAGGGTGCCGACCGGTGGTCGGCACCCTCTCCCGCGTGCGCGGGAAATCCGGCCTCGCGCCCGGACGATCACCGGTTAGGCTCTGCCGTCGCGCAGCGAGCGCGTACAGGGGTGGGGTGGAACATGGCCGGAGAGACAGCCGGTGGGAGAGCCGGTGACGTGGCCGGTGGGAGAGCCGGTGACGTGGGCGGATCGGCGAAGGGCGTGGGCGGATCGGCGAAGGGGCCGAGCGCGGGCGCACAGGTGGCGGCCGCGCTGGCGATGGGCGCGGTGCTGGCGGGCGGTTTCTGGTTCCTGGCCAAGACCTCCCAGGAAGGCTCCGTGGACCGGGGGCCCGCCGTCTGCACGACGGCGGCGACCGATGCCGTGCCGCCGCGGTACGTCTCCGGGACACGGCTGTGCCAGGCGCTGAACCGCCCGGACCTGCCGGCACTGCTCTCGACTCCGGGGGAACAGGCCACGAACGCGTACGGCACCCACGGGTGGACCACGCTCGGGGGCAGCGACAGGATCCCGACCCCGTCGGGCGCCGTCGACCTGCCCACGTACTCCTTGAAACTCTCGGTCTCCTACGACCGCCTCCCCGTCGCCCAGATGGGGCGGCTGCTCGGGAATACGGTGGAGCCCACGAAGGTTCTGGGGCGCCCGGCGTTCTTCTACTCGGATCGCACCCTGGCGTTCAACGTCCCGCTGGGCGGCGGCAAGGCCCAGACCACCACGGGCGGCATCGCCCGGCATCTGCTGATCGCCAAGGACGCGCAGGACGGCGGCGGTTCCTATGAACTCGTCATCTGGCGCCAGGACCAAGGGATCCCCGTCGACGACACCGCGTTGACGCGGGTCGCCGAGCGGGTGCTGCCGACCGTTCCCGGCTGGGCGGCGGGCTGACGGACTTCCTCAGGGCCGTCGTGCCCGTCTCAGGAGCGCCGGGCGCCCATCAGGGCGCCGAAGTCGCCCGGATCCGTGTCGAAGCCGTGGAGAAGGGGGCGGAAGGTCCAGCCTTCCGCCCCGTCGTGGACGAACTCGGCGACGGTCACGGCGGTCGAGTCCGCCACGGCCGTGAGGTCGTCCTCCAGGAGGTCGGTGTAGCCTTCACGGACCCGCACACCGGTCCGGGCCACCTCGCCGAAGGTCAGCCGGCCGCCGCTCTGCTGTATGGCCACGCCCACCACCACGCGCGCGTAGCGGTCCGCGAGCCGAGGCAGTTCCAGGGTCATCGCCTCGTCGTAGCCGAGGCCCTGTCCCGTACGGCTGTCACGGTGGAGGGTGATCGTGCCGTCGGGGGAGCGGCTGTCGAAGTGCACGAGATAGGCCGGAGGGCCGTACGGGGCGTCCGCCGTGTAGACCCCGGCGATGATGTCCAGGTCGTGCGCGGGCGCGCCGGCCGGACTGGGGTCCCATTTGAGCGCCACCTCGACCTTGCCGACCCCCTTGTTGAGTCCGCTCATCGTGAATCCCCTCTCCCTGCGCGGTTCCTGACGGGTCGTTCATGGTGTCATGTGATCAACATGGCATCGGCGGCGGGGGAGTGTCGTATGTGGGGCGGGGAAGAGCTGGATCTGGACGCCTATCTGGCGAGGATCGGACACTCGGGGCCGCTGGCGGCCGATCTGGCGACGCTGCGCGCCGTGCAGCGGGCGCACGTCTCGGCCATTCCCTTCGAGAACCTGGACGTGGCGCTCGGGCGCCGGATCGCGCTGGACGTCACAAGCCTCCGGGCCAAGCTGGTCGACCGGCGCCGCGGCGGCTACTGCTATGAGCAGAACAGCCTGCTCGCCGCCGCCCTGGAGCGGATCGGCTTCCATGTCTCCGGGCGCGGCGCCCGGAACCGTACACGAGGGGACGCGCGCACACCGATCACGCACGCGCTGCTCGTGGTCACGGTCGAGGGCGGACAGTGGCTGGTCGACGCCGGATTCGGGTGGCAGGGGCCGCTGGAGCCGGTGCCTCTGGTCGACGGCGCGCGGGTCGAGCAGGACGGCTGGGGTTTCGCTGTCACTGTCGAGGAGGAGCAGGAGAAGGAGGAGGGGGAGGGCAGGGGTGTCCATGTGCTGCGGGCGCTTCGCCCGGAGGGGTGGACCGATCTGTACGCGTTCGCGCCGCACAGCCTGTATCCCGAGGACTTCGAGCTCATGAACCACTACAGCTCCAGCCATCCCCGGTCGCGCTTCATCGGCCAGGTGGTGGCCCAGCGGCCCGGGGCGGAGGTGCGCTGGGCGCTGGTCCGAGACGGTCTGACCGCGGTGCACGTGGACGGCAGCAGGGAGGAACGCAAGGTCGGGCCCGAGGAGTTGGTCGCCACCCTGGACGAGCTCTTCGGTATCGAACTGGACGACGAGGAGGCCGCGGCCCTGGTGCGGGTGCACTCCGCGGAGGTCTGACGGCGCGTCGCTCCGCCCCGTACCATGGCGCGGTGCTGGTCAAGTGGATTCGCTGCACCGTGGTGGACCGTCGAGGGTTCGAGCGGGGGCAGCGGAAGTGGGCGGGGCTGCTCGGTGAGCCGGGATTCCGGGGACAGGGCGGGGGATGGAGCCGGCGGCGGCCGGATGTCGCCCATGTCTTCGCGTTCTGGGAGAGCCGTGCCTTCTACGACTCCTTCATGGCCCGGTCCCACGACCGGCTGGCCGCGGCGCAGGTCGGTACGTTCCGAAACGCCCAGGTCAAGCTGTTCGATCACCGCTTCGACGTGAAGACCGGCTTCGAGCCGCGGTTCGCGGACGCCGACGTCGCCCGGGTCGCGCACTGCCGGGTGCACGAGGAGCGGGTCGAGCACTTCGCGCTGATGCAGGAGAAGGTGTGGAACCCGGCGATGGCCGGGTCCCCGGGCATGCTCCGGGGCCTGTTCGGGGAGGCGCCCGGGCATGAGTTCCTGGTCCTGTCGATGTGGAACTCGGTGGCGGAACACGGGAAGTACCGGGTGGAGCGCGTCGAGCGCCTCGGCCTGCGGGCCCAGACCGAGGCCGACGTGGCGGCGATGACCGGCGACGTGGTGCAGCTCGAACCGACCTGGACGGTGTGAACGGCCGGATCCGGCTGGATCCGGCTGAGCGGCCCTGGGAGCGGTGGCCGGGCCGTGGGGTGGTGGCCGAGGTCGTGGGGCGGTGGCCGGGGCCGCGACGATACGCCGGATGGACTCCGGACGCCTGCTCGACTGAGCCGGCCCTCGGGGCTCCGTCTAGGGTCGGTCCCATGGCACGACCGCGGCGCATCGTCCTCGTACGGCACGGAGAGTCCGTGGGCAATGCCGACGACACGGTGTACGAGCGGGAGCCCGACCACGCGCTCCGGCTCACCGCGACCGGGTGGCGCCAGGCGGAGGAGACGGGGGAGCGGCTGCGGGAGCTCTTCGGGGACGAGCGGGTCAGTGTCTACGTGTCCCCGTACCGCCGCACCCACGAGACGCTGCGCGCGTTCCGGCTCGACCCGCGCCTCGTCCGGGTGAGGGAGGAGCCCCGGCTGCGCGAGCAGGACTGGGGCAACTGGCAGGAGCGGGAGGACGTGCGCCTCCAGAAGGCGTACCGCGACGCCTACGGGCACTTCTTCTACCGCTTCGCCCAGGGCGAGTCGGGAGCCGATGTGTACGACCGGGTCGGGGCATTCCTGGAGAGCCTCTACCGCAGCTTCGAGGCGCCCGACCACCCGCCCAACGTCCTCCTGGTCACCCATGGGCTGACCATGCGGCTGTTCTGCATGCGCTGGTTCCACTGGACCGTCGCCGACTTCGAGTCCCTGTCCAACCCGGGGAACGCGGAGACCAGGACGCTGTTGCTCGGAGAGGACGGGAAGTATCGGCTCGACCGGCCCTTCGAACGCTGGCGTACCCCGGAACCGTACGGCCCCACCGGATAGAGTGGCGGGGCGATGACCGCTGACTCCTCTCTTGACCGGCGCTTCGACCGCGCCCTGGCCAGCCTGCGTGGGCTGTCCGTGGGAGACGCCCTGGGCTCCCAGTTCTTCGTACCCGCCAACTATCCCCTGCTGAAGCGGCACGAGCTGCCGACCGGTCCCTGGCAATGGACCGACGACACGGAGATGGCCTGCTCGGTCCTCGCCGTGCTGGTCAGCCACGACCGCATCGACCAGGACGCGCTCGCCGAGTCGTTCGCCCGGCACCACGACTTCGACCGCGGCTACGGACCGGCCGTCAACCGGATGCTCCGCCTCATCCGCGAGGGCGGGGACTGGCGGCAGCTCGCGGCGGCGCTCTTCAACGGGCAGGGCTCGTGGGGCAACGGCGCGGCCATGCGGATCGCGCCCCTGGGCGCCTGGTACGCGGACGACCCCGAGCAGGCCACCCACCAGGCCGAGATCTCCGCCTACACCACCCACCAGCACCGCGAGGCGGTCGTCGGAGCGATGGCCGTCGCCGCCGCGGCGGCCCTCGCCGCCAGCCCTGACGGGCCGCCGACGCCCGAGGCGCTGCTCGACGGAGTCGTCGCCCTCGTCCCGCGCAGTGCGGTCGGCGCCGGTCTTCGCCGGGCCCGCGACATGCTCGACTACGGCGACGCCGGGACGGTCGCGGCCGTGCTCGGCAGCGGCCGGCGCACCAGCGCGCACGACACCGTGCCGTTCGCGCTCTGGTCAGCGGCCCGGGCGCTCGGGGACTTCGAGCGGACGTTCTGGACGACCGCGGAGGTCGGCGGTGACGTCGACACCACCTGCGCCATCGCCGGCGGGGTCGTCGCCGCCACGGCCGCGGGCGCCCCGCCCGCCGCATGGCTGGCGCAGACCGAGGAACTGCCCGACTGGCTGCCGGCGGGAGCGCGCTCCTAGCTGGTCGGACGTTCGGGACGGGACGTTGGGGGCGGAACCCGTCGGCGGGCGACGGGTTCCGGCGGTCCGAGTGTCACGGTCCTGCCACAGCCGTGCCCTGAGCGGTCAGGCGGGGTTTACCGCGGTTAGAGTCGGCCACTCCGCAGCGCTGATCATGACAACAGCGTGCCGCCGAGACACCCGGGACCGCCTCTCAGGCCGCATGGCCGCGCGGACCGGGTTGGGAGGGGGTCCCGTGACCGACACATCGCCCGCAGAGCCGCCCAAGGACGATCCGCAGCCCAAGGACGATCCGCAGCTCAAGGCCACTCCAAAGCCGAAGGACAATCCAGAGCCCGAGGGCAAGGCAGAGCCCGAGGACAAGCCGCAGCCAGAGGCCGGCGCCGCGCCCGAGGACGCCGCGGCGGCCGGGCAGCGGCAGTCGGGCCCCGCATCGCCAGCCCCCGCCGCACCGCCGCAAGCCGCACCGCCGCAAGCCGTGCCCCCGTCGGTCGCGCCCGCCGCGAGAGCCGCCGCGGTCGGTGGGCCGCCGGGTCCCGGCGCGCCGCGGCATCCGGGGGCGTACGGGCCGGGAGGCTACCCGCCGTACCAGACCTGGATGCCGCCGAGGAAGCCGGCGCCGAGCCGGCTCAGGCCCGCCGCACCGGCCCGGCCGACCGCCGCGACGCTCTGGGCCGTGCTCGGCACCGCCCTGTGCTCGGCCCTGCTGCTCGGCGCGGGCGCCGGGGTGAACCTGCTGCTCGTGGCGGTCCCCGCCACCCTCGCCGGAGCCTTCGCCGCCCTCGCGGCCGGCCGTCGGCTGCGTCCGTGGACGCTGGTCTGGGCAGTCGGCGCCGCGGGACTGCTCGTCGTGCCCGCGGTGAGTGACGCGGGCTGGCCGACCTTCCTCGCTGTCGTCACGGCCATCGGACTCACCGGCTTCGCCCTGCACGGCGGCCGTGGCTGGCCGAGCATGCTGTTCGGGCCGATCGGTCTCTTCGACTCCGTGGGCACCGGCATGATGTGGGGCTGGCGCGGCTTCCGCGAGCGCGCGGGCTCGTCCCAGGGGCGCTGGGGGCCGCTCCTGCGCACCATCCTGATCGCCGTCGGCCTGCTGGTCGTCTTCGGCGCGCTGTTCGCCGGGGCCGACGCCGCCTTCGCCGACCTGCTCGGTTCCCTCATCCCGGACATCTCGCTCGACCAGGCGCCCTGGCGGCTGCTGCTGTTCCTGCTCGGGCTGTTCGGCGCCCTCGCCGTCGCCCGCACCGCGGCGGCCCCGCTGCGCTGGGACCGTCTGACCTTCAGCCCCGGCCGGGCGCGCGGCCGGCTGGAATGGGCACTCCCGCTCGTCGTCCTGAACCTGCTCTTCGCGGCGTTCAACACGGTCCAGCTCACCGTGCTGTTTGGCGGCTACGACAAGGTCCTCAGCGAGACCGGCCTGACGTACGCCGAGTACGCGCGGCAGGGCTTCTGGCAGCTTCTCATGGCCACCCTGCTCACCCTGGGCGTGATCGGCCTGGCCCTGCGCTGGGCGCCCCGCGCCGACGCCGGAGACCGGCGTCTCGTCCGGGCCGTCCTGGGCACCCTGTGCGTCCTCACCCTCGTCGTGGTGGCCTCCGCGCTGCGGAGGATGGACCTGTACGTCGACGCGTACGGGCTCACCAGGCTGCGGATCTCCGTCGCCACCATGGAGATCTGGCTCGGTGTGGCGATCCTGCTGATCATGGCGGCCGGCATCTGGGGCGCCCGTCTGCTGCCGCGCGCCCTGGCGGTCAGCGCCGCCGGCTTCGTCCTCGCCTTCGGCCTGATCCAGCCGGACGCCGTCATCGCCCAGCAGAACGTGGAACGCCACGACCGGCTCGGCAAGATCGACGTGCGCTACCTGGAGGGCCTCTCGGCCGACGCCGTGCCCGCGCTCGACCAGTTGCCCGAACCCCTGCGCTCCTGCGCGCTGCGGGACATCGCCGACCGGCTCCGCGACGACAGTGACGAGGCCTGGTACGAGACCAGCCTGTCCGAGGCCCGGGCCCGGGACATCCTGGCCGAGCGCGAGGTGAGCCGCTCGGTGTCGTGCGGCAGCCCCACGCGTGAGGAGCAGTACGACCCGGACGCAGACCCCTACGCACACTGATCCGGGCGCGGGCTCCTCCCCGTACGTATGGAGAGGAGCCCGTGCCCTGGTGCTCTGCCGACTGTGCCGCCGGTGCGGTCCGTGATGTTCACGATCGCGACTGCCGTGCCATCGAGCGTCGGATCATGGCGTGGTCCGCGAAGCGATCCCGGCGATGGCGAGGTGTCGTTCGAAGGTGTGCGACAGCGAAGGAGTCGACGCCGAGGTCGCCGGGACGAGCGACCCGGTCGTGGTCCCGCTGCCGCCACGTCCACCCGGGGGTGGACCAGCACATGGAATCCGGGTACCAAGGGAGGTATCCATCGGCGTAACCTGTCAGGCGCCATGCCGTACGAACCACCCACCCACACTGTCGAGCGATCGATCCGGGCCACCACCGGCGCCAAGATCGTTGCCGGGGTCGACGAGGTCGGACGCGGGGCATGGGCCGGTCCCGTCACGGTGTGCGCCGCCGTCACCGGTCTGCGCCGCCCGCCCGCCGGACTCACCGACTCCAAGCTCATCACCCCCAAACGCCGCTCCGCGCTCGCCATGGAACTCGAGGGCTGGGTCACGGCGTACGCGCTGGGTGACGCCTCGCCCGCCGAGATCGACGAACTGGGCATGACCGCCGCGCTGCGGCTCGCCGCGATCCGCGCGCTGGAAGGTCTGCCGGTCCGCCCTGACGCCGTGATCCTCGACGGCAAGCACGACTACCTCGGCAACCCCTGGCAGGTCCGTACGGTGATCAAGGGCGACCAGTCCTGCGTCGCCGTCGCCGCCGCCTCCGTGATCGCCAAGGTGCGGCGCGACGCGCTGATGGCCGAGCTGGAGGCCGAGGCGGAGGGGTACGCCGCCTACGCCTTCGCGGCCAACGCGGGCTACCCGTCGCCGGTCCACAAGGCGGCCCTCCATGAGCTGGGCCCCAGCCCTTACCACCGGCTCTCCTGGGCGTATCTCGACGCGATGCCCCGCTGGCGGCATCTCAAGAAGGTCCGGATCTCCGCCGAGGCGGCCGCACTGGAAAGCGGGGGCCAACTCGGCTTCGACTTCTGACCACTTAGGACTTCTGACCACTTAGGACTCCCGACCGCTGACGACTTCCGATCACTTTTGACTTCCGGCTTCTGAGCCTGGACGCCGAGTCCGGACGGACGCTCCGGTGAGGCCCTTGGGGGAACTCTCCGGCAGTGCCGTCTCAGCAGCCGGGGCGCACGAGTGCGCCCACCCGCCGGAGCCCCGTGCGACGGCGTTTGATAGACATCACCCATGCCTCTCACCCCCGAGGAGCCTCAGATTCACGAGAGTGCCCAGGGTCCCCGCGCGACCGCGGCCGCAGGCCGCCCCGTGCCGACCCCCCGACCCGTCCCCGGCCCGCGTTCCGCGGCCTCTCCGCGTCCCGGACGTCCGGGCCCCGGCCCCGCCAGGCCCGCGCCGCCGGCCCCGCGCCCGTCCGCTGCCGGACCGGCTCCCGCCGCCCGCGCGGAGAATCGTTCCGACGAGCAGTCCGGACCGAAGATCCAGCTGATCCCCGCCGCCGCCGACGGTGCCGTCGACGCGGCCGAGGAGGCCGTGGACCTGCTCCTGGACTCCGGCCGTGCGCCCGGCGACGTCCTGGTGCTCACCACCGGCGAGCAGCACCCGTGGGCGGCGCACGAGCTGTCCTTCGGCGAGGCCGCCTACTGGGCGCAGCAGGACGCCCGCGAGGACGTGTTCTTCGCGGACGCCGCCTCCGTGTCCCGGGCCGCCGACCGGCCCGTGGTCGTCGTCGCCGTCAACGGCGGAACCGACGAGGACGTCGCCCTCCGGCTCCCGGAGGCGATGCGGCGGGCGACCGCGCTGCTGATCGTCTGCGGTGACCCGCAGCGCGTCAACGCCGCGCTCGGCGCCGGAGTCTGACCACGCCCGTCCGTGTCCCGGCCGCCGTCGCACGGCGGCCGGGCGGACGCCCGTCCCTGAGCGCGCGCCTCGTGCGGGAGCGGAAGAACGTCCCGGCCGTTCCTCGGTGTGTCCGAGGCGCGGTGCGGGGCGCGGTAGACGGTCCGCGGTGGGGCGGCAGTTTGCCGTTGTGTCGTGTGTGCCGTGCGTGCGTGTGCGCCGAGAAGCGCCGAGGTGTGCTGTGTTGTGCGTCGCGTACGGAGCCGCGGGGCGGTCGGTGTTCGGCTGTCCGCTCAGCGGGCGGCGGCCCAGCGCAGTGCCTCGGGCGCACCGCTCGCTATCCGCGGCGCCAGCTGCTCGACCACGGAGTCCTCACCCAGTGGTGTGGGACGCGAGTCGGAGCTGGGCCTGCGCCCGCCCCGGCCCTCGCCGAGCACCTGCCAGCCGCCTCCGGTCAGGGTGATGTACGCACCGCAGCGCAGCCCGTGGAGCGTGCAGGCGTCCCGCAGGCCCCACATCCACGCGCCGTCCTCCTCGGTCCAGCGCTCGTCCCCCTCGCGGCAGTAGAGCAGCACGGCCGTGCGCACCGGGGACCGGCGCCGCAGGTCATGCGGGAGCACCCGGCGCAGATGCGCGAGAAGCGCGTTGCGGAACTCCCAGCCGTCCGCGGGGGCCGGCCTGCGGGTGAAGGAGGCGCTCGCCGCGAGCCGTTCCTCGTGGTCGAGCACCGCGATCACCGCCGTCGAGGGCGTGGGCCGGTGACGTGAGTGCAGGCCGCTGACGACCTCACGAGGGTTGCGCAGCAGCGGGATTCCCGCCGCGGCCCATTCCGCCGGCTCGAGCATCCGGGCGAGGCGGCTGGCCGACCCGGACGACGCGTTGCCCGGAGCGGCTGAGGACGGAGCGAATCCGAAGGTCACGATCCTCCCTTCGGATACGCGCCCGCTCCGCGGGCAGGGTCGGGTGAGGGCGCACCACGGCATGGTCCTACCGGACCACGTACGGGCCGTGCGGGGCGGATTCCCAATTCTTCCTGGCCCGTGCGCGGGCGGCAACGAGCAATTGAGGCCGCTGACGGGAATGAACCGGTATGCCTCTCATATCCCTGCCCAGTTACCTATTGTTCACTCCCCGTTCTACGCCTGGACGGCGAGCACCAGCGGGAACACTCCCTCCGCTCCCGCCCGTCGCAGCAGCCTCGCCGCCACGGCCAACGTCCAGCCGCTGTCGGCGAGATCGTCCACGAGCAGGACCGGCCCGCCCGCCGAGGCCAGACGCTCCGTCAGCTCCGGCGGGACGACCAGCGCCCGCTGCAGCCCGACCACCCGCTGCGCGCTGTTCGTCCGGGAGATCCGCAGGTCCTCCGCCTCCGGCGCGTACTCCACCGAACCGAGCAGCGGCATCCGCCCGATCTCGGCGATCCGCCGGCCGAGCGAGCCCACCAGCCGCGGCTTGCGGTGCGAGGCGACCGTGACCACGCCGGCCGGCCGGGGCGGGGCGTCCGCCGCCCCCGAGGCCCAACCGCCCGGCCCCTTCGCCCAGTCGGCGAGCACCCTCACCACCGCCTGCACCACGTCGTCCGGGACCTCCCCGTCCGGCGCGGAGTCGGCGAGCATCGGACGCAGGCGGTTGCCCCAGCCGATGTCCGAAAGCCGGCCCAGCGCCCGGCCCGTGTACGACTGCTCGCCCACCGGGATACGCCCCTTCAGATCCACGCCCACGGCGGCGAGTCCGGTCGGCCACATCTTGCGCGGTTCCACCTCCACACCCGCCCGGCCCAGCTCCCCCCGGGCCGTGTCGAGCGCCGTCTCCGAGACCTTCGCGTCGAACCTGACGCCCGCGCAGTTGTCACAACGACCGCACGGCGCCGCGGCCTCGTCGTCCAGCTGCCGGCGCAGGAACTCCATCCGGCAGCCTGACGTCGCCGCGTAGTCCCGCATGGCCTGCTGCTCGGCCGCCCGCTGCCGGGCCACCCACGCGTACCGCTCGGTGTCGTAGACCCACGGCCGGCCCGTGCTCGTCCAGCCGCCCTTCACCCGATGCACCGCGCCGTCCACGTCGAGCACCTTCAGCATCGTCTCCAGCCGTGTCCTGCGCAGCTCGACCAGGGGTTCGAGGGCGGGCAGGGACAGCGGCCGGTCAGCCTGCGCGAGCACGTCGAGGGTGCGGCGCACCTGCTCCTCTGGCGGGAAGGCCACCGAGGCGAAGTACTGCCAGATCGCCTCGTCCTCCTTGCCCGGCAGCAGCAGCACCTCCGCGTGCTCCACGCCGCGCCCGGCACGGCCCACCTGCTGGTAGTAGGCGATGGGGGAGGAGGGCGAACCCAGATGGACCACGAAGCCCAGGTCCGGCTTGTCGAAGCCCATGCCGAGCGCCGAGGTGGCCACGAGCGCCTTGACCCGGTTGGCCAGCAGGTCGTCCTCCGCCTGCTGCCGGTCGGCGTTCTCCGTACGCCCCGTGTACGAGGCGACCGTGTGCCCGCACTGGCGCAGATGGGCCGTCACCTCCTCGGCCGCGGCGACGGTCAGCGTGTAGATGATCCCGGAGCCGGGCAGCTCGTCGAGATGGTCGGCCAGCCAGGCCAGTCGGTGCGCCGCGTCCGGCAGCCGGACCACGCCGAGGCTCAGACTCTCGCGGTCCAGCGGGCCGCGCAGCACCAGCGCGTCCGTGTCCGTGCCGGTCCCCAGCTGCTCGGCGACGTCCGCGGTCACCCGGGCGTTGGCCGTGGCCGTCGTCGCCAGCACCGGCACCCCGCGCGGCAGGTCCGCCAGCATCGTCCGCAGCCGCCGGTAGTCCGGCCGGAAGTCGTGCCCCCAGTCCGAGATGCAGTGCGCCTCGTCGACGACGAGCAGCCCGGTGGCGGCGGCGAGCCGCGGCAGCACCTGGTCCCGGAAGTCGGGGTTGTTGAGCCGCTCGGGGCTCACGAGCAGCACGTCGACCTCACCGTCCGCCACCTCCCGCTGGACGGTGTCCCACTCCTCGGTGTTGGACGAGTTGATCGTGCGGGCGCGGATGCCCGCGCGAGCCGCCGCCTCGACCTGGTTGCGCATCAGCGCGAGCAGCGGCGAGACGATCACGGTCGGGCCGGCGCCGCGCTCGCGCAACAGCGAGGTCGCCACGAAATACACCGCGGACTTGCCCCAGCCGGTCCGCTGCACGACCAGCGCCCGGCGTCTGTCCGCGACCAGCGCCTCGATGGCGCGCCACTGGTCCTCGCGGAGTCTCGCCGCCCCGGTCGGGTCCGAGACGAGACGGGCGAGCACGGCGTCGGCGGCCGCGCGCAGGGCGGCGCGGTCCTCGGGGCGGTCTGCGTTGGTCATGCCCCCATGCAACCCGATGGGTGCGACAAAGCGCGAACGAGCGGCCGAGCCTGTGGAAAACTCGCCGAGCGGTCGGAGCGGGAGTTATCCACAGGGGTTTCGCGACCGACCGTGATCGCGGGACCGTCGTGACCATGAACACGAACCACCACGAATCCCACGGCCCGTCCTCGACCCAGCAGATCACCCTGCGCGGCCCGGCCGAGCTGGCCGACGCGCTGCCGTTCATGCTCGGCTTCCATCCCAGCGACTCCGTCGTCCTCGTCGCGCTGCACGGCGAGCGCGGACGGTTCGGCGGCCGGGTCAGGGTCGGCATCCCGAGCTCGCCCTACGAATGGTCCGCCACCGCCGATCACCTCGCCGAATGCCTCGTCGAGGGCTGCACCCGCCGCGGCGACCGCCCGGACGCCATCGTCGTCTTCCTCTGCCAGGACCCCGCACCTGGCGAGACCGGGCAGCGGGTGATGGAGCGGCTGCGCCCCTTCGCCCAGCGCCTGCGCACCGCCTGCGGCGCCCTCGACATCCCCGTCCTCGAAGCCCTCTGCATCTCCGACGGCCTCTACTTCTCGTACTGCTGCCCCGACGCCCGCTGCTGCCCGCCCGACGGCACGCCCCTCGCCCTGTCCGGTACGTCGGTGATGGCGGCGTCCGCCGCCTACGCGGGGATCCAGGTGCGAGGCAGCCTCAAGGACATGGAGGCCCGGCTCAAGCCGTGGGGCTCCGAGGGCGACGCGGCGCAGCGTGCCGCTCTGAACGACGCCGCCGCGGTCATCGTGCCCAGGATCCTCGCCGGGGCGCCGGGCGGCCTGGGCCGCCTGGAGACGCGCGAGACCACCCTCGCTCTGGTCCGCCGGCTCATCGCACGCTTCGCCGCGCCGCCCGAGCCTCCGCCGGCGGGGGACGGCGCCGGACGGAGCGCCGTTCCGGCGGGTCTCGCGGGACTCGTCAACGGGGCGGCCGCGGGGACGGCGACCGCCGACGCCCGGGACGACGCGCTCCTCACGCCCGACGAGGCGGCCACGGTGATCCTCGGCCTGCAGGACCGCGACACCCGCGACCAGGCCGCCGAATGGATGGAGGGCCCCGAGGCGGCCCCCGCGCTGCGGCTCTGGCGCGCCCTGTCCCGACGCTGCGTCGCCCCGTACCAGGAGTACGCGGCGGCACCCCTCACCCTGGCCGGCTGGGTCGCCTGGTCCACCGGCGACGAACCCTCCGCGCGGGTGGCGCTCGGCCTCGCCCTGGAAGCCGACTCCGAGTACCTCTTCGCACGGCTGCTCCACCAGGCGTGCAACGAGGGTCTGGACCCCGAGTCGCTGCGCGACTGCCTGCGCAAGGAGCGGGACGCCCGCCTCGCCGCCACGTCGCCCCCGACACCGGCGATCACCGGTGAGAGCGCGGACCGCGACACCCCCGAGCGCAGCCAGGGGCCGAACCTGCCGTCCGAGCCCGGCCCGATCCCGGACGAGGCCACCCGAGCCGACGGGCACGATCCCTCCCCGGCCGCCGAGCCCCGGGACCGGCGGCGACAGCAGGCCCGGCAGGCCGCACGGCGGACCGCCCGGCAGGCAGGACTGCGCGCCGCCGGCGCGGGCCGGGGCCCGGCCCGTGCCCCCTCGGCCACCCGCCGCCGCGACGCGGCCCCCAGGCCGCCTCAGCGCGCGGCCGTGCGGCGGACCGGGCGACGCGGGACGAGGGCCGGCGAATGAGCCGGGCACCTGCTCCGAGGGGTGTCTCCGGCCGGTCGGGCGGGCGGTGTGTGGCGGGGCTGCGGGGTGTCTTCCGGTCGGGGTCGTCCCGGGCCGTGAGCTGGGCACCCGCCCTGCGGGTCGCCTTAGCCCGGTCAGGCGGGCGGTTCGCGGCAGGGGTGCGGGGCGTCTTCCGGTCGGGGGCGCCCAGGACCGTGAGCTGGGCACCTGCTCCGCGGGGTGCGTTCGGCCGGTCGGGCGGGCGGTGTGTGGCGGGGCTGCGGTGGTCGTGTGAAGGGCTCGCCGCTGGGGTCCGGGGCGCCCGGTCGAGGCCCCGGGTAACGAGCTGGGCACCTGCTCCGCGGGGTGCGTTCGCCCGGTCGGGCGGGCGGTTTGCGGCACGGTGGCGGGGCGTCTTCCGGTCGGGGTCGGTTCGGGCCGTGACTCGGCGGCCCGCGGCGGCGTTCACGTCTGTGGCGGTCGCGCAGGAGCAGTGCCGCCCCACGGCCGGACATCCGGACCACCCGAGCGGCGCCCTCCGCGGTCGCCTCCGGCGCCGGCCGAGCCGTCCGGACCGCACAGAGAGCACCGCACACCTGTCATGGCCCCCAGCCCCGCCCAGGTCCCCGGACCCTCCGCCGGACGCCCGTCCCACACCGGAGCTCCGCCGCCGGGAGCGGGAGCCGGGACGGCCCGCCCCGGCGACCTGCCCGCTCTCCACGACATCCTCATCGGTGTCGCCCTCCCCGCCCTCACCCTCAGCCCCCGTCACGGGCAGCTCACCGGTACCGGATTCGAAGGCGTCTTCCTCGCCGGACGTCGCCTCCTCTCCCGCTGCTTCCTGCGCGTCGCCGGACGCGAGCCCGTCCCCCTCCACGGCCGGACGGCCGCAGCGGACCGCGCCGACTTCCTGGGTGTCCTGCGCGCGCCCGGCGACACCGGCCCGGACCCCGGCCTCCTCGTCGAGCGGACCCGCGAGGCCGACGGGACCGAGCGGATCACCCTGCGCAGCTCCGCGAACCGGCCGCTGCGGCTCCCCGTGGAGCTCGCTCTGGGCACCGATCTCGCGGACCTGGGCGCGGTGGCGGCCGGGCGGCCGGGCCCTGAGCTGGCCGCGAGTGTCCACGGCACCGGGCTCCGCTGGGCCCACGGGGACGGCACCGCCGTCACCGTCGCGGCGGACCCGCCGCCCAGCGACGCGCTGGCGGCGGCCGGACTCCTCCGCTGGGAGGCCGAACTGGCCCCCGGAGACCGCTTCGTCCTCACCCTCCGGATCAGGACCGAGCACGCTCGCCGCCGACAGACCCCCGGCACCGGCCGGCCGGGCGGGCACGCCCTGGCCGACGCCGTCGCCGAAGGGGACGACCCACGCCTCGCGCCCCTGCTGTCCGCCTCCGTCGCCGACCTGCGCGCGCTGCTCCAGCGCGACCCCGCCCATCCCGCCGACGTCCACCTCGCGGCCGGAGTGCCCTGGCGCTGCGGCCCCGTCACCGCCGAGGCGCTCTGGGCCGCCCGCATGGCCCTTCCGCTCGGCACCCGGCTCGCCGTCACCACCCTCCGCGCCCTCGGCCGCACCCAACTTCTCGGCGGGGGGCCCGAGTCCGGGCGCATTCCCGGACCGCTCAGGGACGCGGGCCCCCTGCTGCCGCCCCGCTGCACCGGCGTCGAGGCCACCCTCGCCTTCCCCGTCGTCCTCGCCGAGGCCCGCCGCTGGGGTCTTCCCGAGCAGGACCTCGCGGAGCTGCTCCCCGTCGCGGAACGGTGCCTCGACTGGCTGCGCGGCGCGGTCGACGCCGGCGGGTTCGTGCCGGATCCGTGGCCCGCCGGGCCGACGCGGGCCGAGACCCAGGCCCACGCGCACCGCGCGGCCGTGCTCGGGGCCGACCTGCTCGACGCCTGCGGACGGCCCGGAGGGGACGCGTGGCGGGAATGGGCGCGGGAGCTGGGCGAGCGGTTCCGGGCGCGGTTCTGGTTCGACGACCGCTCCGGTGGTCGGCCACTCCTCGCCCGGACACCCGACGGCCACCCGCTGCCGCACCTGGGCGGCTGGGCCGCGCACCTCCTCGACACGGGGCTCACCGCCGCCGGTCGGTCGGCCCCCGGACTCCTCGACAAGGCGCAGACCGAGCGGCTGGCCCGGCTGCTCGCCGCCCCGGCGCTCGACTCGGGCTGGGGGCTGCGCGGCCTCGGGGAGAAGGAGCCCGGCTACAACCCGTTCGGGCACCGGTCGGGAGCCGTCCGGGTGCACGAGACGGCGGTCGCCGTCGCCGGGCTCGCCGCGGCCGGATACGAGAACGAGGCGGCGTCGTTGCTGCGGGGTGTCCTGGACGCCGCCGAGGCCTTCGACCACCGGCTTCCGGAGATGTACGCGGGGGAGCGGCGGACGACCGGCGCCGTGCCGGTGCCGCATCCGGCGGCCTGCCGGCCGGCCGCGGTGGCCGCCGCGGCCGGGGTGCAGCTGCTGACCGCGGTCGTCGGCGTCCGCCCCGACGCCCCCGGCCGCACGGTCGCCCTGCAGCCGCTGCGCTCCGCCCCGCTCGGGGAGATCCGGCTGTCGGGACTCCGGGTCGCGGGGGAGCCGTTCGCGGCCCGTGTCGGACGGCTCGGGCTCGGCATGGTCGAGGAGGCGGCGCCCGGCCTCCAGCTGGGGGTGTGACCCGCCACGGGCGTTTCGGCGGCGGTCGGCGGCTCGGAACGGAAGAACAGGGGGTGGGGGAGGGGCGGGGCCGAGAAGAAGTGGCGGCTGATCCTCCCCACGGGCGTGTTTATCGTCAGGAAGACGACTATGATCACGGGCATGCCTCCCTACGACCCGTCGGCCTTTCCGCCCTTCGCCGTCACCGTCGATCTGGTCGTGCTCACCGTGCGGCGCCACGCCCTGTGCGCCCTGGTCGTGAAACGGGGAGAGGCCCCGTTCCAGGGACGCTGGGCACTGCCGGGAGGCTTCGTCAGGGCGGACGAGGACCTCGACGCCGCCGCCGCGCGCGAGCTGGTCGAGGAGACCGGGCTCTGCGTCCACGATCCGGGTGCCCCGCCCCCCGTGCCGGGCAACGGCGCGCACCTGGAGCAGCTGGCGACGTACGGAGCACCCGACCGGGATCCGCGGATGCGGGTGGTCAGCGTGGCGCACCTGGCGCTCGCGCCGGACCTGCCGGCGCCGCGGGCGGGTGGTGACGCCAACAGCGCGCGCTGGGCGCCCGTCGAGGAGCTCCTCGGGCAGGACGGCGTGACGGACCCCGAGGGCGAGCCGCCGGTGCCGCTGGCCTTCGACCACGCCAGGATCCTGGCCGACGGGGTGGAGCGAGCCCGTTCGAAGATCGAGTACTCGTCGCTCGCCACCGCCTTCTGCCCGCCCGAGTTCACGGTGGGCGAGCTCCGCCGGGTCTACGAAGCGGTGTGGGGGGTGGCCCTCGATCCTCGGAACTTCCACCGCAAGGTGACCGGCACGCCCGGCTTCCTGGTTCCGGCGGGTGGGACCACGACGCGTCAGGGCGGCCGCCCCGCCCAGCTGTTCCGCGCTGGTGGGGCCACGCTGCTGAACCCGCCCATGCTGCGCCCGGAGGTCTGACGGGCGGTCGTCCGTCCGCCCCGAGCCGTCAATCCTGCACCAAAAGTCCGAAATGGGACGTTATCTTGCTGGGACAGCCGCCCTGCCGCGGAGCGGTCTCACCTACCCGCGAGAGAAGCGATGCTCCAGGCCATCGGACTCACCAGCACCCCCCGCCGGGACCTTCCGCCCGCCGTGGACGATCTCACCTTCGAGGCCCGGCCGGGCACCGTCACCGCCCTGATCGGGTCGGCCGGCGCCGGCAAGACCACCGCCCTCCGGCTCATGCTGCAGCTCGAACCGGGCCGTGGCGTCACCTACTTCCGGGGCCGCCCGCTGCACCGTGTCGCGCACCCCGCCCGAGAGGTCGGCGTCCTGCTCGGTGACGTCCCCGGCCACCCGTCCCGCACCCTTCGCAGCCAACTGCGCATGCTGTGCGCCGCCACCGGCGTCCCCGCCGCCCGCGCCGACGAGATGCTCCGGCTCGTGGGGCTCACCGGCATGCACGACCAGCGCATCGGCACTCTGTCCCTCGGCATGGACCGCCGACTGGGGCTCGCCTCGGCCCTGTTGGGCGACCCGCACACCCTGCTCCTCGACGAGCCCGCCGCCGGACTCTCCGTACGCGAGAGCGCCTGGCTCTACGAACTGCTGCGCGCCCACGCCGACGAGGGCGGCACCGTCCTCTACACCACCAGCGACCCCAAGGACGCCGCCCGCAACGCCGACCGGGTCGTCACCCTCGATGGCGGCCGGCTCGCCGCCGACCAGGACGCCGTCGAGTTCGCCCGCACCCGGCTACGCCCCCGGGTCGCGGTGCGCACCCCGCACGCGGCCCGGCTGGCCGCCGTCCTCGCCCAGGAGTCCCGGGCCGCCCGCCGCCCGGTGGAGGTGGTCACGGAGGGCGGCAACCGCCTCTCCGTCTACGGCAGCGACTGCGCCACCGTCGGCGAGACCGCCTTCCGCAACGGTGTGCTCCTCCACCGCCTCGCCGACGAGACCGGTGACACCAAGGCCCCGGCCCGCCAGACCCAGGCCGCCCACCCGCCGCACCCCGCGACGCCGGCCGCGACGCCGGCCGCGACGACCGCCTCCGACGTCGCACCCGCCCCCGCCCCCGCCCCCGCCCCCGGCCGCCGGGCGCGCCGCGCCCCGCACCGGTCCCCGCTGCGTCCGCTGCGCTACGAGATCCGCCGTCTGCTCGGTGTCCCCTCCACGCCGCTCGTCGCCGCCGGGGTCGTGCTGGTGTCCGTCGCCCTGGCCGTGCTGCTCGCGCGCAGTGGGCGCACGCCGATGCCGGCCCTGCTGGCCGGCTGGCCGGGGATCTCCCCGCTGCCGCCCGCGGCGCTCGGGGCGGGGCTGCTCGGCGCCTTCTCGTTCGGCGAGGAGTATCGCTATCCGGCCCTCACCACCGGGCGCGGCGCCGTCCCGCGCCGCCTCGGCCTGCTCCGGGCCAAACTCGCGGTCGCGGCGGCCGTCGGCGCGGTGCTCGCGGTGCTCGTCGTCGTGGCCGACCTGGGGGCGCTTCGCCTCGTCTACGGGGGCGAGTTGATCCCCGTACCGCGCAACTGGCCGTCGCTGTCCGCGAATTGGTTCGGTCTGGTGATCGGATGCGCCTGGGCAGGCGTGCTCGGGGCGGGGGTCTTCCGCGCCGCGGCCGCCGGGGTCGCGGCGGTCCTCGCCGTGCCCGTGGTCTTCGCCCCGCCGCTGCAGCGGATGCTCGCCGGGATGCCCCGGCGCTCCGTGGCCGGACTTCCGGCCCGGCTGCGCGAGTTCGCGAGCGTCGAGTGGTCGTCGGCGGCCGATCGCTGGCTGATGGGTGCACTGCGGGTGCTCGGGCAGCCCGTGGGAGTGGCGCTGACGCTGACGTTGACGGTCCTGCTCTGCGCCTATGTGTTCACCGGCCGTCACAAAAGGGCCCGTTGGTGATCACTTTCGGATCGAAAGCTTTCACTCCGACGGCAAGTCCCTTGGGAAATGCGCGTTATGTCCGATTGATCGTCAATTGTGTAGCGGGTGCCGATCACCCTTTCGTGTGCTTTTCACCAAAGACCTCAAGGGGTGCGAGAGCCACGCCGACAAAGGATGCGTGAGTACCCTTGCGCATACGATGATGACCCCCGCCCGCCCCGTCGAGTCCGGCCTCGGCGCGCCGGGCGACCTCGACCGCTACCCCTACGCGGAGGCGCCCGGAGCCGACCGTGTCGGACCGCCGGCCTGGGAGGCCACGGAGGACCTCGGCCGAGTCGGCCGCAGGGCCGCCGGCAGCCGCGGCCGCGGGCTCCACGGACAGCTCGTCCAGCAGCTCGGCCAGATGATCGTCTCCGGCGACCTCGGTGCCGACCGCCCTCTCGTGCCCGAGGAGATCGGCCAGCGCTTCGAGGTCTCACGCACCGTCGTCCGCGAATCGCTGCGCGTGCTCGAGGCCAAGGGCCTGGTCAGCGCCCGCCCCAACGTCGGCACCCGGGTCCGGCCGGTCAGCGACTGGAACCTGCTCGACCCCGACATCATCGAGTGGCGCGCCTTCGGTCCGCAGCGCGACGACCAACGCCGCGAGCTGAACGAGCTCCGCTGGACCATCGAGCCGCTCGCCGCCCGGCTGGCCGCGGGCCACGGCCGCGAAGACGTCCAGCAGCGCCTCGCCGACATGGTCGAGATCATGGGCCACGCCTACGCCCAGGGAGACGGCATCACCTTCTCCCGCGCCGACGCCGAGTTCCACGCCCTGCTCATCCAGCTCGCCGGCAACCGCATGCTGGAGCACCTCTCCGGCATCGTCGGCGCCGCCCTCCAGGTCTCCGGATCGCCCGCCACCGGCTGCGACCGCCCCAACGAGAACTGCCTCACCCACCACGCCCGGATCGTCGACGCGCTCGCCGCCGGGGACGCCCTGGCCGCCGAGACGGCCATGCGCCAGCTGCTGACCGTCCACCCCGAGGTGGAGCGCGTCGTGCCGGCTCCCCGCGAGCACTGATCCGCCGAGCCGTGGGCAGAAGCACCGTGAGGCCCGCATCGCGTGCCGCCGGACCCGAGCGGAGCCCGGGGGCGGAGAACCGTCCCCGGGTGCGCCAGGGTCTGGCGGCACGCTCCGGAGCGGGCGGGAGCACGGCCGGGACGTCGTGATCACGTCGCGTTTCGTATGTTTGATGGCGGATCGTCGCAAATGAGGTGTGACTCGGGCCACGCGGATTGGGCGTAACACTCCTCGAAGCCGCGCGATGACCTAAGAGGTGACGGCCGAGGAAGGAATACAGCAGCCGCTCAGGGCGCTGTGCAGTTCCCCGGTCCAGCCCGCGCCGTCGGCACATTCCCGGCCGACGGTCGTCGGCTCCGGCCCGATCCAGGGCGGGGCCGGAAGCCGTTTTCCATCGTTCCGAGAGGTTGTTCGTGTCGGCCAGCACATCCCGTACGCTCCCGCCGGAGATCGCCGAGTCCGAGTCTGTGATGGCGCTCATCGAGCGGGGAAAGGCTGATGGGCAGATCGCCGGCGATGACGTGCGTCGGGCCTTCGAGGCTGACCAGATTCCGCCAACCCAGTGGAAGAATGTTCTGCGCAGCCTCAATCAGATCCTCGAGGAAGAGGGTGTGACGCTGATGGTCAGTGCAGCGGAGTCGCCGAAGCGCGCCCGCAAGAGCGTCGCAGCGAAGAGCCCGGCCAAGCGCACCGCCACCAAGACCGTCACCGCCAGGACGACCGTGACGAAGACCGTCTCGGCCGCCTCCGCGGCCCCGGCGGCCGAGAGCGCGGACCCGGCCGACGAGGCCGGCGCGCCGGCCAAGAAGGCCGCCGCGAAGAAGACCGCAGCCAAGAAGACGGTGGCGAAGAAGGCCACCGCCAAGAAGACGGCGGCCAAGAAGACCACGTCCAAGAAGGACGACGAAGAGCTGCTCGAGGGCGAGGAGCTGCTCGAGGACGTCGCGCCCGGCAAGGGTGACGACGAGGAGGCCGAGGGCGAGAGCAAGGGCTTCGTCCTGTCCGACGAGGACGAGGACGACGCTCCGGCCCAGCAGGTCGCCGTCGCCGGTGCCACCGCGGACCCGGTGAAGGACTACCTCAAGCAGATCGGCAAGGTCCCGCTGCTCAACGCGGAGCAGGAGGTCGAGCTCGCCAAGCGCATCGAGGCCGGTCTGTTCGCCGAGGACAAGCTGGCGAACTCCGACAAGCTGGCCCCCAAGCTCAAGCGTGAGCTGGAGATCATCGCCGAGGACGGCCGCCGCGCCAAGAACCACCTGCTGGAGGCCAACCTCCGACTCGTGGTCTCGCTGGCCAAGCGCTACACCGGCCGCGGCATGCTCTTCCTGGACCTGATCCAGGAGGGCAACCTGGGTCTGATCCGCGCCGTCGAGAAGTTCGACTACACCAAGGGCTACAAGTTCTCCACGTACGCCACCTGGTGGATCCGTCAGGCGATCACCCGAGCCATGGCCGACCAGGCCCGCACCATCCGTATCCCGGTGCACATGGTCGAGGTCATCAACAAGCTCGCCCGTGTGCAGCGCCAGATGCTCCAGGACCTGGGCCGTGAGCCCACCCCGGAGGAGCTGGCCAAGGAGCTCGACATGACCCCGGAGAAGGTCATCGAGGTCCAGAAGTACGGCCGTGAGCCGATCTCGCTGCACACCCCGCTGGGCGAGGACGGCGACAGCGAGTTCGGTGACCTCATCGAGGACTCCGAGGCGGTCGTCCCGGCCGACGCGGTCAGCTTCACGCTTCTGCAGGAGCAGCTGCACTCGGTCCTCGACACGCTCTCCGAGCGCGAGGCGGGCGTCGTCTCCATGCGCTTCGGTCTCACCGACGGTCAGCCGAAGACCCTCGACGAGATCGGCAAGGTCTACGGCGTGACGCGTGAGCGCATCCGTCAGATCGAGTCGAAGACGATGTCGAAGCTGCGTCACCCGTCGCGCTCGCAGGTCCTGCGCGACTACCTCGACTGATCCCGCCGAGGGACGCGTACGACGAACGAAGGGCCCGGTTCCCCCGCGCGGGGAGCCGGGCCCTTCGGCGCATGCGCGGGTGCAGGGGACGCGTGCCTGGACGACGCTGGGTGAATCGACATCACCGGAGAGTCAGGAGGCTCCATGCGTCGTCCCATCGCCCGAACATTGACCGGTGCCCTGGGCCTGATCGCCGTGGCGGCGGGGCCGCTCGCCGCCGCGGCTCCCGCGTCCGCCGACAGCGTCGTGGTCGGCGGGCAGCCGACCCGTATCAGTGAGGCGCCCTGGGTGGTGGCGCTCTCCAGCCGTGACCGGTTCGGGGGTACGCGGGCAGGGCAGTTCTGCGGAGGCGTGGTCGTGGCCCCCACGAGGGTGCTCACCGCCGCCCACTGCCTGGGCCGTGACGTCCTGGGCGGGGAGCCGTGGCAGCTCTCCGACTTCAAGGTGATCGCCGGGCGCACCTCGCTGCGCGGGAAGGGCGGTCAAGAGGTGCGGGTCTCCGGCACCTGGGTCAACCCCCGCTACAACCCGTCGACCAACTCCGGCGATCTGGCGATGCTCACGCTGGAGAAGGCGCTGCCGGCCTCGTACGTGATCGGGGTGGCGGCCCCGGGCGATGCGGCGGTCACACCGGGGACGCCGGCGCAGGTGTACGGCTGGGGCGACATGACCGGCCACGGGACGTACGCGATGTCGCTGCGCTCGGCGCGGGTCCAGGTGCTGGCCGACAGGACGTGTGAGCGGGCGTACCCGAGCGGCTTCGGCGTCGCCTACCGGGCCGACACCATGCTGTGCGCGGGCGACCCGGACGGCGGCAAGGACGCCTGTCAGGGGGACAGCGGAGGGCCCCTGGTGGCGCAGGGGCGGCTGATCGGCCTCGTGTCCTGGGGGAGCGGCTGCGGGGAGGCCGAGAACCCCGGGGTCTACACCCGCGTCTCCGAGGTGCTGCCGCAGCGCTTCTGACGGGCCTTCCGTCTCGTGGTCGTCGTGCCCTGCCGGCGACCGGCGGGCACGGGCTCGTGACCCCGCGTCATGCGCCGGTCACCGTACGAGAACGGGCGGCCACCCCCGAGGTCGCGGGGGTGGCCGCCCGTCGGCCGGATGTCAGGAACCGGCCCCTGGCTCGTCGTGGACGCGAGGCGTCAGTGCTCGTCTCCCATGGTGCGGGCCGGCACGTCGGTGAGCCGGTCCGTCTCATCCTGTATCTCTGCGGCGATCTTCTTGAGTTCCGGCTCGAACTTACGCCCGTGGTGGGCGCAGAAGAGCAAGTCACCGCCGCTGGTCAGGACGACACGCAGGTACGCCTGGGCGCCGCAGCGGTCGCAGCGGTCAGCGGCCGTCAGGGGGCTCGCGGGGGTCAGAACAGTAGTCACGTCGCCTCTTCTCTAGCTCGACGAGCTGTCGTACCAGGGTCAACATCCAACCAGGCCGAAAACGTTCCCGCTCGTGGCTTTTCCTCGAAACTTTTTCCCAAGGTGGCTGTCTGCTGCCGGTTGGCGGCGAATGAGCCGTATTGCTTCGCTCTACGGGTTTCGCATTGCTGTGTGTGGTTGAGTCCCTCCGGCGGGTTGCCGGTTGTTCATGAGGACGTGCCCGAACCCTAAATGGTTCATGCCTGGAAGGGAACGTGATGTTCACGTCACCCCATCGAGGGATCGAACACCCATGCGACTCTGGACTAGCATGAGGAATCAGGAGGGTGGCGTGACAACGGCTCTACCAGGCATCGGTACCCTCTGACCGGTGACCGACGCCGGGCCTTACCCCACCGGGCCAGTTTTCAAATTCAGCGAGGAGCGAACCGCGTGACCGCCGAGACGTCCGTGCCGTCCAGTGCGCTGCTGACCGCAGACCGTGACGGTTCCAACTACACCGCGCGGCACCTGCTCGTCCTCGAAGGGCTCGAAGCCGTCCGCAAGCGCCCCGGCATGTACATCGGGTCCACCGACAGCCGCGGCCTGATGCACTGCCTCTGGGAGATCATCGACAACTCCGTCGACGAGGCCCTCGGCGGCTACTGCGACCACATCGAGGTCATCCTCCACGAGGACGGCTCCGTCGAGGTCCACGACAACGGCCGCGGCATCCCGGTCGACGTCGAGCCCAAGACCGGGCTCTCCGGCGTCGAGGTCGTCATGACCAAGCTCCACGCCGGCGGAAAGTTCGGCGGCGGCTCCTACGCGGCCTCCGGCGGCCTGCACGGCGTCGGCGCCTCCGTGGTGAACGCGCTCTCCGCCCGCCTCGACGTCGAGGTCGACCGGACCACCACCCACAGCATCAGCTTCCGCCGCGGCGTCCCCGGTATCTTCACCGAGCAGGGTCCCGACGCCCCCTTCGACCCGGGCAGCGGTCTGCGCAAGGGCAAGCGCGTCCCGAAGGGCCGTACCGGCACGCGCATCCGCTACTGGGCGGACCGCCAGATCTTCCTCAAGGACGCCAAGCTCTCCCTGGAGACGCTGCACCAGCGTGCCCGTCAGACCGCCTTCCTCGTCCCCGGCCTCACCATCGTCGTCCGTGACGAGCGCGACCTCGACGGCGTGGGCAAGAGCGAGGAGACGTTCCGCTTCGACGGCGGCATCAGTGAGTTCTGCGAGTTCCTCGCCCAGGACAAGGCCGTCTGCGACGTGCTGCGCCTCACCGGCCAGGGCAGCTTCAAGGAGACCGTCCCGGTCCTCGACGACCGCGGCCACATGACCCCCACCGAGGTCACCCGCGAGCTCGGCGTCGACGTCGCCCTGCGCTGGGGCACCGGTTACGACACCATGGTCCGCTCCTTCGTCAACATCATCGCCACGCCCAAGGGCGGCACCCACGTCTCCGGTTTCGAGCAGGCGATCACCAAGACGGTCAACGAGGTGCTGCGCGCCTCCAAGATGCTGCGGGTGGCCGAGGACGACATCGTCAAGGACGACGCCCTCGAAGGCCTCACCGCCGTCGTCACCGTGCGCCTCGCCGAGCCGCAGTTCGAGGGCCAGACCAAGGAGGTGCTGGGCACCTCCGCGGCCCGCCGGATCGTGGCCAACGTGGTGGCCAAGGAGCTCAAGGCCTTCCTGACCTCCACCAAGCGCGACGCCAAGGCCCAGGCCCGCGCCGTCCTGGAGAAGGCCGTCGCCGCCGCCCGCACCCGCATCGCGGCCCGCCAGCACAAGGAGGCGCAGCGCAGGAAGACCGCCCTGGAGTCCTCCTCGCTGCCGGCCAAGCTCGCCGACTGCCGCAGCGACGACGTCGAGCGCAGCGAGCTCTTCATCGTCGAGGGAGACTCCGCGCTCGGCACCGCCAAGCTCGCCCGCAACAGCGAGTTCCAGGCCCTCCTGCCGATCCGCGGCAAGATCCTCAACGTCCAGAAGTCCTCGGTCTCGGACATGCTCAAGAACGCCGAGTGCGGAGCGATCATCCAGGTCATAGGAGCGGGCTCGGGCCGCACCTTCGACATCGACGCCGCGCGGTACGGGAAGGTCATCATGATGACCGACGCCGACGTCGACGGCTCCCACATCCGTACGCTGCTGCTGACCCTCTTCCAGCGCTACATGCGGCCCATGGTCGAGCAGGGCCGCGTCTTCGCCGCCGTGCCGCCGCTGCACCGCATCGAGCTGGTCCAGCCCAAGAAGGGCCAGGACAAGTACGTCTACACGTACTCGGACAACGAGCTGCGGCAGACCCTGCTCGAGTTCCAGCGCAAGGGGGTCCGCTACAAGGACTCCATCCAGCGCTACAAGGGTCTCGGCGAGATGGACGCCGACCAGCTGGCGGAGACCACCATGGATCCGCGCCACCGCACCCTGCGCCGGATCAACATCGGCGACCTGGAGGCGGCCGAGCAGGTCTTCGACCTGCTCATGGGCAACGACGTGGCGCCCCGCAAGGAGTTCATCACCAGCTCCGCGGCGACCCTCGACCGCTCGCGTATCGACGCCTGAGCCACCGCCCCCGGCGTCACGCGCGCCGGGGGTTCCTTCACACAATCCGGGGGTTCCTTCACACAATGGGGTGAAGAGGGGCGGGAGAAGAGTCCGGGATCTTCCCGCTCTGTCCATCCTTGGGCACGCGGCCGAAACGGTTCGCTGACAAGGAGAGTTCACCGGTGGAGAAGCAGGAAGGGCGCGACGCCGCGGCGGTGCGGATCGACGATCCCTGGTACGACGAGCTGGCCGCCGGCTGGGGCGAACACGACGCCGACGACGCCGACGAATCCGACGCGAACGGCACGGCGGCGGCCCCGCACCCGTCCGGGACCGTACCGCCGCAGCAGGCACAGGCACAGGCACAGACGGGGGCGCGGGCACAGACGGGGGCACAGGCGCGCGCCCAGCAGACCGCCCCGCCCAGCACCGCCGACATCTACCTGGAAGTCCAGCGCAGCCCCGCCTTCCAGGAAGTGCGCGGCCGCTACCGCCGCTTCGTCTTCCCGGCCGCCCTCGCCTTCCTCCTCTGGTACCTGGCGTACGTCGTCGCCGCGACCGCGGCCCCCGGCCTCATGGCCCGCCCCGTCGCCGGGGCGGTCAACGTCGCCATGGTCGCCGGCCTCGGCCAGTTCGCCACCACCTTCCTGCTGACCTGGGCCTACGCGCGGCACGCACGGCTGCGCCGGGACCGGGCCGCCCTGGAACTGCGCTGGGACACCCAGGAGATGACCCGGGGGGTGCGACGGTGACCGGAGACCACCAGACCCTCGCGCTGCTGCTGTTCAGCGCGTTCATCGCGGTCACCCTCGGGATCACCACCTGGGTCAGCCGCAACCGGCACGGCTCCGCCGAGGAGTTCTACGCCGGCGGCCGGCTGTTCTCCCCGATGGAGAACGGATTCGCCATCGCCGGCGACTACATGTCCGCCGCCTCCTTCCTGGGCATCTCCGGCCTCATCGCGCTCTTCGGCTACGACGGCATGCTCTACTCCGTCGGCTTCCTCGTCGCCTGGCTGGTCGTGCTCCTCCTCGTCGCCGAACTCGTCCGCAACTGCGGCCGTTTCACCCTCGCCGACGTCGTCGCCTCACGCATGGCCGAGCGCCCCGTCCGTATCGCCGCCGGAACGTCCTCCGTCACCGTCTCGGTGCTGTACCTCGTGGCCCAGATGGTCGGCGCCGGAAGCCTCGTGGCCCTGCTGCTCGGCGGCACCAGCGCAGCCGCGCGCTCCTGGACCGTGGTCGGCGTCGGCGCGCTCATGGTCGTCTACGTGTCGCTCGGCGGCATGCGGGCCACCACCTGGATCCAGATCGTCAAGGCCGTGCTCCTCATGGCCGGCACGATCACCCTCACCGTGCTCGTACTGCTCCGCTTCCACGGCGACTTCGACCAGCTGCTCACCACGGCGGCCGAACGCAGCGGCCACGGCTTGGACTTCCTCGCCCCCGGGCTGCGCTACGGCGGCGACTGGACCGCCCGCGCCGACTTCGTCAGCCTCGGCCTCGCCCTCGTCCTCGGCACCGCCGGACTCCCGCACATCCTGTCCCGCTTCTACACCGTGCCCACCGCGCGCGCGGCCCGGCGGTCGGTCGTCTGGGCCATCGGGCTCATCGGCGGTTTCTACCTGATGACCATCGTGCTCGGCTTCGGCGCGGCGGCCCTGGTCGGCCCCGACGCCGTCCGCGCCTCCAACAGCGCCGGCAACACCGCCGTACCCCTGCTCGCCCTCGACCTCGGCGGCGGAGCGGGCTCCACCGGCGGCACGGTCCTCTTCGCCGTCGTCGCCGCCGTGGCGTTCGCCACCATCCTGGCCGTCGTCGCAGGCATCACGCTCGCGTCCTCCGCCTCCGTCGCCCACGACCTCTACGCCTCGCTGCGCCGCCCGCACGCCAAGCGGTACAGCGAGGTGACCGTCGCCCGGCTCGCCGCCGCCGGGATCGGCGTGGCAGCCATCGGCCTCGGCCTGCTCGCCCGCGACCTCAACGTGGCCTTCCTCGTCGGCCTCGCCTTCGCGGTCGCCGCCTCCGCGAACCTCCCGGTGCTGCTCTACTCGCTGTTCTGGCGGAGGTTCACCACCCGCGGAGCGGTCTGGTCGGTCTACGGAGGGCTGATCCCCGCCGTCCTGCTCGTGCTGGTCTCACCGGTCGTCTCCGGCAGTCCCGAATCGCTCTTCCCCGGCGTCGACTTCCAGCTCTTCCCGTTGCAGAACCCGGGCATGGTGTCCATCCCGCTCGGCTTCCTCGCCGGCTGGCTCGGCACCGTCACCTCGCCCGAGCCGCCCGACGAGGCCCGGCACGCCGAGACGGAGGTACGGGCACTCACGGGCGCCGGCGCGGTCTGACGAGGACATCCCCTGACGAGGGCCTCCAGCGCGGCCCGATGAAGGCCCCCGGCGCGGCCCGCGGGTCAGGGCGCCGCCGAGGTCACCCACACGTACCGGTGCTCGGGGCGGCCCGTCTCGCCGTACCTCAGCGAGAGCCGCACCCGGCCGGTCCGCTCCAGGAGCTTGAGATAGCGCTGGGCGGTCTGCCGGCTCACCCCGGCCCGCTCGGCGATCTCCTGCGCCGACAGGGGCCCGTCCGCCACGAGCAGCACCTGCCGCACCAGCCCGGCCGTCGTGGGGGAGTGGCCCTTCGGCAGATCCGGCTCCACCGACCCGGCCGACAGCGCCCCGAAGATCCGGTCCACCTCGGCCTGCTCCGCCTCGCCGCCGCCGTCGAGGGTGCGGCGCAGCGCCGCGTACGCCTCCAGCTTGGCGCGCAGTCCGGCGAAGCTGAACGGCTTCACCAGGTACTGCAGCGCCCCGTGCCGCATCGCCGCCTGTACGGTCGCGACATCACGGGCCGCGGTCACCATGATCACGTCACACTGCCGGCCGAGGGCACGCAGCTCCCGTACGACGGCGAGCCCGTTGCCGTCCGGCAGATAGTGGTCGAGCAGCACCAGATCCACCGGCGGTTCCGCCTCGGCCAGCCGGGCCAGGGCCTCGGCCGCCGAGTGCGCGACGCCGACCACGCGGAAGCCCGGCACCTTCGCCACGTACGCGGCGTTGACCCGCGCGACCCGTACGTCGTCGTCGACCACCAGGACGCCGATCACCGCGCCTCCTCCACGGCCACGGGGGCGAGCTCGTCGTCCGCCTCGCTCAGCGCCTCCGGCAGCACCACGGTGAACTCGGCCCCGCCGTCCGCTCCCGTACCCACCCGGGCGCTGCCGCCCCGGCGCTCCGCGAGCCGGCGCACCAGGGCGAGCCCGAGACCCCGCTTGCCGTGCGCCGGCGGCTGCTTAGTGCTCCAGCCCTCGGTGAAGATCAGCTCCCGCCGCTCGTCGGGCACGCCGGGACCGCTGTCCGCCACGCGCAGCACCACCGTCCGGCCCTCGGCCCGCAGATCCACCTCCACGCGCGCGGGGAGGCTGCCGGAGGCCGCGTCCAGGGCGTTGTCGACGAGGTTGCCGACCACCGTGACCAGCTCACGCGGGTCCACGAGCCGGTCGGGGAGCAGCGAGCCGGGCGCGATGCGCAGGGAGACGCCCCGCTCGGCGGCGACCGTGGCCTTGCCGACGAGGAGCGCGGCGACCAGCGGGTCGTGGACCTTCTCGGTGACCTGCTCGGCGGTCGCGCGGTGCACGCCGACCACCTCGGTGACGAACTCGGCCGCGTCCTCGTACATCTCCAGTTCGAGCAGGCCGAGCAGGGTGTGCATCCGGTTGGCGTGCTCGTGGTCCTGCGCACGCAGGGCGTCGATCAGACCGCGCGTCGAGTCGAGCTCGCGGCCGAGCCGCTCCAGTTCGGTGCGGTCGCGCAGGGTGGCGACGGCGCCTCCGTCGTCCGTCGGCATCCGGTTGGCGATGAGCACCCGGTTGCCGCGCACGGTCACCAGGTCCTCGCCGGTGGCCCGGCCGGCGAGCACGTCGGCGGTACGGCCCGTGCCCAGGACCTCGTCGAGCGGGCGTCCGGTGGCCTCGGGACCGAGCCCGAGCAGCCGCTGGGCCTCGTCGTTCATCAGCCGGATCCTGCCGGTGCGGTCGAGGGCCACCACGCCCTCGCGGATGCCGTGCAGCATCGCCTCGCGCTCGGCGAGCAGCGCCGAGATGTCGGAGAAGGCCAGGTCGTGGGTCTGCCGCTGCAGTCGGCGGGAGATCAGATACGCGGCGAGCGCGGCCGCGGCGAGGGCGCCGCCGGCGTAGCGGAGAAGGCCGGGGATCGCGGCGACGAGCCGGTCGCGGACGCTGTCGTACTCGATGCCGACCGACACCGCGCCGACGATCTCGCCGCGGCCGTCCCGCAGCGGCGCCTTGCCCCGGGCGGAGCGACCCAGGGTGCCGCTGTCGATCTCCATCACCTCATGGCCGGCGAGGACGTCGCTCGGGTCGGTGGAGACCACACTCCCGATCCGGGCGGGGTCGGTGTGGGACCAGCGGACGCCACGGATGTCCATGACGACCACGTACTCGGCCCCCGTCGACCGCCGGATCCGCTCCGCCTCCGCCTGCACCGGCCCTCCGGCCGACGGCCGGGTGGTCATCACCTCGGCGGCGATCCGCGGCGAGGCGGTGGTCTGCGCGATGGCGAGGGCGCGGCGCATGGCCTGGTCGTCGAGCTGCGCGCTGAGCGGGGCGAGGAACAGACCGGTGGCGAGCACCGTGACCCCGGTCGCGATGGCCAGCTGCATCAGCAGGACCTGCGAGAACACCCGCTGCGGCCACCCGAACCTGCGCCGGCGGACGGGCGGCCGCGCGGAGGAGGAGGGTGCGGGGCTCATGGCGGAAACGGTACGGGGACGAGGGCGCCGACCGGAAATGTCGCCGCCAGGGCGGCGGGGACGGTCTGCCGGCCGACCGGAAATGCCACCGGCAGGACCGCGGGGACGGTCTGCCGGCCGACCGGAAATGTCGCCGCCAGGGCGGCGGGGACGGTCTGCCTATCCTGGGGGCTTCGCAGGCGCGGGCACCGCCCGCACGTACCCGACGGCCCGGAGGCATGACCCTTGACCACCCAGCAGATCCCCGTCGTCGTCCTGGCCGGGTTTCTCGGGGCGGGGAAGACGACCCTGCTCAACCATCTGCTGCGCAGCGCGCGCGGGACGCGGATCGGGGTCATGGTCAACGACTTCGGCGACATCGGCATCGACGCCATGACCGTCGCCGGTCAGGTCGGCTCCACCGTCTCCCTCGGCAACGGCTGCCTGTGCTGTGCCGTCGACGCGAGCGAGCTGGACGAGTATCTGGAGGTGCTGACCCGCCCCGAGCTCCGCCTCGACGTGATCGTGATCGAGGCCAGCGGTCTCGCCGAGCCGCAGGAGCTGGTCCGCATGGTGCTGGCCAGCGACAACGAGCGGATCGTCTACGGCGGACTGGTCGAGGTGGTCGACGCGGCCGAGTTCGCGGGGACCCGCGCCCGCCACCCGGAGACCGACCGCCACCTCGCCGCCGCCGACCTCGTCGTCGTCAACAAGGCCGACCGGGTGGCGCCCGAGGAGCTCCGTACCGTACGGGAGACGGTCACTGGCCTCGCCGGACGGGCGGCCGTGGTCGAGGCCGTCCAGGGCCGCGTCGACCCGGAGCTGCTCTTCGACCGGGTCGTGCCCGAGGACGAGATCGCGGGACAGATGTCGATCGAGGACATCCTGTACGGCTCCGAGGACGAGGACCACGCCCACCCGCACGCGGCCTACGAGACCGTCTCGCTCACGGCCTCGACCCCACTGCACCCGCGCCGTCTGATGGCCTTCCTCGACTCGCGCCCCGAGGGCCTCTACCGGATCAAGGGCTTCGTCGACTTCGGCACGGCCGACCCGGCCAACCGCTACGGCGTCCACGCGGTCGGCCGCTTCCTGCGCTTCTCCCCGGAGCCCTGGCCCGCGGACGAGCCCCGGCTGACCCAGCTGGTGCTCATCGGCACCGGGGTCGACGCCGCCGCCCTGCGCAAGGAACTCGCCGCCTGCGAGCAGAACGGCCCGGGGGACGTCCCCGACGAGCACAGCATGTGGGGCGTGCTGCGGTACGTGCCCGGCACCGAGGACGAGCCGGACGCTGCTTCCTCCTGAGCGATCCCGGATTCGGTACGACTCCTGAGCGGTCCGGATTCGATACGAGAACGCCCCCCGGCCCGCGCCGACGCGCGGACCGGGGGGCGTCCCGGTATCGAGCCGGGGGCCGGCTAGCCGATCGGTCCCGCCACCACGTCCACCGGCTTCGCCAGCGGCGTGCCCGAGCCGTCGCGGCGCGGGTCGAGCTCCGGGAGGTCCACCGGGGTGCCGTTCTTCTGGGCGGCGCGGGCGGGGGTCGCTCCCGCCCAGGCCAGGAGCAGGACGTCCTCGCCCTTCAGGAAGCGCTGGCAGCGGACTCCGCCGGTGGCCCGGCCCTTGCGCGGGTACTGATCGAAGGGGGTGAGCTTGGCGGAGGTCGGGGCCGCTCCGGTGAGCGTGCCGGAGGAGCCGGCCACCGTGAACACGGCGGCCTCCGCCGCCGGGTCCACGGCGGTGAACGAGATCACCTCGGCGCCCGCCGTCAGCTTGATGCCGGCCATGCCGCCCGCGGGACGGCCCTGCGGCCGCACCTGGGAGGCCGGATAGCGCAGCAGCTGGGCGTCGGAGGTGATGAAGACCAGGTCCTCCTCGCCCGTGCGCAGCTCCGTCGCGCCGACGATCCGGTCGCCCTCCCTGAGGGTGATGACCTCCAGCTCCTCCTTGTTCGCCGGATAGTCCGGCACCACGCGCTTGACCACGCCCTGCAGCGTGCCGAGCGCCAGGCCGGGCGAGGCCTCCTCGAGCGTGGTCAGGCAGACCACGGTCTCGTCCGCCTCCAGGGACACGAACTCGGCCAGCGGCGCGCCGCCCGCCAGCGTGGGCGCGCTCGCCGTGTCGGGCAGCTGCGGCAGGTCGATGACCGCGATCCGCAACAGCCGGCCGGCCGAGGTCACCACGCCGATGTCACCGCGCTGGGTCGCCGGGACCGTCGAGACGATCACGTCGTGCTTGGCGCGCTTGCCGTCCTGCACCGTCGGCAGCTGCTCGGTCACCGTACGGGCCAGCAGTCCGGTCGAGGAGAGCAGCACCCGGCAAGGGTCGTCCGCGACCTCGAGGGAGACGGCCGTCACCGGGGCGCCCGCCGACTCCAGCAGGACCGTGCGCCGCTCGGTGGCGAACTTCTTCGCGACGGCCGCCAGCTCCGCCGAGACCAGCTTGCGCAGCTCCGCGTCGGACTCCAGGATCCCGGTCAGCTCGTCGATCTCGCCGGTGAGCCGGTCGCGCTCGCTCTCCAGCTCGATCCGGTCGAACTTGGTGAGCCGGCGAAGCGGGGTGTCCAGGATGTACTGCGTCTGGATCTCGCTCAGCGAGAAGCGCTCGATCAGGCGCTCCTTGGCCTCCGCCGAGTTCTCGCTCTGCCGGATCAGCCGGATGACCTCGTCGATGTCGAGGAGCGCGACGAGCAGGCCCTCCACCAGGTGGAGCCGGTCGCGCTTCTTGCCGCGCCGGAACTCGGAGCGACGACGGACGACGTCGAAGCGGTGGTCGAGGTAGACCTCCAGGAGCTCCTTGAGGCCGAGCGTCAGCGGCTGTCCGTCGACCAGCGCCACGTTGTTGATGCCGAAGGACTCCTCCATCGGCGTCAGCTTGTACAGCTGCTCCAGGACCGCCTCGGGCACGAAGCCGTTCTTCACCTCGATGACCAGGCGCAGGCCGTGGTTGCGGTCGGTGAGGTCCTTGACGTCCGCGATGCCCTGGAGCTTCTTGGAGCCGACCAGGTCCTTGATCTTGGAGATGACCTTCTCGGGGCCGACCGTGAAGGGAAGTTCGGTGACGACGATGCCCTTGCGGCGCGCCGTCACGTTCTCCACGGTGGCGGTCGCGCGGATCTTGAAGGTGCCGCGGCCCGTCTCGTACGCGTCCTTGATGCCGGACAGGCCGACGATCCGGCCACCGGTGGGCAGGTCGGGACCCGGCACGAAGCGCATCAGCGCCTCCAGGTCCGCGTTCGGGTGGCGGATCAGGTGGCGGGCCGCCGCGACGACCTCGCCCAGGTTGTGCGGGGGCATGTTGGTCGCCATGCCGACCGCGATTCCCGACGCGCCGTTGACCAGCAGGTTCGGATACGCGGCGGGGAGCGCGACCGGTTCCCGCTCCTGGCCGTCGTAGTTCGGCGCGAAGTCGACGGTGTCCTCGTCGATGGACTCCGTCATGAGCAGTGCGGCCGGGGCCATCCGCGATTCCGTGTACCGCATGGCGGCCGGCGGGTCGTCGTTGCCGAGCGAGCCGAAGTTGCCGTGGCCGTCGACGAGCGGCACGCGCATGGAGAAGGGCTGTGCCATGCGGACCATCGCGTCGTAGATCGACGCGTCGCCGTGCGGGTGCAGCTTGCCCATGACCTCGCCGACGACCCGGGCGCACTTCACGAAGCCGCGGTCGGGCCGCAGGCCCATCTCGTTCATCTGGAAGACGATGCGCCGCTGCACGGGCTTCATGCCGTCGCGGGCGTCGGGCAGCGCGCGGGAGTAGATCACCGAGTACGCGTACTCGAGGAAGGAGCCCTGCATCTCGTCAACGACGTCGATGTCGAGGATTCGCTCCTCGAACGCGTCGTCCGGCGGCGGTGTCTTCGTGCTGCGGCGGGCCATCGCGGCTGCGGCTCCTTCACCAACATGGTTGATCTGACGCGGACCATTGTGGACCGTGCCACCGACAACGCCGACCGCGACCCGGAAGAGGGACATCCGTGACGGCCGGGAACTTCGCCAGGTGTCGGCGCGCTTGCATACAGTGGCAGGACTTTTTCACATCGCGATCGAAGGGACGTACATGCCCATGGGTCACACGGCCACGGCCGAGGCCGGCTCCGGCGGCCTGACAGCGACCGAGCACCGGCTGGCCAACGGCCTGCGCGTGGTGCTCTCCGAGGACCACCTGACCCCGGTCGCCGCGGTCTGCCTCTGGTACGACGTCGGCTCGCGTCACGAGGTGAAGGGCCGCACCGGCCTCGCCCACCTCTTCGAGCACCTGATGTTCCAGGGCTCGAAGCAGGTCCACGGAAACGGTCACTTCGAGCTGGTGCAGGGCGCGGGGGGCTCGCTCAACGGCACGACGAGCTTCGAGCGCACCAACTACTTCGAGACCATGCCCGCCCACCAGCTGGAGCTGGCGCTCTGGCTGGAGGCCGACCGCATGGGCTCGCTGCTCGCGGCCCTGGACGACGAGTCCATGGAGAACCAGCGGGACGTCGTCAAGAACGAGCGCCGCCAGCGCTACGACAACGTGCCGTACGGCACCGCCTTCGAGCGGCTGACCGCCCTCGCGTACCCGGCGGGCCACCCGTACCACCACACCCCCATCGGCTCGATGGCCGACCTGGACGCCGCCACCCTGGAAGACGCCCGGAACTTCTTCCGCACCTATTACGCGCCGAACAACGCGGTGCTCTCGGTCGTCGGCGACATCGACCCGCAGCAGACCCTCGCCTGGGTGGAGAAGTACTTCGGCTCCATCCCCGGCCACGACGGCAAGCCCGAGCCGCGCGACGGCTCGCTGCCCGACGTCATCGGCGAGCAGCTGCGCGAGGTCGTCGAGGAGGAGGTCCCGGCCCGTGCGCTGATGGCCGCCTACCGGCTGCCGCACGACGGCACGCGCGCGTGCGACGCCGCCGACCTGGCCCTGACCATCCTGGGAGGCGGCGAGTCCTCCCGTCTCCACAACCGCCTGGTCCGCCGCGACCGCACGGCCGTCGCCGCCGGCTTCGGCCTGCTGCGCCTTGCCGGCGCGCCCTCGCTCGGCTGGCTGGACGTCAAGACCTCCGGCGGCGTCGAGGTGCCGCGGATCGAGTCGGCCGTCGACGAGGAGCTCGCCCGCTTCGCGACCGAGGGCCCGACGCCCGAGGAGATGGAGCGCGCCCAGGCCCAGTTGGAGCGCGAGTGGCTGGACCGGCTGGGCACGGTCGCCGGCCGCGCCGACGAACTGTGCCGGTACGCGGTGCTGTTCGGTGACCCGCAGCTCGCCCTGACGGCCGTGAACCGGGTCCTCGACGTCACCGCCGAGGAGGTGCGCGAGGTCGCCCAGGCCCGACTGCGTCCGGACAACCGCGCCGTCCTGGTCTACGAGCCGGTGGCCGGCGAACAGAGCGACAGCGACGAGGAAGAGGGAGCGGACCAGTGACCGACGCTGCCGCGTCTTTGACGAGCATGACCTTCCACCCGCAGCCCCAGCCGGGCGAGGCCAAGCCCTGGGCGTTCCCCGCCCCGGAGCGCGGCGCGCTCGACAACGGCCTGACCGTGCTGCGCTGCCACCGTCCCGGCCAGCAGGTGGTGGCCGTCGAGATCTTCCTCGACGCCCCGCTGGACGCCGAGCCCGAGGGCCTGGACGGCGTCGCCACCATCATGGCGCGCGCCCTCTCCGAGGGCACCGACCAGCACAGCGCCGAGGAGTTCGCCGCTGAGCTGGAGCGCTGCGGCGCCACCCTCGACGCCCACGCCGACCACCCCGGCGTGCGGGTCTCCCTGGAGGTGCCGGTCTCCCGGCTGCCCAAGGCGCTCGGCCTGCTCTCCGAGGCCCTGATCGCCCCCGCCTTCGCCGAGACCGAGATCGAGCGCCTGGTGCGCAACCGGCTCGACGAGATCCCGCACGAGACGGCCAACCCGGCCCGCCGGGCCGCCAAGCAGCTCTCCAAGGAGCTGTTCCCGGCCGCCGCCCGGATGTCCCGGCCGCGCCAGGGCACCGAGGAGACCGTCGGCGCGATCGACGCGGCCGCCGTCCGCGCCTTCTTCGACGCCCACGTCCGGCCGGCCGCGGCCACCGCCGTGGTCGTCGGCGACCTCACCGGTGTCGACCTGGACAAGGTGCTGGACGAGTCCCTCGGCGCCTGGACGGGCGCTCCGGCCGAGCCCCGCCCCATGCCGCCCATCACGGCCGACGACACCGGCCGGGTCGTCGTCGTGGACCGCCCCGGCGCCGTCCAGACGCAGCTGCTCATCGGCCGCGTCGGCGCCGACCGCCACGACCGGGTCTGGCCGGCGCAGGTGCTCGGCACGTACTGCCTCGGCGGCACCCTCACCTCCCGCCTGGACCGCGTCCTGCGCGAGGAGAAGGGATACACCTACGGCGTGCGGGCCTTCGGCCAGGTGCTGCGCTCCGACGGCAAGGGCAACGGCGCCTCGATGCTCGCCATCAGCGGCTCGGTCGACACCCCGAACACCGGCCCGGCGCTCGAGGACCTGTGGAAGGTGCTGCGCACGCTGGCCGCCGAGGGGCTGACCGACGCCGAGCGGGACGTGGCGGTGCAGAACCTGGTGGGCGTCGCCCCGCTCAAGTACGAGACGGCCGCCTCCGTCGCGGGAACGCTCGCCGACCAGGTCGAGCAGCACCTCCCGGACGACTACCAGGCGCAGTTGTACGCGCGGCTTGCCGAGACGGGCACGGTGGAGGCGACCGCGGCCGTGGTCAACGCCTTCCCGGTGGACCGGCTCGTGACCGTGCTCGTCGGCGACGCGTCGAAGATCGCGGAGCCGGTGCGGGCACTCGGCATCGGTGAAGTGACCGTCGTCACCGGCTGATTGAGTTGCCGTCACGGACGGCGGAGGACCCCGACGACCTGCTTCGTCGGGGTCCTCTCGTATGTCCGTATTGTCGTCGATCATGCCTGAATGCCCTGTGGCATGTCTTACAAACGAGCGCGTCTGTTTGGCGATTGCCCGAAGATCGGCCTAGCGTCGACCCGGCTGTCCGGCCGTTGCACCACGCCGCATCCGCGGCAACGGACAGTCATCGCCGAGTCCCCGCAAGGCGCGAGCCTGGGGAGCCGGGGACCCGCACGCAGTCCCTGGGGTGAATCGGACGCCTTCGCTCCGCGCGGAGGGGCCCGTAGGAGACCTTCCTGCTCCGAACCCGTCAGCTAACCCGGTAGGCGAGAGGGAAGGAAAGGATCAGCCACTACATGGCGTTCACCCGTGCCACCGGGAAGCATCGTGGTCCGAGCCGAATGGCGCGCCGCAACGCCGGCCTCGTCGGCGTGGCGACCCTCGCCACCACCGGCGTCATCGGCACCCTCGCCTCCCCGGCGCTCGCCGCCGACACGGAGGAGCCCTCTCCCGAGGACACCGGCCTCACTCAGGTGATCACCGAGGAGTCCCTCTCCGAGCGGGTCGACGCCCAGGCCGCCGCGCAGGAGAAGGAGGCCTACGAGGCCGCCGCCCGCGCCAAGGCCGCCGCCGAGGCGAAGCGCAAGGCCGAGGCCCGCGCCAAGGAGATCCGCGCCGCCAAGGAGCGCGCGGCCCGTGAGGCCGAGCGCAAGCGCCTGAACTCCTTCCAGCTCCCCGTCGCCGGCACGTACGTGTCCACCGGTTACAAGACCGGCGGCTCGCTCTGGTCCTCCGGCAGCCACTCCGGCATCGACTTCCACGCCTCCTACGGCAGCAAGGTCGTCTCCGTCGGCACCGGCACCGTCGTCGAGGCCGGCTGGGGCGGCGCGTACGGCAACAACATCGTCATCCGGATGCACGACGGCACGTACACCCAGTACGGCCACCTCTCCGCGATCAGCGTCTACGTCGGCCAGAAGGTCACCCCCGGCGAGCAGATCGGCATCTCGGGCTCGTCCGGCAACTCCACCGGCCCGCACCTCCACTTCGAGGCGCGCACCAGCGCCGAGTACGGCTCGGACATCAACCCGATCTCCTACCTCCGCGCCCGCGGCGTCGACGTCTGATCCGACGGACCCGCTCACACGACCGAAAAGGCCCCGGCTCCTGAGAGCCGGGGCCTTTTTCGTCCCCGAATTCCGGGGCGGCATCGGAAATTCCGGCGTCCTGCAATAGAGTCGCCGGAACAAGCGCCGCTCGATGGGGTTTCGCGCGGATCAAAGGGGAGGTCGGACATGCGCATTCCCGCGCACTCGGTATGCACGGCGATCCGGGACGACATCGTCTCCGGGGTGTTCGAGCGCGGTGCCCGGCTGACGGAGGAACAGCTCGCCCGCCGCTACGGCGTCTCCCGCGTCCCGGTCCGCGAGGCCCTGCGCACCCTGGAGTCCGAAGGCTTCGTGGTCACCCGCCGCCACGCCGGCGCCCATGTCGCCGAGCCCACCGAGCAGGAGGCGGCCGATCTGCTGGAGATGCGGTCGCTGCTCGAACCGCTCGGTGCCGCCCGCGCCGCGCAGCGGCGCACCGACGCCCACCTCAAGGTGTTGCGCGGCCTGGTCAGGCTGGGGCAGGAGCGGGCCAGGCGCGGCCGGGGCGAGGATCTGGCCTCGCTGGGCGGCTGGTTCCACGAGACCCTGGCGCAGGCCTCCGGGAGCCCGCCGCTCACGGCGCTGCTCACCCAGCTGCGGCACAAGATCGCCTGGATGTACGCGGTCGAGCCGGCCGACCGGCCCGTGGAGGCGTGGGCCGAGCACGGGGCGATCGTCGACGCCGTGGCGCGCGGGGACGCCGAGCGGGCCCGGGCCCTGACCGCGCTGCACGTGGAGCACACGCTGCCGCTGCACCGGCTGAAACGACCGGAGCGGGCGCGTGTGAGGGTTTCGCAACATGTCGTCAACATCGTGGGCCGGCCGAATTAACACGGGCACCGTATACAAAGAGGTGGGAATTCCGGGGCGTCCTTCGGGCTGCCCGAATTCCGGCAGTCCTGAATTCCTCGAAAAAAGAAGCCGTACCCACCGGAATTCCGGCGGCTACGGCTTCTTGTCGATCCGTCGTCGGGGAGGAGACGGGTCAGACGGTCTCGGGGAGCTCCTCGAGACCCTCGGCGACCAGCTTCGCCAGGCGGTCGAGCGCGGCCTCGGCGCCGTCGGCGTCCGAAGCGAGCACGATCTCCTCGCCGCCCTGGGCACCCAGGCCGAGCACCGCGAGCATGGAGGCGGCGTTGACCGGGTTGCCGTCGGCCTTGGCGATCGTCACGGGGACGCCGGCGGCCGTGGCGGCACGGACGAAGATGGAGGCGGGGCGGGCGTGCAGGCCCTCGGCCCAGCCGACGTTGACGCGGCGCTCAGCCATGGTGGTTGCCCTTCAACTTTCAGCGGTTGTCTAGACCAGTCTCTCACGGGTGACGACATGCTCGTACCGACCTTCGGCCCCGGCGGGGGCGGCCCTTCGGCCTTCCCCACCTTGCCCGGAGCGCACCTGCGGCGCGACCGCTGCCACGGTCACGACCGGTGCCACTGTCGGACCCCGGCCGTAGTCTTGCCCCATGCAGAGCGCGTCGGAACAGTCGCCACAGCCGGAGCACGCGTATCCCGACCACTGGGAAGCGGACGTGGTGCTCCGCGACGGCGGCACCGCGCGCATCAGGCCCATCACCGTCGACGACGCCGAGCGACTGGTCAGCTTCTACGAGCAGGTCTCGGACGAGTCGAAGTACTACCGCTTCTTCGCGCCCTACCCGCGCCTCTCCGCCAAGGACGTCCACCGCTTCACCCATCACGACTTCGTCGACCGGGTGGGACTCGCCGCGACCGTGGGCGGTGAGTTCATCGCCACCGTGCGCTACGACCGCATCAACGACCAGGGGCGCCCCGCCTCCGCACCCGCCGACGAGGCCGAGGTCGCCTTCCTCGTCCAGGACGCCCACCAGGGGCGGGGTGTCGCCTCCGCCCTGCTCGAACACATCGCGGCCGTCGCCCGGGAGCGCGGGATCCGCCGGTTCGCCGCCGAGGTGCTGCCCGCCAACAACAAGATGATCAAGGTCTTCACGGACGCCGGCTACACCCAGAAGCGCAGCTTCGAGGACGGCGCCGTCCGCCTCCACCTCGATCTGGAGCCCACCGACCGCTCCCTCGCCGTCCAGCGCGCCCGCGAACAGCGCGCCGAGGCCCGCTCCGTGCAACGCCTCCTCGCCCCCGGCTCCGTCGCCGTGATCGGCGCCGGCCGGGCCCCCGGCGGCGTCGGCCGGACCGTGCTGCGCAACCTCCTCGACTCCGGCTACACCGGCCGCGTCCACGCGGTGAACGCCGCACTGGGGGAGGGGCCGCACGAACTGGAGGGCGTCCCCGCCTTCCGCTCCGTCGCCGACATCGGCGAGCCCGTCGACCTCGCCGTCGTCGCCGTCCCCGCCGAGCGCGTCCCCGAAGCCGTCGCCGACTGCGGCGAGCACGGCGTGCGCGGCCTCGTCGTGCTCTCCGCCGGATACGCGGAGAGCGGCGCCGAGGGCCGCGAGCGCCAGCGCGCCCTGGTCCGCCAGGCCCGCTCGTACGGCATGCGGATCATCGGGCCCAACGCCTTCGGGATCATCAATACGGCCGAGTCCGTCCGGCTGAACGCCTCGCTCGCCCCCCAGATGCCGGTCGCCGGGCGGATCGGGCTCTTCACCCAGTCCGGCGCCATCGGCATCGCGCTCCTCGCCGGCCTGCACCGGCGCGGCGCCGGTCTCTCCTCCTTCCTCTCGGCCGGCAACCGCGCCGACGTCTCCGGAAACGACCTCCTCCAGCACTGGTACGACGACCCCGCCACCGACGTCGTCCTCCTCTACCTGGAGTCGATCGGCAACCCCCGCAAGTTCACCCGGCTCGCCCGCCGCACGGCCGCCGTCAAGCCCGTCGTGGTGGTCAAGGGCGCCCGGCACAGCGGCAGCGCCCCGCCCGGCCACCGCGTCCCGGTCACCCGCATCCCGCACGCCACCGTCTCCGTCCTGCTGCGGCAGGCCGGAGTCATCCGCGTCGACACCGTCACCGAGCTCGTCGACGCGGGTCTGCTCCTCGCCGACCAGCCCCTGCCGGCGGGCCCCCGCGTCGCCATCCTCGGCAACTCAGAGTCCCTCGGCCTGCTCACCTACGACGCCTGCCTCACCGAGGGCCTGCGCCCGCTGCGCCCCCTCGACCTCACCACCGGAGCCGGCCCCGCCGACTTCCGCGCCGCGCTCACGGCCGCCCTCGCCGACGACGCCTGCGACGCCGTGGTCGTCACCGCCATCCCCTGGGTCGGCGAGAACGGCGCCACCGAGTCCGGCGACGGAGAGGTCCTCGCCGCGGCCCTCCGCTCCGCGGTCGCCGCCGCCCCCGGCCCCGCCAAGCCGGTCGTCGTCGTCCACGTCGAGATGGGCGCCCTCGCCGAGGCCCTGTCCGCGGCCACCCGCACCCGCCCCGCGGGCCCCGCGACCCCGGTCGCCCCCGCCCCGGCCCCCGCCACCGAGCCGGCGGCCGCCGCATCGGAGGAAGCCGCCGGGCAGCCACCCGCCCGCGGTCCCATCCCCGCCTACCCCGCCGCCGAGCGGGCCGTCCGCGCCCTCGCCGAGGCCGTCCGCTACGCCCAGTGGCGCCGCCAGACCGCCGCCGACCCCGGCCGGGTCCCGGAGTTCGAGCACATCGACGAGACCGGGGCCGCCGCCCTCATCGAGCGGATCCTCGGCGAGCCCGCCGTCGACGCGCGCGGCGTCACCCTCGGCACCGAGGACACCCTCGCACTCCTCGGGCGGTACGGGATCGAGGTCCTGCCCACGCTACCCGCGCCCACCCCCGACGACGCCGTACGGGCCGCCGCCCGCCTCGGCTTCCCCGTCGCCCTCAAGACCACGGCCCCCCACCTGCGCCATCGCCCCGACCTCGGCGGCGTACGCCTCGACCTCGCCACCGAGGAACAGCTGCGCACGGCCTACGCCGAGCTCACCGAGACCCTCGGAAAGCCGGAGGAGCTCCAGCCGGTCGTCCAGGCCATGGTCCCCCGCGGTGTCGACACGGTCGTCCGCGCCGCCATCGACCCCGCCGTCGGCGCCGTGCTCTCCTTCGGCCTCGCCGGAGCCGCCTCCGAGCTCCTCGGCGACATGTCCCACCGACTGGTCCCCGCCACCGACCGGGACGCCGCCGACCTCGTCCGCTCCATCCGCACCGCCCCCCTCCTCTTCGGCTGGCGCGGCTCCGCCCCCGTCGACACACCCGCCCTCGAAGAACTGCTGCTGAGGGTCTCCCGGCTCGTCGACGACCACCCCGAGGTCGTCGCCATCTCCCTCGAACCCGTCGTCGTCGCCCCCCGCGGCCTCTCCGTCCTCGGCGCCACCGTCCGCCTCGCCCCGCCCCCGCCCCGCACCGACCTGGGGCCGCGCCGGCTCCCGAGCTACTAGCCTCGCGACCGGCCGAGCGGGGGAAGGAGGGTGCCGTGAGCGAGTCGCCGAGCAGCGGCGGAGGGCCGGAGGGGCCCCCGTCGCCCCGTAGGATGGAGTCCATGGCGAAGACCGGTACGACGACCCAGGGGCTGCGCGCGGCGATCGAGCGCAGCGGCTACTACCCGGCCCTCGTGGCCGAGGCGGTGGAGTCCGCCGTCGGCGGCGAGGCCGTCGCGTCGTACGTGGTCCACCAGGAGACCACCTTCGACGCGAACGAGGTCCGTCGCCACGTCACCGTCCTGGTCCTGACGGCCAACCGCTTCATCGTCAGCCACACCGACGAGCAGGCCGCCGACAGCAGCTCCCCGACGCCGTACGCGACGACCTCCACCGAGTCCGTGAAGCTCGACCGGATCTCCTCGATCGTGGTCAGCCGCGTCGTCGCCAACCCCGAGTCGTACACCCCGGGCACCCTGCCCCGCGAGGTCGTCCTCACCATCGGCTGGGGCGCCGTCTCCCGCATCGACCTGGAGCCGGCCGCCTGCGGCGACCCCAACTGCGACGCCGACCACGGCTACACCGGCAGCTCCACCGCCGACGACCTCAGCCTCCGGGTCAGCGACGCCGGCGACGGCCCGGACACCGTCCGGCAGACCCTCGCCTTCGCCCAGGCGCTCTCCGAGGCCACCGCGTCGACCACGGCCACCCGCTGATGGTCCAGCCCGTGGCCCTGACCCAGGGCTGGCCCGACGACCCGGTCCCGCTCGACCCCGCCACCGCGCCGGTCCCCGAGTACGGCTCCGGCTCCCTCGCCGACCTCCTCCCCACCCTCGTCGCCGGCCAGGGCGTGCCCGGCTGCGAGGCGCGGATCACGGAGCTCGAGCCCGCCGACCGCAACTGCGTCTTCCTCATCGACGGGCTCGGCTGGGAGCAGATCAAGGCCCACCCGGACGAGGCGCCCTATCTGACCTCGCTGCTCGCCACCTCCCGCGGCGGCACCGGCCGCCCCCTCACCGCCGGCTTCCCGGCCACCACCGCGAGCTCCCTCGCCTCGGTCGGCACCGGGCTCTTCCCCGGCACCCACGGCCTGCCCGGCTACACCGTGCGGAACCCGGACACCGGCGAGCTGATGAACCAGCTCCGCTGGAAGCCGTGGACCTCGCCGCAGGTCTGGCAGCCGTACCCCACCGTCTTCCGGCTCGCCGACGAGGCCGGGATCCACACCGCCCAGGTCTCCTCGCCGGTCTTCCGGGACACCCCGCTCACCAAGATCGCGCTGAGCGGCGGAACGTTCCACGGACGGCTCTCCGGCGAGGAGCGCATGGACCTCTCCGCCGAGCAGCTCGCCGCCGGCGACCGCTCCCTGGTCTACACGTACTACAGCGAGCTCGACGGCGCCGGACACCGCTTCGGCATCGGGTCCGACGCCTGGCGCGGCCAGCTGATGTTCGTCGACCGGCTCGTCCAGCGGCTCGCCGAACAGCTCCCGCCCCGCGCGGCGCTGTACGTCACCGCCGACCACGGCATGGTCGACATCCCCTTCGACGAGGACCACCGGATCGACTTCGACGAGGACTGGGAGCTGCGCGCCGGTGTCGCGCTCCTCGGCGGCGAGGGCCGCGCCCGGCACGTCTACGCCGTCCCCGGCGCCCAGGCGGACGTCCTGACCTGCTGGCGCGAGGTCCTCGGCGACCGCTTCTGGGTGGCGGGCCGTGACGAGGCCATCGAGCTCGGCTGGTTCGGCGACCGGGTCGACGAGCGGGTGTACGGACGGATCGGCGACGTGGTGGCCGCCGCCGACGGAGACCTCGCCATCACGGCCTCCGTCAACGAGCCGAACGAGTCCGCGATGGCGGGCATGCACGGGTCCATGACCGCGGCGGAGCAGCTCGTACCGCTCCTCCAAGTCCGTTCCTGACGCGCCCCGCTCCTCCCGCCCCCGTCCCTCCCCCGATCGTGAAAGGTCATCGACCTCCCATGCCCGAGCTGGTGTTCTTCTCCGGAACGATGGACTGCGGAAAGAGCACCCTCGCTCTTCAGATCGAACACAACCGCTCCGCGCGGGGCCTCCAGGGCATGATCTTCACCCGGGACGACCGGGCCGGAGCGGGCAAGCTCTCCTCCCGGCTCGGTCTCGTCACCGACGCCGTCGAGGCCGCCGAGGGCTTCGATTTCTACGCGTACCTCGTCGCCCATCTGTCGAAGGGCGGGCGCTGCGACTACGTCATCGCCGACGAGGCCCAGTTCCTCGCGCCCGAGCAGATCGACCAGCTCGCCAGGGTCGTCGACGATCTCGAGCTCGACGTCTTCGCCTTCGGCATCACCACCGACTTCCGCTCCAAGCTGTTCCCCGGCTCACAGCGGCTCGTCGAGCTCGCCGACCGGGTGGAGGTCCTCCAGGTCGAGGCCCTGTGCTGGTGCGGCGCCCGCGCCACCCACAACGCGCGCACCGTCGGCGGCGAGATGGTCGTCGAGGGCGCCCAGGTCGTGGTCGGCGACGTGAACGCGGGGGACGAGGTCGGGTACGAGGTGCTGTGCCGCCGACACCACCGCAAGCGGATGACGAGCGCGACGGCGCGGGCGGCGGCCCTTTCGCCCGACGTGCTGCCGGTCAGCCTGGGCTGACCGACTGCGAGGGCGCCGATGGCGAGGGCCGCGCCCGTCAGTCGCCGGGGGTGGCCCGGAAGCGGCGGCGGTACTCCATCGGCGTGGTGTCGAGCCGACGGCGGAACGCCCGTATCAGCGTGTCCGTCGTGCCGAAGCCGCAGAGCGTGGTGATCCGTTCCAGGGTGGCGTCGGTGGACTCCAGCTGGTGGCGGGCCATTTCCACCCGGGCCGACTCCACGTAGGCGCTCGGTGTCGTCCCCAGCTCCGCCTTGAAGATCCGGGTGAGCTGGCGCTCGCTGACGTGGGCGCTGGCGGCGAGGTCCGCGAGGGTCAGCCGTTCGCCGATGTTGCGGCTGATGTAGTGGCGCAGGTCCTCCATCCGCCGGGTCGTCGAGACCGGTTCGAGGGGCACGCTGAACTGGCTCTGCCCGCTGGGCCGCTTCAGGTACATCACCAGCTGCCGGGCGATCCGCAGCGCCGTCGTCTCGCCGAAGTCGTCGGCGACGAGGGCGAGCGCGAGGTCGAGGCAGGAGCTGATGCCCGCGCCCGTCCACACGTTCCCGTCCCGGATGAAGATCGGGTCGGCGTCGACCTCGACCGCCGGATGGTCGGCGGCGAGCTGCTGCGCGGTCGACCAGTGGGTGGTGGCCCGCCTGCCGTCGAGCAGACCGGCGGCGGCCAGGATGTGCGCCCCGACACACACGGAGGTGACCCGCCGGGTCCGCTCGGCGAGGGACCGCACCCGGTCGACCACACCGGGGTCGACCAGCGCGTGCACCCGGCGCCGCTCGTCCATCTCGACCGCGCCGGGCACCAGGAGGGTGTCGACGGCCCGCGTGGCCAGCGCGTCGAAGGTCGTGTCGGGCAGGACGCGCACGCCGGCGGAGGTGGTGACCGGGTCCATGGTCTCGGCGGCGAGGACGACCTCGTAGCCCGGCCCGTCGTCCGTCTCGCGGCGCAGGAGGGCGAAGACCTCGGGCGGTCCGGTGACGTCGAGCAGGTCGACGCCCTCGAAGAGGACGATGACGACGAGTCGTTCGACGGTGCTCATGGGATCTCCGGTCGGTGGGCGAACGCGATGTCCGGAGGTGCATGGTACGGAGCCCGTCGGTCAGGGGCACCGGCTGTTCACCTGAGGTGTGCTCGGGGACCTCCTGCTGATCGGCCGCGAGTCGCACGGCTCGGCGGTAATGCGTCTCTACGGCGACCGTCATCGCCGAGCCGACCTTGGAGGACGTGTGCCACCCGCCGCCCAGACCGAGCCCTCCCCGTCCCGGCCGCGGCTGCGGGCGGCGGCGGGCGCGGCGCTGCTGACCGGTCTGCTGTTCTGCCTCGCCGGGCGGCTCGCGGGGAGTCACCCCCTCGGATCCCGCACCCGCAACATCGTCGACCTGGGCCAGCAGTACCTTCCGTACCACGCGTACTGGCGGAAGCTGATCACGGGGGAGACCCACGGCGATCTCTTCCTGAACTGGACGTCGGGTTTCGGCTCCAACTTCCTCGGTGACTTCGGCACCTATCTGAGCAGCCCGTTCGACCTGCTCGTCGTCCTCTTCCCGGCCGACCGCACCGAACTCGCCCTGTACGTCATCACCGTCGCCAAGATCTCCACGGCGGGCGCGGCGATGGCGGCGCTGCTCCTCACCCTGCGGCGCGGCCCGTGGCCGATCGCCGCCGTGCTCGGCACCGCGTACGCGCTGTCCGGATGGACCTTCAACTACGGCGCCACCGTGCCGATGTGGCTCGACGGCCTCATCGCCTTCCCGCTGCTGTGCCTGGTGGCGGAGTGGGCCCGCACGGGGCGCCGGCCGGTGCTCGGGCCGCTGGTCGTCGCCCTGGTCTGGTTCGCCAACTTCTACACCGCCTACATGGCCACCCTCGGCGCCGCCGTCGTCCTCGCCGTCCGGCTGTCCACCACCCGCGACATCCGCGACACTCACGACACCCACGACGACTCCGCCGCCCGCCGTCGCCCCCGGCTCGCCGCCCTGCTGCGGGCCGCCCGGACCGTCCTCATCGGCATCGGGCTCGCCGCCCCGCTCGTCGTCGTCATCTTCCTCGCCACCAGGGTCGCCGACCCGACCCCGCCCACGGCCTTCGCCCCCGCCGCCTGGCCGGACGTCCTCGCCCGCCTCCTGCCGGCCACCGCGAGCGTGGCCACTCCCGCCCTCTTCGTCGGCACCCCCGCCCTCGCACTCGCCCTCACCCTGCCCTTCAACACCGCCGTCGCCGCCCGCGTCCGCCTCGCCTGGACCACCGCGATCGTGCTGGTCGCGCTGTCGCTCCAGTGGGAGCCCACGCATCTGCTCTGGCACGCGGGGGCCTCGCCGAACGGCATCCCCTACCGGCAGACCTTCGTGCTGTGCGGGCTGCTCCTGATCGCGGCCTGGCTGTCCACGGCCCGCGGACTGCCCCGGCCCGCAGCTCTGTTCGGCGGCGGCGGGCTGCTGGCGGTCGCCGCCCTGGCCGCCGGCGGCAGCGCCGACATCGACCGCTGGACCTACCCGGCCGCCGCGGGAGCCGCCGCCCTGGCCGTGCTCGCCGCCCAGGCCGCGCTGCTCGCCGGACGCCGGCCCGGCAGCCGCCTGCTGCCCGTCCTCGCCGTCGCCCTGCTGCTCGCCGCCCAGGCCGGCGAGACCCTCGTCACCGGCAAGCGCATCGAGGAACAGCAGCTGAGCAAGGTCTCCTGGGCCCCCCGTGTCGGCCCCTGGCACACCGACATGGCCCGCGCCGTCGCCGCCAAGGACGCCTGGCCGCGCCACCGGACCGACCCGGGTGAGGTGCCGGGCGGCAACGACGTCCTGCTCGTCGGCGGAGAGGGCGCCGACTACTACAGCAGCCTCACCTCCGCCACGTACTCCGGAACCCTCGCGGGCCTCGGCTTCGGCTACTACGCCAAGGGCCGGCACCCCGTCAGCCTCGACAACCCCGTCACCGACGCGATCTTCTCCATCGGCACCCGGATGCGCTCGACCCCGAAGGCACCGCTCGACCTGGACCGCCCGCCGGAGGCACGGATCACCGTCACCGACACTCCCGTGCCGCCGCTCGTCACCGTCCACCCCAGCGCCCAGGCGCCCCCCGCCGGCCCGGCCGCCGACTCCGCGTTCGCCCGCCAGGAACGACTCCTCGGCCACACCGTGTACGACGTGCCGGACGCCCCACTCCGTACGACCGCCCCCGACGGCACCGTCACCCTCGCCGCGAGCTGCCCCGCGGGCTCCCAGGTCTGGCTCTGGGCCCCGGAGTACCAGGGCACCGCCGCCCTCGCCGACGGAGAACCCGTCGACGCACGGCCCGCCGACGGAGAACCCGTCGACGCACGGCCCGCCGACGGAGAACCCGTCGCCTTCGCGGGCAAGCAGCCGTCCGTACTGGCCCCCATGCAGCCACTCGGCACCACTCCGGCCACCGGCACCGTACGGATCGACCTCCGCCCCAAGCCCGGGGGCACCACGGCCAGGACGAAGCCCGGGCCGAAGCTGCCCGCGCACCCGATCGGCTGCCTGGTCGCGGAACGGCTCGACACCGCCGTACGGAAGCTCACCGCCACCGGCGCGACCGAGGTCCGCACCACCGGCCACACCGTCACGGCCGACCTGCCGCCGGGCAGCACCGGCACCGCCGTCCTGGCCGTCCCCCGGATCTCCGGCTGGCGCTGTGCGGCCGGCGACGCACCCCTCGCCCCCGCCCGCAGCCGCCTCGGTCTGCTCGCCGTCCCCCTCGACGGCCGGGCCACCTCCGTGACCTGCTCCTTCCGCCCGCCGGGGCTGCGGCTCGGCGGCGCGATCGGAGCCGTGGCCCTGGCCGCGCTCCTCGGCACCGCCCTGCTCCACCGGCGCCGCGCCCGCGCACCCGAGGGACGGCAAGAGTTCACCCCCCGTGAACCCGGGCCTCGTCCGGCGGAGAAGAGCACTGCCTAGTCTGCCCGCCAGTACAGAAACGCGAGTTGGGAAGCCCGAGTGCCGAAACTGTCCGTCGTCGTGCCCTTCCACAATGTCGGGCCCTACGCCCCCGACACCCTGCGCAGCCTCGCGGACAACGCGGATCCCGCCGGCACCGACATCGAGTTCCTGCTGATCGACGACCACTCGACCGACGAGACGCCGGACCTGCTCGACCGCTGGAAGGACCGCATCCCGCAGGCCACCGTGATCCGGCACGAGACCAACCTCGGCGTCGCCCAGGCCCGCAACACTGGGATCGACGCGGCGACCGGCGACTACCTCACCTTCCTCGACGGGGACGACTGGTACGCCCCCGGCCACCTGGCCGCGGTGGTCACCGGTATCGACCGCCTGGGCTGCGACTTCGCCCGCACCGACCACGTCCTGTCGACCGGCCGCAACCGCCAGATCCGCTACGCGCCCGCGAAGCGGCGGGACACCGTCATGGACCCCAGGGACGGCATCGCCCCGGCCAGCATGGTGACGATGGTCGACTATCCCTTCGTCCCGTTCGGCATCTACAGCGCCCGGCTGTTCGAGAACGGCGCCTCCCGTTTCGAGACGAAGCTGCGCACCGCCGAGGACCGGCTCTGGATCTGGCGGCTCCACCTCACCGCCCGCACCTACGCGGCGCTCTCCCTCCACGGCGTCTTCTACCGGCGCGGCGTCACCACCTCGCTCACCCAGATCACCGACAACCGGCAGCTCGACTTCATCCCGTCGTACGACCTGCTGCTCGACGAGGTCTCCCGCGACCGCGACGCCGACCGGTTCCTGCCGAAGGCCGTCCGTACTTACTGCGCGATGATCGCCTTCCACATGGCGAAGGCCGACCAGTACGAGCCGGCCGTGGCCAAGCGGCTCCGCCGCGACGTCACCGACGCCCTGCGCCGGATGCCGCAGCCCGTCCTCGCCGAGACCCTCGCGACGATGGACACCCCCCGCAGCACCCTCCTCAGGAGCCTGCGCGACACCGGAAAGGCCGCCTGACCATGCCGACCACCGAGCACGCGGAGCGCGTCCAGATCTTCCAGGTGTCCACCCTCTACGGCGCCGCGACCGTGGCAGCCGCCATCGACGCCGGGCAGTTCGGCGGCCCCGGCCACGCCCGACGCCTCCTGCTCGTCTCGAACAACGCCGAGGTCCCCGAGACCGCCGTCCGCATCGACTCCATGACCGGCTACGAGCGGATCGCCACCCGCTTCGACGAGGTCATCGACTGGAACGAGGCCGTCCACCCCCACCACCCCAGCTCCTGGGCCCCCCGCCCCGAGGAGGTGCCCCTCTGGCAGCGGGTCCTCCGCACCGCGTGGGGACTCGGCTCCGCCACCGTCGAGGTCGTCGTCGAGTCCATCCAGGTCAACCCGGCCAAGGCGATCGCCGCCGTGTTCGCCGAGAGCGCCGTCCACGTCTACGCCGACGGGCTCATGAGCTACGGCCCCACCCGCGACGAGCTGCCCCAGTCCGTCGCCTGCCGGATCCGCCGCGTCCTCCACCTCGACCTGGTGCCGGGCCTGAGCCCGCTGCTGCTCACCGAGTACGGCGTCGGGGCGGAGCTGGTCCCCGACGACGCCTTCCGCGCCGTGCTGCGGGAGATCGCGGAGGCCGCCGGGGCGACGGCCGAGGAGGCGGGGCTCACCGCCGCGGCCGCGGCCGCGCCGACCGCGCTGCTGCTCGGCCAGTACCTCGCCGTCCTCGGCATCCTCACCGTCGAGGAGGAAGAGGACCTGCACCTACGGATGCTGCGCGGCGCCGCCGCGGCCGGGCACCGCTCGGTGGTCTTCAAGCCCCATCCCACGGCCCCGGCGAGCTACTCGACCGCCCTGCACGAGGAGGCCGCCCGCACGGGCGTCACCCTCACCGTCCTGGACGGTCCGCTGCTCGCCGAGACCTTCTACGAGCGCTGCCGCCCCGACCTCGTCGTGGGCTGTTTCTCCACGGCCATGCTCACCGCAGCCGTCTACTACCGCGTGCCCGTCGCGCGCGTGGGCACCGGCACGGTCCTGGCCAGGCTCACCCCGTACGAGAACAGCAACCGCGTCCCGCTGACCGTCGTCGACCACCTCGTGCCCGACCTGGAGGGTGGCGCCGAGCCCACCGTGCCGGGCGGCGCGCCCGCGAGCCTGGCGCCGCTGGTCCGGGCGGTCGGCTACTGCATGCGGCCGACCGCCCACCCCGGGCTGCGCGCCGAGACCGCCCGCTACCTCGCGGAGCACCGGGGCGACCCGGCCGTCGACCTCCACTTCCCGGAGGAACGGCTCGCCGAGCTGGATCTGACGGCCCGCATGCCCGCCCGGGTCTGACCGGCTTCCGAGCCCGTCCGGACTGACCGGCTTCCGAGCCCGTCCGTGGCGCCCGCCGCTCAGGGGCGGTGGGGCCTCAGGCCCGCTCCGCCGACCGTACGAGGGTGAAGACCGCGCCCTCGGGATCGGTCACCAGGGCCAGCCGCCCCGCCGTGGCGTCGCGCGGCGGGCGGAGCACCTGACCGCCCAGCTCCGAGACCAGCCGGGCGGACGCGTCCACGTCGTCGACCTCGAAGTACGTCATCCAGTGGGCACCGCGGTCCCGCGGCAGCGCCGTGCCGACGCCGTGCAGGGAGACGACCGGCCGCCCGTCGAGGTGGAGCGTCAGATAGTCGAAGTCGGTGGAGACGGTGGGCTCGACCTCGTACCGGAAGATCGTCCGGTAGAACTTCCCGACCGAGCCCGTCTCGTACGTCAGGAGCTCGTTCCACACCGGGGTGCCGGCCGGGCCGGCGGTGGCGGTGCCGTGGTGGGCCTCGGCCTGCCAGACGCCGAAGACGGCACCGGCCGGATCCGAGCAGATCACCAGCCGCCCGGCCTCGCCCGCGTCGAGCGGACCGACGGCGACCGTGCCGCCGCAGCAGCGGATGGTCTCCGCCGTGTCGTCGGCGTCGTCCGTGGCCAGATAGGTCGTCCAGGCGATCGGCAGATGGCGGTCGGGCGGCAACTGACCGATCCCCGCCACCTCGCGGCCGTCGAGCAGCGCCCGCACATAGGGCCCGAGCTGCTGCGGGCCGGGCACGAAGTCCCAGCCGAAAAGCGACGCGTAGAACTCCAGCGTCGCGTCAAGTCCGTGCACCATCAAGCTCACCCAACAGGGTGTACCGGGTGTGCGCCGAGTCGCCTCGGTCATCGTCACTCTCTCCTCGCCAGTGGCCGTACGAGGGTGGGGTCGGCGGGCCGTACGGCGGGGCTCCGGCGGGTCCCTGCCCACCCTCCGCCCGTCGTACACATCGACCGGTCGTACGTTCCGTGCCGATGGTCGCACCGCGGGGCGGGCCGCGCGCCCCGGACGATTCCGGAAGGGGGGCCGTCTTCAGGGTGCGCGCTGAGCGAGGATGGCACCCATGAAGCCCATCATCTCCGCAAGCGAACTGTTGAGCGAGTCGGCCGGTGCGCGGCCTCCGGTCCTCCTGGACGTCCGCTGGACCCTCGGCGGTCCGCCCGGACGCCCCGAGTACGAGGCCGGGCACCTTCCCGGCGCCGTCTACGTGGACCTGGACACCGAACTCGCGGGCCCGCCCGGTCGCGGTGGCCGGCACCCGCTGCCGGACCCGGCCGCCTTCGGCGCCGCGATGCGCCGGGCCGGCGTCTCCGCGGACACCCCGGTCGTCGTCTACGACGGCGGCCTGGGCTGGGGAGCGGCCCGCGCGTGGTGGCTGCTGCGGTGGGCCGGGCATCCGGACGTGCGGGTCCTGGACGGCGGCCTCGCCGCCTGGGAGGGGGAGCTGTCCAAGGACGTCCCCTCTCCCGAGCCGGGCGACTTCGAGCCGCGGCCGGGCGGCATGGGGCTGCTGGACGCGGACGGCGCGGCGGCGCTGGCCCGCTCGGGGCTGCTGCTGGACGCGCGCGCCGCGGAGCGCTACCGCGGTGACGTGGAGCCCATCGACCGGGTCGGCGGGCACATCCCGGGCGCGGTCTCGGCCCCGACGACGGAGAACGTGGGCGCCGACGGCCGCTTCCTGCCCGCCGACGCGCTGGCGGCGCGCTTCGCCGCCCTGGGCGCCGCGGAGGGTACGGACGTGGCCGTCTACTGCGGCTCGGGTGTCTCCGGCGCGCACGAGGTCCTCGCCCTGCGGGTCGCCGGCCTCGACGCCGCCCTCTACGCCGGCTCCTGGTCCGAGTGGTCCTCCGACCCCGCCCGCCCGGTGGCCACGGGCCCCGACCCGCGGTAGCCGACGACGGCCTCCGGGCACACGCCGAAGGGGCCCGCGCCACCCGGGCGCGAGCCCCTTCGCCGTACGTCTAACGCAGTTCTCGTACGCCTCACGGCCTACGGCCCACCTATGGCCCACCTACGGCCCACCTACGGCCCACCTACGGCCCACCTACGGGGCGTCACTCCTGCTTCTTGCGGCGGGTGCCGAAGACGATCTCGTCCCAGCTCGGCACGGCCGCGCGGCGGCCCGGGCGGACGCCGTCCGCCTCGGCCTGACGGTCCGTCGCGCCGTGCAGCCGGTCCCGGTGGCCGGAGACGGCCCGCGGCATGAGGACGTCCGCGTAGGCCGAGCCGGCACCCGCGGAGGCGGCCGGAGCGGGCGGCTCCTCCGCCTCGACCTCGTCGGAGGGCTCCGTGTCGGTCGGTTCGGTCACCACCAGGTCGCCGCGGAAGCTCGGCACGGCCTCCAGGAGGCTGGTCAGGGAGTCGCGCTCCTCCTCCGGCTCGGCTGCCGGGGCGGGCGTCCGGTCCATCTGACGGTCGAGCGCGCGGTCCAGCGGCCGGTCCCGGGGGAGCCGGGCGATCCGGGGGACGAACGGGAAGCTGGGCTCCGGCACCGCGGCGAGCGTGTCGTCGGTCTCGCCGATCAGCGCGCGCGCCTCGTCGTCGACGGCCTGCACGAGACGCCGCGGCGGGTCGTACGTCCAGCTGGCGGTGTGGACCTCGCCGGCCACCCGATAGACCAGGAGGACCTCCCAGGTGCCGTCGTCACGGCGCCAGGAGTCCCACTGCACGGTGTCCTTCTCGGCGCCGCGCAGCAGCAGCCGCTCCTGCACCGCCTCGCCGAGCTGCGGCCCGGTGTTCTCGCCCGGCCGTCGTACGGGGGTCTTGCGGGCCCGCTCCGCCATGAACGCGCGCTCGGCGAGCACGGGACCCTCGAAGCGCCGTACCCGGTCGACGGGGATGCCGGCGAGCTGTGCGACCTCCTCCGCGGAGGCACCGGCACGTATCCGTGCCTGGATGTCGCGGGGGCGGAGGTGGCTCTCCACCTCGATCTCGATCTGGCCGAGCCGCGCGCGGTCGTTGCGCACGGCGGCTCGCAGCCGCTCGTCGATCGGAAGCGTGTACTCCGTGCTGTCAGCAGCCTTCAGCACCAGTCGTGTGCCGTCGTTCGAGACGGCCACGACACGCAGTTCGGGCATGGGAACCTCCCGGGTGGTGCCTGCCGACGTCACGTGCGTCGCTGCTTCCGCTAGTCGAGTGTGGCCTGCCCGGGTGCAGCCTGCCACAACCCTGCCGAGTTGCCCGGCGTGTCGGGCCTGGACCCTGGAACGCCGTTATGGCACGGTTACCCATTTGCGACGTAGAGTGATCGACCGTCACTCTGTGTCGCGGGAGTCCGTGCGGTGCCGCGGCGCCGCCGGTTCGAGTGCCACCTTCGGCCCCCTTCCGTCGATTCCGGACACCCGTGAGGGAATCCGGACCCAGGGTTCGCCACAGTACTCCATTCGGGCCACCTGGGTGGACCGGCGCGCCGCCCAACTTCTCGGGACGTACGGGAGTTGAGTCCCCGTCCTCTCCGGCCCGCGTGTCGCTCTTCACAGAAACGTCAGAAACGGAACTAATCCCTTCGCCCATTTGTCCCTTCTGGGTGCATGGTGGAACAGATGAACAAGCAGGGGTTGGAGATGCGTCACATGCCGGACACCGGCACGGTGCCCGAGAGGGAAGCGAAGAAAGACGAGAAGAAACGTTTCGACCTGAGCGTGCCTCAGGTCGCGGGCAGCGCCGTCGCGGCGGTCTTCGCCGCCAAACTCGCCTCCACCCTCGGTGTCTACGGCACCATCGTCGGCGCCGGCGTGATCAGCGTCATCGCCACCTGCGGCGGTCCGCTCCTCCAGCACCTCTTCAAGCGCACCGGCGAGCAGATGCGCGGGGCCACGGTCACCCGGCCGAGGCTGCGGCGGGCCGGCACCCTGCGCGAGGCCGCCCCCCACGAGGCCGCCCCCCACGAGGCCGCTTCCCACGGGAGCGGCGCCGACGGTGAGTTCGGGGAGCCCACCACCCACGGCACCCGGGTGCGGGGCTGGAAGCGCCCCGCCGCCGGCGCCGCCGTGGTCTTCCTGATCGCGATGGGCGGCATCACCGCGTACGAGCTGACCTCGGGTCAGGACCTCAGCGGCGCCAAGGGGACCACCACCTTCGGCTCCGTGGTCCGCGGCCAGGGCGGCGGGGACGAGGGTGCCGACAAGGGCGAGGAGCGGCGGCCGGGCGGGGGCGGCACGCCCTCATCGACGCCGAGCGCCGACACCGGGCGGGGGGACCGGGGCGAGCCGACCGGCAGTGGCACTCCGACGCCGGGCGGAGACTCCGGCACCGGCACCGGCACCGGCACCGGATCGGCCACCCCCGACCCGACCTCGACGCCGACGCCCACCCCCACGCCGTCCCGCTCCGCCGAGCCCTCGGACGACGCCACCACCGCCCCTCCGACGACCCCGCCCGACACCGACGCCGGAAGCGTCGGCGGGGCGGCGGCCGAGTGACCGTCAGTCGCCCAGGACCCGGCGCAGGTAGTCGTTGGCGAAGCGCCGGTCCGGGTCGAGACGGTCCCGCAGCGCCGTGAACTCGGCGAACCGCGGGTAGACCTTCTCGAAGTAGGCGGCGTCCCTGGTGTGGATCTTCCCCCAGTGCGGCCGGCCGCCGTGCGCGGTCATGATGCGCTCCACCGCGGTGAAGTAACCGCGGTGGGGCGTGCCCTTGTAGAGGTGCACGGCGATGTACGCCGACTCCCGGTCCGAGGCCGTGGACAGCGCCATGTCGTCCGCCGGCGCCGTGCGCACCTCCACCGGGAAGCTCACCTTCAGCGGCGAGCGCTCGATCATCGCCTTCAGCTCGCGCAGCGCGGGCACCGCCGCCTCGCGCGGCAGCGCGTACTCCATCTCCAGGAAGCGCACCCGGCGCGGCGAGGTGAACACCTTGTACGGGATGTCGGTGTACGTACGGGCCGACAGGGCCCGGCTGGAGACCTTGGCGATCGAGGGGATCAGCGGCGGTACGGCGCGGCCCACCGCGCAGGCGACCTGGAAGACGCCGTTGGACAGCAGCTCGTCCTCGATCCAGCCGCTCAGCCGTCCGGGCGGCGCGGCGGGGCCCGCACTGCGGTTGTTGCGCTTGGTGTTGCAGTTGTCGGTGTGCGGGAACCAGTAGAACTCGAAGTGCTCGTTCTCCGCGTGCAGCGCGTCGAACTCCTCAGTCACCCGGTCGAAGCTCATCGGCTCCTCGCGCGCGGTGAGCAGGAAGACCGGCTCCACGGCGAAGGTGAGGGCCGTGATGATGCCGAGCGCCCCGAGGCCGACCCTGGCGGCGGCGAAGACCTCGGGGTTCTCCGTCGGCGAGCAGGTCATCAGCCGGCCGTCCGCCGTGACCAGTTCGAGCTCGCGGATCTGCCCGGCGAGCGAGGCCGACTCGCGGCCGGTGCCGTGGGTGCCCGTGGAGGTCGCCCCGGCGACCGTCTGCTCCATGATGTCGCCCATGTTCGTGAGCGACAGGCCCTCCCGGGCCAGCGCCACGTTGAGCCGCTTGAGCGGCGTGCCGGACTCCACGGTCACGGTCATCGCCTCGCGGTCGATCCGGCGGATGCCGGTGAGCAGCCCGGGCCTGATGAGGACGCCGTCGGTGGCGGCGATCGAGGTGAAGGAATGGCCGGTGCCGACCGTCTTCACCCGCAGCCCGTCCTCGGCGGCCTTGCGCACGGCGTCGGCGAGCTCCTCGGCGGAGGCCGGGCTCACCTCCCGCACCGGACGGGAGGTGACGTTCCCCGCCCAGTTACGCCACGTGCTGCTCGCCGTCGAGCCGTTCCCCGACCGCTGTGTCATCGTCACGCTGCCCCTCCCGCGTCGGCACCGGCCTGCGCAGCCGGCGATAGCCCAGGAGCGCCACCACGACCGCGAGCGCACCCGAGACCACGGGCACCACGTACGCCGCCTCCGCCCCGGACGCGTCGACCACCCAGCCGGCGGCCGAGGAGCCGAGCGCCACACCGATCGCGAGCCCGGTTCCCGTCCAGGTCATGCCCTCGGTCAGTTTGGTGCGCGGTACGTGCGCTTCGACGAGGGCCATCGTGGTCACCATCGTCGGCGCGATGGAGAGGCCCGCGACAAAGAGCGCCACGGCCAGCAACGGCAAGTTCCCGGCCAGTAGGAGGGGGATCATACTCACGGCCATGGCGCACACGCCCACGAGCCAGCGGACGGACGGCTCGCCCTTGACGTGGAGCAGCCCGAAGACAGCGCCCGCGAGGCAGGAACCCAGGGCGTAGACGGCAAGAACCAGACTTGCCGCGGCCTTGTGGCCCTGCTCCTCGGCGAAGGCGACCGTCACGACGTCCACCGAGCCGAAGATGGCGCCCGTGGCGACGAAGGCCAGGGCGAGCACCTGCAGGCCGGGGGAGCGCAGCGCGGAGCCGTCGGAGTGCTCCTCGCGGGGGTGCGGGACCGGTTCGGTGGCGCGCTGGGCGGTCAGCCAGAAGACGCCGATGGCGAGGAAGACACCGGCGAGCAGCGGGCCGGCCTCCGGGAACCAGATGGTCGACAGGCCGATGGAGATGATCGGGCCGAAGATGAAGCACACCTCGTCGACGATCGACTCCCACGAGTAGGCGGTGTGCAGCCGCTGGGCCTCGCCCCGGTAGATGTCCGCCCACCGGGCCCGGGTCATCGCGCCGACGCTCGGCACGCAGCCGATGAAGGCCGTGAAGACGAACAGCGTCCAGTCCGCGGCCTCGAATTTGACGCAGAGCAGCAGTCCCGCACCCGCCACCAGGGAGATCAGCGTCGCCGGGCGCAACACCCGCCGCTGGCCGTAGCGGTCCACCATGCGGGAGATCTGCGGGCCGAGCGCCGCGGCGGACATGGCGAGCGTCGCGGAGAGCGCGCCGGCGAGCCCGTACCGGCCGGTGACCTGCGAGATCATCGTCACGATGCCGATGCCCATCATGGACAGCGGCATACGGCCGAGGAAGCCGGCCACGGAGAAGGATCTGGTGCCGGGGGCAGCGAAGATCGCGCGGTAGGGACTGGGCAAAGTGATCTCCGGGCTTCCGCTCAACACGTGTAATTAATAGCTAAAGCCTACGGCTTTGAATTGCATCGGTCACGCCCTTTTTTCGGCCGGGCCGGGGCCGTGGCCGTCCGCGGGGGCCTCGCCGCCGCGGGCCGGGGAAGGGTGGGAGGATCGGTGCCATGTCCGACGAGCTCGATCCCGCCCCGTACGACGCGCTGCTGCTGCTCTCCTTCGGCGGCCCCGAGGGCCCGGACGACGTGGTCCCGTTCCTGGAGAACGTGACCCGCGGCCGAGGCATCCCCAAGGAACGCCTGAAGGAGGTGGGCCGGCACTACTTCCTCTTCGGCGGCGTCAGCCCCATCAACGACCAGAACCGCGCCCTGCTCGACGCCCTGCGCGCGGACTTCGCCGAGACCGGCCTCGACCTGCCGGTCTACTGGGGGAACCGGAACTGGGCGCCGTACCTCACCGACACCCTGCGCGAGATGGTCACCGACGGCCGACGCCACATCGCCGTCCTCGCCACCAGCGCGTACGCCTCCTACTCCGGCTGCCGCCAGTACCGCGAGAACCTCGCGGACGCCCTCGCCGAGCTGGAGGCCGAAGGGCTGCCGCTGCCCCGCGTCGACAAGCTCCGGCACTACTTCAACCACCCCGGCTTCGTCCGCCCCATGGTCGAGGGTGTGCTCGCCTCGCTCGCCGAGCTCGACGAGTCCGTGCGGGCCGGGGCCCACCTCGCCTTCACCACCCACTCCATCCCCGACTCCGCCGCCGACTCCTCCGGCCCCGTCTCCGAGCACGGCGAGGGCGGCGCCTATGTGAAGCAGCACCTCGACGTGGCCCGGCTGATCGTCGACGCGGTCCGCGAGGAGACCGGCGTCGCACACCCCTGGCAGCTCGTCTACCAGTCCCGCAGCGGCGCCCCGCACATCCCGTGGCTGGAGCCCGACATCTGCGACCACCTGGAGGAGCTCCACGGCGCCGGCGCCCCCGCCGTCGTCATGGTGCCGATCGGCTTCGTCTCGGACCACATGGAGGTCCTGTACGACCTCGACACCGAGGCCACCGCCAAGGCCGCCGAACTCGGGCTCCCGGTGCGGCGCTCGGCCACCGTCGGGGCCGACCCGCGGTTCGCCGCGGCCGTGCGCGAGCTCGTCCTGGAACGGGCGGCGACCGAACGCGGACAGCGCGTCGAGCGCTGCGCCCTCGGCGCGCTCGGGCCCTCCCACGACCTCTGCCCGATCGGCTGCTGCCCCGCCCGGGCCGAGCGGCCGGCCGCGGCCGGCGCCGACAGTCCGTACGCGTAAGGAGACCGCCCCGTGACCGACCCCCTGCTGCCCCACCTCCTCGACCTGGCCCTGGAGGCCGGGCGCCGGGCCGGAGCGCTGCTGCGCGACGGGCGCCCCGACGACCTGGCCGTGGCCAGGACCAAGTCCAGCGCCATCGACGTGGTCACCGAGATGGACATCGCCGCCGAGAAGCTGATCACCGGCTTCCTCGCCGAGCACCGCCCGCAGGACGGCTTCCTCGGCGAGGAGGGCGCCTCCAGCACCGGCACCAGCGGGATCCGCTGGATCGTCGACCCGCTGGACGGCACCGTGAACTACCTCTACGGGCTGCCGACCTGGGCCGTCTCCATCGCCGCCGAGCGGGACGGCGAGACCGTCGTCGGCGTCGTCGAGGTCCCGCTGCGCGGCGAGACCTTCCACGCGGTCCTCGGCGGCGGCGCGTGGCTCGGCGACCGCCGCCTGGCCACCCGCCCCTCCCCGCCGCTCGACCAGGCCCTGGTCGCCACCGGCTTCGCGTACGTCCAGACCCGCCGCGCCCACCAGGCCGACGTCGTCCAGGGTCTCCTCCCGCGCGTCCGCGACATCCGCCGCGGCGGCTCCGCCGCCATCGACCTCTGCGACGTCGCCGCCGGCCGCCTCGACGCCTACTACGAGCGCGGCCTCCAGCCCTGGGACCTCGCCGCGGGCGACCTCATCGCCCGCGAGGCCGGCGCCCTGACGGGCGGCCGCCCCGGCGAACCCGCCTCGGGCGAGCTGACGCTGGCGGCGTCGGAGGGGCTGTTCGGCGTCCTCCAGGAGTTCCTGGAGGACGCGGGGGCCTGGCACGACTGACCGGGACGGGACGTCCGGCCGGACGGCGGAGTCGGCGCGTCAAGGGGCGAGCCCCCGGAGTCGGGGACTCCGGGGGCTCGCTCACGTCGATGGGGTCAGGCGCAGGACGCGCCGACCTCCACGCCGTGTTCGGCGGCCAGGCGGTGCAGGTCGTCGAGCTCGGCCTGCTCGACCTCCGCGAGGAAGTCGTCGCCCGTCTCACGAGCGCGCGTGAGGTCGGACTGGGTGGTCTTGATCCGGTGCAGCAGTCCTGCGGTGAAAGCGTCCATCGTGCGCCCCCTCGTCGTGGGTCGGTGGCACGGGGGTGTGCCGAGGGTGGGTGGATCACACACCGCTACCTCTGGGGGACAGAGAGCGGTAGGTGGCGTGTCACCTACAGGGCGTGATCGCGGGGTGTGCAGTCGTCCTCCCCAGCCCCTTCCTCAGAGAAACCTCAACTGGACCCCGAATCAGGCCGATTCTCGGGGACGGCCCTTACCGGCCCCGCCCCGCTCCCGCGGCCGCCGGCCCCCGCACCGCCGCCTTACAGCCGGTTTACGCGCGTTCGGGGCAGGATGGATACGCACAGTCAGTGCGTGAAACCGCCCGTCCGCGTCCAGGACCAGGGCCCAGGAAAGGACTTACAGACGTGCGCGTACTCGTCGTCGAGGACGAGCAGCTGCTCGCGGATGCGGTGGCCACCGGCCTGCGCCGGGAGGCCATGGCGGTCGACGTCGTGTACGACGGCGCCGCCGCCCTCGAGCGCGTCGGGGTCAACGACTACGACGTCGTGGTCCTGGACCGCGACCTCCCCCTGGTCCACGGCGACGACGTCTGCCGCAAGATCGTGGAGCTCGGCATGCCCACCCGCGTCCTGATGCTCACCGCCTCGGGAGACGTCAGCGACCGTGTCGAGGGCCTGGAGCTCGGCGCCGACGACTACCTCCCCAAGCCCTTCGCCTTCAGCGAGCTCACCGCCCGCGTCCGCGCCCTCGGCCGCCGCACCACCGTCCCGCTCCCGCCCGTCCTGGAGCGCGCCGGCATCAAGCTCGACCCGAACCGCCGCGAGGTGTTCCGCGACGGCAAGGAGGTCCAGCTCGCGCCCAAGGAGTTCGCGGTCCTGGAGGTCCTGATGCGCAGCGAGGGCGCCGTCGTCTCGGCCGAGCAGCTCCTGGAGAAGGCCTGGGACGAGAACACCGACCCGTTCACCAACGTCGTACGCGTCACCGTGATGACCCTGCGGCGCAAGCTCGGCGAACCTCCGGTCATCGTCACCGTCCCCGGCTCCGGCTACCGGATCTGACCGCCGATGGCCCAGACCCCGGCGCCCCTCCACGCGCCTCCGAAGCCGACCTGGGACCCCAGGGACCCGGTCCGCCCGCTGCTGCGTCCGACCATCCGGATACGGCTCACCCTGCTCTACGGCGGGATGTTCCTGATCGCCGGCATCCTGCTGCTGGCGATCATCTACCTGTTCACCGCGCAGGCCCTGCGGGACAGCACCTTCCAGCTGCCCTTCAAGGTGGTCAGCGGCACCGTCCAGCCGACCACCGACTGGTGCGAGCTGCCCGAGAAGTCCACCGGCGAGCAGCTCAACAACGCCGTCACCATGTGCCTGCGCCACCAGAGCGACATCGCCCTGGACGACCTCCTGCGCCGCTCCCTGTTCGCCCTGCTCGGCCTGAGCATCATCGCCTTCGCCTTCGGTTACGCGATGGCCGGCCGGGTGCTCTCCCCGCTCGGCCGGATCACCCGGACCGCCCGTCAGGTGGCCGGATCCGATCTGTCCCGGCGGATCGAGCTGGACGGGCCCGACGACGAGCTCAAGGAGCTCGCCGACACCTTCGACGAGATGCTGGAGCGCCTGGAGCGGGCCTTCACGGCCCAGCAGCGCTTCGTCGCCAACGCCTCGCACGAGCTGCGCACGCCGCTCGCGATCAACCGCACCCTGCTGGAGGTCCAGCTGTCGGACCCGGCGGCGCCGGCGGAGCTCCAGCAGCTGGGCAAGACGCTGCTGGCCACCAACGAGCGCAGCGAGCAGCTGGTCGAGGGCCTGCTGCTGCTGGCGCGCAGCGACAACGAGATCGTCGAGCGCAAGCCCGTCGACCTCGCCGAGGTCGCCTCGCGGGCCATGGACCAGGTGCACGCCGAGGCCGAGGCCAAGGGCGTGGAGTTCCGCGGCGAGCGGGGTCCGGCCGTCGTCCAGGGCAATGGCGTCCTGCTCGAACGGATCGCCCTGAACCTGGTGCAGAACGCCGTCCGGTACAACGTGCCGGAGGGCGGCTGGGTGGAGGTCACCAGCACGACCGGCAACGGTCAGGCGGTCCTGGAGGTCTCCAACACCGGCCCCGTGGTCCCGGCGTATGAGATCGACAACCTTTTCGAGCCATTCCGGCGCCTCCGTCAGGAGCGCACCGGCAGCGACAAGGGGGTCGGGCTCGGCCTGTCGATCGCGCGCTCCGTCGCGCGCGCCCACGGGGGCCGTATCATCGCGGAGCCCCGCGAGGGCGGTGGCCTCGTGATGCGTGTCACTCTGCCGATCTGACACACTGCACGAGCCGACCGGTTTTGTTCGCTTTGCGCGGAATTTCCGGTTCCCATTCCTGAGACGGTCCTGTGTGATCGATCACAGGAATGGGTGTCCGTCCCTCCACTCTCCGTGATCGCGAATTCCCTCGGAAAACCCTGAAAAGTCCGGGTTTCCGGGGGTCCGAATGACGGGAAGTACACGGGGTGGCGCCCGAGAGGGGCGGCCGACGGACCGTGTACGGTCCGGTTCGCCACCCAAAGCCGCTCACTCGTGAGAGGGCGGATTGGGTGTCGATTGAGTAACAGACCTTGATGTGAGGCAAAATCTCCGCCTCGGGTCGGGCACAAGTCCGGCCTCTCACGCGTTACGTGCGCTGGAGACACCGCAAACCACCCAGAGGGGGAGAGCGACATGGCAACGGATTACGACACCCCACGCAAGACCGACGACGACGTCGACTCGGACAGCCTTGAAGAACTGAAGGCCCGCCGGAACGACAAGTCGACCTCGACCGTCGACGTCGACGAGTTCGAGGCCGCCGAGGGCCTCGAGCTTCCGGGCGCCGATCTGTCGAACGAGGAGCTGGCCGTCCGGGTCCTGCCCAAGCAGGCCGACGAGTTCACCTGCATGAGCTGCTTCCTCGTGCACCACCGCAGCCAGCTGGCTCGGGAGAAGAACGGTCAGCCGATCTGCCGCGACTGCGACTGAGATCGAGTGACCGTGGCAGGCGACACACCGTCTCGGAAGCGGCGGCTCCGGCTCCCTGGGAAGCCGGGGTCGTACAAGGGCGGCTCGGGCCCGGCAGAGGGCGCACAGGACGCATCCTCCGCCGAGCACTCCGCCCCCCTGCCCATCTCCGGCGCACGTGACGACGAGCGAGGCCCCTCGGCCTCGCTCGAAGCAGCGGCGCACCGGGCCGACCACCGGCCCACCCAGGACCGGCGGGACAGCGACCCCGAGGGCGACCGCCCCCAGGGCGGCGTCCTGCGGCGCGTGGCCGACCCCGCGCGCGCCCGGCTCGACCGCCTCAAACTCGACAGCGCCCGCATCGAAGCCGTACGGCGTGGAGTCAGGCGCGGCGGCCAGGGCGCCAAGGCCGGCCTCGGGTATCTCGCGGACCGCGTCATCGAGATCGCCCCGCGCGTCCCCGTACGGGACCTGGCCACCCTGCGCCGGCAGTTCCCCGGACTCGGCCCCGAACAGCTCGCCGACAAGCTGATCAACGGCGCGGCCAACGCCAGCGCCACCGTCGGCGCGGGCATCGGAGCCGCCGCCATGCTGCCCGTACCGCCCGCGATGCCCGCCGAGCTGGCCGCGGAGATCACCGGCGTCGCCGCCATCGAGCTGAAGCTCATCGCCGAGCTGCACGAGGTCTACGGCCTGCGGCCGCCCGGCACCCTCACCCAGCGCTCGACCGCCTACCTGACCTCCTGGGCGGAGGAGCGCGGCATCGACCCCACCAAACCCACCACCGTCAACGCGGCCCTCGGCGGACAGCTCAAGCGCGAACTGCGCCAGCAGATCATGAAGCGCATGGTGCGCAACCTGCCGAACCTCACCCCGTTCATGGTGGGCGCGGCCGTCGGCGCCGTCATGAACCGGCGCGACACCAAGAAGCTCGCCGCGCACGTCCGCAAGGACCTGCGGGGCCGCCAGATCCCCTGGGACGCCCTGCCCGCCCAGCCCCCGCTGGAGCAGCCGGAGAACCCCAAGGAGATCGACTTCTAGGCGGCGCCGCTCGGGGCCACGTCGCTGCTCGACAGCGCCGCCGCCGCTCCGGACCGTGCCGCTCCGGCCCGCGCGTTCTAGCCCGCGCGGGCCTCGCTCCGGGCCGCCTCCAGGGCCGCCACGAGCCCCTCCGGATCCCGCGTGGACAGATAGACGTACGGGGTCGGGTCCGCCGGGTCCGTCACCTCGACCCGTACCGCCGTCGGCACATAGCTGCGCATCACCATGAAGGCGCGCGGATCGGCCTTGTGCGTGCGCCAGGCGCGCGCCTCCTCCGCGTCCAGTGCCTCGGGCGCACCGAGCGCCGAGACCGGAATCCGTGCGTCCGACGCGACCAGCGAGCCCGCCACCACCCGGATCCGGACGGACCCGTACGAGGAGACCGCCACCGCGGCGAGCGCCGCCGCCGCGATCAGACCGACGAACGTCGGCACCGTGCCGAGCGGGAACGTGATCAGGCCGCCGGACAGACCCAGGAGCACCACGATCACCCACCAGGAGCGGGGTGCGGTCAGGCGTTCGTCGAAGCTCGGCGCGGTCGGGGGCACGGAAGGCTGCTGCATGCGTCCAAGCTTGGCACGGCGCGACCCGCGCCCACCCGCGCGGGTAAGGTCTGCGCCTGTGACTGGAACATCTGCCGCTCTCACACCGCCGCCCGACGCCATACCGCCGGTACGCCACCCCGACGCGCCCGCCCCCGGCGAGCTGCTCGGCGCGCACTACGAGTACTGCTTCGGGTGCGGCGGCGGGCAGCCCCACGGGCTGCACCTGGAGGCGCGGGCGGGCGAGGGCGTGACCGTCACCGCCGAGTTCACCGTGACCCCCGACCACCAGGGCGCCCCGGGCCTCGCGCACGGAGGCGTCCTTGCCACCGCGCTCGACGAGACCCTCGGCTCCCTGAACTGGCTGCTGCGGGTCATCGCCGTGACCGGACGTCTGGAGACCGACTTCGTGCGGCCGGTCCCGGTCGGCACCGTGCTCCACCTGGAGGCCGAGGTCACCGCCGTACGCGGCCGCAAGATCTTCTCGACCGCCGTCGGCCGGATCGGCGGGCCCGAGGGCCCCGTCGCCGTCCGCGCCGACGCCCTCTTCATCGAGGTGAAGGTCGACCACTTCATCGACAACGGCCGCCCGGAGGAGATCCAGGCCGCCATGTCCGACCCCGACCAGGTCAGGCGCGCCCGCGCCTTCGAGGTGAACCCCTGATGCGCAATCCCGTCGACGTACTCATCCGGCGCCTGGACCCCGAGGTCCCGATCCCGGCCTACGGCCACCCCGGCGACGCCGGCGCCGATCTGGTGACCACCGAGGCCGCCGAGCTCGCCCCGGGGGAGCGGGCCGTGCTGCCCACCGGCGTCTCCATCGCCCTGCCCGACGGCTACGCCGCCTTCGTGCACCCGCGCTCCGGACTCGCGGCCCGCTGCGGCGTCGCGCTCGTGAATGCCCCGGGGACGGTCGATGCCGGGTACCGTGGAGAGATCAAGGTGATCGTGGTCAATCTCGACCCGCGCGAGAGCGTGCGGTTCGAACGGTTCGACCGGATCGCCCAGCTGGTCGTCCAGCAGGTCGAGAAGGTGCGCTTCCACGAGGTGGCGGAGCTTCCCGGCTCCGCGCGGGCCGAGGGGGGCTTCGGGTCCACCGGCGGTCATGCCGCCGTGGACGGCACTACGGGTGGGAATCGATACGCTTCGGTCGTATCCGACCGGGAAGGACAGTGACGTGTTCGGACGTCGCAAGAAGAGCGGTGCCGCTGCCGACGCAGCGGTCGATGCCGAGCAGGTCGTCGAGGCGGTGGACTCCGATGACGCGGCCGAGACGGCCGGGGGGTCGCGCCGGGTGAACCTTCCGCCGGCGCCCCGGCCCGACGGTCCCTGGGACATCTCCGAGGTCGGCAAGCCCGAGGAGGGCCGAGTGGACCTCGGCGGCCTCTTCGTGCCCGGCGTCGAGGGCATGGAGCTGCGCGTGGAGGTGGCGGGCGACGCGATCGTCGCGGCCACCGTCGTGCTGCGCGACAGCGCCGTACAGCTCCAGGCGTTCGCCGCGCCGAAGAACGAGGGCATCTGGGGCGAGGTCCGCGAGGAGATCGCCACCGGCATCACCCAGCAGGGCGGCGTCATCGACGAGGTCGAGGGACCGCTGGGCTGGGAGCTGCGGGCGCAGGTGCCCGTGCAGCTGCCGGACGGCAACCGGGGCGTCCAGCTGGTGCGCTTCGTCGGCGTCGACGGCCCGCGCTGGTTCCTGCGCGGTGTGATCTCCGGCCAGGGCGCGGTGCAGCCCGAGGCCGCCGGTCTGCTGGAGCAGATCGTCCGGGACACCGTGGTCGTCCGCGGCGAGGGCCCGATGGCCCCGCGCGACCCGATCGTCCTCAAGCTGCCCAACGACGCCCAGATGGTGCCGGACGGCGTGCAGCAGGAGGAGCAGGCCGGCTCCCGCTTCTCCGGCGGCATGGGCCAGCTGCAGCGCGGACCGGAGATCTCCGAGATCCGCTAGACCGCCCTGTCGAGGGGCAGACCCTCCTCATCGAGGTCCGTCGGGCCGCTCCCTCCCGGGAGCGGCCCGACGGGCATTTCCCCCTCCGCTCCCCTTCCGCCACACCTGCCCCCGTCGCACCGCCCCGCCGGTTTTCCACAGGCGGTTTTCCACAGCCCTGGCACCCGCCGCGGCCGTCGGCCCATACTGACGGCGCACACGTTCGAACCAGGGGGGTACGCGGTGAGTGAGAGCAGCGCACGGACCGGCACGGCCGTCGTCGAGGACCCGGCCGGCGCGCCGATGGTCCGGGTCGAGGACCTCCACCGCTCGTACGGAACGGGGGCCGCCGCCGTCCACGCCCTGCGGGGGGTCTCCTTCGACATCCCGCGCGGCGAACTGGTCGCCCTCAAGGGCCGCTCCGGCTCCGGCAAGACCACCCTGCTCAACCTCGTGGGCGGCCTCGACACCGCCGACCGCGGCGGCATCGTCATCGACGGCACCGACCTCGTCGAGCTGGGCGAGGACGGTCTGCTGGAGCTGCGACGCGACCGGATCGGCTTCATCTTCCAGTCCTTCGGACTCATACCGATCCTCACCGCCGCCGAGAACGTGGGCGTGCCGATGCGGCTGCGCAAGGCCGACCCCAAGGAGCGCGAGGAGCGGGTCGCCCTGCTGCTCGCCCTGGTCGGGCTCGCCGACCACGCCGCCCAGCGCCCCGGAGAGCTCTCCGGCGGTCAGCAGCAGCGCGTCGCCATCGCACGCGCCCTCGCCAACCGGCCCGCGCTGCTGATCGCCGACGAGCCCACCGGCCAGCTCGACGCCGAGACCGGCCTCGCGGTCATGGAGCTGCTGCGGGCCGTGGTCCGCAGCGAGGGCTGCACGGCCCTGGTCGCCACCCACGACCACCAGCTCCTCGGCCTCGCGGACCGCGTGCTCGAGCTGCGCGACGGCGAGATCATCGAGCACTGACCGCTTCTTCGGACGGAGGACATCAGGATCACGTCAAGACGGCTCAGGGCCGCCCACACCCGTGCGGAATGTCCGTTTCGCTGGACGTAAGGTCGAGCCATGGGACGCGGCACACTTCGGATCTACCTCGGCGCGGCGCCGGGCGTCGGCAAGACGTACGCCATGCTGTCCGAGGGACATCGGCGGGTCGAGCGCGGTACGGACTGCGTGGTCGCGTTCGTGGAGCACCACGGCCGGCCGCGTACCGAGGTGATGCTGCACGGCCTGGAGCAGATACCCCGGCGCCGGATCGACTACCGGGGCACCACCTTCCCCGAGATGGACATCGACGCCGTCCTGGCCCGCCGGCCCGCCGTCGCCCTCGTCGACGAGCTCGCCCACACCAACGTCCCCGGCTCGCGCAACGCCAAGCGCTGGCAGGACGTCGAGGAGCTGCTCGCCGCCGGCATCGACGTCATATCGACCGTCAACATCCAGCACCTGGAGTCCCTCGGTGACGTGGTCGAGTCGATCACGGGCGTACGGCAGCGGGAGACCGTCCCCGACGAGGTCGTCCGCCGGGCCGACCAGATCGAGCTGGTCGACATGTCGCCACAGGCCCTGCGGCGGCGCATGGCCCACGGCAACGTCTACCAGCCCGACAAGGTCGACGCGGCCCTCTCCAACTACTTCCGGCCCGGGAACCTGACGGCGCTGCGGGAGCTGGCGCTGCTGTGGACCGCCGACCGGGTCGACGCGTACCTCCGGCAGTACCGCGGCGAGCACAACATCCGCTCCACCTGGCAGGCGCGGGAGCGGATCGTCGTCGGACTCACCGGCGGTCCCGAGGGCCGCACCCTGATCCGGCGCGCCGCCCGCCTCGCCGAGAAGGGCGCCGGCGGCGAGGTCCTCGCCGTCTACGTCTCCCGCAGCGACGGTCTGACCGCCGCCTCCCCGAAGGAACTCGCCGACCAGCGCACCCTGGTCGAGGACCTCGGTGGAACCTTTCACCACGTCATCGGGGACGACGTGCCCTCGGCCCTCCTCGAGTTCGCCCGGGGCGTCAACGCCACCCAGATCGTCCTCGGCTCCAGCCGCCGCCGCTCCTGGCAGTACGTCCTCGGCCCCGGCGTGGGCCAGACCGTCGCCCGCGACTCCGGACCAGACCTCGACGTCCACATCGTCACCCACGAGGAGGCCGCCAAGGGCCGCGGCCTGCCCGTCGCCCGCGGCGCCCGGCTCGGCCGCGCCCGCATCCTCTGGGGCTGGGCCGTCGGCGTCGCCGGGCCCGTGCTCCTCAGCCTGCTCTTCACCCATGTCGACGCGGACCTCGGCCTCGCCAACGACATGCTGCTCTTCCTCGCCCTGACCGTCGCCGCCGCCCTCCTGGGCGGACTGCTCCCGGCCCTGGCGTCGGCGGCCTTCGGCTCCCTCCTCCTGAACTGGTTCTTCACCCCGCCGCTGCACCGGCTGACCATCGCCGACCCCAAGAACATCGTGGCCATCGCCGTCTTCTTCGGCGTCGGCGTGTCCGTGGCCTCCGTCGTCGACCTGGCCGCCCGCCGCACCCACCAGGCCGCCCGGCTGCGCGCCGAGTCCGAGCTCCTGTCCCATCTCGCCGGCAGCGTCCTGCGCGGCGAGTCCAGCCTGGAAGCCCTGCTCGAACGGGTCCGGGAGACCTTCTCCATGGAGTCCGTCGCCCTCCTGGAGCGGGCCGGCGACGTCGAACCCTGGACCTGCGCGGCGAGCGTCGGTGCCCGGCCCGTGGCCCGGCCCGAGGACGCCGACGTCGACATGCCCGTGGGCGACCACCTCGCGCTCACCCTGAGCGGCCGGGTGCTGCCCGCCGAGGACCGCCGGGTGCTCGGCGCCTTCGCGGCCCAGGCCGCCGTCGCCCTCGACCGCCAGCGGCTCGTCGACCAGGCCGAGGAGGCCCGCAAGCTCGCCGAGGGCAACAAGATCCGCACCTCGCTGCTCGCCGCCGTCAGCCACGACCTGCGCACCCCGCTGGCCGGCATCAAGGCATCCGTCTCCTCGCTGCGCTCCGACGACGTCGAATGGTCCGAGGAGGACCGGGCGCTGCTCCTCGAGGGCATCGAGGAGGGCGCCGACCGGCTCGACCACCTCGTCGGGAACCTTCTCGACATGTCCCGGCTCCAGACCGGCACCGTCACCCCGCTCATCCGGCCCACCGACCTCGACGAGGTCGTGCCGATGGCCCTCGGAGGCGTCCCCGACGGCAGCGTCGAACTCGACATCCCCGAGACCCTGCCCATGGTCGCCGTCGACCGCGGCCTCCTGGAGCGGGCGGTCGCCAACATCGTCGAGAACGCCGTGAAGTACAGCCCGGACGGCCTCCCCGTCGCCGTCGGCGCCAGCGTCCTCGGCAGCCGCCTCGAACTGCGCGTGACCGACCGCGGCCCCGGCGTGCCGGACGACAGCAAGGACGGCATCTTCGAGCCGTTCCAGCGCTTCGGCGACGCGCCGCGCGGCTCGGGCGTCGGCCTCGGCCTCGCCGTCGCCCGCGGCTTCGTCGAGGCCATGGGCGGCACCCTCGCCGCCGAGGACACCCCCGGCGGCGGACTCACCATGGTGCTGACCCTCCCCACCGCCGCCCACGGCGTCGCGCGGCCGCCGGACGGCCCCGACGCCACGAGGTCGGTGCCCACCTTCACCTGACCCGCGGCCGACCCCGGCCTCCGTTCACGGCCCGTCCCAGGCCCGCTCCGGCACCGCCCCGTGAGTCCCGCACCCCGCGACCGCCGCACCATCTCCGTAACACCGACGAAAAAGGAAGGTCCCCCTCCATGACCCGGGTCCTCGTGGTCGACGACGAGCCGCAGATCGTCCGTGCCCTGGTGATCAACCTCAAGGCACGGAAGTACGAGGTCGACGCGGCGCCCGACGGCGCCACGGCCCTCCGGCTCGCCGCCGAGCGCCATCCCGACGTCGTCGTCCTCGACCTCGGCCTGCCCGACATGGACGGCGTCGAGGTGATCAGGGGCCTGCGCGGCTGGACCCGGGTGCCGATCCTCGTGCTCTCCGCCCGGCAGACCTCCGACGAGAAGGTCGAGGCCCTCGACGCCGGCGCCGACGACTACGTCACCAAACCCTTCGGCATGGACGAGCTCATGGCCCGCCTGCGCGCCGCGGTCCGCCGGGCCGAGCCGGTCGGCGGCGCCGAGGACGGCGTCGTGGTCGTCGAGACCGAGGGCTTCACGGTCGACCTGGCCGCCAAGAAGGTGCACCGGGCCGGCAAGGACGTCCGGCTCACCCCCACCGAGTGGCACCTCCTGGAGGTCCTGGTCCGCAACAGCGGCCGCCTGGTGAGCCAGAAGCAGCTGCTCCAGGAGGTCTGGGGACCCTCGTACGGCACCGAGACCAACTACCTCCGCGTCTACATGGCGCAGTTGCGGCGCAAGCTGGAGCAGGACCCCTCGCACCCGCGTCACTTCGTCACCGAACCGGGCATGGGCTACCGCTTCGAACACTGAGTTCGGTGCCGGTTCCGGTCACGACGGTGGCCGGTACGCTTTCTGTATGAGTGCTGCACCGCGTACAGAGAAGCCGGCCGGGCGCTTCCGCCGTATGCTCGACCGCCTTTCCACCTCGCAGGAGGAACTGGAGTCGGTGGAGCTCCGGGAGGACTCCGCGGCATCGGGGTGCACCCGCATCTCCGACTGTGCCGACCGCCAGATAGTCAAGGTGACTGGTACGTTGCGCACGGTCACCCTGCGTCCCCGGGCGGGCGTGCCCGCGCTGGAGGCCGAGCTGTTCGACGGCACGGCACCGCTGGACGTCGTCTGGCTGGGCCGCCGGTCCATCGTGGGCATCGAGCCGGGCCGCAAGCTGATCGCCTCCGGCCGCATCTCGATGAGCCACGGCCGGCGGGTCCTCTTCAACCCCAAATACGAGCTCCGACCGCTCGGACAGGAGTAGCCGGTGACGTCAGTCGACAAGCCGACCACCGACCAGGGTGCCGAGACCGGCCCCGTCACCGACAAGGCGGTGACCGAGGCCGCGCTCTTCGAGGCGTTCGGCGGAGTGCGCGGCATGGTGGAGACGGTCCTGCCGGGCCTGCTCTTCGTCACGATCTACACGATCAACAAGAACCTGCACGTCTCGGCCGTCGCCGCCCTCGGGGTCTCGCTCGTCCTCGTGGCCGTCCGGCTGGTCCGCCGCGACACCGTCAAGCACGCCTTCAGCGGCGTCTTCGGCGTCGCCTTCGGTGTCGTCTTCGCGATGATGACCGGCAACGCCAAGGACTTCTACCTGCCGGGCATGCTCTACACGCTCGGTCTCGGCCTCGCCTACATCGTGACCACCCTCGCCGGCGTGCCCCTGATCGGCCTGATCCTCGGTCCGGTCTTCAAGGAGAACCTCTCCTGGCGCACCCGCAACCCCGGCCGCAAGAAGGCGTACGCGAAGGCCAGCTATGCCTGGGGCCTGATCCTGCTGACCAAGTGCGCGATCCTCTTCCCGCTGTACTGGTGGGCCGACACCACCCAGCTCGGCTGGGTCCTGGTCGCCCTGAAGATCCCGCCGTTCCTGCTCGCGGTGTATCTGACCTGGGTGTTCCTCGCCAAGGCGCCGCCGCCGATCGACGTCTTCGCCGAGATGGAGGCCGAGGAGCAGGCCGAGAAGGCCCGCAAGGCGGAGGCCAAGGCCCAGGCTCAGGCCCAGGGCCAAGGCCGCTCGGAGCCGTAGGACCGCGTACGCGCGAAGGGCCGCCGCCCGCCGACGCGCGAAGGGGCCCGGGACCTGTGACAGGTCCCGGGCCCCTTCGTCGTACCGTCCCGTCGGGCCCGGCCGAGCCCCGTACCGTACGGATCCGAGCGCGGCCCCGGTCCGAGCCCCGTGCCGTACGGGTCAGGACTCGGTGCTCTCCCGGCGGACCGACAGCAGGTCCTCCAGCTGCTCCTCGCGCGCCTGGGTGGCGACGAACAGCAGCTCGTCGCCCGCCTCCAGGGTCTCCTCCGGGCCCGGGGTCAGCACCCGCGAGCCGCGGATGATGGTGACCAGGGTGGTGTCCTGAGGCCAGGCGACATCGCCCACCTGCGTGCCCGCGATCGCCGACTCCGGCGGAAGCGTCAGCTCCACCAGGTTGGCGTCGCCGTGGCTGAAGCGCAGCAGCCGGACCAGGTCGCCGACGCTCACCGCCTCCTCCACCAGGGCCGACATCAGGCGCGGCGTCGACACGGCGACGTCCACTCCCCACGCCTCGTTGAACAGCCACTCGTTCTTCGGGTTGTTGACCCGGGCGACCACGCGCGGCACGCCGTACTCGGTCTTGGCGAGCAGCGACACGACCAGGTTCACCTTGTCGTCGCCGGTCGCCGCGATGACCACGTTGCAGCGCTGCAACGCCGCCTCGTCCAGCGACGTGATCTCACAGGCGTCGGCGAGCAGCCACTCCGCCTGCGGCACCCGCTCCACCGAGATGGCGGTCGGGGCCTTGTCCACGAGGAGGACCTCGTGCCCGTTCTCCAGGAGTTCGCCCGCGATGGAACGCCCCACCGCACCGGCGCCGGCAATTGCGACACGCATCAGTGACCGCCCTCCTCGGGACCCTCGGCGAAGGCCGCCTCGACCTTGGCGATCTCGTCCGTCCGCATCATCACGTGGACCAGATCGCCCTCCTGAAGCACCGTCTGAGAGGTCGGCAGAATCGCTTCGCCCAGCCGGGTGAGAAACGCCACGCGCACCCCGGTCTCCTCCTGGAGCCGGCTGATCTTGTGACCGATCCAGGCGGGTGCGGTGTGCACCTCGGCGAGCTGCACTCCGCCGCTCGGGTCACGCCACAGCGGCTCCGCGCCCGACGGCAGCAGCCGCCGCAGCATCTGGTCGGCGGTCCAACGGACCGTCGCGACCGTCGGAATGCCCAGGCGCTGGTAGACCTCGGCGCGCCGGGGGTCGTAGATACGGGCGGCGACGTTCTCGATGCCGAACATCTCGCGCGCGACCCGCGCCGCGATGATGTTGGAGTTGTCGCCGCTGCTCACCGCGGCGAACGCGCCGGCCTCCTCGATGCCCGCCTCACGCAGCGTGTCCTGGTCGAAGCCCACGCCCGTGACCCGGCGCCCGCCGAAACCCGAGCCCAGACGGCGGAAAGCCGTCGGGTCCTGGTCCACGACCGCGACCGTGTGCCCCTGCTGTTCCAGGGTCTGCGCGAGAGCGGCTCCCACTCGCCCGCAGCCCATGATGACGATGTGCACGTCCCCTTACCCCGCACTCCTGATCGTCTTGCTGACCTGCGAAAACACCCTGCTCACAACTTTCCTCGCCCGACTCGCCCGGGCCGCGGCGGACAGCGCATCACCGCGCTGCCCGGTCCGAGCTTATGCGTCAACGGTGATCGGGACCGCATCCGAGGCGGCAACCCACGGAGATTCCGTGCGGATCGGGGGTGCCGGTCGGCGTGGCTCTTTTCGACCGCTTACGATCCTCTGTTGTGTCCAAACTGACCGACGTGCCCAAACGGATCCTGATCGGGCGGGCCCTGCGCAGCGACAAGCTGGGCGAGACCCTCCTGCCGAAGCGGATCGCCCTACCCGTCTTCGCCTCCGACCCGCTGTCCTCGGTGGCGTACGCGCCGGGCGAGGTCCTCCTCGTCCTCTCCGTCGCGGGCTTGTCGGCCTACCACTTCAGCCCGTGGATCGCGCTGGCCGTCGTGGTCCTGATGTTCACCGTCGTCGCGTCGTACCGGCAGAACGTCCACGCCTACCCGAGCGGCGGCGGCGACTACGAGGTCGCCACCACCAACCTCGGCCCCAAGGCCGGACTCACCGTCGCCAGCGCCCTGCTCGTCGACTACGTCCTCACCGTCGCCGTCTCCATCTCCTCCGGCATCGAGAACCTCGGCTCCGCCGTGCCGTTCGTCGTCGAGCACAAGGTGCTCTCGGCCATCGCGGTGATCGTGCTGCTGACCCTCATGAACCTGCGCGGGGTGAAGGAGTCCGGCGGCCTCTTCGCCATCCCCACGTACGTCTTCGTCTTCGGCGTCTTCGCCATGATCCTCTGGGGTGCCTGGCGCGGCATCGTCCTCGACGAGACCATGCGCGCCCCCACCGCCGACTTCGAGATCAAGCCCGAACACCAGGGCCTGGCCGGCTTCGCGCTGCTCTTCCTGCTGCTGCGCGCCTTCTCCTCCGGCTGTGCCGCGCTCACCGGAGTCGAGGCCATCTCCAACGGCGTGCCCGCCTTCCGCAAGCCCAAGTCGAAGAACGCCGCCACCACCCTCGCGCTCATGGGCGGCCTCGCCGTCACCATGTTCTGCGGGATCATCTTCCTGGCCATGGCCACCGACGTCCGGATGGCCGAGAAGCCGGCCCACGACCTGCTGCTCGACGGCAAGCCGGTCGGCGAGGGCTACGTCCAGGACCCGGTCATCTCGCAGGTCGCCGCCGCCGTCTTCGGCGAGCACACCTTCTTCTTCGTGCTGCTGGCCGCCGCCACCGCGCTCGTTCTCTTCCTGGCCGCCAACACGGCGTACAACGGCTTCCCGCTCCTCGGCTCGATCCTCGCCCAGGACCGCTACCTGCCCCGCCAGCTGCACACCCGCGGCGACCGCCTCGCCTTCTCCAACGGCATCGTGCTCCTCGCCGGCGCGGCCGCCCTGCTGGTCTGGCTCTACGACGCCGACTCGACCCGGCTGATCCAGCTCTACATCGTCGGCGTCTTCGTCTCCTTCACGCTCAGCCAGATCGGCATGGTCCGGCACTGGAACCGGCACCTCAAGACCGAGCGGGACCCGGCCAAGCGCCGCCACATGATCCGCTCCCGCGCGATCAACACCTTCGGAGGCTTCTTCACCGGCCTCGTCCTGGTCGTCGTCCTCGCCACCAAGTTCACCCACGGCGCCTGGGTCGCGCTGCTGGGCATGGTGATCTTCTACGTGACGATGACCGCGATCCGTAAGCACTACGACTCGGTGGCCGCAGAGATCGCCGCGGCCGAGGAGCGGCCCGACGAGTACGTCCGCCCGTCCCGGGTCCGCTCCGTCGTCCTGGTCTCCAAGCTCCACAAGCCGACCCTGCGCGCCCTCGCCTACGCCAAGCTGCTGCACGCCCACGAGCTGGAGGCGCTCACCGTCAACGTCGACCCGTCCGAGACGAAGGCGCTCAAGGCGGAGTGGGAGCGGCGGGGCATCAACGTGCCGCTGAAGATCCTCGACTCGCCGTACCGCGAGGTCACCCGGCCGGTCATCGAGTACGTGAAGAACCTCCGCAAGGAGAGCCCGCGCGACGCCGTCTCGGTCTACATCCCCGAGTACGTGGTCGGCCACTGGTACGAGCACCTGCTGCACAACCAGAGCGCCCTGCGCCTCAAGGGCCGGCTGCTGTTCACGCCGGGCGTGATGGTGACCTCCGTGCCGTACCAGCTCCGGTCCTCCGAGGCCGCGAAGAAGCGGGCCAGGAAGCGCCAGGAGTGGAACGCGCCGGGCTCGGTGCGCCGCGGCCCCGTCGAGAAGGGCCAGAAGGAAGCCGCCGGAAAGAACGGCTGAGGGCACGGCTGAGACTGTGGCTGGGGGAGTCGCCGCCAAAGACGACTAGACTGGTGGGCTGCTGTCGGAACGGCAGCCCGCCTCTTCTTTCCTCTGGAGCCCCCGATCATGCAGAACACCCCTGTTTCGTCCCTGGTCGGGGAGGAGTACGAGGTCGAGGTCGGCCCGGTCGCCCACGGCGGTCACTGCATCGCCCGCACCGAGGAGGGCCGCGTCCTCTTCGTCCGCCACGCCCTGCCGGGCGAGCGGGTCCGGGCCCGGGTCACCGAGGGCGAGGAGACCTCGCGGTTCCTGCGCGCCGACGCCGTCGAGATCCTGCAGGCCTCCAAGGACCGGATCGAGGCGCCGTGCCCCTTCGCCGGCCCCGGCAAGTGCGGCGGCTGCGACTGGCAGCACGCCAAGCCCGGCGCCCAGCGCCGCCTGAAGGCCGAGGTCATCGCCGAGCAGCTGAAGCGGCTCGCGGGCCTCACGCCCGAGGAGGCCGGCTGGGACGGCACCGTCGTGCCGGCCGAGGGCGACAAGCTTCCCGCGGGCGAGGTCCCCCAGTGGCGCACCCGCGTGCAGTACGCGGTCGACGCCGAGGGCCGGGCCGGGCTGCGCAAGCACCGCTCGCACGACGTCCAGGTCATCGACCACTGCATGATCGCGGCGCAGGGCGTCTCGGAACTCGGCATCGAGGCCCGCTCCTGGGAGGGCATGGCGTCGATCGAGGCCATCGCGGCGACGGGCTCCCAGGACCGCCAGGTCGTCCTGACCCCGCGCCCGGGCGCCCAGCTGCCCATCGTCGAGCTCGACAAGCCGGTGTCGATCCTCCGGGTCCACGAGCGCGACGGCTCCCTCCACCGCGTCCACGGCCGCCCCTTCGTCCGCGAGCGCGCCGACGACCGCACCTACCGCGTGGGCAACGGCGGCTTCTGGCAGGTCCACCCGAAGGCGGCCGACACCCTGGTCCGCGCCGTGATGCAGGGCCTCCTCCCGCGCAAGGGCGAGACCGCCCTCGACCTCTACTGCGGCGTCGGCCTCTTCGCCGGGGCCCTCGCCGACCGCCTCGGCGACCAGGGCGCCGTCCTGGGCATCGAATCCGGCAAGCGCGCGGTGGAGGACGCCCGCCACAACCTGGCCGACTTCCCGCGCGTCCGCATCGAGCAGGGCAAGGTCGAATCGGTCCTCCCGCGCACGGGCATCACCGACGTCGACCTCATCGTCCTCGACCCCCCGCGCGCCGGCGCCGGCAAGCAGACCGTCCACCACCTCGCCGCCCTCGGCGCCCGCCGCATCGCCTACGTCGCCTGCGACCCGGCCGCCCTGGCCCGCGACCTCGCGTACTTCCGCCAGGGCGGCTACCGGGTACGGACGCTGCGGGCGTTCGACCTGTTTCCGATGACGCACCACGTGGAGTGCGTGGCGATCCTGGAGCCGGTGAAGTAGGGCGCCTGACCTGGGGTTTTGCGGGTGCGCGGTATGTGCGGTGTGGGTGTTACGGGCGATATCTTGACGCTGAAATGACGCTCGTGACGCTCATTTGACGCTCGTTCTGATGGGGCGTCAGTCGATTGTCGGGGAGGGCCAGGCCGCGGCGCGCACCGATGAACAGACGCGCTGCGGCGAAGGCGACGGAGCACGGCGAGCGAGGCTCGTCGGCTCCGTTTCGCTCTTGTGCGCTCGATGAGGAAGCGTTGCCGACCATTGCCTGAGAAGGCAGTGCCTATCGCCTCGGTGCGCGGCTAATATCCAGCTCTCAGGTACCGGCATGCGTCCGGCCTTTGGCCTGCTGCACGTCTGATGGAGATCGGAAGCCCGGTGAGCAGTGCTCGTTCTGGTGGGCGGGTGCTGGCTGCCCACCCCGGTGACCCCAAGCGCGTCGGCCCCTACCGGATTATCGGGCGCCTCGGCTCAGGGGGCATGGGCACGGTGTTCGCCGGCCTCGACGCCGCCGGTCTGCGGGTCGCGGTCAAGGTCGTCCACCCTGCCCAGGCGGACGACGCGGAGTTCCGGGCGCGCTTCCGCCGAGAAGTCCAGCTCTCCGCCCGTATCCAGGGCCCCTGCCTCGTACCCCTGATCGCGGCTGACGCCGAAGCACCGTCACCGTGGCTGGCCACTGCCTATGCCCCAGGGCTCACCCTCGATCGGTACATCGCCGCGCACGGGCCGCTGGCCGGTGGAACCCTCTACGCCTTTGCTACGGGCACAGCCCAGGCTCTCGCGGCCATTCACGCCGCGGGTGTCGTCCACAGGGACGTCAAGCCGCAGAACGTCATCCTGACCCCGGTCGGTCCCCGAGTCCTGGACTTCGGCATCGCTCATGCCGCCGACGGCACATCCGTGACACTCACCGGCATTCTGACCGGAACCCCAGGATGGATCAGCCCCGAGCACTACCGCACCGGTACGGCGGGTCCCGAGGGCGACATGTTCGTCTGGGGCGCTCTCATAGCCTTCGCCGCCACCGGTCGCGCGCCCTTCGGCGGGGGAGCCCCCGACGCGGTCGCCTACCGGGTCATGTCCGAGGATCCTGATCTGCGTGGCCTTCCTGGCGAACTCCACGCCATCGTGCGCAGCGCTCTCGCCAAGGAGCCGGGGGATCGAGTCACCGCGTGGGACGCTGCCGAGACATGTGCCGTCCTCCTCGCAGCACAGGCCACACAGGTCGCGCCGACGGGTGCGGAGCCGACACTGGTGGGCGGTCTCGTCGCTGCCCAGTGGGCCGTCCCCACTCTGGACGACCCGAACTGGAGACGTCCTGCCCGCTCCAGCAGACGACTCGTCGGCATCGCGGCGGTGGTGGGCACTGTCATAGGCGGCCTGGCGGGTGGAGCGCTGGCCCTGCAGCCCGACAAAACGGAGACGGCTTCGACGAGTTCCCGTCCTCCTGCCAGCGCATCCCCCAGCAAGACCGCCACCATGCCGGCTTCCGCTTCACCCGCAGCAAGCTCCCAGGCTGTGGTGGACGCCGCGTCATCCCCTACTCCTGCGAACGTGGACGAGGCCACGATCGCCACGTGGCGTGCAGCTCGTCGTGCCAAGGGAGAAGCGGAGATCGAGACCGAGGCCGCACTCGGGCACGACCTCAGCTACGGCATGGGCGAGGACTACAACTACAGCGGTCAGTACGACGTGGGCTACGCCCCGGCCCGGAGAGAGCTCTACATAGCCATCAGCGGTCCGGCCGTGGAGTCACGCGTCGTGCAGGGAGTGGCCAAGAACGCCTGCCTCACCTTGCGCATGATGGCGGGCATCTACAAGTCCCTTCCGTACGACGAGTACGTCCTGGTCGACAACACCACGTCCACGGCGCCGGCGATCGTGTGGGAGGACGACTTCCGCGTCAACACCGGCTGCATCACGCAGACCATCGACCGCACCGCCGCCGACCCCGGGCAGGCCCCGAGCTGGTACCCCACTGAAGGAGGACTGGCCGCGGCCCAGATCCCCAGCGTCGACAAACGCGAAATCAGGGTGGCAACCGAGGCGGTCCACCAGCTCTTTGCCGACTGGAACGCCAACTCCCGTCTGTTCGAAGACCCCCGCTATATCAGCGACGAGAACACCAGCATCGGCTTCGCTCCGCACGAAGGCGTGATGTACGTGTGGGCCACGAAGCCCGAGTGGGACCAGAGCACGCGAGAGGAATGGGCAGAGGCCGCCGCCGGCGTGGCCTGCCAGACTGTTCTCGCGGAATCTCGCGCGGGGCAGGGATGGGGCTACGCGCAGTACGCCGTGGCGGTGCTTGACGGTGCTGGAGGTACGGAGTTCCTTCGCTGGGGCACGGCCGGCAGCTGTACGAGCTGACCTCCCCTCAAGCCGTTGTTGCACCTGGCAGAGGTCAACCGAACGCGACGTTTGTCGATCTGATCGGAGGACCTTGGGCCTGCCAGCCCAGCGAGTGCACCCCGCTGGGCTGGCATCGAGGTTCGGTGAGGCGTGGTCTGGCGGAGGCTCGGGGAGTAGGTTGGCTCCCCGTTGGACGGGGTGCTCAGCGAGGCGGATAGGTGGCCGACGTGGTGGCTATCGGGTCCGGGGATGTGGCGAGGACGCGCTGCGGGTGATTGCCGCCGTGGAGATCATGAGGTTGGTGGTGATTCCTGCGGTGAGCTGTCGACGGTTTGATGGCCTGGGTCGCTGTCATGTGCCTCTGCGGAATGGCTTCGTCCAGCTTGCCTGATCAGGTTTCGGCCAATCCATCTGTCTAGCGACCTGTTACACGCAATGTCGCCTTTGTGGTCTGGCGGCTTCCGCCGTTCGTCGTGAAGATGCCCGCCGTACGAGCGAACGGGGAAGCGGCATGGGAATCGCCTGGGGCACCAAAGCTGGGGAGAAGAAGCAGGAGGAGGCATGCACGGACGGGTGGCCCGGTGTGCCCGTCCAGCGGGCTGCCCGGACGGCCGACACACCTCGTCCCGCGGAGGTGGATCCGACTGCCACCGAGGTGACGCGGTTACTGTGCCAGGCGGTCTATGCGCGGCCGGATCGAGTGAAGGAGCTTAAGGCGTGGTGGCGCAAGTTTCGGGGGAAGAGCGCGGCTCCGAAGAAGCCGCGGCGTAGTACACGCAGGCCCATCTACCTGGAGGGCAGTGACGATTGCCCTCCGCTGGGCGAGCCGACGGCACAATGGGTTGTCGACCATGTGTTGAACGGTCCGCTGGTGCCTGTGCCGTCGTATGGGTTCGATCTTGTCCCGATGGTGGCGCACAGCTTGCGTGCACGTCGCGGGCGGTGGTTACGGCGTCTTTGCTTCCTGTTGCTCCTGACGGCGGCCGGGTATGTCTCTCCGTGGGCGACGGCGATCTGGGTGACCGCGGTCGTGGTCGCCCTCACCATGAGGTGGGCGGCGTTTCGAGCGCAGCGCAAGAAGAATCTCAACAGTCGGCTGGCCCGCCGCCCATGGTTGGCGTGTCTGCCTCTTGTCGCTCCGTGGATGCTGGCGCTGGTGCCGTACGAACCGGTGCCGGAGGTGAGACTTGGGCTGGTCGCGGTGCCGGTCGGCCTACTTGCTGGGATGGCAGTGGTGTACGTCGGGGACCGGTTGGTGGCGAGGGCCGCTCTGTCTGTGCTGAGTCGCAAGCGGGTCTCCCGCGACGCGCTGCCGTGGACGTCGCCGAGGGCTACCCGGAGGCTCGCGAAGATCGGGGAGGAGCAGGAGGGGCGCCAGCTGCCCTATGACGCCTCGCAGCACTTCATCGGCGCCGGGCGCGATCTCTGGGGAGCCGCCCACATCAACATCCCTCTGAAACCCATGGACCCCGAGGAGTCGGTCAAGCCCTTCGGCGAGGCGGAACTGCTGCGGCGCGTGGGTGCGGCACTCGACGAACTGGGACGGGGTGCACGGGAGATCACGGACCCGCTGCCAGGGTTCTCTATGGAGCGAGTTCTCGGGTTGCCGGCCCACCTCTGGCTACAGCGGACCCGGGAGGCGAACGGGGAAGCGCCGGATCTGACTGGCCGGGGTCGTAAGTCGCCCTCCAGTGAGCCGACGCGACTCTATCTGCGCGCGCAGTGCATCACCTGGGACGGCCAGGTTGTGGTCAGCGTGTTCGTTCACGCTGCCCTGGAGGCAGGCGAGTTGCGTCTGACCGTACGGCCGCACGTCATGACCCCGCTCTACAACGAGCTGAAGGTGACAGCGGTCCCCGTCGGCAAGCGTGGTGCGCGGCTGCTCAGGTGGGTGACGGTCCAAGCCCTCCTGGACGCGGCTGTCGGCCCCTTGACGTTGTGGCGCCTGGTCGCCCGGATCGCGCTCGGAGAGAGCATCGAGGGTCGGGCCGAGGAAGAGGACCCTGTGAGCCTGCGGGACCGCTACTCGACCGAGGAAGTCACTGACATGCATCAGAGTGATGACGCCAAGCGGCATGTCGTCCTCATAGAGACCTGCGTGTTCCGCACCGTCGCTGCCTACTTGCGGGACCTGGGCATCGACACAACCGCCTACGACCAGCAGGTGGCTGCTGTGACCAACAACATCCAGATCTATGGCGACAACAACGCGCCGATCCAGAATGTCGTCGGTAACGGCAACAGCAACATCGGTCAAGGCTCTACCAGCCAAGGAGGAAAATGATGGCCATTGGACGACGTCGACCTGACCCCACACCCGAGTCGGGACACGGCACGGGCATCAGCATCGGCGGCAACAACAACGCTCCACTCCAGAACGTCGTCGGGCAGAACATCTCTCATGTGCACCAGGCTGCATCGGCCCACGGGGTCACCGACGTCGACGCCGTACGAGCCCTCCTCGTCGCGTTCCGGGTGGATCTGGAGCGCAACGCGGCGGGTCTGCCGCACATGGAAGCTCTGAGATCCATGGCGGGCACCGCGGACGACTCACTTGCGGCTCCGGCCGAGCAGGCGCACACGCTGAGGGGGATCGCACAGGCACTGCCCGCACTTGTCCTCGGGACCGCTGTCCAGCAGAGCGGACAAGCTCTCGCCACGGCCATCGGCGGGCTACTGACCTGAAGCTGGGGAGCGCATCCATTGCCCGATCAGGAGGCATGTGGAGCCGGGGCTGGAGGAGGATCTCGCACTCGGCTCCCAAACGGCCCCAGAGACCACTCAGGGACCCGACCCGCTCTCGCGGATAGGGCCCCTGACCTGGTCTTTCACCCGTTGCCGATGCGGCCTCGCCACGCTGGTTCGGGCTGGTTCGGGCTGGATGGCTGCGGGCTGTTCGAGCCGAAGCCCCCTGGAAACGTGCAGACTGTGTGAATGAGCCAGCAGGACAAAATGGATGCGATCTTCGGTTCCATCGCTAGGCGCATGCAGGACGACTTTGAGACGACGCGCGCCTTGGTGAAACACAAAGGGCTGAGGGGAAAAGCCGCCGAGAACAACCTGGTCACCGAATTCCTCCGTAGGTACCTCCCTGCCACCGTGCTGGTACGTCAGAACGTGGAGATCATCAGCAGCGCAGGCGACCACTCCACCGAGTGCGACGTACTCATCTGTGATCCCTCGACGCCACCGATGTGGTCTGCACATGGCGTTGATGTTGTTCCCGTTGAGTGCGTGCACGGCCTGATTGAAGTGAAGTCCGTCCTGACGGAAGGCGAGCTGCGGAAGGCGTGGAAGGACGCCGCCGCCATCAAGCGATACGCGAAGACAGCTTGGATCCCCAGGGCGACCGAGCCGATCTTCAAACCGGTGCTCCAGCGGTATGGCAAGGAGCACGACTACTTCCCGACTTTGGGCTTCGTCTTTGCCTTCACCACGCCAACGTCGTTGCAGAGACTGAGCGAAGTCATGTGGGAGCTTGCCCAGAACACGGACCCTGAGCATCGTCTGGATGGGGTGTGGATCCTCGACAAGGGATCGCTCACGTGGCTCTCGGCGGCCGGCGAGTGGTTGACTGCGCAGGCTGGCGACCCGTGGCTGCGGCGGATTTCGCCGCCGCCAGGAGGATCTCCGCTGCCGCTCATGACCATGCAGTTGCAGGCTGTCTTCCAGTCGACGCTCATGCGGCCGTTCCGAGTCGGCGATTACATGGGGAACCTACCGTTCGGCACGGGTGACATCATCGGGCCAGAGGTGCCGGCGACGGCTCCGTCGTGGCTTGGGAAAGACGTGTAGCCGTTGGATCTTCATGTTGCTCTCGGGCGCGGGCTTGGTCCTTGTGTCGGTCGGTGTGCGGGCCGACCACGAGGGATGGTCTTGGCGCAGTCCATCGCACCCCAGCACGCCCCTGCACTCGGCGCCCGCACCGGCTCGCCCACTCCTGGTGATTGCGGTTGAGCACCGACAAGGTGATCACCCCGTGGTTGCCCTCGCGAGAGCACAACGCACTGGGCGGGAGTTAGAGCGTGGATCATCGACCGGTCTGTGCCCGTCCCAGCAGGGCACCGTCTGCGAAGACGGTCTCGCGGTAGGAGTTGCGTACGGCGGTGAGCGGTTCGCGGTCGCGGGTGAAGTAGAGCTTGTTGGTGAGGAGGATTGCCCAGCGCTGCTGCTTCGGGCTGATCCACATACCTGTGCCGGTGAAGCCGTAGTGGATCCAGATGTCCTCGCGTAGTTCGGTGTCAGGAGCGGGGTGCCAGAAGAGGCCGCGTGCAGGGGTGAGTTCGCCGGTGCGGATGCGTAGGGAGTCCGCGATCCAGGTCGGGCCGAAGGCGGCCTGCGTCGGGGCGAGCATGTGCTGGAGAAAGCGGCTGAGGTCGGTGAGGGTGGAGAAGGCGCCGGCGATGCCGCAGGTGCCGCCGAGGAGGCGGGCGGAGAAGTCGTGGGCGGTGCCTTTGAGGTGAGCGCCGGTCTCCTCGTCGAGTTCTGTGGGGGCGCAGCGGGCGATCGTGGCTGCAGGCAGGGGGCCGAAGCGGGTCTCGGTCATGCCGAGGGGGTCCCAGATTCGGCTTGCGGCCAGGCGGCCGAGGGGTTGGTCGGCGAGGTACTCGGCCAGGTAACCGAGGGTCAGGGCAGCTCGGTCGGTGTACTCGACGGCCTCGCTGGGGGCGCGATGGAGGCTCTCATGGAGGACGCCGTCGCGGATGTCCTGGGGATCGGTGCCGTAGAGGTTCTTGAGGTTGGCACGTAGAGGCAGGCCGGCCGTGTGGGTCAGGAGCTCGTGGGTGGTGACCTGGGCAAGCGGGTGGCCGGTGACCTCGGGCCAGAAGGTGCCGAGCGGGGTGTGGAGCTGGAGCTTGCCCTCTTCGACAAGGGTGCCGATGACGGCCCACACGGCGACGATCTTGGTGAGGCTGGCGATGTCGAAGACGGTGTCGAGCCGCGTCGGCTCGTCGGGACGAGTCGGGTCGAGGAGGCCGACCGCCCCGCTCGCCGTCGTGCCAGAGGCGTTGCCGACGGCCCAGACGGCTCCCGGGTAGACCCGGTCGCGGACACCGTCCTGGAGGAGCTGCTCAATGCGCGGGATGTCGAGCGTCATGGTGTTCCGATCGTAGTGAGAGGGCCGGTCATGGTGGGGGTGCGCCACGGGTGATCAGGCGAGTCGCCTGCCGAGCTCGGCGAGGGCTTTGGCGGTGGCGCTCAGAGGGAACCGGGCTGCGTTGGTGGCGCCGGCCGCGCGGAGCGCCGGCAGGAGGCCGGGGCTGGTGCGGAGGCGGTCGAGTTCGCGGGCGACGGCGTGCGGGTCGGCGAAGTCGGTGGCGAGGCTGGTGCCTCCCAGTGCCTCGGTGAGGCCGGGGACGGGTTGGTGGAGGACAGGGAGGCCGCATGCCTGGGCTTCGAGCGCGACGAGGCCCATGGCCTCCAGCGTCGTGGAGGGCATCACCAGGACGTCGTGGTCGGCGAAGGTCCTCCAGAGCTGTGGCCGGCGTAGCCAGCCGAGGTAGTGGACGTGTACCCCGCGCTCGTGAAGGCGGGGGCGAAGGGCATGGAATTCGGCTCGGGGTGCGGCGATGGACAGCTCGGCGGACTGAGTGAGCGGGAGGGCTGAGAGGAGGGTGTCGAAGCCCTTCTCGGGGGTGAGGCGGCCGGCGTACAGGATCCGCAGGTGGCTGGAGGGCTGGTTCCGGCGTCGTGGGGGAGGGGTGGCGATGAGGTGGTCGGGGATGCCCCAGGGGATCTTCTCGATCTTGCGGCGTCGGGTGTCGGGGGCGAGGAGGAGCAGTCGGTCCGCCATTGCGCCGGTCGGTACCACGATCGCGTCGGCGGCCCAGGCTGCCTCGCGCAGGGTGGCCAACTGTTCGGGATACGTTTCGGCGAAGAGGAGGTCGGTCCCGTGGACCAGGGCGATCCGAGGGAGCTTCGGGAAGGCTCTGAGCAGAGCTGGTGTGGCGCCGAAGGCCAGATGCTGCAGATGCAGGACTCCGGCGTCGCCCCTATCCACCGCCTCGGCCAGTGCCTGCTGGAGGGCGACGACATAGCGGCAGAAGGCGTACCCCGTCAGGCACTTTTTTGGCGCATGCACCAGCTCCAGACCCGGCGGCATGGACGGCTGCAGTCCCCTGTGCTCGGGTGCAAGCATGAAGGCCCGGGCGGGGAGGAGGGGAGCGCGGCCGGTGTACAGATCGAGGAAGAGCTCGACGCTTCCGCCGGGGCTCGGGAACGGCAGGTCGAGGGCCGTGACGACGGTGGGGTTCACGCGGGGCCTCCCGGGTTCTCCTCGTAGAGGCGGGACGTTTCGATGCCCTGGCTGGCCCGGTATTTGAGGCCGTGGTTCTGGTAGCTGGCCGTGGCGCCGAGGGCCTGGAGGAAGACCAACTTGCCGAACGTCATGCGCGGGTAGACCCGGACCGGTCGGCTCGCCCGGATCTCCAGCGTCCATCGGATGGCGTGGCCCTGGTGCCCGAGGGGAGCGGAGACGTGGACCCAGATGCCGAGCGCCCCGATCGTCCGGTCGCCGTTGAGGAACTGCGCGTACGCCTCCGAGCCGGTCCGCTCGTACGTCGTCCCCAGGTAGAGGACCTCCGGCCGCAGCACGTAGCCGGTGGCGGGGATCGGCACTTCCTGGAACTCGGTCGGCCTCGCGGCGTCCAGGGAGCCGTCGTGTAAGCGCAGGGTGTCGCCGAGACGCCAGTCGTAGGCGTTGGGGGAGATTCTCCGCGGCTCGTACGGTTCGATGGTGATCTCGCCGGCGGCCCTGGCGGCGGCGATGGCGGGGCCGGTGAGGATCACGAGGCCACCGCCCCGAGGGCGGCGAGGTCGCGCCAGTACGCGGAGGGCTGGGGGCCGGCGGACGACTGGTACTTGCCCGCGTAGAGGGCCACCGGGCCGACCGACACGAAGAACATGATCTGGCCGATCCGCATACCCGGGTACACGCGGAGCGGTCGGATCGGGGAGAGCATGAGCGTCCACTGGCCGTGGAAGCCGATGTCCCCGATGGGAGCGGTGATCTCCACGAACAGGCCGAGGCGGCCGATTGAGGAACGTCCGAAGAGCAGGGGTACGAAGGTGTCCGAACCGACCTCCTCGATCGTGTGGCCGAGGTAGAGCTGGCCGGGCTGAAGCTCGAAGCCGTCCGGACCGATCTCGATCGACTCGGTGGCGTTCGGCCGGTGGGCGTCCAGGGCGTGTCCGGTGTACGTGAGCAGGGTCCCGCCGAGACGGACGTTGTAGCTGTTCGGGTTCACCTGCGTCGGCTCGAACGGGGAGATACGGATGCGGCCGTCGGCCGTGGCCTGGGTGATCTCGGGGCCGGTGAGGATCATCGGGATTCTCCATCGGTGAGCGTGCGCTGCACGGCCTGGCTGAGACGGACGCCGGCCTGCCGGGTACGGCCTCCGAGGTACGCGTCGGCGAGATAGCCGGTGGTCAGTACGGTCGGCAGGCGGTCGGGCAGGGGACGGGGCGCGGACACGACCGGGCCCGCCTGCTCGGTGAGGTGGGCGAGGAGGGCCGCAGGATCTGCGAGGAAGCGCTCCGGCACGAGGGCGTGTACGAGCTCGTTGTTGAAGGGCTCGATGGCCAGGAGGCCGCCCTGCGTGAGTACGGTCCCCAATCTGGGAGACCGAAGTGCGGTCTCGTTCAGCAGGACGGCTTCGGCGCCCAGACCGTTGTGGAGGCGGCCGGCGACGTCGGTGAGCAGGGCGCGACGGTCGAGCAGGCCGTTCGCGTACGGGGCCCGGAGCGGACCAAGCGGCGTGCGCAGCTCCTCGCGGATGGCGTCGATGGCCTCCCGTACGGGGGCGAGTTCTCGGGGGAGGTCGGCTGTAGGCGGGAAGGAGTCCACCCGGGCTGCCCAGCCGGCGCCCACGGGCTCGGCCAGCGCATACCCGGCCGCGAGTTCACGCCCCTTGAGAAGGAGCGTGTCTCCCACGGGCACCGGCCCCGGCCGCTCGCTGTGACAGTGCCCGGCGAAGACGACATCCAGGAACGGGCAGGCAGCAGCCAGCTTGAGATCCTCGTCGAACCCGGAGTGGCTGAGCACCACCCAGGAGTCGGCCTGGTGGTGATGGGTCAGCATCAGCTCGCGCAGTGCCTGGACCGGTTCGGTGACACGGTGTCCGGCGCGCTGGTCGGCGGGGATGGCGTTGAACGCCTGGGGACCGATGACGCCCGTGACGGCGACGCGGCGGGTGCCGACATTCACGAGGCGGGCCGGACGGAAGAGCGGATTGCCGGTCTCGGCGTCCACGGCGTTCGCGCACACCGTGATGCCATGGAGGTCGGACTCGAAGTGGTGGACCCAGCCGTGGTTGCCAGGGGCGACGGCGTCGTAGAGGCGGACCAGGACGTCCCGCTCGATGCGGCCCTGTCCGAGCCGGTAGTAGCCCGTGCCCTCGAAGAAGTCCCCGCAGTCGACGACGAGGCTGTCGTGCCTTCTGGCGTGCAGGTGCGTGAGCATCGGTACGGCGTCGTCGAAGGCCGAGTGGAAGTCGGTGGTGGCGATGATCCGGCGGAGGTGTCTGGCTGCGGTCATGGGGTGACCTCGCAGACGTCGGCGCCGAGGGCGAGGAGCTTGCCGGGCAGGTCGGCGTGGCCGCGGCGGATCTGGTCGACCCCGCCGAGCGTGGTGACGCCACGGGCAGTGAGGCCAGCGACCATCAGCGCGGAACCCGTGCGGATGTCGGTCGCCTCCACTCCGGCACCCGTCAGCCTCTGGGGGCCGGTGAAGCGGCACTCGGTCGAGGACAGTTCGGTGATCTCCCCGCCCATGCGGACGAGCTGGGGGATGAGGTTGCTGTGGCGCCCGGGGTTGATCGGGTCTGAGAACAGGTGCGTGCCGGGGAAGCCCAGGGCGAGCCCGAGCAGCGGTGGTTCGAAGTCGGCGTCGAGGCCGTTGGGGGCGAGGGTGGCCATGGCCCGGAGGGGCCGACCGGTCGGCTGGGTGTCCCGACCGTGGACGGCCAGCGCCTCGGTCTCCTCGGCCGTGGGGATGCCCATCCGGTTCAGCGCCGCGATCAGCGGACCGATGTCAGATCCGTGGACGCCCTCGATCCGCGCGGTGCCGCCGGTGGCGGCCACGGCACAGGCCAGGGTTCCGGCCTCGATCTTGTCTCCCGGCACTTTCCATACGGGCGCGTCCCCTGAGACCGAAGATGGCGGGGCGAGCGTGAGGACGCGCTCGCCCGCACGGTACGCGTACCCCACGGCCGTCAGAGCGTCCAGAACGCAGAGGACCTCCGGGGAGAGGTTCGGCCGCCCGAGCCGCAGTGGCGCACCTGCGACCACGGCACGCAGGACCGCGGCGATCGTCGCCCCGCGCGAGCGGAACGGCAGGGCCAGCGACACCGTGCCAGGGACCGCCTTGCCGGCTTCGACCACGTACCCGCGATCGTCCACGCGGACGCGGTCGCCGAAGGCTTCGTACACCTTGAAGTGCTGCTCCATCCCGCGGTCGCCGATCCGGCAACCGCCGGGCCAGGGGAGCCCGGCTCGACCGCACAGGGCGATCAGGGCGGGGACGAGGTAGTACGAGGCGCGGATGCTGGAAGCGTCCTCGTTGAGCCCGTTGGCCTTCGGGGCCGCCTCGCCGGGGAGGACGAGGACGGTGCGGCTGTCACCGACCGAATGGGCGGTGTTCCATCCCGCCTGCCGCAGCAGGTCGAGCAGCGTCTGGACGTCGGAGCTGGCGGGAACATTGTTGAGACGTACGGGGCGAAGGAGGGCGGCCGCAGCCGCGACGAGCGGGAGCGCGGCGTTCTTCGAACCGTCGACCGTCACGGCACCGGCGAGGGGCCGGCCGGGCCGGATCGCGATCACCTGGGACGTAACGGCGGGGACGTGGGTACTCACGTACAACTCCTCTGCGTGGGAACGGATAAGGCGGAGGCTGATCTGGTCGGGGATGCGCCGGCGACGTCGATCTCGGCCCAGCAGCACTTGCCAGAGCCCGTCGGCGCCGTACCGAAGCGGTCCGCGAGCACGCCGACCAGGAAGAGCCCGCGTCCGCCCTCGCTGTCCTCGTCCGGCAGCGCGGCCGTCGGCAGAGTGGGGCTCGCGTCGCTGACCTCCACTCGCAGAACCGCGTCGGAGAGCTGGGCTACGACACTGATCGGCTGATGACCGGCGTAACGGACCGCGTTCGTGACGAGCTCGCTGACAACCAGCTCGGCCGTGTGGACGGCCTCCGACGCCGCGGGCACCGCCGGCCAGGCGGCTATGGCCTCCCTTACCTGGCGTCGTGCCACGGGCACGGCGGCCGGAATCGGCGGGAGGGAGAAGATGAGCTGGTGCGCTTCCACGAGCGGCCTCCAGAAGTCGGATCGACCACCCCAAGGAACAGCGCCGCCAGCGCACTTCGCGACGGCCTGTGCCCGTACTGCATCGTTCATGCAGAAGCTGCATGAAGCCTTCGTACGACTCGCCTACGCTGCGTCCGGAGGGGCATGCTCGACGCGGACGGAAGGGCATGGATGGCAGACGTGAAGACCGAAGCCGAGAAGATCGGCGAGACGATCAAACGCGCTCGTCTGCGCACCAGTCGCTCGCAGGCGGACGTCGCCACCGCGCTCGGCTACCACCAGTCGAAGATCAGCCGCCTGGAGAGCGGACGGGGCACGGAGGACACCCGGGTCTTACGCGCCGTCGCTGCCGAACTCGGCATCCCACTCCACCTCCTCGGCCTGAGCGGCCCCAGCCCGTCCGCAGAACCGACAGACGATCCCGAGACAGAAGACATGCGCCGCCGCACCTTCCTCGCCGCGAGCATCGCGTCCCTCGCGGCCCCCACCGCACCTGCCACGGCTGCCCACGACGACCTCGTCCGCGCACTCCTCCCCGGCCCACGCACGGCTTCCGCCCGAGTGGACGGCATGGATAAGGAGTCCCTGGAATCACGGATCGCCGTGGCTCGGCGCCTCTTCTACACCTGCGACTACGCAGCGCTGGAGGCAACTCTTCCCAGCCTCATCGCCGACCTGCGCGAAGCTGCGGGCGGCGATCACCACGGCGACGCGGCGATGGCCGGGCTCCTCGCCACTGCCTACCAGACCTCCACAAGCCTGTTGCTCAAGCAGGGAGACCACGGCAACGCCTGGCTCGCCGTGGGTCGTGCCATGGCCGAAGCAGAACGCTGTGGCGACCCCGTCGTTCTCGCCTCCAGCGTCCGCGTCCACGCCCACGTCCTGACCCGCGAGAAGCACACCGCCCAGGCCGTCACCCTGGTCCGGCACACCGCAGGACAGCTCGCAGGCTCATACGACCAACGCTCCCCGCGCTACCTCGCGGCAGTAGGACTCCTTCTCCTGCGAGGCGTGACTGCCGCCAGCACGGCCGGCGACCGTGCCGCCACCCGCGAATTCCTCGACGAGGCACGGGACATCGCCCGCTACGTCGCACTCGACCGCCCCGACGCCTGGGCCAACTTCAGCCCCACGAACGTCGCCCTCCACTCGGTGAGCGCCTCCGTGGCCTTCGGCGACGCTGGCATCGCCCTGAACACCGCCGCGCCCCTCATGCGCCGCCACATCCCCGTCCCCGAACGCCGGGCAGCGCTGTGGGTCGAGGCCGCCCGCGCCTACAACCAGCAGGGCCGCCTCGCCGAGGGATACCAGGCCCTCCGCATCGCCGAGACCTGTGCCGCCCAGGACGTCCGCCGCCCCGCCGTCCGCGACCTGGTCGCCGACATGGCCGCCCGCGATCGGCGACGTACGCTGCCCGAACTCCACCACTTCAGCCGCCGACTGGGAGTCCCCGCGTGACCGCACAGCCGTTCCTGTACGTCGTCGTCTGCGCCGCCGGCATCGCGGGCGACGCCCACAAGCTGATCACCGCCGCGCAGGAGCAGGGCTGGGGCGTCGGCGTCATAGCCACGCCTCAGGGCCTCGGCTTCCTCGGCACCGAGGCGATCGAGGCCCAGACCGGCTATCCGATCCGCTCGGCCTGGCGCAGCCCCAGCGACCCGCGTCCCCTCCCGCCCGCCGACGCCATCGCCGTCGCCCCGGCCACCTTCAACACGATCAACAAGTGGGCGGCCGGCATCGCCGACACCCTCGCGCTGGGCATCCTGTGCGAGGCGTACGGGATGGGCATCCCGACGGTCGTGCTGCCATACGTGAATGCAGCCATGGCCGCGCATCCGGCGTACGGCCGGAACCTGGAGCAGCTGCGGGAGATGGGCGTGCTGGTCGGGGCGTACGAGCCGCACCGGCCGAAGGCGGGTGGGGGAGCGGACCGTTTCCGGTGGGAGGAAGCGTTGGAGCTGCTGGAGGGCAAGCTCGACTGAACGCGATCTCGCCCCCTTCTCACCATCGTGGCGGGCGTATTCCGTTTTGGAACGGGTTCGCTGTTCCGGTGCGGAACGGCATCCCTGAGAGCGAGCTGCGACCTGTTCACCGGGTGAACGTGGGATGTGCCGATCGGGGCAGTGTCTGTGTCAGCGGCTCCTTGGAAGGGAGCCCGACCACGTCGCCCTTGGCGTGGGTGTGGCAGGACCATGCTGATCTCTGTCTGCTGGCCTGTTGTGTGTGGGGGGCTTCCCGACTGCCAGATCCGGAAGGCGCCCCAGGCGCCAGGTGAGGACTTCGGTGACGTTGGGGGCGGTGTCGAGTTCGCGGTGGCGGGCGGCTTGGGTGAGGAGCGCGGCGGGGTCGTGGCCGGCTGTGATGGCGTCGTTGAGGGTGGTGGCGAGAGTGGGCCAGGCGGGTTCGGCGAGGATCTGCTCGGCCAGGCCGGGGAGCGCCTGGCGCACTACGGCGGCCTGCCGCTCCTACTGTGTCCTCGCCCCCGGCGGTCAGCTCATCACGGGCGTGCCGGATGCGGCCTTCGTCCTCGGCCACTACCCGGCGGGTCCGGAGGACGCCCGGGAGATGATCAAGCGTTGGTACACGAAGCGCACCTGCCGCGAGGACATCAACACCTACCTCGACCTGATCAACTACGTCTTCCGCGACCAGGACGACGACGTGACGTACACGCCTCATCACTGGGCCCACGTCCTGGATAAGATCCCCCAGTTGTTCGCGGAGGCCGGCTTCGCGAGAGCGTCGAGCCGTGGGAATTCGACCCGACGATGGCCAACCCGAGGCGTAAGTGGGCCAGCGTGTACGTCGTGGCGATCGGCTGAGGACGCGATTCGAGCGCCGCTGTCGGTGGGGTACGTGAGACTGTCGAGGTGTCGTCAATCGGTTATCTCATCCTGGCTGTTGAGCTTGCGGTCTTGGTCGCAGTCCCCCTCTTCCTGATTCCCGGGCCCGTCCAGCGCTGGGGGGTGCGTTCTTTGGAGCGCTTCGAGCGGATACGCCACGCCTCAGGGGTGCGTCGAGCCGCTCCGCTTCTGACGCAGATACTGGTACTGCCTGCTCGAATACAAGATCGTGTTGACGGTCATGGGCTGGCCCCGCTGTACGTCGTGCGCTGGTGGCGCGTCGCCCCGCTGGCGATGCCAATCAGGACACTCCAGTTCATCCTGCTGGAAATCGTCTTGATGAACGTCGACGACATAGCCGACTGGGAGCATCTGCGGTTGAGCGCGGATCCGGGGTCGACGCCCGGCGTGGTTCAGAAGCTGCTCAGCAGCGTGATCGCAGTGCCGATCGCCGTGCGTACCTGGAACCTGGGTGTGATCGGTCCGGTAGCCAAGATCACGGCGTTCGCCCTGCTCCTGGTCGCCGAGGTGTGGATCATCAAGCGCACCAACCTGACCAGCTCCGGCAGCGCCGCGACCCACGCGGCGTATGATCTGGAATCTCTGGCCGGGTACCCCGACAAGGCGAGTGCCCGAATGGAGTACCGGCGTTGCTGGCCGACCGTAGCTCTGTTGACGGTCGCAGCTCAGTGCGCCACAGTGCTCCGCCGTTGGGAGGAGACCCAGCCGGACTGCCAGATTCCACGAGTTTCTATGCAACCAGTCGAGCAAGTCATCTGGAGGGTCCACCGCACCCGCCGTGCCAGGGCCCGACGGCACAACGAACGCCAGTTCAAGGCGCACGCCGCCCTGGTAGTGGGAGCGCTACGAAGAGCCGAGGCCCGGCAGGATTCTGAGCCGGGGCGCGCCCTGGAAGACCTCATCGTGATGCTGCTGACTATTGCCGAGCGCTACGCCGAAGGCCGCATCGACGACCTTCTTGACGCTGACCAGCTCGTCGATGTGGCTCCGGCCACGCCGCGGGAGCGAACGCGAATGCTGACGGTGGGTGCCGTGGTCGTGCTGGTTATGGCCGGTGCGGCAACCCTTGGATTGCCCGAGGCCGCACTCGTCCCACTTCTACCAGTGGTGGTGTTGTTCGTCGCGGTGGTCTTCAACCGCGGTCGGATGCCAACTGCTGGGCAGCTTAGCGACCTGATCATCCCCCGTTGAAATTTGCCTGCTTGGCGGACGACACCGATGGTGGGTAGACGGAGCGAGCGCTGGCCCGGACAGGCCGGCACTCCAGCGCTGCGGTCACAAGCGTCGCGCAGCCCGGTGACCGTCCGAGAACCCGTTGCGGGCCCTTGCCTCACGGGGAGGTCCGATGAGAGGCAGGCCCCTACACCGGTATCGCATGGCCCAGGGCCGGGCGCTCGCGGTGGCCGTGGAGTTCAGGCCTGGATGAAGAAGGCTGGCTCGTACACCTGTGCCGTGCTGACGTCTTCGTACACCACGGTGGGCCGCAGCCGGTTCCAGCGGTGGCCGAGGAGCAGGGCGAGCCCCATGGGGCAGGCAAGGAAGAGGTGGATTCGGGGGGTGGTGCGGGCGGGCCGGCGCAGGGCGTTGCGAATGCCGACAGCGAGGGCGTTGGCTGCGGGGCTGTCGAGGATGGAGCGGTCCTTAGGACCGGTGGGGGGTGTGAGGATGAGGAGTTTGGATGCGGGGATGTTCTGTCCTTCGACGTATTCGAGGACGTCCTGAGTGAAGTCTTCGGCCCTGACCGTGATGTTGATGCCGACGGCGAGGTCCTCGCCCTGGCCGATGTCGTACTCCTCGACGGTGGGGGCGTATTCGGCGTCGTAGGTGTCGCGGGTGGACCACAGGTCTCCACGCTGGAGGACGGCGAGGTCGGCTCCGGTGACCATGCGGAAGGCCGTGCCGGTCAGGAACGCGGGGGCCAGGCGGAGGCTTCCCGACACGGAGATGTCGGTGCGGCCGGGCAGGCGGTCGGGGGCCGCCTCGATGTCGTCCTGGAGCTGTGCCCAGGTGGCGGGGGCGAGCGGGCGGCGTTTGGTGTATTCGGAGTCGGTTTCGAACCGGTCGATCCAGTTGATGGCGTGGTCGGCTTCGGCAGCGAGCGGGTCGGGTTTGAGGGTGGCGATCGACAGGATCGCGTAAGCGGGTCCCGTCTTGAGGCCGAGGCTGTCGACGGCTGTCTTGACCATGTCGAGGGTCAGGGTGCGGTGGCCGTCGCGGACCTGCTGGGCGACCCAGTTAGCGCCTTCGTCGACCGCGCGGCTGTCGTTGCGCAGACCGCAGACAGCCATCAGGAGCTGCAGCTGCTCGTACACGTGGGCCAGTTCTCGGGACACGTCGAAGCGCAGGCGGGAGAGGAGCTCATGAAGCTCCGTTTCGCTCAGGCCGGCGTTCTGGGCCCAGCGGGTTCGTGCCTGGCCGGTCTTCGAGCGTGCGGTGCCGTCGGCGGCCTTGGGCAGTAGTAGCTGGGTGCGGGCGTCCCGTACGGCGATGAGGGGATCCTTGGGGTCCGGGGCCCGGTTGGTGACGATCGCGAGGTCCGCTTCGGTGCCGTCGGCAGTGAGAGCGCGCCAGGTTTTGGCGATCTTCTTCAGGATCGACGGACCGCCCGTGGGGCTGGGCTTGGTCAGGTACTCCTCGTTGACCGGTGTGGCGCTGCTGACGGTGTACTTGACCTGGGTGTAGGTGTGGGGCGGGGTGCGGCGCAGCAGGACGACGTCGTCGAGGTTGCCTGCGTCGTCGGCTTCGACGCCGACGGAGATGACGGGGTTGGCGGTGTGGATGGCGTTCTCGCGCAGGAGGTTGAGGCAGCCGGTCCAGGCGATGAGCCACTGATAGTGGTCGCCGGTGATCCTGACGCTGGTGGGGCTCGGCGCGGGCAGAGGTTCCATGGGCGCTCTCCGGGGTGGGGGCGTGTGGCGCTGCGGTGGGTGAATCGCACCGGCATCCGGCCGTTATTAATGCTGCGGCTGGTAGGGCGGGCCGTATACGACGACCTGGGTGATCGTGTTGTCGTGGCAGGTCCAGGCGGCCATGTCCCAGTGCGGTGCTCGCAGGCCGAGGATGACGGCGATGAAGCTGTGGAAGGCGAGTTCGGGGTCGTTGAGGAGTTGGCGGTAGGTGGCTGCGTCGCGGGCGCTGGGGACGGGCCGGCTGGTGGGGTGGGTGTGCCATTCGCCGATCCAGACGCTGTGGTCCTGGTCGTAGGCCTGGTCGGCCAGGGTCTGCGCGTGGGCCAGGTCGCGGAGAAAGTAGGTGGGGGTCTGAACCGCGTCGGGGCCGGGGGTTCCGGCGTGCCGGACGATCACCGTGTCGTGAACGTGATGTCCCAGCAGGATGCCTCCGGTCTCTCTCCTGGTGTCGGCGGTGCGCAGCTCGTCGGTGATGACCCGGACGGCCTCTTCGGTGAGGCGGACGGCGGTGACGGGGCGCGGGGTCATGGGGCTTCGCAGGTGGGGCAGCCGGGGTGCGGTGGTGTGGCGGGGAACCATCGGGTCTCGCCGGTTCGGCTCAGGTCGAAGGGTGGTGCGCAGTCGGGCTGCCGGCGCAGGCTGATTAGGCCGTGTTCGCCGGGGAGGCGCTGGTCGGGGTGGCCGTGGCGCTCGAGGAGGGTGGCGACGGCGGTTTTGGCGGCGAGGTGGGCGACGAGGTGGAGGTCGGGGCCGACCGCGGTCATCGGTCGGTGTCGGGTGCCGGTGCCGTATCCGGCATCGAGTGCGGGTTCGGGATCGATGCCGCCGTGCTCGGCGAGCGTCTGGCGCCGGCAGGTGAGGCATCCGTGCTGGGGCCAGGGCCTCAGCCGCAGGACCTCGCCCAGGGCGCCGTCCTGCAGGACGCAGGCCATGATGGCGGGGATGCCGGCACGGCGGGCGAGGTGTCCGGTGACACGGCGGGCGGCGACGCCGTCGGCAGTGCAGACGACAAGGTTGCTTTCCTGGAGTAGCGGTCTGATCCGGTCGGCGTCGTCGATGACGTCGAGGACTAGGGGGACGACTGTGGTGTCGGGGCGCAGTGAGGTGAGTTCTTCGGCGAGGGCGGTGGCTTTGGGGCGGCCGACGTGGCGGCGGCCGGTGGTGTGGCGTACGAGGTTGTGCCAGGAAAGCCGGTCGGGGTCGACCAGGGTGAGGTGTCCAATGCCGTAGCCGGCGAGAGCGTGTGCGGCGGCGGATCCGATGCTGCCGGTGCCGACGAGCGTGACGCGTGCTGTTTGCAGGTCCCTGACGGGCCAGTGGTCCTGGATCTGGTCGATGCCGGTGGTCGGCGGCTCGACGAGGGAGCCGAGGGGGTATGCGCCGTCGCGTCCGATGCGCCAGGCGACGATGTCGGACACCTCGTGCTCGGGAAAGGATTCTTTCGCATCGGGCGCGTAGGTCAGGGCGAGGTACGGATTGGGGCCGGGGTTCTTGTATCCGCTGGTGAGGTGTTCTTGGAACACGGACAGGGGTATGCCCGTGCCGAGTCTGCCGCTCAGTTGGCGCCAGTAGAGATGGAGCATGGGGGCTACGCGGTACCAGCAGCCGGACAGGTGGACGTCGCCGCCAGCTGCGAGCAGGGTCGGGCCCGGTGTGGCGTCGACGGGGTGGATCACGCCGTCGGGAGCGGAGATCCCTCGGATGACGGCCAGGTCCTCGTGGTTGCCGCGCAGGGTCATCAGACCCCAGGGGCCGGCCTGGCGGATGGTGGCTGCGGCGCGATGGGGAACGAGGATCAGCACGAGGGCTCACTCCCGGGGTCTTGATGATCCCGTGCAGTGTCGGGCGCGGTCGCCGGGCTGCTGTGGGTGGGCTCCTTGGCGGGCGGGCGGGCGAGGAAGTGGTCGAAGCGGTCGTCCTCGACGATGCCGCGGTCGGACATCTGCGTGATGGCACCGTGCTTCATCAGCGCATACTCCACTTTCCATGCCGCGGCCTTCAGGAGCAGGTCGACCACAGACTGTCGGCCGGTCCACAGCGAGTCGGCACGCAGGAGACACAGGGTGCGATCGCCGTTGACATGCCAGCGTGACTGCGTCCACTCGGCCGGCTCGGGAACCGGGTCGAGAGGGAAGATGCGGGGCGGCACCATGGGATAGGCCTGCCGATAGGCCATGAGGACGTGGAGCCCCATGGTTCCTGTCCAGTCGGTGAGGTGTGCAGGCTGGGGCCGGTCGAATGGCCACAGCGGCAAGATGCCGTGCCAGCTCCCGGCGCCTTCGGCGTCATAGACGAGGTCGGGGAAGGCGCCGGTGATCTCGCGCTGGTCCCGTTCGAAACGGCGTGGCTCGGTGGCCCACCATGTGAGGGGGGCTGGCTGGGCGGGTTTGTGAGGACCGGTGGTGGCCGTCATCCCTGAGGTACGTCCTTGATCGGCCGAGGGGTGATGAGCGCGGGTGCGCCGGTGATCAGAGCCGGGGCTCCGGTGACGGGATTTGCGGGCTTCGGCAGGGCGGGGAAGGAGTCGCCCAGGATCTCCTGCCATAGGCGCAGGGCCTGGTCGGTGTGACCGGCCGCGGCCGCGGCGCAGGCCCGGTCGGCGAGCTCGGCGGCTTCGGCGAGCGCGGTCTGCAGACCGTCGTAGTCAAGGTCGGGCTGGATCTCACCGCACAGGTCGGCCGGGTCCTTCACGCCTTCGTTGACGCGTGCTGCCGCGGCGGTGAAGAAGGTACGCAGTCCGTTGGGGCGGTTACCGGACGTGGGCATGCAGTCGAGAGCGAGGACCTCGATGACGAGTGACTTGATCCGTCCTGTGACCGCAGCGTCGTGACGCCACTGCTTCAGGATGCGGACCAGGGGGCGAAAGTGCTCCCAGTCCCGTTGGCGGTCGGCCACGAGGTTGATCAGGTGCTCGGGGTCGGCGGGCACCCAGGTCTGGGTGAGCTTCTCGGGTATGAGGAGGGTGTCGTCGGCCTGCCGGAGGGCTGGCATCACGTCGACGGTGAACGCGTTCTCGTCGTCGGGGTCGTCGAGGAAGCACTTGACCGCGTGGTTCCTCGGCAGTGCCAGCCGGACTTCGTTGCCGTGGCTGCCGTTGGTCTTGCCCAGCAGCCGGTTGACCTGACTGCGGGCGTGGTCCAGGGCATGTTCGGCGCTGAGGCCGGCGCTGCCCCAGTCAGGGTGTTGGGAAGCGTCGTAGACGGCGATGATGTCGACGTCGTTGATGGGCTTGAGCTGGGTGCTACGGCGGAGTGATCCCGAGCCGAACGCTTCGGTGACATCGGGCTCGCTGATCAGCGCCCTCTTGAACAGATCACGCCGGTCCCGGGCGAGCCTGGTCTGGCCCACGTCCTCGTTGACGCTTCTCTGGAAGTCGTCAAACGCCTCGTCGATCCGCATGGTGCCTCCTCGATCTCGCGTGTCCAGCCCTGGTTCCGCACCGAGTTCGGCCGCCTGGTGGGGCAGGCTTCGTCCGTGTTCGGGAGGCATCGGGCAGCTGTCAGCCAGCGTAGACGTCGCCACTGACAACGGCCCAGGGAAGGGATGTCCCGCCCCCGCTTCAACAGGCAGAGGGGAACGCAAATGAGCGGGTCAGTACCGAAACGCTACGACTCATTACCCTCGGCATGGCGTCGGCGGTGCTCGGGCTGGGCCGGCGTATCCGTGAGACCCTGCACGCGCAGCTGCGGGCCGAGTGAATCCCGTCGTTCGGAGCCATCCCACCTCGCTACGGGCGGCCAGGAGGCAACTCTCGCCTGTCGAACTCGCTGGGCGATGTCGTGTGATCACCTGACAACTGAGGGACACCCCCGGTAAATCTATGCGGGTGAACACCTCCGCCGGGCTCCCCGAGGCCAAGGATCAGGCCCCCCACGAGGACGGCCAGGCCGTTCCCGTCATCGAGAAGGTGAAGGGCTTCGTCAAGAAGAACGGGCCGAAGTTCCTCGTCGTCGGCGGCGCGGCCCTTGCCCTCGTAGCAGCCGTGGCCGCCCGTCAGGACGAGGAGCAGGGGGCCACCGAGGGTGCCGAGGACGCCGAGAAGTCCTCCGAATCCGCTGAGGGCGAGGATTCGAAGCGCGCACAGCATCAGGTGAAGGGTGCGCTAGTGGACCTCGGCGGTCGGCAGGCCAGCCAGAAAGCCCAGGAGAACTACCGCCGCGATGTAGGGGGCGACTTGCCTCCCGGAAAGACCTATCGACCGCCGCACTCCCGAGGCGGCTCGTCGTCTGAGGACGGCAGCCCGGGCGTGTGAGCGAGTGTCGCAGCGCCCCGCTCGTCGATCATTCCTGGGGCCGTGCCTGTCAGGGCGTAGGCGCCAGCATCCACACCCCTACCGCCTCCGCCGCGAACGGCCTGAGCGTTACCAACAACTCAACTGCGAACACGCCTGCTTCAGGGCGCCGGGCCGACGGACCTCCGCACCGCTGAGTCCTGGCGGCTCCTGGAGGCCGGAGGGCCGGTGGTGGGGAGGTTTCCGCCACCGGCCGCTGGTTTTCAACAGGGATCTTCGTCTGTGTTCTCAGGTCCTTTGGGTCATGAGTTGACACCCGCGGTGATGATGCTGCACAACCGGGCGTATTCGAGCACGTCCTCGTGGGCCATGAACGGGATGAGGGCTTCGTGATGATCTACGGCGTAGCCGCACAGCATTTTGATCAGTTCCTTCGCAGCCGCCACTGAGTCAGCCTCGACTTCGGGGTTGTGGACGCGAACGCCGGCGGCCTGGAGCTCTTCGAGAGTGGCGTCATCGGCGAGGGCCTGTTCTTCGTCGGTGAAGGGGCGTCCGTCGAGGTGACGGAAATATCGGGTGCCTGAGGGTCGGCTGAAGTCCGTGTCGAACGGCAAGGCCGTGACGTGGAGACGGGGAGAGGGTCGGGAATGGGGAATCTCCTCTAGGGGCTATGTGTGTCCGTTCATGGTTCAGGGCTTGCTCGGGGCTGGAACCAGGCCCTGACCGCGCTCAGCGTGACCTGTCAGGAGGCGTATGCGGCGAATGGGCGAGCAGGTCCGATCATGAGTCCGAGCAGGCGGTCGAACTCGGCTCGCTCGTCCTCTGTCATGAGTTCGTGGGCGTTGCCGAGGTTTTTCTCGTCGAGCTGCTCCATGAACGGGGCGAGAAAACGCTGGATGGCTTCGGGTGCTTCCTCGTACGTCTGGATATATTCCAGGTAGCGCGAGTGCTGGGCCTGCAGCTCTTCAAGGTCGATGCGGGTGGCCCGGAAGACTAGGGCTCGTTCCTCCTCTTTGAAGGGGTGGCCGTCTCGGTGGGACCAGGTGCCGGTTTCGCGGAAGTGCTGGAAGTCCGCGTCGCAGAGCAGGGCGACGATCTCGGGGCGGGCTTCGGGCTGGGGCATTTAGGGTTCCTTTCGGTTTGGGGTCGGAAGGTCAATTGTTTGGAGAATCGCCGGTTAGGCTAACCGGCGATTCTGGGATATCTTTCCGCCTCGTTTCGCCGGTCAGCGCCTCCTGCGGGGGTCATTTGCGGGCTTGGTGCTCTCTGCCCGCTGTGGTGAGGAGACGGCAGCGGTGCCTCGTGCGTGTGGGCTCCGGGAGTTCTGAGGGTCGGCGGGGAGGTCGGCCATCCGCCGTAGTCGCCACACGAGCACGTCGCTCATACGTTCCACTGTGTCCAACTCCCTTCGGGCGGCAGCCTGGTTGAGCAGGGCGGGGAGGTTGTGGCCGGCGGTCCGGGCTTCGTCGAGGGTGGCTGCGAGGGCGGGCCAGCCGGGTTCGGTGAGGATGCGGTCGGCCAGTTCGGGCAGGGATTGGCGTACGGCGGTGGCGTGGTGGCGCTGCCAGGTGGGGGCCAGGCGGCTGCCCTGTTGGTGGAGCAGGGCCATGGAGTGCCCGGCAGCGGCCGGGTAGGCGGCACGGAGGTGTGCGGCTGCCCGGTGGGCGGCTTCGGCCTGCTGGGCGTGCTGCTTCCTGGCGTGCCAGTGCGCGGCGGCGACGGCGAGGAAGAACAGCATGTCGATGACCATGGCCGTGGTGGCTCCGTCCTCGCCCCGGCCGAGGGCCGGACCGCTGTGGGCGAGGTCGCGGGCGGCTCGGTGCAGGGCGTGGTCGTGACCGCGTGCGGTACGGACGTGGGAACGGGAGGCGCGTTCGAACGCAGCTGCTGCGGCTTGGAGTTCGTGGCGGGTGTGGACGGCAGAAGTTTCGGCGAGGGCGTCGAGGACCTCCCCTGCGGCGGCGATCTGGGCGGCGATCACGCCGTCGTCTCCCTGGCCGATGATGAGCAGCGCCTGCCAGGCGGCGGTGGTGGCGCGTCGGCGTGCGGACGCGGGCCCGGTCACCGACGGCAGGGCCGGCTCCTGGGCGGGTTCGTCGGCCGGACTGGTCCAGCGTTCGCGGATGCGGGGCAGGGACAGGTCCGGGGCGAGCTTGGAGCCGGAGTAGAAGATGGGCTCACCCTTGGCGTTGCGGTCGCCGAGGAGGGCGACGGTGTAGCCGAGAGTGTCGCCGGACGGTGCGATGCGGCGCCGGATGAGTAGGCCGGCCGAAGCGAGGCGGTCGAAGAACTCCTCCTCGTTCGCCGCGCCGGCCGCCGAGCGGCGGACCGCCTCGCGGAGTTCTTCGCGCGGGGTGCGCTGCCGGCCGAGGCGGTCGGCTTTGTGGCGTTCGGCGCTGGTGGGGCGCTTGGCAGCGGTACCGTCCCCGGCTGCCACGTGATGGAGGTCGTAGTCGGCTTCGATCTGGCGGCATTCCGTTTGTGCGCGCTTGGCGGAGCGGTGGTGGTCGGGGCGGCGGCCGTCTTCGCGGACGAGGGTGGCGATGAGGTGGATGTGGTCGTCGGCGTGGCGGACGGCTGCCCAGCGACAGCCTGCGCCGTCGTCGGGGTCGATGCCGGTGGCGGCGACCACGCGGCGGGCGATGCTGGCCCACTCGGAGTCGGTGAGGGTGCGGTCGCCGGGAGCGGCGCGGACGGAGGCGTGCCACACGTGCGTGGCGGGGCGGCTGTCTTCGTCGAGCAGGTGAAGGGGTTCGTCCAGAAGCTGGGCGAGGTTGGCGAGGGTGGTGCTCGGGTCGCGGCCGGGGTCGGGGGCGAGGCCGTCGAAGGAGGCGACGAGGTGGGGGTCGGTGTGTTCCTCGCGGCGGCCGGGGCCGTAGAGGTAGGCGAGCAGGCGGGCGGTGTTGCGGCCTTGCCTGTGGATGCGGGGGATCAAGCGGCGGTGCCTTCGGAGTTCGGGTCGGTAAGGCGGGCGGTGACGTGGCGGACGGCGACGACTGCACCTCGGACGGCGGCGATGGTGTCCTCCAGGCCGTCGGGGTAGGCGCCGCTGTTGAGTGCGAGGGCGGCCTGGTTGAGGTTGTTGTTCGCGTGCCCGAGCTGGCGGCGGAGCGAGAAGAGGGCGGCCAGGGTGTCTTGGCGGGTGGCGATGGCGGCTGCGGTGCGGTCGAGGTCGCGGGTGGCGGCGAGTCCGCTGTGGGCAAGGAAGCCGGCGATGCTCATGCCGACCGCTTCGGCGCCGGCGGCGACGGTCGAGTGCTCGGCGTCGCTGAGGCGGACGCTGTGCGCGCGGCGCTGCGTACGGGCGCGTACGCGGGGCTTGCCCCGGCGATGCCGCACCGGCTGCGGTCCGCCCTCGGCCGCAGCCCCGCCCTCCCGCGCCCCCTGGCGCGGGAGGGTGCCCGCCACCCCCGGGGCGGGCACGGGTTCGGACGCGCCCCCGACGGGAGAGTGTCCGAACCTCCAACTTGCTCCGGCTCGGGCAGGACTGGCGGACGTCTGCGACGGGTCGGGCTGGTCGTTCGGGAGGGACGGGACCGCTGTGGCAGGGACGGGGCGCTGCGCGGCAGGTGTCATGCGTGGATCCTTCTGCGAGGTGGAGGGAGAGGGCAGTCCGCGCTTCGTGGACGTCTCAACGGGTCTGGAGGCTGCCCGGAAACACGGAAGGGACGGGCCGGTCGACCCGGGGCGGGGTGACCGGCCCGTCCGGAAGTGGCTTGACCTGCGGTTATTTCCGGTCAGTGGTCCTCGGGGGTTTCGGACGGCTCCTCGGGGACCGTCCCGTCGAGGAGCTTCTGGAGTTCCGTGAGCCGTTCGTTGCTGATGGTGTGACCGGCCGCGCGGAGGGTTGCCCGGATGGCCTTCCGGGTCTGCTCGCCCTCCATCTGCTCGACGATCGGGACGAACTCGTCGAGGTCCCCGGTCGGGGGACGGCCGACCTTGCGCGGACGTACCGGGGGCTCGACGGCAGTGGCTGCCTCGGTGGCGCGGTCTGGGCCTTCGGCAGCGGACGGGGCGGGGACGGGATGCGGGCGGGGACGGTCCCCTTCCCGCGGGTGCTCGGTCACCGCAGGTCCGGCTACCCGAAGATGGCCAAGGTGCGCCTTACGGTTCGGGTAGGCGAGGTGCTGGTGGATCTGGCGCATGAGGACGCCGAAGGCGAGGAGCGCTGCGGTCGGGGGTATGGCGGCGACGACGTAGTCGAGGACGGGGACCTCGGCGGGATCGCGGGTGCCGGTGACGCCGGCGACGTTGAGGGCGATGGATCCGAAGGAGCCGGTGGCGGTGAGGGCGATGGCCCACCAGTCGGGCTTGCGGCGCAGGCCGGCCCGGAGCATGAGGAGTTCGCCGGCGACGACGAAGGCGTCGAGGGTGGCCGGCCAGGCCCACATACGGGCGGGGGAGTTGCCGAGTCCGTGTTCTCCGGCGACCTCGGCGAGGTGGGCGTAGGAGAGCCAGAAAGCGGCGGCGGTGAGGGCGATGATCACGGCACCGGCGGCGAGGAGGGTGTAGCGGTCGGCGGGGTGCGGGGCAGGGGAAGGCGAGGTCAAGCGGGGGGCTCCAAGGGCAGGGTGGTGAGGCGGCCGTCGAGGTCGGGACGGACGCTGGGAGAGGGAGCTGCCGCGACGTAGCGGCGAGTGTCAGGCGGGTGGGCTTTTGGCGGCGGCGGTCGTCGCCGTCGAGGGTGACGCGTTCGGTCATCTGGGCCAGGCGGGAGGCGACGCGGTCGCCGAGGGCTGCCCGCAGGGTGTCGGTGGTGAGGTTGCTTGTGATCAGGGTGGGGCGCAGGTGCTCGTACCGGTGGTTGATCAGCCGGTAGGTGAGCTCCTCGGTCCACTCGCTGGTCTTCGCCGCGCCGAGGTCGTCCAGGAGCAGCAGAGGGCAGCGCATCAGGCTCTGCAGGTCGCGCTCGCTGTCGAACCCGGGGCGTGGGCGCAGGCGGGCGTAGAGGTCGGCGGCGGTGATGGCTTCCCAGCGCAGGCGGACTCCGGCGGCGAGCAGGGTGCGGATGGCGCCGTACGCCTGGTGGGTCTTGCCGGTGCCGGTCGGGCCGACGATCCGCAGCGAGGGGCCCTCCGCGATGCCCGGCGCGCCGGCGGGGCCGGGGCGTCCGGCGCGGGCGATCTCGTCCGCCCAGGCGGTGACCTGGGGGTGGTCGGCGAGGGCGTGCCGGAAGCGGGCGGGGATACGGGCCTCGGTCAGTTCCAGTGCGGTGACCGGCTCAGGTACCGGCTCCTGGGCGGCGGTGTCGGGGGCGATGCCGCGCTGGGCCAGGATGTTGCCGAGTCGGCCGGTGATCCGGGCGGGCTGCTGCGGATCGCGGGTGAGGGCGGCGGTGGTCAGAGGTCGCCTCCGTAGGCGGCAGCGGTGTCGGTGGGGTTGGTCCACGGCCGGTGGGCAGCGGTGGCGGCCGGGACGGCGTTCATGGCCTCGTGCACGAGGCTGGGCAGGGTGCTCGGGTGCAGGCCCTTGGTGCGGTGGCGGTCGAGGCCGGCGCGGATGTGGTCCGGGGCGATGCCCTCGTTGAGGAGCTTCCTCACCTCGCGGCCGAGGCGGCTGAGCACGTCCTGCGGCGGGCGATGGGTGCACCCGGCGGCGTACTCGCCGATCAGGTCCTTCACCGAGACCGAGACCGAGTCGGGCGCGGGGGCGCTTGCGCCCCCCAACGGGGTAGATCCTAGATCCCTGTTCCTAGGTCCTAGATCCGGACGGTGAGGGCTCACGGAGGGCTCGGGGAGCCCTCCCTGAGACTGCAGTGAGTGCTCACGGAATCGACTCTGACCTGCGGATTCGCCGTTCACGGAGGGCTCGGTCACTCCTCCCAGTCGTGTCACGGAAGGCTCAGTGAGCCCTCCCGGACTACTCGCGGAAGTCTCCGCGATGGCTCCCCGCATCTGTGGTGAGGGCTCGCGCGGAATCCCGAGATCGTGGTGCGGGCACGGGGGAGTGCGGGCGACACTGGGCCGGTTGATCTTCTGGTGCTGGGCGAAGGTCACGATGTGCAGGTACCGCTTGCCGTCCCCGCCCTCGTAACGGCAGATCAGCCCGGCGTCATCGAGCTGGATCAGGTCGTCCTCGACCGCCTCCGGCCCGTGCTCGCGGCGCAGCGACCACAGCTGGCCGGCGATGACGGCGGCCTGGTCGCGGAACCGGCCCTGGTCGTCGGCCTGGGTGAGCAGCCCGAAGAAGGTCCGCTCGGCGGACAGCGACACCGCCGCGAGCGACTCGGACGAGAACGCCTCGGGCTTGGTGGTGCGGATACGGGCGATGGCGATCGACCACCTTTCAGGGGAGGGCAGGGGAATCCGGCGGTGCCGGGGTGCATGGCCAACACAGCCACACCTGGTGCGCAGAAGTCCAGACTTTGCACTGGAATTCCGTACATCCCGCCGGCATGCCGCCTCGGCGAGTCCGGTAACTGTAGGGCCGGATTCCCGGTCACCGAAATCGCCACCGAAAATCGCCGGGTGATTCGCATCGCTCACGGCAGACAGGAAAACCCTTCCGGACCGGCCGGCGCGCAAGCTACAACACCACCCATGCCGCCACGCCCCCTCGCCATCGGACCCGCCGGACACGCCGCCGCCCATGTCATCGAACGCACCCGCACCGCCCGCGGCTACTCCCAGCGCCAGCTCGCCGCCCGCGTCACCGCACTCGGCCGCCCCATGACCTTCACCGCGCTCTCCCGCATCGAACGCACCGTCCGCCGCTGCGACATCGACGACCTCGTCGCCATCGCCACAGCCCTCGGAATCGCTCCGCAGGCCCTTCTCGCCAGCGCCCTCACACCCTCATGGGGGCCGGGGCGGGCGAAATATAGCCGACGATCCCCGGTTAGCGAAACCGGGGATTCTCCGGATGATTGTGGGTCCCGGAACGCCAGTCGTGCCGGTCCCTGCCAGAAGTCTGCCCACATCCCCAGAGGACGCCTTGCTCGATTCACCTACGCGCCGATTTCAGATTCCCCGCCGCGCACACGTAGCCCCACTCGCTTCCTGTTCTGCTCCGCTCGGAAATCCCGGACGTACGTAGAAGCCCTATTCGACGATCTTGCAGCAGCGGCTGTGCTTGTTGCCTCCCGCCCCGGCTAGATCTCTCAATTCCCGTCGCTCTTTCTCACGCAAAGGAACCGCCTATGGCCCCGCGCCTGCTGTCCATACCCGCCGTCGCCGCCGCTCTGGACGTCGACCGCCGAACGGTCTACCGCTTCATCGCCGCCGGCGAGCTGCCCGTCGTCGACCTGCGCACGGGACCGGCTCGCTCTCGCGTCCGCGTCCCCGCCGCGAGCCTGGACAACTTCATCAACAGCCGGGCGGTCTCCGCGCCCGCGCGCCGCCGCTGACCAGGACCGAGTCCCTCCGCACGCGAAACAGGAAGGAACGGAACCACGTACCTCCGGAAGCTGAAGTCCGGCAAATGGCAGGCGACCGTCCGCAACCGGGCTGGAGACCGGTTCAGCGAGTCGTTTCCCCTCAGGCGCAGGCCCGCGCCTGGGGTACCGACATGGAGACCCAGTTCGCCCGCGGAAGCATGTGGGACCCCGAGCGGGCGAGATGGCGTTTCGCGAGTGGCACGCCCGCTGGTGGCAGGCCCGCGTCGTCGAGCCCCACACGCTGCGCGGCGACGCCTTCAGCATCAAGAACCACGTGCTGCCCCAATGGGCCGACTGGGAGATGCGGGCCGTCACCCGCATGGACGTCCAGAGCTGGATTCGCGGACTGGTCGAGAAGAGGGTCGGCGCCTCGGCGATCAAGAGGGCGTACAACCTGCTGTCGTCCATCATGCGTGCGGCCGTCGACGACGATGTCATCGCGGTCAGCCCCTGCCGGAACATCGACCTGCCGCAGGTCGCGATCAAGCCCCCGCAATGGTTCACCCTCGATCAGGCGCAGAGCATCGTCGACGAGCTCCCGGCCCCGTGGCGCACCATGTGCCTGCTCGGTTTCTACACGGGCCTGCGCTGGGGCGAACTCGCCGGCTTGCATCGCCATCGGATCGACCAGCGCCGTTCCCGCTTGTTCGTGGTGGAGGTCAACACCAAGAGCGGCATCAAGGAGTACCCCAAGAGTTCGAGGAGCCGCCGAGAGGTCCCGCTCCCGTCACACGTCCTGGACGCCCTCGAACGACACGTCCATCCACTCGACCGTGACGCCCTGGTCTTCACCACCATCACCAAGGGCCGTGCCGGCCGTCGGCTCGATGACGGCAACTGGCGCCGCCAGACCTGGTGGCCAGCCATCGAGAATGCCCACTACTTCGACACCGACGGGGAGCAGCTCCCCGTCCCGCACTATCCGCCCCACTCCATGCGCCACACCTGCGCCTCGTGGCTCGTCCAGAAGGGAGTCTCCCTGTACGAGGTCCAGCACCTCCTCGGCCACGAGAGTTTCCAGACCACACAACGCTACGCACACCTGCAACCGGACGCGCACAAGGCGGTCCTCGGTGCCTGGGAGCGCCTGGACACTCCCTTGATCGTTGCCGCATGAACGACTTCCCGCCCTGTTCCACGTGGACAGGGTGGAGGTGTTTGCCCGCTTATAGCGGCGGTGACAGCGATGGGCCTGCGACAGATCGTGGTTTACGAGGGAAGGAGTGGATACAGCTCTCGCCCCAGGCGAGCCCGACCGCGTTGCCGTACGACCGGATCGGTGCTGAGGGCTGCGCCGGCGAGCTGATGAATGCGCCAGTACATCTGGGCTCTGCGAACGGCGTTCGGAGTGGGCTGGTGGGCGACCTGAAGCACGTCGGCGGGGTCGGTCAGGTCGAGACAGACGGCGAGGCGGGCGAGGTCGGACAGCGGTTCGCCGAAGGCTGCGAGTTCCCAGTCCAGCAGCAGCGACCCGCCGGCCGCGGGCCTGACGAGGTGGCCCGGCTGCAGGTCGTGGTGGAGCAGTCTGGGCTCGATGTCCAGGTCTGTGGTGTCGAGTTGGCGGCGTAGGGCTGTCGGGGCGGGCGAGAGGTCGGGTGCGGCAGTCGTGTACGTGTCGAGACGGCCGCGAAGGTAGCAGTGTCAGGTGCGGTACTGCCGGGCTCCGGTGAGCCGACCGGTATGGGGACCTGTGATGCGGTGGACGGCGGCGAGGGGGCCGGCCAGCTCAAGCAGCCGATCGCCGCCCTCGCCACGGGCTCGAAGTCCTGGTGAAGCCTCGGTACCTGACCTCGCCTCCAAGATCACCGACAGAGTCAAGCTAGGGGGCCACTGAGATGCCGCGCCCGGCAGGCTCGGACGCGGCATCTCCCTGGTCTTCAGGTCAGCACGAGAAGACGGACATGTGGACCAGGTGGAGCAGCTCGCGGACCAGCCCGCCGGCCAACGTGGCGGAAGCGGCGTAGAACGCCGCCTGCCCGAGGCCCTGGACAAGACGGTGGCGTACGCGTCGCTGCTTCGGGGCGGGACGGTGCGTACGGTGGGACATGACGGTCTCCGTTCAGGGGATGAGTCGGCTGCCCCCGCACCGGGTGTTCCTGCCAGGGATACGGTGCGGGGCGCAGTTTCTGCTGGCCCCAAGCCTTATGGCTGACGTGGGTTGAACGCATCTTCCGGGGCTCGAATCTCGGTGTAAGTTCGGCGCCATGAACGGGAATCAGGCCACCACGTGGGTTGAGGGGACCTCGGCCGATCTGGTTGCTGACGGGCTCGTGCTGGGCGTGAAGGCCAGTCCCAGGATGGTGACCTCCTGGGTCGAGGACGGCATGCTCGCCAACCCCGAGCCGCGCAAGACCAGCGCGCACGGCAGTGATCCGCGAGTCTTTCCGCCCGAGCAACGCGAGTTGTTCACCAGACTTCTCGAAGCCCGAGAGCGTTCCCCGTTGGGGCGCATCCCGCAACGCTCCCTGATCCGCGTCGTGCTGTACCTGTGGCTGATCGACGACACGATCGTGCTCACCCCGCAGGCGCGCCGAGCCTGGCGTACCCACGCGCGCGCCACCGGTCAGACGACCGCCGTTCGGCGCAGGGAGAACGTCCGCGCCATCGTCGAGCAGCTCGCCCACCCCTCGGCCACTCCCAAGCAACGGCGCGCCGCCCAGCTCGTCCTCGAGGAAGGCGAGCGGACCGGCCGGATCGACATCGACAGGCTGACCGCGGTCCTTGCAAAGTTGAACTCGCCCTGGCCTGTCCAGCCCGGCATGCCGAGGATTGAACGAGCCCTTCCCGGACCTTTCGGGCCGGTCTCCGTCCAGCACCACATTGCGATGTGGAAGGCCCACCAGCAGACAATCCGCCGCCTCCGGCATGAGGAGATCGACGAAACCGAGCTCGACCGAGTGCGCGCCGTCTACAGACCGATGTGGGCCGACTATCAGGCCCGTCGGCCCGCCATGGCGACCATCGGCGCCGGAGAGTTCGCGCCGTACTTCGCAGAGCCCGACACCATGGAGGGCCGCGCGATCGAGGCGGTCAATGCCTTCGTGGGAACGCTCGCCGGCGAACTCGGGTTGATCGAAGCAGCCTCCCATGCCGCAGAGACTGCACGCCTCAAACTGGCGCGCTGACGATTCCCAAGGCCGGCCCGCAGCATTCACCCCAGGGGGAGTCTCGCAATGCTGTCGGGTGCAGTAAGAGCGGGAGCCAGATGGCACCCAGGGTGAACCGTGCCGCAGCGCTCCACCGAGCGGCAGAGGTGTGGCGAGGCGTGTGACGTGCGGTAGGCCGCGGGCCACGCCCGGCAGCTGCCGGGAGGCCCTCCGGGGCCGGTTCGGTCGCTGCCGGTGAACGCGTGACCCGCAAGGGGCCCGCACCCGGGACGCCGAGCGCGGACGCGCTCGTCCGCCCTGACTGCCCCGCGCTCACGGTCACTATGAGTCAGCGATGGATCAGCTGCTGGGGTGTCCCCGCCGCGCAGTTACGTCGGCTGCCCGCTTCTTGATGTCGTCGTGGTTCGTGTCGTAGATCAGGGACAGGGCATGGTCCAGGAACTCGACTCCGTCCAGGACGTCACGGCTGCGGAGAAGATCCTCGTGGCTGCCCACGTTGCCGATCCATTTGACGGCCAAGAGCAGGTCAGCGGCTTCTGCGTGCTCTGGCAGCGCTGTCTTGAACGTAGAGATTCGTTGGTCGAGGCTGATTCTCGACGGCTTCCCTCTACGGTCGGGCTTGTAGCGGATGATCCCCTGCTCGTCCATCAGGGCCTCGACCGCCGACCGGATCCGGTTCGCAGCAGAGTTGGGGTCGAGCCAAATGATCTTGGCTGCGATATCCACCCGTTCCCCCACCTCCTTCGGGCAGAGGGGGCGGCTTTCGAGCAGAGGCAGCGCTGGGAAGAACATGGTCGGCGTCAAGCGCTGCTCGTACTGTTCTCCCTCCCACTCCCAGTTGCCTGTCGCTTCGACCGCGCTGTGCCCGACGACGCGTACGTGGTCACAGGTCCCTTTCCGGCACGTGAGGATGCAGAGGAAGTCGCCCAGAATCCACTCGGGCTCCCATGCTTCATGGTTGCGCCAGGACTTACTGGTGACCCTCTCTTCTTCCACGAAGGATTCGGGGACCGGTTGCAAGACCCCCCGCACGCACGTGGGACACGGGATGTGGGGCCACTCTTCCAGTTTCTCGGAGAAGCCCTTCGAGATTTCCCGTAGATCCTTGATCAAGACGTTTGCCATAGCGTCTCATCCTGCCAGCGGCAACGCACCCATGGGCGAGGTTTTACGAGGACGTAGAAGGACGGCTCTAGCGTACTCACCAACCCCAGGTTACGTAGACCGGACAGGCCTGCGGGCTCCCCAATTGGGGAGCCCGCCAAAGAACTTCAGCAAAGGCGGAGCGGCGGGCACGGCATGCGGCCTTGCCGGCAGCTCTCATCCGATGCCCGGCTCTGTGCGGCGGCGGCCACCCTCGGCCGGGGGCGTCGACCGGGCAGCATCGCGGTTACCCAGCGGCCGGGTACGCGGTCAGGTCGTCTTCCGGGGACACTGCGAGTCCGGTGTACCCGTTGACGAGGAAGGGGGCGACACCTGGGCGGGTCGGCAGGTCCGCTCCGGTCCGTGAGTCCAGAGCGAGGGGGCCGTTGTCCGTCTTGCCGTAGACCCGTCCGTTCCAGACGGCTGTTACCCGGGGAGCAATGCGGTTGGCAGTCTGGTCCGGCAGCTGCCACAGCAGGGAGGCGGTGCGGTCGTTGAAGGCCCAGACCTTGTACAGGTTTCCCTGGTTCCAGGAGCAGACAACGGTGTTCTGCCCATCATGGTCACAGCGGGAGGCGGCGATGTCCTCCGGGGCCTCGTGCTTCACCGTGCCGGTCGCGGGATCGAGGAACTGCTGGATATGTACGCGGTAGTCGTCCTTGTTCTGCGCCTGGACGAGGAGGAGGTGCGGTCCGGCGGGCTTCACGTCGAGGTTGAGACGGTCCTCTCCGCGCCAGCGCTCGGTGCCAGTGAGCAGGTCGTAACCGCGTGCGGATTCGTAGGTCCCGTCGGAGGTTTCCAGCTCGCCTGCCACGATGTTCCCGGTTACGGCGGTTGCCTCGAACCGGTCCTTGGTCCACAGGACACGGCGTGCGGTGAGGTCGATGCCGTAGGTGGTAGCAGCGGAGAACAGTGAGGACTCGCCGGTGCTGACCGTCACGACGGCGACCTTCTCCGAGACTCCTACGACCGAGACGGTGCGTGGGCTGCCCTCCCTTGTCCAGGACGGCGGTGTCAGGGGCAGTATCCAGTCGACCTTGTCGCTGCACGCGTTGGTGGCAGTGAGTTCGATGAAGTTGGTGGCTGCCTGGGTTCCGACTCCGGGCCGCCGTACGAAGAACGGCGCGAGGACCAGCGGATCGGCTCCTGGGGTGACGACCGGAGGAGCGGCGTTGTTGCGGTCGTCCCGGTTGAGCACACTCAGCGCATCAGCCGTGGGAGCGATAGTGGCTGTGAGTGAACCAGTGGTCGTGTTGAAGGCCAGCAGGCGGTCGAGGGTTGCCACGTAGGCCTTGTCCTTGTGGAGCGTCACCGGAATCTTGCTGTCGCCCAGCCAGGTTCCGCCGACGCTCAGCAGCCCGGATGTGGCCTCCCAGGGCATGAGGACACCGGCCTGGGTGTCGAACTTCGCCGGGGGATCGTAGACGGCGCGGGCCGGTAAGGTCTGCTCGCCAGTCGGGGCGGGAGGGGCGGAATCGACACGTTCGGGCTGCTGGGTGCAGCCGGCAGCGAAGACCATCGCGAGGGCGGCGATCAAGGCCGAACTGCTGGACTTGCGGACTGATTCACGAGGCGATGCACCTTTCTCAGTAGCCAAACGATCACCCTATGGCAGCGGTTGCGAGAGCCGCACGGCCGTCTCGGATCGGCGCGGCCGGCAAGGCTCGTCTCGGCAGCCGCCCGGCGACGGCGGCCTTGCGCGGCGCGAGGGTTCGCCGCCTGAGCATCGCCCGCGAGGCGGCCACCGCCTACGGGCTGTCGCCGCGGCGAGAATTGGAGAGGTCAGTCAGCCACCGATCCGCCCGCGTAGCGTGCCCGCGGCCGTTCGTTTACGACCAGCGCATGTCCAGGACGGACAGCTCCTCGCCCCGCTGAGGCGACAGCTTCCCGGCCTTGACTCGCTGATGGCTGATCCAGACCCAGGCCGCACGGTTTCGCCGTCGGCCTGCTTCCTGTAGCTGCGGGGCAGGTTGAGGTGGCCCTCGCGTGTGTGGTACTGGGCAGTCGCCCTCAAGGTGGTGGGGCCCACATCTCCTCGCGGGTCCGCTTCACCCTGCCGGAGGCCTGCGTGATGCCGAGCGTGGTAGCCGCTCGTCTGGCAGAACGAGCACGCCACCGACGAACAGCTATGCGGGATACTCGGTGGGGCGAACGTTGTCTGATGCGGCACTGGCAGAAGCGCGGGCCCGGCTCCCTTTGACGCTCATCTGACGCTCGGGCGACTTCACCGGTCGCCGATGCGGCAGGAATAGGCCCTCTGACCTGTGTTTTCTCTAGTCCCCGCTCTCCGTGACGTCTTCCCGATGACGCACCACGTGGAGTGCGTGGCGATCCTGGAGCCGGTGAAGTAGGGCGCCTGACCTGGGGGCCTCGACGGCTGCCTCACCGGCACCAGGCTCCTCGATTCACTGTGACGACATCTCACATTCAAGATCAGTAGCAAGGGAAAACGGGTAGTTCTGGGGAAGGGAGGAGCCGGACTTCCCCGGCCAGGCCGTGTACGCCGATGCCCTCCACGCGCGGCACCCGGACGAGCCCCGGCCGCTTGCCTCCCGGGACAGCGCGCCCTGGGGCCCAGCGTCTTCCGCTGTCGTCCCGGCGGTCGCGTGTTCACCCACGTTCCCGCCGGGCACAGGGTCAGCGGAGATCGGGACCGCCCGCCACCACGATCTCACCGAGCAGACTGATCTCCTCGTCGGCGTCGTCCGGGACATCCGAGTCGTTGTCGGCAAACCAACCGGACGCCTCCTCGTCGGCGAGATGCGGATACTTCTCCAGGAGGAACCGCCGCCGGTACGCCATGTCCGCGGCGTCGACGATCCCCTCCAGGGTGGTCCAGTTGAAGGCGCTTCCCAGAGCGATCCCGAAGGCGGGGACGGCCTTGCCGAGCCCCTTCTTGGTGAGGCGGAAGCCGAACGCCTTGGCGAACTGCTGGGAGACCTTGGTGACGAGCGACTCGTTCAGGACGTCCCACGCCTTGCCGCGGAACAGGGCTTGGGTGAGTCGCGAGATGTCGGACATCGCGGCGTTCTTGGCGGTCGCCGAACTTGCCGTTCCGACATTGACGACCGACATCACGAACAGCTTCTCGGCCGGCTCTTCGGGGTCGTAGCCGTAGAACAGCGACACCTGGCCGACGGCGCGGGACGCCAGTCCGAGGACGGCCGCGGTGTCGGCGACGAAGGCGCCCGCGATGGCACCTCCCGACGGCGCCGCCGCCGCGCCGGCGGAGGCGGCGATGGCGAGCTGTCCGCCGGAGATCACCAGTCCTGTGGTCGCCCCCGAGAGGGCAGCGGCGGCCGGAAAGTACCAGCTCGCCGCCTTTCCTCGGACCGCGTCGACCTGCTTGAGGTCGAGCCGGCGTACGTCGCGCAGCGACTCGACCTCGTGCCCGTGCTTCTGGTGGCGCGCCACCACCCGCTTGGGGGAGAGGCCCGCCCGCGAGACCCGTCCCACTGTCTTCCGCAGGGACTGAACGGCTGCGCCGCTCCAGTCCGGCATGGCCTCGGCGGCCCCGCGAGCCCCGGCACCGACCTTCTGAGCGCTCTTGGCCACGAATTCCTGTCCACGCGAAACCGCCGATCTGGCGCGTGGGTGATTCTCCAGTTGCTTCGACGCCCGCTTGCCGAGTTCCGCGACGCCGTTGCCCACTGCCTCGCCGGCGTTTCGCATGGTGCGTGACAGTGGGCGGCCCTTGAACTCCTGGATGGCGCGCCATGCCTCGATCTCGTAGTCCGAGGGAAGCCGATCGGGCTGCTGCGGGTCCTGCGGGTTGCTCATGGTCGGTGGCGCTCCAGTCTCTGGGACGAGCTGTCAGGTGGGGGGCGGGGGCCATGGCCAGGTGCGGCGCGAGCGGCGAGGTGCGGACTCGCCGTCCACGGGGGGCGTGGAGGGGGAGGGTCGTTCCGAAGGAGCCGTCACGAGCCGTCAGGAGCCGTGGGCCGATGGCTTGCGTATCTCGTTGCGTATCTTGTGGGTCTCCGCCGCTGCCTGGTCGATGGTGAAGGTGGGTGGGAAGGTCACCAGAGCGATGGTGTTGGCGTCTCCCCACGCGCACAGGGTCTGCTTGGTGGTCGCCTCGCAGCGGAAGTCCACGTCCGCGCCCGGGGCGCGTTTCGTGGTGGCCTCCTCGACAATGGCGTCGTCACCCCTCTCCGAGGAATGCATGAGGCTGTCGCGTTTCGCTTCCACGAACTTGAAGCGGCCGAACCTCCCCCAGAGTTCGACCGACTCGGACTTGCGGGCCTCGGTGGTGCCGACGTACGTGACCGAGAAGCTCCGCACTCCCCGCTCGAAGAAGCCGTCCGAAGGCCCGTCCGGCGTGAGGGGCGAATTGCCGTCGTGTGCGTACGCGCCCCCCGACAGGGTCTTGGGCGCCGTGAGTTCGTATGTGGCGTCGGGGAAGGACAGGTCGGAGAACTCATACCCTGCGTAGCCCGCACCGGTGAGCACGAGCACGGCTCCGGCGACGTACAGCTTCGTGCGCCTCGTCTTCCCTGCGAGCGGCGAGGGAGCAGGTCCGGGCGCGCTGTCCGGAAGGGCGGCGACGGTCAGGGCGCTGTGGACGCCCCCGTCGCTCGGCTCGGTCGCCGCCGCCCCAGGCGTCGGCGTGGGGGTGGGCGTGGGCGAGGAGCGCACGCCTGCGTCCGGCAGGGTCAGCGGATGCGCCGCCGCCGTCGGCCGCGGAGTGGTGCTGGGCGCGAACAGCTCCAACAGTCCTCGGGCGGTCGGCCGCTGCGCCGGGTCCTTGGCCATGCAGGCGGCAACTATCGGGCGGAGGCCTTCGGGGACGTCGGACAGGTCCGGCTGCTCGTGCACCGCCCGGTACATCAGCCCCATCGGCGTACCTTCTCCGAACGCCCTGCCGCCCGCCGCCGCGACCAGCACCGCGCCCAGTGCGAACACATCGGCCGCGGCACCGACTTCGAGACCCTGCGCCTGCTCGGGGGCCAGGAAGCCGGGGGTGCCGAAAGCCGCTCCGGTGGAGGTGAGCCGAGTCGATTCCAGGGCCCGGGCGATCCCGAAGTCGAGCACCCGGGGTCCGTCGTCCGCCATGATGATGTTGCCCGGTTTCAGATCGCGGTGTACGAGACCGCAGGCGTGAATGGCCTGCAGCGCCTCGGACAATGCCGCACCGAGCAGACGGAGCGCGGGCTCGTCCATCGGCCCCTGGGCGGTGACCAGTTCCGAGAGGGTCGGCCCGGCGATGTAGGCGGTCGCCAGCCAGGGGGCAGCCGCGTCGGGGTCGGCGTCGACGACCTGCGCGGTGTGGAACCCGCCGACCTTGCGGGCGGCTTCGACCTCCGCGCGGAACCTGGCACGGAAATGCGGATCGGCCGCCAGCTCGGAACGGGCCACCTTCACGGCCACGGTGCGCCCGCCCCGGGAACGGGCCAGGTACACCGTCCCCATGCCGCCCGCGCCCAGCTCGCGTTCCACCGTGTAGTCGCCCACACGCTCCGGCAGATCCACCGCGCCGCCCCCGTCCCGCCCCATGCGCCCCACGCCCCCGTCGGAATGCCGCGCGCCAGTATGGCCGACCTCGCCGTCCGGCGTCACGTGGTGAGGCCGTGGAGCCCCCGGCCCTCATGCCCCCGCCCGCCGTGCCGTCGATCGGCCCGCTCACGCCGTCCGCACGCCCTCCAGGTGTTCGACCGCGAGACCCAGCTGCGCCCGGAACCGCTGCTCCGGGAGTGCGTCGAGCTCCACGGCTGACACCGGTGAACGAGCCGCTCCACGGCTGCGCCCCGCCCTCACGAGGTGAGAGCGGGGCGTCGGGGGTGGGGTCCGGGCCGCGGAGGGCGCGCTACTTGGCCGGGTCGACCTTGAAGAAGGTGGCCATGTCGTCGAGGACCAGGGCGGCGCCCTGGAGCGAGACGGAGGTCATCCAGATCTCGTCGCGGACCTTGTGCACGTCACCGTTCTTGACGGCGGTGAGGCGTCCCCACAGCGGGTTGGCGAGGAACTTCTTCTCGCGCTCCTCGCCCTTGGAGTAGGCGCTGTAGAAGACGATGTCGGCGTCCGCCTGCTGGATCTGCTCCTCGCTGATCTCCAGGTTGAACTTCTCCGCGTCCTGCTGGTTCTTCGGCCGGGCCAGGCCCATGTCCTGGAGGATGATGCCGCTGAAGCTCTTGGGCAGGTAGACGCGCGTCGGGCCGTCGACGAAGCGGACGATGGAGACCGTCGGGTTCTTCTTCTTGGCGTTGATCGCGTCGCCGATCTTCTTCGCGCGGGTCTCGTACGCGGTGAGCTCGGCCTTCGCCTTCTCCTCCTGGCCGAGGGTCTTGCCCAGGAGGGTGATGTTCTCCTTCCAGAGCGGGCCCGTGGTCTTCACGAAGACGGTGGGCGCGATCTGGCTCAGCTTGGCGTACAGCTCGTCGTGGCGGACGGTCGCCGAGACGATGAGGTCCGGCTTGAGCAGGGCGATCTGCTCCAGGTTGGGGCTGTCGAGCGGGCCGACGTCCTTGGTGTCCTTCACCGCGTCGCCGAGGTAGGGCGGGAAGCCGGCCTGGTCGCGGTACGAGCCGATGCCGCCGACCAGTTTGCCGTCGAGCGCGACGACGGCCTCGACCAGGCTGTTGTCCAGCGCCACGATCCGCTGCGGCTTGTCCTTGAGCTCGGTCTTGCCCTTGTCGTGCTCGATCGTGCGCGGGAAGCCGGCGGCCTTCTCGGCGGTCGTCGCACCCCCGGACTTCGGGTCGGCGGTGTCCGAGCCGCTGCCGCACGCGGACAGACCGGCGGCCAGGACCGCGGTGAGGGCGAGGGCGCCGAGGCGGGCTCCACGGCGTCCGGCGGTGAGGGTGAACATGGGGAGTCTCCCAGAGCGGAGGGGGAGTGGGCAGGGAAGGGGCGGGACGGAGGAGGCGGGTGGTTAGGGCAGGCTTACCTGAGTAAGTCGACGTGAGCATAGCCGTTTGACGCACCGGATGCTCACAGGGGGTGAGGAAAGTGCGCACTTAGGTGTCCCTTACCTTGTATACGTGTCCCCGCCACCCTCCCCAGCCGCAGCGGCAGAAGCGCCCCGAGCCCCCAAGGGCCCGAAGGCCGCCAGGACTTCCGCCTCCTCACCGCGGCTCCACACGCGCCGGCCCGTCGCCCTCCTGCTCGTGCTGCTCGCCCTCCTGACCGCCGTCCTCTGCGCATCCCTCGCCATCGGCACCAAGTCCGTCCCGCTCGGCGACGTCCTGGCCGCGCTCGCCGGCTCGACGGACGGGGACGCCGTCGTCGTACGGGAGTTGCGCATGCCGCGCACGCTCCTCGGACTCCTCGCCGGACTCGCCCTCGGCGCCGCGGGAGCCGTCGCCCAGGACATCACCCGCAACCCGCTCGGCGACCCCGGCCTCATCGGCGTCAGCGCCGGCGCGGCCTTCGCCGTCGCCGCCGGCATCGGCCTCCTCGGACTCACCAGCTCGTACCAGTACGTGTGGTTCGCCTTCGTCGGCGGCGCCCTCGCGGGACTCCTCGCCTACGTCGTCGGCGGCAGCGGCCACGGCGGCGCCACCCCCGCCAAACTCGCCCTGGCCGGCGCGGCCGTCACCGTCCTGCTGGAGTCCTTCACCCACGCCCTGGTCCTGCTGGACGTGCGCACCCTCGACCAGTTCCGCTCCTGGGCCGTCGGCTCCCTCGCCGGGCGGGACGCCGGACTCGGCGCCCAGATCCTCCCGTTCGTCGCCGCCGGCCTGGTCCTCGCGCTCGCGCTGAGCGGCCGCCTCAACGCCCTCGCGCTCGGCGACGACCTGGCCGCCACCCTCGGCACCAAGGTCGCCGTCACCCGGGCCCTCGGCGCCCTCGCCGTCATCGTCCTCACGGGCGCCGCGGTCGCCGCCTGCGGACCGGTGAGCTTCGTGGGGCTCGTCGTCCCGCATGTCGTACGCGCCTTCAGCGGCCCCGACGCCCGCCGGCTCGTGCCCTTCTCCGCGCTCGGCGGAGCGATCCTGCTGGTCGGCGCCGACGTCGTCGGCCGGGTGGTCGTCCGCCCCGCGGAGCTCCAGGCCGGAGTCGTCACCGCCCTGATCGGCGCCCCCTTCCTCGCGCTGCTCGTCAAGCGCGGCAAGCTCAAGGAGCACACCCGATGAGACTCGAGCTCGGGCCCATCGGCCTGCGGCTGCGCCCGCGCGTCGCCGCGACGGCCGCCGCTCTCGTGCTGACCGGCTTCGCCGGGCTCGTCGCGTCCCTCTCCCTCGGTACGTTCGCCCTGCCCGTCTCCGACGTGGTCGGCGCCCTCCTCGGCACCGGCTCGGGCGACGCCGACCTGATCGTCCGCGAACTCCGGCTGCCCCGCGCCCTGACCGCTGTCCTCGTCGGCGTCGCCTTCGGCGTCGCGGGCGCCGTCTACCAGGCCGTCACCCGCAACCAGCTCGCCAGCCCCGACCTCATCGGCATCTCCGCCGGAGCGGGCGCGGGAGCCGTCGGCGCCATCCTCTTCGGCGGGGTCACCGCGGCCGGCGCGGGCAGCTTCGGCGCCGTCCCGTTCGGCGCGCTCGCCGGGGCTCTCGCCACCGCCACCGTCATCTACCTCCTCGCCTACCGGGGCGGCACCGTCACCGGCTACCGCTTCGTCCTCGTCGGCATCGCCGCCAACGGCGCCCTGATGGCCCTGACCCGCTGGATGCTGGCCCAGGCCGACATCGACCAGGCCTCCCGCGCCATGGTCTGGCTCACCGGCAGCCTCAACGGCCGTGGCCACGAGCACGTCCAGTGGGCCGGGCTCGCCCTGCTGCTCCTCGTACCGCTCACGCTGGCCCTCGCCCGGCCGTACCAACTCCTGCAGTTCGGCGACGACACCGCCCTCGGGCTCGGCATTCCGCTGCACCGCGCGCGGATCGCCCTCCTCGTCCTCGCCACCTGCCTGGCCGCCCTCGCGACCTCCGCCGCGGGGCCCATCGCCTTCATCGCGCTCGGAGCCCCGCAGATCGCCCGCCGCCTCGCCGGCACGGCCGGCGTTCCCCTCGTCCTGAGCGGACTCACCGGCGCCGTGCTGCTCCTCGTCGCCGATCTCGCGGCGCGGCTGCTCTTCTCGCCCGTCGAACTGCCCGTCGGCATCGTCACCGGAGCCGTCGGCGCACCGTATCTTCTGCTGCTGCTCGCCCGCGCCAACCGCTCGGGACAAGGAGGCTGACGCCGGCATGACCACCGCGCCCGACACGAACGACTCCGGAACGAACGACTCCGGAACGAACGACTCCGGAACGAACGACTCCGACACCAACGGCTCCGGAACGGACCAGTCCGACCCGAACGAGGTCCAGAGGAACGCCTCCGCCACCATCCCTCCCAGGCCCCTGGCCACACTCACCGGCACCGCGCTGCGCCTCGCGTACGGCGAGCGGATCGTCGCCGGCGGGCTCGACCTGGAGATCCCGCCCGGCAAGGTCACCGCTCTCGTCGGTCCCAACGCCTGCGGCAAGTCCACCGCCCTGCGGGCCCTCGCGCGCCTGCTGAAGCCGGCCGCGGGCGCCGTGCATCTGGACGGCCAGGACATCGCCGGCATCGCCTCCCGCGAACTCGCCCTCCAGCTCTCCCTGTTGCCGCAGACCCCGACCGCGCCGGAGGGCATCACCGTGCGCGATCTCGTGGCCCGTGGCCGCACGCCCCACCAGCGCTGGTGGCGACAGTGGTCCTCCGCCGACGACGCCGTCGTCGACCGGGCCCTCGACGCCACCGGTACGACGGAGCTGGCCCATCGCACGCTCGACGCCCTCTCCGGCGGCCAGCGCCAGCGCGTCTGGATCGCCATGGCCCTGGCCCAGGACACGCCGGTGCTCCTGCTGGACGAGCCCACCACCTACCTGGACCTCGCCCACCAGGTCGACGTCCTGGAACTCGTCGCCGAACTCAACCGCACCGACGGCCGCACCGTCGTCATGGTGCTGCACGAGCTCAACATGGCCTGCCGGTACGCCGACCACCTCATCGCCATGCGGGACGGCGAGGTGGTCGCCGCGGGACCCCCGACCGAGGTCGTCACCTCCGAGCTGGTCCACGACGTCTTCGCCCTGCGCGCCGCCGTCATCGAGTGCCCGGTCGCGGGCACGCCGCTCGTCATCCCCGAAGGCGGTCACCGGACGGCCGTGCGCAAGTCCGGTGCGGCGGCCTCCTCGTTCTCCACCTCCGGCACGGAGTGATCCGCGCCACACGCTGTCACAGCCGCGTGAGGTCCGGTGTCTTCACGGCCGGACCCTGCACACAACGGAGGAGAACCGCCATGAGCCGACGGACGACGAACGTCGAGCGCCGCACCCTGTCGTTCCTGAAGATCGCGGTCGCACTGCAGACCCTGAGCCTCTTCTTCCAGGCCGCCACCGCCGGAGCGCTCCTGACGTCGTCCCGCGGCTATCTGCTGCACGACGTCGGCTCGAAGGTCATGTACGCCGCCGCCATGCTCTACCTGGTCGCCGCGATCCTGGCGTGGCGCCCGGGCGGCGGCCCGGCCCGCCCCGTCCTGTACGCCACCGGCTTCCTCCTCCTCGCCTCGGTGCAGGTCGCCCTGGGCGTCGCGCACGTCTCCGCGCTCCATGTCCCCGTGGGCGTGGTGATGTTCGCCCTCAGCACCCTCGACCTCGCCCGGGTCCTTGCCTCCCGTCCGCCGGCCCGGCGGGCAGCCGCAGGGGCGTGACCCAGTACACCCGTTCCAGCAGGTCAGAGCCGCGTGGTGAGCTCCCGTACTCCCGTGAGGGAGTAACAACGCGTCAGGACATGACGCTGGTGTGCCGGGAAGTCCGGTCGGTGTCCGAGGGCCCGTGTGTCCCCTTGTCGACACGCCCCGGAGGACCCGACCCATGACGCCGCCACGCCCGCGCCGGACCGTGCTCGGTCTTCTGCCCCGGCCCGAGCGGCAGGCCGTCGCCGAGGCCCTGCGGACCGAGACGGTCGGTGGGCCCGTCCTCCTCGCGGCGGCCGCGGTCGCCCTGGCCTGGGCCAACAGCCCGTGGGCCGAGTCCTGCACCGCCGTCCGGGACTTCCACGTCGGGATACCGGCCCTCGGCCTCGATCCGCCGGCATCGGCTTCACCGTCGCCCTCCTGATCGGCGAACTCGCCTTCCCGGACGCCGCCGAGGCGGAACACATCAAGGCCGCCGTCCTGATCGGCTCCCCCACGGCCGCGGTCCTCGCCGCCGTACTCCCGCGCCGCCGCAACCGCGTCTACCGGCGCCTGTACGAGGCGGAGACCGTCGACGCCGACGCGGACGGGATCCCGGACATCCACCAGGCGGGTCGGCAGCGCTCTTGACCGGGCGTCAGCCCGTTCCTACGCTCGCTCCGGCGTGGGAGCGTTCCCACGCCTGCTGGGCTCCCGGCCCCCACCCCCCACCGGAGGTCACCGTGACCGACCCGCACCGGAACTCCCGTACGGCCCCGACCCCGCAATCCCCCGCGGCGAGAAGCCGCCCCCGCTCCGGGAGCCGGCTGATACGTGGCGTCACCGCCGCCGCGCTGACCGTGTCCGCGCTCGCCGGGCTCCCGCGCACCGACGCGCACGCGGCCAGCGCGCGGCAGGTGGAGCGGCTCGACCGGGGGCTGATCAGCACCCACACCGCCGGCGGGAACCTGGTGTCGTGGCGCTGGCTCGCCACCGATCCGAACGGTGTGGCGTTCCACGTCTACCGGGGCTCCGCCAAGCTCACCCCCGCGCCCCTCACCAGCTCCACGAACTACTTCGACGCCGGCGCACCCGACTCGGCCGACTACACGGTCCGAGCGGTGGTGAACGGCATCGAGCAGCCGCCTTCCGAGCACGCGCTCCAGTTCCGCGCCGGATACCTGGACGTGCCGATCTCGCCGCCCGCCGGCGGTACGACCCCGGACGGCGTGGCGTACACCTACGAGGCCAACGACGCCTCCACCGGCGACCTCGACGGCGACGGCAGGCTCGACCTGGTCCTGAAGTGGCAGCCGACCAACGCCAAGGACAACTCGCAGTCCGGCTACACCGGGAACACGATCGTCGACGGCGTCAGGCTCGACGGCACCCGGCTGTGGCGCGTCGACCTCGGCCGCAACATCCGCTCCGGCGCGCACTACACCCAGTTCCAGGTGTACGACTACGACGGCGACGGCCGGGCCGAGGTCGCCATGAAGACCGCCGACGGCACCCGCGACGGTGCGGGAACGGTGATCGGCGACTCCTCGGCCGACCACCGCAACTCCAGCGGATACGTCCTGACCGGGGCCGAGTACCTGACCATGTTCGACGGCCGGACCGGCAGGGCGCTGGGCACGGTGGACTACGTACCCGCCCGCGGCACGGTCTCGTCCTGGGGCGACTCCTACGGCAACCGCGTCGACCGCTTCCTCGCCGGCACCGCCTACCTGGACGGCGCCCGCCCCTCCCTGATCATGGCCCGCGGCTACTACACCCGTACGGTCATCGCGGCCTGGGACTGGCGGGACGGCCGGTTCACCCGCCGCTGGACCTTCGACACCAACTCCTCCACCAACGCCGGCAAGGGCTACGACGGCCAGGGCAACCACAGTCTGTCCGTGGCGGACGTCGACGCCGACGGCAAGGACGAGATCGTCTACGGCGCGATGACCGTCGACGACAACGGCGCCGGGCTCTGGACGACCCGGCTCGGCCACGGCGACGCCGGCCATGTCGGCGACCTCGACCCGACCCGGCCGGGCCTGGAGTATTTCAAGGTCTCGGAGGACAGGAGCAAGCCCGGCTCCTGGGCGGCCGACGCGCGCACCGGCCGGATCCTGTGGCAGACGGCCTCCGGCGCCGACAACGGCCGGGGCGTCGCCGCCGACATCCACGCCGGCAGCCCGGGCGCCGAGGCGTGGTCGGCCTCCGACACCACCCTGCGCTCGGCGACCGGCGCCTCCCTCGGCCGCGAGCCGTCCAGCGTCAACTTCCTGTCCTGGTGGGACGGCGACACCCTCCGCGAACTCCTCGACGGCACCCGCATCGACAAGTACGGCACCTCCGGCGACACCCGCCTCCTGACCGGCTCCGGCGTCTCCTCCAACAACTCCACCAAGTCCACCCCGGCCCTCTCCGGGGACATCCTCGGCGACTGGCGCGAGGAGGTCGTCTGGCGGACCGGCGACAACCGCGCCCTGCGCATCTACGCGACACCGCACCAGACCGGCACCAGGATCACCACCCTGCTCCACGACAGCCAGTACCGCACCGCGCTCGCCTGGCAGAACACCGCCTACAACCAGCCCCCGCACCCCGGCTTCTTCATCGGCGCCGGCATGCCCACCGCCCCGCGCCCCACCGTCCACACCCCCTGACGGGCGTCCGGGCCGCCTGCCGCTCGTCCGCCGGCGGCGGGGCCGCGCGTCGGCGTCGCCCGCATGGCTGGCGCGGGCGGGTGGCCGCGCGCGCTCCCTCTCCGGAGTGGTTCCGGCGGGGCCAGTGGGCGCAGTGCGGCACGGTTCGCGGGGGTGCGGCGCGGGGGACCACGAAGCTGTGCGCTGCTCCCTGTACGTCGCCAAGACGGAGGTTCGTACGCGCATGACCCCTCACGCTCACCCCCACCCGAGAACCAAGGAACGGCGACGCCGCGGACGGGCCGGGAGGGCCGGGGCCCCGGCCGTGCTCGGTACGGCCCTCGGGACGGCGCTCGGGCTGGCGTTCGCGCTCGTGGTGCCCGGGACCGCGGTGGCCGCGCCCGGAGATCTGGATCCGACGTTCGGGGCGGACGGCCGGGTGATCACGTCCATCACGAACTACGCGGAAGGCCACGACATCGCGCGGCAGCCCGACGGCAGACTGGTCGTGGCGGGCGTGAGCGAGGCCGGTTTCACGCTCGCCCGCTACCAGACCGACGGCAGCCTCGACCGCACCTTCCACGGCAACGGCATCGTCGCCAGTGACTTCGGCGGCGGTGGCCACACGGCCAACGCGGTGACCCTCCAGTCCGACGGCAAGATCGTCGTCGCGGGCACCACCGAGGTGATCGCGGAGGAGGGCGGCGGCTGTTGCTTCTTCTCCGTGGCCCGCTACAACGCCGACGGCAGCCTCGACACGGCCTTCGGCGACGGCGGCCTCGTACGGGTCCAGGAGTTCGGCGGCTCCGCGGACGGCGCCGACGTCGCGGTGCAGTCCGACGGCCGGATCGTCGCCGTCGGCAAGGGCGGAGGCGGCGGATTCGCGCTCGTCCGCCTGAACGGCGACGGCAGCCTCGACCCGACCCTCGGCGGCGACGGAGCCGTCGTCGCGGGCTTCACGCCCGCCTCGCCCCAGGACGCCGGCGGCATCGCCCGCCGCATGGCCCTCCAGTCCGACGGCAAGATCGTCTCCGTCGGCTACGTCGGCAACACCGCCTTCGACATCGGCCTCGTCCGCTACAACACCGACGGCAGCCTCGACACCACCTTCAGCGGCGACGGCATGGTCACCGCCGACTTCGGCGGCACCGAGTTCGGTAACGACGTCGCCGTGCAGCCGGACGGGAAGATCGTCGCCGCGGGCTCCGGCGGCCTCGGCTTCGCCCTCCTCCGCTACAACGCCGACGGCAGCGCCGACGCGGGCTTCGGCACCGGCGGCCGCACCTCGGTCAGCTTCCCCGGCGACGGCGGAAGCGCCAACGCCCTGGCGCTCCAGCCGGACGGCAAGATCGTCCTCGCCGGACGGGCCGACGACCCGAACAGCTCCGAGGCCAACGACTTCGGCGTCGTCCGCTTCCACGCCAACGGCACCGTCGACACCGGCTTCGGCGGCGACGGCTTCGTCGTCACCGGCTTCAACGACTTCGACGAGGCCCGCGGCGTCCTCGTACAGCCCGACGGCAAGATCGTCGCCGCGGGCTACGGATCCGGCTTCGCCTTCGCCCTCGCCCGCTACCTGGGCGGCGACGGCACGCCGACCCCGCCCCCGCCGGCGCCGTACGCGGACCTGTCGGTGGTGAAGAGCGGTACGACCACGGTGAGCATCGGTGATCGCGCCACGTACACGGTGACGGTCACCAACGCGGCCGGCTCCACCGCCACCGCGACCGGAGTCACCCTCTCGGACACGCTCTCCGGCGCCGGTGCGACCCTCATCTCGGCCACCTCCACGCAGGGCACCTGCTCCACCACCACGACGAGCGCCACCTGCGCGCTCGGCTCCCTCGCCCCGGGCGCGTCGACGACGGTCACGGTCACGGCCGAGCCGCGCGCCACCGGCACCCTCACCGACAGGGCCACCGTCAGCGCCACCCAGACGGACCCGGTGAGCGGCAACAACACGGCCACCGCGACCACCACGGTGAACAACGCGCGCGGCTGCACGATCATCGGCACCAGCGCCGCCGAGACCCTGAACGGCGGCTCCGGCAACGACGTGATCTGCGGCCTCGGCGGCAACGACACCGTCCGCGCGAACTACGGCGCCGACACCGTCCACGGCAACTTCGGCAACGACAACCTCGACGGCGGCTTCGGCGACGACACCATGATCGGCGGCCCGGGCAACGACACCCTGACCGGCTACTACGGCAACGACCGCCTCACCACCACCGACGGCGTCCCGGGCAACGACACCGCCAACGGCGGCCCCGGCACCGACACGTGCACCACGGACGCGGGCGACACCCGCATCAGCTGCCCCTGACCCGATCCGAGCCGTCTCCCAGCTGAGCTGCCCCTGGCCCGGCCAGGGGCAGCCGCGCGCCCGGCGCGCGTCGCACTCAGGCCGTCGGCCCGCTCCCGCTCGGGAGCTTCCTCGCCGCCGGGAAGCCGTGGGCGCGTGCGGCCAGGACCACCACCAGGACCGGCAGCAGAAGCAGCAGCACCGTCCAGGGGAAGGAGACGCTGCCGATCGCGTCGAGCAGGACGCCGCCGATGATCCCGCCGGCCGCCATCGCGACGTTCCACAGCGTCACCAGCATCGCCTGTGCCGCGTCGGCCTGTTCGCCGCCGGCGTCGGCGACCGCCGTCTGCAGCAGGGTCGGAACACCGCCCCAGCCCAGGCCCCACAGCCCCGCCGCGACGTAGACGAGGGCCGCGTCGTCCGAGAGCATCGCGAGCAACGCGGCCGCGGTGGCGACGAGGAGGGTGGCGGCCACGGTCAGGGCCCGCAGCCGGCGGTGGATCCACACGCCCACGACCCAGATGCTCGACAGCGAGGCGGCGCCGAAGACGAGCAGGACCAGGTCGGTGCTGCCGCCCAGCCCCACACCGTCGAGGAACGTGGCGATGTACGCGTACAGGACGGTGTGCGCGAGGACGAAGACCAGCGTCACGAACAGCACGGCGCCGACCCCGGGCACGCGCAAAGCCCGTAGCATCCCCGGCCGTTCGCCACCGGCCTCCTGACCGGGGCCCGGGTGGTCCGGCACGGCCGCCGAGATCCAGAGCAGCAGCAGGACCGTGAGCGCGGTCATGGCGAGGAACGCCACCCGCCAGCCGAGCTGCTCGCCCAGAAACGTTCCCGCCGGGACGCCGAGGGAGAGGGCCACCGGGATGCCCGCCATGGCGACGGCGATCGCCTTGCCCTGGAGCGGTACGGGCGCCATGCGCCGCGCGTACCCGGCGAGCAGCGCCCAGGCCAGACCGGCCGCGACGCCCGCGACGAACCGCGCCGCCATCGTCAGGCCGTAGACCGACGAGACCGCCGTGACCGTGTTGGCCACGGCGAAGCCCGCCATGGCCGTGAGCAGCAGCCGCTTGCGCCGCCAGGCGGCGGTGGCCGCGGTGAGCGGGATCGCGGTCAGGGCGGTGCCGATGGCGTAGATGGTGACCGTCTGGCCGGTCGCGGCCTCGCTCACGTGCAGGTCGCCGCTCATCGCCGGCAGCAGACCGGCCGGCAGCGTCTCGGTGAGGCTGGTGACGAAGACGGCGGTGGCGAGGGCGAGGAGCGCGAACCAGGGGAGTCCGCCCGGCTCGGCGGCGACGGGGGCGGAGGAGGCGGAGGAGGCGGAGGAGGCGGAGGGCTCGGGCGGGGCGGAGACCGGTGTGCCGGTGCGGGGTGTGCTCATCGTGGGTGCTCCTGGAAGGGACGGCGTTCCGTTCACCCTCCGCGTCGTCCCTTCGGGAAGGCTTCGGATCCGCTTCGGATCCGCCTCGGGGCGGCTGACGGCCGGCGGTCGGGGTTCGAAAGCTCGGCGTTCGAACGCCCGGGGTACGGTGGCCCGCATGCGGTTCGGGGTACTGGGTCCACTCGTGGTGTGGGACGACGAGGGCGAGGCGGTCACGGTCCCCGAGCTCAAGGTCCGGGCCCTGCTCGCGGATCTGCTCGCCCACGACGGCGGCCCCGTCTCCGCCGACCGCCTCGTCCACGACCTCTGGGGCGACCACCCGCCCGGCAGGCCCTCGGGCGCCCTCCAGGCGAAGGTCTCCCAACTGCGCCGGGTCCTCGGCCGCGACCGTGTCGTACGCGAGGCCCCGGGCTACCGGCTGCGTCTCGGCGACGACGCCGCTCACGAACCGCCCTGGGACGTGGACGCCGACCGCTTCCGTACGCTCGTCGCCGAGGCCCGTACCGTACGCGAACCGCGCGCCCGGGCCGCGCTGCTCACCGCCGCTCTCGACCTGTGGCGGGGCCCGGCGTTCGCCGACTTCGCCGACGAGGAGTTCGTACGGGGAGCGGCGCGGCGCCTCGACGAGCAGCGGCTCTCCGTCCTGGAGGAACAGGCCGAGGCCCGTCTCCTCGCGGGCGACCACCTGCTCCTCGCCGGGGAGCTGGCCGACCTCGTCGAGCGCCACCCGTTCCGGGAGCGCCTGCGCGCCGTCCAGATGCGGGCGCTCTACCTCGCCGGCCGTCAGGGCGACGCCCTGGCCACGTACGAGGACCTCCGCCGCCGCCTCGCCGAGGAGCTGGGCGTCGACCCCGGCCCGGCCCTGACCGCCCTCCACGGGGCCGTCCTCCGCCAGGACCCGCGCCTGACCGCGGAGGGAACGCCGCCGGCGGCGGTGGCAGTCGAGGCGGACCGGGACGGCACCGGCGCGCGGGCGGCGGCGCGTCCCGACGACGTGCGGTTCGCGGACGGAGCGCCGCCCGGCCTTCCGTCCCCGGCCCCGCGACCCGCCGGCGTCCCGTCGAACCTGCCGGTCCCGTCGAACCTGCCGGTCCCGTCGAACCTGCCGGTCCCGTTGACCCGTCTCGTCGGCCGTGACCGGGCGGTCGCCCGGGTGACCCGACTCCTCCGCGAGGCACGGCTCGTGACGCTCACCGGCGCCGGCGGCGTCGGCAAGACACGGCTGGCCGTCGCGGCGGCCGGTTCGGAGCCGCCGGCGCGCACGGCGCCCGCGGCCGAACACCCGGACGGCGTCTGGCTGGTGGAGTTCGCCGGGATCGGCGGCGGCACCGCGAACGACCTCGCCCAGGTCGTCACCGCCACCCTCGGCATCCGGGACGACGCCCCGGCCGCCCTGCCCGGCACCGGAGCGGGCCACGCTTCGGCGTCCCCGGCCCGGCGACTCGCGGCGGCGCTGCGCGACCGGCACATGCTGCTCGTCCTGGACAACTGCGAGCACGTCGTGGACGGCGCCGCGGAACTCGCCGGACTGCTGCTGCGGACGGCCCCGGGGCTGCGGATCCTCGCCACCGGTCAGGAGCCGCTCGGTCTGCCGGGCGAGGCGGTGTTCCTGGTGGAGCCGCTCCCGATGGACGACGCCGTGCGGCTGTTCCGCGAGCGGGCCGCCGCCCACGATCCGGCGTTCGGCGCGGGTGATTCCGAGGGCGCGGGTGATTCTGAGGGTGAGGGCGGGGGCGGGGGCGAGAGCGGGGGTGACGCCGCCATCGTCGAGATCTGCCGCCGCCTCGACGGCATCCCGCTCGCCCTGGAACTCGCCGCCACCCGCGTACGTGCCCTCGGCGTACGGGGGTTGGCGGACCGGCTCGGGGACCGCTTCCGGCTCCTGAACACCCGGCGGCGCGGAGTGCCCGCGCGCCAGCAGACACTCCGTGCCGTCATCGACTGGAGCTGGGAGCTGCTCGGCGCGCCGGAGCGCACCGTCCTTCGCCGGCTCTCCGTGCACGCCGACGGATGCGATCTGGCCGCGGCCGAGGCGGTCTGCGCCGGAGGAGCCGTCGCCCGGGACGAGGTCCTCGACCTGGTGACGCGGCTGGTCGACCGTTCGCTGGTGGTCGTCGTGGACGGGCCGGCCGGGCGGCGCTACCGGCTCCTGGAGTCCGTGGCGGCGTACGCGACCGAGCGGCTGCACGAGACGGACGAGGTCGCCGCCGTACGCGACCGTCATCTGCGGCACTACCTCGCCCTCGCCGAGCGCGCCGAACCCCGGCTGCGCGGCGCCGACCAGCGCGTCTGGCTGGACCGTCTCGACGCCGACGCGGGCAATCTGCGGGCGGCGCTCGACGAGGCGGTCCGGAGGGCGGAGGCCGCGCGGCAGGCGGACGGGGTGGGTGGGGCCGCGGCCGACGGCGGCTCCGCGGACGAGGCCGTACGGCTTGTCACCGCCCTCGCCTGGTGGTGGCTGCTGCGCGGCCGGCTCGCCGAGGCCCGGCGCAGCCTGGCCGCCCTCCTCCACGCGACGCCGGACCCCTCCCCGTACGCCGGCCCCTCCCCGTACACCGCGCCCTCCCCATCCACCGAACTCGCCCTGATCCACGGCGCCTTCGCCCTGCTCACCGGCGATCGGAGGCAGCCCGCCCCCGTCGGATCCGCCGAGCTCGTGGCCGACCCGGCGCGCCGCGTCCGCGCCCTGTGGCTGTGCGCGTACGGGCTGTTCAGCGCGGGTGACACCGCCGCGAGCGGAGAGCTGAACGAGCGTGCCCTCGCGCTCGCCACCGCGGCCGGCGAACGATGGGGGACCGCCGCGGCACTCGGGCTGCGGGCCGCCCTCGCGCTCGTACGCGGGGACCTCACCGGCCTCGGACGGGACGGGTTGCGCGCAGCGGCGCTCTTCCGCGAGATCGGTGACCGCTGGGGGGAGTTGCAGACCGTCGCACCGCTCGCCGCGCTCGCCGAGATCAAGGGCGAGTACGACAGGGCCGCGCGCCTCCAGCACGAAGGGCTCGCCATGGCCCGTGAGCTGGGGCTCGCCGCCGAGGTGTCGGCCCGCCTCTCCGGGCTCGGGCGGCTAGCGCTCCTGGCCCGTGACTGGGAACGGGGTCGCGAGCTGCACGAAGAGGCCCGTCGTATCGCCGTCGAACAGGGCTACGCCTACGGCGAGATCCACGCCGAGATGGGCCTCGCCCTCGGTGCGCGCCGCTCCGGCGACCTCGACGCGGCCGAGGCGCACCTGCTGCACCTGCGCGACGGCCACGCCGACGTGTCCTCCCAGGCCGGCGATCACCTCCTCCTCGCCGAACTCGGGTTCGTCGCCGAACTCCGCGGTCAGGCGGACCGTTCCGCCGCACTCCACCTGCGCGGCTGGGAGGTGGCCCGCGCCCTCGCCGAACCGCGCGCCCTCGCCCTCTCCCTGGAGGGCCTCGCGGGCGCCGCCCTGCTGCGCGACGACCGGACCGCCGCGGCCTGTTCCGCGGCGCTGCTGCTCGGCGCCGCCGCCGCGGCGCGCCTCGAGGCGGGCGCCCCGCTGCCGCCGGCCGAGCGCGGCGACGTGGACCGCGTCACGACGGCGGCCCGGACGGCTCTCGGAGACCCCGCGTACGACGCCGAGTTCGCACGCGGCACCCGCCTCAGCCCGCACGAGGCGGTGCGCCGCGCCCTCACCGTCCTCGACGCCGCCCGCGAGACCGGATGAGCACGGTGATTCCCGTGGCGCCGGGCGCGGCTCGGAGCGGAACCGGGTGGCTCGCCGGAAGATGGGCACGCGCTCGGAGCGGGGACGGCGCATGCCTCGTCGAGCGGCGGCGAGTCGGTTGTTCGTGTCGGTGTTGGGCCGAACGGGTGAGGAACGGGAGGATGGGCGCATGAGTAGGTACGAGAGGTACGACGTCACCGACGAGCAGTGGGAGGGCCTGGCACAGGTCGTGCCCCTGCGCGGCCGGGACGAATGGCCGTCCAGGGTCGACCACCACACGATCCCCGAGCGGTACGAGGCCGCCGAGCAGCGCCGTATGGTCGTGCTGCGCGTCCAGGTCTTCGCCGACGCCCGCGAGGTCGCCGAGTACCTCATCGCCCAGATCCCCGTGCTGCTCGACCTCACGAGCGCCGACACCGAGGTCGCCAAGCGCATCCTCGACTTCAGCAGCGGTGTCGTCTTCGGGCTCGGCAGCGGGATGCACCGCGTCGACCGCAACGTCTTCCTGCTGGCGCCGGCCGGCACCGAGGTGGAGGGCGCGGAGGACGGGAGCGCGGAGGACATCGACGAGGGTGCGGTCCCCCGTTCGTAGGAAGGTCGTTCCGCCGTAACGGTTCGTCGTCCGGGCCGATGCGTACGGTCCGGTCATGACCCTCACCGGCGGCACCGCCCCCGACCGCACACCGGCCACCGTCCCGGCCCCGACCACGGCCTCGGCCCCTCACTCGGCGCCGACCTCCGCCTCGGTCCCGGCCTCGGCCTCGGCATCGGCCTCGGCCTCGGCATCGGCATCGGCATCGGCCTCGGCATCGAGCCAGGCCCCGGCCCCGGCTCCCGGCGCAGTCCCGGCCCGGGCGCCGGGCGCAGTCCCGGCTTCGACCGGCTCGCCCGCCCGCGACCGTACGTACGCGCCGGCGGGCGGGCTCGTCCCCTCGCAAGGACGCGCGCGGGCTCGCGGCCCCGCCTCCGCCCCTGCCCCCGTAGCCGCTGCCGCCACCGCCTCCGCCGGGCGCGGTGGCGGGCCGGTGGTCGCGCGGCCGGCCGTCACGGAGTTACGGCTCTCGGCCTTCGGCCCGCATCGCGGAACCGTCGTGCCGCTCGGCCCCGTGACGCTGCTGCGGGGCCCGAGCGGAAGCGGCAAGTCCACCGCCCTGCGCGCGTACGAGGTGCTGACGATGCTCGGCGCGGGAGCGGGGCTCGCCGAGGCGCTGCCCGACGCGGCGGACCGCGTACCGGAGCGGGCGCGGCCCGACGCGCAGGGCAGGCGCGGGTTCCGGATCGGCTGCACGGTCGACGGGCCGGTGGGGCCGGTGCGTCTCGACCTGGCCGTCCAGGCGGAACCCTCCCTGAGGATCGTGGGCGAACGCCTCACCGCCCAGGGCCGCGTCCTCCTCACCACCGCCCTGCGGGATCCCGGCCGGGGCACCGTCCAGGCCGAATGGCACACCGCGGGCAGCACGCCCGTCACCCGTGCCCCGCTGCCGGACGATCTGCTCGCCACCGCCCTGCTTCCGCTGCGCGTCGCCGGGAAGACCCAGGGGCAGCGGGACGTCCTGGCCGCGGCGGAACAGGTGGTGGTCGGGCTGCGCTCGGTCTTCCCGTGCGATCCGCGGCCGTGGGACATGCGGGCGCCGGTCCCTGTGGGCGAGGGGCGCCTGCGGCGCGACTGCCGCAATCTCGCGGAGGTGCTGCACCGCACGGCCACCGAGTGCCCCCGGCGCCACGCCCGCCTCGCCGCGTTCGCCGCCGCGGGCTGCGCGGGGCCGGTCACGGGCCTCGGGCTACGGGAGTCGGCGGACGGCGACACCGTCCAGGCCGTACTGGAGCGCGCCGCCCACGCCGCCCACGCCGGCCACGCCGGCCACGCCACCCATGCCCTCCACGGCACCCACACCGCCGACGCCGTGACGCCCTTGGGCCGCCTCGGGGACGGCGAACTGCGTTATCTGGCCCTCGGTCTCGTCCTGCTCACCGGGCCCGGGGTGCTGGCGATGGACCCGGTCGCCGAGGTGCCCCAGGCCATGCAGACGCTCACCGTCCTCGCCGACGGTCTCGACCGGGGACTCGACGGCCCGCAGGTGCGCGCGCTGCTCGCCCTGGCCGCGGAGGTCTGCGCGAGCGGCCACCTCCGGCTCGTCGCGACGGTCGGGGACGGCGTGACGGACGTTGTCGACGGGCCGGAATTGGCGAACGTGGCGGTGGTAGACCTGAGGCGTGACAGAACTTGATGTGGCCGGCCTGCGGCGCCGCCTCGCGGACTTCGCGGCGGCCCGCGCTTGGCAGCCCTACCACACGCCCAAGAACCTCGCCGCGGCGCTGACCGTCGAAGCGGCCGAACTCCTGGAGATCTTCCAGTGGTTGACCCCGGAGGAGGCCGGGCGGGTGATGGCGGACCCGGAGCAGGCGCACCGGGTCACGGACGAGGTCGCCGACGTCCTCGCCTATCTCCTGCAGTTCTGCGAGGTGCTGGGGATCGACCCGCTCGCGGCGCTCTCGGCGAAGATCGACCGCAACGAGCTCCGCTTTCCGGTGCGCGGACGCCCACGCCCGTCCGAGGCCCCCGAACCGCCCGCCGAGGACACTGGAGGACGCTGATCGTCACTCTTCGGAGTGATCGAGTTTTCCCCATCGAGCCTCCTGTCCACAGATTTCCGAATTCCCCTGGTGTTTGGGCTCAGTCGGTCTCACGCTGGGTAATGGAATGAATGAGCGGATAACTCGTGGGAACGGGGGCGGCGTTGATGGAAGCGGAGCGACTCGTCGCGAGCGGTCGGCATGCGCTGGCCGAGAGCCGAACGGCACAGGACATCGTGGCGGAGGCCTGGCAGACCCAGGCCCTCGCCCAGGCGATAGGAAGTCACCTCGCACTCTGCGGTCCGCCGGAACTGCGGGGCGAGGCAAGGGGGTTGAGCGAAATAGGCGGCGGCCGTGGCATGGTCGACCACCCCGCTCTGCGCACCGGGGGACCGCGGGCCGCGCAGCTCACCGCCGTGAGCGACGCACGCTCGGCGCTGATCGCGCTCGGCGCGCTCCTCGGAGAGGTGGGCATCGCCCTCGTCGGCGTGGCCTGCGCCACCGACGAGGAGGGGCTCTACTGGCAGTGCATCGAGGCCATCGACGCCGCCGACGAGGCGGGCGACCGCGTGCGCGCGATGCTCCGCCGCCTTGCCGTACGGGAGCGCGAGCGTGACCGCCCACCCGACCCCGCCCGCAACCGCGCGGGCCCGGCCCCGGGCCCGCGCTGATCACCGGTGCCGGTGCCTGGCCGGAGCGGTTGGAGAGCCGTCCGGAGCGGCTGCGGGGCGGGGGCGAGAGTGGGCCGGAGTGGCTCGGCCGGCGCGGGCGTGGCGGAGGCGGCCCGGGCGTCAGGCGGGGGTGGCGTCCGGGTGGTCGGGCGCCGTGCGGCTCGCGGCGGGAGACTGGCGGTCCGCCGAGGACTGGAGGTCGGCGTCGAGCCGGGAGAGGTCGGCGGTCAGGGCCGCCATCAGCTCCTCCATCTGCTGGAGCAGGCCCTTGGGGGCGCCGCCGCCCTGCTGCTGCTCGGGCACCGTCGGGACCGACGGCTGTGCGAGCGGCACCGGTGTGACGGGCTGCTCGGGCACGGCCCGCTCCGGCGCGGCTTCCTGGGACATGGCGGCCTCCTCGGCCCGGGGGTCCTCCGGCGAGGGCAGGACCACAAGAAAGAGCGACGCACCGGCAGCGGCCGCCGGCACGCGGGCCGGGCGGTCCGGCTCCGCCCGAGCCAACGACGGGTCACGGGCGCCGGTCACTGGCCCGGCGGGAGGCCGCCCGCCAGGAGGTCGGATATTCACCCGACCGGGCCGGTGGAGATCATCCGCTGACGAAATGGTTGACGCGCACCGAAGGTGCAGGATGGAGGCATGGATCTTCGAATCTTCACGGAACCCCAGCAAGGGGCGGACTACGACACCCTGCTCAAGGTCGCCAAGGCCACGGAGGAGCTCGGATTCGACGCCTTCTTCCGCTCCGACCACTATCTCCGCATGGGCTCCGCCGACGGGCTGCCCGGCCCCACGGACGCGTGGATCACGCTGGCCGGTCTCGCCCGGGAGACCCGGCGGATCCGGCTCGGCACGCTGATGACGGCCGGCACCTTCCGGCTCCCCGGCGTCCTGGCCATCCAGGTCGCCCAGGTCGACCGGATGTCGGGCGGACGGATCGAACTCGGCCTGGGCGCGGGGTGGTTCGAGGAGGAGCACCGGGCGTACGGAATCCCCTTCCCCAAGGAGAAGTTCGGGCGCCTGGAGGAGCAGCTGGAGATCGTCACCGGGCTGTGGGGCACCGAGGTCGGCAAGACGTTCTCGTACGAGGGGGAGTACTACCAGCTGGCCGACTCGCCCGCGCTGCCCAAGCCGGCCCAGGAGCGGATCCCCGTGCTCGTCGGCGGGCACGGCGCGAGCCGTACGCCCAGGCTCGCGGCCCGCTTCGCCGACGAGTTCAACATCCCGTTCGCGTCGCTGGAGGAGACCGAGCGGCAGTTCGGCCGGGTGCGGGCCGCGGCGGCGGAGGCCGGGCGATCGGCCGACGCGCTGGTGTACTCCAACGCGCTCGTGGTGTGCGTGGGCCGGGACGACGCGGAGGTCGCCCGCCGGGCGACGGCCATCGGGCGGGACGTGGACGAGCTCAAGGCCAACGGACTCGCGGGCTCACCCGCCGAGGTCGTGGACAAGATCGGCAGGTACGGTGCACTGGGCTCCACCCGGATCTACCTCCAGGTCCTCGACCTGGACGATCTGGACCACCTGGAGCTGATCTCCGCACAGGTCCAGACGCAGCTGGGGTGACCCGATGAAACCCGACCGCACGCTCGCCGCCGCACTCGCGGAAGAGGTGCTCGTCCTCGACGGCGGGCTCTCCAACCAGCTGGAGGCGCAGGGCTGCGACCTCTCCGACGCCCTCTGGTCCGCCCGGATGCTCGCCGACGCGCCCGAGCAGATCGAGGCGGCCCACGCGGCCTACGCGCGGGCCGGTGCCCAGGTGCTGATCACCTCCAGCTACCAGGCCACCTTCGAGGGCTTCGCCCGGCGCGGGACGGACCGGGCGGAGGCGGCCCGGCTGCTGGCGCGCAGCGTGGAACTCGCCCGGGCGGCGGGCGAGCGGTCGGAGCGGGAGATCTGGGTCGCGGCCTCCGTCGGGCCGTACGGGGCGATGCTCGCGGACGGCAGCGAGTACCGGGGCCGGTACGGGCTGTCGGTGGCCGAGCTCGAGCGGTTCCACCGGCCGCGGATCGAGGTGCTCGCCGAGGCCGGCCCCGACGTCCTGGCCCTGGAGACGGTGCCCGACGCCGACGAGGCCGAAGGGCTGCTGCGGGCCGTCGAGGGATGCGGGGTGCCGGTCTGGCTCTCGTACACGGTCGACGGCCGGCACACCCGGGCCGGGCAGCGCCTGGAGGACGCCTTCGGACTCGCCGCCGGTCTCGACCAGGTCGTCGCGGTCGGCGTCAACTGCTGCGATCCGGCCGACGCCGGGCCGGCCGCGGAGATCGCCGCCGCGGTGACCGGCAAGCCGGTCGTCGTCTACCCCAACAGCGGTGAGCAGTGGGACGCCGGTGCCCGCGGCTGGCACGGCGGCGCCACCTTCGACCCGGCCACGACCGCCGCCTGGCGCACCGCGGGCGCCCGCCTGATCGGCGGCTGCTGCCGGGTCGGCCCCGGCGCGATCGAGACCCTGGCCGGAACGCTGAAGGAGTAAGGCCGGAGTGCGTCAGGCCGGAGCCAGGGACCGGCGCCCCTGAAATGCGTTGTCCGGTGACGGCGGGGCAGGTCATCCTTGAGCGCATGTTCCTGACGATCAGCACCACCGGCACCGCCGAGAAACCCGCCACCGACCTGGGCTTTCTGCTCCACAAGCATCCCGGCAAGGCGCAGGCGTTCTCGACCTCGCACGGCACCGCGCACGTCCTCTACCCCGAGGCGAGCGCGGAGCGGTGCACGGCCGCGCTGCTGCTCGAGGTGGACCCCGTGGCGCTCGTCCGGCGGGGCAGGGGCAAGGGGCGCGGCGGGGCACCGGACGCGGCGCTCGCCCAGTATGTGAACGACCGCCCGTACGCGGCCTCGTCGCTCCTCGCGGTCGCGCTCGCCCGGGTGTTCAAGAGCGCGCTGCACGGCACATGTGCGGCGATGCCCGAGCGGGCCGCCGCCGTGATGCCGCTGCGGATCGAGGTCCCCGCGCTGCCCGCGCGCGGCGGGGCGGAGCTCGTGGCCCGGCTGTTCGGCCCGCTGGGCTGGACGAGCGTGGTGGCGGAGCCGGTCGCGCTCGACCCGGAGTTCCCCGAGTGGGGCGACTCGCGCTATGTGCGGCTCGTCCTGGAGGGCGAGCTGCGGCTGGCCGACGCGCTCAACCAGCTCTACGTGCTGCTGCCGGTGCTCGACGACGCCAAGCACTACTGGGTCGCGCCGGACGAGGTCGACAAGCTGCTGCGGGCCGGTGACGGCTGGCTCGCCGACCACCCCGAGCAGAAGCTGATCACCAGCCGCTACCTGTCGCGCCGCTGGGGCCTGACCCGCGAGGCGACGGAGCGTCTGGAGCTGGTGCGTCTCGCCGAGGCGGACGGCCTGGACGTCGAGGACGTCGACAACGCGGTCGACGAGGCCACCGACACCGAGGAGCGGCCCGTTCCGCTCGCCGAGCGGCGCCGCGAGGCGATCCTCGGCGCACTGCGCGCCGCCGACGCGGCCCGGGTGCTCGACCTGGGCTGCGGACAGGGCCAGTTGGTGCAGGCGCTGCTGAAGGACGTGCGGTTCACCGAGATCGTCGGCGTCGACGTGTCGGCGCGCGCCCTGTCGGTGGCCGCCCGCCGGCTGCGCCTGGACCGGATGGGCGAGCGGCAGGCCGCCCGGGTGAGCCTGCTCCAGGGCTCGCTCACGTACACGGACAAGCGGCTGACCGGCTACGACGCGGCGGTGCTCAGCGAGGTCATCGAGCACCTGGACCTGCCGAGGCTGCCCGCGCTCGAATACGCGGTGTTCGGTTCGGCGCGACCCCGGACGGTCGTGGTGACGACGCCGAACGTCGAGTACAACGTGCGCTGGGAGTCGCTGCCGGCCGGTCACGTCCGGCACCACGACCACCGCTTCGAATGGACCCGCGGGGAGTTCCGGGTGTGGGCCGCCGACGTCGCCGGACGGTACGGCTACGACGTGGCCTTCACTCCCGTCGGCCCGGACGACCCCGAGGTCGGTGCGCCCACGCAGATGGCCGTCTTCACCCGTACCGACGAGACCGGCACCGACGAGACCGGCACCGAGCAGACCCGTACCGACCAGACCCGTACCGACCAGACCCGTACCGACGAGACCCCGAAGGAGGACGCGGCATGACCGACAGCACCGAGACCACCGACAGCACCGAGAGCACCGAGACGACCGGGACCATCGAGGCGAACCGAAACGCCCCCCGTACGCTGCCCGTGACCGACCTCTCCCTCGTGGTCCTGATCGGCGCGACCGGGTCCGGCAAGTCCACCTTCGCGCGGCGGCACTTCAAGCCGACCGAGATCGTCTCCTCGGACTTCTGCCGCGGGCTCGTCGCCGACGACGAGAACGACCAGAGCGCCAGCAAGGACGCCTTCGACGTCCTCCACTACATCGCGGGCAAGCGGCTCGCGGCCGGCCGGCTGACCGTCGTCGACGCCACCAGCGTGCAGCGCGAGGCGCGCCGCCAGCTGGTCCAGCTCGCCCGCGAGCACGACGTGCTGCCCATCGCGATCGTCCTCGACCTGCCCGAGGACGTGTGCGCCGAGCGCAACGCGGCCCGGCCCGACCGGGCTCACCTGCCCCGCCACGTCATCCAGCGGCACCGCCGTGAGCTGCGCCGCTCGCTGCGCGGCCTGGAGCGCGAGGGCTTCCGCAAGGTGCACGTGCTGCGCAGCGTGGCGGAGGTGGAGGCGGCCGAGGTCGTCCTGGAGAAGCGGTTCAACGACCTGCGTCACCTCACCGGTCCCTTCGACATCATCGGTGACATCCACGGCTGCCGTTCCGAGCTGGAGACCCTGCTCGGCAAGCTGGGCTACGTCGACGGCCACCACCCGGAGGGCCGCACGGCCGTCTTCGTCGGCGACCTGGTCGACCGCGGTCCGGACAGCCCGGGGGTGCTGCGCCGCGTCATGGGCATGGTGGCCGCCGGGGACGCGCTGTGCGTGCCCGGCAACCACGAGAACAAGCTGGGACGCTGGCTGCGCGGACGCAAGGTGCAGCAGACGCACGGTCTCGCCGAGACGATCGAGCAGCTGGAGCGGGAGCCGGAGGAGTTCCGCGCCGAGGTGGCGCGGTTCATCGACGGACTGGTCAGCCACTACGTCCTCGACGAGGGCCGGCTGGTGGTCTGTCACGCCGGTCTGCCGGAGAAGTACCACGGCCGTACGTCGGGACGGGTGCGCTCGCACGCGCTGTACGGGGACACGACCGGGGAGACCGACGAGTTCGGGCTGCCGGTGCGCTATCCGTGGGCGGAGGAGTACCGGGGCCGGGCCACCGTCGTCTACGGACACACGCCGGTGCCGACCACGTCCTGGATCAACAACACCATCTGCCTGGACACCGGTGCGGTGTTCGGCGGGAGGATGACCGCGCTGCGCTGGCCGGAGCGCGAGCTCGTCGACGTACCGGCCGAGCGGGTCTGGTACGAGCCGGCCAGGCCGCTCGCCTCCGAGGCGCCGGGCGGGCACCAGGGCCGCCCCCTCGATCTCGCCGACGTGCACGGACGGCGGATCGTGGAGACCCGGCTGATGGGCAATCTGGCGGTGCGCGAGGAGAACGCTGCGGCCGCGCTGGAGGTCATGAGCCGGTTCGCGGTCGATCCGCGGCTGCTCGCCTATCTGCCGCCGACGATGGCACCGACCGCGACGTCGAAGGTGGAGGGCTATCTGGAGCACCCGGCCGAGGCGTTCGCGCAGTACGCGGCGGACGGGGTCGAGCGGGTCGTGTGCGAGGAGAAGCACATGGGTTCGCGGGCCGTCGCGCTGGTCTGCCGGGACGCGAAGGTGGCGGCGGAACGATTCGGCGTGACCGGTGCCGCCCCAGGGGCCGGCACCGAGGGGGCCGGGGTGACGGAGGACGTGACCGGCGCCCTGTACACCCGCACCGGGCGCCCGTTCTTCGACGACCGGGAGACCACCGAGCAGGTCCTGGCGCGGCTGCGGGCGGCGATCGACGCCGCCGGGCTGTGGGAGGAGCTCGACACGGACTGGCTGCTGTTCGACGGCGAGCTGATGCCGTGGTCGCTGAAGTCGACCGGTCTGCTGCGTTCCCAGTACGCGGCGGTCGGCGCGGCCTCCCGCGCGGTGTTCCCCGGCGCGCTGGGGGCGCTCGAACAGGCCGCCGCGCGAGGCGTGTCCGGTCTCGACGGGCTCCTCGGCCGACAGCGGGAGCGGGCGGCGGACGCGGCGGCGTTCACGGACGCGTACCGGCGCTACTGCTGGCCCACCGAGGGGCTTGAGGGAGTGCGGTTCGCGCCGTTCCAGGTGCTCGCGGCGCGCGGGCGCTCGCTGGCCGCCGTACCGCACGACGAGCAGCTGGCCTGGCTGGACCGGCTGGTCGAGCACGATCCGACGGGGCTGCTCCAGGTCACCCGGAGGCTGGTGGTCGACCCCGCCGACGAGGCGTCCGTACGGGCCGGAGTCGAGTGGTGGCGGGAACTCACCGCGGCGGGCGGCGAGGGCATGGTCGTCAAGCCGCTCGCGGCCCTGGTGCGGGACGGCCGCGGTCGCCCCGTACAGCCGGGCGTGAAGGTGCGCGGCCGGGAGTACCTGCGGATCATCTACGGCCCCGAGTACACCCGCCCGGACAACCTGGAGCGACTGCGGGGCCGGTTCCTCGGCCACAAGCGCTCGCTGGCGCTGCGGGAGTACGCGCTCGGGCTCGAGGCGCTCGACCGGCTGGCGGCGGGGGAGCCGCTGTGGCGGGTCCACGAGGCCGTGTTCGCGGTCCTCGCCCTGGAGTCGGAGCCGGTCGACCCCCGGCTGTGACGGCTCCGTAGGAGCGGGGGCGGGCGGCGGTCGGGCGATGGTCGGGCGATGGTCGGGCGGCGGTCGGGCGATGGTCGGGCGATGGTCGGGCGGCGGTGGGGTGGCGGTCGGGCGGCGGGGGCGAGGACGGTGCGCGGGCCGCCCCGCTCCGTCAGGATGGGCGCATGGGATTCCATGTCGATTCCGAGACCGGGCGGCTTCGCCGCGTCATCCTGCACCGCCCCGATCTGGAGCTGAAGCGGCTCACCCCGACCAACAAGGACGCCCTCCTCTTCGACGACGTGCTGTGGGTGCGCCGGGCCCGCCAGGAGCACGACGGCTTCGCGGACGTCCTGCGGGACCGCGGGGTCGCGGTCCACCTCTTCGGGGACCTCCTGCGCGAGGCCATGGAAGTGCCGGCGGCGCGCGCGATGGTGCTCGACCGGGTCTTCCACGAGAAGGAGTACGGTCCGCTGGCCGCCGACCACCTGCGGGCCGCCTTCGACTCGCTCGACGCCGCCGCCCTGGCGGAGGCGCTGGTCGGCGGGATGACGAAGCGGGAGTTCCTGGCGTCCCACCGCGAGCCGACCTCCGTCCGCTTCCACGCCCTGGACCTGGACGAGTTCGTCCTCGGCCCGCTGCCGAACCACCTCTTCACCCGGGACACCTCCGCCTGGATCTACGACGGGGTGTCGATCAACGCGATGCGGTGGCCGGCGCGGCAGCGCGAGACCGTCCACTTCGAGGCGATCTACAAGCACCACCCCCTCTTCACCGGCGCGCAGGCGGGCGGCTTCCACCACTGGTCGGAGGGGCAGTCCGACTACCCGTCGACGATCGAGGGCGGTGACGTCCTCGTCATCGGCAACGGCGCCGTGCTCATCGGCATGAGCGAGCGCACCACCCCGCAGGCCGTGGAGATGCTGGCCCGCGGCATGTTCGCGGCCGGTTCCGCGCGCACGATCATCGCGCTCGACATGCCGAAGCGCCGGGCGTTCATGCACCTGGACACGGTGATGACGATGGTGGACCAGGACACCTTCACCCAGTACGCGGGGCTCGGCATGCTCCGCTCGTACACGATCGAACCGGGCGACGAGGGCCAGTCCCTGCGGGTGACGGACCATCCGCCGGAGCAGATGCACAGCGCCATCGCCGCGGCCCTCGGCCTCCAGGACATCCGGGTGCTGACCGCCACCCAGGACGTCCACGCGGCGGAGCGGGAGCAGTGGGACGACGGGTGCAACGTGCTCGCCGTGGAGCCGGGGGTGGTGGTCGCGTACGAGCGCAACGTCACGACGAACACGCATCTGCGCAAGCAGGGCATCGAGGTGATCGAGATCCCCGGGAGCGAGCTGGGCCGGGGGAGGGGCGGGCCGCGCTGTATGAGCTGCCCCGTGGAGCGGGACGCGGTCTGACGCGGAGGCCGGGCGGCGGCCGGCGGGGGACGGCGAGAGGGGCTGTATAAGAATGCTGGCTTACGTATAGACTTCCAAGGTCCCCGCTCGGGGGGCCTGTCCGTCGTCCCGACCGTAACCCAGGAGGGCTCATGGCCACCGACCTCATCGGCCGCCACTTCCTCAAGGAGCTGGATTTCACCGCCGAGGAGTTCCGCGGCCTGATCGCGCTCGCCGCCGAGCTCAAGGCGGCCAAGAAGGCCGGTACGGAGGTGCAGCGGCTGCGGGGCCGGAACATCGCCCTGATCTTCGAGAAGACCTCGACCCGCACCCGCTGCGCCTTCGAGGTCGCCGCCGCCGACCAGGGCGCCTCCACCACGTTCCTCGACCCGTCCGGCTCCCAGATGGGTCACAAGGAGTCGGTCAAGGACACCGCGCGCGTGCTCGGCCGGATGTTCGACGGCATCGAGTACCGGGGCGACAGCCAGGCGGCGGTCGAGGAGCTGGCCGCCTTCGCCGGCGTGCCCGTCTTCAACGGGCTCACCGACGACTGGCACCCCACCCAGATGCTCGCCGACGTCCTCACCATGACCGAGCACAGCGACAAGCCGCTCGACGGGACGACCTTCGCCTACCTCGGCGACGCCCGCTTCAACATGGGCAACTCCTACCTGATCACCGGCGCCCTGCTCGGCATGGACGTCCGGATCGTGGCCCCGAAGGCGTACTGGCCCGTTGAGGCCGTGGTCGCCGAGGCGCACCGGCTCGCCGAGACCAGCGGTGCGACGATCACCCTCACCGAGGACGTCGCCGAGGGCGTGCGGGGCGCGGACTTCGTCGCCACGGACGTGTGGGTGTCGATGGGCGAGCCCAAGGAGGTCTGGGACGAGCGGATCGCCGCCCTCGGCCCGTACGCGGTGACCATGGACGTCATCCGGGCCACCGGCAACCCGGACGTGAAGTTCCTGCACTGCCTGCCCGCCTTCCACGACCTCGGCACCGCCGTCGGCCGCGAGATCCACGCCCGGCACGGGCTCACCGAGCTGGAGGTCTCCGACGAGGTCTTCGAATCGGCGCACTCGGTCGTCTTCGACGAGGCCGAGAACCGCATGCACACCATCAAGGCGGTCATGGTCGCCACCATGGGCGACGCCGTGGCCTGACCGGGCTCCTCCGTCCCGTCCGCGCTTACGGCTGCAGGGCCGGGGCCGGGGGCGCGGTCGGCGAGAGGGCCGTCGGCACGCCGCCGACGGCCCGCTTGAAGTCGGGGCAGTCGACGATCGGTGCGTGTGTGCACACGGCCGCGTGCCGCATGCTGTCGCGGAGCCGTGTGAGGCGGCCGATCTGCTCGTCGAGGGCCTCGGCCCGGGCGGTCATCCGCGCGCGCAGGTCCGCGTCGGAGGGCCGCGCCACCAGAAAGCGGTGGATCTCGGCGATCGAGAGCCCGGCGCCGCGCGCGCAGGTGATCAAGGCCAGGCGTTCCAGTACCTCCGGGCGGTACGCGCGGCGGAGCCCGTTGCGTCCGGCGGCCTCGATCAGGCCCTTCTTCTCGTAGAACCGCAGTGCGGAGGGCGCGAGGCCGGACCGCTGCGCCACCTCCCCGATGTCCAGCAGCGGTTCACCCGCCTCCGTCGGCGCGGACATTCGGGCTTCCTCCTCGACGGGCGCTCCTTGACTTGAAGCGCGGTTCAAGTCGCAGCCTATCGGTCATGAAGATCCATCACCTGAACTGCGGCTCGGTGCGGACGATCGAGGCCACCTACGAAGGACCCGATCCCGCACCCGCCGTCAACCACTGTCTGCTCGTCGAGACCGACGCCCACGGCCTGGTCCTGGTCGAGACCGGTCTCGGCCTCGGCGACGTCCGGGATCCGGAGGCCACGCTCGGCGCCGACTGGATCGCGATGGCCGAGCCGGTCCTCGACGAGGAGGAGACGGCCGTCCGGCAGGTCGCCCGGCTGGGCCACGACCCGGCCGACGTGCGCCACATCCTCGTGACCCACCTGGACGTCGACCACTGCGGCGGCCTCCCCGACTTCCCCGGCGCCCGGGTGCACGTCCTCGCCGACGAGCTCGCCGCGGCCCGCGCGGACGTGACGGGCGGCCGCTACCGCGCGGCCCACTGGGCCCACGGCCCCGACTGGGTCACCTACGACCACGAACCGGCCGGCACCCTCACCGCTCCCGCAGAGGACTGGTTCGGCTTCACCGCCGTACGGCCGGACGGCCTGCCGCACGGGTTCCGGCTGGTCCCGCTCGGCGGCCACACCGCCGGGCACACCGGGATCGCCGTGCGCGACGGCGACCGGTGGCTCCTGCACTGCGGCGACGCGTACTACTACCACCGCGAGCTGGAGGACGCGAAGGAACCGCACCCCGTCCTCGACGTCGTCCAGACCGGCTCCGAGGTCCACCGTGACCTGCGGCTCGGCACCCAGGCCCGGTTGCGCGAGCTGATCCGCGACCACGGTGACCGGGTGGAGGTCTTCTCCGCGCACGACCCCTGGGAGCTGGCGCGGTACACCACCCCCCACCGGACCGCTCCCTCCCCCTCGCGATAGCAATACGCCCGATTGGGTGAATATGCGCCGTGCGGCTTACGATCGACGGGTTCAGGGGGGTTCGGGTGTGCGTCCTGCGCACCCGGGCCCCCCTCTCGCATGCACGACCAGAGATGAGCCCCCGCATGTCCCCGTCCGCCCCGCGGATCAAGTCCCCGCAACGGCTGATCGCCGAGTCCGGCGCCGACCTCGAAGGCCACGGCCTCAAGCGCACCATGGGCCTGTTCCAGCTCGTGTGCTTCGGCATCGGCGCGATCGTCGGCACCGGCATCTTCGTCGGCCTCTCCGACAGCGTCGCCGAGGCGGGCCCCGCCGTGGTGCTCTCCTTCGTCCTCGCCGCGATCACCTGCATCTTCACCGCCTTCTCCTTCGCGGAGCTCGGCGGTGCGATCCCGGTCTCCGGCTCCTCGTACTCCTTCGCCTACGCGAGCCTCGGCGAGCGCGTCGCCTTCCTCGTCGGCTGGTGCCTGCTCCTGGAGTACGGCGTGTCCGTCTCCGCCGTCGCGGTCGGCTGGAGCCAGTACCTGAACGAGCTCCTCGACAGCCTCGTCGGATGGCAGCTGCCCGCCGCGCTCTCCGCCGGGCCCGCCGACGGCGGGGTGGTCAACCTGCCCGCGGTGGTCGTCATCCTGCTCGCCGCCGCGCTCCTCGTCCGCGGGGTGCGCGAGAGCGCCCGGGCGACCGCTGCCATGGCGGTGCTGAAGATCGGGATCCTGGTCGTCTTCTGCGCCATCGGCTTCAGCGCCTTCCGGGACGGCAACCTGTCGCCGTTCGCAGGCCACGGCGTCGCCGGGATCACCGCGGGCGCCTCCGTCGCCTTCTTCTCGTACATCGGCTTCGACGCCATCACCACCGCCGGCGAGGAGGTGAAGAACCCGCGGCGCACCATCCCGCTGGCCATCCTCATCTGCATCGGCGTGGCGACCCTGCTCTACGGCGCGGTCGCGCTCTCCGCGATCGGCGCGCTCGGCGGCGACGCCGTCGCGGGCAAGCCGGCCGCGCTCTCGCTCGTCGTCGACCAGGTGACCGGTTCGGCCGTGGGTGGCGGGATCATCGCCTTCGGCGCGGTCGTCGCCATCGCTTCCGTCGTGCTCGCCGTGATGTACGGGCAGACCCGCATCCTGCTGTCGATGTCCCGCGACGGGCTCGTGCCCGGCGTCTTCGAGCGGGTCTCGCCGAAGAGCGCCACGCCGGTGGCCAACACCTGGATCGTGGCCGCCGTCTTCGCGGTCCCGGCCGCGTTCTCGTCGCTCGACGCCGTCGTCGGCCTGACCACCATCGGCACGCTCGCGATCATGGCCGTGGTGAACATCGCGGTGATCGCCCTGCGCCGGCGCGACCCGGAGCTGTCGCGCTCCTTCCGCGTACCGCTCTATCCGCTCAGCCCGCTGCTCGGCGTCGGCTTCTGCCTCTATCTGATCTGGGGCACCGGCTGGACGACCTGGCTGCAGTTCGCGGTCTTCCTGGCCGTCGGCGCGCTCGTCTACACCTTCTACGGGCGCCGCAACTCTCGCCTCGGACAGGAGGACGCCGAGCCGGCCGGCCTGCCCACCGCCCCACCCGTGTCGCCCGCCCCGTCCGTCCCGCCCGTCCTCGCACCGGTCACGACGACGGAGGCCGGCGCCGCTGCGCCGGCACGGCGGGAAGGGTGAACCAGACCGCCTTGCCGTGCGGCGTGGGACGGTGACCGCAGTCGCTGCTGAGGGCCCGGATCAGAAGCAGTCCGCGGCCGTGCTCCTGCCAGGGGTCCACCGGGGCGACCGGTCCCGGGCCGATCAGGTCGCCGGGGGCCGCGGGCCGGGGGTCGTGGACCTCGATCTGACAGCCGCCGGACGCCGGGAGCAGCTCCACGACGAGCTCGATGGGCCCGTCGCCCGGAGTGTGCTCGACGGCGTTGGCGACGAGCTCGGCGGTGAGCAGCTCGGCCGTGTCGGTGTCGGCGGCACCGTTCTCCGCACCCTTCTCGCCGATGGCGGCGAGGCCGGCGAGGTCGGTGAGGACGGTGCGGACGAGGGCGCGGGCCATCGGTACGGCGGCCGTGGTGTGCGGCAGCTCGACGCGCCAGGATGCGGGTCCTGAGACTTCGAACACGGCGGGATCCGTTCGGGTTCGAGGGCGTGGGGGGCGTGGGGGCGTAGAGGGGCGCCCCTTATCGCGTACTCGTGACGACAGTCACATGTCAGTGATACCCTCTTCGTGGTGATGCCGTACCCGTACGTGCACACAACAGGGAGGTCCTCCCGGATGAGCCCCTTCACCGGCTCCGCGACCCGCACCGAACGCTGGCGGCACCTGCGCCTCACCGTCGACGACGGGGTCGCCACGATCACGCTCGCCCGCCCAGAGAAGCTGAACGCCCTGACCTTCGGCGCCTACGCCGACCTGCGCGACCTGCTCGCCGAGCTCTCCAGGGAGCGGGCCGTCCGCGCGCTCGTCCTCGGCGGCGAGGGGCGCGGCTTCTGCTCGGGCGGTGACGTCGACGAGATCATCGGCGCCACCCTGTCCATGGACACCGCCCAGCTCCTCGACTTCAACCGGATGACCGGCCAGACCGTCCGGGCCCTGCGCGAATGCCCGTTCCCGGTGATCGCGGCCGTCCACGGCGTGGCCGCCGGCGCCGGTGCGGTCCTCGCCCTGGCCGCGGACTTCCGGGTCGCCGACCCCACCGCACGCTTCGCCTTCCTGTTCACCCGGGTCGGGCTCTCCGGCGGCGACATGGGCGCCGCCTATCTGCTGCCCCGCGTCGTCGGACTCGGCCACGCGACCCGGCTGCTGATGCTGGGCGATCCGGTCGGCGCCGCGGAGGCCGAGCGCATCGGCCTGATCAGCGAGCTCACCGAGGAGGGCGCCGCCGGCACCCGGGCCGCCGCCCTGGCCCGCCGGCTGGCCGAGGGGCCCGCCCTCGCCCACGCCCAGACCAAGGCCCTGCTGACCGCCGAGCTCGACATGCCGCTGGCCGCCTCCGTCGAGATGGACGCCGCCACCCAGGCCCTCCTCATGCACGGCGAGGACTACGCCGAGTTCCACGCCGCCTTCACCGAGAAGCGCCCCGCCAAATGGCGGGGGCGGTGACCGTGCGCCCCCCGGCACCGGCCCGGCGGCCGCTGCGGGTCGCCGTCATCGGCGGCGGCCCCGGCGGGCTCTACGCCGCGGCCCTCCTGAAGCGAGGCGACCCCGAGCGCGAGGTCACCGTCTGGGAGCGCAACGCACCCACCGACACCTTCGGCTTCGGCGTCGTCCTGTCCGACGAGACCCTCGGCGGCATCGAGAACGCCGACCCGGCCGTCCACACCGCGCTCCGTCGCGAGCTCGTCCACTGGGACGACGTCCACATCGTCCACCGCGGCCGGCTGCTCACCTCCACCGGTCACGGCTTCGCCGCCCTCGGCCGCCGCCGGCTCCTGGAGGTCCTGCACGCGCGCTGCGCCGACCTGGGCGTACGGCTCCGCTTCCGCGCTGAGGCCCCGCCCGCCGCCGAACTCGCCGCCTCCCACGACCTCGTCGTCGCCGCCGACGGCGTGCACAGCCGCACCCGGGAGGCGCACGCCGACGTCTTCCGGCCGACGATCACCACCCACCGCTGCCGCTACATCTGGCTCGCGGCAGACTTCGCCCTCGACGCCTTCCGCTTCGAGATCGCCGAGACCGAGTACGGCGTGATGCAGCTGCACGCCTACCCGTACGCCCTCCCGGCCGATTCCTCCGCCGATTCCTCCGCCGACTCGTCCGCCCACTCCGCAGCCGACGGCCCCGGCCGGCCGGCCTCCGGGCCCTCCGGGCCCTCCGGGTCCTTCGGGTCCTCCGGGCCGTGGGTCCGTCCCGGCTCCTCCACCGTCATCGTCGAGATGCGCGAGGAGGTCTGGCGGGCCGCCGGTTTCGACGAACTCGACGAGGCGGAGTCCGCCGCCCGCTGCGCCAAGATCTTCTCGGAGGCGCTGCACGGCCGCGCCCTGCGCTCCAACAAGTCCGCCTGGACCGCCTTCCGTACGGTCGTCAACGCCCGCTGGTCCCACGGCAACGTCGTCCTGCTCGGCGACGCCGCCCACACCGCGCACTTCTCCATCGGCTCCGGCACCAAACTCGCCGTCGAGGACGCCGTCGCCCTCGCCGCCCGCGTCGATGAACACCCCACCCTCGCCGAGGCATTGTCCGCCTACGAGGCCGAGCGCCGCCCCGTCGTCGAGTCCACCCAGCGGGCCGCCGCCGCGAGCCTGCGCTGGTTCGAGGAGCTCGCCGGCCAACTCGACCGCCCGTCACGGCAGTTCGCCTTCAACCTGCTCACCCGCAGCCGCCGCGTCACCCACGACAACCTGCGGCTGCGCGACCCCGGCTTCACCGCCGCCGTCGAGGCCGAGTTCGGCTGCCCGCCCGGCACCCCGCCGATGTTCACGCCCATCCGGCTCGGCGGCCTCACCCTGCGCAACCGGGTCGTCGTCTCCCCCATGGACATGTACGTCGCCGAGGACGGCGTCCCCGGCGACTTCCACCTGGTCCACCTCGGCGCCCGGGCCCTCGGCGGCGCCGGCCTGGTCATGACCGAGATGGTCTGCGTCAGCGAACAGGGCCGGATCACGCCCGGCTGCACCGGCCTGTGGAACGACGCCCAGGCGGCGGCATGGACGCGGATCACCGACTTCGTCCACGCGCAGGCCCCCGGCACCGCCCTCGGCGTCCAGCTCGGCCACTCCGGGCGCAAGGGCTCCACCCGCCTCATGTGGGAGGGCATCGACGAGCCCCTGCCGACCGGCAACTGGCCGCTCGTCGCCGCCTCACCGCTGCCCTACCGCCCCGGCGTCAACCAGACCCCGCACGCCCTCGACCGGGCCGGACTCACCGCCGTACGCGAGCAGTTCACCGCCGCGGCGCGACGGGCCGCCCGGGCCGGCTTCGACCTGCTGGAACTCCACTGCGCCCACGGCTATCTGCTCTCCGGCTTCCTCTCCCCGCTGACCAACCACCGCACCGACGCCTACGGCGGCGATCTCGCCGGTCGGCTGCGCTATCCCCTCGAAGTCTTCGACGCGGTACGGGAGGTGTGGCCGGCCGACCGGCCCATGACGGTCCGCATCTCCGCCACCGACTGGGCCGAGGGCGGCACCACCGCCGACGACGCCGTCGAGATCGCCCGCGCCTTCGCCGACCACGGCGCGGACGCCCTCGACGTCTCCACCGGGCAGGTCGTGCCCGACGAGCGCCCCGAGTACGGCCGCTCCTACCAGACCCCGTACGCCGACCGCATCCGCGCGGCCCTCGGCGTGCCCGTGATCGCGGTGGGCGCCATCTCCTCCTGGGACGACGTCAACTCCCTGCTCCTCGCCGGCCGCGCCGACCTCTGCGCCCTGGCACGCCCCCACCTCTACGACCCCCACTGGACCCTGCACGCCGCCGCCGAACAGGGCTACACGGGCCCCGCCGCCCCCTGGCCCGCCCCTTACCGGGCCGGCAGCCGCCGCCCCCCGACCGGCCGGAAGGACGGCTGAGGGCGAGGGGCACGATCCCGGGTACCGAGCGTCAGGACGGCAGCCAGACCGGCCACCACGGCGGCACATTGCTCGCCGGACAGAGCCCGGAGTCGCCCGGATAGCCGCCCGGGGTCGCCCGCGCGCTCACGTACCACCAGGCGAGCAGCACCGACACCGCGAGCACCGAGGCCAGTTGGGCGGAAGCCCGGACCGGACGCGAGGCTCCGGCGGTCACCCGGCGGGCGGCCACCGCGGCCAGCAGCGCCGCAGTCGCTGCGCCGCCCGCCAACAGGACCAGCTCGACGACGTGGACCAGCCGGTGCGACGGCTCCCAGGCCGCGTCGCAGAAGGCACGGGCCCGGGCGGTCAGCGCGCTCGCGCCGTACGCGACGCCGAGGCTCACCGGCAGCGTCGCCCACCAGGACAGCCGCTGCCACCGGGAGGTCGTGGGGGCGCTCACGAGGTGAGGGGGCCGCCACCCGCCCCGTACGGCGGCTGGACGAACTCCGCCCCCCGCGCGTGCAGCAGCTCGTGCAGCGCCGCGAAGACCGCCGCCGAGCGCGTGCCCGGCCAGTTCTCCGGCAGGAGCTCGAGCGGCAGGACCGGGTCCGCGTACGGGAGCCGGCGCCAGGAGTCGAGGGCGAGCAGATAGGCGCGGTAGGCCTCCTCGGGCGTGCCGGGGCCGGCCGACCAGGTGCGCAGCACCGGCTCGTGGGCGTCCAGGAACTCCTCGTGCAGCTTGGCGATCGACGGCAGGTCCCACCACCGGGCCACCGCGTCCGCCGTGGGCGCGAAGCCCAGGTGGTCGCCGCGGAACAGGTCCACGTACGCGGCCAGGTCCAGGCGCTCCAGGGTGTGGCGGGTCTCCTCGTGGAGGCGGGCCGGGGCGATCCACACGCCCGGCGCGGCCGTGCCGAAGCCGAGCCGGGCCAGCCGCGAGCGCAGCAGATGGCGCTTGTGCCGCTCGGCCTCGGGGACGGAGAAGACGGCGAGCACCCAGCCGTCCGACAGGGCCGGCTCCGTACGGGCGTAGATCCGGCGGTCGCCGTCGTCGAGCAGCATCCGCGCGTCGTCGGAGAGCGCGTACCCGGCCGCGCCGTCCGCCGTGCGCCGGGGCAGCAGCAGGCCGCGGCGCTTCAGCCGGGACACGGACGAGCGCACCGAGGGCGCGTCCACGCCGAACACGCCGAGGAGCCGGATCAGCTCCGCGACCGGAAGCGGCGCGCCGTCCGGCGCCCGCCCGTACGCGCCGTACAGGGAGACGATCAGGGAACGAGGGGTGTGCTGCTCGGCCACGTGATCACTTTAGGGCGCCGGGCCCCGCGGGGGGAGGTCCGGCCTCGGCGTCCCGCAGCCGGAACCGCTGGAGCTTCCCCGTCGCCGTACGGGGCAGCGCGTCCAGGAAGACGATCTCGCGGGGCGCCTTGTACGGGGCGAGCCGGGCCCGGACGAAGGACCGCAGCGCCGTCGCCGTGCCCGCGTCGCGCGGCACCCCGTCCCGTACCACCGCGTAGGCCACCACGATCTGGCCGCGCAGCTCGTCGGGCCGGCCGACCACCGCCGCCTCCACGACGTCGGGATGGGCGAGCAGTGCCTCCTCCACCTGGGGACCGGCGATGTTGTAGCCGGCCGAGACGATCATGTCGTCGGCGCGGGCGACATAGCGGAAGTAGCCGTCGGGTTCGCGGACGTACGTGTCCCCGGTGAGGTTCCATCCGTCGTGCACGTACTCCGACTGGCGCGGATCGGCGAGATAGCGGCAGCCGACCGGGCCGCGGACCGCGAGCAGGCCCTCCTCGCCGTCCGGGACCTCGACGAGCCCCGCTCCGTCGCGGCCGACGACCCGGGCCTGCCAGCCGGGCACCGGCAGCCCCGTGGTCCCCGGCCGGATCTCGCCGTCGGCGGCGGAGATGAAGATGTGCAGCAGCTCGGTCGCCCCGATGCCGTTGATCAGTTTCTGTCCGGTGCGCTTGTGCCAGGCCTCCCAGGTCGCCTCGGGAAGGTGCTCGCCCGCCGAGACACAGCGGCGCAGCGAGCCCAGGTCGGGGCCGTGCCCGGGCCGGCCGTCGTGCTTGGGGGAGTCGAGCTCCTCCAGCATCACCCGGTAGGCGGTCGGCGCGGTGAAGAGCACCGACACCCGGTGCCGTTCGATCGCGGCGAGCAGCTGCTGGGGTCCCGACTGTTCGAGGAGGACCGCGGACGCCCCGGCCCGCAGGGGGAAGACGACGAGCCCGCCCAGGCCGAAGGTGAAGCCGAGCGGCGGGGAGCCGGCGAACACGTCGTCCGGCTCCGGACGCAGGACGTGCGCGGAGAAGGTGTCGGCGACGGCGAGCACGTCCCGGTGGAAGTGCATGCAGCCCTTGGGACGCCCGGTGGTGCCGGAGGTGAAGGCGATCAGCGCCACGTCGTCGGCGGCGGTCGGGACCGCCTCGTACCGCTCCGGCCTGCCGGCGGCCAGGCTGAGCAGGTCGTCGGGCCCGTCGCCGCCGTACGGGGTGACGCGCAGACCGGGCACCTCGGCCTTCACCAGCTCGTCGACGGCGCGCACGTCGCACAGGGCGTGGCTGACGCGTGCCATCTCGCACATCACGGCCAGCTCCCGCGCCCGCTGCTGGGCGAGGACGGTGACGGCGACCGCGCCCGCCTTCATCACGGCGAGCCAGCAGGCCGCGAGCCAGGGCGTGGTGGGGCCGCGCAGCAGCACCCGGTTGCCGGGGCGGACGCCGAGGTCGGCGTCGAGGACATGGGCGATCCGGTCGACCCGCTCGCGCAGCTCCCCGTACGTCCAGACACCGCCCTCGCCGTCACGGAACACCGGGCGGTCCGCGCCGAACCGTTCCACCGTGCGGTCGAGCAGCTCGGCCCCGCAGTTGAGCCGGTCGGGATAGGCGAGGGAGGGCAGGTCGAAGAGGAGTCGGGGCCACTGCTCCGCGGGCGGCAGATGATCGCGAGCGAAGGTGTCCAGGTGGGCCGAGGGCGTCAGCTCCATACGTCCGTCCCCCTGTCGGGTGGGATCGTCGGGGTGGGGTCGACCGTCGCCAAACGAGCGTATCGTGATGGTGACGACAGTCAACGGTTCGCGATAGAAGCCGCCGTCGGCGCCTGCGGGGCGCCAGAGAGGGCCACCGCACATGGCCGCATTCTCGCTCGATCCGGAACAGATCGCCTGGTGCGCACGGCTGCGAGAGCTCGCCGCCGACCAGCTGCGCCCGCTCGCCGACAAGGGCCCGCCGGGCCGCGTCAACCGCCCCCTGGTCGCCGCCCTCGGCGAGCACGGCCTGCTGGCCCGCCTCTTCGAGTCCGGCGCGCTCGACCTGTGCCTGATGCGCGAATCCCTCGCCCACGCCTGTACGGAGGCCGAGACGGCCCTCGCCCTCCAGGGCCTCGGCGCCCACCCGATCGCCGCCTTCGGCACCGACGACCAGCGCGCCCGCTGGCTCCCCGAGGTCGTCGCGGGCCGCGCCGTCGCCGCCTTCGCCCTCTCCGAACCGGGCGCGGGCTCCGACGCCGCCGCGCTGTCCCTCGAGGCCGTTCCGGACCCGGCGACGGGCGGGTGGCGCCTGTACGGCGAGAAGCGCTGGATCTCGAACGCGCCCGAGGCGGACGTGATGACCGTGTTCGCCCGGACGGGCGAGAGGGGCGAGACGGGCGAGAGGGGCGCGGCGGCGGAGGGCGAGGGCGGGTCGGCATCGGCGAGGGCCGACGGCCGGCCGGCCGGGACCGAGGCCCGGGAGGGGGCCGCCGCCGGGGGCGGTGGCGACCTGGCGGGCGGCGCGGGAGTGGGCGGTGGCGACCTGGCGGGTGGCGCGGGAGTGGGCGGTGGCGGCCTGGCGGGTGGCGCCGGCGCGGGCCGGTCCGGTGCCCGGGGCGTCACCGCCTTCCTCGTCCCCGCGGGCCGCCCGGGGCTGTCCGGAGCGGCCCTCGACATGCTCGCCCCGCACGCCCTCGGAAGCCTCGTCTTCGACGGGGTGCCGGTCGGGCCGGGTGACGTGCTCGGTGAGCCGGGGCAGGGCTTCCGGGTCGCCATGAACACCCTCAACCTCTTCCGGCCCAGCGTCGGCGCCTTCGCCGTCGGCATGGCGCAGGCCGCCCTCGACGCCACCCTCGCCCACACCGCCGCGCGGCCCGCCTTCGGCGGCGTCCTCGCCGACCTCCAGGCCGTCGCCCACCAGGTCGCCGAGATGGCCACCCGCACCGAGGCGGCGCGGCTCCTCGTCTACGCGGCGGCGGAGGCGTACGACCGCGGCGACCCGGACGTACCGCGCCGGGCCGCCATGGCGAAACTGTTCGCGACCGAGACCGCGCAGTACGTCGTCGACGCCGCCGTCCAGCTGCACGGTGCCCGCGCCCTGCAGCGCGGCCACCTGCTGGAACACCTCTACCGGGAGGTGCGGGCACCCCGCATCTACGAGGGGGCGACGGAGGTGCAGCGCACGATCATCGCGAAGGAGCTCTACAGGGCGGCGCACACACCGCGCTCCGCCCCCTCGTCCCCGGCCTCAACCGCATCCCCAGCCCCAGCCCCATCTCCGTCCCCGCCCCCACCCCCGCCCCCACCCGCGTCAGGAGCCACCTCGGGCGTCACGTCAGGAGCCGCGACATGAGCCTGCACCGGCACAATCCCGCCGAGCTGTCCCCGCCCACCGGCTTCAGCCACGCCGTCACCGCCACCGGCAGCCGGCTCGTCTTCCTCGCCGGCCAGACCAGCCTCGACCGGGACGGGAAGGTGGTGGGGGAGACCCTGCCCGAGCAGTTCGAGACGGCCCTCGCCAACCTCCTCACCGCGCTGCGCCACGCCGGCGGCTCGCCCGCCGACCTCGCGCGGGTCACCGTCTACGCCACGGACGTCGCCGACTACCGCCGCCACGCGCCCCAACTCGGCCGCATCTGGCGCCGTTCGGCGGGCCGGGACTATCCGGCGATGGCCGTCGTCGGTGTCGTACGGCTGTGGGACGAACAGGCCCTGGTGGAGCTGGACGGCTTCGCCGTCGTCGACTGAAACGGCCTCGGCTGAGCGCCGTGAAGATCGACTGGTCACCTGTGGGGACCGGGTCTACGGTCGAAAGGTGGACTGACCGGCCCACGGTTCCCACAGGTGAGGGCGCGATGCGCCATGAGTACATCCAGGCCGACGAGCCCCCAGAAGTCAACGGCCCCCAAGCGAGGCGGCGACGGCAAGGGCATCGCCCTGTTCGTCATCGCCTCCTGCCAGCTGATGGTCGTCCTCGACATCACCATCGTGAACATCGCGCTTCCGGACATCCAGCGCTCGCTCGGCTTCTCGACCACCGGTCTGTCCTGGGTCGTCAACGCCTACACGCTGACCTTCGGAGGCCTGCTGCTCCTGGGCGGCCGCTTCGGTGACATCCTCGGCCGCCGGCGGGTGTTCGTCTTCGGCGTCCTGCTCTTCGGACTCGCCTCCCTCTTCTGCGGGTTGGCGCAGGCCGAGTGGCAACTCCTCGCCGCGCGAGCCCTCCAGGGCGTCGGAGGCGCCATCGCGTCACCGACCGCGCTGTCCCTCATCACCAGCACCTTCGAGGAAGGGCCCGAACGCAACCGCGCCTTCGGCGTGTTCGCGGGGGTCTCGGCGGGCGGCGGCGCGATCGGCCTGGTCGCCGGCGGCATGCTCGTCGAATGGCTCGACTGGCGCTGGATCTTCTTCGTCAACGTGCCCATCGCCGTGCTGATCGCCTTCCTCACCCCCCGGCACGTCCGGGAGTCCGAGCGGCACCCCGGCCACTTCGACCTCGCCGGCGCGCTCACGTCGACGCTGGGCATGGTGGCGCTGGTGTACGGGTTCATCCGGGCCTCGCAGGAAGGCTGGCGCGACCCCTACACGATCGGCTCGTTCGCGGCGGCGGTCGTGCTGCTGGCGGGGTTCATCGCGATCGAACACCGCTCCCAGCAGCCCATCACACCCCTGCACATGTTCGCCGACCGCAACCGCTCGGGCACCTACGCCATCATGCTGTGCCTGGCCGCGGCGATCTTCGGCATGTTCTTCTTCCTGACGCTCTTCGTGCAGCAGGTCCTCGCCTTCAGCCCCTTGGCCACCGGCTTCGCGTTCCTGCCGGTCAGCGCGATCATCGCGGTCGCCGCCGGCCTCACTTCCGCTCTGCTGCCCAAGTTCGGGCCGAAGCCCTTCATGGTGTCGGGGTCGGTGCTCGCCGCCCTCGGTCTGGCCTGGCTGACCCTGACCGATGTGCATTCCACGTACGCGGGCAGCGTCCTCGGACCGATCCTCGTGTTCGGCTTCGGCATGGGCTTCATGTTCGTCTCGCTGACCATCATGGCGCTGTCGAACGTCCCGCAGCGGGAGTCGGGCGCCGCCTCCGGCCTGCTCAACGCCACGCAGCAGGTGGGCGGTTCGCTGGGCCTGTCCATCCTGGTCACCGTCTTCGGCACGTACAGCCGCAACGAGGCGGAGAAGCAGGTGCCCGCCTTCCTCTCCCAGGCGGGCCCGCTGGAGAAGGCCCAGTTCGCGAGGACCGGCGAGCTGCCTCCGCCCTACGCCGACCAGGTCCTGACCTCCGGCGTCGCCGCGGGCTTCGTCACGGCCGCCGTCTTCGCGGCCGTGAGCGCGCTCATCGCCCTCTTCGTCATCAAGGTCCGCCCCTCCGACATCGAGCGCCTGAAGGGCGGCGGGATGATGCCGGGTGCCTGAGGCCCAGATCACCGCTCGTATCCGTTTGAACACCTCCTGTTCGAGACAGTGTTCGACGGAAGCCCGAACGACGAGCGAGAGCAGGCACCCTTGAGACAGCAGCCGAGACAGCAGTGGGTCCGTCCGATATCCCTGACGGTGGCGGCGACGGCGGTCGCCGCCACCGCCGTGTTCCTGGCCTCCGGCACCGGCCTCGCCGAGGGCCTCGGCGCGGCGGCGGCGGTCGAACCGGTCGACGGCGACACCGTGGGCGTCTCGGTGGGGACGACCTCGGGGGAGACCGCCGGCGAGACGACGAGCGGCGGTGTCGACGGCGGTGGCGAGACCACGGGCGGGGGGAGCGTCGGGGTCAGCGAGGGGACGACGACGGGCGAGAGCAGCGTCGGGACGACGAGCGGCGGCGTCGACGGCGGTGGCGAGACCACGGGCGGGGGCGAGCCGACCCCCACCCCCACCCCCACCCCCAGCACGGGCCGGATCCCGGACACCGCCCATCCGTGCTGGTCCGCGGACTCGAAGCCGATCACCGGCACCTTCGTCGCGATGGTCCCCGCCGGAACCCTCCCGACCGGCAACAAGGCGACCCTGGTCGAGCTGACCTTCGCCCCGAGGACGGACCCGGAGACGGGCGTCCGGACCGACGACGAGATCACCACCCGCTTCGCCCAGGCCGGCGGCGCCTGGACCACCGCCCTCCCCGTCAAGCTCCAGCTGGACGCGACCGCCATCAAGCCCTTCCGCCCGGTCGTGGACGGCTCCGCCCTCAAGATGCCGGAGATCCGCCTGACCGACATCAACTGCTGGAGCGACACCGTCGCCGCCCTCGGCGGCACCCTCCGCTTCGGCGGCGACGGCGGCAACGGCGGCGTCGAAGTCAAGGTCCCGGTGACCTGGCAGCGCTCCTGACGACCTCGCCGCACACCGGGGCCCCGTCACCCTGCCTCTCCGGCAGGGTGACGGGGCCTCACATCACGGGCCCGGTCAGATGTCCCGGAAGATCTCGATCTGCGCCCCCACCGAGTTCAGTCGCTCCGCCAGGTCCTCGTACCCCCGGTTGATGACGTACACGTTGCGCAGCACCGACGTGCCCTCGGCGGCCATCATCGCGAGGAGGACGACCACGGCGGGGCGGAGGGCCGGGGGGCACATCATTTCGGCGGCGCGCCAGCGGGTGGGGCCCTCGACCAGGACGCGGTGGGGGTCGAGGAGCTGGAGGCGGCCGCCGAGGCGGTTGAGGTCGGTGAGGTAGATGGCGCGGTTGTCGTAGACCCAGTCGTGGATCAGGGTCTTGCCCTGGGCCGTGGCCGCGATGGCCGCGAAGAAGGGGACGTTGTCGATGTTGAGGCCCGGGAACGGCATCGGGTGGATCTTGTCGATCGGCGCCTCCAGCTTGGAGGGGCGGACCGTGAGGTCGACCAGGCGGGTGCGGCCGTTGTCCGCCGGGTATTCGGGGGAGCGGTCGTGGTCGAGGCCCATCTCCTCCAGGACCGCGAGCTCGATCTCCATGAACTCGATCGGGACCCGGCGGATGGTCAGTTCGGATTCCGTGACCACCGCCGCGGCCAGCAGGCTCATCGCCTCGACCGGGTCCTCGGAGGGGGAGTAGTCGACGTCGACGTCGATGTCCGGGATGCCGTGCACGGTGAGCGTGGTGGTGCCGATGCCCTCGACCCGTACGCCCAGCGCCTCCAGGAAGAAGCACAGGTCCTGGACCATGTAGTTGGAGGAGGCGTTGCGGATGACGGTGACGCCGTCGTGGCGGGCGGCCGCGAGCAGGGCGTTCTCGGTCACCGTGTCGCCGCGCTCGGTCAGGACGATCGGGCGGTCGGGGACGACGGACGACTCGACCTGGGCGTGGTAGAGGCCCTCGGTGGCGGTGATGTCGAGGCCGAAGCGGCGCAGCGCGATCATGTGCGGCTCGATCGTGCGGGTGCCCAGGTCGCAGCCGCCGGCGTACGGCAGCTTGAAGCGGTCCAGGCGGTGCAGCAGCGGGCCGAGGAACATGATGATGGAGCGGGTCCGGATGGCCGCCTCGGCGTCGATGGCCTCCATGTCCAGCTCGGCCGGCGGCACGATCTCCAGGTCGACGCCCTCGTTGACCCAACGGGTGCGGACGCCGATCGAGTTGAGCACCTCCAGGAGGCGGAAGACCTCCTCGATGCGGGCGACCCGGCGCAGCACCGTACGGCCCTTGTTGAGGAGCGAGGCGCACAGCAGCGCGACACAGGCGTTCTTGCTCGTCTTGACGTCGATGGAGCCGGAGAGACGGCGGCGGCCGACGACCCGCAGATGCATGGGGCCGGCGTAACCCAGAGAGACGATCTCGCTGTCCAGCGCCTCGCCGATGCGGGCGATCATCTCAAGGCTGATGTTCTGGTTACCGCGTTCGATCCGGTTGACGGCGCTCTGGCTGGTGCCGAGCGCGTCCGCCAGCTGGGTCTGGGTCCAGCCCCGGTGCTGACGGGCGTCACGGATGAGCTTGCCGATGCGTACGAGGTAGTCGTCTGCCATGGCGTCACGTTATCTCAGATATGAGATGTGGCTCGCCAGGGGGTAGGCCATCAGAGTGACGGGCGGGATGACGGATCGTGGGCGACCGGGTGGCGCGGTTCGTAGAGCGGCAGTTCGGTCCCGCTCGGCAGGCGCACCGCGCAGACCAGGCCCCAGCCCTGGTCGCTGATGGGGCGTGAGACCTCGGCACCCCGGTCCTCCAGCCGTTTCAGGGACTCGGCGACGTCGTCGCACATCAGATAGACCTCGTTCTTCGGCTCCCCGTCGGTGGGGTGCACCGCGATCTCGGCCGGTGGCAGCTTGAAGATGAGCCAGCCGCGGCCCGCGTCGACGTGGTCGAAGCCGACCACGTCCCTGAGGAAGGCGCGGTCCGCCTCCGCGTCCTGGGTGTAGAGGATCACATGCGCGCCGCTGAACATGGCTCGATTGTCGGCTTGCGCGCCCTTCGCGGCAATCGCTCCGCGGCCGTACGAGGATCAGTCCTCCCGCAACCGGACCCGTTGCAGCTGACAGGCGAGCGCCCGGCGCCTGGCCGCCGGTCCGGCAGGGGTTCCGTCCGTCGCGGTCGGGACGTCGAGGGCGCGGGCGATCCGGTCGTAGAAGTCTCGGAACGCCCTGAAGCGCGCCTCGGCGCCGTGCTCCCTCAGGTCCTCCTCCACCAGCCGCCGCAGCGCGTCCACGTTCCGCGGGGTGAACCGCTTCCGGCCGCGGGCCAGCGCGCTCACCAGGCGGGAGCAGTGGGCGGTGTCGCCCAGGGCCTCCGAGACCTCTTCGGCCAGGCCCCACAGCCGGCCTTCGAGCCAGGGCGGGTCGAGCTGGTCGAGCGACAGGTCCACCGGCGCGCCCGTTCCGCCCGCCGCCCCGTCCGTCCTGGCCTTGGCCACCTGCTTGGAGACGGCGGGCTGGCTCATCCCGGCGAGCCGGGCCAGCCGCTCCTGGGTCCAGCCGAGGCCGGCGAAGGCCTGGATCATCTCGGCCCGCAGAGCGCGCATCTCCTCGCCCGCCCGGATGACCTCGTTCATCCCGGCGAACAGCCGCTCGACCTGCTCCTCGGTCATCTCCGTCTCGCCCGCATCCGTCACCACTCAGTTATACCCTCCTGGACAGGAGTCATAACCAGGTTGTAGAACCAGGTTATGAACTCAATGGACTCGATGGATTCTCTGGACGCCATGGCCGCGATCGACTCCTTCGCCGGCGCCGACGGCACCCGCCTCGCCCACCGCGCCACCGGCTCCGGCGCCCCGCTGCTCTGCGTCCCCGGCGGCCCCGCCGACTCCGCGTACCTCGGCGACCTCGGCGGCCTGACCGCACACCGCACCCTGGTCATCCCCGACCTGCGCGGCACCGGCCGCTCCGCGACGCCCCGGGATCCCGCCACCTACCGCTGCGACCGGCTCGTCGACGACGTCGAGGCCCTGCGCGTCCACCTCGGCCTCGAACGGATCGACCTCCTCGGGCACTCCGCCGGCGCCAACATCGCCACCCAGTACGCCGCCCGCCACCCGCACCGCGTGGCGCGCCTCGCCCTCGTCACCCCCGGCACCCGCGCCGTCGGCATCGACATCACGGCCGCGGACCGCATGGCCCTCGCGCGGCTGCGCGCGCGTGAGCCGTGGTTCCCGGAGGCCTTCGCGGCCCTCGAGGCGATCAACGCCGGCACGGGGGCGGACTGGGAGGCCGTCGCCCCCTTCCGTTACGGCCGCTGGGACGAGGCCGCCCGGCGCCACCACGCCGCCGGCCGCCCCGGCACCCCCGAGGCGCTCGCCCGCTTCGGCACCGAGGGGGCCTTCACGCCGGCCGCCACCCGCGCGGCCCTCGCCGCCCTCGACGGCGTCCCGGTCCTGCTGCTCGCCGGCGAGCTCGATCCGAACAGCCCGCCGGGCGCGGTGGCCGAGTTCGCCGGCCTCTTCCCGGACGCCGCCTTCACCGTGCTGCCCGGAGCCGGGCACTACCCGTGGCTCGACGACCCTGAGCTCTTCACCGCCGCCATGACCGCGTTCCTCGGTGCGGGAGCGGCCCCGGCGCAGTCCTGACGAGGCCCCGTCGCGCCCACACCGCCGCCCGATCGTGACCGGCGTCGCGCATGGCGGGGCATGACCGACCGCCGGTGATGTACTAGAGTTATCTCGACATCGAGATATCTGCCGAGGCGCACCGCTGCCGCCACCGGTAAGGGTTACCTAACTTAGCCTTACCTTAGCGGATCGACGACGTGTACGTGGCGGCAGGATGTGGTGGAACGCGCACATATATGAAGGAGACTGTCGTGTCGGCGAACAGCTTCGACGCCCGCAGCACGCTGCGCGTGGGCGACGAGTCGTACGAGATCTTCCGCCTGGACAAGGTGGAGGGCTCGGCCCGGCTCCCCTACAGCCTTAAGGTTCTGCTGGAGAACCTGCTCCGCACCGAGGACGGCGCGAACATCACCGCCGACCACATCCGGGCCCTCGGCAACTGGGACTCCCAGGCCCAGCCCAGCCAGGAGATCCAGTTCACGCCGGCGCGCGTGATCATGCAGGACTTCACCGGTGTCCCCTGTGTCGTCGACCTCGCCACCATGCGCGAGGCCGTCGCGGCGCTCGGCGGCGACCCGGCGAAGATCAACCCGCTCTCCCCGGCCGAGATGGTCATCGACCACTCCGTCATCGCGGACAAGTTCGGCACCAACGACGCGTTCGCGCAGAACGTCGAGCTGGAGTACGGCCGCAACAAGGAGCGCTACCAGTTCCTGCGCTGGGGCCAGACCGCCTTCGACGACTTCAAGGTCGTCCCCCCGGGCACCGGCATCGTCCACCAGGTGAACATCGAGCACCTGGCCCGCACCGTCATGGTCCGCAACGGCCAGGCGTACCCCGACACCCTCGTCGGCACCGACTCGCACACCACCATGGTCAACGGCCTCGGCGTGCTCGGCTGGGGCGTCGGCGGCATCGAGGCCGAGGCCGCCATGCTCGGCCAGCCGGTCTCCATGCTGATCCCGCGCGTCGTCGGCTTCAAGCTGACCGGCGAGCTGCCCACCGGCACCACCGCCACCGACCTCGTCCTCACGATCACCGAGATGCTGCGCAAGCACGGCGTCGTCGGCAAGTTCGTCGAGTTCTACGGTGAGGGCGTCGCCGCCACCTCGCTCGCCAACCGCGCCACCATCGGCAACATGTCGCCGGAGTTCGGCTCCACCGCCGCGATCTTCCCGATCGACGGCGAGACCCTGAACTACCTCAAGCTCACCGGCCGCTCCGAGCAGCAGGTCGCGCTCGTCGAGGCGTACGCCAAGGAGCAGGGCCTCTGGCTCGACCCGGCCGCCGAGCCCGACTTCTCCGAGAAGCTGGAGCTCGACCTCTCCACCGTCGTCCCGTCGATCGCCGGCCCGAAGCGCCCGCAGGACCGCATCGTCCTCGCCAACGCCGCCGCGCAGTTCGCCCAGGACGTCCGCAACTACGTGGACGACGTGGACGAGGCGGGCAAGGAGTCCTTCCCGGCCTCCGACGCCCCGGCCAACCACCCCAACGGCGCCCCGTCGAAGCCGGTCCAGGTGACCGCCCCCGACGGCTCGACCTACGAGATCGACCACGGCGCCGTCACCGTCGCCGCGATCACCTCCTGCACCAACACCTCGAACCCGTACGTCATGGTCGCCGCCGCGCTCGTCGCGAAGAAGGCCGTGGAGAAGGGCCTGACCCGCAAGCCGTGGGTCAAGACCACCCTCGCCCCGGGCTCGAAGGTCGTCACCGACTACTTCGACAAGGCGGGCCTGACCCCGTACCTCGACAAGGTCGGCTTCAACCTCGTCGGCTACGGCTGCACCACCTGCATCGGCAACTCCGGCCCGCTGCCGGAGGAGGTCTCCAAGGCCGTCAACGAGCACGACCTCGCGGTCACCTCGGTCCTCTCCGGCAACCGGAACTTCGAGGGCCGCATCAACCCCGACGTCAAGATGAACTACCTGGCCTCCCCGCCGCTGGTCGTCGCGTACGCCATCGCGGGCTCCATGAAGGTGGACATCACCAAGGACGCCCTCGGCACCGACCAGGACGGCAAGCCGGTCTACCTGGCCGACATCTGGCCCTCCGAGGCCGAGGTCAACGACGTCGTCGCCAACGCCATCGGCGAGGACATGTTCTCCAAGTCCTACAGCGACGTCTTCGCGGGCGACGCCCAGTGGCAGGCGCTGTCGATCCCGACCGGCAACACCTTCGAGTGGGACCCGCAGTCCACCTACGTCCGCAAGCCCCCGTACTTCGAGGGCATGACGATGGAGACCTCCCCGGTCACCGACATCACGGGCGCCCGCGTGCTCGCGAAGCTCGGCGACTCGGTCACCACCGACCACATCTCCCCGGCCGGTGCCATCAAGGCCGACACCCCGGCCGGCAAGTACCTCACCGAGCACGGTGTGGAGCGTCGTGACTTCAACTCCTACGGCTCGCGCCGAGGCAACCACGAGGTCATGATCCGCGGCACCTTCGCCAACATCCGCCTGCGCAACCAGATCGCGCCGGGCACCGAGGGCGGCTACACCCGCGACTTCACGCAGGAGGGCGGCCCGGTCTCCTTCATCTACGACGCCTCGCAGAACTACCAGGCCGCCGGCACCCCGCTGGTCATCCTGGGCGGCAAGGAGTACGGCTCCGGCTCGTCCCGCGACTGGGCGGCCAAGGGCACGGCCCTCCTCGGCGTCAAGGCCGTCATCACCGAGTCGTACGAGCGCATCCACCGCTCGAACCTCATCGGCATGGGCGTCCTCCCGCTCCAGTTCCCGGCCGGCCAGTCGGCCGACTCCCTCGGCCTGACCGGTGAGGAGACCTTCTCCATCACCGGCATCACCGAGCTGAACGAGGGCACCACGCCGAGCACGGTCAAGGTGACCACCGACACCGGTGTCGAGTTCGACGCGGTCGTCCGCATCGACACCCCCGGTGAGGCGGACTACTACCGCAACGGCGGCATCATGCAGTACGTGCTGCGCAACCTCATCCGTGGCTGAGCGCAGTCGCGGCTAGTCACCACGACGCACGCCGAATCGGCCGCCACCCCGCTCGGGGTGGCGGCCGATTCCGTCGTTCCGGGGCACCTATCCTGCGCGCCATGGACGTCGACCACGATCCGGACCACGACCTCGACGGGCTCGACCGCGACGCGCTCCTCGCGGAGGCGAAGCGGCTGCGGGCCGGGATCCGCGCCCACCGCGACAGCACCGGACACGACCTGTGCTGGCACCACCCCCAGCTCTGGGGCCTGCTCCCCGAACCGATCGCGCCCGAGGTCGCCGTCCCGCCCTGGCCCCGGTTCCTGCGCGGCTGCGTCCGCTACCGCGAGGCCCTGGAACGCGAACTCCCCGCCGCGCCCACGCACGACCGGGAGTACGACGACGAGCGGGACCGTTAGCCGAGCAGCTCCACCTCCGCCAGCGTCGCGCCCGCGCCGACCGCCACCAGGCGGTACTTCGCGTACGAACCCGGCGCGGCGACCGAGAAGGCCCGGGTCTGCCGGTCCCAGGCGAACGACTCGCCCGTCCGCCGGTCCAGGTCCTGCCACGTGGTGCCGTCCGCCGAGCCCTGGAGGACCCAGCCGGTCGGCGCCGTGTCCCGTACGGACGAGGTCAGCGTGTACTGGACCGCGCGGACCGGCTTCGCCACCGGCAGCTCCACGGCGCCGGCCAGCGGCCCGGCCGTGGCCGAGGTGTCGTCGAACAGCGGACCCGCGCCCGCGCCCCCGACCAGGTCCGCGCGCGGTGCCGGCACCCGGTCGTCCTCGGTGACCGAGACCGGGGCCGCCGAGGCACCCGTGCCCCACGCCGACGGCTTCGGACCCATGTCGAACTTCAGCGTGCCGCCCTTCGCGAGCAGCTCGTGCGGCAGCGCCGTCGAGTTCCACCGCTTGCCGTTCAGCTTCACGCCCTGCACGTAGATGTTGCGGGCGCTGTTCCGCGGGGCCTCGACCACCAGGGTGCGGCCGTTGTCCATCCGCACGGTCGCCTTCGTGAAGAGCGGCGAGCCGATCGCGTACTCCCCGCTGCCCATCACCAGCGGGTAGAAGCCGAGCGCCGAGAAGAGGAACCAGGCCGACTGCTCGCCGTTGTCCTCGTCGCCGTGGTAGCCCTGGCCGATCTCACTGCCGGTGTAGAGCCGGGAGAGCACCTCGCGGACCTTCTCGGCCGTCCGCCACGGCTGCCCGGCCGCGTCGTACATGTACGGCACGTGGTGGGCGACCTGGTTGGAGTGCCCGTACATGCCCATCCGCACGTCCCGCGCCTCCGTCATCTCGTGGATGACGCTGCCGTACGAGCCGGCGAGGTCGGGGCTCGCCGTCTCCGGCGTGGAGAAGTAGGCGTCCAGCTTCCGCGCGAGGCCCGTGCGCCCGCCGTACAGGTTGGCCAGGCCGCGGGAGTCCTGCGGGGCGGTGAAGGCATAGCCCCAGCCGTTGGTCTCCGTGTAGTCGTGGCCCCAGATCCGCGGGTCGTACGACTCCGAGGGCACCCGCCAGGCACCCTTGGCGTCCCGGCCCTGGAAGAAGCCGGCGACCGGACCTGCGCCCGCGCCCGCCTTCGCGTCGAACAGCGTGACGTAGTTCCGGGCCCGGTTGAGGAAGTACGCCGACTCCTCCTTGTACCGCTGCTTCCCAGTCCTCTCGTGGAGCGCCTGCGCCATCCTCGCGATGCCGTAGTCGTTGAGGTAGCCCTCCAGCGACCAGGACAGACCCTCGTGCGTCGCGGTCGAGGCGTAGCCGGTGAAGGGGGAGGTGTCCATGCCCTTGCGGCCCACGCCCCGGCTCGGCGGCACGACCGTCGCGTTCTTCAGCGCCGCCTCGTACGCCGCCTCCGCGTCGAAGTCGACGCCCTTGACGTACGCGTCGGCGAAGGCCACGTCCGAGGAGGTGCCGGTCATCAGGTCCGCGTAGCCGGGGGAGGACCAGCGGGAGATCCAGCCGCCGTCCTTGTACTGCTGCACGAAGCCGTCGACCAGCTCGCCCGCCTTCTTCGGGGTGAGGAAGGAATAGGCCGGCCAGGTCGTCCGGTAGGTGTCCCAGAAGCCGTTGTTGACGTACGCCTTGCCGTCCACGATCCTCGCGCCGGTACGGGTCGGGGTGTCGGGCCCGACCGGTGCGGAGAAGGGGCTGGCGTACTTGTACGTCGAACCGACCTTCTCGAAGCCGGAGTTGGGGTAGAGGTAGAGCCGGTAGAGGCTGGAGTAGAGGGTCACGAGCTGGTCGTGGGTCGCGCCCTCGACGGTGACCCGGCCGAGCACCTCGTCCCAGGCGTCCTGCGCCCGCTCCCGCACGGTGTCGAAGCCGGTGCCCTCGGGGATCTCGTCGGCGAGGTTGGCCTTCGCCTGCTCGACCGAGATGAGGGAGGTGGCGATCCGCAGCCCGACCGTGCGGTCCTCGCCCGCGTCGAAGCGGAGGTGTCCCTTCACGCCTTGGGCGGCCGACGCCGTGACCGGCGCGTCGAAGACGCCGTACACGAACATCCGGCCCGCGCCGGTGGACAGACCGCTCTTCACGTCCGACCAGCCGCTGAAGGAGCGGGTCCCCGGGTCGAGGGTGAGTCCGCCCTGGTCGTTGACATTGTCGAAGACGACGCTCGCGTCGTCCCCGGGATAGGTGAAGCGCATCGCGGCCGCGTGGTCGGCCGGGGCGATCTCGGCCTTCAGACCGTTCTCGAACGTGACGCCGTAGTAGTGCGGCTTCGCCGTCTCGTTCGCGTGGCGGAAGGGCAGGGCGCGGGCCGACCGGTCGGCCGGCGGGGTGCCGGCGGCGGCCGAGGGCATCACCTGGAAGGTCTGCCGGTCGCCCATCCAGGGGCTCGGCTGGTGGCTCGCGGACAGCGCCTGGAGGGTGGGCAGGTTGTCCGCGTTGTTGCCGCGCGCGTACTCGTAGATCCAGCTCTGGGTGGCCGCGTTGGTCACCGGCGTCCAGAAGTTGAAGCCGTGCGGGACGGCGGTGGCGGGGAAGGTGTTGCCGCGCGAGAAGGAACCGGAGGAGTTCGTGCCGCGGACCGTCGACGCGTAGTCGGAGAGCCGCTCGTACGGCTCCCGGGGCGCCTTGGGCGCGATCGTGAGGTCGTCGATCCAGCCCTGGAACTTCGCCGGTCCCCTGGGGGAGTCGTACGCCACGAGGATCCGGTCCACGGTCTTTCCGTTCGCCACCTCGCCGATGCGGGCGGTGACCCGGTTCCACTGGTTGACGTAGAGGCGCTTGGCGGCCCCCTGCCCCTGCGGGCCGAGCAGCCCGCCGTGGGCGTCGCGGGCGCCCAGCTCGCTCAGATAGGTGCCGTCGGTGAAGGCCAGGTCGACGGAGACGTTCGTGGCCGGGTAGTTCAGGTCCGTCTCGGACGCCGGCATCGAGGGGAAGATCGTGTAGGACAGCTCGGTGTTCCGCACGATCCGGGTGTCGACGTCGAAGACCTTGTTGTACGAGTACGCCCGGCCCTCGCCCTTGTGGGTTCCGGCGTAGCGCAGCGCCCGCTTCCCGGTGAAGCCCGCGCCGGCCTTGGCGGTGGGGGAGCCGCTGGGGCCCCGGTCGGTGTGGCTGCGCATCTCCTCGGGGACGGGCTGGGAGGTGTCCCCGTTCGAGAACTGAACGTCGGCGAGCTGGGTCAGGCCCGCGCCCGCGTTCTTCGTGATCTCCAGGCGGTAGTGGGCGTAGGCGTTCGCGCCGCCGCCCGAGGCGCCCGGGATGTCGTACGTCCTCGTCTCGAAGCGCTTGGCGAAGCTCTCGCCCGCCCGGGTGTCGAGGACCGTCCACTCCTTGCCGTCGGCCGAGCCCTTGAGGGTCCAGTCGCGAGGGTCGCGCTCGGCGGCGTCGTTGGCCGAGGTCAGCGCGTAGGTCGCCAGCTTCACCGGCGCGTCGAGGTCGAACTCCAGCCAGGCGGTGGGCTCGAAGACCAGCCACTTGGTGCCCGCCTGGAGGTCGACCAGGTTCTCCTTCACCTCACCGGCGCCCGCGTGCTCGCCGCTGGCGCGCACGGCCACCACCCGGTCGGTGACATTGCCGGGGATGCCGGTGACGTAGCCGCCGTCGACACCGGATGTCCGCTTCTTTCCGTCGGGGCCGACCTCGATGGTGTTCCGCCAGGTCGGTGGCGTTTCGTCCGCTTCGAAGGAGGTCGTGAACTCCCGTCCGGAGTTGTCCGGTTGACCCGGAAGCGCCTGTGCCACCGCGGGGGTGAGGCTCAGGACCAAGGCCGCCGAGGCCGCCAGCGAGACCGCTCTGAAATGGGACCGCATGCCGTGTCGTCGCTCCTGCCGCTCGTTCTAGACAACGTTGTCACTCCGATGGCGCGAGAACCCAGGAGAAGGGCAACGGCCAGGGGGTGTCAAGGGTGTTGACGAAAGAGGGAGGGAGGAAACGGGGCAGAAACGGCTCGGATATCCCGCAGGTCTCAACTCGGAGAAGACTGCCGGGGAAAGCTGGTTTCGATCTTGCTCCCGCGAAGGGAAGTGGACTATACCTGTCGGCGTCCGACCCGTCGTATTACTGCACGCGACGGCCCGACGCCTGCACGACCCAGCTGCAATTGACCGCGGTGGCGGGGCCCTTCGCCTGAGGCGAGTGAAGTACGGGCGACCGGTACACCGCCTGAGTCCTGAATGAAGGCGAGGACTTGAGCATGGGATCCACCTCCGCCCCGAAGAACGACGGTCTCGGCCGTCGCGATCTGATCAAGCGTTCCGCCGCACTCGGTCTGATCTCGGTGCCCACCATGAGTTTCCTGTCCGCGTGCGCCTCCAGCGGTGGCGACAGCACGGACAACGACAAGCCCAAGGGCGAGAAGACCAAGGACAATCCGTTCGGCGTGGCCAAGGGCGGCAAGATCGACGTCGTCGTCTTCAAGGGCGGATACGGCGACGAGTACGCCAAGGCGTGGGAGGCCAGCTTCAACAAGAAGTGGGGCATCACCGCCACCCACACCGGCACCCAGGAGATCACCGGCAAGCTCCAGCCGCGCTTCAACGCCGGCAACCCGCCGGACATCGTCGACGACTCCGGCGCCCAGAAGATCAAGATCGACGTCCTGTACAAGAACGACCAGCTGCTCGACCTCGCCGAGGTCCTCGACGCGCCGTCGGTCGACGACCCGAACAAGAAGGTCCGCGACACCCTCATCCCCGGCACCCTCGACCCGGGCCTGCAGGAGGGCAAGGTCGTCGCCCTCAACTACATCTACACGGTGTGGGGCCTGTGGTACTCCGGCAAGCTCTTCAAGGAGAAGGGCTGGACGGAGCCGAAGACCTGGGACGAGTTCCTCGCCATCTGCAAGGAGGCCACCGCCCAGGGCATCGGCGGCCTCGCCCACCAGGGCAAGTACCCGTACTACATCAACGTCGCCATCATGGACCTGATCGCCAAGACCGGCGGTCTGGAGGCCATGAAGGCGATCGACAACCTCGACCCCAAGGCCTTCGTCGGCTCCGACGCCGCCAAGCAGGCCGTCGAGGCGATCTACGAGGTGGTCGAGAAGGGCTACCTCATGCCCGGCACCAACGGCCTGGAGCACACCGAGTCCCAGACCCGCTGGAACCAGTACAAGGCCGCCTTCATCACCTGCGGTTCCTGGCTGGAGAACGAGCAGATCAAGCAGACCCCGGCCGACTTCGACATGAAGTTCATGCCGATGCCGCTGCTGCCCGGCAGCAAGATGCCGTACGAGGCGATCCGCGCCGGCTCCGGCGAGCCCTTCATCATCCCGTCCAAGGCCAAGAACCTCGCCGAGGCCAAGGAGTTCATGCGGATGATGCTCTCCAAGGAGTGGTCGACGCTCTTCGCCAAGGAGGCCAACTCGCTCACCATCCTCGCCGACGGCGTGGACCCGAGCGTCAAGCTCCGTCCCGGCACCCAGTCCACCGTCGAGGCGTCCAAGAAGGCGGGCCCGAACACGTTCCGCTACCTGTACACCGAGTGGTACAGCGAGATGGACACCGAGATCCAGAACGCGTCGAACGAGCTGATGGCCAAGCGCATCCAGCCCGCGGAATGGCTCAAGCGGGCCCAGGCCGCCGTCGACAAGGCCGCCAAGGACCCGGCGTCCAAGAAGAACCGCCGCGACTGATTCGCGGACCCATCCCGCGCATCACGCCGGGAACTCTCGTCGCCGGGAACATCAGGGACAGGAACGCCATGCGCAAAGGGCAGTACACGTTCGTCACGGGATTCCTCTTCATACCCGTGGCCCTCTATCTGGTCTTCGTCATCTGGCCGTACATCCAGACGTTCGGCTACTCGCTGACCGACTGGAAGGGGCAGTCGCAGACCTTCTCGTTCGTCGGTCTCGACAATTACGTCGCACTCCTCGAGGACGACGTCTTCCTCGGAGCGGTCTGGCACAACATCCTGTTCCTGGTGTTCATTCCGGTGATCACCATTCTGCTCGCGCTCTTCCTCGCCTTCATGGTGAACGCGGGCGGCGGCGGCAGGGCCGGCGGCGTGTCCGGCGTCGCCGGCTCCAAGTTCTACAAGGTCGTCTACTTCTTCCCGCAGGTGCTCTCGCTCGCGATCCTCGCGGTGCTCTTCGGCGCCGTGTACCGCAGCGACACCGGCGGCATGCTCAACGGCATCCTGCTGAAGCTCGGCCTCATCGAGTCCGACCGCCCCATCGAGTGGCTCAACGAGCCCAGCTTCGTCCTGTGGGCCCTCATGGCGGTCGTCGTCTGGCACGGCGTCGGCTTCTACCTGGTGCTGTTCTCCGCCGCCATGCAGTCCATCCCCAGGGACATCTACGAGGCCGCGCTGATCGACGGCGCCGGCCGCGCCCAGTCCTTCTTCCGCATCACCCTGCCGCTGCTGTGGGACTCCGTGCAGACCGCCTGGGTGTACCTCGGCATCGTGGCGATGGACATGTTCGTCCTCGTCTCGACCATGACCTCGGGCGACTACGGCGGTGGCCCCGACCACCACAGCGAGGTCATGTCGACGGTCATGATGCGCAACTTCCTCTACTTCGGCAAGAGCGGCTACGCCTGCGCCATGGGCGTGGTCATGCTGCTCCTCACCCTGATCGTGTCCGTGGTCACGCTGCGCGCCACCCGCCGCGAGCGCCTCGAGTTCTGAGCGGGAGAACGTAACGATGACTGCACCCATCCAGAAGTCCGACGCGAGCCCGGCCGCCGAGGCCGCCGGCTCGGTGCCCCGGCAGCGGGCCGGCCGCAAGGGCAGCATCCCCGCCCCCGGCCCGGCCCGCGAGGGCGTCGTCCTGAACGTCTTCTCCCACGGCTTCCTCGCCGTGTGGGCCCTGCTGATCGTGCTGCCGCTGCTGTGGCTGGTGCTCAGCTCCTTCAAGACCGACTCCCAGATCGCCGGGTCGGCCTTCGGCTGGCCGTCGAACTGGTCCCTCGACGTCTTCGCCCGGGCCTGGGACAAGGGCATCGGCGACTACTTCGTCAACACCGTGATCGTCCTGGTGTTCTCGGTGCCGCTGACCATGCTGTTCGGCTCCATGGCGGCGTACGTGCTGGCGCGCTACGAGTTCTGGGGCAACCGGCTGATCTACTACTTCTTCGTCGCCGGCGCGATGTTCCCGGTCTTCCTCGCGCTCGTCCCGCTCTTCTTCATGGTGAAGATGCTCGGGATGCTCAACACCTACCAGGGCCTGATCCTGGTGTACGTCGCGTACTCGATGCCGTTCACCGTCTTCTTCATGCACTCCTTCTTCAGGACGCTGCCGACGGCGGTCTTCGAGGCCGCGATCCTGGACGGGGCCTCGCACACCCGGGCCTTCTTCCAGGTCATGCTGCCGATGGCCAAGCCGGGCCTGCTGAGCGTCGGCATCTTCAACACGCTGGGGCAGTGGAACCAGTTCATCCTGCCGACCGTGCTCATGCAGCCGCAGAGCGGTGACGACCCGGAGCGGTACGTGCTCACCCAGGGCCTGATCCAGCTCGAACAGCAGCAGGGGTACGCGACGGACCTGCCGGTGCTCTTCGCCGGCGTGACCATCGCCATGGTGCCGATGCTGGTGGTCTACCTGTCCTTCCAGCGGCAGGTCCAGGCAGGTCTCACTTCGGCCACGCTCAAGTAACGGTCCGCACCGCCGTACGGTCCGACAGGTCCGGCCCCGGAGAGTCGCTCTCCGGGGCCGGACCTTTTCGTTCCGAATTCCACTACCGTCGAGGACTTGACGACGACAAGCCCCACGAAGGAGCTTGGAGTTCATAACTTGTACACGTCGTAGGGTGGAGAGAGTCAATGGAGACTCCGGGGTCGCAGTCCTCGCTGCACCGGGCCAATCTGGAGCGGGTCGTCCGGGCGGTACGGATGGCCGGATCGCTCACCCAGGCGGAGATCGCCCGGGCGACGGGCCTGTCCGCCGCCACGGTCTCCAACATCGTGCGGGAACTGAAGGACGGCGGCACCGTCGAGGTCACCCCGACCTCCGCGGGGGGCCGCCGGGCCCGCAGCGTCTCGCTCAGCGGTGACGCCGGCATCGTCATCGGTGTCGACTTCGGCCATACGCACCTGCGGGTCGCGGTGGGCAACCTGGCGCACCAGGTGCTCGCCGAGGAGGCCGAGCCGCTGGACGTGGACGCCTCCGCCGCGGAGGGCTTCGACCGGGCGGAACAGCTGGTCAGCCGCTTGATCGCGGCCACCGGCATCGGCCGGGACAAGGTCGTCGGGGTCGGTCTCGGCGTGCCCGGCCCGATCGACGTCTCCTCGGGCACCCTGGGCTCCACGTCGATCCTGCCGGGCTGGAGCGGGATCAACCCCGCCGACGAGCTCTCCGGCCGCCTCGGCGTCCCGGTGCACGTGGACAACGACGCCAACCTCGGCGCCCTCGGCGAGCTGGTCTGGGGCAGCGGCCGGGGCGTGAAGGACCTCGCGTACATCAAGGTGGCCAGCGGTGTCGGCGCCGGGCTGGTGATCGACGGCCGGGTCTACCGGGGCCCGGGCGGCACGGCCGGCGAGATCGGCCACATCACCCTCGACGAGTCGGGACCGGTCTGCCGCTGCGGCAACCGGGGCTGCCTGGAGACCTTCACGGCCGCCCGTTACGTACTGCCGCTGCTGCAGTCCAGCCACGGCCCCGATCTGACCATGGAACGGGTCGTCCAGCTGGCCCGCGAGGGCGACCCGGGCTGCCGTCGGGTGATCGCCGACGTCGGCCGGCACATCGGCAGCGGTGTCGCCAACCTCTGCAATCTTCTGAACCCGAGCCGGGTGGTCCTCGGCGGCGATCTCGCCGAGGCGGGAGAGCTGGTCCTGGCGCCCATCAGGGACTCCGTGTCGCGCTACGCCATCCCCAGCGCCGCCCGGCAGCTGTCCCTTGCCCCCGGGGCCCTGGGCGGCCGCGCGGAGGTGCTCGGCGCGCTCGCCCTCGTCCTGAGCGAGATGGGCGATTCGTCGCTGTTGCACGGGTCTGCCAAGACCCTGGCCGGTGCCTCCGGAGCGAGGACGCCTGCCTTCACTTAGATAACGGATGGCACCGTTGTCATCTCGTTAAGGATTTACTCCTTGACGTCGACCCTGCGGCCGAGTTGACTTCCAGCCACCTCGGCCGCAATGTCGCGGCCTCGTCAGGGAGGCAACCCCACATGAACGCAGTGACGCGTCGCGTCGTCATAGGCACGGCCGCGGTTTCCATGGCCCTCTCCCTCGCCGCCTGTGGCCAGGCCGGCGACAACGGCTCCGGCGACGCGGGTGGTGACGGCAAGACCATCGGTCTGCTGCTGCCGGAGAACAAGACCACCCGTTACGAGACCTTCGACCGCCCGATCATCGAGGCGAAGATCAAGGCCCTCTGCTCGGACTGCGAGGTCAAGTACAACAACGCCGCGCAGGACACCGAGACGCAGAAGAAGCAGTTCGACGCGCTCGTCACCCAGGGCGTCAAGGTCATCATCCTGGACTCGGTCGACTACAAGGCCACCAAGTCCTGGGTGCAGCAGGCGGAGAAGAAGGGCGTCAAGGTCGTCGCGTACGACCGACTGGCCGAGGGCCCGATCTCCGCCTACGTCTCCTACGACAACGAGAAGATCGGCCGCCTCCAGGGCGAGGCCCTCGTGAAGGCGCTCGGCGACAAGGCCAAGGACGCCAACGTCGTCATGATCAACGGCTCGCCGACCGACCCCAACGCCCCGCTGTTCAAGAAGGGCGCCCACAGCGTCCTCGACGGCGGCGTGAAGAAGGTCGTCTACGAGCAGGACATCCCGGACTGGTCCCCGGACGAGGCCAACAAGAAGATGGGTGCCGCCATCGACTCCCTGGGCAAGAACGGCTTCCAGGGCGTGTACTCCGCCAACGACGGCATGGCCGGCGGCATCATCACCGCCCTCAACAAGCAGGGCGTCAAGGTCCCGGTCGGCGGCCAGGACGCCGAACTCGCGGGCCTGCAGCGCATCCTGAAGGGCGACCAGGCCTTCACCATCTACAAGCAGATCAAGCCCGAGGCCGAGACCACCGCCGAGATCGCGGTCAAGCTCCTCAAGGGCGAGAAGATCGACGACCTGGTCACCACCAAGGTCACCAGCCTGACCGGCGAGTTCAAGGACATCCCGGCCAAGCTCTACGACGCGCAGATCGTGACCAAGGAGAACATCGCCTCCACGATCATCGCGGACAACGTCTACAAGGCGGCCGACATCTGCACCGCCGAGTACAAGGCGGCCTGCGAGGCGGCGGGCATCAAGTAAGCCGCCCCGCCCCACGGAACCGGTCCGGCGCACCCCGCCCCGTCCACGCCCCGCATAGCGGGGGCGGGGCGCCGGACTCCCCTCGCGGTACCCGACGTACCTCGCAGCACTTCTCGCACCACATCCCCGCCGGTCAGGCGGCGAAGGAGATGATTCACGTGTCCGCTACGCCCGTGCTGGCGTTGCGCGGGGTCTCCAAGCGGTTCGGCGCCGTCCAGGTGCTCACCGATGTCGATCTGGAGATCCACGCCGGAGAGGTCGTCGCCCTGGTGGGCGACAACGGCGCCGGCAAGTCGACCCTCGTCAAGACGATCTCGGGAGTCCACCCGATCGACGAGGGCACCATCGAATGGGACGGCCGTCCCGTCCAGATCACCAAGCCCCACGACTCCCAGAACCTCGGGGTCGCGACCGTCTACCAGGACCTGGCGCTCTGCGACAACCTCGACGTCGTCGCCAACCTCTTCCTCGGCAGCGAGCTCAGCTCCGGCACCGTCCTGGACGAGATCGCCATGGAGAAGCGCGCCCGGGAGCTGCTGGACACCCTGTCCATCCGGATCCCGTCCGTCCGCATCCCCGTCGCCGCCCTCTCCGGCGGTCAGCGCCAGGTCGTGGCCATCGCCCGCGCCCTGATCGGCGACCCGAAGATCGTCATCCTGGACGAGCCCACCGCCGCCCTCGGCGTCGAGCAGACCGCACAGGTGCTCGACCTCGTGGAGCGGCTGCGCGAGCGCGGCCACGGCGTCATCCTCATCAGCCACAACATGGCCGACGTCCGCGCGGTCGCCGACAAGGTCGCCGTGCTCCGCCTCGGCCGCAACAACGGTGTCTTCGACGTGAAGGACACCACCCACGAGACGATCATCGCCGCCATCACGGGCGCCACGGACAACGCCGTGACCCGCCGCCAGGCCCGTAAGGCCGAGACCGCCGAGTCCGCCGAGTCCGCAGAGAACACCGCCGCGAAGGAGGACGCCCAGTGAGCGACCTCGCCAAGACCACCCCCCAGGACGCCCCGGACAGGGCCGCCCTGGAGTCCGCGGCGCCCGTACCGGCCGTCGACCCCCGCCTCCTCGTCCGCGAGGAGGGCCTCAAGGGCTACTGGACCGAGTTCACCCGCAAGATCCGCGGCGGCGAGCTCGGCTCGCTGCCCGTGATCCTCGGCCTGATCGTCATCGCGGTCGTCTTCCAGCTCCAGAACAGCAACTTCCTGTCCGCGAGCTCGGTCGCCAACGTCGCCGTCTACGCCTCCGGCCTCGGCATCATGGCCGTCGGCATCGTCTTCGTGCTCGTCCTCGGCGAGATCGACCTCTCCATGGGCTCCGTCGCCGGTGTCGGCGCCGCCGTCTGGGCCGGGCTCCAGGTGAGCAACGGGATGAACGAGTGGCTGTCCATCGTGCTCGCGGTGCTCACCGGCACCGTGATCGGCGCGCTGCACGGCTTCTTCTTCGCCAAGATCGGCGTCCCCGCGTTCGTGGTCACCCTCGCCGGCTTCCTCGGCTGGATGGGCTTCCAGGAGTGGCTGATGGGCGGCGAGGGCTCCATCAACACGCCGTCCGGCAGCGTGGTGGAGAACCTCACCAACTACTTCTTCGCCGACAAGATCGCCGCCTACGGCCTCGCGCTCGTCGCGATCGCCGCGTACCTCTTCTCGCTGCTGCGCGACAGCAGCCGCCGCAAGGCCGCGCTGCTCCCGGCCCGCCCGGTCTCCGAGATCGCGCTGCGCACCACCGTCGTCGCGGTCCTGGTCCTCCTCGTCGCGTACGTCATGAACGAGCCCGCCGGCGCCCGCGGCCTGCCGCTCGCCCTGGTGCTCTTCCTGGCCGTCCTGGTGACCGCCGACTTCGTCGCCCGCCGCACCCTCTTCGGCCGCAAGGTCTTCGCGGTCGGCGGCAACGCCGAGGCGGCCCGCCGCGCCGGCATCAACGTCGACGGGGTCCGGATCGCCGTCTTCGCGATCTCCGGCACCCTGGCGGCCTTCGGCGGCCTGTTCATCGCCAGCCTCTCCGGCGGCGCCACCAAGAGCCTGGGCGGCGGCAACACGCTGATGCTGGTGATCGCCGCGGCCGTGATCGGCGGCACCAGCCTCTTCGGCGGCCGCGGCAAGGTCTGGTCCGCGCTCCTGGGCATGATCGTGATCCAGTCGATCCAGCAGGGTCTGAACATGATCGGCATGTCCAACGCCATCCAGAACATGATCACCGGCGCGGTGCTGCTCGCCGCCGTCGTGATCGACTCGGTCTCCCGCCGTACGCAGAAGACCGCGGGTCGCGCGTAACGCTCACCACAGTCGCCCGGCGCCGAGAACCGGCGCCGGGCGCTCGCGCGTCCGCACCAGTGACCCCCTGTCGGGGGTATCGGCGTGTCGGCCGGGGGAATGGCGCGCAAGCCACGGCCCGATGCCCACGATCCAAGACGGAACATTAGACTCGACAAATCGGCAAGCTCGACCAGTTCAAACGCAAGGAGGCACGGGTGGCTCTGCTGACCCGTATCAGGGGACCGCGAGATCTGGACCGGCTCTCCTCGGAACAGCTGGACCAGCTGGCCGAAGAGATCAGGTCGTTCCTCGTGGACGCCGTCTCCAAGACCGGCGGGCACCTCGGTCCCAACCTCGGCGTGGTCGAGCTGACCATCGCCCTGCACCGCGTCTTCGACTCCCCCAAGGACAAGGTCCTGTGGGACACCGGCCACCAGAGCTATGTGCACAAGCTGCTCACCGGCCGCCAGGACTTCTCCAAGCTCAAGATGAAGGGCGGCCTGTCCGGCTATCCCTCGCAGGCCGAGTCCGAGCACGACGTCATCGAGAACTCGCACGCCTCGACCGTCCTCGGCTGGGCCGACGGACTCGCCAAGGCCAACGAGATCCTCCGCAAGGACGACCACGTCGTCGCCGTCATCGGCGACGGGGCCCTCACCGGCGGCATGGCCTGGGAGGCGCTGAACAACATCGCCGCCGCCAAGGACCGCCCGCTCGTCATCGTCGTCAACGACAACGAGCGCTCCTACGCCCCCACCATCGGCGGCCTCGCCAACCACCTGGCGACCCTGCGCACCACCGACGGCTACGAGCGCTTCCTCGCCCGCGGCAAGGACATCCTGGAGCGCACTCCCGTCGTCGGGAAGCCGCTCTACGAGACCCTGCACGGCGCCAAGAAGGGCCTGAAGGACTTCATCGCCCCGCAGGGCATGTTCGAGGACCTCGGCCTGAAGTACGTCGGTCCGATCGACGGCCACGACATCGAGGCCCTGGAGTCCGCGCTCACCCGCGCCAAGCGCTTCGGCGGTCCGGTCATCGTGCACTGCCTCACCGAGAAGGGCCGCGGCTACCAGCCGGCCCTCCAGGACGAGGCCGACCGCTTCCACGCCGTCGGCAAGATCCACCCCGACACCGGTCTGCCGATCTCCTCGTCCGGGGCCGACTGGACCGGCGTCTTCGCCGACGAGATGGTCGCGCTCGGCAAGGAGCGCGAGGACATCGTCGCCATCACCGCCGCGATGCTCCAGCCGGTCGGCCTCGACCGGTTCGCCAAGGCCTTCCCCGAGCGGGTGTTCGACGTCGGCATCGCCGAGCAGCACGCCGCGGTCTCCGCGGCGGGCCTCGCCACCGGCGGCCTGCACCCGGTCTTCGCGGTCTACGCGACCTTCCTCAACCGGGCCTTCGACCAGGTCCTGATGGACGTGGCCCTGCACAAGTGCGGCGTCACCTTCGTCCTGGACCGGGCCGGTGTCACCGGTACCGACGGCGCCTCCCACAACGGCATGTGGGACATGTCGATCCTCCAGGTCGTGCCCGGTCTGCGGCTCGCCGCCCCGCGCGACGCCGACCAGGTCCGCGCCCAGCTGCGCGAGGCCGTCGAGGTCACCGACGCCCCCACCGTGGTCCGCTTCTCCAAGGGCGCGGTCGGCCCGGCCGTCCCCGCCGTGGGCCGGGTCGGCGGCATGGACGTGCTGCGCGAGGCCGGCACCGACACGCCCGACGTGCTCCTGGTCTCCGTGGGCGCCCTCGCGCCCATGTGCCTGGAGATCGCCGACCTGCTCGACAAGCAGGGCATCTCCACCACCGTGGTGGACCCCCGCTGGGTCAAGCCGGTCGACGAGGCCCTCGCCCCGCTGGCCGACCAGCACCGGGTGGTCGTCACCGTCGAGGACAACAGCCGCGTCGGCGGAGTCGGCTCGGCCGTCGCGCAGGCGCTGCGCGACGCGGGCGTGGACGTGCCGCTGCGTGACTTCGGCATTCCGCCGCGCTTCCTCGACCACGCCTCCCGCGGCGAGGTCCTTGCGGAGATCGGCCTGACCGCCCCGGACATCGCGCGCCAGGTCACCGGTCTGGTCTCCCGCCTCGACGGCCGTTTCGAGAGCAGCGCGCAGGCCGTGGAGCCCGCCCGCGACTGACCCTTCTCGGTCACACCGCGTCACCTTTGGGCCGGTCGGACCACCCTTACGGGTGCCGACCGGCCCTTATCCGTGCATTCTGTGCTGAGGACGGGCAGCCCAGTGCCAGGAGGTGCGACGGTGAGTACGGACCAGCAGCCACGCGCGAATTCCGGGATGTTCCGGACGAAAACGGTCGAACAGTCGATCCGTGACACGGAGGAACCGGAGCACGCGCTCAAGAAATCCCTGTCCGCATGGGACCTGACCGTCTTCGGCGTCGGCGTCATCATCGGCACCGGCATCTTCGTCCTCACCGGCAAGGTCGCCAAGGAGAACGCGGGGCCGGCCACCGCCCTCGCCTTCGTCGCCGCCGGCATCGTCTGCGCGCTCGCGGCCCTGTGTTACGCGGAGTTCGCCTCGACGGTGCCGGTCGCCGGTTCGGCGTACACCTTCGCGTACGCCTCCATCGGCGAGCTGCCGGCCTGGATCATCGGCTGGGACCTCGTCCTGGAGTTCGCGCTCGGCACCGCCGTCGTCGCCGTCGGCTGGTCCGGATACGTGCGCTCCCTCATGGACAACGCGGGCTGGCAGCTACCAGCCTGGATGGAAGGCCCGGACGCGCCAGGCGGATCGTTCGACATCCTGGCCTTCGTGCTGGTCCTGGTGCTGACCGCGATCCTCGTCGTCGGCATGAAGCTGTCCGCCCGGATCACCGCCCTCGTCGTCGCCATCAAGGTGACCGTGGTCATGATCGTGATCATCGCGGGCCTGTTCTTCGTCGTCGGCGACAACTACAAGCCCTTCGTCCCGCCGGCCGTCACCCCGGAGGGCGGCGGCTCCGGCTGGGACTCGCCGATGGTCCAGCTGATCTTCGGCTACGAGCCCACCAACTTCGGCGTGATGGGCATCTTCACCGCCGCCTCGGTCGTCTTCTTCGCCTTCATCGGCTTCGACGTCGTCGCCACCGCCGCCGAGGAGACCAAGCTCCCGCAGCGCGACATGCCGCGCGGCATCCTCGGCTCGCTCTTCATCTGCACCGTGCTGTATGTGGCCGTCGCGCTCGTCGTCACGGGCATGCAGCACTACACGGAGCTGTCCACCAGCGCCCCGCTCGCCGACGCCTTCAAATCCGTCGGCCACCCGTTCTACGCGGGCGTCATCAGCTTCGGAGCCGCCGTCGGCCTCACCACGGTCTGTCTGATCCTGCTGCTCGGCCAGACCCGCGTCTTCTTCGCGATGAGCCGCGACGGACTGCTGCCGCGCTTCTTCTCGGTGACCCACCCGAAGTTCAAGACGCCCTACCGGCCGACCATCCTGCTCGGCGTGGTCATCGCGATCGTCGCCGGCTTCACCAGCATCGACGAGCTCGCCACCCTGGTGAACATCGGCACCCTCTTCGCCTTCGTCATGGTGGCCGCCGGCGTGATCATCCTGCGCCGCACCCGGCCCGACCTGCACCGCGCCTTCCGCACCCCGTGGGTGCCGGCGCTGCCGATCCTCTCCATCGCCGCCTCGCTCTGGCTGATGCTCAACCTGCCGGGCGAGACCTGGTTCCGCTTCGGGGTCTGGATGGCGATCGGCATCGTCGTCTACTTCCTGTACGGGCGCGGCCACAGCCGCCTCGGCCGGATGGGGCAGGACGCGAAGTACTGATCAGGACGCGGTGGGCAGCGCCCCCTGGCAGGAGGCGCTGCCCAGCAGGGTCGTGTCGAAGTTCTGCCGGTAGGCCTCGAAGATCTCGGACTGGTCGATCTTCAGCAGCGTCTCGTCCTGCGAACGCAGGTTCGGATACGTGTAGTTGTGGCTGCCGGTGAAGACCAGCTTGCGCGCGGCACCCAGGTAGGAACCGTCGATCAGCAGGTACTTGGAGTGGACGCCGTACGAGACGCCCGCGGAGCGCGTGCACTGCCGCAGGGTCGTCAGGCCCGCCGAGGTGAGCGCGGCGCGCACCCCTGATCCGACGTTGCCCTTGTCCCCGTTCACCACCACGTGCACCCGGCAGCCGGCGGCCTGGAGAGCGGCCAGCCGCTCGGCGACCGGGGTACGGGTGAAGGCGTACATCGCGACCCGGATCTCCGTCACGGGCGACGCGGGGCAGGAGACGTTCTTCAGCAGGGACACGACGGTGTCGGTGTCCGGGTCCTGCCGCGGGTCCACGGGGGAGTCGTCCTCGGTGTCCCGGTCGGACTCGATGCGGGGGAAGAAGTAGGTCTTGTACGCCCCCACGTCCGTGGTGCGGTAGTAGTCGGCAAGCCCGGCGCCGCTGGTGCCGTGGGTGAGCTGGTCCTTCCAGTAGCGGCCGTACTCCTCGTAGAGCCCCGTGTGCGGGACGGTCACCGCGTTGTTGAAGAACTCCGCGCGATGGTTGGCCGTGAGGTTCGCGGAGGACTGGAAGACCACGTTCGGGGTGGATCCGACCTTCGAGAACAGGACGAACTTGTTGTGGTTGATGGCGTGTTCGACGCTGCCGTCGGCCTGCTTCAGCGCCCGGTTGCCGATGCAGCCGCGCTTCTCCGGGCAGGCGAGCACGAAGGAACCGGCGGTGTCGGCGTCGACGCTCTCGCCGTACCGCACGACGCGGCCGAGCCGCTGCCCCAGCGTGGAGTACTCGCTGCCGGTCGGCTTCGACACCCCGTTCACCAGCGTCGTGTCGGCCACGGCCTCGTGGTCGAAGAGGACCTGGACGCGTACGCCCCTGTCCCGGTGGGCCGCGGCCAGCGCGTCACTGACCACGCCGTCGGTGAAGGTGTAGACGGAGCCGCGGATCAGCCCGCCGGCTTCCGTGTTCCGGATGAGTGCCACCAGCTCGTCGCGCACGGCGTTCGGGCTGGTCGCCGGGTCGTTGAAGACCGCCTTGGCGCGGACCGTGACCGGGACGGGGTCCTCGGCGAGGGCCGGGGGCGTCCCGAGGAGGGAGCCGGCGACGAGGAGGGCGGAGGCGACGGCGAGCCGTCTGAGGGCGCGTATGCGCATGGGTGTTCCCGTCATCGGGTGGAAAGGGGCGAAGCGAAGGATCCTATCCACAGATGATCATGGGCGCTACGGGAAAACGGCGCGGGGCCCCGTGGTCAGCGCGCCGGCCTCCTCCACCCGCCGCCTCAGCTCCCGGTCGGCCGTCACCACCAGGCACGGCCGGCCCGCCGCGCTCCGGGCCAGCTCCGTGATCAGGTCGTCCCCGCTGCCGGGGGCCTCCTCGACCCGAACTCCGGGGACGGACGCCACGCCACGGGCCCTGCCCTCCACGACGAGGACGATCTCAAAAGGCCCGGGAAGCGGCCCGTCCTGCGGCCCGCCCCGCTCGGCGAGCCGGTCCCGCAGCCGCTCGGCGGCCCCGCGCCGGTCCTTCCACCAGCCGTCGGGGACCGAGCCCACGACATTGGCGCCGTCGACGACGAGCAGAGGCAGAGTCATGCCCCCAGGATCTCAGCTCCCGGCGTGGCGGACCGTCAGCCGCCGGTCCCTCACCCGCCGGTGGCGGGTGACTTCCGCACCTCGTCCGGGATGTGCAGGTCCTCGCGGATCGCCTTCCACAGCCGGGAGGCGTGGGGCTCGTAGGCGACGACCCGGTTCCGGTCCCGCTTGTCGTAGGCAACCGGGAGCATGATCGTCTCCATGTTGGCCGGGTCGACGCCGTTGAGGCTGCGGGCGTAGTCGCTGAGCGCGGTCAGGGAGGCGAGCTCCGAGTCGGTGGTGAGGGACTTCGTCATCGAGTCGGCGATCTCGTACGTCTTGGCGGGACTGCCCAGCAGATCCTGCTTCTTGACCTCGGTCAGCAGGGCGGTGAGGAACTTCTGCTGGTTGCCGATGCGGCCGAGGTCGCTGCCGTCGCCGACCCCGTAACGGGTCCGGACGAAGGCGAGGGACTGCGTGCCGTCGAGGCGCTGGGGGCCGGCGGCCAGGTCGAGACCGGAGTTGCGGTCCTTGATGGGCTCGTCGATGTCGACGGTCACCCCGCCGATGGCGTCGACCAGGTCCTTGAACCCGGCGAAGTCGATCTCCACGTAGTGGTCGAGGCGGACGCCCGACATCTTCTCGACGGTCTTCACCACGCACGCCGGACCGTACTGCGAGTAGATGGAGTTGAACATCACGCGCTCGGCGGACGGGGCCGTCCCGCCGCCCTCGCGGCCGCACTCCGGCCGGGTCACCAGGGTGTCACGCGGAATGCTCACCGCCACGGCCTTCGAACGGCCCTCGGGTATGTGCACCACCAGCGCCGTGTCGGACCGCGCCCCGCTCACCGCCGCACCGTCCAGCGCCCCGTTGGCCCCGGCGCGCGAGTCGGACCCGAGCACCAGCAGGTTCTGGCCGGAGGTCGGCGTCTTCGGCGGGCGGTTGTCGCCGAGCTCCTTGTCGAGGTCGACGGCGGCCCTGATGTTGCCGTCGAGGTTCGCGTACATCCAGTACGCGGTGCCGCCTGCGGCCAGGACGAGCACGAGCAGCGTCAGCGCGATCCTCCTGCCCAGCCGCCGTCCGCGGCGTCGGCCCCGAGGCGTGCGTCCGGTCGTGGTCGGGTCGCTCATGCGGCGCGAGTCCTCTGCTCAAAGGCCCGTGACGGGCGGCTGGTGGGGACTCGGGTGGGGGGTGCCGGTCCACGGACAACAAGTGGCTGACCCCGCACTATAGACAGATTTTCGACCGCCGGCGGAGCCGGTCCACCGGCCGCGAAGGGGGCCGCGAAACCCTGACGCGTTTCGCGGCCCGGCGGTTGCCTATCTCACGGAAGTTGTTCCTTCCTCAACGGAAGGAGACATTAAAGTGTGTGTAATGTGAGGGGGCTGTGAAGTGAGAAGCGAGGAGCGGTTCGGTGAGCCGGGGGCGTACCAAGGGTGAGCGGCGGGCTGCGGACCGCGGGCGGCGGCATGTCGCCCGTCAGGCCGATGCCGGGCGGGTCGCTCGCGCCGATGCCTCCGACCGGCGGCGGGTCCTGCACGTCGTCGCCCATCCCGCCGACGCGCTGACCGTCACCCGAGCCGATGTCCAGGAGGCCCTGGCCGATCCCGGCCGGGCGCTGACCGTGGTCAGCCTCGCATCCGGCGGCCCCGACGCCGCCGCCCTTCTGCTCGAAGCGCTGGGGCGGGGGGACACCTGGCACCGGCGCGGGGAGCGGCTCCCCGACGGTACCGTCCTGGACATCCACACCCTCTCCTCGGCACCCCACGTCGAGATCTGCTTCGTTGACGGCGACGAGCCCCGGCGCTCCGACGGCGCCGCCGAACTCACCGGCCGGACCGTCGCCCTGCTCGAACGTTTCCCGGCGACGGTGCTGCGCACCACCGACCCCGACCCGGGCCACGTCGCCTGGGACGGCGAGACCGCCACGCACGTCGACCACCCCGAGCACGCCGCCGTCGCCCAGGCCGTGCTCGAAGCCGTACGGCTGCGGGCGGACGCCCCGGACGTGACGGGCCTCGTCGTGGAGTGCTTCCGTGCGGGCGGGCCCTGTGACGTTCCCGCCGCGCCCGCCGGCGCGGTGGTGCGCTACCCCGGCCGCCGGATCTGGCTGACCCGCGGCGCGGACGGGCGGCTCACCGCGTACGCCGCCGTCGGCGGAGGCGTCGCGCGCTGGACCGAGACCGAGCCCGGCGGGCCCGGCTGGACCGCGGAGAAGCTGCCGGACGCCCCGTCGCTGCTGCCCGTCCTGTCGGTGGCCCAGAGCCCGGAGGGCTGGGTCCACCTGGTGTCCCTTCGTCGTACCCCGGCCAAGGCCGGCGGAGCCAGGGTCGAGGTCATGCACGCGGTGCAGTACCAGACCGGCCGTCCGGTGGGCCAGTGGCGGTCCCTCGGCAGCCCCAACGGCGATCACCCGGTCAAGAGCCGCGAGGTCGGGGTCCCGTGCGTCGTCGTGGACGCGGAGGGGAGTCCGCACGTCTTCGCCCGCAACTTCGGGCGGGGCGTCAGCTCCCGGACGCAGGGCAGGAACGGCTCGTGGGGGCCGTGGGTCGACCGAGCGGGCGCGGGTGTGACCGACGGACTCGCGGCCGTGCTCGACGAGCAGGGCCGGCCGGAGGTCTTCGCGCCGTCGGAAGGCGGCGTGATCCGCTGGCACCGTGCCCCGGACGACGCCGAGGAGGACCTGGTCCGCAGCCCGCACCCGCTGCCCCTGCTGCCGATCCCCGGATCGTCCCTGATCGCACAGCCGACCGGCCCCGGCCGGGTGACGGTGTACGGCTCCGACGTCCGCGACGGAGCCCTGTGGGCCCTGCGCACCGACGGCGTCACCACCCGGATCGGCGGCGTCGGGGGAGCGGGAGCGACTCTCGCCCGCCAGGCGATCGACGGATACGACTGCACGGTGCTGCTGCAGCGCGCTCCCGACGGGGACACGGCGGTCGCCGCCTTCGCGACGGACCACGAGCCCGTCGACGTGTGGTGGGAGCGGACGGGCGGACAGGGGGTCCGCGAACCGGCCGCAGCCGTCGACGCCTTCGGCAGGCTCGTCGTCGCCTCGCTCGATCCGGACGGTCGCCTGCGGGTGGCACGCCAGGACACCACGGTGCCGGGGCTGCTCCTCGGCGGATGGGTGACCGTCTGACGGAACGAGGGGGGAAGGGAACACACACCGGCGTGGCAGGGGAGGCCGCGGCCGGCCGGAGCTCGCGCGGCAGCTCCATGCGGCGGGGCAATGACGCCCCGCATTTATCGATTTATCCACATCCATTTCCCGCGGTGCTTCCGTACGTCCGGAGGCGCTCGCGAGGCGCAGGACACAGCAGTAGGGAGGGGAGGGGCTCATGACCGTGCCCGGGCAGGTGGCAGAGGCGTATACGGAGAGCGGGACGACCGCGGACGCGGGCGGCGCCGCACGGGTGCCGTCCCCCAGGGTCCCCGTCGGCGACACCGGCGACGAGGCGTACGTCAACCCCCGGGTGCGTCCGCTCGCCGCCCGGGAGATGAACCGGGAGGCCGTGGCGGAACTCCTGGAACACGTCGGCGTCCCCTACTTCGCCGTTCGCGGCACCACCGACCACGGCACCGTCGTCGCGGTCGCGGAGGACGACCGGGAGCGCGTGCTCGGCGGCCTCTTCCGCTACCTGACGATGTATCCGGGCCACCTCACCGTGTACGGCCCGGACCCCACCACCCCTGCCCGCCCCGTCCCCAGCAAGGACCCCAGGGCCTGGCGCGACGTCCGCACGGCGGTGGCCGTCCGGCTGAGCTGGCTCCAGACCGACCCGGGCAGGCACCTGGTCCTCGGCCACGAGTACGGCGGCACGATCGAGTTCTGGAGCCGCCAGGGCGACCGCCTGGTCGCGCCCCGCGCCAACCGCGTCACCTGGTCCGTCGCCGCCGACGGCGTCAACGTCGGAGGAGCGGCCCGGCTGTTCAGCCGCTTCGTCTCCGACCACACCCCCGTCGTCGACGCGCCCGCCCTCATGACCCGTCCCGAGTTCCTCGTCCCCTCGGTCGAGGACATCTCCTTCCCCGTCGACGCCGTCTACACCTGGGTCGACGGCCAGGACCCGGCGTGGAAGCAGCGCAAGGCCACCGCCAAGGGCGAGATCTACCACGCGGAGTCCGCCAGCGACGCCCGCTTCATCAGCCGCGACGAACTGCGCTACTCCGTCAGATCGCTCCACCTCTTCGCACCCTGGATCCGGACGATCTACATCGTCACCGACGACCAGGTCCCCGCCTGGCTGCGCGAGGACGTGCCCGGCATCCGCGTGGTCAGCCACCGCGAGATCTTCGCGAACCCGTCCGATCTGCCGACGTTCAACTCGCACTCCATCGAGAGCCAGCTGCACCACATCGACGGCCTCGCCGAGCACTTCCTGTACTTCAACGACGACATGTTCATCGGGCGGCCCGTGGCACCGCACGCCTTCTTCACCCCCACCGGCACCGCCCGCTACTTCCCGTCCAGGAACCGCATCCCGCAGGGCCCGGTCGTCGAAACCGACACCCCCGTCGACGCCGCCTGCAAGAACAACCGCGCGCTGCTCCTGGCCCGCTTCGGCCGGGTGATCACCCAGCCGATGGAGCACATCCCCTACGCCCTGCGGCGCAGCGCCATGTACGAGGCGGAGGCCGACTTCCCCCAGGCGTGGGCCAGGACCTCGGCCAGCCGCTTCCGGGCGATGACCGACCTGTCGCCCACGTCCTCCTTCGCGCTCTACTACGCCGCCCTGACCGGACGCGCCCAGCCGGGTTCGATGCCCTTCACCTACCTCCAGCTCGCCGTGCCCGACCTCGCGGACCGGCTGCAGCGGCTCCTCGACGGCCGCAACCAGGACTCGTTCTGCCTCAACGACGCCTTCTCCACCCCGGAGGACCTGGAGGCACAGCAGGAACTGCTCGACGGCTTCCTCAACGCCTACTTCCCGACCCCCAGTCCCTTCGAGCGGTGAACAGGAACCGTCGTCATGTCTGAACCGGGGTCGATGAGCTCCGCCGCCAGCGTCTACCACAAGGTCGTTCCCCAGCCGCTGCGCGCCGTCGCCGCCAGCCGGGTGCCGCCCACGGTCCGCCGCAAGGTCAAGACCAGGCTGGCCCGCACACTGGCCGAACGCGAGTCACGGCTGCACCGGCGCAGCCTCCAGCAGGTGCGGGACGCCGGCTTCACCCACCGGCCCGAGGGCCGGACCGTGGCCCCCGACGGGCGCGTCGCCCACGTCCACGCACGGCTCACCGCCGACCGCGCCCGCCGCCTCGACCACGACCTGGTGACCGGCGCCCTCGACATGGCCGGCGTTCCCTGGTTCGCCGTGCCCCCCTTGGACGACCGCCGCACCGCCCTCGCCGTACCCAAGGAGCACAAGCCGGCCGTACGGCGGGTGCTGCGTGCCCTGCTCGAGGAGCAGACCGGATACCTCAGCTCGGTGTCCCCCGCGGACAGCTCCGGCGCCCAGATCCCCGGCAGCCATCTCAAGGCCTGGAAGCACTTCGCCAAGGCCCGCGTGATCCGGGTGACGTGGCTGCGCACCGAGCCGACTCACTCCCTGTGGATCGGTGAGAACCAGGGCGTCGAGATCGAGTTCTGGAACCTGAACACCGACCTGGCCACCCCGCGACTCGTCGGTCCCCGCCCCAACCGCGTGCAGCGGGTCGTGCCGGTGGACGGCCCCACGATCGGGGCGGACCACCACCGGCTCACCGGATACGCCGAGCTCGTCGCGTCCGCGGAGCGGACCAGGATCCCCGAGCCCTTCGACATCGTCCGGGTCGAGGAGGTCACCTTCCCCGTCGACGCCGTCGTCCTGTGGCAGCACACCGGCCCCTGGGCCGAGGAACTCCTGCGTGCCACCCTGCGCTCCGTCCACCAGTACGCCCCGTGGATCGAGATCGTGCATCTCGTCGCCCTCGCGCCCGTCCCCCAGTGGGTCCGGCGCAGCGACTGGCTGACGGTCCACTCCGCCGGCCGCGAGGCCGAGGCGCACCTCCACGAACTGCCCGACGTCGCCCAGCACTTCCTGCTGTTCCGGCCCGGAGCGGTCCTCGCTCGCCCGGTGCGCCCGTTCGATTTCTTCACGCCCGCGGGCGGCACCCGCCCCCGGCGTGGCCCCTGGACGGCCGAGGAGGCCACCGCGCCCTGGACCGCCACCGCGTTCTCCTTCACCACGCGGGCCGTGGCCCATGGCTACGGCAGCGGCCCCCAGCCGTACACCCGCCAGGTGCTCGGCGCCCTGGCCGAGGGCTACGAGTGGACCGACTTCGTCGTCGACACCCAGGCGCTGCCCCAGCTGACCGGCACCCATCCGCTCGACGGCCTCGTCCACCACTCCGCGCACTGCGCCGGCCTGGCGGAACCCTCCGGCGAGACCACCATCGCCCTGCACGCCGCCATGCCCGGCGTGCAGCGCTGGCTCGAACGGCTGCTCGTGCGCAGGGACGTCCAGCAGTTCCAGCTCTTCGGCCTCGACAGCCCCGATGCGCGCGGCCGCGGCGGTACGGCCGCCGTCCTCGCCTTCCTGCGGCGCTACTTCCCGGTGGAGAGCCCCTTCGAGCACCTGGCGGACGAGGAAGGAAACGCCACCGGATGACCGCGCTGAACCCCGAGGCGTCCTCCGCGGTCGGCGTCTACCGCGCCCTGCTGCCCACCGGGCTGCGCCGCACCATCGCCCGGCGCGTGCCGATGCGCCTGCGCACGCTCGTCAAGCGACTCCTGCGCCGGCTCCAGCTCGGCGTCGGACTCACCCGCGCGCTGCGCGCGATGCGCGCCCGGCGCCGCTGGCCCGACCTGTTCGCCGGCGGGGAGCGGCTCGCCACGCTCGTCGACCGCGGCGCCCTCATCGCGCTCGTCCGCCCCACCCCGTCCCCGCTCGGACTGCGGGAGGGCAACCTCGAACTGGTCGCCTCGGCGCTCGACGCCGCCGGCATCGACCACTTCGCGGTGCGCGGCGGCTCCGAGTTCCGTGCCTGTCTCGCCGTGTCCCTCGCCGACCGCGCCCGCGTCCGCGACGCCCTCGGCAGAGCGGGGACGCAGACCCCCGTGTACGTCGCCCGGTGGCACGGCGGTCAGGAGTACGGCCGTCCCGCCCTGGTCGGGACCCGTCGCGCCCTGCGGGTGACTGCCGAGGCCTCCGTCCTTCGCGTCGGCATGGTCTGGCGCGACCCGGGCGGCACCCTGTCGCTCGGCCTCGAATACGGCTGTGACATCGAGTTCTGGCTGCCCGAGGCGGGGCGCCTTGTCGCACCCCGCCCCAACCGGGTCACCGAGGACGTGGCCGCGGACGCCCCCCGCGTCCACGTACCCATCAGCAGGCTCACCGGCTTCGCCGCACTGCACGGCCGCCGCACCCGCACCGTCCGCACCATCGCGCCCTGCGCCGTGCCCCTGCCCGAGGACGTCCGCTTCCCCGTGGACGCCGTCTACACCTGGGTGGACGGCAACGACCCGGCATGGCAGGAGCGGCGCAGACGCTACGGTGACACCGGCTACCACGAGGAATCGGCCAACGCCGCCCGCTACATCAGCCGCGACGAACTGCGCTACTCCCTGCGCTCCCTGGAGCAGCACGCGCCCTGGGTGCGCCGGATCTACCTGGTCACCGACCGTCAGCGGCCGCACTGGCTCGACCCCAACCACCCGCGCATCCGGGTGGTCGACCACGCGGAGATCTTCGACGACCCGCAGGCGCTGCCCACCTTCAACTCGCACGCCATCGAGAGCCGGCTGCACCACATCGACGGCCTGTCGGAGCAGTTCCTTTACTTCAACGACGACATGTTCCTCGGCAGCCCCGTCACACCCCAGGACTTCTTCCTGTCCAACGGGATGACGCGGATCTTCCTGTCACCCTCGCAGGTGCCCCAGTGGGACCTGTCCCTCGGCGACCGGCCGGTGGACGCCGCCGGCAAGAACAACCGCAGGATCCTGGAGGCGAGCTTCGGCTCGTCCATCGTGCAGAAGATGCGCCACGCGCCCTACCCGCTGCGCCGCAGCGTGCTCTTCGAGATCGAGCAGGCCTTCGCCGAACAGCACCGGGCCACCACCCTCAGCCGGTTCCGCAGCGCCACCGACATCTCCATTCCGTCGTCGCTCTACCACTACTACGCGTACTTCACGGGACGCGCCGTGCCCTCCGACATCCGCTTCGCCTACCTCGACCTCGCCAAGCGGGAGATCGAGCGGCGCTTCGGCATCCTGCTCGCCCGCCGCGACCGGCAGGCCTTCTGCATCAACGACACCCTCTCCGACGGACAGGACGTCGTGCGTCAGGCGGCCATGCTCGCCCGCTTCCTCCGTGCCTACTACCCGATCCCCAGTGCCTTCGAGCTGAAGGAGCCCCAGGAACGATGAAGGTCTCCTTCCTGATCAACAACATCTACGGCATCGGTGGCACCAACCGGACCGTGATCAACCTGGCCGAGGCGCTGTCCGCCCGGCACGAGGTCGAGATCGTCTCCGTCTTCCGCCGCGCCGGCAGCACCAAGTTCGAGATCTCCCCGCAGGTCACCGTGCGGGCCCTGGTCGACCTGCGGGCCGGCAGCGGCGCCGACCGCGGCGCGGACGGTCTCGACGAGCCGAGCACCGTCGTCCCCCGCCAGGAGGAGTTCTACGCGCAGTACAGCCGGCTCTCCGACGAACGCATCATCAACCACCTGAAGAAGACGGACGCCGACGTCGTCGTCGGCACCCGGCCGAGCCTGAACCTCTTCGTCGCCCGCTTCACCCGCGACTCCGCGCTGCGCGTGGCCCAGGAGCACATGACCCACCTGGCCATCCCTCCCGCCGTACGCGAGGAGATGGCCCGGGTCTACCCGCGCCTCGACGCCATCACCACCGTCACCGACGCCGACGCCCGGTCCTTCATGGAGAACACACCGATCGACGGCGTCCCCGTGACGGGCATTCCCAACAGCGTGCCCCAGCCCGTCGTCACCCCGTCCGACGGCAGCCGCAAGGTCGTCGTCAGCGCCGGCCGGATGCACCACGTCAAGCGCTACGACCTGTTGATCCGCGCCTTCGGCCAGGTCGCCGAGGAGTTCCCCGACTGGCAGCTGCGGATCTACGGTGACGGCGCCGAGGCCGCCAAGCTCCGTGCCCTCGTCACCGAACTCGGGCTGACCGGGCAGACCCTCCTGATGGGCGGCTTCTCGCCGATCGAGTCGGAGTGGGCCAAGGGCTCCATCGCGGCGGTGACGTCGAGCGCCGAGTCCTTCGGCATGACACTGGTGGAGGCCATGCGCTGCGGCCTGCCCGTGGTCTCGACGGACTGCCCCGTCGGCCCGCGAGAGATCCTGCGCGACGGCGAGGACGGCCTCCTCGTCCCCAACGGCGACGCCGACGCCATCGCCGCCGGCCTGCGCCGGCTGATGGGCGACGACGCGCTGCGCGGCGCCATGGGGGCGGCCGCCCTGCTCAACTCCGCCCGCTACGACCCATCCGTCATCGCCGACCGCTACGTCGAGCTCTTCGAAGCGGCCGCGGAGCGCAGGGCCGCCGCCGAGCCCAGGTACCGCAAGCCGTCCCGCAAGACCCTGCGGCGCGGCCCGGGCGGCGGCGCACCGCCCACCACCATCAAGACCACCCTGGTGCACACCATCGCCGACGACTCCGGCTGGCTGCGGTTCACCGCCGACGGCCCCGAGGACGGCAAGCACCGCTGGACCTTCCAGCTGCGGCAGAACCCCGGCGCCGCCCGCCGGCTGCCCGACATGCCCCTGCGCACCACGCGCCGGACACTGCCGTCCGGCGCGACCCGCTACACGGCCGCCGTCACCCCCTCCGCCCTCGACGTGCTCGGAGACGGCCGCTGGCGCGTCACGATGGTCTCGGCCAAGGGCGAGACCGTGCACATGAAGGCGGGCATCCGCGACACCCGGGCGCTGATCACCGCACGGGAACGGCTCCTCGCGTCCCCCGCGGGCGCACCGGTCATCTGGAACCTGCCCTACGCCCAGCCGAACGGCAAGCTCATGCTGCGCACCATCCTGCGCACCGAGCACGCCGAGTGCACCAACGTCGCGATCACCGACGACTCGATCACCGTCAGCGGTGTCTTCTGCGCCGAGCGGCCCGTCCGGCCCGGAGCCCGCTTCGTCCTGGTGCGCCGAGGCCACCACCGCACCGAGGTCTCGGTCCCCGCCCACGCCCTCGACGAGCGGACCTTCCACGCCGAGGTCCCGCTGCGGCAGGTCGTGGACGACCGGCTGGACCGCTGGGAGGACTGGGACTGGTGGTTGCAACCGGCTCCCGGTGACCGGCGCAAGGTCCGCGTCTGCCACCTCTTCGAGGACTTCCCGGACGTCAAGGGCGCCTACGCCTACCCGGCCGTTCCGGTAGCCGACGAGGCGTCCCGCTTCGTCGTCGTACACCCCACCCGACCCGTACGGGTCCGTCCCTACTGCTCAGTGTCTGGAGCCATGGCCATGAACGTGGTGGACCGATGAACCACGACGCACGCTCGATCCTGCACATCGTCGCCCACCAGGACGACGACCTGTACTTCATGAATCCCGACCTGGTGCGCGCCCTCCAGGACGGCGACCGGATCACCACCGTCGTCCTCACCGCGGGCGAGGGCGACGGCATCAACGCCGACACCGACAACCCGCGGCGCACCTCCCTGGTGCCGGACTTCACCGGCTACAGCACCGCCCGCGGCTGCGGCCTGCGCTCCGCCTACGCACGGATGACGACCGGTGACCGCAACGGCCCGTGGAACCGCGACGTCGTCGAACTCGTGCCCGGTTTCGCCGTCGAACGCTTCGTCCTGGCGGCCGACGCCCGGGTGCAGATGTTCTTCTGCCAGCTGCACATGAGCGCCGTCACCCCGGAGGGAACGCGCGGTCGGATCACCGATCTGTGGGCCGGCCGGACGGCCACCCAGCCCACCCTCCCGGTCCGTGGCTCCGCCCTCGCCGAAGTGCAGCACATCTCGCGAGACCAGGTCATCGGCGGCCTCACGACACTGCTCGGGTACGCCAGGCCGACCACCGTCCGCACCATGGATCCCGACCCCGAACACGACGGCGGCAAGCAGGGGTTCGTCATGTCGGACCACCTCGATCACACCGCCACGACCCAGTTCGCGCTCGCCGCGCTCGAACGCTACCGGGCCGGCGCCCAGGTGATCCCGGTCGTGGAGCACTTCCGCGCCTACTCCAACCGCTTCTGGGGATACAACCTGGACGCGAGCGCCCTCACCGAGAAGGCCGAGTACCTGGCGACGTACGCGGGACTCGACGCCACCGAGTGTCCGCAGGGCACCTGCGAGCAGTGCGGCGACCGCCAGCTCGGCACCAACCCGTACCGCAGCACCCACATGTGCAGCGCCGCCTACCGCTACTCGCCCGACGCGAACTGGCTGCGGCTGGGCCCCGGCGGCCGGCTCAACGCCTTCGGCGTGCTCGCCGGCCGGCTGGCCTTCTGGTCGGAGACGGGACCCGGCACCGGCGACTGGCGCGGCCCCTTCCTCGTCGGCGAGGGCTGGATCTCCCCGACCCTGGCGGTGGCCGGGGAGCCGGGCGGCCCCGCCCACGTCGTGGCCCTGCGCCGGCAGAACGTGCCGGGCGGAGACGTCAGCGTCGACCTCGTGCACACGATGCAGGACCCGGAGGGCAACGGGTTCTACGACTGGGAGAGCCTGGAGAACCCGGACTGGCACCACACCGACCGGCGCCACCAGCGCGAGATGGGCGTCCCGTCCGCCGCCGTCGACGGCACCGGCCGACTCCACGTCTTCGTCCGCAACTTCGGTCAGGGCGTCAGCATGCGCCGCCAGACCGAGTACGGTGCCTGGGGCCCCTGGGAGGACCTCGGCGGCTCCTTCGTCCAGGACGCCGGCACCGCTCTGCGCAACGAGCTCGGCGCGATCGAGCTGTACGTGCCCGGCAAGGGCTCCGTCCACCGCTTCCACCAGAGCGACATCGGCGCGCCGTTCGTCCGCGACGACACGCTCACCACCGGCAAGGTCGCCACCGGCGGCATCACCGCGGTCGACTCCGGCGGCGGTCGCACCTGCCTGTACTTCCGCGAGGCGGCCACCGGACAGGTCATGGCCTACCGCCAGCACGACAACGGACGCTGGCCCGGCTCCGGAGCCGGTGTCGGCGGCCACGGCGGCACCGGCGCCATCGCCGCGCTGTGGGCCCCGGAGCGCGGCGCCCGTGAGGCGTACCTGGCCCACCGGGGTTCGCGCGGCCGGCTGGTCGTCTCCATGCCCGTCCCCGACAAGGACGCCTCCGGGGCGCACTGGCGCGAGCGCGGCGAGATGCTCACGCACGCGCCCGCCATGGCGCTCGACGCGAACGGCTCGCTGGTGATCACCACCATCGGCACGGACGGCCGGCTGCACGTCCACCGGCAGTTGTCCCCCGGCCCCGGCGGCCCCCTGGGCCCGGTCCGGGTGTTCTGACCGGGAGGCACCCACCGGGACGCGGACAGACGGACGGGCCGTACGGAGGGAATCCGTACGGCCCGTCCACGCTTTCGCGCGCTGCCTGCGGTGTTACGCGGGGACGCTCGCCACGCCCTGCGCCAGGAACCGCTTGCCGTTGACGCGCTCGGAGACGCCCTCACGGTCCAGGTACGGCGTGATGCCGCCCAGGTGGAAGGGCCAGCCCGCGCCCGTGATCAGGCAGAGGTCGATGTCCTGCGCCTCGGCGACGACACCCTCCTCCAGCATCAGGCCGATCTCCTGCGCGACCGCGTCCAGGACGCGGTCGCGGGCCTGCTCCTCCGTCAGGACGGTGTCGCCCTGCTTGAGGAGCGCGGCGACCTCGGGGTCCAGCTCCGGCTTGAAGCCGTTCTCGGCGGAGTAGACGTAGAAGCCGCGCTTGCCGGCCTCGACGACGGCCTTCAGGTTGGGGGAGACGGTGAAGCGCTCCGGGAAGGCGCGGTTCAGGGTCTCGGAGACGTGCAGACCGATCGCCGGGCCGACGAGCTCCAGGAGGACCAGCGGGGACATCGGCAGACCCAGCGGCTCGACCGCCTTCTCCGCCGTGGCCACCGGGGTGCCCTCGTCGATGATGTTCTGGATCTCGCCCATGAAGCGGGTCAGGATGCGGTTCACGACGAACGCCGGGGCGTCCTTCGTCAGGACCGCGGTCTTCTTCAGCTTCTTCGCCACGCCGAAGGCGGTGGCGAGCGAGGCGTCGTCCGTCTTCTCGCCGCGGACGATCTCCAGGAGCGGGAGGATCGCGACCGGGTTGAAGAAGTGGAAGCCGACCACGCGCTCCGGGTGCTGCAGCTTCGAGGCCATCTCGGAGACCGACAGCGAGGAGGTGTTGGTGGCGAGGATCGCGTGCGCCGGGGCGACCGCCTCGACCTCCGCGAACACCTTCTGCTTGACGCTCATCTCCTCGAACACGGCCTCGATGATGAAGTCCGCGTCCGCGAAGCCCGCGGCCTTGTCCAGCACACCGGAGACCAGGCCCTTGAGGCGGTTGGCCTTGTCCTGGTTGATGCGGCCCTTGCCGAGCAGCTTGTCGATCTCGCCGTGGACGTAGCCCACGCCCTTGTCGACGCGCTCCTGGTCGATGTCGGTCAGGACGACCGGCACCTCGAGGCGGCGCAGGAACAGCAGGGCCAGCTGGGAGGCCATCAGACCGGCGCCGACGACACCGACCTTGGTGACCGGGCGGGCCAGCGACTTGTCCGGCGCGCCGGCCGGGCGCTTGGCGCGCTTCTGCACCAGGTTGAAGGCGTAGATGCCGGCGCGCAGCTCGCCGCCCATGATCAGGTCCGCGAGGGCCTGGTCCTCGGCGTCGAAGCCCTTCTGCAGGTCGCCGTCCTTGGCGGCCTCGATGATGTCGAGGGCGCGGTAGGCGGCCGGGGCGGCGCCGTGCACCTTGGAGTCGGCGACGAGGCGGCCCTTGGCGACGGCCTGGTCCCAGCCCTCACCGCGGTCGATCTCCGGACGCTCGACGGTGACGTCGCCCTTGAGGACGGACGCGGTCCAGATGAGCGACTGCTCCAGGAAGTCGGCGCCCTCGAAGATCGCGTCGGCGATGCCGAGCTCGAAGACCTGCTTGCCCTTGAGCTGGCGGTTCTGGTTCAGCGAGTTCTCGATGATGACCTGGACGGCCTTCTCCGCGCCGATCAGGTTCGGCAGGATCGTGCAGCCGCCCCAGCCGGGCACCAGACCGAGGAAGACCTCGGGCAGCGAGAAGGCCGGCAGGGCCTTGGAGACGGTGCGGTAGGTGCAGTGCAGACCGACCTCGACACCGCCGCCCATCGCCGCGCCGTTGTAGTACGCGAAGGTGGGCACGGCCAGACCGGACAGACGCTTGAAGACGTCGTGGCCGCCCTTGCCGATGGCCAGCGCGTCGGAGTGCTGCTTCAGCAGCTCGACGCCCTTGAGGTCCGCGCCGACGGCGAAGATGAACGGCTTGCCGGTGATGCCGACGCCGACGATCTCACCGTTCGCGGCCTCGGCCTCGACCTGGTCGATCGCCGTGTTCAGGTTGGCGAGGGACTGCGGGCCGAAGGTGGTCGGCTTGGTGTGGTCGAAGCCGTTGTCCAGCGTGATCAGCGCGAACCGGCCCGCACCCGCGGGGAGTTCGAAGTGCCGTACGTGGGCGGACGTGACGACCTCGTCCGGGAAGAGCTCGGCGGCGCCCTTCAGAAGCTCTGCGGTGGTGCTCACTTGCTGCCTCCGGCGTCCTTGTGGTTCGGGTTCTCCCAGATGACCGTGGCGCCCATGCCGAAGCCGACGCACATGGTGGTGAGGCCGTAGCGGACCTCCGGCTGCTCCTCGAACTGGCGGGCCAGCTGCGTCATCAGACGGACGCCGGAGGAGGCGAGCGGGTGGCCGTACGCGATGGCGCCGCCGTACTGGTTGACGCGGGCGTCGTCGTCGGCGATGCCGTAGTGCTCCAGGAAGGCGAGGACCTGGACGGCGAAGGCCTCGTTGATCTCGAAGAGGTTGATGTCCTCGATCGACAGGCCGGCCTTGGCGAGGGCCTTCTCGGTGGCCGGGATCGGGCCGTAGCCCATGACCTCGGGCTCGACGCCGGCGAAGGCGTACGAGACGAGGCGCATCTTCACCGGGAGGTTGTTCTCGCGGGCGAAGTCCTCGGAGGCGATGATCGAGGCGGTGGCGCCGTCGTTCAGGCCGGCCGCGTTGCCCGCGGTGACGTTGCCGTGGACGCGGAACGGCGTCTTCAGGCCCGCCAGCGACTCCAGGGTGGTGCCCGGGCGCATCGGCTCGTCGGCGGTGACCAGGCCCCAGCCGGTCTCCCCGCCCTCGGGGGAGGTGCGGCGGACCGAGATCGGCACCAGGTCCTGCTGGATCTTGCCGTCGGCGTACGCCTTGGCGGCCTTCTCCTGCGAGCGCACGGCGTACTCGTCGGCGCGCTGCTTGGTGATGCTCGGGTAGCGGTCGTGCAGGTTCTCGGCGGTCATGCCCATGAACAGGGCGGACTCGTCGACCAGCTTCTCGCTGACGAAGCGCGGGTTCGGGTCGACGCCCTCGCCCATGGGGTGGCGGCCCATGTGCTCGACACCACCGGCGATGACGGCGTCGTACGCACCGAAGGCGATGGAACCGGCGACCGAGGTCACGGCGGTCAGCGCACCGGCGCACATACGGTCGATGGAGTAGCCCGGCACCGACTGCGGCAGCCCGGCGAGGATACCGGCGGTACGGCCGAGGGTCAGGCCCTGGTCACCGATCTGCGTGGTCGCGGCGATGGCGACCTCGTCGATCTTCTTCGGGTCGAGACCGGGGTTGCGGCGCAGCAGCTCCCGGATGGCCTTCACGACGAGGTCGTCGGCGCGGGTCTCGTGGTAGATGCCCTTCGGGCCCGCCTTGCCGAACGGGGTACGGACGCCGTCGACGAAGACGACGTCCCTGACGGTACGAGGCACGATGGCTCTCCTCCAGGGTGCGGGATGGCACTGCTGCGGGCGCGCTGCCCGGCACGCGGCTAAGCGCGCGCTTGCTGACCCCATGCTACTTGCGGGTAACCAGACTGCCCAGTCCCCCCGCCCCAAGCGGCGAAGGTCACACCCGTCGACCATGCCCCAGCGGGTGCGCGCCCCTCCCGCGCGCCCGGCCGATCGGAGCGCCCTCGCTACCCGATCGGGTCGGTCGCCCGGTCGCGACGGTCATGTCGCCCCCGTCCACCGCCCGCCCGAGCGGACCCTGTCCACGCCCGGGCGACACCGCCCCGGGCCGCCCGAGGGAACGGAACCCGCCATGCCACCCACCGTGAACGACCTCTACGTGGACCACATCTCCACCATCCCCGCCAACGTCGGAAAGCCGGCCAAGCTCTTCGTCCGGGAGCACGTGGCCACCAACCCCAGCAGCCCCCGCAGACCCGTCCTCATGCTGCACGGCCGGAGCGTCCCGGCCGTGGCCGCCTTCGACCTGCCGTACAAGAAGTACAGCTGGGCCGCCGAGCTGGCCAAGGCCGGCTACGACGTCTACGTGATGGAGCTGCAGGGCTCCGGCCTCTCCACCCGGCCGAAGATGGAGAAGCACCAGAACGTCAGCCCGGCCCCCGCCCAGCGGGCACTGCTCAGCCCGAACCCGAACGCCACGCCGTACACCGGCCCGGTGGAGTACGCGGCACAGCTGAACAACTCCCAGAGCGACTGGGACGAGGTCGACAAGGTCGTCGACTTCGTCCTCGCCCGCACCGGCGCGACGAAGATCGACCTCATCGGCTGGTCCGCGGCCGCGCAGCAGCTCGGCCCCTATGCCATCCAGCGCCACGGCAAGGTGCGCAGCCTCTTCCTGTCGGCACCGATCTTCCCGCCGAACGGCCGGGACAGCAAGGCGGGGACCGACTTCGGCGCACCCGTGTCCCTGCCGGTGACCACGCCGGAGGGCGCCTTCGGCTACCCGATGACCGTCGGCACCAAGGGCGGCCTCGAACGGTCCTGGCAGAACGACCTCAGGTGCCCGGACCAGCGCGAGGACGGCATGGTCGAGGAGATCTGGAAGGCGATGATGGCGGTCGACACGATCGGGGCCACCTGGGGCGGCCCGACGCCGGGACAGCCGGAGGGACTCAACCGCATCCGCAACTCCTACTGGTGGGGCTGGAACAAGACCACGGTCAAGCTCCACGGCGTCCTCGGCGACAAGGTGCCCGTCTGCATCGTCTACGGGGAGCACGACTCGATCATCAACACCTCACCGGACCTCGGCCTGGTGTACTTCTCCACGCCCGAGCTCTACCGGAACATCCCCGGCAAGAAGAAGCTGATGTTCCGGATCTCCTGCGCCGGCCACCAGATCGTCTGGGAGCGCAAGGCCAAACTGCTGCACACCATGTCCGAGCACTGGCTCAAGCACGGCAAGGTGGAGGGCGCGGAGACCGGCAGCTACGCGCGGGACGAGGACGGGGCCCTCACCCTCCTGGAGGAGTGAGGACCCCGTACGTCACAGGGGCGGCCGTCAGGCCTTCGCCGCCAGCGCCTCGACCAGCAGCGGGGTCACCAGCTCCACCTGCCAGGGTCGTGCTCCGAAGCCCCGCAGGGCCTCGGCGAGCGTCTCCGGGTCGGCCGGGGCCGGGGGCTCCCAGCAGACGCGGCGGACCGTGTCGGGGGTGATCAGGTTCTCCTGGGGGAGGTTCAGCTCCTCCGCGAGGGCCGAGACCGCGGTGCGGGCCGCGGCGAGGCGGGCCGCGGCCGCGGGGTCCTTGTCGGCCCAGGCGCGCGGGGGCGGGGGGCCCGCCACGGGCTGGCCGGGCTGGGGCAGCTCGGCGTCCGGCAGGGCCTTCGCCCGGTCCACGGCGGCCTGCCACTGCTCCAGCTGGCGCCGGCCCATCCGCTGCCCGAAGCCGGGCAGCGCCGACAGCGCGCCCGCGTTCGGCGGCAGCGCGAGAGCCGCCTCCACGATCGCCGCGTCGCTCAGCACCTTGCCGGGGGAGACGTCACGCCGCTGGGCCACCCGGTCACGGGCCGTCCACAGCTCCCGTACGACCGCCATCTGGCGGCGCCTGCGCACCTTGTGCATCCCCGACGTACGCCGCCAGGGGTCCTTGCGCGGCGGCGGAGGCGGAGCCGAGGCGATGGCGTCGAACTCCTGGAGCGCCCACTCCAGCTTGCCCTGACGGTCCAGCTCCTTCTCCAGCTCGTCGCGCAGGTCCACCAGGAGCTCCACGTCGAGCGCGGCATAGCGCAGCCAGGGCTCGGGCAGCGGGCGGGTCGACCAGTCGACGGCGGAGTGGCCCTTCTCCAGGGCGTAGCCGAGGACCGACTCGACCATCGCGCCGAGACCGACCCGGGGGAAGCCGGCCAGACGTCCGGCGAGCTCGGTGTCGAAGAGCCGCGTCGGCACCATGCCTATGTCACGCAGACAGGGCAGGTCCTGCGTCGCGGCGTGCAGGATCCACTCGGACCCGGCCAGCGCCTCGCCGAGGCCGGACAGATCCGGACAGCCCACCGGGTCGATGAGCGCGGTGCCCGCGCCCTCGCGGCGGAGCTGGACGAGATAGGCGCGCTGCCCGTAGCGGTAGCCGGAGGCGCGCTCGGCGTCGACGGCGACGGGACCGCGGCCGGCGGCGAAGGCGGCGATCACCTCGGCCAGGGCGTCCTCGGTCTCGACGACGGGCGGAACGCCCTCACGGGGTTCGAGCAGCGGGATCGGCAGCCCATGCGCAGGGACGTCGTCGTCCGAGGGGGCGCCCCCGGTGGTTCGCAGTGCGGTGTCACTCGCGGTGTCTTGGGCGTCGGTCACCTGTCAAGGGTATCTGTGAATGGCAAGCGCCCATCGACGGAACAGCCGGATCAACCGGATCGACCGGAACGGCCTGAACAGCCGTGGTGGTCGGTCGGTCGGACCAGAGGGAACGTTCCGTCGACAGGCGCCTGCGGGTTCTCAGACCCCTCGTGGGGCCGGGCCGATCAGTGGATGATGCCGGTGCGCAGGGCCACCGCGACCATGCCGGCCCGGTCACCGGTGCCCAGCTTGCGGGCGATGCGGGCGAGGTGGCTCTTCACGGTGAGCGCCGACAGGCCCATGGAGACGCCGATGGCCTTGTTGGACTGGCCCTCGGCGACCAGCCGCAGCACCTCGACCTCACGGCCGGAGAGCTCGCGGTAGCCGCCCGGGTGGCTCGGGGCACCCGGGGGGCGGCGGTGGCCGAGGCGGGCGGCCGCGGCGCCGATGGGGGCGGCGCCGGGGCGGGTGGGGTGCCCGATGTTGGTGCGGGTGCCGGTGACGACGTATCCCTTGACGCCGCCGGCGAGGGCGTTGCGCACGGCGCCGATGTCGTCGGCGGCGGAGAGGGCCAGACCGTTGGGCCAGCCCGCGGCGCGGGTCTCGGACAGCAGCGTCAGGCCGCTGCCGTCGGGCAGGTGGACGTCGGCCACGCAGATGTCGCGCGGGTTGCCGACGCGGGGACGGGCCTCCGCGATGGACGACGCCTCGATGACGTCGCGCACGCCGAGCGCCCACAGGTGGCGGGTGACGGTGGAGCGGACGCGCGGGTCGGCCACGACGACCATGGCCGTCGGCTTGTTCGGGCGGTAGGCGACCAGGCTTGCGGGCTGCTCGAGGAGAACGGACACCAGGCCTCCTGGGAAGGTGCGGGACGGAGCCGGCTCGGGGAAGAAGCCGGGGGCGAACCCGTGCTTTGAAGGGGTCAATGACTCCTTCGGCAGCCTGGCCGCCCGCCTTTAGGGAAAGATCACGATTTGGTGAGTAACAATTGGTGCAATTCGGACGCGTGATCGATCATCGTACGAGCCTCATGCTCGCCGCACCCGAAAGTGTCCGAAAAACGACGTTCGCCACGCCCGTCGACGCCCGCCCGCTCACCGTCCGCACGCTACGGCTGCTGCGGTCCCCGCCGCTGGGGCAGCGGTACGACACCCGCCCCCGACGTCGTCCCCGCACCCGGCCCCGTGGCCGGACCGGCCCCCGGCTCGGCCGGCGACGGCGGCAGCCCCGCCACCTGGCACAGCAGATCGCACCAGGCCGCCAGGTGCGTCCCGCTGTCCGGCACCCCGGCCAGGCCCTCCTGCGGCGTCCACGAGGCCCGGATCTCGATCTGCGTCGCCGGGCGCCGCTCCGCGAGCCCCCCGAAGTAGTGCGAGCTCGCCATCGTGACGGTGCCGCTCGCCTCCCCGTACGCCAGACCGCGCGCCTCCATGGCGCCGGTCAGCCAGGACCAGCAGACCTCCGGCAGCAGCGGATCCGCGGCCATCTCCGGCTCCAGCTCCGCCCGGATCAGCGTCACCAGCCGGAAGGTGCCCTTCCAGGCGTCGTGCCCGGCCGGGTCGTGCAGCAGCACGAGCCGCCCGTCCGCCAGGTCCTCCTCGCCCTCCACGACCGCCGCCTCCAGGGCGTACGCGTACGGGGCGAGCCGCTGCGGCGGCCGGGTCGGGTCGACCTCGATCTCCGGCCGCAGCCGGACCGCGCGCAGCCCCTCGACCGCCCGCCGGAAGGCGGGAGGTACCGGGTTCGTCTCCGTGGGGTCCACCCTGTCGCCCGCCGTCTTCCCCGTCCCTCGAATGCCGTCGGAATGATCGGAAAAATGTCCCTGAGCCGCAGCCATGCCGGGAAGAGTAGGCGGAACGGGGCCCGTGCGCAGGGAGGGACACCCGGGCCGGGCGAGCGGCTTCTCGCCACATGCGAAGATTCTGGGCGTGAGCGCCATCGATCGCCCTGAGGGCCAGCAGACGAAGCACCAGCCGCAGACCTACGACTCCGCGTTCCTGAAGGCGTGCCGGCGCGAGGCCGTGCCCCACACGCCCGTCTGGTTCATGCGACAGGCCGGGCGGTCCCTGCCCGAGTACCTGAAGGTGCGCGAGGGCATCCCCATGCTCGAGTCGTGCATGCGGCCCGAGCTGGTCACCGAGATCACCCTGCAGCCCGTGCGCCGCCACAAGGTCGACGCGGCGATCTTCTTCAGCGACATCGTCGTCCCGCTCAAGGCCATCGGCGTCGACCTCGACATCAAGCCCGGCGTCGGCCCCGTCGTCGCCGAGCCCATCCGCACCCGCGCCGACCTCGCCCGGCTGCGCGACCTCACCCCCGAGGACGTCACCTACGTCACCGAGGCCATCGGCATGCTCACCGGCGAGCTGGGCGCCACCCCGCTGATCGGATTCGCCGGCGCGCCGTTCACCCTCGCGAGCTACCTCGTCGAAGGCGGTCCGTCCCGCAACCACGAGCACACCAAGGCGCTGATGTACGGCGACCCGCAGCTGTGGGCCGACCTTCTCGACCGCCTCGCCGAGATCACCTCCGCCTTCCTCAAGGTGCAGATCGAGGCCGGCGTCTCCGCGGTCCAGCTCTTCGACTCCTGGGTGGGCGCCCTGGCCCCCGCCGACTACCGCCGCTCGGTCATGCCCGCCTCGGCCAAGGTGTTCGACGCGGTCGCCTCGTACGGCGTCCCGCGCATCCACTTCGGCGTCGGTACGGGCGAGCTGCTCGGCCTCATGGGCGAGGCGGGCGCGGACGTGGTCGGCGTCGACTGGCGCGTCCCGCTCGACGAGGCCGCCCGCCGGGTCGGCCCCGGCAAGGCGCTCCAGGGCAACCTCGACCCGGCCGTGCTGTTCTCCTCGCGGGAGGCCGTGGAGGCCAAGACGGACGAGGTCCTGGCCGCCGCGAAGGATCTGGAGGGCCACGTCTTCAACCTCGGTCACGGGGTGCTGCCGACGACCGACCCGGACGCGCTGACCCGCCTGGTGGAGTACGTCCACACGCGGACGGCCCGCTGACCCGGCCCCGTACGCCACCGTGCGCCGCCCGGTCGGGCGGCGCACGGTGGGCGAGGGTCAGAACTCGCAGCTGACGGGCGGGTTGCCGGAGGTGACCCGGCAGTAGTCGAAGCCGGTTCCGCCGTTGACGACGCCGGCGTTCGGGCCGGTGCGGATGTAGTCGTTGCCGGCCTCGCCGAGGACCCGGCCGGTGCTGGTCATCCCGCCGGCCACCCCGTCGGGGGCCGAGATGTAGTCGCGGCCGTCGCCGCCCAGGACGGTGCCGGCGACCTGGCCCTCGATGTGGATGTAGTCGTCCCCGCCGAGGCCGTTGACCGTGTCCCCGGAAACGACCCCGCTACAGACGATGTAGTCCGGTCCCGCCGTGCCGGTGACGGCCGCACCGGTGCGGGAGACGCCGTTGACGGTGCAGGTCGCGGCGTGGGCCGGGGCCGCGGCCAGGGCGAGGGGGGCGATGACGAGAGAGGCGGCGCAGAGCGCTCGCATGGTGTGTCTGATCATGTGACGAGTCACGCACGGCGACTTCATGGTCGCAATTCGTCACCGTGACCGATTCTGCCGCTCGGGTCAGCCCGCCGCCCGAACGGCTGCCACCGCCTTGCGTGCCGCCACCAGGACCGGGTCCCACACCGGTGAAAAGGGCGGTGCGTAGCCGAGGTCGAGGGAGACCATCGTCTCCACCGTCATCCCCGCCGTCAGCGCCACCGCCGCGATGTCCACCCGCTTCCCCGCGCCCTCGCGGCCCACGATCTGCACCCCGAGCAGCCGCCCGGTCCGGCGCTCCGCGAGCATCTTCACCGTCATCGGCGCGGCTCCCGGGTAATAGCCCGCCCGGCTCGTCGACTCCACCGTCACCGCCACGTACCGCAGGCCCACCGCGCGGGCGTCCTTCTCCCGCAGTCCGGTCCTGGCGATCTCCAGGTCGCAGACCTTCGACACCGCCGTGCCCACCACGCCGGGGAAGGTCGCGTAGCCACCGCCCACGTTCGCGCCGATCACCTGGCCGTGCTTGTTGGCGTGCGTGCCCAGCGGCACGTACCGGTCCCGCCCGGACACCAGGTCCAGGACCTCCACGCAGTCGCCGCCCGCCCAGATGTCCTCGTGCCCCCGCACCCGCATCGACAGATCGGTCAGCAGGCCGCCGTGGCCGCCGAGCGGCAGCCCCGCCGCCCGCGCCAGCGAGGTCTCCGGCTCCACGCCCATGCCGAGGACCACCACGTCCGCCGGGTACTCCGCGTCGTCCGTGGCCACCGCCCGCACCCGGCCGTCCTCGCCGGTCAGGATCTTCGTCACCGCCGCGGAGCCGACCGTCGTGATCCCCAGACCGTCCATCGCCCGGTGCACCAGGCGCCCCATGTCCGGGTCGAGCGTCGCCATCGGCTGCTCGCCCCGGTTCAGGACCGTCACCTCGAAGCCGCGGCCGAGCAGCGCCTCCGCCATCTCGACACCGATGTACCCGGCCCCGACCACCACCGCCCGTCGGCCCTCCGCGCGCTCCAGCGAGTCCAGCAGCGCCTGCCCGTCGCCCAGGGTCTGCACCCCGTGGACGCCCGGCGCGTCGATGCCCGGCAGCGGCGGACGCAGCGGCCGGGCACCCGTCGCGATCACCAGCTTGTCGTAGCCCGTCCAGGACTCCTCGCCCGACTCCAGGTCCCGGCTCCGAACCCGCTGCCGGTCCACGTCGAGCTCGGTCACCTCGGTCCGCATCCGCAGATCGATCTCCCGCTCCCGGTGTTCCTCCGGGCTGCGGGCGATCAGCTCGTCCAGGGATCCGACGTCACCCCCGACCCAGTACGGGATGCCGCAGGCCGAATAGGAGCTGAAGCGCCCCCGCTCGAAGGCGACGATCTCCAGCTCCCCGGCCCCCTTGAGCCTGCGTGCCTGCGACGCGGCGGCCATGCCCGCCGCGTCGCCACCGATGACCACCAGTCGTTCGCTCATGCCCCCTATTTTGTGGCTCGGTTCCCCTCCGGGGTGCTTGAGCCGGACTCGCAGCCCCGTACGTGCTCGCCCCGCTCGTTCCTCACGGGGCTGCGCGCGCTCGGGGCTGTTCCTCCGGCGTACCCCTTCGGCTCACTCGCCGAGGTGCTCGGGGGCGCCGCCGGGGCCCTCGGAGTGACCGTCGCACCGGCAGTGTCGGGCGTCCCCCCGGCGCGTGTCCGGGGGCACGTCGGAATCGGCTACGAGGTCTCCTCCCCGTCCGGCTCGGGCAGCGGGACGCCCGTGGCGGTGGTGCGGCGCTGAGCCGGCACGGCCGGGACGGCCCCGGACGCCGGATCCGGCCCCTGCACCTGCACTCGGTCCGGTCCGCCCGGCCCCCGCTCCGGTGCCGTCCGTCGCCGCGCCCACCGCGGCCGGACCAGCCGGCGCCACACCACGTACAGCACCGCCGCCACGGCCAGCCAGGGGGCGAGCGCGGCCAGCACGATCAGGACCCACGCGGCCGCGCCCACCAGGGCGCCCCAGCCGCCGGCCAGTGCGTCGAGGAAGCCCGGCCGCTCGTCGTCCTCGGCGACCGGCGCGGCCTCCGGCTCGGACAGCTGGAGGGTGACCGTCGCCAACGTCGTACGGTCCTTCAGCGAGGCCTGCTGGGCGAGCAGCGACTCCAGATCCGCCTGACGCCGGCTCAGCTCCCCTTCCAGAGTGACCACGTCGCTCAGCTGCGTGGCCTTCTCCATCAGCGCCCGCACCCGCGCCACGCTCGCCCGCTGGGTGGCGATCCGGCTCTCCACGTCCACCACCTGGTCGGTGACGTCCTTGGCGTTCGCCGTGCGCGACAGCAGCTTGCCCGCGCCCGCCAGTTCGGCGAGGACCGAGTCGTAGCGCTCCTGCGGGACCCGCAGCACGATCCGCGAGCTGACGTGGATGCCGTCGATCCGGTCCGTCGTCTCGTTCTCGACATGGCCGCCCGCGTCCGCCGTGACCCGCCGCGCCGCGGCAAGCGCCTTCGTCGCGTCCTCGACCTCCACGGACAGCTCGGCGGTACGGATGACGTGCTGCGGCGCCACCGGGCTCCGGCCCCCCGGCTGCTGGGCGCCCGGCTTCCCGGCGGGCGACCGCTCCGCGCCCGTGTCGCCGTCCGCCGCGCCCTCGGGCGCCGCCGTGCCGGCCGGTCCGGCCGCGTACCCGCCGCCCTTGCGGTCGGCGGCGGCACCGCTCTCGTCCCCGGCGCCGCAACCGGTCAGGACGAGCGCGGCCGTCAGCAGCGCCGCCGCCGTGGCCGTGCGTGTTCTCCGCATCCGAAAACCCCCCAAGGTGATGGTGTGTCGTGCCCCTTGGACGCCAGGGTGCGGCAGCGGGTTTCCGTCCGGCGGTCGCGAAGCGGTCACGGTCGGGCCTCGGAACGGAAGCGCGCGGGCGATTTGAGAGAGTGGTCCCATGAACGGCCCCATGAACGCGCAGCCCACCGCCGGCCGGCCCGCCACCGGCGGCGGACCGCACGTCGTCGTCGTGGGAGGCGGCATCGCCGGTCTCGCCGCCGCCCACCGCCTCGTCACGGCCGGCGCGCGGGTCACCGTCCTCGAAGCGGGAGACCGGGTCGGCGGAAAGCTCCTCACCGGGGAGATCGCCGGCGCGCCCGTCGACCTCGGCGCCGAGTCGCTGCTCGCCCGCCGCCCCGAGGCGATCGCCCTCGCCGAGGCCGTCGGCCTCGGCGACCGGCTCCAGGCCCCCGCCACCACCACCGCGTCCGTCTGGTCCCGCGGCACGCTCGTGCCCATGCCCAAGGGCCACGTCATGGGCGTCCCCGGCGACGGTCACGCCGTCGAGCGGCTGCTCTCCGCCGAGGCCGTCCGCCGGATCGGCCGGGACCTCGAACTCCCGCCGACCGAGATCGGCGACGACATCGCCATCGGCGCGTACGTCGCCGAACGCATGGGACACGAGGTCGTCGACCGGCTCGTCGAACCCCTCCTCGGCGGCGTCTACGCGGGCGACGCGTACCGCATCTCCATGAAGGCCGCCGTCCCCGCCCTCTTCGAGGCCGCCCGCCGCCACCCCACCCTCACCGAGGCCGTCCGCGCCGTCCAGCGGGCCGGGGCCGCCACCCCGGCCGACGTGGCGGGCGCCGCCACCGGCCTCGGCGGCGCGGCCTTCGCCGGCATCCGCGGCGGCATCGGCACCCTGCCCGGCGCCGTTGCCGACGCCGTACGCGCCGCCGGCGGCGAGATCCTCACCGGCACCCCCGTGACGGAGCTGCGCCGCTCCGGCCCGCGGGGCTGGCAGGCCGTCACCCCCGACCGGACGCTCGAAGCCGACGCCGTCGTCCTCGCCGCCCCCGCCGGGCCCGCGGCCGGGCTCCTCGCCGGACCGGCGCCCGCCGCGGCCGCCGAGCTCGGCGCCGTCGAGTACGCCTCGATGGCCCTGATCACCCTGGCCTTCCGCCGCGCCGACCTGCCCGCGCTGCCCGGCTCCGGCTTCCTCGTCCCGCCCGTGGACGGCCGCACCATCAAGGCCTCCACCTTCTCCAGCCAGAAGTGGGGCTGGGTCGCCGACGCGGCCCCCGACCTCTTCGTGCTGCGCACCTCGGTCGGCCGCCACGGCGAGGAGGAGCAGGTGCACCGCGAGGACGCCGACCTCGTCGACGCCTCCCTGAAGGACCTCGCCGCCGCCACCGGCCTCGGCGCCCGGCCCGTCGCCACCACCGTGACCCGCTGGACCGGCGGGCTGCCCCAGTACCCGGTCGGCCACCCGGCCCGGGTGGACCGCGTCCGCTCCGCCGTCGCCGCGCTGCCCGGGCTGCGGCTCGCGGGCGCCGCGTACGACGGTGTCGGCATCCCCGCCTGCGTCGCCTCGGGCCGCCGGGCGGCCGACGAGATCCTGGACGAGATCATCGCCACGTCGAAAACAGCCGACCCTGGTGCGGGGCACTGTCCGTGACGGGCGAGAATAGGCGTATGAGTGCGCCCGAAAAGATCCCGAACGCCGGTAAGAAGGCGAAGGACCTCAACGAGGTCATCCGCTACACCCTGTGGTCTGTGTTCAAGCTGCGCGACGTCCTGCCCGCCGACCGCGGCGGCTACGCCGACGAGGTCCAGGAGCTGTTCGACCAGCTCGCCGCCAAGGACATCACGATCCGCGGCACGTACGACCTGTCCGGTCTGCGCGCCGACGCCGACGTCATGATCTGGTGGCACGCCGAGACGAGCGACGAGCTCCAGGAGGCGTACAACCTCTTCCGCCGCACCAAGCTGGGCCGCGCCCTGGAGCCGGTCTGGTCGAACATGGCGCTGCACCGCCCCGCCGAGTTCAACAAGTCGCACATCCCGGCCTTCCTGGCCGACGAGACCCCGCGCGACTACGTCTCGGTCTACCCCTTCGTGCGCTCCTACGACTGGTACCTGCTGCCGGACGAGGACCGCCGCCGGATGCTCGCCGACCACGGCAAGATGGCCCGCGGCTTCCCGGACGTGCGCGCCAACACGGTCGCCTCCTTCTCGCTCGGCGACTACGAGTGGCTGCTGGCCTTCGAGGCCGACGAGCTCCACCGGATCGTCGACCTCATGCGTCACCTGCGCGGCTCCGAGGCGCGGATGCACGTCCGCGAGGAGGTCCCGTTCTACACCGGCCGCCGCAAGAGCGTCGCCGACCTGGTGGCCGGCCTGGCCTGACGGCCGGGCACCGGTACCGACACCGGTACCGGTACTCCCGACACGGTCACCGCCCGGCGCCCAGCCCGGCGGTGATCCCTCGACCCGGAAGATCAGACGGCCTGCGGAACTCCGCCTGCCGCTCCAGCGACACCGGGTCCGGCTCCGGGTGCGGCGCGCATGACGCGCGCCGCACCGGCGTCCTTTCCGAGCCGTCGACACCCACGGCCGGTACGGCTCCGGAGAGCAGGTACCGCTCCAGATGGCCGTTCACACAGGCGTTCGCACCGCCTCCGATGCCGTGCGACCCGGCGTTCCGCTCCGTCACCAGGGCCGACCCGGACAGCCTGCGCTGCATCTCCAATGCCCCCTCGTACGGCGCCGCAGCGTCCCGCTCGGCCGCCAGGATCAGCACCGGCGGCAGCACTCCCGGCCCGGTCCGCACGTCCAGCGGCTTCTGGCGCGGGGCCTTCCAGTAGGCGCAGGGCAGGTTCGCCCACACGTTGTCCCAGGTCTCGAACGGCGCCTGGCGCGCGAGCCGGGTGTTGTCCCGGTCCCACAGGGCGAAGTCCTCCGGCCAGGGAGCGTCGTTGCACTCCACCGCCGTGTAGACGGCGGCCCCGTTCCCCGGGTCACCGGCCGCCGGCTCACCGGTACGGGTCGGGACGGCCGGTGCCGCCTGGGCGACCAGCGGCTTCGGGTCGCCCTGGAGGTACGCGCCGAGGGCGCCCGCCCGCGCCGCCCAGAAGCGGTCGTCGTACAGCGCCTGGAGCATCGCCCCGTGCAGCTGACCGGGGCCGACCCGGCCGCCCGCGGGGGACGCGGCCAGCTCGGCGCGCACCTTCTCGTAGTTCTCGCCCACCTCGGCGGCCGTGGTGCCGAGCCCGTACACCGCGTCGTGCTTCGCCGCCCAGGTGCGGAAGTCGGCCCAGCGGCGCTCGAAGGCGAGCGACTGGTCGAGGTTGTTGACGTACCAGATCCGCTGCGGCGCCGGGTTGACGGGCGCGTCGAAGACCATCCGGCGCACCCGGTGCGGGAAGAGCGTCGCGTACAGCGCACCGAAGTACGTGCCGTAGGAGGCGCCCATGTACGTCAGCCGCGGCTCGCCCAGCGCGGCCCGCAGCACCTCCAGGTCACGGGCGTTGTTGAGCGAGTGGTAGTGCCGGAGCGCGGGCCCGGTGCGGCTCGCGCAGCCCTGTGCGTACGTCCTGGCGCGGGCGATCCGCTCCTTCTTGTAGACCTCAGACGGGATCGCCGGCGCGAGCGTCGGCCCGGTCGCCCGGTCGGCCGGGTCCTGACAGGAGACCGGCGCCGAGCGGCCCACCCCGCGCGGGGCGTAGCCGACCAGGTCGTACGCGGCGGCGATCCGCTTCCAGACGGGGAGGTCGGCCGCGAGCGGGAAGTACGTCGAGGAGGCGCCCGGGCCGCCGGGGTTGAACACGAGCGCGCCCTGCCGACCGGCCGCGGGCCCGGAGGCCTTCACCCGGCTGACGGTGAGCGGGACGCGGGTGCCCTCCGGGTGCGCGTAGTCCAGCGGGACGCGCACGGTGCCGCACTCCACCGGCGCGGGCAGTCTCTCGACCGCCGGGCACGGCCCGAACCGGATGCCCTGCGCCGCCGCGGCCCGCGCGGCGACCTGGACGCCCCGGCTCTCGGCCGGCGGCGCGTCGAGCCGGGGTGCGTCGAGCCGCGAGGCGGTGGCGGCCGCTGGGGCGGTGGCCGAGGTGATGGCCGGCGTGAGGAGGGCGGACAGTGAGGCGGACAGCATCAGCGCGACCGACTTCATCGGCGCTTCCCTTCGTAGCCACGGGCGGGGCGGGCGACAAAGGGATGGTTCGGGCCGGGAGCGGGGAAGTAAAGCACCGACGAGGGGTGTCGGCTGTCATGTCCCCGAAAGGCCGCACGCGCCCCGGTCGCGTCAGGAACTGCTGGACGAGCAGGAACTGCCGCTGGAGGACGAACACGAGCTCGACGAGGACGAGGACGAGCACGAGCTGGAGGAGCCCGACGAGCCCGAGGAGCACGTGCTCCCGCCACCCGAGCAAGAAGAACCGCCACCCGAGCAGGAAGAACCGCCGCCGGAGCAGGAACTCCCGCCCCCGCAGCCGCCACCCGTCCCCCCGGCCGAGGCCGCGCACCACAGCACCGGCAGCACCACGGCGTCGTGGGACGGGTGCGAAGAGTGCGAGGAGTGCGGGCGGGAGGACGGCCGGCGGACCGGGGACGGCAGGGGCGTCCGGGCCGCCGTGGCCAACTGCTCCCGCAGGAACGGGTCCGGCAGCGCCCGCAGCCCGTACAGCGCCACCGGCATCCCCTGGAGCGTCAGGTGCGCGTGCGCCTGGGCGAACGCCGTGACGGCGGCCTGTCCGGCGGGCGTCACCCGGCGCTTCGCGGCCGTGGCGCACAGCACCGCGGCGACCATCACACCGACGAGCACCGGCAGCACCTTCACGATGAACGGCAGCCGCGGGCCCGACTCCATCAGGTCCGCCACCGTGAGGATCAGCGAGAACGGCAGCGAGATCAGGGCCAGGATCCCCAGGGCCGTGCTCCAGGACAGCGCCGACCGGCGGACCCGGGGCTCCATGATCAGCCCCCGGCCGGCGAGCCCGTCACCGATCTCCTGCACCGCCGGATGCCGCATCACGGCGTACCGCAGCGGCGCGAGGGCGCCGTGCGGGGCGGCCGACAGCTCCTGGAACACGGCCCGCTCGACCGGGTCGTGCGCGGTCGGACGGATCACCTGCACGATCCCGGGACCGCCCACCACCACGCGACCGTCCCCGTGCAGGGCGGCGAGCGCGGTGTCGACGACCCTGGCCGGACCACCGTTCAGGAACGCCGCCTCGTACCGGTCCTGCACCGGCCCGCCGGGGCCGCGCCCGGTCCGGCCGCGCTTGACGAACAGCAACGCCATGCCGGCGCCACCCAGCACGTAGTAGAAGAACACGAGCGTGTTCACGACCACCTCACCCCCGTCCCAGAGCCGTACGAACCCGATGTGCGAAGCGCGCGGCCGGCCCGGGTGGCCGGACGCCCGCCCGCTCGCGCCACCACGCGGTGAGCCGCCGCCGGGCCTCCGCGTCCTCCGGCCGCCCGGCGACGAGCAGCCCCTCGACGAAGTCGAGGGCGTCGTGCCGGTAGCCGTCCGTCATGGGCCGGCTCCTGGCGTACGCGAGGAACGCGGGCCGGTAGCCGTCGCCCAGGATCTCCGGCAGCTCGGGCGCCACCTTCGCGACCACGTCCGCCCGCTTCGCCGCGAGCGCCCGGCTCTGCACCCCCAGCCGCCGCACGTCGAACCCCTCCGGCGCGGGCGTCCCGGCGACGAGCGCCGACAGCAAGGCCGCCTCGGCCACCCCGACCCGCTGCCGGACGACGCCGGTGGCGGCGGGGGAGCCGAGGGAGTCGGAGGTCTCGGGGGCGGATGCGGCCGTGGCCGTCCGTATGCCCGACGGCCTCGGCGTCTGCTTCGGCTTCGGCATCGCTCCGCCCGAGACGCGGGCGCCCGCGCCGATCAGGAGCGGACGGGGCCGGGCGGCGGCGAGTGTGGTGCGGATCGAGGACAGTTCGGCGGCCAGCTCCTCCGCGGGCGGGAAGTGGTCGTCCCGCTCCAGGAGGACACCCGGCGGGGAGACGCGCGACGCCAGGTCCGCGAGGATGTCGAGGACGGGACGGGGAACCGGGTGGGCATGGGTGTCGTGCCAGACGCCGTCCCGCTCCAGGCCGCCCGCCACGTGCACGTACGCGATGGCCTCGACCGGCAGTGAGGACAGCGCCTCCGCGGGGTCCTCGCCCCGGTTGACGCGGTTGGTGTGCAGGTTGGCCACGTCGATCAGGAGCCGCACCCCCGTGCGCTCCACCAGCTCCGACAGGAACTGGCCCTCCGTCAGCTCCTCGCCCGGCCAGGAGACCAGGGCCGCGATGTTCTCCAGGGCCAGCGGAACCGGCAGCGCGTCCTGCGCGATCCGGACGTTCTCGCACAGCACGTCGAGCGCGTCCCAGGTCCGCGGCACCGGCAGCAGGTGCCCGGCCTCCAGGAGCGGCGTCGCGGTCAGCGGCCCCCCGGCCCGTACGAACGCGATGTGCTCCGTCACCAGCGGCGCGCCGAGGGCCTCCGCCTTCTCCGCGAGCGCGGCCAGACGCCCGGCGTCCGGCCGGTCGGCCCCGCCGAGGCCCAGCGAGACGCCGTGCGGCACGACGGTCACGCCGCGCGCCCGCAGCCGTTCCAGGGAGTCGGGCAGGTGGCCGGCGCAGATGTTCTCCGCGACGACCTCCACCCAGTCGACCCCCGTCAGCCCCTCGACCGCGCCCGCGATCTCGGGCCGCCAGCCGATGCCGACACCCAGTTTCGTCATGTCCCCCTCCTTCGGTCCCCCAGGTGATGGCCCGGGAGCGGCCCCGCGAATCCGGACAGGGAGACGTTCAGAGGTTGATTTGAGGTTTCGACCTCACACGGCCGCGCGAAGGCCCATCGCCGGGAACTCCGACACCACCGTGCACGAACCGGGCGCGATCTCGGTGAAACCGGCGTCCCGCACCACCGGCAGCCCGCCCGAGGTGAGCCGAGCCCAGCGCTCCGGGTCGGCCGTCCGTACGGCGAGCGGGAAACCGGCGTCCCGCCAGGTCTTGCGGTCGGCGTCCGACAGCTCCCACCACAGCAGCTGCGCGCCGTGCCCGGCCTGTGCCATCGTCTTGCCGGCCGACATGTCGAGCTCCGGATTGAGCCACAGCACGGCGGCGCCCTCCGGCACCGGCCCCGGCTCGGCGGGATCGTCCAGGTCGGTGCCGGACACCTGGAGCCGGGCCAGTTCCTTGGGCCAGCCGTCCAGGGGAACCGGCGGGAAGACCCGTACCTCGGCGGCGGGAACACCTTCCCCGTCCCCGTCCCCGTTCTCTTCCCCGGTCCCTTCCCCGCCCCTGCCCGCGACCGTGATCCCCGGCAGAGCCTCGGCCCGGCGCCACTCCGCGCCGCGCGCCCGGCGCACCACCTTGCGGATCCGGGCGTCCTGCCACTCCGTCATGACCCGCGCCCACTCGCCCTCGCCGAGCGACCGCTCGTCGGCCAGGATCTCCAGAACCGCGCGGGCGGCCGTCTCCAGGGCGTCCGTACGGGCCGGGGGTGCCGCCCGCTCGATGCGGACCACGAGGGGAAGGACGAACTGCGGCTTCTCGTCCCGGGAATCGGCACGGGAATCGCCACGGACATCGGTGTCGTTGCTGCTCACCCGGCAAGTCTGCCACCGCGCGGCCGGACGCCCGTACGGAGAGATTCTTGTAGGAATGGGAGCTTCCGGGACAGGATGCCCCCATGAAGAGTGATCTTTTCGCCAGTGAGCACCTCGCCGAGGCGGCGACGTTTCCGGGGATGACCCTCCAGAACGCCAAGTCGGTCAAGTACACCGTCAACGGGGAGATGCACGCCCGACAGGGCTCGATGATCGCCTTCCGGGGGAACCTCCAGTTCGAGCACAAGAGCCAGGGCCTCGGCGGCCTGCTCAAGCGTGCCGTGACGGGCGAGGGCCTCGCGCTGATGGCCGTACGCGGCCAGGGCGAGGCGTGGTTCGCCCACGAGGCGCAGAACTGCTTCATCGTGGAGATCGAGCAGGGCGACGCCCTGACCGTCAACGGCCGCAACGTGCTGTGCTTCGATCCCACGCTCCACTACGAGATCAAGACGGTGAAGGGGGCCGGCATGGCCGGCGGCGGCCTCTTCAACAGCGTCTTCACCGGCCACGGCAAGATCGCCCTGATCTGCGACGGCGCCCCCATCGTCATCCCCGTCGGCCCGCAGGACCCGGTCTTCGTCGACACCGACGCCGTCGTCGGCTGGAGCGAGCAGCTCCGCCCCTCGCTGCACCGCTCCCAGTCCTTCGGCTCGATGATCCGGGGCGGTTCGGGCGAGGCGATGCAGCTGAAGCTGGAGGGCCAGGGCTTCGTCATCGTCCGCCCGAGCGAGGCGACCCCGCAGAAGCCGGCGAACTGACCGGGGGTCGCGAGAGAGGGCGGGCCGCTCCGGGCGTCTGGGCCCGCCCTGCCCCGCCGGTGGTGCCGTTCTGCTCGCCTCTCGTTACCCACAGGTAGAACTGTGTTCCCTGTCACGTCATGGGAAGGACAACTGTCCCCTTTTACTCCATGCAGTAGCCAGAGAATGACCGTATGTGCCCGATCTGTGCCATCCATCGACCTGACGTATTCCTTTGACGCTGGCGAGCCCCCCTCCTTTACTCCTCCGCAGTACTGATGACTGGGGGAAGTGGGGGCCGAATGAGATCGAGACATACGCGGTGGAGATTTCCGCGCAGCGCTGCGACGGTCGTCGCGGTGGCGTGCGCCATCACCGGATTGAGTGCCACGCAGAGTGGTGCGGTGGCGACCCCTGCTGCCACTGAGGGCGGCACGAACACCCACACAGGGCCGGAGGCTGCCGACACGCCGGAGAGCCTCGCCGTCGCGAAGGCCAAGAAGACCGGCAAGCCCGTCGACGTGGTGTCGATGCGGACCGAGTTCAGCGAAGTGACCGCCCGCCCGGACGGCACCCTGGAGTCGGTCACCCACACCCGGCCGGTGCGCACGCGCAAGGACGGCGCCTGGGTGGACATCGATCCCGCGCTGCACAGGGTGGCCGGCGGCATGGTGGAGCCTAAGGCCGCCTTGTCGGGACTGGCCTTCTCCGGTGGCGGGGACAAGCCGCTGGTGCGGATGGCGCGTGCGGGCAAGGTCCTCGAACTGACCTGGCCCAAGCCGCTTCCGGCGCCCGAGCTCAAGGGTGAGACGGCCACATATCCGTCGGTTCTGCCCGGGGTCGACCTGCGCCTGACCGCCACGCGGACCGGCTTCAACCAGCTGCTCGTCGTGAAGACTCCCGAGGCGGCGAAGAATCCGGCCCTCGACCTGCTGCGCATCGGTGTGAACACCGACGGTCTCGACGTGCGGGAGAACGCCGATGGCACGCTCGCCGCGGTCGACAAGGCCGGCGGCGGTACGGTGTTCACCGCGCCCAGGCCGATGATGTTCGATTCGTCGGCCGGCGCGAAGGACGGGCCCGGCAAGAAGGACTCCGGTCCGACGACGGCCACCGGCACGGCCAAGTCGCCCCTGCTCGCGGCAGGCTCGGCTGAGGGCCCCGCTCAGGCGGGGGCCCATGCCGCCCCGGTAGGACTGGAACTGTCCGCGGACGGCCGGGGAACCGGTGGCGAGGACGCGATGGTTCTCACTCCGGAGCGGACCCTGCTGGACGACCCCCGCACGGTCTACCCGGTGCTGATCGACCCGGCCTGGGACACCCCCCACACCTCGGCCTGGGCAGGCATCTCCAGGACCAACGGTGACCAGCCCTACTACAAGTTCTCGTACAACGGCACGTACGTGCCGGACTTCGGCACGGGCTACTGCGCGTCTCCCGGCTGCTCCACCGCGGATGTGAAGCGGGTCTACTACCGCATCCCGGTGACCAGCAAGTTCGCCGGGAAGCACATCCTCTCCGCCGAGTTCAACGTGTACGAGTCCCACTCGTACAGCTGCACCGCGAAGCCGGTCCAGCTCTACCTGACCCACGCCATCGGCGCGAGCACCACGTGGAACAACTCGTCCACGAGCGCCCACTGGTACAAGTGGCTCCAGACACAGAGTGCGGCGAAGGGCTGGAGCTCGGCCTGCGCCGCGGGCTACCTGGAGTTCGGGGCAACCAACGTCAAGAACGTGGTGCAGCAGGCCGCCAACAGCTCCTGGCCGAGCATCACCTTCGGCCTGAAGGCGGAGAACGAGGCCGATGCCGGCGCGTGGAAGCGCTTCACCGACGACGCGAGCCTGCGGGTGAACTACAACCTGCCGCCACGCCAGATCCCGATGAAGTCGCACTCCATGTCGCCCGGCTCCGTGTGTCTCTCGACGGGTCTGAAGATCAACCGGATGCCGCAGATCACGGTGGTGGCCACGGACCCGGACAACGAGAAGATCGGGGTTCAGTTCGCGGTCGCCTGGGACCCGGGTGACGGAACCGGCCACAAGCGACGCTGGTTCTCGACCGGCACCGAGGGCGCGGTGCCCGCTTCCGGCACGTTCAAGGCGTCCGGATCCCCGTTCTCCGTCATCCTGCCGACGACCATCCCGAAGAGCACCTGGTTCGGATGGGAGGCGCGTGCCTGGGACGGGGCCGAATGGGGTCCGTGGACCTCGACCGGTGACCCGACGGCCTGCTACGTCATGGTCGACACGGACCACCCCGACGGGCCGGACGTGACGTCCACGGAGTTTCCGGGCAGCAAGATCCAGTCCGACGACATCCCGTGGACCGATGGTGTCGGCAAGTACGGCACCTTCGTCATCGACAGTGCGAGCACCGACGTGGTGAAGTACGAGTACGGCCTCGACGAGGAAGCCTCCGCGGCCAACACGGTGACGACCACGAAGGGCGAACCCAGATCGGTCACCCTTCTGATGGACACCCCGGGGCCGCACTGGCTGTCCGTCAGGGCGCTCGACGGTGTCAACGCCTCGCAGCCCGAGACGTACTACTTCAACGTCCTCAGCGGCCAGCCCCAGCGGTCCGGATGGGCCATGGACGAGAAGGAGCCGGTCGGCTCGGTCGCGGGCATGGTGAGCACGTTCGCGACGACGCGTGGTTCGGGCGTCGGCACCGACCCCACCGGCCACGACGGCACGGGGGCGGGCGCCACGCTCGACAACACCGCGAACGGATACATCTCGGCGGAGCGCGCGATCGTCGATACCGATCGCAGCTTCACGTTCTCCGGGTGGGCGAAGCCGGTGGGCATCGTGGCCACCGAGAGCTCCGCGGCGATCACCCAGCTCGGCCGGCATCAGTCCATCACCCTCGGGCTCCTCGGAGACAAGTGGGCGGTCAAGTCCCCGACAGCGGACGTCCTCTCGGGTTACAGCTGGTACACCGTGGCGTCCACCACGCCCGCCGTCGAAGGCAAGTGGACCCACATCGCCGCCGTCTACGACGCGACGGCCCGAAGCCTCACGCTGTACGTCGACGGTGTCGCCGCCAACTCGATGAGCAACGTGAGCATGTGGGCGGCCCGCGGTGCGACGACCTTCGGCCGGATGAAGTGGAAGGACCAGATCACCGACTCCTGGAACGGTTCTCTCGACGACATCGCCGTCTGGGACCGCGCCCTGGGGGCCGCGGAAGTGTCCGAGACGGCGAAGGACCGGCCGGTGACGACGGGCCGCCCGGCCAAGGCGGTCTGGAAGCTCGACGAGCCGACCGGCGAGGTCGCGTTCGGGCGTGGCGAGGTCACCGCACTCGAGCTCAACGGCGCCACCTCCGGCGTCCCCGGCGCGTCCGACAAGGCCGTGCGTTTCGACGGCGTCGACGACTACGCGCGCACCGCACGACCTCAGGTGGACACCAACCGCAGCTTCTCCGTCTCCGCATGGGTCCGGCTTCCCGCCACCGCGCCCGGTGACGGCATGCCGCGGATGGCCGTCTCCCAGAACGGCCAGTACCAAGGCGAGTTCCTGCTGTACTACTCCGCGTACAGCAAGAAGTGGAACTTCGGTCGCTTCTCCGAAGACGCCACCGCAGCCACGCTGACGACGACCCAGCAGGCCGCTTGCACAAGCGTCGTCAACGGCGTTCCCTGCTTCGGTCCCACCAACAACGAGTGGACGCACCTCGTGGGTGTCTCGGACGCCAAGACCGGAAAGCTGCGGCTGTTCATCAACGGATACAAGGTGGCGGAGACCGCCTATACACCGGCCAAGCCGTGGACGAACTCGGGCGGCCTCCAGGTCGGTGCGGTCAACCGCGAGGGCATCAACCGTGAGTTCTTCGGCGGTGACATCGACGACGTTCGGGTCTACGACCGTGTCGTCACCGCGGACGAGGCCCACTCGATGGTCAAGCAGCGCCCGCAGCTCGGTGCCCGCTGGAAGTTCAACAACTCCTCGGGCACGCCCGCTGCCGCACCGGACGAGGCAGGCAGCGCGGAGAACGCCGTGCTCTACCACGAGGCCAAGGTCAGCACGGGCAGCGGTGCCGTCGCCGGCGCCGACGGACTTCCGTCCGGAAGTCTCGCCCTCGACGGAGTGAACGACTACGCGGCCACCACGGCCATGCCGATCCACACGGGGCAGAGCTTCAGCATCACCGGATGGGCCAGTCTCGCTTCGACGAACCGCGACATGACGGCGCTGTCCGTGGCGGGCAGCAGGCAGAGCGCCGTCGAAGTCGGCTGGGACCACCAGAAGGCGGTGGACGGGCAGGACGTAGGACAGTGGAGGGTCAGCGTCACCGGCGCCGACGGGGAGACGGTCACCCGCACGACGGCCGTCCATACCTACGACTTCTCGACCCGCACCGGATGGAACCACCTCGCGGTCGTGTACGACGGGTTCTCCGACCAGCTGTCGCTCTACGTCAACGGTGCCCTCGAGAACCAGATCTGCCCCGACGCCGAGGCCGAGGCGGGTACCTGTACAGATCACGTCTCGTGGGCTTCGGCGGCGCAGCCGTTCGAGGCCACGGGGCAGGTGCAGTTCGGCCGCGACCTGACCAACGGCGTCTTCGGGTCGTACTTCTCGGGTGAGCTCGACGACGTGTGGATGTTCCAGGGCGCGCTGAGCCCGGCGCAGGTCGTCGCCCTCACCGAATCAAGCGTCGAACTGAGCACGGCCTCGGCGCTGTAGGCCCTGCACTTCCGGAACGAGGGGTGGACGGGTCACCTTCCCGTCCACCCCTCGGCATTCCTCCGGAACCAACACCGTGACCAGGAGGTAGTTCCTTCATGCAGCTATTCGGCCCAGGACGGAGACGGGCGCGGGCCCGTCTCTCCGTGCTGGCGAGCGGTGCCCTGCTGGGCACCCTGATACAGAGCCTGCCGTCTGCCGTGACCACGGCGTCGGCGGACGACAACAGGCCGACGGCCGTCTCGTCCGAGCGGCCGGTGAAGGGCGGGACGGCGAAGCCCAAGCCGGGGCGTCCCGAGCAGCGCTCGAAGGCCACCAGGCCGTCCATCGCCTGGCCCGCGGCCGGCAGCGTCCGCGTGGTCCTCCCGGAGAGTGGCGGCACGGCGGGTGCCACCGTCCGCGTCGGCAAGACGCCCGTCACACTCGACGCGGTCAAGGGGCGCGGCGCCGCCCGCTCGGCACAGAGCTCACAGAGTGCCCGGCCGGCCCAGGCCGACGTGCGCCTGCTCGACCGCTCGGCGGCCGAGCGCGCCGGCGTCGACGGCGTCCTGCTGACCATCGGCAACGCGACCGCCGGAACGACCGCCGCGCCGCTCACGACCAAAGTCACCGTCGACTACAGCGGCTTCTCCAGGAGCGCGGGTGGCGGCTACGGATCGCGCCTGCGGCTCGTCCGGCTGCCCGACTGCGTCCTGACGACACCCGAGAAGCCCGCGTGCCGTGCCCCGATCCCGCTCACGGGCGGAAACGACACGGAGACGAAGAAGGTCACCGCCGAGGCCGTGCCGGTGCCGCCGGCCGCCCCGGCGGGCCTTCAGACACAGACGGGTGCCTCCACCACGACCGTCCTGGCCGCGACCTCGGGAGCCTCGAGCCTCGCCGGCGACTTCAAGGCGAGCCCGCTCGCGGCGTCCTCGTCCTGGAACACCGAGCTCAACACCGGCACGTTCACCACCTCGTACGCCATGGCCGTGCCCTCCGTACCGGGCGCGTTCGTGCCCAAGGTGGCGCTGAACTACTCCTCGGGGACGCTCGACGGCCGTACCTCCAACAGCAACAACCAGGCCTCCTGGGCCGGTGACGGTTTCGACATGTCTCCGGGCTTCGTCGAGCGCTCGTACAAGCCCTGTGGTGACGAAGGCGTCAAGAAGGACGACGCCGAGATCGGTGACCTCTGCTGGGGCTACGACAACGCGACGATCAGCTTCGCCGGCCACTCCGGTGAGCTCATCCCCGTCGGCGCGGACGAGTGGCGGCTCAAGGGGGACGACAGCACCAAGGTCACCCGGGTCAAGGACGCCAACCGCGGCAACGGGGACGACGACGGTGAGTACTTCAAGGCCGTCACGTCGGACGGTACGACCTACTGGTTCGGCTACAACCGGCTCGACAACTGGGCCACGGGCAAGCCGGAGACCAAGTCCGTCTTCACCGTTCCGGTCTACGGCAACAACACCGGCGAACCCTGCTACAACGCCGACATCAAGAGCGCCTGGTGCCAGCAGGGATGGCGCTGGAACCTCGACAAGGCCGTCGACACCAAGGGCAACGTCATCACCTACTGGTACGACCAGGAGGCGAACTCCTACGGCCGCTACCTGACCGCGACCGACGACACCCCGTATGTGCGCGGCGGCACGCTCGACCACATCGAGTACGGCCAGAAGGTCACGGACATCAACTCGGCGACCGTGAAGCCGATGGCCCGGGTCAACTTCACCACCGCGGAACGCTGTCTCGAGACGGACGCCGCGCTCTGCGATCCCGCGAAGATCGACGCCAACCGGCAGTACTGGTACGACACGCCGTGGGACATGCACTGCAAGGCCGGAACCGACTGCGACGCCGGCCGCTACTCCCCGACGTTCTTCACCCGTACGCGGCTCGCGTCGGTCACCACCCAGACGCTGCAGTCGGACGGCACTTACAAGGACATCGACTCCTGGACCCTGAAGCACCGGTGGGGTTCGTCCGACATCGACTACCAGCTCCTCCTCTCCTCGATCGTGCGAAAGGGACTGGCGGGAAGCACGCCGCTCTCCCTGCCGCCGACCGTCCTCAACTACGACCCGCTGACCAACCGGCTCGACAAGTCGGGAGACGGCCGGGCGCCGTTCATCAAGGAACGCCTCTCCACCATCACCGACGAGGCCGGTGGCCAGGTGGACGTCAACTACTCGCAGCAGGCGTGCTCCTGGAGCGCGCTCCCCACGCCGCAGAGCAACACCACGCGGTGCTTCCCCCAGCAGTACCAGCCGAGCAACAAGATGCCGGTGACCACGGAGTGGTTCAACAAGTACGTGGTCGACTCGGTCATCGCGACCGACCTCACCGGCGGCTCGCCCGACATGGTCACGCGTTACGCCTACCTGGGCGACGCGGCCTGGGCTTTCGACGATGACGACGGTCTGACCAAGGAGAAGCTCAAGACCTGGTCGCAGTGGCGCGGCTACCAGCACACCCGTGTGCAGACAGGCAGCACGTCGCAGATGCTCTCGCAGGTGGACCACTGGTTCCTGCGTGGCATGGACGGCGACCGCAACGACCCCGCTGACAAGACGAAGACGCGTACGGTCACGGTGCCCGACGGCGTCGGCGGCACGATCACCGACGACCAGGCATGGGCGGGCTACGAGTACCGGGTCGAGACGTACGACGCGCCCGGCGGAAAGATCCTGTCCAAGACGGTCAACACGCCCTGGAAGAAGGAGACGGCCAAGCGGGTCCGTGACTGGGGTACCACCACCGCCAACATCACGAGCACTGAGACGACCCGCTCGTACACCTCGCTCGACAACGGAGCCGGCAGCAGTTGGCGCGAGGTCCGCTCGAAGAACTTCTTCGACGCCTATGGCCGGGTCATCAAGGACGAGGACCTCGGAGACGTCGCGGTCGCGTCCGACGACCAGTGCACCCGCACCACGTACGTCGACAACACGAGCGCCTGGATCCTCACCGGTGTCATCCGCAAGGAGACCGTGGCGGCGAACTGCACCGCGACGGTCAACCGGGACACGAGGGCCGACGGAAGCTCCGCCGTGATCTCCGACGTGCGCACGCGGTACGACGGCCAGGGCTACGGTGTCGCTCCGACCAAGGGCCTGCCGACCATGGTGGAGGTCCTGAAGCACCGTTCGGGCACCAAGGCGACCTACCTGGACAGCGCGACCACGTTCGACACGTACGGCCGACCGCTGACTGTCACGGAGCTGGCGTCCACGAGCGTCTTCGACCCGGTCGACGGGACCGTCACCCCGGTGACGACCGCCCACACGGGCGCCCGGACCACCACGACGGCCTACACGCCGGCAACGGGACGCCCCAGGGAGACCACCGAGACGACGCCCCCGGCCACGGCCGGCGTCGCGTCCACCGCGCGCGTGACCAAGACCTTCTACGAGCCGCTGCGCGGACTTCCCTCCGCGGAGGTCGACGCCAACCAGCTGCGTACGGATGTCGTGTACGACGCGCTCGGCCGCAACCTCAAGCTGTGGAAGCCCGACCGGTCGAAGCTGAACAACCAGACCCCGAACGTCGAGTACCGCTACCACGACGATGAGGGGAGCATTCGCTCGGTCGAGACCCTGACGCTGAACGCGGACGGCTCTCAGACAGCGAACTTCCTTCTCTACGACGGTCACCGCCGTGAGCGGCAGACCCAAGGACCCGGCGACAACGGCGGCAAGGTCCTGACGGACACGTTCTACGACGCGCGTGGCCTGGTGGAGCGCAAGCACGCGCCGTACTACGCGACGGGCGGGCCGTCGGGTTCCCTCTTCAAGTTGGAGAACACGACCGGTGTCGAGTCGCAGACGACGACCGAGTACGACGGTCTGGGCCGAGCGACGAAGGTGACCGAGCTCGCGGGCAACGGCGTGGGCCTGAAGGTCCTGTCCACGACCCGCACGATCCACGGCGGAGACCGGGCCACGGTCATCCCGCCGAAGGGCGGTACGACGACCACGTCCGTGACGGACGCGGCCGGCCGTGTCGTGGAGAGGTTGCAGTACCAGGGCGTGGACCCCAACGGCCCGGCCGACAGCACTAAGTACGAGTACGACCCGTCGGGCCACATGGTGAAGCTCACCGATCCTTCGTCGAACGTGTGGAGCTGGGTCTATGACCAGCTGGGCCGGCAGACGGGCGCGGTCGACCCGGACACGGGCACCACGGTCAAGAAGTACAACGACCGTGGAGAGCTGACCAGCAGCGAGAACGGCAACAAGAAGACCGTCTGGTACGTCTACGACAACCTTTCTCGTCAGATCGAGTCGCGGGACGGAAGTGCCACTGGTCCGCTGCTGACCTCGCAGACCTGGGATCCCCTGAACAACAAGGGCATGGTGGGGAGTTCCAGCAGCTACGTGACGGTGGGGGCGACCAGGTACGAGTACAAGACGACGGTCAACGTGTACGACGCGTTGTACCGGCCGACGCGTACGACCCTGACCGTGCCGTCGGTTCCCGGGCAGGAGGGTCTGGCGGGCAGTTATGTCACCGGCACGTCGTACAACCTCGACGGCACGGTGAAGTCGGTGGCCTACCCGGCCGCGGGCAACCTCGCGGGTGAAGCGCTCGCGTTCACGTATGACGGTCTGCGCCGGACGACCTCGGCGGGCAGTCTGCTCTCCACATATCTGACGAAGCAGACGTACAGCCTGACCGGCAAGCCTCTGCAGTCGACCCTGAACGCGGCCGGCGGCAAGAACGTCTGGATCACCAACGAGTGGGAGTTCGGCACCCAGCGTCTGAAGGGCAGTCGGACGGATCTGGAGGGCGGCAGCGGCGCGGAGCGCTCGGCCGGCTACACGTACGACGAGGTCGGCAACGTCACGTCGCTCAGTGACGTGTCGCGGTACGGCGTGGACACGCAGTGCTTCACGTACGACCACCTGGCGCGGCTGACGGAGGCGTTCACACCGTCGGCGACGGCCTGTCCGACGGATGGTCCGTCGGCGTCCTCCATGGGAGGCCCGGCTCCGTACTGGACGAGCTGGACGTACAACACCGACGGCACGCGCAAGACGGAGACGGAGCACGACCCCTCCGGCAACGCGGCCGCCGACAAGGTCCGTACGTACACCTACCCGGTCAAGGGCGCGACGAGGCCGCACTCGCTGCTCGGCACCAGCACGGTCACCGGTGGCACGGGTGATCCGGTCACCGAGTCGTACGTGTACGACGACAGCGGCAACACGACCGAGCGGCACCTGAGGCCCGGGACCGGCAGCACCAGCGACCAGGTCCTCGCCTGGAACTCCCAGGGCAAGCTCACCAAGCTCACCGACACCGTGAAGAAGGAGTCGGGCGGCGTCACCGTCACCACGACGAAGACGAGCGACTACGTCTACGCCGCGGACGGAAGCCGGCTGCTGAGCCACGACGTGGACTCGGCGAACCCGGAGGCGGAGTCCTTCACCCTCTACCTCGGCGCCACCGAACTCAAGCTGGTCAAGGGGGCCGCCAAGCCGACCGCGACCCGCTACTACGAGCTCGGTACCGCGACGGCTGTCCGCACCGACGACAACAAGGTGTCCTTCCAGGTCACCGACCACCACAAGACGGGCACGATCGACATCGACGCCTCCGGCGTCGTCGTCGACCAGCGCCGCATGACCCCCTTCGGTGAACTGCGCGGCACCGCCCCGACCGGTTGGGCCGGCACCCGTGGCTTCGTCGGCGGCACGGTCGACCCGACGGGCCTCACCCACCTGGGCGCCCGCGAGTACGACCCGATCACGGGCCGCTTCATCAGCGTGGACCCGATCCTGGCCCCCGAGGACGTCCAGTCCCTCAACGGCTATGTCTACTCCAACAACAACCCGATGACCCTGTCGGACCCGTCGGGCCTCCGGCCTGACGGCATCTGCGGTGGGAACTCGAGCACGTGCCGGCCGAGTGACTCCGGCAACGAGATGTCGGTGACGTACCACGAGTCGTGGCAGCCCACCGGTAACGGCTGGAAGTGGAGTAAGTACGACGAGTCCAAGAGCGGCAAGCGCTATTACACCTACGGTGGCGTGAACTGGGGCACCGTCATCGACGTGACGCCCCGGAAGATGAAGTGGAACCGCAATACGGTCCCGGGCATTTTCCGTAGCGCCGTCTCGACCCTCGACCTGATCCCCGGCCTGCCGTCCGTCTCGGAGCAGTACGACAAGCTCGTCGACAAGATGGGCTTCGACACGACCGATCCGGCCTATGAGGACGCCGAGGCCATGGCGGACACGCTGAGTCTGGTCTTCACCGGAGTCGGGGGAGCCGCCAAGAACGGTGCGAAGGGCGTCGCGAAGACGGCGACGAAGTGCAACAGTTTCGTCGAGGGCACCGACGTCCTCATGGCGGACGGAACGTCCAAGGCCATCGAAGACGTCAAGGTCGGCGACAAGGTCCTGGCCACCGACCCGGAAACGGGCAGGACCGAGGTCGAGACCGTCACCGCGGAGATCAAGGGCGAGGGCCTCAAGCACCTCGTCAAGATCACGATCGACGCCGACGGCAAGTCGGGCCCGAGGACTGCTGAAGTCACGGCTACGGACGAGCACCCGTTCTGGGTCCCCGAACTCGGTGAATGGATCGACGCCACCGACCTGAAGGCGGGCCAGTGGCTGCGCACGGGAGCCGGCACTCTCGTCGAGATCACGGCCGTCCAACGGTGGACGGAGCAGGGCGCCACGGTTCGCAATCTGACGGTCTCCGACCTCCATACGTACTATGTGCTGGCGGGGACCACGCCAGTGCTTGTGCACAATTCGAACTGCGGCATTCCGACAAAGACGGACAGGATAGCCGAGCATCTCACTTTCAGGGACCTGGATGCCGCTAAACGTGAGCTCGGCGGTGAGGTTGTTGCCCGAAAGGCTGATGGGACTCCATGGGACCACGTTGGCGAGGTGCGAGATGCTCAGACAGGCCTCCTGAATCGTATGCATCAGATCAAAGTGCAGATTTCAAAGGTGGGGGTTGACCATCCGAGCTTCCCCTCACTCCAGAGAGAATTCAGTCAGGCGAGCAAACTGCTCGACTACTCAGAGAAATATGTCCCGAGGCACCGATGACAGAATTTGCAGAAATGCTCAGTAAGGCGAAATCTGGGGCGCTGAGCACTAGGGAACTCGACGTTGCCGTGGAGGCAATTACTCGGGGTCGGGCAAATCAGGGCGATCTGTATACGGCGCTGCACGTAGTTGGGCTGGCGGGCTCCCCTGCACAAGCACCGGCCGTCAGACAGTATCTCCGCAACCCTTCGGACCCAATGCTGTCCCGGCTCGCCTTGCAGGTTCTTGGTGACTACTGGGGGATGTCTTCTGAGCTCCTCCCCGAGCTCCGTAGTTTCCTGGCTGGAGTCGATTGGGATGCTGATGGCGATGTTCGAGATATCGCGATTTCCATCACTGGCAGGCATCTTCGAAAGGCGCGCGGGCCGGCCGACTTGGCGCAAATCTTGATGAACATCGCTGACGATGACAGCGAGTTTGATCTTGCGCGAGAGGCCGCATTGCGGGCCTTGGCTACCGGGCTTGGGGATTCGCTTCTCGAAACGTCTTCTCCTGCTGTCCGCGTGCACATCGGATCTGCGCAGGCTGTCAACGTCCTAGCCCGTGCCAGAAAAAGGTATGCCCGGCAATAGCTCGCACCATGTGGAGACTCACGCGGCGGCGTTCTTGCGAATGAATCCAGGCATCAGAAAGGCCGTGTTCTACATCGACTACCCCACGGGGACATGTGGAACATGTAGAAGAACCTTGCCTGACATGCTGCCCGAGGATGTTCAACTGTGGGTGTTATCGCCGTGGAAGTCTGAGAAGTTCGTCGGGCTCCCTGACTGATTCGGAAACATAATCGGCGGCCGATCTGGTTGGATCGGCCGCCGATTCGTGTTTTTGCTGCCTACCAAGGGAGTGGCTCGTCGGCTATGTTGTCCTAAACGTCGGAGTATGAGCGCCACTTGATTCCTGGCGCATCCTCTGCCCCGGCGATATCCTCACGCGCTCGGCCGACTTCGAGGACGCCTTCGAGAAGGTCGCCGACGATCTCCAATAGCAGATCTACTCCGGCACCCTGGAACCCGGGGTCAAGCTGCCCGCGCGCGAGGTCCTGGCAGAGCACTACGCGGTGCCGCTCAACGATACGAATCAGCGAGTTCCCTTGGGGGTGAAGTGATGAGAGTAGAAGTTCTGCAAGTCCTAGCCCCATTGGAAGGGATCGTCCGCTTCAAATGCGAGTCTGGCATCCCATCTGGCCGCTGGATGGGGCCGAACCAACCCGAAGTGGGTCAATTCGATCGAGGTTGAAGTCCCGGAAGATGTCGCAGCCTGGACGGCCTGCCACTCGGGTGCTACTTCCCTTTCGGAGGTTGCGGAGTCTGTCACCCTCATCACGGGCCAAGTAGTCAGATTCGACGATGGTGATGATTCGGTCGTGGAGATCAGGGTAGGGTCGGGCATCCTCCTGATTGAAATCTCGAATCGAAGGTCGGAGCTCCCTGTGGAGGGTTTCATTTCCTTCTGGGCTCCCGAAATTCAGCTCTACCCGTACGATCTGTAAGTGGCCTAGCCGAAAGATGCAAGTAAGAAGTTTACGGGATTCACCTTGGAGGGCCCTGCGTGGGTTCTCGCGAGAATGGTGTTCGACTCTCGTTAGCTTCGGCCAGCAGGGATTCCAGATACCGCCGCTGAAGCGCCACTGAGAGTGTTCGGTGGGGCTTCTCGGGTTCTTGACGGCAACGGTGACGGCAACGCCAGTGGAAGGTTGCCATGGCGGGGTGGGGCGTCGGGATTGTCGTTGGCCGTACTGAGTGCGCCGTTGAAAGTGTCGATGGCTTGGCGTTGTCGGACGGCGGTGACGCTCGATGTGGGCGTGGCCGCGGAATTCCTTGATCACGACGAGGTCGACGCCTTGTTCGAGGGGCTACGGAAGCGGCGAGTGAGGTTGGCCGGGTCGATAGGCTGGCCAGTCGGCGTGGTGAATACAAGCCCGCTATCGCACCAGTCCGGGCCTGCTGTCTCTCGCTCCGTGTTCTCCCCCTCCCTCGAGTTCGGCCACTCGAATACTGAACGAGAACACCGACCTGTCAAAAAGTCGGCCACGTGACCTTCGGGAGACGGCGATGCGCAGTGACGGGCTGGCAACTGGATACTAGGCACAACTGGTTGGACTTCCGTCCCACCTGGACTTGCAGCTGGCGCCCGTCGAAGGTACGTGGGCTGCGCTGAGCCGGCCAACGCGGCAATGGGGGCCAAACAGTCGGCGACTTGACCACCGTCAGCGAGTGCAACGCCTACCTGTGACGCCGTCCGGGGTTACGAGTGAGCCCCCGCCCCGTCTACCGGCACGTCACCCACACGATGCGTCACCCTGGGGGCGATATCAATGCGAAGCTTTCTGCGTCACTGCCAGCTGCGGATCAAATCCGGACCCGATTCCGAGTAGGGAGCCACACAGGACTGGAACCCCGGGCAGGCCCAGGCGCCCTGGCGCCAGGAGGGCCGGGCGCTCGGGGCAGGCCGCCGGTCTGCGGGTGGAAAGAGGGTCGACGTTCGGCCTGTTCAGGTGAACGACCCCTGCCGGGAGGGGGTGGATGTGCCGTACGGTGTCCTCGCCGTTCACAGAATGTGCACGCCGCGTTTTCGTACGTCCGCACGGGAGCCACCGCACCATGACCGCAGCCCGCACGCCCATCGTCTCGGTGGTCGTCCCGGTGTACAACGCGATGCCGTACCTGGAGCAGACCCTCGCGTCGGTCGCGCGCCAGAGCATCGGCACGGAGGCCGTCGAGATCGTCGCCGTCGACGACGGCAGCACCGACGGCAGCGGCGCGTTCCTGGACGCGTGGGCGGCGCGGCATCCCGGTGCGGTGACGGTGATCCACCAGGAGGCGTCCGGCGGGCCGAGCCGGCCGCGGAACGTGGGCCTCGACCACGCCACCGGCACGTACGTCTTCTTCCTCGACGGGGACGACTGCCTCGGCCCGCAGGCCCTGGAGCGCCTGGTGGCGATGGCCGAGCGGAACGGCTCCGACACCGTCCTCGCCAAGCTCGTCGGCGTCGGCCGGACCATCCGCAAGGAGGTCAACGAGGTCTTCGCGAAGAACGTCGACCGCGCGGACCCGGCGGTCGTGTACTGGACGCTGATGCCGTTCAAGCTGTTCCGGCGCGAGATGATCGAGAAGCACGGACTGCGCTTCCCCGAGCACATGCGGATCAGCGAGGACCAGCACTTCGTCGCCCGCGCCTACCTCCGCAGCTCGGTGATATCGATCCTCGCCGACTACGACTGCTACTACCTCGTCGGCCGTGGCGACAAGGGCAACATCACCGCCGGCGGCCTCGACTACCCGACCATGGTGACGCAGGCCGACGAGCTGGTGGGCCTCGTCACGGAGCTCACCGAGCCCGGCGACCTGCGCGACCGGCTGATCACCCGGCACGCGAAGGTCGAGCTGCTGCGCCGATTCGACCGGCGCTTCCTGAACGACACCGAGGACGAGCGCAAGGCCGTCGTCGAACTCGCCCGGCCGTACGCCGAACGCTGGGTCACCCCCGGCGTGTTCGCCCGGCTCGACGTGGCCGAGCGGCTGCGCGTGCACTGCGTCAGGGAAGGGCTGCTCGACGAGCTCGCGAGCATCGTCGCATGGGACGCGGCCGGCCGACCCGGCAAGACCGCGGTCCGTGACGGCCGGCTGTACGCCGCCGCGCCCTACCCGCCGGGCGACTCCGCCGCGTACGCCGAACTGTGCGACGTCACCGACGAGGTCGTACGGGTCAGCCCGCGCCGCCGCGTCGAGGAGCTGACCTGGCAGGGCAGCGTGGTCGCGCTCGCCGGCTACGCCTACCTCGACCAGGTCGACACCGATGCCCTCACCACCGAGGCCGTCCTGCGCCACCGCGGAAGCGGGCGGCAGGTCGCGGTGCCGGTGACCCACGAGGAGACCCCGCACCTCACCGTCAGCCGAGGACGGGAGACCTACGACTACGGCCGGGCCGGTTTTCGCGTGGCCATCGACCTCGCAGCCGTCGCCGACGGCGGTCCGCTCGACCCCGGCACATGGGAGATCGGGCTCCGGTGCTCGGTACGGGATCTCACTGTCACCGGTGCCCTCGGCGGTGCGCTCGGCGCGGGTATCCCGCGCCAGGCCGACCGCCGCACGCTCGCCCTGGAGTCGTCGGCGGGCAGCCGCCCGTACACGGTCGGTCTCGACATCCAGGGCAGTCAGCTCACCGTCACCCTGAAGGTCCAGCCGGACCCGCCTTCGACCTTCACTCGGGTGAAGCGGAAGCTGGGGCGCGTTGCCCGCGTGCCGAGGCAGCGCAAACGCTGATCAGCCGTCATGGCCCGTCAGGGGCCGTGCCGATGGTACGTCACGGCCGTAGATACACGGCCCTGCCTGCGCTCTTCGTGCGACTCCCGGTGTCAGTGTGGTGCCCGTCACACACGCGGTCACTGGAGAGAGATCGTTGCAGACGGTCCCGATCCCGGAGACGGTCGAACCGGCTCCGGGTCTTTCCCCCACGGCCAGGAGCACAACACCCCGCAGGGGGCGCGCCTCACGCCGCTGGGGCCCGGCGGGCGGGGAGATCCTGGTGGCCGTGGCGGCCGCTCTCGGCTTCACCGTCTGGGGTCTGTCCGTCGACAACAGCCCCATCACGCGCGTGGGCCAGGTCAGCGGGCTGTCGAACCTCCAGCTGAGGTTCGCCGTGCTCACCCTGGTCATCGTGGCGGTCGTGGGCTGGGCGACCGTCCGCGCCACCCCGCGCGTGCGGCGGCTGACCGTCCGGCTCGGGGCCGCGGCCGTCGCCGGACTCGGCACCGGCTTCCTCGGCGCGGGGCAGGTCTTCGCGCTGCGGGGCACGCCGTGGCCGCTGAACGGGCCGTTCGGCGACAACAACCGGATACTCGGCTGGGCGGAGGAGGTGCTGCACAGCGGGGCGATGGACGGGTTCTACCCGCCGGCCGTGCCGTACGTCATCGGTTACGTCGCCAAGGCCGGTTTCTTCGGCGGTGAGCCGGCCCTCGCGTTCAAGTGGGTGTTCATCGCCTTCGTGGCGCTGACCGGGCCCGCCGCCTATCTGCTCTGGCGGATGTGCCTGAAGCCGCTGCCCGCGCTCGCCCTCGGCCTGCTGCCCGCACTCCAGCAGACGCTTCCGCACAAGCCGTACAGCCCGCTCGTGCTGGTGCTCCTGCTGCCGCTGATCGCCAAGCTGCTGCTCTGGCTGCGCGCCTCGCCGCGCTTCTCCCCGCGCGGGACGGTGCTGCGCGGCGGATTCCTCGGACTGCTCTTCGGGCTGCTCTTCCTCGTCTACTCGGGCTGGCACCTGTGGTCGCTGCCCGGCGTGCTCATCGCCGTCCTCTTCTTCTACCCGTGGCACACCGGCCGGCTGCGCGGCCTGCTCTTCCTCGGCAGCTCGCTGCTCGGCTTCCTGCTGGTGGCGGGCGTCTACCTGCGGGTGCTGCTCGGCGCGACCAGCACTCGTGACCAGTGGTGCTCGGGCTACACGCTGACCGAGCCCGCCTACATCGGCACCACGCCGCTGAGCGGTCTCGCCTGGGACGAGCCGGGCGAGTACCCGGGCTTCGGCGAGTTCTCGGGTCTGCACATGTACGCCGTGATCGTGCTGATCGGCCTCGGCTTCGCCGTCGCGCTCGGCCTGCGCAAGGCCGTCGTCGTCGCCCCGCTCGCCTGCTTCGGCAGCGCCTGGCTGATCCGCTTCTTCCTGGCCGGCCGGATGGAGGCCGACCAGCAGGTGCAGCTCTTCCCGCGCACCATGATCCAGATCCAGGTGACGCTCACCGCGCTCACCGTCCTCGCCTGCGTCCTCGCGGCCCAGCGACTCGTCCCGCTGCTCCGCCGGCTGCGTGCCGGCGACGGGGAGGAGCGGCGGTTCACGGCCGTCGGCGTGCTGCTCGCCATGGCGCTGGCCGGCGGCATGATCGGCTCCTTCTTCAGCAACCAGTACCTGCCGACCCACCCCGACGAGAAGCTGGCCGGCACCCTGGCCTGGCGCTCCCACCAGTTCCTGAAGCCCAACGGCGACTGCCCCAAGTACGCGGACCGGGGCAGGTGCAAGCCCTTCCCCGAGCGCACGTACGTGGAGCAGCCGGTCGAGGTGGACCGCATGGTCTGCGAGTACCCGTGGCGCAAGGCCCGCAAGGACGGCTCGATCGTCGTCAAGCTCCTCACGACTCCCTGACGCCGCCTGCACTTCCTAGTGGCTCATCAGCTCCGACACCTTCACGAAGCGGTAGCCCCGGGCCCGCAGTTCCGGGACGATGCGGCGGATGGCCCGCTCCGTCACCGGGGCGGCGCTGCGGGTGCAGTGCATGACGACCAGGGAGCCGGGGCGGACGCCGGAGAGGACCTGGTCGGCGACGGCGTCGGCGTTCTCGGCGAAGGCGTCGCCGCTGACCACGTCCCACTGCACGGCGGTGACGCCGGCGGGGGCGAGGGCGCGGCGGGCGTCGTCGTCGTAGCAGCCGCCGGGGAAGCGGAAGTAGGGGACGACGTTGACGGCCCCGGCGTCGCGGAAGGCGTCGAAGGCCCGCTGGACGTCGGCCGCCATGTCGGGCCGGGGCACGGTCGGCAGCCCGTAGCAGGGTTCGGCGAAGGCGTAGTGGCTGAACGAGTGGTTGGCGATCTCGAAGAGCGGGTCCGTCCCGATGGAGCGCGCCTGGTCCGGGTACTCCTCGGCCCAGCGGCCCGTCATGAAGACGGTCGCGTCCACCTTCAGCCGGCGCAGGGTCGCGATGAGCTGCGGATTGTCGAAGTGTTCGCCGCGCGCGGCGCGGGGGCCCTGGTCGGCCGTCATGTCGGCGTCGAAGGTGAGCGCGACGACCTTCTCGGCGCTCTTCGCCCGGTGCGTGTAGACGGGTGTGAGCCCGCCGGCCGCCGGGGCGAGCGTCGGCGGCGCCTTACGGGCCGGCTGGGCGGGCCGGGCGGGCGCCGCCTCGTGGCCGGGTGCGGGCGGCGCGGCCTTCGCGCCGGGCGTCCGCGTCCCGGGGGCGGACGGATCGGCCGCGCCCCCGCCGCAGCCGACGAGAACGGCACCCAACAGAGCAAGCGCCGACAGTCTTCGTACAGGAATGGTCACCCACGGAAATTAACCGATCATTGGGTGAGCAACCGCCTCCGGCACTCCGCCACGTCGAAGTCGCCCTTCGGATACCGCGGGTCCAGCTCCTCCAGGTGTTCCAGGAGCAGGCCGCTGATCGCCCAGTTGCGGTACCACTTGCGGTCGGCGGGGACCAGGTACCACGGGGTCCGGTCGGTCGCGCAGCGCCCGAGGGCGATCTCGTACGCCTCCTGGTAGGCGGGCCACAGGGCGCGTTCCTCGATGTCGCCCGGGCTGAACTTCCAGTGCTTGTCCGGATCGTCAAGCCGCTCCAGGAGACGCGCGCGCTGCTCCTCGTACGAGAGGTGGAGGAAGACCTTCACGAGGGTCACCCCGTCGTCCGCGAGGGACCGCTCGAAGGCGTCGATCTCCCCATAGCGCTCCTCCAGCTCGTCCGCCGGGACCAGGGCGCGGACCCGGGCGATGAGGACGTCCTCGTAGTGGGAGCGGTCGAAGATGCCGATCTCGCCCGCCCGGGGGAGTGCCTGGGTGATACGCCACAGGAAGGGGTGGGCGCGCTCCTCGTCCGTCGGTGCCTTGAAGGCACGGACGCGGCAGCCGGAGGGGTTGAGGTGGCCGATCACGTGTTTGACCGTGCCGCCCTTGCCGCTGGTGTCCATGCCCTGGAGCACCAGGAGCAGCCGGCGCCGGTCGCCGGCCGTGCTCGCCGCGTAGAGGCGTTCCTGGAGCTCGGCGAGGCGGGGGCCGATCGCGGTGGTGGCGGCGAGACCGGCCGCCTTGCCGTCCGGGCCGCCGGGGGTCGCCGCGGCGTCGTACGCGGAGAGGTCGACGCGCTCGCCGACCGGGACCTTCAGCAGCTCCCGCAGTGACCCCCGCGCCACGTGGCCTTCGTTCCTCGGCATCCGTCCGCCTTCCCCGTCCGGTGTCCGTCCGGTCGTCGGTTCGCTGTCGCTGCTATCGATCCTGCGCGTCCAGCGCCGGTGCCACCACCGCGAACGCCCGGTCGAGCAGCTCCAGCGGGTCCTCGGCCGCGTCGCTGTCGGCCCAGCACTGGAGCGCCGTGTGGAACGCGACCAGGGCCGTGCCCGCCGCCAGCCTCGGATACAGGTCCCCGGCCGGGTCGAGGCCCCGGCGGCCGGCCAGCTCCGCCGCGAGCGTCTCGCGCCAGTCGGCCTGCCGCTCCAGGAAGCGGGCGAGGAGCGCGGGCGTACGGAGGATCAGCTGGACCACGCGCAGGGCGCGGGCCGCGTGGTCGGCGTGGCGGTCGGTGCAGGCGGCGAGCGGTACGGCGACGGCGTGCCGCAGGGACGCGGACGGCGGCTCGTCGGCCGGGCGCCCGGCGAGGGCGGCGTGGATGTCGGCCCCCATGCCCGACAGGAACTGCACGACCACGTCCTCCTTGGAGGCGAAGTAGCGGAAGAAGGTCCGCTTCGACACCCCGGCGTCGGTCGCGATCTCGTCCACCGTGACCGCGTCGAAGCCCTTCAGGGCCAGCAGCTGGAGCGCCGACTCGGTGAGCTCGGTCGCGACCAGCAGGCGCTTGCGCTCGGCCAGGCTGACGGCGGGGGTGGTGGCGTCGGTCGTCATGGGCCGATCCTAGCCCGCCCGTGTCACTCGGAGAAGCTCTTGACACCGAGTGACACGAGCGGCAGCGTGTGACGCATGACCCGATCCTCACACTGGAACGCCGACCGCATCCCCGACCTCGCCGGCCGCGTCCTCGTCGTCACCGGCGCCAACAGCGGCCTCGGCCTCGCCACCACCCGCGAACTCGCCCGCCGCGGCGGACACGTCGTCCTCGCCGTCCGCGACGAGCGCAGGGGAAGGGAGGCGGCCCTGGGCATAGCCCGCGAGGTGCCCGGCGCCCGCCTCGACGTGCGGCGGCTCGACCTGGCCGACCTCGACTCCGTACGGGACTTCGCCGGGAAGCTGCGCGCCGACCACGAGCGCATCGACGTGCTCGTCAACAACGCGGGTGTGATGGCCCCGCCCCGCACCCTCAGCGCGCAGGGCCACGAACTCCAGTTCGCCGTCAACCACCTCGGCCACTTCGCCCTCACCGGGCTCCTCCTCGACCGCCTGTCGGCCGGCCGCGACGCCCGGGTCGTCACCGTCAGCTCGGTCCAGCACCGCAAGGGCCGGATCGACTTCGACGCCCTGGAGAACGGCGACGGCGCCCAGGGCACCCCCCGCTACTCGCCGATGGGTGCCTACAACCGGTCCAAGCTGGCCAACGCCGTCTTCGGCCACGAGCTCCACCGGCGTCTGACCGCCGCCGGCAGCCCCGTGCGCAGCCTCCTCGCGCACCCCGGCTACACCGCCACCAACCTCCAGAACGAGACCCCCGTCGCCCTCGTCCGGCTGGTCTTCGGCCGCGTCCTCGGCCCGCTGCTCGCCCAGGCTCCGAGGACCGGCGCGCTGCCCCAGCTCTACGCGGCGACCGCCCCGGACGCCGAGGGCGGCGCCTTCATCGGGCCGGACGGGCGCGGTGAACTGCGCGGCGCCCCGACGCGGGTGGCGCTCGCACCGACGGCGGCCGATCCGGAGACCGGCCGCCGCCTGTGGGAGCTGTCCGAGACCCTCACGGGGGTGCGCTACGAGACGCTGGGCTGATCAGCACCGGGGGCGGCACCAGGGCCCGCACCGGGCTCGGCGCCCCGCTCCGTCCGGGCCGATCAGCGCCACGGGCCCGTCACCGCGAAGGTCGTCCCCGGCGTGTAGCAGTTGACGTACATCGTCGAACCGTCCGGCGAGAACGTCACGCCCGCGAACTCGCCCCACTCCGGGGCCTCCGGGGTGCCGATGTTCTGCGCGCCGCGCGCCACCGCGTACACCTCGCCCTTCCGGTTGACGCCGTAGACGTGCTGCCCGCCGTCGCCGTCCTCGCAGACCATCAGGCCGCCGGTCGGCGCCAGACAGATGTTGTCCGGCGACTCGCCGGGCAGCTGGATGTCGGTGCTCGGGCCGAAGACCACGACGAGGGTGAGCCGGCGCCGGTGCGGCTCGTACTTCCACACCTGCCCGAAGTGGGTCGCCCCGGAGCCGTCCTTGGTGCGCGCGAACGACGACACGAAGTACACGGCCCCCGGGCCGTCCCCGCGCCCGCCCCAGTAGCAGCCCTCCAGCTTCTGGGCGTGGGTGATTCCCTTCGGGCCGAAGTCCTGGAGTCTGATGGGCGTCTGCGTGGCCATCGGGTCCGGCACCGGCACCCACTCCACGCCCTCGAAGCACGCGCCCGTCTCCTGGACCACCGACAGGTCCGGCACGCCCGGCACCCGCATCGCCTCCAGGGCGCCGCCCGCGCGCAGCGAACCGGTGCCGCCGAGCGGCTTGTTCGGCAGGAAGCGGTAGAACAGCCCGAACGGATGCTGGAAGGCGTCCTCCGTCTCGTACACGATCCCGCTGCGCGGGTCGACGGCGACCGCCTCGTGCTGGAAGCGGCCCATCGCGGTCAGCGGCACCGCGCCCGTGCGGAGCGGATCGGCCCCGTCGACCTCGAAGACGAAGCCGTGGTCCTTGGTGTAGCCGTTCGTGCCCGCCTTGTCCTCGGTCTCCTCACAGGTGAGCCAGGTGCGCCAGGGGGTCGGCCCGCCCGCGCAGTTGACGGCGGTGCCGGCGACGCCGACCCGCTCGTCCAGGACGTTGTTCCGTCCGTCGAGGGTGAGGACGGTGCAGCCGCCCTTGGCCGCCGGGTCGTACGTGAGCCCGTCGACGGTCGGGACCCCTATCCTCCCGGTGACCCGGTTCTCGTGGTTCCGTACGAGGTGGATCCGGCCGCGGCGGCCCGCGAAGGCGCCCATGCCGTCGTGGTTGCTGGGGACGGAGCCCTCGCCGGAGCGCAGCCGGTCGCCCTGCCGGGAGAGGACCTTGTAGGAGAAGCCGGCCGGGAGGTCGAGCAGACCGTCCGGGTCGGGGAGCAGCGGGCCGTACCCGGCGCCGGCGCCGAGGGGGGAGGCAGCCGCGCTGCCGGCGAAGAGTTCGGAGACGGCGCCGGTGAAGGCGATGCCGGCGACGGACGCGCCGGTGCGGGCGAGGATCTGACGTCGTGTTGCGGACATGAGGCAGCAACCCACTTCCTGCTGGCGGACAGGACTGATCTACGGGTGTGACGCGTGTGACCCGCATGTGTGTATCACGCAAGGTGGTGACACGTGAACATGCGGGACACGCGTTGCCTCGGTTACGGAGGATCAGACGAGCTCGGCGTCGAGCGTGATCGTCGTCCCCGCCAGCGCCTGGCTCACCGGGCAGTTCTTCTCGCCCTCCTGGGCCAGCCGCCGGAACTCCTCCGCGTCCAGTCCCGGCACCGTCCCGCGCACGGTGAGGTGGCTGCCGGTGATGCCCTTGCCGGGCACGAAGGTGACCTCGGCCGTGGTCTCCAGGCGGGTCGGCGGGGTGTCGTTCTTCGCGAGGACGTTGGAGAACGCCATGTTGTAGCAGGAGGAGTGCGCGGCGGCGATCAGCTCCTCGGGGCTGGTCACCCCGTTCGGCTCCTCGGTGCGGGCCGGCCAGGACACCGGGTACGAGCCGATGCCGGAGGAGTCGAGCGACACGGTGCCCGACCCCTTGAACAGGTCGCCCTCCCAGACGTTGCGGGCGGTACGCGTAGCGGCCATGGTGGATCCCTTTCGATCGGGTATGGCCCCCAAGCTACTGCGCCACGAGTCCCTTCGCGTCGCGCGCGAGCGCGGTGAGCCGCGAGATCGCCCGGAAGTACTTCTTCTTGTACCCGCCGTTCAGCATCTCGTCGCTGAACAGCTTGTCGAAGGGCATCCCGGAGGCGAGCACCGGGATCTCGCGGTCGTAGAGCCGGTCGGCGAGGACGACGAGCCGCAGCGCGGTCGACTGGTCGGGGACCGGCCGCACATCGGTGAGGCAGACCGCCGTCAGGTCGTCGGTCAGCGCGCCGTACCGGCTCGGGTGCACCCTGGCCAGGTGTTCGAGCAGGTGCGGGAAGTCGTCGAGCGAGGCGCCGGGCGTGGCGTACGCGGCCTTGGCGACGACCTCGTCGGCGTACGGCGCCGGGGCCTCCGGCAGGCCGCGGTGGCGGTAGTCCTCGCCGTCGATCCGCAGCGGCCGGAAGTGCGCCGACAGGCCCTGGATCTCGCGCAGGAAGTCGGCGGCGGCGAACCGGCCCTCGCCGAGCTTGCCGGGCAGGGTGTTGGAGGTGGCGGCGAGCGCCACGCCCGCGTCGACCAGCTTGCCGAGCAGGGTGGAGACCAGGACCGTGTCGCCCGGGTCGTCCAGCTCGAACTCGTCGATGCACAGGAGCCGGTGCCCGCTGAGGGTCTGCACGGTCTGCTGGAAGCCGAGGGCGCCCACCAGGTTGGTCAGCTCCACGAAGGTGCCGAAGGCCTTGAGCGCGGGCTCGGCCGGGGTGGCGTGCCACAGGGAGGCCAGCAGGTGGGTCTTGCCGACGCCGTAGCCGCCGTCGAGGTAGACCCCGCGGGGGCCGGCCGGCACCGCGGCCTTCTTCGGGGCCCTGGAGAACCAGCGGCGCCGGCCGGCGCCGGAGGCGTGGGCGCCGCCGAGGCCCTCGGCGAAGCCGCTGAGGATCTTGACGGCGTCGATCTGGCTCGGCTGGTGGGGGTCCGGGATGTACGTGTCGAAGCGCACGGAGTCGAACCGGGGCGGCGGCACCATCTCCGCGACGAGACGGTCGGCGGGGACGTGGGGCTCGCGCGAGCAGAGCGAGAGCGGGGCCGCTTCGGTGGAAGCCGCTTCGGTTATGGCACGGGTCGACACAGTTCCCCACTGTAAGCGCCATGTCAGACTGCGGGGATGCGACGCCTGTTCCCTGTGACGGACATGACAGCCGCCGGCCCCCCGGCCCCCCACGGCACGGCCGCCCCCCACGCACCGGCCTCGGCCGCCCCCGACACCACGGCCGCCCCCGACACCACGGCCGCCTCCCACACCCCAGGCTCGGCCGCCTCGGACCGGGAGTGGTCCCTCGACGAGCTCGCCGACGCCTACGCGTATCCGGCGGAGGCCGCCTTCGGCCCCTGGCTGCGCGCCAACATGGTCTCCTCGCTCGACGGGGCCGGTCAGCACGACGGCCGGTCCCAGCCGCTGTCCTCCGAGGCCGACATGCGGATCTTCGGGACCCTGCGGGCCCTGGCCGACGTGGTCGTCGTCGGCGCCGAGACCGTACGCCTGGAGGGCTACCGCCCGGCGCGGGCGCGGGAGGCCTTCGCGGCCCGCCGGGCGGCGGCCGGGCAGGGTCCGGCGCCGGTGATCGCCGTCGTGACGGCCTCACTGGACCTGGATTTCTCCCTTCCGCTTTTCACCGAGCCGCTGGTGCCGACCCTCGTCCTCACCGGAGCCGCGTCCTCCCCGGAGCGGCGGGCGGAGGCCGAGCGGGCGGGCGCGGAGGTGATGATCGCCGGCGACGGTCCCGGGGTCGAGCCGGAGCGGGCCGTGGCGGCGCTCGCGGAGCGCGGTCTGCGGCGCCAGCTGACCGAGGGCGGACCCCGTCTGCTCGGCCAGTTCGTGGCCGCGGGGGTGCTCGACGAGCTGTGTCTGACGGTCTCGCCGACCATGACCGCGGGGGGTGCCCAGCGGATCGCCGGAGGCCCCTCCGTGGACGTTCCGAAACGCTTCGCCGTGGCGTCCGTGCTGGAGCAGGACGGCTTCCTCTTCACCCGCTACCGTCGGATCTGACAATCGGCGGAATTTGTCGTTCCGCTTAGCGTCGGCTGGGCACACTTACTCTCGCAATCCCCGTGCGGGCACGGGGAAGGATGGTTTCCGCAGAAGGGCTCCTGAGGTGTTCACAAGCGTTCTGATGATCGAGAAGCCCCTGACGTCCGTCGACGTGGATTTCGTCACCACCCTGCACGGCGACGAGGGCGTGTCGTTCGTCGTGCTGATGCAGCCGCGCGGTGACCAGGCCGATGTACTGCTGCGCGCCATCGACGACGTCGCCATGGGCGAACTGAAGGAAGCGGCCCGCGAGGGCGAGGAGCCGGAGGGCAAGGCGGCACGGCCGCTCGCCGAGCAGGCCCTGGAGCACTCCCTCCAGGCACTGAGAGACGCGGGCTGCGAGGCGGTCGGACAGGTGGTCGAGGACCACCCCCTGGACAAGATGAAGTCCGTGGTCGACGAGGTGAACGCCGACGAGGTGATCGTGCTGACCGCCCCGCACTACGTGGAGGAGTTCTTCCACCGCGACTGGGCGTCCCGGGCCCGCCACAAGGTCGGCGTCCCGGTCCTGAAGCTGTTCGCGCACAACGAGGAGTAGCCGGCCCTCGCCGGGGCCCCGGGCGGGCCCGAGTCCGGGCCGCCCGGGGCCCCGGCGCCGCGGCCCGAGGGCGAGCCGCCCGGGGCCCCCGGCGCCAGCCACTAGGCTGGGACCTCGACATCCGCACGCACTCCCGGGGAGAGAACCGCATGGCACCCGCCATCCCTGCCGCCATGGAACGGCCGCACTTCATCGGCATCGGCGGTGCCGGAATGTCGGGCATCGCGAAGATCCTCGCCCAGCGCGGCGCCAAGGTCGCCGGCAGTGACGTCAGGGAGTCGGCGACCGCCGCGTCCCTGCGCGCCCTGGGCGCCACCGTGCACATCGGCCACGCCGCCGAGCACCTCGCCGACGACGCCACCGCCGTCGTCGTCTCCAGCGCCATCCGCGCCGACAACCCCGAGCTGGCCCGCGCCGCCGAGCTCGGCATCCCGGTCGTCCACCGCTCCGACGCGCTCGCCTCCCTCATGGACGGCCTCAGCGCGATCGCCGTCGCCGGCACCCACGGCAAGACCACGACCACCTCCATGCTGGCCGTGGCCCTCACCGAGCTCGGTCTCGACCCCTCGTACGCCATCGGCGGCGACCTCGCCGGCCCCGGCACCAACGCGCGGCACGGCGAGGGCGAGGTCTTCGTGGCCGAGGCGGACGAGAGCGACCGCAGCTTCCAGAAGTACGACCCCGAGGTCGCCATCGTCCTCAACGTCGAGCTGGACCACCACGCGAACTACGCGTCGATGGACGAGATCTACGAGTCCTTCGAGGCCTTCGCCGCCAAGATCCGCCCCGGCGGCACCCTCGTCGTCGGCGAGCACGCCGGCGCCCGCGAGCTGGGGGGCCGGGTCTCGGGACGGCCCGACCTGTCCGTGGTCACCGTGGGCGAGCACGAGACCAGCGACGTGTGGATCCGGAAGATCACGCCCAAGGGGATGACCAGCGAGGTCACCGTGGTCATGGACGGCGTCGAGCACACCTTCACCGTCTCCGTGCCCGGCCGCCACTACGCCCACAACGCCGCCGCCGCCCTCGCCGCCGGCTCCCGCGTCGGCATCGACCCGGCCGAGCTGGCCCAGGCGCTGACCGCCTACACCGGCGTCGGCCGCCGCCTGCAGCTGAAGGGCGAGGCCGCGGACGTCCAGGTCATCGACTCGTACGCGCACCACCCCACCGAGATGACCGCCGACCTGGAGGCCATGCGCGGCGCCGCCGGGGGCGCCCGCCTCCTCGTCGTCTTCCAGCCGCACCTCTTCTCCCGCACCCAGGAGCTGGGCCGGGAGATGGGCGAGGCCCTCGCGCTCGCCGACGCCTCCGTGGTCCTGGACATCTACCCGGCCCGCGAGGACCCGATCCCGGGCGTCACCAGCGAGCTGATCATCGCCGCGGCGCGCGCCGCGGGCGCCGATGTCACGGCCGTCCACGACAAGGACACGGTCCCCGAGGTCATCGCGGGAATGACCAAGCCCGGCGACATGGTTCTGACCATGGGCGCGGGCGACGTCACCGACCTGGGCCCGAAGATCCTGGACCGGCTCGGCCGGCTTGGCCGGCTTGCGTAGTAGGGAAGCAGGGAGCGAGCTCATGGCGTACGAGGTCGAGAAGACCGACGAGGAATGGCAGGCCGAGCTGACCCCGTCGGAGTATCAGGTGCTCCGGCTGGCCGGCACCGAGCCCGCCTTCCGCGGTGAGTACACGGACACCAAGACCAAGGGCGTCTACTCCTGCCGTGCCTGTGGAGCGGAGCTCTTCACGTCGAACGAGAAGTTCGAGTCGCACTGCGGCTGGCCGTCCTTCTACGACCCGAAGGACAGCGACGCGGTCGAACTGGTCGCCGACACCTCCCACGGCATGATCCGCACCGAGGTGCGCTGCGCCCGCTGCGGGTCCCACCTGGGCCATGTCTTCGAGGGCGAGGGCTATCCGACCCCGACGGACCAGCGCTACTGCATCAACTCGATCTCGCTGCGGCTGGAGCCGGACGAGAGCTGAGCCCCGGGGCACCGCATCCGTCCCCCTGAGCCGGCCCGCGCGTCATCGCGCGGGCCGGCTCAGTCGTTTCCGGGATCCTCCGCCGCAGGGTCCTCGGCCGCCCCGCACACCGGGCACAGTCCCCGGTACGTGATCTCCACGCCCGTCACCGTGAAACCGAAGCGCTCCGCGTCCGGCAGACCGACCAGCGGGTCGCCCGCCGGGTGGACGTCGCGGACCGTTCCGCAGCCCGCGCAGACCAGGTGCTGATGGGCGCTGTGGGCGTTCGGGTCGTAGCGCTTGGCGCGGCCCACGCTGGAGACCTCGATCACCTCGCCCAGCGAGACGAGCTCGCCCAGCGTGTTGTAGACGGTCGCGCGGGAGATCTCCGGCAGCCGCGCCGCCGCGCGGGCCAGCACCTCGTCGGCCGTCAGGTGGATGTGCTCGCCGTCGAGGACCTCGGCGACCACGCGGCGCTGGGCGGTCATCCGCCAGCCGCGTCGGCGAAGCCGTTCCAGCAGGTTGCTCATGGTCACCCAGCCTTGCACCGCGACATCAGAACGAATCGGCCATGAAGAGCGCGTGTCGGTCTGACCGTCGTATTGACTTGGACTGAGTCCACCATAGGATCTACTCCAGTAGTAGCCAAGAGGGTGTGCACCGGCCACACCGATACCCACACCGACGCCTCGGCAGTCAGTACCCGAGCTCGCGATCCGAATGGTTCGGAAGGAAGACCCGATGTCTGAGCAGAATCACGATCCGCTGGTCACCGAAGACGAGGCGGCGAAGGGGGTCGGCGGCTGCCCGGTCGCACACGACCGCGCCCCGCACCCCACCCAGGGCGGCGGCAACCGCCAGTGGTGGCCGGAGCGGCTCAACCTGAAGATCCTCGCCAAGAACCCCGCCGTGGCGAACCCCCTCGGTGAGGACTTCGACTACGCGGAGGCCTTCAAGGCCCTCGACCTCGCGGCCGTGAAGCGGGACATCGCCGAGGTGCTCACCACCTCGCAGGACTGGTGGCCGGCCGACTTCGGCCACTACGGCCCGCTCATGATCCGCATGGCCTGGCACAGCGCCGGCACCTACCGCATCAGCGACGGCCGTGGCGGCGCCGGCGCCGGCCAGCAGCGCTTCGCCCCGCTGAACAGCTGGCCGGACAACGGCAACCTCGACAAGGCCCGCCGTCTGCTGTGGCCGGTCAAGAAGAAGTACGGCCAGAGCATCTCCTGGGCCGACCTCATGATCCTCACCGGCAACGTCGCCCTGGAGACGATGGGCTTCAAGACCTTCGGCTTCGCCGGCGGCCGCGCGGACGTCTGGGAGGCCGAGGAGGACGTCTACTGGGGCCCCGAGAGCACCTGGCTCGGCGGCGACGAGCGCTACAGCGGCGACCGCGAGCTGGAGAGCCCGCTCGGCGCCGTGCAGATGGGCCTCATCTACGTCAACCCCGAGGGCCCCAACGGCAACCCGGACCCGATCGCCGCGGCCCGCGACATCCGTGAGACCTTCCGCCGGATGGCGATGAACGACGAGGAGACCGTCGCCCTCATCGCCGGTGGCCACACCTTCGGCAAGGCCCACGGCGCCGGCCCGGCGGACAACGTCGGCGCCGACCCCGAGGCCGCCCCGCTGGAGCAGCAGGGCCTCGGCTGGAAGAACTCGTACGGCACCGGCAAGGGCGCCGACGCGATCACCTCTGGCCTCGAGGTCACCTGGACCACCACCCCGGCCAAGTGGGGCCACGACTTCTTCAAGCACCTCTTCGAGTACGACTACGAGCTCACCAAGAGCCCGGCCGGCGCCCACCAGTGGGTCGCCAAGGACGCCCCGGAGATCATCCCGGACGCGTACGACGCGGAGAAGAAGTACCGCCCGACCATGCTCACCACCGACCTGTCGCTGCGCTTCGACCCGGTCTACGAGCAGATCTCGCGCCGCTTCTACGAGAACCCGGAGCTGTTCGAGGACGCCTTCGCCCGCGCCTGGTACAAGCTGACCCACCGTGACCTCGGTCCGGTCGTCCGCTACCTCGGCCCGGAGGTCCCCTCCGAGGTCCTCCTGTGGCAGGACCCGCTGCCGGCCCGCACCCACGAGCTGGTCGACGCCGCCGACATCGCCTCCCTCAAGGAGCGGATCCTCGGCTCGGACCTCACGGTCACCCAGCTGGTCTCCGCCGCCTGGGCCGCCGCCTCCTCCTTCCGCGGCAGCGACAAGCGGGGCGGCGCCAACGGCGGCCGCATCCGTCTGGAGCCGCAGCGCAACTGGGAGGTCAACAACCCGGACGAGCTCGCCCAGGTGCTGCGCGTCCTGGAGGGCATTCAGGAGTCCTTCAACTCCGCCCAGACCGGCGGCAAGCGGGTCTCCCTCGCCGACCTCGTCGTCCTCGCGGGCAACGCGGCCGTCGAGAAGGCCGCCAAGGACGCCGGCCTCGACATCGAGGTCCCGTTCTCGGCCGGCCGCGTGGACGCCTCCCAGGAGCAGACGGACGTCGAGTCCTTCGCCGCCCTGGAGCCGGCCGCGGACGGCTTCCGCAACTACGTGGGCAAGGGCCAGCGCCTCCCCGCCGAGTACCTGCTGCTCGACAAGGCGAACCTGCTGACCCTCTCCGCCCCGGAGACCACGGTCCTCGTCGGCGGCCTGCGCGCCCTGGGCGTGACCCAGCCGCAGACGGCGCTCGGCGTGTTCACCGAGACGCCGGGCAAGCTGACGAACGACTTCTTCGTCAACCTGCTCGACCTCGGCACGACCTGGAAGTCCACCTCCGCCGACCAGACCACGTTCGAGGGCCGCGACGCGGCCACCGGCGAGGTCAAGTGGACGGGCACCCGCGCCGACCTGGTCTTCGGCTCGAACTCCGAGCTGCGCGCGCTCGCCGAGGTGTACGCCTCGGACGACGCGAAGGAGAAGTTCGCGAAGGACTTCGTCGCGGCCTGGAGCAAGGTCATGGACCTGGACCGGTTCGACCTGGTCTGATCGGTCGTTTCGATCGGTCGTCCGATCTGGAGCAGTACGACAGGGCCCCGGCGGTTTCCGCCGGGGCCCTGTCCCTTGCCCGTCGCTCAGTTGCTCGTCGTGGCCAGCTTCGCCGCGAAACCGAGGAAGAGCGCTCCCGCCCCCGTCGTCAGCCCGGCCGACAGCTTCCTGCGGCGGCGGAACTGCGCGGCGAGATAGGTGCCGCCGAGGATCAGCGCGGTCACGTACGCGACGCTGATGACCTGGTAGACGAGGGCGAGCAGCACGAACGACAGGCCCGGGTGGGCGTAGTCGGGGTCGACGAACTGCACGAAGAACGAGATGAAGAACAGGATCGCCTTCGGGTTGAGGACGGTGATCAGCAGTGAGCGCCGGAACAGCCGACCGGGAGACGGCGACGGCTCCGCGTCGTCCGCCTCGCTCTTCTCCTGCCGACGGCGCCACATCGCCCAGGCCGCCCGGATCATGCCCACGGCGATCCAGGTGAGATAGCCGGCCCCGGCGTACTTCACGATGGCGAACAGCAGCGCGTTGGTCTGGAGCAGGGAAGCGAGTCCGGCCGCCGTCGCCGTCATGAGCAGCGTCTCGCCCAGGAACACCCCGGCGGCGGCACGGTATCCGGCCCTCACCCCGAGCCGCGCGGCGACCGAAAGGGTGAAGAGGGAACTCGGCCCCGGCAGCAGAATGATCAGCAGAGCACCCAGGGCGTAGGTGAACAGGTTCTCCACTCCCAGCATTCCGGCACCTTCCTCCTCGAACCCCCCGAAGGGGTTCGCCGCTAACCGACGTTGTTACCCGTGCGCACGTTGTGCGCGCTCACCATCTCGTCCACCTCTCCGATGCGTTCCAGGGCGTACTTCTCGCTGATGTGGGTGAAGTTGTCCGCCCAGAACGCACCCAGCTCGTCGATGTCGAGCAGATCCTGATCACCGAACCTGGCGAACATCTCCTCCCGGTCCTCACGCGTCACGGAGATTCCGAGCGCGGCCAGATAGCTGTCGATCTCCTCACTGCTCTTGAAGAAATTCGGCCGCTCGTAGTCGACCAGGAGATCCCACGCCGGGCTGTTCGGCAACGGGATGAAGCGCGAGAACTCGACCGAGGAGAGCTCGACCTCGCCCAGCATCTGCCGGATGCCGGCGATGGTGCGGTCCAGCGTCTCCGGCCGCTCTCCGGGGGCGCCGGCGATGTACGAGGCGTGGACCGAGATCCCCGCCTTGTTCAGCATGCGGATCGCCTCGAGGTTGGTCTCGCCCGTCGTCTTGTTCTTCCGCTGCGCCTCCAGCATTTCGGGGTCGGCGGCGTCCAGGCCGATGTTGGCGCGGGTGACGCCGAGGCGCCGGAGCTTGTCGACGTTGTTGCGCTTGGTCAGTCCGAGGGCGCGGGCGTAGACCATGACCTGGAGTTCGCCGTGGTCGATACGGCGCTTCAGGTGCGGCGGCATGGCGTCGATGAGGGCGTCCACATAGCGGGGGCTGGCGGTGAAGCTGTCGTAGACCTCGAAGAAGAGGTTGATTCCGTGCTCGCGGTTGTACTGGTCGATCGCCTGCCAGAATCCGCGCGGATCACCGGTGTTGACCGTCAGGTCGGCGATGGAGCAGTAGGTGCAGCGCTTGTGGCCGTTCTCGCAGCCGCGCGCGTTGTTCACCGTCACGGGCCGCACGGTGTGGCCGTGGAGATGGCCGAACTGCTCGCGGTAGTTGTCGGCATAGACGTCGAGAACGTCGTCGATGAAGGAAAGGTCCGGAATGGTGTTGCGCAGGGAAAGCGCGTATTTCGGTGCCGGATTGAGCTGGATCCGGCCGTCCTTGCGGTAGGCGAGCGAGGACACCTCCGACACGTCGGTGCCTTCGACCAGGGCGCGGACCAGTTGGACGAACGGTATCTCGCCCCCGTCGTTGGCTATCACATAGTCGATCTGCGGCCTGTTGCGCAGGATCATCTCGGGAAAGAAGATCGCGTGATCGTCGCCGAGGACGACCTTCGCGCCGCAGGCCTTGGCGGTTTCGGCGATCTTCAGGGCCTCCGAATAGGTCGGGGTCAGCGCGCTGATCCCCACCACGTCCGGGGCGAAGTCCCGGACGGCCTGCCGCACGGTCTCGGTATTGCTGATGCCGCCGTCGACGACCCGGATGTCGACCCGGTCGCCCAGTGCGTCGCGCGTGGCGGTGGCGAGCTGGACGATCCCGATGTGCGGATAACAGGCGTAGTTGGACGCGTTCCTGTTCTCGGTGGGGTTGGGGGCGTTCGCGAGCAAGACCTTCAACGTCATGTCATCACCTGCACAGGCAGAGGAAGCGGACGGGCCGCATGGACGGATCATGAACGGTTGCATGCGGGAAGTGCCTGTACCAGGCATCAATTGGCCAGCGTTGCGGCCGAAACCGGACGGTACGATTCCATTCGGCCATCATGAAAACGATCAAGACATGTCGTGGACCTGCCCTGGCACAATGACCGGCCCATGAGGTCGAACGATCAAGGGGAGGGGCGCATGGCCGTCACGAGAAGGCTGTTCATGGGGGGATTCACGGCGGGAGCCGTGACCGTCGCCGTCGGAGGGACGGCGACCGAGGCCGAGGCGGCGGGGGAGACCACCACCTTCACCGGTCCGGTCGTCGCGCAGGGCCAGGTGACCGCCCCGCGGTACTACGCGGCAGCGCCCGGCGAGGGCCTGTACGTCAAGTCGACCAACACCACCGGCAACGCGGCGACCGTCGTCCTGGAGGCGACCGAGGGCGCCGGCTCCGCCCTCAACGTCGTCTCCAAGAACCCCATGACCTCGGCCATGTACCTGCGGGGCACGGAGCGCACCGACCGCGGCACCCTCAAGATCGCCCACGTCGGTTACGCCGACGGCTCCGACGCCGGCGCCTCCGCCCTCTCCATCGACCTGCAGACCGCGGGCACCGCCTCCCAGGGCATCTTCCTCACGGCGACCCAGGGCCCGACCACCGGCGCCCTGCTCGTCCTGCGCAACAACGCCGGCCGCGAGGACCTCACCGTCGAGGGCAACGGCCTCATCGGCATCGGCATCGACCGCGGCGCCAACCCGCGCGCCCAGGTCCACATCGTGCAGCGCACGGACAAGCCGGGTCTCCTCGTGGAGGGCACCGTCGAGATCGGGAACGTCACGACACCGCCCACCGGGACCGTCTCCGCCACCGGCGGCGGCGTCCTCTACTCCCAGGACGGCGACCTGTGGTGGCGCGAGAGCGGCGGCACGCCCCGCCGGATTGCCCTGGTCTAGGGGAGGGAGGAGAAACGATGGTGCAGCTCACCCCCGAAGAGCTGGTCGGCGAGTTCCAGGACGCCGTGGTCGAGCTCTACTTCGCCCGGAAGCGGATCCACGCCCTGGAGGCCGAGAACGCCGAGCTCAGGGCCCGGCTGGCCGCGGCGCTCCCGCAAGGCGAGGAGGAACCGCGGCCCTAGCGGGCGCCCTCAGTGGACGGACAGGCCGCCGTCCACGAAGATCGCCTGCCCCGTGACGTACGCGGAGGCCCGGCTCGCCAGGAAGACGGCCGCCCCCTCGAAGTCCTCTGCGAGGCCGTTGCGCCCGACCATCGTGCGGGCGGCGAGCTCCGCGACCTTCACGGGGTCGGAGGAGAGCCGCACGTTGAGCGGGGTCATCACGAAGCCCGGAACGAGGGTGTTCACGGTGACCCCGTACGGCGACCACGCCTCCGCCTGCGAACGGGCGAGGGACTCCAGGGCGCCCTTGGACACCCCGTACGCACCGGACTGCACGAACGCCCGGTGCGCCTGCTGGGAGGTGACGTGGATGATGCGCCCGAAGCCCCGCTCGGCCATGCCGGGCCCGAAGCGCTGCCCGAGCAGGAACGGCGCCTCCAGGTTCACGGCCATCGTCCGGTCCCAGACGTCGTCACCGAGCTCGGAGAGCGGCGGACGCAGGTTGATCCCGGCGGAGTTGACGAGGATGTCCGGCTCCCCGCCGAGCACGGTGACGGCCTCCTCGGCCGCTGCCCGCACCCCGTCACGGGAGCCGAGGTCACCGCTCACCCAGGCGGCGGTCGCGCCGAGCTCGGTCAACTCGTCGACGGCGGTCTTCAGCTCCGCCTCCCGCCGCGCGACGATCACGACGGACGCCCCGGCCCGCGCGAGGGCGCGGGCGATGCCCTTGCCGATCCCGGAACTGCCGCCGGTGACGAGGGCGGTGCGGCCGGAGAGGGAGAACAGGTCGTCCAGATAGGCCATTACAGCCGCTCGCACCCGGCCACGAACGCACCCCAGGCGGCGGGCGCGAGGGCGAGCTGGGCGTCCTCGGGCCGCTTGGAGTCACGGACGTGGACGGTGGTGGGGCAGGCGGCGACCTCGACGCAGTCGTCGCCGGAACCGCCGCTGTACGTCGACTTGTGCCAGGAGAGGGCGACTTCGACGCAGTCGCCGTCACCGCTGCTGCTGTAGCTGCTCTTGAACCAGGCCAGGTCTGTGGTGCTCATGTAGCTCCTCGCATCTGCCGCAACAGGCTCTGGGAGTCTTCCAGGGTAAGAGCCTGTGACCGCATCCTGGCATACCGCATTTGGAGGATGCCGACGTCTTTCGCCTCGGAGATGAGCAGCCCGGCCCGCTGACCCTCGATATACGCGTACCAGCGGTTCTCGGGTGTCTCCAGTAACTGCATGGGACCGGCGAGCCCAGCGTGATGGGTGCGACTCTGCTCCATCACCTGGATCTCGATGTTGCGCTGCTCGGACATCCACAGGATGTGCTCGATCTGCGCTCGGTGCACCTCCGGCCCGCCCGTTTCCCTGCGCAGCACATGCTCCTCGATGATGAAGCTGTACGCGGTGTTGGGCCGCTCGGTGAGCAACTTGGTCCGCTTCATACGGGCGTCGAGGTTCTCCTGGATCTCGGCATCGCCCATTGGCGGCAACTGCTCCTCGAAGAGCGTGCGCTGGTACGCCTCGGTCTGGAGCAGCCCCGGTACGAGTCGACTCTCGTACGTGTACAGGCACAGCGCCTTCTTCTCCAGCGCCGCCCAGCGCCGGAACCAGTTCGCGAGCCCCGGCTCCCGCGACAGGTGCTTCGCCGCCCCCTTGATCGCCCCGAACGCGTCGAGGACCTCCTCCGACTTGTCCACGAGCTTCGGCGAGGGGAACCGGCGCCCCTGCTCCACGGAGGAGACCGTCTCCACCGAGTAGCCCACTTGCGGGGCGAACTCCTCCTGGGTGAGCCGCGCCCGCCTGCGGAACGCCTTGAGCACCTCCCCGAATGCCTTCAGGCTGTCCGAGGTCTCCGGTTCCGCGTTGTCGTCCGTCGTCATCACGTACACCTCCCACCCCGAATGCTCACGGGCGGTGACGAGTACTGTCTACCCTCCGAGCTCGTACGCTTACGGAGCGTACGAGTTTCTGACCTGGGGACCCGCCTCCGGCGCCGCCACATTGGCCCCATGACTTCCCCGCAGACCCGCCAAGAGCCGGTTACCGTACGTGTGTTCACCCAGCGCTTCAGCTCGACCCCGCGCGGCGCCCGCCTCGCCCGCCGGCTCTCGCTCCACCAGCTCGACCGCTGGGGCGTCCCGCACGGCAGCACCACCTCCGACACCGTCGCCCAGATCGTCGCCGAGCTCGCCGCGAACGCCGTCACCCACGGCCGCGTCCCCGGCCGGGACTTCGAGCTGACCCTCGCGTACGAGCCGGAGCGCCACCTCCGCATCGACGTCGCCGACACCCGCACCGAACACCGCCCCGGTCTCCGCCCGCCCACCCCCCTCTCCGACTCCGGCCGCGGCCTCCTCCTCGTCGACGCCCTCGCCTCCCGTTGGCAGGTCCTGGACCGCCTCCCCGTCGGCAAGACGGTCCGCGCCGAACTCGACCTCTAGCGACGGTGCAGGTCGAGGCCGCGCGTGCCCGGTGCCTCCCGGCCGGGGAGCAGGCGCATGGCGTGGTCGTAGTCGCCGCCGGTGAGGGAGCGGTACGGGACGGGGGCGGCTGTGAAGAGGGCGTCGAGGCGGCGGGCGTAGGCCTCCTTGGCGGCGGCGAAGCGCTCCTCGGGCAGGTCGACCGTGCCGTACACGGCGAACGGCTCCAGCGGCTGGATGCCCGCGAACCACAGCAGCCCGTGCTGCAGCGGGTGGAGGACGCTTTCGAGGTCGCCGTGGATGCCGCGGTCGGAGAAGGCGGTCTCCCGTGCGCCGACCGTCGTCGAGAGCAGGGCACGGCGGCCGCCGAGGGCGCCCTCGCTGTACGGCGGGGGGACGGAAGGGCCGTAGGCGAAGCCGTTGGTGAAGACCCGGTCGATCCAGCCCTTGAGGATCGCGGGCACGGAGAACCACCACATCGGGAACTGGAGGACGAGCGCGTCCGACCAGAGCAGCTTCTCCTGCTCGGCGGCGACGTCGGCGGTCAGCCGGCCCGCCAGGGTGGCGCGCTCCTGTCCGGCGAGCACGTCGAGACGTTCGTCCGCCGGGTGGTCCGGGAAGTCATCGGCGTCGACGCCGGCCTTCCACTTCATCGCGTACAGGTCGGACACCCGCACCTGGCGTCCGGCCGCCCGCAGGTGGTCGACGGCGAAGTCGGTGAGGGCGGCGTTGAGGGAGCGCGGCTCGGGGTGGGCGCTGACGACGAGGACGTTCTTGGACGCGTTCTGCTGCATGTCGTCACGTTCTCGCGGGCGTTCGCCCGTAACCAGAACCCTGTCCCACCGCAGGACCGGCAGTCCTGGTACTGGCAGGGCCACCCATACTTGCTCCCATGGAGACGGTGTACGGGGTGGACGGGGCGGGCGACCGTGGACGGGCCCTGGGGGGCTTCCTGCGGGCCCGGCGGGGGCGGGTCGCGCCGGAGCGGGTCGGGATCGCGCCCGGGGGACGGCGCCGGGTGCGCGGGCTGCGGCGGGAGGAGCTGGCCCAGCTCGCCGGGATCAGCGTCGACTACTACGTACGCCTGGAACAGGGTCGGGCCACCCAGCCGTCGCCCGAGGTGGTCGACGCGCTGGCGCGGGCGCTCGGCCTGGACACGGCCGAGCGTGCCCACCTCACCACCCTCGCCTGCGACCGGCGCGGGCCCGCCCCGGCGGCGCGGGTCAGCCCGCTCCTGCGGCGGGTCCTGGACAGCATGGCCGGACTGCCCGCCTTCGCGACCGACCACCGGCTCGACGTGGTGGCGTGGAACGCCCTCGGCGCCGAACTGATCGGCGGCGTCGACGACCCCCGGCGACGGGACGGCAACAACGCCCGCTTCCTGTTTCTCGACCCCGCCTCCCGGCAGGTCCAGCCGGACTGGCGGGACCGGGCCGCCGAGGCCGTCGGTCAGCTGCGGGTCGCCGCCGGGCGCTGGCCCGACGACGCCGGGATTGCCGCGCTGATCACCGAACTGTCGGAGCGGAGCGCCGACTTCCGCGCCATCTGGGCCACCGGCGAGATCGTCATGTGCGCGGCCGGCCGCAAGCGGGTCCGCCACCCGGAGGCCGGGCTGCTCACCCTCGACTTCGAGACCCTGCACGTGCCCGCCGCGCCCGGCGAGTCGGGTCTCGTCGTGCACGTGTACAGCGCGGCGGACGGCAGCCCGGACGCCGAGGCCCTCGCCCGGCTCGCCGCCCGGCTGGGCCGACCTGTGCGGGGCTGACCTGCTGCGGCCTGCGGTGGGTGTGGGATTCTTCGGGATGTGACGTCACCCGCGCTGCCCTCCTCCGACGGCGAGGCCGCCGCCGAGGAATTCCTCTCCCACCGGGGCCGGATGTTCGGCCTCGCCTACCGCATGCTGGGGTCCGCCGACGAGGCGGAGGACGTCGTCCAGGACGCCTATCTGCGGTGGCGCGGGGCGGACCGGGCGACGATCGAGCGTCCGGGGGCCTGGCTCGCCAAGGTCGTCACCAACCTCTGCCTCACCCGGCTCACCTCGGCCCGTGCGCGGCGCGAGGAGTATCCGGGGCCGTGGCTGCCGGAGCCGGTGTTCACCGGGACGGGCCGGGACGGACAGCCGGGCGGGCTCGGCCCGCTGGAGTCCGCCGAGTCGCGCGACTCCGTGTCGACGGCGCTGCTCGTCCTCCTCGAACGGCTCACGCCGACCGAGCGGGCCGTGTACGTGTTGCGCGAGGCGTTCGGCTACGGCCACCGGGAGATCGCCGGGGTCCTCGACCTGGGCGAGGCCAACTGCCGCCAGCTGTACCGGAGGGCGGTGCGACGGGTGGCGGAGGACGAGCCCCGCTTCGAACCGCCGTCGGAGGAACGGTGGGGCGCGCTCGTCGAGTCGTTCGTCGCGGCCGCCCGCGAAGGCGATCTCGCGGGTCTGGAGCGGATCCTCGCCGAGGACGTCGTCTGGTGGAGCGACGGCGGCGGCAAGGTCACCTCGGCCCTCCGGCCAGTGTTCGGCCGGGAGAAGGTCCTGCGCTTCCTCGCCGGAGTCCTGCGGCGTTCCGACGGTCTGGCCGGCATCGGCCTGCTCGCCGCCGAGGCCAACGGTGCCCCCGCCCTGGTGGCCCACGCGGCGGGCCGGCTGCTCGCCGTGGCGTCCTTCGAGGTGCGGGACGGTGCCGTCGTCGGGGTGCGGATGGTGACGAACCCCGACAAGCTGGTCTTCGCGGAGCGGCAGTTCGCCGCCCTGTCACATTCCTGAGCCCGCGCCGGTCCTCTGGATGTCGACATCGACATCAAGGCATCGACATCGAGAGGAAGGCGACTGCGATGACCACGATCCTGGTGACCGGCGGCACCGGCCCCCTCGGCCGGCTCGTCACCGAGCGGCTGCGCGCGTACGGGAAGCGGGGCGGCGAGCAGGTCGAGGAGGTGCGGGTGCTCAGCCGGCGCTCCCAGCCGTACGCCGTCGACCTGCGCGAGGGCGGGCCCGGCCTCGACGAGGCCCTCGCGGGCGTGGACACCGTCGTGCACTGCGCCAGCACCCCGCGCGGCGGGGACGAGCAGGCGGCCCGGAACCTGGTCGCGGCGGCCCGCCGGGCCGGGGTGCGGCACCTCGTCTACATCTCCATCGTCGGCGTGGACCGCGTGCCGCTCCGCTACTACCGGGCCAAGCTCGCCGTCGAGCGGATCGTCGAGGAGTCGGGGCTCGGCTGGACGATCCTGCGGGCGACCCAGTTCCACGACCTCGTCCTCCAGGTCCTGGAGGGCACGGCGAAGCTGCCCGTCATGCTGCTCCCGGCGGGCGTCAGCGACCAGCCGGTCGAGGTCTCCGAGGTCGCCGACCGGCTCTGCGAGCTGGCCCTCGGCGCACCCGCAGGCCGCGTCCCCGACCTGGGCGGTCCGGCGGTCCGCACGCTGCCCGAGCTGGCCCGCGCCTATCTGCGGGCGAGCGGCCGGCGCCGCGCCCTGCTGAACGTGCCGCTGGCGGGGAAGGCGTACCGCGGCTTCCGCCAGGGCGGGCACCTGACGCCGGGACGGGCGGAGGGGCGCGTGACTTTCGAGGAGTTCCTCGCGACCCGTCTCACTTCTCGAGGGCGCGAGGCCTGAGGCCCAGGTCTCCCCGGGCGCTCAGCGGAACTCGTGGACGACCTCGATCGTGCCGACGATGTGCGCGTTGAACTCGTCGAGCTCCTCGGCCGGCACCCACAGCTCCAGGATGGTCTCGCCACCGGCCTGCTGGACCGGATAGCGGGCCAGGAACTCCGTGTCGACCTCGAAGCGGGTCACGTAACCGACACCGCTGTGCGGCACGTTCCAGTCCCGGGCGATCCGGACCGCGTAGTCCTCGTTGAGGACCGGGTAGAAGATCGGCTGCTCGGGCAGCCGTGGCGGCCACGCCCGCCACTCGAGGCCGCGCACGAGCTCCAGCTCCTCGGGGCCCGTGGGGCGCCAGAGGGTGGTGGTCGCGCGGCGGCTGTTCATGGCTTCGCCCGTTCTCTCTCGTACGGAGGGTGGAGCGGGGACGTTACCGGGGCGCGGGGGGCGTGGCCACGGAGTTTCGGTCAGGCTCCGGCGGGCTGGAGCAGGTCCCAGCGGTTGCCGTACAGGTCCTCGAAGACGGCGACCGAGCCGTACGGCTCGTGGCGTGGCTCCTCCAGGAAGCGCACCCCGGCGGCGGTCATCCGGGCGTGGTCGCGGCCGAAGTCGTCGGTGTGGAGGAAGAAGCCCACGCGGCCGCCGGTCTGCGCGCCGACGGCCGCCTCCTCCGTCTCGTTCTTGGCGCGGGCGAGCAGCAGCCCGGTCCCCTGTGCGGCGCCCCGGGGCCGTACGACGACCCAGCGGCTGCCGTCGCCGCGGTCGGTGTCCTCGACCAGCTCGAAGCCGAGGGCGCGGGTGTAGAAGTCGACGGCCTCGTCGTAGTCGCGGACGACGAGCGTGACGAGGGCGAGGGCGGGCAGCGGGGGCGGGGGAGTGGCCGGGGTGGCGGAGGAGGTCATGACTCCAACGTAATACGTATGACGGACGAGGGCGCACCGACCCTCCGGCGAGGGGGTCGGCCGCCGTCAGCGACGCAGGTCGAGACGCATCAGGACGCGGGGATGCCCCGCGAGCACGGAGGTGGTGTCGGCGACGTGGACGAACCCGGCGCGCTCGAAGTTCTTCCGGAGCCCGGCGTACGCCATGGTCAGATCGACCCGGGCGTCGCCGTTGTCGAGCGGATACGCCTCGACGGCCGGGGCGCCGTGTGCCCGGGCGAACTCGACCGCGCCGGTGATCAGCGCGTGCGAGATGCCCTGTTTCCGGTGGCCCGGCCGTACCCGGACGCACCACAGCGACCAGACCGGCAGGTCGTCGACGTGCGGGATCTTGCGGTTGCGCGCGAAGGTCGTGTCCGCGCGCGGTGCGACGGCGGCCCAGCCGACCGGCTCGTCGCCGTCGTACGCGAGCACCCCCGGCGGGGGCTCGGCGCGGCACAGCTCCGCGACGAACTCGCCCCGGGCCGGTCCGACGAGCTCACGGTTGTCCTTGGACGGGATCCGATAGCTCAGGCACCAGCAGACGTTGGCCGTGGGGGACTTCGGTCCGATGACGGCACGGACGTCCTCGAAGACCGAGGCGGGGCGGACTTCGATGGTCATGACACCACGATGGCACGGGGTGGGCGGGCCCGACCACCGGCCACGGTCGGCTCGGGCACCGATGCCGGCACCGGTGCCGGCACCGATTCCGGCGGCGCCGGCACCGGTGCGCCTCCCGGTGCGACAATGCCCGGCATGGACGCGCGGGACATGGAACGTCTCACCGGGCGGGCCCGGGTGCTCGCGGGCGGCGGGCGGCGGCGGGTGCTCGGGATCGCCGGGCCGCCGGGCGCGGGGAAGTCCACGCTCGCCGGGTGGCTGGCCGACCGGCTCGAAGGGCTCGCCGTCCTCGTCCCCATGGACGGCTTCCACCTCGCCCAGGCCGAACTCGAACGGCTCGGCCGCGCCGGACGCAAGGGCGCGCCGGACACCTTCGACGCGGCCGGTTTCACCGCCCTGCTCGCCCGGCTCCGCGCGCCCGAACCCGGCGTCACTGTCTACGCCCCCGCCTTCGACCGCGCCCTCGAAGAACCCGTCGCCGGGTCGATCCTTGTCCCGCCCGAGGTCCCCCTGGTGATCACCGAGGGCAACTACCTGCTCCACGACGAGGGCCCCTGGGCCGCCGTCCGCCCGCTGCTCGACGAGGCCTGGTACGTGGACCTCGACGACCGGGACCGCGTGCCCCGGCTCGTCGCCCGGCACGTCCGCTTCGGCAAGGAGCCGGCCCGCGCCGAACGCTGGGTGGCCGAGTCCGACGAGGCCAACGCCCGCGTGGTGGCGCGGGGAAGGGACCGCGCCGACCTCGTCGTACGCATGACCTGAGCCGGGGCGGGAGTGAACCTGGGTGCGGGACGGCGGGCCGGTAGCGTGGGCCCATGACCCACGCGCCGGCGCTCCTCGTCATCGACATGCAGAACGCGCTCGCCGACATCGCCCACCGGGCCGACGAGACCATCGCCGTCATCGCCGCCCTCCGCGAACGCGCCCGGGCGGCCGGCGTCCCCGTCATCACCGTCCAGCACCACGGCGGCGGACTGGAACCCGGCAGCGACGGCTGGCGGATCGTGCCCCGGCTCGCCCCGGCGGACGGCGAGACGGTCATCGCCAAGACCAGTGCCGACAGCTTCCTCGACACCGACCTGGACGCCGCCCTCCGGGCCCTCGGCACCACGGAACTCGTCGTGACCGGTTTCGCGACCGAGATCTGTGTCGACACCACCGCCCGCCGGGCCCTCAGCCACCGCTACGACCTCGTGCTCGTCGCCGACGGCCACACCACCTCCGTACGGGACGCGACCGGCCCCTACGCGGCGCCCGACGCCTCCGTCGCCCACCACAACGAGATCTTCCGCCACCTCGACTTCCCGGGGCGGTCCGTGCGCGTACTGCCGGGCGCCGCCGTGGACTTCAGCCCGCCGACAGTGTGAGGGCCGAGTTCGCGCCCGCCGCCGCGTGCGCCGCCGCCGCCCGCGCCAGGGCCCGGACGACGGGGTGGGGACGGGTGCCGTCGCCCGCCAGCTCCGGCTGGAAGAGGGTCGCCATGAAGAACGGGTGGCCGGGCAGCTCCAGGATCCGTACCTGCCCGTCCTCGTCCTCGCCCGTGAACCGCATCCCGTGCGCCCGCAAGGTGTCCAGATGGCGGCTGTCGGGGCCGTAATCGCAGTGGTAGCGCTCGGTCGACCGGTCCGCGCCGAGGACGGAGGCCGCGAGCGTGCCGGGCGTCACCCGAACCGCGCCCTCGTGGCCGACGAGCGAGCAGGCGAGCGGCGCGATCAGCAGGTCGCCGGTGTCGGCCGCCGGGTCGTTCTCGGCGTGCGCGGCCCGGGTCAGGCCGCACACGTCCCGCGCGTACTCGATCAGCGCGTGCTGGAAGCCCGCGCAGGTCCCCAGGAACGGGATCCCGTCCTCGCGGGCGGTGCGGATCGCGGCGAGCGCGCCCGCCTCGCTGGCGTACGGGCTGCCGGGGGTCAGCCACACGGCGTCGAAGCCCTTGACCGCGCCCGGCTCCTCCGCGTCGCCGCTCGGGATCCAGTACGCGTCGAGGACGAGCCCGTCGCGCTCGCCGAGCGCGTCGAGCAGCATCGGGATGCGGACATGGGACTTCACGTGCGGGGAACGGTCGCCGACCAGGGCGATCCGGGGGACGGGTGTGTGCGTGTTCATGGGGACCATCCTTGGCGCGCCCGCTCGTTCACGTCCAACGATGAAGACTGCATCGTCCATCGCGAATGCTTATCCCGCCCGGGGATAGGGTGCCGCCATGACGACCAGCGACATCGGGGACAGCCACATCGAGGACTGGGAGCGGCGTCTCGCCGCCCTCTGGGCCGAGCTCGACACGTACGAGGATCCGGCCGAGTTCCGCGCTCGCGTCGCCGAACTCGCCGGCGAGCGCCCCGCCGACGACCCGGTCGGCCTCTTCGAGCGGGGCGCCGCCCACGACTCCACCGGTGAGCCCGAGCAGGCCGTACGGTTCTACCAGCGGGCCCTGGACGGCGGGCTCACCGGCCTTCGCCGCCGCCGGGCGGTCATCCAGCTCGCCAGCAGCCTGCGCAACCTCGGCCGCCCGGACCGGAGCGTCGAACTCCTCACCGAGGAACGGGCGGTTCCGGCCGACCGGCTCGACGCCGACGAGGCCGCCCTCTCCGCCGCCGTCGACGCCTTCCTCGCACTCGCCCTCGCCGACACCGGCCGCGACCGCGAGGCCGTCTCCCTCGCCCTGGGCGCCCTCGCTCCGCTGCTGCCCCGCTACAACCGCTCCCTCGCCCACTACGCGAAGGACCTGTTGACCAGTCCCGACGGCTCCTGAGCCCGCGACGGAATCCGAGCCCGCCCGCGCATGGACCCGCACCTCCTCCGTACGTATGTCGCCGTGGCCCGGCTCGCCTCCTTCTCGGAGGCGGCCCGCGTCCTCGGCTACACCCAGTCCGCCGTCTCCCAGCACATCGCCGCCCTGGAGGGCGACCTCGGACTGCCGCTGCTCACCCGCAGGCCCGTCGCCCCCACCCCGGCCGGCGAACGGCTGCTCGAACACGCCGGCTCGCTGCTGCTGCGGCTCGACGCGGCCCGGGCCGATCTCGCCCGGTTCGCCGCCGCGCCCCGCGAGACGCTCACCCTGGTCGCCTCCCCGCTGGCCCTCCACCCCCGTACCCTCGCCGCCCTGCCCGTCACCGGCGTGACCCTGCGGGCCCTGCCGCGCGACGAGGTCCCCGCCGCCGTCGCCACCGGAGCCGCCGACCTCGGGCTCGTCGACGGCGTCGCCGCGCCCAGCGACCCGCTGCGGCTCCCCGACGTCGCCCCGCTCACCGCCCGCAGGGTCGCCGAGGAACCCCTCGCCGTGGTCATGCCCGCCGACCACCCGCTCGCCGGACGCACCGGGCTCGACCTCGCGGACCTCGGGGACGCCCGCTGGCTCGACGCCCCCGACGCCGGCATCCCGCTCGACCGGCTGCGCGCGGCGCACGGCGGCCCGGCCGGGCACGGGTTCCGCGCCGCCCTGCGCTTCGAGGGCACCGACGTCCGTACCGTCGCCGCGCTCGCCGCCGCGGGCCACGGCCTCGCGCTGCTGCCCGTCTCCGCCGGCGTACCGGGCGCGGCCGCCCTGGTGCCGCTGGCCGCGCCCCGGCTCGTCCACCGCACCGAACTGCTCCACGCGGGCGGCGAACCGGTCGGGCCGGTGGCCGAGTTGGTCCGCCGACTCTCCACCCTCACCGAGGCCGGTCGCTAGGCTGGCGGGAGCGGTGGGCGCGGTCGGGAGCGTCAGGCACGGTCGGGAACGGCGGCGACGAAAGGCGGGGCGACGTGGGGTGGTTCGGGCGAGGGCCCAGGCGGGACGGCGAGGACGCGCCGCGGGACCCCGAGTTCTCGTACTTCTCCGAGCGCGAGGCAGCCCTCTTCCGGAGCGCCGTCCGCGCGGCCTTCGCGGAGCAGGGCCTGGAGGTCACCGTCTACGCGGACTCCGTCGTCGACGACGCCGACCGCCGCTTCGGCCTCGGCAACCTCGCCGCCGTCTGCCACCAGGACCCGCGCGGCACCCGCATCTGGCCCCGGCTGATCGACCGGCACGTCCGGCTCGTGGTGCGCGCCCTCGACGGGCCCTCCGCCCTCGACACGCTGCCGCCCGAGCAGATCCACGCCCAGCTCTACCCGCGGGTCGTCAGCGGCGAGGGCATCGACCCCGACGCCTTCGGCTACGCGCGGACCGTCGCCCCCGGACTCTACGAGGTCCTCGCCCTCGACCTGCCGGAAAGCGTCATGACCCTCACCGACGAGGCCCTGGAACGGCTCGGTGACCCTGCCCGGCTGCGCGAGCGGGCGCTGAACAACCTGCGCGGGCTGCCCGTCGAGGGCCACGAGACCGTCAAGGACGCCGACGGCATGCGCTTCGAGGTGATCCTCGGCGACTCCTTCTACACCGCGAGCCGCGTCCTCGACCTCGACGCCGTCGTCCGCCGGGTCACCGGGCGCCCGCTCGGCGAGGACGGCGCCCTCGTGGCGATGCCCTTCCGGCACCAGCTCGCCTTCCACCCCATCCGGGACACCAGCATCGTGCCCGCGCTCGGCGCGATGGCCTCCTTCGCCGCCTCCGGCTACGAGGACACGCCCGGCGCCATCAGCCCGTACGTCTTCTGGTGGCGGTCCGGTACCCTCACCCAGCTCAGCGAGCACGGCGAGGAGGACGGCCGGCTGAGGATCGTGGTCGGCGACGAGTTCCAGGCCCTCCTGGAACGGCTCATCGTGCAGAACCCCGAAGCGTCCTGAGCCTGGTGCTACCTGGGCCCGGCGTTCCCGAGCCCGGCGTTGCGGGTCGCGGGGGCCGGGACCGCCCGGCAGGATGCTGTACGTCGAGGAGGAGACCCCATGCCCGAGAGCACCGGCCCCGCGCCCGGCCCCGCACCCTTCACCGCCGACGACTACCGGGCCAGGATGGCCCGCGCAGCCGACTCCGCCGCCGAGGCCGGGCTCGCCGGGATCCTCGTCGCACCGGGACCGGACCTGGTCTACCTCACCGGCTACCGGCCCACCGCGATCACCGAGCGGCTCACCGTCCTCGTCGTCGCCCCCGGCCAGGACCCGGTGCTCGTCGTCCCCACCCTGGAGGCCCCGGACGCGGAGAAGGCCCCCGGCGCCGCCGCCCTCACCGTGCGCGACTGGACCGACGGCAAGGACCCGTACGCCGTCACGGCGCCGCTGCTGGACGTCGACGGCCGCTTCGGCGTCAGCGACAACGCCTGGGCCATGCACCTGCTCGGCCTCCAGCGGTCCCTGCCCGGGACGTCGTACGTCTCGCTCACCGAGGCCCTGCCGATGCTGCGGGCCGTCAAGGACGAGCACGAACTCGCCCGTATCGCCGCCGCGGGCGCCGCCGCCGACCGGACGTACGACGAGATCCTCAAGGTCCGCTTCGCGGGCCGCAAGGAGACCGACGTGGCCGCCGACCTGGCCCGGCTGCTCCTGGAGCACGGCCACTCCCAGGTCGACTTCACCGTCGTCGGCTCCGGCCCCAACGGCGCCAACCCGCACCACGAGGCCGGCGACCGGGTCATCGAGCACGGCGACATGGTCGTCCTCGACTTCGGCGGCCTGAAGCACGGCTACGGCTCCGACACCACCCGTACCGTCCACGTGGGCGAACCGACCGACGAGGAGCGCCTCGTCCACGACCTCGTCCGGCAGGCCCAGCAGGCCGGCTTCGACGCCGTCCGTTCCGGTGCCACCTGCCAGGACGTCGACCGCGCGGCCCGCGCGGTCATCACGGACGCGGGGTACGGCGAGTACTTCATCCACCGCACGGGCCACGGCATCGGCGTCACCACCCACGAACCGCCCTACATGATCGAGGGCGAACGGCGTCCGATCGTCCCCGGCATGTGCTTCTCCATCGAACCGGGCATCTACCTCCCCGGCCGCTTCGGCGTCCGCATCGAGGACATCGTCACCCTCACCGACGAGGGCACCGGCCGCCGCTTCAACAACACCCCGCGCGAGATGGCGATCGTGGAGTGACGTCGATCGTGGAGTGACGTCGAACCCGGAGCCCGTGCTCCCGGGCCGGGCCGCGGTTCACCAGCCGGTCAGCTCGACAGGCCGGCGAAGACGCCGGGGTCGTAGGAACCTCCCCGCATGCGCGTGATCACGCCGAGCCGGTTGGCGGCGTTGATCATGGCGACCAGGGAGACCAGCGCGGCGATCTGATCGTCGTCGTAGTGCTTCCGCACCTGGGCCCACGTCTCGTCGGACACGCCCTGGTGGGCGTCGGCGAGCCGGGTGCCCTCCTCGGCCAGCGCGAGGGCGGCCCGTTCGGCCTCGGTGAACACGGTGGACTCGCGCCAGGCGGCGACCAGATGGAGCCGGAGCGGGGTCTCGCCGGCGGCCGCGGCTTCCTTGGTGTGCACGTCGACGCACCAACCGCAGCCGTTGATCTGGCTGGCGCGCAGCTCCACCAGCTCCTGGAGGGCCCTGGGCAGCGACGACTCCCGGATCGCCAGGCCGACGTGGTAGATCCGCTTGCTGACCTTGGCGCCGATCGCGTTGGTCATCAGGTTGATACGGGGTTCCATGGCTGTGTCCTCCCTGGGCGGTGGCGCGCCGCGTGGATCGTCCGTGCGGCGTCCTGACGAACACGAGATGCCGGTGCCCCGGGCCGTGTGACAGCGACGGCGGTGTGACGTGCGCCACCGGGACGGGATGTCACAGAGCGGTGGCCACCGGCATCTCGTGTGTGTTCCGCGTGGGGAACGGTCGGGAGCGAACCGAGGGGAGTCGGCCATGAGCGAGAGCGGCGAGGGGACGAGGGACACGGCCGAGCCGCCTGCCGGCGGCGGCCGGACGGACTCCGCCACCGAGGGGTTCGTCGCCCACCGCAACCTGCTGTTCACCGTCGCCTACGAGATGCTCGGCTCGGCCGCCGACGCGGAGGACGTCCTGCAGGAGACCTGGCTGCGGTGGGCGGGCGTGGATTTCGACACCGTGCGCGATCCGCGTGCGTTCCTCGTCCGGATCACCACGCGCCAGGCGCTGCAGCGGCTGCGCACGCTCCGCCGGCGCAAGGAGTCCTACGTCGGCCCCTGGTTGCCCGAGCCGCTGCTCACCGCGCCCGATGTCGCCGAGGACGTCGAGCTGGCGGACAGCGTCTCGATGGCCATGCTCCTGGTGCTGGAGACACTCGGCCCGACCGAGCGGGCGGTGTTCGTGCTGCGCGAGGTGTTCGATCTGGAGTACGACGAGATCGCGGAGGCCGTCGGCAGGAATCCGGCCGCGGTCCGCCAGATCGCCCACCGCGCGCGGGCGCACGTCGCGGCGCGCCGACCGCGCGGTGCCGTTTCCCCGGCGGAGGCCCGCGACGCGCTCGACGCCTTCCGGCGGGCGGTCGAAACGGGCGATCTGCAAGGGCTGCTCGACATCCTCGCGCCGGACGTCGTCCTGCTGGGCGACGGTGGCGGAGTCGTACAGGCCGTGCTGTCGCCCGTCGTGGGCGCCGGCGAGGTGGCCGCCCTGGTCGCCGGGCTGGCGAGGTTCGGCGCCGCGGCGACGCTGCGGCCGGCACAGGTCAATGGCCATCCGGCGCTGATCCTCCGGCTCGACGGCAGGATCGACACCGTCCTGGCGCTGCGCATCGACGACGGCCTCATCAGCGGCCTCTACGCCGTGCGCAACCCCGAGAAGCTGTCACGGGTCGAGCGGGAGACCCCGGTGAGCCGCTGAGGGCGCCTCCGGGGCCTCCGGCGCGACCTGAACCGTGGTCAGCCGTCCGTGAGGACGATCGCGGACTCCGCGGGGAGGTGGAGGAGGCCGTCCGGGGCCGGGGGATCGGTGGGGGCCCAGGCGGCGAGGACGCGGTCGTGGCCGTTGGAGCCCAGGGGGATGGCGGCGGGCTCCTTGCCGAGGTTCACCGCGACCCTGATGTCGCCGCGGCGGAAGACCAGCCAGCGGGCCTCCTCGTCATAGGCGACCTTCACGCCGGCGAGGTCCGGGTCGGTGAGGTCGGGCTGGCTGCGACGGAGGGCGATGAGCTCGCGGTGCCAGGCCAGCAGGCGCTTGTGCGGGTCGCGGGCGCGTTCGGTGCGGTCCAGGACGGAGCGGTCGCGGGTGGCCGGTTCCTGGGGGTCGGGGACGTCCTCCTCGGCCCAGCCGTGGGCGGCGAACTCCCTGCGCCGGCCGCGTCGTACGGCCTCGGCGAGCTCGGGATCGGTGTGGTCGGTGAAGTACATCCAGGGCGTGCCGGCGCCCCACTCCTCGCCCATGAAGAGCATCGGCACGGAGGGACCGGTCAGGACCAGGGTTGCCGCACAGGCGAGAAGACCGGGGGAGAGCGTGGCCGAAAGCCGGTCCCCGGTCGCCCGATTGCCGATCTGGTCGTGGGTCTGCGCGTAGCCGAGGAAACGGTGGGCGGGGGTGCGCTCGCGGTCGACGGGGCGGCCGTGGTGGCGGCCGCGGAAGGAGGAGTAGGTGCCGTCGTGGAAGAAGACCCGGGTGAGGGTCTTGGCGAGCGCGGCCATCGGGGCGCGCGCGAAGTCCGCGTAGTAGCCCTGGGACTCGCCGGTCAGCGCGGTGTGCAGGGCGTGGTGGAAGTCATCGTTCCACTGGGCGTGGATGCCGAGGCCCCCGGTCGAGCGCGGGGTGGTGGTGCGCGGGTCGCCCTGGTCGGACTCGGCGATCAGGAAGTGCTGCCGCCCCTGCTCCTTCGCCAGCTCGTCGACGGCCGCCGACAGCTCCTCCAGGAAGGTCAGCGCGCGGGTGTCGGCCAGCGCGTGCACGGCGTCGAGGCGCAGGCCGTCGACGCGGTAGTCGCGCAGCCAGGCGAGCGCGCTGCCGATGAAGTACGCCCGCACCTCGTCCGAACCGGGCGCGTCCAGGTTCACGGCGGCGCCCCACGGCGTGTGGTGGGTGTCGGTGAAGTACGGGCCGAAGGACGGCAGGTAATTCCCGGACGGGCCGAGGTGGTTGTGCACCACGTCCAGGATCACCCCGAGCCCGAGGCCGTGCGCGGTGTCCACGAACCGCTTGAGCGCCTCCGGGCCGCCGTACGGCTCGTGCACCGCCCACGGCGCGACCCCGTCGTAACCCCAGCCGTGCACCCCCGGGAACGGGCACAGCGGCATCAGCTCCACATGGGTGATGCCGAGGCCCGCGAGCTCCCCGAGGCGCTCCGCCGCCGCGTCGAGGGTGCCCTCGGGGGTGAAGGTGCCGATGTGCAGCTCGTACAGGACGCCGCTGCGCAGCCGCAGCCTCGGGGTGTCGTTGCGCCAGGCGTACGTGTCGTGGTCGACGACCGCGGCGAGACCGTCCGGGCCGTCGGGGAGGCGACGGGCCCGGGGATCGGGCAGCAGGGGGCCGTCGTCGAGGGCGAAGCCGTAGCGGTCGCCGTCGGCGGCGGGGGCGGTCCCGGTCCACCAGCCCGGGCGCTCGGCGTCCCGCTCCAGCGGGTGGCGGGCGCCGTCGAGCTCCAGCGTCACCCGGTCACGGGCGTGCGGCGCCCACACTTCGAACAGCACGCGACGGTCCCCTCGTCGAGGGCGCGCGGATATCGGATCCGATCTTCTGGACCCAGCCATCCGGATCCAACCTTCTGGATCCAATATCCCGGATCCAGTACTTCGGATCCAATATTTCGGATCCGAGCTCATGGATCCGATATCCGCGCGCCTGGTTCCACGGCTACGGGACCATCCTGACAGTCAGTCGCCCGACATGCCCGGCGCGTCCCAGACGAAGTTGATCGCCCGCTCGAAGGTGACGTAACCGGCCCGGCCGAAGGCCTTCGCCATCGGCACGTTGCCGACGTCGGTCGCCGCCCGGATCCGCGGCACGTCCTGCGCGGCGAGGACACGGGTGCCCTCGGCGAGGATCTCGTCGATGTAGCCCCGGCCGCGGTGGGCGGGCAGGACGCCGACGTACGCGATGATCGGGTGGTAGTTGTTCCGCGCGGGCACGACGAAGCCGACCGGCTCCCCGGTGTCCGCCAGCTCGGCGATCCGCCACCAGTCGCGGGGCGTGGTGTAGTGCGCGAGCTCGTCGTCGTAGTGCAGCTCGGCCGCCTCGCGCGCGGACAGACCGGACTTCAGGTCGGCCTGCCCGTGGGCGTCCAGGGTGCCCTCCATCACCGGGGTCATCAGCGCGACCAGGTCCTCGCGGTCCCTCACCGGGCGGAAGACCAGACGGTCGCCCGGCTCGGCGACGGGCGTGCCCGGCCGCCACTCCAGCCGCAGCCGCTCCACGAGCGGGCGGGCGCCCGAGCCCTCCAGGATTCCGAACAGCGTCTCCAGCCGCTCGCGGGTCTCCGGCACCTCGCGCCAGTCCGCCGGCATGAACCGCCCGAACTCCGGCCGCGCGCCGTCCCGCAGGACGGCGGCGGTCGCGCTGTCCAGGAGACGGCGACCGACCTCGGCGGCCTCCTCCGACGGCAGTTCCGGATCCAGGTCGAAGAAGTCCAGCGCCTGTGGCTCGGCGCCGGGCCGACCGGTCCACCAGCCGATGCGGCCGACCAGACGGTCACCGCGGAGCGCCACCCACAGCCACTCCGGGAGGCGGCGGCCGGTCGCGAGGTCGTCGGCGAGCTCGTGGTCGAGCACGTAGTCGAGGCGGTTGAAGAGATCGAGCTCCTGCGGTCCGGTGAGCGGCCGGACGACGAGCGGCGCAGGGTCAAGCGTCATGTAAGGGTTCCCCCGGGTAGTCGAATAGACGGCCGACCGTAGCAGCGATCACCGGGACGGGGCACGGGAGTTCCCCCGCGGGCCGCCGCCGGGACGGTCAGGGTTGTCAGGGTCGCCGGGGGCCCTTCTGGACACCCCGGGCCCTCCCGGCCGACAATCCTGGATGTGACGACCCCATTCGAGCTCCCGGCGGGCCCGCCGGACGCCCCTCGGCTGACCGACGCCGAGCGGGAGCGCGCGCTCGCGGTGCTGCGCGAGGGCGCCGCGCAGGGACGTCTGTCGCACGACACGTTCCTCTTCCGGATGGAGCGGGCGCTCGTCGCCCGTCGCTCCGACGAACTCGCGCTGCTCACCGCCGATCTCGCGACCGAGTCGACGTGGACCCGCAAGGTGGTGGGCGCGGTCGAGAAGATGTCCGCGTTCACGGCGCGGCTGGGGCGGGCCTGGCAGGCCGAGCGGCTGCCGAAACTGCTCCTGCCGCAGCCCGGGCCGCATCCCCTGCGGATCGGGCGCGACCCGGTGAACGGCCTGCGGCTCAGCCACGAGACCGTCTCCCGGCTGCACGCGGAGCTCTTCCTCCAGGGCGGCATGTGGGTGCTGCGGGACCTCGGCTCCACCAACGGCACGACGGTCAACGGCCGCCGGGTCACGGGCGCGGTGGTGGTACGGGCCGGGGACGCGGTGGGCTTCGGTCAGATGGCGTTCCGGCTGTCCCTGAACTGACGCGGGCACCCGGACCCGGCAGCCTGGCGCCCCTGAGACCTCCGTGCCTCTGAGGCCTCCGCGTCCCCGAGGCTTCCGCGCCCCTGAGGCCTGCCTGAACCCTCGAATTCACCCGTTCGGCGGTATACCTGCTGCGACCTGCGCTTCCCGGTGGTGGGCTGAGGGGACGCACGCCGCTGACCGACGAGGGGGCCAGATGAGCGACGACCACAAGCCCGCACCGCACCCCGATCCCCGACGCGCACCGCGCCCCGCCTCCCACCGCGCACCCTGGCGGGACCACTGGGCCGTCCTGCCCGCCATGGCCTCCGCCGAAAGCCCGGCCGCCACCGCCGCGACGGAACGCACGGCCCGCCGGGTCGCCCCCAGTCCCCTGGAACCGGGCACCAGCCGCGACCCGTACCGCACCTACCGGGTGCTGCGCGAGGAGTTCCCGCTGACCCACGACCCGCTGCTGCGGGCCTGGGTGCTCAGCCGGTACGCCGACGTGGCCGGCGCCCTCACCGACGCCCGCTTCGCCCACGGTCACCGGCCCGGAGACCCGCCCTGCGCCGAGACCCACACCGACGTCGACGAGGGCGAGCTGCGGGCGGTCGCCGAACGCACCGCGTTCGTCCTCGCCCGCCGGATCGCCGACCGCCGCCAGGCCGACCTGGTCGCCGACTTCTGCCACTGGCTGCCCGCGGGCACGGTCGCCGCCGCCATCGGCGTCCCCTACCGGGACATGATGCGGCTCGTCCGTGGCCGTGCCGCGTCCGCGCTCGCCGGTCAGTGCACCGGCCAGATCGCCGTACGGGAGAAGGCCCTGGCCGGCTTCCTCGCCGACGTCCTCACCGACCCCGACCTGGTCGTCGCCCTCCGCGACGCCCCTTCCGGCCTCGTCGCCCGCGCCTGGACCGAGTCCCTGCGGCGCGAGCCGCCGGTGCAGATCGTCGTGCGCCGCACCCGCGGCGAGGTCGAGGTCAGCGGCGGCACGATCCCGTCCGGCGCCCCCGTCGCCCTCCTCATCGGTGCCGCGGGCCGCGACCCCGAGCGCTTCCGCGACCCCGACCGCCACGACTTCCTGCGCGACGACCCGGGTCAGCTCACGTACGGCTCCGGCTACTGCCCCGCCGTCACCCTCGCCGCCCTGGAGGCGGAATACGCCCTGCGCGCCCTCTTCGCCACCATGCCCCGGCTCCGCCTCGCCGACGGCTTCCACCCCGAACGCACCGGCCTCATCACCCGCGCCCCCCGCAGCCTGGTGGTCCGCCCCGGCGGCTGAGGGGTCCACCCGTGAGGCGCCCACCGCACCTCACGGGTGGTTCGGTTTCTCCCGTGCCTACTGCTCCGCGCCGGACTCCGGCGCGAGCCCCGGGCCGATGTGCTCCGCCTCGGCCGCCCAGTCGATGCGTGACGACTCGGTGCCGGCCGGGACGGCGTGGAAGGTGGCGGAGAGCCAGGTGCGCAGCTCGGAGCGGTCGACGTCGACCAGAACCGGGACTCCCGTACCACCGAGGCGGATCCGCAGCCGTCCCTGGCGGCCGCCGCGCCGCAGCGGCCACAGCTGGACGTCACCGACCCCGCATGCCGTCCGGATGCCGCAGTGCAGCAGCTCGCGGGAGAGCGTCCAGTCCACCGCCCCGCCGAGCTGGCCGAAGCTGGCGCGGACCGCCCAGGGGTCGGCCGGGTCGTAGGAGAACACGACCTCGATGGGCACCTCGAGATCGCCGTGCACGCGATGTCCCGTCGTCCGCCACGGGCCGACCGGAGGCACCGCGGTCCGCCCCGTCCTGTCGTCGCGCCGCCACCGTTCGGACATGTCGCTCTCCCTTCTCCGCCTGTTCTCGCCTCCTGTGCGGGTAACCGCTGACGGCGGACCTATGCGTGAGGAGAAGCGAAAGCGAGAGTGAAATCGGTGTGCGTCCGGACGCGAGCGCCTGGGATCATGCGCGCATGCTTCCCGCCCTCGAACGTCTGGTCGTCCAGCGCACCCTCCGGATCCCCGCCCCTAGCGGACCCTCCGGTCAAGGGGCCGCCGCGACACGGCAGTTCGACGTCGCACTGATGTCCGTCGGGTTCAAGCTCTCGGCCGGGCTCCTCGCCGAGCTGTCCGGACGGGCCGAGGAGACGGTCGTCGCGACCGCCACCCGCACCCTGGACGCCGTCCGCGAGCTGGTCGGCGCACACGTCCGGCACAACCCCTACTTCGCCCGGTTCCCCGTCGGCGTTCCCGACACCGCCGACTTCTGGACCGACTGCGTCGCGCAGGCCCTGTCCGCCGACGACGCGACCCGCGCCCGGACGCTCGCCCAGCTGCGCGCCGGATCGGTGAACCTGCTGACCCTGCCGACGTACGGCCGCTATCAGCACACGTACGAGGAGATGGCCGCCGCCCATGACGAGCTGATCGCCTCGGCCGGTGACCGCGTCACCGTGCTGCACCTCGGCGCGCCCCTGGACGAGGAGGTCACCGCTCTCTACCTGGCCCTCGCCGGCAGCGTCACCCCGCTCGGCCCGGAGGCCCTGTCCGACCTGGCCGTGCTCGCCGAGCACCGCGCGGACGGGCCCCAGCCGGAGGCGATCCCGGTCCGCGAGAGCCGCGCGGTCGTCAACCGGGCCCGGCTCCGCGCCGGTCGCGGCCTCCTCCTGGACACGGTCACCGACGTCCTGCGGCTCGCCTGCGCCCTGTCGGACGGCGACGTCACGCTGCGGCAGCGCACCCGGTTCCGCACGCCGTCCCGTCCCCACCGCCGTGCCCTCCTCGCGGGCCTCGACGCGGTCGTCGCCGCGCATCCGGCCAAGCTCGCCGACGTGGCCGCCCACCGCGAGGCGTGGAAGCGGCTCGGGGAGCGGCTGCACCCGCACGAGTACCCGCAATGGCCGCACGCCGCCGAGGTGTTCGCCGTCGCCCGGGGCGAGCGGAAGGCGCCGACGCTCGCCGGCCGGGCGGAGGAACTGCTCCGCCGGGGCGAGGTCGGCGGGGCGGCCGGACTCCTGGCCGCCGCCGCGCCCGGCCTGCTGATCCGCTCCCTGGACCGCCTGCTGCGCACCGCCGGGGACGACAAGGAACTCGAGGCCGTCCTGGCCGCCGCCGAGCGGGCCGCGCCCCGCGTCTCCGGTCGGGTGGTGCTCTCCCTGCGCGAGCACCTCCAGAACCGCACGGCCCAGGCCGAGCGGCAGGACGCCGAGCTGCCGCGGGACGCCGACCTGCCGGAGGACGCCGAGCCGGATGCCGCCGGGGCCCGGCAGGACGCACCGCGCCGTGTCTTCGTCAACCCGCGGGGCAAGGCCTGGATCGCCGACGACACCCGCGCCCCGCTGCCGCCCGCCGTCCGCGACCGGCTCGTCGCACTGCTCGACGCCGAGATCCGGCGCCGTCTGCCCGTCCCGGACCGGCTGCTCGTCGACCCCGACGTGCTCGACGTCGCCCTGCCGCTGAGCGGCTGGGCGAGCGCGGCCGGCTTCGGCACCCTGCCGCGCGGCTCCGTGTCGCCGGTCGAGGGCGAACTGCTGCGCTTCTTCACGTACTGGAAGCAGGCCCGCCGCGAGACCGACCACGATCTGTCCGCGCTCATCCTGGACGACGCCTACGACACCCTCCACTGGCTCTCGTACACCAACCTCAGCACGGTCGGCGGCACGCACTCCGGCGATGTGACCGAAGCCCCGCACGGCGCCTCGGAGTTCATCGACGTGCGGCTGGCCGAGCTGCCCGGCAGCTTCGTCGTCCCCCAGGTGATCGTCTACCAGGGGGAGGCCTTCGACGAGGTGAAGGAATCGTTCTTCGGCTTCATGCTGCGCTCCGCCGACCAGCAGGGCCGCCCGTACGAGCCGCGCACGGTGCGGATGAAGTCGGAGCTGCGCGGGCCCGGCCGGGTCGCGATGCCGCTCGTCTTCCAGCGGGACGACGAGGGCCGCTGGCAGGCCCGCTGGCTGCATCTGCACATCAAGACCGGCCCGCTGCAGTACAGGGCCGAGGACAACCGGGTGACGGTCGCGGCACTGGTCCGCGACCTGGTCGCCCGGACCCCGCTGACCCTCCGGTATCTGATCGACCTGATGACGGAGGGAGGGTCCCGGACCACGCTGTGGGACGGCCGGACCCTGCCGCGCGGACCGGAACCGGTCACCTCCATCGGTCTGGAGCGCCCCGACGGTCTGGCCCCGGGCTCGTGCGTGATCACCCCGCAGAACCTGCGTGACGTGATCCCCGCCTGACTGTTACGGTCGTGCCGGGGCGAGGCCATGACGGGGCTTCCTTCTCCACCGAACTCACTTGGCGTAGTCCCGTCGCTCTCCTCGCCCCACTCAGTCCCCTCCTCCGCAGGGGCCTAACCCCGCACGAGCAGCGCCACCGGCCGTGTGTCGAAGAGCTCCGCGAGCTTCACCGGAGTGTCCGGTCCGCCGCTGAACTCCCTGATCCCGTCCAGGAGATCGGTCCACCGGCCCTCCGGGAGCCGCAGCGACGTGTCCTGCCAGCCGCCTGCCTCCGCGAGCCGCAGCGACAGCCGCGTCACGGCGGTCAGCACCCGGTCCGCGCGGGTGAAGGCCAGGCAGTGCGGGGCCGCCGGCCCGGTCGCGGTCAGCGGGGCGTAGCCGCTGAGCGGACCGAAGAACTCCGGGTAGGCCCGGCGCAGCCGCAGGGCCGCGCGGACCACGGCCGTCTTGTCGTCGTCCGGGCCGGTCGCGAACGGCGCCCGGTTGTCCGGGTCGACCAGCGCGCGGTACTCCCGTTCGGTGTTCTGGTACAGCTCCGGCACGCCCGGCATCGTCAGCTGTACGAGGGCGGCGCCCAGCACGTGGGAGCGGATGTGCGGTTCCAGGGCGAAGGCGGCCTCGGAGGCCGTCCGCAGCGGGATGCGGCCGGGCCCCGCCGCCACGAACTCGGCCACGGCCCGTTCATAGCCGGCGTCCTGCTCGGTCCAGCTGGTGTGCAGGCCCGCCTCCCGTACGGACTTCAGGACGGCGGGCCCGAGCCGCGCCGCGTCCGGGGCGCCGAGGCCGAACGCGGTCTGCCACGCCGTCCACGCCAGGTGCGGATCGGGCGCGGGCACCCCGGCGACCTCGTCGAGGAGCTCCGCCCAGCGCTGCGGGCACTGGGAGAGGACCGCGATCCCGGCCCGTACGTCCGCGCTCCGCTTGGTGTCGTGGGTGGTCAGGACCGTTCCGGTGCCGGGCCAGTCCCGGGCGAGCCGGGCGCAGAAGGCGTGGAACTCGTCGGGCGCGACCGCCGGCCTTCCCGGTTCGCCGCCCACCTCGTTCGCCGACAGCAGCGGCGTGTACCGGTAGAAGGCGGTGTCCTCCACGGACTTGGCCCGCAGCGCGGAGGCGGTCTGCGCGAACCGGGCCCGGAACGCCTGGTGCTGCGGCCCGTCGCCGCGCAGTCCGAGCGCGAGGTCGCGGACCACGTCCACCGCCGTCGCCTCCTCCGGCACGGCGAACGCGGCCTTCGCGCCGCGCGCCGCCTCCGGGGTGAGCACGTACTCCCCGCCGGTCCGGTACGGCCGGTACACCGGCACCCGGACGAGCAGTTCGCGCACCGCCGTGTGCAGCGCCCAGGGCGCGTGGTCGCGCAGGCCGGGGTCGGCGGCGCAGATCCGTTCCGCGATCCGGGTCAGCGCGGCGGTCTCGGCGGCGAGCTCATGGGTGACCACCTTGTACGCGGCGCGGCGGGCGGTCGCCTCCCAGTAGCCGCCCCGGTCGCCGGCCCGTCCGGCGAACTCCCGGTAGACGTCGGCGAGCTCGTCGGCGCCGACCGGGTCGGTGAACAGTCCGTCCACGTACCGCAGGGCGTCGTAGCCGGTGGTGCCGGCCACCGGCCAGGAGGCGGGCAGCGTCTCGGTGCCGGTGAGGATCTTCTCCACCACCGTCCAGCACCGCCCGCCGGTCGCCTCGGCCAGCCGCTCCAGATAGCCCTCCGGGTCGGCGAGCCCGTCCGGATGGTCGATCCGCAGGCCCTCGACGACCCCGTCCCGCACCAGCTCCAGGATCTTGGTGTGGGTGGCTTCGAAGACCTCCGGGTCCTCGACGCGGACCCCGATGAGGTCCGAGATGGTGAAGAAGCGGCGGTAGTTGAGCTCGGTGCGGGCCAGTCGCCACCAGGCGAGCCGGTACCACTGGGCGTCGAGCAGCTCGTCGAGCGGCAGCTCCTCCGTGCCCGCGCGGAGCGGGAACTCCTGCCCGTCCAGGGTGAGCACGCCCTCGGTGACCCGCATCCGGTCCCGCACCTCGGAGAGCCGGCCGGGCAGCACCGGCAGGAGCATCCGCCCGCCGCCCGCCGTCCAGTCGATGTCGAACCAGCGGGCGTACGGCGAGTCGGGGCCCTCCCGCAGCACCTCCCGCAGGGCGTGGTTGTGCCGCGGCGAGGCCGCCATGTGGTTGGGCACCAGGTCGACCACCAGGCCGAGCCCGTGTGCCCGTGCGGTGGCGGCGAGCGCCCGCAGGCCGCTCTCGCCGCCCAGCTCGGCCCGTACGGACCGGTGGTCGGTCACGTCGTAGCCGTGGGTGGAGCCGGGGACCGCCTCCAGGACGGGGGACAGATGGAGGTGCGAGACCCCCAGCGCGGCGAGGTGGGGCACGGCCCCCTCGGCGGCGGCGAACGGGAACTCCGGCTGGATCTGGAGCCGGTAGGTGGCGGTGGGCAGCGTCCGCTCAGAGGAGGAGCCCGGCGAAGAGGACGTCATGCGAACGTACGTACCCCGCGCGGAGGCTTCTGTGTCATCGCCCCATGCGCCCGTTCGTGTGCATCGCGTTACGTTCGCGTGATGCTCCGGATGTATCGCGACACGCTGTCCCTGCTCGGGCCGGCCCTGCCGGTGGTCTCCTTCCTCGGCCGGCTGCCGACCGCGATGTGCCAGCTCGGCAGTCTCCTCCTGGTCGCCGAGACCAGCGGCTCCCTCACCACGGCCGGTCTCGCGGGCGGCGCGCTCGCGGCCGGCCAGACCGTGGCCGGGCCGCTCGTCGGACGGCTCGCGGACCGGTGCGGCCAGCGTCCGGTGGTCCTCGCCGCGTCCCTCGCCAACGCCGTCGCCGTCACCGCCCTGGTCCTCGCCGCGCTGGGCCGGGCACCCACCGGACTGCTGATGCTGCTCGGCGCCCTCGCCGGGGCGACCGTCCCGCAGATCGGCCCGCTCGCCCGGACCCGCTCGGTGCGGCTGGCCCGGGCCGGCGGCGCCGACGACCGGGCCGTGGCCACCGTCCTGTCCTTCGAGGGCACCCTCGACGAGATCTCCTTCGTGCTCGGCCCCGCCCTGGTCGGCCTCGCCGCCGCCGTCGCCCACCCCGCGGCGGCCCTGCTGACCGCCGCCGCGCTCCTCGCGAGCTGCGGCACCGCGTTCGCGCTGCACCCGACCGCCCGGTCGGTGAGCGTCCGCAAGGCCACCCGTACGAGTGCCGCCGAACGGACCAGGCTGCCCGCCTCCACGTACGCCCTGCGGGTCACGATGGTCCTCCAGGGCGCCATGTTCGGTGCCTCGCAGGCGGGGATCACCGCCCTCACCGAACGCCTCGGCGCGCCCGACCAGGCCGGCCTCGTCTACGCCGCCATGGGCGTGACGAGCGCCGCCGCCGGGTTCGCGATGGCCGCCGTGCCCGACCGGATCGGCCTGGCCACCCGCTGGCGGGCCTCGACCGCCGCGCTCGTCGTGCTCGCCGCGCCGCTGGTCCTCGTCGACGGCCTGGGGTGGCTGTACGCGGGCGTCGTGGTCCTCGGCGTCGCCTACGCCCCGCACCTCATCACCGTCTTCGGCCTCACCGAGCGGACCGTGCCGCCCGCCCGGCTCGCCGAGTCCATGGCCTTCCTCACCAGCGGCATCGTCGGCGGACAGGCCCTCGCGCTCGCCGTGTCGGGCCGGCTCGCCGACACGCACGGCGCCCCGGCCGCCTTCGGGGTGGCGGCCGGGGCGGCCGTGGCGTGCGCCGTGCTGTCCTGGACCGTCCGGGTCAAGACGGCTGCCGCGGACGACCGGGTCAGGCCGGCCGCCGCAGCACCGTCAGCGTGAGCGGAGCGAGCGTCACCCGCTCGCCCGCCGTCACCCGCGGGCCCTCCTCCGGTGGGATGCCCTCCGGGTGGGAGGTGTCCACGACGACCTTCCAGCCCTCGCCGTGGCTGTCCGGGACCTCGAACTCCAGCTCCTGCGACGAGGCGTTGAACATCAGCAGGAAGGAGTCGTCCGAGATCCGCTCGCCCTGCGGACCGGGCTCGGAGATCGCGTTGCCGTTGAGGAAGACCGTCAGCGCCTTGGCGTGCGCGGCCTGCCAGTCGCGGGCGGTCATCTCCTCGCCCTGCGGGGTGAACCAGGCGATGTCGGTCAGCTCGTCGTGGGTGCCCTCCACCGGCCGCCCGTGGAAGAAGCGGCGGCGCCGGAAGACCGGGTGCTCCCGGCGCAGCCGCACCATCGCCCGGGTGAACCTCAGGAGCGTGGCCTCCGGCTCGCCGCCGGCCTTCGGCCATCGCACCCAGGAGATCTCGCTGTCCTGACAGTAGGCGTTGTTGTTGCCGCCCTGGGTGCGCCCGAACTCGTCCCCGTGGCTGAGCATCGGCACGCCCTGCGACAGCATCAGGGTGGCGAGGAAGTTCCGCATCTGGCGGGCCCTCAGCTCGATGATCCCGATGTCGTCCGTGTCGCCCTCGGCTCCGCAGTTCCAGGAGCGGTTGTGGCTCTCGCCGTCCCGGTTGCCCTCCCCGTTGGCCTCGTTGTGCTTCTCGTTGTAGGACACGAGGTCGCGCAGCGTGAAGCCGTCGTGGCAGGTCACGAAGTTCACCGAGGCCAGCGGGCGCCGCCCGTCGTCCTGGTAGAGGTCCGAGGAGCCGGTCAGCCGCGAGGCGAACTCGGCGAGCGTGCGCGGCTCACCGCGCCAGAGGTCCCGCACACAGTCCCGGTACATGCCGTTCCACTCGGCCCACTGCGGCGGGAAGTTGCCCACCTGGTAGCCGCCCTCGCCGAGGTCCCACGGCTCGGCGATCAGCTTGACCTGGCTGACCACCGGGTCCTGCTGGACCAGGTCGAAGAACGACGACAGCCGGTCCACCTCGTGGAACTGGCGGGCGAGCGTGGCCGCCAGGTCGAAGCGGAAGCCGTCCACGTGCATCTCGGTCACCCAGTACCGCAGACTGTCCATGATCATCTGAAGCACGTGCGGGGACCGCATCAGCAGCGAGTTCCCGGTGCCGGTGGTGTCCATGTAGTAGCGCGGGTCGTCGGTCAGCCGGTAGTACGAGGGGTTGTCCAGGCCCCGGAAGGAGAGCGTCGGGCCCAGGTGGTTGCCCTCGGCGGTGTGGTTGTAGACCACGTCGAGGATCACCTCGATGCCGGCCCGGTGCAGCGCCCGCACCGCCGACTTGAACTCCAGGACCTGCTGGCCCCGGTCGCCCCAGGACGCGTAGGCGTTGTGCGGGGCGAAGAAACCGATCGTGTTGTAGCCCCAGTAGTTCGCGAGCCCCGCGTCCGCCAGCCGGTGGTCGTTGACGAACTGGTGGACCGGCATCAACTCCAGAGCCGTGACGCCCAGTTCCTTCAGATGCCCGATCACCGCCGGATGCGCGAGGCCCGCGTAGGTGCCGCGCAGCTCCTCCGGCAGGTCCGGGTGGAGCATCGTCAGGCCCTTCACATGGGCCTCGTAGATCACCGTGTGGTGGTACTCGGTGCGCGGACGCCGGTCGTCGCCCCAGTCGAAGTACGGGTTGACCACGACCGAGGACATCGTGTGCGGCGCCGAGTCCAGGTCGTTGCGCGAGTCCGGCCGACCGAAGTGGTAGCCGTACACCGCCTCGCCCCACTCCACCGAGCCCGACACCGCACGCGCGTACGGGTCGAGCAGCAGCTTCGACGCGTTGCAGCGCAGCCCGCGCTCCGGCGCGTACGGCCCGTGCACCCGGAAGCCGTAGCGCTGACCGGGCATCACGCCCGGCAGATAGGCGTGCCGCACGAACGCGTCGGTCTCGCGCAGCTCCACCGCCGTCTCCGAGCCGTCGTCGTGGAGCAGACACAGCTCGATCCTGTCGGCGGCCTCCGAGAAGACCGCGAAGTTGGTACCCGCACCGTCGTAGGTGGCGCCCAAGGGGTACGCCTGTCCCGGCCAGACCTGCATAGAGAAACTCTTCCATTTCCGATCCGCGGGCAAGGGTCCTGCTTCGGCCAGATCCTGCCCGAAAGTGGGGCAACCTCCTAGGACTTCGACCCGTCCTACCGGGTGACCATCGCTCTATAGGGGGAAAACGTGAACATATGGGGGGAAGTGTGTACGAAATAGTGCGCCGTCACCTGGGGAAGGTGGTGGCGGGCGCCGCCATGGCCGTCACCGGGACGGCCGTCGCCGTCGCCGTGGCCGTGCCCGGCAGCGCCGGAGCCGACGAGGCCCCCGGCGCCTCCTCCGGCGGCACGGGACGGGCCGCCGCGCCCGGCACCCCGGGCGAGCCCTCGGCCGGCGGCCCGCCGCCCGGCCCCGCCACCCTGGCCTCCGCCCCGCCCGAGGGCGAGAAGGGCATCGGCACCGACCCGCTCACCGACGACGAGCTGAAGCGGGCCGAGGCCCTGGCGCTGACCCCGCCGGCCGCCTCGGCGCAGAGGAACGCCGAGGGCGGCCGCGGCCCCCAGCACCTCGCCACCGAGCTCGCCGACCCGCCGCCCGGCGCGCCGTCCGGCGGCCCGCGCCGCGCCCAGGTCCGCTTCTACGACTACAAGAGCGACACTCTGCTGACCCGCACCGTCAACCTCGACACCGGCAAGGTCGAGCAGTCCGGCGCCCAGCGCGGGGTGCAGCCCTCCGCCCACCCCGAGGAGCTGCGGGCGGCGCTGCGGCTGATCCTGGACAGCCCGCTCGGCAAGGGCGTCAAGGAGGACTACAAGGACGCCACCGGCAAGGAGCTCACCTCCACCGAGCAGCTCTGGTTCAACGGCGACGTCTACCGCACCTACCGCGAGAAGGACGTCCCCGAGAGCCTCGCGAAGTGCGGCGAACACCGGTGCGTCCGGCTCGTCACCAAGGTGCTCAACGGCTCCTGGATCGACACCCGCAACCTGATCGTCGACCTCAGCGCCGGGTCCGTCACCCGCGTCGGCTGACCACCGCCGCGGCCCACCCCGCACGTCCGTACCGAGGGAGTACGAAACCCATGTCCTCTTCGCGACTTCGGCATGCCCGCACGTCGGGCACCGTCCTCGCCGCCGGCGCCCTGCTCGGCACCGTCGCCCTGACCGGCGCCACGCCCGTCAGCGCCGCCCCGGCCGCCCCCGCCCCGCCGCCGGCCGACTGCTCCGCCGCGTACCGCATCGAGCAGAAGCTCGACGGCGGCACCGTCTGGCGCATGTGCTGGCGCTACTCCACCGACTCCGGGCTCGTCCTGGACAAGGTGACCTACCAGCCGCCCGGCGAGCGCGCCCCCATCCGGGTGCTGAACAGCGCCAAGCTCGCCCAGATCCACGTCCCGTACGACGACGGCAACGCCGAGTACGACGACCTCACCGGCGCCGGCTTCGGCTGGGGCCTGCAGGGCCTGAAGCCCGGCGAGTGCCCCGGCGGCACCATCACCTCGGTGAAGGTGCCCGACGTGGGCAAGGTCAACGGCCTGTGCACCACCACCCGGGCCCGCGGCCACGCCTACCGCATGGCCGCCGACGAGGGCGGCAAGGTCTGGGCCGCCCAGGGCAAGGACCTGCTCGTCTACACCGTCAACAAGGTCGGCTGGTACGAGTACATCTCCGAGTGGCGGTTCTCCTCCGACGGCACCATCGGTGCCAACGTCGGCGCCACCGGCAGCCTCTCCCCGGTCGACTACAACGCCACCGACGGCCGCGGCTGGCCCATCGGCAAGGGCGCCCGCGACTACGCCACCAGCCACGCCCACAACGTCTTCTGGAAGCTGGACTTCGGCCTGGACGGCAGCTCCAAGGGCCGGATCGAGCAGTACGACTCCAAGGTCACCCCGCCCGCCCGGGGCGGCAGCCCGACCGTCAAGACCACCCGCACCACCGTCACCAAGGAGCTCGCCGGCGACGCGAAGAACATGCGCTGGTGGCGGGTGGTGAGCGAGACCGGCAAGAACAAGGACGGCCACCCGCGCTCGTACGAGATCGTGCCCGGCCACACCAACACCTACGCCGGCCGCCCCTTCACCCGGCACGACGTCTACTTCACCCAGGCGCGGGCCTGCGAGCAGTTCGCCAGCAACAACATCCTGAACTGCGGTCAGGGCGCCCCGGACAGCGTGGACAAGTGGGTCAACGGGGAGACGCTGAAGAATCCGGCGGTCTGGGTCAACATCGGGTTCCACCACGTCGCCCGGGACGAGGACCAGCAGCCGATGCCCGTCCACTGGCAGGGATTCCAGCTCGCGCCCAGGGACGTAACCGCTATGAATCCGCTCACTCCGGCCGATCTCGCCGGGCAGAACGGAGCTCCGCGCGACGGTAGTTGAGCAACGGGCAGGTCGATCCTGCTGCATCGCCTCCCGCTCCCGGAGTACCCTTCCTTGATCGTTGTCGATCATTGTCAGATGGTGGTCCAGTCGGCCGGAACGGGTGTCCGGGAGCAGAAGGCGGTGCGTGGGTGAGCTCGGGAGGTCTGGAGCTGCCCCCAGGCGAGGCGGGTCACGACGGCGGACCGGCCGAGCCCGCGGAGGCGCCGCCCGGCGCGGTGTCCGTCGCCCGGCCGGTGGAGATCGGGGCCGAGCTCGACTGGGGCGCGGAGGCGTGGAGCGAGGTGCGCACCCGGGCCCAGCGGGCCGGCCGCGCCTACATCTGGCTGAATCTCGTCGAGCAGCGGCTGCGGGCCGTCGTCGCGGCCGTGCTGCGGCCGGTGTACGAGCCGGTGCACGGCGAGGAGTGGGTGGTGGCCGCCGCCGGCCCGGCCGGCCAGGAGTGGGTCCAGCGGGCGGTGGCGGTGCGCGAGGTCTCGCGGCGCAAGGGCTATCTGCTCGACCCGGCCGACGACAACGTGCTCAGCTTCCTCACCCTTCCGCAGCTGCGGGAGCTGATGGTGCAGCACTGGCCCTGCTTCGAGCCCTACTTCGACGACCGGCGCGAGGTCGAACTCGCGCTGGACGAGCTGGAGGTGACGCGCAACGTCGTCTCCCGCAACCGGGCCCTGTCGCTGACCGTCCTCGCCCAGTCCGAACGGGCCTCCGCCCGGCTCCTGGAGATCCTGGGGAGCGGGGCGGGGGTGCCCTCGGCCGACCGGCTGCCGGTGGACGCCGTCGAGGACCTGGTGGGCGACCGCTACGCGGACGTGGTGTCCGTGCATCCCGACCGGGTCAGGCTGCAGCGGCAGCTGCCGGCCGAGGACCTGTTCGGCGGGGCCCGGCGGCTGGACGCCACGGGCATAGGCCTCAATCTGCTCGTGCAGAACTTCTCCGGACGGCGCATGGTCCGGCTCGCCGAGTCCGGCTGCCGCATACGGCTGCTCTTCCTCAACCCGGCCAGCAGCGCGGTCAAGCGGCGCGAGCGGGAACTCGGCCTGAAGAAGGGCGAGCTCAGCCGCTCGGTCGAGATGAACATCCTGCACATGCGCCGGGTCCGCTCCCGGCTGCGCGACCCGGGGGCCTTCCAGATCCACGTCTTCGACGAGACCCCGCGCTTCACCGCCTACCTGGTCGACGGCGACGGCCCCGACGGGGTCGGGGTCGTCCAGTCCTACCTCCGCAAGGCGCGCGGGATGGAGGCACCCGTCCTGGTGCTCCGGGGCGGTGGCCGGAACGTGGTGCGCGCCGGGCAGCACGACCGTGACGCGGAACACGGACTTTTCGCGACATACCGGGAGGAGTTCGAGTCGATCTGGCTCGATTCCCGGCCGGTCTCCTGACGCCCGCGGCCGAATTGTCAGTGCCGCGTGCGAGGGTGTGCATCACCACGGGGGAGATCAGTGAAGGAGGACCCGATGGCTTGGTACGGGGAAGAGCTGGCCGGCTTTGACCTGGAGACGACCGGTACGGACCCGCTGGAGGCCCGCATCGTCACGGCCTCGATCGTCGGCGTCCACGACGGACGGGTGGTCAGACAGCACGACTGGCTCGCCGACCCCGGCGTCCGCATCCCGGCGCAGGCCTCCGCGATCCACGGCATCAGCAGCGAGCGGGCCGCCGCCGAGGGCCGCCCGGTGCGCGAGGTGGCCGACGAGATCGCCACCACGCTCACCGCGTACTGGGAGGGCGGTGTCCCGGTCGTGGCGTACAACGCCTCCTTCGACCTGACCCTGCTCTCGGCCGAGCTGCACCGCCACGGACTGCCCTCGCTGAGCGAGCGGCTCGGCGGGGTGGGCATAGGCCCGGTCATCGACCCGTACACCATCGACCGCGCCGTCGACCGCTACCGGCGCGGCAAGCGCACCCTGGAAGCGGTCTGCGCCGAGTACGGAGTGGTGCTCGACCGGGCCCACCAGGCCGCGGCCGACGCGCTCGCCGCGGTCCGGGTGGCCGTCGCGATAGCCGGGCGCCACGCCTCGGTCGCCGCCCTCGACCCGGCCGAGCTGCACGAGCGCCAGATCGGCTGGTATCGCGAGTGGGCCGAGGACTTCCAGTCCTTCCTGCGCCGCAAGGGCGACCCGGACGCGGTCGTCGACCCGGTCTGGCCGGTGCGCGGTCCCGTGCCGGTGCCTTCCCGGCCGCGCTCCTAGCCGTTGTCCTAGCCGTTGTCCTTCAGGAACGACAGCAGCAGCTCGTTCACCTTCTCCGGCTGGTCCAGCTGGAGCCAGTGGCCGGCGTCCTCGACGCGCTCGTAGCGCCAGGGCCCGCTCACATGCTCGGCGGTGGCGGTCATCTGGCGCTCCATGAGGAAGCGGTCGCCGGTGGACCAGACGCCCATGACGGGGACGCCCAGCGGAGGCGTCGCCGGCGGCTCGGCCAGCTGGACCTCGATCGGCAGCCCGGCCCGGTAGATGCTCAGCGCGGCGGTCAGGGCGCCCGGCGCGCGCAGCCGCTCAAGGACCTCTGCCAGATCCCCGTGCTCGGCGAGCATAGCCCGCAGATTCGCGAAGTCGTCCCGGGACAGCCACGCCTCGGCGAGCCCCTCGTGCTGGAACATCGTCAGGTGCCAGAGCCGCTGGCGCTGTTCCCAGTCGCCCGCGCCGAAGATCGCCGCCAGGTTGCCCACCGACATCACCGTCAGGCTCGTCACCCGCTCCGGCATGACCTGGGCGATGCCCTGCCCGATTCCGGAGCCCCAGTCGTGCCCGACCAGATGGAAGCGGTCGACCTCCAGCCGGGCGAGCAGCTCCAGCACGTCGCCCGCGTGCTTCGCCGGGTGGTACGCCTCAGGACCGCCCTCCGGCCGGTCCGAGCCGCCGAAGCCGCGCAGGGTCGGGGCGACGGTCCGGTAGCCGGCGGCGTTCAGGGCCGGGATCTGGTGCCGCCACAGCCGGTGCGAGTCCGGGAAGCCGTGCAGCAGCAGCACGACCGGTCCCTCACCGCTCACCTCGACGTCCAGCGTGACGTCGGACAGCTCCATCCGCATGACAACACCCCGTTCCAGAAGGTCCGTTCCCGAAGGGATCATGATGTCAGGTCCCGGTGCCGTCAGAAGGGATACCAGCGCACCTCGGGGTCGCCGTCCCGCAGCGAGGCCACCCGCCGCTCGAACTCGGCCAGCGCCTTCGGGTCGGCCGGCGCGTGCTGGGCCACCCAGGCACAGCTCGCGGTCTCCCGCGCCCCGCGCAGCACCGCACAGCCCTCCCACTCGCGCACGTCCCAGCCGTAGGCCGCGGTGAAGGCGTCGTAGGCGGCCGCGTCGAGGCCGTAGCGGTCCCGGGACAGGGCGAGCACCACCAGATCGTGCTCGCGCAGGTCGGAGGAGAAGGTCTCCAGGTCCACCAGGACCGGTCCTTCGGGGCCCACATGGACATTGCGGGGGAGCGCGTCGCCGTGGATCGGGCCCGGCGGCAGATGCGGGGTGAGCCGGGCCGCGGCCGGGGCGAAGGAGTCGCGCCGCTCGCGCAGGAAGGCCGCGTCGGCCGGATCGATCGCGTCGCCCGCGAGCCGCAGCCAGCGCTCCACGCCGCCGAGCAGCTCACGGCGCGGCAGGGCGAGTCCCGCCGGCTCGGGCAGGGCGTGCACGGCGCGGAGCAGCGGGGCGAGGTCGCGGGGCTCGGCGGGCCGCACGGCCCCGGGCAGCCGGTGCCACAGGGTCACCGGGTGCCCCAGCGCCATCAGCGGCTTGGCCTCCGCGGCCCGTACGGCGGGGATGCCGGCCGCCTCCAGCCAGCCGGCCAGGGCGATCTCCCGCTCGGCGCGCGGCAGCAGCTCGGCGTCCCGGCCGACCTTGACCACCAGGTCGCCGAGGGCGAAGACCGCGTTCTCGCCCAGCGCCAGCAGAGCCGCGTCGGCCGCCCGCAGTCCCGCGGCGGCCAGGATCTCCCGTGCCCGCGCCTCGTCCATCGTTCTCTCCCCAAGAGCAGTGCGATTTCGCCAAAGTCTCGCATCCGTGCAGGTCGCCTTGACGAACCGACGGCACGTCAGGACGATGACCGAGTCCCAGACAAGGTCGCAAACCGGTCGCGGGGGGTCGGACTGTGAGTGTGGTGACCGCACCGAAGCGGTCCGCGAGTCGCAACGCCCCCGGTGGGGCCCGGCCCCCCGGCCGCGACCACGGCGCCTGGTTCCTGGTCCTCCCCGCGCTGCTGCCGATCCTGCTCCTCAGCGTCGGCCCACTGCTCTACGGCATCGCGCTCGCCTTCACCGACGCCCAGTCCGGCCGCACCCAGGCCACCCGCTGGGTCGGCACCCTCAACTTCCAGGACCTGCTCCACGACACCCTCTTCTGGGACTCCTTCCGCATCGGCCTGCTGTGGGCGGTCGGCGTCACCGTCCCGCAGTTCCTGCTCTCCCTCGGCCTCGCGCTGCTGCTCAACCAGAGACTGCGACTGCGCTGGCTGGCCCGGGCGCTCGCGATCGTCCCCTGGGCGATGCCCGAGGTCGTCGTCGGCATCATGTGGCGGCTGGTCTACAACCCCGACGCCGGCATCCTCAACGAGACCCTCCGCGACCTCGGCCTCGGCGACGGAACGGCCTGGCTCAGCGGGCTCGGCACCGCACTGCCCGCCGTGATCGTCGTCGGCGTGTGGGCCGGCATGCCCCAGACCACGGTCACCCTGCTCGCGGGCGTGCAGAACACCCCGCACGAGCTCCACGAGGCCGCCGCCCTCGACGGCGCCGGCGCCTGGCGCCGCTTCCGCACCGTCACCTGGCCCGCGCTCAGACCCGTCGCCCTGGCCATCACGGCGCTCAACTTCATCTGGAACTTCAACTCCTTCGCCCTGGTGTACGTGCTGACGGCCGGCGGACCGGGCGGCCGGACCCGGCTGCCCATGCTCTTCGCCTACGAGGAGGCCTTCCGCTACGGCCAGTTCGGCTACGCGGCCGCCATGGGCTGCGTGCTCGTCGCCGTCGTCTCCGTACTCCTCGCCCTGTATCTCGTCGGCCGGCTCAAGGAGGAACGGTGAGGGAGAGACCGGTGAGCGCCTTCCGTACCAGCGGGCCCGCCCGCGCCGGCCAGTACGCGGCACTCCTCGCGTATCTGGTCTTCCTCGCCTTCCCGTTCCTGTGGCTGATCTCCACCGCCTTCAAGCCCGCCGGCGAACTGGGCTCGCTGCACCCCACCTGGATCCCCCGGGACCCCACGCTCGACAACTTCCGGCAGGCCTTCGACGAGCAGCCGCTGCTCAGGGCGGCCGGCAACAGCCTGTTCGCCGCGCTCGCCGCGGCCCTCGTGGCGGTCGCCGTCGCCACCCCCATGGCCTACGTCCTCGCCCGCCACCGCTCCCGGCTCACCACCGCGGCGACCGGCTGGGTGGTGGTCAGCCAGGCCTTCCCCTTCGTCCTGCTGATCATCCCGCTCTTCCTCATCCTCAAGAACCTGCACCTGATCAACAGCCTCGGCGGTCTGGTGGCGGTGTACGTCGTCTGGTCGCTGCCCTTCGCGCTGTGGATGCTCACCGGCTACGTACGGGCCGTGCCCACCGAACTGGAGGAGGCGGCAGCCGTCGACGGCGCCGGGCGGCTGCGGATCCTGGTCTCCGTCACCGGCCCGCTGCTCGCCCCCGGCATCGTCGCCACCGCCCTGTTCGCCTTCATCACCGCGTGGAACGAGTTCTTCTTCGCGCTCGTGCTCCTCAAGACCCCGGAGAAACAGACCCTGCCCGTGGTCCTCACCCACTTCATCGGCGCGGAGGGCGTCGCCGACCTCGGACCGCTCGCCGCCGCGGCCTTCCTCGCCACCCTGCCCTCCCTCGTCGTCTTCGCCCTCATCCAGGGGCGGATCACCGGCGGCATGCTGGCCGGGGCGGTGAAGTCATGAGGCGTCTGACGAGGATCGCGGGCGCCCTCGCCGCCGCCCTCGCCCTGCTGGCCACCGGCTGCACCGCCGACGGCTCCGGCGACGAGCGCGCCGGCGACGGGGTGATCCGGCTCCGCTTCCAGTCCCTCGCCTGGCAGAAGGAGTCCGTCGACGCCAACAAGGCCCTGGTGAAGGAGTGGAACGCCACCCACCCCCGGATCCAGGTCGACTACGTGCAGGGCAGCTGGGACTCCGTCCACGACCAGCTGCTCACCTCCTTCGAGGGCGGCGAGGCGCCCGACCTCATCCACGACGCCTCCGACGACCTCGCCGACTTCGCCTACGGCGGCTACCTCGCGGACCTGCGCCCCCTGCTGTCCGAGCGGCTGCGCGCCGACATCCCCGCGCACAGCTGGCGGACCACCACCTTCGGCGACGGGATCCACGGCGTGCCGTTCCTCCAGGAACCGCGCATGATCATGGCGAACCGGAAGATCCTCACCCAGGCCGGCGTCCGTATCCCCACCGCCGAACGGCCCTGGTCCTGGGAGGAGTTCCGGAGCATCGCGCGGGACCTGACGGCCCGCATGGGGAAGGGGCGGTACGCCGTCGCCTGGCCGCTGAAGGAACCCGTCTCCGTCTCGCTCAACCTGGGCCTCTCGGCCGGCGGCCGGCTCTTCCACCGGGAGCCCGACGGAAAGGTCACCCTCCGCTTCGAGGACGGCGACGCCGTCGTGCCCGGCACCATCCGCGCCATGGTCGACACCGACCGCACCGCCTCCCGGGCCACCCTCGGCAGCGGCGGCTCCGACACCCTGCCCGGCTTCTTCGGGGGCAAGTACGCGATGGTCCCGCTGGGCTTCTCGTACCGCCAGCAGATCGTCCAGCAGGCCCCCAAGGGCTTCGACTGGATCGTGCTCCCCGCCCCCGCCGGGGCCGGCGGGCTCGCCCAGGGCGTCAGCCCGCAGACCCTCTCCATCGCCGAGGACAGCCCCCACAAGGAGGAGGCGGCGCGGTTCCTCGACTTCTTCCTCCAGCCGCGCAACACCGTCCGCCTCGCGCTCGGCGACTGGATGCTGCCCACCTCCACCACCGCGCTCGCCGACCCGGCCCTGCACACCCCCGAGTTCGGCTGGTCCACGGGCGCGGCGGTGGCCCGGCAGCTTCGCCCGGCGCCCGCGCAGTCGGTGCGCGGCTACCCGGAGTGGAAGGACAAGGTCGCCACTCCGGCCTTCCAGGAGTACTACAGCGGTGCGATCGGTGACGACGAGCTGAGACGGCGGCTGGTGGAGGACGGCAACCGGGTGCTCGCCCGCTACCAGCGGGACTGAGCCCGCCGGTCCCCGGGCGACCGGTGGCCCCCTCTCGGACGCCCCCCGGGGCTGCGGACGAGGAAAAGATTGGACGAGACGTCTCGTCTCGCTTAGAGTCCCTCGCATGACCGCGACTCACCGCTCCCACATCGCCATGTTCTCCATCGCCGCCCACGGCCATGTGAACCCCAGCCTCGACGTCATCCGCGAACTCGTCGACCGGGGCCACCGCGTGAGCTACGCGATCCCCGCCGCGTTCGCCGAGAAGGTCGCCGCGACCGGCGCCACCCCCGTCGTCTACAAGAGCGTGCTCCCGACCGACGACGACCCCGACGCCTGGGGCACCGAACTCATCGACAACATCGAGCCGTTCCTCGACGACGCCATCCAGGCCCTGCCGCAGCTCGCGGCGGCCTTCGACCGGGACCGCCCCGACCTGGTGCTGCACGACATCACCGCGTACCCGGCCCCCGTCCTCGCCCACACCTGGGGCGTCCCCGCCCTTTCGCTCTGGCCGAATCTCGTCCCCTGGGAGGGATACGAGGAGGAGGTCGCCGAGCCGATGTTCGCGGAGCTCAAGGCCTCGCCGCGCGGCAAGGCGTACTACGCGCGGTTCGAGGAGTGGCTCGCCGTCCACGGCGTCGACACCCACCCCGACCGGCTCATCGCCCGCCCGCGCCGCGCGCTCGTCCTCATCCCGAAGGCCCTCCAGCCGAACGCCGACCGGGTCGACGAGTCCGTCTACACCTTCGTCGGCTCCTGCCGCGCCGGGCAGGCCGACCCGGGGGAGTGGCGGCGCCCCGCGGCCGCCGAGAAGCTCCTCCTGGTCTCGCTCGGCTCCTCCTTCACCAAGCAGCCGGCCTTCTACCGGGCCTGCGTCGAGGCCTTCGGGGGACTCGACGGATGGCATGTGGTGCTCCAGGTCGGCAAGTTCGTCGACCCGGCGGAACTCGGCGACCTCCCCGGCAACGTCGAGGTGCACACCTGGGTGCCGCAGCAGGCCATCCTGAAGGAGGCCGACGCCTTCGTCACCCACGCGGGCGCGGGCGGCAGTCAGGAGGGCCTGGCCACCGCCACCCCGATGGTCGCCGTGCCGCAGGCGGTCGACCAGTTCGGCAACGCCGACATGCTGCAGGCGCTCGGGGTCGCCCGTCACCTGCCGATGGAGGAGGTCACGGCCGAGCGGCTGCGCGAGGCCGTGCTCGCGTTGGCCGACGATCCCGAAGTGGCCCGCCGCGCACGCGAGATCGCGGCGGGGATGGCGCACGAGGGCGGGACGACGCGCGCGGCCGATCTGATCGAGGCGGAGCTGCCGCTCGCGTAAGTCACCCGGGTCAAGGGGCGAGTTGAGAAGACTCGTCCCTTTTCTTATTAAGAAACCTTGTTGAAAAAGTCACAGCCTTGTGAAGGCCTTGATTTGCACTCGTCAATGAGTCAGGGTTTCGAACGGGCTACCGGAAAGTTTTCTTCCAGCGGCCCAACCCCCCACAAATCCTGACGAGGAGACCCCTCTTCATGGCCATACACAAGCGAGTCCACCGGACCCGTTACATCGCCATCACGACCGCGATCGCCGCGGCGGCCGGAGTGACCGTCCTGGCGAGCCCGTTCGCCGGCGCGGCCCCCACGCCCGCCGAGGGAACGGTCTACGGCCTCGGCGCCGAGAACGCCGTGGCGGGCAGCTACGTCGTGCTGCTCGACGAGAAGACCGCCCGCAGCGGCAAGAGCGAGCTGGCGAAGGAGTACGGCGGCACCCTGCGCCGCTCGTACGACTCCAGCGTCAACGGCTTCTCGGTCAACGGCCTCACGGAGACCGAGGCCAAGCGCCTCGCCGCCGACCCGGCCGTCGCCAAGGTGGTGCAGAACCGGAAGTTCACCATCAACGCCACCCAGGAGGACCCGCCGTCCTGGGGCCTGGACCGCGTCGACCAGGCCGACACCGCCGGCGACAAGAAGTACACCTACCCCGACAACGCGGGTGAGGGCGTCACCGCGTACGTCATCGACACCGGCGTCCGCGTCAGCCACCAGGACTTCGGCGGCCGGGCCACCGACGGCTTCGACGCCATCGACAACGACAACACCGCCCAGGACGGCAACGGTCACGGCACGCATGTCGCCGGCACCATCGCCGGGACCGCGCACGGCGTCGCCAAGAAGGCCAAGATCGTCGCCGTCCGCGTCCTCGACGACAACGGTTCCGGCACCACCGAGCAGGTCGTCGCCGGCATCGACTGGGTCACCCAGAACCACAAGGGCCCGTCCGTCGCCAACATGAGCCTCGGCGGCAGCGCCGACCCGGCCCTGGACGAGGCGGTGAAGAAGGCCATCGCCTCCGGCGTCACCTTCGGCGTCGCCGCCGGCAACGAGTCCTCCGACGCGGGCCAGGGCTCGCCCTCCCGCGTCACCGAGGCCCTCACCGTCGCGTCCTCCACCAAGGACGACCAGCAGTCGAGCTTCTCCAACTTCGGCTCGGTCGTGGACCTCTACGCCCCCGGCTCGGACATCACCTCGGCCTGGAACGACAGCGACACCGGCACCAAGACCATCTCCGGAACGTCCATGGCGACCCCGCACGTGGTCGGCGCCGCCGCCGTCTACCTCGCGGCACACCCCGACGCCACCCCGGACCAGGTCGCCCAGGCGCTGATCTCCGGGGCCACCCCCGACAAGATCTCCGACGCCAGCCCCGGCACCGCCAACAAGCTCCTGAAGATCGTCGAGTGACCCTCGGGTAGCCCGACACCTCCGGAACCGGCGACCGCCGTGCCCTCCCCCACGGGGCACGGCGGTCGTCCCCGTACACCCCCTAAGGTGTGCCCATGACGACGACCTACGCCCTGCTGCTCCGCGGGATCAACGTCGGAGGGCACCGCAAGGTCCCCATGCCCGAGCTCCGTTCGCTCCTCGAAGGACTCGGCCACCGGGACGTGAAGACCTACCTCCAGAGCGGCAACGCCGTCTTCACCGCCGAGGCCGACCAGCCCGACGAGACCGTCAGGGAGACCATCGAGGCCGCGATCGAGAAGCACTTCGGCTTCCGTGTCGACTGCCTCGTCCGCGACCACGCCTACCTCGCCGCCGTCGCCGCGGACTGCCCCTACCCGGCCGCCGATCTCGAGGGCAAGCAGCTGCACGCCTTCTACCTCTCCGGCCCGGTCGACGAGGACCGCTTCGCCGGTCTCGACCGGGAGTCCTTCGCCCCCGAGTCCTTCGCACTCGGCGACCGCGTCGTCTACCTCTACGCACCCGACGGCCTCGGCCGCTCCAAGCTCGGGGAGGCCCTGTCCCGGCCCGCCCTCTTCAAGGGCGTCACCGTCACCGCCCGCAACTGGAACACGGTCCGCAAACTCGTCGAGATGACCGGCTGAATGGCCCAGTCCGACAGTTCGTAAATGGCCCGCAGGCAGGGGCCACACGAGATCTAGGGTCGGGGCCATGACGACCACCGTGGACTTCTACTTCGACCCCGCCTGCCCCTTCGCCTGGATCACCTCCCGCTGGATCCTGGAGGTCGAGCGGCACCGCGACCTCGACCTCCGCTTCAAGGCCATGAGCCTCTACCTCCACAACGAGGGCAACGAACTGCCCGACTGGTACCGCACCCTCGTCGATGCCTCCATCGGCCCCGCGCGGGTCGCCGCCGTCGCGGCCGAGAAGCACGGCGAGGAGATCCTGCGCCCGCTCTACACCGCGTACGGCACCCGCATCCACGAGCGGAAGAACAAGGACTTCGACGCGGTCGTCGCCGAGTCCCTCGCCGAAGTCGGCCTGCCCGCCGAACTCGCCGCCGTCGCCCACGACCCGGCACACGACGAGACCGTCCGCCGCAGCCACGACACCGGCAAGGACCCCGAGGCGGGCGCCTACGTCGGCACCCCCACCCTCCACGTCGACGGCACCGCCTGGTTCGGCCCGGTGCTGCGGGCCATCCCGCGCGGCGAGAAGGCCGCCGAACTCTTCGACGCCTTCCGCGTCATCGCCGCCCACCCCGACCTCTTCGAGCTCAAGCGCACCCGCACGGGCGGCCTCGACTTCGGCTAGGACGGGCTCAGCCCGCCACCGCCACCCGCTCCGGTGCCTGCGCCGACTGCTCGTAGCGTTCCAGGAGGAGGCGGGCGAGTTCCGGGGAGGGGCCCAGGACGGCGGCGAGGTGGTCGGCGGTGGAGGCGCCGGTGGCGATGCGGTCGGGGAGGCGGCCGGGGGCGATGACGTACGGGGCCACGGCGACGCGGTGGACGCCCGGTTCGGTGCGCAGCGCCCGTACCGCCTCGTCGGTGCGGGGAAGGGATGCGGAGGCGAACGCAGGCCGCACGGAGCACCAACCGGTGTTCCGCAGCTCCCGCGCCGTTTCTGCGATCGCTGCGATCGCCTCCGGGTCGGTGGAGCCCGCCGAGGCCAGGACGACCCCGGTGGTGCTCTTGTCGCCGGGCGTGAGCCCGGCCTCGTACAGCCGCCGTTCCACCGCCGCGAGCAGCAGCGGCGAGGGGCCGAGGACCTCCGCCTGCCGGATCCGCAGCCCGCGCGGGGCCTGGCGGAGTACGGCCGGGATGTCGGACTTGGCGTGGAAGGCGCGGGTCAGCAGCAGCGGCAGCGCCACCACTTCGCGCACGCCCTCGGCGGCCAGCCGGTCGAGGACCCCCGGCACGGACGGCAGGTTGAAGTCCAGGAACGCCGTCTCCACGCGCACGCCCGGCCGCAGCAGGCCGGCCCGGCGCACCAGCGCCTGCACGGTCGCCGCGTGCCGCGGATCGCGGCTGCCGTGCGCGATGACGAGAAGGACAGGGGCGTTCATGGTGCTCAGGCCTTCACCAGCAGGCCGCGGCGGCGCAGCACCGCGCGCTCCAGCGGGCTGAAGATCAGCAGGTCGATCGCGATGCCGACGAGCAGGATCAGGAAGATGGCGAGGAAGATCCCCGGCATGTCGAAGTTGTTGCGGCCGTTCTCCAGGAGCTGGCCGAGGCCCAGCCCGAGGTCGGGCGAGGACGCGATGATCTCCGCCGCCATCAGGGAACGCCACGAGAACGCCCAGCCCTGCTTCAGACCCGCCAGATAGCCGGGCAGCGCCGCCGGCATGACGATGTGCCAGGCACCCTTCAGCCCGGTCGCGCCGAGCGTCCGGCCGGCCCGCAGGAACAGCGGCGGCACCTGGTCCACGCCCGCCACCAGGCCGTTGGCGATCGACGGCACCGCACCCAGCAGGATCACCGCGTACATCATGCTGTCGTTGAGGCCCAGCCACAGCACGGCCGGCGCCACCCAGGCCACCGACGGCAGCGACTGCAGACCCGACAGGATCGGGCCGATCGCCGTCCGCACCACGCCCACCCGGGCCACGAGCAGGCCCAGCGGCGTCCCGATGGCGAGTGCCATCAGGAAGCCCAGCAGGGCCCGGGACACGCTGGTCCACAGCACGCCGAGGAGCGTGCCCTCCAGCCACATGGTGGTCAGGCTCTCCCACACCGCGCCCGGCGACGGCAGCTTGCCCGCGTCGGCGACCTCCAGGGTCACCAGGAGCTGCCACACCGCGAGGACCAGCACGACGGCGAGGACCGGCGGCAGGACCTTCTTGAGCAGGACCTCGCGCAGCGGCGTCCTGCTGACCTGCACGCTGTCGAGGGCGTCGAGCCCGGCCTCGAGACCGGCGAGGTCGTCGGCCTTGACGGCGCCGGTGGTCGTCGTCTCAGTGCTGGCCATGGCGGCGGATCTCCCCACGCAGTTGTTCGGTGATCTCGACGGACAGCTCCGCCACGGCGGCGTCCTCGATGCGGCGCGGCTGCGGGATGTCGATGGTCCACTCCCGGGCGATGCGGCCCGGCCGGGACGAAAGCAGGACGACCCGCTCGGCGAGGCGCACGGCCTCGCGCACGTTGTGCGTGACGAACAGGACCGACAGCCGCGTCTCGCGCCAGATCCGGGTGAGCTCGTCGTGCAGCACGTCCCGGGTGATCGCGTCCAGCGCCGCGAACGGCTCGTCCATCAGCAGCAGGTCGCTGTCCTGGGCGAGCGCCCGGGCGAGCGCCACGCGCTGGCGCATGCCGCCGGACAGTTCGTGCACCCGCTTGCCGTACGAGCCGCTGAGCCGGACGAGTTCGAGCAGCCGCTCGGCCTCCGGGCGGCGCTCCGCCTTCGGCACCCCGCGCAGCTTCAGGGCGAGTTCGATGTTCTTGCCCGCGGTCAGCCACGGGAAGAGGGCGTGCTCCTGGAACATCAGGGCCGGCCGGCCGCCGGGGGTGTCGATGGACCCCGCGGACGGCCGGTCGAGCCCGGCGACCAGGTTGAGCAGGGTGGACTTTCCGCAGCCCGAGGCACCCAGGAGGGTGACGAACTCGCCCGGTGCGACATCGAGCGAGATGTCGTCGAGGACGAGCTGGCCGCCGGCGGGTCCGCCGAAGGACTTCGAGACGTGCTCGATGCGCGCGGCGTGTCCGACCGCGCCGACGCGGTCCTCGGCCTTGGCGAGCGTCGTGGTCGTGGCCATGGTCGTCACCTCCTGGGTATCAGCTGCGGACTGGGTTTACTTCGCGCCGAGGCCGGCGTCGGAGACCTCGGGCCTGCCCTCGGCCTTGAGGACCTTGTTGAGCGGCCTCAGGTCGTAGATGCCGTCGAGGTCGGGCTGCTTGAGGAGACCGGCCTTGACGGCGTGGTCGGCCTGCGCCTGGAGCGTGGCGGCCAGCGGGTCGTCGGTGAACCGGATCGACGGCCAGGCGTTGTCGATCACCTTCGCGCCGAGGGGCTTGCCGGTGAGTCCCTTCAACTTGGCGTTGGCGGAGGCCTTCGCCTTGTCCGGGTTGGCGTTGATCCACGCGTTCGTCTTCACCGAGCCGCGCAGGACCGCCTCGACGACGTCGGGGTGCTCGGCGAGGAACTTCTGCGACACGATGATGTTGGTGATGACGAACTTCTTGTCCGGCCACAGGTCGGACTCGTCCAGGAGGACCTTCGCGCCCTCGCTGACCAGCTTGGACGCGGTCGGCTCCGGCACCCAGGCACCATCGACCGACCCGGACTTGTAGGCGTCCGGGGTGATCTTGTTGTCGGTGCGGAGCACGGAGACGTCGCCCTTGCCGCTCTGGGCGTCGACCTTCCAGCCCTTCTCCGAGATCCAGTTGAGGAAGGCCACGTCCTGCGTGTTGCCGAGCTGCGGGGTGGCGATCCGCTTGCCCTTGACGTCCTCGAGGGTCTTGATCCGGTCCGGGTTCACCACGAGCTTCACGCCGCCGGAGGCCGAGCCGCCGATGATGCGCAGGTTGCTGCCCTGGGACTTGGTGAAGCCGTTGATGGCCGGCGAGGGGCCGATGAAGCCGATGTCGATCGAGCCGGCGTTGAGCGCCTCGATCTCGGACGGGCCGGCGTTGAAGGTGGAGACCTCCAGCTCGGTGCCGCCGAGCTCCTTCTGGAAGATGCCCTCGTGGTCACCGACCAGGGCCGTGGCGTGCGTGAGGTTGGGGAAGTACCCGACCCGTACGGTGTCGGCGGAGAGCTTCGCGCCCACCGCGGCCACCTTCTTCTCGTCGTTCTTGGCCTGGGAGCCGTAGCCGCAGGAGGCGAGCGCCCCGATCAGCAGGGGCAGAGCGGCGGCGGCGAGGCCGCGGCGCAGGGTGGTACGGGTGGTGGCAGGCACGGGAGGTCTTCCCCTCGATTCAGCGTGTTCGACGTCGGAGTCTTCGGCGTTGCGGGTGGAGCGGCGTCGCGCCGCCGCAGCGGCGCACGGAGGTCAGCACGCACATCGCGCGACACCTCCCCGGCCCGCGCCGAGCGCTCCGGAGCCCACGCGGCCGCCCTCCTTGGCGAAGGTGGCGTAGAAGCCCTGCTCCATCTAGAAGTCCCACCCTTCCTCGTCGTCCGCGGCGTCCGTCTTGGCCACGGCCTTGGCGGTGGCGAAGGACTCGCCCGCCATGCCGGCGGCCAGCGTGGTGCCGTCCGCGGGGTCGATGAGGAGGAAGGAGCCGGTACGGCGGGAGTCGGCGTACGCGTCGAGCGCGAGCGGCTCGGCGGTGCGGACCTTCACCCGGCCGATGTCGTTGGCGACGAGCTGCCCCGGCTCCGGGTGCTGGGAGAGGTCGTCCAGGGTGAGCCGGGACGGGATCTCCTTCACGATCGCCTTGACCGTACGGGTGGTGTGCTTGAGCAGCACCCGCTGGCCGACGGCGAGCGGCTGGTCGGCGACGTGGCAGACGGTCGCCTCGATGTCCTGGCTGGTGGCCGGGGCGTCACCGCTCGGGGCGAGCAGGTCGCCGCGCGAGATGTCGATGTCGTCGGCGAGCCGGATGGTGACCGACTGCGGCGCCCACGCGATGTCCACGGACTCGCCCAGCGCGTCGATCGCGGTGATCGTGGAGGTCCGGCCCGAGGGCAGCACCGTGATCCGCTCGCCGACCCGGAACGCGCCGGCCGCGATCTGACCCGCGTAACCCCGGTAGTCGGGGTGCTCCGCGGTCTGCGGACGGATCACGTACTGCACCGGGAAGCGGGCGTGGCAGGCCGTCAGGTCATGGCTGACCGGCACGGTCTCCAGGTGCTCCAGGACGGTCGGGCCGCCGTACCAGTCCATGTTCGCGGACGGCTCCACGACGTTGTCGCCGGCCAGCGCGGAGATCGGGATCGCGGTGATCTCCGGGACGCCGAGCTCGCTCGCGTACGTCGTGAACTCCTCGGCGATCGCGGCGAAGACGGACTCCTGGTAGTCGACCAGGTCCATCTTGTTCACCGCGAGGACCACGTGCGGGACCCGCAGCAGCGCGGCCACGGCGGCGTGCCGGCGGGTCTGCTCGACGACCCCGTTGCGGGCGTCGACGAGCACCACGGCCAGCTCGGCCGTAGAGGCGCCGGTGACCATGTTCCGCGTGTACTGCACGTGCCCGGGGGTGTCGGCCAGGATGAACCGGCGCCGGGGGGTGGCGAAGTAGCGGTAGGCCACGTCGATGGTGATGCCCTGCTCCCGCTCGGCCCGCAGGCCGTCGGTCAGCAGCGCCAGGTCCGGCGCCTCCTGACCCCGCGAACGCGAGGCGTGCTCGACGGCCTCCAGCTGGTCGGCGAGCACCGACTTCGAGTCGTGCAGCAGCCGGCCCACCAGCGTGGACTTGCCGTCGTCGACGGACCCGGCGGTCGCGAAACGCAGCAGGGTCGTCGCCGCCAGCTCCGCGGGCCCGGTGGTGGCCTGTTCGGTGGACGTGCTCATTAGAAGTACCCCTCGCGCTTGCGGTCTTCCATCGCGGCCTCGGACAGCTTGTCGTCCGCCCGGGTGGCGCCCCGCTCGGTGAGCCGGGACGCGGCGATCTCGGCGATCACGGCGTCGAGCGTGGTGGCGTCGGAGTCCACCGCACCCGTGCAGGACATGTCACCGACCGTGCGGTAGCGGATCAGCCGCCGCTCGACGGTCTCGGTCTCCTTCGGACCGCCCCACTCGCCGGCCGTCAGCCACATGCCGTTGCGGGCGAACACCTCACGCTCGTGCGCGAAGTAGATCTCCGGCAGCGCGATCTTCTCCCGCTGGATGTACTGCCACACGTCCAGCTCGGTCCAGTTCGACAGCGGGAACACCCGCACGTGCTCACCGGGTGCGTGCCGGCCGTTGTACAGCTGCCACAGCTCCGGGCGCTGACGGCGCGGGTCCCACTGGGAGAACTCGTCACGGAGGCTGAACACCCGCTCCTTGGCGCGGGCCTTCTCCTCGTCGCGGCGGCCGCCGCCGAAGACCGCGTCGAAGCGGTGCTGCTGGATCGCCTCGGTCAGCGGGACGGTCTGCAGCGGGTTACGGGTGCCGTCCGGGCGCTCGCGCAGCTTGCCCGCGTCGATGTACTCCTGCACGGAGGCGACGTGCAGCCGCAGCCCGTGCTCGGCGACCACGCGGTCGCGGTACTCGATGACCTCGGGGAAGTTGTGCCCGGTGTCGACGTGCAGCAGCGTGAACGGGACCGGCGCCGGAGCGAAGGCCTTCAGCGCCAGGTGCAGCATGACGATCGAGTCCTTGCCGCCGGAGAACAGGATCACCGGCCGCTCGAACTCACCCGCCACCTCGCGGAAGATGTGGACGGCCTCGGACTCGAGCGAGTCGAGGTGCGTCAGCGCGAACGGGCTGTCCGTCGTGTCGTGAACGTGGGCGACGGTCGTCATGCCAGGCCCCTCTCGGTGAGCAGCGCGTGGAGCTGCGCCGCGGACTCCTGCACGGTCTGGTTCTGGGACTCGATCCGCAGATCGGGCGTCTCGGGCGCCTCGTACGGGTCGTCGACGCCGGTGAGCCCGCTGATCTCGCCCGCGGCCTGCTTGGCGTACAGGCCCTTGACGTCGCGGACCGAGCACACCTCCACCGGCGTGGCCACGTGCACCTCGACGTACGGGGTGCCCTCGGTCTCGTGGCGCTTGCGGACCGCCTCGCGGCTGTCGGCGTACGGGGCGATGACCGGCACCAGGACCTTCACCCCGTGCGAGGCGAGCAGCTCCGCGACGAAGCCGATCCGCTGCACGTTGGTGTGGCGGTCCTCGCGGCTGAAGCCGAGGCCCGCGGAGAGGAACTCGCGGATCTCGTCGCCGTCGAGGACCTCGGCGCGGTGGCCCTCCTCGCGCAGCCGGCCGGCCAGCTCGTACGCGATGGTGGTCTTGCCGGCGCTCGGCAGGCCCGTGAGCCAGATGGTGGCACCGGTCACGTCGTTCTCCTGGGAAGTGTCGAGGGTGGTCATCAGCCGTGCAGCCCGCATTCCGTCTTCGCCCGCCCGGCCCAGCGGCCGGCCCGCGCGTCCTCGCCCTCGAGGACCCGGCGGGTGCAGGGGGCGCAGCCCACGGAGGCGTAACCGTCCATGAGGAGCGGGTTGGTGAGCACGCCGTGCTCCAGGACGTAGGCCTCCACGTCCTCCTGGGTCCAGCGGGCGATGGGGGAGACCTTCACCTTCTGCCGCTTCTCGTCCCAGCCGACGACCGGGGTGTTCGCCCGGGTCGGGGACTCGTCGCGGCGCAGTCCGGTGGCCCACGCGCGGTAGCGGGTCAGGCCCTCCTCCAGCGGCTTGACCTTGCGCAGCGCGCAGCACAGGTCGGGGTCGCGCTCGAACAGCTTCGCGCCGTACTCGGCGTCCTGCTCCGCCACCGTCTGACGCGGGGTCAGGGTGATGACGTTGACGTCCATGACGGCGTCGACGGCGTCACGGGTGCCGATGGTCTCGGGGAAGTGGTAGCCGGTGTCCAGGAAGACCACGTCCACGCCGGGCATCGCGCGGGAGGCGAGATGGGCGACGACGGCGTCCTCCATGGAGGACGTGACGCAGAAGTCCTTGCCGAAGGTGGCGGCCGCCCACTGGAGGATCTCCAGCGCGGAGGCGTCCTCCAGATCGCGGCCGGCCTGCTCGGCGAGTGCCTTCAGGTCGGCCGCGGTCATGTCCTGAGTGACCGTCATATCCGTTCCCCTCCAGAATGGTTGCTCGGAAGTCCGGGGGCGAGCAGCCCCAGGAACTTCAGCTGGAAGGCTCGGCTGCACGCGGCGCATTCCCATGCGCCATGACCCTGCTCGTTCGGACGCAGGTCCTCGTCCCCGCAGTAGGGGCAGTAGAAGGGGGCGGCCCGCTCGCTCATGCGGCATCCCTCGTTTCGCTCGCTGCGCTCACGAAAGTGCCTCCTCGGAGGCGCGCGCCGCCCAGGTGGCGAAGCGCTCGCCGTCCTCGCGCTCCGCCTGGAAGCGCTTGAGGACCCGCTCGACGTAGTCCGGGAGCTCGGCCGAGGTGACCTTCAGACCGCGGACCTTGCGGCCGAAGCCGGGCTCGAGGCCCAGCGCGCCGCCCAGGTGGACCTGGTAGCCCTCGACCCGGTTGCCGTCGTCGTCCAGGACCAGCTGGCCCTTGAGGCCGATGTCCGCGACCTGGATGCGGGCGCAGGCGTTCGGGCAGCCGTTGATGTTGATGGTGATCGGCTCGTCGAACTCCGGGATGCGGCGCTCCAGTTCGTCGATGAGCGAGGCGCCGCGGGCCTTGGTCTCGACGATGGCCAGCTTGCAGAACTCGATGCCGGTGCAGGCCATCGTGCCGCGCCGGAAGGGCGTCGGGTTCACCCGCAGGTCGAGCGCCTCCAGGGCGGCGACCGCCGAGTCGAGCCGGTCCTCCTCGACGTCCAGCAGGATCATCTTCTGGTCCGCGGTGGTCCGCAGCCGGCCGGAGCCGTGCTGCTCGGCCAGGTCGGCGATCTTGGTGAGCGTGGTGCCGTCGACCCGGCCGACGCGCGGGGCGAAGCCGATGTAGAAGCGGCCGTCCTTCTGCCGGTGCACGCCCATGTGGTCGCGCCACTGGCCGGCCGGCTGCTCGGGGGCGGGACCGTCCGTCAGCTTGCGCTTCAGGTACTCGTCCTCCAGGACCTGGCGGAACTTCTCCGGGCCCCAGTCGGCGACCAGGAACTTCAGGCGGGCGCGGTTGCGCAGCCGGCGGTAGCCGTAGTCGCGGAAGATGGAGATGACGCCCTCGTAGACGTCGGGGACCTCGTCCAGCGAGACCCAGGTGCCGAGCCGGACGCCCAGCTTGGGGTTGGTGGACAGTCCGCCGCCGACCCAGACGTCGAAGCCGGGACCGTGCTCGGGGTGGTTCACGCCGACGAAGGCGATGTCGTTGATCTCGTGCGTCACGTCGAGCAGCGGCGAGCCGGAGACCGCCGACTTGAACTTGCGGGGCAGGTTGGAGAAGTCCTTGTTGCCGACGATCCGCCGGTAGATCTCGTCGATGGCGGGCGTGCCGTCGATGATCTCGTCCTCGGCGATGCCGGCGACCGGCGAGCCGAGGATGACGCGCGGGGTGTCGCCGCACGCCTCGGTGGTGGACAGGCCGACCGCCTCCAGGCGGTTCCAGATCTCCGGGACGTCCTCGATGCGGATCCAGTGGTACTGGACGTTCTGCCGGTCGGTGATGTCGGCCGTGCCGCGCGCGAACTCCTGGGAGATCTCGCCGATGACCCGCAGCTGCTCGGTGGTCAGCCGGCCGCCGTCGATGCGGACGCGGAGCATGAAGTACTCGGCGTCCAGCTCCTCCGGCTCCAGGACACCGGTCTTGGTGCCGTCGAGGCCTTCCTTGCGCTGCGTGTAGAGGCCCCACCAGCGCATACGGCCGCGCAGGTCGTTGGGGTCGATGGAGTCGAATCCGCGCTTGGAGTAGATCGTCTCAATACGTGTCCGCACATTGAGACCGTCGTCGTCCTTCTTGAACTGCTCATTGCCGTTCAGCGGGGTGAAGTGCCCCACGGCCCACTGACCCTCGCCACGGTGGCGCCCGGCCTTGCGGCGGGCGGCGGCGGGTGTGGGGTTTTCCGGGGTGGCGGCCATGGCGATATGTCCTTCGGGACTGCGGGAGGGCGGCTCTGACCTGCACACTCGCGCTCGGTACGGAGGGTGGCGCGACGGTGCGCAGGGACAGGACTTCAAAAGAGATGTGCGGCGGTGCTGGTTCTCTCAGCGCGCCGAACACATGGCGCTGGACATGCGGCCGAGGTCGACGTGCCGCCGACTCACCAAGGCAATTCCAGTTCCAGACATGACGGAAGCGTGTCACGGGACTTTGGACCCAGTCCAGCTTCGTCCAGAATATGGACATAGCCGTCTCGTTGTGCGAGATGGTGTGGTCTGGGTCACGCGAAAGGGGCCCAGTTCAGGGCCCCTTTGACGGCTCTCGGGCCGAGGACGCGGATCGCTCGCGGGCGCTCAGGCGTACGCGCCCGGCCAGGGGCCCGGGTTCGCGACCTCCTCCGTCTGCTCGACCTTGGTGTCGAACAGCCGGAAGCCGCGGCGCTCGTAGTTGGCCATCGCGTGCTCGCCGTCGAGCGAGCAGGTGTGCAGCCACACCCGCTTGGTGGGCTCCCGGTCCGGCCAGCGCTCGGCCAGGTCCCAGGCGCGCTCGACCCCGTACGACAGGAGGTGGCCGCCGATCCCGCGGCCCCGGAAGGCGGGGATCAGGCCGAAGTAGACGATCTCCACCACGCCGTCGGGCTGCGGGTCCAGCTCCACGTACCCGGCCGGCGTCCCCTTCTCGTACGCGACCCAGATCTCGGCGCCCGGCCGTTCCACCAGCTCCTGCCACTGCGCGTACGTCAGCGACAGCCGGTCGGTCCAGCGGATGTCGCCGCCGACCGCGGTATAGAGGAAGCGGCTGAACTCCGCCGACGGCACCTCGGCCCGCACGACCTTCAGGTCCCTGCCCTCCGGCGCGGGGACCGGGCGGAGGTCGGACGGGGAGGTCTGTTCGAGGGACCAGGTGGTGAGAGTGATGCTCATGGCTTCATCGCATCATGCGGAGCGCCGGATTCCCACCGGTGTTCGGTCCTGGCGGAATGCTGTCCGCATGGCGGACAGGCTGTCCGGGAGGCGGCCGCCCTCGCCGGTCACGGCGCCGGGGGCCGCAGCTCCCCCGAGCCGCGCGGCACCAGCGTCACCGGCACCGTCCGAGTGACCGCCCGCGAGCGGTCACCGTCGAGCCGGGCCAGGAGCTGCTCGGCCGCCGCCCGCCCGATCGCCGCCGGGTCCTGCGCCACCACGGTGAGCCCCGGCTCCAGGACCCCCGCCAGCGGGATGTCGTCGAAGCCCACCAGGGCCACGTCCCGGCGGCCCGCCTCCGCCAGCGCCGGGACCACGCCCAGGGTGGCGAAGTTGTTCGCCGCGAAGACCGCGGTCGGCGGATCGGCCAGGGCGAGCAGCCGCCGTACCGCCACCCCCGCCGCGTACGGATCGTGCGCCGAGACCACCAGCGCCGGATCGGGCTCGATGCCCGCCGCCGCCAGCGCCTCCTGATAGCCGCGCTGCCGGGTCCTGCGGGTGTACAGCCGCGCCGGGCGGTCACCGACGAAGGCGATCCGCCGGTGACCATGGGCGATCAGATGGGCCACCCCGGCGCGCGCCCCCTCCTCGTTCGCGCTGACCACCGCGTCCGCGGCGAGCCCGGAACCGGGCCGGTCCAGGAAGACCAGCGGAAGCCCGTCCTCCCGCTCCCGGCGCAGGAAGCGATGGTCGCTGCCGGCGGCCGGCACCACGAGCAGCCCGCTGATCCGGCGGGCCAGGAAGGTGGTGATCAGCGCGTGCTCCGCCTCCTCCCGCTCCCCGGACGACCCCATGAGGAGCGTCAGCCCCCGGTCCCGTACGGCCTGCTCGACCCCGCCCGCGACCGTGCCGAAGAAGGGGTTGCCCATGTCGGGCACGACCAGGCCGACGGTCGAGTCGCGCGCCCCCACCCGCATGTTGCGGGCCATGAGATTGGGCCGGAAGCCGAGCTCCTCGACGACCGCGAGGACCTTCTCGCGGGTCGCCGCGGAGACCGGACCGTCCTCGTTGAGCACCCGGGACACGGTCTTCGGGGTCACACCGACCCGCTCCGCCACATCGGCAAGGGTCGGTCGCCGGGTGCCCGCCATGATCACCGTTCCTGTCGTCGGTTCAGCCCTTCACCGGCACCGTACCGCCGCCCGCCCCCTCCACCGTCAGGGCGCCCGTCATGATCGCCACCACCTCGGACATCGAGTGGTCCGCCGGCCGCAGCTGCGCCACCCGGCGGCCGAGCCGCTGGACGTGGATCCGGTCCGCGATCTCGAAGACGTGCGGCATGTTGTGGCTGATCAGCACCACCGGCAGGCCCCGGTCCCGGACCCGCCGGATCAGGTCGAGCACCTGCCCCGACTCCTTCACCCCGAGCGCGGCCGTCGGCTCGTCCATCACCACCACGTGCCGCGCCCAGGCGACCGCCCGGGCCACCGCCACGCCCTGCCGCTGGCCGCCGGACAGCGTCTCCACGGCCTGGGTGTAGGAGCGCAGCCCGATCTTCAGGTCGGCCATGTGCGCCGCCGACTCCTCGCGCATCCTCTTCTTGTCGAGCATCCGGAACACCGAGCCGAGCGGCCCGCGCCGCCGCACCTCACGTCCCAGGAACATGTTGGCGGCGATGTCCAGCGAGGCAGCGACCGCGAGATCCTGGTAGACGGTCTCGATGCCGTGTCGGCGCGCGTCCAGCGGGTCGCGGAAGCGGACCGGCGCCCCGTCGAGCTCGATCGTGCCCTCGTCGGGCTGGAGGGCCCCGGTCAGCGCCTTGATCAGGCTGGACTTGCCGGCCCCGTTGTCGCCGATCACGGCGAGGACCTCGCCGGGCATGAGGTCGAAGTCGGCGCCGTCGAGCGCGGTGACCTGCCCGTACCGCTTGACGAGCCCGCGGGCGCGGAGGACGGGAGTGGGGGTGGGCGTCGGAGCGCTCGGCGGGGTGGTCATCGGCTGGCCTTCCTGCGGGAGAACTGGTCGACGGTCACGGCGAGGATCACCAGGCCCCCGGTGATCAGGGTCTGGTAGATCGACCCCACCCCCATCAGCTGGAGGCCGTTGCGGAACACGCCCACGATCAGCGCCCCGACGAGGGTGCCGAGGACCGCGCCCCGCCCGCCGAAGAGGCTCGTGCCGCCGAGCACCACGGCCGTGATGGCGTCCAGGTTGTCGGTCTGGCCGGCCTTCGGATCGCCGACGCCCGTGCGCGAGACCAGGAGCAGCGCCGCGATGCCGTAGATCACCCCGGCCAGGGTGTAGACGCCGAGCAGCAGGCGGGTGGTGCGGATGCCGGTGAGCCGGGCGACCTCGGGGCTGTTGCCGAGCGCGTAGGTGTGCCGGCCCCAGGCGGTCTGCCCGAGGAGGTAGGCGAAGGCGAGGAAGAGGACGATGGTGAGCACCGAGCCGTAGGTGATGTCGGTGCGGCCCAGCGGGAAGGTCTCGCCCAGACCGGTGAGCAGCCCGGGGAGTTCGGTGACGGTCTGCTCGTCGGAGTAGATGTGGGTGAGCGCGAAGGCGATGTTGAGCATGCCGAGCGTCACGATGAACGGCGGCAGCCTGACCTGGGTGACGAGCGCGCCGTTGGCCAGGCCGAACAGGGCGCAGACGCCGATGCCGGCGAGGACCGCGAGCAGTGGCGGCAGGGTCCCGTCGGCGGCGAGCTTCGCCATCACGATGGAGCCGAAGGCCATCACCGCCCCGCAGGACAGGTCGATGCCGGCGGTGAGGATGATCAGGGTCTGCCCCAGGGCGAGGGTACCGACGACCATCACCTGCTGGACGACGAGGGAGAGGTTTCCGCCGGAGAGGAACTGGTCGCTCTGGAAGGAGAAGAAGAGACAGGCGGCGAGCAGGGCGACGAGCGGGCCCGCCGTGGGATGGGTGAGCAGCTGCCGGCCGCGCGCGGCGACGGCGGCGGCGGGCGGCGCGGGTGCCGCGCCGGCCGGGGCGGTGGTCGTGGTGGTCACGAAGACTCCTGAGGGATGGGGGAGGGGCGGTCGGTGCGGGCCGGTCAGCCCCAGCAGTTGTCCAGGCCGTACGCCGTGTCCTTGGCGGGCACGCCCGGCGCCGGCGCGTCGGTGACGAGGGTGACGCCGGTGTCGACGTAACCGGACGCCTTGGTGCCGTTCTTGGCGTACGCGACGACGGCCTCCACGCCCTTGGCCGCCATCAGCAGCGGGTACTGCTGCGAAGTGGCGGCGATCTTGCGGTCCTTGACGGCGTTGGTGCCGGTGCAGCCACCGTCGACGGAGACGATCAGGACGTCCTTCTCCCGGCCCTTGGCCTTGAGCGCGGTGTACGCGCCGAGGGCCGCGGGCTCGTTGATGGTGTAGACGACGTTGACGTCGGGGGCCTTCTGCAGGCAGTTCTCCATCGCCGTCTGCCCCTTGGCCTGGTCGCCGCCGGTGTCCTGGGAGCACACGAGGGCCGGGTCGCCCTCCTCGATGCCGAAGCCCTTGAGGAAGCCGTCGTGGCGCAGCTGTCCGACGGCGACGCCCGGGGCGAGGTCGAGGGTGGCGATCCTGGCGGGCTTTCCGGCCGTCACGGCTTTGGCGTAGCGGCCGATCAGCTCGCCGGCCTTGAGGTTGTCGGTGGCGAAGAGCGCGTCGGCGGCGTCCTGGGGGTCGGTGGGGCTGTCGAGGGCGATGACGAGGACGCCCTTCTTGCGGGCCTGTTCGATCGCGGGGACGATCGCCTTGGAGTCGTTGGGCGTGATGAGGATGCCCTTGACGCCCGCGGCGACCATGTTCTCGATGGCCGTGACCTGGCCCTCGTTGTCGCCGTCGAACTTGCCCGCCGCCGTGGAGAGTTCGGCGCCGGACTTCTTGGCGGCCTGCTCCGCGCCCTCCTTCATCTTCACGAAGAACGGGTTGGTGTCGGTCTTGGTGATCAGGCCGACCCGCACCGGGCCCCCGGCCCCGCCGGCCGAGCCCTTGGCGCCCTCGCCGCAGGCGGTGAGCAGCAGGGCGGCCGACGCCGTGACGGCGACGAGGGACGTGGTGGTGCGGGCGGTGCCGGTGGTGCGGGCAGTGCTGGTGGTGCTGGTGGTTCGGGCGCTGCGGGCGGTGCGCTGTATGCGGTGCATGGGCCTCATGGCGCGGCTCCTCGAAGGACGCAGGGGGTGTCATCGTTGACTTATGTCAACGTTGACATCGACTGGCCAGGATGATGGACTCCGCGGCGTGCAACGTCAATGCCCCCTACTCGTCACGAGTTGGCAACGGAGGCTTCCGGATGAGCCGCTGGAAAGCACCGCACCTCACCCTTCTCGCGGCGGCGCTCGTCGCCGCGAGCATCCCCCTCACCGCCCCCTTCCCCGCCCGCGCCGCCACTCCCCGCGCCCTCGCGTCCGGGCCGGTCAACCCCGGTTTCGAGACCGGCGACCTGACCGGCTGGACCGTCACCTCGGGCACCGCCTTCGGACCCGGCGCGGTCAGCACCGCACCCGCCTACTGGGGCGGCCCCTTCCACCACCGCGGCGGCCACCACCTGTGGGGCTTCGCGGCCGCCGGCGACGACGCCACCGGCACCCTCACCTCCTCGTCCTTCGCCGCGCCCGACCGTCTCAGCTTCCTCGTCGCCGGCGGCTGGGACCCCGAACGGCTGTACGTCGCCCTGGTCAGGGACGCCGACGGCGCCCGGCTCCTGACCCAGACCGGCGTCGACGACGAGGCGTACGTACGCACCGTGTGGGACACCTCGCCCTGGCGCGGCCAGGCCGTCCACCTGGAGGTCGTCGACCGCAAGACCGGCGGCTGGGGCCACATCAACCTCGACGACGTCCGCACCGGCGACGCCGCCGTACGCGACGACAACGGCCTCACCTTCCGCACCCTCGGCCAGGCCAACCAGCCCACGACACATCGCGACTTCACCGCCGACCCGCTGCGGCCGCAGTTCCACTACACGCCCTACCAAGGCTGGATCAACGACCCCAACGGGCTGATCCAGTGGCGCGGCCGCCACCACCTCTTCAGCCAGTACCACCCCGACGCCCCCAAGTGGGGCCCCATGCACTGGGCGCACGCCGACGGCCCCGACGCCGTCCACTGGCGCGAGCGGCCCGTCGCCCTCACCCCGCCGCCGCCCGCGACCCCCACAGACAACAGCGGCATCTTCAGCGGCAGCGCCGTCGACGACCACGGCACCCTCACCGTCGCCTACACCCGGTCCACCGACACCACCGCACACCCCGGCGCCACCCCCGAGACCGTCGAGATCGCCACCAGCACCGACGGCGTCACCTTCACCCCCGGCACCGAGGTCGTCTCCCAGGCCCCGCCCGGCTCCTCCGCCGGCTTCCGCGACCCCAAGCTCTTCCGCGACCCGCTCGACGGCCGCTGGAAGATGGTGGTCGGCTCCGGCGACGCCGGCCGCGGCAAGGTCCACCTCTACGCCTCCGACGACCTGCGCGCCTGGACGTACGACGGCGTCCTCACCGAGGGCGACGGCACCACCGGCACCATGTGGGAGTGCCCCGACCTCTTCCCGCTCGACGGCAAGTGGGTCCTGCTCTACGCCACCAACGAGGGCGGACAGTCCCTCCAGCGCTACGCCGTCGGCGACTACGACGGCAGCCGCTTCACCCCCGAACGCCACGGCATCCTCGACGGAGGCGGCGACGCCTACGCCGCCCAGAGCTACCTCGACGACGCCGGACACCGGCTGATGACCGCCTGGATGAGCGACTGGAACGCCAGGGAACCCACCAGGATCGGCGGCTGGGCCGGCGCCCAGACCCTCCACCGGGAACTCTTCCTCACCGCCGACGGCCGGCTCGGCCAGCGGCCCGTCGCCGCCGCCGACACCCTCGCCGCGGGACCGCCGACCACCGTCACCGGCAAGACCGTGCGGGGCGGCTGGCGCATCGGCCGCGGCGACAGCGCCCGCCTGAGGACCGTCATCGACCTCGGCGCCACCACCGCCGACACGATCACCCTCCGCCTCAAGGCCTCCACCGCCGAGGCGACAGAACTGCGCTACGAGAAGTCCACCGGCACCCTCGCCCTCGACACCACCCGCGCCGGCTACGGCACCCCCGCCACGTACACCACCCGGGTCGAGCTCGGCCCCGGGAACACCCTCGCCCTCGACATCCTGATCGACCGCTCCTCCGTCGAGGTCTTCACCGGCGACGGCAGCGCCCTCACCGCCCGCGCCCACCCCCGCTACCAGGAATCCGACGCCGTCGAGTTCACCGCACCGGCCGGCGGCCGGATCCGGCTGATCAGCGCCTCCCTGACCCCGCTCGGCTCCGCCGTCCTCACCGACTGACACCCCAGCCCGCACCTCGAAAGGCACCCCGCATGACCGCGACCCGCCGCCCCGTGGCCGTACTCGGCGAATGCGTCGCCGACGCCTTCGCCGCCCCCGACACGACCGGGGGAACGGGCCTTCGGCTCGACGTACTGCCGGGCGGCGGGCCCGCGAACACCGCCGTCGCGCTCGCCCGCCTCGGCACCCCCACCCACCTCCTCGCCCGCCTCTCCGGCGACGTCTTCGGCGGCCTCTTCCGCCGCCGGCTCGCCGCGTCCGGCGTCCGCACCGACCTGTGCCCCGACGCCGCCGAACCCAGCACCCTCGCCGTCGCCGACCTCGGCCCCGACGGCGCCGCCGCCTACTCCTTCCACGCCGAGAACACCGCCGACTGGCAGTGGACCGCGCGGGAGCTCGCCCCGGTACGCCGGCTGGACCCGGCCTGTCTGCACACCGGTTCGCTCACCCTGGTACGGGAACCGGGCGCCGCCGCCGTCGAGGAACTGCTGGCCGAGCTGCGCCCCACCACCACGATCTGTCTCGACCCCAACGTCCGCCCGCTGCTCGTCGCCCCCGCCCGCTACCGCGCCCGGCTGCCGCGCTGGTGCGGCCTCGCCGACATCCTGCGACTCAGCGAGGACGACCTGGCCCACCTCCACCCCGGCACCGCCCCCGAGACCGCCTGCGACACCTGGCACCGCGCGGGCGTCCCGCTCGTCGTCGTCACCCTCGGCGGCGCCGGCGCCCTCGTCTCGTACGACGGCGTCCGCGCCCGCGTCCCCGCCCCGCCCGTCGACGTCGTCGACACCGTCGGCGCGGGCGACGCCTTCACCGCCGGCCTCCTGCACCGCCTCCACACGGCCGGCGCCCTCGGCGGCCGGCTCGACACCCTCTCCACCGCCCTGGTGCGCGAGGCCGTCACCTTCGGCACCCGGGTCGCCGCGACCACCTGCACGGTCCGCGGCGCGAACCCGCCCCGGGCCGAGGACCTCACGACCACCACCGTCTGACCCTCCGGCCGGCCGGCGAGACGCTCAGCCCCCGCCGAGCCCGTCCCGGGCCGCGCGCACCGCCGGGGCCGTCGAGTGGGGCAGGAGGTCGGCCGGGCGGGCCGGGGCGAGGACCTCGACCTCGACCTCCTCGCTGAAGCGGTACGGGCGGTGGGCCAGGACCCCCGCCAGGTTGCGCCGCACCCGCGACATCTCCGCCCGCACCGTCACCGTGCGGGTCCGGTCCCCGAACACGTCCTGCGCCAGGTCCGCCGCCGTCCGCCCCTCCGGATGCAGCGCGAGCAGATACAGCAGTTCGGCATGGCGCGGGCTGAGCTCCTGCGACCAGCTGCCCGCCGCCCCCGACACCGCCACCGTCCCCCGGCGCGGCCGGCTCAGGTCCAGCACCACCCGGCTCGCCGCCCCCGCGCCGGCGCCGCCCTGCCGGGTCTCCTCCTCGACCCGCAGCAGCCAGCCGCCCGGCAACGGCTCCACCGCGCACATCCCCAGCGACGGCAGCCACGTCCGCCCCGCCCGGAGGGACTTGGGCAGCGCGAGCCGGTCCACCGGCGCGAGCCCCGTGACCGCCGCCGTCCAGCCGTGCGCGTCCACGGCGACGGCCCGGCCGCCCACCCGGCACAGGATCGGCGCGGCCACCGACCGCAGCCGCTCGATCGACCGCAGGTGCCGCTGCCGCATCTCCGCCTCCGCCAGCTGCGCCACCGACGCCACCAGTGCCAGCGTCGCCGGATGGAAGCTGGACGCCGGGCCGCTCACGTCCACGATGCCGAGCAGCCGCTGGTCACGCGGATCGTGGACGGGAGCCGCGGCGCAGGTCCAGTTGTGCAGCTGGTGCACGTAGTGCTCCGCCGAGTGCACCTGTACGGCCCTGCCCATCGCGAGCGCCGTCCCCACCGCGTTCGTCCCGGTGTCGTGCTCGCTCCAGGCCGCGCCCTCCTCCAGACAGATCCCGTGGGCCTGGCGCAGCACCGACAGATTGCCCTCCCGCCACAGCACCCGGCCCTGCTCGTCCGTCACCACCATGATCTGCATGGAGGCGTCGGCGATCCCCGCCAGACCCGCGCTGAGCGTCCGCATCACCTCGCCCAGGACCGTCGAGCGGCGCCGCTCCTCCAGCTCGTCGCGCCGCAGCAGCACACTGCTCGTGCCCTGGTCCGGATTCAGGCCGAGCCGGAACATCCGCTGCCAGGAGGCGTCGATCACGGGGCGGGGCGCGACCGGCGGGGTCCGGCCGGCCAGGGTCGCCTCGCGGACCTTGTGCAGCAGCCGGGTCGCCTGGGCGGAGTCCATGGCGGCCAGCCGGTTCAGGTCGAGCTGAGTGTTGTTCATCGGTCCCTCCCAGCCACCCGTGGTGCTGTATCGGTGCTGAATCGGCGCTGTATCGGTTCTGCTCTGTGCGAGTCCCGGCGCCCATGGTGCCGCTCCGCGGTGCCGCGCGCGGGATGCTTCGGGTAATCCTGCAACCCTTTGCAACTCTGGCAACGCCCGGCCCCCTGCAGGAGGGTGGAACCGAAGCGGAGGGTGGTGCCGTGTCGGCGCAGCACCACCCTCGGCTTTCCCGCGCGTGCCGACCCCCTCCTCCACCCCTGGCACGCGCGGCACATCACTCCCGCGACGGTCTTCCCGTACGCACGTTCAGTCCTCTGTCAGGGACCCGTTCAGTCCTCTGCCAGGAGCCCGTTCAGTCCTCCGCCGGGGACCCGTTCAGTCGTCGGCCACGGGCCGCGCCCGGAGCACCACCGCCGCCAGGTCGAGCGTGTGCGGCAGCGTCCCGAACGTCGCCCCCCAGTCCCCGCCCAGCCGCGACGCGCAGAACGCGTCCGCGACCTCCGGCGGCGCCCACCGCACCAGCAGCGCGCCCTGCAACACCCGCGCCATCCGCTCCACGAGCCGCCGCGCCCGCGCCTCGATCCCGTCCAGGTCCGCCAGCTCGGCCAGCAGGTCCCGGATCGCCCGGTCGAGCCGGTGATCCGCCCCGCGCGCCCGCCCCACCTCCTCCAGGAACGCGTTCAGCGCCATCGGCTCCCTCTGCAGCGCCCGCGGCACGTCCAGCGCCTGCACGTTCCCCGCCCCCTCCCAGACCGAGTTCAGCGGCGACTCCCGCAGCAGCCGGGGCATCCCCGACTCCTCCACGTACCCGTTCCCGCCCAGGCACTCCAGCGCCTCCGCCACCACCGGCGTGCACCGCTTCGTCACCCAGTACTTCGCCACCGGCACCGCGAGCCGCAGCAGCGCCCGCTCCGCCTCACTCCCCTCGGCGCCGTCCCCGGCCGCGTCGTACGCCGCCGCGAGCCGCAGCCCGAGGACCGTCGCCGCCTCCGACTCCAGCGCCAGGTCCGCCAGCACGTTCCGCATCAGCGGCTTGTCGACGAGCGGCCCGCCGAACGCCTCGCGGTACGAGGCGTGGTGCACGGCCTGCGCCACCGCCTGCCGCATCAGACCCGCCGAGCCCAGCACACAGTCGAGCCGGGTCGCCGCCACCATCTCCATGATCGTGCGCAGCCCCCGGCCCTCCTCGCCGACCCGGCGCGCCCACGTCGTCCCGTCGAACTCCACCTCGGCGGAGGCGTTGGACCGGTTGCCCAGCTTGTCCTTGAGCCGCTGGATCGCGAACGGGTTGCGTGACCCGTCGGGCAGCACCCGAGGCAGCAGGAAGCAGGTCAGCCCCGCCGGCGCCTGCGCGAGGACGAGGAAACCGTCCGACATCGGAGCCGAACAGAACCACTTGTGCCCCGTGAGCACGTACTCCCCGTCGGCCGCCAGCGGCTCCGCCCGGGTCGTGATCGACCGTACGTCGCTGCCGCCCTGCTTCTCCGTCATGCCCATCCCGAGCAGCACGCCCGCCTTCTCCAGCGGCGGCCGCAGCCCCTGCTCGTACACCCGCGAGGCCAGCAGCGGCTCCCAGGCCTCCGCGAGCTCCGGATCGGTCCGCAGCGCCGGCACCGCCGCGTGCGTCATCGACAGCGGACAGCCGTGGCCCGCCTCCACCTGGGTGGCCAGGACGAAACCCGCGGCCCGCCACACATGACCACCCGGACGGCCCCACGCACCACCCGAAAGACCCGCCGTCACGGCCCGGCCGAGCAGCCGGTGCCAGGACGGATGGAAGTCCACCTCGTCGATCCGGTTGCCGTACCGGTCGTGGGTGCGCAGCCGCGGCGGACACTCGTTCGCGAGCGTCCCCCAACCCTGCGCCTGTGCCGAGCCCGCCGACACCCCGAAGGAGGTCAGGTGCTCGATCGCTTCCGCGTACACGTCCGGCGGCAGATGCCGCTCGACGGCCTCCGCGAGGGCCCGGTCGGACGCGTACATGTCGTATGCCACCAGGGGCGGAGCCTGGTTGGTCACGGTGTGGGTGCCGGCTGCCATGCCGATACGGTAAGGAGGTGCAGGCAGCAAACGAAACACCCGAACGACCCGAGCGGCGGCCCTGGAGCCGGCTCCACCGCGCCCGTGTCCTGTACCGCAACGTCTCCAAACGCAAGATGGTCTGGCTGCTCCTCAAGGACACGGTCAACTCGTGCATCGAGTACCGCATCCTCGGCCTCGCCGCCGAAGCCGCCTTCTTCACCCTGCTGTCGCTGCCCCCGCTGCTGCTCGGCCTGATCGCCCTCCTCGGCTACGCCGACGAGTGGACCAACACCGACACCGTCGCCAGCATCGAGGAGAACATCCTCCACGCCGCCCGGACGGTCCTGTCCGACCGGGGCGTCAACGAGATCGCCCGCCCCCTCCTGGAGGACGTCACCCAGGGCAAGCGACCGGACCTCATCTCCCTCGGCTTCGCCATCGCCCTGTGGTCCGGCTCCCGCGCCGTCAACGTCTTCATCGACACCATCACCGTCATGTACGGCCTCGACGGCCACCGCGGCATCGTCAAGACCCGGCTGCTCGCCTTCCTGCTCTACATCGTCGCCCTGATCATCGGCGCCGTCGTCCTCCCGCTCGCCGTCGTCGGCCCCGACCGGGTGGTGGAGCTCGTCCCCTGGGGCACGGAGGTCGTCTCCGTCCTCTACTGGCCGGCCGTCATCCTGCTGTCCATCGCCTTCCTGACGACGCTGTACCACGTGTCCGTGCCGGTCCGCTCCCCATGGATCGAGGACATCCCCGGCTCCCTCGTCGCCCTCGCGATGTGGGTCCTCGGCAGCTTCCTCCTGCGCATCTACCTGACCAGCCAGGTCGAGGGCCCCACCATCTACGGTTCCCTCGCCGCGCCCATCGCCGTCCTCCTCTGGATCGGCATCTCCGCCTTCGCCGTCCTCGTCGGCGCCGCCGTCAACGCGGCCATCGACCGCGTCTGGCCCTCCGTCGCCACCGCCGCCGCCCGCGAGGCCAACGAACGCGCCCGCGCCGTCCAGGCCGCCGAACTGATGGCCCGCCTGCGCGCGGAGGCCGAGGACGTGGACGAGGACGACCCGGACATGCCGTCGGAGTTCCCGGAACGCTGGTCGCGGTTCCTGCCCCCGGACGACGTGAAGTCACGCCTCCACGCGGGCTGGGAGAAGGACTAGGGGCCGGGAGAAGGACTAGGGGCCGGGAGAAGGACTAGGGACCTTCCCGCGGGCCGGTGGTGCCGTCTCCCTTCCCCTCGGCGGCTCTTCCCCGCGCCGGCCGGAACAGCCGGCTCAGGAAGCCGCCGCGCCTCCCCAGAGCCGGGTGCCAGGACGGAGCGGGTGCCTGCTCGTCGGGCAACCGGCCGTCCTCGACTCCCCGGGGCACTTCCAGCCATTGCCAGGCCGCGTGCCCGGGAACGGGGTGCGCCGTCTCCTGGAGTGCCGCCGGCAGCTCTCTGCCGACCCATCGGGGACAGGCGATGAGCAGGCGCCGGCCCTCCTCGGGCAAGGCCGAGGCGACCTTGGCGAGAACGCCCTCGTCGGTCTGCGGCCCGCCCACGACGAGCCGGCCGGTGACGGGCCGACGGGAGCGGGCGACGCTCCACCGGACTCTCGCCTCTTTCACCGCGCGCCGTACGACCTCCTGCGGCGGAAGGCTGGTCAGGAGTCCGCCGGTGGGCGTGCGTCGGGTCAGCAAGGAGTCGGTGAGGAACTCCGCCTCCCGTGCGCCGTCCTCCGCATGGACGACGGCCAGGACTCTGGACCCCAGATGATCGTCGCCACCGCCGACGGTCGCCTTCAGCACCCGGACGAGCTCCACTTCCCAGCGCGCACGCAGGTTCACCAGCCGTGCCCGTTCCGCCTCGGCCCAGGCGCCCGGGAGGTTCGCCAGCGGCTCCTCCCGCCACAGGAGCAGGGCGGCCTGGAGGAGCCGGGCGCTCGTCTCGCGGTCACCGGTCCGCACGGCCGCCTCCGCACGGGACACCAGCCGTTCGGCGTGGACCAGGTCGAAGCGCTCAGGGCCCAGGACGATCCGGGCCGAGCCCTCGGCGCCGTCGATCGGGTGGCCGTCGTCGACCAGCCGCGACAGACGGTCCAACAGGTCGTCGTCCGTGACGGAAACCGGGAAAGCGGCGTGGAGGTCGTCGATCGCCACCCAGTCGCCCCGGGCGAGGAGCAGTCGCGCCAGGATCAGCGCGTCCGCCTCGGGCAGCGTGTCGAACCACGCCTTGACCGGTCCGAGGACGCGGTAGTTCGGTCGCGGCAGGACGGCCGTCGGCCTCGGGGCCTCGCCCGTGGCGTACGTGGCCGCCATCCGGCGTACGGCGTCCCGGCGGTGGGCGTGGTGGTCCGAGAGCAGACCGAGAACGGTCGTCTCCAGCGGAAGCGGCACGTCCGGCCGGAGCTCCCGAAGGGGGACCGGACCGGTGCCGTCATCCGGCGGCAGCCGCCCGGTGCACATCTCGTACAGCAGCAGCCCCAGGTCGTGCAGGTCGTCCTCAGCCCGCTGCCGGCCCCGGCCCGGAGCGGCATCGGTGAGGACCGGCTCCTCCCGCTCGGACAGCATGACGCGGTCCGCCCGTACCCGGCCGTGCACCAGCCCCACGCCGTGCAGGGCGACGAGGGCGGAGCACAGCATCCCGGCCCAGGCCACGGCGCGGTCCATGTCCAGGCCCGCCGGCCGGCCGTGGAGGAAGTCGCGCAACGTCGTGCCCGGCAACGCCGCGCACACCACCGCGCAGCGCCCTTCGAGCGACGTGAGCGCGGAGTGGATCCGCAGCAGGTGGGGGTGGGTGACGCGCTGCTGGACCTGTACGCGGGCGACCATCTCCTCGGGGGCCGGATACGGGTGCACCCGGACGAGCACCCGACGATCCAGGGTCTCGTCGTGGGCGAGCAACAGCTCCTCCCCGAACTGGCCGGGCCTGCGCCCGAGGGGCACGTACCGCTGGGCGAGCGGCAGCGACCAGTCCCGCTCCCCGGCCCGCGCGGCCGGTCCGGCGCCCGTCCCGGAGATGTCGCCCGGCGGCGTGCGGCCCGCCGGGGGGAGTGCCTCCGGCCCCCGCAGCAGCCGTACGCTCTCCTCGCTCAGCAGCGCGAACGGCCGCCCCACCGCCCGCTCCCCGCCCTGCCCCCCGAGCGTCTCCACCAGTGCCGCGAACCCGCCCGGCAGGACACCCGCGCGGTCCTCGATCTCGGCGCTGACCCGGGCCAGCAGGTCGGCCGTGGCGACCAGGGACGTGCGGGGGAGGGTGCCGAGGAGCACCTCGCGGACGCCGGGACGGAACTCGTACGCGCCGGGTGTTGTGCCGGGAAGGGCCCGGAGCATGCCGCTCAGGACGACCTCGGCGAGGTGCCGCGGGGCGGGCCGCTCCTCGACGGCGGCCTGAACCAGCCGCATCACGGGGAGGTGGGCCGAGCCGACCGCCAGGTGCGCGGCCAGCCGGAAGGCCTGCGGCGAGGCCAGCGCCCGGAAACGCAGGACCAGTTCCTCCGGCTCGGCGTCCTCGGGCACCAGGGCGTCCACCAGGGGCGCGGGGGCGCCCGGGGTCACGAAGGCCGCCGCGCCCGGCACCTCCGTACCGGCCGGAGAGGCGACCAGGGCGGCCCAGTGCCCCAGCCAGACGGGGTCCGGCTCCACGACCGGGAGGACCACGCCCGTCGGCGCGGGAGAGCCGTCGTACGGGAAGAAGCGCAGAGCGGTGTTGGGCACGCCCGCCGCGGGGGAGACGAACCGGCCGGGCTCGGCGGGCGCCGCGCTGTGCCGCCACAGCCGTTCGGGCAGCGGCTGCAGCAGGGCGACCGGCATCGCGTCGCCGAGCGCGGCGAGCGTGGCACGCCAGCGCAGTCCGGCCGAACCGTCGCGCCACTGCGGGCCCATCGCGTCGCTGACCACGAGGACGGCGGTGCGGCCCCGCTCCCGATGACGCGGCGGCAGCCGGCCGTCCGCGCCGAGCCGGAGCACGTCGAGCGTGCGGAACGCCCCGGTCTGCGTGAAGGCGGTGTGCAGCTCGCGCACCAGCGGCCGCCACATCGGCATCGTCGGGCCGCAGTCGACGACGATCCGCAGGTGCAGCCAGCGTTCCTGCCGGGGCCGCAGGACCGGCAGCCACCACCGCTGCCGCCGGGCGCCGTGCGCGCCGGCGAGGACGCCGTTCGCGTCGCCTCCCGCGCCGAGCGCGTCCCATGCGCCGACCGCGGCGATCCGGTCGGCGGTCGCGGCCTCGTCGAGTTCCCGGCCCGCCGCGCTCGGCACCGTGCGCCGCAGCGGCCGCAGCGAGCGCTGCAGGGCGAGCGGCCGGGCCAGCATCGGCGGCGCGGGCGCGAGCAGCGGCGCGTGCCCCACGGCCGGTTCGGGCGCGGGCCGGGGTGGTGCGGGGTCCGGGGTGCGCAGCGGCACCCGGGGCGGCACGGGAACCGGCGACGGGGACCTTCCGGCGGGTACGGGTGGCGGGGCCAGATCCGGACCGGCCGGGAGCCGCGGCAGGCGCGGGGCGCCGTCGCGCGGTCCTGACGCCTCCGGCGCGGAAGCGGATGCCGCCGTCTCGCGGGCCGGGTCATCGGGTCCGGCTGTCTGCCGGGCCAGCCATAGCAGTTCGGCCAGCTCCCGGCCGGTCGGCGGCTCCTCGCCGGCCCGGCCGAGCAGCGCGGCGAAGGCGCTCAGCGCGTCAGACGTCATCGAGGTCCCAGGAGGCTTCCGCCAGCCGCCCCAGATACGGCATCAGCGCCTCCGCGAGCTCCTCGCGCGAACCCGCTCCGAGCCCCGCGGTCCGGGTCAGGTAGATCGCGTTGAGCAACTGGTCGGTGGCCAGCTCGCCCGCGCTGCCCCGGCGCAGGAAGGCCGTCACGAGCGCGTGGTCCCGCTCGTCCAGCTCGCCGAGGTGGGCCCGGACGATGTCCTCCAGCTGCTCCCGCAGCGGCCGCCGCAGTTCGAGGCGCACACAGCGGCGCAGGAACGCCGGCGGGAACTCCCGTTCGCCGTTGCTGGTCAGCACCACGAACGGGAAGGCGCGGCAGCGGACCTCGCCGTGCCGCACGGGCACCCGCTCCTCCGAGTCCGCCACCATCACCTCGGCCACCGGGTGGGAGTGCGCCGCCCGCACCAGCTCCGGAATCTCGTACTGCCCCTCCTCCAGGATGTGCAGCAGGTCGTTCGGCAGATCGAGGTCGGACTTGTCGATCTCGTCGATGAGCAGCACACGCGGCCGCTCGTACGGCAGGAGCGCGGTGCCCAGCGGCCCCAGCCGCAGGTGATCCTCGATCGCCGCCCGGCCGACGGTCGGCGCGCCGTCACCGGCCCGCCCCGCCGCGTACAGCCGCGACAGCGGGTCGTAGCGGTAGAGGCCGTCGGTGAGCGTCGTGCGGCTCGTGACGTTCCAGCGCAGCACCCGGCCGAGCCGCAACTCCCGTGCCACCGCGTACGGCAGACTCGACTTGCCGCTGCCCGGCGGGCCCGTCACGAGCAGCGGCCGCCGCAGGTACAGGGCCGCGTTCACGAGCTGCACGGTCTCCGGGGTCGGCTGGTAGGTCCGGGCCCTGTGCACCCGGCCCGGCGCACCGCCCTCCGCCGCCTCCTCGGGGGCCGGCGGCAGCGCCGGACCTCCGTCGAACGTCCGCCACGGCGGCGGCGCCGGCAGCGCGTCGACGCCGTCGTTCGGCTCGTTCGATCCGGTGTAGACGGGCCAGAGGGACATGCGCGGTTCTCCAGGTCGTGGGAAGGGGACGGGGGCTCAGCCGACGGGGGAGTGGCGCAGTGGACGGACCTCACGGAAACGGCGCGGATCCTCCCAGACGAGGGACACCCCCGCCGCCGCCCAGTGCGGCTCCGGCCCGTCGTGCAGAAACGCCTCCTTGCGCAACCGGAACACCACGTCGGGCAGTTCGGAGGGCGGCAGGAGCGAGATGCGCTCCGCGAGCCGGTCCAGGAACCCGGCGCCCGCGCAGCTCCCGCCGCAGGGCCCGCCCGGGGGGCAGCCGGTGCGCGGCCACAGCACGATCGGCGCGGGCGCGTCCAGGGCCGCGCCGTGCAGGTCCCGTTCCCGGGCCGCCGTCGGCGGCCGGGTGAACCCGACCGGACCGCGCACGTCCTGGAGCAGCACGGACAGCTGCGCCGCCCGGTGCACGGAGCCACAGGTGACCCGGTGCAGCGGCGACGCGTCCAGCCGGTCGAGCTCGTCCCACATCCGCCGCAGTTGGAACTGGTGGCGGCCCTTCGACCGCCGGTCGTGATCGAGCACCACGACCGCCGAACGGCACCCCAGCGGAGGATCCTTGTCCTTCCTGCGGGTCCACTGGTCGACGTCCTTGTTGAGCCAGCCCCGGGGCAGTGCGAACGCCACCAGGGGCCGGCCGTCCACGATCTCCTCGTACGCCTCGTCGATCCGGTCGACCACCCAGCCCCGTAACCGTGCCGCGCGCAGCCGCTCCTCGCTCACCAGGAGCCGTGCGCCACCCCGGTAGACGGAGACCTCGGCGACCACCGACCCGCTGTCGGCCCCGCTGCGCCGTACCTCGACGAGGATCGGCGCCCAGGGGAGCGCCTCGGACGGCCCGGCCGCTCCCGGCATGGCAGGCGCCGCCGGGAGGTGCCCGTGCCGCTCGCCGTCCGCGCCGACGCCAACCGGGGTGAGGCGACCGGCCCCGTGCCGGTCCCGGTGTTCACGGGCCCAGCTGCGGAAGGCACGTCGGAGGTCGCCGTCGGGCACCTGGTCGGCGACACGGACGGCGAGTTCGGCGAGCGGGGCGTGGCCGGGCGCCGGATGACTCTCGGTGAGCAGGTACCAGACGCCCTGCCAGAGACTCGTGGGTCCCGTCGGCGGCGGGGCGAGACCGAGGCGGCCGCCCGCCGCGTGCAGGAGCCGCTCCATCGGTACCGGCAGCGGTCCGGCGTGTTCGGCCCGGTCCACGAGCTCCCGCAGCCGGCGCTTCTCGTCGGCCGAGCAGCCGGGCGTGGGCACGAGGTCGGCGAGCGCGGGCACGTGCCGGGCGAGCACCCGGGCGGGGATGATCCGGGCGTTGCGGACGGAGGGATCGTAGGAGGCGACCATTCCCACGACCGTCTCGTCCGCGACCCGCATCGCGGCGGCGCCGCTGAACCCGAACGAGGGCTCCTGGCCGTGCCCCGACCAGTACTCCGCCTGACTCCACTCGTCGTGGATCAGCTGCCGGGCCGCGGTCACCCGCAGCTCGGTCTGGGCGCCCTCCCGCTCGTACCCCTCGGGGAAGCCGTACGCCACGAGACGGGGCGGCTGCCGTACGTCGTGTACGCCCTCGGGTCCGGCGAAGACGACGGGCGGCACGGGCACCGTCCGGTCCAGGACGAGCACGGCGACGTCGCCGGTGTCCGTGGGCGACCCGCCCCACGGGCCGCGCAGCGCCACCCGGGCCGGGACTTCGCCGAGGCCCTGGGCGCCGGGGAACCAGACGGAGACGTCTTCGACGTCCTGAACGACATGGGCGCAGGTCAGCAGGGTGTCGGGGGTGACGAGGAAGCCGGAGCCCAGGACCTCGTCCCCATGGCCGACGCGTACGTGCCAGGCGGGCGAGGACATCACCGCGCGCCGGGCGACGCGCCGTCACCCGCCTCGGGCGCGGAGATCCGCTCCGGACCGTCGGCCGACGCCGCGCCCGCCGGTGCCGCGTCGGCCTGCGCGGGCGACGGCTGCGCAGGTGACGGCTGCGGAGGGACCGTGACCGTCGCCTCCGTGCCGCGGCCGTCCGGGGACCACGAGAGCCGCACCACCAGATGCCCCTCGACGGCCGTCTTGGCGATCACCGCGCCCGCCTCGGCGGTCAGCTTCACGCCGAACTCCAGCTCCACCCCGTCCGGCCGGAGCGAACCCCCGCGGAAGACCGCCAGCGCCGATTCGGCCGCCGTACGGATCCCCGAGAGCGCCTCGTCGAGCGTCTGGCCCGCCCGGACCAGGGAGTTCCCGCCGCGCGCGACCGGTCGCGCCCCGGGCTGGGGGCCGTCGGCCTCCACCAGGACCGCGCCGCTCTCCGTGCCGAACTCCATCAATGTGCTCACAACGACCCCCGTGCCCCGATCAGTTGACTCGCGCGCCATTCTGTCCGACCGCCCGGCCCGCTGTCAGCGGATCGGCCTACGTGCGGGGGTGGGGCCGGGGCGGGCCGGGCCCGGGCCCGTCGGGGAGTCAGCGCGCGGACGAGGGCGGTCCGAAGCGGTGGCGGTATTCCGAGGGGGTGATGCCGATCTCCCGGCGCATCAGCATCCGCAGATGCGCCGCCGTGCCGAGCCCGCTGTGCCGGGCGACCACGTCGAAGCGGGACTCGCCGCGCTCGATCAGGCGGCACGCGAGGGTCAGCCGCTCGCCCGTGAGCCACGCGAGAGGCGTCGTGCCCAGTTGGGCCCGGAAGCGGCGGTGCAGCGTCGCCGGGCTCACCGCCGCGCGGGCCGCGAGGTCGGCGACGGCGAGGGGCGCGTCCAGGCGTTCCCGGGCCCAGGCCAGGAGCGGGGCCAGCGACTCGTCCTTGGGCTCGGGCATGGGGTGCTCCACGAACTGCCGTTGCCCGCCGTCCCGGTGCGCCGCGAAGACCAGCCGCCGGCTGACCGCGTTCGCGACCTCGGCGCCGTGGTCCCGGCGGACCACGTGGAGGCCCAGGTCGAGCGCGGCCGCGCTGCCCGCGGCGGTCAGGATGTCGCCGTCGTCCACGAACAGGACGTCCGGCTCCAGCCGTACGGAGGGGAACCGGGCGCGGAAGTCGTCCGCCCACTGCCAGTGGGCGGTGGCCCGGCGTCCGTCCAGGACCCCGGCCTCGGCCAGGGTGAACGCGCCGCTGCAGAAGCCGATCAGCCGCGCGCCCCGCGCGTGCGCCCGGCGGACCGCGTCGAGCACGGCCGGCCGGCGCTGCACCTCGACGTCGGGGCGGTTGGGTACGACGAGGGTGTCCGCCGCGTCGGCGGCGTCCAGGCCCGCGACCCCGGTCAGGGTGAAGAAGCCGTCGCGCATCAGCGTGCGGGGCTCGGCCGAACACAGCGCGAAGTCGTAGAGGTCACGCCCGAGTTCGGGGCGCCGCAGCCCGAAGACCTCGGTCGCGCAGCCCAGCTCGAAGGGGTTGGAGTTCTCGTCCACGATCACGACGACCCGGTGCAGCGGCGGCCGTGGGGCCGCCGCCCCGCCGTGCGAGGATTCTTTCGCCATGCGCGATTTCTAGCACTCACGGTGGGCGGGCGGGACCGCCGAGGCTGGGGCGCATGAACAACGACCCCCTCGCCCTGGCCGCCGCCCTCGCCTCCTTCGACGCCGTGTGGAGTCCCCGGATCGTCACCCGCGTCAACGACTACGACGTCCGCGTCGCCAAGGTCGAGGGCGACCACGTCTGGCACGCCCACGACGACACCGACGAGTTCTTCCTCGTCCTCGACGGCGAACTGCGGATCTCCCTGCGGGAACCGGCGGGGGAGCGGACCGTCGTCCTGCCGCGCGGGTCCGTCTTCACCGTGCCCCGGGGCACGGAGCACCGGCCTTCGGCCCCCGCCGGCGCCGCGATCCTGATGTTCGAGCCGACCGGGACGCTCTCGGTGGGCGACCGCCACGAGGAGCTGCCGGACCACGTGGACGCCACGACCGGCCACGCCCTGTCGGGACGCTGACGCCGTGCACGGAGATACAGGGAGATAAATGCGTGGCGCCGCGAGCCCGGCACCCGCTACGGTCTCCTGGACCGCGAAGATCGACGGCGAAGACCGACGATCGTGGTCCGGAAGACTCTGCCGTTCCTTTCGACCAGGAGGTGTGACCGATGGCTGTCGTCACGACGGGCGTTGCCCGCATCCAGATGCTCGTCCACTCCACCTCCGTGGCCACCGGCTGACCTCTTCCACAGCTGCCGCGCGCAGCGCCGGGGCCACCCCTGTGAAGGGTTCCCCTTGTCTTTCTCCACCACCACTTCCAGCACCACCTCCTCCGCTTCGTCCGCCGCCTCCTCGCTGCACGCCTACGGCTGGGACGACGCGTGGGCGGCCGAGTTCGCCCCGTACGCGGCGCAGGGCCTGCTGCCCGGCCGGGTCGTACGGGTCGACCGCGGCCAGTGCGACGTGATCACCCCCGAGGGGATCGTGCGCGCCGACACCGCGTTCGTCACGCCGCACGACCCGCTCCGGGTCATCTGCACCGGTGACTGGGCGGCCGTCGACCCCGACGGGGTCGGCGACCCCCGTTACGTACGGGCGTGTCTCCCGCGCCGTACCGCGTTCGCCCGCTCCACCTCCTCCAAGCGGTCCGAGGGGCAGATCCTCGCGGCCAACGTGGACCTCGCGATCATCACCGTGTCGCTCGCCGTGGAGCTCGACCTCGGCCGCATCGAACGCTTCCTGGCGCTCGCCTGGGAGTCCGGTGCGCAGCCGCTGGTCGTCCTCAGCAAGGCCGACCTGGTGCCGGACCCCGTCGGGCTCTCGTACCTCGTCGAGGACGTCGAGACCGTCGCGCCCGGCGTCCAGGTCCTGCCCGTGAGCTCCCACACGGGGGAGGGGCTCGACGTGCTCCGCGCGGTCGCCGGCGGCGGGACGAGCGTGCTGCTCGGCGTCTCCGGCGCCGGCAAGTCCACCCTCGCCAACACGCTGCTCGGCGACGACGTCATGGACGTCAGGGCGGCCCGCGACGTGGACGGCAAGGGCCGGCACACCACGACCACCCGCAACCTGCTCGTCCTGCCCGGCGGCGGCGTCCTCATCGACACCCCGGGTCTGCGGGGCGTCGGCCTGTGGGACGCGGAGGCGGGTGTCGGCCAGGTCTTCGCCGAGATCGAGGAGCTGGCGGCGGAGTGCCGCTTCCACGACTGCGCCCACGAGTCGGAACCGGGCTGCGCCGTCACGGCCGCCATCGCCGACGGCTCCCTCCCCGAACGCCGCCTCGACAGCTACCGCAAGCTCCTCCGCGAGAACCAGCGCCTCGTCGCCAAGACCGACGCCCGGGTCCGTTCCGAGATCCTGAAGGACTGGAAGCGCAAGGGCGCGGAGGGCCGAGCGGCGATGGACGCCAAGCGCGGCCGCCTGCGGTAGCCGCATGCCCCGGGGCGGGGCGGGGCGGGGTGGTGTCCGAAAACCGCCAGCCCGTATCGCCCTCCCCGCGCACACTGGAGGGCATGACGGCGGACACGGCGACGGACAGGGCGACGGACACGACCATCACGGGCGGGTCCGGGGACGAGGAGACCCGGTACCGCGCGGTGAGCAGCAGGGACGCGCGGTTCGACGGGGTGTTCTTCTTCGGCGTGGCGACCACCGGGATCTACTGCCGGCCCAGCTGTCCGGCCGTCACGCCCAGGCGGCGGAACGTGCGCTTCTTCCCGACGGCCGCGGCGGCGCAGGGGCACGGCTTCCGGGCGTGCCGGCGGTGCCGGCCGGACGCCGTCCCCGGGTCCGCGGAGTGGAACGTGCGGGCCGATGTCGTCGGCCGGGCCATGCGCATGATCGGGGACGGCGTCGTCGACCGCGAGGGCGTGCCCGGCCTCGCCGTACGCCTCGGGTACAGCACCCGGCAGGTGCAGCGGCAGCTGACCGCCGAGCTCGGGGCCGGGCCGGTGGCGCTCGCCCGCGCCCAGCGGGCGCACACCGCGCGCCTGCTGCTGCAGACGACCGCGCTCCCGGTCACCGACATCGCCTTCGCGTCCGGCTTCGCCAGCGTCCGGCAGTTCAACGACACCATCCGCGCCGTCTACGCGCGCACGCCCACCGAGCTGCGCGCCGAGTCCCGCACCGGCACCGCCACCGGCCCCCGTACCGCGCTCGCCGCCGGAGTGCCGCTGCGGCTCGCGCACCGGGGGCCGTACGCGGCGGGGGAGGTCTTCGACCTCCTGGCCGCCGAGGCGGTGCCGGGCGTCGAGGAGGTCGTCGGCGATCACGGCACCCGCACCTACCGGCGTACGCTCCGCCTGCCGTACGGCACCGGGATCGTCTCCGTCGACGAGCGTTCACCGGGCGCCTGGCTCGAGGCCCGGATCCACCTCACCGACCTGCGCGATCTCACCACCGCCGTGCAGCGGCTGCGCCGGCTGCTCGACCTGGACGCGGATCCGTACGCCGTCGCCGAGCGCCTCGGCGCCGATCCGGCCCTCGCCGCGGAGGTCGCCGCCCGCCCCGGCGTGCGGTCACCGGGCACGGCGGAGCCGGAGGAGTTCGCGCTCCGGACCGTCGTGGGACCGGACGAGGCGGCCCGGCTCGTCGAGCGGTACGGCACGCCGCTGGACTCCCCGTGCGGCACGCTCACCCATCTGTTCCCCGAGCCGGCAGCCCTGACCGGCCACCCGATGGCGGGACCCCTCGCCGCCGCGCTCGTCGACGGGACCGTCCGCCTGGACCCGGGCGCGGACCGGGACGCCTCCGCCGCCGCCCTGGCCGCGGTTCCGGGCGTGAGCCCGCGGGCCGCCGCCGTCATCCGCATGCGGGCCCTCGGCGACCCCGACGTGGCCCTGGACCCGGGGCGGGACCCGGACCCGGCGCGGGACCCGGACCTGGCCCCGGACGCGACCGCAGATCCGGCTCCCGAGCCCCTCCCGGACGACGCCCACCCGCAGTGGCGCCCCTGGCGCTCCTACGCCGCCCGCTACCTCCGGACCGCCTGACCGCCCGACCGCCTGACCGCGTCAGCCCCAGAGCACCGCTCCCGCCCACGCCCCCACGATCAGCAGGCACGCGAACAGCTCCACCAGGACGCTCGTCCCCGCCGCCCGCATCACGGTGCGGGTGGCGGCGCGCGCCTGGCCGTGGCCGCCGAGGCGCAGCCGCTCGGAGAGGTAGATCCCGCCGACGAACCCGGGGATCGCGCCGAGCACCGGGACCAGGAGGAAGCCCAGGAACGCGCCCACTCCCGCGTACGCCACCATCCGCCGGGTGATGCCCACGCCCCGGAACCGGCGGGGCGGCAGCTGCCATACGACCACCTGGGTGAGGAGCAGCAGGCCGGTGGAGGAGACGAGGAGGATCCAGGCGAGGCCCGTCTGTTCGTTCAGCGACCACCAGAGCATCGCCGCCCACACCAGCCACGTCCCCGGCACGCCGGGCGTCAGGACCCCGAACAGGCCGAGCAGCATCACCATCGCGATCATCAGGAGCTGCCACACACCCATCTGTCAAGGGTGCCGGAAACCGGGTGTTCCCGCAGGTCAAGACCGGCTGACCAGGGACGTCGACCAGGAACGTCGGCCAGGGGTGGTCAGCCCGCCACGGGCAGCGCCGCCGCCACGAGGTTTCGCGCCTTGCGGTCGATCAGCGGGAAGATGATCTTCAGTGAGGTCTCGCTGTACGGGGACGACAGCACGAACGACGAGTTCAGGATCCGTTCCTTGATCTCGGAGCGGAACAAATTCTCCCGCCGGATCGTCATCGTGTGCTCGACCGGCTTCGCGAACACCGGGTCCGCCCGGAAGATGAGGATCCGGCGGTCGGTCATCACCAGGTACATCGGCGTCGGCGCCGGGACCATCGTCATGCCGCCCCCGCTGGCGATCGCCGACGCGATGCCGAACGCGGCCGTCCGGCGCACCGAGACCGAGCTCAGATTGACGAGCGAGGTGACCTCCACCCGCTCCCCGGGCTCCAGCATCGGGGTGACGGTGGCCAGCAGGGCGCGACGGCGCCTTCCGTTCATCGGTGGTGCTCCTGAGTTTCCTGGGTGAGCGGGGTGAGGGATGCAGGGTGGAGGCTGCGGTGCGGGGATTCGTTCCGCCGCGACCGAAACAAAACCGGGCGCTCACCCTGCCATACGGTCCCTCCTCACCGACGGGCCACCCACCCCTTCTCGTACGCGTGCCAGCCCAGCTGCAACCGGGTCGTCACGCCCGTCAGCTCCATCAGGCCCTTCACCCGCCGCTGCACCGTCCGCAGCCCCAGGTCCAGCTGCTTGGCCACGCTCGCGTCCGTCATCCCCGCGAGCAGCAGGCTCAGGATCTCCAGGTCCGTCGGGTCGGGGCCCGCGACCTCGTCCTCCGTCACCTGGGCGCCCGCGCCGAGCCGCAGCGGCAGGGCGTCGCGCCAGACCGACTCGAACAGGCCCATCAGCGACTCCAGCAGACCGCTGGCGTGCACCACCAGCGCGGCCGGTTCGGCGCCCCGGCCGGTGAGCGGCACCATCGCCAGCGTCCGGTCGGCGACCACCAGCTTGGTCGGCACCCGGTCCACGATCCGGATCTGCTCCTCGCGGCCCAGCGCCGCCGACAGCTCCATCAGACCCGAGGGCAGGGTCAGCACCTCCCGCTCGATCACCACCCGATAGCGCACGCCCCGCTCGGCGGCCATCGCCTCGGCGTCGTTCTCCAGCCCGGTCACCGCGATCGGCTTGCCCGTCACCAGCGCGCAGACCTCCTCCGTCGCGCCCAGCTGGAGCTGGAAGAAACGATGTGCCACCGCGCTCGCGCCGGTCACCACCTCCACCAGGTCGTGCACGGCCGGCTCGGTCGCCTCGGCGCGGTACTCCTGCGCGAGCAGCGCCGCCGTCAGCTCCGCCTGCTCCAGCTCGTGCCGCTGCTGGGTGAGCAGCGCGCCCAGCGCCACCCCCGGCGGCGCCGCGACCCAGCGCCCCGTACGGGCCGAGGACTGCGCGGCCAGCCCCTGCGCCTCCAGGCGGCGCAGCGCCCGTTCTGTGTCGCCCACCGGCAGGGAGAGCCGGTGGGCCAGGTCGGAGACCTCGGCCGCGCCCATCGCGACCAGCGCGCGGTAGGCGGACTCCTGTCGTTCGTCGAGACCTATCGCTCCCAGCATCGCTGATCCCACCCCTCGCGCGGACGTCCCCGGACGACCCGGACATTCCCGGGACGACCGGCGGACGCGTTCGTTCCGTCGGTGCGTTGGCGGGAATCGGCCACGGCGCATTCCCGCCGCGCCCATCCTGCCTCCACCACCCTCACCTCTGCCAATGTGGCGCCACCGCAGCACCAACAGCCTCCGGATATGGGCACCTTGTGCCGCCATGCCCGGAATCAGATGGGGAGAGCGATGCGCCCGATTTCGCGTACGGCCCTGGGGGCGGCGATCGCCGCCGTCCTGGCCGTCACCGCGGTCTCGGCGTCCGCGGCAGCAGCGCCGCAGGACGACCCGAGGACCGGCAAGCGACCGCTGGTCGGCAGCGAGACGACCGGCACGGCCGGACAGCGACCGGTCACGGTCACCCTCGTCACCGGCGACCGGGTCGTGGTCACGCACGACGTCGAGGGCAACCCGGCCGCCGCCGCGCTGCCCCGCGAGGACGGCACCGTGCCGTTCGTGCAGACCCGCCGGTCCGGCAAGGACCTGTACGTCTACCCGCAGGGCGCCACCGCGGCCCTCGCCGCCGACCGCGTCGACGAGGAGCTCTTCAACGTCACCGGCCTGATCCGCCAGGGCTACGACGACACCACCACCGGCACCCTGCCGCTGATCGCCGTCTACGGCTCCGACATCACCCGCTCGGCGCCCGCCGCCCCGCGCGGCGCGAAGCGCGGCACGGTCCTTGAGACGGTCCGCGGTGTCGCCCTCGCCGCCGAGAAGAAGCAGGCCGCCGCGTTCTGGAAGGACGTCGAGGCCCCGGCCGCCCGCGGCGCCTCTGGGCTGAAGAAGCTGTGGCTCGACCGCAAGGTCCAGGCCACCCTGGAGCGCTCCACCGCCCAGGTGCACGCCCCCGAGGCCTGGGCCGCCGGCTACGACGGCACCGGCACCATGGTCGCCGTCCTCGACACCGGCGCCGACGCCGAGCACCCCGACCTCAAGGGCCGGATCGCCGCCGCACGGAACTTCACCGACTCCGACACCGCCGACGACCGGCAGGGCCACGGCACCCACACCCTCTCCACCGTCGGCGGCTCCGGCGCCGCGAGCGAGGGCAGGAAGAAGGGCGTCGCGCCCGGCGCCGCCCTCCTCAACGGCAAGGTCCTGAACGACTCCGGCTCCGGCGCCACCTCGTGGATCATCGCGGGCATGGAATGGGCCGTCGCCCAGGGCGCCGACGTCGTCTCCATGAGCCTCGGCAACCCCTCCGAGACCGACTGCGACGACCCGATGAGCGCCGCCGCGGAACAACTCTCCCAGGAACAAGGGACGTTGTTCGTCGTCGCCGCCGGCAACACCGGCCCGTCCCTCAACTCCGTCTCCTCGCCCGGCTGCGCCCCGAGCGTCCTGACCGTCGGCGCCACCGACCGCGACGACTCCACCGCGTACTTCTCCAGCCGCAGCCCGGTCGCGAACGCGGCCCACACCCTCAAGCCGGAGATCGCCGCCCCCGGCGTCGGCATCTCCGCCGCCGCGGCCGGCGGCCGCGGCGCCCATGCCTACCAGAGCATGTCCGGCACCTCGATGGCCACCCCGCACGTCGCGGGCGCCGCCGCCGTCCTCAAGCAGCGCCACCCCGACTGGACCGCCCGGCAGCTCAAGGCCGCGCTCGTCTCCTCCGCCGACAGCCGCGTCCCCGGCGACGTCCGCGAGGTCGGCGGCGGCCGCCTCGACGTCAGGGCCGCCGTCGACCAGACCGTCCTCGGCGCCCCCGCCGTCCAGGGCGGCACCTTCCCCTGGCCCCAGCACAGCACCGACCGGACCACGGTCGCCGTGCCGTACGCCAACACCTCCGACCGGCCCGTCACCCTGAGCCTCGCCGTCGAGAAGGTCACCGGCAACGACGGCTCAGCCGTCCGGTCCTCCGTCGCCCGCCTCGGGCAGCGCACCGTCACCGTCCCGGCCGGCGGCACCGCCGAGGTCCCGCTCGGGCTGAACCCGGCCGCCGCGCTGGAGCGCGCCCAGTACGGCGACGTCACCGGACGCGTCGTGGCCACCGGTCCCGGCGGCCTCCGCGTCTCCACCCCGTTCTCGCTGTACGTCGAGCCCGAGACGGTCACCCTGAGGGTAAAGCTGATCGACCGTCAGGGCAGGCCCGCGGACGGCGCGTCGTCGCTCGACGTCATCGGCACCGACACCGCGACCGGCGAGCGCCGCTTCAACGAGGGCTCCGCCGACCAGGTCTACCGGCTGCGTCCCGGCGGCTACTTCCTCTCCTCCTTCGTCACCACGCCCGACGCGGACGCGGACGCGAACGCCACGCTGTACGACTCGCTCACCTACCTGGGCCGCCCGCAGCTGGAGCTGCGCAAGGACACGGTCGTCGTCCTCGACGCCCGCAAGGCCCACGCGCTGTCCGTGCGGACCGACAAGCCCGGTGAAGTCCGCGCCTCCACCCTCGCGTTCTCCCGCTCCTGGGACGACACCTGGCTGCACGCCGGCACCGCCGCGGGCACCCGCACCCTCCGCGGCCACTACGCCTCCGTCGAAGGCGCCGCCGTCGACGGCGACTTCGAGTTCGGCAGCTACTGGCGCACCGCCGCCCCGCTGATATCCGAACTGAGGACGACCGACGGCCTCGCGCTGCACCCGGTCACCGGCTCCACCGGCTCCGACAACCTCGACGGCACCGGCACGGCCGCCCTCGTCGACGCGGGCGCGGGCACCCCGGCCGAGCTGGCGGCCGCCCGGGTCAAGGGCCGGATCGCGCTGGTCCGCTTCCCGGACGACAACGCCTTCTCGGCCACCGTCGCCCGCGACGCCAAGGCAGCCGGCGCGATCGCCGTCCTCGGCCACCGCACCGCCCCCGGTCGCTGGTACCCCACCGCCGGCTTCGGCAGCGCGGCGCTGCCCGTCCTCGCCGTCCCGTCCGCCGAGGCCGCGACCCTCCTGACGAAGCTCTCCGCCGGCGAGGTCACCCTCTCCTGGAAGGCCACCGCGAAGAGCCCGTACCTCTACCAACTCGCGTTCCCCGAGCCCGGCGCCATCCGCGACGACCGGACCTACCGCGTCCGGGACACCGCCCTGGGCCGTACCGAATCCGCGTACACCGCGATGGGCGTCGCCAACGACTTCCTCGACTTCGGCTCCGCACGGCGCCCGAGCGGCGCGGCGGTCTCCTTCGCCGGCCTGGAGACGGCCCCCGCGCCCGGCACCCGAACCGAACACCACACCGCCGGGGACACCGTCTGGGACAAGATGCTCTGCTCCAGCTTCCCGTTCGGCGAGTTCATGATCGGCACCCCGCACGCCTACCGACCCGGCGAGAAGCGCGCCGAACGCTGGTACGACGGCGTGATCGCCCCCACCGCCCCGCGCGACGCGACCGGCCGGCCGCTGCTCGTCTCCGAGCGCCAGGGCAACCTGATCGGCTTCGCCGACGCCCTGTGGGGCGACGGCACCCACCACGGCGAGCCCGGATCCTTCGGCGACGTCGGCAACCTCCGGCTGCACAAGGACGGCGAACTGATCGGCCAGACCGCATGGCCGTTCGGAGTATTCGAAGTCCCGTCCGAAAACGCGCGGTACACGCTCGAACAGAACGTGGCGAAGTTCGCCAGCAAGGTCTGGTTCCGCTCGACTTCCGTCAACTCCGTCTGGGAATTCACCTCGAAGGAGGACGCGAGCGTCTACTCTCAAGGCATCCCGATTCTCTTCCCCCGGTACGACCTTCCGGAGGACGGACTCAAGACCCTCGCCGCGACCGACGGCCAGCGGATCGGCCTCTCCGTGACGGGCCACGCGGGCTACACCCCCGCCCCCCTCACCTCGGCCAGGCTCTCCTACTCCTACGACGGGGGCGGGACCTGGACCGAAGCGCCGGTCACCCACCAGGGCGACGCCTGGAGCGCCACCGTGAACCACGCGGGCGCCACCGGAAAGCAGGTCACCCTGAAGACCGAACTGACGGACGCCCACGGCAACTCCGTCACCCAGACCGTGGTCCGCGCTTACGACGTGCGCTGATCACGCCGGTCCGCCGGGCGTCCTTCCCGTGGGGGGTGGGGTCGCCCGGCGGACCACCCTTTTCCGCGACACATTTGAGGATGTCCCGTTTTCTGACGGCCTGTGCGGTGGACAATAAGGGCATGACTCAGCAGGGGGACACCAACTGGTGGGACAAGCTCTACGACGCGGCGGCGCCCGACACCGCGCCCGCCCCGACGTCCGACAGCCTCGACGAGCGCTACGACTCCGCCGCCCGCACCACCACGGCCGGCCCGCCCCACGGCACCCCGCCCGCCGGAGCCCCGGTCACCGCGACCCCGGCGACCGCGGCCGACCCGCCCGCCGAGGCCCCCACCGTCCAGGTCCCCGCGCCCCGCCCCCGTACCGGACACATCGGCAGCCGGCCGCCCACCTACGAGGCCGAACCGACCGCGCTGCCCGCCGCCCGCCCCGGCGCACTCGACGGACTCGTCGCCGACACCGTGCTCGACGGCGCCCGCTACGGCACCTACACCCTGCGCGCCGCCTCCGTCCGCGGCGACTCCGCCCGCTTCCGCGGCGAACCCCGCCGCGACGCCCTCCTCACCGCCCGTTTCGGCCAGGACGAGGCCGCCCTCGTCCTCGTCGCCGTCGCCGCCGGACGACGCGCCGCCGAACACGCCCACCTCGCCGCCGCCGACGTCTGCCGCTGGATCGGCGAGTCCGTCGGCCGCAGCCACACCCGGCTCTCCGAGGACATCCGCTCCGGCCGCCGCGGCGACCTCAAGTCCGGCCTCCACCGGCTCACCGACCGCACCTACGGCAGACTGCGCGCCCACGCGACCGAACGCGGCCTCGACCCCGAGGAGTACACGGCGGGCCTGCGCTGCCTGCTGCTCTCCGCCGACCCCGCGTGCCGCACCCGGATCTTCTTCGGGGTCGGTCCCGGCGGGCTCTTCCGCCTCCGCGACGGCGCCTGGCAGGACATCGAACCCCGGCTCCCCGAGCCCGCCGCCACCGTCGGCGCACCCGTCGTGGGCTTCGGCTCCCCGCCGCCCACGCCCCCGCCGGCCGCCGCGACGCCCGAGGCCACCGAGGAGGGCGACCGCCTCACCATGGACCTCGGCATCACCACCGCGCCCGGCCCCTTCGTGGAGGAGCCCCCGCTCCCGCCCGCCGAACCGTTCCGCTTCCGTGCCTCCGTCGCCCGTCCCGGCGACACCCTGCTGCTCGCCTCCGCCGGCCTCGCCGAGCCGCTGCGCGGCGAACCCGCCCTCGCCCGCGAGCTCGCCGCCCGCTGGGCCGGCGCCGAGCCGCCCGGACTCGCCGCGTTCCTCGCCGACACCCAGCTACGGGTGACCGGTTACGCCGACGACCGTACAGGCGTGGCCGTCTGGGAGGCGTAACCTCCCCGGCCATGGGTTGATGGACCCATGGCCAAACAGAATGTCGCAGAACAATTCGTCGACATCCTCGTCCGCGCGGGCGTCCGACGCCTCTACGGAGTGGTCGGCGACAGCCTGAATCCCGTCGTCGACGCGATCCGCCGCCACTCCGCCATCGACTGGATCCATGTGCGGCACGAGGAGACGGCGGCCTTCGCCGCCGGCGCCGAGGCCCAGATCACCGGCCGGCTCGCCGCCTGCGCCGGATCCTGCGGCCCCGGCAACCTCCACCTGATCAACGGCCTGTACGACGCCCACCGCTCCATGGCCCCGGTGCTGGCCCTCGCCTCCCAGATCCCCTCCAGCGAGATCGGCCTCGGCTACTTCCAGGAGACCCACCCCGACCAGCTGTTCCGCGAATGCAGCCACTACAGCGAGCTGATCTCCAACCCGAAACAGATGCCCCGGCTGCTCCACAGCGCCATCCAGCACGCCGTCGGCCAGGGCGGCGTCAGCGTCGTCGCGCTCCCCGGCGACCTCGCCTCCGAACCGGCCCCCGACCAGGCCGCCGAGACCGCGCTCGTCACCTCCCGGCCCACCGTGCGCCCCGGCGACGCGGAGATCGACGCCCTCGTCCGGATGATCGACTCCGCCGACCGGGTGACGCTGTTCTGCGGCAGCGGCACCGCCGGCGCCCACCCGGAGGTCATGCAGTTCGCCGAACGGGTGAAGTCACCCGTCGGGCACGCCCTGCGCGGCAAGGAGTGGATCCAGTACGACAACCCGTTCGACGTCGGGATGAGCGGACTCCTCGGCTACGGCGCCGCCTACGAGGCCACCCACGAGTGCGACCTGCTCATCCTGCTCGGCACCGACTTCCCGTACAACGCCTTCCTGCCCGACGACGTCAAGATCGTGCAGATCGACGTGCGGCCCGAACGCCTCGGCCGGCGCTCCAAACTCGACCTCGCCGTCTGGGGCGACGTCCGCGAGACCCTGCGCTGCGTCATCCCGCGCGTGCGGGCCAAGACCGACCGGCGCTTCCTGGACAAGATGCTGAAGAAGCACGCCGACGCGCTGGAGGGCGTGGTCAAGGCCTACACCCGCAAGGTCGAGAAGCACGTGCCGATCCACCCCGAGTACGTCGCCTCCGTCCTCGACGAACTCGCCGACGACGACGCCGTGTTCACGGTCGACACCGGCATGTGCAACGTATGGGCCGCCCGCTACCTCACCCCCAACGGGCGGCGCCGCATCATCGGCTCCTTCAGTCACGGCTCCATGGCCAACGCCCTCCCGCAGGCCATCGGCGCGCAGTTCACCGACCGCCGCCGCCAGGTCGTCACCCTCTCCGGCGACGGCGGATTCTCCATGCTGATGGGCGACTTCCTCACCCTCGTCCAGTACGACCTGCCGGTGAAGGTGATCGTGTTCGACAACTCCTCGCTCGGCATGGTCGAGCTGGAGATGATGGTCGCCGGACTCCCCTCGTACGGAACCACGAACAAGAACCCCGACTTCGCCGCCATCGCCCGCGCGGCCGGCGCCTACGGCGTCCGCGTCGAGAAGCCCAAACAGCTCGCCGGCGCCCTCAAGGACGCCTTCCGGCACAAGGGCCCGGCGCTGGTCGACGTCGTCACCGACCCCAACGCCCTGTCCATCCCGCCCAAGATCAAGGCCGACATGGTGACCGGCTTCGCCCTCTCCGCGAGCAAGATCGTGCTCGACGGGGGAGTGGGCCGCATGCTCCAGATGGCTCGATCCAACCTGCGTAACGTGCCCAGGCCCTGACGGTCCGTGCACCCCGATGAATGCCGACGGGCCCGCGGGGCATGCATCCCCGTGAGCCTGTTCGACGCGACGACGGGGTGGGGATATGGCCGGGGAGGCGAAACAGCCGACGGGGCTGCTCAGAAAGGTGGGATGCGCCGAGCTCACGGCGGTGCCGGAGGTGCGGCACGCCTTGCGCGCGATGCTGGGGACGTGGGGCGCGCCGGGCGCCACCGACGTCGCCGAACTGCTCACCAGCGAACTGGTGACCAACGCCCTGATCCACACGGACCACGGCGCGGTCGTCACCGCCACCGTCGCCCCCGAGCAACTACGCGTCGAGGTACGGGACTTCGTTTCCGGACTCTCCGCGCCGCGCGTACCGGACGCCGACGACGGTACGCACGGCAGGGGACTCGTCCTGGTCCAGGCCCTCGCCGACTCCTGGGGCGTGGAGAACCACGGAGTGGGCAAGGTGGTCTGGTTCGAACTGAACGGCGGGGCCGCCTGAGGCGGCCCCGCCGAACGGCGCTCAGCCGAACTGCTGCTCCAGATCCGCGAGCTTGCGCTCCAGGGAGTCGAGCCGGGGCAGCGTCTGGGTGTCGTCCTCGGCGGTGAGGTCCACCGTCCGGGGCTCCGCCGTGCGGGACTCAGCGCCCCTCACGGCTTGCAGGGAGGGCCGGGGTCGAAGCGGCAGCTGTCCGGGGTCCGCTATGGCGGGCTCCGCGACCGCGGCCTGCACCGTGCCCGTCGCGGAGCCCGTACCGGAGGCGGCACCCAGCGCCGCCATCTCGACCTGCCGACCACTGCGGCCGAACGCGCGGTGCTGACGGTTCAGCGCCTTCAGCCGCGCCCGGTCCAGCTTCGCCTGCTCCCGCCTGCGGATCCGGTTCTGCTCCTTCTCCCGCCGGTCCTCACGCACCTCGTCGACGGCCTCGTCCAGAGTCCGTACGCCCTCCAGGAGCATCAGCGACCAGGCGCCGAAGGTCTCCCGGGGCGCCCGCAGCCAGCGGACCATCCGGATCTGCGGCAACGGCCTCGGGATCAGGCCCTGCTCGCGCAGCGCGGCCCGCCTGGTCTGCTTCAGCGCCCGGTCGAACAGCACCGCCGCCGACAGCGACATGCCCGCGAAGAACTGCGGAGCGCCCGCGTGGCCCAGGCCCCGAGGAGCGTGCACCCAGTTGAACCAGGCCGCGGCGCCCGCGAACGTCCACACCAGCAGCCGCGAACCCAGGGCCGCGTCACCGTGACTGGCCTCCCGGACGGCCAGCACCGAACAGAACATCGCGGCGCCGTCGAGGCCGAACGGGACCAGATACTCCCAGCCCCCGGTGAGGTTGAGGTTCTGCCGGCCGAAGCCGACGAGCCCGTGGAAGGAGAGCGCCGCCGCGACCGCGGCGCAGCAGAAGAGCAGCACATAGGAGGCGGTGCCGTAGACGGCCTCCTTGCGTCTGCGGCGCTCCTCGCTGCGCTCCCAGGAGTCCTCGGCCGCGGCCTGGTCACCGGCGCGCTTGCCGCGCGCGAGCACCGCCACCGCCGTCAGGACGCCCGCCACCATCACGCCGCCCGGAAGCAGCCAGTCCAGCGATATGTCGGTCAGTCTCATTGCGGTGTCCCTTGCCTCGCAGTAGTGCCTCGCAACAGGGCGATTCGGCCGCCCATACTGGCCGACCGGGCGGGGCGGGCAGGGGGTTTCGCGGCAAGAGCACGCCAACGGGGTCGTACGGCATACGAATAGGTGCGATCTGGTCGAACTGCCGCACGAGAGCACCGAGTTGTGTTCGACGTGCACCACCCCTGAGGGTGGTGTGACGTCAGGCGGTCGCCGCCAGTCGGCGGACCCGCTCCCCATCACCGGTCCGCGGGCACGTCAGACAGGTGTCCTCGGGGCGCAGCGTGTAGAAGAAACAGCACGTCGCCCGGTCCCGCGTCGTCCGTGCCGTCCCGCACGCCTCCGCAGACCCTGACAGCTCACGGAAGCCCGCCGCCCCCACGTACGGCTCGGCCGTCCCCGGCATCAGCCGCTCCAGCTCCGCCAGCGCCCGGTGCTCCTCGCCGAGCAGCGAGGCGATGTACCACAGGCCCTCGACGATCTCGTCCGTGACCATGCCCCACCACGCCCGCCGGCCCCGCCGCATCCGGGGCCCGAACCCGGCCAGCACCTCCTCGAAGTGCTCCGCCAGCGCGCCCCGCACCTCCGCCCGCAGCGCCTCCTCGTCCGCCACCACCCGCGCCCCCGGCAGCGCCGCGGCCGGATCCCCCGGCAGACACGCGAACTCCTCCACCCGCACCGCGATCCGGCCGAGCCCCCGATGGAAGGCCACGTTCCGAGCCGGCAGCCGCGGCACCCGGCGGTGCAGGAACCAGGGCAGCGTCACCAGCAGACAGACCGGCCAGGCGTACCGGTGCAGACCGAAACTCGCCACCACGTCCGGGCGCGCCGCCCTCCCGTAGTCCCGCCGCACCTGGGCGTCGTCCCACGCGAGGAAGGCGTCCAGGCCGTCCCCGCCCGCGCCCAGCTCGCCCGCGCCCACCCAGCCCGTCCCGGACGGCATGCGCTCGTCCCCGGCCCGCTCCTCCACGCGCAGCGCGGTGAACACCTCGCCGAGCCGGGCATACGCGGCCGCGACGGGCGAGGCGGGAGCGGACGGCAGCAGAGCGGGCACGGTCATGGGACCACCGAATCGCGATCGTTAGCAGGTTAGCCTTACCTTACCCGATGCGTACGGTGTTTGAACTGCGACGCCGTCCGCCTATCGTGCACGGGGGACCCCGGCATCGCGAGCCGGGCCCGGCACGACAGCGCAGGAGGACCCGGGTGGAGCACGGCGACACGCGCGGACGGACCACCGACAGGCCCGCCCCCGCGACCCACGGCGATGCCGCCACCCCGGACGACGGCGCCACCAGGGTTCCGGGACAGACCCGCGCCCCCCACGTACGCGGCGAACACACCCACGACGGACCCGGCCCCAGGACCGTCCGGCGCCACTCCGTCCGCGGCCAGATCCTCGAAGCCCTCCGCACCGCCCTCGTCGGCGGAGAGCTCGTCCCCGGCGAGGTCTACTCCGCCCCCGTCCTCGCCGAACGCTTCGGCGTGTCCGCCACCCCCGTCCGCGAAGCCATGCAGCAGCTCGCCACCGAAGGCGCCGTCGAGGTGGTCCTCAACCGGGGCTTCCGCGTCACCGAACGCACCCCCCGCGAACTCGCCGAACTCGCCGAGGTGCGTGCCCTCATCGAAGTCCCCGTCATGCTCCGCCTCGCCCGCACCGTCCCCGCCGCCCGCTGGGCCGAACTCCGCCCCCTCGCCGAAGCCACCGCCACCGCCGCCGCCCGCGGCGACCGCGCCCACTACGCCGAGGCCGACCGCGCCTTCCACCGCGCCGTCCTCTCCCTCGCCGGCAACGAACAACTCCTCCTCATCGCCGACGACCTCCACCGGCGCTCCCAGTGGCCCCTCGTCAGCGCCCCCGCCACCCGCCACGGCGAACTCGTCGCCGACGCCGCCGAACACACCGCCCTCCTCGACGCCCTCGTCGCCCAAGACCTTCCGGTCGTGTCGTCCCTCGTACGGGAGCACTTCACCGGAGCGCAGGACTGACGACTAAGGTCTCCCGTACGACCGAACCGCGCCGACCGAGAGGTGCCCATGCCGTCCGTCCGCGCGGAGCGCCCCGGGGCCGCGGCCCTGCTCGGCTGGCTCACCGACCCCGACGCCCCCCGCCTCTGCCTCGTCACCGGCGCCCCCGGACTCCTGACCTGGCTCGCCGCCCACGGCCCACGCGCCGCCGGCCGCCACCGCACCGTCCGGGCCCTCGTCCCGCTCACCGGCCGCACCGCCCTCGGCGCCGCCTGGGCCGTCGCCGACCACCTCGGCGTCGTCGCCGGCTCACCCGACGACCTGGTCCGCGCCCTCGCCACCACCGATACCGGCCGCGCCGCCCGCACCGTCCTGCTCCTGCCCGCCCTCCACACCGCAGCCGAACCCCTCGCCGTCGCCCGCCTCCTCAAGGACCTCGCCGCCCTCGGCCGCGTCCGCGTCGTCGCCGAGACCCTCCCCGGCACCCCCGAACACACCCTCCTCGCCGAGGGCCGCGTCGCCGTCGTCGACGAGGACCGGCCCGCCGAGACGCCCCAGCCCGCGCCCCTCCCGCCCGACCTGTCCGACCCCCGCGCCGTGTGCACCGCCGACCCCGTCGCCGTCACCACCGGCTACGTCCAGGACCCCGCCGACGACCACGGCGGCCTCCGCTCCGCCTGGCTGCGGGCCGGCCAGGCCCTGTGCGCCGCCCGCACCCCCGCCGACCGCGCCCTCGGACTCCTCGCCGTCCTCGGCGACCGCGCCGACCCCCGACTGCGGCCCGCACTCGAAGAACTCGCCGCCACCGCGCCCTGGCGGGTGCGGTGGACCCGGGTCGCCGGCGACGTCGCACCGCCCTGGCCGGGACCCGCCGCCGCGCTCGCCGCCCAGGAAGGCACCCTGCTCGTCGCCGACCTCGGCGGCACCGTCCACCTGCTCGCCGCCGCCGACGCCCGCCCCCTCGGCCGGCTCGACCACCCCGTCACCGGGCGCGTCACCTCCCTCGCGCCCGCACCCGACGGCACCGTGCTGCTGCTCGACGAACGCGGCCGGCTGCACACCGTACGAGGCACCAAGCCCCGCCCGCCCTACCTCCAGCGCCTCACCGAAGCCGTCTCCACCACCCTCAGCCGGCACCCCGGCACCGCCCTCGCCGCGATCGCCGGCTCCGTCGTCGTGGGCGACCGGCTCGGCTCCGTCCACGCCTTCGGCCTCACCGGCCTCCACCAGGCGGCCCTGCACAGCGGCCGGGTCACCGCGGTGGCCGCGGTCGAGTCGGCGACGCCGTTCGTCTGCAGCGGCGGCACCGACGGCACGGTCCGCCGCTGGACCCCGGGCCGCGCCCCGGACCCGGCCCCGCTGGCCGAGCGCCCCTCCCCGGTGGTCTCCCTCTCCGCCACCGAGACCCCGCACGGCCCCGTCCTCGCGGTCGCCTGGGCCGACGGCACGGTCCGGGTCCACCGGCCGGAACAGGGCGCCCACCTGGACTTCCGCCCGGGCCCACCGGTGCGGTCCGTGGCCGTCACGCCGGACGGTGCGCTGGTCGTCGGCCTGGACGAGGCACTCGTGCGGTTGGAGCGCGACGGCGGCTGACGCCGACGGCTCAGATCGCCGGACGGGGCGTCAACTGCGCGGCCAGCCAGGTCGGTACGCCGCCCAGCAGCCGGAAGAGCCGGCTCGCCTCCGCGCGCAGGCGGCCCGCCTCCGGTTCCGTCTCGGCCTCCGCGAGGGAGGCGAGCGCCGGGACGGTGCCGACCAGGTAGCCCAACTCCTCGCGGATGCGGAGCGATTCGGTGAAGCCGTGCCGTGCTTCGGCCAACTCGCCCTCGCGCAGGGCGAGTCCGGCGAGGTGGCGCCAGGTGAAGGAGAGGAGCAGGGTGTCGCCGTGGGCGGTGGCGCCCTCGTGGGCGCGGCGGTAGGCGGCGCGTGCCGCCTGGGGGGAGTCGCCGAGGTTCTGGGCGACAAGGCCGCGCCGGAGGTCGAGCAGCGCGCGCCGGGGCGTCTCGGGGTCGACGAGGGCCGCCGCGCGTCCGAGCGCCGCGCGGGCCTCGTCGGCCCGGTCCCGTACGCCCAGAAGGGTGGAGGCGTACGCCAGATAGCCGCGCTCGCAGGCCGCCGCACCGCGTTCCTGGTCGGTCTGGGCGACGGCTTCCGCCGCGCGGAGGGCTTCCTCCGCCTCGGCCCAGCCCTGCTCGGTGTACAGGCAGCGTTCGATCAGGAGCGCGGCCCGTTCGAGGGCCGCGGCCGGTTCGGCCGCCTGGGGGGCGAGGAGTTCGGCCGCGTCCGTCCAGCAGCCGCGGGAGCGAAGTCTCCAGACCGCGGTCTCCAGTGGGGTGCCCCGGCCGTACTCCACATTGCCCTCCCCGAGCGCGCCATCGAGCTGTTGAGTAGGACGGCATCTCAGCACGAACCCGAAGGCCCGGCCAAGAGGTCGGGTGAAACTTTTCACAAAGGGAGGGCGGGGGAAACGCGGCCGGACACGGCAAAGGGGCGGCAGTCGCCTGCCGCCCCGTCAGTCCGCTTGATCACCCGATGAGATGAACGGGCTCGTCACGGATGTGGCTTCACCCGTTCAGCTCATGCGCAGGGCGAGGAAGAAGTCGAGCTTGTCCTCCAGGCGGGACAGGTCCCGTCCGGTGAGCTGCTCGATCCGTCCCACCCGGTAGCGCAGCGTGTTCACGTGCAGGTGGAGGCGGGTCGCGCAGCGGGTCCAGGAGCCGTCGCAGTCGAGGAAGGCCTCGAGGGTCGGGATGAGCTCGGCCCGGTGGCGGCGGTCGTAGTCCTTCAGCGGGTCGAGGAGCCGCGCGGTGAAGGCGCGGCGCACGTCGTCGGGGACGAAGGGCAGCAGCAGGACGTGGGAGGCCAGCTCGTGGTGTCCGGCGGCGCAGACCCGGCCGGGGCGGGCGGCGGCGACCCGGCGGGCGTGCCGGGCCTCCTCCAGGGCGCCGCGCAGGCCCTCGGCGGAGTGCACGGCGGCGCTCACGCCGAGGGTCAGCCGGCCGTCGCCGTCGAGCCCGGCGGACAGCGGGGCGCGGACGGAGGCGAGGAGCGCGTCGGCGTGCAGCCCCATGGTGGCGGCCGGGACGTCGTCCTCGCTGTCCGGGAGCGGGGCGGTGGCCAGCGGGACGAGGGCGATGGCCTCGTCGCCGCTGTGGGCGACGGCGATACGGTCGGCGGAGTCGGCTCCGGAGGTCGCCGGGTCGACGAGGATCTCCTCGAGGAGCGACTGGGCGATGGGGCCGCTGTCGATGACGGTCTGGCCGGGGTCCTGGTCCCATTCGACGCGGGCGACGACGACCTGCCAGTGCGGGGCGGTGCCGAGGCCGGGGAGCAGGACGGGGGCGGCGACGCGGAGGCGGGCGGCGATCTCGGCGGGCGCGGCGCCCGTCTGGACCAGTTCCAGGACTTCCTGGGCGAGGCGGCGGCGTACGGTGCGGGCGGCGTCGCGCCGGTCCCGTTCCACGGCGATGAGCTGGGTGACGCCCTGGAGCAGGTCGAGGCGGGCGGCGGGCCAGTCGCCGGCGTCGGCCTCCACGGCGAGCAGCCAGTCGGACAGCACGGTTTCGCGCACGTCGCGGGTGGCGGGGGCGGCGCCGCGGCCGGTGTTGCGGATCGGGAACAGGGAGTAGGCCGTTCCGCTGATGCTGAGGCGGTGGGGACCGCGCCGCCCGGTGCGGGTGGCGGCGAGGTGCTCGCCGGCGAGGCCGGCGGCCAGGCCGGGCTCCAGGGGCTCTCCGGCGCCGGCGATCTGGCGGCCGGTGGGGGACAGCACCCAGGCGCGCAGGTCCAGGTCGGAGCCGAGGAGGTCGAGGACGACCTCGGGGCCGCCACCGGCGGGCCCGGAGGTCATCAGGCGCCTGTGGCGGTCGACGACGGCGGCCAGGTCGCCCGCGCGCTCACCGGAGACCTGTCGAACAACGTGCTCGGTGATCGTCGCGAACGCAACGGATTCGTTGACTGCGAACAGGGGCAGTCGATGGCGAGAACACGCCTGTACGAGGTCGTCGGGGATGTCGCCGAGCTCGGCCTCGCCCGCGGCCAGGGCGGCCACTCCGGCGGAGGCCAGGATGCGGACGAAGGGCTCGGCGTCGGCGGGCTCCCGCAGCCAGGCGAGGCCGGTGAGGACCAGCTCACCCCCGGCGAGGTAGCGACTGGGGTCCTTCAGGTCCGTCGTCATCACGCCCCGGACGGTCCGGTCCAGCTCGTCGTCGCCGCCGAGCAGGCGCAGCCCGAGCGCGTCGTTCTCCAGCAGTGCGCGCAGCCGCATGATGTCGCCGCCGTTCCTTCTCGTCAGGGGTGGTGGTGTGTCGCGTTGTCGTCGGTGGCGTGGTGCCACCGTTTCCGGGGGGAAACAGTGAGGTGAGTGTTTCCCGCCTTTCGTTCGAATCTACAAGACGAGGATGGCAGCCAGCCAACCGCTTCATGGTTTCTGTCACTGCACCCCGAGGTCAGGGGCTTGTGTACTAGGCCACACAGCGCGTGAACAGCACATGAACCGCAAGTCGAGGGCCGGCCGTCCCCCTAGGCCCGTACGAACGACACCCCCCTGATCACTAGAAGCACAAGAAGAGAGCCACCATGGACTTCCTTCGCCCCGCCAGCTGGGAGGAGGCGCTCGCCGCCAAGGCCGAGCACCCCACGGCCGTGCCCATCGCAGGCGGTACGGACATCATGGTCGAGATCAACTTCGACCACCGGCGTCCCGAGTACCTCCTGGACCTCAACCGGATCGAGCTCCTGCGCGAGTGGGAGGTCGGCGAGGAGAACGTCCGCCTCGGCGCTTCCGTTCCGTACACCCAGATCATGGAGAACCTGCGGGCCGAGCTCCCGGGTCTGGCGCTCGCCTCGCACACCGTCGCCTCTCCGCAGATCCGCAACCGCGGCGGCGTCGGCGGCAACCTGGGCACGGCCTCCCCGGCCGGCGACGCCCACCCCGCGCTGCTCGCTGCGGGCGCCGAGGTCGAGGTGGAGTCGGTGCGCGGCAGCCGGTTCATCCCCATCGACGAGTTCTACACGGGCGTGAAGCGCAACGCGCTGGAGCCCGACGAGCTCATCAAGACCGTCCACATCAAGAAGGCGGACGGCCCCCAGCAGTACTCCAAGGTCGGCACCCGCAACGCGATGGTGATCGCCGTGTGCGCCTTCGGTCTCGCGCTGCACCCGGAGACCCGCACGGTGCGCACCGGCATCGGCTCCGCCGCGCCGACGCCGGTGCGGGCGACCGCCGCCGAGGAGTTCCTGAACGCGGCCCTCGAGGAGGGCGGCTTCTGGGAGAGCGGCAAGATCATCACTCCCTCGATCGCCAAGCAGTTCGCGGAGCTCGCCTCCGGCGCCTGCAACCCGATCGACGACGTCCGAGGCACCGCCAAGTACCGCCGGCACGCCGTGGGCATCATGGCCCGCCGCACGCTGGGCTGGACCTGGGAGCAGTACCGCGGCACCGGCCGCACCCTTGAAGGAGCTGCATAACCATGCGCGTGAATTTCACGGTCAACGGTCGTCCGCAGGAAGCCGACGACGTCTGGGAGGGTGAGTCCCTCCTCTACGTTCTGCGTGAGCGCCTGGGGCTGCCCGGCTCCAAGAACGCCTGTGAGCAGGGCGAGTGCGGTTCCTGCACGGTCCGTCTCGACGGGGTGCCGGTCTGTTCGTGTCTGGTCGCGGCCGGTCAGGTCGAGGGCCGCGAGGTCGTCACGGTCGAGGGCCTGGCGGAGTTCGCCAAGCAGCGTGAGGAGCACGGCCACGGCGGCTGCGCCTCCGGCGCCTGCGGCACCTCGCTCGACGAGGCCAAGCGCTGGGAGGCCAAGCCGGGTCAGGACTCGCAGACCGGCGAGGGCGTCGAACTGTCGCCGATCCAGCAGGCGTTCATCGACGCCGGCGCGGTCCAGTGCGGTTTCTGCACCCCCGGTCTGCTGGTCGCGGCCGACGAGATGCTGGAGCGCAACCCGTCCCCGACGGACGCGGACATCCGCGAGGCGCTCTCCGGCAACCTCTGCCGCTGCACCGGTTACGAGAAGATCCTCGACGCGGTCCGCCTCGCGGCCGCGCGCCAGGAGCGCCAGGGAGAGGCGGTCTGACGATGGCTCAGAACACACGTACCGTACCGGCGGGCACGCCCACGGACGTCACCCAGAACCACACCAAGGGCGGCGTCGGCGAGTCCACCCTCCGTCCGGACGGCACCCTCAAGGTGACCGGCGAGTTCGCCTACTCCTCGGACATGTGGCACGAGGACATGCTGTGGGGCCAGGTCCTGCGGTCCCCCGTCGCGCACGCCGAGATCGTCTCCATCGACACCTCCGAGGCCCTCACGATGGACGGCGTCTACGCCGTCCTGACGCACGAGGACCTGCCGGCCGCCAAGAACTACGGCCTGGAGTTCCGGGACACCCCGGTGCTCGCCTACGGCAAGGTCCGGCACCACGGCGAGCCGGTGGCCCTCGTGGCCGCCGACCACCCGGAGACCGCGCGCCGCGCCGCGGCCAAGATCAAGGTCGAGTACCGGGAGCTCCCGGTCATCACGGACGAGGCCTCGGCCACCGCCCCCGACGCGATCCTGGTCCACGAGAACCGCGACGACCACCACGCCGCGTACGTCCCGCACCCGAACATCGTGCACCGCCAGCCGATCATCCGGGGCAACGCCGACGAGGCCGCCAAGCGCGCCGACGTCATCGTCCGGGGCGAGTACACCTTCGGCATGCAGGACCAGGCCTTCCTCGGCCCCGAGTCCGGGCTCGCGGTGCCGGCCGAGGACGGCGGCATCGACCTGTACGTCGCCACCCAGTGGCTGCACGCGGACCGCGAGCAGATCGCGCCCTGCCTCGGCCTGCCCGAGGACAAGGTCCGGATGACCATGGCCGGCATCGGTGGCGCCTTCGGCGGCCGCGAGGACATCTCCATGCAGATCCTCGCCTCGCTGCTCGCGCTGCGCACCGGCAAGCCGGTCAAGATGGTCTACAACCGGTACGAGTCCTTCTTCGGGCACGTCCACCGGCACCCGGCCAAGCTCTACTACGAGCACGGCGCCACCAAGGACGGCAAGATCACGCACATGAAGTGCAAGATCGTCCTGGACGGCGGCGCCTACGCCTCCTCCACGGTCTCCGTCGTCGGCAACGCCTCGTCGCTGTCGGTCGGCCCGTACGTCATCGACGACGTCGAGATCGAGGCGATCGGCCTCTACACCAACAACCCGCCCTGCGGCGCCATGCGCGGCTTCGGCGCGGTCCAGGCCTGCTTCGCCTACGAGGCCCAGATGGACAAGCTCGCGGCGAAGCTGGACATGGACCCGGTGGAGTTCCGCCGGCTCAACGCCATGGAGCAGGGCACGATCATGCCGACCGGCCAGGTCGTGGACTCGCCCGCCCCGGTCGCCGAGCTGCTGCGCCGGGTCAAGGCCCGCCCGCTGCCGCCGGAGCGCCAGTGGGAGTCCGCCGGCGAGGGCGCGGACGTCCGCGCGCTGCCGGGCGGCCTGTCCAACACCACCCACGGCGAGGGCGTCGTGCGGGGCGTCGGCTACGCCGTCGGCATCAAGAACGTCGGCTTCTCCGAGGGCTTCGACGACTACTCGACCGCCCGGATCCGCATGGAGGTCATCAACGGCGAGGCCGTCGCCACGGTGCACACCGCCGCGGCGGAGGTCGGCCAGGGTGGTGTCACCATCCACGCCCAGATCGCCCGTACGGAGCTCGGCGTCCAGCAGGTCACGATCCACCCCGCCGACACCCAGGTGGGCTCGGCCGGTTCGACCTCGGCCGGTCGCCAGACGTACATGACCGGCGGCGCCATCAAGAACTCCTGCGGGCTCGTCCGCGAGAAGGTCCTGGAGATCGGCCGGCGCAAGTTCGGCTCGTACCACCCGGCGTGGGCCACGGCCGAGCTCCTCCTGGAGGGCGGCAAGGTCGTCACCGACGGCGGCGAGGTCCTCGCGACCCTCGTGGACGTCCTCGGCGACGAGGCCGTGGAGGTCGAGGAGGAGTGGCGGCACCGCCCCACCCAGGCCTTCGACCGCGTCACCGGCCAGGGCAACGGCCACGTCCAGTACGCCTTCGCCGCGCACCGCGCGGTGGTGGAGGTCGACACCGAGCTCGGTCTCGTCAAGGTGATCGAACTGGCCTGCGCCCAGGACGTCGGCAAGGCGGTCAACCCCCTCTCCGTCATCGGCCAGATCCAGGGTGGCACCACCCAGGGCCTGGGCGTCGCGGTGATGGAGGAGATCATCGTCGACCCGAAGACCGCGAAGGTGCGCAACCCCTCCTTCACGGACTACCTGATCCCCACGATCCTCGACACGCCGACCATCCCGGTCGAGTACCTCGAGCTGGCCGACCCCAACGCGCCGTACGGCGTCCGGGGCATCGGCGAGGCCCCGACCCTGTCGTCGACCCCGGCCGTCCTCGCGGCGATCCGGAACGCGACCGGTCTCGAGCTCAACAAGACGCCGGTCCGCCCCGAGGCGCTCACCGGCACCCTGTAGGACCTCTCCGGACGGTGCGTGCCTCCCAGGAACGTCACACTTCCCCGCCCGCACCGTCCGGGGACCCCCCGCAGTACCGCTCCACCAGAAGTACCCGCAGTACCGCATTACCGCAGTACCGATTCACCCGTTCGTCTCGGGCCGTCCCCCGGGTCGTGCAGCCAACTTGATTTCCCAAATCCCGCAATCCCCAACGCTTTCTGCGGGTGCCCCTTTGAACCTTGGGAGTAGGCCCCATGACCCAGTCGTCAGTGGAGCCCAAGACCACGGCCGAGGACGCGGGCAACGGCTCGCGCAACCCCGCCGGCAGGTCTTGGCTCGACCGGTACTTTCACATCTCGGAGAGAGGATCCACCGTCGCGACGGAGATCCGCGGCGGCGTCACCACCTTCATGGCGATGGCGTACATTCTCCTGCTCAACCCCCTGATCCTCTCCGGCAAGGATGTGGACGGCAACGTCCTCAGCCAGCCCGCGCTGATCACCGCCACGGCGCTGTGCGCGGCTGCCACGACCCTCCTCATGGGTTTCTGGGGCAAGGTCCCGCTGGCCCTCGCGGCCGGTCTCAGCGTCTCCGGCGTCATGGCCTCGCAGGTCGTGCCCGTCATGACCTGGCCGCAGGCCATGGGCATGTCGGTGGCCTACGGTGCCGTGATCTGTCTCCTGGTGGTCACCGGCCTCCGCGAGATGATCATGAACGCGATCCCCCTCGCGCTCAAGCACGCCATCACCATCGGCATCGGTCTCTTCATCGCGATCATCGGCTTCGTGAAGGCCGGCTTCGTGCACGAGAACCCCGCCCCCGGCGGCGGTCCCGTGTCGCTCGGCCCGGCCGGCGAACTCCAGGGCTGGCCGGTCCTGATCTTCGCCGTCACCCTGCTGCTGATCTTCGCCCTGCAGGCCCGCAACGTCCCCGGCGCCATCCTCATCGGCATCGTCGTCGGCACGATCGTCGCGGTCGTCCTCAACGCGATCGCCGACATCCCGGGCAAGGCCTGGTTCTCCGGCGCGCCGGAGCTGGACGGCAGCGCGGTCTCCGCACCGGACTTCTCGCTGATCGGTGACGTGTCCTTCAGCGGCTGGGGCGACGTCGGCTACATCACGATCACCATGATCGTCTTCACCCTGGTGCTGGCCGGCTTCTTCGACGCCATGGCGACCATCCTGGGCGTCGGCACCGAGGCCAAGCTCGCCGACGACAAGGGCCGCATGCCGGGCCTGTCGAAGGCCCTGTTCATCGACGGCGCCGGCGGCGTCATCGGCGGCGCGGGCGGTGCCTCCGGTCAGACGGTGTTCGTCGAGTCCGCCACCGGTGTCGGCGAGGGCGCCCGCACGGGTCTGGCCTCCGTGGTCACCGGCGGATTCTTCGCCCTGTGCCTCTTCTTCACGCCGCTCACCGCGATCGTGCCGCAGGAGGTCGCCGCCGCGGCCCTGGTCGTCATCGGCTCGATGATGATGCAGAACGCCAAGCACGTCGACTGGAGCGACCGCTCCGTGGCGATCCCGGTGTTCCTCACCGTGGTCCTGATGCCCTTCACGTACACCATCACCACCGGTGTCGCGGCCGGCGTCATCTCCTACGCGGTCATCAAGAGCGCGCAGGGCAAGGCGAGGGAGGTCGGAGCCTTCATGTGGGCGCTGACCGGAGTCTTCGTCGTCTACTTCGCGATCCATCCGATCGAGAGCTGGCTGGGCGTCGGCTGACGCCCGTAACGTCGCCCTCTCCACACATCCAGAGGAGTTCGAGATGCTGGACATCGCCGAGGAGCTGCACCGGTGGGTCGAGCAGGGACGCGACTTCGCCGTCGCCACCGTGGTGGCCGTCGGCGGGAGCGCGCCCCGGCAACCGGGCGCCGCACTCGCCGTCGACAGCGACGGCACGGCGATCGGATCCGTCTCCGGCGGATGTGTGGAGGGCGCCGTCTACGAGCTGTGCCAACAGGCCATCGAGGACGGTCGCACCGTCGTCGAGCGCTTCGGCTACAGCGACGAGGACGCCTTCGCGGTCGGTCTGACCTGCGGCGGCATCATCGACATCCTCGTCACCCCGGTCCGCGGCGGGGTCTACCCCGCCGCGCTGGCCGCCGCCGTCTCCAAGGAGGCGGCGGCCCTGGCCCGGATCGTGTCCGGCCCCGAGGAACTCATGGGCCGGGCGGTCCTGGTCCGCCCCGACGGTTCGTACGAGGGCGGGCTCGGCGGCCACCCCGAGCTGGACCGCACCGCGGCCGCCGAGGCCGGCGCGATGCTGGACGCGGGCCGCACCGGCACCGTCGAGATCGGCGAGGACGGCAGCCGCTGCGGACAGCCGCTCACCCTCCTCGTGGAGTCCTCGGTCCCGGCCCCCCGCATGATCGTCTTCGGCGCCATCGACTTCGCGTCGGCGCTGGTCCGGGTCGGCAAGTTCCTCGGCTACCACGTCACCGTCTGCGACGCCCGTCCCGTCTTCGCGACGAAGCTCCGCTTCCCCGAGGCCGACGAGATCGTCGTCGAATGGCCCCACCGCTATCTGGAGTCGGCCGCCGCCGCGGGCGAGGTCGACGGCCGCACGGTGCTGTGCGTCCTCACCCACGACGCCAAGTTCGACGTGCCCCTGCTCCGGACCGCCCTCCGACTTCCCGTCGCGTACATCGGCGCGATGGGCTCCCGCCGCACCCACGAGGACCGCAACAAGCGTCTGCGCGAGGTCGGTGTCACCGAACTCGAGCTCACCCGGCTGCGCTCCCCGATCGGCCTCGACCTCGGCGCCCGTACGCCGGAGGAGACCGCCCTGTCCATCGGCGCCGAGATCGTCGCCAACCGCCGCGGCGGCAGCGGCGTCTCCCTGACCGGTGCGCACACCCCCATCCACCACGACGGCCCGCACGCGCCGGCCGGCCGCATCGGCTCGGTGGCCTGACGGCCCGGCGTCCTCGCTCCGTTCTCGCCCGTCGGGCACTCCGGACTTCCGGAGTGCCCGACGGGCTTTCTGGCGTTCAGGCACTCAGGCGGGCGCGGTACGGGTGCGGGCTCAGCCCCTGCGGAGGCCGTGCAGCAGCAGTTCGGCGAGCTGCTCGTACGCGGCCGCGTCGGCGAGGCCGGTCGCGGCGGCGACCTGGCGGCGCTGGATGCGGACCATGACGGAGGCGATGACGTCGGCCGCGAAGGTCACGTGCACCTCGCGGAAGACGCCGGCCGTGACGCCCTCCTCGATGAGCTGCTGGACGCGGCCGGCGGCGGCGCGGGTGTTGCGCTCGTAGACCTCGGCGGCCGGCTCGAAGGCGGCCACGTCGTCGAAGAACGCGGGGGAGACCGGGGCGAGTTCGGCGGCGACCGCGCGCAGATAGGCGGCCAGGCGCTCGGCGGGTCCGGTCGCGGCGGCGAGCACCGACTCGACGCGGACGGTGGCGCGGCGGAAGAAGTGGACCACGGCGGCCCGGACGAGCTGCTCCTTGCTGCCCGCGAGGCCGTAGAGCGTGCGCTTGGAACAGTGCAGCCGGGCGGCGAGGTCGTCGAGCGTCAGCTGGGCGAAGCCCTCGCCGACCAGGAGTGCCACCAGTTCCTCGAAGAGCTCGGAGCGCCGGGCGGCGCCCCGGCCGGTGAGCCGGGGTGTGTCGGCGGCGGAGGTCTCGATCACCCGAACAGTATGCCGGGTCGACCCGTCCGGGGGGTTACGCGGGACCCCTTCTGCGCTACGCTAACCGGTACTGCGGTACCCCTCGCAGTACCGGTTCAGAGCTTTCGAAGCTTTTCGCAGCACCGACTGCGTCGTGATGGAGTCGCCATGGATGTCGACCGCCTGCTTCCCACCCCCGAGGCAGCGGACCTCATCGCTCTCACGCGGGAGATCGCCGACAAGGAGCTCGCCCCCCGCGCCGACGAGCACGAGGCCGCCGAGACCTACCCGGAAGGCCTGTTCGCGACCCTGGGCGAGGCCGGGCTGCTCGGCCTCGCCTACCCCGAGGAGTTCGGCGGCGGAGGCCAGCCGTACGAGGTCTATCTCCAGGTCCTCGAAGAGCTCGCCGCCCGCTGGGCGGCCGTCGCCGTCGCCACCAGCGTCCACACCCTCGCCTGTCACCCGCTGTACGCCTTCGGCACCCCCGAGCAGAAGGAGCGCTGGCTGCCGGACATGCTGGAGGGCCGGCTCATCGGCGGCTACAGCCTCTCCGAGCCGCAGGCCGGCTCCGACGCCGCCGCGCTCGCCTGCAAGGCCGAGCCCACCGAGGACGGGTCCGCCTACCGCGTCACCGGCAGCAAGGCCTGGATCACCCACGGCGGCAAGGCCGGCTTCTACGCCCTGTTCGCCCGCACCGCCCCCGGCAGCCACGGGATCTCCTGCTTCCTCGCCCCCGGCGCCACCGAGGGCCTGAGCTTCGGCAAGCCCGAGCGCAAGATGGGCCTCCAGGCGGTCCCCACCACCTCCGCCCACTGGGACGGCGCGCTGATCGAGGCCGGCCGGCGCATCGGCGACGAGGGGCAGGGGCTCCAGATCGCCTTCAGCGCGCTCGACAACGGGCGCCTCGGCATCGCCGCCTGCGCCACCGGGCTCGCCCAGGCCGCCCTGAGCGCCGCCGTCGCCTACGCCAACGAGCGGACCACCTTCGGGCGGAAGATCATCGACCACCAGGGCCTCGGCTTCCTGCTCGCCGACATGGCCGCCGCCGTCGACGCGGCACGCGCCACCTACCTGGACGCGGCCCGCCGCCGCGACCTCGGGCGGCCCTTCAGCCGCCAGGCCAGCGTCGCGAAGCTGATCGCCACCGACACGGCCATGAAGGTCACCACGGACGCGGTGCAGGTGCTCGGCGGCTACGGCTACACGCGTGACTTCCCGGTCGAGCGCTACATGCGCGAGGCCAAGATCATGCAGATCTTCGAGGGGACGAACCAGATCCAGCGCCTGGTCATCAGCCGCGGCCTGACGGCCTGACCGGGAGTTCGCCGACCCGGGTTGCCGGGCCGTGCCACCGGGCGTAGTCCGGAAGGAGGGGGCACCCGATCCGTCGTATCCGGAGAGGAGTCCCATCATGCTCGGCGACCTGATCAGTGAGGAACAGGGCCAGAACACAGGAATCCGGGTGGTGTCGGTCGAAGGCGGCCAGCCGCATCTGGAGGCGTCCTTCCAGGCGACCGGCACGCTGCTGGGCGAGGCGGTCACGGACCTGGGCACCTACGACTCGGTGATGCAGCCGGACGGCACGCTCTACGGGGACGGCCAGGGCTGCACCATGACCCAGGACGGCGAGTTCGTCACCTGGCACGGCTCCGGCGTCGGCCGCATGACCGAGTCCGGCGGGGTCAGCTATCGCGGCTCGATCTTCTGGGAGACCGCCTCCGAGAGGTTCGCCCAGCTCAACGGGACCGCGGGCACGTTCGAGTACGAGGAGGACAAGGACGGCAGGAACACGGCGAAGGTCTGGGCATGGAAGTAGTGCGCGCCCGACGCGCACCCAGGTAGTTCCCGGTGCACCGAGGGGGTGCACCCGTCAGGCGGCCCGGAAGCGGGCCGCCGGTTCGTACGAGGAGTTTCATGGACATCGCAGGTTCCGCCGCACTCGTCACCGGGGCCGCTTCCGGTCTCGGGGCCGCCACCGCCGCCGCGCTCGCCGCGAAGGGGGCCACCGTCTACGGCCTGGACCTCGACAAGGCGGTCGCCGGGGCCGAGGCCCCCGCCGACGGAGTCACCCTGATCCCGGCCGACGTCACCGACGAGGAGCAGGTGCGGGCCGCGCTCGCGCGCGTCGAGGAGGACGGGGCCACGCTGCGGCTCGCCGTGAACTGCGCCGGCATCGCGCCCTCCACGCGGGTGCTCGGCCGCAAGGGCCCGCACGACCTCGCGCTCTTCCGGTCGGTCCTGGACGTCAATCTGGTCGGCACCTTCAACGTGATGCGGCTCGCCGCCGAGGTCATCGCCAAGCAGGAGGCCGACGGCAACGGACAGCGCGGTCTGGTCGTGAACACCGCCTCCATCGCCGCCTTCGAGGGGCAGGTCGGCCAGATCGCGTACGCCGCCTCCAAGGCCGGCGTCGCCGGGATGACCATCACCGCCGCGCGTGACCTCGCGCAGTTCGGCATCCGGGTCGTCACCGTCGCCCCCGGTATCGTCGACACCCCGATGATGGCCGGCTTCTCCGAGGAGATCAGGGCCGGGCTCGCCGCCGGGGTCACCTTCCCGCAGCGGCTCGCCCGTCCCGAGGAGTACGCCCGCCTGGTCACCATGATCGCCGAGCACGACTACCTCAACGGCGAGACCATCCGGATGGACGGCGCCCTGCGCATGGCCGCTCGCTGAGGCCGTGGTCCGGGCCCTGACCTCGGGCATGGCACCAAGTGCCGCCGCGTGAGGGATCCGAGTGCTAGGTTCGGGGGCATGAGCACCAACCCCGCCAAGCCCTCGATGCGTGACTCCCTCGTCGCGGCGGCCTTCCAGCTCTTCCTGGAGCGCGGCTACGAGCAGACGACGATCGACGACATCGTCCGGACGGCCGGGGTCGGCCGGAGGTCCTTCTTCCGGTACTTCCCGTCCAAGGAGGACGTGGTCTTCCCCGACCACGAGCAGAGCCTCGCCGACATGACCGCCTTCCTCGCGGCCAGCGAGGACTCCGACGACCCGCTGGTCCGGGTCTGCGAGGCCACCCGGCTCGTGATGCGGATGTACGCCGAGAACCCCACCTTCTCCGTCCAGCGCTACCGCCTCACCCGCGAGGTCACCGGCCTGCGGACGTACGAGCTCTCCGTCGTCTGGCGGTACGAGAAGACCCTCGGCGACTATCTCCGCACCCGCTTCGCCGACCGCCGCGACGGCACCCTGCGGGCCAACGTCGTCGCCGCGGCCGTGGTCGCCGCGCACAACCACGCCCTGCGCCACTGGCTGCGCTCCGGCGGCGAGGGCGACCCGCTGGCGGAGGTCGACCGGGCGCTCGAGTTCGTACGGGAGACCTGGAGCCCGCAGGCGGCGCCGGCGGGCCCGGCGGGGGAGCGGGAGACCGACGACGTGGTCGTGGTCATCACCAAGCGTTCCACCCCCATGTGGCGCGTGGTGCGCGAGGTGGAGTCGAGCCTCGGGGACGGCTGAGAGACGGCCGGGGATCTCAGTATCGTCAATTGAGGGAACTCAGGTCTTTATTTGCTGGCACTCAGTGCCATATCTTTGCTCCATGCACGGTTGAGCCGCCGAGTGCAAGGAGAAGCATCGTGTTCCCCACCGGATCCTCCACGGGCCTGCGGAACGGGACCAGCGCCGTCCTGGCCGACGAGTCGGCCGCCGAGCCCGAGCTCTACTTCCAGCGCTGCCGCTGGTGCCACACCACCACCTTCCAGCGCCTGCTCTGTCCGACCTGCGGGTCGACCGACCTCGCCCCCGAACTCAGCGCCGGAGAGGGCGTGATCTCCGTACGCCGCGCCTTCACCGCCGCCCAGGCCGACCTCTGGCCGGTGCACATGGCCGAGGGCTTCGTCGTGCGCTGCCGGGTCGACGGACCGCCGCACGCGGTGCGCCCCGGAGTCCGGGTCAGGCTCGCCCACGACGGCTCGGGCCAGGGCCGCAGGCCGGTCGTCCGGCTCTGCGAGGAGACCGCCCTCGACGGCTGGTTCTGAGCGCGAAAGGTCCGATCCGATCGCCCGAACGGAAGGGGCGGGTGGCACAGAGTGCCACCCGCCCCTTCCGCTCTGTGGGGTGAGGTCAGCGCGCGCCGATCTCGTCCGTGAGCTGCGGCAGCACCTCGAAGAGGTCACCGACCACGCCGTAGTCGACCAGGTCGAAGATCGGGGCCTCCGGGTCCTTGTTGACCGCGACGATCGTCTTCGAGGTCTGCATGCCGGCCCGGTGCTGGATCGCGCCGGAGATGCCCGCCGCGATGTACAGCTGCGGCGAGACCTGCTTGCCGGTCTGACCCACCTGGTTGGAGTGCGGGTACCAGCCCGCGTCCACCGCGGCGCGCGAGGCGCCGACGGCCGCGCCGAGCGAGTCGGCCAGCTTCTCGACGACCTCGAAGCCCTCGGCCGCGCCGACACCGCGGCCACCCGAGACCACGATCGCCGACTCGGTCAGCTCGGGGCGGCCGGTGGAGACCCGCGGGGTGCGCGAGACGACCTTGGCGGCGTTGCCCGAGAAGGCGACCGACACGTTCTCGACGGCGCCCGCGGCCGGAGCGGCCTCCGGGGCGGCCGAGTTCGGCTTGACGGTGATGACCGGCACGCCGTGCGAGACGGCCGACTTCACCTGGTACGAGGCGGCGAACACCGACTGGGTGGCGACCGGGCCGTTCTCGCCGGCCTCCAGCTCCACGGCGTCGGTGATCAGGCCCGAGCCGAGGCGCAGCGCCACGCGCGCCGCGACCTCCTTGCCCTCGCCCGAGGAGGTCACCAGAACGGCGGCGACGCCCTTGTCCTGGGCGATCTGGGTGAGCGCGTCGACCTTCGGCACGACCAGCTGCTCGCCGAACTCGGCGCCGTCCGCGACGTACACGGTCGCCGCGCCGTACTCGCCGGCCGTCGCGGCGATCGAGGCCGCGGCCTCGCCGGCGCCGAGGACGACCGCCGAGGGCTCGCCGAGCCGGCGGGCCAGGGTGAGCAGTTCGAGGGCCGGCTTGCGGACCGCACCGTCGGCGTGGTCCACGAGAACCAGGATCTCAGCCATGATTCCTTGCTCCTGAGGGGTGGTGACGGTGGGTCAGATGAACTTCTGGGCGGAGAGGAACGCGGCGAGCTGCTTGCCGCCCTCGCCCTCGTCCGTGACGATCGTGCCCTGCGTACGGGCCGGGCGCGCCGTGGCCGACTCGACCAGGGTCCAGGAGCCCGCGAGACCGACCTCGTCGGCGTCGATGCCGAGGTCGTCCAGGTCCAGCTCCTCGACCGGCTTCTTCTTGGCGGCCATGATCCCCTTGAAGGAGGGGTAACGGGCCTCGCCCGACTGGTCGGTGACCGACACGACGGCGGGCAGCGGGGCCTGCAGCTGCTCGCTGGCGGCATCGCCGTCCCGGCGGCCCTTCACGACGCCGTCCTCGACCGAGACCTCGGACAGCAGCGTCACCTGCGGCAGGTTCAGCCGCTCGGCGAGCAGCGCCGGCAGCACGCCCATGGTGCCGTCCGTCGACGCCATGCCGCAGACGACCAGGTCGAAGCCGGTCCTCTCCAGCGCCTTGGCCAGGATCGCGGAGGTGCCGATCACGTCGGTGCCGTGGATGTCCTCGTCGTTGACGTGGACGGCCTTGTCGGCGCCCATCGACAGCGCCTTGCGCAGCGCGTCCTTGGCGTCGTCGGGGCCCACGGTGATGACGGTGACCTCGGCGTCGTCCGCCTCCTCGGCGATCCGCAGGGCCTGCTCGACGCCGTACTCGTCGAGCTCCGAGAGGAGGCCGTCCACGGCCTCGCGGTCGGTGGTCAGATCGTCGGCGAAACCGCGGTCGCCGGTGGCGTCGGGAACGTACTTCACACAGACAGCGATCTTGAGGGTCACGGCCTGTCTCCTTTCGACGGGCAGGTGGTTACGGGAGGTTGCGGGCCATGACGATGCGCTGGACCTGGTTGGTGCCTTCGTAGATCTGGGTGATCTTGGCGTCGCGCATCATGCGCTCGACGGGGTAGTCGCGGGTGTAGCCGTAGCCGCCGAGGAGCTGGACGGCGTCGGTGGTGACCTCCATGGCGACGTCGGAGGCGAAGCACTTGGCGGCGGCGCCGAAGAAGGTCAGGTCGCCGTCGACGCGCTCGGACTTGGCGGCGGCGGCGTAGGTGAGCTGGCGGGCGGCCTCGAGCTTCATGGCCATGTCGGCGAGCATGAACTGCACGCCCTGGAAGTCGGCGATCGGCTTGCCGAACTGCTTGCGCTCCTTCACGTAGCCCTTGGCGTAGTCGAGGGCGCCCTGGGCGATGCCGAGGGCCTGGGCGGCGATGGTGATGCGGGTGTGGTCGAGGGTCTTCATCGCGGTGGCGAACCCGGTGCCCTCCGCGCCGATCATGCGGTCGGCGGGGATGCGGACGTTGTCGAGGTAGACCTCGCGGGTCGGGGAGCCCTTGATGCCGAGCTTCTTCTCCGGCGCGCCGAAGGACACGCCCTCGTCGCCCTTCTCCACGACGAAGGCGCTGATGCCCTTGGACCGCTTCTCGGGGTCGGTGACGGCCATCACCGTGTAGTACTCCGACACGCCGGCGTTGGTGATCCACCGCTTGACGCCGTTGAGGATCCAGTGGTCGCCGTCGCGGACCGCACGGGTCTTCATCCCGGCCGCGTCGGAGCCCGCGTCGGGCTCGGACAGGCAGTAGGAGAACATCGCGTCGCCCTTGGCCAGCGGGCCGAGGTACTTCTTCTTCAGCTCCTCCGAGCCGGACAGGATCACCGGCAGCGAGCCCAGCTTGTTCACCGCCGGGATCAGCGAGGACGAACCGCAGGCGCGGGCGACCTCCTCGATCACGATCACCGTGGCCAGCGCGTCCGCGCCCGCACCGCCGTAGGTCTCCGGGACGTGCACGGCGTGCAGATCGGCCGCGACCAGCGCGTCCAGCGCCTCCTGGGGGAACCGGCCCTCCTCGTCCACCGCGGCGGCGAACGGCGCGATCTTCGCCTCCGCCAGCGCGCGGACCGTCTCCCGGAGCATCTCGTGCTCCTCCGACGGGCGATACAGGTCGAAGTCCTTGGCCATGGTCTGGGGCTCCCCTAGCGATGCTTGTGGCACTTTAAGGCACGGTCTTGGCACTGAGTACCCTCAGCAAAACACACTCAGTGCCATGATGCTAGTGGCTCAGGCGTGGCGCGCGGCATCGGGGGCACGGGGTTCCGTCCGGTGACGGCACGGCGTACCACGTGCCGGTGCCTACGATGAGCACATGCCGGAACGCCAGACGCACGCGCGGACCCCCGGGCCCGCGGAACTCGGGGCGGCCGCCGCGGTCTTCGCGCTGCTCGCCGACCCCACCCGCCTCCAGCTCGTCTGGCTGCTCACCAAGGGGGAGGCCGACGTGAGCGCCCTCACCCAGGCGTGCGGTGCCTCCCGGCCGGCGGTCAGCCAGCATCTGGCCAAGCTGCGCATCGGCGGACTCGTCCAGTCCCGCCGTGACGGGCGCCGGGTCGTGTACGCGATGCCGGACGGCCACCTCAAGCGGCTGGTGGTCGAGGCGATCAGCCGGGCCGACCACGAGGTGAGCGGAGAACCCTGGCACGACTGAGGCCCGAGCCGAATCCCGGATGACGTCGACATGTGCGCACGCGCGCACATGTCGCTACCGTGGAACCGTGCTGTCCGTGCTGCGCGAGCCCACCTTCCGGCGCCTCTTCACCGCCCAGGTCGTCGCCCTCCTCGGCACCGGCCTCGCGACCGTCGCCCTCGCCCTGCTCGCGTACGACCTCGCAGGCGCCGACGCCTCCGCCGTCCTGGGCACCGCGCTCGCCCTGAAGATGGCGGCCTACGTCACCGTCGCGCCGCTCGCCGGGGCCCTGGCCGGCCGCGTCTCGCGCCGCACCCTGCTCGTCTCGGCGGACCTCGCCCGCGCCTGCGCCGCCCTCGCCCTGCCCTTCGTGAGCGAGGTGTGGCACGTCTACGCGCTGATCGTGCTGCTCCAGACCGCCTCCGCCGCCTTCACCCCCGTCTTCCAGGCCACCGTCCCCGAGGTGCTGCCCGACGAACGCCCGTACACCGAGGCCCTGTCCCTCTCCCGGCTCGCCTACGACCTGGAGAGCCTCGCCTCCCCGGCCCTCGCCGCCGCGCTCCTCGCCCTCGTCCCGTACCCCTGGCTCTTCGCCGGCACGGCGACCGGCTTCCTGGCCTCGGCGGCGCTGGTGCTCTCCGTGGTCCTGCCGCACCCGCGCCCTCGCCCACCGGCGTCCGGTGGCGGCGTCGGTGCCGGCTTCGGCGCGCGGCTGGTGCTCGCCACCCCCCGGCTGCGCGCCCTGGTCGCCCTGGACCTGGGGGTGGCCGCGGCCGGCGCCATGGTCCTGGTCGGCACCGTCACCCTGGTCCGCGACACCCTGGGCCGCCCGGACGGCGACGTGCCCCTCGCCCTCGCCGCGTACGGAGCGGGCTCCATGGTCGTCGCGCTGCTGCTGCCCCGCCTCCTGGACCGGGTCGACGACCGGCACGTCATGCTGACCGGCGCCTTCGCGCTCCCGGTGGTCCTCGGCGCGCTCGCCCTCGGCCTCGCGGCCCCGGCGGCGAGGCCGGGCGGTGCCCTGCCGTGGTCCGGCCTGCTCGCGGCCTGGCTGCTCGCCGGGGCCGCGACCTCCGCGGTCCTCACCCCGGGCGGCCGGCTGCTGCGCCGCTCCGCCGACCCGGCCGACCTCCCCGCCGCCTTCGCCGCCCGCTTCTCCCTCGCCCACGCCTGCTGGCTGCTCACCTATCCGCTGGCGGGCTGGCTCACCGCCCGCACCTCTCCGGCCCTCCCGGCGGCGCTCCTCGGCGGGCTCGCGCTGCTGGCCGCCCTCGCCGCGGCCCGGCTGTGGCCTCGTGCGGATCCGGTCGCCCTGCCGCACACCCACCCGGAGCTGCCGGCCGACCACCCGCATCTGGCCGGGGCCGCCGGCGGGCACACCCACGTCTTCCACATCGACGCGCTGCACCGCCACTGGCCGACGGCCGCGCCCTGAAACGCCGAACGGCGGCGGGGCAAAAGCCCCACCGCCGTTCGTACCGGACCGTTTCGACCGGACCCTTCGGATCGGACCCCTGGGATCAGACCGCCGGAGCCGGGAAGGTCGGGTACTCGACACCCGAGACGTGCTGGACGACCCGGATGACCTGGCAGGAGTAGCCGAACTCGTTGTCGTACCACAGGTACAGGATCGCGTTGTCGCCGTCGACCTTGGTCGCGCCGGCGTCGACGATCGAGGCGTGGCGCGAACCGACGAAGTCCATCGAGACCGCGTCGGGAGCCGTGGTGAAGTCGATCTGACGCTTCAGCGGCGAGTGCAGCGAGACGTCGCGGAGGTACTCGAGGACCTCCTCGCGGGTGGTCTCGCGGCCCAGGCGCAGGCTCAGGATCGCGATCGAGACGTCCGGGACGGGGACGCGGATCGAGCTGCCGGTGATCGGCGCCTTCAGCTCGGGCAGCGCCTTGGCCACGGCGGAGGCGGCACCCGTCTCCGTGATGACCATGTTCAGCGGCGCGGAACGGCCGCGGCGGTCCGCCTTGTGGTAGTTGTCCAGCAGGTTCTGGTCGTTCGTGAACGAGTGGACGGTCTCCACGTGACCGCGCAGCACGCCGAACTCGTCGTCCATCGCCTTGAGCGGGGGAACGATCGCGTTCGTGGTGCAGGACGCGCAGGACAGGACCCGCTCGTCCGGCTTGATCGTGTCGTGGTTGACGCCGTGCACGATGTTCGGCACGTCACCCTTGCCGGGCGCGGTCAGGACGACCTTGTCGATGCCGGGGCGCAGGTGCTTCGACAGACCCTCGCGGTCGCGCCACTTGCCCGTGTTGTCGATGAGGATGGCGTTCTCGATGCCGTACGCCGTGTAGTCGACCTCGGACGGGTCGTTGGCGTAGATCACCTTGATCGTGTTGCCGTTGGCGATGATCGTGCCGTTGGCCTCGTCGACGGTGATGGTGCCCTGGAACTGGCCGTGGATGGAGTCACGGCGCAGCAGCGAGGCGCGCTTCACCAGGTCCTGCTCGCCGCCGCCGCGCACGACGATGGCGCGCAGCCGCAGACCGTTGCCGGAGCCGGCCTTCTCGATCAGCAGGCGGGCGACGAGCCGGCCGATGCGGCCGAAGCCGTACAGGACGACGTCGCGGCCGTCACGCCGCTGGATCTTGTTGGCACCGGTGGCACCCGCGACGGCCTCGGCGGTGAACTCCGCGACCGAAAGGCCGCGGTTGTCCGTCTTGTACTCCGCGGCGAGCATGCCGATGTCGATCTGGGACGGGCCCAGGTCGAGGGTGGTCAGCGTCTCCAGGAACGGCAGGGTCTCGGTGACCGAGAGCTCCTCGCCGGCGATCTGGCGGGCGAATCGGTGGGTCTTGAGAATGCTGACCACCGACTTGTTCACCAGGGAGCGGCTGTGAACGAGGACCGTGACGTCCTGCTCTCGGTGCAGCTTCCCGATGATCGGAATCATGGACTCCGCGATCTCCTCGCGGTTCTTCCAGTTTGTGAACGAGTCCTCGTTGACAGTCACAGTGCATCTTTCGAGCTAGGCGGTGCTCATATGCTAACCCGACCGTTTTGGCGGGCGGCAGGGGGGTCCCATGTGGTTCCGGACACGGGCGATGGGTTTTCGGACATGGGGGCTGTCGTGGGGGCTGTGGTGACGGGTTCCCGGCGGTAACATCACGGGCGGCGAGGATCTGACGGTCCGTCAACAAGGTGTGCGGGCCTTCCGCTCGTCGCCTTCCGCCCCGTCGCCGTCCGCCCCGTCACCGCCTGCCCCGGGAGGCCCGTCGATGCGTCGCCCCGTCACCGTGCTGTCCGCCGCGCTCGCCGGCCTCGCCGCCCTGGCCGGGATGCTCGCGGGCCCGGCCCCCGCCGCGGCCGCCGACGCCGCGGCCCGCCGACCGGTCATCCTCGTCCACGGCTACAACGCCGACCCCGGAGTCTGGGGCGGCCTCGACGCCCGGCTCAGGGCCGCCGGCTACGGCGAGGGCGAGATCTTCCGCTGGGGCTACGACAGCCACCAGTCCGTCAACGAGGTGCTCGCCGGCCGCTTCGCCGCGTACGTCGACGAGGTCCGGCGGCGGACCGGGGCCGACCGGGTCGACGTCGTCGCCCACTCCTTCGGCAGCCTGCCCACCCGCTGGTACGTGAAGTACGGCGGCGGCACCACCACCGTCGCCCACTGGATCTCCCTGGCCGGCCCCAACCACGGCACGGGCGTCGCCTGGGCCTGCGCCCTGTGGGACCAGGCCTGCCGGGACATGACCCCCGGCAGCTGGGTGCAGAAGCGGCTGGCCGAGGGCGACGAGACGCCGGGCCCGGTCGCGTACGCCACCTTCTGGTCCGACTGCGACGAGGTGATCAACCCCGACGACAGCGTCCCGCTCACCGGCGCGGCCAACCACCCGGCCGGCTGCCTCGACCACAACGCCCTCCTGGGCGACGCGGCCGTCGCCGAGGGCGTCCGCGCCTTCCTCGCCACCTGAAGCCGCACCGGTTCCCGGTCAGGAGCAGGTCAACGCCGGACGGGATTGCCCGATCGGCCCGAACCGCCCGTGCCCGCCTGGCACCCTTGCCGTCGTGACGTACGTCGTGACCGTGGAAACGTGCATACCGGACGACGCCCCCGACCTCGACGAGCTGGGCCGGGTCGGGGCCGTCGTGCTGATCGAGCGGGGCTTCGGCTCCGTGGCCGGGGCCGAGGGGCCCGACGGCGTGGAGGTGGACGTCTTCGACGTGGCCGTCGCGGCCCACCCGCGCGGCGCCGAACTGACGGTGACCGTGGCGGCCCCGGCCCTCGAGGCCGCCGAGGACGCGGTGGGGGCCGTGGCCCAGGAGATCCTGGACCGCACGGAGCCGCTGACCGCGTGGGTGGTGGTGAACAGCGAGGTCAAACTGCACACCGAACGGGCGTGGGAAAGCCTGGAGGCCGCCGACGGGCCCGACGCCCCGCCCGGCGACCCCGCCCTCCGCCGGGCCCGGCACGCCGCGGCCGCCCCCGACGCCGGCCGCGGCGACCGGGGTGACGGTGGGGAGGGCGGCGACGAGGTGTGGGTCGACGTCATCGAGGAGACCGCCGACCCGGAGGCCGGGATACGGGCCATGGCCGTACGACTGCGCTCCTTCGACCCGGCCGTGTTCGGCGCGAGCCCCGACACCGCCGAACTCGCCGCCGGCGCCCTGGTCCACGGCGCGGAGATCCTCATCGACGAGCTGTACGACGACGTGCAGGCCCTCGCCGAGGAGGACACCCACGTCGCCGCCTGCCAGGGCCACCTCTGGCACCTCGACCGGCTGCCCGACCGGCACGCGGACCGCTACGACGAGCTGTTCGCCCGCCGCTTCCTCGTCACCGCCGTCGCGCTCACCACCCGGTTCACCGACGGCGGCTTCCGACGGCTCGGCTGCCTCGCCGAAGAGCTCGTCCTGCGCTTCCTCCTGGAACAGGCCCACGTGGCCCTCGACCTCTACGGCCTCCTGGACGACGACGTCACCGCCGCCCTGGACCGCTTCCTCGCCCACGTCCACGGCGAACCGGACCCGGCCCGGGACCCGGCCGTCCAGGATCCCGCCCTCCTCGGCTTCGGCGCCTGGTTCACCCCGTACGGCGAGGACCGCTACGTCCACCCGTACGCCGCCGACGCCCCGGCGGAGGAGACCGAGGGAGCGTAGAGGGACCAGCGCGGCACGGGAGCGGCGCGGCATAGGATCGGCCGGGAGACGGCGGCCGGGCGGTGACCCGGCGGCGGGAGCGGCGCGGAGGAGAGACAGTGTTCGTCAAGGTGTGCGGGCTGGCCACGACCGCCGACATCGACGTGGCCGTCGAAGCCGGGGCCGACGCGATCGGCCTGGTGATCAGCGGGACCAGCGTCCGCGGCCTCGACCGGGACACGGCCGCGCTGCTCGCCGCCCACGCCCGCTCCCACACCCCCGCGCACGTGCTGTCCGTCCTCGTCGTCAACGACACGCCCGCCGAAGAGGCCGCCCGGCTCGCCCGCGACCTGGACGTCGACGCCCTCCAGCTCCACGGGCCCTACACCAAGGCCGACTTCGAGCAGGCCGCCCGCGTCTTCCCCCGCCTGTGGCGGGCCACCTCCCTCAAGGAGCGCCCCGACACCCGCGTCGGCGCCCACGGCGAGGACGTGCTCCTGCTCGACTCGCCCCGCGCCGGCTCCGGCGCCCGCTGGGACCTGTCCCTCCTCGACGCCGCCCGCCCCGACGGCACCTGGCTCCTGGCCGGCGGGCTCGCCCCCGAGAACGTCGCCGAGGCGATCGACCGGGCCCGGCCCTGGGGCGTCGACGTCTCCAGCGGCGTCGAGTCCGCACCCGGCGTCAAGGACCACGACCGCGTCCGCGCCTTCGTCGCCGCGGCGAAGGCGGCCGCCGCCACGGCCTGAAGCCTGTTGTCAGGCCGTTGCCAGGCTGTTGTCGGGCCGTTGTCAGACCCTCCCGATAGCGTCCGTGGGGCCCAGACCCTCACATCCTCCGGGAGGACCGCCCCATGGACATCCTGCTCATCGCCGGGCTGTGGCTCGACGGCTCCGCATGGGACGAGGTCGTGCCGGAGCTCACGGCCCTCGGCCACCGTCCCGTTTCCGTCGCCCTCCCCGGACAGGGCGACGGGAACGGCTCCGCCACCCTCGACGACCAGCTGGCGGCGGTCCTCGACGCCGTGGACGCCGCCCCCGGCAGGCCGTTGGTCGTGGGGCACTCGGCCGCGGCGACCCTGGCCTGGACGGCCGCCGACGCCCGCCCGGAGAAGGTGGCGAAGGTGGTCCTGATCGGCGGCTTCCCGGCCTCCGACGGCCGCCCCTACGCCGACTTCTTCGCCATCGAGGACGGCGTCATGCCCTTCCCGGGCTGGGGTCCCTTCGAAGGGCCCGACTCGGCCGACCTCGACGAGGCGGCCCGGCGCCGCTTCGCGGCCGCCGCCGTCCCCGTCCCGGAGGCCGTCGCCCGAGGCACCGTACGGCTCGGCGACGAGCGCCGCTTCGACGTGCCGGTGCAGCTGGTGTGCCCCGAGTTCAGCCCGGCCCAGGCGAAGGAGTGGATCGCCGGCGGCGAGAGCCCGGAGCTCGCCCGCGCCGCCGAACTCGACTACGTGGACCTGGACTCCGGCCACTGGCCGATGACCACCCGCCCCCGGGAACTCGCCCGTGTCCTGGCCGAGGCGGCGCAGGCGGCCGAGGCGTAGGTCCATGCCCTCGACGCGTACGGCGCCGGGTTCGTGCCCGCCTGATCCTCCGTACGCGCGGGTGAACCGCCGGTCGAGCGGGCCTACTGGTCCCGGGCCCGCTCGGCCGCGGCGATCTCGGGCGCCGTCGCCGTCGCCCGGCGGCCCGCCTGGACCTGCTGGAGGCGCTTGATCGTGGCGGCCAGCACGTCATGGGCGTCCGTGGCGTCCTGGCCCGCGTCCTCGACGCGGACCCGGGCGACGACGGTGCCGGACCGGCTGTAGCCGTAGACCGAGCCGCTCGATCCGGTGTGCGCGAGGAAGACGGACTCCTCCCCGACCTTGCGGGGCGTTCCGGCCGGAACCGTCTCGTCCTTGTCCTGCCACCGCTCGTACGCCGCCTTCGCGTGCGCGGCCGTGTCGAACTGGCAGACGTCCAGGTCGATTCCCCGCGAGACGGTCGACCCCTGGTAGTCGTACTCGCCGCGGCCCGACCGCTGCCAGCCCGCCGGCGCGGGGGCGTCCGAGAGCGCGCAGTCGTCCGGCTCGCCCGGCAGGCTCTTGTGCAGGCTGCCGGTGTAGTAGCCGGGGACCACGTCCTCGGCGTCGGGGATCGCCCGGGTGAGCTCGCCCCGGGTCAGCTGCCGGGTCAGCGGCACGTCGGTGTCGTCCTTGAAGGGCTGCACCGTGCCCGTCGCGCTCGCGGACGGCGCCCCGGCGGGCGGCGGCGCCCCCTCGCCCTGCGGGGCCTTGTCCGTCGAGCAGGCGGAGAGGGTCAGAGCGGTCAGAAGTATTGCGGTGAGGGCGAGGTGACTGCGCGTCATGTGATCGACTCCAGTCGCCCGGGACCCTGCCGGGTGTGGGTCCCTTCGGCGGCGAGGGCGCCGGGGTACGAGGCGGGAACCTGGTGACGTCTACGCGGTGGCGGGTGTCGCGGGGCGGTGGCGGACGGCGCGCTCGTCGGCGTCCGCGAGCCAGAACCAGACGGGCGGGAAGACCAGTTCGAGCACGGTCAGGACGACCTGGAACCAGTGCGGCCAGCCGTGGACGGCCAGGGAGATCAGGCGGCCGACGCCGCCCAGGGACTGGAACGCGCACCTCGACTACTTCATCGCGAACCGCCACGCCGTCCTGGCCGCGAACCGGGTGCTGGCCGGAGACCCCGTCATCCAGACGATCATGACGGACGAACTCGACGCCCTGCGCGCCCGGCTGCTCGGTGTCCTGCCGCTCGCCGACGCGCGCACCCGCGAAGCCGTGTCCGCCGCGCTGAAGGCGTGGCTCGTCTTCGTCCAGGTGCTGTGCGTGGACTGGCTGACCCACGAGACCTGTGACCGCGAGGAACTGCGCGACGCCTGCGTCGGCGCCGCCGTGGGCGCCCTGCGCCCCCTCCTCCCCACGGATCCCGCCCCCGACTGGCCCCCTTCCGGCGACGGAGCCGGTGCGTAGCGGTCGACGCCGTACATCCCGCGGCGGTCGTTCACGCCGCCGGTGCGACAGAGGGCCTCTCGTGGTGACCGGCGAGGCCACGTGGACAGGGAAAACGCAACTTCGACAGGGCCCGTGGAGGCGGCTACCTTCACGAACCCCCGCCCCGACGCGTGAGCCGCCGAACCGGGAACACCAGGCACCCCTGACCAGGGAGAGACGCATGCCCCACCTCGCTTTGTACACCTTCGGCGTCCTGAAGTCGCCTCTCGCCGACCCCGCACCTCGCACGCGCGAGTTCTACGAGATCGGTGAGGCCGTCTACCGGAAGATCAGCCGGCACCCCGGCTACCTCGCGCGTGCCGAAGCGGAAGGCGGTGACCAGGGCGAGCTCTTCGAGGCCGACTGGGGCGCCTGGGGCGAGTTCGCCGTACCGACCTGGTACGGCAAGGGCCGTACGCGGGAAACCACCGCCCTGGCCACGACCCTGTCCCTCTGGACCGGCCTGCGCCCCGCCTTCGACGCCGTCTACACCGGTCTGCACCGTGAGGCGCTGAACAGGCGTTACGACTGGTTCGAGAGGACGGAGCACCCCAACCACGTGTTCTGGTGGGTCTCCGACGGCGTGATACCCACCTGGCGGGACGGGGTTTCCAGGCTGGAGCGCCTCCACCACCACGGCTCCGCGCCGCACGCCTTCACCTTCCGCGACTCCTTCGCCCCGGACGGAACCCCGACCGGGACCGAAGGCATCGGGCGTCGAAGGACTGACGGAGCCGGCGCCTAGGATCGGCGGCATGGCGCTGCGACCCGTGCAGGTGAACATCAAGGCCGTCGACCACGTGGCCGTCGGGCGGTTCTGGGCGGAGGCCCTCGGCTGGACTGCGTACCGACCCGGCGTGACCACGTACGTCGGACCCGTCGGCGGCTTCGTCTGGCCGGACCCGGTCGTCCTGGGACTCGACGCCGTGCCCGTGCCGGAGCGCAAGACGGGCACGAAGAACCGGCTGCACCTCGATCTTTCCACCGAATCCCCCGCCCATCAGGCGGAGTTGATCGAGCGCCTGCGGGCGCTCGGGGCGACGCCCGTCGACGTGGGCCAGGGCGACGTGCCGTGGACCGTCCTCGCCGACCCGGAGGGCAACGAGTTCTGCGTGCTGGAGCCCCGGGAGATCTACCGGGACACCGGGCCGATCGCCGCGGTGGTGGTCGACTGCGCGGACCCGCGCGCCATGGCGCGGTTCTGGGGCGAGGCGACGGACTGGACGCTGCACGAGGTGACCGACGACAGTGCGGTGCTGCGCTCCGCGAAGGGCCTCGGGCCCTATCTCGAATTCCTCCGCACGCCCGACGCGAAGACCGTGCCCGACCGCCTCCATCTCGACCTGCTGCCGTACCCCGGCGACGACCAGGCGGCGGAGGTGGCCAGGCTGCGGGCCCTCGGCACCACCGACCTCGATCTCGGCCAGGGCGAGGTCCCGTGGACGTGCCTCGCCGACCCGGAGGGGCACGAGTTCTGCGTCCTCGCCCCGTCCTGACGAGGCAGTCGGGGGCGGGGGAGGTGCCCTGTCAGGAAGCGCCGGCGGCCCGGTCGGACTCGCTGCGCAGTACGCAGAACTCGTTGCCCTCCGGGTCGGCGAGGACGACCCAGCCCGAACCGTCGGGGTTGCGGTGATCGGCGACGAAGGCGGCGCCGAGACCGAGCAGCCGGTCCACCTCCTGATCGCGCGAGGTCTCGGGGCGCAGGCACAGATGGATCCGGTTCTTGACCGTCTTGGGCTCGGGGACCTGGTTGAAGTACAGCACCGTGCCCTCCGCCAGCGTCACCTGCGTCTCCCGGTCGCCCGGACGGTCCTCCGGGTGCAGGGGACGGCCGGTCACCCCGCTCCAGAAGCGAGCCAGCTCGTAGGCATCCGTACAGTCGATCGCCACGTTCTGCAATATCGAGACCATGCGCACGAGCCTCCCCGATCTTCCCGGCTCACGCCACCGACTTGCGCTCACGCCGGCTCACTCGCCGCGCAGCGGGTCCCCGCTCCCGTGGCGGAGGGGAGAAACCGCGCCAGGCCCACAGCGCGCCGGTCGTGGCGAGCGCGGCGGCCAGGAGGTAGGCGGGGAGGAAACGGGCGTCGGCCGGACGGTCACCGAGGAGGATCGCCAGCACGGCCACGCCCAGCACCCCGCCCGCGTACTGACTGGTCGTCATCAGTGCGCCCGCGACGCCTTGGTGGGCGTCGGGGACGTCCGCCGCGCCGCCGACGAACACCGCCGTGTAGATCATGCCGTGCCCCAGACCGGAGACCACGAGGCCGGGGAGCATGCCCGTCGCGTACGAGGTCCGGTTGCGCCCGCTCGTCCAGCACCGCCCGGCGGATCCGTGCCGCGCTCGGCACGCCCTCCAGGCGGGTGGCGCCGATCAGGATCGTCGGCACGACCCGTACACCGTGGGCCTCGGCCTCCCGCAGGGCGGCCCGGTGGCGTTCGCGGTACTGCGCGCCGCCGCCGGTGGCGACGTGCTCGCGGCTGAGTCGGACCGCTTCCGCCACCCGCTCGATCAGCCGGCCCTTCGCTTCCTCCGCTGCCTCAGCTTCCTTCGCCGGATCGGTCACGGCGGGCCTCAGACGGAGGTCACGCGCAGGATGACCGCGCCGCCGATGATCGACGCGAAGGAGAGCAGCCGGGCGAGGGTGATCTTCTCCTTGAAGAGGATCGCACCGAAGACGACGGTGCCGACGCCGCCGATGCCGGTCCAGAGGGTGTAGCCGACCGAGACGTCGAGCTCGAGCAGGGCACGGGACAAGGTGTAGATGCCGCCGGCGGCGGCGAGCAGGGTCAGCACGCTGGGCCACAGGCGGGTGAAGCCCTGTGTGGCGTTGGTGCCGAGCGCGAAGAGGATCTCGAAGACGATGGCGATGCCGAGGAACACCCAGGTCATGGGACGTGGCTCTCTCTGTGGGTAAGGGGAGGGGCGGGACTGAGGGGCGGGACTGCCGGCGTCAGGCGTGGGCGTTCAGACCGCGGCAGCCTTCTCGGTCCTCTCGGCCTTCCCGGCCTTCCCGGCCTTCTCGGCGGCGATCTTGTCGGTGACCCTCAGGGCCGTACCGCCGCCGATGATCAGGACGAACGCGACGACCTTCCAGATCGTCATCGGCTCGTCGTAGAGGAGCGTGCCGAAGACGACGGTGCCGACACCGCCGATGCCCGCCCAGACCGTGTAGCCGACGCCGACGTCCACGTATCGCAGGGCACGGGACAGCGTGTAGATGCCGCAGGCGGCCGCGGCGGCGGTGAGCAGGGAGGGGCCGAGGCGGGTGAAGGCGTGGGTGGCCTCGGTGGACAGCGCGAAGGTGATCTCGAAGAGGGAGGAGAAGAGCAGCCAGGCCCAGCCGACGTTCTGGTTGTTCCTCCCGTCCTGCTCCGAAGGGACTTCCGACGCTGCGCGTGCGACATCGGTGGACAAGGGGACCCCCATGTGAATGCTTGTACGTGCAAGTTCCTGTCAACAAGGAGCTTGCATGGTCATATAACCTGTTGTCAAACCCCTGGAAGGAGAGCCCGATGAGCGACCAGGTGAGCGACTCGGTGAGCGACCAGGCCGTCTGGGAGCGCGTGCTCACCGTGCACGCACGCGTGGAGCGCGAGCTCGCCACCGCCCTGCAGCGCCGGCACGGAATCGGCCTGTCGGAGTACCGGGCCCTGGAGAACCTCTCCGCCTCGCCGGACAGCGAACTGCGCATGCAGGAGCTCGCCGACCGGATCGGGCTCAACCAGTCCTCGGTCACCCGCCTGGTCGACCGGCTCAAGGGCGCGGGCTACGCCTTCAAGGACCTCTGCCCCTCGGACAAGCGCGGCGTCTACGCCGTGATCACCGCCGAGGGCCGCAGCCGCTACGAGGACGCCCGCGGCACGTACGCCGACGTGCTCTCCGGCACCCTGGACACCCTGGGCGCAGAGCCCGAGCTCGCGGCCACGGTCGCCTCGCTGCGCGCAGGCGGCGAGGACGGCGGGGTGCGTTAGCGATACGCCAGCGGAACGACAGGGGCGTACCCCAGTCTTGGCGCGGACCACATCCGCCATCCCCCAAGGGGCATCATGCGACGACGTACGTTCCTCACCGGCACCGCACTCGGCACGGCACTCGCCACCGTGCCGTCCTTCACCACGGCCTCCGCCGCGACCACCGTCACCGTCGGCTCCCTCGGCGAGCTCCAGCGGGCGATCGACCGCGCGATACCCGGTGACCGGATCGTCCTCGCCAACGGCACCTACACCGTGCCCTCCGGCGGCGCCATCGCCGTCTCCGGCCGCCACGGCACCGCCGCCGCGCCCATCACGATCGTCGCCGAGTCCCGGGGCGGCGCGGTGCTCCAGGGCGAACGCGGCTTCGTGTTCTCCGACTCCAGCGACATCGTCGTCAGCGGCTTCGCGCTCCGGCAGAGCACCACCCTGGAGATCCCGGCGAACTGTCCGCGCATCCGGCTGACCCGCAACGACCTCCGCTTCGCCGACACCGCGGGGCTCGACTGGGTGGTCGTACGCGGCGACGACGCCAAGATCGACCGGAACCGCTTCCACCACAAGACCACCGAGGGCATCTTCCTCGTCGTGGACGGCCCCGGCAGCACCGCCATGGCCCAGCGGACCCAGATCCTCCGCAACCACTTCTCCGACCACTCCTACACCGGCGCCAACGGCGGCGAACCGATCCGCCTCGGCGTCAGTTCCCGCGCCCTGTCCAGCGCCTCCGCCGTGGTCGAGTTCAACCTCTTCGAGCGGTGCGACGGCGACCCCGAGGCCCTCTCGGTGAAGTCCTCCGACAACACCGTCCGCTTCAACACGGTCCGCGACAGCCGGGGCGCCATCGTGCTCCGCCACGGCAACCGCACCACCGTCGAGGGCAATCACCTCCTCGGCGGCGTCGAGGGCGTCCGCCTCTACGGCAACGACCACCTCGTGGTCAACAACTACTTCGGCGGCCTCACCGGCCGCGCCCTGGTGATCGGCAGCGGCACCACCCGCGACCACCACTCCGGCGAGACCACCGAGGAGCGGCGCGGCAACGACGCCTGTGACCGGGCGGTGATCGCCCACAACACCTTCGTCGGCAACGCGCGCACGCTCTCCGGCGAGAGCCGGACCTATGCGCCGAGCGACGTGGTCGTGGCCGACAACATCCTGGTCTCGGGCACCGGGACCCTGGTCGACCTGGACCAGACCGTCGGCTTCCTGTGGCAGGGCAACATCCTCTGGGGCGCCGCCGCCGACGGCACCCTGCCGTCCGCCGGCTACCGCCGGGTCGACCCGAGGCTGCGCCTGGACACCGACGGGGTGCACCGGCTGTCGGCGGACAGCCCGGCGATCGACGCGGCGACGCTCACCGAGCTCGCCGTCACCCAGGACCTGGACGGGCACGCCCGCGGCGGCCGCCGTGACGTCGGCGCCGACGAGTACTCCACCCTGGCCCCGGTCCGCCGTCCGCTGACGACGGCCGACGTGGGCCCGAACGCGGCCTGAGCGCCACGTCCTGAGCGTCATGCCCTGAGCGCGGCCCGAGCCCGAAGCCCCGGTCCCCGGGCTCGGGGCCCGGGCCGGGCCGGTCAGTCCTTGGGCAGGAGGTGCGCCCACGCCGCCCGGAGCCGGTCGAGCAGGGCGCGCTGCTCGTCGATCCAGGACCGTTCCATGTGGAGGGTGACGGACACCCGGGTGGTCTGCTGGTCCGCGACCGTCACCGTGATCCCGTCGTGGTCGTCCTCCCGCCACTCCAGACGGATGCCGACGGACGGGGCGCGGGAGAACTCCCGCCACACCGCGTCGCGTCCGGCGGCGACCTCGTCCAGGACCCAGGCCCAGCCGGGCAGGTCCTCGGGGAGGACGTTGGTGTCGAGGACGCCGGCGACGAAGTCGCTGTGCACGGAGAGCTGCCCTTCGACGCTGGGGACGCCCGGCGCGTACGAGTCCTCCAACTCCAGGACGACACCGCCGCCGTACGCTCCCACGACCCGCATCAACGCGAACGGTTCGCGTTCGTCCGTCATCTGCGTCACCTGCGTCCCCCCGTCATGCCCGACGCCGCCATGCCCCGACCTCCGTCACGCTCGACCCCGCGCGGCCGTTCGATCCGTCCACGACCGCGCGGAGTCTACGCGTCAGTGGCGCTCGGGCAGATCACGCTCCGCCGGCAGGTCCAGGACCCCCTCCGGCGCCTCCTCCCGCGCCCGCTCCGGCGCGAGGCTCCTCGCCTCCGCCTTCGCCTCGGGCTTGGTGCCGCAGAACGCGGCCTCCAGCGTCCGGCCGAGGGCCGTGTTCGCGGCCCCGTGGTTCGACGTGTTCGCCAGCGCCGACAGGCTGCGCCGGCCGTCCCGGGTGGCGAAGGCGTACGTGTAGTAGCCCTGCACCGTCCCCGTGTGGCCGAACACCTGGACGCCGCAGGACATCGTGTAGCGGCGCAGCCCCAGGCCGTACGCCCGGGCGCCCGTGGGCTCCGTCGGCGTCACCGTCGTCATGGCGTCCAGCATCGCCGGGGACAGCAGCCGGCCGCGCATCAGCGCGCTCATGAAGGTGTTCAGATCGGCCGGCGTGGACAGCACGGCCCCCGCCGACTGCGCCCAGGACACCGTCTGTTCGGTGGAGTCCACGAGCGGAGCGCCCGCCTCGTCCGGGTGCAGATGACCCCGGACGTGCAGCCCCTTGATCCGCGTGTCGGGGTGCACGTACGAAGTGCCGCGCAGCTTCAGCGGCTTGATGATCCTGCGCTCGTACGCGTCGGCCACCGGCCGCCCCGTGAGCTTCTCGATCAGCATGCCGACCACGACGAAGTTCGTGTTGGAGTACGCGTAGGAGGCGCCCGGCTCGATGGTGCGCGGCTCGGCGAGGGACAGGTCGACGAGCTCCTGGTAGGAGAACACCCGGTTCCGCACGGCCTCGAAGCCCGGGACGGTGTGCTCGAACATCTTGTCCGTGTAGTCCGCCAGACCACTGCGGTGGGTGAGCAGATGACGGACCGTCACCCGGTCGTCGGGCAGGAGCCCCGGCAGCAGGCGGTTCACCGGATCGTCCAGCTTCAGCCGGCCCTCCTCCACCAGCTGGAGCAGCACCACGGCCGAGAACGTCTTGCTGACGCTGCCGATCCGGAAGCGGGCGTGAATGTCCATGGGCGCGCCCGTGGCGCGGTCCCGGACCCCGACCGTACGGCTCCGGACGCCGTCCGGACCGCTGTACCGGGCCATCGCCCCGGGCGCGCCCTCGGCCATGGCGGCCTCGAGCGCGGCGACCACGCCCTTCATGTCGGGCGCGGGCGCGGGATCCGCCTGAGGCGCGGGTGCGGGTGCGGGCGCGGGCGTCGGTGCGGCGGCGGAGGCGGGGGCGGCCGGGACGAGACCCCCGGCGAGCGCGGCGAACAGAGCGGCGCCCACGGCCAGGCGTCGGTGCGGCGAACGGAGCACAGGCTTCCTCGACTTCTTCTTCGGGTGGGGACGAGCCTCGGCGGGTCGACGGGGCCGGAAGCCCCCGGCCGACCCGTTCACCGAAGATGAGGGGCGGCGCGCGGGAAAGGTTCCGGCGCGGAGCGGATCTTCCGGCCGCGCCTCATCCGGTCGGCCCAACCCGGACCGTCCTCGCAGCCCCCGGCCACGACGTCCCGGCTCCTCGTCCGTCCCGGCGCCGTCCCTCCGTCCGCCCGACCCTCCGGCCGTCCCTCCGCCCGCCCTCTCCGTCCGGCCGTCCGCGGCACGGCGCGGGTAGACTCCGAAGAGGCACGAGCGCGTGTTCCGGAGGTCGTCTTGACCCGTTCCGCAGGGCCCGCGGAGACGTCCGCCGAGAAGTCCGCCGAGGCGTCCGCGACCACGTCCGCCGCCTGGGCCGAGTCAGCGTTCGCCGGCCTCGCCGCCGAGAACCGGAGGCTGCGGGCCGAACTCGTACGCCGTCATCTGCTCGACCTCGCCACCGGCGTCCTCGCCGTCCAGCTGGGCATCTCCACCGCCGACGCCGCCGAGCACCTCGCCGCCCTGGCGGGGGCGACCGGTCTTTCGGCCGAGGACCTCGCCGCCGACGTCCTGAACGCGTCCGCCAGCCCCGGGGACCCCCTGCTCACCCTGAGCGACACGCTCACGGCACCCCCGACCGGACCGGCCGCCGGTCTCGGAGCCGAAGCCCTCCCGGCCGGTGACCTTCCGCCCCTCATGGGGCGCCGCCTGCGCCGCACGGCCGCCGCGGCGGAGATCGCGGACGGCGTGACCGAGGGCGTCCGCACGCTCCTGGAGGGCGGCCTGGAGCCGCTCGGCGCGCAGAGCCTGTGGCTGTGGCGGTGCGCCGAGGCCGGCTGTCTGCGGCTGGCCGGGCAGGCGGGGGTCGGGGCGACGGAGGCGGTGGCCTGGTGGTCGATCCCGCCGGCCGCGCCGGCGCCGATCCGCGCCGCCCTCGCCCAGAACGTCCCCGTGTGGCTGGAGAACGGCCCCGGCGACGCGGGCCCGCTGCCCGGCGCCGGGCCGGACGCGGCCAGGGCGGTGCTGCCGCTGCGCCGGCGCGGGGCGACCGTGGGCCTGGCCCTGGTCGGCTGGCCCGGCCCCGTGGAGCTCACCCCTTCCGTACGACGGGCCGTCACCGGCCTGATGGACGTGGCCGTCGCCGTCCTCGACCGGCCCGACGCCGAGGAGCCCGGCGCCCCCGCCCTCGTCGACGTCCTGGACTCGCTCGTCCACCCCGGCGCCCTGCTCCGTACCCACCCCACCACCGGCGCCCCCCTCGTGGACCACGTCAACGAGGCCGCCGCCGCGGCCCTCGGCGGCGCACTGCCCGCCGACGACCGCTCCCTGCACCGCGCCTTCCCGCACGCCCACGAGGAGCTCGCCCGCCTGGTGCGGCGCGCCCGCCACACCCACCGCCCCCAGCACGCCGCCCGGCTGCCGTCCGGCCGCCCGGCCGGCGCGCCGGGTCCTCTCCTCGACGTCCGCGTCCTGCCGGCCGGGGCGAACCGGTCCGTGGTCCTGTGGCACACCGTCGGCGACCCCGGCGTCGCCGCCGGCCGCGCCGTCGCCCGGCTGCAGAGCGTCGCCACCTTCCAGGACAGCCTGACCGGCGGCGACACGGTGTGGTCGGAGCAGGCGTACGGGATGTTCGGCATGTCACGCCATGAGGCGCCGCTGCCGCTGCTCGCGCTGCGCGGAAGGGTCCACCGCGAGGACGGCGAGGCGCTGACCGCGCTGCTCAGGACGCTGACGGAGCGCCGTACGGGCGCGCAGGCGGTGCTGCGGATCGTGCTCCCCGACGGTCTGGTGCGCCATGTGCGGGTGGCGGCCGAGCCGCTGCTCGAAGGGGACACGGTCACCGGTTTCGTGGGCGTGTACCAGGACGTGTCGGCGACCCGGCGCACCGAGCTCGCCCTCACGGCGACCTTCGACCACCTCACCGCCGTCCGCGACCAGGCCGAGCTGCGCCACCAGCTCGCCCTCCAGCTCCAGCAGGCGATCGTGCCGGAGGTGACGGCCCTGCGGGAGCTGCCCGGCGACCTGGCCGTCGCCGCCCGCTACCGGCCGGCCGCCAAGGAGTACCAGGTCGGCGGCGACTGGTACGACGTGCTGCCGCTGCCCAGCGGCAAGGTCCTGGTGGCCGTCGGCGACATCGCGGGCCACGGCATCGACTCGGTCACCGGCATGGTCGCCCTGCGCAACGCCCAGCGGGCCCTGGCCTTCACCGGCCGTCCGCCCCGGCAGCTGATGAGCTGGCTCAACGAGGTCACCCTGCGGACCGGCGGCGGCGCCACCGCCACGGCCGTGTGCGCGCTGTACGACCCCGAGGACGGCGGTCTCGTCTGGTCGAGCGCCGGCCACCTGCCGCTCATGCTGATCCGGGACGGCCGGGCGCGGCTGCTCGAACCGCCGCACGACATCCTGCTCGGGGCGGTGCCCTCGTACGCGTACGAGGAGCGGCGCACGGTGCTCCGGCCGGGCGACACGCTGCTGCTGTACACCGACGGCCTGGTGGAGCGGCGCCATGACGGTCTGGGCCCGGGGCTCGCCCGGCTCGTCGCGGTGGCCGGGCGGCTGGCGGGCCGGGAGAGCCCGGAGCTGCTCGTGGACGGGCTGCTCGGCGCGGCGCTGGGGGACACGGACGACGACACGAGCATCGTCGCGGTCCGGGTCAGGCGCCCCGGCGAGGCCTGGGCCGCGGCCGAAGCCGAGGCCTGGGCCGACGCGCAGTCCCGGGCCAGGCCCCAGGCCGGGGCGCGGGCGCGGCCCGGCGGCCACTCCGGCGGCACCGGCACCGGCACCGGCACCGGCGCCGGCGGCGGAGCTCGCGCCGGCTGAGTGAGAGAGGCGGGGCGGGCGCGGGGAGGTCAGCCTCCCAGCTGCCGCCGGATCTTGACCATCAGTTCGGTCTGGTCGACGGGCTTGGCGAGGTAGTCGTCCGCGCCCGCCGCGAGGGCCCGGGCCCGGTCGTCCGGCATCGCCTTCGCGGTGACCGCGATGATCGGCAGGCCCTCGCGGCCCGGGAGCCGCCGGATCTCCTCGATGGTCCGGTAGCCGTCCATGCCGGCCATCATGATGTCCATCAGGACCAGCCGGACCTCCTCGTGCCCCGCGAGCAGTCCGATGGCCGGGCGGCCGCCGTCGGCGGTCAGCACCCGCAGGCCGTGCGACTCCAGGACCTCGGTGAGCGCGAAGACGTTCCGGACGTCGTCGTCGACGACGAGCACCGTGGCGGCGGGCCGCTCCGGCGCCCTCTCGGGTTCCCCGGCCCGTCCGGTGCCCGTACGGTCGGCGGCGGCGGCGGGCGGGGCGGCCGGTTCGGTGGCGGGGGAGGTGGCGGGTGCGGTGGCCGCCGGCTGCTCCGGGCCGGCCGCCGTCCCCGCGCCGGGCTCGGGCGGCACCGGCCGCTCGGGCAGGTGGAAGGTGAAACGGCTGCCCCGCCCGGGGGTGCTCTCGACCTCGATGGTGCCGTCCAGGAGGGTGGCCACCTCCCGGCTGATGGACAGGCCGAGGCCCGTACCGCCGTACTGGCGCGCGGTGGTGCCGTCGCCCTGCTGGAACGCCTCGAAGATGTTGCGGAGCCGGTCGGCGGGTATGCCCACGCCGGTGTCGGCGACCCGGAAGGCGAGGACCGGCCGTCCGTCGCGCAGCACGGCGGGGATCTCGTCCGGCGGCGTGTGCTCGACGGTGAGCTCGACCCGGCCCACCTCGGTGAACTTCATCGCGTTGGACAGCAGATTGCGCAGCACCTGCCGCAGCCGCCCCTCGTCCGTGGTGAGGTACGCCGGGATGTCCGGGGCCACCGAGACCGTGAACTCGAGGCCCTTCTCGTCCGCCATCGGGCCGAAGGTCGCCCCCAGCGACTCCATGAGCTTGGACAGGGCGAACGGCTCGCGCCGCACCTCCATCTTGCCCGCCTCCACCTTGGACAGGTCCAGGATGTCGTTGATCAGCTGGAGCAGGTCGGAACCGGCCGAGTGGATCACCTCGGCATAGTCGACCTGCTTCTCCGTCAGGTTGCCCTCGGGGTTCTGCGCCAGCAACCGGGCCAGGATCAGCAGGCTGTTGAGCGGCGTCCGCAGCTCGTGGCTCATGTTGGCGAGGAACTCGGACTTGTACATGGAGGTGCGCGACAGCTGCTGGGCCCTCGTCTCCAGCTCCTGCCGGGCCTGCTCGATGACCCGGTTCTTCGACTCGATGTCCTTGTTGCGCTCGGCGAGCAGCGCGGCCTGCTCCTGCAGTTCCGCGTTGGACCGCTGGAGTTCGCGCTGCCGCGCCTGCAACTCCTGGGTGCGGGAGCGCAGTTCGTCGGCGAGGGTACGGGACTGGGCGAGCAGCTCGTCGGTGCGGAGGTTGGCCACCAGGGAGCTGAGGACCGCGCCCGCGCTCACCACGAACCGGTCCAGGAAGTCGCGCTGGAGCGCGCCGAACGGCCGCAGCGAGGCCAGTTCGACGGCGCCGAGCACCTGGTCCTCGACCACGATCGGCAGCACGACGAGGGCGGCGGGCTCGGCGCTTCCGACGCCCGAGGAGACGGTGGCGTATCCCTGGGGCACCGGATCGACCAGCAGGGTCCGCCGGTCCCTGGCCGCCTGCCCGATCAGCCCCTCGCCGAAACGGAACCGGCGCCGCGGGCCGCCGGGGCCGACGGGCAGCCCGTAGGAGGCGGCCATGACCAGGGTGGGGCCCTCCCACTCCTCACCGTCCCCGGCGTACTCCCGCCCGTTCTCGCCGCCGTCCGAGACGAGGAAGAAGGCCCCGTACTGCGCCGAGACCAGCGGCGGCACCTCCGCCATGATCAGCTCGGCGATCTCGGGCAGCCGGCGGGTGCCCTGGAGCAGGGCGGTGATCCGGGCCAGGTTGGTCTGCAGCCAGTCCTGTTCCTCGTTGGCGCGGGTGGTGGCCCGCAGCGACTCGACCATCGAGTTGATGTTGTCGCGCAGTTCGCCGACCTCGCCGGGCGCCTCGACGGTGATGGAACGGGTCAGGTCGCCCTCGGCGACCGCGCTGGTGACCTCGGCGATCGCCCGCACCTGGCGGGTCAGGTTCCCGGCCAGCTCGTTGACGTTCTCGGTCAGCCGCGCCCAGGTCCCCGAGACGCCCTCGACCTCCGCCTGGCCGCCCAGTTTCCCCTCCGTGCCCACCTCGCGGGCCACCCGGGTCACCTCGGCCGCGAACGACGACAGCTGGTCGACCATGGTGTTGATGGTGGTCTTCAGCTCCAGGATCTCGCCCCGGGCCGCCACGTCGATCCGGCTGGTCAGATCGCCCTGGGCGACCGAGGTGGTGACCTGCGCGATGTTGCGCACCTGGTTGGTCAGGTTGTCGGCCATCGAGTTGACGTTGTCGGTGAGGTCCTTCCAGGTGCCGGAGACCCCGCCCACCCGGGCCTGGCCGCCGAGCAGGCCCTCCGTACCGACCTCGCGGGCCACCCGGGTGACCTCCTCGGCGAAGGAGGACAGCCGGTCGACCATGGTGTTGATGGTCTCCTTCAGCTCCAGGATCTCGCCGCGCGCGTCCACCCGGATCTTCTGCGTGAGGTCGCCGCGGGCGACGGCGGTCGCCACCTGGGCGATGGAGCGCACCTGCGAGGTCAGGTTGTCGGCCATCGTGTTCACGCCGCTGGTGAGCTCCCGCCACGCCCCGCGCGCCAGGGGCTCGCGCACCCGGCCGCCGAGCAGTCCCTGCCCCCCCACCTCGCCGGCGACGCGGGTGACCTCCGAGGTGAGGAGGGAGAGCCGGTCGACCATGTCGTTGTAGACCGTCGCGATCTCGCCCAGGACGCCGTCGGAACCCTCGGTGAGCCGGACCGACAGATCTCCGTCCCGTACGGCGGTGAGCCCGGCGAGGAGTCGGCGCAGGGCGTCCTCGCCGGCCGGGGAGCCGGTGCCGGAGCCGGTGCCTGAGCCCGTGCCGTCGCCGCCCCATCCGCTCCGGTCGCCCCCATTGCCGCCGCCGGGGGCGTGGTCGCCGCGACGACCGCCGTCGCCGCCGTGACCGCGACTGCCGCGGGGTGCTGGTCTGCGCTGTGCCATGGAGGACCTCGTCCGCAGGTGGGCGCCCTACCCGTCCACTTTAGGTCCGCCCCGGGACCGGGTCTTCCGGAGCGGCCGGCACCCGGCATTCGGCCGGTCCGCCGGCCCCGCCCGCTAACGCAGTACGTCCACCTCGAACCACACCGTCTGGCCGCCGCGGCCCCGCGACACCGAACCCCAGCGCGCCGAGAGCCGCTGGAGCAGGAAGAGCCCGTGCCCCGAGGGCCGGCCGGCGTGGTGCGGGGCGCGCGGAACCGGGCGGCCGGGGCTGCTGTCGCTGACCTGGACCCACAGCGCCCGGTCACGGCCTTCGAGGCACAGCTCGTACGGAGCGCTGCCGTGGGTCCGGGCGTTGGTGACGACCTCGGACACCAGGAGCAGGACGTCCTCGACCGGTTCGCGCCCGCGCGCGCCCGCGCGGCCGAACCACGCGGCCAGGGCCCGCTGGGTCAGGTCGCGGCACTCCGCCGCGAGACCCGGCCCCTCCGTCAGCTCGTACCGCAGCGATCGGCGGGTGGTGGTCTCCTCTCCCATGACCATGCGCTGCGGATTACCCCTGTGGGCCCGGTCAAACGCCCGGCCGGTCCTCGCGCCCCCACGGGGGCGCCGACGGGAGGGCCACCTCCAGCCACACCACCTTGCCGGGGGCGCCGTCGTCCTTCGCCGCGGCGCCCCACGCCCCGGCGAGCCGGTCGAGCACCATCAGACCGTGGCCGCCGGGCAGCGAGGGGGAGCGCGGTACGTCGGAGCGGGGAGAGGCCGGATTCCCGTCGTACACCTCCACCCGGAGATGCCCTTCGGACTGTCGCAGGACCAGTTGCTCCGGTCCGCCGGCGTGCAGACAGGCGTTGGTCACCACCTCGGACACCATCAGCAGCACGTCCTCCGCGCGCTCCCGCTCCTCCGGCGTCGTCCCCGGCAGCCAGCCCCAGTCGGTGAGTGCCGCCGCGGTGAAGTCCCGGCAGCGGGTCACCGCGCCGCCGGCGCCGTGCAGCAGCAGTCGCCGGACCTGGCCCTGGGCGAGGTTCCCCGCGCCTTCGAGGCCTCCGGAGTCCCTGGCGTGGCCGCTGTGGCCGCTGTAGCCGTCGTGGCTGGTATGGCTGGTGTGACCCGTGTTCCCGGTCCCCGCGGTGTCCCCGCGCCTCATGATCCCTCCGCCGCTGGTGAGCCGTCTGTTGTCGGGGCGTCCGCGAGGGCGGCGGTGGTGCTCTCGTACACCCGGAAGACCGCCCGCGCACCCGTTATCTCGAACATCCGGTCCACCGGCGGGCGCAGTCCGGCGAGGTCGAGCCGCCCGCCGCCGTCCAGCATCCGCAGCCGGGCCCTCAGCAGTACGTTCAGACCGGTCGAGTCGCAGAACCGCAGGCCCGAGCAGTCGACGACGACGCGCCCGGACCGGTCGAGCCGCACCAGCGCCTCCTTGAGGGGGGCCGCCGTGTCATGGTCGAGTTCGCCGGTCACAGTCAGCACGACCGTGCCGGGTTTTCGTCCCTCCAGGACGTGAACGCCGAGCCGCCCCGCGAAGTCCTCCGCTGCCTCCGTGGCTCCCATGCGGTCACAGCTCCTTTCCGTCCTCGGCGGTACCGCCATGATCAGGCGAAGCACAGGTCGGCGCGATCCTTGACGATGGTGAAGAGACGCAGTGTCCCCGTCAACGCGAACAGCCGACGCAGTCGCCGGGGGAACGGCCCCGCCGGCACCAACCGGTGGTCGGCGAAGTGCGCGGCCACCAGCTCGTGCAGGAACGAGGAGTCCCCGCAGCCGACCTGGGAGACGTCGAGGACGACCAGTCGCGGCTCGGCGAGCCGCGCGTCGGCGAACGCGTCGTGCAGGCAGCCGGCCGTCTCCACGTCGAACTCCCCGGTCGCCGACAGGACGACCACCGCGCCCGGCTCCGGCGAGGGCTCGCGCACCACCCACGCCGTCCCCGACGAGGGCCGGTACGTACGGGGCTCCGGAACCGCGTCGGGGCGTGGCACGAACTGCGCGTCGACCATCACCGCACCTCCGCCCAGCACGTGCCCCGATCCGCGTTCCCTATGCGTGCGGGCACCCGGAAGCAGGGGTGCGGCAGGGGTGGGGCGAGAGTGAGGGACGGGGGAGCCGGGGTCGCGGCGTCGGCGAGCCGGGGGTGCGGCGGGGTGCCGGACCGTCAGGTCGTGATCTTGGGCTGTGGTAGCTTGCGGTGGCCAGTCGAACTCCCGTGCGTGACGCACGGTGGTCAGGGAATCCGGTGCGAATCCGGAACTGACGCGCAGCGGTGAGGGGGACGGGCGGGGCACGACGCCACTGGGCCGGGACGATCGGGCCGGGAAGGCGCCCCGACCGAGCGATCCCGAGTCCGAAGACCTGCTGGCGGACCGTACGGACCGGGCCTCGCGCACAGGCCCCTCGACGACCAGGATCAGCCGTGCCCCTTCACCGTCCCGCCCGCCCCGCCGCCCTGCTTCTCTGCGGGGTCCTGCTCCTCACCGCATGCGGCAGCGCCCCCACGGACTCCGACACCGCCACCGGCACCGGAGGCGGCGCCGCGTCCGCCGACGCGAAGAGCCGCTCCCTCGAGAACTGCGGCCGGACGGTGCGGGTCCCGCCCGGCGGGCCGCGCCGGGCCGTCTCCCTCAACCAGGGCACCACCGAGATCATGCTGGCCCTCGGCCTCGCCGACCGCATGGTGGGCACCGCCACCTGGACCGACCCGGTCATGAAGGGCCTGGAGAAGCCCGCCGCCGCCGTGCCCCGCCTCGCCGAGAACAACCCCTCCTTCGAGAAGGTCCTCGACACCGAACCCGACTTCGTGGCCGCCTCCTTCGCCTCCACCCTCGGCAAGGGCGGCGTCGCCACCCGCGAGCAGTTCGAGCAGCTCGGCGTCCCCACGTACCTCTCCCCGTCCGACTGCCTCGGCAAGGACAACTCCGGTGGCGGCGACGGCAGGCGCACCACCCCGCTCACCATGGAGACCGTCTACGGCGAGGTGCGCGACCTCGCCCGGCTGTTCGGCGTCGAGGAACGCGGCGAGCGGCTCGTCGCCGAACTGAAGGCCCGGGTGACGAAGGCCACCACCGGCCTGCGCGGCGCCGGCGTCAGCGTCCTCTACTGGTTCTCCGACGCGCACTCGCCCTACCTGGCGGGCTGTTGCGGGGCGCCCGGCGTCATCACCCGCGCGACCGGCACCGAGAACGTCTTCGACGACACCACCGAGGAATGGCCCCAGATCGGCTGGGAGACCGTCGCCGACCGGAACCCCGACCTCCTGGTGATCGGCGACCTCACCCGCAAGGCACAGTCGGGGGAGAGCGCCGCCAAGAAGATCGCGTTCCTGGAGTCCGACTCCGTCACGAAGAAGATGGACGCCGTACGGAACAAGAGGTACGTGCTCCTCAGCGGCCAGGCCATGAACCCCACCATCCGCACGGTCGAGGGCATCGAACAGGTCGCCGCCGCCCTGCGCGCCTCCGGCCTCGCGAAGTGACCGGCACGGTTCCGCGCGGCTCGCTCCCGCGCCGGGCACTTCCGCACCGGGAACTCCCGCACCGGACATCCCCGCGCGGCTCGCTCCTGCGCGCCGCCGCCGGCTGCGCCGTGCTCATGCTCTCGCTCGCGGTCGCCGTCACCATCGGACCGGCCGACATCGGCGTCACCGACGTCTGGTCCGCCGTCTCCGCCCACCTCGGCGGCGCCCCGTCCGGCCTCAGCCCCATCCGCGACGGCATCGTGTGGAACCTGCGGCTGCCCCGTACCCTCCTCGCCGCCGTGTGCGGCGCCGGGCTCGCGCTCTGCGGGGCGGTGATGCAGTCGCTGCTGCGCAACCCGCTCGCCGACCCCTTCGTCCTCGGCGTCTCCTCCGGCGCCTCGACCGGCGCCGTCGTGGTCGTCGTCCTCGGCGTCGGAGGGGGAGCCGTCTCCGTCTCCGCCGGGGCGTTCGCCGGCGCCGTCTGCTCGTTCGCCGCGATGCTGCTGCTCAGCCACGTCCTCGGCGGCACCACCGACCGGGTCGTGCTGTCCGGCGTCGCCGCCATGCAGCTGTTCTCCGCGCTCACCTCCTTCGTCGTCGTCACCTCCGCCGACGCCGAGACGACCCGGGGCGTCCTCTTCTGGCTGCTCGGCTCGCTCAGCGGCGCCGGCTGGACCGACGTGTGGCTGTGCCTCGCCGTCCTCGCGCTCACCCTGGCCGTCTGCCTCGCCCACACCCGTACCCTCGACGCCTTCGCGTTCGGCCAGGACGCCGCCGCCACCCTCGGCGTACGCGTCGCCCACACCCGGCTCGTGCTGCTGACCGCGACCGCCCTGCTCACCGCGGCCCTCGTCAGCTCCGCGGGCGCCATCGGCTTCGTCGGCCTCGTCCTGCCGCACGCCGCCCGCGCCCTGGTCGGCTCGGGCCACGGCCGGGTGCTGCCGGCCGCGGCCCTCGGCGGCGCGGTCTTCCTCGTCTGGGTCGACACCCTCGCCCGTACCGTCCTCGAACCCCAGGAGGTACCGGTCGGCGTCGTCACCTCCCTCGTGGGCGTCCCCGCCTTCGTCCTCGTCCTGTACCGGAGCAGGAGCGCCCACCGATGACCCTGCACGCGGAACGTGTCACCCGCACCACCGCCGGCCGGCTGATCCTGGACGGCGTCACCGTCACGCCCACGCCCGGCGGCGTCACCGGGCTCCTCGGCCCCAACGGCTCCGGCAAGTCCACCCTGCTGCGGCTGCTCAGCGGAGTCCTCGCCCCCACCTCCGGCGTCGTCACCCTCGACGGCCGGCCCCTGCCGGAGCTGCGCCGCCGCGACGTGGCCCGCCGGGTCGCGGTCGTCGAGCAACAGGCCGACACCCTCGTCGAACTGACCGTCGCCGACGTCGTACGCCTCGGCCGCATCCCGCACCGCCGCGCCTGGTCCGCCCCCTCGGCCGCCGACGAGCGGGCGGTACGGGACGCCCTGCGCCGCACCGACCTGGAGGACCGCGCCGGCCAGCCCTGGCACACCCTGTCCGGCGGCGAACGCCAGCGCGTCCAGATCGCCCGCGCCCTGGCCCAGGAACCCCGCGAGCTGCTCCTCGACGAGCCCACCAACCACCTCGACATCCAGCACCAGTTGGACCTGCTCGACCTGGTCACCGGCCTCGACGTCACCACGATCGTCGCCCTCCACGACCTCAACCTGGCCGCCGCCTACTGCGACCAGCTCGTGGTCCTCTCCGCCGGCCGCGTGACCGCCGCCGGCACCCCGCGCGAGGTGCTCACCGCCGAACGCGTCGCCGACGTCTACGGCGTCCGCGTCGAAGTCACCCACCCCGGCCCCGACGACCGCCCCCACCTGCGCGTCCTCGGCTCCCTGAGCGGGGGCGGCCGGGGCGGCTAGTCCGGGCGGGCGCTCAGCTCGATCGCGCGCAGGGCTGCGGAGAGGGCGCGCTCGTCGCCCACGTCCAGGGCGGTGTCGGTCAGCTTGATGACGTGCTCGTCGCCGTGGGACAGGGCGCGGGCGAAGACCTCGTCGGCGGTGAGGGATCCCGGCGGGGCGGGTTCGATCCCCGCGGCCGGGGCGTACATCGCGGTCACGGCGGCCGACGCGGTCCACGCGGCCCGCAGGCTGGGGACCCAGAGGGCGCGGGGCAGCGCGGGGAGGGTCCGCAGGACGGCGTTGGGGGCGGTGGCCGCGTGGACCAGCATCGTCTCCTCGCCGTGGCCGTGGGTGGCGTAACGGTGGGTGGCCGCCCGGACGAGTTCGGCCAGGCGCCGGTGCGCCGTGTCGGGGTCGTCGACCGAGGCGGCCCACACCGGCAGCCGCGTCACGCGGCCCAGCCGGGCGGGGAAGCCGCCGTCCTGCTCGGCGATGGGCGGCACCGCGTCGAGGGCGTCGGCCGCGCTGCCGGCGCCGGGCAGCGGGGTGAGGCCGGTCACCGGGCGGTGGCGGGCGGCCCAGTAGCCGAGACCGTGGGCCAGCTCCGTCAGCCGCGGCCCGGTGAGCTCGCCGGACAACAGGGTGCGCACCGCGTGCCCCACCCGGATCACCGGGTGCGTCGAACCGCCGTACATCCCGGGCAGCAGCCGGGGCCACCACTCCGCCAGCACGTCACGCCACGGCCGCTCGGCCAGCTCCCGCTCGAAGTGGGCGATCCAGTCGGCGGCCCGGCGCGGATCGCCCAGCGCCGCGTGCCAGTCGGCGGCCGTGACGGGTGCGACGCCGGCCGGGAACTCCTCCAGCTTCGGTGCGTACCGGTCGAGCCAGCGGTGCACCGCGCGCGCCTGCCCGTGCGCGGCGAGGGCCTCGACGGCCATCGGCGCGTGGTTGGTGAGCCGCCCGAGCCGCTCGGGCCCGGACGCGTGCAGCCGCTGCAGGGCCTCGTCGAGGGTTCCGGTGGTGTCCATGGGCGTGCCTGTGCCGGTGGCCGTGTCCGCGGGTTTGCCGGTGCCGGTGGCCGTGGCCGTGCCGGTGTCCGTGCCTGTCGTCTCCATGGGCCGACGGTAGGCAGGGGCCCCGGCTCGGCGTAACCGACGGAAGCCCTAGCCGGACTAGGCGCCGGGACCTAGGCCGGGGCCGCACAGTCCCTCCGGCCCGCCCCTTCCCGGGCGGGCCCTCACTCCCCGGCCGCGTCCTTCAACGCGTCGAGCAGCGTGCGCAGGACGGGGTGTTCCAGGGAGGTTTCGCGGACCACGGCGTGGATCGTCCTGACCGGTTCCGGGTGGCGGACGCGGCGGATGGCGACGCCGGGGTGGCGGGCGCTGAGGCCCAGGCGGGGGATGAGGCTGACGCCGAGTCCGGCGGCGACGAAGCCCTGGGCGGTGGCGTAGTCCTCGGACCTGGCCGCGAAGTCCGGGCTGAAGCCCGCCGCGGCGCAGGCGTCGATGAGGGGGGCGAGGCAGGGGCCGGGGGGTTCGCTGCCGACCCAGGGTTCGCCGGCGAGGTCGGTGAGGTCGATGACGCGCTTGGCGGCGAGCGGATGGCCGGCGGGCAGCACCGCCTGGTACGCGTCGTCGAGCAGGTGGACGACACGGATGCCGTGGAGTGCGCCGGTCGGTGGGCGGACGACGACGGCCAGGTCGGCGTCGCCCTCGTACACCTCTGACAGGGCGTCATCCGGATCGGCCACCTTGGGGTCGATCGCCACGCCCGGGTGTTCACGGCGGATCCGGGCCAGGGCGGGGGCCAGCAGGGTCGGGCCGACCGAGGCGAAGTAGCGGAGGGACAGCCGGCCCTCGCGGCCCGCGCGCAGGTCGGCCAGCGCGGTCTCGGCCTCGGCGAGCTGCTCGCTGATGACGGCCGCGTACCGGGTGAGCAGCAGGCCGGCCGCCGTCGGCTTCACGCCCCGGCCGGCCCGTTCGAGCAGCGTGACCGCGGTCTCCCGCTCCAGCGCCGCGATCTGCTGGCTGATGGCCGAGGGGGTGTAGCCGAGGTGCGCCGCGGCCGCCGTCACCGAGCCGCTGGTGATCACGGCGCGCAGCACCTGCATGCGTCTCACATCGAGCATGTAGCGCAACTTAACAGAGGTGCAGAACCTTTTGCTTGTCCTTCCAAGAAGAGTGGGGCACCGTTCACCAGGGCTGATCAAGGAGGCGCAGGTGAACGGTGTCATGGACAGGATCCGAGGGTGGGCACGGATCGGCGTGCTCGCTCTCCTCTGGGGGTCGACCTTCCTCTGGATCGAGGTGGCCCTGGAGGCGCTGACCCCGGTGCAGGTGACGTTCGCCCGGTGTCTGCTCGGGTCCGTCACCCTGCTGGCCGTCTGTCTGCTCTCCGGCCGGCGGCTGCCCCGCGGCCCGTCGGTCTGGGGCCGGGTCTTCGTGGCCGCCTTCTTCTGCAACGCCCTGCCGTTCGCCCTGTTCAGCTTCGGCCAGCAGAGCATCGACTCGGGTGTCGCCGGAGTCCTGAACGCCACGACCCCCCTGTGGTCCCTGCTGATCGGCGTGGTCGTCGGATCCGAGGGCGCTCCGCGCCCGTCGCGGGTGACGGGCCTCCTGCTCGGATTCGCCGGAGTCGTGCTGATCTTCGCGCCCTGGCATGCCACGGAGTCGGGCGGCTGGGGAGCCCTCGCCATCGTCGGCGCGGCCGCCGGCTACGCGGTCGGCTTCCTCTTCATGAGCCGCCACCTGGCCGGCCGGGGCATCCCCACCATCTCGCTGTCCGCGGCGCAGCTCGTCGCGGCGACCGTCCTCACCGCGCCGACGCTCGCGGCGGGAGGCCCGACACCGATCGACATCACCCCCGGGCAGGTGATCGCCGTGGTCGTCCTGGGTGTCGTCGCCACCGGCGTCACCTTCCACCTCACCTACCGGAACATCGCCGCCGAAGGCGCCACGAACACGGCCACGGTCGGTTACCTGCTGCCGGTGGTCTCCGTGGCCCTGGGAGTCGTCGTGCTCCACGAGGACTTCAGCCTCCGGATCGCCCTGGGGATGGTGATCGTCCTCGCCGGCGTCGGCCTGACCCGGCGGTTGACGCCGGCCCCGGGACCGGACCGGTCGACGCCCGCCGCCGACGACCCGACACCAGGACTTCCCCGCAGGGAACAGGACGTACGACCGTGACCACTCTGACCGTGACCACCCTGCCCGCCGCATCCGTGCCCGCCGACTGGATGGTGATCGGCGTCGCCCAGAGCACCGACGGGCCCGTGCCGGTGCGCGGGACGGGGACGTACGAAGCCTTCGGCGACGGGCCGGCCCGGCTCCTCACCGCCTTCGGGGCGACCGGCGCGCCGGGCGAGGTGCTCCGGCTGCCCGCACCGGCCGGTGTCGAGGCCGGCCTGGTCCTCGCCGTCGGCCTCGGACCCGCCGCCGACGGGACCGGTGAGGACGGGGGCGGCTATGACGTCGAGGCGCTCCGCCGGGCCGCCGGAGCGGCCGCCCGCACCCTGGCCGGCGCCGACCGGATCGCCCTCGCGCTGCCGGCCGGGAGCAGCGAGGCCGTGGCGGCGGTGGCCCTGGGCACCCTGCTCGGGGCCTACGACTTCACCGCCTATCGCACCGGCCCTGTGACCCCGCCGGTCCGCGAGGCGACGATCCTCGTCGAGCACTCCCTCCGGGCGCCCGCCGAGGCCGCCGTACGGCGGGCCCGCACGCTGGCACAGGAACTGAACCGGGCCCGCGACCTCGTCAACACCCCCGCCAACGACCTCTATCCGGAGAGCTTCGCCACCGCCGTCGCCGCCGCGGGCCGGGAGCACGGGGCGGCCGTCCAGGTCCTCGACGAGGACGCGCTCGCCGAGGGCGGCTACGGCGGCATCCTCGGCGTCGGCCAGGGCTCGGTGCGGCCGCCGCGGCTGGTACGGATCGCCCACACGCACCCCGAGGCCACGACGACCCTCGCCTTCGTCGGCAAGGGCATCACCTACGACTCGGGCGGCATCTCGCTCAAACCCGTCGGCGCCAACGAGATCATGAAGCGCGACATGTCCGGTGCCGCGGCCGTCCTCTCCGCCGTCCTGGCCGTCGCCCGGCTCGGCCTCGCCGTCAACGTCACCGCCTGGCTCGCGCTGGCCGAGAACATGCCCTCCGGCTCCGCCCTGCGCCCCGGCGACGTGTTGCGGATGTACGGCGGGCGCACGGTCGAGGTGCTCAACACCGACGCCGAGGGCCGCCTGGTCCTCGCCGACGCCCTCGTACGGGCGGGCGAGGAACGGCCGGACGCGCTCGTGGACGTGGCCACTCTGACCGCTGCCACCCGCTTCGGCCTCGGCGACCACGTCTTCGCGGTGATGGGCGACGCCGACACCTTCCGCGACGAGGTGCTGACCGCCGCCCGGGAGGCCGGCGAGCAGGCGTGGCCGATGCCGCTGCCACCGGAACTGCGCCCCAGCCTGGACTCACGGGTGGCGGACCTGGCCAACTACGGCGCGCGGATGGGCGGCGGACTGGTGGCCGGCCTGTTCCTGCGCGAGTTCGTACCGCCCGGCGTGCCGTGGGCCCACCTGGACATCGCCGGACCGGCCTTCAACGAGGGCCCGCCGCACGGCTACACCCCCGGCGGCGGTACCGGCTGCGCGGTGCGCACCCTGGTCCGGCTCGCCGAACGGGCCGCCGCCCCCGCTCCCGTCCTCGCCCCCGGAACGGAGGAGCAGCCGTGAGCGTCCTGTACCAGGTCGACGCGTTCACCCGTACCCCCTTCAGCGGCAATCCCGCCGGGGTGGTCCTGACGGCCGACGGCTTGACGAAGCGTCACATGCTCGCCGTTGCAAGGGAACTGAACAACTCCGAGACGGCCTTCGTGCTGCGCGCCGACGACACCGACCACGACGTACGAGTACGGTTCTTCACGCCCACCACCGAGGTGCCCACCTGCGGACACGCCACCGTGGCCACCCACTTCGCCCGGGCCGTCGAGTACGGGCTCCCCGCCGGCTCACTGGTCCAGAAGACGGGAACCGGTCTGCTGCAGCGCGTGCGGATCGACCGCGACGGCGACCAGGTGTGGATCGGCATGCACCAGGGCGCGGCCGTCTTCGGGCCCGAACTGGGCGGCTCCCGGGTCGGAAGGCTGCTGCGCGCCCTCGGCGCCGCCCCCGGGGACCTCGCGGACGACGGACCGGTCCAGATCGTCTCCACGGGACACGCCAAGGTGCTGGTCCAGCTGCGCGACCGTACGGCCGTCGACGCGCTGCGACCGGACGCGGCCGCGCTGACCGCCCTGAGCCACGAGCTGGACACCAACGGCTTCTTCGTCTTCACCAGAGCCACCGGCGAGGACCGACCGCTGACCTGGTCCCGGATGTTCGCCCCCGCCATCGGCATCCCCGAGGACCCCGTGACGGGCAACGGCCACGGCCCCCTCGGGGCGTACCTGCTCCGGCACGGCATCGTCCCCGCCCCGGACGGCCGGCTGTCCTTCACGGGACGGCAGGGAGTGGCCATGGGACGGCCCGGCGACGTCCGGGTCCACGTCGAGACGGCGACCGACGGCGAACTCCTCGTCTCGATCAGCGGCACCGCGGTCACGGCGTTCCGCACGGAGCTGCCCCTCTGAGGCGGCGGCGAGGGAGGGGGCGGCTCAGTGGCGGTGGCCGAAGAACTCGACCTCCGCCAGCGCCACATGACGGCCCCGTGCCGTGCCGTACGCCGTCTCCGGCGTGATGCGGACCCGCGTGACCCGCGAGCCCCGCAGGTTGAAGGTCTGCTGGCCCGGCTGGTCCTTGAGGGTGATCCGGCGGGTCGACGCGTCGCCGTCGGCCGAGACGATCTCCACGAGGATCCGGGCCGGCCGGGCCTGCGTCAGGAACTCGTCCTTCTTCGCCGACGTGCCCGCGAACACCACCAGCTTCGTCACCCGCACCCCCGGCGCCTCGAAGTCCGCCTCCAGCGTCGCGCCCGATGCCGACGGCGCCCAGTAGCGGTTGCTGAAGCCGTCGAAGGCGGCGCCCGCCGGGTGGCCCTTCAGCGCGCCGGACGCGCGGACCGCCGAAGGCGGCAGCGATTCGGGCGTGCCCGTCTCCTCCCGGGCGAGCCCGAGCAGCCGTCCCGCGTGCGGCAGGCCGAACCAGATGCCGACGGCGAGCAGCACCAGTACGAGCGGCAGGGCGATCCTGGGCCTGCGCCACGCCCGGCGCGGGCGGGTGCCGGCGAGCGGTGCCTGCCGCCGCCCGCGCCGCAGCAGCCGCCGCCACCAGGGCGGCGGGACCTCGGGCGGCGGCCCCGGGTCGAGCAGCAGCGCGCACCGTACGCACAGGGTGCGGTCGTCCGCGTTGTCGGTGCCGCAGTTGGGGCAGCGGACGGTCGCCGCCGTGGGCGCCACGCTCGGCACGGCCGCCGCCACCGGCGGAGCCGGAGCCTCGGGCGGCGGCCCTGGCACCGGAGCCTCGGTCTCCGCGCCGGGCCGCCGCAACCCGGCCGCGGCGGAAGCCTCGACCGGAGGTGCGGGGGCTGCGGGGGGTGGGGGCGGAACCGCGGGCGTTCGGGGCGCCCGCGGCTCGGCCTGCGGGGGCCCGGGGTCCGGGACGGCCGCCGGACGTACGGCTGCGGGACGCGCGCCCGGCCGCGGCTCCGTACCGGAGTCCGCACCCGCGCCCGTACCCGTGCCGGACGCGCCCGGCCCCGCATCCCTCCCGGAGTCCACACCCGCCTCCGCACCCCCACTCGTCCCCGTCCCCGTCCTCGGCCCCGGCTCCGCACCCCCACTCGTCCCCGTCCCCGTTCTCGGCCCCGGCTCCCCACCCGCCTCCCCGTCCCAGTTCAGGAACGCCCCGCACGACGTGCAGAACGGCGTCCCCAGGGCGTTGCGCAGGCCGCACGTCGGACAGGTCATCCGGCACCTCCCGCGGCCCCGGGCAGCAGTTCCAGGGTGAAGCCGACGTGCGCCGGGATCTCGGCGGTGATCAGCTCCTCCAGGCGGGCCCGGTTGACCCGGCCCGGGTCCGATACGCGGAGGCGGACCGTGACCCACGGCCGCCGGGCACCCGGCAGCGCGGTCCCCGGGGCGGAGGACCAGACCGTGCCGCCGCTCTCGGTGATCTCGGGCTCCGAGCCGCCCGTCTCCAGGCGCAGCGCCTGGGCGAGGCCCCGCGCCGTCCCGCGCGCCCGGTGCCGGTCCACCGCGCCCCGGACGGCGGCCCGCCGCCGCTCCGGCGGGCTCTCCTCGTGCGGCTCCACGGCGACCCAGCCCGCCAGCCAGTCGAGGAAGTCCTCGGGCGCCGTGCGCGGGTCGAGGTGTGCGGGCAGGTTGTCCAGGGTCAGCAGGACCGGCGCCAGGACCTCGTCAAGCGCGGCGAGGAACCGGGCCAGGAAGTCGTGCTCCAGATAGACCGCGGGCAGCAGGTCGATCAGCGGGTGCGGGCTCGGCAGCCCGGGGACGGCGGTGCGCACGGCGGTCAGACCTCCCGGACCCTCAGCTGGTGCTCGTACGAGAAGACCAGGGCGTGCCGGTCGAGGGCGATCCGGCCGTCGGGCACCTCCGTGCGCTGCCCGGTCACCGGATCGGCCCGGTAGAGCCGCACGTCGTCCACCAGGTCGACGCCCGCGACGCGTTGGAGCACCGCGTACGCCTCGCCGGTCTGCACCGGGCGGCCGAACGGCCAGCCCTCGCCGGCCGGGCCGCCGGTGAGCGCGTCGAAGTAGCCGCCGAGGGCCGCCAGGGCCTCCTCCCGCACCCGCTCGGCGGTGGCGCCGCGGCTCGCCTGCACGGTCGCGACGAAGGTGACGCCCTGGTAGAACGGCGGCTCGACGACGACCCGCGCCCCGATGGGGCGGCGGGCGTCGAGGTGGTCCGCGATCCGTTCGAGTGTCCGCGGCGGCGGGATCAGCTCCTCGAAGGCGATCCGGCCGCGAACGTCGCCGCGCCCGGCCGGCACGACGAGCAGCCGCACCCCGCCCTCGCCGTCCTCGGGCACGCAGTGCACCCGGGCCGCGTCCGGGGCCACCTCGCGGGCGAGCAGCTCGTAGTCGCGCGGCACGACGGCCCGTTGCAGGGTCCGCAGGGTCAGCGGGCCGCGTACCCGCGCGCTGTCGACCGTCTCGCCGTCGACGCCGCCCAACGCCGGGCGGCGGTTCTCCACGCGCGCCACGAACGGCACCGTGCTCCGCAGCACCCGCAGGGTGGAGCGGGCCACGTTGCCGCGCACCCCGCCGCCGGTGCGGTACGCGCGCACCCGCACGGTCGCCCCCTTGGGCGGGACGGCCCCGAAGTGCCGTACGGAACCGTCCCGTTCGCGCACGGCCGGCCCGAACTCGACCCGTCCCGTGCCCTCGTCGAGGGTGAAGTGCCGGTCGGCGGGCCCGGAGTGGGCGAAGTCGTCCACCCGCGTCCAGGACGGGTCGGACCCGTCGGGTCCGTCGGCGGCGTCCGGCGCGATCACCTCCAGGGCGAACTCGCCCGGCACGACGGGCGGTCGGTCGACCGTGAAGGCCTGCCCCGCGACCCCTTCGGCCGTCCCCAGGACCTCGTCCGTGATCCGTTCCGCGTGTTCGGCGCCCACCGTCGCGCCGATGGTGAACGCGGTGATCCCGCGGACCACCGGCGAGGCCACGTACGTCGGCTGGTCCGGCGCCGCCGCCAGCAGCCGGCAGCGCAGCCAGCCGCCGGCGCGCCGCACGATGCTCAGCGCGGTGTGCGTCGCGGGCAGGTGCAGGATCAGCTCCCCGGAGCGGTTGAAGCCACCGGTGTCGTCCTTCTCCACCTCGCAGGCCGCCCACCGGCGCCCGTCCCACGCCTCCCACACCAGCGGCGGCCGCAGCGGGTCGACGCCCACGCCCTGGACGTCGCAGTCGAGGCGCAGCACGACGACGCCCGCGGGCACCGCCGCCGACAGGCCCACGTAGAGGGCGTCGCCGGGCGTGGGCGCGGGGGAGAAGCAGGGCACCTCGCGGCCGAGCGCGAGCTCCTCGGTGCGGTCCACCGCGATCCGGTCGGCGCCGCCGTCCTCCGTCCCGGTCGCCGCCGCGGGCAGGGTCGCGAGCGCCGCGTACGAGCAGGGCACGATCGTCAGGTCCCGGGTGGTGCCGAACACCACGGCGGGCTCGGTCTCGGTGCGGACCGTCGCCACCTCCGTACCGGCCCGGACGAACACCGGCTCGGGCTGCGGTGCGGAGAGCCGGAAGGTCACGTCGGTGCCGGCGGCCGTCGGTGGGTGGAGCCGCACTCCGATGAGGTCGAGGAAGGTGCGATAGCTCTTCTCCGGCACCCGGTTCACGCGGTAGACCAGCTGGTCGACCATGGTCGCGAAGGCCTCGATGAGCGTCACGCCGGGGTCCGAGACGTTGTGGTCGGTCCACTCCGGGCAGCGCCGCTGCACCAGCCGTTTGGCCTCGTCCACCAGGCTCTGGAAGTGCCGGTCGTCCAGATGGGGGCTGGGCAGCGTCATGCGCGGTCCTCCTCCGGGATCACATAGAACGGGAACACCAGGTTCCGGGGGTCGTTGGCGCCGCGCACGGTGTAGCCGATGTCGATGTACAGCACGCCGTTGTCGACCTCGTCGAAGCGGACCGAGACCTCGACGACCTCGATCCGCGGTTCCCACCGCTCCAGCGCGAGCCGCACCTCGTACGCGAGCTGTCCGGCCGTCCCCGCGTCGGCAGGGGCGAAGACGTAGTCGTTGATCGCGCAGCCGAACTCGGGCCGCATCGGCCGCTCGCCGGGCGAGGTCGCGAGGATCAGCCGGATCGACTCCTCCAGCTCCCGCTCGCCCCGCACGAGCGCGATCGACCCGGTCGCGTCGGTGCGCGGCGGAAACGCCCAGCCCGCGCCGATGAACTCCTGTCCCATGGCTCCCTCAGCCTCCGATCAGCACGGACGGGCAGCCCGACACGACCGCGGACCCGCAACCGGCCAGGTCACCGACCCGGGCGGCGGGGCGGCCCCCGATCAGTACCGTGGTGGAGCCGGGCGGCGCGAGCGCGGACGGCGGGTGCGCGGCGGGCGAGGAGCACTGGTGGGCGGTGCCGACGGTGGCGGCCGGCTGCCCGCCGATCAGGACCGACGGCACGCCGGGAGGACCGAGCACCCCCGGGTGCGCGGTCGGGTCGCCGACCCGCGCGGCGGCGGCTTGTGCCATGCGTCTGTTCCTCTCCCTCTCGGCTCCTGCTTCCGGACCCGCGACCGGCTGGTCGATCTTCAGTTGATCTTCACCAGGGGCGCGTTGACCGAGAGCGTGGTGCCGCCCTTCAGGTCCGTGCGCTGGGTGCCGTCCACCGTCACCGTGGCACCCTGGACGTCGACCGCCCCGCCGGTCGCGAGCCTCACCGCTCCCTGGCCGCCGTCCACCCGTACGCCCTGACGCGCCGTCACCAACACGCTTTCACCGCTGAGTTCGAGCGCGCCCCGGTCGGCGGAGACACTCACCCCGCCCTCGGCCGTGATCGACACCTTCTCCTTCGCGGTGATCCGCACCCCACCGTCGCTGCCGATCGTGACGGCCGTCCCCGACTGGTCCAGGTCGATCGTCAGCTTCCCGTCGCCGGTCCGCAGCCGCACGCCCTGCGCCCCGCCCGCCGCGTCGAGGAGTTCGAGCCGGTGCCCGCCCTTGGAGGCGAAGGCCCGCCGGTCGACCGCCCCGGAGGTCGGATCCACCGCGCCACCGCCGGACGGCCGGTCCTGGCCGTTGTACAGACCGCCCAGGACGTACGGCCGGTCCAGGCGCCCCTGCTCGAAGCCGACCACCACCTCGTCGCCGACCTCCGGGATGTACGGCTCGCCGCCGCCCGTCCCGGCCGCCTGCGCGGTCCGCGCCCAGTCGCTCGCGTACTCGTCCGACAGCCACGGGAACGCCACCTTCACCCGGCCCGAGCCCTCCGGATCCTGCGTGTCCGTCACCGTCGCGTTGACCAGACCACCGGCCTGCCCGCTCCCCGCTCCCACGGAGCCCCCGGGCCCGCCGCCCGTGCCGCCGCCCGTCAGCCCGAACAGCGAACGCTCCTGCTGCCCCGACACCGTGATCCACGTCTCGTACCCGCGCAACGCGTCGAAGACGTGCCGCGACGAGGTCACCGTGTACCGCCCCTCGAAGGGCGCGCCGACCGCGTTCAGCGCCACCGCCGTGCCCGCCCGCACCTCCGGGTTCCCCCGGATCACCGCCTCCAGCTCCGCGAACGAGCCCGCGATCCGCTCGGCGAGCGCCTTCGCCGCCCGGTCCACCCGCTCCTGCGTGCCGTAGCCGCCGTCCGTCACCACGTGCCGGGCCTCCCCGAACGGCTCCGTCACCTGGGCCGCCGTCACCCCGAGCGCCAGCGTCGGCGAGGTGCCCGCCGGGGCCCGGCCCACCAGGGCCCGCTTGCCCCGCACGTCCCAGCCCCGCACCTCCACCTCGGAGACCTGCTCGGCCGCCGACACCGACGCCCGGCAGCGCAGCAGGTTCGCCCCCCGCTCCAGGACCAGCGGATCGCGGTCCGCGCGGGCCGAGGCGTCCGGCGCCCCGCCCGCCTCTGCCGGCCGCACCACATGCAGCATCCCGTCCCGCACGTACGCCTGGGCGCCCGCCTCCTCCGCGAGCGCCCGCACGAAATCCCAGTCGCTGACGTTGGCCTGCGCCACGTGGTCGAGCACCGGACCGGCCACGTCCACCGTGCCCGGCTTCAGACCGGCCCGCTGCGCGACCTGCGCGACGATGTCGGCCGGCGTCATGTTCTGGTAGCCGGCCACCCGTACCCCGCGCAGCAGCCGGTACGTCTCGTCGAGCCCGCGCACCACCGTGAACGTGCCCGACTCGTCCAGCTCCAGTTCGAGCGCCGTCACCACCCCGGTGAGCAGCGGCCGCGGCTCCGTACCACCGCCGCCGCGGGCCAGCAGCCGGATCTCCGTGCCGACCGCGATCCCGCCCTGGGAGAGCAGCGTCCGGTCCGGGTCGCGGAACCGCAGCAGGAACAGGTCCGGCAGCGTACGGCTGTCGTCGACGTACCCCTCCACCAGCGTGTTCATCAGCCGGGCCGGCAGCGGACTCCCGCCGACCTCCACGATCAGTGCCGAGGTGACACCCGGGGCCGCCATCACGGCCCCCGCCGGTCGGGAGCGGACTCCGCGCGCAGCCGGCCCAGCTCGTCCGGGGCGGGCAGCAGCAGCCGCGTGCCGGGCGCCAGCCGCAGCGGGTCGTCGATGCCGTTGGCCTCCGCGATCACCCGCCAGGCCGCCGGATCGCCGTACTCGCGCTGGGCGAGGGACGGCAGTGAGTCCCCGGCCGCCACCCGGTGCGTACGGCGGGCGGTGAGCGCCCCCGACGTCGGGTTCTGCCCCGGCGTCTCCCCGCTGATCTCCTCCATCGTCACCAGGCACACCGCCCGGATCGGCACACCGGAGGTCGTGAACAGCGTGTACTTCGCCTGCACTTGGCTCACGTAACCGGGAAACCCGGTCAGCCCGCCCCAGTGGAAGACCACCCACGGCGGCGACGACCGCTGCTGCTGCCGGGTCTCGCTCGTCGGCACACAGCACGCGAACAGCTGCTCCACCGAGGTCACCACCCGGGTGTCCTGGGTGTCGCCCGCGTCGAAGAACATCTCCACCGTCAACTTGCTGGGCTGCGGCCCCTGATACTCCGGCGGCCCCGCGCTCTTCGCCCCCTTCGCCGGCGTCCGCTTCCACGCCGCCGCCTTGGTGAGGCTCAACTCCTTCGGATTGAACTGGAAGTCGATCCGCCCGCACGGCGCGCCCGGCGTCAGGCCGCCGCCCGAGGGCGGCGTCCGCAGCTCCAGATACGCGTGCTCCAGCTTCGGCCGGGCGGACGCGCCCTTCCCGGCCGACGCCACACCGGAGGTGCCGGCCGCGCTGAACGCGATGGGTGCGCCGGGAGTGCCGGACGGGGGAGGCGGTGGGGGTGGGGTCATGCCGCTCAGCCCTCCATCACATAGCCGTGGTGGGCGATCTCGATGGTCTCGATCGCCACCTTCGGCGACTCGGGGGTGAACGACGGCCCGGTCCAGCGCACCGGCACCACTTCGAGCAGCCCCCATTGCGCGACCTTGCGCCCGTCCCCGGTACGCGCCTCGATGTGGGCGGTCTTGCGGGTGAACCCGGTCGTCATGCTCGCGAACCAGCGGGCCACCTTCTCGGTCTCCCGGGTGAGCGGCCGCGACAGCTTGACATTGGAGTACTTCAGGCGCGTCGGCAGCTGCCAGACGTGCCCGTTGTTGCCGCCCTCCTCACGCGTCTCCAGGACCACCTCGCAGCCCAGGCCCTCGCAGGTGTTGAAGGACCCGAGCTCGATGTCGTCGATGGTGACGACGAAGCAGACGCTGACGGCGGGGTCGTCGTTCCGGTCGGCGGTGGCCATGGGGTGCGCTCCTTTCGGTGAACCGTCGGAACCGTCAGAACCGGGTGCTGATGAGCCGGCTGGCCCGCTCGCGCTCCAGGCGCAGATCGGCCTTGAGGAGCCGGGCGAGCGGGGGATAGAGGGCGCGGACGAACTCGTCGGTGACGGGAGGTGTGGCGGCGGGTGCTGAGCCGGGGGTCGTGGTGGCGGCCTCTGTGGCGGTGGCGGTGGCGGCGGCCGGGTCCGGCTCGGATACGAGTTCGGGCGCGGGCTCCGGGGCGGCGGCGTCCGGTGGTGGGGGCGGGGGCTCCTCGGTGGCCACCTCGCGCTGGACGAAGGGCGCCGGGGCGGGTGGGGCCGTGGGCGGCGCGGTCCGCCGGCTCGGCGGGGGCGCGAACACCACGCTCCCGTCGGCCATGCGCTGGGCGATGCCGGCGGTGACGGCCACCTCTCCGGCGTCGCGGGGCGCGGACCGGGGAAGCGGGGCCGGGGCAGGCAGGACGGGGGCCGGTGGGGGTGGGGGCGCAGGCCGGTCCACCGTCCGCTCGACGACGGCCCGTTGCACGGGGGCGGGGGCCCCGTTCCGCTGCCCGGCGGCCGGCTCCCAGCGTACGGGCACGGTCGCCTCGGCAGGTGCTGCGGCCGGCGAGGCGACCACCGGACCGGCCTCGGCGCTCACGGTACGGAGGACCAGCGGGCGGTCGGCGAGCAGCGGCGCCACAGGCTCGGGGGCGGCGGTGGGAACCGGGGGCGGTGCGGCCGGCAGCCCGGGCTCCGGACGTACGGGAGCGGGTGCGGGAACGGGAGAGGGAGCGGGAGAGGTGGGCGAGGCGGCCGTGGCCGCGCGCTGAGCCGTCGGCGGGAGCGCCGGGAGCGGCGCGCCGAGGCCGGGCACACGAGGCCGGGGCGCGGGCGTCGGTGTCGATGGAGCGGTCCGGGTGGGTGGCAGGGACCGCTGGGCGGGCGGCAGGGGCTCGGGGGCGGGACCGGGGTCCTCCGACGGTACGTCCAGGAGCGGCTGTTCGCCGACGAGTGGACGTACGGAGGGCTCGGCACCGGAGTCGACCGCCTGGTCCCGCGCGGGCGGCGGGTCCGAGGGGAGGGACGGCTCCGGCGGCTCCGGCGGTTGCGGCGCTTGGGCCGGTACGGGGGCGTCGGAGGTCCTTTGTGCGGGTCCAAGGGCCGGGGAACTCACGGGAGCCGCCGGGGCCGGAGCCGGGGTCGGGGGCGGAGTCGGCTTACCGGTCGTGGGCGCGGCGCCCCGAGGGCTCCCGCTCGCCTCCGGGGCTCCGGACGGACCGAGCACCGGTTGGGGCGCCCGTACCGGGAACTCGATCAGCGACCGCTGGACCGGCGTCGTCACGCCCGCCACGAGCCCGCTCGGCGCCTCGGCGCTGACCAGGTGGCCCAGCGGGCGGGACAGGGCGGTCGGACGGCGGGTGGGAAGTCCGCGTTCGAAGGCGGCCGGGTCGGTGACGAGCGTCGGCGCGCTCAAGGTCCGCTGGAGCGGGGGAAGTTCGACGAGGTCGAAGCGCTGGTCGGGCGACGGTGGCGTCGCCGGAGGCCCGACCGTGCGCTCCGCGCCCCGCCCGCCCCGCAGCCAGGACAGCAGTCCCATGGTCCCGCTCCCTCCCCGTCCGTCATCGCCCGTCCGTCATCCGCCGTCGAGGCGGGCCGCGTGGGCGACGAACCTCTGACGTTCCGCGTGCTCCAGATCGAGGAGCTGATCCAGTGGCCAGTGGAAGTGATAGGCGAGGTACGCGACCTCCTCGTACAGCTGCTCGGCCGCGTACGTCACGATTCCCCCAGGCGGCCACCGGCGAGGTCCACCGCGAACTCCTCCCGGCAGGACGGACAGGTGACGGCGGCCCGCGTGTGGCCCTCGGCGTTGACGCGCCGGTAGAAGTCCTGAAGGAAGGCCAGGTCGGAGGCGAACAGGTCCTCGATGACCCCGGGGTGGATGTCGTCGACCGTGCCGATCCTGGTGACGACGCGGGAGATGAGGACCACCGACAGATACGCGGCGTTCTCCCTGACCCGGTCGTCCCGCAGCGGCACCAGCTCGTCGCGGGCGGTCGCGAGCCGCATGACGCCGTCGCGGTGGACGGTGCCGTGCTCGTCGACGTAACCGCGGGGGAGCGTGAAGGGGAACTCGGTCCGCAGGCCCGCCCCGGCCCCGTCGTCCGCGTGCGGCGGCGCGGCCGCCGCCGTGCGCCGCATCAGTCGACTTCCATGCTCTCGTAGGTGATCACGAGTTTCTCCGTGAGGACGGAGGTGTCGCCGGCCTTGAGGGTGCCGATCTCCAGGGACTTGGGCCACGCGTTGATCAGCTTGTAGCGCTTGATCGGCAGGCCCTCGTAGTCGTAGACGATGATGGCCCCGTTGCGGCGGGCGTCGCCCATCCGGCCGAACCGCGAGTCCTTGATCCACCTCTCGAAGCTGTTGTCCTCGGTGAGACCGCGCGTCACCGTGACCTCGCCGGCCTTCGGGCGGCCGGGCAGCTTCTTGATGGCGTACTTGCCGTCCGCGGTGTTCTGCTTGAGCTCGATGACGTCCTGCTCCATCTTCAGGCCGCTGACCTCGGTGATCTGCCGGATGATGACGCTGTCGAACTCCAGGCCGAAGGAATGTCCGACGGAACTGTCCAGATCGGGAAGGGGCACGAGGGACTCCTCACTCGTCGACGGCACCGGAGCCGCTGGCCAGCTGGGACAGGCGGAACACCACGAACTCGGCCGGCCGGACCGGCGCGACACCGATCTCGCAGACCACATGGCCCGAGTCGACGCTCTCCGGGGGGTTGGTCTCGCGGTCGCACTTCACGTAGAACGCCTCGTCGGGAGTGAGCCCGAACAGCGCGCCCCTGCGCCACTCGTTGACGAGGAAGGCGGCGACGGTGCGGCGGATCCGCGCCCACAGGGCATCGTCGTTCGGCTCGAACACCACCCACTGGGTGCCGGCGAGGATCGACTCCTCCAGGTAGTTGAACAGCCGCCGTACGTTGAGGTAGCGCCAGGCCGGGTCGGACGCCAGGGTACGCGCCCCCCACACCCGGATCCCGCGGCCGGGGAACGCCCGGATGCAGTTGACCCCGATCGGGTTGAGCCGGTCGTGCTCGCCCTTGGTCAGCTGCGTCTGGAGGGCGACCGCGCCGCGCACGACCTCGTTCGCCGGCGCCTTGTGCACCCCGCGTTGGTCGTCGTTGCGGGCCCAGATGCCCGCGACATGACCGCTGGGCGGCACCAGGGAGATCCGGCCGGAGGACGGGTCGGCGACCCCGATCCACGGGTAGTACAGCGTCGCGTACTTGGAGTCGTACCCCGCCCGCTCGGAGCGCCAGACACCGACCTCCTGCGGGCTGAGGCCGGGCGGCGGATCGAGCACCGCGACCCGGTCGCCCATCAGCTCGCAGTGCGCGATCAGGCCCTGCTGGACGGCGATCACCCCGTCGAGGTCGAGCAGCCCGCGCTCGTACGCGCTCATCAGGTCCGGCACGGCCACGGTGGTGACCTCCTCGACCGCCTCCAGGCCGCCGAGCCCGGAGCGGCGGTCGGCGTCGCCGACGTACACCTCGGGCGTGAGCGGCGCGCCGCTCGACGCCGGGGCGGGCAGGGCGGGGGCGAGGGTGACGGTCTGCGCCGGGGGACGGGCGGGTGCGGCGCCGGTGCCGGTCTCGGTGATCTCGATGAGGGCGGAGGCGGCGTTGACGCGGGTGGTGACGTTCTCCTTGCTGCGCTTGGTGGTGACGGAGGGGTACGTCTCGACCGTCTTGCCGTTCTGCCGGACGATCAGCCGGAAGGCGTCGGAGGGCGGGTCGTCGCCCTCGACGTCCGTGACCTCGACGGTGATCGTGCCGGTGACACCGGGGCGGGCGACGACGGAGTACGCGCCGATGGCGACGGGTGCGGGAGCGGGACCGGTCGCCGTCTCCTGGTGTGCGGGGCCCTCGGCGCCGGTGCCGTCGTCGACGCCGGTGCCGTCGTCGATGCGTACGACGTAACAGACCCCGCCCCCGTTGGCGAAGAAGCCGTACACCGAGGCGGCGAGGTACGTCCCCTCGACGAAGTCGCCGAAGCGGCTCACGAACTGGCTCCAGTTCGTGATCAGGGTCGGCTCGTCGAAGGGCCCCTTCTCGGCGAAGCCGACGAAGGCGGCGACCGAGGTGCCCACTCCTTCGATCGGCCGGGAGCCGGACTCGACCTCTTCGACGTAGACGCCCGGGGACAGATACGACGGCATACGGTGCTCTCTCTCCTCGACGTCACTCCTCGACCGGGGAACCGGGCCATTCTCGCCAGGGCGACGATCACCCGGAACGGATGATCGGCCGCCCGCCTGGGCAGCGTGAACTGCCCTATGGGGCAGGGCGGTCGGGGGTCATCCGAGCCCTCGGCGCTCTCGGTGCGGACGCCGGACGGCGGTCAGGCTGGCCGTGCGGCCACGGCTACCGGGAGGGGACGGATGAAGGAGGTCCCGGAGGCCCCGAGGGTCCAGGAGAAGAAGCCGTCGTCCACGGGCCGCCACACCGCGCAGGCCACGCCCGCCTCCGCTGCCTCCTCCCCCTCCCGTACGGGTGGGTTGTCGCCGCACAGTGTGCAGCGCCTCCAGGGCGCGGCCGGCAACGCGGCCGTGGCCCGGCTGGTCGCCCAGCGCTACACCGCCCCCGTGAAGACGCCGCCTTCGGCGGCCCCGGGATTCCGCCGGGTCGGCGCGGACGTGGCCGCCAAGAAGCGGACCATGGCCGCCCATCCGCCGGCCGCGGCCGAGTCGAAGGCCGCGCAGGACGCGGCGGTGGCGCCGCCCGACGACAAGGAGGCGCAGGGGAAGGCCGCCAACGCGGAGAAGATGAACGCGGCGAAGCCGGGCGACTTCGACAAGGCGGCGTTCATCGCCGCCGTCGACAAGGCGATCGAGGCGCAGGCGCCGAAGAACCTCGACGAGGCCGACAAGTTCGCCAGGTCCGGCAAGGCCGACAAGGTGAAGGAGGAGATTGACGGCAAGGTCACGGACGGCAAGGACACCTCCGCCAAGGACATCGCGACCACCACCAAGGCCCCGCCCGACACCTCGGCGGCCAAGGACAAGCCGGTCACCCCGATGGCCCCCGACCGTCCGCCGGGCAACCCGGGCGCGCCGAGCGCCGCCGACGCGGTCCCGGAGAAGCAGCCGGCCGCGGTCACCGACTTCTCCGAAGGGCCCGCGGAGAACGACAAGGCGCTCGCCGACGCCGAGGTCACGGAGGAGCAGCTCGCCAAGGGCAACGAACCGGAGTTCGACGCGGCGCTGAAGGCGAAGAAGACGGCGGAGACGGACTCGGCGAAGGCCCCGGGGCAGGCCCGGACGGCCGAGGGCGAGCAGCTGTCGGCGGCGAAGGCGGGCGCGGCCGCGGCGGGGGCGCAGGCCATGAACACCCTCACCGCCACGAGGGCGGCGGCCGGCACGTCCGTGGACGGCGGCAAGGGCGAGACGAAGTCGAAGGACGAGCGGAAGCGCGCCGAGGTCACGGCGAAGCTCCAGAAGGTCTTCGACACGACGAAGAAGGACGTCGAGGCGACGCTGGAGGGCCTCGACAAGAAGGTCGACACCGCCTTCACGACGGGGGAGAAGTCCGCGCGGGACGCCTTCACGGCGGACCACAAGGCGCGGATGAAGAAGTACAAGGACAAGCGCTACTCGGGCCTCATGGGCAAGGCGCGCTGGGTGAAGGACAAGTTCGCCGGCCTGCCGCAGGAGGCGAACGACCTCTATCAGGAGTCGCGCAAACTGTACGTGGCCCGGATGCGGACGGTCATCTCGTCGGTGGCCGACCTGATCGGCGCGGAGCTGGGGCGGGCGAAGGCGAGGATCGCCCAGGGGCGCGCGGAGCTGAAGGCGGAGGTCGACAAACTCCCCGCCGAGCTGCGGCAGTTCGGGGAGGAGGCGGCGAAGGACTTCGCGGGCAGGTTCGAGGACCTGGAAGCGACGGTCGACGAGAAGTCGGAGCAGCTGGTCCAGGACCTGGCGCAGAAGTACACGCAGGCGCTCAACGCGGTCGACGAGGAGATCAAGAAGCTCCAGGAGGCCAACAAGGGGCTCATCGACAAGGCGAAGGACGCGATCGTCGGTGTCATCAAGACGATCAACGAGCTGAAGAACCTGCTGCTCGGCATCCTCGCGAAGGCCGCCTCGGCCATCATGAAGATCATCAAGGACCCGATCGGCTTCCTGGGCAACCTGGTCCGCGCGGTCGGCGCCGGCCTTCAGCTCTTCGTCTCGAACATCGGCGAGCACCTGAAGAAGGGCCTGGTCTCCTGGCTCCTGGGCACCTCGGTCAAGGCCGGCCTGGAACTCCCACAGCGCTTCGACCTGCGCGGCATCATCACCCTGATCGCCTCCCTCCTGGGCCTCACCTGGGACAACATCCGCGCCCGCATCACCCGCAAGGGCGTCCCCGACGAGGCCATGTCCGCCGTGGAATCCACCGTCCCCGTCGCCCAGTCCCTCGCCCGCGAGGGCCCGGCGGGCGCGGTGAAGGAGATCCAGGCGGAAGCGGGCGACCTGAAGTCCACGATCCTGTCCAAACTGACCGAGTACCTGGTCCCCACGGTCATCATCGCCGGCATCACCTGGATCGTCTCCCTCCTCAACCCCGCGTCCGCCTTCGTCCGCGCGGTCAAGGGCATCATCGACATCGTCACCTTCGTCGTGACCCAGGGCGCCCAGATAGCCGACTTCGTCAACGCGGTCCTCGACGCGGTCATCGCCATCGCCAACGGCGGCGCGGCCGGCGTCCCGAAGATGATCGAATCCGCCCTCGCCGCGAGCATCCCCCTCCTCATCGGCTTCCTGGCCGCCCTCCTGGGCATCGGCAACCTGGCGAACAAGGTCCGCTCCGTCTTCCAGGCTGTCTCCCGCCCGGTCAACCGCGCGATCGACAAGATCGTCGACTTCATCGCGAAGAAGGGCCGGGCGCTCTGGCAGAGGCTGAAGAGGCGGCGGGACGGGAAGGAGGAGGCCGGATACCCCGGAAAAAGCACCGACGTGGAGGTCCCGAAGCGGTTGGCGTCCGGTGGCATGTTCAAGCTGGTCGACACTCCGCCGGAGTTCAACGCCGAGCTCGCCCGTGTGCGTTCCGGCCAGGTGATTCATCAGTCCGGCGGCGATCCCCGGCAGGTGACCAAGGCACTGCTCGCGGCCCACAAGGACGCCCACTACGACAAGCGCAGCGGCACGCTGAGGCTTCCCAGGGCTACGGGAGGTACGCCGTCCTCACTCTCCGATCTGGGCGCGCGCATTGCCGCCGAAACCGGTGTCTCGAAGGTGGAGGCGCGGAGCAAGGGGGACACCGTCGAATTCGTCGGCGGAATCAACCCCGCGACCCCGGTCGGCGCGGCGACCGCTCCGCCGACCGACGAGGAGGCGGTGCGCGCCGCGATAAGTCAGCACACGATTCTCACGTTCCTGGAGAGCATGGCCGCCACCAGTCCGTTGCAGTATCAGAAGGACGGAGTGGCCTATACGGTCGACCTGGCCGCTTTCGAGCGCGCCTGGAAGGACACGCCGACCAGGAACTGGGTCAAGGAAAGATTCCGCTCTGTTCTGAACGGAACCCACGAATGGTTGCCCTGTGAGCACATCATCGCGGTCGTTCATCGGCAGGCGGCCGCGAACCTCGCACAGAACGGTCAGAAGTGGATCGACCTTCAGGACGGGATGCGCAGTCCCACCCAGCAGATCGTGTACGAACCCGGAAAGATCCCGCCGAAGCGTGTCACCGAGATCCAGCCGGACGGCTCGTCCCGTCAGTACTCGATACCCCAGGGGCATGTGGGCGCGGTCTATTACCCGACGGTCGACAAGACCCATCAGCAGGTGGTGGGCCGGGGCAGGTTCCACCGTGCTCTGGGGGACGCCTTCAAGAGTGCGAGTACACCCCAGGGTGCGGCACAGGCGGCCTACAAGGTCGCCCTGGAATGGGTATGGGACGGGAGCACGGGCATGTCACCGGACATCCACCCGCGGTGCAAGGACAAGAACCACAAACCCGTGACCGCCGCCGGTCAACAGGCGCACATTGCCGCGATAAATGCGATGTTCACTCAATTCATCTGATGGGAGTGCAATGACTGATTTCGACGAGAATCGGTATCGTGAAATCGGAGACGCGGCAGCAGCCGCTTCCTGGGTCGAGAACTCCAGCGTGCCCGAGGAGGACAAGGAAGCCTTTCGGCACTTCATCGGCCGCTTTCCTTCCTTGCGGTTCGCCCGGGAGGACGATGTTCTCCTGGATCACTATGAGGCGGTCGACCAGGTCGAGCTGCCCGCATGGTTCCGGGAGTCACGAGCGACCCTTGCCACCATCGCGCCCTACTCGCTCCTGCGGATCGATGCTTTTCGTTTCGACGGCTCACCGAGGGAAACGCCGGGCCAGGAGTATTACGAGATCAGTCCGGGATACATCAATGAGGAGATCCGAGACCTGCTCCTCGGGCACGCGCGCGTCTATCTGTTCGGACAGTGGTTCGCCAGCGACCGGTCCTGCCTGGCGATCGACCTGGAAAATCCGGAGGACCGGAGGATCTTCGAGTTCGCGTTGGAGGACATGTACGACGACGAGGCGGAGGACCGGCCCCTGCGGGAGTCGCTGACGCCGGTCTTCGCCTCCTATGCCGACCTGCTGGGGCACATCGTGGAGGTGCGCCTGCCCAACGGAGATGTCGTCACCGCGGCGACGTGACGAGCGAGTAGCCGTCGGCGTTCGTCGGTCACGACCGCGGCGCGCGTGGTCGAGGGATCAGACGAGTAGCTCCGCGTACCGTCCGAACTCCGACGCCAGGGTCAGCCGCCCCAGCTTCTGGTATTCCCGCTGGACCGCGTGGATCAGCATGCGCATGGTCAAGGCGCCCCCCGCCTCCGCTGCCAGGTAGGCCGCCGTCACCGCGATCGAGCGGATGTTGCCGCCGGAGAGTTCGAAGGCTTCCGCGCAGAAGGGGAGGTCCAGGTCGGTGGCGCGGGGGAGGTGGGGGCCGAGGGTGCGGTCCCAGAGGAGGAGGCGGTGGGTGGGGTCGGGGACGGGGAAGTCGACGACCAGGTCGAGGCGGCGGGTGAAGGCGTCGTCCAGGTTGGCGCGGAGGTTGGTGGCCAGGATGGCCAGGCCGTCGAAGGACTCCATCCGCTGCAGGAGATACGCCGACTCGACGTTCGCGTAGCGGTCGTGCGCGTCCTTCACGTCCGAGCGTTTGCCGAAGACGGCGTCCGCCTCGTCGAAGAGGAGGACGCCGTTGACGCCCGCCGCCTCCGTGAAGATGCGCTCCAGGTTCTTCTCGGTCTCCCCGACGTACTTGTCGATGACCGTCGCCAGGTCCACCGTGTACAGGTCCAGGCCCAGATCCGCCGCGATGACCTCCGCCGACATCGTCTTGCCGGTGCCGGAGTCGCCGGCGAAGAGCGCCGCCACGCCCCGGCCCCGGCCGCCGCCCGGCCGCATCGACCAGGTGCCCAGGACGTGGTCGCGGTGCCGGGCGCGAGCGGTCAGTTCGCGGAGCTGCGCCTCGGTGTCGGGAGGCAGGACCAGGTCGTCCCAGCCCACCGCGGGCTCGATGCGGCGGGCCAGTCGGTCCAGGCCGGCCGCGTTCTGGGCGCGGGCGCCCTGCCGTACGTGCTCCGGGGTGACCGGACCGGCCTCCAGGCGCGCCGACTGCACCGCTGCCCGCGCCGCCCCCACGATCTGCTCCGGGGTGAGGAGGAACGGCGACAGCAGGGAGGGAATGTCGAGGGACATCGCCACGTCCGCGCTACGGCGCCACAGCTCCGCCCGCGCCTGCGGCCCCACCCTTGGCGCCCGCACCAGCAGCGGCGGCGCCACCGACCAGGCCGCGTCCCACGGCACCCGGCCCACCAGCGCCACCGGCACCGGCAGGTCCGTGACCGCTCGCAGCAGCCCGGGCCGCTCCCGGGCCACCGCGTCGACGGGCGCGCACACCAGGCCGGCGCCCGTCAGGCGGGCCTCGCGCAGCAGGCACCGTACCGCCTCCGCCGGCGCCGGATCCTCGGCGAGCCGCGCCAGGTCGACACCGAGGACCGCCCGCCCCGACGCCACCAGGGCCGACGCCGCCAGCGCCGTACCCGCACCGCCCTGGTCCTCCTGGAGGTAGACGAGCCCACCGCCGCCGGAGGACAGGAACCGGGCCAGCGGCGCCGGATCACCCACCCCCGGGACCGGCTCCCACGGCGCCCGTACGTCCACGAGCCGGGGGTCCGGGGTGTCGTCGCCCAGCAGATACGCCGTCACCCGGTCCGGCACCCGCAGCGCCCGCCCCAGGAACGGCCGCTCCCGGTCCTCGACAAGCAGCAGACCACCCGCCCGCAGCGGCGCCCGCTCGCCGAGCCGCGCCCTGGCGTCCCGGTCCGCGTGCGCCACCCCGCACAGCCCGAGCGCCAGGCCGATGGACGGCCTGCGCCGGGTCACGTCGTCGTTGAGATAGCCGTAGAACGCCTCGAAACGGTCGTCCAGATCGGGCAGCAGCGCGATCAGCAGGATGTCGACGTCCAGCGCCGAAAGGCCGAAGTCCTCCGCCAGCGACCACAGCCGCGAGCCGGGCGCCGCCCGGGCCGCCGGTTCAGGCCGCGGAAAGGCGCGCGGCGCCTCAAGGAGACGTTCCACCGCCTCCTCCGTCAGATACAGGCCCCGGAAGGCGTCGTCCGGATCCGGATCCACCGCCCGCCGCGCCTCCACCGCGCGCCGAACCCGCACCTCCATCTCCCGTGCCAGAGCGAGGAGTTCGGCGCCAGAGGGACTCACAGCGCTCACGAGGCTCCCTCGCCCAGACGGACCTCCAGGCCCTCCTCGCCCACCGGCGGCCCCGCCGCATAGCGCGGCGACGCCGTCACCGGCACGCTCACCACCAGATCGAGCGACGGCTTCAGCTCGCCGCCCAGCGCGCTCCACACGTCCGCGAACGACCGGTCCTCGGGTGGCGGCAGCGCGATCGACATCGGCACGGCCGCGCCGATCTCCGCCAGGCTCCCGGTGAGCCGGGCCGGCGGCAGCGCCTCGTACCGCAGCAGACACGCCAGCAGCGAGGAGAGAAGGCGGTGTTCGTCCTCGGGGCGCTTGGTCCAGGCCGTGATCAGATACGACAGCTTGAAGTAGCGCGGCGGCCGCCGGCGGGCCACCACGACACCCCGCTCGTCGTACTCGTTGTGCAGACCCCGCTCGCGGCGCCGCATGTCCTCGCGGATGTCGTACAGATACAGGTTCACCATGGGCGCGTTGACCTTCGCCGCCCACTCGCGCGTGGGCGCGTCGAAGACCACCGCCACCTGACCGCCCTCCAGGACCTCGGCGCGGATGAGGGCGCGCAGCACGTCGTCGACCTCGTGAATCACCGGCCCGTCACCCCCGCCCCGCGAAGTCCGGCGGCTGCAGCGCGCGTTGGACGACGAGGACGGGCTGCTCCAGGCGTTCGAGACGCGCGACCTCCGCCCGCAGCATGCGCGGGCCGAGCCGGTCCTTGCGCAGGACGAGCACCTGCGCCTCGAAGCGGCCGTCCCGGCCCGCCGCGAGCGGGGCGCTGTCGGCGGTGAGGCCCGCGGACCAGACGAGGCGCACCCGTTCACCCGGCGGGAAGTCCGTGCCCCGCACGATCACGGGCTCGCCCGGCCGCACCACCTGGGGCGTCACCTCCAGGCGGGGCTGGAGCACCCGCAGCGGCGCCGTGGCCGTGTTGTCGCCCGGCTCGGGGTCGGCCGGGAAGCCGCGTACGCTCACCCGGACCATGCCGGACACGGCCTGCGGGTACGTGGCCGTCTGGGTCACCACCACCCGGCCGCCGGGCGGGATGCGGCACGGCGCGGCGGCGGTGCAGCGGTCGGTACGGGAGAGGGCCCGGCCGGGTCCGGAGGGCCAGGTCGCATCGGCGAGGACGGCCTGCGCGGTGTCCGGGCCCGCGTTGGTGAGGGTGTAGTGGGCGGTGACCGCCCGGCCCGTGTACGTACGGGCGGGGGAGAGGGACACGGACACGGCCACGTCGGCGGAGGGCGGCACCGGCGGCGGCAGGACCCGGAAGACCGCCGTGTCCGTACCGGTGTTCCCGGCCGTGTCGGTGGCGGTGCAGGTGACCGTGGTCGTGCCGACGGGGAAGACGGAGCCGGACGCGGGCGTGCACGTGGCCGTCAGGGGACCGTCGTTGGCGTCCTCGGCGGTCACGGTGTAGTCGATCCGGGTCCCGGCGTCGTCACGGGCGCGCACCGTGCGGTCGTCGACGGTGACGACCGGCGCGGACACGTCGTTGACCGTGATCGAGATCTTCTGCTCGTACCCCGGGTCGGCGGTCGCGGCCGGCCCGACCGCGGCGCTGTCCGGTGCCCGGGTGCCGAGCAGGAACTCCACGGTGCAGGTGAGGGTCGCGCCCTGTGGCGCGTCCGGTGCGACGGTGATCGTCTCGGCGAAGGCGGCGGTCTCGCCGCTGACGACGTCGCGGACGGGCGGGTCGAGGGTCACGGTGAGGCCGGGATCGCAGGCGTGCAGACGGTGGCCGACCCGGGTGGGCAGGTTTCCGAGGCTCTCGACGATGGCCTGGGCGACCCGGTCCGGGTCGATCCCGGACAGCTTCCGGCCGCCGGTGGCCTCGATGATGCGGGTGGCCTGGCCGGGGGTGGTCCGCGGGTTCTCGATCTGGTCGGGATTGCCGGCGTAGCCGTCGCCGTCCAGACCGTCGCCCACCCGGGTGTCCACGTCGACACCGAGGACCCGGGCGTTCGCGTCCTGGAGGGCGAAGATCGTGTCCTCGATGGTGTGGCCGTTGCTGGGATTGTGACTGGACGCGTCGCTGACCAGGACGACGACGGGGCTGGAGTTCTCCCGGAAGACCGTCTGGCCGTCGGCGCCGTGCGCGATCTGCCACAGGCCGTTGATCCAGTCCTCCGAGGGCCCCATGCTGCCGTAGCCGAGCGAGGTGCCGAGCGCGTCGACTCCGGCGCGCAACCGGGCGTCGTCCTGCGTGAGGCCGGCGGTGACGCGGAATCCGGCGCCCGGATCGACCTGCTGGTCGCCGAAGGTGGCGACCGCGAAGCGCGCATCCGACTGCGCGGAGCGCACCTTGGCGATGATGTCCGGCAGCCCGCGGCGTACGTCCCTGATGACCGGGTCCATGCTCCCGGTGCCGTCCACGAGGAGCACCACCTCCGGCCGGGGCGGTACGGGCGGGGTCACGACCCGCTTGTCGACGGCGACCGACTGTCCGGGATCCAGGGCCCGGGACACGGCGGCGGGCGTCACCGGCTCCACCGGGGCGGGGACGGCCGTGGCGGCCGTTGTCGCCGGTACGGCCCCGGCGGCGAGCAGGAGCAGGGCGAGGGCGGCTCGCCCCCGCGCCCGACGGCCCGTCCCCCCGGACGACTGGAACCAGCCCACCGCACGACCCCCTCGACCTCGTGGCGCCCGACCGACCGAGGATCCCGCATCCGCCCCGTACCGTCTGGTCCGCCGAGTCCGTCGTCGGGGAAGCGACGTGTGCCCGAACGGGCAGCCGCCGCCTCCGCGTACGGCTCGGAGCGTTCCTGCGACGGCTCCGTGCGGTACGTGCTACGGCTCTGTGCGGTTCGTACTACGGCTCAGATCAGGCCCTGCCGCATGGCGTAGGCCACCGCGTGCGAGCGGTTGCGCAGCTGGAGCCGGGTGATGACCGCGTGCAGCACGTTCTTGATGGTGCGCTCGGAGTACGAGAGCTTCGCGGCGATGTCCGCCGTGTCGTAGCCCTCCGCCACCAGCCGCAGCACGTCCACCTCGCGCGCCGCGAGGCCCGTGAAGTGCAGCCCGCGCGGGCCGAGCACCTGGCCCTGGAGCCGGCCGACCTCCTCCAGCAGGCGTCCCACCAGGTCGGAGGGCAGATGGCCGGCGCCCTTCGCCACCGTGCCGATGACGTGCACCAGGTGCTCCGGCGTCGCCTCGGAGCGCCGGATCACCCCGGCGACCCCGCACTCCGCCGCGCTCACCAGCTTCTGTTCGTCGATGTCCGTCGTCACCAGCACCGTGCGCGCGGTGCTCGTGCGCCTGATGTGCCGCAGCAGCCGCAGCACGTCCTCGTCCACGCTGTCCACCACGAGCACGACGACCTCGGGCGCCGGATCGGCGGTCTCGCTCCAGTCGGTCACGGTGATCTCGGGCCGGGCGCGCAACTGACTCGTCACCCCCGCCTGCGAGATGGGGTCCTGTGCGCGTAAGGCGACAGCCGTACGTTCCATGGTCATTGCTCCCCCCGGGCCAGCGGCGTGCCGACGCGGGACGCTCATGCCCCCGTGGCAATCCGCCGCAGCATCAACACCGCTGGCATCAGCTGTAGTTCGGCGCACAGAAAATTCCCTGACAGGCAGTCACCAAAACTGAATCGTTGCTTCGGGCACGGAATCTGCCCGAAAGTGTTCCTCCTCCGGCGATGCCTCGGACGAGCCCGAACCCTACGGTGCGCCCATGAGTCTTACGGCAAGCCTCGACGCATCGTCCGTCACCGCCGTACCGGGCGAAGAGACGAGCCTCCCTCTTCAGGTGCGCAACTCCGGCTCCACCGTGGAGGAGTACCGCTTCGAGGTGGCCGGCGCCTGTGCCGCCTGGACGACGGTGGAACCGGCGACGCTCTCCCTCTACCCCGGCAGCGCGGAGACCGTCTCCGTCACTTTCCGGCCGCCCCGCGACCCGTCGGTGCCCGCCGGCGAGACCGCCTTCGGCATCCGCGTGGCCCCCACCAGCGACCACGCCGAACCGGTCGTCCCCGAAGGCCGGGTGACCGTCGCGCCGTTCACCGAGGTCACCGCCGAACTGGTGCCCCGCGGCTCGCACGGCATCCGGCGCGGCGCCCACAAGGTCGCCGTCGACAACAGGGGCAACGCCCCGCTCACCGTCGGGCTCGCCGCCCGCTCCGGCACCGAGCGGGCCCGGATCTCCTTCGCCCGCCCCGAACTGCACATCGAACCGGGCCGGGCGGCCTTCGCCGAACTGCGCGTCAAGCCCGGCAAGCGCCTCTGGCGCGGCACCCCGCTCGTCCACACCTTCCAGGCCGTCGTCGCGCCGCCCGCCCCCGAAGGGGAGGAGCCGGCCGCCCCGGTCGTACTCGACGGCACCTACCAGCAGGAACCCATCCTGCCGCGCTGGCTGCCCCGGGCCCTGATCGTCGCCTGCGTCCTCGCCCTCCTCCTCACCGGTTTCTGGTACGGGCTGCTCCGGCCGGCCGTGAAGTCCGCGGCCCGCGAGGCGATCACCCCCGAGGTCATCGCCTCCGCGACCACCGGCCCCGGCAGGAGCGGAGGCCAGACCGGCGGCCAGACCGGCGGCCAGACGGGTGGGCAGAACGGCGGCCAGACCGGCGGGGCGACCGGCGGCGGCTCCGGCAGCACCGCGGCTCCGACCCCCGCCCCCACCCCCACGGCGAGCGCGACGCCCACCGCCAAGCCGCTCCCGCCCGCCGTACCGACGAGCGCGCAGGTGCAGGTCAGGGACGGGGTCGGCGGCGGATCGAGCAGCGGCACGGCGCTGACCGTCCCGGCCGGCAGGACCTTCCGGCTCACCGACATCGTCGTCCAGAACCCGCAGGGCGACGCGGGCACGGTGGTCGTCACGGTCAACCGCGGCTCGCGCGTCCTCAGCCTCGCCCTGGAGAACTTCCGCGACTCCGACTACCACTTCGTCACGCCGATCACGGTGCCCGCCGGCGGCCGGGTGGTCATGACCGTCGACTGCCGCAAGATCGGCCGCCCGGTCAACGCTCCGACCCCCGGCCGCTGCGCCCAGTCCCTCTTCCTCGGCGGCACGATGCAGAACACCAAGCCCTGAGGAGGCTGAAGGGACTGAGGGGCGCTACGCGGGCGGGGCCTCTTCCTCCTCGGTGCCCGACTCCGTCGCGCGTTGCACGAACGAGCCCTGGACGTCGGCCGGTTGTTCGTCCTCGTCCTCCGTCGCCGCGCGCTGGACGGCGGGCGCGGCGGCGGAGGGCGGGGGCGCGGAGACGGCGGTGGGCGCGGACATGGGGGCGGGTTCGGCGAGGACGCGGTCCGCGTTGGCGACGGCCTCCCGCTCGAAGCGGTCCGAGGGGTCGCTGACCCGGATTCCGCCCGGTGCCTCCGTGCCCTCCACCGGACCGCTGCGCTGCTGGATCACATGGGTCAGCTCGTGCGCCAGCGTCGTCCGGCCCTGCGGCGAGGCGGGGTCGTACGCCTCCCGCTGGAACACCACGTTGTTGCCGACGGTGTACGCGTGCGCGCCGATGCCCTTCGCGGAGGCGTCGGCCGCGGCGTCGGTGTGGATCCGTACGTCGGAGAAGTCGGCGCCCATACGGGCCTCCATGTCACCGCGCGTGGCGGCGTCCAGCGGCTGCCCGCCGCCCGAGGCGAGCACGTCGTGAACCGGTGAACGCGCCCCGTTCTCGGGCTCGGCCTCGGGCTCCGCGCTCCGGCTGCGCTGGACCATCGCCCCGACGGCCCCGTTGCCCACGGCCCGCTGGAGGACACCGAGCCCGGACGGCCCCACCACGTCGGTACGGCCGGCCGCCGCCGCCTCGAAGAGCCGCGCGTCCGGGGCGCCGGGGCGGTCGCCCCGCTCGTGATCGGGCCCGTGCTCCTGGTGCTCGTGAGCGTGACCGGTCTCGTGGTCATGGTCGTGATCGTGCTCGTACGCGCTCATCGTCAGCTCCCCGAAGACGTCCGCGGCAGGGGCGCGGCGGGCCCCGCCTCCAGCGTCGCCGGCCGTCCGTGCCCTGTCCAGGCCGGCTCCGGGGGTGCGGGGGCACGATGGGCTGCCCCTTCGCGCAAGGAGAATCAGGCGGCCGGACCGGAAAGGCCCGGGAGGGGGACGGACACGGACAGGACGGTTCCCTCACCCGGGGCGGACTCGACGGTGAGGGTGCCGCCGAGCTGTCGGGCCCGGGTGCGGATCGCGGGCAGACCGTGGCCGCGCGTGCCCGTCGCGGCGACGGCCTCCGGGGCCGCCGGGTCGAAACCGCGCCCGTCGTCGGCGATGTCCAGGACGACCCGGTCGTCGAGGTGGGTGAGGGTGAGGACCGCGGTGGTCGCCCCGGAGTGCTCGCGGACGTTGGCGAGGGCGCCCTGGGCGATGCGTACCAGGGCGGACTGGACCCGGTCGGGCAGCGGCCGGCCGGGGGTGCCGTCGACGTGGCAGCGCACGTCGAGGCCGTCGGTGGTCTCGCGCCGCGCGAGGGCGCGCAGGGCCTGTTCGAGCCCCGCGCCGCCCGCCAGGTCGGCCGGGGCGAGGTCTTGGACGAAGCGGCGGGCCTCGGTGAGATTGTGCTCGGCGATCGCGGTCGCGGCGCGCACGTGTCCATGCGCGGCGGCCGGGTCGACCTCCCAGGTGCGGTCGGCGGCCTGGAGCAGCATCTGCTGGCTGGACAGTCCCTGTGCCAGGGTGTCGTGGATCTCCATGGAGAGGCGCTGGCGCTCCGCGAGGATCCCTGCCCGGCGTTCGGTGGCGGCCAGTTCCCGCTGGGTGCGGACCAGGTCCGCGATCAGTTCGCGCTGCCGCCGGGCCTGACGGTCCATCTGCAGGAAGACCGCGACCGCGAAGGCGGAGACGGCGGGCGGGGCGAGGAGCAGGTCGAACTCCAGGCGCCCGGCCAGCCGCAGTTGGGCGACCACCACGACGACGGTGAGCAGGGAGATGAGCACGGCCGCGGCAGGCGGGCGGAGGGTGCGCAGGCTGAGGTAGAAGAGGGGCAGCGCGCACCAGGCGAAGCTGGGCGCGAGGAGGACGAGCGCGACCCAGACCGCGAGCACCGCCCCGAGCCAGACCTGCCGGCGGGTGCTCGGCCGGCTTCCGGCCGCCGGTTCGCCCAGGTACAGGACGGCCAGTGCGACGGCGAGGGCGACGACCCAGGGGGCGATCCCCTCGGCGGTGTGCCGCATCAGGAAGCGGGCGAGCGAGGAGCCGAGCATCAGGAAGAAGCTCACGTGAAGGAGGGCCCGGAACCACCCGGTGCCCGCCCTCGCCCCCGTCTCTGCCCCTACCCCCGCCTCCGCCTCCGTTCCTGTCTCCGCCGCGTCTCGCCCCGGGGTGTCGTCCGCGTCCCGCGTACCGTCGATTCCCACCGTGCCGCCTTCCTCCACGACCGAACGAACGGGACGAATATCCCATTCGCCGGATCTGCGAAGAGGGGCACCCCGCCCTCAGGACGTACGGGCCCGGGGCGAGCGGGCCAGCGCCAGGCCGCCGAGGGTCAGGCCGGCCAGACCCAGCAGCGCCGCGACGACACCGCCGCCCAGGCCGTTTCCGGTGCCGAGGCCGCCCTCGGCGGTGAGGACGACCGCCGCGCCGACGACGACGCCGATCGGACCGGCCACGAGGGCGACCACGGCCCGGGCCCGCGCGTTCCCGGAGCGCAGGCGCCCCGTCGCACGGGCCAGGGCGAGCGCGCCGGCGACGAGCCCGACCAGGGCGACGAGGGCCGATGCGGAGGCGGCCACCCGCCCGGCGGATGCGGCGAGGAGGTCGGCGGCGAGCAGGTGCGCCGAGGGGGCCGCGGGGGCCGTGTGCACCGGGGCGAGGACGGAAGGGAGGGACATGACGGTGCTCCTTCTCCGGAAGGGGGCGCGTGCCGCTTCTCGCGGCGGGACGTCTCCGAGCATGTCCGCCGTCCCCGCTCCCGGTCGTCCGCCGTACGCGGACACTTCCCGCTACCGCGCCCGCGGCAGGAGCCGGGCGTGTACCGCGTCCGTGGTAGTCGGACCCTCCTCCGCACAGGCGACTCGCCCGGGTCCGACCCCGGGCTAGGGTGCGCGCATGCGTACGGATGAGCCACGGGCCCGGCCGCCGGACCGGCCGACGGACATGTCGCCGGACCTGTCGCCGGACCTGTCGTCGGACAGGTCCACGGGGACGCGCACGGACCGCCCCGCTGACCGCCCCGCCGACCGCCGCCCCACGGAGAGGCCGTGGTCGCTGTCGCTGTTGCCGTCACTCTCGCGATGGCGGTCCTGGCCCAAGGCCCTCGTCCTCGACTGGGCCATCGCCGTCGGTGTCGCGTCCGCGCTGCTGGTGACCGGGATGTCCGGGCAGCGTTCCGGTACGGCCGCCGGCCTCGTCCCGCTGGGATACGCGCTGCTCGCGGCCGGCGGGCTCGCGCTCGTGGCCCGCCGCCGCGCACCGCTCGCCGTGCTGGCCGTGACCGGGCTCTGCGGCGCCGGCTGTCAGGCGGCGGGCTTCGACGTGCCCGCCGTGGCCTACCTGTTCGCGGTGTACGCCGCCGTACGGGCGGGGCACCGCACCGTCACGGTGGCCGCGAGCGTCGCCATGCTGGCCGCGCTCCCGCTCGCGGCCCTGGTGTCCGGCCGGCACGACACCGGTGCGGCGTTCGCGCAGGCCCGGGGCGCGCTGGAGATCGCCTGGCTGGTCGCGGCGGGCGCCGCGGGCGAGGCCCTGCGCCAGGCCGAACGACGGGCGGACGAGGCCGAACGCACCCGGGAGGAGACGGCCCGGCGCCGCGCCGACGAGGAGCGGCTGCACATCGCGCGCGAGCTGCACGACGCGCTGACCCACCAGATCTCCGTCATCAAGGTGCAGGCCGAGGTCGCCGTCCATGTGGCCCGGCGGCGCGGCGAGGAGGTCCCGGAGGCCCTGCTGGCGATCCAGGCGGCGGGCCGCGAGGCGAGCCGCGAGCTGCGCGCGACCCTGGAGGCGCTGCGCGACGACGACACGGCACCGCCGCGCGGTCTCGACGACGTACCCGAACTGGTCGCGCGGGCACAGGGGATGGGCCTGGACGTCACCCTGACCATCGAGGGGCCGCGGCAGGACGTGCCGGCCGCGGTCGACCGTACGGTCTACCGGATCGTCCAGGAGTCGCTCACCAACGTCGCCCGCCACGCCGGCGCCACCACGGCGTCGGTCCGCATCGCATGCCGCCCGGACGCCGTGGCGATCCGCGTCGACGACGACGGGAGGAACACGCCGGGCACCGCCCCCGTGCCCGGCCTGGGACTGCTCGGCATGCGCGAGCGCGTCACCGCACTCGGCGGCCGGGTGCGAGCCGAACCGCGCCGCGAGGGCGGCTTCACCGTCCAGGCCGAACTCCCCGTGGAGCAGACCCCGTGATCCGTGTCCTCCTGGTCGACGACCAGCCCCTCATCCGCAGCGGGTTCCGCGCCCTCCTCGACCTCGAGGACGACATCGAGGTGGTCGCCGAGGCCGCCGACGGCCAGGAGGGCCTGGCCCTGGCCGCGCGGCACCTCCCCGACGTGGCGCTCGTCGACATCCGCATGCCGCTCGTCGACGGCATCGAGGCGACCCGGCGCATCGCCGCGGACCCGGCACTCGCCGGGGTCCACGTCGTCATCCTCACCAACTACGGCTTCGACGAGTACGTCTTCGAGGCGCTGCGCGCCGGGGCGGCCGGATTCCTCGTCAAGGACATCGTGCCGGAGGACTTCCTGCACGCGGTGCGCGTCGCCGCGCGCGGCGACGCCCTGCTCGCCCCCTCCATCACCCGCAAGCTGATCCACCGTTACGTCACCCAGCCGCCCGGTACGGTCCTCGGCGCCGCCCCGGAACTCGACGAACTGACCCACCGCGAACGGGAGGCGGTGGCCCTGGTCGCCCAGGGCCTGTCCAACGACGAGATCGCGGCCCGCATGGTGATCAGCCCGACCACGGCGAAGACCCACGTCAACCGCGCCATGACCAAGCTGCGCGCCCGCGACCGGGCCCAACTCGTCGTGATCGCCTACGAGTCGGGCCTGGTCACGGTCGCCCCGGCCGTGAGGCCGAGATGACCGCGCCGGTGGCGCCGAGACGGCCGAGAGCCGTCAGGAACTCCTGAGCACGACGAGCTGCCGGGTGGCGCGGGTCATCGCCACATAGCGGTCCACCGCGCCCTCGACGCCCTCGCCGAAGTTCTCCGGGTCGACGAGGACGACCAGGTCGAACTCGAGCCCCTTCGACAGTCCCGGAGTCAGCGACCGCACTCGGTCGGTGCCCGGGAAGGCGGGATCGCCGATGACACAGGCGATGCCCTCGGAGTGCTCGGCCAGCCAGGCGTCGAGGATCGCGTCCCGCTCCGTGACCGAACCGTGCACGACGGGAATGCCGCTGCTGCGCACGGACGTCGGCACGTTCGCGTCCGGCAGCGCGGCCCGGATGGCCGGCTCGGCCTCCGCCATGACCTCCTCCGGCGTACGGTAGTTGATGCTCAGGGAGGTCACCTCGATCCGGTCGAGCCCGATCCGCTCCAGCCGCTCCCGCCAGGATTCCGTGAAGCCGTTCCGGGCCTGGGCGCGGTCGCCGACGATCGTGAAGCTGCGGGACGGGCAGCGCAGCAGCAGCATCTGCCACTCCGCGTCGGTGAGTTCCTGCGCCTCGTCCACCACGACGTGCGCGAACGGGCCCGCCAGCAGATCCGCTTCCACACCGGGCAGCGCGGCCTCGTCGACCAGTCTGTCCTGGAGGTCCCGGCCGTGCAGCATCGTCACCGCGCCGTCGCCGTCGTGGTCGGCGGCGAGCACGTCGGCGATGACGTCGGCCATGCGGGCGCGCTCGGCGGCGACGACGGCGTCGCGCCGCCGCTTGCGCCGCGACGCCTGGGGGTCACCGAGCCGCTGCCGCGCCGCGTCCAGGAGCGGCAGATCGGACACCGTCCACGCCTGGGCGTCCGCCCGCTGCAGCCTGCGGACCTGGTCGGGGCCGAGCCAGGGAGCGCACAGCCGCAGATACGCGGGCACCGACCACAGGTCCCCGACGAGGTCGGTCGGCTCGATCAGCGGCCACGCGCCGTCGATGGTCCGCGTCAGCTCCCGGTCCCGCAGCAGCTCCGCCGTGAACTCCTCCTCCGACACGTCCTCGTCGAGGACGCCGTCAAGCCGGTCGAGGAGGATCGAGCCCAGCTCCTCCCGGATCCGTTCGCGCGCCTCGTTGTGCGGGACGCCCTCCGCGGCCTCGAACGCCTCCGCCCAGTCGTCCGCGCCGATCCGGACCTCGGCCCACGGGGTCGAGACCTTCAGGCGCTCGGTGGGCGGCTCCTCGTAGAACCGGACGGCCATCTCGATCGTCCGGACCATGTCCGCGGTCGACTTCAGCCGGGCCGCCTCCGGGTCGGTCTCGACCCCGGCCGTCGCGCCCTCCGGTACGAGGTCCCGCACGGTGCAGGTCTGCACGCCCTCCTCGCCGAGGCTGGGGAGCACGTCGGAGACGTAGGCCAGATACGGCTGGTGCGGGCCGACGAACAGCACGCCGCCGCGGCGGTGCCCGAGCCGCGGGTCGGAGTAGAGCAGGTGGGCCGTGCGGTGCAGGGCCACGACGGTCTTGCCCGTACCGGGGCCGCCGTCGACGACGAGGGCGCCGCGGGACCCGGCGCGGATGATCGCGTCCTGATCGGCCTGGATGGTCGACAGGACGTCCCGCATCCGGGCCGACCGGTTGCCGCCCAGGCTGGCGATGAAGGCGGACTGGTCGTCGAGGGCCGCGTGCCCTTCGAGGCCCTCGGCGGTGAACACCTCGTCCCAGTAGTCGCCGATCCGGCCGTCGGTCCAGCGGTACCTGCGGCGGCTCGCCAGACCCATCGGGTCGGCGTGGGTGGCCGCGAAGAAGGGCTCGGCGGCGGGGGAGCGCCAGTCGATCAGCAGCCGGCGCCCTTCGCTGTCGGTGAGGCCGATCCGGCCGATGTAGAGCGGCTCGGAGCCGTCCGCGCCGACGACGCGACCGAGGCACAGGTCGAGCCCGAAGCGGCGCAGGGTACGCAGGCGCCCGGTCAGCCGGTGGATCTCGGCGTCCCGGTCCATCGCCTCGCGGCCGACGCCGCCCGGCGCCTTGCGCAGGACGGCGAGGCGGTCGGACAGGTCGGTGATCGATTCCCGAAGGCTCCGCGCGACGGCGGCGAAGTGCTCCTCGTCGGCGGAGATCAGGGCCGGGTCGGCCTTGGCGGAGAGGTGTTTGGACAGGGCGAACGCGCTGGTGGTGAGGTTCATAGATGAGCGATTGTGAGCCACCACGGGGGCCTTGCCGCAAGTCCCCCGGTGCGCTATAAGTTAAGAGTGGCGAGGAGAGGGTTCACCCCCCCTCGCCTTTGTCGTTCCCGCGTCGGCCCCTACGGATGGGGCGGGAGCCACCATCCCAGCAGCGTGATCAGCAGCGGGCCCACCGCGTCCGCCAGGCCGAGCACGACCCGCCGCCACGCCTCCCCGCGCAGGTCCGGGCCCCTGTCCCCCTGGTCCGTACACTCCTCATCCCGGTCCGTAGGGTCCTCTTCCCGGTCCGTACGCTCCTCGTCCCGGTCCGTACGGTGCTCTTCCGGCTGGTCCTCGTCGCGACGCATGCGCATCCTCTCCGTTTCCCTCGTGCGGTACGGGTCCTCAGCCTCGGGCCGCGGGCTGCCGCCGGCCGGGACAGCCGGGTGGACCGGGCGGGCGGCGGACTATCCTGCTGGTCAGGGCGTCGGGGACCGGCGCCCGGAGCGCCCGTTCCGGGGGGAACGGGCGAGCGGGAGGGCGGGGGACACCGGCGCGATGGGTGCGGCGCGGCAGCGACTCTGGGAGTGCCTGCGCGGACTGCGCGAGGCGGCGGAGTCCGCGCGCAGGGCGCAGGGACGGCCCGACTCCCAGGCCGCGGTGGTGCGCGAGCTGAAGGCGTCCGGCTTCTCCGGTCTCTCCGGTCTCTCCGGTCTCTCAGGTTTCTCCGGGCAGCGGATCAGCGACTGGGCGCCCGAGAAGCCGTCCGCGCTTTCGATCCCGCAGGCGCGCAGTGACGACCAGGTCGTCGCGCTCGCCGCCCTCTGGGCCGACTGGGCGGGGGAGACCGTGTCCACGCGGCACCTGCGCAACCTGCTGGAGAAGGCCCGGGACGAGCAGCGGCGCGAGCGCCAGGAGGCGGCGGGCGGACCCGCGTCCGCCGGGCAGGCCGACCACGCGACCGTGGCCGATCACACCCCCTGGCAGCTGGAGGTGACCGTGGCGCCGCCTCCGGGCCCCGACGCTCCGCCCTTCCCTTCTGCCGCCGGGCCCGCCTCCCTCACCCCGTATCTGATCCGCGCCCACGACCACGCCCTGCGCTCCTGCCTCGCGACCGCCGTGAGCGGCGGCGCGGCCGGGAGCGCGCCCTCCGTCCTCGCGGTGCTGACCGGCGACTCGTCCACCGGCAAGACCCGCGCGATGTACGAGGCGGTCCGCGCGGTGGCGCCGGACCGGAGACTGCTGCGACCGCCGTCCGCCCGCGCCCTGCTCGACCTGCTCGCCGGGAACGAGGTGGAGGAGGGGTGCGTGCTGTGGCTGAACGAGCTGCAGCGGATCCTGCTCGACCGCGAAGGGGACGCCGCGGCGGTCGAGTTGACCACCGCCCTCCGGCAGCGGCCCGGCGTCGTCGCCGTCGCCGGCCTCTGGGAGGACCCGTACTGGCGCGACTTCACCGCCCAGGGGGTGCCCGGCGACCCGGCCCGGCACACCCGGGCCCTGCTGACCGGCGCCCATGCCCGACGCTTCCGGGTGCCGGGCCGGCTGACCCCCGACGACCTGGCCCGCTGGGAGGAGCTCGCCCGCGCCGGCGACGACGCCCGGATGGCGGCGGCCGGCCGCGCGGGCACGGTGGACGGTCGGGTCGTCCAGCACCTCAGCGGCGGGCCCGAACTGCTCGACGCCCATCTCAGCGGCCCCGGCGGCCACTTCACTCCCCGCGAGCACGCCCTGGTCACCGCCGCACTCGACGCCCGCCGGCTCGGTCACCAGGAGCCGCTGCCGGAACAGCTCCTCGCGGAGGCCGCCGACGGCGCCCTCGCCCCGTACGACCGGGCCTCCCGTGCCGACTGGGCCGCACCCGAACTGGCGGCCCTGACGGCCGGCTCGCGCGCGGACGGTTCCCGCGCCGACATCCGGCGCACGCTCACTCCGCTCCGGGCGCTGCGCGCGTCAGCCGGGGCACCTCCCCGCTATGAGCCCTCCGACTACCTGCTCCAGCACGCCGCGCGTCCCGACGGTGACCGTGAGGGGCCGGCGAGCCTGTGGGACGCGCTCGTCCTGCACACCCGGGGCACCGAGGACCTGCACCGGCTCCAGTCCGCCGCCTGGAGGCGCGGGCTGTTCCGGCACGCGCTGAGCCTGGACCGGCGCGCCGCGCTCATGGGCAACGGTGACGCCTGTGTGCGGATCGTCGAGCGGACGGCACGGCATCCCGACGCCGCCAGGGCCGCCGACTGGGCCGTGGTGCACATGGACCTGTCCGACGACGACGCCGTGGCCCGGCTCATCGCGGCGCTGCGGGCTTCCGGAGCCCCGGAGGCCGTCGACGCGCTGGCCCGACGGCTCGCCGCGCGGGTCGACCCGCGCGACGTGCGGGCCGTCGCCGCCTTCGTGGACCTCCTGGCGGAGCAAGGCGTCTCTGACGGCGTCGCCGCCTCCCTGACCGAGTCCCTCATGGAGTCGCTCGCCGACTCCCTCGCGGACGTCCTGGCCGGGACCCATCCCCTCGTCCTCGGCTCGGCGCTCTCGCGCCTGGCGACCAGGGCCCCGCGCGGGGCGTTCCGGGCGACCGCGCGGTACGTGGCCGCCCACGCCGACCTCACGGACGCCTACCGGGCCGCCCCGCTGATGGCGGCGCTGGCCGCCGCCGACGTGCCCGACGCCACGGCCACCCTGGTCGCCCGCGTCCTGGCCGGGGCGCCGGACCAGGATCCCGATGAACTGCCCGTACTGATGGAGCGGTTGTGGCGGGACGGCGTCGAACAGGCCGTGCGCGCCCTGATCGCCCTCGACCCCGCCGCGCGCGTCGGGCTCGGCCATGCCGATGTCGTCCTCAGCCTGCTCCGGGTGCTCCGGCAGGCCGGGGACGACGAGGGCGTACGGACCCTGCTCGGCCGCTCACCGGCCCGGCACGTCGATGTGGTCGGCGACCCGGACTTCTACGAACTCGAGTTCTTGCTCTGCGAGCTGCTGACGGAGTTTCACACTATGCGAGCGGACGCGGAGTTCGGGATCCTCGCCGACCGTCTCGCGGCGGGGATGCGCAACGACTCCCCGAGCGCGGTGGCGACGCTCCTCGACCTGTTCCACTCCACGGGCCGGACGGAGAACGCACGGCTGCTCCTGGCCCGCACGCCGATGGCCGAGGTGGACTACGACGACCCGGCGGAACTGACACCCCTCCTGAGGACACTGCTCAGGACGGGTGCGTCGGCCGAGTACGACGCCCTGGCGGCGTGCGTCGTCTCCGATGTGGACATCACCGACCCGGACTTCGTCGGCGAGGTCGTCGACGTGCTGTGGGAGACGGGAGGGCAGCGGGGCATCGCCCCCCTGCTGGAGCGCGCGAGGGCACACCGCCCGCCCGAGAACGCGGTCTTCGTGGTCGACCACCTGTCCGACGCCGGCGCCCGTGACGCCGCCACCGGACTGGCCGGCCACATCGCCCGCCACGTGGCCGGCGCGGACTCGGACCCCCCGGACTCGGACCCCCCGGACCCGGATTCCCCCGACCTGCCCTTCCCCGACCGGGACTTCCCGGACCTGGACCTCACGGACTACCTGCTCTGGTCCTTCCAGGCGGCCGGCGCGTCCGAGGCGCTGGTGCTCCTGCTCGACCGGGGGCTCGTGGACCGACTCGACCCGGCCGACGGATACGCGGACTGGCACGCGCTGACCAGCCTGCTCGGCACCCTGTGCACGGCGGGTCCGAAGGCAGCCGCTCACGCACGCGCCTTCGCCGACCGCGCCGCCGCCGGCATCGACCTCGCCCACACCTACGGCATCGCGGAGCTGCTCGGCATCATGACCGAGCACGGCCTGTCCGCACCGCGCGCCGCCCTGATCCGGCGCGCCGCCGCCGGTGCGTCGCTCACCAGCCGCATCGGCGTCGCCCGGCTGATCGAGGCGTTCCTCGCGGCGGGCGCGGGCGAGGCCGTCGAGCAGCTCCTGCGCCGCGACCCGCTGGCGCGGATCGACCGGGGCGGGGCCGCGGACGCCGACGACGAGCCGCTCCTGACCGCCCTGCGCAAGGCCGGGTCGCCGCAGGCGGAGACGTTCGCCCGCTGGGCCAGGGCCGCCGGTCGCCTGCCCGTCGAGCCGTATCTGCCGTACGGCGTGGATCCGGGCGGCCGCCCCGCCGCGCCCTGGTCGTGGCCGGCGGACGAGGAGGCCTGAGCCTCCTCCTGACGTGTCGTCATGCTCCGGCGGCGTCCAGGCGGTCCAGGTGTGCGGGCGAGAGGACGAGGTCGAGGGCGGGCAGCGACGCCTCGTACTGCTCCAGGGTGCGCGGGCCGATCAGCGGAATCGTCCGGGGCGAGGTCTGGTGCAGCAGCCAGGCCAGCACCAGCTGGTTGGGCGTCACCCCGAGCTCGGCCGCCACCTCGCCGAGCACCCGGAGCCGGGCGTCGGCGTCCGGTCCCGCGTACCGCTCCATCATCCAGTGGTCCCGCCGCTTGGCCGCGTCGTCGTAGATGCCGCGCAGGATCGGCGAGTACGCCACGAGGCTCAGGTCCTCGTGGGCGCGCAGATAGTCCAGCTGCTCGTGGTCCACGACCGACGCCACGTCGAGGCCCGTGCGGGGCCGCAGATAGGAGTGCTGCTGCTGGAGGGCGACGGGCGCCGGCCAGCCGTACCGCTCGCACAGCGCGCGGATGCGCTCCATGCGCCAGGTGCGGACGTTGGACCAGCCGATGTACCGGGCCTTCCCGGACCGCACGATCCCGGCCAGCGCCTCCAGCGTCTCCTCCAGGGGGGTCGCCCGGTCGTCCACGTGGATGTAGTAGAGGTCGACGTGGTCGGTGCCGAGCCGCCGCAGACTGGCGTCGACGGACGCCCGAAGGGTCGCCGCCCCGGCCCCGTCGAACCGCGCCCGGCTCCAGTCGGCCCCGCCGCCTTCATGCCGCGCCTCCTCGGCGTTCACGACCATCCCGGCCGCCTTGGTGGCCAGGAACACCCGGTCCCGTCGCCCGCCCCGGGCCATCCACCGCCCGAGCAGCGCCTCGCTCTCGCCGCCGTCGCTGCCCGGCCGGTCCCACCAGCAGTAGCAGTTGGCGGTGTCCAGGAACGTCCCGCCCGCCTCGGTGAACCGGTCGAGCATCCCGACCGACGTCTCCTCGTCCGTCGTCGTGCCCATCAGCATGCAGCCGAGCCCCACCTGGCTCACCCGCTCTCCGGTGCGGCCCAGTTCGACCTGCTTCACGTCCGTCCCCCTCGCCCTCGTCGTCATGTCCGTCGGCGTCGTCTCCGACCGCCCCGCACGCTAGGCGTTGGAGTGCACGCGAAGGCAAGACGCGTCCCCGGCGCCACGTGCGCCGCGCGCCGGTCCTGGCCGGAACACCCCTCACTCGATCGTGTGAACCCGAAGCGCCGTCGCGCGGGCCCGCACGGCGCAGGCCATCGCCCCGTACACCCGCCCCCACGCCCCCGCGCGAGCTCCCGCGCCACCGCGGGCGACGGCTCTCGGCCGCGCGCCCCCTGCCTAGACTCCCCGCACATGTCGCTCTGGCTGCTCAACCACTTCAGCACCTTCACCCTGGCCGTGATCACCGTGGGCGGCACCGTCGTCCTCGCGGTGACCGGCAGTCTGCTGCTCCGGCGCAGACACCCGTCCCTGGCGGAGGGGGAGCACAACGACATGGTCGGGGTGACGCTGGGGATGTTCGGCGCGATCTACGGGATCATCCTCGCGTTCGTCATCGTCACCCTCTGGACGCAGCTGGAGAACACCCAGACCATCGTGGCCACCGAGGCCACCGACATGGCGCTCATCGCCCGGGACGCCGCCGCCTTCCCGCCGCCGGTCCGCGCCCGCCTCGACACCGCCCTGAGCGGCTACGTCCACGCGGTCGTCGAGGACCAGTGGCCCAGGATGCGCGCCGGGCAGCCGGCCCACGGAGCGACCGCGGCCCGGCTGCAGTCCGTCTACGACGTGCTCCAGTCGTACGAGCCGAGGACCGCGCGCGAGGAGGTCTTCTACGAGCGGGCCGTCGGCCACCTCGACGACCTCGCCTCGCAGCGCCGTGCCCGGCTGACCATGGCCGAGCAGGAACTGCCGCCGCTCCTCCAGGCCCTCGCCTTCGGCGGAGCGCTCGTCCTGATCCCGCTCACCTTCCTGTACGGCATGCGCAAGCTGCCCATCCAGCTCCTCTTCGTCGCCTCGGTCGCCGCCCTCATCGGCTTCAGCCTCCTCCTGGTCTTCGTCCTGGACCGCCCCTTCGCCGGTGAACTGAGCGTGAGCCCGGCCCCGTACCGGGAGGGAGCGCTGGAGCGGTACTGGGCACCATGAGCCGGGCCGTCCGCCGAGGCGGACGGGGCCCGCGCGGCGCGGGTCCGCGGCCTGCTTCGCCCGGCGGCCCGGGTGTGGCACGGTGAGGCCATGCCGGTCCCTGTGATTCTCGACTGCGATCCCGGTCACGACGACGCCTTCAACATCCTGCTCGCCGCCGCGCACCCCGCGATCGAGCTGCTCGCGATCACCACCGTCGCGGGCAACCAGACGGTGGAGAAGACCACGCTCAACGCGCGCCGGGTGTGCGCGGTGGCCGGGATCCGGGGCGTACCGATCGCCGCGGGCCGGGACCGGCCGCTGCACGGACCGCGCCGGATCGCGGAGAACATCCACGGCGGCTCCGGCCTGGACGGGCCCGGTTTCGGCGAGGGCGAGCCGGACGTCCCGCAGGACCCGCGCGACGCGCTCACCCTGTTGCGGGACACCCTCCTCGCGCACCCGGCGCCGGTCACGCTCGTCCCGACCGGACCGCTCACCAACGTCGCGGCCTTCCTGCTCGCCCACCCCGAACTCGCCGCGCGGATCGAGCGGATCGTCCTCATGGGCGGCTCGGCGGCGCGCGGCAACACCACGCCCGCGGCGGAGTTCAACATCCTCTGCGACCCGGAGGCCGCGGACATCGTCCTCGGCAGCGGGCTGCCGGTGACGATGTTCGGCCTCAACGCCACCCACCAGGTGCGGGCCACGCCCGAGGTCGTCGCCCGGATCGCCGCGCTCGGCACCCCGCTCAGCCGGCTCTGCGTCGACCTGCTCACCTACTTCGCCTCCACCTACCGCGAGGTCTACGGCTTCGACGCACCCCCGCTGCACGACCCGCTCACCGTCGCCCACCTGATCAACCCCTCGCTGGTCAGCCTGGTCCGGGCGGCGGTGCGGGTGGAGCTGCGGGGCACGTACACACGGGGCGCGACGGTGGTCGACCTGGACGGCGTGACGGGCCTGCCCGCCGAGACCGAGGTCGGCATGGAGGTCGACACGGACGCCTTCTGGGAGCTGATCGTGGAGGCCGTACGGCTGCTCGGCGGCGCTCCCCGGTAGGTCATGCGGGGTGATCCCGGGTGATCCCGGGTGGCGTCGTCCGTACGGGTCGGGCTCCTCGCCCCGGAAGCCGTCAACGGCCGACGGGGTCGCCGTCGGCGCCGTCACCCCGGGCGATCAGCGCCAGATGGCCGCCGTGGTGCAGGGGCGTCGCCACCCGGGCGCGGCCCGTCTCGTGGCCCGTCCTCGCGTCGACGAGGTGGACCTCGCAGTGGCCGCCGCGGGTGACGGCCACCCAGTCGCAGGCCGGTGAGGCGGCCACCGCGCGGCGTTGGACGCCCTCCCAAGGGGTGCCGCCGCGGCGCGGCGCGCCGTCCATGGCGGGCAGCGGGACGCGGCGCGGGGTGCCGTCGGTGTCGTGGGTGCCGTCGGTGTCGTCGTTGTCCAGGAGCACCAGCTCGTCGCCGTCGGGGTGGACGCGGGTGAAGGCGGTGTGGTGCCGGGCGAGGGCGAGCCGGAAGACCAGTCCGGGGCCGAGGTCGGTGCGGGTCGTCCGGCCCGTCTCCAGGTCGTGGCGCCACGCCTGGTTGGTCCAGTCCGGCCAGCGCAGCGGGTCCGGATCACCGCCCCGCAGGGTGCTCCAGAGGGCCCGCCGGCGGGTGTCGAGGCGGAGGTACCAGCCCCGGGCGGGCGACTCCCACGGGATCACCGTCTCGGCCACGAGCGCGTCGCCCTTCCTGCGGGCCGTGTGCACGCCCTCGCCCGTCGCCGCGAACACCCGCCCCCAGCCGGGGTCCTGCGCGTCCCCGTGCCCGTCGTCCGGCAGCGGCAGGAGCGCGTGAGGGGTGACGGCGGGGCAGCCGGGCGGAGCCGCGAGGAGGTCCGCGAACCGGTGGACGGCCAGCGCGCCGGGTTCGCGGTGCCGCAGCACGACGAGCGGCTCGCCGCCGCCCAGCACCGTCACTCCCGGCTCGCCGACCCGGGTGCGCACCCGTGCGGTCTCGCCGGTGTCGAGGTCGACGACCGTCAGCAGGTCCGACCACGGCTCCGTGTTCCTGCCCAGGCCGGTCGTGACGGCCAGCAGGCGGCCGGACGGATCGCAGGCCAGATGCTCGGCCGGTACGGCGACCGGGACGGTGCGTTCCACGAGCGCGTCGCCGAAGGGGTCGAGGACCAGGAGCTCTCCACGGCGGTCGTCGACGCAGGCCACCCGCCCGCCAGGCAGCGCCAGTATCCCCGCGTGCTCGGAGAGATGGCGTCCGGACAGGCGCCCGGTGACGGTGCCGTCGGGCACGGTCAGGACGTGCACAGCCCCCTCCATGTGGTCGGAGACGAGCAGCACGGGAGCGGGAACCGCAGCGGTCACGAGGGCCTCCGGAAGTCGATTCGACGGTCGATCTGACAGCCGATCTGTTGAAAATGATTATCATGTATCTTCGGTGCGTTCCGGTTCCCCGAGAAGAAGCGAGGGCAGCGATGCTGCGCGCACCGTCGAGATCCGTCCGTAGTTGGCTCACCGCGGCGCTGGTGGGTTCCGTCCTGGTCGGCTGCGGCTCGCCCGCCGCCACGCCCGCCGAGGACGAGGCCAAGCCCACCGCGAGGACCGAGGTCACCGTCGAGCCCATCAAGGCGGCGACGGACCTGACCGACGTCAACGGCGTCCGGATAACCCTGGAGAAGAAGCCGCAGCGGATCGTCTGCCTGTTCGCGCTCTGCGACGACATCCTGACCGAGCTCGGCATCGTCCCGACGGCCACCAACAACGCCCTGCTCGCCCACCCCGGCTTCCTCGGCAAGGACAAGGCCGCCAAGGTGCCGGTCGTCCCCGGCGGGTTCATCGCCCCCGAGGTGGAGGCGATCCTCTCCCACAAGCCCGATCTCGTGATCGGCCTCGGCGACACCCACGGCAAGCTCGCCCCCGCCCTGAAGGGCGCCACCACGTTCTGGGCCATGCAGCCCGAGACGTGGGAGGACAGCGTGGGCTATCTGCGCGACACCGCCGCCCTCACCGGCCGCACCGCCGAGGGCGAGAAGGCCGAGCGGACCTTCCGCACCAAGCTCGCCGAGGCCGAGAGGACCCCGAGCGACAAGACCGCCCTCATCATCTACGGCAGCGACGAGAACTTCGGCGTCGCCACCCCTGAGGGCGACGTGACCGCCAGCCTGTTCCCGAAGATCGCCGACTACCCGTGGAAGTCCCGGGGAGTGGAGGGCAGTTACAGCCTGGAGGAGATCCTCGCCCGCGACGTCGACGTGCTGTTCGTCGAGACGATGAGCTTCGGCGACGCCGACGGCAAGCTCTCCGAGAAGCTCGCGAAGAACCCCCTGTGGAGCAAGATCCCGGCCGTGAAGAACGGTGACGTCCACGAGGTGAACCCGGAGGTGTGGGCCAAGGGGCGCGGCACCCGCTCGCTGGGCATCGTCCTCGACGAGGCCACGGCCGCGCTGCGGTGAGCAGGCCGTTCTGGCAGCCCCTCCTGGCGGTCGCGGTGCTGGTCGCCGCGGCGTTCTGCGCCCTCGGCCTCGGCACCCCCCACGTCCCGCCGCACCGGCTCGCCGGCGCGGTCCTGGACGGGGACGCCACGCTCGCCGGGATCGTCGTCACCGAACTCCGCATCCCCCGGCTGGTGCTGGCGCTGATCGCCGGGGCCTGCCTGGGCGCGGCGGGGCTCGTGCTCCAGGAGGCGCTGCGCAACCCCCTGGCGGTGCCGGAGATGCTGGGCGTCTCGTCGGGGGCGGCGCTGGGCGTGGCCGCGCCGCTGGTGCTCGCCCTGTCCCTGCCGGCCGTGGTCCAGCCGCTGCTTGCCCTCGGCGGGGCCGTGCTCGGCGGCGGACTGACCCTGCTCGCGGCCGGGCTGGGCCGCAGCCCGTCCGCCGTCCTGCTGACCGGCGCCGCGGTCGCGGCCGCGCTGCAGGCCGCGCTGCTCGTCCTGATGGTCATGGCCGACCAGCTCGACCTCCAGCTCATCTACCGCTACCTCCTGGGCTCCCTCTCCGCCCGGACCTGGGAGGACGTCACCGGGCTCTGGCCGTGGCTGCTCGTCGCCGCGCCCGCCCTCGTGCTGTGCGCGCCGGTGCTCTCGGTGATGCGGCTGGGCGACGAGGACGCCGAGGCGCTGGGCGTTCGCGCCCAGCGGGCGCGGCTGGCCGCGCTGGCCGTCGCCGTCGTGCTGATCGCGCCCGTGACGGCCGTGTGCGGGCCCGTCGCCTGGGTGGGTTTCCTCGCCCCGCACCTGGCCCGGTGGTTCGACCCGGCTTCCGGGGCGGTGCGTTGGCTGCCGTGGTCCGCCGTGTGGGGTGCCGTCGTCGTGACGGTCGCCGACGTCCCCGCCCGGCTCGCGCTGGCGCCCGTGGAGACGCCGGCGGGCGCCTGGACGGCCCTGCTGGGAGTGCCCGCCGGGATCGCCCTGATGCGGTCGGGCCGCCGGGGCGGTCGGGGCGCTGGGGGCCGTCGTACGACGGCGACCGGGCATCGGCCCGAGACCGTGGGAGAGGAGACGCGGTGAAGCGACGTTTCGCGGTCCTTGCGGTCCTTGCCGTCGTGTGCGCCGGTGGGGAACTGGTGGCCGGACGCGGGATGTCCCCGGGTGCCGTCTGGGACGTGCTGGGGGGCAGCGGCGACCCGACCGAACGGCACATCCTGCTCCAACTGCGCGTACCCCGCGCGCTGGTGGCCCTCGGGGCGGGCGCGTGCCTCGCCGTGGCCGGGCTGGTCCTGCAGTCCGCGCTGCGCAATCCGCTCGCCGGGCCCGAGGTCACGGGCGTGACACCCGGAGCGGTCCTCGGCGCCGTCACCGCGACGGCGCTGGGGCTCGCCGGGTGGGACTCGCCGCTGGCCGTGGTCCTCGCCGCCTGCGCGGGAGGGTGCGCCGGAGCGCTGCTGCTGTGGCTGCTCGCCGGCCGCGCCGGAGGCGATCCCACCCGGACCGCCGTGCACGGCGTGCTGGTGTCGGCGGTCCTCGGCGGACTCACCGCGATGGTGCTGCTCGTCGAACCGGGCGAACTGGGCAGTGTCGTCCAGTGGTTGGTGGGCACCACGGAGGGCCGGGTCTGGGCGCACTGGCACCTGCTGTGGCCCTGGGCACTGGTCTGGGGGGCCGCGGCCTGGCTGATGGCCGGGCCGCTGACCCTGCTGCGCTGCGGCGACGAGACTGCCCTCGCCGCCGGCCTCTCCGCCCGGCGGGCCCGCACCCTCGCCCTGATGTGCGCGGTGGCGCTGACGGCGGGCGCGGTGGCGGCCGTCGGGGCGCTGGGCTTCGTGGGTCTCCTCGTACCGCATCTGGCCCTGGCCGTCTTCGGCGCGGACCTGCGGGCGAGCCTCCCGGGCGCCGCCCTGCTGGGCGCGGTCGTGGTGTGCGGGGCGGACGCCGTGGCGCAGCTGTCCTCGCGGCTGCTGACCGGGGCGCTGGAGTCCGGGAGCCTCACGCTCCCGGTCGGGGCGCTCACCGCCTGTCTCGGCGCCGCCCTGCTGCTGGTCGTGGTGCGCCGTGCGCCGAGCCGAACGTTCTGAAGCCGACGGAGGACAGAGCATGACCGAGTCCATGGGGACGCCCCTGGGAATCCACGTCGAGGGGGTCCACTTCGGCTACCCCGCCCGGCCCGTGCTGCGGGGCGTCGACCTGACCGTACGGCCGGGCGAACTGACCGCGCTGATCGGCCTCAACGGCTGCGGCAAGTCGACCCTGCTGAGGCTGGCGGCCGGGCTGCTCCGGCCGGACCGGGGGCGGGTGCTGCTGGGCGCGGACGACCTCGCCGGGCTCTCCCGGCGCGCGACGGCCGCCCGCGTGGCGCTGCTGCACCAATCGGCGCCGTCGGTCCCGGGCATGACGGTACGTCACCTGGTGCGGCAGGGGCGCTACGCGGCGCGCGGCCCGCTGGGCATGCTGCGCGAGGGCGACGATCCGGTCGTACGCCGGGCGCTGCGGGACGTCGGGGTGCAGGGGTGGGCCGACCGGGACGTCGACGCGCTGTCCGGGGGCGAGCGGCAGCGGGTGCGCCTCGCGATGGCGCTCGCCCAGGACACCCGCGTCCTGCTGCTCGACGAGCCGACCACGTATCTCGATCTGCACCACCAGCTCGACGTGCTGCGGACGGTGGTCCGGCTGCGGGAGGAACGCGGGCTCACCGTGGTGATGGTGCTGCACGACCTGGCCCACGCCGCCCGGTTCGCCGAGCGCATCGTCGCGCTGCGCGAAGGCCGCGTGGTGGCCGACGGGGCGCCGAAGGAGGTCGTCACGCCCGGTCTGCTCGCGGATGTGCTGAAGGTGGCCGGCCGGGTCGGCCGGGACCCCGAGGGCGGCTGGCCGGTGTGTTACCCAGATCACCCCCTGGACGACGAGCCAGTACTAGAAAATGAAAATCAGTTCCATTAGTGTCGACCGCGGCGCTCATCCGAACGCCGTATCTCCCTTATGAACAAGGAGAGTTCATGGACAACGAGCAGATCTTCGCCCCGATCGCCGACCCCGGCCAGCTGGCCCACGACTCGGCTTCCCACTCCAACGCCCTCGTCGAGAACCCCTTCGAGGACAACGAGGAGTAAGCGAGGGCCTCGCACCCTCGACGTGGGCCCGCCCGTTGCCTTCCGGGCGGGCCCACGCCCATCCCCAGCTCCGTCGTCAGGAGGATCGTCGTGTCCCGCAGCCGGCTCGTACCCGGTGTCGAAGTCGTCGCCGTGCCCGGGCGAGGTCTCGCCGTCCGCACCACCGAAGGGGAGTTCCTCGGCGTCAGGACCCGCGACGCGGACGAGAACGCCCTGCTCGCCCTGCTCTCCGGCGCCGCCCCGGCCGCCCCGGCCGACGCGGCGCCCGACGCCGACGCCGACGCCGATGCCGGGCCCGCCGCCGGGCCGGCCGCCGGTTCCGGCGAGGAACTCGACCGTGTCATGAGGGCCTTCGAGGCGGCCGGCTATCTGGAGGACGACGGGACCGGGCTCCCGGAGTGGCCCGCGGCCCGCCGCGACATCCGGCTCCTCGGCGACCCGGTCCTGACCGCCCCCCTGGCCGCGCAGCTGGCGGCCCTGGGCGCGGAACCGCGGACGACAGCCGTCGCGCCGGGGGCGGCTCCGGCGCGGGAGCCCGGCACGTCGACGCCGATCCCGACCGGGACCGCCGTATCGGCGCCGGACCTCGGGGACCTGCTCGACGGAAACCCCGCCGCCGTCGTCTGGTGCCTCGACGGACCCGTGCCCGACGGGCTGTGGGAGGCCGCCGACCGACTGCCCGAGCACGGCGTCGCCTGGCTGCGCTGCCACCGCGAGGGCTGGCAGGCGTACGTCGAGCCCCTCGCCGCCGCTCCCGGAGACGTCACCTCCGCCCACATCCGGTCCCGTCGCCTGGCCGCCACGCCCGCCCACCGCGAGCTGGCCGCCTACTGGAGCGGGCCCCGCACGTCCGGCGCACCGGTCCGGCTCACCGTGCCGGCCGCCGCGCTGCTCGCCGCCCTCCTCGCCGACGACCTCGCCCGCTGGGCCACCGGCGCCCCCGACACGGCCGGCTTCCCGGCCCGACGCCGGCTCCGGCGCGTGGACCTGCGCACGCTGACCGTCACCGAACACCCCGTCCTGCCGGTGCCCGACGTCGCACCGATGCCGAGGAAGGCCGGATGACGTCCTCGGCCTCCGCGGTGCCCCGCACCACCGCACTCGTCGAAGGGCCCGCCACGGAACTCGCCACGGACGTCTGTCTCCCCGACGGCGTCGGCCCCTTCCCCGCCGTCCTCATCCGCACCCCCTACGACCGCACCCGCCACCTGGCCGAGGCCCGCGGCTGGGCCCGCCGTGGCTTCGCCGCCGTCGTCCAGGACGTGCGGGGCAGACACGCGTCACCGGGGGAGTGGCGCCCGTACGAGAACGAGGCCGCCGACGGCGCGATGACGGCCCGATGGATCCGGCGACAGCCGTGGAGCGACGGACGGTTCGTCGCCGTCGGCGCCTCGTACGCCGCCCACTGCGCCCTCGTTCTCGCCCTCGCACTCGAAGCGCACGGAGACGCCCCACCGCACGGCGTCATCGTCGCCGTGCCCGCGCTCGGCAGCGCCGAGACGGCACGCGAACCCTCCGGCGTGGAACGGCTGTCGGCCCGCGCCGGCTGGTGGGCCGCCCACGGCGACCGGCGGGACTCCGACGAGGACGCGCTGCGCAAGGCCCTCGCCGACGACCCCGGCCTGCTCGCCCACCTGCCGCTCACCGGCCTGCCCCGACGCCTCGGCCGCGGCCTGCCCTCCTGGCCGGGCCTGTGGCGGCAGCGGGGACGCGGCCGGCTCGCCGCACGGGCCGCGCACGCGGGCATGCCGCTGCTCGCGGTCGGCGGCCACCACGACCACTTCACCGAGGACACCCTCGCGTTGTGGCGCACCTGGGGCGGCCCCTCGGCGCGCCTGCTGCTCGGCCCCTGGGGGCACGGCCTCGTCGCCGCGCCCGGCCCCGACGCCGGCCCCGCGCACCGGATGGTCCTCGGCGAGCTGTACGCGCGATGGGCCCACCGCGCCCTGGCCGGCGACCTCGCGCCCGGCTGCCACGGCGCGCTGGCGCTGGGCGACGCCGACCTGTGGCTCCCCGCCGGCACCGAGGGCGAACCGCGCCCGCAGCGCCTGCGGCTGCTGCACGGCGCCGTCTTCACCGCCGACCCCGACCGCCCGGTGCGCTCCGACGACCTCACCGTGGCCTCGGCGCCCGCTGCGTCCACCGGAGCCGCCGCCGACCGCTGCGTGCTGGTCACCGCGCCGTTGCCGCGCCCGCTCGACGTCGTCGGACCCGTACGGGTCCGGCTGCGCGCCACCGCCGACACCCCGTCCGCCGACTGGGCCGCCCGTCTCGTGGCCCTCACACCGGAAGGGGGCGCCGAACGGCTCGCCGTCGGCGTCCTGCGCCGCGAGGAACCGGCCGGGCGGGCGCCGTCGGCCGAGCCGCGTGCGCAACGGGACGAGCACCACGACCGTCCGGTCGAGGTTCCTCGCCGATTTCTTTCTCACGGAGCGGAATTCACCATCGAGCTCGGACACCTCGCGCGCCGGCTGCGGGCCGGAACGAGGCTGCGGCTCGAGATCGCCGGACACCACTTCCCGGCCCACGCCCGCAACCCCCACACCGGGGAGGACCCGATCACGGCCGACCGGCTGCTCGCCTCCCGGCGGGAGGTCGACCCGGAGAGCGTGACGCTGACCCTGCCCGTCCTCCCGTCCCGACCCATGCCCACCGATCCCGCCAAGGAGATCCTGCGATGACGGCGCTGCCGCTGGAAGCACTCGTCGACCCCGTCTGCGGCATCGTCCGCAAGGTCAAGCCCGTCGAGCACCCCGCGGGCGCCCCGCCCCGCTACACCGCGCTCACCGCCGAGATCTCCGACGCCCGCAGACTCGGTCTGTGGCCCGCCGACCGGGTCTCCCTCGGCACCACCTTCGGCGACCCCGAACAGGCCCGGATCGCCGCGATAGCCGAGGGCGTGGAACGGTACTGCGGCAACCGCGTGCCGCCGCCCGGCCACCCCGACAGCCCGCTCCGCGCCACCGCCGCCGAACTGGCCGAAAAGGGCCTGCGGCTCTACGGCCCCGGCGACCTGCCCACGTACGCGCCCTGGCAGTACGACCAGGAGAAGTTCCCCTACCGCCGGCTCACCGCCGACACCCCGTCCCTGTGGACGCGCGGCACCGAGCGGCTGCCGGACGGAGGGACGACGGAGGTCTGGGCGCCCGTCGCCCTCACCCACCTCAACTGGCGTCAGGGCGAGCTGCGTGAGCTGCCCCGTACCCACCACCTCAACTACGCGGGCATCGCCACCGGGCAGGGACTCGACGACGCCGTCGAACGCGGCCTGCTGGAGATCGTCGAACGCGACGCCCTGGAACTGTGGTGGCACCTCGACGGACCCACCCGCGGCATCGACCCGGCCAGTGTGCCCGGACTCATGGACGACCTGGCCGGATCCGCGCTCGAGGTCCACCTCGTCGAGATGCCGTCGGAGTTCGCCCCCTGCATGGCCGCCCTCGTCCACGACCCGCGCCTCGGGCTGTACGCGGCCGGGTTCGCCTGCAAGTACGACCCGGCCGAGGCCGCGCGCAAGGCGGTGCTCGAAGCCGTCCACACCTGGGTCTTCACCCAGGGCCTGACCGACCCGGACGGCTGGGTCTTCCAGGCCGTCGAGGCCGGCCTGCTCGCCCGAGGGCTCTACCTGGAGCACCGTGCCGACGGCCGCTATCTCGACGCGTGCGGCGAGCGGTTCGAGCACGTACGGGACCTGGGCGCGCACGTGCAGGTGTGGCTGGACCCGCGGATGGCCGCCGAGGCCCGGCGCTTCACCGAACCCGCCCACGGGACCGTGTCCGTCGAGGTCGTCGAGCCGGGCAGCCGCGAGCGGCTGGAGCGCGCGCTGCACGCGGACGGCCACCGTGTCATGACCTTCGACCTCACCACCGAGGACGTCGCCGAGACGTCCCTGCGGGTGGCCCGGGTTCTCGTCTCCGGACTCCTCCCCAACGCACCCGCCGCCTTCGGCTACTTCGGCTGCCCACGGCTCGCCGAGGCGGCCGTACGGCGCGGCTGGCGCACGGAGGTGTCCGGCGCCCCCGAGGATTTCACGCTGGCGCCTCCGCCGCACATGTGAGGACGACCGTGGACCACCTCGATGAGGACCGCCCGACGGACCTCGCCGCCGCTCTCGCCCTGGCCCGCTCCCCGCGGCGCCCCGGCCCGGACACACCCGCCGGGCGGGCCGTCCGGGCCTGGCCCGGGCCGTCGCACCCGATCCCGGACGCCGGCCCGGGCGACCTCGACCTCCGGGCGCTGCTCCGCCTCTCCCTGGCGGCCTCGGACGCCTCCGGCCGGCTGCGGCCCGCCGCTTCCGCCGGTGCGCTGCACCCCGTGGACACCGAACTGGTCGTGGGCGCCGGCTGCTCCCTGCCGCCCGGCCGCTACGGCTACGACCCGCTGCGCCACCGCGTCCACCGCCTCGGCCCGCGGCCGGACGGCACGCTCCCGGGCGTCACCGCCGAACTGACCGTCACCCCCCGTCGTACGGCCTCCCACTACGGGCACCGCGCCCTCCCGCTCCTCCTCCTCGACACCGGCCACGCCGCCGCGGCCCTCTTCCTCGCCGCCCGCGCGCTGGACACGGGCGAGCCCGAACCACGACTCGACGGACGCACGGAACGCCCCCTCGCCGCCGTACACATCCCGCCGCCGGGCCACGACGTCGCCGTGCCGGGCACTGCCCCTGCGTCGGCCGCACCCGCGCCCGGCCGGGGCGGCAGGTCCCTCGGCTCGACCTCCCGTCTCGACGGCCTCGCGTACCCGGACGGCTCCTCGTCCGGTCCGGGCGGCCTTCGGCCTGGCCCAGGCGGTCTCGCGTCCGGCCCGGACGGCCTCGCGGCCGAGCCGGACGGTCGCGGACACGGCTGCGTGGACGACCCGGGCCGCGAGTCCGAGAGCGCCTCGCCCCGGCCGGGGCACCGGTCCGGCGGCCCGCCGCTGCGCCGGTCGGCGCACCCCGGGCCCGTACCCCTCCCCACTCCCCAGGAGCTCCTCGCCCGGCGCAGCGACCCGCCGCCGCTGGTCGGGGCGCCCGGGGCGGAGGCGCTGGGGGCGGTCGTCGCCGCCGCGGTGCGGGCGGGTGGGGGCGAGCTGCGGTGGTGCGTGGCCGTCGGCGGGCCGAGGCCGGGGCTGATGGAGCCGGACGCCGACGGCACCGGACTGCGGCGGTACGCCGTCGGGGAGGCCAGGCCGACGCTCGCCGCCTGGGCCGCGGGGCAGGGGTGGATCGCGGAGGCGGGCGCCGTCCTGCTCGCCCGCGGCTGCCCCTCGGACGCCGACGGGCCGCACATCCGCCGCACCCACCTGCGGGCCGGGTTCGCCGTCCACCTCGCCCACGTCACCGCCCGGCGCCACGGGCTCGCCGCCCGGCCCGTGGGCTCGTGGCAGCAGGCGGACCTCGGCGCCGCGCTCGGCGCCCCACCCGGCCAGGACTGGATCGTCCACGGCCTTGCCCTCGGCACCCTCCACGCCGACGAGGAGAACACCACGTGATCGTCCACCCCGAGCTGCGCCGCGCCGCACGCCGCGTACGGCGCCCCCTGCTCGCCGCCACCCTGCTGCAAGGCGCCGTCACCCTCACCCATCTGGCGCAGGCGGCCCTGCTCGCCCTCGCCCTCGCCCGACTGGCCGGCGGGCACACGGACCGGCTGCCCTGGCTGCTCGCCGCGGTGCTCGCCGTCGTCGCCGCCCGTGCCGCGCTCGCCACCTGGCAGCGGCGCACCGCGACCCGCGCCGGCGCCGAGGCCAGAGTCGTGCTGCGGGACGAACTCCTCGCCCACCTCGCCCAATTGGGGCCCGCGCACCTCACCACCGCCCGCGCCGGCGCCGTCCGCACCACCCTCGTCGACGGCGTGGAGGGCGTCGACGCCTACGTCTCCCGCTATCTGCCCCAGCTCCTGATCACCCTGACCGTGCCGCCCCTGGTGCTCGCCGCCCTCCTCGCGGTGGAACCGGCGGTGCTGCTCGGCCTCGTCCCCGCCCTGCTGCTCGCCCTGGTCGGTCCCCGCGCCTGGGACCGGCTCCTCGCCGCCCGAGGCAGGGAACACTGGGACACGTACGAAGGACTGGGCGCCGACTACCTCGAAGCCCTGCAGGGCATGTCCGCCCTGCGCGCCGCGGGCGCGGTCGGCCGCACCCGCGCCCGCCTGGAGGAGCGCTCGGCCGCCCTGCACCGGGCGACCGTCGCGAAACTGCGCGTCTCCCTGGTCGACACCGGCATCACCGACCTCGCCGTCCAGGGCGGCACCGCCGCCGCCGCGCTCCTCGCCTGCTGGTCGGCCGTCAGCGGATCCACCACGGCGACCGGCACCTACCTGGTGCTGCTGCTGGCCTCCGAGTGCTTCCGGCCGGTCCGCGACCTCGCCCGCGAATGGCACGCGGGATACCTGGGCGTGTCGGCCGCCGACGGCATCGCGGCCCTGCGTACGGCCGCACCCGAGGTCACCGACACCGGATCCGCCCCCGCCCACTGGCCCACGCCGCCCGAACTCCGCTTCGAGAACGTCCGGTTCACCTACGACGGCGCACCGGCGCCCACCCTCCACGGGGTCTCCTTCACCGCCCCGGCGGGACGCACCACCGCGATCGTCGGCCCGTCCGGCGCGGGCAAGTCCACCCTCCTCGCCCTGCTGCTGCGCCACCACGACCCGCACCGGGGGCGGATCACCCTGGACGGGCGCCGCACCACCCACTACTCCCTCGACGCGCTCCGGCAGGGCATCGCCGTGGTGTCCCAGGACACCTACCTCTTCCACGCCACCATCGCCGCCAACCTGCGGATGGCCCGGCCGGACGCCACGGACGACGAGCTGACGGCGGCGGCGCGCACCGCCGGGGTCCACGACGAGATCAGCGCCCTCCCCGACGGCTACGCCACCGTCCTCGGCGAGCGCGGCGCGACCCTGTCCGGCGGGCAGCGACAGCGGCTCGCGCTCGCCCGCGCCCTGCTGGCGGACGCACCCGTGCTCGTCCTCGACGAGGCGACGAGCTCGGTCGACGAACGCCGCGAGGCGGACATCGTCCGCGAGCTGCTGAAGGCCGCCGGCGACCGCACCGTCCTGGTGATCGCCCACCGGCTCGCCGCCGTCCGGCACGCCGACCACATCGTCGTCCTCGACGGGGGGCGGGTGGACGCCGTCGGCGACCATGCCCGGCTGGTCGAGGCCGGTGGCGTCTACGCGCGACTCGTCGAGGCCGGCCGTACCCACCCAGGAGAACTCGCCGCATGAGCCACACCACCGACACCCCGGCCACGGACATCCCAGCCCCCGCCACCCTGACCCCCGCCACCGTGCCCCCCGGCGCCGTCCGGCCCGAGCGAGGGGCCCTGCGCGCCCTGCTGCCCGCCCTCGCGGGGCACCGCGCCATGACCGCCCGCACCTGCGCCGCCGCGCTCCTCGAACAGGGTTCCCTCGTCGCGCTGGTGACCCTGGCGGCGCACACCGTCGGAACGGCCGTCACCGACGGCAGGGCCCCTTCGGCCGGCACCGTCACCGCGCTGTTCGCCCTGGTCCTCGTACGGGCCCTGATGACCTGGCGCGAGATGGACCTCTCGCACGACCTCGCGTACCGGGTGCTCGCCGCGCTGCGCGTACGGGTCTTCGACGGGCTCGCCCGCAGCGCGCCCGCCCGGGTCGCCGGCCGGCGCAGCGGGGACCTCGCCGCCACCGCCATGGCCGACGTGGAGGCCCTGGAGTTCTTCTACGCCCACACCACCGCCCAGCTCCTGGCCTCGGGAACCGTCCTCACCGCCGGCACGGTGGTCCTCGCCGGCGTGGAGCCGTGGCTGCTCGCGGCCGTCCTGCCGGCCGCGGCGCTGCTCACCGCGGCCCCCTTCGCCGAGGCGCGCGGGCGCGCGGCCCGCGGCGCCCGCACCCGGGCGGCCGTCACGACGCTGTCGGCCGACACCGTCGAGGTCGTCGACGGACTGCGCGAGCTGCTGGCCTTCGGCGCCCTCACCGGACGGCGCCGACGACTGGCGGAACGCGGACGGCAGGTGGGCGACGCCCAGCGCGCCGAGGCCACGTGGGAGGCCGTCGCCGCCGCGGTCCGCGACCTCCTCATCGTGACGGCGCTCCTCGGCGTGGTGTTCGCGGCGGCGCAGTCCCTGACCGCCGGGCGGCTGCACGGCGCATGGGCCCCGGCGGCGATGGCACTCGCCCTGGCCGTCCTCGGCCCCGTCGCGGAGTCGGCCCGCTCCCTGAGCCAGGCCGTGGCCCTGCGCGCCGCCGCCGCCCGCGTCGGCGCGGCCGTCGAGGCCCCCGCGCTCGCCCCGCCGCCCACCGCGCCCCGCCCGCTTCCCCCCGGCCCACTGGGTGTCCGGCTGCACCGGGTGAGCTTCGACTACGGCGGCGGCCCCGTGCTCGACGGCGTCGAGCTGACCGTCCCCGCCGGGCAGACGCTCGCCCTGGTCGGGGCCTCGGGCGCCGGCAAGTCGACCTGCGCCCACCTCCTCGCCCGCTTCTGGGACCCGTCCGCGGGCCGGGTCCAGCTGCTGCCCGGTGACGGCGGCGCCGTCGACCTCCGCGAGCTCGACGACACCGAACTCCGGCGCGCCGTCGCGCTCGTGGGGCAGGAGACGCCCCTCTTCCACGGCACGCTCGCCGAGAACCTGCGGCTCGCCGCCCCCGACGCCGACGACGACCTGCTCGCGGAGACGGCCCGCCGGTGCGGCGTCGACCGGATCGCCCCGATGGACACCCCGGTCGGCGAGCGCGGCGCCACCCTCTCCGGCGGCCAGCGGGCCCGCATCGCCCTCGCCCGCGCGCTCCTGGGCCGGCCGAGGGTCTTGATCCTGGACGAGTCCACCGCCCACCTGGACAACGCGAGCGACGCCCACCTCGCCGCCGCACTCCACCAGGAAGGCCGCACCACGGTCGTCATCGCCCACCGCCGCGCCACCATCCGCAGGGCCGACCGCATCGCCGTCCTCGAAGCGGGACGCATCGCGGAGGAGGGCACCTGGGAGGAGCTCACCGGCCGCCCGGACAGCGCCCTCAACCGCAGCCTCGCCCACATCCCTTCCTGAGGGGTCCTCAGGAAGGGATGCGGGCGACAGGAATTACGTGACGGGCTCGGTGCGGACCTTGACGGCCGCGGCCAGCCGCTTGCTGTGCGCGATGGCCTCGGCGGTGTCGGCGCCGCGCGCGACGACGTAACCGCCGATGTCCTCGTTCCAGGTCAGCGGGGACACCACGTCGCCCGGCTCCACCATCAGCCGGAGGTCCACGAACGCCGGGTCCGCGCGCACGGCGTCGACACCGGTCACCTCCACCACCCGGCCGGGCTCCGGAATCAGGGCCTGCAGGGCAGCCGCGCCGCGCGGCTCGGGCGACTCGGTCAGCGGCTCGAGCAGCCCGAGCCCGGCGGCCAGCGCGTGGCGCTCCATGTCGACGCCGTACACGAGCTCCGCGATCTCGTTGAGCGCGTAACCGCCGACACGGTTGTGCGACTCGATGATCCGCGGGCCGCGCGGGGTCAGCTTGACCTCGGTGTGTGCCGGCCCGTCGCGCAGTTCGACCGCGTCGAGGAACTCCCGGACGAGATCGATGGCTTCGCGCACCTGCTCGGGCGGGTGGGCGCTGGGCTGCCACAGCCCGATCTCCGCGAAGCCGGTGCGGCCGAAGTCGGCGAAGCCGGTCCCGCCGAGCTCCCGGTCGGTCGTCGCGACGACCACGTGCCGGCCGTCGAAGCTCAGGGTCTCCACGCTGAACTCCGGTCCCTCCAGGTATTCCTCCATGAGGAACTCCTGGAAGGAGTCGGCGAAGGCCACGTCGCCCGGGGCCCACTCCTTGTCGTTCAGGGACCGGTACCGTTCGGCGACGGCGTCCACCTCGGCCTCGTCGTGGACGCAGAACACCGCCAGACTGCCCGACTCGCGGACCGGCTTGACGATGATCGGAAGCCCGTGGGCCGCGACGAAGTCCCGTACGTCCCGCGTGGTACGGCCCACGGCGGAGGCCACCGGGCTGATGCCCTTCGCCGCCAGGTGCCGGCGCATCCGCGCCTTGTCGAGCAACAGTTCCACGGTGTCGAGGGACTCGCCGGTGAGCCCGAGCTCCTCGTTGATCCGCGCGGCCGGCAGCAGCGCGAACTCGGTCAGCGTCACGGCCTTGGCGAACGGATACACCTCGTGCAGCGCCCGGACCATCGGCAGGAGCCGGTCGACGTCGCAGTAGTCGACGAGCAGCGCCTGGTCGACATAGGGCCAGTGCTCGCGGTCGTACGCGTCCGGATGCTGGGCGTACACCACGTCGAGGCCGAGCTCGCGGGCCTTGCGGACCTGCTTCAGCCGGCCGCCGACGACCAGCACGCGAGGCCGGCCGGTGGGTGCGACATGGTCGGACAACATGGCTCCTTGTCTCGGTTCTGCTGTCATCCCAGGACGCCGGCGATCGCCTCGATGCCGGAGTCGAGCTCCTCACGGGTGATCACCAGCGGCGGCGACACCCGCAGGTTCTCCTCGGCCACCTTGCACAGCAGGCCCCGCTCCAGCAGCGCCTCGGACACCTGGCGGCCCTTCGGCCGGCCGTCGGCGATCCGTACGTTGGCCCACAGGCCACGGCCGCGGACCTCGGTGACGCCGTCCAGTTCGCGGAGCCGGGAGTGCAGATACGAGCCGAGCTCGCGGGACCGCTCCTGGAACTCCCCGGTCGCCAGCAGCCGCACCGCCGCCCGGCCGACGGCGGCGGCCAGCGGGTTGCCGCCGAAGGTCGAGCCGTGCTCGCCGGGCTTGAGCACGCCGATGACATCGGCCCGGCCGGCCACCGCGGACACCGGCATCAGACCGCCGCTGAGCGCCTTGCCCAGGGTGTACAGGTCCGCGCGGACCCCCTCGTGCTCCAGTGCCAGGGTCGCGCCGGTGCGCGCGAGGCCGGACTGGACCTCGTCGGCGATGAACAGCGTGCGGGTGTCGTCGCACAGCTGACGGACCTCGGTGAAGTAGCCCTTCGGCGGGACGACCACACCCGCCTCGGCCTGGATCGGTTCGAGCAGCACTGCCGCCGTGTTCTCGCCGACGGCCGAGCGCAGCGCGTCGATGTCGCCGTACGGCACCGTTCTGAAGCCCGGCGTGTACGGGCCGAAGCCGTCGTGGACGGTCGCGTCGGTGGAGAAGGAGACGATCGTCGTGGTGCGGCCGTGGAAGTTGGAGCGCGCGACGACGATCTCGGCGGCGCCGTCCGGCACGCCCTTGACCCGGTAGGCCCACTTCCGGGCGATCTTCACGGCCGAGTCGACCGCCTCGCCACCGGAGTTGGAGGGCAGCACCCGCTCCGTGCCGGTCAGCTCGGCCAGTTCGCGGCAGAAGAGGGCGAACTGGTCGTGGTGGAACATCCGGCTGGTCAGCGTCAGGCGGTCGAGCTGGGCCTTGGCGGCGGCGACGATGTCGGGGTGCCGGTGGCCGAAGTTGAGCGCGGAGTACCCGGCGAGGAAGTCGAGATAGCGCCGGCCGTTCAGATCGGTCACCCAGGCGCCCTCGCCGTGGGTGAGCACCACGGGCAGCGGGACGTAGTCGTCGGCGCCCCACCGCTCGGCGAGAGCGATGTAGTCCTCGGTGGAGGTGACGTCCGTGGTCGTCATATCGACACTCCTTCGACAGGTTCCTCAGAGGGATCTGTTGGCGTAGAGAAAGTCACCTTCGATGTGCCGCAGCGTGTCGTAGTCGGCGCGCACCTGCGCCGGGTCATCGGAGATGAGGTACACATAGCCCGGCCAGGTGGCGACGTCGACGGTCCGGGGCAGCGCATGCCCTTCCGGGTGCGCCATGACGGTGTGGGCGTACGACGGCAGCGCGCGGACCGGGGCCATCGCCTCGTGGGACGGGACCACACCGTCGTCCCTCGGGTTGATGAGGGCCACGAAGCGAGGGTGCTTCAGCAGTCGGTACGCGGTGGTGGGCAGGCGGTCGAACGCGTCCGGGTCGGCCACGGACAGGGCGAGCAGATCCACCTGGTTCACGCCGAAACAGCCGGTGATGATCTCGGGGACCTGACCGCCGCCGGTGCGGGCACCGCACTCGACGAGCACCGGGCCCCGCGCGGTCAGCATGATCTCGGTATGGGCGGCCCCGTTGTGGATCTCCAGGGCGTCCAGCACCCGGTGGGCGTAGGTCTCGAGGCGCCTGGCGACCGGGTCGTCGGGCGCCAGCGGCTCGTCGTAGTCGTAGATGAAGTCACCGCCGGGGACGCGGCGCTTGTGGTAGCGCCAGATCTCGACCGTACGGTGCCGGCCGGCCCGGCTGACGGTGTTGACGTAGTACTCGTCCCCGTCCAGGAACTCCTGCGCGAGCACGACCGTGTTGGTCATCCCGTGACGGTCGGTGCTCGTCATGATCGTCTCGTGGGCCTCCCGGACCTGCTCGGGGGTCGCGCAGGCCGTCACGTTGTCCGTGCTGGAGCTGGAGACCGGCTTCACGACGACCGGATAGCCCGCGGTCGTCCCCGCCCACGCGATGATCTCGTCCACGTCGGACGAGACGATGGTGGCCGCGTGCGCGAGCCCCGCGTCGCGCAGGGCCAGGACCATCTCGTGCTTGTCGCGGCGGGCGGACGGCCGGCTCATCCCGTTGCCGGGGGTGCCGAGTTCGGCGGAGAGGCGGTCGGCCAGCTCGACGCCCGACTCCGTACCGGGGATCACATGGCCGACGCCGTGCTTGCGCAGCGCGGCCACCGTGGCCGCGAGGTCGCCGTCGTGCCGGATGTCGTCCACGAAGCCGTCGGCGTCGAAGGCCATGTGGACGTCGGGGTGCTCCGAGTGGACGTGTACGCACTCGATGCCGTGCCGGAGCAGCGCGGCCGGCAGGTAGCGACCTGTCGAGCGGCAGTCGACGATCGCCACGCGGGTCGTTCCCGCGCGGGAGCGGTTCACCATCGTCAGCTACTTCCCTTGTGAGTCGGAACTTCGTCACCGGCGCGCGGCGTGGGCACGCGCGACCGGCCCTCCGTCGACGCGAGGCGCATCGGCGGAGAGCCGGCCGGCGGCGTGCTCTACCGGTAGGTGGCGAGCTCGCCGGTGCGGCGCACGTCGAGGGTGACGCAGTGGAAGCCGCCGCCGAGCGACCTGGCGTGGGTGAGCTGCGCCGGGATGCACTCCACGCCGTGGCTCTCCAGCAGCCGGATGAGGTCCACCTGCCGCTTGTCCACGATGACCTTGCTGGGGCCGACCGTCAGGAAGTTCATCCCGATCCACACCGACCCGCGCGGGTGCGGACCGACGAAGCCCTGGTCCACCAGCTCCGGGCATTCGATCCGGTCCCAACCCCGAAGGAAATCAGGCATGTTGTCGTCATTGACCCGGGACGGGTTCACCAGGACGAGGCCGGGGCGCAGCGGCGCGATCGTGGAGTCGATGTGCGTGGACGTGTAGATGCCCGGGCAGGCGTGCACGGTGTACTCGTCGCCCAGCGCCGCCTGCAGCCAGCGGGCGCCGAGCATGTTGCCGCTGTCGGAGACCTGGTAGAGCACGTCCGTACCGAACTTGAGGACGTTCGCCGCGTCGAACACCGGCTCCAGGTTCTTCAGCCGCTCTCCGGGCGGTGCGGCCGGCTCGTACATGTCGTCGAGGAGCTGCGGCTTGGGCGCCGAGATCCAGCGCGTGCCGCTCTCCAGGTACTCCACGAACAGGTCCTTGTAGGCGAACCCTTCGAGCCACCGGGAGCGCAGCACCATCGGCGACTCGATGAGCGTCTTGCCGACCGCGAGGAAGCCGTCCCGGGGGCAGTAGTCATGGAAGCCGTCGGTGCTCCAGTCCGGGGTGGACACGACGGACTTGTGATCGCGCCCGCCGGGCCGCCGCACCTTCACGCCGAGACCGGTGAGGATGTCCACGAGCTCTTCGAGCTCGGCCTCGGTCTCCTCGACCACGTGGGCGGGATACGGGCCGGGGGCGATCTCCTGCGGATCGTTGATGTCCCCGTACTCCGCGGCGAGCAGACTCCGGTCGGTCATCGGCACCCGCGCACCCGCGATGGTCCCCACCACGATCTCCTCGAGCGGATCCCACTCGGTGTACACATCCACCAGGCTCATCGGGTTGTCCCTCCCATGCCGGGCGCCGCCGACGCGGCGCCAGTCAGCCGTTCGAACACCGCCGCCAAGCCTGGCACGGGCGGCGCCCGGCCCGGGTAAGCGAAGTGCGCACCCGCGAGCGGGCGAAGTAAACGCCACACGTCCCCTCCGGGCCGCGCGCGCGAGCGGGCGAATTGCGCTTCCTGAACCCGGTGGCGGTGGCCAGGGCCGTGGCGGTCGACCTCAGGCATCGCGGCCCGGCCGCGCCGGCCCCGCGCCGAGGCGGCCGCTGACGGCGTGCGGCCCCGCCCGGCCCGGCGCACCCGGGACCGCGGTAGGCTCCTGTGATTTCACGATCACGGGGGGAAACACATGTTCACGTCCTCGATGCGGGGCGCCGCCCTCGCCGCCGTCGCCCTGGCCGCGCTGAGCGTCTCCTGCAGCACGGCTCCGTCGACGGACCGGCCGCGGGCCGACGCCACCACCGTCGCGACGGTGCCCACCTCGGCGGCCGACGCCGCCGACGCCGCGGCCGAGGCCGACGCGTCGGCCGGCGTGACCCCGCCGCCCACCGCCCCGGACGTGGCACCGCCCGAGCGCGTCCGCGACGCGTTCGCGGGCCTTCAGGCCACCCTGAACGACTCCTGCACGCCGGACAACTGCGCCTACTTCCTCGGCCGCGTCCACGACGAACTGCACCGCCTCGACCGGGCGATGAAGGCGGACCCCAAGGGCGCCGGGCACTTCACCCGCCCGATCGAGCTGATCGCGAAGCTCGACGCGGAACTCGCCGGCGACCGGTCCTTCGAGAACCTGAAGCGGCACCAGACGCTCCTGATCGGCACCCGCGACCGGATCAACACCTGGATGCAGGGCCACCCGGACGACTACCGCTGACGGGGCGGGGGGCGCGGGGTCACCGGCAGCTCGGTTTCGGGAGGAGGAGCGTCAGCGCCCACGACGTCGCTGTCGGGCAGTGGGCTACCCTCCTTCCTCGTGGACCAGTTGACCGCCGAAGACCCGACCCACATAGGCCCCTACCGCCTCATGGCCCGGTTAGGCGCCGGCGGCATGGGCCGCGTCTACCTCGCTCGTTCCGAAGGCGGGCGCACTGTCGCGGTCAAGGTCGTGCAGCACGAGTTCGCTCAGCACACCGAATTCCGGGCGCGGTTCGCGCGCGAGGTCACCGCCGCGAAGCGGGTCGGCGGGGCCTGGACCGCGGCCGTGCTCGACGCGGACACGGACGCGGAGACGCCCTGGGTCGCGACCCAGTACATTCCCGGACCCGATCTGCACGCCGTCGTGGCCGAGCGGCACGGGCCGTTGCCCGAGCAGTCGGTGCGGGTCCTGGCCAACCGGCTCGCGCTCGCCCTGAAGGCCATCCACGAGGCAGGCCTCGTCCACCGCGACCTCAAGCCGTCCAATGTCCTGGTCACCGTGGACGGGCCCCGGGTCATCGACTTCGGTATCGCCCGTGCGCTGGACAGCATCAGCGGGGACAGCCTGCAGACCCGTACGGGCATGGTGATCGGATCGCCCGGCTTCATGTCGCCGGAGCAGGTCCGCGGACTCCACGTCACCGCCGCCTCGGATGTGTTCTGCCTGGGTTCCGTCCTCGCCTACGCCGCCACCGGACGCCAGCCCTTCGGGGCGACCGGCAACGGGCTGCACGCCCAGCTGTTCCGGGTCGCCGAGGAGGAGCCCGACCTGGACGGGGTGCCGGAGGCGCTCCTCGGACTCGTACGGGAATGTCTGCGAAAAGACCCGGCACAACGCCCCACGCCGGAGCAGATCGCCGCCCGCACCGCCACGGAAGGCGTCGACGAATGGCTGCCGGGTGCGTTGCTCGGGCAACTGGGGCGGCATGCGGCACAGTTGCTGGACTTCGACCCGCTGCGGCCGCACACGGCCCTCGTGCCGGGCCAGGCTCTCACTCCGCCGGCGCCCGCCCGGCCCGTCCCCACACCCCGGCCCGCGCACGCGCCCGCCGCACCTCGGCCCGTGCAAGCGCCTGCCGCTTCCCCGGCGGACGCGCTCGCGCACGCGCCCACGGTGGGGCCGGGACACGACGAGACGGCACGCTCGCACGTTCCGGAGCGGACCCCGGAACCGCGGCGTCGCCCGGCCGTCGTGGCGGGGGCGGCAGCCGTCGTGGTGCTCGTCACCGTCGGGGGCCTGCTCGCGCTCCGCCCGTGGCAGGGCGGTGCCGGGCAATCACCGTCGCTGAGTGCTCCGAAGATGTTGCAGGGGAGCTGGGAGACGCGTCCCGACGGGGTCCTCGCACGCCTCGTCATCGACGCGAAGGGCACCGCCGAGTACTCCCTGCTGAACGAGGAGCGGCTGTGCGTCTGGGAAAGCACCATCACCGACTCCAGAAGCGACGCGATCAAACTCGGCTCGAGCCGGCTGAAGAGGGCGAGCCCCACGTCCGAGGCGGAACGTTGCGAGGACAATGACGATGACTACGGTTCCTCCGCCCCGGACGGTACGGGGGCGTTCGTAGCCGTATGGAACGGTGCGTTCGAGTGGGAAGACGACCCGGGCTTCTACGACCACCGCGACGACGGGCAGACCTCCTACGAACCTGAGATGTTCGAGAAGGTGCCGCCCGCCGCGGGCGCGCTGCCGGAGAACTTCCGGGGCTCGTGGAGCGGCCGGGGAGAGGACGGCACCTACCGCTTCGAGTTCACGATGGGCGAGGGGGCGACGAAGCGCGACATTCGTCTCGTGTCCATCAGCGCGGTGGGGGAGAGGTGCGTGTACAAGGCGGAGGTGTTCTCCCAGGATTCGGCCCGGCTCCGCACCGCGCCCGCGGAGCTCGCCGACGGCAAGCAGCCGTCGGGCTGCGCCAAGAGCACCCCCTCCTTGACGTTCTGGGGGAGCGCGGACAAGGGAAAGCGGAAGCTGTCGTCCGGGCCCCTCCGCGGCATCGACACACCCCTCGTCGAAGCCAAGCACTGGGTGGGAGAGCTGACCCCCGCGGGCACCTGAGGGGCGACTTCTACAGCCAGTCCTTCCGCTTGAAGATCACGTACAGACTGACGCAGACGACCCCCATCAAGCCGACCGCGAAGGGGTACCCGAAGGTCCAGCTCAGCTCCGGCATCGCGTCGAAGTTCATGCCGTAGATCGTTCCCACGAGTGTGGGAGCGAAGAGGATCGCCGCCCACGAGGAGATCTTCTTGATCTCCTCGTTCTGCTCGAAGCCCGCCTCCGCCAGCGCCCGCATCTCCGCGTTCTGCTGCTGGGTGACCAGGGTCGCGTTGACCGTCAGGATCTCCGTCAGGGCCTGGCGGAAGCCGTCGACGCGTTCGCTGGTGTGGGTGACGTGGTCGGCGACGTCGCGGAGGTAGCGCTGGAGTTCCTCGTGCGTGCCGTATTTGGCGAAGCCGGCCATCAGGCCGTGCAGCATGCCGACCAGGGGGCGGGTGGCGCGTTGGAACTCGACCATTTCGCGGGAGAGTTCGTAGATGCGGCGGGAGACCGCGGGGTCGCCGCCGAAGACCTCGGTCTCGATCTCGTCGATGTCGTTCTGGACGCCGGCGACCACCGGGGCGTAGCCGTCGACGACCGCGTCCAGGATCGCGTAGAGGACCGCCTCCGGGCCGAGGCGGAGCAGGTCGGGGTTCTCCTCCATGCGGTGGCGGACGGCGGAGAGGTCCGGGGCGGCGCCGTGGCGGACGGTGATGAGGAAGTCGGGGCCGACGAAGACGTGGAGCTCGCCGAAGTCGACCTCCTCCGGGGCGTCCAGATAGCGGGCGGCGCGCAGCACGACGAAGAGGGTGTCGCCGTACCGTTCCAGCTTCGGCCGCTGGTGGGCCTCCATCGCGTCCTCGACGGCCAGTTCGTGGAGGTCGAACTCCGCGGCCAGCGAGTGGAGTTCGTCCTCCGTCGGACGGTGCAGGCCGATCCAGGCCATGCCGTCGGGGTGCTCGCGGAGCCGGCGGAAGGTCTCCGCCAGCGTGTCGGGGGAGGAGACGCGGCGGCCGTCGCGGTACACGGTCGCCTGGACCACGCTCGGACGGTGCGGCGGCGGCTCCGGCGGGCGGCGCCGGGCCGCCGCGCGCGGACGGGGGTCGGAGCGGTCGGGCATCGGGCGGTCACCTTCTGGACGAGGGCCGGACGAGGGGCGGTCGGCTGCCGGCGCGGTCAGGGATGGGGCACTCGGTATGCGGTATTCGGCATAGTGCAGGATATAGGGGTGAATCGGGCCACTGTGCTCGTGATGACCCGTCATCGCGGACCCTCCCTGTCCGCAATCCCCGTTAGCGTGCCCACCATGGTCCTCACCACACGCGCCCTCAACCGCGCCACCCTCGACCGCCAGCTGCTGCTCCGCCCCGCCCGGCTCTCCGCCGAGCAGGCGGTCCACCACCTCGTCGGCCTGCAGGCGCAGAACACCAAGCCCCCGTACTACGCGCTCGCCGCCCGCCTCGACGGCTTCCGGCCCGAGGACCTGTCCGCCCTGATGGAGACCCGCGAGGTCGCCCGCATCGTCTCCCTGCGCTCCACCGTCCACACCCACACCGCCGCCGACGCCGTCCCCCTGCGCCGCCTCGTCCAGGCCGGGGCGATCGACCGGGAACTCAGACAGTTCCGCAAAGGGCTCGACGGCGTCGACCTCGACCGACTGACCGCACTCACCGCCGCCCACGTCGACGAGCGGCCCCGCACCCCCAAGGAGCTGCGCGAACACCTGCTCCGGGAGTGGCCCACCGCCGATCCCCTGGCGCTCGGCGTCGCCGCCCGCTGCCTGCTGCCGATGGTCCAGGTCACCCCGCGCGGCCTCTGGGGCAGGGGCGGGCAGGTCGCGCTCTCCCCGGCCGAGAAGTGGTTCGACCAGGACGCGCAGGACGCCGCCGACCTCGACGAGACCGTGCTCCGCTACCTCGGCGCCTTCGGGCCCGCCTCCGTCCAGGACATGCAGACCTGGTGCGGCCTGACCCGGCTGCGGCCCGCCTTCGAGCGCCTGCGGCCCCGGCTCCTCGTCCTTCGCGACGAGCGCGGCACCGAGCTGTTCGACCTGCCCGACGCGCCCCGGCCCGACGAGGACACCCCCGCCCCGCCCCGCTTCCTCCCCGAGTTCGACAACCTGCTGCTGTCCCACGCCGACCGCACCCGCGTCGTCCCCGCCGAGCACCGCACCCGCACCTGGACCGGCAACCAGGCCCACCGCGTCTTCCTCCTCGACGGCTTCCTCGCCGGCATCTGGCACCTGGAGGAGACCAAGGAGCGCACGACCATGACCATCGAGCCGTTCGGACGCCTCACCCGCGCCCAGCGCGCCGAACTCACCACCGAGGCCGAGCGGACCCTGCGCCTCATGAGCGCTCAGGACATCCCGTACGAGATCACCTACGCGACCTCCTGAGCGCGCGGAAGCGGCAGCCCTGCGGCAGCCGCACCCGGCCCCTACGGCAGTGCCCCCGCCCGCCGCGCCGCCACCACCGCCTCCAGGCGCGTGTGCGCGCCCAGCTTCCGCATCGCCGAGCGCAGATAGCCCTTCACCGTCTCGGGGCGCAGCCCGAGCCGCCGGGCCACCGTCGCGTTCGTCGCCCCCGACGCCACCGCCGCCAGCACGTCCGTCTCGCGCGGGGTCAGCAGCACGCCGGCACCGGACCGGCCGCCTCCCGCGCCGCCCGAGGCGGTCCCGAAGCGGCCGCAGACCGCGAGCAGCCGCTCCCGCAGCTCCGGATCGGCCACCTTCGGGGCGAGCTCGCGCAGCTCCCCGTACGCCAGCCGCATCTCCTCCCGCTCGGCCGCGAGCCGCCGCCCCTCCTCCCGTACGGCCAGGGCCTGTTCCACGTCCCGGGCCGCCGCGACCGCCGCGTCGAAGATCCGCTCGCCGATCGGCAGGGCGTCGCGCAGCGCGCCGTACAGCACGCCCCTGACCTGGCGGCGCACGACGACGGGCACCGCGATCACCGAGCGCAGCCCCTCCGCCGCGACCGCGCCGTCGTACTCGTGGGTGATGTGCCGGGCCGACGCGTAGTCCGTGACCGCGCAGGGGCGAGCCAGGGCCAGGCACTTGCCGCCGAGGCCGGAGCCGGCCGCGATCGAAAGACCGCGCAGCGCCGGCGTCACCGCCCCGTTCAGCTCCGCGATCCGCATCGCGCGGCCGTCGTCGCCCAGCCCCCCGAACACCACCTGGAGACCGGTGGCCCGCCGCAGCCCCAGCAGCGCGCCGCGCAGCTCCGCCGACTCCTCGTGCTCGGACACTCCGCGCTCCTCCGCCTTCGCCGCCGCCCTACCCCCGAACGGGGGTAGTGAGACCTGGGTCACTGATTACACGATGTGCGGGACGGGTCCCGCAACGAGGAGGACACATGACGGCAACCAGCGCGGCGCGGCCGACGGAGGCGACGGAGCGGTTCCGGGCCGCCCGCGACTTCCTGCTGCGGCACCGGGAGGACTACGAGACGGCGTACGAGGGCTTCGTCTGGCCCCGTCCCGAGCGGTTCAACTGGGCGCTCGAATGGTTCGACGTCATCGCCGCCGGCAACGACCGCACCGCTCTGCACATCGTCGAGGAGGACGGCCGCGAGGCCAGGCTGAGCTTCGCCGAGATGTCCGCCCGGTCCAATCGGGTCGCCAACTGGCTGCGGGCGCAGGGCGTGCGGGCCGGCGACCGGTTGATCGTCATGCTCGGCAACCAGGTCGAGCTGTGGGAGACCATGCTCGCCGCGATGAAGCTGCGTGCCGTCGTCATCCCCGCCACCCCGCTCCTCGGCCCCGCCGACCTGCGCGACCGGGTGGACCGCGGCAGGGCCCGCCATGTCCTCGTACGTGCCGAGGACCGCGCCAAGTTCGACGACGTCCCCGGGGACTACACGCGGATCGCGGTCGGCGGCGATGCCGACGGTGCCGGCGGGGTCGGTGGCGACGGGGCGGGCTGGCTCGGCTACGAGGACGCCTACGCCGGGTCCGCCGTCTTCGAGCCGGACGGCGACACCTTCGCCGACGACACCCTGATGCTCTACTTCACCTCCGGCACCACCGCCCGCCCCAAGCTCGTCGAGCACACCCACACCTCGTACCCCATCGGGCACCTCGCGACGATGTACTGGATCGGCCTCAGGCCCGGCGACGTGCATCTGAACATCTCCTCGCCCGGCTGGGCCAAGCACGCCTGGTCCAATCTCTTCGCGCCGTGGAACGCCGAGGCGACCGTCTTCATCCACAACTACAGCCGCTTCGACCCGGCCCGTCTGATGACCGAGATGGCGAAGCACGGCGTCACCGGCTTCTGCGCCCCGCCCACCGTGTGGCGCATGCTGATCCAGGCCGACCTCGGTCAGCTGACGACCCCGCCCCGTGAGGTCGTCGCCGCCGGTGAACCGCTCAACCCCGAGGTCATCGAGGCCGTCCGCCGCGCCTGGGGCGTCACCATCCGGGACGGCTTCGGCCAGACCGAGACCGCCGTGCAGGTGTCCAACAGTCCGGGGCAGCGGCTCAAGGAGGGGTCGATGGGCCGGCCGAGCCCCGGCTTCCGGGTCACCCTGGTCGATCCGGTCAGCGGCAGCCCGGACGTCGAGGAGGGCGAGATCTGCCTCGACCTCTCCGCCCGCCCGGTGGGCCTGATGACCGGCTACCACGGCGACCCGGAGCGTACGGCCGAGGCGATGGCCGACGGCTACTACCGCACCGGCGACATCGGGGCGCGCGACGCCGACGGCTACATCACCTACATCGGCCGGGCCGATGACGTCTTCAAGGCCAGTGACTACAAGATCAGCCCCTTCGAGCTGGAGAGCGCGCTCCTCGAACACGAGGCCGTCGCCGAGGCCGCCGTCGTCCCCGCCCCCGACCCGCTGCGGCTCGCCGTCCCGAAGGCGTACGTCGTCCTCGCCGCGGGCTGGGAGCCGGACGCCGCCACCGCGAAGGCGCTCTTCGCGCACTCGCGCGAGGTCCTCGCCCCGTACAAGCGGATCCGTCGCATCGAGTTCGCCGAACTGCCGAAGACGGTCTCCGGCAAGATCCGCCGGGTCGAACTGCGCAGGCTCACCGCGGACGGGAACACCGGCACCGAGTACACCGAGGGGGACCTCGCATGAGCGACATCGCCGTTCTCAGCTACGCGCACGGGGTGTCGGACACCCCCCTCCTCGGCGACACCATCGGTGCCGATCTCGACCGGGCCGTCGCCACCTGGCCGGAGCGCGAGGCGCTGGTCGACCTCCCCACCGGGCGCCGCTGGACGTACGCCGCGTTCGGCGCCGACGTCGACCGGCTCGCGGACGCGCTGCTCGGCAGCGGCGTCGCGAAGGGCGACCGCGTCGGCATCTGGGCGGTCAACTGCGCCGAGTGGGTACTCGTCCAGTACGCCACCGCCCGCATCGGCGCCATCATGGTCAACATCAACCCGGCCTACCGCGCACACGAGTTGGAGTACGTGCTCCAGCAGGCGGGCGTCTCGCTGCTCTTCGCCTCCCTCACGCACAAGACCAGCGACTACCGGGCGATGGTCGAGCAGGTGCGCGGCGCGTGCCCGCGGTTGCGGGAGGCCGTCTACTTCGGCGACGCGAGCTGGGACCGACTCCTGGCGCGCCGGGCGCCGGAGGGCGTCCGGCCGGCGCCGCTGTCCTGCGACGAGCCGGTCAACATCCAGTACACCTCGGGGACCACCGGGTTCCCGAAGGGCGCCACCCTCTCCCACCACAACATCCTCAACAACGGGTATTTCGTGGGGGAGATGATCGCCTACAGCGAGCAGGACCGGGTCTGCGTCCCGGTGCCCTTCTACCACTGCTTCGGCATGGTGATGGGCAACCTCGCCGCCACCTCGCACGGCGCCTGCATCGTGATCCCCGCCCCGTCCTTCGACCCGGCCGCCACCCTCCGGGCCGTGCAGGAGGAGCGCTGTACGTCCCTGTACGGGGTGCCGACGATGTTCATCGCCGAGCTCAACCTGCCCGACTTCGCGTCCTACGACCTCTCCAGCCTCCGCACCGGCATCATGGCGGGCTCGCCGTGCCCGGTCGAGGTGATGAAGCGGGTGGTCGCCGAGATGAACATGGCCGAGGTGTCCATCTGTTACGGGATGACGGAGACCTCGCCCGTCTCCACCCAGACCCGGCGCGACGACGACCTGGAGCGGCGCACCGGTACGGTCGGCCGGGTCATGCCGCACGTCGAGGTGAAGATCGTCGACCCGGCGACCGGCCTCACCGTCCCGCGGGGCACCGCGGGCGAGCTGTGCACCCGCGGCTACAGCGTGATGCTCGGCTACTGGGACCAGCCCGACAAGACCGCCGAGGCGATCGACGCGGGCCGCTGGATGCACACCGGCGACCTCGCCGTGATGCGCGAGGACGGCTACGTGCGGATCGTCGGCCGCATCAAGGACATGATCATCCGGGGCGGGGAGAACGTGTATCCGCGCGAGATCGAGGAGTTCCTGTACGGGCACGCCAAGATCGCCGACGTCCAGGTCGTCGGCGTGCCCGACGAGCGGTACGGCGAGGAGATCCTCGCCTGTGTCATCCCGCGCGACCCGGCCGACCCGCCGACCCTCGACGAGGTCACCGCCTTCTGCCGCGACCGCCTCGCGCACTACAAGATCCCGCGGCGGATGGAGATCCTGGCGGAGTTCCCGATGACGGTGAGCGGCAAGGTGCGGAAGGTGGAGCTGCGCGAGCGGTACGGGGCAGTGGGGACCGGGGCCGCGGCCGGGACCGGGACCGGGGCCGGGACCCCTTAGGAGCCGGCCCCCTTACGGCGTGGGCAGCTCGCGGCGCATGCAGACGCGGGGCCAGGCGGCCAGGCCGTGCGCCGCCTCGGCCCGGCTGATCGCCCGCAGCCCCTCGGTGAGCGCGGGGTCGTCCTCGCCGACGTGCCGGAACCCGAGCCGCGTGTAGTAGGGGGCGTTCCACGGGACCTCGGCGAAGGTCGTCAGGGTCAGCGCCGTCAGCCCCTGCTCCCGGGCGGCCGCCGCGAGGTGCTCGATCAGTGCCCGGCCGACGCCCCGGCGGGCGGCGTCCGGGTGCACGGAGACCTGCTCGATGTGGGCGGCGCCGTCCACGGCGTCCATGAGCAGATACGCCACGGGCCGGTCCTCCCCGTCCACCGCGACCCAGGCCCGTCCCGCCCCGCGATAGGCCTCCAGGACGTCCAGCGGCAGGGGCTCGTCGTCGGCGATCTCTTCCATCCCGAGGGGCCGGAAGGCCTCGCCGGCGGCGCGTTCGATGTCCTGGAGCAGGGGGAGTTCGGCCCGTGCGGCCACTCGGATGCGCATACGCCAGTATGGCGCGGCGCGGGTAGGGGCGGTGTCAGGGCCCGCGGTTTCCCGCGCGGGCCGGCCCTGTTCGCGACGACCCCCGAACCGCCCGTGGAGCGACGACGGCCGGCGCTCACTCCGGCATGCCGCCCGGGCAGGCGGACCCGTCCGGGTGCCGGCCGCGCCCGCCGGCGTAGCCCTCCTCGCCGGTGCGGCGACGGTCCAGGAGGCCGCCGTCGCGGGAGAAGTGCGGCAGGAAGAGGGCGAGTGCCGGGTCGCCGTACAGCGCCACGTACAGCAGCACGTCCCGTCCGTCGGTCACCGCCCGCCGGTGCGTGGGCAGCGGGTGGCGGGCGCGGAGGTTCGCGAGGAGCCGGTGGGCCGCGCGGGTCGTGGGCGGGACGCAGAACAGGGCCGCGGCGGCGAGGACCGGCACGGCGCCGACGGCGAGCGCCGGGCCGGAGAGGCCGGTCGCGACCAGGCCCGTGCCGATCGTGACCGGGACGCTCCCGAGCAGCAGCCGGGCCGCCCGCAGCCGTCCCGGCGGGCGCAGCAGGCCCCTGCTGCCGAGCTCCGCGCTCAGCGCGTCGAGGGCCTGGCGGGCCGTGGGGCGTGTGGCCAGGACCCGGAGGGCGAGCGCGCGCTGGAGCGAGCGGTGCACGCCGAGCTGGAGCGGGTCGTGAGTCCGGCCGGCCCCGCCGTTGGCGCGAATCGTGCCCCGGCGGCCCGCCGCCACCGCACCGCGCTGGTGCAGGGCGACCAGGGCCACGGTGACGGCCGCCCGCGGGCCGCCGCGCAGCAGCGCGAGCGCCTGCGGCGGCGGCTCGGGCCCCTCCTGGCTGCGGGTATGCAACAGCAGCGCAGCCAGACCCAGTTGACCGAACGCAACCCCCAGGAACCACCACATCCCCGTCGTCATGGTGTTCACCCCCCGAAGGTGTTGTGCCCGGGGGAGGGGCGATCGTCACATGCCGGATGGCCGAATTCCCTCGGCTTACGGCGCTCCGGTCGCGAGGAGTTCGCTCGCGGGGGCGTTGACGGGCTGCGGCGTGCCGGTGAGGTCGAGGACGAAGAGCGGGATGCCGAGGCCCTCGGCGCGCTCATGGGCCTCGGGGGTGTATCCGGCGAGGGAGAAGTAGACGCTCACCGCCGCACTGCTGAGACCGTTGAGCCACAGACACTCCACCGCCCGCAGCCCGGTGGGCCGCGTGCTCGGGTCCACCTGGGCGACGAGCCCGGGCGCCCGCAGGTCCACGGCCGAGGCCGACCGCTCCTCGGGCTGGACGACGTCCCGGAACCCCAGCCAGCGCAGATACCCGGCGGACGCGGCGACGGCGTCCCGCGTGGTGCGGATCGTGACGGGACGGAACGCGGAACGGGCGGCTTCGGGGCCGGGGCGCGCGGCCGTGGGTCGGGGCGGCGGCACGGGCGAGGGATGCCGCCGTACGAAGGAGGAGAGCGCGTCGGGACCGGGCGCGGGACCGGACGCGGAGGTCGGGGCCGGGTGGTGCGCGGCCGTCGCGTCCGTGCCGGGATCCGGGTCAGGGGCGGTTTCGAGGCTCTCGGGGGCGAGCGCCCCGGGCCCCTGATCGTCCCGCTCCGCGACGGCGTCCAGCCCCACGGCCGTCCCCGTCCCCGTCCCCATACCCGCGCCCGTTCCCGTTTCCGTACCCACGGGCTCCGGGCCGCCGGTCACGGGTCCGCCCGTCCCCGGACCTCCGCCGGAGCCACCGGACCCGCCGGACCCGCCGGAGCCACCGGACCCGCCCGTTCCGTCGGACCCGCCCGCTTCCCGTACCGGCATCCGCAGCACCGCTCCGCACGGGCAGCCGACCTCCGGATGGGGCCAGTCCGAGGCCCGGGCGCAGGCGGGGCAGTGGACGGTGACCCACTCGTCCGACCAGTTGCGGTGGGTGACGGGGGCGGCGGTGGCGCCGGCGATCACCGGGGGCGCGACCGGGGTGCCGCAGGAACAGGGGAAGGCGGGCGCCGCGTAGCGCAGCGTGCGAAGGCACTCCGGGCAGCGCACCTGTACCGACTCACCCACACCGAACCCCCTCTGCGTCGTGCGTCCCCATCGTCCACCAATCCGGTCGTCCGGGGGACCAACTTCGGCCATCACGTGCCCCGGCGTCCGCCGTCCCCCTCTGCGGACGTCTCTTGACGCCTCTCCACCCCCCGACCTACATTGCTTCCGTATAGCAGAACAGTACTTCCGCATTATGGAAACAAGCCGTCAAGGCCCCGAAGCAGGAGCACTCCCATGCCTCGTATGACCGCCGCCGCAGCGGCCGTTGAGATCCTCAAGCGCGAAGGCGTCACCAACGCGTTCGGTGTGCCCGGCGCGGCGATCAACCCCTTCTACCGTGAGCTCAAGAACGTCGGCGGGATCAGCCACACCCTGGCCCGCCACGTCGAGGGCGCGTCCCACATGGCCGAGGGCTTCACCCGGGCCAAGGCGGGCAACATCGGTGTCTGCATCGGTACCTCCGGCCCCGCCGGCACCGACATGATCACCGGCCTGTACTCCGCGATCGCCGACTCGATCCCGATCCTGTGCATCACGGGCCAGGCCCCGGTCTCGAAGCTCCACAAGGAGGACTTCCAGGCCGTCGACATCGCCACGATCGCCAAGCCGGTCACCAAGGCCGCGACGACCGTCCTGGAGGCCGCGCAGGTCCCCGGCGTCTTCCAGCAGGCCTTCCACCTCATGCGCTCCGGCCGCCCCGGCCCGGTCCTCATCGACCTGCCGATCGACGTCCAGCTGACCGAGATCGAGTTCGACCCGGAGACGTACCAGCCGCTGCCGGTCTACAAGCCGCAGGCCAGCCGCGCCCAGGCCGAGAAGGCCCTGAACTTCCTCCTGGAGTCCGAGCGCCCGCTGATCGTCGCCGGCGGCGGCATCATCAACGCCGACGCCACCGATCTGCTGGTCGAGTTCGCCGAGCTGACCGGCATCCCGGTCATCTCCACCCTCATGGGCTGGGGCACCATCCCGGACGACCACGAGCTCGCCGCCGGCATGGTCGGCGTCCAGACCGCGCACCGCTACGGCAACGCGACCTTCCTGGAGTCGGACCTCGTCCTCGGCATCGGCAACCGCTGGGCCAACCGCCACACGGGCTACAACCTGGAGGCGTACACCAAGGGCCGCAAGTTCGTCCACGTCGACATCGAGCCCACCCAGCTCGGCAAGATCTTCGCCCCCGACTTCGGCATCGCCTCCGACGCCAAGGTCGCGCTGGAGCTCTTCATCGAGGTCGCCAAGGAGCTCAAGGCCGCCGGCAAGCTGCCGGACTTCTCCGCCTGGGCCGCCTCCGCGCAGGAGCGCAAGGCCACCCTGCAGCGCCGTACGCACTTCGACGACATCCCGATGAAGCCGCAGCGCGTCTACGAGGAGATGAACAAGGCCTTCGGCCCGGAGACGCGCTACGTCACCACCATCGGTCTCTCCCAGATCGCGGCCGCGCAGTTCCTGCACGTCTACAAGCCGCGCCACTGGATCAACTGCGGCCAGGCCGGCCCGCTCGGCTGGACCATCCCCGCCGCGATCGGTGCCGCCACCGCCGACCCGGAGACCCCGGTCGTCGCCCTCTCCGGCGACTACGACTTCCAGTTCATGATCGAGGAGCTGGCGGTCGCCGCCCAGCACAAGGTCCCCTACGTCCACGTCCTCGTGAACAACGCCTACCTCGGTCTGATCCGTCAGGCGCAGGGCGGTCTCGGCATCAACTTCGAGGTCAACCTCGAGTTCGAGAACATCAACACCCCGGAGATCGGCGTCTACGGCGTCGACCACGTCAAGGTCGCCGAGGGCCTCGGCGTCAAGGCGATCCGCGTCGAGGACCCGAACAAGCTGGGCGAGGCGCTGGAGCAGGCCAAGAAGATGGCCGTCGAGTTCCAGGTCCCGGTCGTCGTCGAGGCGATCCTGGAGCGCATCACCAACATCGCGATGAGCAAGACGGTCGACATGAGCGACGTCACCGAGTTCGAGGAGCTCGCGACCGAGCCCGGCCACGCGCCCACCGCGATCAAGGCCCTGCAGGTCTGACCGTACGGGTCACGACCCGACGGCCGTGACCCGTCAGCGGGTCGACCAGGCCCCCGCCCCGAGGAGCACCGGGGCGGGGGCCTCACCGTTCGCGCGCCCGTACGAGAACGGCGCCCGTACGAGAACGGCGCCCGCCTCCGTCCAGTCGTACAGCACCGACCGCCCCGCCCGCCTCCGCCGGACGAGACCGGCGTCGAGGAGCACCTTCAGGTGCCGCCCCACCGAACCGAGGCCCTGCCCGGTCAGCGCCACCAACTGGCTGGTGGACTTCGGTGATCCGAGCCGTACCAGGACGCCGGCGCGGGCCCGCCCGAGGAGCGCGCCCAGTGCCTCGGGCACCACCGGCCCGGCCGCGTCGGCCAGAACGCCCGCGCAGGGATAGACGATCGCGGACCGCTCCGTCCCCTCCCACGACGACCAGCCCCTGCCCGGTGTCACCGGGACGAACAGCAGCCTGCCGCCGTCGACCGAACGCGGCGGATAGTCACGGCTGTTGATCTGCAGCCGGCCGTCACCGAGCCAGCGCATCCTGCCCGGACACAGTTCGTCCAGCGCCGCGGCCCAGCCGCCCCGGCTCAACAGGGCCGTCCGCGCCACCACATCCGCCTCGATGATCCGCCTCCGGCGGGGCCACTCCGGCAGGACGGTCTCCCGCCACACCCACTCCAGAACCCCCGCCATGCGCCGCGGCAGATCCCGCCGCGACCGCAGGGGCTCCGGTACGGGCCCGCCGACGGCCACCTCCAACTGGGGTACGGCGCAGGACGGTTCCGCATCCCGTACCGCCACCAGCTCCTCCTCGAAGGTCGGCTCGCCCTCGCCCAGTGGTGTCGGCGTGAGGAAGTCGGCGTTCCAGGTGGGGCTGATCGCGGCCCGTACGAGCAGGGCGTCGAGCGGCTCGGCGGCGAGGCGTGCTCGGTACGCGGGCAGATGGCCGGCCAGCCAGGCACCTTCGCCCGGATGGGTGCCCGCCGCCGCGTGCAGGGTCAGGAGCGCGGCGACCGCCTCGGCCAGCGGCGACACCACGAACCGGCCGCGCGCCAGCGCGTCCGTACCGATGTGCCACCAGCCCATGGCCCCCCGCCCCCGTCCTCTGCCCCGTGGCCCCTGTCCCGCTCTCCGTCTTTCTTTCGTCTCCGTGCGAAACAATATCGGCGGCGCACGCCCTGCCCGAGACTCCGCCGCATGCCCCGTTACCGTGATCTCTTCCGCACGCCCGAGTTCACCCCGCTCTTCCTCAGCGGCTCCGCGTTGGCGGCGGCCCAGACCCTCGCCGGGCTCGGCCTCGCGACCCTCGTCTTCCGGGCGACCGGCTCCCCGCTGCTGTCCGCCCTCGCGATGTTCGGTCCGGCGCTCGCGCAGCTCCTCGGCGCCACCACCCTGCTCTCGGCCGCCGACCGGCTGCCGCCGCGCGCGGCGCTCACCGCCATCGCCCTCGTCTTCGCGGCCGGCACCGCGGCCCAGGCCGTCCCCGGCCTGCCGGTCGGTGCCGTCTTCGCGCTGCTCTTCCTCCAAGGGCTGGTCGGCTCCGTCGCCGGGGGAGTGCGCTACGGGCTGCTCACCGAGATCCTGCCGCGCGAACGGCTCCTGATCGGCCGCTCCGTGTTCAACATGGCCGTCGGCGTCTGCCAGATCCTCGGCTTCGCCACCGGCGGGCTGCTGATCGCGCTGCTCTCGCCGCGCGGCACCCTGCTGGCGGGTGCCCTGCTCTATCTGGCGGGCGCTCCGCTCGCCCGCTGGGGACTCTCCCGCCGTGCCCCGCGGGCGACCGGCCGGGCGTCGGCCGCCGAGACCTGGCGGACCAACGCCCTGCTGTGGTCCGCGCGGCCGCGCCGGCAGGCCTACCTCGCGCTGTGGGTCCCGAACGGGCTGATCGTCGGCTGTGAGTCGCTCTTCGTGCCGTACGACCCCGAGCGCGCCGGACTGCTGTTCGTGTGTGCGGCGCTCGGGATGCTGGCCGGGGACACCGTGGTCGGGCGGTTCGTGCCGGCGCGGTGGCGGGGCCGGCTCGCCTCGCCCCTTCAGGCGCTGCTCGCGGCCCCGTACCTGGTCTTCGCGTTCCGCCCCGGGCTTCCGCTCGCCCTGGCCGCGATCACGGTGTCCGCCGTCGGCTACAGCGCGAGTCTGCTGTTCCAGGAGCGGCTCACGGCCCTGGTCCCCGACGAGCTCAGCGGCCACGCGCTCGGCCTGCACGCCTCGGGCATGCTCGCGCTCCAGGGCGTGAGCGCCGCCCTCGCCGGGGCCGTCGCCCAGCTCACCTCGCCCGCGACGGCGATGACGGTGCTTGCGGCCGGCTCGCTCGTGGTGACGGTCGCGCTGCGGGTCAGCGAGGAGCCGCCGCGCGATACACGACCGTCTGCTCGCAGGGGCCGTCGGCGAACAGCTTGAGCGTCTCCATCTCGTCCTTGTCCGCGGTCAGGCCCCAGCGCAGCTTGGTGCCCACCCAGTCGCCCAGGTAGCGGCAGTGGTGGGCCTCGGCGGAGGGGAGCCAGTCGGCCGGCTCGCGGCCCGACCGGTCCTTCTGGCTGCGGGCGGTGACGGCGACGAGGGTGCCGGCCGCGCCCTGGTCGTTGGCGAACTTCTCGCGCCGGGCGGCGGTCCAGTCCGAGGCGCCCGACCCCCAGGCCTCGGCGAGGGGCACGAGGTGGTCGACGCGCAGGGCGGCGGGGTCGGTGACGGTCTGCCCGTCGTACGGGGAGGTCCAGCGGCCGCCCGTCATCGTGCACTTCGGGCCGAGCGCGGGCGCGTCCACGGCTTCGGCGAGGAGCACCTCGCCGCGGGTGTCGCAGCCGTCGGCCGGGTCGAGACCGGCGTTCCAGTGGCGGAAGGCCGACGCCTTGAATCCCGCGGGGACCTCGGTGTCCTCGGTGAGTTCGGCGAGGGCGTCGGGCAGGAGGACGACCGAGGCGGCATGGGCGGCGGGCGCGGGGCCGGGCGCGGCGAGCGGGGACAGGATCAGGGCGAGCGGGGTCAGGCCCCGCAACAGGTTCTTGATCATGTACGAGTGGATAGCGGCCGGCGGGCGCGCCGGTGGGCCGAATCGCGGTGGGCTCGCCCGAGCGGGTGTCGATGTTCACCGCAGAAACGATGCGCTGCGGCGGCCGCGCGGCCCGTACCCGAGGGAAGGTCCCGGGAAGCCCGTACACGAGGAAGAGCGCGGAACCAGGGACCGTAAACCTGGTTCCGCGCTCTCGTCTGGTGACCGCCCGACGGTGCGAGGCTGGCGCGACAGGACGTTCGCGCCGCCGGGCGGAGTTGGTGCCCCCTTCCGTGCGAGAAGGGGGGCGTTGGGACCGCGGTGGTGCCGACGGGCGCCGCGGCCGTCCCCTTCCTTCAGGTCAAGAAGGGGAACCCGCGGGCCCTTACCACCGCACTGGCTCGACGCCACCGCGGTCCTCACGCTGTCCGGTTCACCGACCACCCCTCATCCGGGCCGGCGATCCGGACCGCGTACGGACACTGACCTCCCGTCAGATACCGTACGCAGTCGGGGTGTCGGAGGATCAGTCCTCGCGCAGGGCGTGGACGGCCTCCTCGACGCGCCGGCCGTACTCGGGGTCGGCGGCGGCGAAGTGGGCGATGTTCTTCTCGATGATGTCCTCGCGGGAGACCTGGGACAGGCCGCCGGCGATGTTGGCGATCAGGCGGGCCTTCTCGTCCTCGGACATCAGGCGGTAGAGCTCACCGGCCTGGAAGAAGTCGTCGTCCTTGACGTGCTCCGGGGCCGCGTGGGTGCCGGTCCAGCCGTGGATGGCGAGCGGCGCGGAGAGCGGGACGTCGGTCTGGCGCGGACCGGAGTACGAGTTGGGCTCGTAGTTCTTGTCGTGGCGCGAGCCGTTGCGGGTGGCCATGAAGCCGTCGCGGCCGTAGTTGTCGGCCGTGGCCGCCTTCGGGGCGTTGACCGGCAGCTGGGTGTGGTTGACGCCGAGGCGGTAGCGGTGGGCGTCCGCGTAGGCGAAGAGGCGGCCCTGGAGCATCTTGTCCGGCGAGGGGCCGATGCCCGGGACGAAGTTGTTCGGGGAGAAGGCGGCCTGCTCGACCTCGGCGAAGACGTTGTCCGGGTTGCGGTCGAGGACCAGACGGCCCACGCGCTGCAGCGGGTAGTCCGCGTGCGGCCACACCTTGGTGAGGTCGAACGGGTTGAAGCGGTAGTCCGCGGCCTCGGCGGCCGGCATGATCTGGACGAAGAGGGTCCAGGACGGGGTCACACCGCGCTCGATGGACTGCAGCAGGTCGGTCTGGTGCGAGTTGGCGTCCTTGCCGACGAGCTCGGCGGCCTGCTCGGCGGAGAGGGAGCGGATGCCCTGGTTCGTCTTGAAGTGGTACTTGACGAAGAAGGCCTCGCCCGCCTCGTTGGTCCACTGGTAGGTGTGCGAGCCGTAGCCGTTCATGTGGCGGTACGAGGCGGGGATGCCGCGGTCGCCCATGAGCCAGGTGATCTGGTGGGTCGCCTCGGGGGCGTGCGCCCAGAAGTCCCAGACGTTGTCCGGCTCCTGCTTGCCCGTGAACGGGTCGCGCTTCTGGGAGTGGATGAAGTCGGGGAACTTGATCGGGTCCTTGATGAAGAACACCGGGGTGTTGTTGCCGACGAGGTCGTAGTTGCCCTCTTCGGTGTAGAACTTCACCGCGAAGCCGCGCGGGTCGCGGACCGCGTCCGCGCCGCCGAGCGAGTCGGCCACGGTGGAGAAGCGCAGGAACAGCTCGGTCTTCTTGCCGACCTCGGAGAGGAACGCGGCCTTGGTGTAGGCCGTGACGTCGTCGGTCACCTCGAAGAAGCCGTAAGCACCGGAACCACGGGCGTGCACCACGCGCTCCGGGATGCGCTCGCGGTTGAAGCGCGCGAGCTTCTCCAGCAGGTGCTGGTCCTGGAGCAGGATGGGGCCACCGACGCCGGCGGTGGCGGAGTTCTGGTTGTCGGCGACGGGGGCGCCGGACTCGGTCGTAAGCACGCGCTTCGACATGGTGACCTTCCGTGAGCTGCACTGCTGAGTGGTGGAGTGCTCTGGAGCGTAAGTACGCCCGCCGAACAACGTCAACAGTTTGTTGAAAACGAAGTTTGGTGTTCCGGGCGGCGGCGACGCCTGGGCGCGACAGGACAGGTGTCAGCGCCGCCGCCGCCCGGAAATCTGGGCCCCGTCGGACGGGGGGCGGGTCAGACCTGCTGGCCGGAGAGGCGCTCGACGGCGCGCAGCAGGGCCGAGTGGTCCAGGCCGCCGTCACCCTGGGCGCGCAGGGAGGCGACGAGCTGGGCGACCACGGCGCCGACCGGGAGGGCCGCGCCGACGTTGCGGGCGGCGTCGGTGACGATGCCCATGTCCTTGTGGTGCAGGTCGATCCGGAAGCCGGGCTTGAAGTCCCGGTTCAGGAAGTTGTCCTTCTTGCGGGTCAGGACCGTGGAGCCGGCCAGGCCGCCGTTGAGGACGTCGAGGGCGGCGTTCAGGTCCACGCCGGACTTCTCCAGGAAGACCACGGCCTCGGCGCACGCCTGGATGTTGACGGCCACGATGAGCTGGTTGGCCGCCTTCACCGTCTGGCCGGAGCCGTGCGGGCCGCACAGGACGATGGTCTTGCCGAGGGCCTCGAGGATCGGCAGGGCCGCGTCGAAGTCGGCCTGCTCGCCACCCACCATGATCGACAGGACGGCCTCGATGGCGCCGGCCTCGCCGCCGGAGACGGGGGCGTCGATGACGCGGATGCCCTTCTCCTTAGCGTTCTTCGCCAGGTCCACGGAGGTCTGCGGGGTGATCGACGACATGTCGATGATGAGGGCGCCCGACTTGGCGTTCTCCAGGATGCCCTCGGGGCCGTAGGCGATCGCCTCGACCTGCGGGGAGGCGGGCACCATCGTGATGATCACGTCGGCGTCCTTGACGGCCTCGGCGATCGAGCCGGCCGCGGTGCCGCCGGCCTTCGCCAGGCGGTCCAGCTTGTCCTGCTCGAGGGTGAAGCCGGTGACCGAGTAGCCGGCCTTGATCAGGTTCTCGGACATGGGGGAGCCCATGATGCCGAGGCCGATCCACGCGATGCTGGGGAGGTTGCTCATTGGGGAGGGTCCTTCTCTGAAGCTTCGTACGAAAAGGTCGGTGGTCGTCTGGCGGAACGCCTGGACTCAACTGGCCGCGCGGGCCTCTTCCGGCAACCATCCGAAGGAGGCGGCGGCGTCGGCGGCCTTGTACTCCAGGCCGACCCAGCCGTCGTAACCGGCCTTCTTCAGCTCGTCGAGGAGCTGCTCGAGCGGGAGCTCGCCGGTGCCCGGCGCGCCGCGACCCGGCATGTCGGCGATCTGGACGTGGCCGGTCTTGTCGGCGTAGCGACCGATGACCTCGCTGACGTTCTCGCCGTTCATCGACAGGTGGTAGATGTCGAGCAGGAACTTGGCGTTGCCGAGCCCGGTGGCCGCGTTGACCTTGTCGACGATCTCGATCGCGGAGGGCGCGCTCACCAGCGGGTAGAGCGGCGACTCCGGCTTGTTGAGGGTCTCGATCAGCAGGATCGCGCCGACCCGGTCGGCGGCGCGGGCCGCGAGCACCAGGTTCTCCAGGGCGAGCTCGTCCTGGACGGCCGGGTCCACGCCCTCGACGCGGTTGCCGTAGAGCGCGTTGAGCGCCTTGCAGCCCACCGAGGCGGCGAAGTCCGCGGCGACGTCGATGTTGGCCCGGAAGCGGTCCGACTCCTCACCGGGCACCGAGACCGCGCCGCGGTCCGGGCCGGGGAGCTGTCCGGCGTAGAAGTTCAGGCCCACCAGCTGGGTGCCGGCGTCCTCCAGAGCCTTCTTGAGGGCGTCGAGCTCGCTCTGGTCGGGGGTGGCGGTGTCGATCCAGGGCCACCACAGCTCGACCGCGGTGAAGCCCGCCGCGGCGGCGGCCGCGGGGCGCTCCAGGAGCGGGAGTTCCGTGAAGAGGATCGACAGGTTCACATCGAAGCGCTGGTCCGTGTATCCCATGAGGGGTCGGCGCTCCTTCCGTATTGCGGAAGTAACTTTCTGTCTGACGGAATGTTGCAAGCGGAGCGCCGCTCTTGTCAAGAGGTCCCCGCAGGTCCGGGGCTCCCGTAGCCGCCGAACGGCCCGTAGCGTGGGGGCATGGTGCGTTTGAGAGTGGAGTTCACGACCGAGCCGTTCGACCTCGACGAGGCCCCGGCGCACGCGGTCGTGGCTCGTGAGGTCATCCAGTCGGCCGAACTGGACGCGGTCGACGTGGGACCCTTCGGCAACACGGCGGAGGGGGGCGCGGACGAGGTGCTGACGGCGGTGGACGCGCTGCTGCGGCGGTCCCTGGCGGCCGGCGCCACCCGGGTCTCGCTCCAGGTCAACGTGATCGGCGCCGGTGGCGGCGACGTGACCGACGAGGGGGCGAAGTGACCGAGCATCCCCTGGTCGCCGCGGTGAAGCCGCTGGTCGACGCGATGGGCGCCGAGCTGCTCGGCCCGGAGCAGGCCGAGACGGACGACGTCGTCCTCGCCTGGGAGGGCGAGGACGTGCTCGCGGTGCGGCTGCCGCAGCTGTCCGAATCCCTCGACCACATTCTGGCCGCCATGGAACGGCGGCACGGGATGCCGCTCGCCGAGCTCGACCGCAAGAGCAAGCAGGAAGTGGTCCGGATCCTGGAGGCACGGGGTGCCTTCTCGGTTCGCCATGGGGTGGAGACGGTGGCCGGCGCCCTGGGGGTCAGCCGCTTCACCGTGTACAACTATCTGAACCGGGAGACCGCCCTGAACAGGGAAAAAGCCCCGAAGGACAGCTAGTTGATCAATCAGTACCGGAAGCCGTCGTCCAGATGTCGGGACGACGGCTTTTGTGTGGCCGAGTTTTCAACAAAGTGTTGACGTGGTGTTGCGGAGGGCGTTAGCTATCCGCAGCCCGTCCGACGCACAGCGAAAAACAGCCACGGAGGCTTCCCGTGACTTCAGGTACGACACCGGGCCTCACCCGGTTCAACACCTCGGCGGAGGGCGACGCCCTCGCCGCGCTCCACGAGGTGTGCTCCAGCTCGGCGTGGGGGAGCAAGATTCTCGCCCAGCGCCCGTTTGCCAGCGCCGAAGCCCTCTTCCTCGCCAGTGACGCCGCCATGGCCGAGCTCACCGCCGAGGACCTGGCCGAGGCGATGGCGGGCCACCCGCCGATCGGTCGTCCGAAGGCAGGGGACCCGACCTCCTCCCGCGAGCAGAGCGGGATGGCCGGCGCCTCCGAGGAGCTCAAGGCCGAGATGCTCGAACTCAACCTGGCCTACCAGGACAAGTTCGGTCATGTCTTCCTCATCTGCGCCACCGGCAGGACCGGCGAGCAGATGCGCGACGCCCTCCGGATCAGGATCGAGAACTCGCCCGAGCAGGAGCGGGAGATCGTCCGCACCGAACTGGGCAAGATCAACCGCATCCGTCTGACCCGTCTCGTAGAGACCGAGGAAGAGAACTGATGAGCACCGACACCACCGCCTCGGTGTCCACCCACATCCTGGACACCAGCGTCGGCCGGCCGGCCGAGGGCGTGGCCATCACGCTCGCGGCCCGCGCCGGCTCCGACGCCGACTGGGTCGCCCTGGGCGGATCCGCCACCGACGCGGACGGGCGCTGCAAGGACCTCCCGGCCCTGCCGGAGGGCACGACCCACGTACGGCTCGACTTCCAGACCGAGGCGTACTTCCTGAGCAAGCAGAACAAGCAAGCCGAGGCGCAGCAGGACGCCCCCGCGAATCGGGACAGTGGTGCTCCGGTCGCGTTCTTCCCGGAGGTGGCGATCACGTTCGCCGTCGTGCCGGGCGAGCACTACCACGTACCGCTGCTGCTCAACCCGTTCGGCTACTCCGTTTACCGAGGGAGCTAGCAGACATGCCCACGATTCTCGGCCAGAACCAGTACGGCAAAGCAGAGAACCGCGTCGTCAAGATCACCCGCGACGGCGCCACCCACCACATCAAGGACCTCAACGTCTCCGTCGCCCTCTCCGGTGACCTCGACGACGTCCACCTCACCGGCTCCAACGCCAACTGCCTCCCCACCGACACGACGAAGAACACCGTCTTCGCGTTCGCCAAGGAGTACGGCATCGAGTCCGCCGAGCAGTTCGGCATCCACCTCGCCCGCCACTTCGTGACGAGCCAGGAGCCGATCAAGCGGGCCCGGATCCGGATCGAGGAGTACGCCTGGGAGCGGATCGCCAGCTCCGACGCCAACTCCAAGTTCATCGGCTCGGACGAGGTCAACCACTCCTTCGCCCGCAAGGGCCAGGAGACCCGCGTTTCCCAGATCACCTACGACGGCGAGAAGTGGGAGGTCATCTCCGGCCTCAAGGACCTCGTCGTCATGAACTCCACCAACTCGGAGTTCTGGGGCTACATCAAGGACAAGTACACCACCCTCCAGGAGGCGTACGACCGCATCCTGGCCACCCAGGTGTCGGGCCGCTGGCGGTTCAACTGGACCGACGACGACCAGCGCATGCCCAACTGGGAGCGGTCCTACGAGCAGACCAAGAGGCACATGCTCGAGGCCTTCTCGGAGACGTACTCGTACTCGCTGCAGCAGACGCTCTACCAGATGGCCACGCGGATCATCAACCACCGCGCGGAGATCGACGAGGTCCGCTTCTCGCTGCCGAACAAGCACCACTTCCTGGTCGACCTCGAGCCCTTCGGCCTGAAGAACGACAACGAGGTCTACTACGCCGCCGACCGCATGTACGGCCTCATCGAGGCCACCGTCCTCCGGGACGGCGCCACGGCGCAGATCCCGGTCGACATGACCAACCTCTAAGCGGCACTGAGTCACCGGCCCCGCCCGCCCGCAGTCGGGCGGGGCCGGTGCACCAGACCGGAGGGAACCTCCATGGCACAGCCTGCACAGGGGCCGGCAACCGCCGAAGGCCCGTGTCCCACCCCGCCGTCCACCCCGGCCGCCTGCCACCCCGTGGACGAGAAGCTCCCGGCCTCGCGGCTCGTCCCCGCGGCACTCCAGCACATCGCCGCGATGTACGCCGGCGTCGTCACCCCTCCGCTCATCATCGGCCAGGCCGTCGGCCTGGACGCCGCCGGAATGACCCGGCTGATCGCCGCCAGCCTGCTCATCGCCGGCTGCGCCACCATCCTGCAGACCCTCGGCCTCGGCCGCTTCGCCGGAAACCGGCTGCCGTTCGTCAACGCCGCCTCCTCCGCCGGCATCGCGCCCATGCTGGCCATCGCCGAGACCAGCGCCCCCGGCCACCAGCTCCCCGCCATCTACGGCGCGGTCATGGTCGCCGGTGTGTTCTGCCTCGCCGTCGGCCCCTTCTTCGGCCGGCTCCTGCGCTTCTTCCCGCCCCTGGTCACCGGCGTCGTGATCACCCTCATCGGCGTCACCCTGATGCCCGTCCCCGTGGGCTGGGCCCAGGGCGGCGACAAGACCGCCGCCGACTTCGGTGCCACGAAGTACCTGGCGCTCGCCGCCTTCACCCTCGTCGTCATCCTGCTCTTCCAGCGCTTCGGCAAGGGATTCGTCAAGCAGATCGCCCTGCTGCTCGGCCTGTTCATCGGCACGCTCGCCGCGATCCCCTTCGGCATGGCGGACTTCACCGCCCTGCGCGAGGCGCCGGTCGCCGCGCTGCCCGCCCCCTTCGCCTTCGGCACCCCCGAGTTCCAGCCCGCGGCGATCCTCTCCCTGTGCATCGTGATGCTGGTCCTGATGACGGAGTCCAGCGCCGGCATGCTCGCCCTCGGCGAGATCTGCGAGCGGCGCAGCGACGGCCGGACCATCACCCGCGGCCTGCGCACCGACGGCATCGCCACCCTCCTCGGCCCCGTCTTCGGCGGCTTCCCCACCTCGGCCTTCGCCCAGAACGTCGGCGTCGTCTCGCTGACCCGGGTGCGCAGCCGGTACGTGGTCGCCGTCGCCGGCGGCGCCCTCCTGGTCCTCGGCGCCTTCCCGGTCCTCGGCGCGGTCGTCTCGCTCGTCCCGATGCCGGTCCTCGGCGGAGCGGGCATCGTCCTCTTCGGCTCCATCGCCGTCAGCGGCATCCGCACCCTGTCGGAAGCGGGCCTCGACGACAGCTCCAACATCATCCTGGTGGCCGTCGCCCTGGGAGCCGGCATCATCCCGCTCGCCGCTCCCACCTTCTACGCCGGATTCCCCGCCTGGGCGCAGACCGTGCTCGGCTCCGGCATCAGCGCGGGCGCGCTCGTCGCCGTCCTGCTGAACCTGTTCTTCCATCATCTCGGCACCCGGAGCCGTCACACGGCTCCGGCACTCAAATCCTCCTAGGGTCCTGCCGTGCCCGACCGTCTCCCCTGGAATGAAGGAAGCACCGCCATGGCAGCACCTTCGGCAGCCCCCCAGCGCATCGTCATCGAGAACGCGGCGATCGCGACCGTCGACGCGAACGACACCGAGTACGCCACCGGCTACCTGGTCGTCGCCGACAACAGGATCGAGTCCATCGGCGCCGGCAAGGCGCCCGAGGGCCTCGAGAACGTGGTCCGGCGGATCGACGCCACCGGCCATCTGATCACGCCGGGTCTGATCAACACCCACCACCACTTCTACCAGTGGATCACCCGGGGTCTCGCGACCGACCACAACCTCTTCAACTGGCTGGTCGCGCTCTACCCGACGTGGGCGCGGATCGACGAGCAGATGGTCCGCGTCGCCGCGCAGGGCTCCCTCGCCATGATGGCCCGCGGTGGTGTGACCACCGCGATGGACCACCACTACGTCTTCCCGAAGGGCTCCGGCGACCTGTCCGGCGCCATCATCGGCGCCGCCCGCGACATGGGCGTCCGCTTCACCCTCGCCCGCGGCTCCATGGACCGCAGCGAGAAGGACGGCGGCCTGCCGCCGGACTTCGCCGTCGAGACCACCGAGGGCGCGCTCGCCGCGACCGAGGAGACGGTGAAGAAGTTCCACGACGCCTCCTTCGACGCGATGACCCAGGTCGCCGTCGCCCCCTGCTCGCCCTTCTCCATCTCCACCGAGCTGCTGCGCGAGGGCGCCGCCCTCGGCCGCCGGCTCGGCGTGCGCATGCACACCCACGGCTCGGAGACCGTGGAGGAGGAGAAGTTCTGCCACGAGCTGTTCGGCATGGGCCCGACGGACTACTTCGAGTCCACCGGCTTCCTCGGCGAGGACGTGTGGATGGCGCACTGCGTCCACATGAACGACTCCGACATCGAGGCCTTCGCCCGCACCAAGACCGGCGTGGCCCACTGTCCGTCGTCCAACGCGCGCCTCGCCGCCGGCATCGCCCGCGTACCCGACATGCTCAAGGCGGGCGTGCCGGTCGGCCTCGGCGTCGACGGCACCGCCTCCAACGAGTCGGGCGAGCTCCACACCGAGCTGCGCAACGCCCTGCTGATCAACCGCCTCGGCGCCCACCGCGAGGCCGCGCTCAACGCCCGCCAGGCCCTGCGCCTCGGCACCTACGGCGGCGCGCAGGTCCTCGGCCGCGCCGACAGCATCGGCTCCCTGGAGCCGGGCAAGCTCGCCGACTTCGTCCTCTGGAAGATCGACGGCCTCGGCCACTCGTCGATCGCCGACCCGGTCACCGCCATCGTCTTCGGCGCGGCGGCCCCGGTCACCGCCTCCTTCGTCAACGGCAGGCAGATCGTCGAGAACAACCGACTGCTCACCGCCGACGAGGACGAGATCGCGCGCGACGCGCGCACGGAGGCCCAGCGCCTGGCCCGCATCGCGGCCCAGGCCTGATCCTCCCCAAGGAGTCCGACCGAGGGGGACGGCCCTCGGTCGGTCGCCGTGAACCCGAGCGGGGTGCACGGCAGCCGGGCCGGGGGGTGTACGTACGCACCAGTCGTACGGCACCCCCCGGAACGGTGAACCCACGTCCGCCACCCCACCGGACGTACCGTCACCGCGCCGCACCCCTCCGCCCGGCGCACCGCACCACCCGAGCAACGAGCCGCACCCTCGCACCCGCACCGCATCGCACCACCTCCCTGACATCCTCGTCGCCGCCGACGTGTAACCGACCGGAGGAACCGCCGTGGCCGCCAAGCCCCAGGTTCGCAATGCACCAGACGAAGGCTCCGCTCCCGAAGACCGCGAGAAGCATCCGGTCGACGAGACGCTGCCGCCCATCAAGATGCTCACCAGCGGTCTGCAGCACGTGGCCGCCATGTACGCGGGAGTCGTGGCCCCGCCCCTGATCGTCGGAGCGGCCGTGGGCCTCTCCGGAACCGAACTGACGTTCCTCACCGGAGCGAGTCTCTTCACCGCGGGACTCGCCACCTTCCTCCAGACCCTCGGCGTCTGGAAGATCGGCGCCCGCCTGCCGTTCGTCAACGGCGTCACCTTCGCCGGCGTCGCCCCGATGCTCGCCATCATCGACACGACGAAGGACAAGGCCGACGCCCTCCCCGTCATCTTCGGCGCGATCATCGTCGCCGGACTCCTCGGCTTCATAGCCGCCCCCTGGTTCTCCCGCCTCGTGCGGTTCTTCCCGCCGGTCGTCACCGGCTCCGTGATCACGCTCATCGGCGTGTCGCTGCTGCCGGTCGCCTTCGGCTGGGCCCAAGGACCCAACCCGCAGGCCGACGACTACGGTTCGACCACCTATCTCTCGCTCGCCGGCATCACCCTCGTGGTGGTCCTGCTGCTGCGCCGCTTCACCCGCGGCTTCCTCAAGCAGGTCGCCGTCCTGGTCGGACTCGTCATCGGCACCGTCATCGCCATCCCGTTCGGCGCCACCGACTTCAGCCCGGTGACGGAGGCCGACATCGTCGGCTTCCCGACCCCCTTCCACTTCGGCGCCCCGCAGTTCGCCCTGGCCGCGATCATCTCCATGTGCGTGGTCATGCTGGTCTCCATGACCGAGTCGACCGCCGACATGCTGGCGCTCGGCGAGATCGTCGACCGGCCCGCCGACGAGAAGACCATCGCGGCCGGTCTGCGCGCCGACACCCTCGGCTCGGCCCTCAGCCCGCTCTTCAACGGCTTCATGTGCAGCGCCTTCGCGCAGAACATCGGCCTCGTCGCCATGACCCGGATCCGCAGCCGCTTCGTGGTCGCGGCCGGTGGTGGCTTCCTGGTCCTGATGGGCCTCTCCCCGGTGGCCGCCTCGCTGATCTCGGTCGTGCCCCGGCCGGTGCTCGGCGGCGCGGGCGTCGTCCTCTTCGGCTCGGTCGCCGCCAGCGGCATCCAGACCCTGGTCAAGGCCGGCCTGGAGAAGGACAACAACGTGCTGATCGTGGCCGTCTCGCTGGCGGTCGGCATCATCCCGATCACCAAGCCGGAGTTCTACCACGCCTTCCCCGAGACGGCGAAGATCATCCTGGACTCCGGCATCTCCACCGGCTGCGTCGCCGCCGTGCTGCTGAACATCGTCTTCAACCACCTCGGCCGGCGCCGGGACGACGACGAGGTGACCGCTCCGATGGAGCCGGGCGAGGAGATCTCCGAGACCCGTACGGCGAAGGCGGCGCACGTCCACTGAGCCACCGCCGCCCGCCGCTCCGCCCCGCCGCCCCGGCCCCCGCGCACCTCGCGGGGCCCGGGGCCGCGGTCGTGGTGCTGATCAACCCCAACACCTCCACGGCGACGACCCGCCTGATGACGGCGATCGCCCGCCGCTCCCTGTCCGACGCGGGGCTCCCCGTCCGGGGCGTCACGGCCCCGCACGGCCCACCGATGCTGACCACCCCCTCCGCCCTCCACGCCGCCGTCCCCCATGTCCTGGCCGCCGCCCACGAGGCCCTGGCCCCGGGCGACTGCGCGGCCCTGATCGTGGGAGCCTTCGGCGACCCGGGCGTGGCGGAACTGCGGGCCCGGTCGCCGCGGGGAGCGGAAGCCGGCGCGTCCGATCCGGTGGGGGGCCACGGGCGGGCGGGCGTGCCCGTGGTGGGGATCGGCGAGGCGGCCCTCGCCGAGGCCGCGGCCGGTGGCCGGCGCTTCGGCATCGCCACGACCACCCCGCGGCTGGCCGGCTCGATCGCCGCCCAGGTCGCACGGCTCGGCCTCGCCGACCGGTTCACGGGCACGCGCTTCACGCCCGGCTCGCCCGAACACCTCGCCTCCCGCCCCGATTCGCTGCTCACCGCCCTGGAAGCGGCCGTCCGCGCCTGCGCCGTACGGGACGGGGCCGAGGCCGTCGTCATCGGTGGCGGCCCGCTCGGCGACGCCGCCACCGCCCTCCAGGCCCGCCTCGCCCTCCCGGTCATCGCCCCCGTCCCGGCCGCCTGCCGCCGGGTGCTGCGGCTGCTGGCAGAGCCGGGCGCACCGGGCTGACCCCCGCGAGGGCGCCGCCCGGCCGCGAAAGGCCCGCAGGCCGGCGGCACCGCTCGCTCCCAGAGGGCCCGCATCCACCGCCACCCGCTCACCGCTCCACCTCCATCCGGCGCCGGCACTCCTGGGCCAGCGCCGGATAGGCGGCCGCGATCGCCTCGTACAGCCGGCGGCGGAGGAGCCGTTCGGCCTCGGCGCGGCCGGTGTCGCCGTACAGGTCGTCGAGGAGGGACTCGTAGCGCGAGAGGGCGTGGCGGAGGTAGCCGACCTGCCAGCGGACCATCGCGCCCGCCGTGATGCCGCCGGGCCCTCGCGCCCCGAGCAGATGGCGGTGGCGGACCGCACGGCGCTCCAGTTCCGGTGCCGGCAGGCGCGGGACCTCGATCGGCTCCGCCCGGATCGCCGCCAGGACGGCACGGCGGCGGCCCTCCGCGGCCACACCCGTCCCGGCGGAGGTCCGGCCCGCCGTGAACTCCGGGGTGCGCTCCACGGCCTCGACGCGCGCGAGGAGATAGAGCCGCACCGGGGCGGGCGACCAGCGTCGCGGGTCGCGGCCCTGGACGTCGGCCTGGCCCAGCAGCTCGCTGACCATGGCGTCGCTCCAGCCGCGCCCGCGCAGCCCGGCCAGGGACACATATGTCGTACGGTCCGTCACGATTCCCCCAGATTCGACTACGGAGAGTGATGAATCCAGTGAAGCGCACCCCACTGACAACGCCCTCTCCCCGTCCCCTCCCGCCGCCCTCTTGCCCCGCCGCCGATCCCTGTGTCATACAGGTCCAGACCTTTCGCGGACCACCCGGCCGGACGGAGGCAACCCGTGCAACGCCCGCGCGCCGCAAGCCTGCTGACCCTCACCGCACCGGTCCTTCTCGCCGCCGTCACCGCCTGCTCCGGCGCCGCCGAAGCCGCCAAGGACACCCACGCCCCCTCCGTCCCCACGGCCGTCACCGCCACCGCCGGCAGCGCGAGCACCGTCCACGTCATGTGGAGCGCCGCCACCGACGACCGGGCCGTCACCGGCTACGCCGTCCACCTCCAGGGCCGCAAGGTGAAGGACCTCCCCGCCGGCACCCTCATGACCGACATCACCGGTCTCGCCCCCGCCACCCCCCACACCTTCACCGTCCGCGCCCGCGACGCCGCCGGCAACACCTCCCCGGACAGCGCGGCCGTCACCGCCACCACCCTCGCCGCCACCGCCGAGGACCGCACACCCCCCACCCGCCCCACCGCCCTGCGCGTCGCCCCGGCCGGCCGCGACGGCGCCACCCTCACCTGGCGCCCCGCCCGCGACGACACCCGGGTGACCGCCTACGACGTCTACCAGGCCGACGCCCGCGTCCACACCGTTCCCGGCACCGCCACCACCGCCCGCCTGACCGGCCTGCGCCCCGGCACCGCCTACTCCTTCACCGTCCGCGCCCGCGACGCCGCCGAGAACTCCTCCCCGGACAGCGACCCCGCCGACCTCACCACCACCCCCGCCCCCGGCGCCCGGCCGAACACCGCCCCCACCGACGTCACCGCCCGCGCCACCAAGGGCGCGATCACCCTCACCTGGACCCCGCCCATCACCGGCGCCCCCGTCAAGGAGTACGAACTCCACCTGAACGGCCGCTTCGCCACCACCATCGTCTGGGGCGCCCAGCCCCCGCCCGGCGCCGTCAGCTACACCCTGACCGTCCCCGCCACCCCCGGCGTCCGCCACTCCCTCACCCTCCGCGCCCGACTCCCCGACGGAACCTGGGGCGACTTCTCCGCCCCGCGCACCGCCGTCACGGTCTGAGCGTCCCGCCCCGCCCGGAACTACGCTGGGAAGCGTGGCCGAGATCGTTCTCACCAACACCGGACTCGACGCCTTCCTGGAGGCGAACCCCGAGTTCCGGGGCCCCGGAGCGGCCCGAGCCGTGGACGCCGTCCTCGGTCTGCTCGCCCTGCGCGGCGCGGACCGCGCCGCCGGGGTGCCGGAGCCGACGCCCGAGCTGACGAAGCGGCTGCTCCTGGAGGACCTGCCCGCCTTCGTCTGCGCGGCGCCCGAGGAGCTGGCCCTGTACCCGGCGGTGCTGAGGGCGCTCGCCGGGCGGTTCGACGGAGAACGGCGGACGCGCGTCGAAGGGGTGATCGGCGAGGCCGCGGGCGACTTCGAGCGGGCCATGCGCGACCCCGGGAACCTCACCTGGCCCCGCTGGTACGCCCAGCTCCTGCGCGCCGACGGCACCGACCCCGAGGACGCCGAGGCCGTGAGGACCTGGCTGGGCGGGCTGGAGGCACCGCCCCTGCCCGACGGGGTGCGCGGTGCCGATCTGATGGGGCGCACCGCCCTCGCCGACGTGCTCCTGGCCGAGGTCCTGACCCGGGCGTACGTACGGGACGCCGAGCGGCCGCCGGCCGCCGGGCCGGTCCTGAGCGACCACGACGTGGCCCAGGGCATCGGCGCCGTCGCCGCCGCGCTGCTCGACCGGTGGACGGCGGCCGGGCTCGTCGAGGGGCTGGCCGGCGACTACGCGCACCTCGCGCCCGGGCCGGACGACTTCCCCCACCTCGCCCTCGCCGACGCCCTGCTCGACGAGCACCTCGACTACTACGGGGAGCCGTCCGTCCCGCTGCCGCCACCACAGCCCGAGGCCGCGCAGGACCACGACCCCCCGCAGCCCCGGCAACAGGAACGGGAACAGGACCTGGAGCGCGAAGCCGATCTGCTCGCCGCCGCCGTCGACGCCCTCGCCGAGGCCGACCCCGACACCGGGGCGTACGGCGGCGAGGCCGCGCACCTCCTCTACACCCTCTACCAGCGCGGCTGCTCCGCCGAGTCCGTCGCCCGCAGGGCCGCCGAGTTCGAGGACTGGACGGTGGACCCGGCCCTGGAGGACGCCCCCGTCCGCGTACCACCGCCGGCCTCCCCGGCGTACACCACTCCGACCGCCGGTGAACTCGCCCGGCTGCTCGGCGCGCCCGGCACCAACGACACCGACCGGGCCCGGATCGACCGGCCCGCGCACGCGCTCGCCGCCGTCGTCGACCGGCTGGCCGCGACCGGACTCGTCTTCCGCAGCGGCGACGCCTTCGGTCTGACCCCGCACGGTGCCGCCGTCGTCCGCTACCTCCTCGCGGTACGCGGGGTCGCCGTGCCCGACGGCGCCGAGACGCGCGCCTGGGACGCGCCCACCCTCGTGGCCGCCGCCCAGGGCTGGCCCCCGGCCGTCGCGGCCCGGGTCCTCGCCGACTGGCTGCGTGGCCACGGCGACGCCGCCTGGACCGCGCTGCTCGGCGCGGTGGGAAGCGTCCACGCGGGTACGGCCGACGCCGCCGCCACCCGTGCGCTGCTCGGCGTCCTCGACTGGTCCGGCGCCCCGGTCGCGGCGCTGCGCGAGGCCCTCACCGACCCGGTGACCGGCGCGCGGGCGGCCGAGGAGCTGCGGGCCCGCGGGGAGACGGTCGACCCGGAGGCGGTGCCCCGGGCCGCCCGGGCCCTCCACGTCCTCGACCAGCTGCCCGGCAAGCGGGGCCCGCTGGAGTCCCGGCGGGCCGCCTTCGACGCGGCCGCGGCGGCCTGGCCGGGCGGCTCGGCGGCCCTGGTCCGCGCGATGACGGACGCCGACCCGCACGAGACCGCCAGGGTCCTGGGTCCCCTCGGCATCAGCCTGCCGTGAGGTACATCCCCGACGCGCCCGTGCCCGCGGTGTTGCGGCAGCTGACGTTGCCGCCGGTGCGCTGGTGGACCAGCGCGAGGCAGCGGCCGAGCGCCGCCTGCCCGTAGGCGTTGGGGTGCATGTTCTCCTGGAGCGGGCCCTGGGTCTGGTTCTGGTCGATCCAGCGGGCCCATTCGCTCGTCGCCGCCGACGCGGGCACGGTCGCGCTCACCTGCTTGCTGGCCTTGGCGCACACCTCACGCCCCTGCAGCATGTCGCGCAGATCCATGAACTGCGCCCCCTTGGCCGCCGCGACGCCCTTCAGGCGGTTCGCGATCTGCGGCACGAGCGAGTCGCGCGCCCAGTCGGAGTCCTTGTCCCAGAACGGGCAGCCGCCGGTGTTGGTCCGGCTCCAGCCGCTCTCGGAGTAGCGGTTCTCGGTGGCCCGGGGGATGGGGGAGGGGTACGACTGGAGCACGATCCGGTAGTCGCCGGAGGCGTAGCCCGCACCGGTCATCACGGCCCGGATCTCGTCTATCGCCTTGCCGACGTCGGCCATCACGCCGTCGATCTTCGCGTCGACCTCGGCCTGCTGGTCGTCGTGGCAGTAGGAGTACCAGACGATGTAGTCGGTGGCGCAGGTGGTGATGATGTCGGCGAAGCCGAGGTCGTTGCCGCCGATGGACAGCGCGATCAGCTTCACGTCGTGCGTGGCGGCGACGGACGCGAGCTGGTCGGCCTGCGGGGCCTCGCCCTTGTAGGCCACACCGCCGTGGGTGGAGCGGAAGACGTTGTCGGTGGTCGCTCCGGAGCAGGCCAGGTTGACCAGGGCGGAGGCGATCGGTCCGGCGCTCTTGACCTCGGCGGTGTCCGAGCGGTGACAGCCGTTGGCCGCCGTGCTGCCGTAGACGCGCGAGGGGTCGTAGGCGCTGCCGGTCCAGGCGCGGTCGGTGCCGTTGCGGCTGCCGCTGGTGGTGAGGCTGTTGCCCTGCCAGCGGCCCGCCTCGCCGGAGATGTAGCTGTCGCCCATGGCGACGACGGCGGTCGGGCCGGAGCCGGGCGAGGCGGCGGCGGGGGAGGGGGCCAGCGCGGAGAGCGCGGCGGCGAGGCACAGCACGAGCGACCCGCGCAGCGCACGGTGAGGGGACGAAGGCATGGCTGTACTCCTGCGGTGTGCGTACGGCGATGTACGCGGAGCGGTGGGGGACAGCCGCCGGCCGGTGGCATGGCGGAATTTCGCATGCCGTGGCTTGTTACCGCTAGGTAGCTGCGCGTCTCGGTTGCGTTACGTGACTTGTGAAACACCATGGATCGAAAAGCGTGCAAAGGGTGAAAGGCCCCGCCCCCGGTGCTGTGCGAACACCGGGGGCGGGGCCTTTCGTGGCCTCGTGAGGGGCCGGGCGGCTGCTGTGCGGTCAGCCGACCAGCCGGTCGTACGCGGGGAGGGTCAGGAAGTCGGCGTAGTCGGCGTCGAGGGAGACGTGCAGCAGGAGGTCATGGGCCTGCTGCCACTTTCCGGCCGCGAAGGCCTCCTCGCCGATCTCCTCGCGGATCGCGGCCAGCTCCTCGGCGGCGACCTCGCGGGCGAGTTCGGGGGTGGCCTTGCGGCCGTTCTCGAACACGACCTCCGCGTTGATCCACTGCCAGATCTGCGAGCGCGAGATCTCGGCGGTGGCCGCGTCCTCCATCAGGTTGAAGATGGCGACGGCGCCCAGGCCGCGCAGCCAGGCCTCGATGTAACGGATGCCGACCTGGACCGCGTTGCGCAGACCCTCGTACGTCGGCCTCGCGTCCAGCGAGTCGATGGCGATGAGGTCGCCGGGGGCCACCGCGACGTCCTCGCGAAGCCGGTCCTTCTGGTGGGGCTTCTCGCCGAGGACCGCGTCGAAGGAGGCCATGGCGATCGGGACGAGGTCGGGGTGGGCGACCCAGGAGCCGTCGAAGCCGTCGCCGGCCTCGCGGTCCTTGTCGGCCTTGACCTTCTCGAAGGCGACCTTGTTGACCTCGGGGTCCTTGCGGGACGGGATGAAGGCCGCCATGCCGCCGATCGCGTGCGCGCCGCGCTTGTGGCAGGTGCGGACGAGGAGTTCGGTGTAGGCGCGCATGAACGGGGCCGTCATCGTGACCGCGTTGCGGTCCGGCAGGACGAACTTCTGCCCGCCGTCACGGAAGTTCTTGACGATGGAGAACAGGTAGTCCCAGCGGCCCGCGTTCAGTCCGGCGGCGTGGTCGCGGAGTTCGTAGAGGATCTCCTCCATCTCGTACGCGGCCGTGATGGTCTCGATGAGGACGGTGGCGCGGACGGTGCCCTGCGGGATGCCGACGTAGTCCTGGGCGAAGACGAAGATGTCGTTCCAGAGGCGGGCCTCCAGGTGCGACTCGGTCTTCGGCAGGTAGAAGTACGGCCCCTTGCCGAGGTCGATCAGGCGCTGGGCGTTGTGGAAGAAGTAGAGGCCGAAGTCGACCAGGGCGCCGGGCACCGGGCGGCCGTCGACGGTGAGGTGGCGCTCCTCCAGGTGCCAGCCGCGCGGGCGCATGACGACCGTGGCGAGCTCCTCGGCCGGCTTCAGCGCGTAGGACTTGCCCGACCGCGGGTCGGTGAAGTCGATGTTCCGGGTGTAGGCGTCGATCAGGTTGACCTGGCCCAGGACCACGTTCTCCCAGGTGGGCGCGGAGGCGTCCTCGAAGTCCGCGAGCCAGACCTTCGCGCCCGAGTTCAGCGCGTTGATCGTCATCTTGCGGTCGGTCGGTCCGGTGATCTCCACGCGCCGGTCGTTGAGGGCCGCCGGGGCGGGAGCGACCTTCCACGAGTCGTCGGCGCGGATCGCCGCGGTCTCGGGCAGGAAGTCCAGGGTGGACGTACGGGCGATCTCGGCGCGGCGCTCGGCCCGGCGAGCGAGCAGCTCGTCCCGTCGAGGGGTGAACCGCCGGTGCAGTTCGGCCACGAAGGCGAGGGCCGCGTCGGTGAGCACCTCCTCCTGGCGCGGCAGGGGCTCGGCTTCGACGACGACCAGGGAGGACGGCGCTGGTGCGGACATGAACTGTCACTTCCTTCAGCGGACTTCACGGGCGGTGCCATCCGGCCGCCGGGCGTCGTCGTGTGGCACGCAGTGCCACAGGCGCCGGGATACGACCGGGAGCGCCGTCACGGAGGATCAGGCGCTTCTGAACAGTGGATACTAGTTTCCTCATGGTGGAAGTTCAATGGTTTGTTGATGTCGAGATTCTTTGGGTCGACACAAGATGGCGCTCGGTGCCACCCCCCTCACTCCAGGTGCACCAGGTCCGCCTCCGTGTCGATGTCGTACGGCTCGGCCACATCCGAACAGTCCACGAGCGTGATCGCATCCCGGTGCTCCCTCAGATAGTCCCGTGCCCCCTGGTCCCCGAGCGCGCCCGCCGCGATCCCCGCCCAGCGGCCCGCGCCGAACAGCACCGGATGGCCGCGCCGCCCCTCGTACGAGGCGGCCGCCAGCGTGTCCGGCCCCCCGTACGCCGCCCGGACCCGGGCCACCGCCGCCGCACCGATCCCGGGCTGGTCCACCAGCGACACCAGGGCCGCCCGAACCGGCAGCACCTCCGCCTCCAGCGACGCCAGCCCGGCCCGCAGCGAGGAGCCCATGCCCTGCGCCCACTCCGGGTTGTCCACCAGGACGCACCCCGGCAGCCGCGCCTCCGCCCGTACCCGCTCGGCCGCGGCCCCGAGCACCACGTGCACCACCTCGCAGCCGCCCTCCCGCAACACCCGCACCGCGTGCTCGACCAACGGCCGGCCGCGATGGGTCAGCAGGGCCTTGGGCCGCCCGCCGAGCCGCCGCCCGCCCCCCGCGGCCAGCAGCAGCCCGGCGACGAGCGGCTCGGCGGGCGCGGGGCGGGTGGGCGCGGGCGCGGGATGCGCGGCTGCGGGACGGGCGGCGACGGCTTCGTCCGTCTCACGGTTCGTCTCACGATTCATGGGGACTGCATACCTCATCCGGCCCGCACCACTCGGATGCCTGAAACTGTGTCCGCCCGCTGGCGCGCCGGGCGCACGAAGGAGTTAACTGGCCCGCGACCCCGGGCGCCTGACCACCGCTCGACGGTCGGCACACAGTCGTGCGTGGGGGGAGAACCATGTTGCGAGACGTGGGGCAGAGGCGAGTGACCGCTGACGGCGTGGACCCGAGAGTGGCCGAACTGCGCACCGCCGTGGCCCGGCTCCGGCGGGAGCTGGCCGGTCACCGGCGCGAGTTCGCCGATCGGGGGATCGCCGAGGACGAGCTCGCCGCGCTGGACGCGATGGCGATGAGCGGCGCCCCCGAGGTGTGGCGGCTGCGCCGCTCGCTCCTGCTGATCGCGGGCGCCGTCGGCTCCGTCAGCGCCCTCGCCGAAGGCCTCGCGGCCGTCCGCGGCGCCGTCGAGCTGTTCGGCCCGCCCCCCACCGGTGGCCAGACGCCCGACCCGCCGGTCCCGGGACCGCGGGCCGGGGCCTGAGCGCGGTCAGGAGCTGCGCAAGACGGCTCGGACCGTCACCCCTCGTGTCCGGAGTCGCATCTCGGACACGGTGAGCGCGGTGTTCTCCGGTCGGCCCGGCCCGGAGCCGGCCTCGTGTGAGCGGTGGCGTGCGCCGGAGCGAAACCTTCCGCCCGCTGGAGCGAGTGCGGCGGTGGAATTTCTTTCAAGCGCCTGAAGCGGCGATTACCAGCGGGTTAAGGAGCCCGTCCGAAGCCGTGGCTGAACATCCTTGCGGGAATTTGCGCAAGCGCGGTGGGTGTCTCGAATATGCGGGCATGACACACCTTCTCCAGCACGTCACGCGATCGGCCGCCCTCGCCGTGGCGACCGGAACCGGTCTCCTGGCGGCCCTGACCGCCGGCCCCGCCGCCGCGGCGGCCACCGACACCGCGGCTCCGGAGTGCGTGCGGTACTACCAGAGCTGGCGATACACCGACGTCCACAACGGCTGTGGCGACACGGTCGCCGTCACGGTCGTCTACACCAACGGCCAGTCGGCGCCCTGCCGTGTGATCCCGCCCGGCGGATGGGCGACCTTCGCCGGATACGGCACGGACGGCAACTACGCGACCGGCCTGCGGACCTGCGACCCGGTCACGTCGAGCGACGCCTGATCCCCCGGCGCCGCCCCACCCCGGGGCGCAGGCGCGGCCTAGCGTCTGATCAGCCGGCGGGCCGTCGCGGCCGCCACCGCCGCCGTGCGGGAGTCGACGCCCAGTTTGGCGAAGACGTGCACCAGATGGGACTTCACCGTCGCCTGGCTGAGGAACAGCGCCTTGCTGATCTGCTGGTTCGACAGGCCCTCGCCCACCAGCTGGAGCACCTCCAGCTCCCGCTTGGTCAGCGCCTCCGCCGGCGTCCGCATCCGGTCCATCAACCGGTGCGCCACCGCCGGGGCGAGCGCCGACTGACCGGCCGCCGCCGTCCGTACCGCCGCCGCCAGCTCCTCCGGCGGGGCGTCCTTCAGCAGATAGCCCGAGGCCCCGGCCTCCACGGCCGCCAGGATGTCCGCGTCCGAGTCGTACGTCGTCAGGACGAGCACCCGCGGCCCGCCCCGTACGGCGGTGATCGCGGCCGTCGCCTCCGAGCCGTGCATCCCGGCGCCGAACTGCAGGTCCATCAGCACCACGTCCACCCCTCCGGCCGCGGCCAGCTCCACCGCCCGCTCGGCCGTCGCCGCCTCCCCGACCACGGTGAAGCCGGGCTCCGTGTCGAGGACGGCCCGCAGCCCGGCCCGTACCACCGGATGGTCGTCGGCGAGCAGCAGTCGGATCGTCATGCGTCGGCTCCGGTCGGCGAAGGAGGCGGGTGCGGAAGGGGAAGCGGGTGCGGAAGGGGGAGAGGGAGGGAGACGGCCACGGCGGTGCCCTGGCCCGGCGCGGACTCGACCGTGAAGGAGCCGCCCAGCGACTCGGCCCGCGACCGCATCGCCGGCAGCCCGAAACCGCCGTCCGACGAGGGCCGTACGGAGCCGGGGTCGAAGCCCTCGCCGTCGTCCACCACGTCCAGCGTCACCGACCCGCCCATGAACGACAGGGTGATCTCGGCCCGCGAGGCCGAGGCGTGCCGGACCGTGTTCGCGAGCGCCGACTGCGCGATCCGCAGCAGCGCCACCTCGTACGGGGTGGGCAGCGCGACCGGCGTCCCGCTCACCGAGCACCGCACCCGGGGGCCGTCCGGACCCGTCGTCCCGCACAGCCGCTCCAGGGCCCCGGCGAGCGAACCGTGCTCCAGGTCCGGCGGGGTGAGCGCCCGGACGAAGCGCCGTGCCTCCGCCAGGTTGTCCTGCGCGGCCCGCCGGGCCTCGTCGATGTGCCCGGCGGCCGGCGAACCCTCCGGCAGCACCCGCTCGGCGGCCCGCAGCAGCAGCTGGATCGAGGAGAGCCCCTGGGCCAGGGTGTCGTGGATCTCCCGGGCGAGCCGCTCGCGCTCGGCGAGCGTCCCCGCGTGCCGCTCGGCCGCCGCGAGCTCGGCCCGGGTGGCGATCAGCTCCTCGACCATCCTGCGCCGCCGCTCGCTCTCCCGGTACAGCGCCTGGTAGCCGAGCACGGTCGCGATCGCGACCGCCGCGCCGAGCAGCGGCCCGATGAACACGCCCGGATTCAGCGCGGCGCCGTGCCCCACGTACGACAGGATCGCCCCGCAGGCCGTGAGCCCCACCGCGGGCAGCGACCAGCGCACCGGCAGCAGATGCAGCTGGAGGAAGTACAGCGGGAAGGCGATCCACAGCGCCTCCGGGGTGGCCCACAGCAGCCCGTACCAGGCGAGCGCCAGCACCCCCAGCCACCCGGTGGCGGCCCGCTGCGAGCGCCGCACCCGCGGCAGCAGCGACCCCGCGGCGTACACCGCCCCCGTGACCGCGGCGAGGACCGTCCCGACCGCCGTGTGGGCGCGCACCGCCGCGAGGACAAGCAGCCCCGCCATCAGCAGGTGCAGACACAGGCGCAGCGCGCGCAGGACGGGAGTGAGGGGACGATCCATGACCCCACCAGCGTAGGCGGGGGGCCGCCGTCCGGGCTCAACCGAAAGTTTGATTGCGGAGCCATCCGTGGCGCGATGCCCCGGGCGGCCGGTGAGCAGCACGCTTGACCGCATGTTCGTGGCATGGAGAGACCTGAGATTCGCCAAGGGGCGATTCGCCTTGATGGGCACGGTGATCGTGCTGATCACACTGCTCGTCGGCCTCCTTTCGGGGCTGACCGCCGGGCTCGCGCGAGAGAACGTCTCGGCGATCACCGGACTGCCCGCCGACCGGCTGGCCTTCGCCGCCCCGCCCGCCGGGCAGTCGGTCTCCTTCACCCGGTCGACGGTGACGGAGGACCAGTGGCGGCGGTGGGCCGAGCGGCCCGGCGTGACGGACGCCGAACCCCTCGGCATCCGCACCCTCAACGGCACGGCCGGCGAGCGCACGGCCGCACTCTCCGCCTTCGGTACGGAGCCGGGCACGGGCCTGGCGCCCGAGAGCGGGCGGCTCGGCCCCGGGCGCGCGGTCCTGTCCGAGTCCGCGGCGAAGGAGCTGGACGTCACGGCCGGGGACGCGGTGCGCCTCGGCCCCCTGGAGGCCACCGTCGTCGCGGTCGCCGGGGACGCCTCGTACAGCCACACGCCCGTCGTCTGGATCTCCCTCGACGACTGGCAGGAGCTCGGGCTGGGCGGCACCACCCCCGAGGAGCAGGCCACCGTCATCGTGCTCCGCGGCTCCGGCGCGGACTGGGCGGCCGGCGACGAGGCCCTCGGCACGCGGGCGCGGACCCTCGACGACGCGCTCACCGCCATAGGGTCCTACCAGGCGGAGAACGGCTCGCTGCAGATGATGCGGGGCTTCCTCTTCGTCATCTCCGCGCTGGTCGTCGGAGCCTTCTTCACCGTCTGGACCATCCAGCGCGGCGCCGACGTGGCCGTCCTGAAGGCGCTGGGCGCCTCGACCCCGTACCTGCTGAAGGACGCCCTCGGCCAGGCGGTGGTGATGCTCGGCGCGGGCACGCTGCTCGGCACCGGCCTCGCGGTCGCCATCGGCGCGCTGATCAGCGGCGGCGACGTGCCCTTCGTGCTCCAGCCGCTGACCGTGCTCGGTCCGGCCGCCGTGATGATCGTGCTCGGTGCGCTCGGCGCGGCCCTGTCCATCCGGCGGATCACCGCCGTCGACCCCCTGACCGCCCTCGGGAGTGCCCGGTGAGCCTGCGACTCGACGACGTGACCCTGACCTATCCGGACGGCGACGGCCGGCTCACCGCCCTCGACGCCGTCTCCCTGGAGGTCCCCGCGGGCGGTCTGACCGCGGTCGTCGGCCCCTCCGGCTCGGGCAAGTCCAGCCTCCTCGCGGTCGCCGCGACCCTGGTGACCCCCGACCACGGCCGGGTCGTCGTGGCCGGCACGGACACCGCGCCCCTCGGGCAGGCCGAGAAGGCCGCGCTGCGGCGCGAGAAGATCGGCATCGTCTTCCAGCAGCCCAACCTGCTGCCCTCGCTCACCGCGCTCGAACAGCTCCAGGTCATGGCGCACCTCTCCGGCCGGAGCCCGCGCGCGCTGCGGGGCCGGGCGCGGGACCTGCTCGACGCGGTCGGCCTCACCGCGCAGGCCCACCGCCGCCCGCACCAGCTCTCCGGCGGCCAGCGGCAGCGCGTCAACATCGCCAGGGCCCTGATGAACGAGCCCTCGGTGCTCCTGGTGGACGAGCCGACCAGCGCCCTGGACCACGAGCGGGGCGCGGCGGTCATGGACCTGCTCGCCACGCTGACGGCGGAGCGGGGGACGGCGACGGTCCTGGTGACGCACGACCGCACGCATGTCGGGCGGGCGGGTCGGGTGGTGACGGTGCGGGACGGGCGGCTGACGGAGGCGGCGACGGTCTGACGTACGGCGAAGGGCGCCCGGAACCTGGTGGGTCCGGGCGCCCTTCGCGCGTACGGGGGAGGGGCCGCGGAGGGCTCAGCCCTGGCCGTTGCCCGCCGTGTTCGCGAGCGCCGTCGAGAGCTCCTCGGCGACCTGGTGGAGGATCGGGACGATCTTCTCGGTGGCGGCCTCCGTCACGCGTCCGGCCGGCCCCGAGATCGAGATCGCCGCGGCGGTGGGGGAGTTGGGGACGGGGACCGCGAGGCAGCGGACCCCTATCTCCTGCTCGTTGTCGTCGACCGCGTAGCCCGTCTCGCGCACCACGGCGAGGGCGTCCAGGAAGCCGTCGGGCGTGGTGATGGTCTTCTCGGTCGCGGCCGGCATGCCGGTACGGGCGAGGAGCGCGCGCACCTCGTCGGCCGGGGTGTGCGCGAGCAGCGCCTTGCCGACGCCCGTGGAGTGCGGCAGCACCCGTCGGCCGACCTCGGTGAACATGCGCATGGAGTGCTTGGACGGCACCTGGGCGACGTACACGATCTCGTCCCCGTCGAGCAGCGCCATGTTCGCCGTCTCGCCGGTCTCCTCGACGAGCCGGGCCAGATACGGGCGGGCCCAGGTGCCGAGCAGCCGGGAGGCGGACTCGCCGAGGCGGATCAGGCGGGGGCCGAGGGCGTAGCGGCGGTTGGGCTGCTGGCGGACGTAGCCGCAGGCCACCAGCGTGCGCATGAGGCGGTGGATGGTGGGCAGCGGCAGTCCGCTGCTGGCGGAGAGCTCGCTCAGCCCGACCTCGCCGCCTGCGTCGGCCATCCGCTCCAGGAGGTCGAAGGCACGCTCGAGGGACTGGACGCCTCCGCTCGCGGCGGCGGGCTTGGCGGCGTCGGTGGTGCTGGCGCTGGACGTCGGCACGTCAACGGTCCTTTCGGGGCAGGCGGGCAAGTCAGCAGCCTACCGGGCCGTCGGGCCGGACACACGGCCCAGGTACCGGCGTCCGGGCCGGTCAGGGGGGTGTTTGTCCGTTGTCGGCGGCTGCCCGGAGGGGTCCTGCTCCACCCCGCATGTGCGGAGCTACGTTCTACTGTACGAAATTTCCATTCCACTTCATGGAAACGTCCAAGCGGGCTTCATTCGCGGGCCATGCTGGAAAGTGTGCCCTTGACGACATGTCGTCTCGCGCGCAGACTCCTTCAACAGTTCGTTGAAATTCTGCTTCGCGGAAGAAGCATCGAGGAAGAAGGGGTACGGGTGGACGTCAACCTGGTCCTGCGCTCGACGCGCGTCATCACCCCCGAGGGGACCCGCGCGGCGTCGATCGCCGTCTCCGGCGGGAAGATCGCGGCCGTACTGCCGTACGACGCCGAGGTACCCGCCGGCGCCCGGCTGGAGGACGTCGGCGACGACGTCGTCCTGCCCGGACTCGTCGACACCCACGTCCATGTGAACGACCCCGGCCGCACCGAGTGGGAGGGCTTCTGGACCGCCACCCGCGCCGCGGCCGCCGGCGGCATCACCACCCTGCTCGACATGCCGCTCAACTCGCTGCCGCCCACCACCACCGTCGAGAACCTGCGGATCAAGCAGGACGTCGCCCGCCCCAAGGCGCACATCGACACCGGCTTCTGGGGCGGCGCGCTCCCCGACAACGTCAAGGACCTCCTGCCGCTCCACGACGCCGGCGTCTTCGGCTTCAAGTGCTTCCTGAGCCCCTCCGGCGTCGACGAGTTCCCGCAGCTCGACCAGGACCAGCTCGCCGCCTCGCTCGCCGAGATCGCCGGCTTCGACGGCCTGATGATCGTGCACGCCGAGGACCCCCACGAGCTCGACGCGGCCCCCCAGAAGGCCGGTGAGAAGTACACCGACTTCCTCGCCTCCCGCCCCCGGGTCGCCGAGAACACCGCCATCGAGAACCTGATCAACCAGGCCCGCCGGCTCAGCGCCCGCGTCCACGTCCTGCACCTCTCCTCCTCCGACGCGCTGCCGCTGATCGCCGCCGCCAAGGCCGAGGGCGTGAAGATCACCGTCGAGTCCTGCCCCCACTTCCTCACCCTCACGGCCGAGGAGGTCCCGGACGGCGCCACCGAGTTCAAGTGCTGCCCGCCCATCCGCGAGGCCGCCAACCAGGACCTGCTCTGGCAGGGCCTCGCCGACGGCACCATCGACTGCATCGTCTCCGACCACTCGCCGTCCACCGCCGACCTCAAGACGCCGGACTTCGCCTCCGCCTGGGGCGGCATCTCCTCCCTCCAGCTCGGCCTGCCCGCCATCTGGACCGAGGCGCGCCGCCGCGGCCACGACCTGACCGACGTCGCCCGCTGGATGTCCACCGCCCCCGCCCGGCTCGCGGGCCTTGACCGCAAGGGCGCCATCGAGGCCGGCCGCGACGCCGACTTCGCCGTGGTCGACCCCGACGCCACCTTCACCGTCGACCCGAACGAGCTCGAGCACCGCAACCGGATCACCGCCTACGCCGGCAGGACCCTGTACGGCGTCGTCACCTCCACCTGGCTGCGCGGAGAGCGGATCGCCGACCACGGCACCCTCGCCGAGCCCACCGGCCGCCTCCTCGAAAGGAACAACTGACGTGTCCGCCATACCTGGTTTCACCGGTGACGCCAGCCCCTACGGCGGCGGTGACCCGTACGCCGACTACCGCACCGCCGACTTCCCCTTCACCCAGTACGCGGACCTCGCCGACCGCCGCCTGGGCGCGGGCGTCATCGCCGCCAACGACGAGTTCTTCGCCGAGCGCGAGAACATGCTGAAGCCCGAGGCCGCCGAGTTCGACCCCGAGCACTTCGGCCACAAGGGCAAGATCATGGACGGCTGGGAGACCCGCCGCCGCCGCGGCGTCTCCGCCGACCGGCCCCACCCCACCGAGGACGACCACGACTGGGCGCTCGTACGCCTCGGCGCCCCCGGCGTCATCCGCGGCATCGTCGTCGACACCGCCCACTTCCGCGGCAACTACCCGCAGGCCGTCTCCATCGAGGCCACCTCCGTCGCCGGCTCGCCCTCGCCCGAGGACCTGCTCGCCGACGACGTCAAGTGGACCACCCTCGTCCCGCGCACCGCCATCGGCGGCCACGCCGCCAACGGCTTCGCCGTCGACGTCGAACAGCGCTTCACCCACCTCCGGGTCAACCAGCACCCCGACGGCGGCATCGCCCGCCTCCGTGTGTACGGCGAAGTCGCCCCCGACCCGCAGTGGCTGGCCGTGCTCGGCACCTTCGACCTCGCGGCCCTGGAGAACGGCGGCCAGGTCGAGGACGCCTCCGACCGCTTCTACTCCCCGGCCACCAACACCATCCAGCCCGGCCGCTCCCGCAAGATGGACGACGGCTGGGAGACCCGCCGCCGCCGCGACAAGGGCAACGACTGGATCCGCTACAGCCTCGCCGCCGAGTCCGAGATCCGCGCCGTCGAGATCGACACCGCGTACCTCAAGGGCAACAGCGCCGGCTGGGCCGCCCTCTCCGTCGCCGCCGAAGGCTCCGAGGACTGGACCGAGATCCTGCCCCGCACCCGCCTCCAGCCCGACACCAACCACCGCTTCGTGCTCGACACCCCGGCCGTCGGCTCCCGCGTCCGGATCGACATCTACCCCGACGGCGGCATCTCCCGCCTCCGTCTCTTCGGCTCCCTCACCGAAGCGGGCGCGGCCCGGCTGACCGCCCGCCACCAGGAGCTGGGCGGCTGACGCCACCCCACCCCAGGACTGGGCGGGCACGACACCCCGCCCGGCACGCGAGGGCGCACCGGCCCGACAGCACCGGTGCGCCCCGCTTATTTTTGTGGCTCGGTTCACCTCCGGGGTGCTTGCGCCGGGCTCACAGCGCCGTACGTGCTCGCCTCCCTCGTTCCTCGGGAGACTGCGCGCGCTCGTCACTGTTCCCCCGGCGCACCCCTTCGGCTCACTCGCCTTGAGGTCCTCGTGGGCACCGCGGGGTGGTCGGGGTCGTCGTTACGGGTGGGGCCGCACGGCTCGGGTTGCCGGTGGGGCCGGTCGCGCGGTGGGACGCCCTGGCGGGATCAGGCCGCGTGGCCGCCGTCCACGGAGAACTCGGCGCCCGTCACGTACACCGCGTCCGGGCCCGCGAGGAACGCGATCGTCGCGGCGACCTCGTCGGCGGTGCCGAAACGGCCCAGGGCCGTCATGGCCGCCTGGCCCTGCGCGTACGGGCCGTCCGCCGGGTTCATGTCGGTGTCCGTCGGGCCCGGGTGGACGATGTTCGCGGTGATGCCGCGGTCGCCCAGCTCCCGGGCGAGCGCCTTCGTCAGGCCGACGAGGGCCGCCTTGCTCATCGCGTACAGCGTGCCGCCGGGGCCCGGGACCCGCTGGGTCATGCAGGTGCCGACGGTGATGATCCGGCTGCCGGAGTCCATGCGCGACGCGGCCGCCTGCGCGGCCAGGAAGGCCGAGCGGACGTTCACGGCGAGCACCCGGTCCACATCGGCCAGGCTCAGCTGCCCCAGCGGCCCGAGCACGCCCACGCCGACGTTGTTCACCAGCACGTCGAGCCGGCCGAGCGCGTCCGCCGCCCACTCCACGGCGCCGGCCGCGTCGCCCGCCTCACCGGCGTCGGCGCGCAGCGGCAGCGCCGTGCGGCCGAGCGCCTCGATCCGGGCGGCGACCTCCTTGGCCCGGACCTCGTCCCGGACGTAGGTGAAGGCCACGTCCGCGCCCTCCCGGGCCAGCCGGACGGCCGTCGCGGCGCCCACGCCCCTGCTGCCGCCGGTGACCAGGACAGCCTTGCCGCTCATACCGTTCCTCGTGGACATCTCTCGCACTCCTCGTGACGCCGTTGGTCGTTGCGAGTTAAATCAAAGGCGGTCGGCGGCCCGGAGACCGGCGGGAAACGGACGCCGAGGTGAGCACGGGCCGGGCCACCGATGAGTTCCGCCGAGCGGCGGGGTCGGTACGGGTGGGACACGATGGTCCGGAAAGAGAGAAAGGCACCCGTCATGGCCACCCTCAGCCTCACCCAGTTCCTCACCCTCGACGGCGTCTACCAGGCCCCCGGCGGCCCGGAGGAGGACCCCAGCGGCGGTTTCGACCGGGGCGGCTGGGTCGCCCCGTACGTCGACGAGGACTTCGGCGGTTTCATCGACGAGGTCTTCGCCCGGCCCGCCGCCTTCCTCCTCGGCCGCCGCACCTACGACATCTTCGCGAGCTACTGGCCGCGGCAGACCGACCCCGGAGACCCGGTCGCGAGCAAGCTCAACGCGCTGCCCAAGTACGTCGTCTCGACCACCCTCGCCTCCGCCGACTGGCCCACCACCACGGTGCTGCGGGGCGACGCGGCCGACGCGGTCGCCGCCCTCAAGGAGCGGGTCGACGGGGAGATCCAGATGCACGGCAGCGGCGGCCTCGCGCAGACCCTGCTGGCCCATGACCTCATCGACCGGCTCCACCTGCTGGTCTTCCCCGTCGTCCTCGGCGCCGGCCGGCGTCTTTTCCGCGAGGGCGCCACGCCGAGCGCCTTCCGGCTCACCGACGCCCGCAGCACCTCCGTGGGCGTCGCCATCCACACGTACGAGCGCGCCGGACGCCCGGAGTTCGGCACCATCGGCGAATGATGTAGCCACCACGGTTGTCCGCCGGATACGGTGATCACGCCCGAGTGAGAGCCGCCGAAGTCTCCACCCCCACCGAAGAGTCGGAGACCTCGCCCTCATGACAGCTCCCTCGGCGCTCGCCGCACCCCTGCCCCTCGGCGCCCCGCGCCGGGCCTGGCTCACCGACCTGCCCGTCCTCCTCGTCGCGGCGGTCTGGGGCGCCAGCTACCTCGCCGCCAAGGGCATCACCACCACCCACACCGTGGTCGCCGTCCTCGTCCTGCGGTTCGCCGTGGTGCTGCCGGTGCTCGTCGTCGCCGGCAGGCGACGGCTGCGGGCGCTGAACGCCGCCCAGTGGCGCGGAGCGGGTGTGCTCGGGCTGATCCTCGCCGGGATCTTCCTCCTGGAGACCTACGGAGTCGTCCACACCTCCGCCACCAACGCGGGCCTGATCATCAGCCTCACCATGATCTTCACCCCGCTCGCCGAGGCCGCCGTGACCGGTGTCCGGCCGCCCCGCGCCTTCCTCGCCGCCGCGGCGCTCTCCGTGGCGGGCGTGATCCTGCTGACCCAGGGCGGCGGCTTCACCGCGCCCTCGCTCGGCGACCTGCTGATGCTGCTGGCCGCGCTCGCCCGGACCGTGCACGTCCTCGCGATGTCCCGGATCAAGGCCGTACGGAGCGCCGACTCGCTCTCCCTGACCACCGTCCAACTCGGCTCCGCCGTCGTCGTCTTCGCCCTCCTCGCCGCCGTGCCCGGCACCGGCGCCTCGCCCTGGGCGGTCGCGCTCGACTTCGGACCGCGCGAGTGGGCCGGACTCGTCTTCCTCTCCGTCTTCTGCACCCTCTTCGCCTTCTTCGTGCAGATGTGGGCGGTACGCCGCAGCTCCCCGTCCCGCGTCAGCCTCCTGCTCGGCACCGAGCCCCTGTGGGCCGCCGCCGCGGGCATCGCCCTCGCCGGCGACCGCCCCGGCACCCTCGGCCTCGCCGGCGCGATCCTGGTCCTCGCGGGCACCGCCTGGGGCCGCCGGTCCGCCGACCGCGACGCCGGATAGGTTCACCTGTCATGCCCCCTCCCCGCCCGCGCCCCCGCCCCGCGCCGTCGCCCGTCGAGAAGATCCGCGCCCGAGCCCTCCGCTCCCAGGGATGGGGCATCGGCCTGCTGACCGTCGCCGCCCTGCTGTGGGTGTGGTCCGCGGTACTGCTCCTCACCCCGTACGAGACGGACGCGGGCAACGGCTGCGGCACGCTGCTCACCGACGAGTACCACCACGACGAGGCCTGCTACGAGTCCCGCGACTGGCCCGAGATCCTCGGCCTCCTCGCGGCCTCCCTCCCCTTCGCCGTCGCCGGCTCGATCACCTACACCCGCGGCACCCTCACCCACCGCCTGGCGCCGCTCCTCGTCGACCTCGACGAGGGCTCCGAAGAATAGGGCGCCGAGGGCGCCGGATGCGGGCGGGGGCGCGGCCCTGTCAGTGGTGGTCCCTAAGGTTCGCCGGGACAACAGGAGGGGATTTCCATGGGGTTCTCGGGACACGTGGTGTTCGGTCGTGCTGCGGGGCCGCTCATCGACGCGCCGGTGTTCGCCGCGCTGGACGACAAGGCGAAGAGCAGGGTCGACGTTTGGTGGCCCAGGCCCGGCGGATGGCAGACCCTCGCCCTGCCCCACGGCGAATGGCCCGACGAGCACCTGTCGGCCCTGGTCACGTGGACCGGGGCGCCGGTGTGCGTGGCCGACGTGTACGACAGCGACATGGCCGAGGTGACCGGGCTCGCGCCCGGTGGAGGCGAGTGGAGCGCCGTCCTCAACCTCGACATCGCCGCCGCACTGTGGGCCGAGCACGGCGGGGACGTGGAGGACACCGCGCTGTGGGTCGGCACACCGGCCTTCGACGAGGCCGTACGGCTCGCGCGCGTGGAGCTGGACGGCGCCGTGCCCGGGTCCGCCGAAGGAGCCCTCGCCTGGGCGGCCGCGGCCGGTTTCCCGGCCGCGGCGACACAGCGGGAGGTGGAGGAACTGCTGCGCTCCCGCGAGGTCTTCGTCGAGGACCTCTTCGCCGGCCTGCTCGACCGGCTGGGCATTCCCCCGCCCGCCGCTCCCTAGGAGCGTCCCGCTCGGCGCGGCACCCGGTCCGACACCACCAGGATCGCCACGCCGAGGGCCGCTATCACGATGTTCGCGAACACCTCGTGGCCCTGGAGGAAGCCGACGTTCTCCGTCAGGAAGCGGGTCATGCCCAGCAGCCTGAACCAGCCGTCGGTGAGTTCGCGGACCACTCCGGCCAAGCCGAAGATCATCAGCAGGAAGCCCGTCACTTCGAGAAACCTCTTCATGCCCCGATCCTGATCCACCGGCGGCCCGGCCCGCGTCGGCCGTCGGTATCCGTTCCGGGGCGCCCGCGTGCGACGTTCGTACGACGGAAGTCGCCGAGGCCGCGACTTTGGTATCGACCGCTCGCTCCGCCCCCGCGTCACGGCCCCCACCTGCGTACATTGCCGATATGACACGCACCTGGCTGCTCCCCTCCCACCTGGTCGAGGCCGCCCGCGCCGGCGGAACCGGCGGGACCGGTGAGGCCGAGGGGCGGCGGCCGCGGCGCACGGTGCGGGACTGGGTCGTGGACACCACGCTGTTCCTGCTCGCCGCGTTCATCGGGCTGCTCGCCGCCGAGGCCAGCGCCGAACACAGCAGCGAGATCGTCGCCCTCACCGACCAGATCGTCGGCGGCCTCGCCTGCTGCGCGCTCTGGCTGCGCCGCCGCTGGCCGGTGGGACTCGCCCTCGCCCTGTCCGCCGTCGGCGTCATCGCCCCGACCGCCGGCGGCGCCTTCCTCGCGAGCCTGTTCAGCGTCGCCGTCCGCCGGCCCTTCCGCGAGGTCGCCTGGATCGGCGCCTTCGCCATGGCCGCCTCCACCGTTCAGGTCTTCGTCCGCCCCGACCCCGACATCAACGTCGCCCTCAACGCCGTCCTCGGCATCGTCCTCATCCTCCTCGTCACCGCCTGGGGCATGCTCGTCCGCTCCCGCCGCCGCCTCGTCGAGGCGCTGCGCGACCGGGCCGTGCGCGCCGAGGCCGAGGCGGAGCTGCGCGCCGAGCAGGCCCAGCGGCTGGCCCGCGAGGCCATCGCCCGCGAGATGCACGACGTCCTCGCCCACCGGCTCACCCTGCTCAGCGTGCACGCGGGCGCCCTGGAGTTCCGGCCCGACGCCCCGCCCGAGCAGATCGCCCGTGCCGCCGGGGTGATCCGCGACAGCGCCCACGAGGCCCTCCAGGACCTGCGGGAGATCATCGGCGTGCTGCGCGCCCCCGACGACGAGAGAGGCGGCGCCGCCGTGCGGCCCCAGCCCACCCTCGCCGGCCTGGACGGCCTCGTCGCCGAGGTCCGCGAGGCCGGGATGAGGATCGTCCTGGACTCCGACCTCACCGACCCCGGCGCGGCCCCCGCCGCCACCGGCCGCACCGTCTACCGGATCGCCCAGGAAGCCCTGACCAACGCCCGCAAGCACGCCCCCGGCGCCGAGGTCACCGTCATCCTGCGCGGCCGTCCCGGCGAGGGCCTGACCGTCGACGTCCGCAACGCCGCCCCCGTCGGGCCCGTGCCGCCCGTGCCCGGCTCCGGCCAGGGCCTCATCGGACTCACCGAACGCGCCACCCTCGCCGGCGGCCGGCTGGAGCACGGCCCCACCCCCGACGGCGGCTTCGCCGTCCACGCCTGGCTACCGTGGCCCGCATGACCATCCGGCTGATCATCGTCGACGACGACCCCCTGGTCCGCGCGGGCCTCGCCCTGATGCTCGGCGGCGCCGAGGACATCGAGATCGTCGGCGAGGGTGCCGACGGCGCCGACGTCCCCGCGCTCGTCGAGCAGCACGCCCCCGACGTGGTCCTCATGGACATCCGCATGCCGCGCGTCGACGGCCTCACCGCCACCGAGGAACTGCGCTCCCGGCCCGGAGCCCCGGAGGTCGTCGTCCTCACCACCTTCCACGCCGACGAGCAGGTCCTGCGGGCCCTGCGCGCCGGAGCCGCCGGATTCGTCCTCAAGGACACCCCGCCCGCCGAGATCGTCGCCGCCGTGCGCCGGGTCGCCGCCGGCGACCCCGTGCTCTCGCCCGCCGTCACCCGCCAGCTCATGACCCATGTCGCAGGCCAGGCCGGAGCCGCCGGGCAGGCCGCGCCGGGCGGCCCCGTCCGGCCGCCGTACGAGCCGCCCCGCCGCGCCGCCGCCACCGCCCGCCTCGCCCTGCTCGCCGACCGCGAGCGCGAGGTCGCCCTCGCCGTCGGCCGGGGCAGCTCCAACGCCGAGATCGCCGCCAGGCTCTACATGAGCGTCCCGACCGTCAAGACCCATGTCTCGCGGATTCTGGCCAAACTCGACCTCAACAACCGTGTCCAGATCGCACTGCTCGTCCACGACGCCGGCCTCCTCGACCTCCCCGACCCGGACGGCGGCGCCTAGCCTGGGCCGATGTCCGTCATCGATCTGAGGGCGTACGGCCCGGACTTCACCGCCGACCCGTACCCGTACTACGCGAAGCTCCGCGCGGCCGGCCCGGTCCACGAGGTCCTCACGCCCGAGGGCATCCCGGCCTGGCTGATCGTCGGTCACGACGAGGGCCGCGCCGCCCTCGCCGACCAGCGGTTCGTCAAGAACACCTCCGCCGTCATGGACTTCGTCCCGCTGGAGGTCGAGGTCATCGGCCCCAACCTGCTCGGCGTCGACCCGCCCGACCACACCCGGCTGCGCAAGCTCGTCGCGGGCGAGTTCACCGGCCGCCGGGTCGAGGCCCTGCGCCCGCGCGTCCAGCGGCTGACCGACGAACTCCTCGACGCGATGGAGCCGGCCGGCCGCGCCGACCTCGTCGACGCCTTCGCCTTTCCGCTGCCCATCACCGTCATCTGCGAACTCCTCGGCGTCCCGGCCGCCGACCGCGACAGTTTCCGGGCCTGGTCCAACGAACTCGTCGCCCCGACCGGTGCCATGACCGAGCGGGAAGCCGTCGAGGGCTTCGGCGGCTACCTCGACGAGCTCATCGAGGACAAACGGGCCGCGGGCCCCGCCGACGACCTGCTGTCCGCCCTCATCGCCACCCGCGCCGAGGACGGCGACCGGCTCTCCCTGCCCGAACTGCGGGCCCTGGCCTACCTGCTGCTGATCGCCGGACACGAGACCACGGTCAACCTGATCGCCAACACGGTCCGCGCCCTGCTCACCCATCCCGAACAACTCGCGGCTCTGCGCGCTGACTTCGGTCTGATCGACGGTGCGATCGAGGAGGGCCTGCGGTACGACGGACCGGTGGAGGCCGCGACCTACCGCTTCGCCGCCGAGGACGTCGCCGTGGGCGACGCCGTCATCCCCGCCGGTTCCGTGGTGCTCGTCGGCCTCGCTGCGGGGGCCCGCGACCCGGGCCGTTTCCCGGAACCCGACCGGTTCGACATCCGGCGCGACCCGCGCGGCCACCTGGCCTTCGGGCACGGCATCCACTACTGTCTGGGCGCCCCGCTGGCCCGCCTGGAGGGCAAGATCGCCATCCGGTCGCTCCTGGAACGCTTCCCCCGGCTGGAACTCGACCCCGACGCGGGCCCCTTGGAGTGGCTGCCCGGCCTGCTGATCCGCGGCACCCGCCGGCTGCCCGTCGTCTGGTGAGCGACATCATGAACGCCATGCAGCCCATGGAGCCCGTGAGTCCCGCGCAGCCCGTCACCGACCCGGCCGTCGCCCTCGCCCGGAAGATCCTCGACAGCCAGCCCTTCAGCCGGCTCATCGGCGCCCGGATCACCGCCTTCGGCGACGGCGCGGCCACCCTGGAAGTGGACATCAGGGAGGAGCACCAGCAGCAGAACGGCTTCGTGCACGGCGGGGTGCTCTCCTACGCCGCCGACAACGCCCTCACCTTCGCCGGCGGGGCCGCCCTCGGCCCGGCCGTCCTGACCGGCGGCTTCACCATCCAGTACCTCCGCCCCGCGGTCGGGGCCGTGCTGCGCGCCCGCGCGTCCGTCGTCCACGCCGGACGGCGGCAGGCCGTCGTCCGGTGCGACCTGCTGACCGTGGACGCCGAGGGGGCCGAGACCCTGTGCGCGGTGGCACAGGGCACGGTGATGTCAGCCGGCGGCTGAGGACGGCACCTCGTCGAGCCGCACCGGGCGCCGCTCGCGCCGCGACAGCACACACGCCTCCGCGACCCGCAGCGCCGCGAGCGCCTCGCGGCCGTCGCAGGGGTTGTCGCGCTCCCCGCGCACCAGACCGACGAAGGCGTCGAGCTCGGCCTCGTACGCGGGGGCGAACCGCTCCAGGAAACCGGTCCACGGCTTTCCGGGCGGCGGCGGCCCCTGCGGCTCGACCGACTCCAGCGGCGTGCGCTCGTCCATGCCGACGGCGAGCTGCGCCCGCTCCCCGGCCAGCTCCATCCGCACGTCGTACCCGGCGCCGTTGCAGCGGGTCGCGGTCGCCGTGACCAGCGTCCCGTCGTCCAGGGTGAGCAGGGCCGCGGCCGTGTCCACGTCGCCGGCCGCGCGGAACACCGAGGGCCCCGCGTCCGACCCGGTCGCGTACACCTCCACGACCTCCCGGCCGGTCACCCAGCGCACGATGTCGAAGTCGTGCACCATGCAGTCGCGGAACAGCCCGCCCGACAGCGGCAGATACGCGGCGGGCGGCGGCGCCGGGTCGGAGGTCACCGCCCGCACGGTGTGCAGCCGCCCGAGCCGGCCCGACGCGAGTGACTCCCGCGCCGCCCGGTAACCGGCGTCGAACCGCCGCATGAAGCCCAGTTGCAGCTCGGTGCCGGCCGCCGTGACCGCGTCGAGCGCCGCCAGCGTCCCCGGCACGTCGAGCGCGATCGGCTTCTCGCAGAACGCGGGCAGCCCCGCCGCCGCGGCCCGCCCGATCAGCTCCGCGTGCGCGGCCGTCGCCGACGCGATCACCACCGCGTCCAGCGCGTGCCCGAACAGCGCGTCGACCGTCGGCGCCGCCTCGGCCCCCAGCGCCCCCGCGACCCGCGCGGCCCGCTCCCCGTCGACATCGGCGAGCACCAGCCCCGTCACCTCCGGATGCCGGGCGAGCACCCCCGCGTGGAAGCCGCCGATCCGCCCCGTCCCGACCAGTCCGATCCGCATGGGCCCAAGGTGGTGCGGAACGGACCGGGTGTCAAGGAAGGGCCGGGGCGACGGGCCAGGAACCCTGCCGTGCGAAATCAGGGGCGATTCAGGGGCCCCGCGTCCCCTCTTCGCGTTCCAGGCGCTCACCGGCGGGTAGGGACCAGCAGGCCCCGCTGACGGTCGGCGTGACCCCCATGACCGATACTGCAATGCACGCAGAAGGACACAAAGGAGGGCACGGCCTCGTGACCAGGGTTCCTACAGGAGGGGTACGCGCGGCCATCGGCGCCGTGCTCGCGGTGGCGCTGACCGCCGCGCTCGCGGGATGCAGCAGCACCGGCGGCAAGCGCGCGGAGGACGCCCGGAAGGCGGCCGCGGCCCAGGGCAGGGCGGCTGTGGACACCCCCCGCTGGACCTTCGCCATGGTCACCCACTCGGGAGACGGCGACACCTTCTGGGACATCGTCCAGAACGGCGCCAAGCAGGCCGCCGTCAAGGACAACATCAACTTCCTCTACGCCCACAGCGACGAGGCCCAGGCCCAGGCCCAGCTCATCGACTCGTACGTGGCCAAGAAGGTCGACGGCCTCATCGTCACCCTCGCCAAGCCGGACGCGATGAAGACGGCCGTCGAGAAGGCCGTCAAGGCCGGCATCCCGGTGATCACGGTGAACTCCGGCGCCGAGCAGTCCAAGGCCTTCGGCGCCCTCACCCACATCGGCCAGGACGAGACCGTCGCCGGCGAGGCCGTCGGCGAGGAGCTCGACCGGCGCGGCCGCAAGAAGGCCCTGTGCGTCCTGCACGAGCAGGGCAACGTCGGCCACGAGCAGCGCTGCGCCGGAGCGAAGAAGACCTTCGGCGGCGACCTGCAGAACCTCTACGTCGACGGCACCAACATGCCCGACGTCCAGGCCTCCGTCCTGGCCAAGCTCCAGTCCGACCCGTCGATCGACGCCGTCGTCACCCTCGGCGCGCCCTTCGCCGACGCCGCCGTCCAGGCGAAGAAGACCGCCGGCAGCAAGGCCGAGATCGACACCTTCGACCTCAACGCCAAGGTCGCCGGCGCCCTGGAGGCCGGCACCCTCGGCTTCGCCGTCGACCAGCAGCCCTACCTCCAGGGCTACCAGGCCGTCGACCTGCTCTGGCTCTACCGCTACAACGCCGACGTCCTCGGCGGCGGCAAGCCGGTCCTCACCGGCCCGCAGATCATCACCAAGGACCAGGCCGCCGCGCTGAAGGGCTACACCGAGCGGGGCACCCGATGAGCGCCGCCGCACCGCCCTCCGACGGGCTCGACCACGTCGACGAACGCCTGCTGCGCACCTCGCCGCTGAAGAAGCTGCTCGCCCGGCCCGAGCTCGGCTCGATCGTCGGCGCGATCGCCGTCTTCGTCTTCTTCTCCGCGGTCGCCGACAGCTTCCTGCGCCCCTCCAGCCTCGGCACCGTCCTGTACGCGGCCTCCACCATCGGCATCATGGCCGTGCCGGTCGCGCTGCTGATGATCGGCGGCGAGTTCGACCTGTCCGCCGGTGTCCTGGTCACCAGCTCGGCGTTGATCTCCTCGATGTTCAGCTACCAGATGACCGCGAACGTCTGGGTGGGCGTCGGCGTCTCGCTGCTGGTCACCCTCGCCATCGGCGCGTTCAACGGCTTCATGCTGACCCGCACCAAGTTGCCGAGCTTCATCATCACCCTCGGCACCTTCCTCATGCTGACCGGACTGAACCTCGGCTTCACCAAGCTGATCAGCGGCACCGTCTCCACCAAGTCGATCGCCGACATGGAGGGCTTCCCCTCCGCCCGCGCGCTGTTCGCCTCCACCTGGACCGTCGGCGGCGTCGAGCTCAAGGTCACCATCCTGTGGTGGATCGCGCTGGTCGCCGTCGCCACCTGGATCCTGCTGCGCACCCGCTTCGGCAACTGGATCTTCGCCGTCGGCGGCGGCGCCGACGCCGCCCGCGCGGTCGGCGTCCCGGTCCACAGGACCAAGATCGGCCTCTACATGGGCGTGGCCTTCTGCGCCTGGGTGTCCGGCCAGCACCTGCTGCTCTCGTTCGACGTCGTCCAGTCCGGCGAGGGCGTCGGCAACGAGCTGATCTACATCATCGCGGCCGTCATCGGCGGCTGTCTGATCACCGGCGGCTACGGCTCCGCCATCGGCTCCGCGGTCGGCGCCTTCATCTTCGGCATGACCGGCAAGGGGATCGTGTACGCGGAGTGGAACCCCGACTGGTTCAAGTTCTTCCTCGGCGCCATGCTGCTGCTCGCCACGCTCCTGAACGCCTGGATCCGCAAGCGCGTGGAGGCCGCCAAGTGACCACGACGACGAAGACCGCCGCGCCCGCGCCGCTGGTCGAGCTCGACGCCGTCAGCAAGTACTACGGCAACATCCGCGCCCTCGAAGGAGTCTGTCTGGAGGTGAACGCGGGAGAGATCTCCTGTGTCCTCGGCGACAACGGCGCCGGCAAGTCCACCCTCATCAAGATCGTCGCCGGTCTGCACGGACACGACTCCGGCACCTTCCGCATCGAGGGCGAGGAGGTCGCCCTCGCCAACCCGCGCGAGGCCCTGGACCGCGGCATCGCGACCGTGTACCAGGACCTCGCCGTCGTCCCGCTGATGCCGGTCTGGCGCAACTTCTTCCTCGGCTCCGAGCCCACCCGGGGCAAGGGCCCCTTCAAGCGGCTCGACGTCGAGCTGATGCGCACCACCACCCGCGAGGCCCTGCTCCGCATGGGCATCGACCTGCGCGACGTCGACCAGCCCATCGGCACCCTCTCCGGCGGCGAGCGCCAGTGCGTGGCCATCGCCCGCGCCGTCCACTTCGGCGCCAAGGTCCTCGTCCTCGACGAGCCGACCGCCGCGCTCGGCGTCAAGCAGTCCGGAGTGGTCCTGAAGTATGTGGCCGCCGCACGTGACCAGGGCCTCGGTGTGGTCCTCATCACCCACAACCCGCACCACGCCTACCTCGTCGGCGACCGTTTCGTCCTGCTCAAGCGCGGCGTCATGGCCGGCAGCCACACCAAGGGTTCCCTCACCCTGGACGAGTTGACCCGCCAGATGGCCGGCGGCAGCGAGCTGGAGGACCTCCGCCACGAACTGGAGCGACAGCCCGGCCCGCCCTCCGCTTCATAACGCGTCCCTCACACCCCACCTGGCAGAATCGAGCCGATGAGTACCTACCGTGACCTCGCCCACCGCGGATCCGCCCGCGGCACGGTCCTGCGGACGATCGGCAGCCGGGAGCGGCGCTCGCACCTGACGGCGCCCCGCGTGCCGACCGTCGGCATCGACATCGGCGGTACGAAGGTGATGGCCGGCGTCGTCGACGCGGACGGGAACATCCTGGAGAAGGTCCGCACCGAGACCCCCGACAAGTCCAAGAGCCCCAAGGTCGTCGAGGACACCATCGTCGAGCTCGTCCTGGACCTCTCCGACCGCCACGACGTGCACGCCGTCGGCATCGGCGCGGCCGGCTGGGTCGACGCCGACCGGGCCCGGGTACTCTTCGCCCCCCACCTCGCCTGGCGCAACGAGCCGCTGCGCGACGCCCTCCAGGACCGGCTCGCCGTCCCCGTCATGGTGGACAACGACGCCAACACCGCGGCCTGGGCCGAGTGGCGCTTCGGCGCCGGCCGCGGCGAGGACCACCTCGTCATGATCACCCTCGGCACCGGCATCGGCGGTGCCATCCTCGAGGACGGCCAGGTCAAGCGCGGCAAGTACGGGGTCGCCGGCGAGTTCGGCCACATGCAGGTCGTCCCGGGCGGCCACCGCTGCCCCTGCGGCAACCGCGGCTGCTGGGAGCAGTACAGCTCGGGAAACGCCCTGGTCCGCGAGGCCCGCGAGCTCGCCGCCGCCGACTCCCCGGTGGCGTACAACATCATCGAGCGGGTCAAGGGCAGCGTCCCCGACATCACCGGCCCGCTGATCACGGAGCTGGCCCGGGAGGGCGACGCCATGTGCGTCGAGCTGTTCCAGGACATCGGCCAGTGGCTCGGCGTCGGCATCGCCAACCTCGCCGCCGCGCTCGACCCGTCCTGCTTCGTCATCGGCGGTGGCGTCTCCGCCGCCGACGACCTGCTCATCGGCCCCGCCAGGGACGCCTTCCGCCGGCACCTCACCGGCCGCGGCTACCGCCCCGAGGCCCGGATCGCCCGCGCCCAGCTCGGCCCCGAGGCCGGCATGGTCGGCGCCGCCGACCTCGCCCGGCTCGTCGCCCGCCGCTTCCGCCGCGCCAACCGGCGCCGGGTCGAGCGCTACGAGCGGTACGGCCGCTACGCGCAGGCCCTGCGCGGTGCCGCCGCCACCGTCGACCGCAGCCCCCGCACCACCCAGGACCCGCCTTCATGACCGTGCCCCACCCGACAGCGACCCTGGACCACCAGGACGGCAGGCTTCCCGAGGACCGTCGGCACATGATCCGCCGCCGGTGGCTCACCGCGATCATCATCGTGCTCCTCGTCGGCGTCCCGGCCGGCTATCTGGTGATCTCCGCCGGCCAGAGCCGCGACAGCGGCCGCGACAAGGAGCGGGAGTCCTCCGTCGTCGGCCTCCAGGACAACCGGCCCTCGCTGATGAAGCGCCGGATCTACGAGATCCCGGTCCCCTCCGACGCCTGGCACGTGGCCTACTACGAGACCAGCAACTGGAAGACCAGCCGGCTCTACGTCCAGTTCACGACCACCGCGGCCGGTCTGGACGCCTACCTCCACGACAGCGGCACCAGCCGGGCCGCCCTCACCGCCGGCGACGTCACCGTCGGCAGCCGTGACGCCGGGATCGTGGGCTGGGACTTCCGCGCCGGCCGGGACTGGTCCGGCACCACCGTCAGCCGGGAGAGGCCGCGCCCCACCAGCGACATCATGGTGGACCTCACCGACCCGGCCTTCCCCCGTGTGTACGTGGTCTCCACGACGTCTCCCTGAGAAGGATCGTGGTTCACGCCGCCGGGTTCGCCTTGGTGAGGGTGCAGACGCCATCCACGCAACTGCGCTCCAGGCGGCCGCGCGAGATGGTCTGCGCCAGGCCGACCATCCAGCAGGTGGGGCAGCCCCGGAAGGCGATCAGGGCCAGCGGGGCCGCCAGCAGGGTCACCGGACCCGCCACCGGCACCATGGCGATCGAGCCGATGATCAGCCCGAAACCGATGGCGCCGCGCGCCAGATGGCGCGGGACGGACTTGCTGGCGAAGTCCGGCGCCGCGGACGGCGCCGCGGACGACACCGTGGACGGCGCGGCGATCGGGGTCTTCGTGCCCTGGGCGGGCTTCATGATGTTCACGGTCGTGGGTCTCCTCCGACTGGTGGGTCGATGGCCTGATCGGATGTCCGGTCGGCGGCCGCCAGCGCGTCACGCAGCGCCGCCCGCGCCCGGTGCAGCCGCGACTTCATCGCGGCGGTGCTCAGACCGAGCGTGTGGGCGACGGTCCTGCCCGGCAGGCCCTGGACGTCCCGCATGATCAGTACCTGTCGCTGCTCCCGGGGCAGGGCGCTGACCGCGGCCGCGATCCGCTCCACCTCCAGCCTGTGCAGCACCGCGTCCTCGGCGGACGGTTCCGCGGACGCCTCCGGCCCGGCCGACGCCTCGTCGCTCCGCGGGACGAGCAGCCGTACCTGCCGGAGGCATTCGTTGCGCACGATCCGGAACATCCACGAGGCGAGCGCACCGGTCGCCCGCAAGGTGCCGATCTTCCGGTAGAGGGTGATCAGCGCCTCCTGCGCCGCGTCCTCCGCGTCCTGCGGCGAGGCGCACAGCGACAGGGCGAACTTGCGCACATGAGGCTGCGACTCCATGACGACGGTGGTGAGCGAAGTGACGTCGCCGTCCTGAGCGGCCTTGATCAGCTGCTCGTCCGGCCAGGGGAAGCGTGGGTTCATGCGCTACTCATACGGGAAGCCGCCCTGTGCGCAGGCACCGTTCAGCCGCGGCTCTTGTTGTAGCGCCGCATCAGGTGCCAGCTGCACGCGCCCACGAGCAGGACTCCCACGACGACGAGGGCAGTGACCATTGCTGTTTCCTCCCGGTTCGGCCGGCCCGTTCGGCCGGTACGCACATAAGAGGCGGGGAGGTCCGGAAAGGATTCGCCTCCGGGAGAAGTTTTCTCAGGCCCCCTCTTCCGACCCCTCGTCCGACGCCCGTTCGGCACCGGGGAGGGGGCGGGGTTCGAGCGGGCGGACGGCGGGTCCCTGGAGCACGCTGCCGTCCGGCGCGAACCGCGAACCGTGGCAGGGACACTCCCAGGCGCGCTCGGCGTCGTTGAAGTGCACCAGGCACCCCAGGTGGGTGCAGCGCGCCGAGACGGAGTGGGGCGTGCCCTGCTCGTCACGGTAGACCGCGCAGCGCCGGCCGCCGACCCGTACGACCGCCCCGGTACCCGGCGGGATCTGCTCGACGTCGTCCACGTGGGAGGAGGCGAGCCGGTCACCGACGAAGTGCTTGAGGACCGAGCCCTGCAGCTTGAGCAGGGACGACGCCTCACGGACATGGAGGCGCCTGGGGGCGTACAGCGAGGACCAGGGCAGCTCCTCACCCGCGACGTGCGCCGCCAGGAGGCGGCCGGCCATGACACCGTTGCTCATGCCCCAGCCGCCGAAGCCGGCCGCCACGTGGACGTGCCGGGCGCCGGGGTGGAACCGCCCGACGAACGGCACCCCGTCCGTGGTCGTGTTGTCCTGGGCCGCCCACCGGTGGGTGATGCGCGCCTCGGGGAAGTGCTCCGAGGTCCAGGCGGCGAGCCGTTCGTAGCGCGCCCCCACCTCGCCGTCGCCCGGGGTGAAGACCTCCCCGGTGACGATGAGCAGCCGTTGGCCCTCCCCGTAAGGAGCGGTCCGCACCGAGCGGGTGCTCTGCTCGTGCGTCAGGTACGTGCCCTGAGGGGCGCGGTCGGCGGGGAGGGTCGCCGCGACGACGAGCTCCCGGTGGGGTTCGAGCCGGGAGAACAGCAACGCCCGGTCGAAGACGGGGTAGTGCGTCGCCACGACGACGTCGCGGGCGACGATCTCGGCCCCCTGCTCGGTGGTGAGCCGGCAGGGATCGCCCTCGTCCAGCGAGACGATCCGCGTGCGTTCGCGGACGATGCCGCCGCGCTCGACGAGATCGGCGACGAGCGCCAGCAGGTACTTCCGCGGATGGAACTGTGCCTGCCCCTCCATCCGCACGGCGCCGGCGACCCGGAACGGCAGCTCGGTGTCCTCCACGAAGGAGGCCGACAGGCCCGCCTCCCGCGCCGCTTCCGCCTCCTCCCGCAGCCCGTCCACGGCGTCCGCCCGCTGCGCGTAGAAGTGGCTCGGCGCGGGCTCCAGCTCGCAGTCGATCCCGAGCTCCGCCGAGACCCGGCCCACGTGTTCGACGGCCTCCTGCTGGGAGCGCGCGTACAGCCGCGCCTTCTCGGCGCCGAGGGTGTCGCGCAGCCGCGCGTAGATCATGCCGTGCTGGACCGAGAGCTTCGCCGTCGTGTATCCGGTGACGCCCGCGGCGACGCGGTCCGCTTCGAGGAGCGCGACACGGCGCCCCGCGCGGGCCAGTTCCCAGGCCACGCTGATGCCGGCGACGCCCGCGCCGACGACCGCGACGTCGACCTCCAGGTCGCCGGTCGGGCCGGAGTGCGCGGTCCCCGGTGCGCTCTCCATCCAGTACGACTCGTAGGTGCCGGGCAGAGCTGTCATCTGAGTGCCTCCACTTCGCACACGCTACGGCGGGCCGGAGGGCCACCCCGGTGCGACGCGCTGTGAACCGTTCCCCTGATCGGGCGGACATTGCGCGGCTTCCCTCGCCCGCCGCCCCTATCCGTACGCGGAGGGGATTCCCGGCCGGACCCGGGAAACCCGGACCGGAAGGGCGTGGAGTGGCGCGCGCCGGGCAGGCGGACCGGGAGCGTTCGTCCGAAAAGCACCCCGTGACACGAGAAAGGAGCGCATCGTGGCCCACTCATCGGACAGCCGGACGCAGGGCAGGTCGGCTGACGCCGAGCCCGAACGTCCGCCGCCGGTCGCCGAGGTGAGCCGCACGGCCATGGAGCAGCTCGAGCAGCTGCTGAACCAGCCGGCGGAGACCGTCAGCGCCTGCTCGCGCGGCGAGGACGGCGGCTGGCGCCTCACCGTCGAGGTCCTCGAACTCCGGCGCGTCCCGGACACGATGAGCCTGCTCGCGTCGTACGAGGTCGACGTCGACCGCCAAGGACAGCTCGTCGGCCACCGGCGCACCCACCGGTACGAGCGGGGGCGCGCGGACCGCCGCTGAGCGCCGCGCCCGCGGCCGCCCCGAACCGGCGTCCGCACCCGTCCGTCCCGTACCCGCATCCGTACCCGTCCGTCCGACCCGAGACGAGAGGGAGACCGAGCATCATGACCGTGGTACCCACCCAGACCGTTCCGGCCGCTTCCGGAGGAGGCGGCTCCAGCGGTCTCTACGACGTACTCGAACTGGTTCTCGACCGTGGCCTGGTGATCGACGCGTTCGTCCGCGTCTCCCTGGTCGGCATCGAGATCCTGAAGATCGACATACGGGTCGTCGTGGCCAGCGTCGACACCTATCTGCGGTTCGCCGAGGCCTGCAACCGGCTGGACCTGGAGTCCGGCCCGCGCAAGAACCCCGGCCTGCCCGAACTGGTCGGCGAGGCCACCGAGTCCGGCGCGCGTGCCAAGACCAAGGGCGCCCTGAGCGGCGCCGCGCAGACCATCTCCGACGCCTTCCACCAGGCACGTGACGAGGCGACCGAGGAGAAGAGCGGCAGTGGCAGCGGCAGCGGCGGCAGCTCGCGCCGACGCAGCTCGACCCGCGGGGAGGAGAAGGAATGAGCACGTACGTCTACGTCATCGCGCCCGCCGACCGGAGCCTTCCGGACGACATCGAGGGCATCGGCGACCCGCCACGGCCGGTCCGCAGCGTCCGCAGCGGCGACCTGGTGGCGCTGTGCAGCGACGCCCCCGCCGAGCTGAAGCCGAAGCGCCGTGACCTGCTGGCCCACCAGCACGTCGTGATCCGGGCCGGCAAGGACGGCCCGGTGCTGCCGCTGCGCTTCGGGGGCGTGTCCCCCGACGACGAGACGGTCGCCGCCGTCCTGGCCGAGCACCACGACCGCTACATGGAGCGGCTGAAGGCGCTCGACGGCAAGGACGAGTTCAACGTGAAGGTCCATCACGACGAGGAGGGCGTCCTCCAGGTCGTCCTCGCCGAGGACCCCGACCTGATGGCCCGCCACGCCGCGAACCGCGCGGCGGGCGGCGGGAGCCAGGAGGAGAAGATCGCCTTCGGTGAGATGGTGGCGCGAGCCGTCGCCGAACGGGAGAGGACCGACGCGGCCCTCGTCGAGCGGACCCTCGCGCCGTACGCGGCGGCGGTGGTGCACGGACCGGAGGGCACCGGCCGGCTGGCCAACCTGTCGTTCCTGGTGGAACGCGAACGCCGGCAGGAGTTCCTGGAGGCCGTGCGCGCCCTCCACCAGGAGCACGAGCACCTCCAGGAGCAGGTGACGGGGCCGCTGCCCCCGTACAGCTTCGTCGAGACGGACTGACCCCATGGGACTGCTCAAGGAGATCCTCCTGCTGCCGGCCGCGCCGGTGCGCGGCACCGCCTGGGTGCTGCGGCAGGTCGTGGAGGTGGCGGAACGGGAGTACTACGACCCGGCCGTCGTCCACCAGGAACTCGCGGCGCTGGTGGCGGCCTTCGAGGCCGGTGAGATCGACGAGGAGGAGTTCGACCGCCGGGAGGACGCCCTCCTGGCCCGCCTCGACGCCCGCCCGCAGGCGAGGAGGACCCCATGAGCCGGGCGGAAGGAGTGCCATGACCCGTACCGAACGACTCCTCGTCGGCGTCGCCCGGGTCGCGGGCCGGTCCTCCGCCCGGCTCCACGGGCTCACCGGCGGCACCCACGGCCTGGCGTCGCTGACCCTGGCGGGCGCGAGACGGGCCGGACGCGCCCGGGGACTGCTGACGGCCGCGCTGGCCGCCGGCACCGGGCGCGTCCGGCGCCTGCGCGCGCGGCTGACCACCGGCCGCGGAGGCCGCCGCGCCCACGACCGCGACCGCCACCACGACCGCGACGGCGACCGCGCCTCACGGAAGGAGGACCGGGCATGACGATGGCGTCGGGGCTTCCCCGCCCGTACGACGAACAGCCGGCCAACCTCGCCGACATCCTGGAGCGCGTCCTCGACAAGGGCGTGGTGATCGCCGGGGACATCCGCATCAACCTCCTCGACATCGAACTCCTCACCATCAAGCTGCGGCTCGTCGTGGCCTCGGTCGAGCGGGCCAAGGAGATGGGCATCGACTGGTGGGAGCAGGACCCCGCGCTGTCCTCCAAGGCCCGGCGGGGCGAGCTCGGCCGGGAGAACGAGGAGCTGCGCCGACGGATCGCCGAACTGGAGGCGAGGCAGGAGACATGAACGACGAACCGCTGCTGTACGTGTACGCCGTCGTGCGGGCCCCCTTCGGAACCGACGGGCCGCCCCCCGGCCCCGCGTCCGGCGAGACGCTGGGCACGGGCCTCGCGACCGTCGAGCACCGGGGCCTGACGGCCCTCGTCGAACCGGTCCCGGCGGCCGACTTCGACGAAGCGCCCCTGAAGGAACGGCTGGAGGACCTCGACTGGCTCGCCGAGGTCGCCCACGCCCACCACGCCGTCGTGGCCGCGGCGGGCCGGCAGGCCACCACCGTCCCCCTGCGGCTCGCGACCGTGTGCCGTGGCCCGTCCGGCGTGCGCAGGCTGCTCGACGAGGGGGAGCGCGACCTGTCTCAGGCCCTCGACCGGCTGACCGGCGTCCACGAGTGGGGCGTCAAGCTGTACGTCGACGAGGCGGCCGCCGCCGGCAGCGGGCCGGCCGCCGGGCCGCCGGACACCGGGGGCGGAACCGCCCGTGCCGCCTCCGGGCGCGACTACCTGCGCCGCCGCCTGGGGGAGCAGCGCTCCCGCCGGGACGCCGACGACACGGTGACCCGCACCGCGCACCGGCTGCACCGGGTGCTCACCGGCGCGGCGCTCGAGGCGGTCCTGCACCCGCCCCAGCAGGCGCGCCTCGCCCGGGCCCCCGGCCGGAACGTCCTCAATGCCGCGTACCTCGTGCGCGACGAAGGGCGGCAGGAGTTCCTCGACGCCGTGCCCCCGGTAGAGGACGCGCACACCGGGCTGCGCCTGGAGATCACGGGCCCCTGGGTGCCCTACTCCTTCGCGCGGGCCGCGTCCGGGGGAGGGCGGGAGCGATGATGACCGACCAGCGGGAGATCGCGCTCGTCGACCTGCTGGACCGGCTGCTGGCCGGCGGTGTCGTGCTGGCCGGCGACCTCACCCTGCGGATGGCCGACGTCGACCTCGTGCGCATCGATCTCAAGGCGCTCATCAGCTCCGTCGGCGACGCCGTGCCCTCCCCCTGGCAGCAGGTGGCGCCATGACGGAACGACGGCCGCGACGTGTGGAACTCGACCCCGACACCGTCGAACGCGACCTGGCCTGTCTGGTCCTGACCGTCGTCGAGCTGCTGCGGCAGTTGATGGAACGGCAGGCGCTGCGCCGGGTCGAGGCGGGCGATCTCAGCGAGGAGCAGGAAGAGCGGATCGGTCTGACCCTCATGCTCCTGGAGGACCGGATGGCGCTGCTGCGCGAGCGCTTCGGGCTCGAGCCGGAGGACCTGAACATCGATCTCGGGCCGCTCGGCAAACTCCTGTGAAGCCGGGTTTGTTCCGGCCGGGCCCGGTCAGACGAAGCGTATGACTGCATCCGAGAAGAGCAACGAGACCCCGTCCCGCCGCAACGGCTCGCGAGCCGCCTCGGCCACGGCGAAGAAGACCGTCCGCGCCGTGGAGGAGACCGGAGAAGCGGGCACCGGAACGCTGGCCGCCCTTCCCGCGCCCCTCGCGGAGAAGACCCTCGCCGCCGTCCACGCCGTCCGCGGCACCGGCGACATGGTGTGGAGCGCCGTGCGCGCCCGCAAGGCGGTCAGCGGAGGAGCGGCCGTCAGTGCCGCGGCCGCGCTCACCGGCGCGTACGCCCTCGGACGCCGGGCCGGACTGCGCAGCCGCGGTCCGATCTCCCGGCTCACCGGCGGCCGCATCTGACGCGGCCGCGACACCGCGAAGGGGCGGCTCCGGACTTCCGGAGCCGCCCCTTCGCGGTGTGGTCGTGAGGGTCAGGCCATCAGGATCGAGTCGTCCTCGGGACGGGCGCCGGGCAGCCGGTGGCGGGCGGCGATCAATGCCGTGTCCACGTCACGCGTGCCGGTGGAGACGCACAGGGTGTACGCGATGTCGTCCATCCGCCGTCGTACCTCCGCGCTGCCGTTCTCCGCGTGCAGCACCCTGAGCGTCTCGTACTGCTCGATCAGATTGCTCAACACGGCGGGGTGGGCCATCAGCACAGTGCTTCTCCTCTCGTCAGTACGGGCGCCGACCGCCCGGTCCGACGCGCCGCGTACCCCGCTTTCCGGGTCGTATGCGAGGGGACTTCCACCGGACCCGTCGCCCCGGACTCCGCACCGCCCGGCTCGACCGTTTTCGTCCGGGGCTCCGGGGTTTCGTCCGGGTCTCCAGGGCAGACGGGGGAGAGATGGATCAAGCCGAGGGGCGACGGCGTCGGTCAGATGCCGCGATTCCCGGCCGATACGGGTGAGAGCCGCCCGGCCTCCGCTTGGCCGGGGCGCGCCCCGGTTATGGCTGGGAGGTCCCCCCACACCGTCTCTTGGGAGAAACGATGGCGACCGAGCACTCCGACGCGTACTCCGACGCGACCCCGGAACCGGGCGACGGCGGCCTGCCGGGGAAACCGGGTCCGGTGTCCCCCACCGTGGAGGAACCCACACAGTCGGCGGAGCCCCTGCCGGCCAAGCCGGACCAGAGCGGACCGGAGACCGTGAGCCCCACCGGGCAGGCCACGGGGGCGGCCCAGGCGCGGGTCGCGCAGAGCGGCGCGTATCTGACGACGGCCCAGGGTGCGCGGCTCCACGACACCGACCACTCGCTGAAGGCCGGGGCACGCGGACCGGTGCTGCTCCAGGACCACCATCTGCGGGAGAAGATCACCCACTTCGACCACGAGCGCATCCCGGAGCGGGTGGTGCACGCGCGCGGCGCCGCCGCCCACGGTGTCTTCCGGGGCTACGGCACGGCCGGCGAGGTCTGCAAGGCCGCGTTCCTCGCGAGGGACGTCGAGACGCCGGTCTTCGTGCGCTTCTCGACCGTGCTGGGCTCGCGGGGTTCGTCGGACACGGTCCGCGACACCCGGGGGTTCGCCACCAAGTTCTATACGGACGAGGGCACCTTCGACCTGGTCGGGAACAACATCCCGGTCTTCTTCATCCAGGACGCGATCAAGTTCCCCGACATCATCCACGCGGGCAAGCCGCACCCCGACCGGGAGATCCCGCAGGCCCAGAGCGCGCACGACACGTTCTGGGACTTCGTGTCGCTGCACACCGAGGCCACGCACCACACCCTCTGGAACATGTCGGACCGCGGCATCCCCCGCTCGTACCGGATGATGGAGGGCTTCGGCGTCCACACCTTCCGTCTGGTCAACGACGCCGGGGACACCGTGCTGGCGAAGTTCCACTGGAAGCCGAAACTGGGCGTGCACTCGCTGGTCTGGGAGGAGGCCCAGCTGGTCAACGGGATGGACCCCGACTTCCACCGGCGCGATCTCTTCGACGCCATCGAAGCGGGCGCCTTCCCGCAGTGGGAACTCGGCATCCAGGTCTTCCCCGACACCCCCGACCAGACCTTCGAGGGCATCGACCTCCTGGACCCCACCAAGATCGTTCCGGAGGAGCGGGCGCCGGTCCAGCCGCTCGGCCTGATGACCCTGAACGCCAACACCAAGAACTTCTTCGCCGAGACCGAGCAGGTCGCCTTCCACCCCGGTCACCTGGTCCCGGGCATCGACGTGACGGACGACCCGCTGCTCGCGGGCCGGCTCTTCTCCTACCTCGACACCCAGATCAGCCGCCTGGGCGGACCCAACTTCGCCCAGATCCCGATCAACCGGCCGCACGCCCCCGTCAACGACATGCTGCGGGACGGCATGCACCAGACGGCCGTGCACACCGGTGTGGCGCCGTACCGTCCCAACAGCCTGGACGGCGGCTGCCCCTTCCTCGCCGGGGCCGACACGGGTGCCTACATCGAGACGCCCGTGCGGGTCTCCGAGGCGCGGAAGGCGCGCGAGGCGCCCGCCTCCTTCTCGGACCACTTCACGCAACCGCGGCTCTTCTGGCTCAGCATGACGCCGGTCGAGCGCGAGCACATCATCGCCGCGTACACCTTCGAGCTGGGCAAGTGCTACGAACAGGCGGTCAAGGAACGGGTCCTCCAGGTCCTGGCGAACATCGACCCGGTGCTGTGCGAGCAGGTCGCCACCGGTCTCGGCCTGCCGGCTCCCGAGGCCACCGTCCCGCTCGCGCGGGTGGAGCCCAGCCCCGCGCTGTCCCAGCTGGGCGACACCTGGCCGACGGACGGCAGGGTCGTCGGCATCGTCGCCGACGACACGGCCGACCTGGCGGGCGTACGCGCCGCACGGCAGGCCGTCCTGGACGCGGGCATGACACCGCTCGTCATCGCCCCGACCGGCGGCACCCTCGACGGGGACGGCGAACCCGTGCCCGTCCAGCGGACCTTCGCCACCGCCCGCTCCGTCGAGTTCGACGCCCTGCTCCTCGCCGGCACGCCCGCCGCGGGCGCCGACGCCTACGGCGCCCGCGACGCGAAGGCCGGCTCGCCCCGGCCGCAGGGCCCCGACCCGCGGGTCCTGCTGCTGCTCACCGAGGCCTACCGGCACGGCAAGGCCGTCGGCGGCTGGAACGACGCCACGGCCCTCCTCGAAACCGCCGGCATCGAAGCCGGCGGACCCGGCGTCATCACGGCCGACAGCGGTGCGGCGGCCGTGGCGGCGGCCACCACGGCCCTCGCGGAGCACCGGGCCTGGGACAGGTTCCCGCCCGCCGTGTGAGAGCGGGGCGGGGGCTGATTCAGAGGCTCGGGCGGCTCACCGTGTCGGGCCGCCCTTCGCCGCGGCGCCGAGGCGGGTCACCGCCTCGGCGACGGCCTCGGCGGACTTGCAGAAGGCGAACCGGGCCATCCACCGGGGGGCGTCCTCGCGGTGGTGGAAGGCGGAGCACGGGATGGCCACCACCCCGGCCCGCGTCGGCAGGTCCCGGCAGAACTCCACGTCGTCCCGATAGCCCCAGCCCCGCACGTCGGCCAGGACGAAGTAGCCGCCCTCGCCCGGGAAGGCGGGCAGACCCGCCGCCTCCAGCCCGTCCCTCAGCAGGTCGCGGCGGGCGGACAACTCCTCGCGCAGCTCGGCCGCCCAGCCCTCCACGTCCCACAGCGCCCCGGCCACGGCGGACTGGAAGGGCGTGCCGGCGGCGAAGGTGACGAACTGCTTGACGGACAGGACGGCGTCGACCAGCGGGGCCGGGCCGCAGGCCCAGCCGATCCGCCAGCCGGTGACGTTGAACGTCTTGCCCGCCCCGGAGACGACGAGGGTGCGCTCCCGCATGCCGGGCAGCGCGGCGATGGTGCGGTGCCGCCGGCCGTCGTAGGTGAGGTGTTCGTAGACCTCGTCGGCGACGACGATCACCCCGTGCTCCCGGCACAGGGCGGCGACGACGGCGAGTTCCTCGTCGGTGAAGACCTTCCCGGTCGGATTGTGCGGGGTGTTGAACAGCAGCACCCGGGTGCGCGGCCCGAAGCCGGCCCGCAGCGCGGCCTCGTCCAGCGCAAAGCCGTCGTCCCCCGCCGCCAGGGGTACGGTCACCAGCCGGGCGCCCGCCAGGTCCGCGCAGGCGGAGTAGGCGTCGTAGCAGGGGTCGAAGGTGAGGACCTCGTCCCCCGGGTCACAGAGCGCGAGCAGGGCCGCCGACAGTGCCTCGGTGGCGCCCGCGGTGACGACGACCTCGGTGTCCGGCCGGTACCGGACACCGGTGGTGCGCCGCCGGTAGGAGGCCACGGCCTCGCGCAGCTCAGGGAGACCGGCCGCGGGGGAGTACTGGTTGAGGCCCTTCTCGACGGCCGCGGCGACCGCGGCGGTCAGGGCGGCGGGCCCGGCCATGGCGGGCGCCCCCTGCCCGACGTCGACGGCCCCGGTGCGGACGGCCAGCTCCCTCATCTCGCTGAAGACCGAGGGCCGGAAGTGCTGGATGCGGACGGCCCGGTCACGGACCGGGGCCGGCGGGCGGGAGGGATCGCGCACGGTGTCCGGGGCCTCTCTCTCCTGCGTTCCTGCGGTGCTGGTTCCTGGAGTCGCGGCGGGTGTTCCGGTCCCCCTAGCCCTGCTCCAGTTCCGCGCGGATGGTGTCGCCGTGGTACCAGGGGTTGCCGGCCGCCTCGGAGATCAGGTTCCGCGAGGCGGTGTCGTAGACCCGGCCGAGGTCGAGGGTGAGGTACTGGATCAGTTCCAGCGCGGTGAAGTACTTCCGCATGAAGGTGGGCTGGTCCAGCGGGATCGCGGTGACCTCGATGTTGCGGTTCTGGGGCAGGTCGTCGGTCAGCAGACGGATCAGGTTCGCCATCTTCCGGCGGGTGTACTCGTCGTCCTCGTCGTCCTGGAGGATCAGCACGCTGTGCTTGCGCGTGGGGTCGGAGAGGGTCGCGACCTCGCTGTGGCAGAACTCGTGGAAGTAGTTCCGTGTGGCCGGGACCATCGCGATCTCGTTGAGGTGCATCTTGGCCAGCTTCAGCAGGCTCTCGTGCCACTTGGGGGACGCCACCATGATGACGTTGGCGTCCTCGCTGCGGGCCGCGGCCACCCGGGCCAGCTCACGGTGGGCCGGGGTGAAGTCGTTCTCCAGGTGGTCGGGGAGCGCCGCGACCTCGGTGCGGAAGTCCTGGGAGATCAGGCCCAGTTCGTAGAACATGTCGAGGAGGATCGCGAAGTACTGCCCGACGTGGAACAGCGGGTACTCGCGGTCCGGCTCGCTGAGCTGCCAGCGGGCGATGGACACGCCGTGCTCCTCGCCCAGCTCGCCCAGTTTGCCGCCGGAGGTGAGCAGCAGCACCCGGTCGTGGGCGTGCGCGAGCCGGTGGAAGACGTGCAGCGGCTCGGTGGAGTGGCCGCTGTAGGAGCTGAGGATGACGAGTGTGTGCTCGTCCTCGATGAGGGACTCCGGTATGAGGTAGCGGAAGTCGTAGTCGTTGAAGACATGGAATTCGAGCTCGGTGTCGACGGAGGTGAAGAAGGCCCGGACGACATCGGAGACGATGGCCGAGCAGCCCATGCCGGTGAAGACGACCCGCTTGAAGTGGCCGTTCTTCATGCGGTCCCGCAGGGCGGGGGTGACCTCGGCGATCGAGTACTCGTCCGGCTTGTGGAAGCCGCCCCGGTACTGCTTCGTCAGAAACTCCTCGTATCGATCGATACGCGACTGCATGGGGTGTTCCCTTTCGGTGGTCCGTGAGGTGCGGAGGTTCAGGGGGATGTGCGGGCGGGTCCGGCGCCGGACGCCGCTACCACATGAACTGACCGCCGTCGACGATGAACTTCTGGCCGGTGATGTAGGCGGCCTTGTCGCTCACCAGGAACTCCAGGGCATCGGCCATCTCCTCCGGGCTGCCGATCCGGCCCTGGGGGATCTCGGCGAGGAGACGGTCCCGGTGTTCCTGCTCGTCCGTACGGAAACGCGTCCGCATCTCCTCGGTGTCGATCATTCCTGGGATGAGGGAGTTCACGCGGATGGTGGGGGCGAGTTCCAGCGCCAGGCATTTGGTGAGGTGCAGCAGACCGGCCTTGCTGGCGCAGTAGTTGGCTCCGTTGAGCCGCGGCCGGATACCGGTGGTGGCGGCCACGTTGATCACCGATCCGCCACCGGCCGCGAGCATGGCCGGGGCCAGGGCCCGCGTCATGTAGAAGGGGCCGGAGAGGTTGGCCGCGAGGACCTGGTCCCAGTCCGGGACGCTCATCTCCAGGAACGGCCCGTCGATGTTGCGGCCCGCGTTGTTGACCAGCACGGACGGGGTGCCGTGGGAGTCCAGGACGAGCTCGGTGACCCGGGCGACATCGGCGGCGTCGGCGACGTCCGCCCGTAACGCCGTGAAATCCTCGCCCAGTTCCTTCGCGGCGAGATCGGCGGACTCCTGGTCGCTCCGGTAGAGGGCGACGACCCGGTACCCCGTCGCCACCAGCCGCCGGCTGAGACTAACCCCGATCCCCTTGGTCCCCCCGGTGACGACGGCAAGGCGGTCCTGCATGGAAGCTCCCTCGAACTGACGGCTGTTCGGGGATCACCCTTCACGGAGGGAGCGCGCGTATCCAGAACGTCGGCATGCTGGCACTCCGACTACCACTCCCGCCACGCCCGTTACGCGGGCGGCATGATCGGATCCTCCGATCCGTCCCATGAGGCCGGATCGTAGTGATCGTCGACCCCTTTTCGGCCGGTGTCACTCGCCGGGGAATCCGCGTGGATGCGCCGCTGAGCTGGGGGTGGAGGGGCGACCACCGACGAAAACCAGCCCTGTCGCATGCGCAAATGACCACGTTTTCAAGCCATTTCCGTGAACCGGCGACGATCCTCCGCTCTCAGCGAACGATTCACCCGCGCCGCCGCCCCCGGCATGACTGCGTGTTAGCTTCGCCATATGTGAGGGTGGGGGGTGTTCACTCCCGCTTCGCTGACCGAATGGACGGAGCCCGGCCGGACCGGGACCTCGCACGATGAGGAGTGACATAGATGGGCGCCCAGCAGTTCCCGTACGCATCACACCGTATGCCGCCTTATGGGCTCGACGGATACGGTGACGCCCCCGCCGGTGACGCCGTATACAACCGGCTTCTGAATGACCGGATCGTCTTTCTGGGCAAGGAAGTCGACGACGAAATCGCGAACCGCATCACCGCGCAGTTGCTGATGCTCGCCGCGGACCCGACCCGCGACATCTACCTGTACATCAATTCCCCGGGTGGTTCCGTGACCGCGGGAATGGCCGTGTACGACACGATGCAGTACATCAAGAACGACGTCGTCACCATCGCCATGGGCTTCTGCGCCTCCATGGGCCAGTTCCTGCTCACCGCGGGCACGCCCGGCAAGCGCTTCGCGCTGCCGCACACCAAGATCCTGATGCACCAGCCCTCGGCCGGCTTCGCCGGCTCCGCCTCGGACATCAAGATCTACGTGGACCAGCTCAAGCGCACCAAGCTGGAGATGGCCGAGCTCATCGCCCAGCACTCGGGGCAGACCACCGAGACGATCACCCGTGACTCCGACCGGGACCGCTGGTTCACCGCCCAGGAGGCGAAGGAGTACGGCCTGATCGACGAGGTCATGCACGTGACCTCCGCCGCCGCCCCCGGCGCGGGCCTGGTCACCCCCTAGTTCCCCGCCTCCCGGCGGACCCCGCACTCATCCCCACCCGGAGGACCGCGCGTGAACACGCCCCCTTCTTCTGCCGCCCCCGGCCCGGCCGGCTCCGGTGCCCTGTCCCCGCAGAGCCGCTACATCGTCCCGCGCTTCGTCGAGCGCACCACACAGGGCACCAGGGAGTACGACCCGTACGCCAAGCTCTTCGAGGAGCGCATCATCTTCCTCGGTCACGAGGTCGACGACGTCGTGGCGAACGACATCATGGCCCAGCTGTTATGCCTGGAGTCCATGGACCCGGACCGGGACATCTCCCTGTACATCAACTCGCCCGGCGGGTCCCTGACGGCGCTCACCGCCGTCTACGACACCATGCAGTTCGTCAAGCCCGACATCCAGACCGTCTGCCTGGGACAGGCCAACTCGGTCGCCGCCGTGATACTCGCGACGGGTACGCCCGGCAAGCGCACGGCCCTGCCCAGCGCCCGGATCCTCCTCCAGCAGCCGCACAGCCACGGCACCCAGGGGCAGATCTCCGACCTGGTGATCCAGGCCGGCGAGGTGCAGCGCCAGCGCGAGCTGGTCGAGGGCATGCTCGCCAGGCACACCCGGCGGGACCCGCTCCAGGTCCGTGAGGACGTCGAGCGGGACAACGTCCTCACCGCCGAACAGGCCCTGGAGTTCGGGCTGATCGACCACGTCATCAGCCCGCGCTCCCTGGTCCGCGCGAGCTGACCGACGGACGCCCCTCACCAGGGGACGCGCGAAGGCCGGCGGGGCCGGGGAGTCTCGTTCCCCGGCCCCGCCGGCCTCGCGGCTCAGCGACCGGACAGCTGCGGCAGGTGGTAGACGACCTCCAGCGACGGGCGCATGCCGTCGGCGAGCACCACCAGTCGCATCGGGACCGTGCCGCGCCGCGGGTGGCGCAGCCGGCGGAACTGCGGCTCCGCGTCGATCACCCGGTACTCGTCCCACCAGGTCCGGAAATCGACGCTGACCTGCCTGAGTTCCTCGACCATCTCGCTGACGTAGCTCCGGCCGGGGAAACCGGCCGAGACCGCGCGCAGTCTGCCCACCTGGTCCCGGGCGTCGCGGCGCCAGTCGGCCAGCCGCACCCTCGCCTCGGGCGTGGTGAACAGCCACCACAGCAGGTTCCGGCGGGCCTCCGGTATCCGCCCGAAGTCCGTGTACCACTCGGCGGCGGCCTCGTTCCAGCCGAGGATGTCGCCCACCTTGTTGACGATGTAGGCGGGGTTGGGGCTCAGCGAGTCGGCCACCTGCTGCAGGGCGGCCTCGGTGGGGGCGTGGCGTCTTTCGATGCGCTGGGGGAAGGTCCGGCTGTGGACGAGCTGGTGGATGTACTCGCGCTCGTGTTCGGTCAGATTGAGGGCGCCGGCCAGGCTGTCCAGGACCTTGAAGGAAGGAGAAACGTTTCTTCCCTGTTCGAGCAGTGTGTACCAGGTGAGGCTGAGACCCGCGAGTGCCGCGACTTCTTCCCGGCGGAGGCCGGGGGTGCGCCGCCGGGGGCCGTTCGGGAGGTCGACGTCCGCCGGGCTGAGACTTTCACGTCGAGTACGTAAGAAATGGGCCAGTTCCTGTCGGCTGACTTCGTTGTCTAAAGCAACGCCATTCATTGATTCCTTCTTCCCCGATTAAGACTGCGAAGGAGTCCATGTTCCATGGGCAGCCTAATACATCCGTAGCGGATTAATTGAGAGGGAGATCAATGTTTGGCCGTCATGACGGACGGGTAATGGGTCTCGCTTCGGCAGTGGGGGAGTGGTTTTTGGCCACCATCTGCCCGCCGTTCAACCGGCCGTCATCACCAACGGCCCGTCACCGGACATCATCACCGGACGGCCTCATCAGACGCCATCCCTGCACAATTCCGGCTGCAAACCCGCATGCTTCGTCAACGGGACGAGCGGCCGGCCCCGGAGTCGGGGCCGGCCGCTCGCCGCGCGTCGTGCCGCTCGCTCAGAAGCGGTGCTCCGCCGCACGGGCCACGTGCTCGGCGACCACGGCGACATGCGGCTCCTCCAGGAGCACCAGGTGGTCGCCGGGGACCTCGACCACCTCGACCCGGCCGGTGGTCAGCTCACGCCAGCCGTTCGACGGATCCTCGTGCAGGCTGCCCGCCGCACCGTGCATCGGCTGGAGCACCTCGGGCAGCGGAGCGGTGGCCCGCAGCAGCACCAGGTCCTCGTGGGCCCGCTCGGGCCGGTACGTCAGCAGGGCGTGCCAGTGCGCCTTGAACATCGCGAAGAGGCGGCGCACCGCGCTCCGCGAACCCTCCGTCGGCAGGATGCCCGCCGCCGTGGCGCGCTCCACCACGAAGTCGAACTTCGCGTCACCGTCGAGGCCTTCGGGGATGGCCTCCAACGGGGCCTCGCCGCCGCGCTCCATCCACAGCAGCTCCCAGAAGAACCATTCGAGGAGCGAGCCGTCGGCGATGTCCGGCCGCTCCCCGGGAGCGACCGCGATCGGGTCGATGAGGATCAGGGAGGCGACGTCCTCGGGATGGGTCCGGCGCAGCTGCCGGGCCATCTCGAAGGCGATGAACCCGCCGAACGACCAGCCGCCGATGACGTACGGGCCCTCGGGCCGCACCCGCCGGACGGCCTCCAGATAACGGGCGGCGATCTCGGGCAGGGAGTCGGACGGCTCGACACCGGGGTGGGTGCCGGCGGCCTGCAGCGCGTACACCGGCTGGTCCTCGGGCAGGTGCTTCGCCAGGCGCAGGTAGCAGAGCACATTGCCGCCCAGCGGGTGGACCAGGAACATCGGCGGGCGGCTGCCCGTCGTCCGGATCGGCACGACCGGGTCGTAGACCACGCCGGCCTCCCGCTCCCGCAGCCGCTCGGCGAGGCCGGCGACGGTGGGGGTGGAGACGAGGGCCGACAGCGGGACGTTGACCCCGAAGAGCTTCTCGATCGTCACCACGAGCCGCATCGCGGTCAGCGAGGTCCCGCCGAGCGCGAAGAAGTCGTCGTGCACCCCGACCTCCGGCACCTGGAGCAGCTCGGCCAGGACGCCGGCCAGCGCGCCTTCCCGGTCGTCGCGCGGCGCCACCCGGTCGGCGCTCGTCCGGGACGCCAGGGCCGTACGGCGCAGCTGCGCGTCGTCCCGCTTCCCGCTGGGGGTGAGCGGCAGCGCGGGCAGCCACGCGAAGTGCGAGGGCACCATGTAGTCGGGCAGCAGCCCGCGCAGCCGCGCCCGCAGGTCCTCGACCGGCGCGGCGCCCTCCTCGCCGACGAGGAAGGCCGCGAGGAAGGCGTCGGCGCCGTCGCGGTGACGGGCCACGACCGCGACCTCCCGGACGCCGGGGTACTCGTCGGTGAGCTTGGTCAGCGCCAGCTCCACCTCGGCGAGTTCGACGCGGAAGCCCCGTACCTTGACCTGGGAGTCCTCCCGGCCGAGCCACACGAGGTCGCCGCTCGGCAGCAGACGGGCCAGATCGCCGGTGCGGTACAGACGCTCGCCCGGCTCCCCGAAGGGGTGCGGGACGAACCGCTCGTCGGTCAGGTCGGGCCGCCCCAGATAGCCGTGGGCCAGGCACACGCCGCCGATGTGGACGACGCCCTTCGCGCCGGGCGGCACGGGCCGCATGTCGGCATCGAGCAGATACAGGTCGATGCCGTCCAGGGGCCTGCCGATCGGGGGCAGCGCCGGGAAGCGCGCCGGGTCGCCGGACATGGTGAAGCTGGTCAGGAGATGGGTCTCGGTGGGGCCGTACTGGTTCTCCAGCAGAGTGCCCGGCAGCGCGGCGCAGAAGCGGCGGATCTCGTCGGTGACGCGCAGCTGCTCGCCGGAGGAGATGATCACCCGCAGCGCGGCCGGGCGGATGCCGAGGGCCTCGGACGCCTCGGCGAGCTGCTGCAGGGCGACGTACGGCAGGAAGACCCGCTCGACCCGCTCCCGGTCGAGCAGCCGCAGCAGCGCGGGCATGTCCCGCCGCTCCTCCTCGCGGACGAGCTGGAGGGTGCCGCCGCCGCACAGCGTCGAGAAGATCTCCTGGAAGGAGACGTCGAAGCTCAGCGGCGCGAACTGCAGCGTCCTGCCGCCGGCCGCCCCGCTCTCCGCCGGGATCTGCCACTCCATGTAGTTGGCGAGGGTCCGGTGCGGCAGCATCACGCCCTTCGGTTCACCGGTCGATCCGGAGGTGAACAGGATGTACGCGGTCGTCTCCCCGGTGACGGCGGGCAGCGCCGCCGGCTCCTGACCGTCGTCCGGCGCGAGCGCCTCGTCCATCGGCAGCACCTCGGCGCCCGGGAAGAGGGCGGCGTGGTGGTCGGGAGCGAGCACCCGGAAGGGCTCGGCGCGTTCGACCATCAGCGCGAGCCGGTCCGCCGGATAGGTGACGTCCAGGGGCACGCAGGCCGCGCCGGCCTTGGCGATGCCGAGGACCGCCGCGATCGTCTCGGGCGAGCGGTCCATCGCCAGGCCGACGTGGGCGCCCGGGCCGGCGCCCAGCCGCACGAGCCGGCGGGCCACCCGGTCGGCGGCCTCGCCGAGGCGCCGGTAGGTCCACCGCTGGTCCTCGAAGGCCACGGCGATCGCGTCCGGTGCCGTGGCGACCCGCTCGTCGAAGCGGTCGGTGACCAGGGCGGGCAGCCCGGCGCGGGGCGAGGGGGCGACGGCGGGGGCGAGGAAGCCGAAGTCGACGTTCTCGTCGGGCCGCTCGACGATCCGGCGCAGCAGGTCCACGTAGACGCGGCCGAAGTGGTCGGCCTGCGCCCGGGTGAAGACCCGGCCGTCGTGGTCCATGCGCAGCCAGATCCGCTTGTCGGCCGGGTCGACGACCGCGTTGACCAGGAGCTTGAAGTTCGTCTCCTCGTAGGTGCGGAAGTCCGTCAGCTCGACGCCGGTGTTCCGCAGCAGCTCGCTGAGGACACGAGGATCGACGTAGTTGAAGGCCGTCTCGACGACGGTGTCGCCGCCGAGGTCCTCCTGGATGGCGCTGAGGGGGTAGTGGCGGTGGGCGTGGGCCTCCTGCTCCTGCCGATGGGCCTCGCGCACGGTCTCCAGCCAGCTGCGGTCGCCCGGACCGATGCGCAGGGGCGTCGTCCCGAGGAACAGGCCCGTGACGCGCTCGCCGCCGGCGAGCTCCGGCCGGCCGTGCATGACGAGGCCGGTGACCACGTCGTCCGTGCCGCCGAAGAGCCGCAGCAGCAGGCAGTGCGCGGTGAACAGCACGGACTTGACGGGCACGGACCGCTCCCGGGTGAGGCGGCGCAGCGCCTCCCCGAGACCGTCGGGGAGCTCCACCCGGTGCGAGAAGACCCCCTCGGAGCCCGGTGCCTCGTAGGGGCGGAAGGCGTCGAGCGGTACGGGCTCCGCCCCGGCGAGCTTGTGCCGCCAGAAGCTCCGGCCGGCCTCGCCGGCCAGCGCCCGCCGCTCCTCGAGGACATAGTGCGCGGCGGACGGCAGCGGGCCGTCCGCGACCGGCTCCACGTCGTGTCCGAGCTCGTGCAGATAGTCCTGGAGCAGCTCCCTCACCAGGGTCGCCACGCTCCAGCCGTCGAGGATCGCGTGGTGGAAGCTGAGGACGAGCTCCACCGAGTCCGGCAGCGCGTGGGCGCGGAAGAGGTAGAGCGGCGGGCGCTCGAAGTCGTACGCGTGGTGGCGCCGTTCCTCGATGTGCGCCCGGATGACCGCCTCGGCCTCCTCGGCACCGGCCTCGCGCAGGTCGACGGTCTCGAAGCCGCCGTCGACCGCCGGATGGACGGTCTGCAGGGGTTCGGAGAAACCGGCCGGCGCGAAGCCGGAGCGCAGCACCGGGTGGCGGGCGGCGAGCCGGTCGAAGGCCGTGCGCAGCGCCTCCTCGTGCCACGGGAGACGCAGCGAGTAGTGGAAGACGTCGTGGTAGACGGCCGAGTTCTCGTGCTCGCGGCTGTGGTAGAGCAGGCCGAGCTGGAGGCGGGTCGCGGGATAGGCGTCGGCCAGGCCGGCCAGGCGGGCCCGGTCCACGGTGGACACCAGGGCGAAGGGCTCCAGCGGCGCCGAGTCCGCCGGGGCGGCCGAGATGCGCACGCGTCCGGCGAGACCGGCCACCGTGGGATGGTGCACCAGGTCGGCCAGGGTGAAGTGGACGCCCCGCTTCTCCGCCAGGGCGCGGATCCTCAGCATGAGGATGGAGTCGCCGCCCAGGGCGTAGTAGTTCTGGTGCACCCCCACCCGCTCCACGCCGAGCACCTGTGACCACACGGCCGACAGCGCGGCCTCGACCTCGTCGCGCGGTGCCTCGTCGGCGGCCGCGGAGAACGCGGGCGCCGGCAGCCGGCGGCGGTCGGTCTTGCCGTTCGGGGTCAGCGGGATCGCGTCGAGACGCTGGAAGTGGGCGGGGATCATGTATCCGGGGACGGCGGCGGCCAGGTGGTCGCGCAGCACCGCCGGGTCCAGGTCCTCCCCGGCGGTGTAGTAGCCGACGAGGAAGGTGCCGCGGTCGGCCGACCGGTGGTCGGTGACGGCCGCCGCCCGCACCCCGGGGCAGCTCGCCAGGCGGCTGTGCACCTCGCCGAGCTCGACGCGGTTGCCGCGGATCTTCACCTGACCGTCGATCCGGCCCAGGTACTCCAGATCACCACCCGCCAGACGCCGCACCAGGTCGCCGGTGCGGTACATGCGGCCGCCGGGCACGAACGGGTCGTCGGTGAACTTCTCCCCGGTCAGCTCCGGCCGGTTCAGATAGCCACGGGCCACGCCCACGCCCGCGATGCACAGCTCGCCGGGCGCGCCGAGCGGCTGCGGGCCGCCGTCCGGGTCGAGCACGTAGAGCCGGATGTTGTCGATGGGCCGGCCGATCGGCACCCGCCCCACCGGCCGGGCGGGGTCGGCCGGGCAGTCGAAGGACGTGACGTCGACGGTGGCCTCGGTCGGCCCGTAGAGGTTGACGAGCCGAGGTGCCCCCTCCCCGGCGAAGAGCCGGTTGAAGCGGTCCACCAGGGCGGGCGGCAGCGCCTCGCCGCTGCAGAAGACGTGGCGCAGCGACCGGGCCTCGTCGAGCAGCCCGGGGGAGTCCTCCAGCAGATCGAGGAAGCCGGCGAACATCGACGGCACGAAGTGGACGACGCCGACCCGGCGGCGGGCGATCGTGCGCAGGATCTCCCGCGGGTCCTTCTCGCCGCCCGGCGGCAGCAGGGCGAGCGTGGCCCCCTCGACGGCCCACCAGAACAGCTCCCAGACCGAGACGTCGAAGGAGATCGGCGTCTTCTGGAGCAGGACGTCGCCGTCGCCGACGGGATAGCGGCGCTGCATCCACGCCAGCCGGTTGATCACCGAACGGTGTTCGACGACCGCCCCCTTGGGCGTGCCCGTGGAACCCGAGGTGTAGATGACATACGCGGGGTCGCGCGGGCCGGCGGCCGGCTCCAGGGGCGCGCCGGAGGCCGGCGGGAGGTCGGTCACGTCCAGGACCGGCACCTCGCCGCCGCCGAGCGCCGCACCGGACAGCCCGCCGACCGCGCCGCCGGCCACCAGGACCGCCTTGGCACCGGAGTCCTCGATGAGGAAGCGGATCCGCTCCGCCGGATAGTCCGGGGCCACCGGCGTGTAGGCGCCGCCCGACTTCAGTACGCCGAGGAGGGCGGCCGGCAGCGAGAGGCAGCGCTCCATCAGCACCGCGACGCGGTCACCGGGCCGCACCCCCCGCTCCCGCAGCACCCGCGCCACCCGGTCGGCCCGCTCGTCGAGTTCGGCGAAGGTGAGCGACCGCCCGGTGGCGTCGTCGACGACGGCGGTACGGTCCGGGGTGCGGGCGGCCTGTTCCTCGAACAGGCCGTGGAGCGTCCGGTCGTCGGCGAAGTCCCGGACCGTGTCGTTGCAGCCCTCCACCAGCGCGGCCCGCTCGTCGGCGTCCAGCATGGAGATCTCGGCGAGCGGCCGGTCCGGGGCGTCGAGGGTGCGCTCGATGAGGGCCTTCAGATGGCGTCCCACCGCCTCCACGGGGAAGTCCTCGTCGAAGACGTCGCAGCCGTAGTCCATGTCGACGAGGAGGTCGCCGACGTCGTCGAGTTCGTTGACGACCACCGCGAGCGCGTCGGTGTCGTGGGCCCGGGCCTGCACCACGGTCCCGTAGGACAGGCCGGGGATCTCCTGCTGACGCGGCCAGCGCAGGTGGGCGACGGTCACGTCGAACAGGCGGCGCGGCCCGTCGCTGCTGTGCAGGGGCAGGTCCCGCAGGACGTCGCCCAGGGCGAGCCGCTCGTGCGGCTTGAGGGCACGGGTGGCGGCCTGGACCTCCGCCACGAGCTCGCTCATGCTCTTGCCGCCCGACGGACGGGCCGGCAGCGGCAGGGTGTTGGCGAAGTGGCCGACCATCCGCCGCTGTTCGTCGGTGGGCCGGTTGAGCAGCGGGACGCCGAGCACGACCTCCTCGGTGCGCAGCACACGGGAGAGGTAGACGGAGAAGGCGGCCGACACGAAGGCGAAGACCGACGCGCCGCGCTCGCGGACGCGGTTCACCAGGGCCCGTTCGAGGACGAAGCTGTGGCGGGCGCTGCGCCGCGCGCCGCTCGCCTCCTTCCGGGGGAAGAAGGCGGGGACGACGCCGGCCATGGACGCGCGGAAGAAGTCCCGGTCCGCCCGGTGCTCCGGCGAGGCGCGGTAGTCGCCCTCCGCGCGGACGAAGTCGGTGTACCGCGGGGTCTCGGCCGCGAGCGGGACGCCGGTGCGCAGCGTGTGTTCGTAGTCGGCGCGGACCCGCGTCATGAAGAGGTTGAGGCCCCAGGCGTCGGCCACGATGTGGTGGGCCTTGACGTGCGCGTGGACGACGGAGCCGGACTCCACGAGGAGGGTCAGCTCGGACGTCCGGCCACCGCGCAGATCGAAGGGCCGGTCGAAGGACGCGCGTATCCACCGGCGGCAGGCGGCCGCGGGATCGGGCTCGGCACTCAGATCGACGGTGCGGACCTCGGGCGGGTCGGCGAGCCACTGGTGGGGCGTGCCCTCCACCTCGCCGAAACGCAGCCGGAACGCGTCACTCGCCTCGGCCGCCCGGCGCAGAGACGCCGCCAGGACGACGAGGTCGACGGAGCCCTGGAAGCTGTCGTAGATCTGGCAGTTGAACTGAGGATTTCCCGGGAAGTTGGAGTCGGCCGCCCAGACGTCACGCTGATACGCCGTCAGTGGGGTTTGCGCATTCACAGGATTGGTCCCCTCGCACAGTCTGCTGATCCGCGCCGATCCTGCACGGACGGGCGGAACGCATCCAGAGCGCGAGGATCCTGTCAGTCGGAGTGATCGGCTGACGGGCATTGCGGAAGCGGGTTCTCCCGGTGTCTTCCGGCCAAGGTTTTCCGACGCGTCTGTGGACGGGTTCCCGGTCTTCTCCGGGGCCGGCGCGGCCTTGCGCGAAGAGAAACAGAAGGGCGCACCACACAATTCACGCCACCGACGGAGAGCGCCGTGGCCCGAGGGGCCTTGTGTGATCCCCGGGGTGTGCTGTTGCCTCTGTTGCATCGAAGGTCCGCACCTGAGGCCCGCCATCTTGTGAAGAGGATCAGGATCACCATGACCGAACCGTCGGCGACCGCGATGGACGAGCTGTGGAAACTCGTGTACACGAGCTTCCGGTTCCCGTTCCTGCATGCCGCACAGCGCCTGGAATTGTTCACCCTCCTCAAGGAGAAGCCGGGCAGCACCCTCGAAGAGATATCCGAGGGGTTAGGACTGGAAAAGCGCGCGGGGCATGTGCTGATGCTGGGCTGCACCGCTTTCGAGCTCGTACGCAAGGACGGCGACGGATATCACAACACCCCCGCGACCGATATCCTGGCGGGGGACCAGGACGCCTTCATGCCCGTCATCGTCCGCTATACGCACGAGATGCTGTACCGGCCGGTGGGCTGGCTCTATGAATCCCTGGTGCAGAACGAGAATCTGGGTCTGCACCGCGAACTGCTCGCCGGCTCGTCGGCCACCACCCTCTACGAGCGACTCGCCGAGGACGAGAACCTCGAGAAGGTGTTCACCGCGATGATGGAGCACCAGAGCCGCTCGGTGGTCAAGGACCTCACCGACGCCGTGGACTTCTCCTCGTACCACCGCGTCCTGGACGTCGGTGGCGGAACGGGAACGAACGCCATCGGCTTCGCCCAGCGATGGCCGCACCTCCAGGCGACCATCCTCGAACTGCCGAACGTGGCGAAGATGGCGAACGACCGGATCGCCGAGGTCGGGCTGTCCGAGCGGGTCCGCGCGGTCGGCACCGACATCATGCGGGACGAGTTCCCCACGGCCGCCCACGACTGCGTCGTCTTCTCCCGGTTCCTGGAGATCTGGTCCCCGGAGCAGGTCCGCGACCTCTTCGCGAAGACCTACCGCGCGCTGGAGCCGGGCGGCCACATGGTGATCGTCGCCTGCGCCCAGGACGACGACGAGACCGGCCCTCTGCACGCCGCCTTCATGTCGGCGTACGTCCAGACCGTCGCCTCGCCCGAGGGCCGCACCTACACGCCGCGGGACTTCGAGCAGTGGTACACCGAGGCGGGCTTCGAGCCGGTGGACCGCCAGTACCCCGGGCGGTTCGACGTCATCCTGCGCGCCCGCAAGCCCGCGGCGGGCTGAGCGACATGACGCGGCACTCCACACGCAGGGCCCTCGTCATCGGGGCCGGGATCGGCGGGCTGGCGGCCGCGGCCACGCTGCGCCGGGCCGGCGTCGAGGTCCAGGTCTTCGAACGGGCTCCCGAGCTGCGTCCGGGGACCACGGCGGTCTCCCTGATGTCCAACGCGATCCTGGCGTTGCGCGAGCTGGACATCGACATCGCGCCGGGTCTGGACAAGCGCGGTGAGGTCTTCGACGAGCTGAGGTTCCTCACCCGGCGCGGCCGGCTGATCAGGGCGCTTCCGTTCCGCGAGCTCGCGGAACGGCTGGGCGCGTCGAACTACGCCGTGCACAGGGCCGACCTCCAGCAGACGCTGCTGGAGGCGGTCGGCGACGACCGGGTCATCGAATTCGGCGCCGTGGCCAAGGAGTTCGTCACCGGAGACGACGGCGTCGAGGTGACCTTCGAGGACGGGCGGAAGGCCTCGGGCGACGTCCTGATCGGGGCGGACGGCTTCAACTCCACGATCCGCCGGCAGGTGCCGGGCGGCGCCGACCGGCCCCGGCCCGGAAACTACGCCTGCTGGCTGGCGACGGTGCCCTTCGACCACCCCCGGCTGACCGAGGGCTACGCGGCCCACTACTGGGGCCGTGGCCAGCGCTTCGGCCTCGCCGACATCGGCCACGGCCGCGCGTACTGGTGGGCGACGAAGAACGTCCCTCCGGGTGCCTCCGGGCGCCTGCGGCGCGGCAAGGAGGGCCTCGCCGGCCTCTTCGCCGACTGGGCCGACGAGGTGCGGGAGGCGATCCGGGTCACCCCGGAGGAGACCATCGTCAGGATCACCGCCCAGGACCGGCCCTTCCTGCGGCAGTGGGGCACCGGACGCGTGACCCTCCTGGGGGACGCGGCGCACCCGATGCTCGTGAGCCTCGGCCAGGGCGCGGCGCTCGCCATCGAGGACGCCGTCGTCCTCGCCCGGCACCTCAGGGACACGACGGACCCGGCCGCCGCCCTGCGCGGTTACGAGGACGAGCGCCGACCGCGGACCGAGGGCCTGGTCGCGGCGGCCCGGGCGCTCAGCGAGACCGAGCAGCTGGAGGACCCGGTGAAGTCCCGGATGCGCGACCTCTACTTCCGCCTCGCCCCGCTGTCCACGTTCACCCGCCAGAACGAAGCGGTCCTCACCTGGCCCCCGCCGAGCTGACCGGGCCCCGCGCCCGCCGGGCCGCCAGGAGCACGCCAGGGACCCGTCCCACCCGGTGGCCTCACGGGCCTCCATCCCGCTCCGGGTGGAGGCCCTGCGGGCCCCGGATCCGGCAGATCCTCGACGAACCTCCTCGACCGGCTCGCCACCACCCCCGCGAGCCGGCCGTCCTGAAGGCCGGCTTCGCCGTACCGCTGCCGATGGGCGAGGCCGGAGGAGGTCCCAGCCCGTTCCGCTGCCCGACGGCAGGACGTCGAGATCGGCGGCACCGTCGTCCGCGCGGGCGAGCCGGTGACGATGTCCTACGCGGCCATCGGCCGGGACCCCGCCCACCACGGCCACCGGCGCCTCCTTCGACGGCGGCGGCGACACCAGGCCGATCGCGACGACCTGCCTTCCGGCGCCCGCCTCGCGGAGAGCTCGGTAACCCAGCGGCCGGTGGCGCGTTGTCCAGGCGGGGGTCATGCACCAACGGCACGTTGATCCGATGGCCTCACGCCGCGCAATGTGTTTCCCGCCTGCGGAGGGTCATGTCCCACGGTCGTCCTCACGGCAACCCGCTCGTGATGCCCCTCCAGCACGCCGGGGTGCAGCAACCCGGATCGCCGGAGCCAATCGGCGCGGGCCCTTACTCCACCGGCGGAGGGGGGACCGTCCTGGAACACCGCTTCGGAGCGGTGCTGTTGTCGCATCTGCTGACGGGAACCCCGGTGCCCGGTCTGGGTGACGCCGTGACACCGGTCCGGATCCGATTCCAGGCGCGCTCCGTCAGCCGCGTGGACGACATCGTTGTGGTCGGGACAGCGCCGAACGCAACGGAAGTTGCCGTGTCCATCGGGGTGCGTAGGCGGCCGAAACTCGTGCCGAGCGAGGCGGACTCCGTCAAGCTCATCGGCGACTTCCTGCACGTCGCGCGTGCCAAGCGGCCCTTGGTGGACAGCGGCCGCTGGAAACTCGCCCTGGCCGTGGCGCCCTCCTGTCTACCCGCCCAGCAGGTCAAAGCGCTCGCTGAGGCGGCCGCGGCGGCGGGTAGTTGGACGGAGTGGCAGGATCGGCTGCGCCGTCCGGGCAGTGTGAAGGCGGCGGTTCGCAACCGGCTGACCCAGGTGGAAGCCATCGTCGCTTCCCTGACCTCCGAGTCGTCGACACAGGCGTCACGGGAGACCTGGCGGCTGCTGTCGGCCCTGCGTCTGATCGAGATGCGCCTGGAAGGCGCTGACTGTACGGACCGTACCTACAGCGTCGAACGACTGCGCATCGTGACGCCCCAGCGCAGTAATGACGCGGCGCATACCCTGTTCGCCCATCTCGCGGAGCGAGTGGGCTCCTACGCTCCCAGCGGCGCGGTGGTCGACATCTCCCGGCTGCACGCTGACCTTCAAGGACTTGGCTGTTTCGCCCCAGCGCAGGCGCCCCCCACTGATGCTGAGCCCACGCCGGCAGCGGCCCGAACGCCACGGCCGAAGCGGCGCCGTGCGCGACCCGGGATGCGGTGGAAGACTCGCCTGTTGTCCGGGGCAGCACACCAGCCCCAGGTGCACGACAACGCCGTGGTGGTTGTCGACGGCTGCTGGACACTCGTCTTCGATGCAGACTCCGGCCGCCAGCGCTGGGGCAAGAAGGCCGGCGGCGGCCACAGCGCGGTGATCGCAGGCGGAGCGTGCTTCGCCTCCGACCCATCGGGCCATGCCCGGGCATGGGATCTGCGCTCCGGCCAACGCAGTGCGCCGTTGCGCCTGCGCATGCAGGACGGCCTGGTGACGGTATCGAACGGGGTGTTGTTCGCCGCGCACCCCATGACCGGGCTGAGTGCCTACGACGTCGCCGCGGGGGATGCGCTGTGGTCGGGTGCTGGGGAGCATCAGGTCGCAGCTCCGCCCCTGGCCTACGGCGGCATGGTGTTCGCCCTCATGAACACCCCCTCGGCCTTCGCGCGCGTGCAACAGGTTCTCGCCGCATTCGACGCGTTGAGCGGCCGCACGGTGTGGAGCTGGTCGAGTGGCTCGTGCTCCGTCGCGCACTGGAGTGCCGGCGAACACATTCTCATGGTCGTTCTCGACACGGCGGATCGCCAGGGGCAACTCGTCGCCCTCGACCGCGCCAGTGGAACGCCTCGATGGCACCGAGAGCTCACCGGCGAAGCGGCAGCCGCCCCGGTGCACGCGGGCGCGACGGTTCATCTGACCACCCGGTGCGGCCGGGCACTGGCCTGGAACGCGCAAAGTGGGCAGCCGCTGTGGGACGTTCGGGTTGCCCGACGCATCAGTACGGCCCCCTTGGTCGCTGACGACGCCGTGTACATCGCCGCGTCCGACCCGGGGCGTCTCGTCGTCCTCGAACCGCTCTCCGGCGGAGAGCTGTGGCGCAAGAGTGCGGGGGGCGCCTTCACCACCTCGCCGTTCATGGCGGGCGAGCGCATCTGGGCCAGTGACCGTACGGGGGTCCTGCACGGATGGGATCCGCTCACCCACCGGACCGCGGCCCGGCTACCGACGTGGTGGAGCGAAGAGAACCGCGGGCAACCCGCCGTCGGGGACCGCACGATGTTCGTCTCCACCAGCAGCGGTTGGCTGCAGGCCTGGGAACTGCCGTGAGGACTCGCCCGCTCTGCGGCGTGCTCGGGGTCAGGCGCCGCCAGTGAGGGTGTGGCGTGGGCCGTACCTCGACGCCGTCCCGCACCAGCGCGACGGTCGCGTCATCCGGTGACGGACTGCGCGAACCCCGGACGGGCAGACCACCCCCGTCGTACCGTCACACCACATACCAGCGCCAACCCGCTCAGGAGCTCCCATGCCGTCCATCTATCTCGCCGGAAAGATCGGCCCAGGCGACTGGCGCCACGACCTGATCGGCTACCAGCTCCGCGGAGCCTGGGCGGTCGACGATGAACACCCCTCCGAGCCGTGGCCCGTCCTGAAGCGCAGTGTTCTCGGCCTCTTCGACTACGTCGGCCCGTACTTCGTCAGCGACGACCACGGCTGTGGCCACGGCCCCAGTACCCACGGTTGCGGCAACGACGGCGCTGTTCGCTGTTTCACCTACGAGAACCTGCCCAAGAGGAATCAGGTACGGGAACTCTGCCTCTCGGCCATCGACACGGCAGACATCGTGTTCGCCTGGCTCGACGACCTCACCGCCTACGGCACGCTCGTCGAGATCGGCTACGCCAAGGGCCGCGGGAAGACGGTTGTCATCGCGGCACCCGAGACACCCCAGACCTTCGGATGGTTGTCTGGGGCCGACGGCGCTGGTATCGAGATCGCGGACAGCGCCACCAACGACCTGTGGTTCGCCTTCTCCTGCGCCTCCAGCACCATCGCCGCCGCCTCTCCCCTTGAAGCCCTCAAGGAGGTCGCCCGCCTGTATCCCCACCTTGAGTCCCCTATCGAGCAGGCGTTCTGAGCCCGGCCGCGTATTCCTCGGGCCGTCGAAGCCCACGTCGGCTGCTCGCGACGCCGCATCAAGGAGGGCCGGCCCGAGATCGTCCGATGCCTCAAAACGGCTGCGTTGCCCTGGATGGCTGCCATCTGCTCACGATGGCGTAGTCGTGGCCCCGGTCATCAGGGCCCGCGCCGGAGATGAGAGGGTCTTGCGGGTGAGCGATACACCGACGAACACCCTGCAATACCGCGTTGACGGGCGAGAAGACGCTCCGGTCCTGGTCCTGGGGCCGTCGCTGGGCACCACCTGGCACATGTGGGACCGCCAGATACCCGAGCTCTCCCGCAGCTGGCGGGTCGTCCGCTTCGACCTGCCGGGGCACGGCGGGGCGCCCGCCCATCCCGCCGCGTCCGTGGCCGAGCTCGGCGACCGGCTGCTCGCCACCCTCGACGAGCTCGGGGTCCAGCGCTTCGGCTACGCGGGCTGCGCCCTCGGCGGCGCGGTCGGCCTCGACCTCGCGCTGCGGGCCCCGCAGCGGGTCGCCTCCCTCGCCCTCGTCGCCACCTCGCCCCGCTTCGGCACCGCCGACGAGTTCCGTCAGCGCGGGGTGATCGTGCGCACCAACGGTCTCGAACCGATGGCCCGCAGCGCGCCCGAGCAGTGGTTCACCCCGGCCTTCGCCGGCGCCCAGCCCGCGATCGTCGACTGGGCCGTGCAGATGGTCCGCACCACCGACCCCGGCTGCTACATCGCCGCCTGCGAGGCCCTCGCCGTCTTCGACGTGCGCGAGGCGCTCGGCCGGATCGGCGTGCCCGCCCTCATCCTGGTCGGTGCCGACGACCGGATCACCGGACCCGCCGAGGCCCGCACCCTCGTCGCGGGCATCGCCGACGCCCGGCTCGCCGTCGTCCCCGGCGCCTCCCACCTCGCGCCCGTCGAGCAGCCCGCCGCCGTCACGGAGCTGCTCACCGGCCACTTCGCCGACCTGTCCCACGAGAGCACCGGCGCGCTGAACGCCCCGCCCGTGCCGCCGGTCTCCGTGCCCGTCCTCCCGGCCGGCGAGATCGCCCCCGCCCCGGCCGCCGAGGAGGACGAGGAGCCGCGCCCCGACCCGTACGAGACGGGGATCAGGCTCCGCCGCGAGCTGCTCGGCGACGCCCGGGTGGACGCGGCGCTCGCCGACGACTTCGGCACCGAGCTGCAGGGCCTCGCCACCCGCTTCGCCTGGGGCGAGGTGTGGAGCCGTGACGGCCTCGACCGGCGTACCCGCAGCGCCGTCACCCTCGCCGCGCTGATCGCCGGCGGCCACCACGAGGCCCTCGCCGACCACACCCGGGCCGCGCTGCGCAGCGGTCTGACCCCGGACGAGCTGAAGGAGATCCTCCTCCAGACCGCCGTCTACTGCGGCCTTCCCGCGGCCGAGAGCGCGCTGCGGGTCGTCGGCCGTGTGGTCAAGGAGGAGACCACCCCCCAGGCGTAGGCTGCGGCCGTGAAGCTGACGAAGAACACCCACGCCTGCGTCCGCCTGGAGAAGGACGGACGGACGCTCGTCATCGACCCCGGGATGTTCACGGAGGAGGACGCCGCGCTCGGCGCGGACGTCCTCCTCGTCACCCACGAGCACCCCGACCACTTCGACGAGGGACGGCTGAGGGCCGCCCTTGAGGCGAACCCGGCCGCGGAGGTGTGGACGCTGCGGAGCGTCGCCGAACAGCTGTCGGCGGCGTTCCCCGGCCGGGTCCGCACGGTCGGCGACGGCGACACCTTCACCGCGGCCGGTTTCGACGTCCAGGTGCACGGCGAGCTGCACGCCGTGATCCACCCCGACATCCCGCGCGTCACCAACATCGGCTTCCTGATCGACGGGGCCCTCTTCCACCCCGGGGACGCCCTCACCGTGCCGGACCGGCCGGTGGAGACCCTGTTCCTGCCGGTCATGGCACCGTGGAACAAGATCTCCGAGGTGATCGACTACGTGCGGGAGGTCAAGCCGGTCCGCGCCTACGACATCCACGACGCCCTGCTCACCGACCTGGCCCGGCCGATCTACGACCGCCAGATCGGCGCCCTCGCCGGCACCGACCACCGACGGCTCGCCCCCGGCACCTCCACGGAGGTCTAGCGGCGCTCCGGCGGAACGCCGCCAGAGGCGGCAGCCGCCCCTTGTCACACCCCCCGGCTAGGCTTGCGCTCATGCGCATCGCCACCTGGAACGTCAATTCGATCACCGCCCGGCTGCCCCGGCTCCTGGCCTGGCTGGAGAGCAGCGGCACGGACGTGCTGTGCCTCCAGGAGACCAAGTGCACCGCCGAGCAGTTCCCCACCGAGCACCTGCGCGAGCTGGGATACGAGTCGGTGGTCAACGCCACGGGCCGGTGGAACGGGGTCGCCCTGGTCTCCCGGGTCGGCCTGGAGGACGTCGTCACCGGGCTGCCCGGCGGCCCGGACTACGAGGGCGTCCAGGAGCCGCGGGCGATCTCCGCGACCTGCGGCCCGGTCCGCGTCTGGTCGGTCTACGTGCCGAACGGTCGCGAGGTCGCCCACGATCACTACGCGTACAAGCTGCGCTGGCTGGAGGCGCTGAAGGCCGCCGTCGCCGACGACGCGGCCGGCGAGCGCCCCTTCGCCGTGCTCGGCGACTTCAACATCGCCCCGACCGACCAGGACGTCTGGGACATCAGCCTCTTCGACGGCGCCACCCATGTCACCGAGCCGGAGCGGGCCGCGCTCGCCGGGCTGCGGGAGGCCGGCCTGAGCGACGTGGTGCCGCGGCCGCTGAAGTACGACCACCCGTTCACGTACTGGGACTACCGCCAGCTGTGCTTCCCGAAGAACAAGGGCATGCGCATCGACCTGGTCTACGGCAACAAGCCGTTCGCGGACGCCGTCAAGGACGGCTATGTCGACCGTGAGGAGCGCAAGGGCAAGGGTGCCTCCGACCACGCTCCGGTCGTGGTCGACCTCGACGTCTGAGACCGGGGACTTGGACGTCCGAGGCCGGGGGCCGGGACGATCTCCGCGCGCCGGGTGGTGCCCGCGGAGGCGGGGTGCGACGCTGGTCGGATGAACATCCCGTTCCTGGACAACTGGCTCAAGCGGCACGAGACCGAGCAGTCCCCGCTGGTCTCGGTCTTCGACCGGGACCCGGCGGGCGCGGCCGAACTGCTCGCCGAGTGCGCGCTGCTGCGCGCCCGCGCCCAGGAGTCCGGAGTGGCACTCGACGACACGCCCCGCTCCCTCACCGCCCTCGACCAGCTCCCGCCGCGCTGGCGGGACGACCCGGAGGAGCTGCCCTGGGTCGGCAACGACGCGGGGCTCTATCTGGGCACGGTCCTGGTGCGCACCGTGGCCGGTGCCGGCTGGCGGCTGCGGCCGGACGGCCAGCCGGTGGTCCTGCTCGCCTCGGGGCGGGAGATCAACGTGGTGGAGGCGGGCCTCGACTGGGCCACGACCGGGACTCCCGAGCTCTCCCAGGTCTATGCCGAGGCCGCCGAGTCCTGACCCCCCGACCCTCCCGACACATCCGCTTTGCGGTAAATACGGCTTATCCCCCTTTCATGCGTGTCGGGCGTGAAGTCCCTATTTCTGCTGGATAGTTTGCGCTGACCTCGACACCAGCTGAGAACACAGGGGGCAGGGCAGCACATGGCCGTCGTCGATCGCGAACCGTTGATCGAACTGCGGGGCGTCAACAAGCACTACGGCACGTTGCACGTCCTCCAGGACATCCACCTCACCGTCGGTCGCGGGGAGGTCGTCGTCGTCATCGGCCCGTCCGGCTCCGGGAAGTCGACGCTCTGCCGGGCCATGAACCGCCTGGAGGCCGTCGAGTCCGGCGAGATCGTCATCGACGGCCGGCCCCTCCCCGAGGAGGGTAAGGCGCTCGCCCGGCTCCGCGCCGAGGTCGGCATGGTCTTCCAGTCCTTCAACCTCTTCGCGCACAAGACCGTCCTCGCCAATGTCTCCCTCGCCCAGATCAAGGTCCGCAAGCGGAGGAAGGAGGAGGCGGACCGGCGTTCCCGCGAGCTCCTCGACCGGGTCGGCCTCGCCGCGCACGCGGAGAAGTTCCCCGCCCAGCTCTCCGGCGGCCAGCAGCAGCGCGTCGCCATCGCCCGCGCCCTCGCCATGGACCCCAAGGCGCTGCTCTTCGACGAGCCGACCTCGGCGCTCGACCCCGAGATGATCAACGAGGTCCTGGAGGTCATGCGGCAGCTCGCCGATGAGGGCATGACGATGGTCGTCGTCACCCACGAGATGGGCTTCGCCCGCTCCGCCGCCCACCGCGTGGTCTTCATGGCCGACGGCCGGATCGTCGAGGACCGCACCCCCGAGGACTTCTTCACCGCGCCGCGCAGCGAGCGGGCCAAGGACTTCCTGTCCAAGATCCTCACGCACTGACGGGAGCGGAAGCATGCAGCGTACGCAACGGACCCTCGCCGCGCTCGCCCTCCTCCTCGCCGCCGTCCTCGCCGGCGTTGGGTGCGGCAAGGAGGGCAGCCCGCCCGTCAAGGGCCCCAAGCCCGGCCAACTCCCCGTCTACCAGGTGCGGTCGGGCTTCACGCTGCCCGACTCGCCCACCTGGAACCGGGCGAAGAAGCGCGGACACCTGGTCGTCGGCGCCAAGGAGGACCAGCCCTACATGGGGGAGAAGGACCCCGCCACCGGCACCTACTCCGGCTTCGACATCGAGATCGCGCGCATGATGGCGGCCTCCCTCGGCTTCGACCCCGCCGGCATCCGCTTCCGCACCATCGCCTCGGCCAACCGCGAGACCGCCCTGCAGAACGGTCAGATCGACTACTACGTCGGCACCTACACCATCAACGACAACCGCAAGAAGCTCGTCGGCTTCGCCGGCCCCTACTACACGGCCGGCCAGTCCCTCCTCGTCCGCACCGACGAGAACGACATCGCCGGACCCCAGGACCTCGACGGCAAGCGCGTCTGCTCGGCCGCCGGCTCCACGCCGTACCAGCGCATCCAGAAGGAGTACCCGAAGGCCGACCTCGTCGCGTACGACACCTACTCCGTCTGCGTCGACAACCTGCTCACCTACCAGGTCGACACGGTCACCACCGACGACACCATCCTCATGGGCTACGCGGCCAAGGTCCCCGACGAGCTCAAGATCGCCGGAAAGCCCTTCTCCGAGGAGCCGTACGGCATCGGCGTCCCGCACGACGACACCGCGCTGCGCTTCGCCCTCGACGACGCCCTCGCCGCCCACGAGAAGAACGGCGACTGGAAGAAGGCCTACGACGTGACCCTCGGCCTCTCCGGGGTGCCCGCCCCGACGCCGCCCGCCATCGACCGCTACCCGGCGAGCTGAGGAAGGAGCACCGCCCTTTCATGGACGTCCTGACGGAGAACTTCTCCACCTACGGCGACGGTTTCCTCGGCACCGTCGAACTCACCGTCTACGCCTCGCTCCTGGCCCTCGCCCTCGGCTTCCTCATGGCCTCCTTCCGGGCCGCGCCGGTCGGCTCCTTCCGGGTCTTCGGCACCGTGTGGGTCACGGTGCTGCGCAACACCCCGCTCACCCTGCTCTTCTTCGCGGTGATGCTGGGCCTGCCCCGCTTCGGCATCGTGCTGCCCTTCCGGCTGTTCGCGGTCCTCGCGCTCGGCTGCTACACCTCCGCCTTCGTCTGCGAGGCGCTGCGCTCGGGCATCAACACCGTGCCGCTCGGTCAGGGCGAAGCCGCCCGCAGCCTCGGCATGACCTTCGGCCAGACCCTCGGCAACGTGATCCTCCCGCAGGCCTTCCGCTCGGTCATCCCGCCGATCGGCTCCACCCTCATCGCCCTCGCCAAGAACTCGGCCATCGCCGGGGCGTTCAGCGTCACCGAACTCCTCGGCACCTACAAGACGTTGAGCGAGCTCGGCTACAACATCATCTGGACCTTCGTCTGGATCGCCGTCGGCTACCTCATCATCACCCTCGCCATCAGCGCGCTCTTCCACTTCCTGGAGAGCCGCTGGGGAGTCGCCCGATGACCACCGCCTCCACCGCGCTCTACGACATCCCGGGCCCGCGCACCCGCAGACGCCATCTCCTCTACGGTCTGATCTCGACCGCCGCCCTCCTCGGGATCGTCGCCTGGATTCTCTACCTCCTCTTCGACAGCGGCCAGTTCACCGCTTCCAAATGGTCGCCCTTCGCGTACGAGGGCATCCAGGAACTCCTGCTGCGCGGCCTCGGCAACACCCTCAAGGCCTTCGCGTACGCCTCGGTGCTCTCCCTCGCGCTCGGCGCGGTCCTCGCCACCGGACGGCTCTCCGAGCACCGGGTCTTCCGCTGGACCTCCACCCTGTTCGTGGAGTTCTTCCGCGCCATGCCCGTCCTCGTGATGATCTTCTTCATCTTCGTGGCGCTCAAGGTGCAGCCGCTGCCCGCCCTGGTCGCCGGGCTCGCCCTGTACAACGGCTCGGTGCTCGCCGAGGTCTTCCGCACCGGTGTCCACGCGGTGGCGCGCGGCCAGGGGGAGGCGGCGTACGCGCTCGGCATGCGCAAGACGCAGGTGATGACCTACGTCCTGGTGCCGCAGGCGGTGCGGGCGATGCTGCCCGCCATCATCAGCCAGCTGGTGGTGGCGCTGAAGGACACCTCGCTCGGATTCCTCATCACCTACGAGGAGTTCCTGCACGCGGGCAAGCTGATCGCCTCCAACCTGGACTACGATCTGCCCTTCATCCCGGTCGTGATGGTGATCTCGCCGATCTACATCGGGATGTGCGTCCTGCTCTCCTGGTTCGCCACCTGGGTGGCGAAGCGGGAGCGGCGCAGCCCCCGGACGAGAGCCACGGACGTCGCTCCCGCCGAACCGGCCACGCTGCTGCCGGGCCGCGAGTAGCCCCCGCACGGGCCCTGCCCGCCCGGCAGCAGCCGGTGATCACTCTTTCCGCAGCGGTACCGACACATAACTCGGGTCGGCCGCGGGGGAGGAGAAGGTCAGCTGCGCGCCGGTCGGGTTGTGCTCGATGTACAGCGGGTCGACCGTGTCCACGACCAGGGCGAGCCGGTGCCCGGCCGGTACGTCGTACGCCGTGGAGAACAGCTCCAGGTCGACGGGGAACGGCTTGCCGGGCGCCTTGTCGTGGAAGGTGTAGGGGGCGTTGCTGATCAGCTTGCCCATGCCGAGGGGCCCCACGTCGTAGAGGTACGCGACGAAGGTGCCGCTCGACGCGGTCGGCGTGACCGTGGTGTGCAGCCGCGCCGTGCCGCGCACCCGCTGCGGGGAGTCGTAGCGTTCGGACTGCCAGACCCCGGCGAAGGCGCGGGGGAGCAGCGGGATCGAGGCGACGGGCGGGGCCTGGAAGAACTGGTCCAGGAGGTTGGAGAGCATCACGATCCCGCCGTTGGCGCCCGAGTCGACGTTCGCCCAAAGGTGTTCGGAGTCGCCGAGGGCGAACTTCCGCTGGTCGGCGCCCACGGACTTCCAGTCGGGGTAGCTCTCGTAGCCGGCGTCGGAGCGCGGCTTGAGGCGGACCGGCTGCTCGCGGTCGACGCCGTTGTCGGCGCCCCTGAGGTGGTGGTCGAACCAGCGCCGGGCGCTGGTCCAGGTGTCGTTGGGCAGCCCGAGCAGACCGGTGGCCTCGGCGGTGGCGTGGTCGCCGGGGCGGAACTCCAGGCGCTTGGGGCCGGTGAGCTTCTCGTAGAAGCTCGCGAACTGGTTGGGCGGGAAGATGGTGTCGCCCCAGGCGTTGCCGAGCATGATCGCCGGGCGGTTGGCGTTGATGGCGTCGACGTAGGTCGCCGCGGAGCGCTTGCGCCCCCAGGCGATCATCTCGCTCTCCTTGTCCAGGTTGGAGGAGAGGAAGTCGCCGAGGATCTGCCGGAGTTCGGGGCCGGGTCGCCCGGTGAGATGGCCGGCGCCGCCGAGCAGGGCGGCGGCCTGGAGGTGCTGGGTGCGGCCGCTGTAGATGGAGTCGATGAGGTCGGCCCAGCCGCTGAGCGCGGCGACCGCCCTGATCCGCTTGTCGTGCGCGGCGGCGAGCAGGCTGATCCCGGCCCCGTAGGAGACGCCGGCCATGCCGACCCTGGCCGGGTCGGCCGGGGTGTTCGCCAGGGCCCAGTCGATGACCAGGGAGGCGTCGGCGACGTCCTTGGGTCCCGCGGTCTCGATCTCGCCGCCGGACTGCCAGAAGCCGCGCGAGTTGTAACTCACCACGACATAGCCGGAGTCGGCGAGCTTCTGCGCCTGCGCCAGGTATTCGATCTGGGGCATGGCCCAGCTCGTGGGCAGCACGATCACCGGGTAGCGGGCGGAGTCGCCGGCGCCGGCCGGGGTGATGACATTGGCCTTGAGGATCGTGCCGCCGTCCCCGGCGATGTCGACGAAGCGGATGGAGCCGGCGGCCTGGGTCTCGGCGTCGGACGTGTCGGCGTGGGCGGCGGGGGCGAGCCCGAGCGCCGTGCCGGCGACGAGGGCGGCCGAGACGGCGAGGGTCAGGGCTGTGCGCACGGGTCACTCCTCACTGGTTCACTGAATGGGGGGCAGTGAAAGTGACCCGACGGTAACCGCGACGGCTTACCCGTGGTAACCGGTCGGTATGTTACGCATGAGTAACGATTGGCGGAATCCCGTTCTCGGGGCGCCGTCAGCGCAGCGCGCTCTTGGCCTGCCAGTCGGCCCAGGACAGGTTCCACTCGCCGTAGCCGTTGTTCAGCGCCTGCGTGCCCTTGGCGTCCGCCCCGGTGATCTCGAAGGGGTCCCCGACCTGCACCGCGTCGTACACGGCCGCGGCGTTCGCGTCGCTCATGCCGATGCAGCCGGAGCTGCGGTTCGCGTTGCCGAAATAGGCCGCGTTCCAGGGGGCCGCGTGCGCGTACATCCCCGACCAGGTCAGCCGCATCGAGTAGTCGACCATCTTGTCGTAGGCATCGCCCAGACCGACCGTCTCGGAGCGCATGTTGATCGTGCCCTCCTTGGACATCAGGACCGTCGTGCCCCGCCAGGACGCCTTCTCGCCACCGGGCGTCCCCGCCGACATGGCCACGTCCTTCACCACCTGGCCGTCCCGCAGCAGCTTCAGCCGGTGGCCGTCGAGGTCGACCTTGACGACCTGGGCGCGGCCGACCGTGAAAGTGGTGGTGTAGTCGCGCACGAACCAGCCGCCGGCGGCCCCCGAGTCGACGCCGTTCAGTTCGGCGTCCAGGGTGACCTTCGTGCCCGGCTTCCAGTACTCCTTCGGCCGCCAGTCCACCCGGTCCTTGCCCGACCAGTCCTGCATCCAGCCCCACGAACCCTCGGTGCCGTTCGACGTGGTGACCTTCAGCCGCCGCTCCACGGCCGCCTTGTCCTTCACCGGGTGGTCGAAGACGATCGACAGCGGCTGGGCGATGCCGACCGTGGTGTTCTTGCCGGGCGCCAGGCTCAGCTTGTTCACCTTCGCGGGCGCGGCCGTCGCGAAGTCCGCCTTCGCACTGCCGCCGCCGGTGTCCCGCGCCTCCACGGCGTACGAGGTCCCCGGCGCCGCCGGCCGCTGGGAGGTCCACGTCCTGCCGTCGGCCGACACCTTCCCGGCCAGGTTCCCGCCCTTGGAGTCCGTCACCGTCACCTGCTGGAGCCGCGGCCCCTCGGTGAGCGTGACCACCACAGGCGCCCCGGCCTTCGCCTGCTGCCCGGTCAGGTTCACCGCGATCCTGGTGCTCGGCGCGTCCTGAGCGGAACCGCCGCCCGAGCCGCCCGGCCCGCCGGAACACGCCCCGAGCGTGAGGGCCAGGGCGGTGGTGACGAGCAGGGCGGGCACGGGTATGCGGTTCACGGGAACGACCTCCGGTGGTGATCTCTTACGGGAGGTGAGAGTCCCGGCGACCGGAGATGGTTCCGTACATGTGCCCTATTTCTGTGATGTCGGATGTGAGATGGGCGATACGGGTCGGGCGGGGCCGTCCTGGAGGGCGACGGCCTCCGCGAAGTCCCGCCGGGCATCGGCGTACCGCTTGACGGCGAGCAGGAACAGGGCGCGGTCGGTGAGGGCGCGGGCGAGCGCCGACGGCTCGTCGCCGGGCAGCCGGCGGGCCAGGGCCACGCCCTCGTCGAGGACCGGACGGAGCGTCTCCTCGGCCCGGCGGCCTTCGGTCTCCCACCGCAGGGCCCGACGGAGGGTCAGGCGGCGCTGGACCGTGACGAGGCCGCGCAGGTCACCGGAGGCGCGCAGGGCGGCGACCTCCCGCTCGAAGGAAGGAATCGAGGCGACGTAGGACTCCCTCGTGTCCGGCGACCAGCCGTGGACCACATAGGCCCCGAACGGCGGCATCGGCGCGTCCGCGGTGGCCGCCGGTTCGTCCGGCCTGCCCGACAGGACGAACAGGGTGACCCACCACGCCTGGATGTTGCTCCAGCTCACGGGCTCACCCTCGCTCGCGAGACGCGTGAGCACCGTCAGCGCCTCCCGCCGCGCCTCGGCCGCCTCGGCCGGGCGCCCGGCGGCCAGGAGCATCCCGGCGTGATGGGCGACCATCCACACCAGCGAGGCCAGCGGGGCCCGGTCCTCCCTCGCCCCGCGCCGCCTGTCGGCCACGAGACGCGCGAACACCTCGAGCGCCTCCTCGCGCCGCCCCGCCGCGTCGAGTTCGGCCGCCCACTCGATCAGACTCCACTCCGACGCGTCCGCCCCCTCCCGCCCGACGTGCCGCCCGTACAGCGCGGCCGCCTCCGCGTGCCGCCCCTCCTCCGCGAGCACCAGCGCGAGCCTCCCGTACGCCCCGGCCCCGGCCGACTCCTCGCACACCGCACGCCCCTCCGCCCGCCTGCCGGCGGCGAACAGCGCCCGTTCGTACGCCCCCAGCGCGCGGGCCAGCCGCCCCGGCCGCGCGTCGCCCTCGATCCGCCGTGCCGCGTCCACCGCCTCGGCGAAGAGCCGGACCCGCACCTCCGGATCGTCGAGCTCGTACCCCCGACCCAACAGCGCGTCCATCAGCCGGGGCAGATACGCCCGCGGGCTCACCCGCGCGAGCACCCGGTACGCACCGACGCACTCCCACGTGCTCAGCCGGCCCGAGCCCAGCAGCAGCACCCGCGCCCGCAGCACCGCGTCCTGATCGATCTTCTCCGTGTCCGCCACGTTCCCCCTGCTCTCCGGGTGATTCACGAAGGGAGATTCTGGGAGTCGGGACACAGGCCGGACAAGGCTCTCGAACTGTGCGTTCCGTCCTACGAAAAACGGCCCTGACCTGTCATGATGGTGACGTCTTCACCCCGACGGGAGGGCCGGTGGAGAACCCGAGCGAGGCACCCGACGCCATCGGCGCCCCCGAGACGGTCCCTGAGATCGCCCCCGGGACCGTCCCCGACGTCTTCGACCCGCGGATCTACGCCTCCGGCATCCCGCACGACCGCTTCCGGGCCCTGCGCGACCACCACCCCGTCGCACGCCAGGAGGAGTACGAGGTCCTCGGCTGGCCCGCCGGGCCGGGCTTCTGGGCCGTGACACGGCACGCCGACGTCGTACGGGTGCTCAAGGACGCCGCCGGATTCTCCTCGTACCTCGGCGCCACCCAGATCCGCGACTCCGACCCCGCCGACCTGCCCTTCATCCGCCGGATGATGCTCAACCAGGACCCCCCGCACCACGGACGGCTCCGGCGGCTCGTCAGCCGGGCCTTCACGCCGGGGCGGATCGAGCGGTTCGCCGACACCGCGCGCCGGCGCGCACGCCAACTCCTCTACGCGGCACGGGAGTCGGGAGACGAGGTGGACCTCGTGCGGGCCGTCACCGACGACTACGCGCTGCTGAACCTCACCGATCTGCTCGGCGTGCCCGCGAGCGACCGGGGGCTGCTGCACACCTGGACCGAGCGGGTCATCGCCTACCAGGACCCCGACGAGCCGCCCGTCCTCGACGCGGGGGGACGGCCGGTCAACCCCCGCTCACCCGCCATGCTCGCCGAGATGTTCGCCTACGCGCAACAGCTCGCCGCCCACAAGCGCGCACACCCCGCCGACGACGTCATGACCACGCTCGCCACCGGTGAACTCCACGACGCCGAACTGGAGATGTTCTTCTTCCTGCTGACCGTCGCGGGCAACGACACCGTCCGTAGTGCCGCGCCCGGCGGACTGCTCGCCCTCGCCGAACACCCGGACCGGCGACGTGAGTTGTGGGAGGGGAAGGTCGGCATGGACACGGCGGTCGACGAGCTCCTGCGCGTCCACCCGCCCGTGCTCTCCTTCCGGCGCACCGCCGTCCGGGACACCGAGCTGGCCGGAGTGCCGATCGCCGCGGGGGACAAGGTCGTCGTCTTCCACGCCTCCGCCAACCACGACGAGCGGGTCTTCGCCGACCCCCACCGCCTCGACCTCGCCCGCACCCCCAACCCGCACGTCTCCTTCGGCGACGGCCCCCATGTCTGCCTCGGTGCCCACTTCGCCCGGCTCCAGCTCCGCATCCTGTACGAGGAGGTGCGGGCGGCCTGCGCCGACCTGGAGCTCGCCGGGCCGCCCCGGCGCCTCGTCTCCAACTTCATCAACGGGATCAAGTCGCTGCCGGTGCGGGTGGAGCCGTGCGCGCCTCGCGGGTGATGTCGGCGACCACCTCCACCACATCGGGGCCGTACGCCTGCGAGTTGATCACCTTCAGCAGCAGCGCGAAGGTGCCGTTCCGTCCGTAGGTGCGGGCCAGTGCCTCGTGGTGGCGGGACAGATGGCGGGCCGCCGCCTGATTGCTGACCGCGGCCTGGCCGCAGAGCAGGAACAGCGGCCGCTCGCCCTCGCCGCCCGTCAGCCGGGCCAGGACGACGTACTCGGCGACGCCCCACTGTGCGCGATAGGTCTGGCCGCCGACGCTGAACATGCCCCGGTCCTCCCGTGGTTCCGACTCCACGTTCATCGTGAACCCCGGCAGCAGATTCGACAGGTGGGCGGCCATGCGGTGGTTCGAGTAGGGGCCGCCGATGCAGAACTCCGCCGTCTCGCCCAGCCCCCGCCGGGCGGTGTCGTGCTGGACGATCCGCAGCCGCGCACCGCAGTCCTTGATCAGGGCGGACAGTTCGAGCAGCGCCGACACGTCGGTGGCGTGCACGGCACGCTCGTTGCCCGCCTGGCGGTTCACCACCAACAGGCACTCGGAGCCCGTCGGCAGCCCGAAGAAGGCCTGCTTCCTGCGGAGCCGTCGCCGCCAGAGGTAGGTGCGGGCCAGCCAGCCGAGGGAGCCGCTGACTCCGGTGGCCAGGACACCCAGGACGACGTTCCACAGGTCTTCGTTCATGGGCGCGCATGCTAGCGGCGATCGGGTGACCGTTCGACAGGCGGTCCTGACGGAAGACGGGAAGGGAAGTTACGCTGCGCGGACGGTCGTTGACTGGAGGTAGGGATGCGTCGTTCCGCCGTACGTAACGGGTCGATCGTGGCCGTCGCCGCGACGGTGCTGGCGGTCGGGGCCGCCGCCCCGCCGGCGACCGCCCCGCCGACGGGCACCCCGACCCCGGCCAAGGTGCCCGTCGCCACCGGCTGGGGCGGCGCCGTCGCCAGCGTCGACGCCGACGCCTCCGCCGCCGGCATCGAGGTGCTGCGCCAGGGCGGCAACGCGGTCGACGCCGCCGTCGCCGTGGCCGCCGCCCTCGGGGTCACGGAGCCGTACTCGGCCGGCATCGGCGGAGGCGGCTACTTCGTCCACTACGACGCGAAGACCCGTACGGTCCACACCATCGACGGCCGGGAGACCGCGCCCGCCTCCGCGGACGCGCAGCTCTTCGTCGAGAACGGCAAGCCCATCCCCTTCGAGGAGGGCATGACCAGCGGCCGCGGCGTCGGCACCCCCGGCACCCCCGCCACCTGGGAGACCGCCCTCGACGCCTGGGGCAGCAAACCGCTCCGCACGCTCCTGCGGCCCGCCGAGCGCCTCGCCCGCGACGGCTTCACCGTGGACGCCACCTTCCGCGCCCAGACCGCCGCCAACGAGGCCCGCTTCCGCGACTTCCCGGCCAGCTCCGCCCTCTTCCTGCCGGGCGGCCACCTGCCGGTGGTCGGCTCGACGTTCAAGAACCCCGACCTCGCCCGTACGTACGAGAAGATGGGCCGGCAGGGCGTCGGCGCGCTCTACGAAGGGCCGATCGCCCGCGACATCGTCGACACCGTCCAAAACCCGCCGGTCCGCGCGGGAGCCACCCGGGTGGTCCGCTCCGGCGACCTGACGGAGGGCGACCTCGCCGCCTACCGGACCATCGAGCGCCGCCCCACGAAGGTCTCCTACCGCGGCCTCGACGTCTACTCGATGGCCCCGTCCTCCTCCGGCGGCACCACCGTCGGCGAGGCCCTCAACATCCTGGAGGGCACCGACCTCTCCCGCGCCTCGCAGACCCGCTACCTCCACCGGTTCATCGAGGCCGGCCGGATCGCCTTCGCGGACCGCGGGCGCTGGGTGGGCGACCCGGCCTTCGAGGACGTGCCCGTGCGCGGACTGCTCTCCCAGCGGTACGCCGACTCCCGCGCCTGCCTCATCCGCGACGACGCCGCCCTGACCAGCCCGCTCGCCCCCGGCGACCCGCGCGACCCGGTGCCCTGCAAGAGCGGCGGGACGGCGGCCCCGACCACGTACGAGGGCGAGAACACCACCCACCTCACCGTCGCCGACAAGTGGGGCGACGTCGTCTCCTACACCCTCACCATCGAGTCCACCGGCGGCAGCGGCATCACCGTCCCCGGCCGCGGCTTCCTGCTCAACAACGAGCTGACCGACTTCTCCTTCGCCCCGGCGAACCCGGCCGTGCACGACCCCAACCTGCCCGGCCCCGGCAAGCGCCCGCGCTCCTCGATGTCGCCGACGATCGTGCTCGACAAGGCCGGCCGGCCGGTGCTCGCGCTCGGCTCCCCGGGCGGCGCGACCATCATCACCACCGTCCTGCAGACCCTCACCGGGGTCGTGGACCGCGGCCTGCCGCTCGTCGACGCCATCGCCGCGCCCCGGGCGAGCCAGCGCAACCAGGCCACCACCGAACTCGAACCGGGCCTGTGGAACAGCCCGGTCAGGGCCGAGCTCGAAGCGCTCGGCCACGCCTTCCGGCAGAACCCGGAGATCGGCGCGGCCACCGGCGTCCAGCGGCTGCCGGACGGGCGCTGGCTGGCCGCCGCGGAGACGGTGCGCCGGGGCGGCGGCTCGGCGATGGTGGTGAAGCCGGCGCCGTAGGGGCCCCGCCGAGCAGCTTCTAAAGAGCCGTCAGGACGCGCGGGCCGTCGTCCGTGATCGCGACGGTGTGCTCGGTATGGGCCGCGCGCGAGCCGTCGATCGTACGGACGGTCCAGCCGTCCCCGGCCGTGTAGTGGTGGTCGCCGCCGCCGGCGATCAGCATCGGCTCGATCGCGATCACCATCCCGTGTCGCAGCGGCATGCCACGGCCCGGGCGCCCCTCGTTGGGGATGTCCGGGCCCTCGTGCATCGTGCGGCCCACGCCGTGGCCGCCGAAGCCGTCCGGGATGCCGTAGCCCGCCCGTCGGCAGACCCGGCCGATCGCGTGCGCGATGTCGCCGACCCGGTTGCCGACCCGTGCCGCGGCGATGCCCGCCTCCAGGGCCTCGTACGCCGTGTCGATCAGCCGGGCGTCCTCGGGGCGGGCCCGGCCGACCGCGAGGCTCACGGCCGCGTCGCCGACCCAGCCGTCGAGCACCGCCCCGCAGTCCACGCTCAGCAGATCGCCGTCCGCGAGCCGGGTGCCGTCCGGGATGCCGTGCACGATCGCGTCGTTGACCGAGAGGCAGACCACCGCCGGGAAGGGCACCGGCGCCCAGTCGGGGTGGTAGTCCAGGAACGGCGACCCGGCCCCCGCCGCCGTCAGGACCTCCCGCGCCACCCGATCGAGCTCGCCGAGCGTCACCCCGGGCGCCGCCCTCTTCCGTACGGCCTCCAGGGCCTGTGCCACCACCCTCCCGGCCTCGCGCATGAGCAGCAGGTTCGCATCCGTCTTGATCTCCACCATGCCAATTACTATACCGGTATTAGAATGGGTGCCATGGTGCGCACACCCCTGACCCCCGAAGAGCGCGAGCGCGGCGAGCGGCTCGGCCGGCTCCTGCGCGAGGCGCGCGGCGGCCGCTCGATGGCCGAGATCGCCGCGGCGGCCGGCCTCTCCGCGGAGACCCTCCGCAAGATCGAGACCGGCCGCGCCCCGACCCCCGCCTTCTTCACCGTCGCCGCGCTCGCCGGCGTCCTCGGCCTGTCGATGGACGAGCTGGTCACGCGCTGCGCGCTGGTGCCCGTCTAGTGCGGTGACCGAGAAGGTTTGCCGGGTTGCTCGTTGTGCTGGTTGGAAGTGACGACGCTTCCAACCAGCCTGGCGAGACGGGATGGCACCACTGGTCAGGGTCCGCAGGCTCACTGAGCAGGAGGGACAGAAACTTCAGCAGATCGTGCGGCGGGGCAGTACCAGCTCTGTGCGGTTCCGGCGGGCGATGATGTTGCTGGCCTCGGCCGGCGGCAGCACGGTCCCGGTGATCGCCCGTCTTGTCCAGGCGGACGAGGACACCGTCCGCGACCTGATCCACAAGTTCAACGAGATGGGGCTCGCATGCCTCAACCCTCACTGGGCGGGAGGCCGTCCCCGCCTGCTCAGTCGTGACGACGAGGACTTCGTCATCCAGACGGCCACCACCCGCCCGACCAAGCTGGGCAAGCCCTTCACCCGATGGTCGATCCGCAAACTCGCCGACCACCTGCGACGCAACATCGCCCGGCCCGTCCGGATCGGCCGCGAGGCCCTGCGGTGCTTACTGGTCCGGCGCGGGATTTCCTTCCAGCGAACGAAGACCTGGAAGGAGTCGCCGGACCCGAATTTCGACGCCAAGCTGGACCGGATCGAGTACGCGCTCAACGAGCGGCCGGACCGCAGGTTCGCCTTCGACGAGTTCGGCCCGCTCGGCATCCGCTCGACCGCCGGCTCCTGCTGGGCTGAACAGGGCCGCCCCGACCGGCTGCCGGCCACCTATCGCCGCACCCACGGCATCACCTACTTCCACGGCTGCTACTCGGTCGGTGACGACCAGATGTGGGGGGTCAACCGGCGCCGCAAGGGCATCGAGCACACCTGAACCGCGTTTCGGTCGATCCGCGCCGCCAGACCCGACGGCGCCCCGATCTACGTGATCCTCGACAACCTCTCGGCCCATCTGAACCGGAAGATCCGCAGGTGGGCGGCGAAGAACAAGGTCGAGCTGTGCTTCACACCCACCTACGCATCCTGGGCCAATCCCATCGAGGCCCACTTCGGGCCGCTGCGGCAGTTCACCCTGGCCAACTCGCACCATCCGAACCACTCCGTCCAGACCCGGGCCCTGCATGCCTACCTGCGCCGGCGGAACAACAACGCCCGCCATCCAGACGTCCTGGCCGCCCAGCGACGCGAACGAGCACGCATCCGCAGCGAGAAAGGCATCCGCTGGGGAGGACGCCCCCTGGCGACGGCCGCCTGACCGGTGTTCGCAGCCTGTCCTGCTACTCAAGGCCGCCAGATATAGCGGATGTCCGGCTCTCGTTCCTCGTTGCGCAGTCCGTCGGTTCGCTCAACCGCAATGAAGCCGTGCCGCTCGTAGAACCGTCGCGCCGGCTTGTTGACCTGGAACGTCCACAGTTCCAGTCCCTGCGGGCGCTGTCGCTTGGCCAGGGACATGAACCGGTCGCCCAGTCCCTGGCCGCGCCACGACGGATCGAGGTAGAGCTGCTCCAGCTCCGTGCCCTTGTCGAGTACCAGCAGCCCGACCACGGAGCCCCCGCCGACCGCCACCCAGGTCTCGTATTGCGGTACCACCACGTGCGAGAACCAGTTCCGTACCTCGTCATCGTTGTGCGCGCGGCGCACGGCCGGCAGCGCGGCGGCGAAGGACCGCAGCCACACTTCGGCCATGCCGAGCGCGTCAGAGTCAACGGCCTGCCGAAGTACAACGCGATCACTGTTCACAGCGCGTGACTCTCGCAGATGAGTGCCTCCGGCGCAGCCGAATTTGAGATCACTGCCCACCATGATCGCCGCACGAGCTGTCGCCACTGGCCAAGGCAACCCGGTGAACCTATGCGGTCACAGCACTAGGTGCCCGCCCAGGTGTCCGGGGGCATGTGCGAGGGCTCGGGTTCAGACGGACACCGCCAGCTGCACCCGCCCGTGCCGAGGCCGTTCGATCTCGTCCAGGAGGGCCAGGGCCAGGTCCGTGTGGGCGATGCGGCCCGGGCCGTCGAGGACCGTGCCGATCGCCGTGCGGTAGCGGCCGGTCGGCGGCGCGTCCTGGGCCAGGTCGAGGGGCGGCACCACCATCAGCCAGTCGAGCTCCGGGCCCGCCTCGGCCGTGAGCAGCTCGAACTCGGCCACATGGCCCTGCGCGAACGCCCGCCATTCCGCGGGGAATTCGGGTGCGTCCATCAGACGCACGCCCGGCTCGGTCTCCAGCGTGGTCGCGATGCCGAGGGTGAGCAGCCGGCCCACGCCCGCCCGGCGCAGGCCCGTGACCAGGGCCCGGGCGGCCGCGGTGAAGTACTCCGCCGAGGGCACGTCCAGGCGGACCGAGGCGTTCACCGCCGCGTCGTGCCCGGAGGCGAGGAGCGCCACCGACTCCGCGTCCGTGACATCGCCCCGTACCACCGTCACCGCGACCCCGTCCTCCAGGTCCGCGTACTTCGCCGGGTCGCGCACCACCGCCGTCACCCGGTGGCCACGGGCCGCCGCCTCGGCCACCGCGGCCCGGCCCACGCGTCCGCCCGCCCCGAAAACGATGATCTTCTTGTCCGTGTCACTGCCCGCGCCAGTGCCCGCGCCAGTGCCCGCGTCATTGCTCGTGTCGTCGCTCATGTCGGCGACCGTAGAGCGAGGGTCCCTGGTTACTTCAACGGTACTGGGCTAGCGTCCGACCCGTGTTCGACGACTGCGCAGACTCCGCCCCCCGCCCCATCCGCGTCGGCGGCAAGTGGACCGCCATGGTGCTGCGTTGCCTGGAGGACGGCCGTCCCCGCCGCTTCACCGAACTGCGCGAGCCGCTGCACTGGATCACCCCCAAGGTCCTGACCGAGACCCTGCGCGCCATGGAGCGCGACGGATTCGTCTCCCGGACCGAGTACGACGAGAACCCGCCCCGCGTCGAGTACGCCCTCACCGACCTCGGCCGCTCCCTGCTCGGCCCCCTCGACACCGCCTGCGCGTGGGCCCGCGCCCACGGGTCGCGGATCACCGAGGCGCGGGACGATTACGACACCGGCGTCCTGGGCCCGGACGCGGCTGCGTAGGCTCCCCGCATGAAGCCCGACACCATCCCCGAAGAGCTGCGGCGCGGCCGCTACGTCAGCCTCACCACCTTCCGGAAGGACGGCACCGGCGTCGCCACCCCCGTCTGGTACGCGGTGGAGGGCGACGAGCTGTACGCCTGGACCCGCACCGACTCCTGGAAGGTGAAGCGGCTGCGCCGCGACCCCCGGGTCGTCGCCGCCGTCTGCGACGTCCGGGGGAACGTGCCGCAGGACGCCGTACGGGCGGAGGGCACGGCCCGGCTCGTCACGGGGGAGGAGCTGCGCCGGGTGCGGGGACTGCTTTCCCGCAAGTACACCTGGCAGTTCTGGGCGGTCGACTGGCCCGCGACCCTCGCCCGCCTCGGAAAGCGCCCCCACACGGGCATCGTCGTGAGGTTCACGGGCGCCTGACCGAAAACTCTCCGTAGCCGTCCCGTAACACGGCTGAGGTCCAATGCCGGTGGACCGAAAGGCAGGGGTATGGCGGTGCATCAACTTCCGGCGGAAGTCGCGGCGTTCACGGGATGGCTGAGCGAGACGGCCGGCCGGCTCACCCCCGGCGAGGGCTGGTACGGCGTCTTCTCCGCCCGCGACCCGGCCGGGCTGCGCGCCTGCTTCGCCGGCGCGGACGTCCTGCCCTGGGACGTCGTCGAGTCCCTGCTCCAAGACCTCGACGAACCCCTCGACGGCGCCCGCGCCCTGCGCGGCCGGGCGTTGCACGAGGCCGCCGCGACCGCCCACGACCGCGCCGCCCCGGGCGGAGCGGAGGCGCTCGCCGAACGCCGGGAGCTGATGCGGCGCGAGGCCCGGCACGCCGAGACCCGCGTCCGCGAACTGACCGACCGCCCCGACCCCGACGCCACGTCGCTCGCCTGGGCCCACGACGACCTGCGCCGCGCCCGCGCCCGCGTCACGGAACTCACCGCCCGGCTGACCCGCCTCGCCCCGACGGGCCCGTACGCCGGGTCGAGGGGGCAGCACCCGGCCGCGGTGCCGACGGCGCCCGCCGGGTCCTCGGCGCCGAGGGCGTCCGCCTCCACGACGCCCACCGGGCCTCCCGCGCCAACGGCGGCCACTGGGCCTTCCGTACCGACGACGTCCGCCGGGTCCTCTGCGCCGACGACGTCCGTCGGACCATCCGTACCGACGGCGCCCAGCGCACCCACGACCTCCGCCCCGCCCGCGACGGCCTCCGCCCCACCGGCGGCCCGGCGTCGCCCGCGCGGCGCCCGTTACGCGTGGCTGGAGGACGCGGATCCGTCGCCCGCGGTCGGGGTGCCCGTGGCCGCGCTGCCCATGGCCCCGGCCTCGGCGCCGCGTGGGGCGCGGTTCGGTGGGGCGTCGGCCGCGGCGGGACGCGCGCCCGCTCCGGTGGCCCGGGAGGTGGCCGACGACTCGGGGCAGGCGGCCCGCGCCGCGGGCAACGCCGTCTACGCGCTGCGGCGGCTGCGTGCCCAGGGCCGCAGCGGCGAGGCGCACGCGCTGCTGTGCGAGGCACTCGCCGGGCCGCCCGCGTGGTTGCCGGTGCTCGCCGCCGAGCTGCACGGCGCCGGACTCGCCGCCGACTGGGCGACCCTGCTGTGGGAGGCCGCCACGCTGCCGCCCGCCCGGCTGGCCGCCGTCGCCGGGGCGCTCGCCGACGCGGGCCGCCCGCACGACTGCGACCAGCTGCTCCGGCAGGGCGTGGCCCGCCCGGTGGAGGAACTGGCCGGGGCCTGCGCCGCCCTGTACGCCGAGGGCCACCACGCGGAGGCCCTCGCGCTGCTCACCGCCTTCGTCCGCTGTCGTACGCCCGAGGACGCCGCCCGGCTCGCCGCCGCCGACCCGGGGGCCGGCAGGGAGGCCGACCCCGCCGTCCTCACCGCCGGGCTGCTGGCCGCCGCCCGGTCCGTCTCCCCGTCGCGCGAGCGGGACGTGCTGCACGCGCTGCGGGTCGCCCGAGTGGTGTGACGCGAGGCCTGTGCGGACGCGCGGCGGAGCTGGCGCCGTCGGGGGCGACAACGACGGCGGAGCTGATCGTCATGACCCGGGACGTGTCGGTACGTGTCCGACGTGGACCACTCGGGTATGAAACATGATCGACTCCGCCGGTTCACGGCAGTGGTCTTGCTCCGGGCTGTGACGGGGCTTACGTTCTCCTCCTACGCACCGCGTCTACGTGCGTAGAGGCTCTCTGACGCCGTGCCGAAGGAGCAGCTCATGACCGACGTCGTACGCGCCGCGCTCGTCCAGGCGACCTGGACCGGCGACACCGAATCCATGATCGCCAAGCATGAGGAGCACGCCCGCGAGGCCGCCCGGCAGGGAGCGAAGGTCATCGGGTTCCAGGAGGTCTTCAACGCCCCGTACTTCTGCCAGGTGCAGGAGCCCGAGCACTACCGCTGGGCCGAGCCGGTGCCCGACGGCCCCACCGTGCGCCGGATGCGGGACCTCGCCCGGGAGACCGGGATGGTCGTCGTCGTGCCCGTCTTCGAGGTCGAGGGAGCCGGCTTCTACTACAACACCGCCGCCGTCATCGACGCCGACGGCACCTACCTCGGCAAGTACCGCAAGCACCACATCCCGCAGGTGAAGGGCTTCTGGGAGAAGTACTACTTCCGACCGGGCAACGTCGGCTGGCCCGTTTTCGACACCGCCGTCGGCAAGGTCGGCGTCTACATCTGCTACGACCGCCACTTCCCCGAGGGATGGCGCCAACTCGGCCTCAACGGAGCGCAGTTGGTCTACAACCCGTCGGCCACCCACCGCGGTCTCTCCTCCTACCTCTGGCAGCTGGAGCAGCCCGCCGCCGCCGTCGCCAACGAGTACTTCGTCGCCGCCATCAACCGCGTCGGCATCGAGGAGTACGGCGACAACGACTTCTACGGCACCAGCTACTTCGTCGACCCGCGCGGCCAGTTCGTCGGCGACGTCGCCTCCGACAAGGAGGAGGAACTCGTCGTCCGCGACCTCGACTTCGGCCTCATCGACCAGGTCCGGCAGCAGTGGGCCTTCTACCGCGACCGCCGACCCGACGCCTACGACGGGCTGGTGCAGCCGTGAGCAGCCTCTACGAACGCCACCGCGCCGTCGCCCCCGACTGGCTCGCCCTGTACTACAAGAACCCCATCGAGCTCACCCACGGCGACGGCCGATACGTCTGGGACGCCGACGGCAACCGCTACCTCGACTTCTTCGGCGGCATCCTCACCACGATGACCGCCCACGCCCTGCCCGAGGTCACCAAGGCGGTCGCCGAGCAGGCCGGGCGGATCATCCACTCCTCCACCCTCTACCTCAACCGCCCGATGGTGGAGCTCGCCGAGCGCATCGCCGCCCTCTCCGGCATCCCCGACGCCCGCGTCTTCTTCACCACCTCCGGCACCGAGGCCAACGACACCGCCCTCCTCCTCGCCACCGCGTACCGCCGCTCGAACCAGATCCTGGCGATGCGCAACAGCTACCACGGCCGCTCCTTCTCCACCGTCGGCATCACCGGCAACCGCTCCTGGTCGCCCACCGGCCTCTCCCCGCTCCAGACCCAGTACGTGCACGGCGGCGTCCGCACCCGCGGGCCGTACGCCCAGTTCACCGACGAGCGGTTCGTCGAGGCCTGCGTCGCGGACCTGGAGGACCTGCTCGGCCAGACCAGGGACGTCGCCGCCCTCATCGCGGAACCCGTCCAGGGCGTCGGCGGCTTCACCTCCCCGCCCGACGGGCTCTACGCCGCCTTCCGCCGGGTCCTCGACCGGCACGGCATCCTGTGGATCGCCGACGAGGTGCAGACCGGCTGGGGCCGCACCGGGGACCACTTCTGGGGCTGGCAGGCGCACGGCCAGGCAGGACCGCCCGACATCCTCACCTTCGCCAAGGGCATCGGCAACGGCATGTCCATCGGCGGGGTCGTCGCCCGCGCCGAGATCATGAACTGCCTGGACGCCAACTCCATCTCCACCTTCGGCGGTTCGCCCGTCACCATGGCCGCCGGGCTCGCCAACCTCACGTACCTCCTCGAACACGACCTCCAGGGCAACGCCCGCCGCGTCGGCGGCCTCCTCATCGAACGGCTCCGGGCCGCCACCGCCGGCATCGACGCCGTACGCGAGGTGCGCGGACGCGGACTGATGATCGGCCTCGAACTCACCGAACCGGGCACCGACCGGGCCGACCCCGACGCCGCGGCCGCCGTCCTGGAGGCCACCCGCGCGAACGGCCTGCTCATCGGCAAGGGCGGCGGCCACAACACCAGCGCCCTGCGCATCGCACCCCCGCTCTCGCTCACCGTCGCCGAGGCCGAGGAAGGCGCGGCGATCCTCGAACAGGCCCTCCGTTCCCTCTAGTTCGCAGGGGAGAAGTCCCGTGAGCACCCGCACACTCATCAGGGGCGGCCTCGTCGTCACCGCCGCCGACGAGCTCCACGCCGATGTGCTGATCGAGGACGGGCGGATCGCCGCCCTCGCCGCCCACGGCTCGGACGCCGCCGCCGGCTGGACCGCCGAGCGCGTCATCGACGCCACCGACCGCTATGTCATCCCGGGCGGCGTCGACGCCCACACCCACATGGAGCTCCCCTTCGGCGGCACCTTCGCCTCCGACACCTTCGAGACCGGCACCCGCGCCGCCGCCTGGGGCGGCACCACCACCATCGTCGACTTCGCCGTCCAGACCGTCGGCAGCACCCTGCGCGAGGGCCTCGACACCTGGTACGCGAAGGCCGACGGCAGGTGCGCCGTCGACTACGGCTTCCACATGATCCTCTCCGACGTCAACGAACACACGCTCAAGGAGATGGACAAGCTCGTCGAGGAGGGCATCTCCTCGTTCAAGCTCTTCATGGCTTATCCCGGCGTCTTCTACAGCGACGACGGGCAGATCCTGCGGGCCATGCAGCGCGGCGCCGCCAACGGCGGGCTGATCATGATGCACGCCGAGAACGGCATCGCGATCGACGTCCTCGTCGAGCAGGCCCTGGCCCGGGGCGAGACCGATCCGCGCTACCACGGTGAGGTCCGCAAGGCCCTGCTGGAGGCGGAGGCGACGCACCGGGCGATCCAGCTCGCCCGGGTGGCGGGCTCGCCGCTGTATGTGGTGCACGTGTCTGCGGAGGAGGCGGTGGCGGAGCTCGCCGCCGCCCGGGACAAGGGCCTGCCGGTCTTCGGGGAGACGTGTCCGCAGTATCTGTTCCTGTCGACGGACAACCTCGCCGAGCCGGGCTTCGAGGGCGCGAAGTACGTGTGCTCGACGCCGCTGCGGCCGCGCGAGCACCAGGCGGCGCTGTGGCGGGGCCTGCGGACCAACGACCTCCAGGTGGTGTCGACGGACCACTGCCCGTTCTGCTTCAAGGGGCAGAAGGAGCTGGGCGTCGGGGACTTCTCCAAGATCCCCAACGGGCTGCCGGGCGTCGAGAACCGCATGGACCTGCTCCACCAGGCGGTCGTCGACGGGCACATCTCCCGGCGCCGCTGGATCGAGATCGCCTGCGCCACCCCGGCCCGGATGTTCGGCCTGTACCCGCAGAAGGGCACGATCGCGCCGGGCGCGGACGCCGATGTGGTGATCTACGACCCGCACGTCACGCAGACCCTGTCGGCGGCCACCCACCACATGAACGTCGACTACTCGGCGTACGAGGGGAAGAGCGTCACCGGACAGGTCGAGACGGTGCTGTCGCGCGGCGAAGTCGTCATCGAACAGCGGAAGTTCACCGGGCGCGCCGGCCACGGCAGCTTCGTCCCCCGCTCCACCTGCCAGTACCTGAACTAGGAGGCCGCCGAAGTGGACTTCGGACTCGTCCTGCAGACCGACCCGCCCGCCTCGCAGGTCGTCGGCCTGATGCGCCGGGCGGAGCGCAACGGCTTCCGCTACGGGTGGACCTTCGACTCGGCCGTGCTGTGGCAGGAACCGTTCGTCATCTACAGCCAGATCCTGGAGCACACCACCAAGCTCCACGTCGGCCCCATGGTGACGAACCCGGGCACACGGACCTGGGAGGTGACGGCCTCCACCTTCGCCACCCTCAACGACATGTTCGGCAACCGGACGATCTGCGGCATCGGCCGCGGCGACTCCGCCATGCGCGTCGCGGGCCGCAAGCCGAACACCCTGGCCCGGCTCGGCGAGGCCATCGACGTCATCCGTGACCTGGCGGAGGGCCGGGAGGCGGACGTCGACGGCAATCCGGTCCGCATCCCGTGGGTGAAGGACGGGAAGCTGCCCGTGTGGATGGCCGCGTACGGCCCGAAGGCGCTGGCCCTCGCCGGGCAGAAGGCGGACGGCTTCATCCTCCAGCTCGCCGACCCCTTCCTCACCGAGTGGATGGTCAGGGCGGTCCGTGAAGCGGCCGAGGAGGCCGGCCGCGACCCCGCCTCGATCACCATCTGCGTCGCCGCCCCCGCGTACGTCGGTGACAACCTGGCGCACGCGAGGGACCAGTGCCGCTGGTTCGGCGGCATGGTCGGCAACCACGTCGCCGACCTGGTCGCCCGCTACGGCGAGCACTCCTCGATGGTCCCCGACGAGCTCACCGCGTACATCAAGAACCGCCACGGCTACGACTACTCCCACCACGGCCGTGCCGGGAACCCCTCCACCGACTTCGTCCCCGACGAGATCGTCGACCGCTTCTGCCTCCTGGGCCCCGCCGAGACCCACATCGCCAAGCTCCGCCACCTCCGCGACCTCGGCGTCGACCAGTTCGCCGTCTACGCGATGCACGACAACCGCGAGGGCACCATCGACGCGTACGGCTCGGAGGTCATCCCGATGCTCACCTGAGCGTCGCGATGGGGCGGCCCATCAACGACGCCGGCGTACGACCGACGCCGCTGACACCGGCGGCGCGGCCTCGATGAACGCGGGGGCGGGCTGCGGGCCGAGCCCGCGGCCCGCCCGCGTTGAGGGCCAGGCCGTCGGCCGTTGCCTGCCGGCCCAGGCATTGCGGCCCGGCATCCGGGCGACCCAGGGGAAGCGGGGGTTCCTGGTCACCGCGCACGCGAGGGGCTGTCCGCCCCCCGAGACGGACAGCCCTCGCGGTCCGACCTGACCCCGCCCCGCTACGGCTTCTGGAAGCCGGCGTCCTGAAGGATCTTCTGGCCCTCGGGCGAGCTCAGCCAGGCGACGAACGCGGCTGCGGCCTCGGCGTTCTTGGACTCCTTCAGCGTGGCGGCCGGGTACTTCGCGATGGCGTTCTGGACGTCCGGGATCTCCACCGCGTCGACCTTGTCCTTGGCGCTCTCGGCGTCGGTCTTGTAGACCAGACCGGCGTCGGCCTCGCCGAGTTCGACCTTGCTGAGCACGGCGCGGACGTTGGGCTCCTGGGAGACCGGCTTCACCGTGATCTTCTGGGCGTCGAGGATCTGCCTGCTGTACTTGCCGGCCGGGACCTCGGGCGCGGCGAGCACGACCTTGAGCTTGGTGTCGGCGAGGTCCTCGAGGCCCGCGACCTTGTGGGGGTTGCCCTCGCCGGTGGCGATGACGAGCCGGTTCTTCGCGATGATCGCAGGGGTGCTCGTGTCGGCCTCCACCTTGTCCATGCTCTTGGTGTCGGCGGTGACCAGGACGTCGGCGGGCGAGCCCTGGGACACCTGGGCGACGAGCTCCTGCGAGCCGGCGAAGGAGAACCTGATCTTCGTGCCGGGGTGCGCCTTCTCGTACGCGGCGCCGGCCGTCTTGAACACGTCGGTCAGCGAGGCGGCCGCCAGGACCGTCAGGTCGGCCGCCGGCGCGGCACCGGCGGACCCGGAGGCGGTGGACCCGCCGGTGTCCTTCCCGGTGCCGTCGTCGGACGAGCAGGCCGCGAGCGGCACGAGCAGCGCGGCGGTGAGCGCGGCGGCAGCGGAGCGACGTCTTGCGACGGTCAGGATGGGGGACATGAGGGTCTGAACTCCTTGGGAACGAGCGGAAAGTGCGGGAGGGGCCGGTCGCGCCGACGGCCGAGATCTCTCGGTGCTGCGTGAGGGGTCAGCTGTGGTCAGCTCTCAGGTGCGGTCGATGTGCACGCTGGTCGACTTCACGCGGGCGGTGGCCTGCACGCCGACTTCCAGTCCCAGCTCCTCCACGGCCTCGCGGGTGAGGAGGGAGACCAGCCGGTGCGGACCGGCCTGGATGGTGACCTGGGCCGCGATGTCGCCGAGCTTGATCCCCGTGACGATGCCGGGGAAGGCGTTGCGCGCCGAGGTGTACGACGCGTCGTCTTCATCGCCTTGCGCGATCACCACGGAGAACGCCGCAAGCGACTTGCCGTCGATCACGCGCCGGCCGCTCTCGTCGCGGTGGGTGGTAACCCGGCCCGCGTCCGCCCAGCGCCGCGCGGTGTCGGGGCTGACGCCCAGCAGCCTTGCGGCCTGACCGATGGTGTAGGACTGCATGTGCGACACCGTAGGGCGCATTCGCCCTCATCTGCAACAACATCGTGGGACTCTCCATCGCGGATGCGAGGCGCCTTGGAGGAAGGGACGAGGAGGGGCGGGCGGCGTCTCAGCCCTCGGGCGGGTGGATACCCGGAAGCCGTGGCGTCCCGATCCAGATCCCGGTGGCGGCGCTGACGTAGCGGGCGCCGCAGCGGTCGGACGGCATGACGAGCTGGGCGCCGGCCATGTCGAGTTCCTCGTCGTCCACGCGGGTGGCGAGCAGGACGGGCGCGTCGCCGAAGTCGGCATCGATCTCCGCCCAGGAGAGGGCGGTGTGGTGTCCGTCGCCACCGCTCACGGCCAGCAGGAAGCGGGAGCGTTCCGTGCGGCGGACGGGGTCGAATCCGGCTCGTGCCACGGCCGCCACCTCGCGCGGGAGTGGTCCGACGAAGGTGTGGTGCTGCGGTCCCGCCGTCGCGCGGTCGAACACCACTTCGGCCCCGGTGCTGCTCCCACCCTGCACGCAGATCGGCGACGGTGAGCGTGGCCGGGAGGGCCACGTCCCCCCCCCAGAGCGCGAGCGCGATGGATCCGGCGTGGGCGGGCGCGGCTGGGCGAAGTGGGGCCGCTGATCGACGCCTGCCACCCGGAGATCGCGCTGCACGTCGGGGTCAGTGCGCCGGCCGCCGCGTCGTCCGGGCTGGACTCGGCGCTTGTGCAAGCCCGTTACGCCTTGGCGGCGGCCCGCGCGGCGGGGCCGTCGTCCGCGTGCGTCGCCGGCCTCGCTGACCTCGACGGACTGGGCAGGCTGATGGCCACAATCCCCGCCGACGTGCGGAACGCGTACCGCGAGACGGTCCTGGGGCCGCTCGTCGCCGCCGGCCGGGGATCGAGTGCGATGCTCCTGGAGACCTTGGCGGTCTTCCTGGCCCACGACTGCTCCTGGGCGAGGACCGCCGAGGCCCTGCGCATACACGTCACCACGGTCCACTACCGCGTCGAACGCATCGGGGCGCTCACCGGCCGGGATCTGTCGCGACTCGACCACAAGGTCGACCTGCGCGCGGCACTCCTCTGCCGCTGAGATCCAGCAGGGGAGGGGTCAGGGCAGATCGATGTGCACGCTCGTCGACTTCACCCGGGCGGTCACCGTGACACCGACATCGAGCCCCAGCTCCTCGACCGCCTCACGCGTCACCAGCGACACCAGCCGGTGCGGACCGGACTGGACCTCCACCTGCGCGGCCACGTCGTCGGCCCGCACGGCGGTCACGATCCCCACGAAGGAGTTCCGGACCGAGGTCGGCACGTCGTCCTCCGGGACGGCGTGGAGCCCGGCGCCCCGCTCCTGAGCGAAGCGGGCCAGGGCCGTCCCTTCGATCACCCGCTTGCCGGACCCTTCCCGCTCCATGCCCAGCTTGCCACCGTCCGCCCACCGGCGAACGGTCTCCGGACTCACTCCGAGCAGCTGCGCGGCCTGCCCAATGCTGTACGACGGCACAACCGCACGATAGGCCACGCCCTCCCCTCGCCGTCTCAGCGGGTGAGCCCTGGCCGGGTGCCACGGGGTGTGATGCCTTCTCGGGGCCTGTGCGCTGTCATGCCACCCCCTGGGCGCGGGGAGGAAGGTCGACCGGTCGGTCCGGTCGCGAAGCGAGGCCCCACCCGGCGGCCCGCACGGCTCTCGGGGAGAGGCAATCGGCAGTTCGCCGTCTACGTGACGCTCGACAACCTGTCCTTCGCCGTCAGTCGCAGTCAGCCGCCGCGAGTCGCCGCAAGTGGCGACGCAAACGCATGGACGGGTGGTCGACGGGCTGGGGAGTATCGCGTCCCATGGCGAAGGGGAGATCGACTCCGTTACGGGGGCGCCCCTTTCGCCGACGTGAGACAACCGAAGGGGAGGGACGCGTGGTGACATCCACACCACGATCGAGGCGAGCTGGCTCCGCCAGAACCGTCGCCTTCATCGCAGCCTCGGGACTGTGCCTGTCAGGGGTGGGCCTGGCCGGTCCGGCTCAGGCATCGGAGATCCGGCCGCGGCAGCAGTCGATCGCCGCCGCCGGGTCGGAGACGGCGGCACCGGATCAGCGGGTCACGCTGATCACCGGTGACCGGATCACGCTGCAGGGAGGCGATCCGAGCCGTGCCGCCATCGATCCGGGAGCGGGCCGAGGCGACGTCACCTTCCGTACGCACCGCCTGAAGGACCACCTGTACGTCGTACCGTCCGACGTCCAGGACGAGATCGCGAGCGGACGCCTGGACCGGCGGCTGTTCGACGTGACCGGTCTGATCAAGGCCGGGTACGACGACAGGTCGACCACGGCGATCCCGGTGATCGTGACGTACGCCGACCATCAGAAGGCCGAGAAGACCCCGAAGCGGTCGGCCGCGCCGGGGACGACGGTGACCCGTCGGCTGCCGGGCGTCAACGGCGCGGCCATGAAGGTGGACAAGGCGAAGACCGGCGCGTTCCTGACCGGCGCCACCTCGGCACGATCCACCACGGGCGTCGACAGGATCTGGCTCGACGGCAAGCGGGAGATCAGCCTCGACCGGTCCGTCCCGCAGATCGGCGCGCCGACCGCGTGGCAGGCCGGGTACACCGGCAAGGGCGTGTCGGTCGCCGTCCTCGACACCGGCATCGACGCCTCGCACCCGGACCTGGCCGGCCGGGTGGCCGGCGCGAAGAACTTCACCGACGAGACGGCCGAGGACCTGGTCGGCCACGGCACCCACGTCGCCTCGACGATCGCCGGCACCGCGGCGGCCTCGGACGGCCGGTACAAGGGCGTCGCGCCGGACGCCACGCTGTACGACGGCAAGGTGTGCGAGCAGTTCGGCTGCCCCGAGTCGGCGATCCTCTCCGGGATGGAGTGGGCCGCCAACGAGGTGCACGCGAAGATCGTCAACCTCAGCCTCGGTGGTCCCGACACACCGGAGACCGACCCGCTCGAGGAGGCCGTCGACCGGCTGACCGCGCAGACCGGCACGCTGTTCGTGATCGCGGCCGGCAACGGAGGTCCCGATGAGCGCACGGTCGATTCCCCGGGCAGCGCGGATGCGGCGCTGACCGTCGGCGCGGTGGACGGGCAGGACGGGCTGGCCGGCTTCTCCGGCCGCGGCCCGCGCGTCGGCGACGGGGCGATCAAGCCCGACGTCACCGCGCCCGGTGTCGGCATCGTCGCCGCCAAGGCGACGAAGTCGAGCATCGGTACGCCGGTGGGTGACCACTACCTGCGGCTCGACGGCACGTCGATGGCGACCCCGCACACCGCGGGCGCGGCGGCTCTGCTGGCGCAGCGGCACCCGGACTGGACGCCCGCCGAGCTGAAGGGCGCGCTGATGGCCTCGGCGAAGCCGGCCGCCGGCCAGACCGCCTTCCAGCAGGGCGCCGGCCGCGTCGACGTCGCCAAGGGCATCACACAGAGCGTGATCGCCGAGCCGGGCAGCATCTCGTTCGGCACGGCGAGTTCACCGCATGACGACGACACCCCGGTGACCAGGACGCTCACCTACCGCAACCTCGGCGACCAGCCGGTGACGCTCGACCTGACGGCGACGCTGGCCGGTCCCGACGGAGCCCCGGCCCCGGCCGGAGCGATCCGGCTCAGCGCGCACACTCTCACCGTCGCGGCCGGCGGGACCGCGTCGGTGCAGGCGACGTCCGACACCAACCACAGCGGCCCGGACGGCGGCTACTCCGGCCGGATCACCGCGACCGGCGGTGACATCACGGTCGGCACCGCGATCGCGGTGGTCATGGAGGAGGAGAGCTACGACCTCACCGTCACAAGTGTCGGTCCCGACGGGGAGCCGACGGCAGCCTCGGGTGTGGTGTTCGGGCTCGACAAGGACGTTTTCACCTGGTTCTACGAAGCCGACGGTACGTCGAAGCTGCGGCTGCCCAAGGGCGAGTACGCGCTGCAGAGCACGATCGACTTCCCCGCCCCGGACGGTCAGGGCGAAGCCTCCTACCAGCTCGTCCAGCCGAGTCTGCGGCTGACCGAGAACACCAGCGCGGTCCTCGACGCGCGGAACGCCAAGCCCGTCAAGGTCACGATGCCGCAGTCCGAGGCCGAGGTCGCGATCGCCGACATCGGCTACCTGCGGCGGTCCGCCGACGGGCTCCGCCGGCTGGACTCGGGAAGTCTGTTCCGGAACCTCGACCACGTCTACACCGCACAGGTCGGCGCGTCGTTGCCGCCGGAGCAGATGAGCAGTCACATCTCGTCGCAGTGGGGCAGGCGGTCCGCCGACGGGACGTTCACGAAGACGCCGTATCTGTACAGCCAGCTCGACACCGTACGGGGCGGCTTCCCGACCGGATTCCAGCGGGACGTCGAGACAGAGGATCTGGCCGTGGTCGACCAGACCATCAACGCCAGCTCCGACCGGCGGGTCGAGCGGATCGTGTACGGCGATGCGCCCGACGCGGGCGGAGCCTGGGCGGTCGGACTGACCAACGAGGCCCCGATCACCACGAAGCTGCTGCTGGTCGGCGACGATTCGGTCACCTGGCGTACCAGGATCGAGGAGGTGATCCCGCACCCGGATCCGAACAACCCGATGCCGATCACGATCAGCGCCCTGACCACACGGCCCACGCACTACACGGCCGGCAGGACCTACAGTCAGCGGCTCAACGCGGCGGTCTTCAGCCCCGCGCCGATCACCGCGAGCAGGACGGGAGACCTGCTGCACCTCTCGGCCGGCGCGGCGCTGGACGCCGACGGGAACATGGGCGGCAGCCTGACCGACTCCCAGTACAGCAAGCTCTACAGGGACGGACAGCTCATCGCGGAGGAGCCGTTCTTCGGCTCCGCGAACACGAGCGGGCTGCCCGCCGGGGAGGCGACGTACCGGCTGGAGACCTCCCAGACGCGGCAGACGTACTCGACGTTCAGCACCAGGACCGACCTGACCTGGACGTTCTCCTCGGCCGCGACGACCCGGGAGACGCTGCTGCCGATGCTCGCCGTGCGCTACAAGCCGAACGTGGACAGCGAGAACGCCGTCGACCGCAGGCCGGTGACCGCGCTGCCCGTCGAGGTCGCCGCCCAGCCCGGTGCGTCGCTGCCGGACATCAGGAAGCTGGAGATCCAGGTCTCCGGAGACGACGGCAAGACCTGGCGGAAGGCCATGGTCGTACCGACCGGCAAGGGCACGTACACGGCGATCTTCCCCACTCCCAGGGACGCCGGAACCGTCTCCCTGAAGGCTCACCTGATCGACGCCGCAGGCGGCGTCACCGATCAGACCGTGATCGCCGCGTATCCGCTCCGCTAGCGAATCCGAGGGATCGGACGGCTGGGTTCAGGAGTTCGGCGAGACGCTCGACCGGGGATTCCCGGTCGAGCGTTTTGCGTAGGACGGGGAATGGTGTGCCGGGTGTGCCTGGTGTCACGTCGGCCGGCGTCACATTCCGAGGGGCTGCGGTGTCTTGAGGGTATGACCGAACACGCGGAACAGACCAAGACGGGACCCGTCCTCGCGCCTGGGCCGTTTCGATCGGGCTCCTCGTCGTCGCGTCCGCCGTCTCGCTCCTCACGCTGCCCGCCGCGGAGGACCTCACGGGCGGGTGGGCGGTCGAGCGCGGCTGGGTCGACGAGCAACGGCCGTGATCGTCCCACGCATCGCGTCGAAGTCGTCCGCTCATCGAATGCACAGGGAAAGAGGGAGTGTTCATCATGATCACCAGCGGTTCTGCATCCACTTCGAAGCCGCGCAGGCGAGCGACGCTCATGAGGTTCGCCGCCGCGTCGCTCGCCGTGGTCGCGGTCGGCTTCGGGGCAGTCGGCAGCGCGAATGCCGGAGTTCCGGAAAAGGGGCGGGTCGAGGTGCTCGAACTCAAGGTGCAGAACGATCAGTACACGGCTGTCGATCTCGGCCCCGCGGGGCCGAGCCTCGGTGACATGGACGTGTATTCCGGCACGGCGATCAAGGACGGGCGAAGTGTCGGACGAGGGGGCGGAACCTGTCAGGTCATTCATCTGAAGGGCGAAGAACTCACGTCGCAGTGCGTGATCACGATGGAAGTCGCCCAGGGTTCCGTGACGATGCAGTCGTTGTGGACGAAGGGAACGGCTTCCCTCGACATGGCCGTCACCGGCGGCACGGGCATTTACCGCAACGCTCGGGGCATCGCCCGCTTCTGGGACATCGCGACGCCGAACGAGAGGGCGCGGCTCGAGATCCAGCGCTGAGCGAGCGCGATACCGGGCGGGATGCCGGGCGCGAGGCGCGGGCGGGCGAAGGCTTTCTCCGCCCGCCCGCGCTCACCCGGACCGGACCGGACCGGACCGGATCGGATCGGACCGGATCGGATCGGATCAGCTCAAGGCGCTGTAGACCGACCAGTCGCCCGCGCCGACCCTCGTCGAGGGGCCGTCGGGCGGCGTGCCGGTGGTGTCGTCCACCTCGCCCGCGTAGAACAGCAGGGTGTGGACGCCCGAGGCGTCCACGGCCGTGGTCCACATGTCGGCGACCCTGTCGCCGTTCGCGTCGTGGGCGCCGGCGATCAGGGGCCGGCTGGCGGTGGTGTAGCCGCTGCCGTAGGGGATACGGGCGCCGAAGGAGCCGATCGGGCGGGGGATCGTGCCGTTCGCGTCCTTGACCCCGTCGCCGCCACGGTAGAGGTACAGGACGCCCGTGCTGCGATTGCGGGCCAGGAAGTCCGGGAAGCCGTCCCCGTCCGCGTCACCGGCGGCCGTCAGGTCCATCACGCTCCAGCCGCCATGGCCGACCCGCACGGGGGCCTTCACCGACGGGGCGGAGCCGGGCAGACCGTCGTAGCGGAACAGCTCGTCGGAGACGGGGTTCTGGACCACCACATCGGGGAAGCCGTCCCCGCCGGTGTCGCCGACGCCGATCACCTTGGCGCCGCTTTCCAGGCCCGTGGCGAGCACCTGGTACGTGTCGACCTGCCCGCCGCCCCTGTTCGGGTAGAGGCGCAGCTCGGTGCCGAAGCGGGCGACCACGTCCTCCAGGCCGTCGCCGGTCCAGTCGCCGCGGTGGGTCACGGAGGTGCCGGCCCACTGCTTCGACGCGTGGACGGAGACCGATGGACCGTGGTTGCCGGTGCCGTCCCCCGGGTGCAGCCGCAGGCCGCCCTACGGCTGCGGCTCGGGTCCCTCTGGCCCAAGGGCCAGCTCTGCCGCGTGTGTTCGTCGCTGGTGTAACGGTGCAGACCGCCCGGCTGGGCGGTGAAGTCAGCCAGGCTGGACGAGGTCTCACGGGCGTTCAGGTCGCCGCCGATGACCAGGCCCTTGGCGAAGTCGTCCTTGAGAGTGCTGCGGATCCGCGCGGACTGCTTGGCGCGGGCGTTCTCGGCCGCCTCCGCGCCGTCCCCGGGGATCAGGTGCGTACTGCACACCTTGTCGGGCCAGCCTTCCAGGCGCCCGCACAGTGCGGGCAGCACCCGGTTCGCGTAGGCGGAGGCGATGGTGGGGTCGTCCTTCGGCATGGTGTCGAAGCGCTGCACGTCCTTGAGGGTCCCCTTGACCCCGAGGACCACCCCGACATCACCGCCCACGGCGCCACGGCAGTCGCTGTTGTAGACCGTCTCGCCTCCGGGGCGCTTCTCCGGGCGATTGCCCTTGGCGAAGGCGAACTGCCAGCCCTCCGTGCCGAGGGTCGTCTCCAGATGGGCCAGATGGCTGCTCGCCTTGTTCTCAGGGACGTCCCCGTCCCCGTAACCGCAGGTCTCCTGGAGCAGCAGCACGTCCGCGCGGTGCTGTCGGGCGAGGGAGGCGACGGCGGCGACCTTGGCCGCGACGTCGTTGCGGCGGGGGCAGTAGCCCGTCTGTGTGCGGGCGCCGCCCGCCTCGCCGCAGATGTTCCAGGAGATCACCCGCAGCACCGGCTTGGGCGCTGTCGGCACCTCCTCCGCGACCGTCTGCGGAGCCCCTACCAAGGAGGCGACCACCGCTCCCACGGCCAGAAGCCCCCCGGCCGCCCCTTTGCGTCTTCCGAATGCCATGGCCCTTGCGGCCCCTTTCGTACGCGGGGGCAAGCGGCAGGTCCACGTCTACGGTGCAGAAGCGCGACAGGGCCGGCGAGCCGCCCCACCGGTGACAGGCGCCACGCTATGCGGCTCGACCGCCGGGGAGTCGGGGGAAGGCCGCGACGACGGCTGTGGTGGCTGTCAGACGCAGTGGACGTCGACGCCCTGCTGGGTGAGTTGTTCGACTAGGTCGTCGGGGGCGTCGTGGTCGGTGACCAGGACGTCGATCTCCGCGATCGTGCAGACCCTGGCGAAGGCCCGTCGGCCGAGTTTGGTGGAGTCGGCGACGACGACGATCTTGTCGGCTCGTTCGGCCATGGCCCGGTTGGCGCTGGCCTCTCCCTCGTCGTGGGTGGAGGCGCCGAAGCCCGGGTCGACGGCGTTGACGCCGAGGATCGCGTAGTCGAGCGACAGGCCTTGCAGGACGGCGGCGGTCAGGGGGCCGGTCAGCTCGTACGACTGGGGGCGGGCGACCCCGCCCGTCACGACGGTCTTCACATACGGGCGGACGGCCAGCTCGTTGGCGATGTTCACGGCGTTGGTGACGATGGTCAGTGCGGTCCCGGAGGTGTGCTCGGCCAGGTCGGGGCGGGTGGCCAGTTCGCGGGCGACTTCCGAGGTGGTGGTGCCGCCGGTGAGGCCGAGGACGGCGCCGGGCGGGACGAGGGCGGCCGCGGCGCGGGCGATCCGCTGCTTCTCGTCGGCCTTGCGGGCGGTCTTGTAGCGCAGGGGCAGGTCGTAGGTGACGCCGCTGAGCACCGCACCGCCCCGAGTCCGGGTCAGCAGCTGCTGGCGGGCGAGTTCCTCCAGGTCACGGCGGACGGTCGCGGGGGAGACGTCGAGCAGCTCGGCGGCCTCGCCCACCTCGATGCTGCCCCGCTCACCGAGCGCGTCGAGGAGCCGCGTCCAGCGCTCGTGTGTGCCCATCACCCAGCTCCTCACCTTGTCCCACGCCCATGCTCCGGCGTGCTCCGGGGGCACAGCGTAACCGCGGCGCGCGCCGTCCGGAGACCGTGGCGTCCAGGGCGTCCGGGCGGCCCAGGGGCCTATCGGACGATCGGCTTGCGCATGTCGTCGCGGATCTTGCGGGTCTCCGCGGCAGCGACGTCAAGAGAGGCGGTGGCCGGCTCGAACGAGACGGAGCCCACGGTGTTGTCGTCGGCCCAGGCGCACACGGTGAGGTAATTGACCATCTCGCAGCTGAACTCGACGTCGGATCCGGGCAGGCGGAACTCCTGGCGCGGCACGAGGCTCCTCGCATCGAGGGCCTCGGTCACGGCGTTCATGTGCGCGTCCCGTTGCCGCTCCGGGTCCTTGAGCCGGCCGTACCAGCCGGACACCTGCAGGGTGCCGAACCTCGACTTCGAGGTACCGGTGTAGGTGATGGAGACGCGCGTCGCGTCCTTGGTGACGGCATCGTCCTCCATGGCGCTGGGCGAGTCCGATCGTCCGGCGTCCTGGACGTAGGTGCCTCCCATGATCGAGGTGGGCAGGGTGAGCTCGTGGGTGGCCTCGGGGAACGGTTTCTCCGGCTCTTTCAGTGCGTACGTGGCGTAGACGGCCCCGCCGATCAGGAGCAGGGCCACCGCCAGCACGGAGGCGACGACCACGCCAGGGCGCCGCACGCTCTGCGGAGCGGCCGTCGGCTCCTGGGTCCGGGGCTCGGCGGTCGGGGTGGCGGTGACGGTCGCGGCACTCTCGATGGCACCGGCGGTGGGGGTGGCGGTCGGCGTGGGCGGGGCCGACCGGGCCGGTGTGGGCAAGGCGGGTGCGGACACGGTCGGGGTGTACGAGGGCGGGGCATCCGAGTGCGGGGCATCCGAGGGCGGTTCCGGGGACAGGAGGTCCAACAGCCGCTCTGGCGTGGGCCGTTGCGCCGGGTCCTTCGACAGGCAGTCGGCGACCATCGGCCGTATCTCACCCGGCAGGGCGGACAGGTCCGGTTGTTCGTGCACCGAGCGGTACATCAGCGCCATCGGCGTGCCCTCTCCGAAGGCGCTGCCGCCAGCCGCCGCGACCAGCACCGCCCCCAGCGCGAAAACGTCTGCCGCGGGGCCGACTTCGAGTCCCTGGGCCTGCTCGGGGGCGAGGAAGCCGGGCGTGCCGAAGGCCGTGCCGGTGGAGGTGAGCCGGGTCGACTCCAGGGCGCGGGCGATGCCGAAGTCGAGGACGCGGGGGCCGTCGTCGGCCATGATGATGTTGCCCGGCTTGAGGTCGCGGTGGATCAGCCCGCAGGCGTGGATGGCCTGCAACGCCTCCGCCAGGGCGGCGCCCAGCAGGCGCAGTCGCTCCTCGTCCATCGGGCCTCGCTCGCCGAGCATCCTCGACAGCGTGGGCCCCGGGATGTAGGCGGTGGCCAGCCAGGGCGTCGCGGCGTCCGGGTCGGCGTCGACGACCGGCGCCGTGTGGAAGCCGCCGACCTTTCGGGCGGCCTCGACCTCGGCCCGGAACCGTGCGCGGAAGTGCGGATCGGCGGCCAGCTCGGGCCGGGCCACCTTGACGGCCACGGTGCGGCCGCCACGGGACCGCGCCAGGTACACCGTCCCCATGCCGCCCGCACCCAGTTCCCGCTCCAGGGTGTACCCGCCGATGCGTCCCGGCAGGTCCCCGCCCTCCGTACCCAGCCCCATGTGTGGCACGCTCCCCCGTCGCGATCCGGATGCGCGTCCAGTATGCCTGCGGGCGATGGCCGGCGAACTACCGGACTGCTCGCGCCACTTGGCCTCTACGAGGCGGGGGAGGGGGAGCCGGGGCGGCCGCCCTCATCGGGGCTCCCTGTTCGACACGTACGCCCAGCAGCGGCAGGTGCCGGACGGTGCGAGTTCCCCGGTGGCGAAGTCGTCTCCCGTGCACTGTCCGGTGCCGCCCTCGTGGTCGTAGCTCTGGTGCTTGCAGGTGCGGCACCATTCCTTGGGCGTCTGGATGAGGAGCATCGGCAGGAGGCCGACGAGGAGGATCGCCGCGAAGACACCGCCGGCGATCAGGAGTTTCGTCAGGAGGGTCTGGTCCATCCGCCAACCTCCGGTTCAGGCGGTCGGTTCCGCCTCTTGTGGAGTATGCACAAGGCCGAGTAGGAAGGTGAAGCCCGGGAGCGATGCGCGGACCTGTTCGTCGCCCCGGACACGCCGGGCGGAGGAGTCGGACGTGGTGGTGACGATACTGCTGGCCGTCCTCATTCCCGTCGGTCTGCTGGCGCTCGGTCTGGGGGCCTACTGGCTGTGGGTCCACTTCGGGACGGACGAGCCGTGGCCGTACGGCGGTGGCGGGGACTCCGGTGACACGTGGGGCGGCGCGTAGGCCGCCACCCTGGGGGCGGCCCCCCCCGCCTGCCGAACCGGCCCCCGCCTGCCGGGCCGGGGCCGGTCCACGCTTCCTACGGTCATTCGACCGGTACGGCTCCCAGCAGCGCCGCCGTCACGGGGTGGGCGGGGCGGGCGAAGAGCTCCGCCGTGGGGCCGTGTTCGACGATCCTGCCTTCCGACAGCACCAGCATGCTGTCGGTGCGGTCCGCCACCAGACGCAGGTCGTGGCTGATCAGGACGAGGGCGAGGTTCCTCCGGGCGCGCAGTTCGCCCAGCAGGTTCATGACGGCCTCGGCGGTCTCCGGGTCGAGGGCGGAGGTCACCTCGTCGCAGACGAGGATGTCGGGGTCGGCCGCCAGGGCCCGGGCGATGGAGGCGCGCTGGCGCTGGCCACCGGACAGCTCGTGGGGGTAGCGGGCCACGAAGTCGGCGGGAAGGCCGACCTGTTCGAGGAGCTCCAGGACCCGTTCGTCCCGCTGCGGGCGGGGGGTGCGGTCGTGGAGGGCGAGGGGACGGCGGATGGCCGCGCCGATGGTGCGGCTCGGGTTGAGCGTGCCCAGGGGGTTCTGGGGGATGAGCTGGACGGCGCGGCGCTGTTCGCGGTTGCGGCGCGTGGCGGAGGCGGGCACCGCGTCGCCGTGCAGGGTGACGGTGCCGCCGGTGGCGGGGTGCAGGCCGACGACGGTGCGCATCAGCGTGGTCTTGCCGGATCCGGACGCCCCGACCAGGCCCAGGCTGCCGCCCGTGGGCAGGGTGAAGTCGATGCCGTGCAGGGCCGGGACGCGGCGCCCGCGGTGGGTGAAGGCGGCCGTCAGACCGGTGACCGTCAGCAGGGGAGACGCGGCGGGGCCGTCGGAGGCGGCTCGGGGAGAGGGGATACGGGCGGGCCGCGTGGGTGTTCCCGCGTGGAGTTCCACGACCTCGTCGGCGAGCCGGCTGACGAGATCGGCGTCGTGGCAGGACAGGGCGATCGCTATGTGGTGACGCTCCGCCAGGTGACGCAGGAGCTCGCCGATCTCGTCGCGCAGGTGCGGGTCGAGGCCGGCCGTGGGTTCGTCGAGGAGGAGGACCGCCGGGCGGCGGGCCAGCGCGCGGGCGAGGGCGACCCGCCGCTGCTGGCCCCCGGAGAGGCCACCGGGGCGGCGGTCGGCGAGGTCTCCGTCGGTGGGGAGCCGTACCTCTTCGAGGAGCGCGGTGATGGCCCCCGGGCCGCGGTCCGCGGCGACCTCGGCGAGCAGGCGGCGGACCTTCATCCGGGGGTTGAGTCCGGAGCCGGGGTCCTGGCCGACGTACGCGAGGCGGTGGCGCCGCAGCTCGCGCAGCTCCGCGTCGGGCAGGGCGAAGGGGTCGTGGCCCAGGACGTCGACGGTGCCGGCCGACCTGCGGGCGCCGGGGGGCAGGACGCCGGCGACGGCCCGCAGCAGGGTGGTCTTCCCGCAGCCGGACGGGCCGGTGAGGGCCACGACCCGGCCCGCGCGGAGTTCGAGGCCGCCGTTCTCCAGGAGCGGGCGGCCGTCGGGTCCGGTGACGGTCAGGCCGTCGACGCGCACGGCGGTCCCGTCCGCCGACGGCTGCTGGTCCGTGTACCAGTCGGGCATGTGGTTCACAGCGCGGTCACCGCCTTGCGGCCGCCGTGCGGGACGAGCGCCGAGGCGGCCAGGTTGACGCTCATGGCCAGCAGGCCGATGGCGATGCTGGGGGCCAGCACGGCCCAGGGGTTGAGGAGGATGCCGCCGGCGTTCTCCCGGATCATCAGGGCCCAGTCGGCGGCGGGGGGCTGGGGCCCCACCTGGAGGAAGCCGGCCGTGGCGACGACGTACACGGCGGCGACGAACCGCAGTCCGAACAGGGCGAGCAGGGTGGCGCGCAGATTGGGCAGGACCTCCCTGACCACGAGCTGTCCGAGGCGCTCGCCGCCGGCCGCCGCCGCCTCGACGTAGCCGGACGCCACGACGGGTGCGGCGGCCGCCGCCACCAGCCGTACCGCGTACGGCACGCCGAGGACGTACGCGGCGGCGATCAGCGCGACGCGCCCGCCGGCCGGCCAGGACAGGGCGACCAGCAGGATGCCGAGGACCGGCGGCAGCAGCATGAGGACGTCGGCCGCCCTGTCGATGGCCCGTCCGATCCCCGGGCGCAGGGCGGCGACCGTGCCGAGGACGGCGGCCGTCCCGGTGACGAGCGCGGCCACGACGAGGGAGGTCGCGATGAGCGCGCGCCCGCCGGCGAGGAGCCGGGTCCAGACGTCGCGGCCGAGCTGGTCGCCGCCGAGGAGGGCTCCGTCGCCGGCTTCCGCGTACGGGGCGGTGAGCGGGGCGTCGATGGCGTGCGGGGCGAGCCACGGCCCGGCCACGGCGAGGAGCACCAGGAGCAGTGCGGGGAGGGTGCGCGGCAGCGTGGCCCGGAGGGGTCGGGTGCGCCGCGCGGGAGGTGCGGTGGTCACAGGCGTCCTCCGGAGGCCCAGGCCCGGACGAGGTCGGCGAGCAGGAGTACGCAGGTGATGACGGCGCCGGTCACGGCGACGACTCCGGCGATGACGGGGCTGTCGCGGTCGGTGACGGCGCCCGCGAGAACGGCACCGAGCCCGGGGTAGTTGAAGATGGTCTCCACCACGACCGCGCCGCCCAGGAGCATGCCGGTGGAGGTGGCGATGCCCGCGGCGACGGCGGGCAGCGCGCCGGGCAGCACGTGGTGCAGGAGGACGCGGTGGCTCGGGAGCCCGTCGAGGACGGCGGTCTCCACGTGCGGAGCCCTGGCCTCGTCGGCGAGGGCGGCCCGGACGATCCGGGTGTTCCAGCCGATCTGCGGGACGGACAGCGCGATGACCGGCAGGACGAGCATCTGCCAGGACGCGGGCGCGCCGTCGCTGTCGGCGAGGGTCACGGCCGGCAGCCATTCCAGCCATTGGGCGAAGACCAGCACCAGCGCGACACCGACGACGAATTCGGGCAGTGCGAGTACGGCCGTCGCACTGCCGGAGATCGCCCGGTCCGTCCTGCCGCCGGGCCTGAGCGCGGCCCAGCCGCCGAGGGCGAGCGAGGCGAGGAGCGTGACCAGCAGGGCCAGGCCGCCGAGCAGGAGCGTGTTGGGGAAGGGGCGGGAGAGCAGGTCGGCGACCGGTTCGCCGCGCGCCGAGGTGCCCAGGTCGCCGGTGGGCAGGCCGGTCATCCAGTCCGCGAACCGTTCGAGCACCGGGCGGTCCAGGCCGAGCAGCCGGCGCCGCTCGGCGAGGTCGGCGGCGCTCTCGCCGCGTTCGGAGGTGGCCGTCGCCGCGTCTCCCGGGAGCAGCTCGACGGCGGCGAAGAGGGTGGCCAGGAGGGCGGCGAGCAGCAGGGCGCGGCGCGCGAGGAGGCCGAGGAGGCGCAGCAGGGGGCCGAGGAGGGGGACACCCGCGAACGGCCGGGGCCGGGACGGCGCGGAGGTCTTCCCTCCGGTCGTCCCGGTGCCCGGCCGCGCGGCGGTGTCCGTCAGCGGTTCAGCCATGCCCGCTCGAGCTGGACCCGGCCGTAGCCCGGGAGCGTGGGCAGGCCCTGCACGGCGGCGTTGGCGAGGTCGATGCCGTCGGCCATGCCCCACAGCAGGTAGCCGGAGGATTCGTACTGGATCTTCTGTACGTCGTGCAGCAGCTTGGCGCGGGCCGCCGGGTCCTTGGTGGCCATGGCCGTGCGGTACGCGGCGTCGAAGGCGGGGTCCTTCCAGCCGGTCTCGTTCGTCCCGCTCTCGGAGACCAGGACCTTGCTGGCGAAGAAGACGACGGAGTCGTTGGTGCCCCAATAGGTGGTGTAGAGGTCGCCCTTCAGCCAGGTCTTGTCCCAGAAGGTGCCCGACTCCTGCTTGACCACCTTGATCTTGACGTCCGCCTCGCGGACCTGGGTGGCGAAGAGAGTGGCCATCTCGGCGAGGCCGGGGACGTCCTCGGTCGTCATCAGCTCGTACGTCTTCGACAGGTCGAAACCGGCCTCCTTGAGCAGCGACTTGGCCTTCGCCAGGTCACGGGTGCGCTGCGGAAGGTCCTTGGCGTAGCCGGGGTCGCCGGTGCCGAGGATGTCGTTGGCGACCGTGCCGTACCCGGACAGCACCTGCTTGACCATGGCCTCGCGGTCGACGGCCAGGCGCAGCGCCTCGCGGACCCTGGGGTCGGCGAAGGGGGAGCCGGCGGCGGTGCGCATGACGATCGGCATCGCCATGTCGTTGGCGCGGCGGACGACCTGGACGTCCTTGCGCTTCTCGGCGGTGCGGGCGGCGACGGCACCGACGTTGGAGGCGACGTCGATCTGGCCCGCGAGCAGGGCGTTGGCCATGGCCTGGGGGGACTCGAAGATCTTGACCTCGATGGCGTCCAGGAGGACCTTGCCGCCGTACCAGTCGTCGTTGCGGACGAGGCGGGCGTTGCCGCCGCGGAACCACTCCAGCTTGAAGGGGCCGGTGCCGGGCGCCTTCTCGATGTCCTTGTCCGTCGTGCCCTTCTTGATCACGAAGGTCGTCAGGCGCATGAGCAGCGGGAGTTCGGCGTTGGCGTAGTCGGAGACGAGGACGACGGTGTCCGTGCCCTCGGCCTTGATGTTCTCGGCCTTGATGCCGGGCAGGCGCGAGGCGCCGGACGGGGTGCCGCGCAGCCGGCGGAGCGAGAAGACGACGTCCTCGGCCGTGACGGGGGTGCCGTCGTGGAACTTCGCTCCCTTGGCGAGGGTGAAGCGCCAGGTCTTCATGTCGTCCGAGGAGGTCCAGGACGAGGCGAGGCGGGGGAGGGTGTTCGGCTTGGTGCCGGGGACGGTGAGGGTGTCGTAGACGAGCGACAGGATGAGGTAGTCGGTCTCGTTGGCCTGACTGCCGTGCGGATCCCGGGTGATGGCGTTCGTCCGGCCGAGGGCGCCGACGCGGAGGGTGCCACCGGCCTTGGGCTTGGCGGTGGAGTTCTTGGCGGAGTCGGGGGACGAGCTGTCGCCGTCGGCTCCGCAGGCTGCCAGCAGGGCCGTCGCGCCGATGCCGCCACCGGCCCACAGCAGTTGCCGTCGATTCAGTTCCACGCGTCCGTCCTTGCGTCGTTCAGACCGAAAATCATTTTACTTAGGTGTGCCTACCCTAAGAGGCGTGGTCGTGACAAGGGGGCAATCGCTTACCGGACGCGATGTCCGAAATCTTCTCCGCATCGGTGGTGAACAGGCGATTTAACGGTGAACTAACGTCCGGCAAAGGCGACTTGTTCTCGTCAGTAAGGCTTGCCTTACCTAAATAGCGCTGCTACTTTCCCAATTGATCACTGACGCGGCCACGTCATCCAGGCCTCCGGTTCTCACGGGGGGCCTTTCCTCGCATGCCCTCTTCCGGCCTCGCGCCCGGTCTCCTCCCGTACGCCCGCAACGGAAACGGAACACTCAGCCATGACTCCGGCGACCGCCCCCGCCCCCGTCCGTGCGCTCGATGCCGCCACGATCGACGAACTGACCCGAGCGGCGCAGAAGATCCTCGACGAGTTCGGCAGCTCGGCCACCCGGCCCGAACTCCTCGAGCGCGTCGCCGAGACGGCGGCCGGCCTGAGCGAGACGACTCGACACCACTGCCGCCCGGTCGACACCGCGGACGGCCTGTTCGTGCTGCGCGGCCTGCCCCTCGACGACGCCGAGATCGGCCCCACACCGCTGAGTTGGGCCGCCGCGGGCGACAGCGGCGCCGTCTGGGACGTGCTGTTGCTGCTGCTCGCCACCGTGATGGGCAACCCCATCGCCTGGGCCGGCCAGCAGGACGGCCGCTTCGTCCACAACATCGTCCCCAGCCCCGGCCACGAGCAGGAGCAGACCGGCGCCAGCAGCGCCGTCCTGCTCAGCCCGCACACCGAGGACGCCTTCCACCCCGGCCGCGCCCACCTGCTGATGCTCGGCTGCATGCGCAACCACGACCACATCGCCACCACCGCCGCCAGCATCCGCAAGACCCGGCTCGCCGACGAGGACGTGGCGCTGCTGGCCCGCCCGGAGCTGCCGATCCTGCCCGACGACGCCTACGCCGAGGCGCAGGGATTCGACGGCCTGCCGCCGAAGGTGCCGACCGTGTGGGACTCCGGGGAGGGCCTCACCCTCCGCTTCGACCCCGCCTACACGCCGCTCGACGACGCCACCCCCGAACACCGCGCCGCGTACGGGCGGTTGGCGGACGAACTGGCCCGCGTCTCCGTGGCCGTCAGCCTGGAGCCCGGTGACGTCCTGGTCGTCGACAACGACCTCGTCGTCCACGGCCGCGTGCCCTTCCAGGCCCGCTACGACGGCACCGACCGCTGGCTGAAGCGCGCCTCCGTACGCGTGCCCGGCCGCCGCACCCGGCCCACCGCCGAGGCGGACGAACACGGCTACGGCCAGGCCGCGATCCAGGCGTACGCGTGATCCGCGCGCGCCTCATCCATCCCACGGACAACCACCGGACGAAGGGGACTCCCATGACCGCCAGCACCGAACTCGCGGCCGACAAGAGCCTGTGCGTGCTCAGCACCAGTGACATCGCGGGCATCGACATCACGCTGACCGACGTCGTCGACGTCGTCGAGCAGGCGTACCGCACCCTCGCCGCCGGGCAGTCGGACAACCCCCGCAAGCTGACGGTCAAGCCCGCCGACGGCCACTCCGTCTCGTACGCGATGCTCGGCCGCGACGGCGTGCGCGACGTCGTCGCCATCAAGACCTCGTACAAGCACGGGCTGCACGAGGAGCGCGACAAGCAGCACTACTACACCGCGCTCACGATCTACGACGACGTCACCGGCCTGCCCGTCGCCATGATGGACTGCGGCCGCATCGGCTCCCTGCGCACCCCGGCCGTCTCCGCCCTGCTCGCCCGCGAGCTCGCCGCGCCCGACAGCCGCACCGCCCTGGTCATCGGCACCGGCACCCAGGGCCGCCTCGCCCTGCCGTTCCTCCTCACCACCCTGCCCCGGCTCGACCGCCTCATGGTCTACGGCACCCACCCCGACGGGATACGCGCCGTACGCGAGCAGCTCCACAGCCACTTCCCCGACCGCGAGGTCGAGATCGTCGACGACCTGCGCGCCGCCGCCGGCGCGGCCGACGTGATCGTCGCCACCGCGGGCCCGAACACCCCGGCCGAGGTCGAGGCCGACTGGCTGAAGCCCGCCGCCCTGTGCATCCTCGTCGGCCACGGCATCGCGCCCTCCACGCTCCACCGCGCCGACCGGGTCATCGCCACCAGCGCCGCGCAGATGAAGGTCACCGGCACCGACATGGCCGACGCCGACGGCGAACTGCGCGAGGTCGACGCCGAGTTCCCCGAGGTCCTCGCCGGCCGCGCGTCCGGCCGCACCGACGCCGGCCAGAGCGTCTTCGCGTACAACAGCGGGCTCGTCGTCACCGACATCGCCCTCGGCCACCGCTTCGCGCAGCTCGCCCTCGCCCAGGGCGCCGGAACGCGGGTGCCGCTGTGGCAGTGACCAACCCGCCGAGCCTGCCGGCCCACCCCGATCCGCGGCTCGACGCGATCCTGGCCGGCGACCTGCCGCACGAGCTGGCGCACGCCTTCGGCGGCCCCTTCCACCTGCTGCTGCCCGAACGCTTCGACGCCAACGTCGCCGCCTTCCGCACCGCCCTCGACGAGGCGGGCGTCGACGGCCACGTGTACTACGCCAAGAAGGCCAACAAGGCGGCCGCCTGGATCGAGCGGTGCGCGGTGAACGGCACCGGTGTCGACGTGGCGTCCCTCGGCGAGCTGCGCGAGGCGCTCGGGCACGGCGTACGCGGCGAGAACCTCGTGGTGACCGGACCCGCGAAATCCGACGACCTGCTGCGCATCGCCGTCCTCCAGGGCTGCCTGATCGCCGTCGACGCCCTCGACGAACTCGACCGGATCGTCGCGCTGACCACGGTCACCCGCCCGGCCCGGCTGCTGCTGCGCCGGCTGCCCCCGGCCCAGCCGCACAGCCGCTTCGGCCTGGACGACGCCGAACTGGCCACGGCGCTCCAGCGGTGCGCGGACGCCGTCGGCTCCGTACGGATGGAGGGCTTCTCCTTCCACCTGTCCGGGTACGCCACCCAGCCCCGCGCCGACCTCGCCGGCGAGCTCGTCGAACTGTGCCTCAAGGCCCGCGCCATGGGTCTGCCGGCCGACCGGATCAGCATCGGCGGCGGCTTCGCCGTCGACTACGCGGCGGCCGGCGACTGGGAACGGTTCCTCGCGGAGCAGGGCCCCGGCGATTACCACGCCGGCAAGACCTTCACGCCCGCCGACTTCTACCCGTACCACTCGCCCGTCGCCGGCGCCGACGCGCTGCGCGCCATCCTCGCCGCCCGGCCTTCCGGGGGCGGCGCCCCGCTCGCGGACCGGCTCCGCGAGGCCGGCGTCACGCTCCTGATGGAACCCGGCCGCGCTCTGCTGGACCGGGCCGGCTGCACCGTCTTCCGCGTCCAGGGCGTCAAGGAGCGCAGCGGCTACGCCATCCTCACCGCGGACGGCACCAGCCTGAGCCTGTCCGAGCAGTGGTTCAACAGCGAATATCTGCCCGACCCGGTGCTCCTCACCACCGGCGAACGGCGCGAGGGCGCCCCCGGCCTCCCCAACCCCGGCGAGCGACCGGACACCGCCCCGGTACGCGCCTGCGTCGGCGGCGCGACCTGCCTGGAGTCGGACATGCTCACCTGGCGCAAGGTCGCCTTCCCCGTACGACCCCGCCCCGGCGACCTCCTGGTCTACCCCAACACCGCCGGATACCAGATGGACTCCAACGAGTCGCCCTTCCACGACCTTTCCCTCCCCCCGAAGGTCGTCCTCGACGAAGCAGACGGACGCGTCCGCTGGCGGCTCGACCGCCGCCCGCCCTCCTGACCTTCCCTCCCCTCTGGAGCCCTGGAGCCCTTCATGCACAAGGACCTGATGCGCCCCGCCGTCGTCAGCCGCGTCTCCGACCTCATCGGCTACACGCCCCTCTTCGAGCTGTGCCGCACCGAGAACGGCAGCCGGCTGCTGCTCAAGCTGGAACAGTTCAACCCCACCGGCACCGCGAAGATCCGCATGGCCCGCGCCATGATCGACGCCGCCGAGGCGGCCGGCGAACTCCGCCCCGGCGGCCGCATCATCGAGTCGACCTCCGGCAACACCGGCCTCGGCCTCGCCGTGATCGCCGCCGAACGGGGCTACACCTTCACGGCCGTCGTCGACAACCACGCCGCCGCCGACAAACTGCGCGGCATGAAGGCCATGGGCACCGAACTCGTCTACGTCGTCGACGACGGCACCGAGGAACTCGCCACCGCCGCCCGCGAGGACCTCGCCGAGAAGATGGCCGACGAGGACGACAACGCCATCTTCACCGAGCAGCACAACAATCCGGCCAACGCCGTCGGCTACTACGCCGTCGGGAGAGAGCTGGCCGCCGCCCTCGACGGCCGCGTCGACATCCTCATCGGCGCCGTCGGAACCGGCGGCGGCCTGTGCGGCACCGGCCTCGAACTGCGCCGCACCGTCCCCGACGTCCGCATCGTCGGCGTCGAGCCGAAGGGATCCATCGCCTTCGGCGGCCCGGCCCACGACTACTACCAGTCCGGCACCGGCACGCCCGAAGGCGCCACCATCGGCGCCCTGGTCGACTTCGACCTCATCGACGAGGGCGTCAAGGTCGGCGACGTCGAAGCCTTCGCCACCGCCCGCGTCGTCGCCCGCAAGACCGGACTGCTCATCGGCGGCTCCGCCGGCGGTGTCGTCTACGAGGCGCTGACCCGGATGACGGCGCTGCCGCCCGAGACCACTATGGTCGCCTTCGTCAACGACGGCGGGGAGAAGTACATGGACACCGTCTTCAACGACGACTGGATGAACGCTCGCGACCTCATCGACCCCACGGTCGAGCGCGAGATCGACGAACTGCTCACCAAGCTCCGCGGGAACTGAGACCGATGCCGACACCCCTACGCACCCTGCTGACCGACAGCCGGGCCCTCGCCGGCCTGGCCGTGCCGCTCGCCCTCACCCAGTTCGCCCAGGTCGCCCTGACCACGACGGACACGGTGATGATGGGCCTCATGGGCGCCGAGGCGCTCGCGGCCGGCGGCCTCGCCATGGTCATCTTCAACCAGCTCCGCACCATGGGCGTCGGCATGGTCACCGCCGTCGGCAACCAGGTGGCCGCCGCGGCCGCCCGCGCCGAAGCGGCGGACACCGACACGGCACGGGCCGAGGCCGCCGAGGACGTACGCGACCTCGTCCGCGCCGCCCTCGCCCTGGCCACCCTCGCCGGCCTCGCCGGCGCCGTGCTCATGATCCTCATCGGCCACGCCGTCGCCTGGCTCGGCCAGGACGCCTCCGTCGTCGACGCGGCCAAGCCCGTCCTCTACGCCATGGCCCCGGGCCTGATCCCCTGCCTGTGGTTCCAGGCCATCAGGCAGTTCACCGTCGGCATGCGCCGCCCCCAGGCGCTGCTCCAGATCACCCTCGCGTCCATCGCCGTCAACGCCGCCCTCAACTGGGGCCTCATCCACGGCACCTGGATCCTCCCGGAGCTGGGCCTGGCCGGCATCGGCGTGGCCACGTCCCTGGTGTACCTGCTGACCTGCCTGGCGCTGTACGCCTTCACGGCCCGCGACGCCACCCTCGCCCCCCTCCTCGACATCCGCGTCTGGAAGACCCGCCCGAGCACCCTGCGCCGTCTCACCGGCCTGGGCACCCCCATCGCCGCCACGTACGGTTCCGAGGCCGGCTTCTTCTTCGTCGTCGCCCTCATCGTCGGCACCTTCGGCAGCGCCGCCCTCGCCGCCCACACCGCCGTCAACCAGCTCGTCTACCTGGTCTTCCAGATCGCCGTCGGCCTGTCCCACGCCGCGTCCATCAACGTCAGCCGGGAACTCGCCCTCGGCCGGATCGACGCCGCCCGCCGCCTGAAGAACACCGCCCTGGCCTGCGCCGCCGCCGTCATGGCCGTCGTCGGCGCCGTCTACCTCCTCGTCCCCGAACTGGTCCTGCGACCCTTCCTCTCCCCGGACGAGACCACGGCCCTCGCGATCGCCACCGACCTCCTCCTCATCGCCGCCGTCCTGCAGTTCTTCGACTGCACGCAGAACATCGGCGTCGGCCTGCTGCGCGGCCTGGACGACACCAAGGGCGGCTTCCACGTCACCCTCGTCGGCTACTGGCTCATCGGCCTGCCCGCCGCCTGGCTCCTCGGCCGCTTCACCGGCCTCGACAGCACCGGTGTCTGGCTCGGCCTGCTCACCGGGCTCGCCGCCACCGCCCTGCTCCTGCTGCGCCGTTACCACCGCGGCCTCGAGGCCCGGGCCGCCGAACCGGCGGCCGCGGAACCCGCGGCGAAGGTCTGAGCCGGTGAAGGCCCGAGCCGGCGGAGATCTGCGCCGGCGAAGCCGGCCGGTCACCCGGTCGTAGGCGTCAGCCGCCGACGTGGATGCCCGGCCGGCGGTCGGGATCGGGTTCGTGCTTGCGGATGATCTCCCGGGTGACGGGGGCGGTGTCGCCGCGGCCGAGGAGGAAGTAGCGGAACATGTGCAGCAGCGGACTGCCCTCGGCCCACGCGAAGTAGCAGTGCGGCTTGACGCCCGTGGTGTCGCGCAGGGCCAGGAGGATGGCGGCGATGGCGTTCGGGGCGGCCGGTGCCTCCGCTCGCAGGACCCGGTAGCCGTCGACCTCGACGCCGCGCACGGTGAGGGCCTCGCTGAAGTCCGAGGGGTCGACCACGTCGATCTCCAGGAAGATCACGTCGGCCGGGCCCGGCACCGGATTGGTGCCGCGCTGCTCGGACTCCTTCCCGCCGTACTCGGCGGCGTCACCGGCCTGGCGGCGGTTGGCGATGATGTTGATGGCGGCGTCATGGGCGAGCGTGTCGGTGATGAACTGCCGGGCCGCCGGGTCGAAGACGATGCGGTCGGCGCGCAGTTCGGTGGTGCGGGACACGCGGGAGACCAGCGAGACGAGGATGATGCCGGCGATGAAGATGCCGGAGATGGTGATGCCGTCCGGCTTGTCGACGATGTTGTAGACCAGGGCGTACAGCAGGACCGCGGTGAGCAGTCCGAAGCCCGCCGCGACCAGGCGGCGGCCGGAGCGCGCCACGGAGATGGTGACGGCGAAGGCGCCGGAGACCATCATGGCGAGGATCCCGGTGGCGTAGGCGCCGGCCTGGGCGTCGACGTCGGCGTCGAAGGCGATGGTGATGAGGATGCACAGGGCGGTGTAGACGAGCACCACGGGCCGCACCGCCCGGCCCCATTCCGGGGCCATGCCGTACCCCGGCAGGTACCGCGGCACGATGTTGACCAGTCCGGCCATGGCGGACGCACCGGCGAACCACAGGATCAGGATGGTGCTGATGTCGTAGACCGTGCCGAACGCCTCACCGACGTGCTCGTGCGCCAGCCAGGCCAGCGCGCGGCCGTTGGCCGCCCCGCCGGGCGCGAACTCCTTCTCCGGGATGAGGACGGTGGTGACGAAGCTCGCCGCCAGCAGGTAGACGCTCATGATCAGGGCTGCGGTGGTCAGCAGCTTGCGGGTGTTGCGGATCCGCGAGCGCAGCCGCGCCCCGTCGTCGGCGCCCTCGGCGGACACGAGCGGCATCATGCTCACCCCGGTCTCGAAGCCGGACAGGCCCAGGACGAGCAGCGGGAACGCCAGGAGCGCCGGAGCCATCAGGTCCCCGAAACCGGCGCCACCCCCGACAAGGGCGTCCGTCCAGGCCGCGAACGCTCCCGGAGTGGTGACCACATGGACCAGGCCGACGGCGATGATGACCGCGTTCAGCGCCAGGAAGACGGCGACCAGCGGGATCGCCACGGTGACGGCCTCGCTGAAGCCGAGCAGGAACACACCGCCGAGGACCAGCAGCAACGCCACCGTGAGCGCGACCTCGTGGCCGTGCAGCGCCGCGGGGAAGAAGGGGTTCTCGACCACGTGGACGGAGGCGTCCGCGGTGGACAGGGTGATCGTGATGATCCACGAGGTGGCGACGAAGCCGAGCAGGACCAGGACGAAGAGCTTGCCCCACCAGAACGGCAGCAGATCCTCCAGCATCGCCACCGACCCCGCCCCGTGCGGACTCTCACGGGCCACCCGGCGGTACATGGGCAGCATGCCGAGCAGGGTGAGCGCCACGATCAGCAGTGTCGCCAGCGGGGAGACCGCCCCTGCCGCGAGCGCGGCGATGGCCGGCACGTAGGCGAGGCTGGAGAAGTAGTCGACTCCGGTCAGGCACATGACCTTCCACCAGGCGTGCGGCTGTGCGTGGGCTTCGCCGGCCGCCGGCCCCACCGGCTGGACCTGGTGGCGCAGCAGCCACCGGGCCACGGCGCCGGTCGGCTGCGTCCGCAGGGCCGGACTGTCCACCACTTCGGGAACAGCCTGCTCGCCAGGGTCTGCCATCTCCCCCATCAACCTTTCCTCGCTCGAGCACACGGGCGTGCGGTCACCACATCGACGGCTCCGCGCCGACCAACGAGTATGCGACGGCCCGGACGGGCCGCCCGACCAAGCTCTCAGGGCCGCCGACACCCTCACAGCGGTGTCTCCGCGCGGTGTACGGCGCCGTCCCCGCCCCGCCGTCCTGTGGAGAATTTCGCCCCACGGATCCGCGGCGGCGGAGCGCGGCGCCGTGAGCGCCACCCGCCGCACCGCCCGACCGGCCCGGCCAGGAAGGCCCCCGACAGCCCCCCTGAGCTGCGGTTTTCTCCAGACGTACGCGACAGGCGGCGGCCACGGATGACGGCGGGAGCGGCCCTGGGCCCCCGCACCCCGACCCCGGGAACCACACGAGGTCACCAGCGGTTCCCGCCCGATCGCGGGCACGGCGACCCTGAGGAGCTCGCCCGCGACCCGGCGCACGCCCCCGTGCGGCCGAGCGGCACGCCCGGCGGGGAGGGACGCGATTCCTAGCGCGTTCTTAACGACCCTTACGGGATCCAGCCGGCCCTTACGGAGCCGGGGTGGGCTCCAGAGGTCAGCGCACTCGGCGCTCGTGCACAAGGAACCGCCTTCGTCGATTCCGCGGTGCGGTGGAAGGGAAGGAACTCGCCGTCGACCGGTTCGCCGTCACCGACATCGCCGCGATCACCCCTCAGCTCCCGCAGCCGAACCCCCCACGTCCCGCACGGCCCTTCCGACCCGTCCCTGACCGAAGGGTTCCGCCGCCATGACCGCCACCAGCCCCTCCGACAGACCGGCGACAGCCGACGACCGTGTCGAGCTCACGCCCGGCACGGCCCCGGCCGACCCGCGTTTCGTCAACGACGACCTCCTGCCCGTCCCCGTCGCCGAGCGCCGCTGGACCACGTACAACTTCGCCGCCCTCTGGGTCGGCATGGCCCACAACATCCCCTCCTGGATGCTCGCCTCGGGCCTGGTCGCCCTCGGCATGGACTGGGTGCAGGCCGTCGTCACCATCGCGCTCGCCAATGTGATCGTGCTGCTGCCGATGCTGCTCACCGGGCACGCCGGTCCGAAGTACGGCATCCCCTTCCCGGTCCTCGCCCGCGCCTCCTTCGGACTGCGCGGCGCCAACCTGCCCGCGCTGATCCGTGCCGGTGTCGCCTGTGCCTGGTTCGGCATCCAGACCTGGATCGGCGGTCAGGGCGTCTTCGTCCTGCTCGGAAAGACCTTCGGCGGCTGGGCCGACGCGGACCGGATCGCCGGCCGGCCCTGGACGCTCTGGCTCTGCTTCGTCCTCTTCTGGGCGCTCGAACTGGCCATCATCCACCGGGGCATGGAGGCGCTGCGCCGCTTCGAGAACTGGGCCGCGCCCTTCGTCATCGTCGGCGCGCTCGTCCTCCTCGGCTGGATCGCGGTCAAGGCCGGCGGCTTCGGGCCGCTGCTCGACCAGCCCTCGAAGCTGGGCTGGGGCGCGGACTTCTGGCCGGTCTTCTTCCCGTCCCTGATGGGCATGATCGCGTTCTGGGCCACGCTCAGCCTCAACATCCCGGACTTCACCCGCTTCGGCGCCGGACAGCGCGCCCAGGTCCGGGGTCAGACGCTCGGCCTGCCGACCACGATGACCCTCTTCGCGCTGCTGTCGGTCCTGGTCACCTCCGGATCACAGGCCGTGTACGGGGTGGCGGTGTGGGACCCGGTGGCACTGGCCGCCAAGACCGACAACGTCTTCGGACTGCTCTTCGCCCTGGTCACGGTCCTGGTGGCGACCCTGTCGGTGAACATCGCCGCGAACGTCGTCTCGCCCGCGTACGACCTCGCCAACCTGGCGCCACGGCTCGTCGACTTCCGCAAGGGCGCCCTGATCACCGGAGTCGTCGGCGTCGTCATCATGCCGTGGAAGCTCACCTCCACCCCCGAGCTGTACATCTTCACCTGGCTCGGCCTCGTCGGCGGGCTGCTCGGCACCGTGGCCGGCATCCTCATCGCCGACTACTGGCTCGTCCGGCGCACCGTCCTCGACCTCGAAGGGCTGTACCGCGCGGACGGCCCCTACTGGTACCGGGGCGGCTGGAACCCGGCCGCCGTCCTCGCCTTCGCCGTCGGCGGCATCCTCGCCATCGGCGGCTCCCACTCGGCCCCCGGCACCGGACCCTTCCCAGAGGACGGTCTGATCCCCTTCCTGAAGCCGCTCGCCGACTACGGCTGGGCCGTCGGCCTCGCCGCCTCCCTGCTCCTGTACACCGCGCTCATGAAGGGACGAGCGGCCTCGCGGTCGCCCCGCTGATCCACGACGAGGCCGGTGCCGGCGCCGCCGGCGGCGCCGGTGCCGGGTGCGGAGGCGCTCCCGCGGTCAGGCGGGTGATGTCGACGGATCCGGCGCCGACGGCGGGCCGCGGCGTCAGGGCCCACAGGGCGGCGAGTGCGAGGAGGGCCGCGAGGAGGGCGGCGGCGCCGGTCCGGCCGTAGGACCAGCGCGCGCGGAACCGGATCGGGTCTTCCACCAGGACCTTGGAGAGCCACGCGGCGGCCAGGGACACGGCGAGCAGCACCGCCGTGCGGCGCCGGCCGGTCAGGCCCAGCCGGTCGTCGGTCAGCAGCAGGAAGACCGGCCAGTGCCAGAGGTAGAGGCCGTACGAGATCAGGCCGAGGCCACGCAGGGGCGGCACGGCCAGGGCGCGGCCGAGAGGGGAGCGCGGGGCTCGGGCGACGCAGGCGATGAGCAGGGCGGCGCCCAGGGCGTGGAGGAAGAGCCCGCCGTGGAAGAGACCGGGGGAGTGCTGTCCGTCAGCGGCGAACCAGTACGCGGCGATTCCCGCCGCCAGGACGAGACTCCACCGGCCGACGGCGCGCTCACCGGCACGGCGGAGCAGCCGCGCGGCCGGTTCGGTGGCCATGAGCGAGCCGAGGAGCAGCGAGAAGGCGCGGGTGTCGGTGCCTTCGTAGACCCGCGTGGTGTCGACCGGATCGGCGAGCGCGACCATGAGGACGAGGGAGAGGACGGCCCCGGTCGCGGCCGCGACCGCCACGCGCCGGTCGCCCGAGCCCGCCCCGCCGCCGCGCGCGAGCACGACGATCAGCAGGGGCCAGACGAGGTAGAACTGCTCCTCCACCGCGATGCTCCACAGGTGGCTGAAGACCTGCGTGTCGGACGACTGCCAGTAGCCCACCTGATCGGCGATGAAGTGCCAGTTGGCCAGGTTGGCCACGACCCAGGGCGTGTCGTCGAGGGCCTGCCGTACGACGGACGGCGTGCCGAACGCCCCGACGAGGAGCAGGGTGCCCGCGACCATGACGGCGAGGGCGGGCGCGAGGCGGCGGGCGCGCCGCCCCCAGAACGCGGCCAGGTCGATACGGCCGTTCCGGGTCCGCGCCTCGCCCAGGAGCAGGCCGGTGATGAGGAAGCCGGACAGGACGAAGAAGAGGTCGACGCCGAGGAATCCGCCGCCGAAGTGGCCGGCGTGGAAGAGCAGCACGCCGAGGACCGCCAGCCCGCGCAGACCGTCCAGGGCGGCGATGTGGTGGGAGCGTGCCGGTGCCCGGGCGGGGGCCGGGGCGGCGGGGGCGCGGCGGGGGGAGTGTGGGGCGGGCGTCTGCGTGACCAAGGGATCTTCCTCGGGGGAGGGGGGAGGGGGGAGGGGGGAGGGGGGAACGAGGCGGCTCCGAGGCGGAAGTCCCGGAGCCGTCTCGCGTACGGGCGTGGGTGTGGTGGGCGCGCGCCGAGTGCCGCGCCGTCGACGTGCCGGGCGCTACGCGCAGCCGAGCCGGCCGTAGACCTGGTCGCCGGTCCACGGCCCGTTGGCCCACTGGTCCGGGGCAGCGGGCTCGAAGGAGTACCGCTTGTCCAGTTCCTTGCCGAACCAGGTGGCGAAGGCGGCCGACCCCTGCTGACAGGAGTGGATGCCGTCCTTGCTGCGCTGCGCCTTGGCGGCGGATGCGTCGGTTCCCCACAGGGCGGCGGCGTCGAGGAAGCGGACGGTGTCCGGGTGCTCGTCGGCGACCTCGCGCGCCGAGGCGGGGGCCGTCCTGATGGCGGCCTCGTGCTCCTCGTAGAAGTCGTCGATCTTGAAGGGCGGCGCGGAGACGATGAGCAGATCGGCCCCGGCCTCGTTCACGGTCCTGGACAGGCGTTCGTATCCGGCCCTCTGTTCGGCGGCGGTGCCCCAGTCGTAGGTGGTGATCTGGTAGGCCACCACGTCCGGCTTGAACGAGGCGAGTTTCTTCGGGAGTTCCTCCCAGGTGGGCGCGGCGATCTCGCCGATGACACCGCCGCCTCCCGCGGCGGCCATGGAGGCGAACTCGGCCCCGCCCGCTGTGATCGCGGCGGCGAGGGCGGGGGCCTCGGCCTCGCCGATGGAGTCGCCCATCCACAGCAGCCTGCGCGGCTTGGTGTCGTCGGTGCCGGTGCCGGTGCCGGTGCCGGTGCCGGTGCTGGTGGCGTCGGGGCCGCCGGCGGCTCCCTGGCAGGCGGTGAGACCGAGGACGGCCGCGGTGGCCGCGAGGGCGAGACCGACGGTCCGGCGGGCGGGGGAAGGAGTGGTGGTGATGAAGTCCATGCCCTCGACGGAACCAGCGAGAGCGGCGAGAAGGGCAGGCTGTCATCGTTTCATCACGAAAAGCGGAATCTCCCGTCATACGCTTCGAGCACCCTGGTCGAACAACACCCCCGGGCGAACGACACCGAAGCCCCCGGAACCGCAGACGGGAGAAGAGCACACCCGCCATGGCACGAGTCCTGCTCATCGAAGACGACCTGGCCGTCCAGAAGGGCGTCACCCTCGCGCTCAAGCGCCGGGGACACGAGGTGGAGGTCGCGGCCAGCGGTGAGACCGGCCTGCTCGCTCTGGAGCGCCACCGCCCCGACCTGGTGCTGCTCGACCTGATGCTGCCGGGGATGAGCGGCCTGGAGGTGTGCCGGCGCATCCGCGAGAGCAAGCAGGTCCCGATCATCATCCTCTCCGCCCGCGGCGACGACATCGACATGGTCGTCGGACTCGAGGCCGGCGCCGACGACTACATCGTCAAACCGGCCGGCAGCGAGGTCCTCGAAGCCCGCATCAAGGCGGTCCTGCGCAGGGTCGCCCCCAGCCAGGGCGGCGAGACCGACGCGCCAGCCCAGACGGGAGCGGAGCGCCACCGGGACCTGGCCGTGGACCGCACGGCGCTCATCGTGTCCAAGAACGGCACGGAACTCGCCCTCGCGCCCTCCGAACTGAAGCTGCTGCTGTTCCTCTCCGCCAAGCCCGGCCAGGTCTACAGCCGCCAGCAGCTCCTGGAGCAGGTCTGGGAGCACTCCTTCTACGGCGACGCGCGCCTCGTCGACGCCTGTGTGATGCGCCTGCGGGCCAAGATCGAGGACGACCCGCGCACCCCCGCGTACGTTCAGACCGTGCGCGGTTTCGGCTACCGCTTCGGGCCCGTCACATGACACTTCGGCTCCGCGTCCCGCGCGGCCTGAGGGCACGGCTCGTGGTCGCCTTCCTGCTCGCCGTCGCCTTCGGCTCCCTGCTCACGGCGGGGCTCACCTTCCTCCAGGCCCGCTCCGCGATCCTTGACCGCACCCAGGACGACGCCGTGGCCGACCTGCGTGCCCAGCTCGACTCCCTCGCCCCCGGCCTGCCCTTCCCGCCCAGCACCGAGGACCTGCGGGCCCTGGCCCTCCAGCTCGACCGGGCCGGCGGCGCCCGCACCTGGCACTCCGCCGCCTCCTACCAGGACGGCCCCCTGGTCTCCGCCTCCCCCGCCACCCCGCCGCTCCCACCGGAACTGCGCCGGGCGGTACGGGAGGACGGCGAGGCCGCGTACCAGCGCATCGCCCACGACGGCCGCCCGTGGCTCGTGCTCGCCATGCCCGTCGCGTACGCCGAAGCCGAAGCCGAAGCCGAAGCCGACGCCGCCGACGACCCGCCGCCGCCGGACCGTACGAACAGGTCCTCCGGACTCACCGTCTACGCCTCCTTCCCGCTCGACGACGACCAGGCCGACATCGCCGCCCTCCTCACCGCCGCCCAGGCCGGAGCGGTCCCCGCCCTCGCCCTCGCCCTCGTCCCCGCCCTGTTCGCCGCCCGCCGCGTCCTGCGCCCCGTGCGCCGACTCCACGACGGCGCCGAACGCATCGCCGCCGGCGAGCTGGGCACCCGTCTCGAGACCGACGGCCACGACGAACTCGCCGACCTCACCCGCACCTTCAACGCCATGGCGGCCACCCTGCAGAAGGACGACGCGGAACTGCGCCGCATGGAGGCGGGCGCGCGCCGCTTCGCCGCCGACGTCGCCCACGAACTGCGCACGCCGCTCGCGGCGATGAGCGCCGTCACGGGAGTCCTCGACGAGGACGCCGCCTCCGGCACCCTGCCGCCCGACACCGCCGACGCGGTCCGCCTCATCAGCGACGAGACCCGCACCCTCGCCCGCATGATCGAGGACCTCATGGAGGTCTCCCGTTTCGACGCCAGGACTGCGCCCCTGCGGACCGAGCACGTCGACCTGCGCACGCTGATCGCCAAGACCCTGCGCCTGCGCGGCTGGGACACCGACGAGCGGGTCACCGTCGACCTCGCCGGCCCCGTCCGCGTCCACGCCGACCCCCGCCGCGTCGACGTCATCCTGGCCAACCTCGTCGGCAACGCCCTGCGTCACGGACACCCGCCCGTCACCCTGCGCGCCCGGGCCGAGCGGGACCGGGCGGTCCTCACCGTGACCGACCACGGACCGGGCATCCCGGACCATGCCCTGCCCCATGTCTTCGACCGCTTCTACAAGGCCGACACCGCCCGCGCCCGCTCCGAGGGCAGCGGCCTCGGCCTCGCCCTCGCCCGGGAGAACGCCCTCCTGCACGACGGCACCCTGACGGCCGCCAACGCCCCCGGCGCCGGAGCCGTCTTCACCCTGACCCTCCCGCTCGACCCGACCCCGCCGGAACCCCGATGACCTCCCGTACCCGTGCCGGCGGCGCCCTGGTGGTCGCCCTCACCGCCCTCACACTCACAGCCTGCGGCATCACGCCCACCGGCCCCACCCCCGCCGGGGCCCCCGCCTCCGGCATCCAGCGGCCCGGCACCGAGGCCCGTACGGCCCGGCTCTACTTCGCCGGCCCGTACGGCCTGCGCGCGGTCAACCGCCCCACCGACCGCCCGCTCAGCCCGCAGCAGGCCCTCGACCTCCTCCTGGAAGGCCCCACCCCCGCCGAGCGCGAACGCGGCCTGATCACCCAGGTCCCGCCCATGGCCGGCCAGCTCACCGCCACCACCACCTCGGGTGCGGTCGACCTCTACGTACCCCGCACGGTGAGCAGCGGCGACCTCGACGTCACCGCCGTCGCCCAGCTCGCCTGCACCGCCGCCCACGCCCACGTCCCCGGCGACCGCCCCGCCGCCCAGGTCGACATCCGTATCCACGAACGCCTCACCCCGTCCGCCACCCCCACCACTCCGTGGACCGTCCGCTGCGGCCCCAACGGCAGCGTGACACCGGTGGCCGGCTAGATCCGGGACGGGTCCTCCTCAGTTCCCGGCGATGCGGCGGGCCTTGGCCACGAGTCTGCGCGGCAGCTTCGGCCCCGCGCACGCGTGGTCGATCAGGAGGTTCCGGTAGGCGGTGTTCGCGAGCTCCGGCGCCAGGGCGATCAGGGCCTTCAGGTCGTCGGACGAGCCGGAGAGGCGTGCGCGGTACGCGGCGCCCGCCGCGCGCAGGGAGACCTCGGCGAAGGACAGCTCGTAGCGGCCGCAGGCCCGGGGCAGCCGGGCCATGGCGGCCGGCGATTCCGGGACGGGACTGCGGGCGGACACCACCTCGATGGCGTGGAACCAGGGCGCGAACCGCGCGCGCATCGCGTCGGTGTCCAGGTCGTGGCCGTAGTCCAGCGTCCGCAGACACGCCTCGGCCAGCGCCTCGGCGCTCACCGCGTCGAGAAGACGCGCGTCGCCGAACCACGGCGCCGCGCCCCACGCCACGTCGGGCCGCGCGCCCGTGACCGAACCGAGCGCCATCACCGCGTCGTCCATGTCCCCTTCGAGGAACAGGAAGTAGGCCTGCGCCACCACAGCGCTCAGGGAGCCGTCCCCTTCGAGGCCCTCCCGCAGTTCCGGGCGTCGGTCCCGCCACAGCTCGGCGAGGGACGCGTACGGCTCCGGACCCGCCGCCCACGAGGACGACCCGCATGTCTCCGTGAGGAATCCGCAGGTCAGAGGCGTGGCGGGCCCCTGGGTCCAGGGCCGTGTGCCCGGCGCACGGCCGTTCGGTTAACCTGGCTGTGCCGGGTGAGCCCGGCTCGGCGTCAGGCTCGGGTTCCGGTGCCGCCGCGGTGGAAACGCAGGGGACGGGTGAGGCGTCGTGGACAAGATCGCGCTCACTGCCGCCGCCCTCTACGTCATCGTCCTGCTGCGCGCCGGAGGAACGTTCGCCGTGGGGTGGCTGGCCGGTGCCGGTGCCCGGCGCAGCAGGCTCGCCGGGCGGGTCTCCTCGCCCAGGTTCCGGCGCGCGGAACGGGCGATCCAGCGGTGGGGCGCGCCCGTGGTGGCCGTCTCCTTCCTGACCGTCGGTTTCCAGACCGCCGCCAATTTCCTCGCGGGCAGCATGCGGATGCCCCTCTCGCGCTACCTTCCCGCACTGTTCGTGGGCGGAGCGGCCTGGGCGCTGGTCTACGCGACCGCCGGGCTCGGGGCGCTGGAGATCCTGGGGCGACTGTTCGCCGAACGGACGGCGCTCGGCGTGGCCGTGGTCGTCGCCCTCCTCCTCGCGGTGTGCGGTGTGGTGATCCACCGCAGAAGAAGGACCGCGAGGTCCTCCCGCGACGCGGCGACCGAAGAGTCCTGAGCCTCCGCCCCCTCCCGCCACGGCGCTCCGCATCGTCCCGCGAACCCCTCCTTCGAGGGGCGCGGAAATCCGTGGACGGACCCGCAGAAGATCTCGTACCGTGGGGCTTCACGCCCTGAGACGGACGGAAGGAGGCGAGTGCCGTGCAGTTCACACCTTTCCAGCGCTCCCTCTTCCGCTGTCCCGGCGTGGTTCGTCAGTTCTGACCGGGAGCGCTCCGAGCAGCCTGTATCCCGGAGGAATCCATGACCGATCCGGTCATCCGCGCGCTCTCCGCGAGCGACGCCCATCTCTTCGACGCACTCCCCGACCCCCTGGGCGCCCGTGAAGGCCATCGGCGTACCCGGTTCCGCCCCGACTGGAAGCGCGTCGCCCTGCGCGACGGCGAGGTCGTCGCACGCGGCGCGTGGTGGGGCGGCCCCGACGACTCGGAGCCCGTCAACATCAACTGGTTCGACGTGGCCGAAGGCGAGGCAGAGGCCGGGGCCGAACTCCTGCGCTCCGCTCCCTGGCAGGTCGAACTCGAGATCAACCTACCCGCCGGCTGGCGGGAGAACACCGACCTGCGCGCCGGCGCCGAGGCCCGCTTCGCCGCCGCACGAGCCGCAGGGTACGAACTCCTGGTGGAACGCTTCCTGTACCGCTGGACCCCGGAGCGAGGTCTGCCCGAGCGGCCCGGACGCCTGCGCTTCAGCGCCGAACCCGACGACACCGTGTTCTTCGACGCGTTGCGCCGCATCCACTCCGCCACCCTGGACGCCCACGCGCTCAGGGCCATCGAGGAGGGCGGCCTCGACCAGGCCGCCCAGGAGGAACTCGACTTCTTCCACTGGTGCCCCTCCCCACGGGAATGGTGGCAGACCGCACACACGCCGGAGGGCGACCTGGCCGGCATCCACATCCCGGCCCACAACCCCTCCGGCCCGACCATCGGCTTCATCGGAGTCATCCCGGAACAGCGCGGCCACGGCTACGCCTACGACCTCCTCGCGGAGTGCACCCACCTCCTCGTCGAGCAGGGCGCGGAGTTCATCAGCGGAGCCACGGACCAGGCCAACTTCCCCATGGCCGCGAACTTCGCCAAGGCCGGTTTCCCCGTCATCCGTGAACGCATCAACTTCCGCCCGGCGGGCCGAGCGGCCTAGCGAGGAGCAGCACGCGGTGAGCGGTCCGGTCCGAGGGCAGGCCCGGACCGCTTGCCCGTGCCCGGCGGCATGCCGGCCGACAGTGTGCCCCGGGCCCCCGCGCGCCGCCTTCCCCGCCGGTCACCTCGACCGCTCGCGCGCCACCGCCGCACGCACTGTCCATCGATCCCGCACGCCACGCACACCACCGTCAGTCGCCGGCGCATAGCTTCGGTGCCGCGAGCAGGAACGCCACGGCGTGAACGTCGCTCGCGGAAAGGCCTTACGCACGGGGCCCCTTGGGTGCGGCGCGCCATCAGCACCCTGGATCACGCGTCGCCGAGGGCCTGCATTCCTTGCTGTCAGCCGACGACGAAGGACCGTTTTGGACACCAATCCTTGGAGTAGACGGCGCGTTCTCGGAGCCATCGCGGCCACCACGGTCGCCGCGGCCGCGACGAGCCTCGTACTCAACCCCATGGCCGCCTGGGCCGACACCCCGCCGGTGGACGGCGACGGCGGCGACCCGTTCCTGCTGCCGGACACCGACCGGGCGAAGGTCGTCAAGGCGTGGCTGCTGGGTGGCAGGGCGGTTCGGGCCGCCGCCGCGTCGGCGCTGACCGGCTCCGTCACCGACGTCGAGAACTTCCTCACCCACCGGCTCGCCGTCGAGACGGCCGAGGACAACCGCGTCGCGGTCATGACCTCGATCGCCGCGGGCGGAAGGGGAATCCGTCGTGAGGCCACCGCCGCCATCGACAACGGCGACCCCGCCATCGCCGCGTTCCTCGGGGGCGCCTTCAAGGCAGCCCTCCTGGAGGACCTGCGCGTGGCCACCACCACCGTGATGAGCGTGGGCGGCCGGGGGGTGAACCGAGCCGGGAACGCCGCACTGACCGACGGCTCCCAGGCGGCGCTGGAGACGTTCCTCACCGCGGGGCAGTACACCGCCCGGTTGGAGGACATGCGCGTCGAGACCTCCCGGCTGATGGTGAACGCCGGCCCGGAGGTGCAGAAGTACGCCTCCCGCGCGCTGGACGGCACCCCCGCCGACGTCGAATGGTTCCTGGAGACCGGTCAGCACATAGCCCGCGCCCGCGACCAGGAGCGGGCGAAGATCGAGGAACTCGTCGCCGTCGTCCGCCGCGAGGGCAGGAACGCCGAGGCGAAGACCAAGGAGGCCGAGGAGTCCTCCGCCCGCGCCGTGGAGGCGGCGGCGAAGGCCAAGGACGCGGCGGAGAAGGCCGCCGCCGAGGCCCAGGCGGCGCAGGAGGACGTGGCCAAGGCGGGCAGGGCGGCCCGCAAGGCCGGCGAGGCCGCCAAGGGCGCGGCCGACGCGTCGCGCGTCGCCATCAACGCGTCCCACGCGGCCGTCCAGGCGTCTCGCCGCGCCTCGTACGCCGCCGCGGCCGCGAGCCAGGCGGCCGCCACCGCCGGCTCCGCCGCAGCGGCGGCGTACCGGGCCGCCATCAACGCCTCCAAGGACCAGGCCATGTCGGGCGCGGCCAAGGAGGCCGCCGTCGCCGCCCGTAACGCCGCGGCGCAGGCCCGGAGCGCGGCCGAGGCCGCCGGACACGCCGTGACCGCCTCGGAGCAGTCGGCCGCGGCCGGACACGCCGCCGCGTCCGCCGCACGCAACGCCTCCGCCGCCGCGAACGCCTCGGCCACCGCGGCCGCGGCCGCCGGGTCGGCCTCGGCGGAGGCCGCCGAGGCCAGGCGCCAGGCCCAGATCGCCGGCACGAACGCCCAGATCGCGACCAACGCCGCCGGCACGGCGCAGGCCCTGGCGAACAACGCCGCCGCGGCCGCGCGCACCGCCCGGGACGCCGCCAACAGCGCGGCCGCCCACGCCGACAAGGCCGCGGCCGCCGCCGAGTGGGCCGTCCAGTACGCGGGCCAGGCGGTGGACCACGCGAACAAGTCGACCCAGTTCGCCAACGAGGCCACCACGGCCGCGAACGCGGCCACCGCGGCGGTCGCCCAGGCGATCGCGGTGGAGAAGAGCGCCCGCGAGGCCGAGTGGCAGCGCCTGGACGAGGAGACGCAGCGCGCGATCGAGGAGATGCGCCTGCTCGCGCAGCTCGAAGCCCGGGAGCGGGCGGAGATCGAGCGGAAGCGGACCCAGGCCGAGCAGACCGCCCAGGCCACCAAGGACCTCATCACGCGGGCCGAGTCGGCCCTCACGGCGGGGGACAGGGGGGCCGCCGCCGAGCTCGGGCGGAAGGCCGCCCTCGCCCTGCTGGACTCCAGGGGCTCCTGGTCCCAGGAAGCCGCGCGATTCGCCCTGGCCGGCGAGGACGCGGACATCCACGCCTGGATCGACACCGACCGGCGGATCGCACAGCGGCAGGACGACCGGGAGACCGCCCTCTACCTCGCCAGGATCGCCGCCCCGGACGTCGCCTTCGCCGCGACCGCGGCCCTGGAGAGCGCGGACGACAACGCCGTGGGGGCCTTCCTCGCCGCAGGCGCCGTCAAGGCCGCGGAGATGGACAACCGCGTCACGGTCACGCGCGTCCTGGCCGAGAAGCCCGGCCGTGCGGTCACCCAGGCGGCGAACGAGGCCCTCGACGCCGGGACCGCCGAGGCACTCCACGAGTTCCTCACCGTCACCCTCGAGAAGGCGCAGCGGGAGGACGACGCGGTGACCACCGCGACCCTCCTCCAGACCGGCGGCCCCTACACCAAGGCGCACGCCCAGGCCGCGCTGGAGGGACCGGCGCGGATGCGCCGCAACTTCGTCGCCTCGGTCCAGTACAAGACCGCGCAGCTCGACCACGACTCCGCCACCCACGCCGCGGCCATGAAGGGCGCCATCGCCGCAGCCGCGAAGATCGCCAACAAGGCGCAGGAGGACGCCGCCCGCGCCCAGGAGGCGGCCGCCACGGCCCGCAACGCCGCCACCGAGGCGCTGCAGTGGGCGGACAGGGCGAAGCAGTCGGCCGCCCAGGCCGCCACCTCCGCCCAGCAGGCGAACGGCTACGCCGACGAGGCCGAGCAGTCCGCCCGGAACGCCCAGGCCTCGGCGGACCAGGCGAAGCAGGCGGCCTCCGTCGCCCGTACCGCCGCGCGCTCGGCGACCTACTCCGCCAACCGCGCGATGGCCTCCGCACGCAGTGCCGTCGCCTCCGCCAACGCCGCGCAGGCGTCCGCCGCTTCGGCCCGCGCCTCCCAGATCCAGGCGGGCAAGAACGCCGACGAGGCGGCCGTCGCCGCGAGCCAGGCCCGCTCCATCGAGATCGAGAAGCGCACGGCCGAGGTGGCGGCGGAGGCCAGGAAGGCGGCCGAGGAGATCCGGGCGGCCCAGGCGGCCGGCGTCAACCCGGCCGACGCACCCGAGCACGACAGCGTCAAGGCCGACACGTCCTGGTGGACGACGGACCCTAAGGAGTGGGCCAAGCGCACCAACGAATGGGCCATCTGGACCGGTTGGGCCGGCGTCGGACTCGGCGTCGCCGGAGTGGCGGCCGGCTTCACCGGCGTCGGCCTGCCCGCCGCCCCGTTCCTTCTGATGGCATCGAGGGGCTTCGGCGCCGTCACCATGACCCTCGACGTGGCCAACACGGTCTTCACCGGCTTCGGCTACGGCTGGACGAGCAGCGAGTTCAAGAAGTCGCTCGGCACGACGGCTCTCAGTGTCATCACCGGCGGTACGGGCGGACTCCTCGCCAAGGCCCCCGGCGTCCCGCACCTGGTCAAGGAGATCTCGTCGATCGGACGCAATGCCGTGTCGACGATCACCAGCTGGCTGAGCTAGCGGAGCCGCCGGCGCGGGAGCGCACCGACATCCCTGTCGACACCCGTTCCGGACGGTCTTCCGGAACCCGAGAAGAGGAAAGCAATGAAGGTACGCAGAGCAGTCGTCCGCACGATCGGCACCGCCCTCGGCGCCGGCGCCCTGGCGTGGCTGGCGGTGGCGGGCGGCATCACCGGCGGCGCCGGCGCGGCCGGTCCGGGCGGCACCGCCATGAAGCCGATCGCGGAGGAGGGACCCGGTCGTGCCATCGAGGACTTCGGCTACCCCCACGCCGACAAGATCCTCGCCGAGCGCAACATCGTCCTCAAGCGGGGCGACGGCCACATCCTCCTCGCCGACTGCGGCAGCGCGACCGACCTGATGGAGGTCTGGTCACGCGAGAAGGAGAAGATCTGCTTCAAGGTCTCCGGCACCCGGGGCTACCTGGCCCTGGAGATCCCCGCCGTCTTCGCCGTCAAGGGCAACGCCTACTCCGCGCAGGTCGACATGACCGTCGGCACGGAGGAGAAGACGTTCGACGTCAACAAGAACGCGTGGACCCCGGTCGGCGAGAGCGCCGACGAGCAGGGCCGCGACTTCATGCTCATGGAGATCCGCACCGCCAAGTAGGCGCACCCTCCGCGCAGGCCCTCGCCGCGCGGACCCGCCCGCCCCGAACGACTCACCGCGAAGGCCGGCGCCTTCGTCCCCCATGCCGTCACCGGCCGGGACACGCCGCGGCCCTCGACTCATCGCCGTGCTTCCAGGAAGTGAAATGAAGCGTCCGCACTCCACACCGTCCCCGATACGGGCCGCCCTCGGCGCGGCTCTCCTCTCCGCCCCCCTCGCGCTCGCGGGTTTCACCGGCACCGCGCAGGCCGCCGCCGGCGCGCCCGCGGCCGCCGGCACGCTCGCCCACACCGCACAGCTGTCCGTCGGCGAATGGCCCCACAGCCGGGCCTGCACCGCCACGCTCGTGGACGAGCTGTGGCTGACCACCGCCGCCGCCTGCCTCGCCCCCGTCATCGGAGGCGACGTCCCGGCCGGCCGGCCGTTCGTCCCCACCACCGTGACACTGAGCGACGGCAGGACCATCGGCGTGACCGAGGTCGTCCCCCGCACCGACCGTGACGTCGCCCTGGTCCGTCTGGCCACCCCGGCCACCGGCCTGGGGCCCGTCACCCTGGCCGGCACCGTCCCGGCCGCCGGCACCGACGTGACGGCGGCCGGCTTCGGCCGCACCAGGACGGCCTGGGTCCCGGACAAGCTCCACACCGCCGCGTTCGGCGTCACCACCTCGGACGCGACCACGCTCGGCATCACGGGCAAGGGCACGGACGCGATCTGCAAGGGCGACACCGGCGGCCCGCTGCTGGACGCCGACGGCCGACTCGTCGGCGTGAACTCCCGCTCCTGGCAGGGTGGTTGTCTCGGCATCGACGCGGCCGAGACCCGTACCGGCGCGATCTCCGCCCGTGTCGACGGCCTCGGCTCCTGGATCGACTCCGTCAAGCAGCGCCCGGTCGTCGTCAAGGCCGGGCAGACCCTGCGGTCCGGCGAGACGATCTCGTCGCAGAACGCGCGGCTCTCCATGCAGGCCGACGGCAACCTGGTCATCTACCACCGCACCGGCGGCCACGGAATGGGCGGCGTGCTGTGGGCCTCCAACACGGGCGGCAACCCCGGCGCCTACGCCAAGATGCAGGCCGACGGCAACTTCGTCGTCTACACGAAGGACGGCGGTGAGGGCAAGGGCGGCGCCCTGTGGTCGACCCACACGTGGAACAACGCCGACGCCCGCCTCGAGCTGCAGGCGGACGCCAACCTCGTCGTCTACACCAAGGACGGCGGCCACGGCATCGGCGGTCACCTGTGGCACAGCGACACCTACCCCCGCGGGGACAGGCTCGCCGCCGGCAGCCGGCTGATGCCCGGCTCCTGGCTCACCAACGGCCGGAACGTGCTGCTGATGGACATCCAGGGCAACGTCCAGCTCCGTGAGGCCGCCACCGGCCGGGAGCTGTGGAACAAGGTCACCTGGAACTGGTACTCGTACCTGCACATGCAGGGCGACGGCAACCTCGTCCTCTACAAGAAGGACGGCGGCGAGGGCAAGGGCGGCGCCCTGTGGTCGACCCAGACCTGGAACGGCGCCAGCTACGCCACCCTCGAGAACAACGGCAGCCTGGTCGTCCGCTGGGCGAACGGCGGCGGTGAGCGGTGGGCCAGCAGCACGCTCCGCGGCGACGGCTCCGGCCGCTGCCTGGACTGGAACGGCACCACCGGCGCCCAGATCTGGGACTGCTGGGGCGGCGCCAACCAGCAGTGGGAGCTGACCGCGGCCAAGGAGCTGCGGGTCGGCGGCGACAAGTGCCTGACCGCGGACAAGGGCGCCAACCAGGGCGCGCGGGTGTCGGTCGTTCCGTGTGACGGCAGCGCCGAGCAGAAGTGGAACTTCACCACCGACAACACCGTCACCGCCTCCCTCAACCCGGGCCAGTGCATGAACGTCTGGGGCCAGGCCACGGCCAACGGCTCCTACCTGGGCCTGTGGGAGTGCAACGGCGGCTCCAACACGAAGTGGCAGCGTCCCTGACCCTTCCTCAGGGGGCGGCGTGCTCCGGCACGCCGCCCCCTTCGCGTTTCCGACCGGTGAGGGCCCATGATCGGCACGACCACCACCACGAGCAGGAGAACCAGCATGACCAGGACCAGGCACGGCCTCGTCTCCCGCGGTGCCGCGGCGACCGCCGTCACCGTCGCCCTCGCGACCGCCGTCGCCGTCGTCGGACCGAGCACCTCCGCCGCGGCGGCGGTCCCGCCGGCCCCGCCCGTCGTACGGGTCATGCCGCTCGGCGACTCCATCACCGCGGGAGAGGGCAGCACCACCGGCGCCGGCTACCGCGCGCCGCTCTGGCAGTCCCTGGCCGGCCAGAGCCACTACACCGCCGACTTCGTCGGCTCCGGTTCCTTCGGAGCGGCGGGCGACCCGGACAACGAGGGCCACGGCGGCTGGACCATCGACGGGATCCGTGGCGAGATCGACCGGTGGCAGGACGCCGCACGCCCCGGCGTCGTCCTGCTGCACCTCGGCATCAACGACCTGAAGTGGCACGGCGCCGATCCGGTCGACGCCGCCCACCGGCTCCTCGCCCTGGTCGACCGCATCCAGACCAACAGACCCGGGACCACCGTCATCGTCCTCGGACTGCTGACCGACACCCCCGGCCAGGAGGAGCGCACCAGCGCGTTCAACACCGTCCTCAGCGAGCGGGAGCCGGTGCTGCGGGCGGCGGGCCGCCCCTTCCGGTACGTCGCCCCGCCCCGCCTCGACGTGGCCACCGAACTCCCGGACCGACTGCACCCCAACGACGCCGGATACCGCAAGATCGCCGACGCCTACCACCAGGCGTTCACCGCGGCCTTCGACGCCGGCTGGATGCGGCAGCCCGCCGCGCCCCGGGCCGGGAACGAGTCCGGCGGCACCGGTGCGGTGCGCTGGGCCGACTTCGACGGCGACGGCCGCACCGACCGCCTGTCCATCGCCGACAACGGCGCGGTACGCGCCCGCCTCAACACCGGAGCCGCCGCCGACGGGACGCCGACCTGGCGGGACATCGGGCAGGTGGCGACCGGGCTGACCACCGACCGCACCCGCGTGCGGCTCGCCGACTTCGACGGCGACGGCCGCGCCGACTACGTCCTCATCGCGCCCGGCGGCGGGGTGACGGTCTACCTCAACCAGGGCGGCGACACCAGCGGGCCGAACGGCTGGCGGAACCTCGGCCAGGTCGCCTGGGGCACCACCAACCGCCACGAGCAGGTCCGCTTCGCCGACCACGACGGCGACGGCCGCGCCGACTACTGGACCATCGCCGACGACGGGGCCGTCAACGTCCACCTCAACCGCGGCGGCGACCCGGCCGGGGCCCGCGGCTGGGTCGACATCGGCCGGATAGCCACGGGCACCACCACCGACCGCACCCGCGTCCGCCTCGCGGACTGCGACGGTGACGGCCGCGCCGACTACTGGGCCATCGCCCCCGACGGCAGTGTCACCACCTACCTCAACCGGGGCGGCGACGGCCACGGCGGCTGGCGGTACCTCGGCCGCACCGCGACCGGCGTCACCACCGACCACACCCGGGTCCACCTCGCCGACCTCGACGCGGACACCCACGCCGACTACCTCCACACCACCGCGGACGGCACCACCCACCCGTACCTCTACAACGGCGGCGACCCCTCGGGCCCGAACGGCTGGACCGCCGTCGGCCCCATCCCCGCCGGTTCCGCCTCCTGACCCGTCACCGGCCGGCCCGCCGGGCACGAGGCATCCCGCAGGCGAGCTCCGCGCCCCCGCAGGACGCCTCCCGGCCGGTGGGAGCGGTCCGCGCCCGATCGAGGACCGCGCGCGCCGCGGCCGCGCCGAGCCGGTGGCCGGTGCTCTCCTGGATCGACACGGCTTCCTCCGCCTCCCGTACGGCGCCGGCGGGATCGCCCTGACTCAGGAGCCACCGCGCGAGCAGCACACGCGCCTTGCCCTCCCAGACGCGGTACCCCCCGCGGTGCGCACACTCCAGCGCCCGGTGGACGAGGGGGTGCGCCCCGGCGGTGTCGCCCTGGAGCAACAGCGCTTCGGCCTGGCCGTGCAGGGCCATCGTCTCCGTGACCCGGGCCCCGACCTCGCCCGCGACGCGCAGGGCGTCGGCGAAGTGCCCCGCCGCCGTCGCGAGGTCGCCCCTCGCCAGATGGACACTGCCCAGGGTGTGGAGCACCGAGGACTCGAGGCGGCCGTCGCCGATCTCGGCGGCGAGCCGATGCGCCGCACCGACGAGATCCAGGGCGGACCCGGTGTCGCCGCGCAGCCGGTGGAGCTCCGCGAGATCCCTCAGCAACTCGGCCTCGCTGCCGCGGTTGACGGCCTGCCGGTGCAGGGCGAGCGCCGTCGTGAGGTCGTCCAGGGCACCGTCCAGATCACCGAGAAGGAGCCGGGTCTCGCCCCGGTTGGCCAGGGAGACGGACTCCGGCCCGTGCAGTCCGTGGGACCGCGAGACCGCGAGGGACTCGGTGTGGAGGGACTCCGCCTCGGCCAGCGACCCCCGTTCGCGGGCCAGGATCCCCTCCGCGATGACGAACCGGAGCCGGCGCCACCGCAGGTCGTCCGGCAGCGAGCCCAGCGCCTCTTCGAGGTGGCATCCGGCGTCCCGCAGACGGCCCGTCAGGATGTACACCAGCCCCAGGCTGTTGAGCGCCTGCGCGCGCCATTCCGGCTGCCGCTCCCGCTCCACCAGACGGAGCATCTCCTCGTAGTGCCGCCGCGCCTCGCCGTACCGCCCCACGCTGCGGTGCGCGTCGCCGAGACTCATCAGGGCCACCGCCTCGCCGAGGACGTGACCGTCCGCCCTCGCCGCCTCCACCCCGCACCGGGACACCACGATCCAGTCGGCGCTCCGGCGGCAGAGCCAGAAATAGCCCCTCAGGATGTCGCACAGCTGCCACACCGGCCGGACCCGCCCCAGGCCGAGGCCGCGCCGCACCGCCCCCACCAGACCGGCGAGTTCACGCTCCAGCCAGTCGCCGGCGGCGGCCGGGTCCGCGATCGGAGGACCCACGGGCGAGGCGGGCAGGTCCTCGGTGACCCGGATCTTCTCGGCGTACAGCTGCCGGGCCGCCCGGTCGGACACGGCCACGTAGAAGGCGTACAACCGGTCGAGGGACTCCTCGCGGTCCCAGCCGTCGGCCCCGTCCTCCGCGGCGCACCGACCGGCGAACAGCCGCAGAAGGTCGTGGAACGCATAGGCCTGCCCGTCGGCGGGTTCGAGCATCCGGGCGGCGGTCAGACGCTTCAGGACCTGCGTCGCACGCTGCGGCGGCCAGTCGAGCATGGCGGCGACGGCGTCGACGGTGAAGGACGGACCGGCCACCAGCGAGCCGGCCCTGAACACGAGCCGCTCGTCCGCCGACAGAAGCGCGTAGGACAGTGAGAACACGGCCTTCATGCAGCTCAGCTCGTCTTCCTCGACGCTGAGCCGCGTCAGCCGGCGGTCCTCGTCGAGAAGCCGGCTCACGTAGTCCGCGATCGGCGTCGGGCTCGCGGCCATCCCGAGCACGTTGACCGCGGCGATCCGCAGGGCCAGAGGGGTGTACGAGCAGAGCGCGCCCAGCCGGGCCGCCTCCCGCGGCTCGGCGGCGACGCGCCGGTCGCCCAGGGCGGCCGCCAGGAGCTTTCCGGCCTCCTCCGGAGACAGCGGCTGCACGGGCAGCCACTGGGCACCGTCGCGGACCACCAGGCCGGCGATGCGCCTCCGGCTGGTGACCAGGGTCAGGGACTCCGGGCTGCCCGGCAGCAGCGGACGCACCTGCTCGGCGTCGCGCGCGTCGTCCAGCAGGACGAGCATCCGTCTGCCCGCCATCATGGTCCGGTAGAGGGCGACGGCGCCGTCGAGGTCGTGGGGGATGCTCTCCCGGGGAACGCCCAGGGCCGACAGGAACCGCCCGAGTACCTCCGCGGGCTCGCGGGCCCCGCAGGGGAGTGGCCGCCCAGATCGGCGAAGAGCCGGCCGTCGGGGAAGGAGCGGCGGGCGGAGTGCGCCCAGTGCACGGCCAGGGCGGTCTTGCCGATGCCCCCGTGCCCGTCGAGGGACGTGACGAGGACCGGACCGGCGGTGCCCTTCGCGCGTGCCCAGGCGTCGAGGGCGTCGAGCTGATCCTGCCGGCCGACGAACCGGGGTATGTCCGCGGGGAGTTGCTCCGGCGGGCCGGAGAGCGGTGAAGCGCAGGAGGGGGTCGCCGCCTCGGTCGCCAGGTCCGGGCTGTCGGCCAGGATCGCCCGCTCCAGCCTCCTGAGCTCCTCGCCGGGTTCGAGACCCAGTTCCGCGACGAGGACACGGCGGCCCTCCCGGTAGGCGGCGAGGGCCTCCGCACGGCGGCCCGCCCGGTACAGCGCGATCATGTAGCGCGAACGCAGTCCCTCGCGGAGCGGATCCCGCTCCACCTCTCGTCGCAGCTCGGGCAGCAGGGCACGGTGACGTCCGAGCGCGAGGTCGGTGTCCACCAGACTCTCGAAGGCGAAGACCCGCGCCTCCTCCAGCCGGGGGCGGACGATGTGCGCGAGCAACGGGGACGAGGTCCCCTCGAAGGCGGTGCCACGCCACCGCCCCAGTGCCTCGCGGAACAGCGCCGACGCCCGGCTCAGCTCCGCGCGGGACCGGGCCTCGACGGCCTGCCGCACCCCTTCCTCGAAGCGGTGCACGTCCACGTGCGCCGGCGACACCCGCAGGGTGTAACCGCGGCTCGCCGTGTGCAGCACGGACGCCTGTCCCGGAACGGTGTCCAGCGTGTGCCGCAGTCTTCGAATGTAATTGTGCAAAGTCGTCCGCGCGGTCTTCGGCGGTGTTTCTCCCCAGAGGCCGTCCATCAGCTCGTCGACCGTGACCACGGACTCCGGTCGAGTCGCGAGAATGGCCAGCAGGTCACGCTGCTTGGAAGCGGATATGGCGACCTGTCTGCCGTCGCTGAATATCTCGATCGGGCCCAAGAGCCGGATTTCCATCAAATCCCCCGTTTAACCGCCGGCCGTGAAGGCCGTCGCGCTAGCCGCACGATAGCGGGCTGCGGTGATCCTAGGTCATCGTCACTGCTCGGACACACAGAGGAGACGCGGTGACGGCGCGGGGAGCGCTGCTCGGGGGAGCGGTGTGTTTTCACACCGTGGAATTAGGGGGAATGGTGAGCTGGTCAAGCATTCGGGATTCCGGCGTGTCGTCGGGGGATCGCTTCGAATGGCTGCGGGAGACGGTGTCCGGCGGGCTTATGACGGGCAGGCTCAGGACCGAGTGGACGGCCGACTTCCGTGCCGAGGTCATGACTCTGGGACTGGGTCCCTTACGGCTGACCGCATTCGACTTCTCGCCGGCGCGCGGCCACCGCTCGCCCGCGCATGTCCGGCAGGGTGATCCTGAGGAGTACATGCTGGCGTGGGTGACCGAACGGGGCCACCGGACCGCCCTGTCCGGTACCGGGGCACCGGCCACCGGTGCCGCGGGAGGCCCGGAGAACGAGGGGGCCCCGGGGGCCGAGGAGGACGCGGGCATCACGGGGGCTGCCGGGGCCACGGACAGTCTGGTGCTGACGGACTCCACGTGTCCGACGGGGAGCGGCATCGCCCCTGCGGCCGGGCAGTTCGTCCGGACCGTCGTGCTCCACATCCCCCGGCCCTCCCTGCCCCTGCGCCCGGACCGCGTGGACCCGCTTCTGGGGCGGCCCATCCCGACGAGCGGCGGTACGGGCGCGGTCCTCGCCGGCTTCCTCGGCACGCTGCTCACGCACGGGGCGGACTGCCGGCCCGAGGAGCTGAGCCGTATGGGATCCATCGCCCTCGACCTGGTCACCGCATGCCTCGCCCAGTGGCTCGGGGCCCTGGACGAGGAACCGGGGGAGACCCGGGCGCAGGCGACGCTGAAGCGGATCCACAGCTTCATCGCGCACAACCTCGGGGATCCGGACCTGACGCCGCAGACGATCGCCGACCGGCACCACATGTCCCTGCGCACCCTGTACGAGCTCTTCAGCGACCAGCCCGCCAGCGTCGCGGCGCTCATCCGCCGGGACCGGCTCGAACGCTGCCACGCCGACCTCGCCCGCCCGGAGCTGCGCCACCACAGCGTCCAGGTCATCGCCTCCCGCTGGGGCTTCCCCAACGCCAGCGCCTTCAGCCGGGCCTTCCGTGACGCCTACGGCGTCAGCCCCAGCGCACACCGCGCGACCGCGCTCGGCACCGGCACCGCCGCCGGACCCGGGAGCGGGCCGTCCCGGGCACGGCGCGCGGCGTGGCGGCCCGTGCCCGCCTAGGGGAGACCCGCGCCCGGACCGACCGATCCGCTTGCGCTGCGGGCACGCGAGGAGAACGCGTCTCCGACCTGGTGCCCGCTCAGGAGCGGCGGCCGAAGCCGCCGCTCCTTCCGACCGGCGACCGCCGTCAGCGCGAGGCGCTCACCGACCCTGCCGGATCCCCGTCCGGATCAGGGGCCGGGTCCGCGTCCGGGCCCGCGTCCGCGTCCAGGGTCGGGGCCGGGCCCTTGTCCGGACCCGGCTCCTCCGCACCGTGCCGCTCGGCCCAGGCCTCCAGCGCGGCCCGGCAGGCGTGGTCCACGTGATGGGCCCCGGAGAGGTCGAGCACGACCCGGCGGCCTGGGGGCAGACTCTCCAGGTTGTCGAGTATCTGCGGCAGCTTCAGGAAGGTGATCGTCCCGAAGAGCCGCACCTGCAGCGGTCCCTCCTCCTCGTCGCTGTGCTCCACCCGCAGATGGGATGCCTCCCACGCGGCCTTCGCCACCGACAGCACGAGCCCGACCAGGACCCCCTCGAACATGCCGACGGCGACGATGGCGACGGCCGTCGCGACGAGGACCAGCGCCTCGCCGCGGTGGGCGCGCCACAGCGACGCCACGCCCCGGAACGGGATCAGTTTCCAGCCGGCGTGGACGAGGATCCCGGCGAGGGCCGCGAGCGGGATGTACGCGAGGACCGCCGGCAGCAGGGCGGCGAAGAGCAGCAGCCACAGCCCGTGCAGGACGCGGGACGCCTTCGTCCGGGCGCCCGCCCCGACATTGGCCGAGCTGCGCACGATGACCGCGGTCAGCGGCAGGGCGCCGAGCAGACCGCTCAGGGCGTTGCCCGCTCCCTGGGCGACGAGCTCCCTGTCGTAGTCGGTGCGCGGCCCCGCGTGCAGCCGGTCGACGGCCGCCGCGCTGAACAGCGACTCGGCCGACGCGATCAGCGCGAACGCGAGGACCGTGCCGAGCACGGCGGGCTCGGCGAGCGAGGAGAAGGAGTCGGCGCCGGGCAGCCGCACCGCGTCGAAGACGCCGCTCACCCGGACGGTCGCGACCGGCAGGTCGACAAGTGCGGTCACCAGCGCGGCCAGTGCGACCGCCGCCAGCGCACCGGGCACCGCCCGCGCCCGGCGGGGCAGCCGCTGCCAGACCACGACGACGAGGACGGTGCCGGCGGCGACGGCGAGCGACGCGAGGGCCGTCGTGCTGCCGACGGCCTTCCCCAGGGCGGCCGGCAGGCCCGTGAGCTTGTCGAGCCCGGAGGCGGGGGCGGTGACGCCGGCCGCCGCGTAGAGCTGGCCGGCGATGATGATCAGACCGATGCCCGCGAGCATCCCCTCCACGACGGACAGGGAGATGGCACGGAACCAGCGCCCCCACCGCAGGACGCCCATGGCGATCTGGAGGAGTCCGGCGAGGAGCACGATCACGCCGAGGGCGGGCAGCCCGAAGGAACGGACCGCTTCCAGGACGAGCACGGTGAGCCCGGCGGCGGGCCCCGAGACCTGGAGGCTGCTGCCGCGCATCACACCGGTGACGAGGCCGCCCACGATGCCGGTGATCAGGCCGAGTTCGGCCGGCACGCCGGAGGCGACGGCCACACCGATGCAGAGCGGCAGGGCCACGAGGAAGACGACGAGCGACGCGGCGAAGTCCTGCCGCAGATGGGGGAATCGAGGGAGGGAACGGGGCTGGGACATGCGGATCCTCCCCCTCACAGGGTCTCGAAGGAGTCGGTCTGCGGCCGGTACTCGTGTACGGCACCGGTGTGCACCTCGTAGTACCAGCCGCGCATCCGGAGCCGGCCGTCCGCCAGGCGCCGCTCGACGCAGGGGTAGGAGCGCAGTCGGAGCAGCTGGGCGAGGACGTGACCGCGTACGGCGTCGGCGACGGCCGGGTCGTCGGGACGCCCGTCGGCGCCCTCCGGCGCGGCGTGGGCGAGCCAGTCGCGTACGGCCGGTACGGCGCTGAGGTCGTCGCCCCGGACGAGGGCGCCCACGGCGCCGCAGTGGGAGTGGCCGCAGACGACGACGTCCTGGACGCCGAGGACCTCGACCGCGTACTCGATGGTGGCGGCTTCCCCGGTGGGGCTGCCGCTGGCGTACGGGGGCACGATGTTCCCCGCCGTGCGCAGCTCGAAGAGCTGCCCGGGTCGGGCTCCGGTGATCAGGGCCGGGACGACCCTGGAGTCGGAGCAGGTGATGAACAGCACGGCCGGGGACTGGCCCGCGGCGTGCGGGGCGAACTCCTCAGGGCGCTGTCCGAATCGGCGGGCGTTGTCGATGAGGGGCTGCATGGATGTTTCCTCCTGGCGCGCCGTAGGGGCGCGTCGGACTGACAGGTCGGCGCATGGACGTTTCTTCGCCTGTCAGCACAGGAACACCTGGAGCACGGCGGGGTCGGTGGCGGCCCGGGGTCTCGGACGGCTGTCCGGGGTTCCCCGGTGCCCGGCCGGAGGGTCGGTGCGCGGCGATGTGGGAACGGCCGCCGCCGGGGGTCCGGGCTGACCGGCCGGTCCGGCCGGAGCGAGGGCGGCTCGGCGCCGGTCCCGGTGCGCGGCGGCACCGTCCGGGGTCTCGCCCTCGCCGTCCCCGGGAGAGCTGATCTCGTACGCCGGGTCCGGCCCGGCCCCGAGCTGCTGGAGGCGCGGCTGCGCGGCCCCGGCAGCCCTCGCCGCGTCGGCCGGTGCCGACACGGCGCAGGCGCCGCAGAGAAGGGCGAGGGTGAGCGCGAGGAGGAGGAGCGGAGCCGTACGCACCACCGTGGACACACGGACCACCGCTGTCGCGAGCACGGGCCTCCCTCCGATCGACCGTCACCCGGTTCACCAAAGCAAGTTCAAGGGCAGGTCAATGGAGAGTAATGGCGTCAAGTGAACGGAACCCCTCAACACCCCTTCGTGCGAAGGGTTTTCGAATGGAATCGGCCGTAACTTGACGCGAACGGGTGCGCCGACCGTGGCCGGCGCACCCGTTCACGCGGCGCGTCCTCGCGGAGTCACCTCCTCCAGAACAGGTGGTGCGTCATCCCGCTCGCGCTGGGCACGACCTCCAGACGGAACCGGTCGAGCAGCTCGTCGGGGGACTCCCAGAGCCGCAGCCCCGACCCGAGCTTCACCGGCGCGACCGCCACGTGCAGCGTGTCGACGAGGTCGGCGTCGAGGAACTCCCGGATGGTCGTCACCCCGCCACCGAGCCGGACGTCCTTGCCCCGCGCCGCCTCCCGCGCCCGCTCCAGGACCGTGGCCGGGTCGGCGTCCACGAAATGGAACGTCGTGTCGGAGAGCGTGAAGGAGGGACGCGGGTAGTGGGTCATGACGAACACCGGAGTACGGAACGGGGGCTCGTCCCCCCACCAGCCCCGCCACTCGTCGTCCTGCCAGGGCCCGCGCTGCGGGCCGAACTTGTTGCGCCCCATGATCTCGGCGCCGATGTTCCGCGCGAAGTCTCGAGTGAAGTAGTCGTCGAGCCCCCGGCTGCCCCCGGGGTCCGTGCGCATGGGCCAGCTCGCCGTGGCACCGGCCCACGAGAACAGCCGCTCGGGATCGACATGACCGAACGGCCGCTCGAAGCTCTGGTCCTCCCCGGCGGCGATGCCGTCACTCGAGACGGTGAAATTCTGGACTCTCAGCAGCTGTGTCATGAGTTCCTCCGGAGCTGTCGACTGCGAAGGGCAGACTCCCCGGCCCGGCGGAACTCATCGCGCCTCCCCACGGCGCACGGACGTCAGCCGGCCGCAGCCGCCCGGCGCACCATCTCGGCGATCCAGACCGGGGCGAACGGAGACGTGCAGCCCGGGGAGGTGGGGTAGTCCTTCAGCACCTCCAGGCGCTCCCCGATGCCGACGGCACGGGCGCGCAGCCCGGCGTGCTCGATGCCGATCCGGGCCAGACAGGTGTTCATCGCCCACTGCAGACGCTCCGGGGCGTCCTTCATCTCCGCCTCGATGACATCGAGCAGGCCCCCGAGGTCGAGGCCCTCGGGCCTCTTCACCACGCGGTCGGCGGTCAGCGCCCAGCCGGCGCTCGCCACCACCGGATCGGGGTCGGCCGACCAGGCGAGCCGCAGCTCCTCCGCGTGCGGGCTCTTCTTCACCACGTGGTTCACGAGCCAGTCGAGCACCTTGGGTGCTCGTGCCTCGCGCACCATGGCGTCCAGCTCGTCCCGCTCGAAGGCCTTCGGGCGGCAGATCAGCAGGGCCAGCAGACGGGCCGCGGTGTCACTCGTGTCCCAGAGCCGGCGCGCCAGCTCCTGCTGCGTCTTCAGCCGCTTGGCCAGCGCGCGCAGCCTGCCGAGGTTCACCCCGTGATCGTCGCCGTGCCGCTCGTTCACCGCGCGCGCCTTCGGGTCCTCGAGCGCGGCCAGCTCGGCCATCACCTCGGCCAACGCCGTCTCGGCCACCTCGGCCTCCTGCCCCTCACGTACGGGATGACCGACCCAGCGTACGACGGGGCGCCGATCGATCTTTACCGGCCCGACGTCATGGCATAGCCTGCCCCGACGGGGTCGGCCACAGCAGGTCACATGATCGCGGCGCGGCGGATCACGACACCACGGTTCAGAAGACCAGGGTCAGGGCACAACAGAAGGCGGTCGTCGATGTCCGGCACGGAATCCTCCGACTACACCCAGCGGCTCGCGCGGCTGGAGAGCTCGGGGATCAAGCGGCTGCTGCCCACGCAGGCCCCGTACCGCTGGAATCTGAAGCGGCTGGCCCTCGGCCGCGTGCTCGACGTCGGCTGCGGCATCGGCCGCAACCTGCTGAACTGCGGTCCCAACAGCGTCGGCGTCGACCACAACGCGACCTCCGTCGCCACCTGCCGTGAGCGCGGTCTCACCGCCTACACCCCCGACGAGCTCGCCGAGGCCCCCGACTGCGGCCCGGGCTCCTTCGACAGCCTGCTCTGCGCGCACGTCCTGGAGCACATGGACGAGGCGCTGGGGAACTCCATCCTGGAGCAGTACCTGCCGCTGGTGAAGCCCGGCGGCTCGGTCGTGCTGATCTGCCCGCAGGAGGCCGGCTACAAGACGGACGCCACCCACGTGCGGTTCGTCGACTTCGACGGCCTGCGCGCCCACGCCACGAAGGTCGGCCTGACGGTGGAGCGCACCTACTCGTTCCCGTTCGCCCGGGCGGTGGGCAAGGCCTTCCCGTACAACGAGTTCATCCTGGTCGCCCGCACCCCGGCCGCCTGACCTCACCGGATCAGGGCAGGGGCGCCGGCCCCCACCCCGGCACGTGTGCCGCCACGGAACGCTCCCAGGCGGCCACGCCTCCGGCGAGCGGCCACGCCCGGGTGATCCACGGGGTCCGCTCGATCGCCCGCAGGGCGTCGGCGAGCCGGCGGCTCGCCATGGCGGCCTTCGTCCCGGCCAGCGGATCGTCGTCTGCCGGCGCTGCCGCCCGGTACTCATACTCCTCGATCGGCCGGGCGGAGCACGCCGCCACATAGGCGGCGTCGACGGCCCGGGAAACCAGCAGCACGGCAGGCCGGCCGCCCTCCGCCAGGGCCGCGACGAGCCGGTCGTGCCCGTCGAGCACCACCGGCGAGTTCAGTCCGCTGACCCACCACAGCAGCACGGGCGGCAGCACGCCCTCCCGGTACTGCCGGCGGTACGCCTTCACCCGGGCCGCGTCCGGGGCGGACAGCGCCCGCAGCGGCAGCAGATCGCGGGCGTCCTCGTCCGGATCGCCGTACCCGAACCAGGTGAGGTGACCCCGGTCGGGATCGTGCGCCGGCAGCTTGGCCCAGTTGCGGTCCACGAACCAGCCCGGAGTCATCGCGCCCAGATTCCAGTCGCCCTCGTGCAGCGGCCCCTCGGCCGCCCCGCGCAGCTCCGCCGCCGCGTGGGCGGCCCACCGCTCGGTCCAGGCGTCCGACCCCGCCGGGGCGAACGCGGCGACGGCCCTGGCCGTGTCGGCGCGCCCGGGCGCCAGCGGCGAGCGGTACTCCCCGGTCCGCGCGTAGTGCACCCCGCGGTGAGTGGCGCGCTGCCGCGCGAACAGCACGGGCCGCCCGCCCTGCACCAGCACCAGCCGCCCGCCGTCCGCGCACTCCATCCGCAGCCCCGGCCGCACCGGGTGATCGATCCGCATGGAGGGAGCCTAGGCCGTGTCTTTTGGATCAGGCCGGATCAGGGAGCGGCGTCTGGTGCGTGCGATCGCAAGGCGGAGGAGGGAGTCCATGCGGTGGGGGCACCTCCCGGGCGGAGCCTGGGGGACATCGGCGACCGACGACAACGCGGCGAGCGTGCGTGCGCATGGGGGCACCTCCCAGGCGAAGCTCTGGGGGAGTCGCGAGCCCGGCAAGATCCGAAAGACACGGCCTGCGGGGCGGCCCCACGGCTCCTCGCGGTCACCGCTACGGCACCCGCGCGGTCCACTCACGGGCCTTGAACTTGGACTCCGCCAGCTCCTTCGCCCGCGCCAGCTCCTCCTCCGTGACCCGGCCCTCCGTCAGGCCGTACCGGTCGCGGAAGGAGGCGATCATGCGGTCGATGACGGCCTCGCGCGGCAGACCGGTCTGGCGGCGCAGCGGGTCCACCCTCTTCCTGGCGCTCCCGGTGCCCTTGTCGGACAGCTTCTCGCGGCCGATGCGCAGCACCTCCGTCATCTTGTCGGCGTCGATGTCGTACGCCATCGTCACGTGGTGCAGCACCGCGCCCTCGCCCGCGACCACGCGCTTCTGGGCGGCGCCCGCGATCTTCCCCGCGTCCGTGGCGATGTCGTTCAGCGGCTGGTACCAGGCCTTGATCCCCATGTCGCCGAGCGCGCCGAGCACCCAGTCGTCGAGATACGCGTAGCTGTCGGTGAAGGAGAGGCCCTTCACCAGGGCGTCGGGGACCGAGAGCGAGTACGTGATGGTGTTGCCCGGCTCGATGAACATGGCGCCGCCGCCGCTGATCCGGCGGACCACCTCGATGCCGTGCCGCTCCGCCGCCTCCGGGTCCACCTCGTTGCGCAGGGACTGGAAGCTGCCGATGACGACGGCGGGGGCGCCCCACTCCCAGACCCGCAGCGTCGGCGGGCGGCGCCCGGCCGCCACCTCCGCCGTGAGGACCTCGTCGAGCGCCATGTGCAGGGCGGGCGGCCGCGGCGGCTCGTGGATCAGCTGCCAGTCGTAGTCCGTCCAGTCCGTGGCGTGCGCGAGCGCCCGGCGGACCGCGACGCCGACGCCCTCCGTGGTCAGACCGAACATCTCCGTGCCGGGTGGCAGCGCCTGGTCGATCCGGGCCGCCAGACCGGCGGCGTCGGTGTCGGCGGGAGCGCCCTCCAGGGCACGGTCGATCGCCAGGATCGCCTCGTCCGGCTCCAGGAAGAAGTCGCCCGCGACCCGGACCCGGCGCAGCACGCCGTCCTCCACGTCGAGGTCGACGACGACCAGCTTGCCGCCCGGGACCTTGTACTCGCCGTGCACGGACCCTCCCTGGGGGTACAAGGGGTGGAACACAGGGTGAACTCGATCAAAGGGTACGCGCGGGCCGGGGGTCGTCCGCCGGTTGTCCACAGGTCGCCGCAAGGCCGCCGGAATGTCAGTCGGGTGTGCTTGGCTGGTCACATGAGCGGACACACCGACGTCACCGACTTCCTCGACCACGTCCTCGCCGGCGGCACCACCGAGGTGGAGGAGGCGGTCCGCAAGGCCGCCGCCGCCGAGATCATGCCGCGCTTCCGCCAGCTCGGCGCCGACGAGATCGTCGAGAAGAACGGGCCGCACGACCTCGTCACCGTCGCCGACCGGGCCGCCGAGGCCCACCTCACCAGCTCCCTCACCGCCCTCCTGCCCGGCTCCGTGGTCGTCGGCGAGGAGGCCGTGCACGCCGACCCCTCGGTCTACGAGGCCATCAAGGGCGACGCGCCGGTGTGGATCGTCGACCCGGTCGACGGCACCCGCCAGTTCGTCCGCGGCGAGGCCGGCTTCTGCACGCTCGTCGCCCTCGCCCGCCGCGGCGAGGTCCTCGCCTCGTGGACCTACGCCCCCGCACTGGAGGAGCTCGCCGTCGCCGTGCGCGGCCGCGGCGCCACGCTCAACGGAGCGGCGATACGGTCCGGGGCGCCCGCTCCCGGAGCGGTCCTGGAGGTCGCCACCTCCCACCCCGACTACACCACCCCGGACCAGAAGCGCGCCCTGCTCGGACTGCGCACCGAGGGCGTCAGCCCCCGCCCCTGCGGCTCCGCCGGCCTGGAATACCTGGCCGTCGCCCGCGGCCGGCTCGATGGCGTCGCCTTCAGCTGGGAGTACGCGTGGGACCACGCCGCCGGACTGCTCCTGGTCACCGAGGCGGGCGGCGCCGACCTGACCCTCACCGGCGAGCCCTTCCGCATCACCGGTGGCAACACCCTGCCGTTCACCGCGGCCCGTGACGCCGCGACGGCCGCCAGGATCCGGTCACTGCTCGGGGGCCGCTAAGTGCCGTACGGGGCCGGGAATATGCTGGGAGACCCCTGGCCCCTGGCCATCGGCTGACGAAGGAGTCCGAAGGTGCCGTCGATGCTCGATGCCGTCGTCGTGGGGGCGGGACCCAACGGACTGACCGCCGCCGTGGAGCTCGCCCGACGCGGCTTCTCCGTCGCCGTGTTCGAGGCGAAGTCCACCGTCGGCGGCGGTGCCCGCACCGAGGAACTGACACTGCCCGGCTTCCGGCACGACCCCTGCTCCGCCGTGCACCCGCTGGGCGTCGGCTCGCCCGTCTTCCGGACCATGCCGCTGGACCGCCACGGCCTGGAGTGGCTGCACCCGGAACTGCCCATGGCCCACCCCTGGGACGACGGCACCGCCGCCGTCCTCTCCCGCTCCGTCGCCGAGACCGCCGCCTCCCTCGGACCGCGTGACGCCGGCACGTACCGACGCCTCGTCGAGCCGTTCCTGCCCCGGTGGGAAACCCTCCTCCGGGACTTCATGCAGCTGCCGCTCACCGCGCTGCCCCGCGACCCGGTCACCCTCGCCCGCTTCGGCCTCACCGGACTCCCGCCGTCCACCTGGCTGATGCGCCGCTTCCGCGACGAGAAGGCGCAGGCCCTGTTCTCCGGGCTCGTCGGCCATGTCATCGCCCCGCTCGGCGGCCTCGCCACCGGCGCCGTCGGCCTGGTCTTCGCACTCGCCGCCCACGCCGCCGGCTGGCCGCTGCCCCGGGGCGGTTCCCAGTCGATCTCCGACGCCCTCACCGCGTATCTGAAGGAGCTCGGCGGCGCCGTCCACACCGACTTCGAGGTCAAGCGCCTCGACGATCTGCCGCCCGCCCGCGCCTACGTCTTCGACACCTCGCCCACCGCCCTCGCCCGGATCGCCGGACTCGGTGCCTTCTACGACGGCTACCGCTACGGCGCCAGCGCCTTCAAGATCGACTACGCCCTGTCGGGCCCCGTGCCCTGGACCGCCGAGGCCGCCCGCCGGGCCGGCACCGTCCAGATCGGCCCCACCCGGGGCGAGATCGACATCGCCCTGCGACAGGCCTCCTCCGGCACCGCCCCCGACACCCCGTTCCTCATCACCGCCCAGCCCAGCCTCGTCGACCCCGGCCGGGCCCCCGAGGGCAAACACGTCTTCTGGGCCTACGGCCATGTCCCCAACGGCTGGCGCGGCGACCTCACCGAGGCGATCGAGCGTCAGATCGAGCGCTTCGCGCCCGGCTTCCGCGACCTCGTCCTCGCCCGCGCCACCGCCGGCCCGCCCGAACTCGCCGCCCGCAACGCCAACTACGTCGGCGGCGACATCGCCTGCGGCGCCGCCCGCGGCCTCCAGCTGCTCCTGCGCCCGAAGCTCTCCCTCTTCCCCTACGCCACCCCGCACCCGGCGGTCTTCCTCTGCTCCTCCGCCACCCCGCCGGGCCCCGGCGTCCACGGCATGTCCGGCCACAACGCGGCCAAGGCCGTCTGGCGGCGGCTGCGCACCCCGGGAGTGCAATAGCGGTGCGGGCCCCCAGCCGCGGCGGGAGGATGAGGGCATGACCACCACCCGACCCGAGATCGTCCTCGTCCACGGCGACATCACCGCGCAGGACACCGACGTCATCGTCAACGCCGCCAACTCCTCCCTCCTCGGCGGCGGCGGAGTCGACGGGGCGATCCACCGCAAGGGCGGCCCCGCCATCCTGGACGCGTGCCGAAAGCTCCGCGCCGGCCACTACGGCCGTGGACTGCCCACCGGCCAGGCCGTCGCCACCACCGCCGGGAACCTCGCCGCCCGCTGGGTCGTCCACACCGTCGGCCCGGTCCACAGCCGCGAGGAGGACCGCTCCGCGCTGCTCGCCTCCTGCTACCGCGAGTCCCTGCGCGTGGCCGCCGAACTGGGTGCCGAGACGGTCGCCTTCCCCGCCATCTCCACCGGCGTCTACGGCTGGCCCATGGACGACGGGGCCCGCGTCGCGATCCGCACCGTCCGGGAGGCGGCCGCCGCCCCCGTGCGGGAGGTGCGGTTCGTGCTCTTCGACCGGGCCGCGTACGAGACCTTCGAAGCCGCCCTGGGCTGAGGGTACGGGCCAGGTGGTCCCGCCCGGCCCTTCCGCCGAGGCTCACACCGAGGCGAGGGACATCCCGCGCTCCCGGCCCGCTCCCTGGAGCCCGGCCGTGACGGCCGAGGCCGCCGAGACGGTCGCGGCGACGACCGGGCCCAGGCTCCCGCCGGCGGGAGCCAGTGCGGCGACACCGGCCACGACCCGGCCCCCGGGCCCCCGCACCGGCAGCGCGACACAGTCGACACCCGCCGCCGACCCCGCCCGCGCAGAGCCCGCCACACCGACCGCCCGCGTCCCCCGGTCCACGAACGGCCCGTGGTCCCGGCTCTCCAGCGCCCGGCCCATCGCCGTACCGAGCGGGAAGGTCATCCCCTCCCGGAGCGCCACGGCCCCCTCCGCCCGTCCGGGTACGGTCGCGACGGCGAGCGCGCGGCCGCCGTGGGGCACCGCGAGCACCACACCGGCCCCCGTGGCGGCCCGCAGCCGGTGCAGCGGGAGCCGGGCCGCGTCCCTCAGTCCGGGATACGGCTGCCAGGACTCGCCCAGCCGGAACAGCTGAGGCCCCAGCACATAGCGGCTGCCGCGCCGTTCGACCGCGCCCAGCGGCCCCAGTTGGTCCAGCAGGCGGTGCGCGGTCGCCTTGGGCACCCCGCACGCCACGGCGAGCTCCGTCAGACCGGCCTCCCCGCCCCGCCGCCGCAGCGCGTCCAGCAAGGCGAACGCCCCCTCCAGGACGCCTCTCCCCGGCCCCTCCGTTCCCGTCTTCGTCCCCGTCTTCGTCCCCGTCATCGTCTTGGTGTCCGTTTCGGCCATGCAGCGCAGTGTGCGGACGGCGCCACCGGCGGCGGTATCCCAGGAATCTGGGGAAGGACGGGTCGTTTATCAGACGTTCAGCGCTCCGGAGGACGCTGGGGCGAGAGCCCCGGACAGAACGGGACGGGGCGGGAACATCGGGGGGCCGCATGGACCGTCTCGTCACCGACGGGCGAAGAGACAACGCCCGTGGCCGGGGGCTCGGCCACGGGCGCGGCCACGAGCGGGGCCACGGGCGCGGTCACGAGCGGGCCTTCGGGGGCGGGCGGAAGCCCGAAGGCGGCCCCGTCGCCGTACTGGAGGCCGCCGCCGCGGCCCTCGCCGACCTCGTCCCGTACGAGCTCTGGGCCGGAGTGCTCCTCGATCCGGTCACCCTCCTCAACGTCGGCGGCTGCTACGAGCACGGTGTCAGCGCCCCGTGGATGCCCCGGCTGCTGGACATCGAGTACCGCGAGGGGGACGCCCTCCTCATGCCCGCCCTGGCCCGGCAGCCGTGTCCGGTGGGCACCCTGACCACGGCCCTCGACGGCAGGCTGGACCGGAGCGCCCGCTACCGGGACATCTACCGCCCGCTCGGTCTCGGCGACGAGATGCGGGTGCTGCTGCGCGACGCCGGCCGGGTGTGGGGCGCCCTGGTGCTCGTGCGCTCCGCGGACCGGCCGCCGTTCTCCGCCGCCGAGACGGCCGCCGCCGCCCGGCTCTCCGGCCCGCTCGGGCGCGCCCTCCGCGACTCCCTGACCGAACGGCCCACCGCCCCCGGCCTCGACGTCCGCGCCCTGGTGGTGCTCGACTCCCGGTACGAGACCGTCACCGAGTCCGCCACGGCCGCCGCCTGGTGCGCCGAACTCGCCGAGACGCCCGCGCGCGGCACGGGCCTGCCGGCCGCCGCGTACGGTGTCGCCGCCGCGGCCCTGAGCAGTCCGACGGGCGGCAGCCGTGTGTGCGTCCCGACCCGTTCCGGCGGCTGGGCCGCCATCGAGGGCTGGCGCCTGGAGACGGGGGACGGCGCCCAGGTGGCCCTGTCGCTGGGGCCGGCGTCGCCGCCGGACCGGGTCGCCGCCCTGATGGAGGCCTACGCGCTCAGTCCCCGGGAGTGCCAGGTCCTCGCCCAGGTCGTCAGCGGCGCGCCCACGAACGAGATCGCCGCCCGGCTGGCGCTCTCCCCCTTCACCGTCCAGGACCACCTCAAGTCGGTCTTCGCCAAGACCGGAGTCCGCTCGCGCCGCGAGCTGGTGAGCCAGGTCTTCTTCTCGCACTACCTCCCGGACCTGCCGCTCACGGGAACCGGCCCTGGGCCGGCCGCGGGGGAGAGCGCGACGGCCGCCGCCGGGACGGCCCGGGCGAGCGGCCCGGGCCGGTACGCCTGACGCCCCGCCCCGCCCCGCCACGCCGCGGCGAGGCCGTCGAGCGAGCGGGGACGCGCCGGGTCAGGCGCGCGGCCCGCGAGACAGCTGGGCGGAGGCGTGAGGTCGACCGACGGGTGGACGAGGACGGGCGGACGAGGTGACCCGGCTGGGGGCGGGTGAGGGCGGGCCCCCGACCACGCGAGCTGACCGGCCGGCCCGCGCGGCCGAACGGCCGGGGGCGAGGCCGACCGGTGGCCTCGGGCGGTCGGCGCGGCGGAGCGCCGGGCGAGGCAGAGGCGGGGCGAACCGAGAGGAGCGGCATGCCTGACGGCACGCGCTGCCGCGGCGATCGGCCTGCTGTAGCAGGCCGGGGTGCCGGTCGGTGGGCGAGGCCGTACGGGGCCACGGCCCGCCTGACGGCGACGGTCCGGCCAGGGCGACGGCCCGCCCCACGCCCGGTCCGCGATCCGGGCCGCACCGCGTCCGCCGCCTCCCCCCGCTCACGGGCCCGGGCCGCCCCGCCCGCCTTACCCGCCCCACCCGCCTCGCGAAGGTCGATGTCGTTTTCTCGCCAGCCCGCCCCCCGGCGAGCCGCCATCCTTGAGGCATGCACACCGACACCGAGCGCTGCGTGCGGGCCGTCCGATCCAAGGACGCCCGCTTCGACGGCGTGTTCTTCACCGCCGTCCGCACCACCCGGATCTACTGCCGCCCCAGCTGCCCGGTCGTGCCGCCCAAGCCCGAGAACATGGAGTTCCACCCCACCGCCGCCTCCTGCCAGCGGGCCGGCTTCCGTGCCTGCAAGCGCTGCCGGCCCGACACCAGCCCCGGCTCGCCGCACTGGAACGCGCGGGCCGACGCCGTCGCCCGCGCCATGCGGCTCATCCAGGACGGCGTCGTGGACCGGGAGGGCGTCCCGGGCCTCGCCGCCCGGCTCGGCTACTCCACCCGCCAGATCGAGCGCCAGCTCCTGGCCGAAGTCGGCGCCGGACCGCTCGCCCTCGCCCGCGCCCAGCGCGCCCAGACCGCCCGGCTGCTCATCGAGACCACCCCCATGCCCATGGCCGAGATCGCCTTCGCGGCCGGTTTCGCCTCCATCCGCACCTTCAACGACACCGTCCGCGAGGTCTTCGCCCTCACCCCCGGCGAACTGCGCGCCCGCGCCGCCGGGCCGCGCGGTGCGGCACCGGTGTCGCCCGCACCGCCGCCCGGCGCGATCACCCTGCGGCTGCCGTTCCGCGCGCCCCTCAACCCCTCCAACCTCTTCGGCCACCTCGCCGCCACCGCCGTCCCCGGTGTGGAGGAGTGGCGCGACGGCTCCTACCGGCGCACCCTGAGCCTCCCGTACGGGCACGGGATCGTCGTCCTCACCCCCCGCCCCGACCACGTGCTGTGCCGGCTGTCCCTCACCGACCCGCGCGACCTCACCCACGCCATCAGCCGCTGCCGCCGGCTGCTCGACCTGGACGCCGACCCCGTGGCCGTCGACGAGCAGCTGCGCACCGACCCGCTGCTCGCGCCGCTGGTCGACGCCGCGCCCGGACGGCGGGTGCCGCGCACCGTCGACGCCGCCGAGTTCGCCGTACGGGCGGTGCTCGGCCAGCAGGTGTCCACGGCCGCCGCCCGCACCCACGCGGCCCGCCTGGTCACCGCGCACGGCGTCCCCGTCGAGGACCCGGAGGGCGGCCTCACCCACCTCTTCCCGACCATGGACGCGCTCGCCGGCCTCGACCCGGAGGCCCTCGCCCTGCCCCGCAGCCGCCGCACGACCCTGCTCACCCTGGTCGGCGCGCTCGCCGACGGAAGCCTGGCGCTCGGACCGGAGAGCGACTGGACCGAGGCCCGCGCCCGGCTCCTCGCCCTGCCCGGATTCGGCCCCTGGACCACCGAGGTCATCGCCATGCGGGCACTCGGCGACCCCGACGCCTTCCTGCCCGGCGACCTCGGCGTCCGCCGCGCCGCCCAGGGCCTCGGCCTGCCCGCCACCCCCGCCGCCCTCACCGCACGCGCCGCGCACTGGCGGCCCTGGCGGGCCTACGCGGTCCAGTACCTCTGGGCCACCGAAACCCACCCGATCAACCACCTCCCCGCGTAAGGAAGTCGAGCCCCGTGCCCACCGTCCAGCACACGGTCGTGGACAGCCCCTACGACGCGCTGACCCTCGTCGCCGTCGACGGCGTCCTCAGCCGCATCCACATGACCGACCAGCGCCACCGCCCGCCCGAGGAGACCTTCGGCGAGCGCGACCCGCGCCCCTTCGCCGAGGCCGTGCGCCAGCTCGACGCCTACTTCGCCGGCGAACTCACCGAATTCGAGCTGCCGTTGAAGCTCATCGGCACCCCGTTCCAGCTGCGGGTCTGGGAGCAGCTGCGGCTCATCCCGTACGGGGAGACCCGGACGTACGGCGAACTCGCCGAGGCCCTCGGCAACCCCGGCGCCTCACGCGCGGTCGGCCTCGCCAACGGCAAGAACCCGGTCAGCATCGTCGTCCCCTGCCACCGCGTGATCGGCACGAGCGGCAGCCTCACCGGCTACGGCGGCGGCCTGGACCGCAAGAAGCGCCTGCTCGCCTTCGAGTCGGGCTCCCCGGTCGGCCCGGCACCCGACGCCCTGTTCTAGAAGGCCCTGGCGAAAGCCCTAGGTCGTGTCCGGAAAGTAGCGCCGTCTGCCCGCAGGGCAGGGCCCGCGGCGTCTGGTGCGTGCGATCGCAAGGCGGAGGGTCGCCCTCGTACTGAGCGTACTTGGGTGATCCCGACAACGCAGCGAGCGTGCGTGCCAGGGGTCGCGGGCCAGGCGGGACTTTACGGACACGGCCTAGCGCAGGCTCTCCAGCAGCGCGGGCAGTGCCGTGCCGATCGGCTCGCGCACGACCTCGTCCGCGAGCGGGTCGTACGGGGTGGGCTCGGCGTTCACGATGAGGAGTCGGGCGCCCTGCTCGGCGGCCATGCCCACGAGCGAGGCGGCCGGCTGCACCTGGAGGGTCGAGCCGACGGCGATGAAGACCTGCGCCGCCTTCGCGATCGACATGGCCTGCCCGAGCACCACCGGGTCGAGCCGCTGCCCGAACATGACGGTCGCCGCCTTCAGGATGCCGCCGCAGGCGCGGCAGGGCGGATCGGCCTCGCCGGCCCTCACCCGGTCCAGCGCTTCGGCCATCGACGAGCGGGCGTGGCAGGCCGTGCACACCACCGACCGGGCCGCGCCGTGCAGTTCGAGCACCTTGCGGTCGGGCACCCCGGCGGCCTGGTGCAGCCCGTCCACGTTCTGCGTGATGACCCGCAGCGCGTTGCCGCTCCCCTCGTACGCGGCGATGGCGTGGTGCGCGGCGTTCGGCTCGGCGTTCAGGGCCTCGCCGTCGAGCCGCATGAGCCACGAACGGCGGCGGACCTCCGGGTCGGCCATGTACGGCCCGTAGGTGACGAGCCGCTCGGCCTCCGGGTCACGCCGCCACAGCCCGTTCGGGCCCCGGTAGTCGGGGATGCCCGAGTCCGTCGAGATACCGGCACCGGTGAAGATCGCGACCATCGTCATACGGCGAGGGTAGGCAGTCCCGAAGGCCTCCCGCGAGCCGATTAACGGCTGCTAGGTTGCCCGCATGGCCAAGGTGAACGTCTCCCTCGACGCCGAACTGGTCGTCGAGGTCATGGTCCTCGCCGGCATCGGCAACCCGCAGGACGCCGTCGAGGCGGTCGTCCGCGACTACATCGCCCGCGGCCACCGCACCGAGGCCCGCACCGCCTCCCGCGACGAGCCGGTGCGCGGCGGCCTCATCCCGCAGGAGCCGCCGCAGGGCTGAACGCCCGGCGCACCCACGGAGCGGTGACGAGGACGAACAGCCCGAAGGCCAGCACCCGCCCGAGGCCGCCCGTCCCCGCCGGTGAGCCGTCGAGCAGCACGAGAACCGCGTACGCGTCGGCCGCCAGATCCGTCGCGAGGACGGCCAGGAGCAGGTCGACGCCCACCCGCCGGCCCCGCAGCAGCAGGACCGCGGCCAGCGGGTCGACGACCGCGAGCGACGACCAGTACAGGTCGAGCCAGGCCGGCGCGAACTCCCGGTGGGCGAACGGCCCCTCGGTGAGGAGGTCCCCGAGGTGGGTCACCGTGCCCACCAGCAGGCCCGCCACCCACACGGCCACCACGAGCCGCACCGCGGCCCGGCTCATCGTGCGACGCGGCCGTTCTCCAGCTCCACCGGGCCGTGGCCGCGCTCCAGGACGTCGAGGGCGGCGAGGACCCGGGGGCCGAGGGAGCCGGGCAGGTGGGCGGGGATCTCGTCGGGGTGCACCAGCTTCCAGGAGATCAGCTCCTCCTCCTGGATCCGGATCGTCCCCAGCTGCTCGTCCGACAGCACCCCGCCGTCGTACAGGTACGCCACCAGCGGCGGGCGGTCCGGCCCGTGCGACCAGTCCACCGCGAGCAGCGCGCCCAGGTCGACGTCCAGGCCGATCTCCTCGGCCGTCTCGCGGCGGGCGCCCTGGCGGGGCGTCTCGCCCGCGTCCGACTCGATCGTGCCGCCCGGCAGCGCCCACCCCTCCCGGTAGTTCGGCTCGACGATGAGCACCCGGCCGGCCCGGTCCCGGAAGAGGGCGGCCGCACCGGCCAGGACCCGGGGCAGGCCCGCCAGATACGTGGCGAAGTCAGAGGTCGTCATCCCGTCAGCGTAGCCAGCCGGACCGTCCGTTCGGCCAGCTCGCTGATCCGCGCGTGGTCGAAGCCCGCGACCGCGCTGCGCACCCGGTCCCGCAGCGGCTGCGACCACTGCGGCGGGATCGCCGCGGCCCCGCACAGCACCCCGGCGACGGCACCGGCCGTCGCCCCGTTGGAGTCGGTGTCCAGGCCGCCGCGCACGGTCAGCGTCACGGTGCGGGTGAAGTCCCCCTCCCCGTAAAGGAGCCCGGCGGTCAGCACCGCCGCGTTCGGCACCGTGTGGATCCAGCCGAGCGAGCCGGTCTCCTTCGCCAGTTCGGCGAGGGTGTCGGACCACTCGACGCCCGCCTCGTGCAGCGCCATGGTGTGCCGTACGGTCCGGGCGAGCCGGCTGCTCGCCGGGATCCGCTCCAGGGCGGCCGGCAGCGCGGAGCGGACGTCGGGGGCGGTGAACGCGGCGGCGATCAGCGCCGCCGCCCACATCGCCCCGTACACCCCGTTCCCCGTGTGGGAGAGGGCCGCGTCCCGGCGGGCGAGCGAGGCCGCCCGGCGCGGATCGCCCGGCGAGGTGAAGCCGTAGACATCCGCCCTGATCAGCGCCCCGATCCACTCCTGGTACGGATTGTCGTACGTGGCGGTCAACGGCGGCCTGAGGCCGTTGGCCAGGTTCCGGTAGGCCACCCGCTCCGCCGTGAAGGTCTGGAGGTAGGGCAGCCGCAGCAGCCAGTGCTCGCCCACCTGCTCGGTCGTGAAGGCGAAACCGCGGGTCTCCAGCAGATGCAGCCCCAGGATCGTGTAGTCGATGTCGTCGTCCCGGCAGCTGCCGTTGATCCGGCCGCGCACGCACTGCGGCCACTCCGGGCGCAGCTCGAAGCCGTCGGCTCCGGCGGCCGGCGGCGGAGGAAGGTAGTCGGTGAGCGGCAGGGCGTCGGTCAGCCGCAGATAGGCGTCGATCCGCTCGCGCGTCCAGTGGTCACCGCTCTCGACCGGCTTGCCGAGCATGTTCCCGGCGATCCGCCCCGTCCAGCCGCCGAGGATCCGGTCGGCGAGTTCGCTGTGCTTGAGCTGGCCCATGCCTCCGGTGTACCGAATGCGGAGCGCGGGCGCGCGCCGACGCACCCGGCGGACACCGGAGGATCGACCCGTCAGTCCTCCTCGCCGCCCCGGCCCTCCCTGCCCCGGCCCTCTCCTCCGGCTTCCCCGCCGCCCGCGGCTCCGGAGTCACCCCCGGTCCGGGACTTCGCGGCGCGGCGCAGCCGGTGGTGCCGCGAGGGGCCCTGGTCGGAGATCGCGTCACCCACCATCGCCTTCACCGCGTCCCCCACGCCGTGCAGCGCGCCCTGCCGGGCCGGCCCCGCGCCCGGGTCCTCACGGAGCTCCTTCAGGAGGGCCCAGCACAGCCCCAGCATCACCAGGACGAAGGGCAGCGCGACCAGGATCGTCGCCGTCTGGAGCGAGTTCAGGCCGCCCGCCACCAGCAGTACGGCGGCCACCGCGGCCATCAGGACGCCCCAGGCGACCACCAGCCAGGTCGGCGGGTGCAGCGCGCCCCGGCTGGTCAGCGAGCCCATCACCAGCGAGGCCGAGTCCGCGCTGGTCACGAAGTAGGTCATCACCAGGAGCATGGCCACGTACGAGGTGACCGTCCCGATCGGCAGCGCGTCCAGCATCGCGAAGAGCGAGGCCTCCGCCCCGTCCTTCACCGCGCCCGCGAGGTCGGCGGCGCCCGTGGAGTCCAGCCGGATCGCGGTGCCGCCCATCACGCAGAACCAGATCACGGTGGCGCCCGAGGGCACGAGCAGCACCCCGAAGAGGAACTCGCGGACCGTCCGGCCGCGTGAGATCCGGGCGATGAACGTGCCGACGAACGGCGCCCAGGACAGCCACCACGCCCAGTAGAAGATCGTCCAGGCACCGAGCCAGGCCCGGTCCGAGAACGCGCCCGTGCGGCTCGCCATCGGCAGCAGTTCGTGGAGGTAGCCGCCGACCGAGGCGGGGATCGTGTCCAGGACGTACACCGTCGGACCGAGCAGGAACACGAAGAGCATCAGAGCGGCGGCGAGCACGATGTTCAGCGTGGACAACCACTTCACGCCCTTGTGCAGGCCGGAGAAGGCGGACACCACGAAGGCCGCCGACAGCGACACGATGATGACCAGTTCGGTGGTCGTGGAGGCCTCGACGCCCACGGTGAGGTTCAGGCCCTCCGCCACCTGCAGCGCGCCGAGGCCCAGGCTGGTCGCGGTGCCGAAGACGGTCGCGAACACCGCCAGCAGGTCGATCGCCCTGCCCGGCCACGACCGCGCCCTGCGCTCGCCCATCAGCGGGACGAACGCGGCGCTCAAGGTGTTGCCGCGGCCCTTGCGGAAGCCCGCGTAGGCGAGGGCGAGACCGGCGATGCCGTAGATCGCCCACGGGGTGAGCGTCCAGTGGAAGAAGGAGTACTCCATCGCCGTACGGGCCGCGGCGCCGGACCGCGGCGGGACGCCGGTCGCCGGGGGCGGGTCCAGATAGTGCTGGAGCGGTTCCCCCACGCCGTAGAACATCAGACCGATGCCCATCCCCGCGCTGAACATCATCGCGATCCAGGCCAGGTTGGTGAACTCCGGCTCGGAGTCGTCCGCGCCGAGCCTGATCCGCCCGAAGCGGCTGAGCGCGATCACCACGCACAGCACCAGGAAGACGTCGGCGGCCGTCACGAACAGCCAGGCGAAATGGGACAGGACCCAGCCCAGGGCCGCCGAGGAGGCGTCGTCGAAGGAGTCCTTGCCGAGCGCCGCCCAGCCGACCACCGCGACGACGGCGACCATCCCGATGCCGATGACCTTGGTGTCGGGACGGTTCTGATCGATCGGTTCCGTGCTCATGTGGCACCACTATGGTGCGGAATATCGCCTTATCAGGGGGTGGCACGCCGTCTTCCGGTACGGATAGGGTCGGCCTCGGCGCGACTGCCTGTTCGAAAGCAAGGGATGCAAGGTGACGGACGGAGCAGTAACTGAGGTCGCACGCGTGCTCGTCGCGGCCGACAAGTTCAAGGGTTCGCTCACGGCCGTACAGGTCGCGGAGCGGGTCACAGCAGGACTGCGACGGGTCGTCCCGGAGCTCGAAGTGGAGACGCTGCCCGTCGCCGACGGCGGCGACGGCACCGTCGCGGCGGCCGTCGCGGCCGGATTCGAACGGCGTGAGGTCACCGTGACCGGGCCGGTCGGCGATTCCGTCACGGCGGCGTTCGCGCTGCGCGGGACCACGGCGGTGGTGGAGATGGCGGAGGCGTCCGGCCTCCAGCTCCTGCCGGCCGGGGTCTTCGCCCCGCTCACCGCCACCACCTACGGCTCGGGCGAGCTGCTGCGGGCGGCGCTCGACGCGGGCGCCACCACGATCGTCTTCGGCGTCGGCGGCAGCGCCACCACCGACGGCGGCGCCGGCATGCTCGCCGCGCTCGGCGCCCGCTTCCTCGACGCCGCGGGGGAGCCGGTCGGCCCCGGCGGCGCGGCCCTCGCCGAACTGGCCTCCGCCGACCTGACGGACGTCGACCCCCGCTTCGCCGACGTCGACTTCGTCCTCGCCAGCGACGTGGACAACCCGCTCACCGGCCCGAAGGGCTGCGCGGCGGTGTACGGCCCGCAGAAGGGCGCCTCCCCAAAGGACGTCGAGACCCTGGACGCGGCGCTCGGGCACTACGCACGGGTCCTGGAGAAGGCGATCGGCCCCAAGGCGGCCGAGCTCGCCGCCTCCCCGGGCGCGGGCGGCGCGGGCGGCATCGGCTACGGCGCCCTGCTGCTCGGCGCGAGCTTCCGCCCCGGCATCGAGCTGATGCTCGAGGTCCTCGGCTTCGCCCCGGCCCTGGAGCGCGCCACCCTCGTCATCACCGGCGAGGGCTCCCTCGACGAGCAGACCCTCCACGGCAAGGCCCCCGCGGGCGTCGCCGCGGCGGCCCGTGCCGCCGGCAAGGAGGTCGTCGCCGTGTGCGGCCGCCTCGCCCTCCCCCCGGAAACCCTCGGCGCCGCCGGCATCCGCCGCGCCTACCCCCTCTCCGACCTGGAGCCGGACCCGGCGAAGTCCATCCCCGACGCGGGCCCCCTCCTGGAACAGGTCTCGGCGAACATCGCCCGGGACTTCCTGAGCTAGCCCACTTCCCGGGCCGCCCGCCCAGGCCGCCTGCCCCGGCCGGGCCGCCCGCTCCGGCTGGGCCGCTCCGGCGGGGCGGGCGGACCGCGCGGGCCGTGCCCGGCGGCGGCGCCGAACGGCGTCTACGGGCCCCGGCACTTCCCGGGCCCGGCCGGCAAGCCCCGCGGGCCGTGCCCGGCGGGGGCACCGCATCGCGTCCACGGGACTCGGCTCGGCCCCGGCCGGGGCCCTGCGGGTCTTCCCCCGGCGGGGGCGCCGCATGGCGTCTCCGGCCCACGCACGGCACCGGCCGGTCCGTGCCGGGGCGCAGGTGCCGGACACTGGCGGTGGCCGCCGGCCCGGACCTCCGCCCGTTCAGCCGGCCGACGTCAGGCGGAAGGCGTCCAGGGCCAGCGTCATCTCCGTGAGGTCCCGGGGCCGGGACAGGGACCGTGACGTCAGCTGCTCCAGGCGGCGCAGCCGGTTGAAGACCGTGTTGCGGTGGCAGTACAGGCGGCCCGCCGCACGGCCCGCCGAGCCCTCGCAGTCGAGCCACACGTCCAGCGTCTCCAGGAGCACCGCCCGGTCCGCCGGGTCCAGTTCGAGCAGTCCGCCGAGGACGTCGTGGACCAGCAGTCCCGCCATCTCCGGCTGGCTCACCACCAGTGCGCCCGGCATCCGCCGGTCCAGCCGGACGATCTCGTGCGACTCCGGCGGACACGTGCGCAGCGCCAGTTCCGCGAGCCGCCGCGCCCGCCCCAGCTCCGCGAGGCCCGTCACCACCGGACTGATACCGCCCGGCCCCGGGCAGCGACCCTGCAGCAGGTCCGACAGCGCGTCCAGGTCGGTCCCGTCGGCCAGCGCGGCCACGCCGATCTCGCAGTGCGCCCGCATCCGCCACAGGAACCGCACGCCCGCCCCCCGCACCCGCCGGTGGAACGGCTCCGGCACCTCCCGCCGGTCCTGCCGCAGCACCACCACCGCGTACCGGCCGTGCTCCGGCAGGTCCAGGCCCGCCGCCGCCCGCGCCACCACCTCCGCCGCCTGCGGCCGGTCGCCGAGCAGCTCGTCGAGGAGCGCCGCGAGCTGCTCGTCGGTCCGGCGCCGCAGCTCCAGCTCCGTCGCCCGGTACGCCTCCGAGGCCGTGTCCGCCTGGGTGTCCACCGCCTGCCACACCATCGTGGCCGACTGCATCAGCGCCGTCAGCTCCCCGGGCCGCGCCGCCGCGCCCTCGATCAGCGCGTCCCACACCAGGTGGCCGGCGTGCCGGTACGCGTGCACGACGAGTTCCAGCGGCATGCCCTGCTCGGCCCGCCGCCGGCCCATCTCGTCCGCGTGCTCCAGGTCCCGCCGGGGCGAGTCGCGCGGCGCCGAGATCATCTCGATCCCGATCCGCATCGCCTCGTGCGCCTCCTGCCAGTGCTGGTCGTACGGCACGATCCGGCCGTACGCCGGCTCGTACTCGTGCAGCTCCCTCAGATGCTCGTCCACCAGCTCCGGCAGCCGTTCCAGGAGCGCCGTGCACGCCTGTGCCAGCAGCTTCCAGTCATCGCCGGTCCGCGGTCTGCGCCGTCCCATGCCGGGAGGATGCCATCCCTCCACCGCTTCCCACAGGCCCCTGACACGCACCGTTGTGCGCGTGCACAACCCGCCGCCGGGCCCGCTGGTCAACGGCAGCGTTTCGGCCGCCGGACGTGGACGGGCGACCCGGCCCGGTGCTGGGGTGAGCGCCACGCATCACGGAAGGGGAACCATGGGAGGTACCGCACTCGCCCTGGAGGTCGCGGACCTGACGGCGGGATACGGGCCGGTACGCGCTCTGCGCGAGGTGTCGATCGAGGTGCCCGAGGGCGCGGTCGTCACCGTCCTCGGCGGCAACGGCGCCGGCAAGTCCACCCTGCTGCGGGCGATCTCGCGCACACTGGCGTTCCACGGCGGCGCCGTCACGAGCGGAACCGTCCGCTTCGCCGGCCGCCCCCTCGACGGGCTAGCGACGGACCGGGTCGTGGCCGCCGGGGTGTCCCAGGTCCCCGAGGGCCGTCAGGTCTTCGCCCGGATGACGGTGGAGGACAACCTGCGCGCCGGGACGCTCGGCGCCCGCGGCGACCGCGCCGCGAAGGCGGCGGCCCTGAAGCGGGTCCACGAGCTGTTCCCCGTCCTGGCCGAGCGCGCCCGGCAGCAGGCGGGCCTGCTCTCCGGCGGTGAGCAGCAGATGCTGGCCGTCGGCCGGGCGCTGATGGCCTCGCCGCGGCTGCTCCTGCTCGACGAGCCCTCGCTGGGGCTGGCCCCGCTGATGGCCGCCCGGATCGCCGACACTGTCCGGGAGATCAACGCCCAGGGCACGGCGGTGCTGCTCGTCGAGCAGAACGCGGCGCTGGCCCTGCGGCTCGCCTCCCGCGCGTACGTCCTGGAGGTCGGCCGGGTCACCCTCTCCGGGCCCGCCGCGGAACTCGCCGCCTCGGACGAGATCCGGCGCCGCTACCTGGGCGTCGCCGACGAGGAGGCGGCGGACTCCGACGCGCACACGTCCACGGATGTCACGGGCCCCGCCCGCCGCCCGGTCCTCGCCCGCTGGGAGGAGACCCGATGAGCCGCACCCCGCCCCCTCCCGCCCGGGAGCCGGAGCCGGCCCCGAACGGAGCCGCCCTCGGCCCCGCCCCGGCCCACGACACCGCCCCCACCGACATCCCCGCCCTCTCCGTCCGTGACGTCACCGTCCGCTTCGCCGGGCTCACCGCCCTCGACGGTGTCTCCTTCACCGTGCGGCCCGGCACCGTGCACGCCGTCATCGGGCCCAACGGCGCCGGCAAGTCCACCTGCTTCAACGTGCTCTCCGGCGTCTACCGGGCCACCTCCGGCTCCGTACGCTTCGGCGACCAGGAGCTGACCGGGCTGCCCCCGCACCGGATCGCCGGTCTCGGCGTCGCCCGGATCTTTCAGAACCTCGCGCTGCCGCCCCGCGCCACCGTCGAGGACAGCCTGATGCTCGGCCGGCACCGGCTCACCCGGACCGGCTTCCTCGCCGCCGGGCTCCGGCTGCCGTCCGCCGCCCGCGAGGAGGCGAGGCACCGGGCCAGGGTGCGGGAGATCGCCGCCTTCGTCGGCCTGGAGGAGGACCTGGCGCGACCCGCGGGATCCCTCCCGTACGGCCGACAGAAGCTCGCCGAACTCGCCCGCGCCCTCTGCATGGAGCCCAGGCTGCTCCTCCTCGACGAGCCCGTCGCCGGGATGACCGCGGACGAACGCCGCCGCACCGCCGCCGTCATCGCCGGCGTCCGCGACAGCCTCGGCATCTCCATCGTCCTCGTCGAACACGACATGGGGGTGGTGATGCGGCTCGCCGACGCCGTGACCGTCCTCGACTTCGGCCGCCGCATCGCCGACGGCACCCCCGCCGACGTGCAGAACGACCCGGCCGTCGTCCGCGCCTATCTCGGAGAGGAGGACGCCGAGTGAGCACCTTCGCCGAACTCCTCGTCAACGGCGTCTCACTGGGCTCGATCTACGCCCTCATCGCCCTCGGTTTCGTCGTCATCTTCCGGGCCACGGAGGTCGTCAACTTCGCCCACGCCTCGCTGCTGCTCGCCGGCGGCTATCTCACCGCCGTCCTCCACGACGACCTCGGCTTCTGGCCGGCGCTCGCCGTCGGGATCGCCGGCGCGGCGCTGGTCGGCGCGGCCGTCGAGTTCCTGGTGATGCGCCGCTACCGGGGCGCGGACCACAGCGTCCTCGCCATCGTCACCATCGGCGTCGACATCCTCCTGGCCACCGAACTGACCCGCCGGATCGGCACCGACATCCTCTCGCCGGGCGATCCGTGGGGCGACGCCGTCGTCACGATCGGCCCGGTCACGATCGCCGAAACCCGGATCGCCGCCTTCGTCGCGGCCGCGCTGCTCATCACCGCCTTCCTGCTGGCCTTCCGCTACACGTCGTGGGGCGTGGCCATGCGGGCCGCCGCCGAGAACCGGGAGACGGCGGCCCTCATGGGCATCTGCCTCGGCCGGGTCTCCCTGGGCGCCTGGGCGGTCGCGGGCGCGCTCGCCGCCGTCGCCGCGCTGTTCCTCACCGTCTTCCCCACGCCCGGTCTGGAGCGCTCGACCTCCCTGGCCGCGCTCAAGGCCTTTCCCGCGGCCATCCTCGGCGGCCTCGACTCCACCACCGGGGCCCTCGTCGGCGGCCTGCTCGTCGGCGTCACCGAGTCCCTGGCCACCGGCTACCAGGGCGACCTGACCTTCCTGGGCCGCGGGATCGGCGACCTCGCCCCGTACCTCGTCATGGTCGCGGTGCTGCTCGTCCGCCCCGCCGGTCTCTTCGGTACGAAGGAGCTGGCCCGTGTCTGAGACGCTCACCGCCCGCCGTACGGCCGTCCTGGCCCGTCCTCGGCTCTGGGCCTGGGCCGCCGGCGGGGTCGTCCTGCTCGCCCTGCCCTTCTACCTGGACCGCTTCTGGTTGCAGGCCGGGCTCTTCGCCATCGCCGCCGCCATCGGCGCCATCGGGATCAACCTGCTCACCGGCGCCACCGGGCAGCTCTCCATGGGCCATGCCTTCTTCCTCGCCGTCGGCGCGTACGGCTACTGCGCCTTCGCCGGCGACGGCTCGGACGGACTGACCGGCCTCGGGCTGCCCGGCTGGCTCGCCGCCGTGCTCGCCGTCGCCCTCGCGGGCCTCGCGGGCGGGGTGTTCTCGCCGATCGCGGGCCGGCTGCGCGGCGCCTACCTCGGCATCGCCACCCTCGCGCTGATCTTCATCGGCCAGCACGTGCTGTTCAACGCGCACGACCTGACCGGTGGCTACAACGGCCGGGCCGTCCCGCCGCTGAGCCTGTTCGGCCTCACCTTCGACGACAGCGAGCTGCTCGTCGCCCAGGTGCCCTTCGGCTCCGCCGAGAAGCTCTGGTACCTCGGCCTCGCGCTGCTCCTCGCGGGCGCCCTGTTCGCCCGGGGCGTGCTGCGGGGCCGGCCGGGCCGTGCCATGAACGCCATCCGGGACCACCGGATCGCGGCCGGGGTGATGGGCATCCCGGTGGCCCGCTACCGCGCCGCCGTGTTCGTCCTGTCCTCCATGTACGCGGGCCTCGCCGGCGTGGTCCTCGCGCTGGTCTTCCAGCGCACCGTGCCGGAGTACTTCGGCATGATGCTCTCCCTCGAATACCTGGCCATGATCGTCATCGGCGGTCTCGGCTCGGTCGCCGGCGCGGTGGTCGGAGGCGTCTTCGTCTCCCTGCTGCCGCAGCTCCTCAACCGGTACAGCGACGTGCTTCCCCTGGTCTCCGCCCCCGGGACGGGCGGGATCGCACCGGGGGAGGCCGCGCGCTACCTCTACGGCGCCGCCGTCGTCGCGGTGGTGCTCTTCCTGCCCGGTGGCCTGGTCCGGCCGGCCGCTCGGCGACGTACCCAGTCCACCTCAGGGGAGGAACGATGAACCACCGACGACAGGCCGTGCGGGGCCTGGCCGCCGCACTCGCGACGCTGGTCGCGCTGACCGCGGCCGGCTGCAGCTCAAAGGCCAAGGGCGGCGACGACGAGGGCACCGGCGCGGGAGGGGTGAAGGCCGGAGAGGGCGTCACCGACAAGGTGATCACCCTCGGCGCGCTCACCGACATGACCGGCGTGTACGCCACCCTCGGCAAGAGCGTCACCCAGGCCCAGCAGCTGTACGTGAAGCAGGTCAACGCCGCCGGCGGGATCTGCGGCCGACAGCTGGAGCTGACGGTCCGCGACCACGGCTACGACCCGCAGAAGGCGCTCGCCGCCTACACGGAGCTGGAGCCGAAGGTCGTGGGCTACGCGCAGTTCATCGGCTCGCCCTTCGTGGCCGCCGTCAAGCAGCGCGTCGACGGCCAGGACAAGGGCCTGGTCCTGCCGCAGGCCTGGTCGGCCTCGCTGCTCGGCTCCCCCTACATCCGCGTCCTCGGCTCCACGTACGACGTGGAGACCATCAACGCGGTCGACTTCCTGGTGAAGGAGAAGGGCCTGAAGTCGGGGGACAAGATCGGGCACGTCTACTTCGAGGGCGACTACGGCGAGAACGCGCTGGCCGGCGCCGAGCACGCGGCCGGGAAGGCGGGCCTCGAGGTCGTCGAACAGAAGATCAAGCCCACCGACAACGACATGTCGGCGCAGGTCGCCGCCCTGAAGCAGGCGGGCGTCAAGGCCGTCGTCCTCAGCGCGGGCCCGCGCCAGGCGGCCTCGCTGGTCGGCGTCGCGGCCGCCACCGGCCTGAGGGTGCCGGTCATCGGCAACAACTCGGCGTTCTCGCCGCAGCTGCTCGGCACCCAGGCCGGACCGGCCCTGCAGAAGATGTACTGGGTCGCCTCCCCGAGCCTTCCGATCGGCGCGGACACCCCGGCCGCGAAGAAGCTGGTCGCCGACTACAAGGCCGCCTATCCCGGCGACAGCCTCGACAACGGCATCGTGGCCGGCTGGACGGCGGCGAGCGTCTTCGGCGAGGCCCTGAAGAAGGCCTGCGCCGGGAAGGACCTGACCCGCGAGGCGGTCGGCAAGGCGCTGCTGACGATGACCTCGTACGACGCGGGCTTCGGCATGACGCACGACTTCGGCGACCCGAAGGCACCCTCGTCGCGGGAGTCGGTCATCCTCCAGCCGGACGCCTCCGTGCCCGGCGGCATGCGGACGGTCCGCGAGCCGTTCACCGCGGAGGCGGCGGCGTCCTACACGCACTGATCACGCCTGACCGGCTGATCATCTTCGTCGTGGGCATGTCGTCACCCTCCGGAAACAACGGAATGTGAAGCTCGGGCCATGAACGATCTCTTCACGGTCCGTCCCGCCGCCCCCGACGACCCCCGCGTCCCGGCCCTCCTGGCCGCGTACCACCTCAGCACCGAGGCCGAGAAGGGGCAGCCCGTCGACACCGTCGACGGGCTGCCGGCCGTCTACCGCGACGAGGTGCTCGACCCGCGGGCCGCCTTCGCCGCGGGCGCCACCGTGCTGCTGGCCGAGGGCCCCGAGGACGCCGCGGCCGGGCTCGTGGTGCTCACCGGCGGGGGCGAGATCAAACGCCTGTGGGTGGAGCCCGGAGCGCGGGGGAGAGGCGTGGCCCGGGCGCTGACGACCGAGGCGCTGCGCCGGGCCGAGGCGGCCGGCGCCCGCTCCGTACGCCTGTCGGTATGGCTCTGGCGGGAGAGCGCGATCGCCCTGTACCGCCGGCTCGGCTTCCAGACGGTCCGTCCCTGGGACGACCGGCCGGGGCTGCTCTGCCTGGAGCGGCCCTTCGACCGCGTCCTGAGGCTGTCCCCGGACGACATCCGCTCCCGGGCCGACGACGGCCTCGCCGCGCTCCTGTGCGACGCCGTGGACGGCGGCGCCTCCATCGGCTTCCTGGCGCCCCTGGACCCGGCCGAGGCGGCCGCGTGGTGGCGCACGGCCGCCGGGGACGCGGAACGGGGCGTACGGGAGGTCTGGGCGGCGTACGGGCCCGGGGAGGAGGTCCTGGGCGCCGTCACCCTGGTCCGCGACGGCAAGGCGAACGGGCGCCACCGCGGCGAGATCGCCCGTCTGGTGGTGCACCGGGCGGCCCGGGGCCGGGGCCTCGGCGCCCGGCTCCTCGCCACGGCCGAGGCGCACGCGGCGGCCGAGGGCCTCACCCTGCTCGTCCTGGACACCGAGACCGACAGCCCCGCCGAGCGGCTCTACCGCGCGGCCGGCTGGACGGCCGCGGGGACGATCCCGGACTTCGCCGCCGCCCCGGACGGCACCCTGCGCCCCACGACGCTGTACTACAAGCGCCTGGCCTGACCCGCGGGCGCGCGAAAAGGGCCCCGGACGCCTGTCGCGTCCGGGGCCCTTCCCGTCTGTCCTGTTCCGCTACGGCAGCTGCGCCGCCTGCGCCTGCCGCGCCTCCCGGCTCTCGCGCCGGTTGTCGCGGAAGGTGTTCACTCGCCGGGCTGTCGCGAAGAGGGGGATCACGGCGCCCAGCACCACCTGCAGCGCGCAGCCGGTCTGGAGCAGGAGCTGCCCGCCCGGGGCGTCGAACGCCCAGGCCGCCAGCATGGCCATCGCTCCGACGATCCAGCTGAGCATCGCCACCGCGAGGACACCCCGCGGCTTGGGGTACTCCACCCGGCTCACCATCAGCCACGCCGTGCCGATGATCGCCAGCAGGGTCGGGATGAACGGCAGCTCGAGCAGCACGATCGAGACGACCGTCAGCGCGCCGAAGGGGCTCGGCATGCCCTGGAACATGCCGTCCTTCATCGTCACGCAGGAGAACCGCGCGAGCCTGAGCACCACCGCGAGCAGCACCACGATCGCGGCCACGGCCGAGACCTTCTGGTGCGCGTCGTCCGCGACCATGCCGTACACAAGCACGAAGTACGCCGGCGCCAGACCGAAGCTGATCAGGTCCGACAGGTTGTCGAGCTCGGCGCCCATCGGCGAGCTGCGGAGCTTGCGCGCGACGATTCCGTCGAACAGGTCGAAGATCGCCGCGCCCAGCATCAGGATCACGGCGGTCGCGGCCGAGTGCCGCGCCATGCCGGTCTCGACACCGCTGCCGGTGAGGTGCGGGATGAGGATGCCCGTGGTGGTGAAGTACACCGCCATGAAGCCGCACGTGGCGTTACCGAGCGTGAGGGCGTCCGCTATGGACAGCCTCAACGACAGCGGCATCTCCTCGGCCTCCTCGGCCGCCTCCGCCTCAGCGTCGGCGACCCAGTCGGCCGCCCGTGTGTCGGGATCAATCACGGTCAATGCGAGTCACCCCCGCGGTCGTGGGCTGCCCCACCTCGACTGCGACCTCGACACCTTCCGGGAGGTAGATGTCGACGCGCGAGCCGAAGCGGATCAGACCGATCCGGTCACCCTGCTCGACCTTCGTCCCCTGCGGGATGTACGGCACGATCCGCCGGGCGACGGCGCCCGCGATCTGGACCATCTCGATGTCACCGAGCTCGGTGTCGAAGTGCCAGACAACGCGCTCGTTGTTCTCGCTCTCCTTGTTGAACGCCGGCACGAAGCCACCGGGGACGTGCTCCACGGACGTCACCGTGCCGGCCAGCGGCGCGCGGTTGACGTGGACGTTCAACGGGCTCATGAAGATGGCGACGCGGGTGCGTCCGTCCTTCCACGGCATGATGCTCTGCACCACACCGTCGGCGGGCGAGATGACCCGGCCCTGAGCGACCTCGCGCTCGGGGTCGCGGAAGAACCACAGCATGCCGGCCGCGAGAGCGGTGGCCGGCACGGCGACGGCCGCGGCGCGACGCGACTTCCGGGCGCGCGCGAGGCTGAGCGCCGCGGTGGCGACGGTCGGCAGAAGCCACGGCGATGCTCCGCGTGCGATGCGTACGCCCTTGAGGCTGTCGCGGTGTGCAGAGGTTTGGCTGTGGGGCATGGATGACCTTCGTAGCGGATGATGCCGCACTGGCAACGGGGGACGGCGGCTTTCCGGCGATGCTATCGGTTGCGGGCCGCAACTGGGCAAGCCAGAAGCCGAGTCGACGGCCGGAAGACGAACACAGGGTGTGATCTTCTTCGCGGCCGAACCGACCCAAATGCGACAATCAACCCTGGAATCGGTACTCCTCGAGCAGCCGACGACCAATGATCATTTTCTGGATCTCGGCGGTACCTTCGCCGATGAGCAGCATCGGCGCCTCACGGTAGAGACGCTCGATCTCGTACTCCTTGGAGAACCCGTAACCGCCGTGGATGCGGAAGGCATCCTCGACGACCTCCTTGCAGTACTCGGAGGCGAGGTACTTCGCCATCCCTGCTTCAAGGTCGTTTCGTTCCCCGGAGTCCTTTTTGCGTGCTGCGTTCACCATCATGGCATGAGCGGCCTCGACCTTGGTAGCCATTTCGGCCAGCTTGAACTGGATCGCCTGGTGCTGGGCGATCGGCTTGCCGAAAGTGTGACGCTGCTGGGCGTACTGGACGCCCAGCTCGAAAGCACGCTGAGCGACGCCACAGCCACGGGCCGCGACGTTCACGCGGCCGACCTCGACGCCGTCCATCATTTGGTAAAACCCTCGGCCGGTGACCCCGCCGAGCACCCGATTGGCCGGAATGCGCAGTCCGTCCATGATGAGCTCGGTCGTGTCGACGCCCTTGTAACCCATCTTCTCGATCTTGCCCGGGATGGTGAGGCCGGGACGGACCTCTCCGAAACCGGGCTCCTTCTCGACGAGGAAGGTCGTCATCGACTTGTGGGGGGCGGTGCCCTCGGGGTGTCCTTCGTCACTTCGGACGAGAACGGCGACCAGCGTTGACGTGCCGCCGTTGGTCAGCCACATCTTCTGACCGTTCAGGACGTACTCGTCGCCGTCCTTCACCGCCTTGGACGTGATCGCCGACACGTCCGAGCCGAGCCCCGGCTCCGACATCGAGAACGCGCCGCGCACCTCGCCGGCCGCCATCCGCGGAAGGAAGTACTCCTTCTGCTCCTGCGTGCCGTGCTGCTTCAGCATGTACGCCACGATGAAGTGCGTGTTGATGATGCCGGACACCGACATCCAGCCGCGCGCGATCTCCTCCACGCACAGCGCGTAGGTGAGCAGCGACTCACCCAGGCCCCCGTACTCCTCGGGGATCATCAGGCCGAAGACGCCGAGCTCCTTCAGCCCGTCCACGATCTGCTGCGGGTACTCGTCACGGTGCTCCAGCTCCGTGGCGACCGGGATGATCTCCTTGTCGACGAAGTCCCGGACGGTGGAGAGGATCTCCTGCTGGACGTCGGTCAGACCGTGCGTCTGGGCGAGTCGCGCCATGACTACTTCCCCTGTTCCTTCAGCTCGGGGCGGCCGGCCTGCTCGCCGCCGCGCGCTTCGATGTACTCGGCCGTCGGGACCATGACCTTGCGGCGGAAGACGCACACCAGGGTGCCGTCCTGCTTGTAGCCCTTGGTCTCGACGTAGACGATGCCGCGGTCGCTCTTGGACTTCGACGGCGTCTTGTCGAGGACCGTCGTCTCGCCGTAGATGGTGTCGCCGTGGAAGGTCGGCGCCACGTGCCGCAGCGACTCGATCTCCAGGTTGGCGATCGCCTTGCCGGAGACGTCCGGCACGGACATGCCGAGCAGCAGCGAGTAGATGTAGTTGCCGACGACGACGTTCTTCTTGAAGTCCGTCGTGTTCTCCGCGTAATTCACGTCCATGTGCAGCGGATGGTGGTTCATCGTCAGCAGACAGAAGAGATGGTCGTCGTACTCGGTGACCGTCTTTCCGGGCCAGTGCTTGTAGACGGCGCCGATCTCGAACTCTTCGTAGGTGCGGCCGAACTGCATGGGTCTTACGCCTCCGGGATCTCGAACTTCGACGTGCGCTGCATACCGGCGGCCCGGCCCTTGCCCGAGATGACCAGCGCCATCTTCCGGGAGGCCTCGTCGATCATCTCGTCGCCGAGCATGGCCGAGCCCTTCTTCCCGCCGGCCTCGGACGTGTAGTAGTCGTACGCGTCGAGGATCAGCTCGGCGTGGTCGAAGTCCTCCTGCGACGGCGAGAAGATCTCGTTCGCCGCGGCGACCTGGTCCGGGTGCAGCACCCACTTGCCGTCGAACCCGAGGGCGGCGGCGCGCTGGGCGACCGCACGGTAGCCCTCCTGGTTGCGGATCTGGAGGTAGGGGCCGTCGATCGCCTGGAGGTTGTTGGCGCGGGCCGCCATCAGGATCGCCATCAGGATGTAGTGGTACGCGTCCGCGCCGTAGCCGGGCGGCTGCTCGCCGACGACCAGCGACTTCATGTTGATGGAGGCCATGAAGTCGGCCGGGCCGAAGATGATCGTCTCCACCCGCGGGGAGGCCTGCGCGATCGCGTTGACGTTGTTGAGGCCCTGGGCGTTCTCGATCTGCGCCTCGATGCCGATCTTGCCGACCTCGAAGCCCATGGTCTTCTCGATCTGGGTGAGCAGCAGGTCGAGCGCGACGATCTGCTCGGCGCTTTGCACCTTCGGCAGCATGATGCAGTCGAGGTTCTGGCCGGCGCCCTCGACGACCGTGACCACGTCACGGTACGTCCAGTGGGTCGTCCAGTCGTTGACCCGCACGACCCGGGTCTTGCCCGTCCAGTCGCCCTCGTTCAGGAACTTCACGATGGTGTGCCGGGCCTCCGGCTTGGCCAGCGGCGCGCAGGCGTCCTCCAGGTCGAGGAAGACCTGGTCCGCGGCGAGACCCTGGGCCTTCTCCAGGAAGCGCGGGTTGGAGCCGGGGACCGCCAGGCACGAGCGGCGGGGGCGCAGGCGGTTCACGGGGCTGGTCATGCGGGGACCTCCGTACTTTCAAGGGGGCTGAGCTTGTTGGCTTTGCGGATCTCGTCGACGATACGGCCGATGATCCCCGTGATGCCGAAGTCCTTCGGGGTGAAGACGGCGGCCACACCGGCCGCCTTGAGCTCCTCGGCGTCGGCGTTCGGGATGATTCCGCCCACGACGACCGGGATGTCGGCCGCGCCCGCGTCCTTCAGCCGGTCGAGGACGTCCGGCACCAGCTGGGCGTGCGAGCCGGAGAGGATCGACAGGCCGACCGCGTGCACGTCCTCCTCCAGGGCCGCGTCCACGATCTGCTCCGGCGTCAGCCGGATGCCCTGGTAGACCACCTCGAACCCGGCGTCACGGGCCCGTACGGCGATCTGCTCGGCACCGTTGGAGTGACCGTCAAGGCCCGGCTTGCCGACCAGGAAGCGCAGCTTGCCCACGCCCATGTCCTGGGCCGTGCGGTCCACCTTGCGGCGCACCTCGGCCAGCGGGGAGCCCGCCTCGGCCGGCACGGCCACGGGCGCGGAGGAGACGCCGGTCGGGGCACGGAACTCGCCGAAGACCTCGCGCAGCGCCCCGGCCCACTCGCCGGTGGTGACGCCGGCGCGGGCGCACTCCAGGGTGGCCTCCATGAGGTTCCCGGTGCCCTTGGCGGCCTCCTTGAGGCGCTCCAGCGCCTTGCAGGGCCGCGGGTGGTTGAACGGAGGCTGGTAGCGGGTGTCGCGCCACTCCTGGAGGGCGGCCACCACCCGTGCCTCGACGGCCGGGTCGACCGTCTGGATCGCGGTGTCCAGGTCCGCGGTCAGCGGGTTCGGCTCGGTCGTCTCGAAGATGTTGACGCCGACGATCTTCTCCTCGCCCGACTCGATGCGGGCGCGCCGCTCGGCGTGCGAGGAGACCAGCTGCGCCTTCAGGTAGCCGGACTCGACGGCGGCCATGGCGCCGCCCATCTCCTGGATCCGCTCGATCTCCGTCATGCACTCGGTGACCAGGGCGGCCACCTTGGCCTCGATGACGTGGGAGCCGGCGAAGATGTCCTCGTACTCCAGGAGGTCGGACTCGTGGGCGAGGACCTGCTGGATGCGCAGCGACCACTGCTGGTCCCAGGGCCGCGGCAGGCCGAGCGCCTCGTTCCAGGCGGGCAGCTGCACGGCCCGGGCGCGGGCGTCCTTGGAGAGCGTGACGGCCAGCATCTCCAGGACGATCCGCTGGACGTTGTTCTCCGGCTGGGCCTCGGTCAGACCGAGCGAGTTGACCTGCACGCCGTAGCGGAACCGGCGCTGCTTGGCGTCCTCGATGCCGTAGCGCTCGCGGGTGATGGTGTCCCAGATGCGGCCGAAGGCGCGCATCTTGCACATCTCCTCGACGAAGCGGACGCCGGCGTTCACGAAGAACGAGATCCGGGCGACGACCTCGCCGAACCGCTCCTCGGGGACCTGCCCCGAGTCGCGGACGGCGTCGAGGACGGCGATGGCCGTGGACATCGCGTACGCGATCTCCTGGACCGGAGTGGCCCCCGCCTCCTGCAGGTGGTAGCTGCAGATGTTGATCGGGTTCCACTTCGGGATGTGGTTCACCGTGTAGGCGATCATGTCCGTCGTGAGACGCAGGCTCGGCCCGGGCGGGAAGACGTGCGTCCCGCGCGACAGGTACTCCTTCACGATGTCGTTCTGGGTGGTGCCCTGGAGCTTGGTGATGTCCGCGCCCTGCTCCTCGGCGACCACCTGATAGAGCGCCAGCAGCCACATCGCGGTGGCGTTGATGGTCATCGAGGTGTTCATCTGCTCCAGGGGGATGTCCTGGAACAGCCGCCGCATGTCACCGAGGTGGGAGACGGGCACCCCGACCCGGCCGACCTCGCCGCGGGCGAGGATGTGGTCGGGGTCGTAGCCGGTCTGCGTGGGCAGGTCGAACGCGACCGAGAGGCCGGTCTGGCCCTTGGCGAGGTTCCGCCGGTAGAGCTCGTTCGACGCCTCGGCGGTCGAGTGGCCGGCGTACGTCCGCATGAGCCACGGCCGGTCCTTCTGACGCTCTGTCATCTGTGGTCCCGGGGTCAGATGTTACGGAAGCGGTTGATGGCGTCGATGTGCTTCGCGCGCAGCTCCGGGTTGCGGACGCCGAGGCCCTCCTCCGGGGCGAGGGCCAGCACGCCGACCTTGCCCTGGTGCAGGTTGCGGTGGACGTCGTACGCGGCCTGCCCGGTGTCCTCCAGCGAGTACACCTTCGACAGCGTCGGGTGGATCTTGCCCTTGGCGATCAGGCGGTTGGCCTCCCACGCCTCGCGGTAGTTCGCGAAGTGCGAGCCGATGATCCGCTTCAGCGACATCCACAGGTAGCGGTTGTCGTACTGGTGCATGTAGCCCGAGGTCGAGGCACAGGTGGTGATGGTGCCGCCCTTGCGGGTGACGTAGACGCTCGCGCCGAAGGTCTCCTTGCCCGGGTGCTCGAAGACGATGTCGATGTCCTCGCCACCGGTCAGCTCGCGGATCTTGGAGCCGAAGCGCTTCCACTCCCGCGGGTCCTGGGTCTGCTCGTCCTTCCAGAACTTGTAGCCCTCGGCGTTGCGGTCGATGACCGCCTCGGCGCCCATGGAGCGGCAGATGTCGGCCTTCTCGGGGGAGGAGACGACACAGATCGGGTTGGCGCCGCCGGCCAGCGCGAACTGCGTGGCGTACGAGCCGAGTCCGCCGCTCGCGCCCCAGATCAGGACGTTGTCGCCCTGCTTCATGCCGGCGCCGTTGCGGGAGACCAGCTGGCGGTACGCGGTGGAGTTCACCAGACCCGGCGCCGCCGCCTCCTCCCAGCTCAGGTGGTCGGGCTTCGGCATCAGCTGGTTGGACTTGACAAGAGCGATCTCGGCGAGACCGCCGAAGTTGGTCTCGAAGCCCCAGATGCGCTGCTCGGGGTCGAGCATCGTGTCGTTGTGGCCGTCGGAGGACTCCAGCTCGACCGAGAGGCAGTGCGCGACGACCTCGTCACCGGGCTTCCAGGCGTTGACGCCCGGGCCGGTGCGCAGGACGACGCCCGCGAGGTCGGAGCCGATGATGTGGTGCGGCAGGTCGTGGCGCTTGGTGAGCTCGGAGAGGCGGCCGTAGCGCTCCAGGAAGCCGAAGGTCGACACGGGCTCGAAGATCGAGGTCCAGACCGAGTTGTAGTTGACCGAGCTGGCCATGACGGCGACCAGGGCCTCGCCCGGCCCGAGCTCGGGCAGCGGGACCTCGTCCAGGTGGAGCGACTTGCGCGGGTCCTTGTCGCGGCTGGCCTGCCCGGCGAACATCTCCGCCTCGTCCTTGTGGACGGTGACGGCGCGGTACGACTCGGGGAGCTTGATGTTGGCGAAGTCGGCCGAGGTGGACTCGGGCGACTGGATCGCGTCCAGGATGTCCTTCACGGGATGCCTCCGGCGGTGCGGCGCCCACGGGGGACGCGCTGAGGGTTACGTCGGGGTTGCTGCTGTGGAGGTGTGCCGTCGGTTCGGCGCGGTGGTGCTGTGGCGGCGCCGGGTGTGGCGCGAGGTTGCCTGTGACGCAGGCGCCCGGGCGCACAAGCAGGATCGCTTGTGGGGACAGCCGGCGCGCGAGGAGTCCTCGGCGCGCCGGCCGCCCGGACAACATCAACGTATGGCACGCCGTGTCACCTGACAAGGCACTGCGTGCCAACAATTTCACTCAGATGCAATCTGCCCGCTACAGATGAGCGATGATCGATCGATGAGTGCCCGTAAACCTGCCTGACCAGGGGCGATTCGGGCGAGGTGCCTGGGGCGGGTGGGGGCGCTGGGGCTCGTCCCGGGGGCGGGGACGCCTTGCGCCCGGCGGACCCGAGGGCCGGGCGGGGGCACAGGGTGCCATGGGGGCCGGGGCCGGGGCCGGGGTTCAGAGCTCAGGGCCCGCCGGGTGGCCCGGCGGGCGGCGGGAAGCGGCCCGGGGCGGGCAGAACCCGTCCCGGGGCGGCTCAGTGCTTGCGGAGCGCTTCCTCGATGGTGCGGACGACCTCGTCCAGCGGGGCGTCGGAGCGCATCACGGTCACCACGACGTCGGTCTCGGGGGAGACCGAGGCGACCGCCACCGGCTTCTCGGAGGCGGCTGCGCCAGAGGTGGCGGCGCCGGCGGTGGCGGTCACGGTGCCGGGCTTGCGGCCGGCGCCTATGCCCGTGCCGAAGGTCTCGCGGACGATCGCGAAGGCGTGGTCGAGCTGGGCCTCCACGTCGCCCTGGCCGCCCGCCCGCAGCCAGCGGCGCAGGACGTGGTTGTGGGCCGTGACCACGGCCGAGGCGGCCACCTCGGCGAGCAGCGGGTCGTCGTTGCCGTCGTGGTGGTCGCGCTCGTCGAAGTGGCCGAGCAGATAACGGGTGAAGAGGCGCTCGTAGCGGGCCACCGAGGCGATCTCGCGCTCCCGCAGCGTCGGCACCTCACGGGTGAGCCGGTACCGCTCGACGGAGACCGCGGGCGAGGCCGCGTACATCTTCATGACTTCCTTGATGCCGCGGCACACCGTGTCGAGCGGATGCTCGTGCGGCGGCGCCGCGTTGAGGACCGCCTCGGCCCGCACCAGGGTGTCGTCGTGGTCCGGGAAGATCGCCTCTTCCTTGGAGCGGAAGTGGCGGAAGAAGGTCCTGCGCGCCACCCCGGCCGCCGCCGCGATCTCGTCGACCGTCGTGGCCTCGTACCCCTTGGTCGCGAAGAGTTCCATGGCCGCGGTGGCCAGCTCCCGGCGCATTTTCAGCCGCTGCGCGGCGGCGCGGGTCCCCGCCGGGCTCTCCTGAGCGTCGGGCGTGGACGTGGCACGGGGTGTCTTCGCGGCCTTGGACATGTCCCGAACGTACTGCATCGGAGCGGGAGTGTGCCCAGGTGGGGGAGGGGAGCCCGGCCCGGCACCGACGGTGCCCGACGGGCTGAGCAGCCCTCCCCACCCCCCGTCGGGCCCGGCCTCGACCTCAGCGGCGGGCATATTCGCGGAAGCCGCGCCCCGTCTTGCGGCCCAGGCAGCCCGCGGCCACCAGGTGCTCCAGGAGCGGCGCCGGGGCGAGACCCGGGTCGCGGAACTCGCGGTGCAGCACCTTCTCGATGGCGAGCGAGACGTCCAGGCCGACCACGTCGAGGAGCTCGAACGGGCCCATCGGGTAGCCGCCGCCCAGCTTCATCGCGGCGTCGATGTCGTCCAGGGAGGCGTAGTGCTCCTGGACCATCTTGATCGCGTTGTTGAGGTACGGGAAGAGCAGCGCGTTCACGATGAAGCCGGCCCGGTCGCCGCAGTCCACCGGGTGCTTGCGGATCTTCGCGGTGACCTCGCGGACGGTGGCGTGGACGTCGTCGGCGGTCAGCACCGTACGGACGATCTCCACCAGCTTCATCGCCGGCGCCGGGTTGAAGAAGTGCATGCCGATGACGTCCTGCGGGCGCGAGGTGGCCTTGGCACAGGCGACCACCGGCAGCGAGGAGGTCGTGGTGGCGAGCACCGCGCCCGGCTTGCAGATCTTGTCGAGGCGGGCGAACAGGTCCCGCTTGATCTCCAGGTCCTCCGCGACCGCCTCGACGGCCAGGTCGACCTCGGCGAAGGAATCGAGCGAGCCGGCCGGGACGATCCGGGCCAGCGTCTCGTCGCGCGCCTCGCCGGTCATCCGGCCCTTGTCGACGGAACGGGCCAGGGACTTGGCGATCCGGGCCTTGGCGATGTCGGCCTTCTCCTGCGAGCGCGCGCAGAGCACGGTCTTGTAACCCGCCTTGGCGAAGACCTCGGCGATGCCGGACGCCATGGTGCCCGAGCCGGCGACGCCGACCGAGCGGACCTCGCGCCCCTCGGCGGTGGCCGCCGTCTCCAGCGGGGTGAGCGCGTCACGGACGACGGTGGCCGACCCGGGGGCGTCGTACGTGTAGAAGCCGCGGCCGGACTTGCGACCGGTCAGGCCCGCCTCGCTCAGGTGCTTGAGGATCGGCGCCGGGGCGTGCAGCCGGTCGTGCGAGGCCGCGTACATGGCCTCCAGGACGGTGCGGGCGGTGTCGATGCCGACCAGGTCGAGCAGCGCGAGCGGGCCCATCGGCAGGCCGCAGCCCAGCCGCATCGCGGCGTCGATGTCCTCGCGGGAGGCGTACTTGGCCTCGTACATGGCGGCGGCCTGGTTGAGGTAGCCGAAGAGCAGCCCGTCGGCGACGAAACCGGCCCGGTCGCCGACCGCGACCGTTTCCTTGCCGAGCTCCTGCGCCAGACGGGTGACGGCGTCGACCGCCTGCGGGGCGGTCAGCACCGAGGAGACGACCTCGACCAGCTTCATCGCCTGGACCGGCGCGAAGAAGTGCAGCCCGAGCACGCGCTCGGGGTGCGCGGAGTCGGCGGCGAGCCGGGTGACGGAGAGGGCGTTGGTGCCGGTGGCGAGGATCGCGTCGGGCCGGACGATCCCGTCCAGGGCCCGGAAGACCTCCTGCTTCGTTTCGTACGACTCGGGCACGACCTCGATGACGAGGTCGGCCTCGGCGGCGGCCTGGAGGTCGGAGAAGGTGCGGAACCGGGCGAGGACGTCCTGTCGCTCCTCCTCGGTGATCCGCTCGCGGGCCACCGCGCGGGCGGTGGAGGCCTCCAGGGCGGCGACGGCCCGGGCCGAGGCGCTCTCGCTGATGTCGATGCCGATGACCTCACGGCCGGCCCGCGCGAGGACATCGGCGATACCCGTGCCCATGGTGCCGAGACCGACGACGGCGATGGTGGAGAGAGGGGTGTCCATCAGGGGACTCCTGGGAGGAAGAGTGACGACTGAAGGCAGAACGCGCTGCCGCGAAGCGGTGCTGCGGCGGTGCGGTCCTGCGGTGCGGCGGTGCAGCGCGCAGTGCGGTGCGGTGCTGCTGTGGTGCGGCGCCGCGCATGGCCCCGGAGAGGCGGGCACGCGTCGCGCGAGAGCGCGATGAGGGAAAAGGGCGACGGACTCTGTCCCGGAGTCACGCCGAAAACTGCCGAACCGAACAACTCCCACGACGGCTGCGTCACCAGGCCGTTGTGAGATGCGGGGGTGGCCCGCTCACCTGAGATTAACCGGTGGGTAACGAGCGCGCCAGTCCCAGGAAGTTGAAGCGAATGTGATCTGGATCGCCGATAGGCTCCGAAACATGAATTTCGCCGAGGACCCCGAATTCTGCTCGATGATCGATCGATTGCGGGAAGAGATCGAGAATGCCGGGGAAGCCGTTCCCGCGCTTTTCGAAGAACTCCTCGGACCTCTCGGCACGGAGGAACTCCACCACCTCCTCACCGTCCCCGGGCAGCCGCTCTGGGCGCGCGAGATCGCGGCCTTCCGGCTCGGCCTCGCCGGCGACCCGCGCGCCTTCGAGGCCCTCGTCCTCCTGCTCAACCACCGCGACCCGGAGCGCTGCGTCTCCGCCGCGTACGCCCTCGCCCGGCTCGGCGACCCGCGGACCGCACGCGCCGCCGCCGCGCTCGCCACCAACGAACTCCGGGTGGCCTACGCCCTGCTGCCGGTCCGTCTGCTGGCCCGGCTGCGCGCCCCGGAGAGCCTGCCCGCCCTCGTCACCGTCCTTCAGCGGCGCCTCGCCGCCGACGACCCCCACTGGCGCGTCGGCCTCGCCTGCGTCGAGGGCCTGGGCGAACTCGCCGACCCGCGCGCCCGAGGGGTACTGGAGGCGGCGCTGCCGCACCCGAGGCTCGGGGGAGCGGCACGGGAGGCACTGGGGCGGCTCGGCGGGTGAGCGCCGGGCGCGGTCTCGCCGCCGGCCGACGTGCTCCCCGCGTCGGCCGGCGTCCGCGGTCCGGCGGGGGCGGGGCTCAGGCCGCCGCCTCCACCCCGGCGCGGCGCGGGGCCTCCTGCCGTACGACCCGCCGGCGCCGGGAGGGCAGGCCGGCCGTCGGGTTGGCGACGCCCCAGGCCGCGCCCTTGCAGATCAGTTCCTTGTAGGCGGCGGCCAGGCGGCCCGTCAGGGCGCCGTCCTTCGCCCGGTCGTCGGCGGTGACGAACTGGATCAGGCCCTCCTTGCGGCCGAGCGAGACGCACTGCTGGAAGTAGCGGATGGCGACGCGGGGAACCTTGGTGCCGGCCAGTCGGGCGGCGATGGCGTCGGCGGCCTGCCAGGCCATGGGCACGCCCGAGGCGCAGGACATGCGCAGCGGCCTGCCTTCCGGGCCCATCGCCATCGCGGCGTCGCCGACGGCGTACACGTCCGGGTGCGAGACCGAGCGCATCGTGCTGTCGACCACGATCTGACCCCGCTCGGTGAGCTCCAGGGTCGTGGCCCCGGCGATCGGGTGGACGGCGAAGCCGGTGGTCCAGACCGTGGCGTCGGAGGCGACGGTTCGGCCGTCCGCCGTGGTGACGGCGTCCGCCGCCACGGCGGCGATCTCGGTGTGCTCGTGGACCGTGATGCCGAGCCCGTCCACCACCTTCCGCAGGTGGGTGCGGCCCTTCGCCGAGAGCCAGTCGCCGAGGGTGCCGCGGACGGCCAGGGCGACGTCGAGGTCCGGGCGGGACTCGGCGATCTCGGTCGCGGCCTCCAGGCCGGTCAGGCCGCCGCCGACCACGACCACGGGCCGGCCGGCCTCCAGCGAGGCCAGGCGCTCGCGCAGGCGCAGGGCGCCGGGACGGCCGGCGACGTCGTGGGCGTGCTCGGCGACGCCGGGGACACCCCCGTCGTTCCAGCCGCTGCCGAGGGCGTACACCAGCGTGTCGTACGCCAGTTCCTCCCGCAGGTCCTCCCGCGCGGAGCCGGGGCCCGGCACGGCGGTGACCGTCACCGTCCCGCGGTCCACGTCCACCCCGGTGACCCTGGCGAGCTTCAGCTCCACGCCCGTGCCCGCGAACATCTCGTCGAACGGCCGGGGGGTGAGGTCCTGTCCGGCCGCCACCTGGTGCAGCCGGACGCGCTCGACGAAGTCGGCCTCGGGGTTGACGAGGGTGATGGTGACGTCCTCGCGGTGCAGTCGCCGGGCGAGACGGCCGGCGGTGACGGCTCCGGTGTAGCCGGCTCCGAGGACGACGATGCGGTGCTGCATGGGCCTGCTCCTGTCTGCGAGGTGTCCGCCGCTGTCGCGTGCGGTTTCGCCCCTTGAACCGGGCAGCCCTGCGTTTCCTGACAGGATCGGGATGTGACGCCCGTCACATCCCGATCCTGTCCCGGAGACGACCGGTCAGAGGGTGTAGAGCGGGGCGTCCCCGTGGCCCGAGGCCGCCCACTGCGCGGTCGCACGGACGAGCTTGTCGGGGTTGACCTGGTTGCGGATCGCGACGATGCCGTCCGCGGTGACCTCCAGGCAGGTGATGGCGACGACCCGGCCGTCCACGACCGCCACGATGGCGGGCTCGCCGTTCGCGGTCGTGGCGTAGATCTCCGGCGCGCCGCCGACGATGGCCCGCTTGGCGTCGCTGGGCTTGAACAGGCCGCGCATGAACGTGGCGACCGCGAGCGCGCCCTCGAACGCCTTCGCGCGGGCCGGCACCTTTCCGCCGCCGTCGCCGACCGAGACGGCGTCCTGGGTCAGCAGGCGCACGAGCGGTTCGGTACGGCCGCTGGTCGCCGCGGCCAGGAACTCCTCGACGATCCGCCGGGCGGCGGCCTCGTCGATCTCGGTGCGCGCCTTGCCGTCCGCCACGTGCTTCTTGGCCCGGTGGAGGATCTGCTGGCTCGCGGCCTCGCTGATGTCCAGGATCTCGGCGATCTCCCGGTGCGGATAGTCGAAGGCCTCGCGCAGCACGTACACCGCCCGCTCGTTGGGCGACAGGCGCTCCAGCAGGACGAGGACCGCGTACGACACCGATTCGCGCTGCTCGGCGGTGTCGGCAGGGCCGAGCATCGGGTCCCCGGCGAGCAGCGGCTCCGGAAGCCACCGCCCCACATACGTCTCGCGCCGGGCGCGGGCCGAAGTGAGCTGGTTGAGGCAGTAGTTGGTGAGGACTTTGGTCAGCCAGGCCTCGGGCACCTCGATCCGCTCGACGTCGGCCGCCTGCCAGCGCAGGAACGTCTCCTGCACGGCGTCCTCCGCCTCGCTCGACGAACCGAGCAGCCGGTAGGCGATGGCCTCCAGGCGGGGCCTGGCGGCTTCGAACCGGTCGACGTCACTCATGATCAAGGCCATGCGCGCGATCCTAGTCGCCCGGCCGGTGCCGGCCGAGACCCCCAGGATGCCTTCTAGAGGGCGTCCCGGTCCTCCGGTATCAGGGCGAACGCCTCGATCTCCATCAGGAGTTCGGGCCGCACCAGAGCGGTCACCTGCACCGCCGAACTCGCCGGCAGGGGCAGCGGCCCGAAGGCGGCGTCACGGGCCTCGCGGATCGCGGGCAGGTGCGCCGTGTCCGTGACGAAATACGTCAGCTTCACCACGTCCTCGAAACCGGCGCCCGCCGAGGTCAGGCAGCGGCCGAGGTTCGCGAAGACCTGACGGGCCTGCGCCGCCGGGTCGCCGGCGCCGACGACCGCGCCCGAGGCGTCCAGGGCGATCTGGCCGGACACGGCCACGAAGCGGCCGGTGCCCCACACGACGTGGCTGTACTGCGGGCTCGGGGCGAGGCCCTCGGGAACGGACACATGGGTCAGGTGCGTACTCATGGCTCACATCCTGACCCATGCCACTGACAGTCCGGCCCGCTCCCCGCTCGCCTGTGGACAACCTCGGGAGCGGGTGGGGCGGGGAACCTCAGCGCACGTGGCCGAGCAGCCCGTGCAGCGTGGTGCCCGCCGAAGGCAGCGCCCTCCGCGCCGGCGCGGGTGCCACCGCATCCGCTTCCTGTGCCGTATGTGCCGGTTTGTCAGAGCTCATCGTCTTCGCCGTCTTTGCGGGCTCCGTCGTCTTCGCGGGCTTCGGCGCCTTCGGTTCCGGCTTCGGTTCCGGCGTCGTCTCGCAGATCGCGTCGGCCTCCGCGCCCGCCTCCCCGCGCGGCACCTCCCCGGTCGCCAGGTAGGCGGTGAGGTGCTCGTCCATGCAGTCGTTGCCGGCCAGCGTCACCCCGTGGTTCCCGCCGCCCTCCTCGACGACCAGGCTGGAGCCGCGCATCATCCGGTGCAGCGCGACCCCGCCCTCGTACGGTGTGGCGGCGTCCTCGGTGGCCTGGAGGATCAGCACGGGCGGCACCCGGTCGTTGGTGACGTCCGTCGGCGTCAGCGAGGCGACCGGCCAGAAGGCGCACGGCGCGTTGTACCAGGCGTTGTTCCAGGTGGAGAACGGCGCCTTGACGTGCACGTCCCAGTTGTCCTTGCGCCAGACGTTCCAGTCCCGCGGCCAGGAGGCGTCCCGGCACTGGACGCTCGTGTAGACCGAGTAGCCGTTCTCGGCGGCGGCGTCCGAGGCACCGTACTCCTCGTAGGCCTTCACCAGCGGGGCACCGTCCCGGTCGTTGACGTACGCGGCGAAAGCCGCCGCGAGCCGGGGCCAGTAGCCGTTGTAGTAGCCGCCCGGCAGGAAGGTGTCCTCCAGCTCGCCCGGACCGACCTTGCCGCCCGCCGGAGCGGTCCGCAGTTCCTCGCGCATCCGGTACCAGGCGGCCTCGACCACCGCCGGGTCGGTGCCGAGGCGGTAGTCGGCGTCATGGCGGGCCACCCAGGCCGCGAAGTCCTTGTGGCGGGTGTCGAAGGCGTAGTCCTGGGCGATGTTGTCCTCGTACCAGACGCCGTGCGGGTTGACCACGGAGTCCAGGGCGAAGCGGCGCACCCGCTCGGGGAAGAGCCGCGCGTACACGGCGCCGAGGTAGGTGCCGTAGGAGTAGCCGAGGTAGTTCACCTTGGGCGCGCCGAGCGCAGCCCGGATGGCGTCCAGGTCGCGGGCGGTGGAGACGGTGTCGATGTACGGCAGGATGTCGGCGTACTTCTCGCCGCAGGCCTTGGCGAAGGCCCGGGCGCGTTCGACGCCCGCCCGCTCGCTCTCCGCGCGCAGGGGCACGGAGTCGGGGCGGACCGGGGCGAAGTGGCCGGGGCGGCAGTTCAGGGCGGGCTCGCTCCTGCCGACGCCGCGCGGGTCGAAGCCGATCACGTCGTACTGCGCGGCCACCTTCGCGGGCAGCGAGGCCGCCACGTAACCCGCCATTCCGTGTCCGCTGCCGCCCGGGCCGCCGGGGTTGACGAGGAGCGGGCCCTGGTACGTCTTCGCCGTGTGCGGGACCCGCGTCAGGGCGAGGCTGATGGTCCGCCCGGCCGGGTCGTCGTGGTTCAGCGGCACCTTCAGCGTCGAGCACTGGAGCGTGGGGTACGCCTTGGTGGCGCAGTCCTTCCAGGCGAGCGGCTTCACGGGGCGGGTGGCCGGTCCCGGGTCGGCGGCGGTGGAGGCCGAGGCAGTCGCGGGCAGGACGGTGACCGTCCCGGCGACCAGCGCCCCAGCGGCGATCAGCATTCCTGCGCGTGGGTTCATACGGCCTGCGTGCCCCGCGCAGGGCCCTGAGGGACCGTTTCCGGCGAGAGTCGACCCGATCGGAGGACGTGATGCGGCGTCAGGAGGGTGGCCCGGGGGGCGGAGTGGGAGGGCTCGCGGTCAGAGCAGGGTGAGCTGTTCGGCCTCCGGCACGCGCGCGTGGTGGTCGGGCACGGGAGTCGCACGGTGCGCTCCCCGACCCGCGGGGCCCATGTCGAACTCGGCGGCCAGTTCGTGCACCTGACGGGTGATCCTGCGCTGGTACCACGTGGGCGCGTAGGCGCCGGCCGCGTACATCCGCTCGTAACGCCCGACCAGTTCGGGGTGGTGGTGGCGCAGCCACGTGAAGTACCACTCGCGGGCGCCGGGCCGCAGGTGCAGCACGAGCGGGGTGACGGAGGTGGCGCCGGCTTCGGCGATGGCGCGGACGGTGTCCCGCAGCTGCTCGGGTCGGTCGCCGAGGAAGGGCACGACGGGGGCCATCAGCACCCCGCAGCCGATGCCGTGGGCGGCGAGGGTCCGTACGACGTCAAGGCGCCGCTCGGGGGCCGGGGTGCCGGGCTCGACGGTGCGCCACAGCTCCTCGTCGGTGAAGCCGACGGAGACGGAGACGCCCACCTCGGTGACCTCGGCGGCCTGCCGGAGCAGGTCCAGGTCGCGCAGGATCAGCGTGCCCTTGGTGAGGATCGAGAACGGGTTGGCGTGGTCGCGCAGGGCCTCCAGGATCCCGGGCATCAGCCGGTAGCGGCCCTCCGCCCGCTGGTAGCAGTCGACGTTGGTGCCCATGGCGATGTGGGCGCCGGTCCAGCGGCGCGAGGCGAGCTGCCCGCGCAGCAGCTCCGGCGCGTTCACCTTGACGACGATCTGGGAGTCGAAGCCGATCCCGGTGTCGAGGTCGAGATAGCTGTGGGTCTTGCGGGCGAAGCAGTACACGCACGCGTGCGTGCAGCCGCGGTACGGGTTGACCGTCCACTCGAACGGCATGCGGGAGGCGCCGGGCACCCGGTTGACGATCGAGCGGGCCCGCACCTCGTGGAAGGTGATCCCGCGGAACTCCGGGGTGTCGAAGGTGCGAGTGGTGACCGCGTCCCTGCCGAACAGCGCGATGTCGGCGGGGACGGCGGGGGTGTCGGCCAGATGGTCCCAGCGCATGGTCGCCTCCTCGGTGACGGGTGGTCCCAGATTAGAACACATGTTCCCTTGATCGCCGCAACCCGGATTTTGGGCCCCGGCCCCCAGGTGGTTGGCTTGGGTCACATCCCCGAGAGATCAAGCTGGAGGAAGTGCAATGGCGCAGGTCGAGGCCACGACGGAGCGGATCATCGCCGCCGACGCGGAGACGGTGTTCGACACCCTCGCCGACTACAGCGGCACGCGCGGGAAGCTGCTCCCCGAGCACTTCAGCGAGTACGAGGTCCGTGAGGGCGGCGACGGCCAGGGCACCCTGGTCCACTGGAAGCTCCAGGCCACCAGCAAGCGCGTCCGCGACTGCCTGCTGGAGGTCACCGAGCCCACCGACGGGCAGCTCGTCGAGAAGGACCGCAACTCCTCCATGGTCACGACCTGGACCGTCACCCCGGCAGGCGAGGGCAGGTCCAAGGCCGTCGTCACCACCGTCTGGAACGGCGCCGGCGGCATCGGCGGCTTCTTCGAGCGCACCTTCGCCCCCAAGGGCCTCGCCCGCATCTACGACGCGGTGCTCGCCAACCTCGCCGCCGAGGTCGAGAAGTAGCCCGCCCTCCCTGACGCGTGGCATCCCGGAAGTAGCCTCGGGAAACCGGAACCCGGAAGTAACGCCCGGATCCCTCACCGATTCGAGTGGTTTCCCCGTGACCCCCGCAAGAGCGCCCGGCGCACCCGGGGGTCGCGGGCCGCCGCACAAACGCCCTGATGAGCGCCCCAAGTGCGCCGCCCCGCAGGGACGTTCCACCTCCCTCGCCCCAGCTTCCCCCCGTACCGCCCGACTTGCCCCCGCTTCGCGCCCAATGCGAAGAATGGCGCGCGCAGACGCCGGGAACCGACGCCGGGGACGAGGGGAGCAGCACGTGGGTGCGATCACGGCCGTGACGGCCGCCGAGGCCGTCCGGGGCGGCGAGGCCGCCGCCGACCACGGCGAAGGCCGGGCGGTGCCCCTCACCACCGCCCCGCCCGGCGGTCAGGTGCCGCCGGGCGAACCGGATCCGGGCCTCGATCCCCGCCGCGTCCGGCTCGTCTTCTGCGGACTCATGCTCGCGCTGCTCCTCGCCGCGCTCGAGCAGATGATCGTCGCCACCGCCCTGCCGAAGATCGTCGGCGAGCTCCAGGGCCTGGACCGCATGTCCTGGGCGATCACCGCCTATCTGCTGACCGCCACCATCGGCCTGCCGATCTACGGGAAGCTCGGCGACCTCCTCGGCCGCAAGAGCGTCTTCCTCTTCGCCATCGTCGTCTTCGTCATCGGCTCCGGCCTCGCCGGCTGGTCACGCACCATGAACGAGCTCATCGCCTTTCGCGCCCTCCAAGGGGCCGGCGCCGGCGGACTGATGATCGGCGTCCAGGCGATCATCGCCGACCTCGTGCCCTCCCGGGAACGCGGCCGCTACATGGGACTCATCGGCGCCGCCTTCGGACTCGCCTCCGTCGCGGGGCCCCTGCTCGGCGGCTTCTTCACCGACCACGTCTCCTGGCGCTGGTGCTTCTACTTCAACGTGCCGTTCGGCCTCCTCACCCTCGTCGTCGTCGCCGTCGTCCTGCGACTCCCCAGGCCCGCCACCCGCGGCCGCTTCGACGTGCTCGGCGCCCTCCTGCTCGCCGCCGCCTCCACCTGCCTGGTGCTGCTCACCAGTTGGGGCGGAACCGAGCACGCCTGGGACTCCCGGCTCATCATCGGACTCGGCTGCGGCGCCGCCGCCGCGACCGTCCTCTTCCTCGTCGTCGAGCGCTTCGCCCCCGAACCGCTCATCCCGCTGCGGCTGTTCCGCGACTCCGTGTTCACCGTCACCAGCCTCGTCGGCGTGGTCGTCGGCATCGCCCTCGTCGGCGCCGCCAGCTACCTGCCCACCTTCCTGCAGATGGTGGAGGGCGCCACCGCCACCGGATCCGGCCTGCTGATGCTGCCGCTCATGGGCGGCATCGTCATCGCGTCGATCGTCTCCGGCCGGCTCATCACCAGCACCGGCCGCTACAAGGTCTACTCGGTCGTCGGCGGCGCCGTCTCCATGCTCGGCACGTGGCTGCTCTCCCGTGTGGACGCCGACACCCCGCGCCTGACGCACAGCCTCTGGCAGGCCGTCCTCGGCGTCGGCATCGGCCTGGTCATGCCGGTCCTCCTGCTCGCCGTGCAGAACTCCGTACGCCCCGCCGACCTCGGCACCGCCACCAGCGCCCACAACTACTTCCGCCAGATCGGCGGCAGCGTCGGCGCCGCCGTCTTCGGCACCCTCTTCGCCGCCCGCCTCGACGACGCCCTCGGCGAGCGGCTGCCCCGGGACGGCGCCGCCGCGCTCCCGCCGGCCGACTCGATCACCCCGCAGGCCGTCCACGCGCTGCCGCCGGCCCTGCGCGAGGCGTTCGTCCAGGCCTACGCGGACGCGATGCCCCGGATCTTCCTCTACCTCGTGCCGGTCCTCGCGCTCGGCCTCGTCCTCGCCTTCTTCCTCAAGGAGAAACCGCTGGTGTCCCACCACACCCCCGCCACCGAGGCCCCCGCCACCGCCGTTCCGCACGCCCGGGCCGCCGCCCCCACCGCCGTCCCCCTGCTCGCCGGGGTGCCCGTCTGCGGCACCGTCCAGCACCCCGACGGCAGTTGCGTGCCCCGGGCCGCGCTCACCCTCATCGACGTCCAGGGCCGCCAGGTCGGGCGCGGCGCGAGCGGCGACGACGGGCGGTACGCGCTGAGCGCGCCCGGCTCCGGCGCGTACGTCCTCATCGCCGCCGCCGGCGGCCACCAGCCGCAGGCCGTCTCCGTCACCGTCGGCGAGCGCCCCGTCGAGCTGGACGTGGTCCTCGGCGGCGCGGGCCGGCTCGCCGGCACGGTCGTCACCGCCGACGGCGCCCCCGTACGGGACGCGGCCGTCACCCTGACCGACGTACGCGGCGAGGTCGTCGCCTCCACCCGCAGCGGGCGCGAGGGCGGTTACGTGATCGGCGAGCTGGTCGCCGGCGAGTACACCCTGGCGGCCAGCGCTCCCGCCTTCCGGCCGGCCGCCCTCCCGGTCAGCGTGCAGGCCTCCCGCGAGACCCGCCAGGACATCGAACTCGCCGGCGGCGCGGTCCTGCGCGGCACCGTGAGGGCGGGCGGCGGCCGGCCCGTCGAGGACGCCCGTGTCACCCTCCTCGACGCGGCGGGCAACGTCGTCGACACGCTCACCACCGGCCCCGACGGCACCTTCCGCTTCGTCGACCTCTCCTCCGGCGAATACACGGTCATCACCGCCGGCTATCCGCCGGTCGCCACGGTCCTCCACCTCGCGGGCGGCGGCCGCACCGAACGCGACCTGCACCTGGGCCACGAGGACTGAGGCGACGAGGACTGAGGCGACGAGGACTGAGGCGAAGGCGGCGCCGGGCGGTGGCGCATGCCCGCCGACCGCCGGCCTCGGCTACGGCGCGGTGGTCGCCTTGCGCAGCGCGCTGATGCAGGCGCCGATCGCCTCCTGCAGGGCTTCGAGGCGCTGGAGCATGTCCTCCTCGACGACGTCCTCCTCCAGGACCTCGTCGAGGGTGAGCTCCTCGAACACCTTCGTCGCCTTCTGCAGGCTGTTGTAGAACTTCGTCCGGCGCTCCTGGACCCGCAGCGCCGGATCCGACTCGACCGTCCGGGCGACCAGCGACCTCACCGTGTCGTAGGCCTCGCCCGCCCACTCGCCGGCCTCCTCCGAGTCGTCGAGCTCGTCGATGAGCGACAGGTGCCGCTCGGCCTCCGCGCGCAGCTCCGGCGGGGCCTCGACGGTCTGGCCGGCGGGTGTCCGGATCCGGCCGCCCTCGGCGATCTGCCGCACGTACTCGATCCGGTCGGCGGCCTTCGCCTCCTGCGCCACCGCCTTCTTCAGGTCGCCGGTGCGCGCGATGGCCCGCGCCATCTCGGTCTGCAGCGCCGGATCCTCCTTCATCCGGTCCAGCAGGGCGCCCCGCGCCGCCTCGGCGGTGCCGGGGTCGGCGAGGATCGCGGCGCGCAGCGCGGTCGGGTTCTCGGCGACCTCCAGCGCCTTGGTCGCCTTGATGCCCTCCGCCTCGGCCGCCGCGGTGATCGCGTGGCCGCGCACGGACGTGGCGCTGGAGCGGGAGGAGTAGTACGAGAGCCAGACGTCGGCCTCGGGGAGCTCGACGTCCTCGCCGGGGACCAGCGCCTCGAACTGTGGCACCAGGCCGTCGTCCGCGGCCATGTCCCAGGCCTTGTAGTAGCGCATGACCCGCTCGGGCGAGCAGCCGGCGAGCTCCGCGAAGGCCTTGGCCGACACCTTCTCCGAGCCCTCCGCGGCCTGACCGCCGGGCCGCACGCTCCGCGCCACCTTCAGCGCGAACGCCCAGCCGCCCGTCCGGGCGTACACCCCGAAGTCGCGGGCGTCACGGACGACGGCCTCCGCGACCGCCTCGGCGGCGGGTTCGATCCAGGTGTCGGTCTCGATCGGGGCGAGCTCGTTCGGGGCGAGCTCGTTCGGAGCGAGCGAGGTGGTCACCGAGAGTCTCCTCAAGGGGTGAGCAGGGCGGGAATGTGCGCGGGTAAGCCTATACGCGAGTGATGAAAGGATTCGCCCGAATCCCCTGCCGCGGCCGGCGGCCGAACCGCCGCCACCGGTCCACGCCTTCGACACTTTTCCACAGGGGTGGTCGGGGTCACGGGTCGGCGCGTACGGTGCCAGGCATGAAGATCCTGATCAGCGCCGACATGGAAGGCGCCACCGGTGTGACCTGGCCCGCCGACGTGCTGCCCGGCACCCCGCAGTGGGAGCGGTGCCGGTCCATGTTCACCTCGGACGTGAACGCGGCGGTGCTCGGCTTCTTCGACGGCGGCGCGGACGAGGTCCTGATCAACGAGGCGCACTGGACCATGCGGAACCTGCTCCTGGAGCGGCTCGACGAGCGGGCCCAGATGATCACCGGGCGCCACAAGTCGCTGTCCATGGTGGAGGGGGTCCAGCACGGTGACGTCGACGGCATCGCCTTCGTCGGCTACCACACCGGAGCGGGCGCCGAGGGCGTCCTCGCCCACACCTATCTCGCGAACTCCATCACCGGCGTCTGGCTGGGCGGGGTGCGCGCGAGCGAGGGACTGCTCAACGCCCATGTCGTCGCCGAGTTCGGGGTGCCCGTCATCCTCGTCACCGGCGACGACCTGACCTGCGAGGACGCCCTCGGCTACGCACCGGAGGCACGCAAGGTCGCCGTGAAGGACCACGTCTCCCGCTATGCGGCGGTGTGCCGCACGCCCACCCGCACGGCCGCCGACATCCGCGCCGCGGCCAAGGACGCGGCCTCGCTCGCCGTGCGACACGAGCCCGTGAGCGGCGGGCCGTTCACCGTGGAGCTGGAGTTCGACGCGGAACACCTGGCCGCCGCCGCGACGGTCGTCCCGGGCACCGGGCGGAGTGGCGAGCGACGGGTCGCCTACTCCAGCGAGACGATGTACGAGGCAATCCGCACGTTCAAGGCGGTCACCACGATCGTGTCCGCCGCCGTGGAGGAGCAGTATGGCTGACGAGGACCGGGGTCCTGACGGTGCGGCGCTCGACGAGGTCGTCACCTTCACCTCCGAACTGATCAGGATCGACACCACCAACCGGGGCGGCGGCGACTGCCGCGAGCGCCCCGCCGCCGAGTACGTGGCCGAGCGGCTCGCCGACGCGGGCCTCGAGCCCACGCTCCTGGAGCGCACCCCGGGCCGCACCAACGTCGTCGCCCGGATCCCCGGCACCGACCCCACGGCCGACGCGCTGCTCGTCCACGGCCACCTCGACGTCGTCCCCGCCGAGGCCGCCGACTGGGCCGTGCACCCCTTCTCGGGCGAGGTCCGCGACGGGGTGGTGTGGGGAAGGGGCGCCGTCGACATGAAGAACATGGACGCGATGGTCCTCGCCGTCGTCCGCTCCTGGGCCCGCCAGGGCGTCCGGCCCCGCCGGGACATCGTCCTCGCCTACACCGCCGACGAGGAGGCGAGCGCCGAGGACGGTTCCGGCTTCCTCGCCGACCGGCACCCCGGCCTCTTCGAGGGCTGCACCGAGGGCATCAGCGAGTCCGGCGCCTTCAGCTTCCACCCCGACCCCGGCACCACGCTCTACCCGATCGCGGCAGGCGAGCGCGGCACCGCCTGGATCAAGCTCACCGCGCACGGCAGGGCCGGCCACGGCTCCAAGGTGAACACGGCCAACGCCGTCACCCGGCTCGCCGCCGCCGTCGCCCGGATCGGCGCCCATCCGTGGCCGGTCCGGCTCACCACGACGGTGCGGGCCGCGCTCAGGGAACTGGCCGCGCTGTACGGGATCGAGACCGACGTCGACGCCCCCGGCTTCGACACCGACGTCCTCCTGGAGAAGCTCGGCCCGGCCGCCGCCCTGGTCCGGCCGACCGTCCGCAACAGCGCCAACCCGACGATGCTGGACGCCGGTTACAAGGTGAACGTGATCCCGGGCCGTGCCGTCGCCTACGTCGACGGGCGGATGCTGCCCGGCGGCGAGGAGGAGTTCGTCGAGACGATGGACCGGCTCACCGGTCCCGACGTGGAGTGGGAGTTCCACCACCGCGAGGTCCCCCTGGAGGCGCCGGTCGACTCGCCGACCTTCGCCAAGCTGCGCGCGGCGGTCGAGCGCTTCGACCCCGACGGGCACGTGATCCCCTTCTCCATGTCCGGTGGCACCGACGCCAAGCAGTTCTCCCGCCTCGGCGTCACCGGCTACGGCTTCTCCCCGCTGAAGCTGCCGCCCGGTCTCGACTACGGGGCGCTGTTCCACGGCGTCGACGAGCGCGTCCCCGTCGACGCCCTCCACTTCGGCGTCCGCGTCCTCGACCACTATCTGCGGTCCGCCTAGCCCGCGCCCGGCCACCCGAACGCCCGACCAACCGCACGACCCGACCACCGCACGACCCGCACAAGGGGGGATCCTGATGGCACCCACGGCCGCCTACGGCAGCTGGCCGTCACCCATCGGCGCCGCGCTCGCCGCCGCACACGACGGACGACCCGAATACGTCGGCGTCGTCGGCGACGAGGTGTGGTGGACCGCCCCGCGCCCCGCCGAGGGCGGCCGGCGCGCCCTGATGCGCCGCCGCCCCGACGGCACCGAGGAGACCGTGCTGCCCACCCCGTGGAACGTGCGCAGCCGCGTCATCGAGTACGGCGGACAGCCCTGGGCCGGCACGGCCCGGGCCGACGGCTCGACGCTCGTCGTCTTCTGCCACCACCCCGACCAGCGGCTCTACGCCTTCGAGCCGGACGCCACCGACGGCGCCGGACCCCGGCCGCTCACTCCCCTCTCCACCACCGGCGACGGACTGCGCTGGGCCGACCCGGTGCTCCGTCCCGAGCACGGCGAGGTCTGGTGCGTCCTGGAGGAGTTCACCGGCCCGGCGCCCACCGACGTGCGCCGGGTGATCGCCGCCGTGCCCCTGGACGGCTCCGCCGCCGAGGACCGCTCCCGGGTGCGCGAAATCACCGACGACCGCCACCGCTTCGTCACCGGCCCCCGCCTCTCGCCCGACGGCCGGCAGGCCGCCTGGATCGCCTGGGACCACCCCCGCATGCCCTGGGACGGCACCGAGGCCCTGCTCGCCGACATCACCGACGACGGGCGCCTCGGCAGCCCCCGCACCGTCGCCGGCGGCCCCGAGGAGTCCGTGCCCCAGATCGGCTGGGCCCCCGACGGTCGGCTGCTCCACCTCAGCGACCGCACCGGCTGGTGGAACCTCTACCGCGGCGCCGAGGACGGCGAGCCGGTCGCGCTCTGCCCGCGGGCCGAGGAATTCGGCGGACCGCTCTGGAGGATCGGCCTCAACTGGTTCCAGCCGCTGGACAACGGACTGATCGCCGTCGTCCACGGCAAGGGCAGCACCGCGCTCGGCATACTCGACCCCGAGACCGGCGAGCTGGTCGACGCCGCCGGCCCCTGGACCGAGTGGGCCGCCACCCTCGCCGTCCACGGCACCCGGGTCGTCGGCGTCGCCGCCGGCCCCCGCAGCGCCTACGAGGTCGTGGAGCTGGACACCCGCACCGGCCGCACCCGGGTCATCGGCTCCCCGCACGACGACCCGGTCGACCCCGCCTACTACCCCGAACCCCAGATCCGCACCTTCACCGGACCCGACGACCGCGAGATCCACGCGCACGTCTACCCGCCGCACAACCCCGACCGCACCGGCCCCTCAGGGCAGCTCCCGCCCTATGTCATCTGGGCGCACGGCGGCCCCACCGGGAACGCCCCGCTCGTGCTCGACCTGGAGATCGCCTACTTCACCTCCCGGGGCATCGGCGTCGTCGAGGTCGACTACGGCGGCTCCACCGGTTACGGCCGGGAGTACCGCGAGCGGCTGCGCGAACAGTGGGGCGTCGTCGACGTGGAGGACTGCGCCGCCGTGGCCCGTGCCCTCGCCGACGAGGGCACGGCCGACCCGGCCCGCCTCGCCGTCCGCGGCGGCAGCGCCGGCGGCTGGACCGCGGCCGCCTCCCTCGTCCACAGCGACCTCTACGCCTGCGGCACGATCATCTATCCCGTCCTCGACCCGGCCGGCTGGGCCGACGGCGAGACCCACGACTTCGAGGCGCAGTACCTGCGGTCGCTGATCGGCCCGATCGACGAGGTGCCCGCCCGCTACCGGGAACGCTCCCCGCTGGAGCACGTCGACCGGATCTCCGTCCCCTTCCTCCTGCTCCAGGGACTCGACGACGTGATCTGCCCGCCCGCCCAGGCCGAGAGGTTCCTCGCCAAGACGGCCGGCCGCGGCATCCCGCACGCCTACCTCGCCTTCGAGGGAGAGGGACACGGCTTCCGCAGGGCCGAGACCATGACCCGCGCCCTGGAGGCCGAACTCTCCCTGTACGCCCAGATCTTCGGCCTCGAACGGTTCGACGTCCCCGTGCTGGAGCTGAGGAAATGACCACCGAGCCGCTACGACCCCCGAGACTGCGCCCCGGCGACCGGGTGGCCGTCGTCGCGCCCAGCGGCCCCGTCCCCGAGGACCGCCTGCGGGCCGGACTCGCCATCCTGCGCGGCTGGGAGCTGGACCCGGTCGTGGCCCCGCACGTCCTCGCCACCCACCCCGCCCTCGGCCACCTCGCCGGAACGGACGAGGACCGCGCCCGCGACCTGACCGAGGCCTGGTGCGACCCGGACGTCTCCGCCGTGCTCTGCGCCCGCGGCGGCTACGGCGCCCAGCGCATGGTGGACCTGCTCGACTGGGCCGCGATACGGGCCGCCGGACCCAAGGTGCTCGTCGGATACAGCGACGTCACCGCGCTCCACGAGGCCTTCGCCGTCCGCCTCGGCCTCGCCACCCTGCACGGACCGATGATCGCCGCCGGAGCCTTCCTCAAGGACGCCCGCACCCAGGAATCCCTGCGCGCGACCCTGTTCGAGCCGGAGTCGGTGCGCACCCTCGGCCCGGAGACGGCCAGGGCCCTGGTCCCGGGCCGGGCGCACGGCGTCACCCTCGGCGGCTGCGTCAGCCTGCTGGCCGCCGACCTCGGCACCCCGCACGCCCGGCCCTCCGCCCGTGGCGGGCTGCTGCTCCTGGAGGACGTGGGGGAGGAGCCGTACCGGCTCGACCGGATCCTCACCCAGCTGCTGCGGTCCGGCTGGCTGGACGGCGTCGCCGGGATCGGCCTCGGCTCCTGGGAGGACTGCGGACCGTACGAGGAGGTGCGCGCCGTGCTCGCCGACCGGCTCGGCGGGCTCGGTGTCCCGGTGGTGGAGGAGATGGGCTTCGGGCACCACGAGAGCGCGCCGACCGTGCCGTTCGGGATCCCGGGCGTCCTGGACGCGGAGGCGGGGACGCTCACCCTGGACGTACCGGCCCTGAGGTGAGCCTCGCCGGGACCGCCGCCTTCACTGAATCTCCGTCAACAACCTTTGTCCGGCGCGTTGACGACCCTCTGACACGTGTCACACCATGGGCGCGGCCTCGTACCTACCGGTAGGTACGTCGATCGCGCGTCCTCGGTATGGAGGTTCCCGTGTCCCCTGCCCTGCCTGCCCTGCCCGGATCCCGCAGGATTCTCGCCATGGCGGCCGGGGCCGCCATGGCCGCGCCGCTCGCCTTCACCGCCCCCGCCGCCCAGGCCGCCGACGTCGCCACGGCGAACGCCGGCACCGGCACGTACACCGTCACCCCGCTGCGCTTCACCGTCCAGGCGGGCGGCCGCAGTTGTGTCGTCGACGCCGACCTCTACCGCCCCGACGGCGTCGACGCCGACCACCCCGCGCCCGCCGTCCTCGCCACCAACGGCTTCGGCGGCAGCAAGAACGACGGCTCCACCGACGCCATCGGCAAGGCCGTGGCCGCACGCGGCTATGTCGGACTCGTCTACTCCGGCCTCGGCTTCGGCAAGAGCGGCTGCCTGATCTCCCTCGACGACCCGCGCATCGACGGACAGGCCGCCGCCCGGCTCCTCGACTTCCTCGCCGGCAGCCGCGCCGCCGACGACGGCACCCGTGCCGACTTCGTCACCAGGGACGGCGCGAACGACCCCCGCGTCGGCATGATCGGCGGCTCCTACGGCGGCGCGATCCAGCTCGCCACCGCCGCCACCGACCCGCGCCTCGACGCCCTCGTCCCCCTCATCACCTGGAACGACCTCGCCTTCTCCCTCGCCCCCAACAGCGCCGACCGTGCCACGCCCGGCGTCTTCAAATGGCAGTGGGCCAACGGCTTCTACCTCATGGGCGAGGGCCAGCCGCTGCTCGTCCCCTCCCTCGACCCCAGCCGGATCAACTCCCTCGGCTGCCTGCACTTCGTCACCGACGCCTGCGACACCGTCCGGCTGCTCAACTCCGGCAGCTATCCGAAGGCGGACGCGGAGAAGATGCTCGCCTTCGCCCGCAGCGTCTCCCCGGTCTCCTACCTCGACCGGGTCAAGGCCCCCACCCTCCTCGTCCAAGGTCAGTCCGACAGCCTGTTCACCCTCAACGAGGCCCAGGACACCTACGAGAAGCTCCAGCGGCAGGGCGTCGAGACCAAGATGATCTGGCAGTCCTGGGGACACAGCGGCGGACAGAAGCCCGGCGAACTCGACCTCGGTTCCGGCGACCTGGAGAACAGCTACGTCGGGCGGCGCGTCCTCACCTGGTTCGACCGCCATCTGCGCGGCGACCGTACGACCGACACCGGCGCCGAATTCGCCTACTACCGCGCCTGGCAGAGCGGCTACGGCACCGCCGCCGGCGTGCCCGCCCTCAGCCAGAAGCTCTACCTCTCCGGCGACGGCAAGCTCGTCGACAACCGCGCCAAGGTCACCCGCGGCTCCCGCGCCTACACCAACTGGCTCGTACCGACCAGCCACTCCGAGTCCTCGCTCGCCGGCCTCGTCGGACTGCCCGACCCCGAGCCGTACGACACCGCCGGCACCTACCTCGGCTGGAGCAGCGCCCCGCTCACCGCCCCCGCCGACCTCGTCGGCGCGCCCCGCGCCACCCTGAAGGTCGTCTCGCCGCGCACCGAACGCGTCCAGGACTCCGGCGACGCCGCCGACAAACTGGTCCTCTTCGCCAAGCTCTACGACGTGGCCCCCGACGGCACGAAGACCCTGGTCAACCGGCTCGTCGGCCCCGTCCGCGTACCGGACGTCACCCGGCCCTTCACCGTCGAACTCCCCGGCATCGTCCACCGCTACGAGACGGGCCACCGCCTGGAGTTCGTGATCGCGGCCAGCGACACCGCGTACTTCGGCAACCGGGGGATCAAGCCGGTGACCGTCGTCAGCGCCCCCGAGGACACGGGGGCGCTGGAACTTCCCCTGGTGAACGGGCGGGTCAGCTGACCGAGAGGGCCGCGTAACCCGGGCGGACCAGGTCGTCGATCAGACGGCGGCGCTCCGGCAGGGGCAGGAAGGCGGCCTCCAGGGCGGCGACCGTGAACTCCTCGAAGACCTCGGGGCCGTAGCCGAACGCGTCCACCATGTGCTGGAACTCCTCGCTCATGGTGGTGCCGGAGACCAGCCGGTTGTCCGTGTTGAGGGTGATCCGGAAGCCCAGACGGCGCAGCTCGTCGATCGGGTGCGAGGCGTAGTCCTTGGCCGCGCCCGTCTGCAGGTTGGAGGTCGGGCAGACCTCCAGCGCGATGCGGTTGTCACGGACGTACGAGGCGAGCCGGCCCAGCGTGCCGTCCTCGGCGATGTCGTCGGTGATCCGCACGCCGTGGCCGATCCGCTCGGTGCCGCAGACCTGCACGGCCTCGTGGATCGACTCGGCGCCGACGGCCTCGCCCGCGTGGATCGTGAAGTGGCAGTTCTCCCGCTTCAGGTGCTGGAAGGCGGGCAGGTGACGGGCCGGCGGGTTGCCGATCTCGCCGCCGGCGATGTCGAAGCCCGCCACTCCGTTGTCCCGGTGCGCGACGGTGAGCCGCGCGATCTCCAGCGAGCGGTCGGTGTGCCGCATGCCGGTGAGCAGCGTACGCACGGTGATCCGGCCGCCGGCGCGGCGCTCGCCCTCGCGGAAGCCGTCGTTCACGGCCTCGACGACCTCGTCGAGGGTGAGCCCGCCCTCCAGGTGCTGCTCCGGGGCGTAGCGGATCTCGGCGTAGACGACCCCGTCGGCGACGAGGTCCTCGGCGCACTCCGCCGCGATCCGCGTCAGCGCCTCGCGGGTCTGCATCACCGCACACGTGTGGGCGAAGGTCTCCAGGTACCGCTCCAGCGAACCGGAGTCGGCGGCCTCCCGGAACCAGACCGCCAGCTCGGCCGGGTCCTCGGTGGGCAGCCCGGTGTACCCGCAGGCCCGTGCGAGCTCCACGATCGTGGCGGGCCGGAGCCCGCCGTCGAGGTGGTCGTGCAGGACGGCCTTGGGGGCCCGCCGGATCCAGTCGGCGACGGCGGGGGAGGAGGCGGGCACGGCGGGGGCGGCATGGTTGTCAGACAAGTGCATGGCGGGGAAGTGTACGCCACCCGAGGGAGGTGGTGGTGTGACGGTGGTGACAGGGGGTCTCGGCGGGGTCGCCGGCCCGAGGCCGCACCCGGCCCGGGGGCCGGTCGGTCGGGACAGGAGGGGGCGCGCGTGGGCAGGGGCCGAGGGGCGCGGGGCGGGCCGCGGACGACCTTTGACCGGCGGGCGCGGGCCCCGGACGGGCCTCGCGTCAGTTCGTCTGCAGCACCGGCAGCGCGGGCGCGCCCGTCGGCAGCATGTGCTTGGCGGCCAGGACCGGGGTCCCGTCGACCCGCACCACCTGGGTGACCAGCACCGCGGGCGTGTCCGCGGAACGGCCCAGCTGCTCCCCCCGGCGGCGGCCGAGCAGGGTCGCCGTGACCGCGCTGTGCGCTGCGAGCGGCACGCCCCGGGAGGCCCCGGCGAGCACCGCAAGCATCGAGGTGTGTTCCGGCGCGGGCTCCGTGCGCAGGGCCTCGGCGAAGGCGGGGTGGGCCCGGTCGAGGACGTCGTCGGCCGCGGCCCACTCGTGGCTCAGGGCCGCCGGCCCCGCCTCTCCGGCGAGCACGGACTCCCAGAACCGCAGCTCGGCCCCGGCCGGGGCGAGCAGGTGCTGGGTGGTGAAGTCGGTGGGCTCCTCGACGGACCGCAGCAGGCCCCGCACGCGCAGCGGTACGCCGGCCCCGAGCAGCTCTTCGAGGGCCTGGACGTGCTCGAACCCGCGCCGCGGGGGGTGCGCGTTGACCGTGCGGCCCACCCCTCGGCGTACCGTCAGCAGTCCGTCCTCCTGGAGCAGCAGCAGCGCCTCGCGCAGCGCCGGGCGGCTCACGCCCAGTTCGCCCGCGAGCTTCGGCTCCGACGGCAGGGTGGACCCCGGCGGGTAGGTGCCGTCGTGGACGGCGTCCGCGATCCGTTCGTAGAGCGCGACGACGGGTCGACGCCGCTGTCCGCCGGCTGCCACGGATCCTCCTCGTGCTGGTGCCCGCGCCTTCGCCCGGGTCCGGTGCCGCGTCCTCTTGCGCGTCCACTGACAGGACCACCGTAGCGGCCTGGTGTTGTCTGACAAGTCACCCGGACGGACCGCCCACCGCCCCCGGGCGGGCGAATGAGCCCATCCTGGGGGGACGACGACGCAGGGAAGGCGGGCCGGCCATGGCTCCCAAAGAGACGACGGGCACGGGTGGCGGCATGGCCGCCCGGAGACGCACGTGAGGCGGGCGGCGGTCGTGGGCGCGGGTGCCGTCCTCGCGCTGTGGGCCGTGGCGGTCGGTTCGGCGGAGAGGACCGGGGCGGAGCGGGCGAGAGCGGGGGCGGGGCCGGGGGACGCGGGCGTCCCCGGCGGGGACCGGCCGATGCCCGAGCTCCTCGGCATGGGCCTGTGGCGGGTCTTCACCGCCCTCGCTCCGCGCACCCGCCTCGACGTCCACGACGTGGGCGGCGGCGACCGGCGGGTGCTCTGGCCCCCGAACTGGCGCGTCTGCACCCAGCACCCCGCCCCGGGCGCCGAAGGAGGCGCCCCCGGCCGGGTGGTGGTCGGCGTGGTGAAGAAGGGCGAGACCTGCCCCGCCCGGGTCGCCACGGCCCGCCGCTGACCCCGGAGCCCCGGCCACGCCCGGCCCGGCCCGCCCACGCCCGGCCCGGCCCGCCCACGCCGCGCCCGGCCCGGCTGCGCCCGGCCCGGCTGCGCCTGGCCCGGCCGAGCCCGGGCTCCGGCCGATCCCGGCCCCCGCCCGCCCGCCCGGCCGAGCCCGCGACCGGGGCGCTCGCCCCGCCCCACGGCGCCCGGGCCGTTAGCCTGGTGGCATGGACGACGATCTTGGTCCGTATCTCGCGGCGGGGCCGCGCGTCGCTCTGCGGCCGTTCACCCTCGACGACGGGGAGGAGTTCACCGCCCGCGCCCGCGAGAGCCGCGCGCTGCACGCGCCCTGGCTCTTCCCGCCGCGGACGGCCGAGACGTACGCCGCCTACGCCCGCCAACTGATCGACGACCCGGCCAGGGTCGGCTTCCTCGTGTGCGAGCGGGACGGCGGAGGGATCGCCGGCTTCGTGAACATCAACAACATCGTCCGGGGCGCCTTCCTCTCCGGCGCCCTCGGGTACGGCGCCTTCGCGCACGCCGCCGGGCGCGGGCTGCTCTCGGAGGGCCTCGGGCTCGTCCTCGCACACGCCTTCGGGCCGCTCGGACTGCACCGGCTGGAGGCCAACATCCAGCCCGGCAACACCGCTTCCCGCGCCCTGGTCCGGCGGGCCGGCTTCCGCCTCGAAGGGTTCTCGCCCGCGATGCTGTTCATCGACGGGGCGTGGCGCGACCACGAGCGCTGGGCGAGGACCGCCGATCAGCGGCCGCCCGCGGCGGCCGGCGGTCAGCGCTTGTAGTTGATCTTCATGGTGTCCATGTCGGTGACCGTGGACTTCAGAGCGCCGAAGCCGTGCCCCAGCTCCCTGAGCGCCGTCTCCACCCGGTCCTCCGCGATCGCCCCGGCCATCTCCTCGCCGTCCGCCGCGTCGGAGACGACCACCAGGCGGTACGAGAAGTGCTTCAGCGTCCGGTCGTAGGCGAGCGACCCCTCCTCGGTGAACTGCATCGCCGTCAGGCCGTGTTCGTCGACCTCGGCGAGCAGCCGGCCGCGGCTCTCCTCCGACAGTCCCTCGAACGTGCCCCGGACGATCACCCGGTAGGTGTGCTGCTCACTCATTGCCCCGCGCCTCTCTCGTTACCCGGACCCACCCTACGGCGGCAGGTGTAGACCGCAACGGAATTTCCCGGTCGAGGGGGCGACGGGGCCAGGGGCTGTTGTCCACCCTCTGGCCAGCGGTGGTTCCGGAGTGTTCCATGGTCGACATGACGACCGTACGACGTGCCGTACTGACCCTGCCCGCGGCGCCGTTGGGCCCGGACAACCCCCTGCCCGCCCTGCACCTCCTCGGCGGCGCCCGGATCCCCGCGGTCGACGAGCACGACCGGGCCGAGCTGCCCCGCGACATGGCCCGGCAGCTCGGCCACGCCCCGCTGCGCACCGTGCTGCCCGCCCGGGTGCGCGACGGTTACGGGCGCGAGCGCACTCCCACCGAGCTCGACGCGATCGTGATCGAGAACGACCGGCTGCGCGTCACGGTGCTGCCGGGGCTCGGCGGTCGCGTCCACTCCCTGTTCCACAAGGGGACGGGACGCGAACTCCTCTACTCCAACCCGGTGTTCCAGCCGGCCGCGTTCGCCCTCAACGGCGCCTGGTTCTCCGGCGGCATCGAGTGGAACACAGGCGCCCGCGGCCACGGCACCCTCTCCTGCGCCCCGCTGCACGCGGCGGTCGTCCCCGCTCCCGACGGCGGCCGGATGCTCCGGCTGTGGGAGTGGGAACGGCTGCGCGACCTGCCGTTCCAGGTCGACCTGTGGCTGCCCGACGGCGCCGAGCACCTGCGCGTCGGCGTACGCATCCGCAACCCCCACGAGCGGCCGGTGCCCTGCTCCTGGTGGTCCAACACCGCCGTCCCGGAGGACCGCCGGATCCTCGCCCCCGCGGATTCCGCCTGGCACTTCGCGTACGCCCACACCGGCCACGCCCTGCGCCGGGTCCCGGTGCCCCGTACCGCGGACGGCGTCGACCGCACGTACCCCCTGGAGAGCACCCACTCGGCCGACTACTTCTACGCGCTGGCGGACCGGCAGCGGCGCTGGATCGCCGCCCTCGACGCCGACGGCAGCGGACTCGCGCAGACCTCCACGGACCGGCTGCTCGGCCGCAAACTGTTCCTGTGGGGCACGGGCCGCGGCGGCCGGCGCTGGCAGGAGTGGCTCACCGAGCCCGGTACGCCCGGATACGCCGAGATCCAGGCCGGACTCGCCCGCACCCAGCTGGAGCACCCGACCCTGGAAGCCGGGGAGGAGGTCTCCTGGCTGGAGGTGTACGCGCCCCTGACCGCCGACCAGACGGCGGTGCACGGCACCGACTGGGCGGCGGCGCGCGCGGGGGTCGAGGACGCCCTCGAGCGGGCGGTGCCGCGTGCGGAGGTCGACACGGCGTACGAGCGGTGGCGCGCCGCCGCCGACACCGCGCCGGGGCCGCTGCTGGCGACCGGATCCGGCTGGGGCGCGCTCGAAGTGCTGCGCGCCGGATACGAGTTGCCCGGCACCCCCTTCGACCCGTCGCTGATCGGGGAGGACCAGCGGCCCTGGGTCACCCTCCTGCGCACGGGCGCCCTCCCGGACCCGGACCTGGGCCCGGACTCGGACCCGGAGCGCGGCGCCGCGCCGTGGTCCACCCCCGTCTCCGCCCCCTGGCGGGACATGCTGGAGACCGCACCGGCCGACCCCGTCACCGAATACCACCTCGGCATCGCCCAGTGGGCGGCGGGCGACCTGGCCCAGGCCGTACGGAGTTGGGAGCGCGGCCTGAAGAACGCTGCCGAGCGCTGGCCGCTGCTCTACTGCCTGGCCGTGGCCGACCGTGAGGGCGGCCATCCCGAGCGAGCGGCCGAGCGGTACGAGGAGGCGTTCGACGGCCAGGAGGGCGGCGACCCGATCGTCACCGCCGCCCTCGGCCGTGAGACGGTCGCCGCCCTCCTGCGGACCGGCCGCCCCGACCGCGCCCGTGCCGTCCTCTCCCGCCTCCCGGAGGCCGTCCGCGCCCGGGGCGCCTTCCGCTTCCTGGAGGCGACGCTGCTCCTCGCGGAGGGCAGGAAGGCGGAGGCCCGCGCGGTGTTCGACGCGGGCTTCGAGGTCGCGGACCTCGGTGAGGGAGCCGAGGAGCTCGGCGAACTCTGGGCCCGGATCACGGATGAACCCCTCCCCGACGCCTACGAGTTCCGCATGCGGCCGAGGTGACCGCCGGGCGGGGAAGCGCCGGCCCGGCAGTCCGACAGCCCGGCTCACCCCGCCCGCCTCACCCCGTACGTCTCACGCCGCCCGCCTCACCCCGCCCGCCTCACCCCGCCCTTCTCACCTTGCCGCTCGTCAGGCCCGGCACAGGATCTCGCCGTGCGGCACCAGGAACCAGGCGTCGGCCTCCTTGCCCCAGGCACGCCAGGCTTCGGCGATCGCGGTCAGATCCTCCGAGCTCGCGTGGCCGCCCTCGACGGCCAGGCGGGCGTAGACCGACTCGGTGGTGCGGTCCGCCCACAGGCCGCTCCACCAGGCGCGCTCCTCCGGGGTGGCGAAGCACCAGGCGCCCGCGGAGCAGGCGACGTCGGTGAAGCCCGCCCGCCGGGCCCAGGACAGCAGGCGCCGGCCCGCGTCCGGCTCGCCGCCGTTGGCGCGGGCGACCCGGCGGTACAGGGCCTGCCAGCCGTCCAGGCCGGGCGTCTGCGGGAACCAGGTGAACGCGCCGTAGTCGCTGTCCCGGGCCGCCACCACGCCGCCCGGGCGGCACACCCGGCGCATCTCGCGCAGCGCCCGGACCGGGTCGCCCACGTGCTGGAGCACCTGGTGGGCGTGGACGACGTCGAAGGAGTCGTCGGGGAAGTCCAGCGCGTGGACGTCGGCGACCGCGAACTCCGCGTTGTCCAGGCCCCGTTCGGCCGCCACCGCCCGGGCCTTCACGAGCACGTCCTCCGCCGCGTCCACCCCGGTCACCCGTCCCGGCGCGACCCGCTCGGCCAGATCCGCGGTGATGGTGCCCGGCCCGCAGCCCACGTCCAGGACGCGCAGACCGGCCCGCAGTTCGGGGATCAGGTAGGCGGCGGAGTTCTCGGCGGTGCGCCAGCTGTGCGACCGCAGGACGGACTCGTGGTGGCCGTGCGTGTAGACGGCGGTCTCGTGCGTCATGACCGGGCTCCCTCGGCTGAGTTGATGTGATCACGGTACGCCGCTCACTCGAATACTGAGACCCCGTTCTCATCATATGGACGACCCCAGTGAAGAAGGTTGCCACGGGAGGGAGTTGAGAGAAGGGCGGCGTGTCCGTGACCGGACCTAACGGCGCCACTCCCAGCGTCGCTCGCCGTCCTGGAACGCCTCCGTCGGGGCCAGGCCCGCCGCCGCGGCCACCGCCGCCGAGGGGTGGTGATCCGGATGCACATGGGCCACGAGCCGCGGCACGCCCCGCTCCCGCAGCCAGTCGGTCAGCATCACCGCCGCCTCCCGGGCGAGCCCGCGCCCCTGCCAGGGGGTGCCCACCACCCACGCGACCTCCGCCGCGCCGGGCGTCGCCGTGGCCTGCACCGTGCCCACCGCCTCGCCCGCCCGCCCACCGCCGCCGCGCAGTCGCAGCGCCCAGTTGCACCAGGAGGTCCCCGGGTCCGGCGGGCCGGCCAGCAGTCGCCGGTAGCGGGCGCGCAGCTCGGGCTCCGGCAGCGGGGTGCCGCCGATGAAGGCGTGCAGGGCCGGGTCGGCGAGTGCCTCGGCCAGCTCGGCGGCGTGGTCGAGCCGCAGCGGCTCCAGGTCCAGACGGGCGCCACGCAGCGGGACCGCGGCGATCGGGTTCGGGTCGGGTGCTCTCATCCGTACAGTCTGGCTGTCGTCGGACCGCGCGCCCGCGCGGTGCGCCACGTACGTGCCGGGCGGGCACGGACGGGCTGAGCCGCGCCCCGGCGCCCCCCATCCACCTCGCGCAAGCGGCGAATCCCGCCGAACCTCCGTATAAAGGGCACAGGGGCGTCGATGCCGGACGCCCCGGTCCAGGCGCCGGCACGAGGAGGTTCGGGACATGCGGCGGGACGTGCGGCGGACGGCCCTGGAAGGCCGCGGCCCGGTGCGCTACGGTCCGCCGGCCCCGGGGCCCGGCCTCCCCGTGCTGCCCGGACTGACCGCCCTCCTCGCCGCCGCGGCCGACCGCCCGGCCCCCGAGCCCCCCGGCGGCGGGCCCGTCCTGCGCGAGGCCGCCGCCGGCTACTGGTGGCGGCGCGGACTGCGTACCCACGCCGAGGACGTCGTCGCCGCCCCCGGCGCCCCGCCGCTCCTGCTCGCCCTGCTCGCCGCCCACGGCGGCGACCTCCTGCTGCCCCGCCCGTGCCCGGCCTGGTGGAGCCCGCAGGCCCGGCTCCTCGGCCGCCTCGCGTACCACGTGCCCACCCCCGCCGAGTGCGGCGGCGTCCCGGACCCGTTCGCCCTCCTGGAGACCGTCCGCCGGGTCCGCGCCGAGGGCGGCGACCCCCGTCTGCTGCTGCTGTCCGTCGCCGACGACCCCACCGCCACCGTCGCCCCGCCCGAGCTCGTACGCGAGGCATGCGAGGCCGCCGTCGCCGAGGGCCTCCACATCATCAGCGACGAGACCTGGCGCGACACCCTGCACCGCCCCCACGACACGGTGCTGCTCAGCCCCGCCGAGATGTGCCCCGACGACGTCACCGTCCTCACGGACCTGGCCGGCGCCCTCGTCCCGGCCGCCTGGCCCTGCGCCGTCGCCCGCTTCCCGCCCGGCGCCGAGCGCGCCGCCGCCCGCACCGGCGGTCACGGCGGCGGCCACGGCGACCGCAGGCCCCGCACCCTCGACGTCCTCACCGCGCTCGGCGCCCTCGTGCCCGGGCCGTTCGCCCCCGCCGCCGCCCACGCCCTCGACGAACCCGAGGACGTCACCGTACGGGCCCGGCTCACCGCCCAGCTGCACGGGCGCGTGGCCGCCGCCGCCCACCACGCGGTGCTCGCGGTCGGCGCCCTCGCCCGGCCCCCACAGGCCGGCCGCCACCTCTACGCCGACCTCGGCCCGCTGCGTGCCGGCCTCGCCGCCCGGGGCGTCACCGACTCCCTCGAACTGGAGAACCACCTCACCGAGCGACTCGGCACGCCCGTCCCCGGCGGCCACCGCTTCGGCGACGAACTCGGCGCGCTGCGCGTCCGGTTCGACACCGCGGCCTTCCTCGGAACCACCGAGGAGGAGCGGACCGCGGCCCTCACCGCGCCGCGCCCCGAGGAGCTGCCGTACGTGGCGGACGCGTTGAGGTCCTTCGCAGCCGCCCTGGAGGAACTGACCGGATGAGAACGACAACAGCAGGCATCGGGTGGCGACGGCGGTCGGCCGCCGAGCCGGACCGGAAGCCTTCACACGGCCCAGACGCATAAAGACGCCACAGCCGGCACATACGGAAAGACGGAACGACGGAACGACGGACAGACGGACCAGACGGAGGCCGCAGAGATGACCGAACAGACGGCCCGGCCACCCCGGACCCCGCATTCCGCCCGCACCCCCCACGGCCCGCTTCCCGCGCCCCCGCTCCAGCCCCTCGGCCGGCTGCGCCACGACTGGCCGCGCAGCTTCGCCGACCGGCTGACCGCGCCGCTGCCCGGTGTCCGCGCCATGGCCCGGCTCGCCCGCGAGGGTGCCGTACGCCCCGGGCCCGAGGGACTGCGCGACGTCCCGCTGCTGCCGTTCGCCCCCGGCCCGCTGCCGGAGGCCGGCCCGGACACCCTCGCCGTCACCTGGGCCGGCCACGCCAGCTGGGTGCTGCGGATCGGCGGGCTCACCGTGCTCACCGACCCCGTCTGGTCCCGCCGCATCCTCGGCACCCCGGCCCGGATCACCCCCGTCGGCGTCCGCTGGGAGGACCTGCCGCGGGTGGACGCCGTCGGCATCAGCCACAACCACTTCGACCACCTCGACGCCCCCACCCTCAAACGGCTGCCCCGCCACACCCCCCTCTTCGTGCCGGCCGGACTCGGCCGCTGGTTCACCCGCCGCCGCTTCACCCGCGTCACCGAGCTCGACTGGTGGGAGGCGGCCGAACTCGACGGCGTGCGCTTCGACTTCGTCCCCGCCCACCACTGGTCCAAGCGCACGCTGCGCGACACCTGCCGCTCCCTGTGGGGCGGCTGGGTGCTCACCGACCGCGCCGGGCACCGGATCTACTTCGCCGGCGACACCGGCTACGGCCACTGGTTCGGCGAGATCGGCCGCCGCCACCCCGGCATCGACCTCGCCCTGCTGCCCATCGGCGCCTATGACCCGCGCTGGTGGCTCAGCGACGTCCACACCGACCCCGAGGAGGCCGTCCGCGCCTTCCAGGACCTCGGGGCACGCCGTATGGCGCCCATGCACTGGGCCACCTTCGTGCTGTCGTCCGAGCCGGTCCTCGAACCGCTCACCCGCGTCCGGGCCGCCTGGGAGAGGACGGGGCTGCCCCGCGAGGACCTGTGGGACCTCCCGGTCGGCGCCTCACGCGTGCTCGTCCCCTGACCTCGGGGGCGCGTCCGAGCCCGGGCCGGAGGGGACGTCCGGGGCCGAGCCGGAGGGGACGTCCGGGCCCGGCCCCGAGGGGGTGGCGTCCCCGCGCCGGCCGCCGCGCAGCCGGCGCCACAGCGACGGCACCGCGCTGACCAGCACGGTGAGCACCACCGCGGCCACCACGCCCTGCCAGGGCTCGGGGAAGAGCGAACCACCCAGGATGCCGATGAGCTGGTACGTCGCCGCCCAGGCCAGGCACGCCGGCAGATCGCCCCGGGCGAAGCGCCGCAGCGGCATCCCGGCGAGGAGACAGGCCAGCATCACCGGGATCCGCCCCGCCGGCACCAGCCGCGACAGCACCAGGACGGACACCTGGTGGCTCTCCAGCCGCTCCTGCGCCTGGGCGAGGCGCTCCGGCGTCACCCGACCGCGCAGGGCCGCCAGCCACCGCGAACCGTTACGGGACCGGACTCCGCGCTGCCCCAGCCAGTAGAGCGCCAGATCGCCCAGGAAAGCGGCGAAGGACGCCACCAGGAAGACGAAGAGCAGCGCGAACGGCGAGGTCTGGTGGAAGGCCACCACCGCCGCCGAACTCACGATCGCGCCCGTCGGCACGACCGGCACCAGCGCGCCGAGCGCCACCAGCAGGAACAGGGACGGATAGCCGACGGCCTGCTGCGTCGACTCCGGCGGCAGCTCCCGCACCGCCGCCAGGAGCCGGTCGATCACCGGGCGCCCTGCGCGGGCGCGGCGGACCCGCACCACGCCGTCCAGAGCCGTCCCCGCCAGGCCCGCCCCCTCCCGCGGCTGACCGCGCCGGACCTCATCGCGCCACCTCCGGCCGGACCCGTTCGCCGTGCGCGAGCAGGTGGACCGCCACCTTCGGGGCGAGCCGGGAGGCGTGCCGGACGAACTCGTCGCCGGGGGAGTGGAACTCGTGCGGCCGGACCGCGTCCATGCCGATCGGCCAGTACGTGCCGTAGTGCACCGGCACCGCGGCCGCCGGGGACAGATCGGCGAGCACCTCGGCCGCGCGGCCCGCGTCCAGGTGGCCGTGGCCCAGGTACGGACCCCAGCCGCCCACCGGGAGCAGCGCCACGTCCACCGCGCCGACCGCCTCCGCCATGCCGTCGAACAGACCGGTGTCCCCCGCGAAATAGGTGCGGGCCTCGCCCTCCACCACGTAACCGAGCGCGGGACAGCGGTGCGGCCCCACCGGGAGCCGGCGCCCGTCGTGCCGGGCGGGGACGGCCCGTACCGTCACGCCCTCGACGGACACCTCGTCGCCCGGCGCCAGCTCCGTGAGCCGCAGGCCGCGGCCGACGAGCCGGCGCAGGGCCGGTACGGCGCGGGGGGCGCCGGACGGCACGATCACACGGGTGCCCGGGGCGAGCCGGGCGAGCGAGGGCAGATGGAGATGGTCGGCGTGCAGGTGCGAGACCAGCACCGCCTCGGCGCGTGCCGCCTCCGGCGGCGGGGGCGCTCCGCGCCGGCGGCGCAGGTGCGCGAGCCGGCGCGCGAAGAGCGGATCGGTCAGGAAGCGGACCCCGGAGTCCTCGACCGTGCACGTGGCATGACCCCACCAGGTGATCTCCACCGGCACGCCGCCCTCTCCGTCCGCCGCCGTCTCGCGTGCGCGGACGGCGCCGTCTCGCGCCCCGCCTCTCCAGGCCGGGGATCCGCCGTCGCCCGTGCACGGACCTCGACCATAACGCGGATCCCGCCCGGAACGAGGGGAAACGTCCGCGCCCGGAGCGCTGCGGCGGAGGGGACCGAGGGCGCGCCCGCAGGTGTGGCCGGTCTTCGCCGGAGCGCCGCACTTGGTATACCGAACCCCTCCTCGGGCGCCGCGCGACGCAGTAGGGTCGCCCCATGGACGACGTTCGGGTGGCGGCGATCGCCAGCCTCACCCCGCTCGAAGAGCTCGACGAAGACCCCTTCCTGGTCGACACCCGCAGCCAGCACGCCATGTGCGTCCGCTGGGCCGGCGACAAGGGATACGTGGTGACGCGGCAGCTGTTCTGCTACGGCATGAGGCCCGACCACCAGGCCCTGTGGGCGGACGTCGACGAAGGGGCCGTGGACCTCTTCGTGGCCCCGAACGAACGCGTCCTCGCCCGCGCGTTGACGGACGTGCGCGCGTTCCTCGCCGAGTGCGAGCGGCGCGGGGTGCGGCTCGAGACCGCGGGCCTCGACGAACCCGCGTACGACGCCCCCATGAAGGCCGGGGTGCACCGCAGGCTCTCCATGCCCACCGCGGGTTACGACGGCTCCTGAGCGCCCGTCGAACACCCGTCGCCCCGCCCCGCCCGCCGGTCGTTGTGCCACGCTGGGGGCAGGAATCGGGTGAAAGGTGAACCAGGCGTGGGCGAACGGCGAGGACGTGTCCCCGGCCGCTGGCGGAGCGCGGGCAGCGCCCTGCTGCGGGTGATCACGGTGTGGGCGGTCTCCACCCTCACCCTGCTCGCCCTGGCCGGTCTCCTCCCCGACTTCCAGCTCCAGTCCGCCGACGGCGACAGCGTCACCAGGACCGCGCTGACCGCCGCCTGGGGCGCGGGCGCCTTCGGTCTGCTCGGGGCCCTGGTGTGGCCCCTGATCGTGCGGGCCCTGCTGCTCGTACCGGCGCTCGTCCTCGGCCTGTTGGTGTTCTTCCTCAACGGTTCGCTGCTGCTCGTCGCGCTCTGGCTGATCCCCGACGGGCGCGGCGCCGCCGCCCCCGAGACCGCCGTCGTGGTGGCCGCCGTGATGTCGGCGGTCGCCTCGGCCACCTCGACGGCGCTCGCCGTCCGCGACGACGACGCCTACCGGCGCCGCCTCTACCGGCTCACCGACCGCACCCGCCCCCGGACCGCCCGCGCGGGCGCCGGACCCGTCCCCGGCACCGTCTTCCTGCAACTCGACGGCGTCGGCCACCGGGTGCTGTGCGACGCCGTCGCCGACGGCCGGATGCCCACCGTCGCCGAATGGCTCGACACCACCCACACGCTCACCCCCTGGCGCACCGACTGGTCCAGCCAGACCGGCGCCAGCCAGCTCGGCATCCTGCACGGCTCCAACGAGGACGTGCCCGCCTTCCGCTGGTACGAGAAGGACACCGGCCGGCTCATGGTGTCCAACCGGCCGGCGAGCGCCGTGGAACTGCAGCGCCGCGCCGTGGAACGAACCGGCGACGGCGGGCTTCTCACCCTCGACGGCGCCTCTCGCGGGAACCTGTTCAGCGGCGGCGCCGACCAGCTCGCGCTCGTCCTGTCCATGGCCGCCCGCCGGGGGCGGCGCAACCGCTCGCGCTCGGGCTACTTCGCGTACTTCTCCGACCCCGCCAACGCCGTCCGCACCGCCGGCTCCTTCGTCGCCGAGGTCCTGCGCGAGATGGTCCAGTCGACCCGGGCCCGGCTGCGCCGCGCCTCACCGCGGGTCTCGCGCGGCGGCCTCTACCCCTTCGTACGGGCCTTCGCCACGGTCGTCGAGCGGGACGTGGTGGTCGCCGCCGTGATGGGCGACATCCTGGCCGGGCGGACCGCGGTCTACGCCGACCTCGTCGCCTACGACGAGGTCGCCCACCACTCCGGACCGCAGGGCCCCGACACCGACCAGGTCCTCGAACGGCTCGACCGGGCGGTCGCCCTGATCGCCAAGGTCGCCGAGCACGCGCCCCGCCCGTACCGGATCGTGCTGCTCTCGGACCACGGGCAGAGCCCGGGGGAGACCTTCGAGTCCGCGTACGGGCTCACCCTGCGCGATCTCGTACGGGCCGGCTGCGGCCTGCCCGTACCGCGCCGCGTGCGGCGCACCCCCTGGGGGCACCCCCGGACGGAGTCCGGGGGAGGGTCGGAGGCCAGGGACGCGGCCCGGGACGCGCTGCGCAGCGCGCTGCACCGGCCGGTCGACGGCGACACCGACGACGCGGCGGCGGAGGCGGCCGCGGTGGCCGCGGCCCGCGCCCCCGAGCCGGTCGTGCTCGCCTCCGGCAACCTCGGCCTCGTCTCCTTCCCCGGCGTGCCGCACCGGATGACCCGCGAGGAGATCGACCGGCTCCACCCCGCGCTGCTGCGCACCCTCGCCCACCACCCGGGGATCGGCTTCCTGCTCGTCGCGAGCGAGGAGCACGGGTCGGTGGTGCTGGCCCGCGACGGGGTCGAGGTACCGGTCGCCGCGCTCGCCGAGGGCCCCGAAGCCGCCGAAGGGTCCCGGGGCGCCGCCGACGGGCCGCTCGCCGTCTTCGGACCGGGCGCGGCCGAGGCGGTGCGGCGCACCGACGGCTTCCCGCACGTCGCCGACATCATGGTCAACTCGATGTACGACCCCGAGACCGGCGCGGTCCACGCCTTCGAGCAGCAGATCGGCTCGCACGGCGGCCTGGGCGGCGAGCAGGCGCGTCCGTTCCTGATGTGGCCGCGCGAACTGCCGGCGCCGCCCGAGGAGCCGGTCGGCGCCGAGCAGGTGCATCAGGTGCTGCGCGGCTGGCTGCGGGAGGGGCACGGTCCTCAGGTGCCGCTGGAGATTTCCCCGTCGAGCGGACGTGTGGAAGCATTTCTTCCGGTTGACGGGCCCGCCGTGCGGGACAAAAACGGGTGATTTGGAGCGCCGTCTCACCTACCGGACCATGGGTGCGTTTGTACGACGAGAGGCGCACCACCCCCCATGAGCACGGCCCCCACCAGCCCCGCCCCCACCCCCACCCTCACGCCCACGGAGCAGCAGCCCAGCCGCCACGCCCGGCGGTTCGGACTCCCCGTCGCCATCGCCCTCGTCATGGGCAACATCATCGGCGGCGGCATCTTCCTCCTCCCCGCCTCCGTCGCCCCCTTCGGCACCATCAGCCTCGTCGCCTTCGGCATCCTCACCCTCGGCGCGATCGCCCTCGCCCTCGTCTTCGGCCGGCTCGCCCACCGCCTCCCCGAGACCGGCGGCCCCTACGTCTACGCCCGCGCCGCCTTCGGCGACTTCGCCGGCTTCCTCGCCGCCTGGTCGTACTGGATCACCGCCTGGGTCTCCAACGCGGCCCTCGCCGTCGCCGCCGTCGGCTACCTCGACGTCCTCGTCCCGATCCACGACTCCAAGGCCGCCACCATCGGCGCCGCCCTGCTGATCCAGTGGCTGCCCGCGCTCGCCAACCTGGCCGGCACCCGCTACGTGGGCGCCGTGCAGATCGTCGCCACCGTCCTGAAGTTCGTCCCGCTGCTCCTGGTCGCCATCGGCGGGTTCTTCTTCTTCGACAGCACCAACCTCGGCCCCTTCCAGGCGGGGGAAGGCAGCGCGCTCGGCGCGGTCTCCGCCTCCGCCGCGATCCTGCTCTTCAGCTACCTCGGCGTCGAGTCCGCCGCCGTCAGCGCCGGCGAGGTCCGCGACCCGCGCCGCAACGTCGGCCGCGCCACCGTCCTCGGCACGCTCGGCGCCGCCGCGCTCTACCTGCTCGGCACCCTCTCCGTCTTCGGCACCGTCGCCCACGACAAGCTCGTCACCTCCACCGCGCCCTTCTCCGACGCCGTGAACGTCATGTTCGGCGGCTCCTGGGGCGGCGCGGCCGTCGCCTGCATGGCGCTGGTGTCCATGGTCGGCGCGCTCAACGGCTGGACCCTGCTCAGCGCCCAGGCGCCGTACGCCGCCGCCCGCGACGGACTCTTCCCGAAGGTCTTCACCGTCAAGCGGCGCGGCGTGCCCACGGTCGGCGTCCTCGCCACCGTCGTCCTCGCCTCGCTCCTGACGGTCTACAACTACACGGCCAGCACGCAGGGCGTCTTCGAGATCCTCGTGCTGGTCACCACCTTCACCGCCACCGTGCCGTATCTGCTCTCCACGGCCGCGCAGATCTACTTCCTGCTCTCGGGGCAGTCGGAGAAGGTCTCCCGCGCCCGTCTCGTCCGTGACGGAGCGCTCGCCCTCGCCGCGTTCGGCTTCTCCCTCTGGCTCGTCGCCGGCTCCGGTTACGCGGCCGTGTACCAGGGCGTGCTCTTCCTCTTCGTGGGTGTGCTGGTGTACGCGGCGATGGCGGCCCGCAAGGGCCGCGGGGCGGCGACCGCCGGCTGACCTCCGGTCGTCCCCCGGATGGGGCCGGGAGCGTAGGCCGCCCGGGCGGATCTTCCGCCCAGGGCGGCACACAGGGGTCCGTGCCGGGCAGTACGGATCTCCGTGAGACTCCTCGCCCGGTTCGCGCTCGCGGTGCTGATCGTGCTGGCCGCGCTGCTCGGCGTGGGCTCCGGCGCGGGGGCCGGGATCGCCGAGGGCGAGTCCCGGACCGTCTCCGCGGCGGCCGACCCGGGCGCGGAGGCCCAGGAGACCGCCGAGACCGAGGCGACCGCGTCCGTCCGCGCGGTACGGCGCCCTGCCGCGCCCCGGTTCCCCCGGGGCACGACACCGGACCGCCACCCCGTCCTCGTCTCCGTTCCGTCCCCGCGCGGCGACGCTCCCCGGTCGGCGGTGATGCGGTGCTGAGAGGCCCGACCTCTCCCGCACCCCTCGCCCCCCACCGACGCAAGGAGCTTCGCCATGCCCGTCGACCCCTTCGCCGTGCTCAACGCCCTGCTGCGCGCCGAGGCCGCCCGCCAGAACCACGGCGCCGAACGCGCCGAACCGGAACGCACGACCGAACCGGCCACCGCCCGCACCACCACCCCGGCCCGGTCCGCCGAACCGGAGGGCCGGGCGGACTGAGCCGCCGAAACCGCCGGGATCCGCCGGGAGTGCCGCGGCGGATCCTGGATCCGAAATATCGGATCCGAAATACGGGACACAAGCCGCGAGGCGTGGATCCAATATCCAATATCCAATATCCGGGATCCAATATCCGGGATCCAGGACCCGACGGATATTGGATCCTGGATCCGATCAGGCCGCCGGCACCGGCTGCGCCTCCCGTTCCCCGCGCCCCGCCCGCCCCGCCCGCCCGTGCAGGCCGACCAGGCCGGTCACGGCAAGCGCCAGGGCGACCAGCGAGAGCAGCGCCGGGACCAGGGCCACCAGCGGGCCCGCGACCAGGCAGCAGACGCCGCCGACGAGCAGGGCGACCGGTCGGGGCCCGGAGGAGCGCAGGACGATCGCCGCGGCGCCCAGCAGGAAGACACCGACCCCGCCCGTCAACGACCAGGCCACCGTCCCGTGCAGGGGCTCGGCCAGGTCGTAGTGGCCGGTGTCGGCGACCTGGGTGAGGACCTTCTTCATGCCGAGCGCGCACAGCACCACGCCCGCCACTAGCGGCAGGTGCAGGAACGTGTACACGTCCCGCGCGAAGCGGGTGCGGTCGTCGCCGTCCCGCGCCGCGAGCCGGTGCTCGGCGACCTCGCCGATCCGGCGGAAGTACAGGGCCCACAGCCCGGCCGCGAGCACCAGCCCCGCCGCACACGCCCCGATCACCGTCACCGTCAGCGGGAAGCCGGAGACGCCCACGCCCATCGCCAGGAACGACTCGCCGAGGGCGATCATCAGGATCAGCCCGTGGCGTTCGGCGAAGTGCCCGGGGGAGTTGACCCGCCAGCCGGACGAGCCGGTGACGTAGATGCCGCCGTAGTCGATCGCCACCGCCCCGAGCCACAGCAGCAGCCGCACGTTCCCCTCGTACGCGCAGCCCACGAGCAGCAGCACCAGCGGCGGCAGCACCGACGACAGCGCGGTGCGCCGCAGCGTGGCGCGCAGCGCCGTGTCGCCGCGGCCGGAGAGCCAGTACGAGACGAGGTGCAGCACCCGCACCGCGCCGTAGCAGACCACGAACACCAGCGCCGCCGGCAACCCGCCCGGCGCGTCCGCGAAGACCTCCGGCACATCGAGCGAGACCACGAACACCACCGTCATCACGGTCACGAACACCGCGAACAACGCGCCCGAATCGGCCCGCACGACATTGCCCAGCCAGGCGAAGGCGCACCAGCACCACCACAACAGGGCCAGCACCGCCATCGCCCCGACCACCCGCACCGGCGAGGGAGCGGCCGCCATCAACGCCGTGACCTGCGTGATCGCGTACACGAAGACCAGGTCGAAGAAGAGCTCCGCCGGCGTGACCTTGTGGTCGTCCTCCGTCGCGACCAGCCGCGACCGCTCCTTGCCCCTCACGGCAACCCCCCTGTCCGAGCAAGCCGGCGTCCCCCGGCCGTCCAGCCGCGAAGAATACCCAGACCCTCCCGGCCGGGCCCCCGTGCCAGGTCCCGCAGTCCCGCATTACCTCTCACGTCATCGACCCGTGTCGCCCGCCCCGGCATGCTCGTGGTCACCGGGTCCCGGGCGGCGCACTCCGCCCGGGCACCGGCTCCCCGAACGTCAGTTACGCCTCATCGGAGGGTGATCCGCCATGTCCCAGACCCTGCTCGCCGGTCTCTCCCGCACCACCCAGCCGCGGTCCATGGTGCGCCGGTTCCTCGCCCTCGACGCCGTGGTCACCGGCGGCAACGGACTCGCCTACCTCGTCGCCTCCGGACCGATCGGAGAGTTCCTCGGCGTCGACCGCGGCCTGCTGATCGAACTCGGCGTCTTCCTCACGGCGTTCGCCGCCGGTGTGGCCTGGCTCGCGAGCCGCCCGCAGCCGCCGGCCCTCGGCGTGAAGGCCGTCGTCGAGGCCAACCTGTTGTGGGCGGCGCTCAGCGTCGTCGCGCTCGTCGCCTGGCTGGAGCCCACCACCGCGGGCGCGGTGTGGACCCTGATGCAGGCCGGCACCGTCGCCGGGTTCGCCCTGCTCCAGTGGAGCGCCCTGCGCGCCGCTACCCGCTGAGGGCGCGCTCCTTCAGCGCCTGCAGATACGCGACCGTCGCCGGGTCGGCCGGGAGGAACGTCTCGATGGCCAGCTCGGCGACCGTCACGTCCATCGGCGTGTTGAAGGTGGAGATCGACGACACGAACGACAGCACCTGCCCGTCGTGCTCGATCCTCATCGGCAGCGCGAAGTAGGGGTACGGCTCCGGATCCTCCCGGTCCTCCGGGTCGCCCGCCCCCTCAGGCAGCGGATAGGCCGCCACCTCCTCGTACAGCGCGCGCAGCGCCTCCGAACGGGCGAGACCGATCTGACGCTCCATCTGGGCCAGCAGATGCCCCCGCCACTCCCGCAGATTGCGGATGCGCGGAGCCAGACCCTCCGGGTGCAGCGTGATCCGCATCGCGTTCAGCGGAGGCGTCAGCAGATGCTCCGGCAGCCCCGCCATCAGCAGCGCGATGCCCTGGTTGGCCGCCACCACCGTGTAGGAGCCGTCGACCACGAGCGCGGGATAGGGCTCGTAGCCCTGCAGCAGCCGCTCGATCCCCTCGCGCAGCGTCTCCAGCTCCGGCGCGTCGAGCGGGGACTCGTTGAACCTCGGGGCGTAACCGGCCGCCAGCAGAAGGGCGTTGCGCTCCCGCACCGGCACGTCCAGGTGCTCGGCCAGCTTGAGGATCATCTCCTCGCTCGGGCGCGAGCGGCCGGTCTCGATGAAGGAGATGTGCCGGGCGGACGACTCCGCCCGCAGCGCCAGCTCCAGCTGGCTCAGCCGCCGCTGCTCGCGCCAGCCGCGCAGCAGCGGACCCACACCCGTGTCGGTCACGACAGTTGTCATGGGCAGACGGTATCCCAGAGGGGGACCCGGGTAGCTTTCCCCGGGGACCGCCCGTCATCGCGCACCACCCTCACCAGCCGTACCAACCGGAGGGAGCACCACGTGCCCACACAGCCCCTGTCGCAGAAGGAGATCGAGGACCGCCTGCGGGAGCTGCCGGGCTGGTCCGTGGAGGGCGACCGGCTCACCCGCGGCTATCGCCTCGCCGACCACTTCGCCGCGACCGCGCTCGTCGTCCACGTCGCCCAGATCCAGCAGGAGCTCGACCACCACAGCGATCTGACGCTCGGTTACAACAGCGTCGCTCTGTCCGTGAACACCCACTCGGCCGGCGGGGCCGTCACCGAGAAGGACTTCGAATTGGCCGAGCGGGTCGAGGCGGTGGCACCCGGCCACGGCGCGAGCTGAACCGGCCCGGGAACGACCCCGACGTACGATCCCCCTCATGGGGGAGACGATTCTCGACTACGAGACCGAGGCCGCGCACTACGACGAGACGCGGGGCGGCGTGCCACGTGCCGAGGCCGCCGCCGACGCCGTGCTGCGGCTGCTGCCGCCCGGCACCCGCACCCTGCTCGACCTCGCGTGCGGCACCGGCCTCGTCACCGAACGCCTCGCCCGGCCCGGCCTCGCCGTCCACGGAGCCGACGCCGCCCACGGGATGCTGCGCACCGCCGCCGGACGCCTCCCGGGCCGGGTCGTGCGCGCCGACGCCCGGCGGCTGCCGCTGCCGGACGGCTCCGTCGACGCCGTCAGCGCCGTGTGGCTGCTGCACCTCGTGCCCTTCGCCGACGAGATCGTCGCCGAGGCGGCCCGGGTGCTGCGGCCCGGCGGCGTGTTCGTCACCACCGTCGACAAGGACGCCGCCCATGACGTCGGCAGCGACATCGACGCGGTGCTCCGGCCGCACCGCGCACCCGGAGCCGGCTCCGACCGGGCCGACCGCGTCACCGCCTACGCCACCGCCCACGGCCTGAGCCCGACGCCCGGCACCACCTTCACCGGACACGGACAGGGCGCCACCCCGCGCCGCACGGCCGAGAACCTGCGCCGCGGCTACTACGCCTCATGGTTCCGCGGCACCCCCGCCGACGTCGACGCCCTGTGCGCCGCGCTCGCCGGCCTGCCGGACCAGGACCGCCCCCGTGCCGACCCCGCGTACCCGCTGGCCCGCTACCTCAGGCGCGGCTGAACTCCATCACCCAGTTCGTCACCCACGCCTCCGTACCGGCCGGAGCGAAGGCCTGCTCCCAGCGGGCCGCGTCCGCGGTGATCCCGGACCAGCGGAACCGGACCCGCACCGGCCGCCCCGCGAAGACGTCGTCGCCGAAGAACTCACCCGTGCCGTCCGCGCCGAACCGGCCCCGGACCGGCGGATCGAGCCTGCCGGTCCGGCTGGCCGACCAGTTCAGGGTCCACTCGCCGGTCTCCGGCTCGTACAGCCGCAGCGTCAGACCGCTGAAGCCCTTCGAGGGGAACACGATCTCGTCGACGTGCGCCCGGCCGCCCCAGAAGAGCCGGCCCGTCGTGTGCCCGTCGAACTCCTCCCAGCCGCTGTCCGGATCGAGGAAGTCCGCCAGCCGGCGGTTGCGGACGCTGAACCGCCCGTCGAGGAAGTCGAAGCCGTCGCCGCTCACGCCCGCACCTCCGTCGTACCGGACGGAAGCGAGTCACGGAGATAGCCGGCCAGGTCCGGGGTGTCGGGTGCCAGCACGTGCCGCACCCAGGCCGCCCGCTCGTGGCCGAGCGGGGCCAGTTCCCACACACAGCCGATCCAGTTGCGCGCGCCCGGCGCGGTCCGTACGAAGTGCGTCGGATCCAGGTCCGGACAGTCGAGCGCCGGCTGGCCCGCCGCCGCGCCGGAGAAGTGCAGCACGTTGTCCCACACCCAGCTGTAGACGTTGAGATACGCGCCGGAGTCACCGCCCCGGTGCAGCACGGCGAAGCTCGCCGCCGGGGTGCCGTCCGGCTCCGGAAGCAGCTCGGGCAGCAGTGCGTACGCCGCCTTCTCCACCTCCGGTGCGATGCCGGCCGGGTCGGCGGTGACGTGATAGCGCTTGACGTGCCGGCCGCCCACGACGACCGGCTCCTGTACATGGAGGTACTTCTCCGCGAAAGCCATGGCTGGACTGTAGGAACGCTTCACTGACATCTTGTGTCAGTGAAGTCCAGCCGTCTTCTGACGATCCTGCTGCTCCTCCAGACCCGTGGCCGGATGACCGCCGCCCAGCTCGCCGAGGAGCTGGAGGTCTCCGTCCGCACCGTCTACCGGGACGTCGAGTCGCTGCACGCCGCCGGAGTGCCGCTGTACGGGGACGCCGGGCACCGTGGCGGCTACCGGCTGCTCGCCGGTCACCGCAACCGGCTCACCGGCCTGTACGCGCGCGAGGCCGAGGCCCTGGTGCTCGCCGGCCTGCCGGCCGCCGCCGACGAGCTCGGCCTCGGCGGGCACTTCGCCGACGCCCGGCTGAAACTGCGCGCCGCCCTGCCCGAACCACTGCGCGAGCACGTGGACCGGCTGCGGGCCCGCTTCCACATCGACGCCCCCGGCTGGTACGCGCGGGACACCGGGGCACCCTTCCTGCCGCAGGTCACCGACGCCGTCCGCGCCGGCCGCGTCCTCGCCGTCCGCTACCGCCGCTGGAAGGAGCCGACCGACGTCGACCGGCGCCTGGAGCCGTACGGCCTGGTGCTCAAGGCGGGCCGCTGGTACCTGGTCGCCGGACCCGGCCCCCGTACGTACCGGGTCGACCAGATCCTCGACCTCACCGTCACCGACGAGGAGGCCGTCATCCCCGACGGCTTCGACCTGGCCGCCCACTGGAGGGCGAGCCAGGAGGACTTCCACGCCCGGCTGCACCGGGGCGAGGCCGTCGTCCGCGTCTCCCCGCGCGGCGCCGCCCGGCTGACCGGCGCCGCCGCCCGCGCGCTCGCCGAGAACGGCACCCCGGAACCCGACGGCTGGACCCGTGCCACGCTGCCCGTGGAGGGTCCCGACCACGCCCATGACACCCTGCTCGCCCTCGGCACGGAGGTGGAGGTCCTCGCACCCGAGGACCTCCGCGAGCGGATCGCCACCACCGTGCGGACCCTCGCCGCGCGTTACGCCGAGGCCGGGCCGGAGGCCGGGGCCTGAGCCGAGGCCAGGGGCGGGCTCGGGGCCTGAGCCGCCCTTGACGGCCGATCGGCCGCCGCGGCGAACGCCCCTGCCGCGTAGGCCGAGAAGTCGCGCGGCTCCCGGCCGAGCACCCGCTTCACCCCGTCCGTCACGTGCGCGTTGTGCCCGTCGAGCAGCGCCGCGAACAGGCCGGCCAGCCAGGCCGCTTCCTCCTCGGGCACCCCGAACCCGCCCAGCATGCCCGCGAATTCGGCCTCGCCCATCGGCACGTACGTCACCTCGCGGCCCGACGCGCGGGACAGCTCCGCCGCCACCTCCGCGAAGGTCAGCGCCCGCGGCCCCGTCACCTCGTGCACCAGGCCCGCGTGGCCGTCGGCGATCAGTGTCGCCACGATCACCTCGGCGAGGTCGTCCGCGTCGATGAACGGCTCCGCCGTGTCACCCGCCGGGAAGGCGATCGTCCCGGCCGCGACCCCTTCGGCGAGCAGCCCCTCGTCGAAGTTCTGGGCGAAGAACGAGGCCCGCACGACGGCGAGTTCGACCCCGGCGTCCTGGACCGCGCCGCGCAGCGCCTCCTCGGCGTGCACCGCCTCCGGCTCGCCGCGCCCCGACAGCAGCGTGAGCCGCCGCAGCCCGTGCGCCGCCGCCAGCTCGCCGAAGGCCCGCAGTGCCTCCGCGGCGCCCGGGGCGCCGAGGTCGGGGTGATAGTTCACATACGCGGCGTCCGCGCCGTCCAGGGCCGGGCCCCAGCCGGCCGGGTCCTCCCAGTCGAAGCGGGTGGTGCCGGTGCGGGAGCCCGCCCGCACCCGGACGCCGTGCTCCGCTAGGCGCCGGGCGACCCGGCGTCCCGTCTTGCCGGTGGCGCTCGTGACCAGCATCGTCCGCGCGGTGTTCGTGTTCGTCGTCATGGCTCAAGACTCGCGGCCGGGGCGGCCGTTTCCCATGCTCCACCGGCTCACCCGCATACGCGTCCGTCTACGCTGGCCGCCATGGACGCACTCGCCGGTCTCCTCGACGGGCCCCGCGCCAAGGGCGCCTTCGTCCTGCGCATGGTCATGGCCCCGCCCTGGTCCGTACGCATCGACGACCGGGCGCCGCTGTGCCTGATGTGCGTCACCGACGGCGAGGCCTGGATCGTGCCCGGCACCGGGGCCCCGATCCTGCTGCGCCCCGGTGACATCGTCATCGTCCGCGGCCCCGAGCCCTACACCGTCGCCCACGCCGCCGACGCCCCGCCGACCGCCGTCGTCGGACCCGGCGGCCACTGCGCCACCCTGAGCGGCGAGCCGCTCGCCGAGTCGATGAGCCTGGGCGTACGGACCTGGGGCAACGCCCCCGACGGTGCCACCACCGTCCTCGTCGGCACCTACCAGCTGTCCGGCGAGGTCAGCCGACGGCTGCTCGACGCGCTGCCCGGCCTGCTCCACCTGCCCGCGGACGTGTGGCGGTGCCCGCTGATGCCCTTCCTCGCGGAGGAGGTCTCCCGGGACGAACCGGGCCAGAGCGTGATCCTCGACCGGGTCCTCGACCTGATGCTCGTCACCGCCGTCCGTGCCTGGTTCGCCCGGCCCGGGGCCGCCGCCCCCGCCTGGTACCGGGCGATGGGCGACCCGGTGGTCGGCCGGACCCTGCGGCTCATGGAGGACGATCCGGCCCGGCCGTGGACGGTCGTCTCCCTCGCCGACGAGGCCGGCGTCTCCCGGGCGGCGCTGGCCCGCCGCTTCACCGAACTGGTGGGGGAGCCGCCGATGGCCTATCTCACCGGCCGGCGCCTCGCCCACGCCGCCGACCTGCTGCGGCAGTCGGACGCGACCGTCGAGTCCGTCGCCCGCCGGGTCGGCTACAGCAGCGCCTTCGCCCTGAGCGCCGCGTTCAAGCGGGTCCGCGGCGTCAGCCCGCAGGAGCACCGCGGCCGCGGTTGACCGGGACGGCCGGTACACCTCAGGGCATCGCTTGCCGGACCGGCAAGTTTTCTCGCGTGCGCGGCAGCGGCGTCGCACGCTGTCCCCATGAGCACGAACGATCACGGCCCGCAGGGCTACGCGCACGACCACCAGGCACACCACGGCGCCCAGGGCCACGGATCCGGCCACGGATCCGGCCATGCGTCGGTCCACGCATCCGGGGACGGTCACCGCCACGGCCACGGACATGGACACGGTCACGACGGCTCCGACCTCGACTGGGCCGAGCTGGCCCCGCTGCTCACCCTGCAGGCGGAGACCCAGAGCCCGCTCTACGCGGAGGCCGCCGCCTGGCTCGCCTCCCTCGCGCCCGGCGCCTCGGTCCGACGGGTCCTGGACTTCGGCAGCGGGCCCGGTGTCGTCACGGCCCTGCTCGCCGAGGCCTTCCCCGAGGCGGAGGTCGTCGCCGTCGACGCGACCCCCGAACTCCTCGCCCTCGCCCGCGAGCGGGCCGACGCCCGAGGCGTCGGCGACCGGGTGAGCACCCTGCGTGCCGAACTCCCCGAGGACTTCGCCGCCTTGGGCACGGCCGACCTGATCTGGGCCAGCAACTCGCTGCACCACATCGGCGACCAGCGGGGCGCCCTCGCCGCCTTCGCCGACGTGCTGAACCCCGGCGGTCTGATCGCCCTCGCCGAGGGCGGGCTGCCCTCCCGCCACCTGCCGTGGAACCAGGGCGTCGGCCGCCCCGGCCTGGAGGCACGGCTCGACGCGGCCAGCGCCGACTGGTTCGGCGAGATGCGGGCGGGGCTGCCCGACACCAAGGAGGAGATCGACGACTGGGGCGCCCTCCTCGCCGACGCCGGGCTCACCCCGAGCGGCACCCGCAGCTTCCTCTGCGACGTCCCCGCACCGCTGCCGGCCCCCGTGCGCGAGCAGATCGTCGCCCACTACACGCGGCTGCGGGAGGGCCTGGCCGAGCGCCTCGCCGCCGACGACCGCGCCGCCGTCGACCGGCTGCTCGACCCGGCCGACCCGCTCTCCCTGCACGGCCGCCCGGACGTCTTCCTGCTCACCGCCCGCACCGTCCACACGGCACGCAAGGCGGCGTGAGCCGGCCGGCGCCGGTCAGGCGCCGGCGTTGAATCCTGCCGGGTCCGGGCCGAGTCGGCGGCCCTCGTCGAGCGCGGCGACGGCCGCCAGGTCCTCGGCGTCCAGCTCGAAGTCGAAGACGTCGATGTTCTCCCGGATACGGGACGGGGTCACGGACTTCGGGATCACCACGTTCCCGATCTGGAGGTGCCAGCGCAGCACCACCTGGGCCGGGGTGCGCTCGTGCTTCCGGGCGATGGCCACGATCGCCGGGACCTCCAGGAGGCCCTTGCCCTGGCCCAGCGGCGACCACGCCTCCGTGGCGATGCCGTGACGGGCGTGCGCCTCGCGGGAGGCGGACTGCTGGAGCTGCGGGTGCAGCTCGATCTGGTTGACGGCGGGCACCACGGAGGTCTCGCCGATCAGCCGCTCCAGGTGCTCGGGCAGGAAGTTGGACACGCCGATGGCCCGGGCCCGGCCGTCGGCGAGGATCTTCTCGAAGGCGCGGTAGGTGTCGACGTACGCGTCCTTCGCCGGCATCGGCCAGTGGATCAGGTACAGGTCGACGTAGTCCAGGCCCAGCCTGCCCAGCGAGGCGTCGAAGGCCCGCAGCGTGGAGTCGTAGCCCTGCTCGCTGTTCCACAGCTTGGTCGTGACGAAGAGCTCCTCGCGGGGGAGCGCCGAGGCGGCGAGGGCCTTGCCCGTGCCCTTCTCGTTCTCGTAGATCGCGGCCGTGTCGATGGAGCGGTAGCCGGCCTCCAGGGCCGTCGTCACGGCCTGCTCGGCCTCGTCGTCCGGCACCTGCCAGACGCCGTAGCCGAGCTGCGGCATCCGCACGTCGTTGTTCAGGGTGAGGAAGGGCACCTTGCTGTCCGTGCTCACGAGGGGTCGTTCCTATCGTCGTCGGTTCACTCCACCCAGCCTCAACGATCACCCGCCCGATCGCATTCCGCCGGACCGGAGAAATCGCGGCCGGGGCCGGGACCGGGCTCGTGCCCGGGGCCGGGTGCGGGGCCGGGACCGGAGCCCGTCCCCGTCCCGGTGCTCGTACCCGCGCCCGCCCCCAGGTACGCGGCCCGGACCCGCGGGTCCGCGCGCACCTCGTGGCCCGGTCCCTCGGCGAGGACCCGACCCAGGTCGAGGACGACGACCCGGGCACACAGCTCCATCACGAAGGACACGTGGTGCTCGACGAGCAGCACCGCACAACCCTCCTCCTCCGCCAGGTGCCGCACCACGGCGGCCAGCCGCCCCCGCTCCCCTTCCGACATGCCCGAGGCGGGCTCGTCGAGCAGGAGCAGCCGCGGCGGATCGGCCAGCGCCCGTGCCAGCTCCGCCATCCGGGCGAGACCCACCGGCAGCGCTCCCGCGTACGCCCCCGCCAGCGCCTCCAGGCCGCAGGCGTCCAGCACCTCGGCGGCCCGGGCCCGGCGGGCGGCCGTGGCGCCCCGGCCGCCGCGGCGCCATTCCTGCGCCACGACCAGGTTGTCCTCGACGGTCAGCCGGCCGAAGAGCTGCTGCCGCTGGAAGGTGCGGCGCACCCCGTGCCGGGCCCGCCAGACGGGCGAGCGGCGGGTGATGTCGGTGCCGTCGAGGAGGATCCGGCCGCTGTTCGGACGGCGGATGCCGGACAGCACGTCGAACAGGGTGGTCTTGCCCGCGCCGTTGGGTCCGATCAGCCCGCAGATCTCGCCGGGCCGCACGGTGAGGTCCACGTCGTGGAGTGCCCGCACCCCGCCGAAGCGGACTCCGATGCCGGTCGCGTCGAGCAGGGCCGGCGCCGTCATGAACGTACCCCCATCCCCAGATAGGCGTCGGCGAGCCGGTCGGCGTCCGCCTCGGCGCGCGGCCCGCACCACACGACCCGGCCCTCCGCCAGATACGCGACGGTGTCCGCGAGCCCCAGCGCCTCGGCCGCCTTCTCCTCGACGAGGAGCAACGCCGTGCCCCGTGCCCTCAGTTCGGCCAGCAGCGCGAAGACCTCGTCGGCCACGCGCGGCGCGAGCCCGAGGGAGGGCTCGTCGGCGATCAGCACCCGCGGCGGGCGCTGGAGCAGCGGGGCGAGGGAGAGCAGCTGCTGCTCGCCGCCGGACAGGGAACCCGCGGCGACGCTACGGCGGGCGGCGAGCGCGGGGAACCGCGCGTACACGGCCTCCCGGTCCGCGGCGGCGGGCAGTTGGAGGGCCAGGTTCTCCTCGATGGACAGCCCCGCGAAGATGCCGCGACCCTCGGGCGCGAGCCGCACCCCGCGCCGGGCCCGCGCCACGACCGTGTCCCCGGCGGCGTCCGCACCGCCGACCCTGACGCCGCCGTCCCTGGCCCGCAGCAGCCCGCCCGCCACCCGGCACAGCGTGGACTTGCCCGCCCCGTTGGCGCCGAGCACCACGACGATCTCCCCGGGCCGCACGGTGAGGCCGACGCCGTGCAGCACGTCCGCGCCCGCGCCGTACCCGGCCCGCAGGCCGCTGATCTCCAGGGCGGGCGCGGGACCCGGCGCTGGGGCGGCGGCGGGGGCGGAGACGGGAGCGGCCCGGGGAACCTTCGGCGCCGGACCCCGGCGGCGCCGTGCCCACCGCGTCGGCACCGCCGCCACATAGCCGTCCGGGTCGTTGGCCAGGGCGAGGCCCGCGAGGCCGAAGAGGACGACCGGAAGGTGGGCGGACTCGGTGACGTACGTGGCGAGCAGATGCGGGGCGACCGCGAAGACGAGGCCCGCGACCACCGCGTACTGCGGGCGGCGGACGCCCGCCGCGACCACGACCGCGAGCCACACCAGGCCCGTCATCGCGGGGAAGTCGGTGGCGGTGATCCGCGTGTTGTACGAGGCCAGGAGCACGCCCCCGAAGCCGGCGAGCCCGGCCGACACGGTGAACACCAGGAGCTTCGTCCACACCACCGACACGCCCGAGGCCGCCGCGGCCGCCGGCGCCGAGCGGACCGCCAGCATCGCCCGGCCGCGGCGCGAGTTCCGCAGCCGCGTCAGGCCCGCCACGCCCACCGCGCACAGCACCACCAGGGCGGCGCCCATGACCCGGTCGTCGGACAGGTCGAGCGGACCCAGGACCGGCCGGGGGATCTCCCAGCCGGTGTCCCCGTTGCGCAGCCACCCGAACTGGAACAGGACCTGGTCGGCCAGGAAGGCCAGCGCGAGGGTGGCCAGGGCGAGCGACCGGCCGCCGAGCCGCAGCGCGGGCAGCGCCACCACCGCGCCGAGCAGCGCCGCCACGGCCGTACCGGCGAGCGCCGCCGCGGCGAAGGGCCACCCGCGGCTCATCAGGAGTCCGGCCACCAGCGCCGCGCCGGTCACGAAGGTCGCCTGCGCGAGCGACACCATCGCGCCGAGCCCCGTCACCACCGTGAAGGAGAGGAAGACGAGGCCGACGGCCAGACCCTGGGCGAGGATGCCGCTCCAGAAGGGGGTGGTGACGGTGAAGAGGGCCACGCACAGCAGCGCCGCCACCATCGTCCACGGCCCCCAGCGGCGGGCCGGGCCGAGCCCGGCGAGCCGGTCGTCGGGCGGCGGTTCGGCGGCCGGGGTGCCGGCGACCCGCTCCCGGCGCGCGAGCAGCACCAGCCCGGCGAAGAGGATGAGGAAGGGCACGGCGGTGCGGAAACCGGTGAGGCCGTCGGCGAAACCCGCGTACCCCGCCACCAGGTTCTGCACCACGCCGAGCCCGAGGCCGGCGGCGAACGCCAGCGGCACCGAGGCGAAGCGGCCGAGGACCGCGGCCGTCGCCGAGACGAAGAGGAACAGGGTGTAGTCGTGCGCGGACAGTCCGAGCAACGGGATCGCGAGCACCCCGGCGAGCCCCGCGAGCCCGGACGAGAGCATCCAGGCGACGGAGGAGAGCCGGTCGGCGTCCACGCCCCGCAGCTCGGCGAGGGAGCGGTTGTCGACGGCGGCCCGCAGCCGCAGACCGAGCCGGGTGTGCCGGAGCAGCAGCCAGAGGCCGACCGCGACGGCGGCCGTCGCCAGCCAGGTGATCAGCTGGTCGGAGTCGACACCGACGCCTGCGCCCGCGCCGTCGACACCGCCGATGCCGAGCGCTTCGAGCGGCTGCCAGGAGACGGCCGGGCTCGGGCCGACCCCGGGCAGGCCGAACTGGTTCTCGGCCGGCTCGACCGGTGCGCCGGCCCGCTGAAGGAGCTCCACCGCCCACAGCCCTGCGGCGGGCAGCGCGACGAGCAGACCGATGGTCGCCGTGATCTGCGCGGTCTCGCCGACCCGGGCCAGCTTGCGGAACATCAGCCGGTCCAGGGCCCAGCCGAGGCCCGGGGCGACGAGGAGGACGAGCAGCAGGGCGGTCGGGACGGCCGGCCAGCCGAAGCCCGAGTGGAGCTCGTGGAAGGCGAGCGCGCACAGGTAGGCGGTGGCGCCGTGCGCGAAGTTGAACAGCCCGGAGGCCGCGGAGGACAGGACGAGTCCGGTCGCGAGCAGCGCGTACAGCGCGCCGGAGACCAGTCCGCTCAGGACGAAGGCGAGGAGGTCGGCCATGGGACCGCCCTTTTAGCGGAACGGGACGGGCGGGTAGCAGCGGAACGGCACGGCCACCTCGTACCGCCCGCCGGTGAGGCGGACGAGCGCGCCACAGCCGAAGCTCTCCTTCTGACCCTTGGGCTCGGCACGGTCGCCGACCAGGGTCCCGGTGTCGGAGAAGCCGTTCGCGGCCTGCTGGAAGGACTCCACGGTGAGGTCCTTGCCGGCCTTGGCGGCGATGGAGAGGAAGAGGTCGGCGCTCATGTAGCCCGTCAGCATGTGCATGTTCAAGGGCACCTCCTTGCCCGCCGCCTTGCGGATGTCGGCCTTGAACCGCCGCATCGCCGGGCTGTCGGACTCGAACGGCTGGAACTGGAGGAGCACCAGAACCCCGTCGAGCGCCTGCCGGGTGGCGTCCTTGGCGAGCAGCCCGGGGTCGTAGTCGGTCGGGTCGGACAGCACGCCGCGGTATCCGGCGCGCTTGAGCGCGGTGAACAGACCGATGTTGTACGGGGTCTGCATCACGGACACGACGGCGTCCGGGGCCTTGCCGCCCGGCCCGGAGCGCAGGATCTCCTTGGTGTACGCCGTCCAGTCGCTCGGCAGGGAGGTGGCGGGCACGGCGGCCCTGGCGTAGGCGAGGTCGAAGCCGGCGGCCTTGAAGCCCTGGGTGAAGGTGCGGATGCCGAACTTCCCGGCGTCGTTGTCGCCCGCGATCAGCGCGACCGAGCGGCCCTGCGCCCCGCCGAGGACGGTGGCGAGTCCCTCGGGCCAGGTCTGGTTGAGGGTGCCGCCGGGGGTGGGGACGAGGCAGCCGTTGAAGCCGTAGATGTGCCGCGGTCCGCAGAAGGAGGGCAGGGTGCCCCAGCCGACGGTGGGCACCGCCTGGGAGTCGAGGAAGTCGGCGCCCGCGAAGGTGACGGAGCTCATCGGCGCGACCGCGAAGACCTTCTCCCGCTGCACGAGCTTGCGGGCGGCGGCGAGATTGCGGGCCGGGTCCTGGCCGTCGTCCTCGGCGCCGAGGTATTCGATGCGCCGACCGTTGATCCCGCCCTCCGCGTTGGCCCGGTCGTAGCGGGCGCGGGCGCCGAGGTCGGTGTCCTTCTTGGAGTAGCCGCTGGCGCTGGTCATGGAGACGATGCCGCCGACCCTGATCGTGTCGGCGGTCACTCCGCGTACGGTGCCGCCCGAGGTCCCCGGCGGGGCCGACGTACCGCCCGTGGACGCGGAGTTACAGGCGGTGGCGAGGAGCAGCGCCGCCGCCGTGGCGGCGAGGGTGCGGAGCGTTCTGGACACGTCGGTCATCCCTCCGTCGGGTGACCGCATTCTGTGAGCGACCTGATGAACCGTCAATAACTGACGACACGTCAATTGATGAGGCGTCAGTACGCTCGAAAGGCCTGCCCGCTAGCGGTACAGCGCGTCGACCTCCGCCGCGTACGCCTGCTCGATCGCCTTCCGCTTCAGCTTCAGGGACGGAGTGAGCAGCCCGTGCTCCTCGCTGAACGGATGCGCCAGGATCCGGAAGGTGCGGATCGACTCGGCCTGCGACACGAGGGTGTTGGCCGCCACCACCGCCCGCCGGATCTCCGTCTCCAGCGACGGGTCGTGCACCAGGTCCGCGGGCGGCAGCGGCGGCCGGTTCTGCATCGCCAGCCAGTGCTCCACCGCCTCCTGGTCCAGCGTCACCAACGCGGCCACATACGGACGGTCGTTGCCCACCACGATGCACTGCGCCACCAGCGGATGCGCCCGCACCCGCTCCTCCAGACCCGTCGGCGACACGCTCTTGCCGCTCGCGGTCACCAGGATCTCCTTCTTGCGCCCGGTGATCGTCAGATAGCCGTCCTCGTCGAGCATGCCCAGGTCGCCGGTGGCCAGCCAGCCGTCGTTGAGCACCGCGCCGGTCGCCTGCGGATTGTTCAGGTAGCCCGAGAAGACGTGACCGCCGTGCAGCCACACCTCCCCGTCCTCCGCGATGTGCACCGTCGTCCCCGGCACCGGCTGCCCGACCGTCCCGTACTTGGTGCGCTCCGGCGGGTTCGCCGTCGCCGCCGCCGAGGACTCCGTCAGGCCGTACCCCTCGAAGATCGTGACGCCCGCGCCCTCGAAGAAGAGGCCAAGCCGCCGGTCCATGCCCGAGCCGCCCGACATCGCGTGCCGCACCCGGCCGCCCAGCGCCTCCCGGACCTTCCCGTACACCGTCTTCTCGAAGAACTGGTGCTGCATCCGCAGCGCCGCCGACGGCCCGGGACCGATGCCGAAGGCCTTGTGCTCCAAGGCCTCCGCGTACTTCACCGCCACGTCCACGGCCTTGTCGAACGCGCCCCGCTTCCCCTCCGCCTCGGCCTTGCGGCGGGCCGCGTGGAAGACCTTCTCGAAGACGTACGGCACCGCGAGCACGAAACTCGGCCGGAAGGCCCGCAGGTCCGGCAGCAGCTCGGAGGCGGCGAGCACCGGCTGATGGCCCAGCTTCACCCCGCCCCGGACCGCCGCCACCTCCACCATCCGCCCGAAGACGTGCGCGAGCGGCAGGAAGAGGAGGGTGGACGCCTCGTCGCCGGGCCGGGAGTGGAAGACCGGCTCCCAGCGGCCGATCAGCATGTCCGTCTCGAACATGAAGTTGGAATGGGTGATCACACAGCCCTTGGGCCGGCCCAGGGTGCCCGAGGTGTAGATCACCGTCGCCACCGACTCGGGCGTCACGGCCTTCCGGTGCCGGTGCACCACGTCCTCGTCGATGTCCGCGCCCGCCGCCATCAGCTCGGCGACCGCGCCCTCACCCGCGTCGAGCTGCCACAGGCGCTGCAGCCGGGGCAGCCGGTCGATCACCGAACCGATCGTCATCGCGTGGTCCTCGTGCTCCACCACGCACGCGGTCACCTCGGCGTCGTGGAGCATCCAGTACACCTGCTCGGTGGAGGAGGTGGGATACACCGGCACCGGCTGCGCGCCGAGCGTCCACAGCGCGAAGTCGAACAGCGTCCACTCGTAACGGGTCCGCGCCATGATCGCGACCCGGTCGCCGAAGCGCACGCCCTGCGCGATCAGCCCCTTCGCCAGCGCCAGGACCTCGTCCCGGAACTCCGCGGCCGTCACATCACGCCAGTGGCCCTCGGCGTCCTTGCGGCCGAGCGCGACCCGGTCCGGCTGCCGCTCGGCGTGGTCGAACACGGCGTCGGCCAGACCGCCTACCTGGGGCGCCGCCTCGACGGGCGGCACGGTGAACTCGCGCACTGACCTGCTCCCTCCCCCGTCCGACGTCGCGCTCCCGCACGGCGCCGGTGAACCTACCCCACACCGCAGTGCGGTGGGAGAACCTTCACCAAGCCGCGACATTGCACGTATCCACAGGTCAGCGGCGGGAAACCGGACAAGTGATCGGTTCGCGCGCGTCGTTGCCGAACCCCCGGTAAGGCGGGGCGGCCGGAATCTCCACGGAATCTGTACGGAGCGCTCACCTGGGCCGGTGGAGGCGGGCGCGCAGGGGGCGGGACGGGGCCGCGGCGGCCGGTCCGGGGCAGCGTGTCCACGTGGCCCGGCCCGGCGTCAGCGCGGGCGGTGGAGGCGGTCGCCGCCCGCGAGGATCGCCGAGGCCAGCGCGTCCGCCGCGTCCTGGGTCGGTCCGCGCCGCCGCCCCTTGCGCAGCACGAAGTCCACCGCGCCGAGCTCCGGCAGCCCCGTACGGGCCGGCAGCTCGACGAGGCCGGGCGGCACCAGGCCACGGGTGTGCGCCATCACGCCGAGCCCCGCCCGCGCCGCCGCCACATTGGCGCTCAGGCTGGAACTCGTACAGGCGATCCGCCACGCCCGCCCCTGCGCCTGGAGCGCCTCCAGGGCGCGGGCCCGGGTGATCCCGGGCGGCGGATAGACGATCAGCGGCACCGGGCGGTCCGGATCGAGCCGCAGCCGCGGCGCCCCGATCCACACCAGGACGTCCTGCCAGACCAGCTCCTCCCCTTCGCTCACCGTGCCGCCGCGCCGCTTGGCCAGTATCAGATCCAGCCGTCCCGCCTCCAGACGGGACTGGAGCGTGCCCGACAGCTCGACCGTGAGCTCCAGGTCGACCTCCGGATGCTCGCGCCGGAAGGCCTCCAGGATCTCCGGCAGCCGGGTGGTCACGAAGTCCTCCGAGGCGCCGAAGCGCAGCCGGCCGCGCAGCCGGGTCCCGGTGAAGAAGGCCGACGCCCGCTCGTGCGCCTCCAGGATCGTGCGGGCGAAGCCGAGCATCGCCTCGCCGTCCTCGGTCAGCTCCACGCCGTGGGTGTCCCGGACGAAGAGGGGCCGGCCGGTCGCCTCCTCCAGCCGCCGCACGTGCTGGCTGACGGTCGACTGGCGCAGCCCGAGCCGCCGGGCGGCCTGGGTGAAGCTCAGGGTCTGGGCCACCGCGAGGAAGGTGCGCAGCTGGCTGGGCTCGTACACGCCTCCGACGCTATCGCGGGCAGCGGGGGGTGGTCATCACGTTTCGTGATGACAGTCAGTGCGCTGTACGGGATTCCCGATCACCGGGGCTTCCACCAGGATGGGTCCCATGAGCTCCCGCCCGTCCCGCGCCCCCCGCGGGCCCCTGCTGCCTTCCTGGCTGCCGATCGACCCGTACATCCTGGCGCTGCTCGGCACGGTCGGGCTCGCCGCCCTGCTGCCCGCGTCCGGGACGGCGGCGACGGTCGCGAACGGTGCCTCCACCGGCGCCGTCGCGCTGCTCTTCTTCCTCTACGGGGCGCGGCTCTCCACCCGCGAGGCGTGGGAGGGGCTCAAGCACTGGCGGCTCCACGTCACCGTGCTCGCCTGCACCTTCCTGCTCTTCCCGCTGCTCGGACTGGCGGCGAGGGCGCTCGTGCCGACGGTCCTCACCCCCGATCTGTACGGCGGATTCCTCTTCCTCTGCCTGGTGCCGTCCACCATCCAGTCCTCGATCGCCTTCACCTCGATCGCCCGGGGCAACGTGCCCGCCGCGATCTGCGCCGGCTCCTTCTCCTCCCTCGTGGGCATCCTCCTCACCCCGCTGCTCGCCGCCCTCCTCCTCGGCAACAGCGCGGGCGGCCTCTCCGCCGACTCGCTGGTCAAGATCGTGCTCCAGCTGCTCGTGCCGTTCCTGGCGGGGCAGCTCCTTCGTCGCTGGATCGGCGGGTTCGTCGGCCGGCACAAGAAGGTGCTCGGCCGTGTCGACCGGGGCTCGATCCTGCTCGTCGTCTACACGGCCTTCAGCGCGGGCATGACCCAGGGCGTCTGGCACCTGGTGACTCCGGCCAGGCTCGGTCTGCTCCTCGTCGTGGAGGCGGTGCTGCTCGCCGTCATGCTGGCGCTGACCTGGTACGGGGCCCAGCGGCTCGGGTTCGGACGGGAGGACCGCATCGCCATCCAGTTCGCCGGCTCCAAGAAGAGCCTGGCCGCCGGACTGCCGATGGCCAGCGTCCTGTTCGGCGCCCACGCCTCGCTCGCCGTGCTGCCGCTGATGCTCTTCCACCAGATGCAACTGATCGTCTGCGCCGTCCTCGCCCGCCGCCGGGCCCGCGACCCGGAGGCGGCCGCGGAGCCGCTCGACGTCCCGGAGCGGGATGCCGCGGCCGGAGCGGGGCGGGAGCCGTCAGGCCAAGCCGGGACGGTGCCGGCCGACGAGCCGACGGCGGACGAGGGGGTGGGAGCGGGGGCCGGGGCCGAGGCGGGAGCCGGAGCTGGGGCCGGGGCGGGGGCGGGCCGCTAGGCGGTCCGCGGAGAGGAGCGCCGTCCCGCCCAATTCCGGCCATGGCCGCTCACCCTCCGCCCGCCCGCGGCGGGCCCGCGCGGCTCCGCACTCCGCTCCGCCCAGCGCCCTCGACCCGGCGGAGCCGGGGCCTGTCCCTGTGCCCCGCCCCCGCCTCCCGGCAGCGCCCCCGCCCCGCGTCCGTTGGCGGGATCACATCGCCGGCCGCCCCGCGGTGATCATCCAGGCCGATACGGTGCTCCCATGCCCGCACTCGATCCCGACCGCACCGCGCTCGTCCTCGTCGACCTGATGGAACGCATCGTCGCGCTGCCCCTCGCCCCCCGACCCGGCACCGACGTCCTCGCCGCGGCCGGCCGGCTCGCCGAAACCTTCCGCGCCGCCGGTGCCCCCGTCGTCCACATCCGGGTCGAACGACCCGGCGTCGACACCCAGCCTCCCGGCAGCGACCTCGTCGCCGAGCTCGTCCGCGACGGCGACGACGTCGTGGTCAAGCGCACGATCGGCGGGTTCCACGACACCGGGCTGCACGCGCTCCTCAGCGGGCGCGGCGTGTCCACCCTCGTGTTCGGCGGCATCGCCACCAACCTCGGCGTCGAGTCCACCGCCCGGGCCGCGGCCGACCTCGGCTACGACCTCGTCTTCGCCGAGGACGCCATGACCGCCCTCACCGCCGACGAGCACCGCGCCTCGGTCCAGCTGGACTTCCCGCGCCTCGGCACCGTCGCCACCACCGGCGCGATCACCCTCGGCGGCGCCGGATGAACCGCGTGCCGATACGGTACGGGGCCCGCCCCTGCTCCCTGGTCGTCTGCCGCGGCTGCTGCTGCGGCGACGCCCGCAAGAACCCCGGCATGGACCACGACGGTCAGCTCGCCCGGCTCCAGGAGGCCGCCGCGGCCTCCGGCGGCCGGCTCGTCGTCCGCACCAGCGACTGCCTCGGGCCCTGCGCCCAGGCCAACGTGCTCGTCGTCCAGCCGTCCACCGAGGGCCGCCGCCGGGGCGGCCGGGCCGCCTGGATCGGCTGGAGCGCCGACCACGACTGCCTCGACGAGGTCCTCGCCTGGACCGCGGCCGGCGGGCCCGGAATCGCCCCGCCCCCGGCCACCCTCGAACTCCAGATGATCGACCCGCCCCGGACCTGACCATCCCTGGAACCTGATCCGCCCCCGGACCCGACCCTGGTGTGCCCCGGACCCCACCCGGCCCTGGTGTGCCCCCTAGGGGGCCTCGTCCACGACGATCCGGTGCTCACCCGCGTACACGTTCATGTCCTGCCCGCGCAGGAAACCGACCAGGGTGAGCCCGGACTCGACCGCCAGGTCCACCGCGAGCGACGACGGCGCCGACACCGCCGCCAGGACCGGCACGCCCGCCATCACCGCCTTCTGCGCCAGCTCGAACGAGGCCCGCCCCGACACCAGCAGCACCGCCCGCTCCAGCGGCAGCCGGCCCTCCCGCAGCGCCCGCCCCACGATCTTGTCCACGGCGTTGTGCCGCCCCACGTCCTCCCGTACGTCGAGCAGTTCGCCCTCCTCCGAGAAGAGCGCCGCCGCGTGCAGGCCGCCGGTCCGGTCGAAGACCCGCTGCGCCGCCCGCAGCCGGTCGGGCAGCGCCGACAGCAGCCCGGGCGCGAGCCGCAGCGGGGGAGCGTCGGCGATCGGGAAGCGGGCCGTGGTGCGGACCGCGTCCAGGCTCGCCTTGCCGCACAGGCCGCAGGACGAGGTCGTGTAGACGTTCCGCTCCAGCGTGATGTCGGGGACGGCCACCCCGGGAGCCAGCTGCACGTCCACCACGTTGTACGTGTTGGAGCCGTCCTCCGTCGCCCCCGCGCAGTACACGATGTTCCGCACGTCCGAGGCGGCCGCGAGCACGCCCTCGCTCACCAGGAAACCCGCCGCCAGCGCGAAGTCGTCGCCCGGCGTCCGCATGGTGATCGCGATCGGCCGGCCGTTCAGCCGGATCTCCAGCGGCTCCTCCGCCACCAGCGTGTCCGGCCGGGTGCTCACCGCCCCGCCCCTGATGCGCACCACACGTCGTCGCTCGGTGACCCGTCCCATGGTCGCTGCACTCGTTTCTGTCCGTGCGGGACGTCGCTGTCCCCGCGGAACGCCCCCAGGGGCCTGACCGGCCCATTCTCCTCTTGTCACGGTCGAACAGGCACTTCGGGTGAATCTTGGTGGTTTACGTCACCTGTTACCCATCAGTCGCTGACGAGACTGGGTGGTCCTGCCGCACGAACGAACCGACGAACGAATCACCTAGGGGGCCCCGGGCATGACGGGCACACGAATCGCCGCGCTCGGGCACTACCAGCCCGCCAAGGTGCTCACCAACGACGACGTGGCCGAACTCGTCGACACCAGCGACGCGTGGATCACCAGCCGGGTCGGCATCCGCACCCGGCACGTCGCCGGGCCGGAGGAGCCGGTCGACGAACTCGCCGCACACGCCGCCGGCAAGGCACTCGCCGCCGCCGGCCTCGTTCCCGGCGACATCGACCTGGTGCTGGTCGCCACCTCCACCGCGATCGACCGCTCGCCTAACACCGCCGCCCGCGTCGCGGCCCGCCTCGACATGGCGTCACCCGCCACCATGGACCTCAACGTGGTCTGCGCCGGCTTCACGCACGCCCTCGCCACCGCCGACCACGCCGTCCGGGCCGGCGCCGCCCGCCGCGCGCTCGTCATCGGTGCCGACAAGATGACCGACGTGACGGACTGGACCGACCGCACCACCTGCGTCCTCGTCGGCGACGGCGCGGGCGCCGCGGTCGTCGAGGCGACCGAGACCGACACCGGGGCCATCGGCCCCGTCCTGTGGGGCTCGGTCCCCGAGATGGGCCACGCCGTCCGCATCGAGGGCACCCCGCCGCGCTTCGCCCAGGAGGGCCAGGCCGTCTACCGCTGGGCCACCCAGCAGCTCCCCGCGCTCGCCCGGCAGGTCTGCGAACGCTCCGGCACGGCTCCCGAGGAGCTGGCCGGCGTGGTGCTCCACCAGGCCAACCTGCGGATCGTCGAGCCGCTCGCCGCGAAGATCGGCGCGGTCAACGCCGTCGTCGCCCGTGACGTCGTCGACTCCGGCAACACCTCGGCCGCCTCCGTACCGCTCGCCTTCTCCAAGCTGGTCGAACGCGGCGAGCTCCCCTCCGGGGCCCCGGTCCTGCTCTTCGGTTTCGGCGGAAACCTTTCGTACGCGGGGCAGGTCGTCCGCGTGCCGTGACCGGCGCGGTCCGGGTGTTCGGCGAGGACCGCGCGATCGACGTCTCCGTGACGCTCATCTCCTGTGCGCTGAAGGCTCGTCGCCGTCGAACGGGGGACAGATGGTCGGGGCGGCAGAGGACGTGGGCCCGCCGTGCGGGAGCTCCACCCGCACGAGCCGCGCACCATCGGCACGTACCGGCTGCTCGGCAGGATCGGCGCCGGCGGCATGGGCACGGTCTGCCCGGCGCGGCGGGACGGCTCCGCCACCCAGGTGACCCTGAAGACCATCCACCCCGAACTCCTGGGCCACCCGGGGCTGCTGAGCCGCTTCGAGCGCGAGGCCGAGGCGCTGTCCATGGTGTCCGGCGCCTACGCGGCCCGGGTGCTGGACTCGGGGGTGGACCAGGGACGGCCGTACCTGGCCACGGAACTCCTCGACGGCCGGCCCCTCGACGTCCACCCGCGCGAACTCGGCCCCCTAGGGGCCCGGGAGCCGCTGCGCGCGCTCGCCCGCGCCCTGGCGGCGGCACTCGCCGGCATCCACCGGCTCGGCCTGGTCCACCGCGACCTGAAGCCCGCCAACATCATGCTGACCAGCGCCGGACCCCGTCTGCTCGACTTCGGCATCGCGACGATCGTGGACCGCACGCGGCTCACCGCGACCGGCCGGAGCCCCGGCACCCTCACCTACATGGCGCCCGAACAGTTCGACGACGGGCCGGTCGGGCCCGCCGCCGACGTGTGGGCCTGGGCGTGCTGCGTGGTGTGCTCCGCGCACGGGGACAGCCCGTTCGCCGCGACGGGCATCGGCGCCGCGTACCGCAGGATCACGGAGACCGGCCCCGAACCCTCGGCGCTCGCCGCGGTCGAGGCGATCGATCCGGGGCTCGCCGCCGTCGTACGGCAGGCGCTCGGCCGCCGCCCGGAGGACCGCCCCGTCGACGGTTCGCCCCTCCTCGCGCTCCTCGGCCAAGGGCCCGGGAGCACCGTGCCCGACGCGCGGGCGGTGCACGAGGAGGTCACACGGGGTTGGCGGTCCCTCCGAGCCGACGGCTGACCCGTTCGGCGGAGCCCGGTGGCGGGGCGTGCGGCGCGCGCCTAGCTTCGGACGCGGCGAGGGTCTGCTCCCCGACTCCTCTGCAAAGGCCCTCCGCCCGTCCGCTCTCGCGTGATCGGAGGACCCCCATGCGCGCGATACGCACCGCCGCCTCAACGGTCCTGCTCGGCCCCCTCGCCGCCGTCGCCCTCGTGCTGTCCGGGCCCGCGGCCGTGGCCGACGAGGGCGGCCCGGACGACGGCGGAGTCCCCGCGCTGGACGCCGGTCCGCCCGCTCCGGACGGCGGCTTGCCTCCGCTCCCCCTGGAAGGCGACATCGGCGGCGAGATCCCGGAAGGCGAGATCCCGGAGGGCGGTATCCCTGCGGACGGCATCCCGGCCGGTGAGATCCCGGACGGCGACGGCTTCCCGAAGGAAGGGACCGGGCACGACATCACTTCCTTCGGCTTCTCGGTCACGCCCTCGACCGTCGCCCCCGGCGGCACCGTCACGCTGAAATCCGACGGCTGCGAAGTGCCCACCGTGACCGTGGAGTCCGGAGTCTTCGACAAGGTCACCCTGCACGAAGGGCGCCCGGGCACCGCGACCGTCGACTCCGACGCCAAGCCCGGCGCGCGGTACGAGGTCACCTTCGACTGCAAGGGCGAGCGCGGCACCACCACCCTCACCATCGCGGGCGGCGGTCATCCCACCGCCCACCCCACCGCCCACCCCACCCTTCCTCCGACTCCGCCCACCGGCGCCCGCAAGGGCGTGAAGGCGGGCTTCGGCACCGGTTCCGAGGACGAGGTCGGCATCACCGAGGTGGTCACCGGCACCGTGCTCATCGCCGGCGCGCTCGGCGCCGCCGTGGTGCTGATCCGCCGCCGCGAGGGCAGCGGGACCTGAGACGGCTCCTCCGCCCCGGTGTGACGAGGTCCGGGGCGGAGGAGCGCCACACGAGAAGACGCACGACAGGAAAGCGCGACAAGACGGCACGAGGTGCGAGGAGAGGGCGGGACGGACGTGCAGGGGTCGAGCGGACCGACGGGCGGCGGACCGGGACGGCGCGGTGCCTGGGGCCTCGTCGCCGTCGTGCTCCTGGTGGGCGTGCACCTCGTGCGCGGCGGGGCGGGGGAGTGGCCGGCCGAGGGTCCCCCGCAGCCGGTGGCCGCGGCGGCACCCGGTCGGGGCGGGGGCGCCGCCGCCGGATCCGTACCCGATCCGCTGCCCGCCTCGGCGCCCGTACGGATCCGTGTGCCGGCCGTCCGGGTCGACGCCCCGGTCACCCGGGTGGGCCTGGACGGCGGCGGCTGGATCGAGGTCCCGCCGCCGTACGACCGAGGCCCGGCCGGCTGGTTCACCGGCTCCGTCACGCCGGGCGAGCGGGGCACCGCCGTGGTCGTGGGCCATGTCGACACGCCCGCGGGCGGGGCAGCCGTCTTCTACGGCCTCGGGGCACTCACCCGGGGTCAGCGCGTCGAGATCGCCCGTGCCGACGGACGGACGGCGGTGTTCACCGTGTACGGCATCGAGGTCGTCCCCCAGGACGACTTCCCCGCCGAGCGGATCTACGGCTTCACCGGCGCCCCGGAACTCCGGTTGATCACCTGCGGCGGTCCGTACGCGCCGAAGGGCGGATACGAGGGCAACGTGGTGGTCTCGGCCCGTCTGGCCGAGGTGCGCTGAGGGCGCCCCGGGTTCGGCGCCGCGGGCTCCACCTCCCTTTGTCCTCACTCGGGAAAAAGTGAGGGTCGATTCCCGCGCAACTTCTTCCCACCCCGGGACACCGCTGCTACGTTCCCCTCGAAAGCCCGACAGGACGGCAGCGAGACGGCAGCGAATCAGCCAAGGGGAGGGGCGCGTGAGACGCATGACGGCACGACCTGCCAACGCCCACCAGGCGCGACTCCTCCGGCTGCTGCGCGACGGAGGACCCAACTCCCGTGCGCAGCTGGGCGATCAGATCGACCTCTCGCGCTCCAAGCTGGCCGTCGAGGTCGACCGGCTGCTCGACACCGGCCTCGTCGTCGCGGACGGCCTCGCCGCCTCGCGCGGCGGACGGCGCTCGCACAACATCCGGCTCGCGCCCGAACTCCGCTTCCTCGGCATCGACATCGGCGCCACCTCCATCGACGTGGCCGTCACCAACGCCGAGTTGGAGGTGCTCGGGCACCTCAACCATCCGATGGACGTCCGCGAGGGCCCGGTCGCGATCTTCGAACAGGCCCTGGCGATGGCGGCGAAGCTGCGCGCCTCCGGCCTCGCCGAGGGCTTCGACGGCGCCGGGATCGGCGTCCCCGGGCCCGTCCGCTTCCCCGAGGGCACCCCGGTCGCCCCGCCGATCATGCCGGGCTGGGACGGCTTCCCCGTACGGGAGGCGCTCAGCCAGGAACTCGGCTGCCCGGTCATGGTCGACAACGACGTGAACCTCATGGCCATGGGGGAGCAGCACGCCGGGGTCGCCCGTTCCGTCGGCGACTTCCTCTGCGTCAAGATCGGCACCGGCATCGGCTGCGGCATCGTCGTCGGCGGCTCCGTCTACCGCGGTACGACCGGCAGTGCCGGCGACATCGGCCACATCCAGGTCGACCCCGGCGGCCGCCCCTGCGCCTGCGGCAACACCGGCTGCCTGGAAGCACACTTCAGCGGCGCCGCGCTCGCCCGCGACGCCGAGGAGGCGGCGCGCGGCGGCAGGTCGGAGGAGCTCGCCGCCCGCCTCGCGGCGGCCGGCCGGCTCACCGCCGTGGACGTCGCGGCGGCCGCGGCCGCCGGGGACGCCACCTCGCTCGCCCTCGTCCGCGAGGGCGGCAACCGGGTCGGGCAGGTCATCGCCGGACTCGTCAGCTTCTTCAACCCCGGTCTGGTGGTGATCGGCGGCGGGGTCACCGGCCTCGGTCACCACCTCCTCGCCAGTGTCCGCACCCAGGTCTACCGCCAGTCCCTCCCGCTGGCCACCGGCAACCTCCCCATCGTCCTCGGCGAGCTGGGCCACACCGCCGGCGTCATCGGCGCGGCCCGCCTCATCAGCGACCACGTCTTCTCACCGGCGTAACCGTCGGTCCGTCGGTCCCTCGGTCCGTCGGTCCCTCGGTCTGTCGGCTCGTGGGCACCCCCATGCCCCACCCCGGCACCCTCGCGCCGCCATCCATTCACACCCCCATCCATTCACACCCCCGCACCCACTCGCCCAGGCGCCACCCGCACCCGCCGAGGGGATCCCCGTCATGCCACCAGAACCGCCCCCGCCCCCGCCCTCCACCTCACCCCCGCCCCTGCTCACCATGTCCGGCATCACCAAGTCCTTCCCCGGTGTCCGCGCCCTCGACGGCGTCGACCTGGAGGTGCGCCCCGGCGAGGTGCACTGCCTCCTCGGCCAGAACGGCGCCGGGAAGTCCACCCTCATCAAGGTCCTCGCGGGCGCCCACCAGCCCGACGGAGGTGCCATCACCTGGCGGGGCGAACCCGTCCGCCTCCGCTCGCCCAGCGCCGCCGTGCGGCTCGGCATCGCCACCATCTACCAGGAGCTCGACCTCGTCGAAGGGCTGTCCGTCGCCGAGAACGTCCACCTCGGGCACGAGCCCACCGCCGCCGGCTTCGTCGTCCGCGCCCGCCACGCCCGCGCCGCCGCCGCCGCGCTGCTCGCCCGGCTCGGCCACCCGGAGATCGACCCCGCCCGTCTCGTCGGCGAACTCTCCGCCGCCCAGCGGCAGATCGTCTCCATGGCGAGGGCGCTGTCCCACGACGTACGCCTCATCGTGATGGACGAGCCGTCCGCCGCGCTCGACCCCGACGAGGTCGCGAACCTCTTCCGCATCGTCGAGTCCCTCACCGCCGACGGGGTCGCCGTCGTCCACATCTCCCACCGCCTGGAGGAGATCCGCCGCATCGGTGACCGGGTCACCGTACTCAAGGACGGCCGGGCCGTCGCCGGCGGACTGCCGGCCGCCTCCACCCCGACCCGCGAGATCGTCGGCCTGATGACCGGCCGGGACGTCCCGTACGTCTTCCCCGACCGCCCCGCGGACCCGCCCCGCGCCGAACCCGTCCTGAAGGTCGAAGGACTCGCCCGCACGGGGGAGTTCGCGCCGCTCGATCTGGAGCTGCGGCCCGGGGAGATCGTCGGGCTCGCCGGACTCGTCGGCTCCGGTCGCTCCGAGATCCTGGAGACGGTCTACGGGGCCCGCAAGGCCACCGCGGGCCGGGTCCTCGTCGACGGCCGGCCCCTGCGCCCCGGCAGCGTCCGCGCCGCCGTCCGCGCCGGGCTCGGCCTCGCTCCCGAGGAACGCAAGGCGCAGGCCCTGCTCATGCTGGAGTCCGTCACCCGCAACGTCTCCGTGTCCTCCCTCGGCCGCTTCTCCCGGGCCGGCTGGATCGACCGTACGGCGGAACGCGCCGCGGCCCGCGCCGCCACCCGGGAGCTGTCGCTGCGCCCCGACCAGCCCGAGGCCCGCGTCCGCACCCTGTCCGGCGGCAACCAGCAGAAGGCCGTCCTCGCCCGCTGGCTGCTGCGCGGCTGCCGCGTGCTGCTGCTCGACGAGCCGACGCGCGGGGTGGACGTCGGCGCCCGCGCCGAGCTGTACGCCGTGATCCGCCGCCTCGCCGACGAGGGGCTCGCGGTGCTCCTCGTCTCCAGCGAGGTCCCCGAGGTCCTCGGGCTTGCCGACCGCGTCCTGGTCCTGCGCGAGGGCCGGGTCGTGCACACCGCTCCCGCCCGTGACCTCGACGAACACCGCGTACTCGACCTCGTGATGGAAGGGAGCCCCGCCGCATGAGCCTGTCCACCGCCAAGTCCACCGTACGGGAGCGCGGCCGGCGCGCACTCGGCTTCACGCCCGACGTGCGCAACCTGTCCCTGCTGGGCGTGCTCGTCGCGCTGGTCGTGGTCGGCGGCCTGACCCGGCCCGCGGAGTTCCTGGCGACGTCCAACCTCCAGCTCGTCCTCACCCAGGCATCCGTGATCGGTGTCGTCACCGTCGGCATGACCTTCGTCATCACCAGCGGCGGCATCGACCTCTCCGTGGGCGCGATCGTCGCCCTCGCCTCCGTGTGGGCCACCACCGTCGCCACCCAGGAGTACGGCTTCGCGGGCATCCTCTTCACCGCCGTGGTGGTGGGGCTGAGCTGCGGTCTCGTCAACGGACTGCTCGTCGCCTACGGGCGGATGGTGCCGTTCATCGCGACCCTGGCCATGCTCGCCTCGGCCCGTGGCCTCGCCCTGCAGATCACCGACGGCCGCACCCAGATCGTCACCGTGCAGTCGGTGCTCGACCTCGGCGTCCCCGACGCGTACGTCCTCGGCATCCCGCCGCTCGTCCTCGTCTTCGCCGCGGTCACCGCCGCCGGCTGGCTGATCCTCAACCGCACCACCTTCGGCCGCCGCACCGTCGCCGTCGGCGGCAACGCCGAGGCCGCCCGCCTCGCCGGCATCGACGTCCGCCGCCAGCGCCTCTGTCTCTACCTGCTCTCCGGCCTGTGCTGCGGCATCGCCGCCTTCCTGCTGATCGTCCTGTCCGGCTCCGGACAGAACACCAACGGCAACCTGTACGAGCTCGACGCCATCGCCGCCGCCATCATCGGCGGCACCCTCCTCAGCGGCGGCCGCGGCACCATCGTCGGCTCCGTCCTCGGCGTCCTCGTCTTCACCACGATCACCAACATCTTCGCCCTCAACAACCTCCAGAGCGACGTCCAGCAGATCGCCAAGGGCGCGATCATCGTCGCCGCCGTCCTGGTCCAGCGCCGCACCGCCCGCGACGCCGACGCCTGAGCCCACCCCCCCGTTCGCCACGCACGAAGGGTCGATCCGCCATGCCCGAATCCCTCGCCGCGACCAGCCGCAGATCCGTCCTCCTCGGCGGCGCCGCCGTCTCCGCCGGCGCCCTCCTCACCGCCTGCACCAGCAACGAGCCCAAGAATCAGGCGCCGGCCGCCTCCGGCGTTCCCGCCGCCGACGACAAGCCCGGCACCCCCGTCACCATCGGCTTCGCCGGCCCCCAGGCCGACCACGGCTGGCTCAACGCCATCAACCAGAACGCCAAGGACCGCGCGAAGAAGTACGCGGACGTCACCCTGGAGATCACCGAGGGCTCCAACGACACCGCCACCCAGATCGGCCAGATCCAGACCCTCATCAACAAGAAGGTCGACGTCCTCGTCATCCTCCCCGCCGACGGCAAGGCCCTCACCCAGGTCGGTCTCCAGGCCATGAAGGCGGGCATCCCCGTCATCAACCTCGACCGGATCTTCGCCTCCCCGCAGGCCTACCGCTGCTGGATCGGCGGCGACAACTACGGCATGGGTCTCAACGCGGGCCGCTACATCGGCGAGAAGCTCAAGGACAAGCCGAACGCCAAGGTGATCGAACTCGCCGGCATGGACAGCCTGGAGCTCACCAAGCAGCGCACCCAGGGCTTCGACGACGCCCTGAGGAACTACCCCAACATCACCAAGGTGGCCCGCCAGGCCGCCGACTTCACCGTCGAGTCCGGCCAGGCCAAGATGGCCCAGCTGCTGCAGGCGCAGCGTCAGTTCGACGCGCTGTGGAACCACGACGACGACCAGGGCGTGGGCGCGTTGCGGGCCATCGCCCAGGCCGGCCGCAAGGACTTCCTGATGGTCGGCGGCGCCGGGGCCAGGTCCGCCATGGACGCCATCAAGGCGGACGACGGCGTGCTCAAGGCCACCGTGCTCTACCCGCCGACCATGGCCGCCTCCGCCGTCGACCTGGCCCGCGCCCTCGGCCAGAAGAAGGGCGTCGGAGGGATGTCCGAGCTGGAGATCCCCGCCTCCGTCACCCTCTACTCCGCCGTCGTCACCAAGGAGAACGTCGACGAGTACCTGCCCACCGGCTTCAACTGACCGGTCTCGACCGACCGGTCCCGACCGACCGGCGCCCGCACCACGAAACGGGAGGAACCACATGGAAGAGACGCTCGGCGTCGGGATGGTCGGCTACGCCTTCATGGGCGCCGCCCACTCGCAGGGCTGGCGCACCGCGGGGCGCGTGTTCGACCTGCCGCTGCGGCCGGTGCTCGCCGCCGTGGCCGGCCGGGACGCCGCCGCGGTCCGGGCCGCCGCCGGCCGGCACGGCTGGGCGGCGGCGGAGACCGACTGGCGCTCCCTCGTCGCCCGCGACGACGTCCAGCTGGTCGACGTCTGCACGCCCGGTGACAGCCACGCGGAGATCGCGATCGCCGCCCTGGAGGCCGGCAAGCACGTGCTGTGCGAGAAGCCCCTCGCCAACTCGGTCGCCGAGGCGGAGCAGATGACCGCCGCAGCCGAGGCCGCCGCCGAGCGAGGTCAGATCGCCATGGTGGGCTTCAACTACCGCCGGGTGCCCGCCCTTTCGTTCGCCCGGCGGCTGATCGCCGACGACCGGCTCGGCGTGCTCCGGCACGTGCGCGTCACCTATCTCCAGGACTGGCTGGTCGACCCCGGCTTCCCGCTGACCTGGCGCCTCGAACGGGAGCACGCCGGGTCGGGGGCGCTCGGGGACCTCGGGGCGCACGCCGTGGACCTCGCCCAGTACCTCGCGGGGGAGCCGCTGGTGGGTGTGTCGGCGCTCACCGAGACCTTCGTACGGGAGCGGCCCCTGCTCGCCGGAGTGGCGACCGGGCTCGCGGCCGGACCCTCGGCTGGAGCGGGCTCCGGCGCGTACGGGCCGGTCACGGTCGACGACGCGGCCCTGTTCACCGGGCGGCTCGCCTCGGGGGCGCTCGCCTCGTTCGAGGCGACCCGGATGGCGGCGGGCCGCAAGAACGCGCTGCGCCTGGAGATCAACGGGGAGAAGGGCTCGCTCGCCTTCGACCTGGAGCGGCTCAACGAGCTGTCCTTCCACGACCACACCGAGCCGGCCGCCTCGGCCGGGTTCCGCCGCATCCTCGTGACCGAGCCCGACCACCCGTACCTGGAGGGCTGGTGGCCGCCCGGGCACGCGCTCGGCTACGAGCACACCTTCGCGCACCAGGCCCGCGACCTGGTCCTCGCGATCGCCTCGAAGACCGCCCCCGCGCCGTCGTTCGCGGACGGGCTCCAGGTCCAGCGGGTCCTGGCGGCGGTGGAGGAGAGCGCCCGGAACAACGCCGTCTACACCCCCGTGCCCGTACCGCGGGCGCAGACCTAGAGGAGGCCGCGACCGTGCCCCGTCCCTTCACCCTCTTCACCGGCCAGTGGGCCGACCTTCCGTTGGAGGAGGTCTGCCGGCTGGCCCGCGACTTCGGCTACGACGGCCTGGAACTCGCCTGCTGGGGCGACCACTTCGAGGTCGACAAGGCGCTCGCCGATCCCGCGTACGTCGACGGCAGGCGCGCCCTGCTGGAGAAGTACGGCCTGAAGTGCTGGGCGATCTCCAACCACCTGGTCGGGCAGGCCGTCTGCGACCATCCGATCGACGAGCGCCACCGGGCGATCGTGCCGGCCCGGATCTGGGGCGACGGCGACGCCGAGGGCGTACGGCGCCGGGCGGCCCGGGAGCTCGCCGACACCGCGCGGGCGGCCGCGGCCCTCGGCGTCGAGACCGTCGTCGGCTTCACCGGCTCGTCGATCTGGCACCTGGTGGCGATGTTCCCGCCGGTGCCGGAGCGGATGGTCGAGCGGGGCTTCGAGGACTTCGCGGAGCGCTGGAACCCGATCCTCGACGTCTTCGACGCCGAGGGCGTGCGCTTCGCGCACGAGGTCCACCCGAGCGAGATCGCCTACGACTACTGGACCACCCAGCGGGCCCTGGAGGCGGTCGGCCGGCGGCCGGCCTTCGGCCTGAACTTCGACCCCAGCCACTTCGTGTGGCAGGACCTGGACCCGGTGGGCTTCCTGTGGGACTTCCGCGACCGGATCTACCACGTGGACTGCAAGGAGGCGCGCAGGCGTCTGGACGGCCGCAACGGGCGGCTCGGCTCGCATCTGCCCTGGGGCGACCCGCGGCGCGGCTGGGACTTCGTCTCCGCCGGGCACGGGGACGTGCCGTGGGAGGACGTGTTCCGGATGCTCCGCTCGATCGGCTACGGGGGGCCGGTCTCGGTGGAGTGGGAGGACGCCGGCATGGACCGGCTGACCGGTGCGCCGGAAGCGCTTTCCCATCTCAAGCGGTTCGACTTCGACCCTCCCGCAGCCTCCTTCGACGCCGCGTTCGGAGGCGGCGACTGAGCTGAAACGGCAGGTCCGCGCCCGGCGGTGGATCCGCAGCCGGGCCGGTCCGCGCTGCCCGCGAGCGGCTTTGTCCTCTCCCGGGAGAAAGTCCGACTCTCCTCGGGCGCAAGGGCTTTCCGAGCTGGACGAAGCCCGCTACGGTCCCTGATGTGTACATGACGTATCCCGTGTAACGGGACGACTCGACCAGCGTGACGGCGCACGCCGGTCCCCGGACACCCGCACACCCCGGCCCTACTCCGGAGGACATCCGTGCATAGACAACGACTCCGAGCCAGGCGCACCAGGAAGGCCCTCGCCCTCCTCACCGTCGGACTGCTCGCCCTCGGCGCCCCCCAGGCCCTGGCGGCCGACCCGGCGACCACGGCCGGCACCGCCGCCGCGGAGCAGTTCCAGCAGGTCACCCTCGCCAAGGGCGCCGCGGAGGTCGGCGAACCCATGTCGCTGGCCGTGCTGCCCGACCGCAGCGTCCTGCACACCTCCCGCAACGGCGAGCTGCGCCGTACCGACGCCGCCGGCAACACCACCGTCGTCGGCCGCGTACCCGTCTACTCCCACGACGAGGAGGGCCTCCAAGGCATCGGCCTCGACCCGGACTTCGCCCGCAACCGGGCGATCTACCTCTACTACGCGCCGCCGCTCACCACCCCCGCCGGAGACGCCCCCAACGACGGCACCGCCGCCGACTTCGCGAAGTTCGACGGCGTCAACCGGCTCTCCCGCTTCACCCTGGCCGCCGACTTCACCCTGGACAACGCCAGCGAGAAGAAGGTCATCGACATCCCCGCCACCCGCGGCATCTGCTGCCACGTCGGCGGCGACATCGACTTCGACGCCCAGGGCAACCTCTACCTGTCGACCGGCGACGACTCCAACCCCTTCGCCTCCGACGGCTTCACCCCCATCGACGAACGCCCCGGCCGCAACCCCGCCTACGACGCCCGCCGGACCTCCGGCAACACCAACGACCTGCGCGGCAAGATCCTGCGCATCAAGGTCGCCGAGGACGGCTCGTACACCGTCCCCGCTGGCAACCTCTTCGCCCCCGGCACGGACCGGACGCGGCCCGAGATCTACGCCATGGGCTTCCGCAACCCCTTCCGCTTCAGCGTCGACAAGACCACCGGCGTCCTCTACGTCGGCGACTACGGCCCCGACGCGGGCGCCGCCGACCCTCTGCGCGGCCCCGCCGGACAGGTCGAGTTCGCCCGCGTCACCAAGCCCGGCAACTACGGCTGGCCGTTCTGCACCGGGAACAACGAGGCCTACGTCGACTACGACTTCGCCACGAAGACCTCCGGCGCCGCCTTCGACTGCGCCGCCCCGAAGAACGACTCGCCCCACAACACCGGACTCGTCGACCTGCCGCCCGCCGAACCCGCCTGGATCCCCTACAACGGCGGATCCGTCCCCGAGTTCGGCAGCGGCTCCGAGTCCCCCATGGGCGGCCCCGTCTACCGCTACGACGCCACCTCCGCCTCCCCCGTGAAGTTCCCCGAGTCCTACGACGGCGACTTCTTCGCCGGCGAGTTCGGACGGCGCTGGATCAAGCGCGTCGAGCACGGCGCCGACGGCACCGTCCAGTCCATCAACCCCGTGCCCTGGACCGGCACCCAGGTGATGGACATGGCCTTCGGGCCCGACGGCGCGCTCTACGTCCTCGACTACGGCACCGCCTGGTTCGGCGGCGACCAGAACTCCGGCCTCTACCGCATCGAGAACGCCACCGACGGCCGCTCCCCGGTCGCCGAGGCGAGCGCGAACAAGACCTCCGGTGTCGCGCCCCTCAGGGTCGCCTTCTCCTCCGCCGGAACCACCGACGCCGACGGCGACACCCTCACCTACACCTGGGACTTCGGCGACGGCGGCACCTCGACCGGCGCCGACCCCACCTACACGTACCGCAGGAACGGCACCTACACCGCGACCGTCACCGCCAAGGACCCCTCCGGCCGCACCGGCTCCGCCTCCGTTCACGTCGTCGTCGGCAACACCGCACCCAAGGTCACCCTCGAACTGCCCGCCGACGGGTCCCTGTTCAGCTTCGGCGACGAAGTGCCCTTCAAGGTGACCGTCACCGACCCCGAGGACGGCGCCGGCGGACCCGTCGACTGCGCCAAGGTCAAGGTCACCTACGTGCTCGGCCACGACAGCCACGGCCACCCCGTCACCACCGCCAACGGCTGCGCCGGCACCATCAGGACCGACGCCGACGGCGGCCACGACGACGACGCCAACATCTTCGGGGTCTTCAACGCCGAGTACACCGACGGCGGAGGCGGCGGCCAGGCCGCGCTCACCGGCCGCGACCAGGCCAAGCTCCAGCCCCGGCACCGACAGGCCGAGCACTTCGACGGCCAGGCCGGCATCCGTACGTACGACAAGCCCCAGGCACACGGCGGCCGGACCGTCGGCGACATCCACGACGGCGACTGGATCTCCTTCACGCCCTACCACCTCGCCGGGTCGACCAGGCTGACCGCCCGGGTCTCCTCCGGCGGCGCCGGAGGCTTCCTGGAGGTCCGCACCGGATCACCCACCGGCACCCTCCTCGGCTCCGCGGCCGTCCCCGTCACAGGCGGCTGGGAGACCTTCCAGGACATCGACGTGCCGCTGCGGAACGTGCCACGCCGCACCACCGAACTCTTCCTGGTCTTCAAGGGCGGCGCCGGAGCCCTCTACGACATCGACGACTTCACCCTCTCCGACGCCCCCGTCGACCGCGCCACCAAGCGCGTCCTCGTCTTCTCCCGCACCGCCGGCTTCCGCCACGACTCCATCCCGGCCGGCATCACCGCCCTCAAGGAGCTCGGCGCGGGCAGCGACATCGTCGTCGACGCCACCGAGGAACCGCGCCAGTTCACCACGAACAACCTCGCCCGCTACGACGCCGTCGTCTTCCTCTCCACCACCGGCGACGTCCTCACCACCGACCAGCAGACCGCCTTCGAGAACTACGTCGCCAACGGCGGCGGCTACATGGGCGTCCACGCCGCCGCCGACACCGAATACGACTGGGGCTTCTACGGCGGACTCGTCGGCGCCTACTTCCACTCCCACCCCCACATCCAGTCCGCCACCGTCCGCGTCGAGGACCACGACCACCCCGCCACCGCGCACCTGGGCGGCACCTGGCAGCGCACCGACGAGTGGTACAACTACCGCAGCAACCCGCGCGAACAGGCCCGTGTCCTCGCCACCCTCGACGAGACCAGCTACAGCGGCGGCACCATGAACGGCGACCATCCCCTCGCCTGGTGCCAGAGCTACGGCGGCGGACGCTCCTTCTACACCGGCGGCGGACACACCAAGGAGTCCTACGCCGAACCCGCCTTCCGGCAGCACCTGCTCGGCGGCCTGCGCTACGCCACCGGCCAGGTCACGGCCGACTGCCGGCCGCAGACCGGCTACCGCGACCTCTTCAACGGCGAGACCGGCAACGGCTGGAAACAGGCCGGCCCCGGCGGCTTCGACGTCGTCGACGGCGAACTGCGCTCGACCGGCGGCATGGGCCTGCTCTGGTACCAGGCCAAGGAGTTCCACGCGTACTCCCTCACCCTGGACTGGAAGCAGACGGGCGACGACAACTCAGGGATCTTCGTCGGCTTCCCCGCCTCCGACGACCCCTGGTCGGCCGTGCGCAACGGCTACGAGATCCAGATCGACGCCACCGACGCCGCCGACCGCACCACCGGTGCCGTCTACGGCTTCAAGTCCGCCGACCTCCAGGCCCGCGACCGGGTCCTCCGGCCGCCGGGCCAGTGGAACAGCTACGAGATCCGGGTCAGGGGCGAACGCCTCCAGGTCTTCCTCAACGGCGTGAAGATCAACGACTTCACCAACACCGACCCGGCCCGCAGCCTCGCCGACGGCTACATCGGCCTCCAGAACCACGGGGCCGAGGACCAGGTCTCCTTCCGGAACATCCGGATCAAGGAGCTCGCCTCGTAGCGGCTCCCCACCGGCCGGCGGCGGGCGGGGCGGCGCCGTACCCCCCCCCCGCCGCCACTCCACCCTTCCCCCCAGCGGTCCCGAGGAGGCAGCCGTGACGACCACCCACGCCCGCACAGGAGTCTGGTTGATCGGAGCGAGAGGCTCCGTCGCCACCACGGTGGTCGCCGGCTGCGCCGCCGTCACCGCCGGACTGCACCCGCCGACCGGCATGGTGACGGAGACGGAGGCCTTCGCGTCCGCCGACCTCCCGCCGCTGTCCACCCTCGTCTTCGGCGGCCACGACACGGCGAGCTGCCCCCTGCCGAAACGAGCCGAGCAGCTGACCGTCGCCGGGGTCCTCCCGCCCGGCCTCGCCCCGGCGATCGCCGGGGAACTCGCCGCCGCCGACGCCCGGATCCGCCCCGGCGGCCCCCTCCCGGGCGACACCCGGGGCGACGAGGAGCTGATCGCGGCCTTCGCCGCGGACCTGACGGACTTCCGCATTGGACTGGACCTGGAGCGGGTGATCGTGGTCAATGTAGCTTCCACGGAGCCGGCGTCGGGGGGCGTCGGGCTCCCACCGAGCTCGCTCTACGCCGCGGCCGCGCTACGGACCGGCTGCCCGTACGTGAACTTCACCCCGTCCACCGGGCTGCGCCACCCCGACCTCGCGGAAGCCCTCGCGGCCTGCGGCCTGCCCTACGCGGGCCAGGACGGCAAGACCGGACAGACCCTGCTCCGCTCGGTGCTGGCCCCGATGTTCCAGCGGCGGGCCCTCGCCGTACGGGCCTGGTCCGGCAGCAACCTCCTCGGCGGCGGCGACGGAGCCGCCCTCGCCGACCCGGCCGCCGCCGCGGCCAAGAACGCCGGCAAGGAACGGGTCCTCGACGAGATCCTCGGCCCCGGCGTCGAGGGACAGGTCCACATCGACGACGTCCCGGCGCTGGGGGAGTGGAAGACCGCCTGGGACCACATCGCCTTCGACGGCTTCCTCGGCTCCCGCATGGTCCTCCAGACCATCTGGCAGGGCTGCGACTCCGCCCTCGCCGCACCCCTCGTCCTCGACCTGGCCCGCCTCACCGCCCGCGCCCACGCCCGCGGCCTGACCGGCCCCCTGGAGGACCTCGCCTTCTACTTCAAGGACCCCGACGGCACCCCACCAGCCGCTCTCTCCGACCAGTACGCCCGCCTGCTGGCCTTCGCCGAACGCCTGGGGAAGGACGGACGATGAGCGGGACACGGCGGACGGGCGTGGGCGAGACGCGGGTGCGGGCGGGGGCGGCCGCCTGGGAGTGGCGGGACCGCGCCGGGGCCTGGGCGGAGTTGTTGCGGGTGTCGGCCCTGGCCACCGTGCCGGGGGACGCGCTGGCCGGGGCGGCGGCGCTCGGCGCCCGGACGAACCGGGGGACGCTGCTCGCGATCGGTGCCTCGGTCTGCCTGTACGAGGCGGGGATGGCCCTCAACGACTGGGCCGACCGCGAGGAGGACGCCCTCGACCGCCCGCACCGCCCGCTCCCCTCGGGCCGCGTCCGCCCCTCCGCCGCCCTCGCCGCCTCCGCCGCCCTCACCACCACGGGGCTCGCGCTCGCCGCCCGGGCGGGACGCGCCCCACTCGCGGTGGCCGGAGCGCTCGCCGCCACCGTCTGGTCCTACGACCTCCACCTCAAGCACACCCCTTTCGGCCCCTTCGCGATGGGCACCGCCCGCGCCCTCGACCTGCTCCTCGGCGCCACCGCCACGGCATCCCGCCGGACACCCCGCCCGGCTGCCGCACCACGGAAGGCCCGCCAGCCGGCCGACGCCCGCCGGGCCGTGCTGTCGGCGGGGCTGCTGGGCGCCCACACCTACGCCGTCACCGCCGTCTCACGGCACGAGACCCAGGGCGGCTCGGCCTCCGCCCCCGCCGCGGCGCTGACCGTCACCACCGCCGTGGCCGCGGCGGCCGGCGGCGGCTCGCCGCTCGCCGCGGTGCTGGCGGCCGACTACGCCCGCACCCCCGCCACCTCCCTCCTCCACGCCGCACTGCACCCCTCACCACCCCTCACCCAGCGGGCCGTCGGCGCCGGCATCCGCGCCCTCATCCCGCTCCAGGCCGCCCTCGCGGCCCGCTCCGGCGCCCCGGCGACCGCGCTCACCGTCCTCGCCCTCGCCCCGCTCGCCCGCGCCCTCGCACGGAAGGTGAGCCCCACATGACCGGCACCCGCACGAGTCCCGACGGAACCCCGCTCCCCACCGGTCCGCGTCCCGGCCACGACTCCAGTCCCACCGCAGGCCCCGCCCGGCCCCGCCTCGGCTACGGCACCAACGGCCTCACCGACCTCCGTCTCGACGACGCCCTCGCCCTCCTCGCGGACCTCGGCTACGACGGCGTGGGGCTGACCCTCGACCACATGCACCTCGACCCGCTCGCGGCCGACCTGCCCGCCCGCACCGCCCGGATCGCCCGCCGACTGGACGCGCTCGGGCTCACCGCCACCGTCGAGACCGGCGCCCGCTACGTCCTCGACCCGCGCCGCAAGCACGGCCCCTCCCTCCTCGACCCGGACCCCGACGCCCGCGCCGCCCGCACCCGGCTCCTGCGCACCGCGCTCCGCGTCGCCGAGGAACTCGGCGCCCACGCCGTCCACTGCTTCAGCGGCACCCTCCCCGAGGACACCGACGTCCCCACCGCCTGGCAGCGCCTCACCGCCGAACTCGCCCCGCTCCTGGAGGCGGCCGCCACCGCCCGCGTACCGCTCGCCGTCGAACCCGAACCCGGACACCTCCTCGCCACCCTCGACGACTTCCACCACCTCCGCGGCCTCCTCGACCACCCCGACCCGGCCGTCCTCGGTCTCACCCTGGACCTCGGCCACTGCCAGTGCCTGGAACCCCTGCCACCGGCCGACTGCCTGCGCGCCGCCGCCCCCTGGATCCGGCACCTCCAGATCGAGGACATGCGGCGCGGTGTCCACGAACACCTCCCGTTCGGCGACGGCGAGATCGACTTCCCTCCCCTCCTCGCCGCCCTCACCGAACTCACCGCCGCCGGCTACCCCGGGCTCACCGTCGTCGAACTGCCCCGCCACTCCCACGCCGGACCCGAACTCGCCCGCGAATCCCACCACTTCCTCAGCTCCCTCCTCCGCCAGGAGGCCCCCGCATGCTGACCGACCCCGACCCCGACCCCGACCGCGACTCCGCCCCCGCGCGCGCCTGGCTCGCCGCCGCCGTCACCGACGCCACCGCCCGCGCCCCGGCCTGGGAGGCGCACTTCGCCTCCGCCGGCCGTCACTGCGGCCACGACCACGCCGACACCGCCCGGCTCCGCCTGCTGACCGCGGCCCGCGCCGAGCCCGCCACCCTGACCCGCCTCTACCGGCAGGGCAGCTCCGCCGAACGCCGCGCCGTCCTCCTCGCCCTCCCCGCCCTCGTCCCCGGACCCGAGGCCCTCCCGCTCGTCGAGGACGCCCTGCGCACCCATGACACGACTCTCCTCGCCGCCGCCCTCGGCCCCTACGCCGCCCGCCACCTCCCCGCGCACCTGTGGCGGCACGCCGTCCTCAAGTGCCTCTTCACCGCCGTCCCCGTCGACACGGTCGCCGGACTCGCCCGGCGCGCCGCCGGAGACACCGAACTCGCCCGGATGCTCCGCGACCACGCCGCCGAACGCACCGCCGCCGGCCGCGCCGTCCCCGCCGACCTGCACCGCGTGCTCGCCCTCACCGAGGAGTCCTGATGCGCATCTTCGACCCCCACATCCACATGACCTCGCGCACCACGGACGACTACCGGGCCATGCGCGACGCCGGCATCCGCGCCGTCGTCGAACCCTCCTTCTGGCTCGGCCAGCCCCGCACCTCGCCCGCCTCCTTCCTCGACTACTTCGACTCCCTCCTCGGCTGGGAGCCCTTCCGCGCCGCCCAGTACGGCATCGCCCACCACTGCGCCCTCGCCCTCAACCCCAAGGAGGCCGGCGACCCCCGCTGCGTCCCCGTCCTCGACGCCCTGCCCCGCTATCTGGCCAAGGACCACGTCGTCGCCGTCGGCGAGATCGGCTACGACTCCATGACCCCCGCCGAGGACCACGCCCTCGCCGCCCAGCTCCAGCTGGCCGCCGACCACGGGCTGCCCGCCCTCGTCCACACCCCGCACCGCGACAAGCTCGCCGGACTGCGCCGCACCCTCGACGTGGTCAAGGAGTCCGTCCTCGACCCCGGCCGGGTCCTCCTCGACCACCTCAACGAGACCACCGTCGAGGAAGCCGCCGCGAGCGGCGCCTGGCTCGGCTTCTCCGTCTACCCCGACACCAAGATGGACGAGGCCCGCACCGTCGCCGTCCTGAAGGCGCACGGAACCGAGCGCGTCCTCGTGAACTCCGCCGCGGACTGGGGCCACAGCGACCCCCTGAAGACCCGCAGGGTCGGCGATGCCATGCTCGCCGCCGGCTTCACCGAGGACGACGTCGACCAGGTCCTGTGGCGCAACCCCGTCGCCTTCTACGGCCTCAGCGGCCGCCTCCGGCTCGACCCGCCGACCGCCGGAACCGGCGGCCTCCACGAGGGCAACTCGATCCTCCGCGGCGGGGAATGAGAGGAGCCGGCCATGCGCTTCCGCCACCCCGACGGATCCACCGTCCACCTCGCCTACTGCACCAACGTCCACCCCGCCGAAACCCTCGACGGCGTCCTCGCCCAGCTCGGCGACCACTGCGAACCCGTCCGCCGCCGCCTCGGCCGCGACCGGCTCGGCATCGGACTCTGGCTCGCCCGCGACGCGGCCCGCGCCCTGGTCGCCGACCCGGCCGCCCTGCGCACCCTGCGCACCGCCCTCGACCGGCGCGGCCTCGAAGTCGTCACCCTCAACGGCTTCCCCTACGAGGGCTTCGGCGCCGCCGAGGTCAAACACCGCGTCTACCAGCCGGACTGGACCCGGCCCGAACGCCTCGCCCACACCACCGACCTGGCCCGGCTGCTCGCCGCCCTCCTGCCCGACGACGTCACCGAAGGAACCGTCTCCACCCTCCCCATCGCCTGGCGCACCCCCTACGACGCCCGCGCCGCCGACCTCGCCCGCACCGCGCTGACCACCCTCGCCGAACGCCTCGACGCCCTGGAGGAACTCACCGGACGCTCCGTCCGCGTCGGCCTGGAACCCGAACCGGGCTGCGTCATCGAGACCGTCCGCGACGCGATCGGCCCGCTCACCGCCGTCGCCAGCCCCCGCATCGGCGTCTGCCTCGACACCTGCCACCTCGCCACCTCCTTCGAAGACCCCCGAGCCGCCCTCAGCGCCCTCGACGCCGCCGGCATCCCCGTCCCCAAGGCCCAGCTCTCCGCCGCCCTGCACGCCGAACACCCCCACCTCCCCGAGGTCCGCGAGGCACTCGCCGCCTTCGCCGAACCCCGCTTCCTCCACCAGACCCGCACCCTCACCGCCGCCGGCCCCCGCGGCACCGACGACCTCCCCGAAGCCCTCGCGGGTGGCGTCCTGCCCGAGTCCACCCCCTGGCGTTCCCACTTCCACGTCCCCCTGCACGCCCCGCCCGAGCCCCCGCTCACCTCCACCCTCCCCCTGCTCCGCGACACCCTCGCCCTGCTCGTCGGCGGCCCCCGGTCCCGCACCCGCCACCTGGAGGTCGAGACCTACACCTGGCAGGCCCTCCCACCCGACCGGCGCCCCCGCACCCGCGCCCGGCTCGCCGACGGCATCGCCGCCGAACTCACCCTGGCCCGCGACCTGCTCACCGACCTCGGCCTCAAGGAACTCCCATGACGCCCACCCCGCTCCTCGTCCTCGACGTGGTCGGCCTCACCCCGCGGCTGCTGCCCCACATGCCCCACCTGAGGGCCCTCGCCCACGGCGGCTCCCAGGCCGCCCTGTCCACCGTCCTGCCGGCCGTCACCTGCACCGCCCAGACCACCTTCCTCACCGGCACCCTCCCCTCCGGACACGGCATCGTCGGCAACGGCTGGTACTTCCGCGAACTCGGCGACGTCCTGCTGTGGCGCCAGCACAACGGCCTCGTCCACGGCGACCGCCTCTGGGACGCCGCCCGCCGCGCCCACCCCGGCTACACCGTCGCCAACATCTGCTGGTGGTACGCCATGGGCGCCGACACCGACATCACCGTCACCCCGCGCCCCGTCTACTACGCCGACGGCCGCAAGGAACCCGACTGCTACACCCGGCCCCCCGAACTCCACGACGAACTCACCACGACCCTGGGCACCTTCCCCCTCTTCCACTTCTGGGGGCCCGGCGCCGACCTCGTCTCCAGCCGGTGGATCATCGACGCCACCCGCCACGTCCTGCGCACCCGCCGCCCCGACCTCGCCCTCGCCTACCTCCCCCATCTCGACTACGACCTCCAGCGCTTCGGCCCCGACGACCCGCGCTCCCACCGCGCCGCCGTCGCACTCGACGCCGCCCTCGCCCCGCTCCTCCACGACGCCCGCGCCGAGGGACGCACCGTCGTCGCGCTCTCCGAATACGGCATCACCCGCGCCGACCGGCCCGTCGACATCAACCGCGCCCTGCGCCGCGCCGGCCTCCTGGAGGTGCACACCCAGGACGGCATGGAATACCTCGACCCCATGACCTCGCGGGCCTTCGCCGTCGCCGACCACCAGATCGCCCACGTCTACGTCCGGCGCCCCGCCGACCTCGAAGCGACCCGCGCCGCCCTCACCGGACTCCCCGGTCTCGACCGGCTCCTCGACGACGACGGCAAGAAGGAACACGGCCTCGACCACCCGCGCTCCGGCGAACTCGTCGCCCTCGCCGAACCCGGCGCCTGGTTCACGTACTACTACTGGCTCGACGACGCCCGGGCCCCCGACTTCGCCCGGCTGGTCGACATCCACCGCAAACCCGGCTACGACCCCGCCGAACTCTTCATGGACCCGCTCGACCCCTACGTACGGATCAAGGCGGCCACGGCGATCGCCCGCAAGAAGACCGGCATGCGCTACCGCATGGCCGTGGTGCCCCTCGACCCGTCACCTGTTCGCGGCAGCCATGGCCGCCTCCCCGCGAGCGAGGACGAAGGTCCGCTCATCCTGTGCTCCACCCCCCGCGCCGTGAGCGGCCGCGTCGCGGCCACCGATGTGAAAGCCCTGCTGCTCGGGCTCGCGGGCCTCTCCTGACCCGTGCCCGACCTGCCGGACCAGTACAGCAGACGAAACAGACGACCAAGGAGTTATCCACAGATGAGCCGCACCTCCCGCCGGACCTCCGCCGACCCCGAACTCTCCCACCGCCTCAGCAGACGGAACGTGCTCGGCGTCGCCGCCGGAACGACCGCCGCGGCCCTCCTCGGCGCGACCGCCGCCCCCGCGCGGGCCGCCGCCCCCGCCGACCGCGGCCAGGGCCACGGCCGCCCCGTCCTGCCCCCCGGCCGCTTCGGCATCCAGCTCTACACCCTCCGCGACAAGGTCTCCACCCTCGGCTTCGCCGCCGTCTTCGCGGAGCTCCAGCGCTACGGCTACGACGAGGTCGAGTTCGCCGGCTACACCCAGGGCTCCGCCGGCCCGATCACCCTCGCCGAGCTCAAGCGCCTCACCGCCGACCACGGCCTGCGCGGCATCGGCAGCCACGTCGGCTACCACTCCGCCGACCCCAAGGCCTACACCTTCGCCCAGAACCTCGACCGCGTCCTCGACGACGCCGCCGCCCTCGGCCTCCCGCACATCGGCACCGCCTCCGGCCCCTGGCGCTACGGCGCCACCGTCGACGGCTGGAAGCGCTGCGCCGAGGAGTTCAACCGCTTCGGCGCCGCCGCCAGGGCGCGCGGCATGAAGTTCTACCAGCACAACCACTCCGAGGAGTTCTCCTTCGCCACCGACCGTCCCGACGTCCGCCTCTACGACGTCCTCCTCGCCGAGACCGACCCCGACCTCGTCCACCTGGAGATGGACGTCTTCTGGGCCTACGTCGGCCAGTACCGCTACTCCCGCCGCCCCGACGGCACCCCCGCCCCCTTCGACCCGCTCGACTACGTGCTCGCCCAGCCCCACCGCTTCCCGCTCTTCCACGTCAAGGACGGCGAGCGCGACGACTCCGCCGCCCCCTACGGGTACCGCATGACCGACGTCGGCGACGGCGACATCGACTACCGGCGTTTCATCTCCGAGGTCACCCGCACCCACCACGGGCGCCCCGGCCACCACTGGCAGGCCGAACGCGACAACCCCGTCGACTCGCTCTCCTTCGCCCGCCGCTCCAGCGCCCACCTCCACTCCCTGAGGGAGAAGGACTGACCCGCGACCGGCCCCCCACCACCCCGAGACGCGCCCCGAGGCGAACCGGAGGCGCACCCGGAGGCGACTCAGCCGATCCCCTGACGGTCCGCCTCCAGGGCGAAGGCCCGGTCCGCGGCCTGCGGCACCGTGCGCTCCACCAGCTCCGTCAGGAGCACACGGTGCCGCAGCAGCGGCTCCCTGCGGTCCTCGGGCACAAGCGCCAGCAGGTCGTCGAGCCCCGCCAGCATCCGCCGCGTCACCTGCGGGCTGCCCACCGCGCAGCCCCGGATCTCGGCGAACCCCAGGTCCACCAGATCCACCCACCCCGGCCCGTCCCGCACCAGGCGCACCGCCCCGCCGCCGTCCCGCCCGTCCCGGTAGGCCACCGCGCCCAGCGGCCGGCGGGCGAGTGCCGCCAGGTACTGGACGATCCGGTCCAGGCACTGCACCGCCGTCGTCGGATCGTTCACGGCGGGGGACAGCGCCCGCAGCGCGATGTCCGCGAGCTGCCGCAGCCCGAAGCCGAGGTCCTGGTGGAAGGTCCGCTCGATCCCCACCGACACCGAGGACGCGAGCCCCTTCGGGGCCGCCCCGCCGTGCACCGCCAGGATCGGCGTCCCCGGCACCACGAAGTCCCCGATCCGCGGCAGCAGCCGCAGCACCAGCCCGTGCCGCCGTGCCGCCCGTACCAGCCGTGCCACGTTCACGTCCCGCAGCACCCCGGCCCGCCCCCGGTGCACCACGTGCCCGGTCACCGGCCCGAGCTCGCCGCCCCCGCCCTCGTACGACGGCGTCTTCATGAGCACCCGGAACGACTCCCCGGCGATCCGGTCCACCACATGCCCCACCCGCATCAGCCGCAGCGTGGCGTTCACGTACGCCACGAAGAGCAGCAGACTCAGACCCACCATCGCCAGCGTCAGGATCGACTGCAGCAGCGGCACGGACGTCACGAGCCGGGGATCGGTCTCGCTCTCGTACGAGGTCAGCACGAGCAGCGACAGCAGGAAGGTGGCGAGGAAGACCGCGAGCGTCGCCTTCGTGATGCGGCTCCGGACGAAGATCCGCACCACCCGGGGGCTGAACTGCCCACTGGCCATCTGCACCGCGACCAGCGAGATCGAGAACACCACACCGATGAAGGTCATCATCGCCGAGCTGACCGTGGTCACGACCGTCTTCGCGTCCTCGGCGATCCCGGCCAGGTCGCCGACGGCCTCGTAGGCGCCCTCGTCCCGCAGCGCGTCGACGATTTTGGCGTCGAGGTCGGCACACGCCCACCACAGCACGCAGATCACCGCCATGGCCGCGACCGGGGCGAACCAGAACGTGTCCCGTAGGTGTTCCCGCAAGGGCGACAGCATCCGGGGCCTGCGATACGGAAGGGCGGCGGGGGAAAGGTGGCTCACCCGGCGCAGGCTAAGCGCCGCCGCCCCCACTGACCACGGGAAACGCTGGTGAAAGCCACCTCGAACCCCTGGTAGAGTTATCCATGTCGCCGCGGGGAACACCCCCGAGTGACATCACACCTCGTCCGGGTGGCGGAATGGCAGACGCGCTAGCTTGAGGTGCTAGTGCCCTTTATCGGGCGTGGGGGTTCAAGTCCCCCCTCGGACACCGTACGGAAGGACCCCGACACATGTCGGGGTCCTTCCGCGTTCCCGGGCTCAGGCATCCGGGGCGGAGTCCAGGGCCTTGCGCGCCACCACCAGCCGGCAGTGCGGGCTGCCGTCGTCCCGGAACCCCAGCGACCCGATCGGAAGCAGTTCCACCCGGAAGCCGACGTCCTCCAGGCGCGCGCGGACGTCGGCGAGGCGGAAGGTCCGGTAGTACATGACGAAGGGCGGCCGCCACAGCGCGTTGCGGACCCGCATCACCGCGTCGAACCCCCAGAGCATCCAGTACGGGGCCGAGCCCACGGGCGGCGGCGCCGGGAGGGGGAAGGCGAGGACGCCGCCGGGGCGCAGCGAGGCGTGGACCTGGGCGAAGAGGGTGCGCTGGTCGGCCGGCAGGAAGTGGCCGAAGGCGCCGAAGCTGACGGCCAGGTCGAAGACCGGCGCGAAGGGGAGGGCCAGGGCGTCGGCCCGTACGAGCGTCGCGGCGGGGTGGGCGCGGCGGGCCTCGGCGAGCATGCCGGCGCTGAAGTCGACGCCGGTGATCCGTCCCGCGCACGCCGAGCGCAGCACCCCGAGTCCGGCGCCGGTGCCGCAGCACACGTCGAGTCCGGAGTCGAAGGGGCCGAGCGGGTCCAGGGCCTCGGCGACCGCCGTGAGCAGGCGGTCCGAGGTGCGGAACGGGGTCGCGTCGAACTTGTCCGCGAGCAGGTCGTAACCGTGCTCGACCGACGACAGTGCCTGACGGGTCAGCTCGCGGAGCGTGGGGCCCTCGGGGGAGAACATGCCCCGACCCTACGACCCGGGGAGCGCGCGGGACAGAAGATCCGCGCCGGGCGGAAGATCCGCGCGGGACGGAAGACGCGCGCCGGACGGGGAGACCTCGGGTCAGGAGGTCACAGGGCGCTGCGCACCTGCGGCGGTACGTTCCACGCCGGGGCGATCCCGGTGAGCTGGCAGATCAGCAGGTAGAGCGGGATGGGCGGGGTGTAGGGGGAGTCGCCGTCGGGGTGGTGGATCAGCCGGGGCCGGCGGTCGGGGATCACGGCGCCGGGGGCGTAGCAGGCGGGCAGCGGCCAGATCAGGTCGAGGTCGGAGCCGGACGGGACCAGCCACCACCACCAGTCGCTGTCGGCGTAGACACAGCCCTTCGCGGGCAGCCGGGACAGGATGCGGAAGCCGTAGCGGGCGGGGACGCCCACGGCGTCGCAGCCCAGGGTGGTCGGGAGGTCGACGGGGACGAAGAGGCGGGTGACGGGGACGGGTCCGGCGGGCGTCGAGGGGGAGAGCGGGTTGCGGGAGGCGGCGTTCTCGGAGCTCTTGCGGGCGCGCGGGGTCAGCAGCGTCGCCATGGACCTCAGCACGGCTCTCCCATGCCGTGGGCGAGCTCGGCCCACACGATCTGCGCGGTGCCGTGACCGGTGCGGTCCGCACCCCAGGCGCTCGCCAGGGCGTCGACCAGGATCAGACCCCGGCCGCGCTCCTCCTCGCCGCAGTCGCGGATGCGCGGTCCCGCGGGGCCCCCCTCGTCCCGCACGGCTATCCGCAGCCGTTCCTCGCCCTCGCGCAGTTCGCAGACGACACGGGCGCTCGCGGTGTGCACGACGGCGTTGGTGACCAGCTCCGAGACGACGAGCGCGACCGTGTCACGTATGTCGGGGCCGCAGCCCCAGAGGATCAGCCGTTCCTCGGCGAGCCGCCGGGCGCGGGCGACCGACTCGGTGCGGGCGGGCAGCTCGAAGGCGAAGCGGCGGACGTCGGTGTGGGGCCGTGGGCGCTGGGTCATGACGCGAGGGCTCATGAGACCTGAGGAGTGCGCGTTACCAGAAGCCACGACCGGATCCTCACAACTGTGGGCAGGAGTGCCGTACGCATCCCCCCGCGGCGGAGCGCACGGCGGCATGCGTACTGGTTCACCGGAATACTGTGCTCCTGAGTCGGACACTTGGCAAGTGGCACTCTGAAAAATGCAGAGTGCTGTGTTCTCTCTGGCCGTGTTCATGGCACACTCGTCGAAACAGCGCGTCGGGGAGGTCTTCTTAAGTGAGCGAGCCGCGGTCCGCCCCCACGGTGGGACAGGTCGTCCTCGGCAGGCGTCTCCAGGATCTTCGCGAACGGGCCGGCCTCAAGCGGGAAGAGGCCGCCAAGATCCTGCGGGTCGCCCCGGCCACGATCCGACGCATGGAGACCGCAGAGGTCGCGCTGAAGATTCCGTACGTACAGCTCCTGTTGAAGGCGTACGGCATCACCGACTCCGAGGCGGAGGGCTTCGTCGCCCTCGCGGAGGAGGCCAACCTCCCCGGCTGGTGGCAGCGGTTCCACGACGTGCTGCCCGGCTGGTTCTCCATGTACGTCAGCCTGGAGGGGGCCGCGAGCCTCATCCGGGCCTACGAACCGCAGTTCGTCCCCGGTCTGCTGCAGACCGAGGAGTACGCCCGTGCCATTCTGCGCAGCGGGGCCGTCGGCGGCAGCAACGACGCCGAGGAGATCGACCGGCATGTAGCCCTCCGCATGGAGCGCCAGTCCCTGCTCACCAGGGAGGACGCGCCCAAGTTCTGGGTGATCATGGACGAGACGGTCTTCCGCCGACCGGTCGGCCACGGGCCCGAAGTGATGCGCGACCAGCTCGACCGGCTGCTCGAAGCGTCGGAGCTGCCGAACGTCACCCTGCAGATCGCGGAGTTCGCGTCCGGCCACCATCCCGGCACCTACGGACCGTTCGTCCTCTTCCGCTTCGCCATGCCCGAACTCCCGGACATGGTCTACAGCGAGTACCTGACCGGCGCCGTCTACCTCGACGCGCGCCCCGAGGTGGCCTCCCACCTCGAGGTCATGGACCGCATGGCGGCCCAGGCCGCGACTGCACAACGCACGAAGGAGATTCTCCGGAATCTCCGCAAGGAGCTGTGAATGGATCGCATATACAACGGCATGCCCGCCGCTGAGCTCGGTGCCGAGGGATGGCACAAGCCGTGGAGCGGCGGGAACGGGGGCAACTGCGTGGAGGCCATGAAGCTGGCCGACGGCAGGGTCGCCGTGCGACAGTCCGCAGACCCTGAGGGACCAGCGCTCATCTACACCCACGGAGAGATCGCCGCATTCATCCAGGGGGCCAAATCAGGCCAGGCTGATTTCCTGCTCACCTGAACCTTCCGCCACAGCCCTCACATCGCGTAACTCTTGCTGTAAGCGCCACCGTTCGTCCCGCCGAGGAGAGCCGATGACCCAGGACCCCGCGTCCGTACGCAGCGACACCCGCAGCGACGTACGGATCGACACCAGCAAGCCGCACCCCGCGCGGATGTACGACTGGTTCCTGGGCGGCAAGGACAACTACCCCGTGGACGAGGAGATGGCCCGCCAGCTCCTCACCGTCGACGCCCGGGGCCGGGACATGGCCCGCGTCAACCGGGCCTTCATGCACCGCGCCATCCGCTGGCTCAGCGCCAACGGCGTACGGCAGTACCTGGACGTCGGCACCGGCATCCCCACCGAGCCCAACCTGCACCAGATCGCGCAGGAGGCCGCGCCGGAGGCCCGGATCGTCTACTGCGACAACGACCCCATCGTGCTCGCGCACGCGGCCGCGCTGCTGCGCTCGACCCCGGAAGGGGCCACCGAGTACATCCAGGCGGACGCGCGCGAGCCCGAGGTCATCCTCGAAAGGGCCGGAAAGGTCCTTGATTTCGATCAGCCCATCGCACTGTCGATGCTCGCGCTGCTGCACTTCGTCGGCGACGAGGACGGTGCCTACGAGCTGGTCGCCAAGATCGTCGACAAGCTCGCCCCCGGCAGCTACCTCGTCCTCTCGCACGTCACCGGTGACTTCGACCCCGAAGGCGCCGCCAAGGCCTCCGCCATGTACAAGGCGCGCGGTCTGACCCTGCGGCCGCGCTCGCGCGACGAACTGGCCGCGTTCTTCGACGGCCTCGACCTGGTCGAGCCCGGCGTCTCCCTCACCGCCGAGTGGCACCCGGAGCTGGGCGAGCCCGTCCCGGTCCAGGGCGACGACCCGATTCCGGGCTGGGCCGCGGTCGGGCGCAAGCGCTGACCCCTCCCGTACGAACGAGGAGAGGCCCGCGGACGGATCCGCGGGCCTCTCCTCGTTCCCTCGTTACTCGGGCCTGACCAGCGTCACCAGGAAGCTCCGGGCCCGGCTCACGTTCCCCGCCGCGTCGACCGTCCGGTACTCCACGGTGTGCGTGCCGTAGTCGGGCGTCGCGTCTTCCCACGGGACCGCGCGACTCCGTCCCAGCTTGCCGTACACGAGGTCGTCGATCACCGTGCCGGAAGGCGAGAAGAGGAACGGAGCCGAGGCGTCCGTCGGCCAGCCGTAGTACGTGTACCAGCCGTCGCCGTCCACCCGGAACTGGCTCACCACCGCGCCCTCCCGGTCGTCCCGCGCGGTCAGCCGCATCGTGAACTCCCCGTCGTACACGTACTCCACCGGCTGTCCCGGCCGCCGCACCGTGCGCAGCGGAGTCGACAGCTCGTACGCGGCGGAGGCGGCGAGCGCGTCCACCGTCCACCTCAACTCCTCGCGTGTGCCGGGGATGTCGGCCGTGAGGGTGTGGGTGCCGGGGGAGAGCCGCAGCGACCTCAGGTCCAGATCACGGTCGTTGCCCGGGTTGGGCACCGACTCCCCGTCCAGCCGCCAGCGCACGGCCACCGTCCCGCGCACCGGGTGGGTGGTGTCCGCGTGGACCACCGAGCGGGCACCGACGGGAGAGGCCGTCGGGGTGTGACCGGTGAAGGCCGGCGCGATCTCCTCCTGCCGCGTGGTGAGCGCGGGGTTCACCGTCCAGCTCACCGTACGGGTGAGGGCCGCGGACGCCCGCACCGCCGGTTCCCGCACGAACGGCGTCGGGTCCGTGACCTTCGCCGTCAGCGTGTGCGTACGGCCCCGGGGCAGATCCAGGGCCCGCAGGTCGACCGTGCGCGTGCCCCGGGTGTCGAGGAGCCGTCCGTCGAGCCGCCATTCCACGGCGAGTTCACCGCCCACCGGGTGCAGCGTGTCCACCCACACCGAACGGTCGGCCGCCAGCGGCGCCGTGTTCGGTGTGTGCGCCTGGACCAGATCCACCTTGGCCGAGATCGCCCGCACCATGACCTCGCGCTCCACCTGGTCGAAGGCGTAGCCCAGGGTCTTCATGAGGGAGTGGCGGCTGGGCCGCCAGACGCCCGTCGTGCTGTACAGGCCGCCCTCGTGGCGGCCGATGACCCCGCCCGACTCGCTCTCCTCGCCGAGCCAGCGCCACCACTTGGCCCGCTGGTCCCGCATCTGCCGCTCCGTGAGCAGCGTGTGGTGGACGGAGGACGGCTCCCCGCCCGTGTACGCGCCGCCCGGCACCCCGCGCCCGTAGTAGTCGTACTCGTCCTGGAGCCCGCCGAGCGAATGCCCTATCTCGTGCGGGGTGATGAGCGCCGACAGCGCGTTGCCGCCGGAGGCCGTGGCGTAACTCCCGCCCGCGCCCCCGTAGGTCGTGCTGTTCGCGAGGGCCACGATCTGCCGGTTCGCGCGGCTGGTGCCGGGCACCAGGTCCGCGAAGGCGGCGGCCCTGTCGCTGTCGACGGTCAGCAGCCGCTGCACGCTGCCCGCGTCGCAGCCGCCCCAGAACCCCATGTGCAGCGCGGTGTCACGGGCCGGCGCGTCCAGACCCGGATCGCAGTCGACGCCCGAGTCCTGGGAGGGAATCTCCACCGCCCACACGTTGATGTACGAGCGGTACGAGGCGAACGGTTCGATGCTCCACAGCGTGCTCAGATGCCGTTCCACATGGGCGCGGAACTCCGGCATCTCCTCGGCCGTGTACCCGTCGCCCATGACCACCAGGTTGAACCGCCGGTCCGCGGGCCCCGTCGTCTGCACGGGCACGACGGTCGCCCCGCCCGTCTCGGCGGCGGCCGGACTGCCCGCGGCCGAGGACCCCGTGCTCACGAGTCCCGCGGCCAGCAGACAGCCCACGACGAGCCGGGCCACTCCTCGTCGAACACCCCTGCGTCGCTGTGAAGTCATGGGGCGCGAGCCTAGGCCGCGCTCCCCGCGTCGTAAAGATGTTCGTCAGCCGTCCATGTCAGCGACGCAGATAGGCCAGTCCGGCGTGCTCGGCCGTGTAGCCCTCGACGAGCCGGCGGGCCACCGCCACCGAGTCGACCAGCGGATGCAGCGCGAAGGCCTTCACCGCCGTCTCCCGCGATCCGCTCTCCGCCGCGGCGAGCGCCTCCCGCTCCACCGCCTTCACCGCCGTCACCAGACCGACCGCGTGATACGGCAGCGGCTCCACCGACACCGGATGGGCGCCGGCCGCGTCGACGAAGCACGGCACCTCGATCACCGCATCCGCGTCGAGCACCGAAAGGGTGTGGCGGTTGCGGACGTTGAGGATCAGCGTGGCCCGCTCGTTGCGCGCGATGGCCCGCATCAGCGCCAGCGCCACCTTCTCGTAACCGCCCGACTCCAGGTCCTCCTCGGCCCGTTCGCCGACACCGGCGGCCTCCCGGTTGTGCGCCATATAGGTCGCCTCGCGGTCGGCGAGCGTCCGGTGCCAGGCGGCCAGCGCGGACGTGCCGGGCCTGCCCGTCTCCTCGTAGAAGCCTGCCTGTTGGTCGAGCAGGAAGGCGCCCCGGGTCTTCTCCGCCTCCCGATAGGCCCGGACCGCCTCGCGGTTGAAGTAGTAGTAGTGCAGGTATTCGTTGGGGATCGCACCGAGGGCACGCAGCCAGTCCGTCCCGAAGAGCTTGCCCTCCTCGAAGGAGCCGAGCAGGGCGTCGTCCTCGAAGAGCCGCGGCAGTATGTCATGTCCGCCGACCCTGAGCCCCCGCAGCCAGCCCAGGTGGTTGAGGCCCACGTAGTCGATCCACGCCTCGTCCGGGCTCGCGCCGAGCACCCGCGCCACCCGGCGGCCGAGACCCACCGGCGAGTCGCAGATGCCGACCACCCGGTCGCCGAGGATCCGCGACATCGCCTCGGTGACCATGCCGGCCGGGTTGGTGAAGTTGATGACCCAGGATTCCGGGGCGAGTTCGGCGATCCGCCGGGCGATGTGCGTCACCACCGGCAGCGTCCGCAGCCCGTACGCGATACCGCCCGCGCCCACCGTCTCCTGCCCCAGCACGCCCTCGGCCAGCGCGATCCGCTCGTCGGCCGCCCGGCCGGCCAGACCGCCCACCCGGATGGCGGAGAAGACGAAGTCCGCACCGCGCAGCGCCTCGTCCAGATCCGTCGTCGCGCTCACCACCGGCGCGTCCGGCACCCCCGCGCCCTGCTCGGCGAGCACCCGGGCGATCGCCGACAGGCGCCCGGCGTCCAGGTCGTACAGGGTGACATGAGTGACCCGCCCCTCGGCGTGGTCGCCGAGGAGGGCGCCGTACACGAGCGGCACCCGGAATCCGCCGCCTCCGAGAATCGTCAGTTTCATGCTCGTACGCTACTCGGATGCACGTACTGAGCAGCAGGATCCTGCTCCGCCCGACCGACCCCGAACGCTCCCGCCGCTTCTACGGCGAGACCCTCGGCCTCGCCGTCTACCGAGAGTTCGGCACCGGCCCCGACCGCGGCACCGTCTACTTCCTCGGCGGCGGCTTCCTCGAACTGTCCGGGCGCGCCGCCGCCACGCCGCCCGAGCCCGGACTCCGGCTCTGGCTCCAGGTCGCCGACGTCCACGCGGCCCGCGAGGAGCTGCGCGGCACGGACGCCCGGGTGCTGCGCGAACCGGTCACCGAGCCGTGGGGCCTGATCGAGATGTGGCTCGCCGACCCCGACGGCGTACGGATCGCGGTCGTGGAGGTCCCGGAGGGCCACCCGCTGCGCTACCGCCCCTAGACGCGGCGAAATTCGATGGCCGTCGCCGAGCGAGCGGCCTACGGTGGCGATCATGCTGCCCTCGGTGGAGACGGACGAAGAGTGGGACGCGATCGTCCCCGACGAGACGGTGATGCGTCCCGGCGCGGAGGACCTCTGCGCGCGCCTCGGCTTCGCCGGCGCGCCGCTGACCCGCTTCCCCGACGGCTCGCAGCCGGTGTACGCGGTGGGCGACGGGCACGTGCTCAAGCTGTTCCCGGCGGCCGCCGCCCGCGACGGCGTCGCCGAGGGGCGGGTCCTCGCCCATGTCGGGGGGCGACTGCCGGTGCGGACCCCGGAGGTGCGCGCCGCCGGGGCGTACGAGAACGGCTGGCGGTACGTCCTGATGTCCCGGCTCCGCGGTGAGAACCTCGCCCAGGTGTGGCCCCGCGTCCCGCGCGACCACCGCGAGCGGATCGTCTCCGAGATCGGCGAAACCCTGGCCGTTCTGCACGCCCTGGACCCCGGGCCGCTCGGCGACGTCCTCGGCCCGGGGGACTGGGGAGCCTTCGTCGACCGGCAGCGGGCCGGCGCCGTGGCCCGGCAGCGTCGGCACGGACTGCCGCCCGGCTGGCTGGAGCAGATCCCGGACTTCCTCGCCTCGGTCGCCCTGCCGCGCACCCCGCCGCCCTGCCTGCTGCACACCGAGGTCATGCAGCAGCACTTCCTCGTCGACCCCGACGGCTGGCGGCTGACCGGCTTCTTCGACTTCGAACCCGCCATGATCGGCGACGCCGCCTACGACTTCGTGGGCGTCGGCCTGTTCGTCACCCGCGGCGACCCGGCCCTGCTGGCCCGCCTGACGCGGGCGTACGGCCGCACGGTCGAGCCGTCCACCGCGCTCGCGTACACCCTGCTCCACGTCTACAGCAACCTCCCCTGGTACCTCCGCGAGCTGGGCGTGACGGAGGAGGGGAGCCTGAGCGCGCTCGCGGAGTCGTGGTTCGGGACGGGGTGACCGCGGGGGCCCGCCCCCCGACCCACCCCCCCGTGACCGACCAAGATCGTTTGTGGGAAGAATGTCCGCATGGCGACAACCAACATGCCGAAGACGGCAGTGCTCGAGGACGCCCCGGCGATCAGCCACACGCTGGCCCGGGCCTTCGACGACGACCCGATGATGCGCTGGTTCTTCCCCGAGGAGACCTCGCGCGAAGCGACCCTCGGCCGCTACTTCTCCACGCTCTTCACCCGCCAGTACCTCCACAACGGCGTGTGCGAGCGCACCGACGCCGCCGCGGCCTTCTGGGTGCCGGCCGACGCGCAGGAGAAGGCCGTTCCCGACGCGGACACCATCCAGGAGCTCATCGGCATCCTCGGTGACCGCGCCGGCCTGTTCAAGGAGGCCGTCGAGACGGCCGCGGCGCACACCCCGCAGGAACCGCACTGGTCCCTGGCCCTGATCGGAGCCGACCCGGTCGCCCAGGGCACGGGACAGGGCGCCGCCCTGCTGCGCTCGGGCCTGGCGAAGGCCGACGCGGCCGGTCAGGCCACCTACCTGGAATCCTCCAAGGCCGCCAACCTCCCCGTCTACGAGCACTTCGGCTTCACCGTGCGCGAGGAGTTCGAGCTGCCGGGCGGCGGCCCGGTGCTGTGGGGGATGTGGCGCGACCCCCGCTGACGCGGAACCTCGGCGGGGCGGGCGGCCGGCGGCACGCGACAATGGGGCCATGTCCCGACGCAAGGCCCGCCCCGCCCGTTCCGCCCGCCCCGCCGTACCCGCGACCGCTCCCGCGACCGCGGTGACCGCCGACGCGCCCTGCCCCTGCGGGCTCGCCGCCACGTACGGCACATGCTGCGGACGTTTCCACACGGGGCCCGCCACCGCGCCCACCGCCGAGCTGCTCATGCGCTCGCGCTACAGCGCCTTCGTCGTCCGCGACGAGGCCTATCTGCTGCGCACCTGGGCGCCCCGGACGCGGCCCGGCGAGGTCGACTTCGATCCCGGGATGCGGTGGGCCGGCCTGGAGATCGAGGAGACCGGCGACGGCACCGCCTTCCACCAGCACGGCACCGTGACCTTCCGGGCCCGCTTCACCCACGGCGGGGTGCCCGGAGAGCTGCACGAGCGGAGCCGGTTCGCGCGGCACGAGGGGGCGTGGGTGTACGTGGACGGGGAGTTCCTGGACTGACGTGAGGAGCGCCGCCCCTCACCGCGCCCCCGCGCCGCCCCTCACCGCGCCCCCGCGCCCACCCTCACCGCGCCCCCGCGCCCACCCTCTCCCGGCCCCCCTGCGGCAGCCCCTGCGCCAGGTCCTCCGAGATCAGCTTCTTCGCGATCGCGTCCGTCGCGGCCCGCAGTTCCGGGCCGCTCGGGCGGCCGCTCTCGCGCTCGACGCGGTCGCTGAGCCAGTCGCCCCAGGCCCGGGTGATGACGTCCGCCTCCCGCTTCCCGGCGGGGGTGTGCGACAGCAGGTTGCCGTCCCGGGTGAGGAAGCCCTCGTCGACCATCCGGTCGAAGACCGGCAGCAGCACCTCGGGCGGGACCCGGCGGCCCGCCGCGATCAGGCCGAGGCTGGCGTGGCCCACGAGGCGGGTGAAGAGCTCCACCTGCATGACCGCCCAGGCGCCGGCCGGGTCGAGCCGGGTGTCGGACGCGCTGACGATCCGTCGGGCCGTGTCGACATCGGTCCTGCGGATGATCCGGCCGACCGCGAGTTCGAGCAGCTTGGCCGAGTCGCCGCTGGACGTGGGGGAGGCGAATCCCTCGCCCATGTCGGGCGCGGACGCGCGGACGGTGTCGCGGAGCTCCACCTGCTTGAGGAAGAGGGCCACGACCAGGCCGACGGCCGCGACCGGCACGGTCCAGAGGAAGACGGTGTGCAGCGTGTCGGCGTACGCGTCCACGATCGGCGCCGCCACCTGCTGGGGCAGTCCGTGCACGCCGGACGGGCTCTGCGCGGCCGCGGCGACGGCTCCCGGATCCAGACCGAGGGGCGCGGCGGCCGCCGAGGCCCCGGCGACGCCCTCCGTCAGGTTGGGCTTGAGGGAGTTGGCGTAGATGGTGCCGAAGACGGCGGTGCCGAAGGCGCTGCCGAGGGTACGGAAGAAGGTCACGCCCGAGGTGGCGGTGCCCAGGTCCGCGTAGTCGACGGTGTTCTGGACGGCGATGGTGAGGACCTGCATGCACAGGCCGATGCCGACGCCGAGCACGAACATGTACAGCGACTCCGGCCAGGTGCCGGTCTCCGGCCCCATCAGGGACAGCAGATAGAGCCCGACGCCCATCACCAGGCAGCCGGCGATGGGGAAGATCCGGTACCGGCCCGTCTTGCTGACGACGTTGCCGCTGAAGACGGAGGCGATGAGGAGGCCGACGACCATGGGGAGGGTGCGGATGCCGGAGGTCGTCGCCGAGTCCCCGTCGACGTACTGCAGATAGGTCGGCAGGAAGGTCATCGCGCCGAGCATCGCGAAGCCGACGACGAAGCTCAGCACCGAGCAGACGGTGAAGACCGGGTTGCGGAACAGCCGCATGGGCAGCATGGGTTCGGCCGCGCGGGTCTCCACCCAGCAGAAGAGCGCCAGGGCGAGGAGGCCGCCGGCGAAGAGCCCGATGATGACCGCGGAGCCCCAGGCGTACTCGTTGCCGCCCCAGCTCGTCGCCAGGATCAGGGCGCTGGAGCCGACGGCGACGAGCGCGATGCCCGCGTAGTCGATGACCGGCCGGCTCGCGGAGCGGACGGAGGGAATGGAACGGGCGGCGGCGATGACGACCAGGATCGCGATGGGCACGTTCACGTAGAACGCCCACCGCCAGCTCAGGTGGTCGGTGAACAGACCGCCGAGCAGCGGCCCGATGACGGTCGAGACACCGAACACCGCCCCGATCGCGCCTTGGTACTTGCCGCGTTCGCGCAGCGGGATCACATCGGCGATCAGCGCCATCGAGGTGACCATGAGCCCGCCGGCCCCGATGCCCTGCAGGCCGCGCCAGACGATGAGCAACGTCATGTTGGTGGCGAGACCGCACAGGAACGAGCCGGTGATGAAGACGACCGCCGAGATCTGGAAGATCACCTTGCGGCCGAACAGATCGCCGAACTTGCCGACGAGGACGGTCGCCACCGTCTCGGCGAGCAGATACGAGGTGACCACCCAGGACATGTGGGCGGCGCCGCCGAGGTCCGAGACGATCGTCGGCAGCGCGGTGCCCACGATCGTCTGGTCGAGCGCGGCCAGCAGCACACCGAGCATGATCGTGCCGAAGACGATGTTGCGACGGCGGCTGTCGAGCACCGGGGGCTCGGCGGCGGGGGGCGCGGGCGCTGCTTCGCTGGTGGTGGTCACGCTGGCAGCCTCACACCGGTGGCGGTGTCCCGCATGCGGAGGACGTCCGAATCGGTGCGGGGCCGGGCCCGCGCCCCGAACGGCCGAACACCGCGGCGAGCCGTGGCCTCGGGCCCGGGCAGAATCCCAGGCAGAGGGAGCCGGGGTCAGAAGCCCGGGCGCACCGGCAGCTTCGGGTGGTGCTTGGCGAGGATCTTGTTGGCCCGGGCGAGCGCGGCGAGGGCGTGCTCGCGGTCGGCCCGGTCCTCCGCGCACAGCGGCCCGCGGAAGCGGTACACCTCGCGCGCCGCGCAGTCGGCGTCGACCTCGGCCTGGAGCACGTGCAGCGGCAGGCAGGAGCCGATGAGCGCGGCGACACGGTCGGGGATCGGCACGGGGACGAGGGGCGAGGGCGAGGCGATCACGATCGGTCCTTGTGGGTCTGTCGGGCGGTGAGAGTGGTTTCTCTCCTCCATGCGTATCCATACGTACCGGATGGCGGTGGCGGTTCGACGACGGCTCCGTCACCGCCGGGCAACAGCCGCGCGCGGCCTTCGGCGAGGCGTACGGACCGGAGCGGGAGGGCGCCGGGCGTTCCCGCAGGTGCGGCGTGGTGCGCGTGTCCGATCGCTCGTCAGTTCCCCGAACGCCACGCCGAGAAAGGTGGACTGCCGCGCAAACCCGATGTGGGGCATCTCACGTCGGCGCCGGCCCGGAACGATCTCCGTCACGACCGTACGGCCCGGGCGGAGCTACGAGAGGATCTCGCCGAGGTCGTACGAGACCGGCTCCTCCAGCTGCGCGTAGCCGCAGGAGTCCGGCGTGCGGTCCGGGCGCCAGCGCTTGAACTGGGCCGTGTGCCGGAAGCGGTCACCCTCCATGTGGTCGTAAGCCACCTCGCAGACCCGCTCGGGCCGCAGCGCCACCCACGAGAGGTCCTTCTTGCCCGACCAGCGGCTCGGCGCGCCCGGGAGGCGGGAGGACTCGTGCGCCGACTCCTCCGCCCAGGCCGCCCACGGGTGGCCGTCCGGGGGGTCCATGCGCAGGGGCTCCAGCTCCTCGACCAGTTCGGCACGCCGCCGGGCGGTGAAGGCGGCGCACACGCCGACGTGCTGGAGGGCGCCCCGGTCGTCGTACAGGCCGAGCAGCAGCGAGCCGACCACCGGCCCGCTCTTGTGGAAGCGGTATCCGGCCACGACCACGTCGGCCGTGCGCTCGTGCTTGATCTTGTACATGAGCCGGGCGTCCGGCCGGTAGGGCAGGTCGAGCGGCTTGGCGATCACGCCGTCGAGGCCGGCGCCCTCGTACTGCTCGAACCAGTGCGCGGCGAGCGCCGCGTCGGTGGTGGCCGGGGCGAGGTGGACCGGGGGCTCGACCCCGCTGAGCGCGGTCTCCAGGACGGATCGCCGCTCGGCGAGCGGGGTGTCGAGGAAGGACTCGTCCCCGAGGGCGAGCAGATCGAAGGCGATGAACCGGGCCGGAGTCGTCTCGGCCAGCATCCGGACCCGTGAGGCGGCCGGGTGGATCCGTTCGGTGAGCCGGTCGAAGTCCAGCCGGCCGCCGTGCGCGATGACGATCTCCCCGTCGACCACACAGCGCTCGGGCAGCCGGTCGGGGAACGCCTCGGCGAGCTCGGGGAAGTAGCGGCTCAGCGGTTTGCCCGTGCGGCTGCCGATGAAGAGCTCCGGGCCGTCCCGGTGGACGAGGGCGCGGAAGCCGTCCCACTTCGCCTCGTACTGCATCCCCGGCGGGATCGTCTTGACGGTCTTCGCCAGCATCGGTTTCACGGGTGGCATCACCGGCAGGTCCATGGGGAGATTGTCCGGTATGCGGGAGTTGTCGGCGAGCTCTAGGCTGACCCGCATGGCAGGCAAGGCGGCAGCGGTGGAGCTCGAGGTCGGCGACCGGACCGTACGGGTGTCGAACCCGGAGAAGGTGTACTTCCCGGAGACGGGCTACACCAAGCTGGACATGGTGAGCTACTACCTGGCCGTCGGTGAGGGCGTCACCCGCGCCCTGCGGAACCGGCCGACCACCCTGGAGCGCTATCCCGACGGCGTCACGGGCGAGTCCTTCTTCCAGAAGCGGGCGCCCAAGTACCTGCCCGACTGGATCCCGACGGCCCACATCACCTTCCCCAGCGGCCGGTCGGCCGACGAGATGTGCCCCACCGAGCCGGCCGCCGTGCTGTGGGCCGCCAACCTGGGCGCCGTCACCTTCCATCCCTGGCCGGTACGCCGGGAGGACACCGACCATCCCGACGAGCTGCGCCTCGACCTCGACCCGCAGCCCGGCACCGACTACGCCGACGCCGTCCGCGCCGCCCACGAACTGCGCGCCGTCCTGGACGAGCACGGGCTGCGCGGCTGGCCCAAGACCTCGGGCGGTCGTGGACTGCACGTTTTCGTCCCGATCCTGCCCAACTGGACGTTCACCCAGGTCAGACGTGCCGCCATCGCCTGCGGCCGGGAGCTGGAGCGCCGGATGCCGGAGCGCGTCACCATCAAGTGGTGGAAGGAGGAGCGCGGGGAGCGGATCTTCCTGGACTACAACCAGACCGCCCGCGACCGCACCATCGCCTCCGCCTACTCCGTGCGCCCGCGCCCGCACGCCCCCGTCTCCGCGCCGCTGCGCTGGGAGGAGATCGACGACGCCGTGCCGCGGGACTTCGACATCCGCACCATGCCGGCGCGGTACGCGGAACTCGGCGACGTGCACGCGGACATGGACGACGAGCGGTTCAGTCTGGAGTCGCTCCTCGAACTTGCCCGCCGGGACGAGGCGGAGCACGGTCTCGGCGATCTGCCCTACCCGCCGGAGTACCCGAAGATGCCGGGGGAGCCGAAACGGGTCCAGCCGAGCCGGGCGAAGAAGAAGACGGAGAGGGAGGCGGGGAAGGGGGAGGCGGAGGAGTAGGGCCCCGGGCCACGTCGAGCGCTCAGCCCGGCGTCTCAAAAACAACACGAACGGTCGTGCTAGCATTTTCTCGTATCGAGGACGATCGAGGAGATCCGGCATGTTTCCGAAGGCTCTGCTGGTCCGCACCGCGCTCAACGCCGCCGCCCGCGTCGCTCCCGCCCCCGCCGGGCGCGCCGTCTTCCACCTCTTCGTCCGCCCCGCCGGACGGGCCCGGGTGAAGCCGGCGGAGGAACGTCTGATGGCCGCCGCCCGGGTCGACCGGATCCGGGTGCGCGGCAAGGAGGCCGTCGTCTACGCCTGGGGCGACGGAAGGCGGCCGGTCCTGCTCGTCCACGGCTGGTCCTCGCGGGCCTCCCACCTCGCCGCCTTCGTCGAGGCGCTGCTCGGCCGTGGCTACAGTCCGGTCGCCTTCGACGCGCCGGGCCACGGCGACGCGCCCGGCCGCGCCACCAACATCATCGAATACCGCGCGATCATCCGGGAGTTGCACGCCCGGCACGGTGACTTCGACGCTGTCCTGGCGCACTCGTTCGGGGTCCTCGCCGCCCTCTTCGCGCTGCGCGACGGGGTCCGCGCCGGCCGCTTCGTCGGAATCTCCGGCGTCGGCTCCTTCACCCTGCTCACCGACTGGTTCCAGGGGGCCTTCGGCCTCACCGGGCACGCCATGCGCGCGATGCGCCGCCACGTCGAGCGCCGGCTCGTCCCGGACGAACCGGAGATCTGGCGCCGGCTGGACGCGGACTGGCGCCCCGGCGACCTCGGCGCGCCCGTTCTGCTGATCCATGACGAGGCGGACGAGATGGTGCCCCTCGCCCACGCCCACTTCCTCGCCCGTGCGCACGGCGAGCGTGCCCGGCTGGTCGTCACCCGGGGGCTCGGCCACCGGCGGATCCTGAAGGACCCTCAGGTCGTCGCGCGGGCGGTGGAGTTCATGACCACGGAGCGCGCCGTGGGCGCCGGGGACACCGTGAGTGCGGAGCCCGGCGAGCGGGCCGAGGCGACGGGCGCCGCCCGCTGATCCACCTCGCTGACCCAGGTCACGGGCGCGCGTCGATCTCGTCGCGCGCCCGGTCGGTCGCCTCCGCCCGCAGCAGTCGGGCGATGCCCCGCTCCGCCCGCGCGTAGGCGGAGGCCTCGCCGAGCAGGACCGACTGGGCGTTGGCCGACTCCATCAGCGCGATGATCTCGAAGGCGAGCTGCGGGACGTCGACGTCCTCGACGAAGCCACCGGCCAGCCGCCCCTCCTCGATCGTCCGCTCCACATAGGCGACCCAGTCGCGACGGGCCCGCGCGACGGCGTCGTGGACGGGGCCCGTGCGGGCGTCGAACTCCGCCGACACCGCGTAGAAGAAGCAGCCGCCCTCGAAGATCCGTTCCGAGGAGTACGCGAGCCAGTTCCGGCACAGCGCCCACACCCGGCCAGGGCCGGGCGGCAGGTCGGCCAGCGGGGTGACGACCCGGCCGACGAAGACCGCGGTGGCCGCCCGTACGGTGGCGAGCTGGAGCTCCTCCTTGGAGCCGAACAGGGCGAAGACCCCGCTCTTGCTCAGCTTGAGCTCGGTGGCGATCCGCCCCAGGGACAGCCCTTCGAGGCCCTCCACGGAGGCGATGTGCATCGTGCGCCCCAGGACGAGTCGCCGGGTCTGGTTGCCGCGCTCGACGCGCCCGTCCGTTCTGGTCCTGCCGCTCATGCCGCCATCGTACTGTCCGCACGATCGTGCGGACAGTCGTCGTGGGGGCGTGCCGCGCCGCGCGGTGGCGCGCTCGCGGCCCACCGCAGCCGACCGCAGCCACCCGCCTCGGCTCGCTTCCGCTCGCGTCTCACGCGGCCGAAACAGATCCGCCGGTGCCCGGCGCGCCGCGTTGAGCAGACGTTGATGGCGCGTTTAGGCCACTCGGACAGCCTGGTTCCATGCAGACCGACACGATGTCCTCCGCCCCGCAGACCCTCATGGCCCCCGACCTCTCCTGGCAGCAGGACGCGCTGTGCGCCCAGGCGGGACCCGAGTTCTTCTTCCCGGCGCCCGGCTCCTCGACCCGCGAGGCCAAGCAGCTGTGCGGGGCCTGTGAGGGGCGCGTCGCGTGCCTGGAGTACGCGCTGCGGCACGACGAGCGGTTCGGTGTGTGGGGCGGCCTGTCGGAGAAGGAGCGGATCAAGCTCAAGCGGCGCCAGGGCTGAGCGCGCACGGGCCTTCCGAGGCCCGCCGCCCGGCTCGAAGCCCTCCCGGCCCCACCAGCCGGTCGCCCGGCCCGTCAGCCGGACCCTCCCGCCCGTCGACCGGCCTCAACCGGCCTCGACCGGCCTCAACCGGCCTCAACCGGCCTCAGCCGGCCGCCCGGGCCGCCATCCGTGCCTTGCGCGCGGCGAGCCGCTCGTCGAACTTGAGGGCCTCGCTGTCCAGCCCGTCCAGGTAGAGCCCCAGCTCCTCCTGGGCCTTCAGGCCCTCCGGGCCGAGACCCTCGATCTGCAGGACCTTGAGGAAGCGCAGCACCGGCTGGATCACGTCGTCGTGGTGGATGCGCAGGTTGTAGATCTCGCCGATCGCCATCTGGGCCGCCGCGCGCTCGAAGCCGGGCATGCCGTGGCCGGGCATGCGGAAGTTCACGACGACGTCCCGCACGGCCTGCATCGTGAGGTCGGGGGCGAGCTCGAAGGCCGCGCCCAGCAGGTTGCGGTAGAAGATCATGTGCAGGTTCTCGTCGAGCGCGATGCGGGCGAGCATGCGGTCGCAGACGGGGTCGCCGGACTGGTGGCCGGTGTTGCGGTGCGAGATGCGGGTGGCGAGCTCCTGGAAGGCCACGTACGCGACCGAGTGCAGCATCGAGTGCCGGTTGTCGGACTCGAAGCCCTCGCTCATGTGGGCCATGCGGAAGCGCTCGAGCTCGTCCGGGTCGACCGCCCGCGACGCCAGCAGGTAGTCGCGCATCACGATGCCGTGCCGGCCCTCCTCCGCCGTCCAGCGGTGCACCCAGGTGCCCCAGGCGCCGTCGCGGCCGAAGAGCGTGGCGATCTCGTGGTGGTAGCTCGGCAGGTTGTCCTCGGTGAGCAGGTTCACGACGAGCGCGATCCGGCCGACGTCGGTGACCTTGGACTGCGAGCGGTCCCAGGCCTCGCCGTCCTCGAAGAAGCCGGGGAAGTTCCGGCCGTCCGACCACGGCACGTACTCGTGCGGCATCCAGTCCTTGGTGACCTTCAGGTGCCGGTTGAGCTCCTTCTCGACGACCTCCTCCAGCGCGTACAGGAGGCGTGCGTCGGTCCATCCTGTCGGGCTGCCGAGGTGGGGAGAAGCAAGCGTCACGGGAACTCCTGGGGGACGGAGAAGGGCATACGGGAATACCTACGGATTCGTAGGTTACGAGACCGTAGGTTAAAGGGCCCGTAAGGGGGTCGCCAAGCCCGTCTCGGCGATGTCCGGTTACGTTCGGTTATGTGCGCAGCTCCCGTGCTGTGGGGGAGACCCAGGTCACGCGGGTCCCGGCGCCCGTCCGCCCCTCCTCCGGGCCATGTTCGGCTACTCAGAGCAGATGGTCGGCCGCGCCCGCCTTCACGGCGGAGATCAGCGCCCGCAGCGCCTCGACGGAGTCGCTGACGTACGCGTCGGGGGACAGTGTCGAGCCGATGTAGGCGCGGCCGGTGTCGTCGAGGCCGAAGCGGAAGCAGTTGGCCCCCTCGCTGCAGAAGGCCTCGTTCCAGCTGATCCGCGGGGGCGTGAGGGAGTCGGCGGGGGCGGCGGAGGTGTCGGCGGCGGAGGTCTCGGCGGCAGGGGTGTCGGCGGTGCGGTTCATGGCAGGCGGTCCTTCACAGATCCTGGGCGATGGTGCGGATGAAGTCGCGGGAGGCGGTCCGGGGCAGCGCGAGTCCACGCAGCCGCGCCAACAGACCACGGTAGCGCCGCAGTTGCATGTCGGTGTCCAGGAGGAGCGAGCCGTGGGAGGAGTCGAGCTGCACGGTGTCGAGCTGCGGCACGGACGCGGACGCGTAGGTGAACGACTGTCCGGCTCCCGGGAAACCCCCCGCCGTGAACGGGATGACCCGCACGGTGATCGTCTCGCGCTCCGAGCGCTCCAGGATGTACTCGAGCTGGGCCCGCGCCACCTTCGGGCCGCCGAACTGCATGCGGAGCGCGGCCTCGTGGATCACCGCCTCGTACGGCGTGGGGCGGTCCCGGTCGAGCACCTCCTGCCGGCGCAGCCGAAGCGCCACCCGGGCCGCCAGGTCCGGGCCGGGCAGCGGTGGGTCGGCGGTGTCGAAGACGGCCCGGGCGTGCTCCTCGGTCTGGAGCAGGCCGGGGATGTGGGTGGTCACCGCCGTGTGCAACTCGACGGCGTGAAACTCGAGTTCGGCGATATCGAGGAGGGCCGGCGGGAGCAGCCCGCGGTGCTGTTCCCACCAGCCGCGGTCGCGCTCCTGCGCCATGGCCGCGAGCAGCTCGACCAGTCCGGCGTCCGGGCAGCCGTAGTTGAAGGCGAGGGTGCGGACCCGTTCGGCGCTGATGCCGAAGCGGCCCGACTCGATGTTGGGGATACGGGTGCGGTCGACGCCCAGGAGGGCGGCGGCCTGTTGCGTCGACATGCCGGACTGCTCGCGCAGCTTGCGCAATTCGTGTCCGAGTCGCTGCTGGCGCGCGGTCGGGCTGCTCCTGGGCGGCACGCTCGTTCTCCCCCTTCGGCTCCGGGCGGCTGTGGTGTCCGGAGAAATGGCCGGTATGACACAAGTGCACCGAGTACTGGCAAGTAGTAGCACTGTGCTCCGGTCGTACGCTACGGTCGGTAGCGCAAGTCTCACACGGGGCTATCGCGTTCGGCGTGTGAGCACCCCCACACCACAGGAAATGTGAGCAAAACCGATGAAGGGCGCACTGCGTTGCCTCCCGGCCGCCGCCACCACGGCCGGGCCCATACCCCCCGCGACCGAGAACCTCAGCTACTCGATGCTTCTGCCCGGGGGCGCCTACTGTGCCGGACTCGCCCGCCAGGCCGTCCGCACCCTGCTGACCCGCCACGGCCTCGCCGAGCTCTGCGAGACCGCCGCCCTCGCCGCCTCCGAACTCGTCGCCGGCGCCTACCGCTTCACTCCGGACCGCGAGATGGTCCTGCGCGTGCGCTGGCAGTACGACGCCCTGCGGATCGTGCTCTACGACCAGCACCCGGCCCACGCCGCGCCCACCGCCGCCGAGGAATGCCGCGACCGCCGCGCCCGCAGCATGTGGCTGCTGGCCGCGGCGGTCGAGGCGCACGGCGGGGACTGGGGCCTCGCCCCCGTCCTCACTCCCGGCGGAGGCACCAAGTCCTGGGCGTTACTCCACCGCTAGGCCGTAGGTCGTGTCAGCGCACCTCCTCCGGGGACGGCGCCGGGCGTCCCTCCCGCACGGCCTCGGCCGTCGTCGGCCGCAGCTCACCGTCGAGCAGCAGCCAGCGGGTGATCCCCAACGACTCCAGGAACGGGACGTCGTGGCTCGCCACGACGAGCGAGCCCTCGTACGCCGCGAGCGCGGCCGTCAGGCTCCGTACCGACGCCGCGTCCAGGTTGTTGGTCGGCTCGTCGAGCATCAGCAACCGCGGCGCCGGCTCGGCGAGGAGGAGCGCCGCCAGCGTCGCGCGGAACCGCTCGCCGCCCGACAGCGTCCCCGCCGGACGGTCCGCCCGGGCTCCCCGGAACAGGAACCGGGCGAGCCGCGCCCGGATCTCGTTGGGCGTCGCCGCCGGAGCGAACCGGGCCACGTTCTGCACCACGGTCAGACCGTCGTCCAGGACGTCGAGCCGCTGCGGCAGGAAACGCAGCGGGACCCGCACCGCGACCTCGCCCGCCACCGGGGCGAGCTCACCCGCGATCGTCCGCAGCAAGGTCGTCTTGCCCGCGCCGTTCCGGCCGAGCAGCGCGACCCGCTCCGGCCCCCGCAGCTCGAACTCCCCGGCGACCCGGGCCCCGTACGGCAGCTCCAGATCACGCAGCAGCAGCACGCCCCGGCCCGGGTGGACGATGGTGCGCGGCAGCTCGACGCGGATCCCGTCGTCGTCCCGCACCGCCTCCACCGCCGCGTCCAGGCGCGAACGCGCCTCCGCGAGCCGCTCGGTGTGCAGCGCGCGGTGCTTGGCCGAGGACACCTGGGCGGCGGCCTTGCGGTTGTTGGCGACGATCTTCGGCACGACCTTGTTCTCGTAGCTCTTCTGCCCGTAGCGCTTGCGGCGGGCCAGCTTCGTCTCGGCGTCGGCCAGTTCGCGCCGCTGCCGCTGGACGTCGGCCTCCGCGACCCGGACCATCCGCTCGGCCGCCTCCTGCTCGACCGCGAGCGCCTCCTGGTAGTCCGACCAGTTGCCGCCGTACCAGGCGACCTCGCCGTCCCGCAGATCGGCGATCTGGTCGACCCGTTCCAGGAGTTCGCGGTCGTGACTGACCACGACCAGCACCCCGGACCAGGCGTCCACCGCCTCGTACAGCCGGCGCCGTGCGTACAGGTCGAGATTGTTCGTCGGCTCGTCGAGCAGCAGCACGTCCGGCCGGGCCAGCAGCAGCGCCGCGAGCCGCAGCAGCACGGACTCGCCGCCCGAGACCTCGCCGATCGTGCGGTCGAGGCCGATGTGCCCGAGTCCGAGCTGGTCGAGCACGGCCCGGGCCCGCTCCTCCACGTCCCAGTCGTCACCGACGGCCGTGAAGTGTTCCTCCGCCGTGTCGCCCGCCTCGATGGCGTGCAGCGCGGCCCGGGTCCGGTCGACGCCGAGCACCTGGTCGACGCGCAGATCGGTGCGCAGCACCAGGTTCTGCGGCAGGTAGCCGACCTCGCCGGCGACCCGGACCGTGCCGTCCGTCGGGGTCAGCTCGCCGGCGATCAGCTTGAGCAGGGTGGACTTCCCCGCTCCGTTGAGACCGACGAGACCGGTCCTGCCGGGGCCGACGGCCAGCCGGAAGTCGTCGAGGACTCCGGTCCCGTCGGGCCAGGCGAAGGAGAGGGACGTGCAGGTGATGAAGGTGGGGCGCGTAGACATGAGGGCCTCCCGGTTGCGCGACGTGAGCATGGGCATCGCGTGAGACACCGGGGCGCGGGCGGGAAACCTGCAACCGGAAGGGCCGGAACAAGGGCCGGAACGGAAAGCAGCGCTCGTACGCCGAGGGCGAGTACGGCACACGCGGCGGGGTGGCACGCGCGGCACGGTGTCTCGAACCTCAGACGAGCAACGGCCTTCTCCGATCGGGCGACAACAGGGCCAGGACAAACGCTACGGCCGGGAGGCGGACGGCCGCAAACGAATTGAACGAAGGAACGGTGCGACGGGTTAAGGGTGCTCCTCCAGGAGGTGCGCCAGATCCTGGTCCCAGTCCAGATACTGGTGCTCGCGCCCCCGCGGCACCAGGTGCTGCGAGCGCTCCAGGAACGTGCGCAGCTCCTCCGTGCGGACGTGCACCACGGCCACGCCCTCCGGCGCATGGAACTCCACCACCGTGCGGTCGTAGCCGTACGGGCGCAGTCGCACGTCCCCGACCCCCGCCGGACCGTCCACGCCCTCGACGAGCAGCTCGCGCGCGAACGCCCACGACACCTCGACGCCCTCCAGGGTGGCGGGCGGCGGGAAGGCCATGCTCACGGCGTACGGGTCCTCGCGGTCGTAGCGCAGCGTGGCGGCCACGGACTCCGCCCGTGGCGCGGACGCGACCAGACGGGCCTGCACGGCCTGCTCGATGACGGTGGACATGGGCCAGCCTCCTGTCGCGCGGCTTCGTTCTCCTGACATCCCCCTGACACCAGGAGAGACGAACGAAGGAGCCATGACGTGCACTGGAGGGTTACGTGAGCTGCGTCACCGCCCCTCCGGGCCGGTCGCCGCGCGGCCCCACCCGGCCGTACGCACTCTGGACGGGATCTTCGCGGTGGGCTAGCTTCCGGCGCCATGACGTCCATGGGGAAGACGAGACGAACGACGGTCGTGGCACTGGCGGCGGGACTGGCCGGGGCGGCGCTCGCCATGGCCCTGACGGCCCCGACCCCGGCCCTGGCGCGGACCGCGCCCGAGAAGGAGCCCGCCGGCATCGGCTGGCAGCTCACCCCGACCGGGACGGACGCCCGCTTCCGGGGCCTCGCCGCGGTGAGCCGGTCCGTCGCCTGGGCCGCCGGTTCCAAGGGGACGGTGCTGCTCACCACCGACGGCGGAGCCGCCTGGCGGAACGTCTCTCCGCCGGGGGCCGGGGAGCTGGAGTTCCGCGACGTGGAGGCCTTCGACGCCCGCCGGGCCGTGGTCCTCGCCATCGGTGAGGGCGAGGCATCGCGGGTCCTGCGCACCGAGGACGGCGGAGCGACCTGGACGGAGTCCTTCCGCAACACCGACCCGCGGGCCTTCTACGACTGCATGACCTTCTTCGACCACCGGCACGGGCTCGCGATGAGCGACCCGGTGGACGGCAGGTACCGCATCCTGTCCACCCGCGACGGCGGCCGCTCCTGGCAGGTCCTGCCCAGCGACGGCATGCCGGCCGCCCTGCCCGGCGAGGCCGGCTTCGCGGCGAGCGGGCAGTGCCTGGTGTCGTCCGGCCCGAAGGACGTGTGGCTCGCGACCGGGGGCGGGGCGACCGGCCGGGTGCTGCACTCCGGCGACCGGGGGCTGACCTGGCGCGCCACCGAGACCACGATCCCGGCGGGGGAGGGGGCCAAGGGCGTCTTCGGGCTGGCCTTCCGCGACCGTCGGCACGGCATCGCCGTCGGCGGCGACTACCGCAAGGACCAGCCCTCGCCGCGCGCCGCCGCCGTCACCGACGACGCAGGGCGCGGCTGGACCGCGTCCGCCACCCCGCCGCCCGCCTACCGCTCGGGCGTCGCCTGGCTGCCGCACTCCCGCTCCGCCGCCCTCGCCGTCGGCCCCACCGGCACGGACCTGACCACCGACGGCGGCCGCACCTGGCGCACCGTCGACCCCGGCTCGTACGACACGGTCGACTGCACCCGCGACGGCGCCTGCTGGGCCTCGGGCGAGAAGGGCCGCGTCGCGCGGGCGGAGATCGAGCGCTAGGCGGGCAACTCGTCCCGGAACGGTGCGAGTCCGTCCACCGACTTGGTGGCGTAGAACTCGACGATCCGGTACGCGCAGACCCCTTCGACGGTGAACGGGTCGGTCGCCACGATCTTCTCGATCTCCTCGCGACCGACCCCGCCCGCCAGGATCACCCCGCCGTCCCGCGGATTCTTCCGTCCGGACGCCAGGAACACCCCGGCGGCGTACTGCGCGTCGAGCCACTCGACGTGGGCGGGGATCAGCGCGTCGACGCGCTCGACGGGCGCGGTGTAGGTCAGCTCCAGTACGAACATGGCCGCCAGGCTACCCGGCGCCCTACCGGGCACCCCCTGCCCGGGTGCCGGAGCCCGACCGGCCGTCCTCCTCTAGCCTCCTCGCTGTGACCGAACCTTCCTTCCACCAGCGCGCGACGGCCGACGCCTACGACGCCGTCGCCGTCCTCTACTCCGAACTGCCCCGGCCCGACCTCGACTCCCTCGCCCTCGACCGCGCGGTGCTCGCCGCCTTCGCCGAGACCGTGCGGGCCGACGGCGGCGGGACCGTCGTCGAGGTCGGGTGCGGCCCGGGGCCGGTCACCGCGCGCCTGCGGGACCTGGGGCTCGACGTCTTGGGTGTCGACCTGTCGCCCGTGATGATCGACCTCGCCCGCGCGACCTACCCGGACCTGCGGTTCGAGGTCGGGTCCATGGACGCCCTGGACGTGGCCGACGGCGCGTTGGGAGGCGTGGTGGCGTGGTACTCGGTCATCCACGCCCCGCCGCGGGAGCTGGCGCCGTACTTCGCCGAGTTCCGTCGGGTCCTCGCGCCGGGCGGAACCCTGCTGCTCGCCTTCTTCGAGTCGGAGGGCGATCCGGTCACGGCGTTCGACCACAAGGTGGCGACCGCCTACCGGTGGCCGATCGACGACCTCGCGCGGCTGGCCGGCGACGCCGGTTTCACCGAAGTCGGCCGGATGCTGCGGGAGCCGACCGAGGGCGAACGGTTCCGCCGTGGGCACCTGCTGATGCGTGCGGGGCACTGACCTCGCCCCCCTCGCACCCCGCACCCCGCGTGCCGGCACCGCCCGCACCGCCGGCGCGTAGGGTCGCCGGCATGACGATCATCGAGATTCCCGACGGGTGGCCCGCCGACGAAGGGGCCGCCCTGGCTGTGCAGGAGGAGTTGCGGGGGCGACTCGTGCTGGGGGAGGAGGGGCCCGGGGTCGGGGAGGGGAACGTCACCGGAGTCGACGTGGCGTACGACGACGAGCGGGACCTCGTCGCCGCGGCGGCCGTCGTGCTCGACGGGCGGACGCTCGACGTCGTGGAGGAGGCGACCGCCGTCGGACGGGTCTCCTTCCCGTACGTACCGGGCCTCCTCGCCTTCCGGGAGGTCCCGACCGTGCTCGCCGCCCTCGGCCGGCTGACCGCCGATCCCGGGCTGCTGGTCTGCGACGGTTACGGGCTCGCCCACCCCCGCCGCTTCGGTCTGGCCGCCCACCTCGGCGTGCTCACGGGGCGGCCCTCGATCGGCGTCGCCAAGAACCCGTTCACCTTCACCTACGAGCAACCGGGCGAGGCCCGGGGGGAGTTCAGCGCCCTCGTCGCCGAGGGCGAGACCGTCGGCCGGGCGTTGCGCACCCGCGACGGCGTGAAGCCGGTCTTCGTGTCGGTCGGTCACCGGGTCTCGCTGGAGCGGGCCTGCGCGCACACCCTGCACCTCACCCCGCGCTACCGCCTGCCCGAGACCACCCGCCACGCGGACGCGCTGTGCCGCCGCGCCCTCAGGCAGGCCCTGGGCAAGGAAACCCCCTGAACGGTCGTCACCACGGCAGACATGGAGGGCCGTGCACGAGTACGTGGGTACGTCGGTACGGCTGAGTACCTGTACGGATACCGAGCCGTGACGATCGGGCGGCAGAGTGTCCGGCATGACTTCCCCCGTCCCTGACACCCTCGGCCCCGACACCCCCGGTCACCGCGCCGCCGCCCCGATCGGCACCCTGCAGTGCGTCGTCCTGGACTGCCCCGACGTCCTGGAACTGGCCACGTTCTACCAGCGGTTGCTCGGCGGCGAGATCAACCGGCCGGACCCCCAGTGGGCGGTCGGCGACTCCTGGGCCACGCTCCACGGCGGCTCCGGGGCGCCGGTGCTCGCCTTCCAGGGCGTGGCGGACCACCGGCCGCCGGTCTGGGGTTCGCCCGAGCAGCAGTTCCACATCGACGTGCGGGTGGCCGACCTGGACGCCGCGCACGACGCGGTCCTCGCGCTCGGCGCCTGGCGCCTCGACGCCGCCGGGGACGACGAGAACCGGGCCTGGCGGATCTACGCCGACCCGGCCGGCCACCCCTTCTGCCTCGTCAGGCACTGAGCTTCTGTCTCGTCAGGCACTGAGCGCCGCGGCGATTCAGCCCGAGTACGCCACCCGGAAGCGCAGTCCCGCCGCCCGCAGCCGTTCGAGGAGCGCGTCCCCCATCGCGACCGCCGTCGTGACCTGCCCCGAGGTCTTCGGCAGCTCGTCGAGCGCGAGGCAGAGCGCAGACTCGGCGAGCATCTTCGCGGTCTCGTCGTAGCCGGGGTCGCCGCCCGACACCTCGGTGAAGACCCGCCGCCCGCCGCCCTCCCCGACGAACCGCACGGAGAACCAGCTGCGCGCCCGCCGCTCGGCGCTCGGTCCCTGCCCCGGCTCGTATCGGCTCATCAGCCAGCGCCGGACGAAGGGCAGTTGGGCGGCCATGACGCCCGTGCCGACGGCCGCCGTGCCGCCCAGGGCCATCGGCAGGGTCTTCACCGAGGCGTAGTGGCGGTAGCGGAAGTCCGGTCCGTAGCGCTCCAGGGCCGCCGCCGAGCGTGCCACCACCCGCGGGTCGAGCGTGGGCAGCGGAAGGGCCCAGGTGCCCGTCTCGCGGCTGAACCGGGGGCCGCCGAGCGGCGCGCGGGCCCGCCGGGTCATCAACCGCGGCTCGTGCAGCCGTCGTTCGTGGGCGGCCCGCAGGATCTGCCGGCCGCGGCCGAACGCGGTGAGCGCCGAGGCGAAGGTGCCGCCCGAGAAGATCGCCCCGGCCCGCACGAATCCGTCGATCCGCAGCGGCACCCCCTCCGGCAGTTGCCGCACGGTGAAGTAGACGCCCAGGTCGTGCGGCACGGAGTCGAAGCCGCAGGCGTGCACGAGCCGGGCGCCCGTCTCCCGGGCGCGGGCGTCGTGCCGTACGTACATCCGGTCCACGAACTCGGCCTCGCCGGTCAGGTCCAGATAGTCGGTGCCGGCCTCCGCGCAGGCGGCCACCAGCTCCTCCCCGTACCAGACGTACGGGCCGACGGTGCTCGCCACCACCCGCGCCGACTCCGCCAGTTCGCGCAGCGAGGCCGGGTCGGTGGAGTCGGCGACGATCAGCGGCAGCCCGGCCAGGCCGGGCCGGTGCTCGGCGAGCCGGTCGCGCAGGGCGGTGAGCTTGTCCCGGCTGCGTCCGGCGAGGGCCCAGCGGCAGTCCGCCGGGGCGTGCTCGGCCAGATACTCCGCGGTGAGCTCGCCCACGAACCCGGTCGCCCCGAAGAGAACCACGTCGTACGGCCGCACGGCCGCCCCATTGTCCATCCAGCCCAGCCCCTCCGATTTCGCCCGCACGTCCCCGGGCGCGCATGTCGTCGGCGGACTCTAGCGGAAGTCCCGCCCGGAGCGACCAGTCCGGGCCCGCTCGCAATTTCCAAGCGCTTGCTCGGCCCGGGGGCTTGTGCGGAGTGGAACGCGTTCCTAGCATCTCCGGTGTTACATCATCACTGTCACACCCACTCCACGCGCACCCCTGGGGGCCCGATGACGACACCGCGCCAGTCCTCCGGCGGACCGCTGTCCGGCGTCCGCGTGGTCGAACTCGCCGGCATCGGCCCCGGCCCCTTCGCCGCCATGCTGCTCGCCGACCTCGGCGCCGACGTCGTCCGGGTCGACCGGCCCGGCGGCCCCGGCCTCGGCATCGACCCCGCCCGTGACCTCACCAACCGCAACAAGCGCTCGGTCCTCGTCGACCTCAAGGCCGACGGCGGCCCGGACACCGTGCTCGACCTGGTCGAACGCGCCGACGTCCTGATCGAGGGCTACCGCCCCGGCGTCGCCGAACGCCTCGGCGTCGGTCCCGACGCCTGCCTCGCCCGGAACCCGCGGCTGGTCTACGGGCGGATGACCGGCTGGGGCCAGAGCGGACCGCTCGCCCACACCGCCGGGCACGACATCGGATACATCGCGATCACCGGCACCCTCGGCATGATCGGCCCCGATCCCGAGGGCCCGCCCACCGTCCCCGCCAACCTGGTCGGTGACTACGCGGGCGGCTCCCTCTACCTCGTCATCGGCGTCCTCGCCGCCCTCCAGCACGCGCGCACGCACGGCGAGGGCCAGGTCGTCGACGCCGCCATCGTCGACGGCACCGCCCACCTCGCCACCATGATCCACGGCATGCTCGCCGCCGGCGGCTGGCAGGACCGGCGCGGGGTCAACCTGCTCGACGGCGGCTGCCCCTTCTACGGCACCTACGCCACGTCCGACGGCGGGTACATGGCCGTCGGCGCCCTGGAGCAGCAGTTCTACGACGAGTTCGTCCGCCTCCTCGGCATTGAGGAGGCCGCGCCGGCCCGCCGCGACCTCGCCCGCTGGGGCGAGCTGCGCGCCGCCGTCGCCGAGCGCTTCCGGAGCCGTACCCGCGAGGAATGGACCGCGGTCTTCGAGGGCACCGACGCCTGCGTGGCGCCCGTCCTGTCGCTGCGCGAGGCCCCCGGCCATCCGCACCTCGCCGCGCGCGGCACCTTCGTCGAGCACGGCGGACTCGTCCAGCCCGCGCCGGCCCCCCGCTTCTCCGCGACACCCGGCACCGTCCGAGGCGGGCCCGCCCTGCCCGGCGCCGACACCGACGAGGTCGCCCACGACTGGGCCGTACCCGCCCTCGTATCCCACGCAAGCGCCGCCAAGGAGTCCTCCGCATGAAGCGCCAGCTCTACACCGCCGACCACGAGGCCTTCCGCGAGACCGTCCGCACCTTCCTGGCCAAGGAGGTGCTGCCCCACTACGAGCGGTGGGAGAAGGACGGCATCGTCTCGCGCGAGGTCTGGCGGGCCGCCGGGCGGCAGGGTCTGCTCGGCCTCGCCGTCGACGAGGAGTACGGCGGCGGCGGAAACCCCGACTTCCGCTACAGCGCCGTCCTCGCCGAGGAGTTCACCCGGGCCGGCACGCCCGGCCTCGCCATCGGGCTGCACAACGACATCATCGGCCCCTACCTCACCTCGCTCGCCACCGAGGAGCAGAAGCGCCGCTGGCTGCCCGGCTTCTGCAGCGGGGAGACCGTCACCGCCATCGCCATGACCGAGCCCGGCGCCGGCTCCGACCTCCAGGCCATCCGCACCAGCGCCGAGGACCACGGCGACCACTGGATCCTCAACGGTTCCAAGACCTTCATCTCCAACGGCATCCTCGCCGACCTCGTCATCGTCGTCGCCAGGACCACGCCCGAGGGCGGCGCCCACGGCCTCTCCCTCCTCGCCGTCGAACGCGGCATGGAAGGCTTCGAACGCGGCCGCAACCTCGACAAGATCGGCCAGAAGTCGCAGGACACCGCCGAGCTGTTCTTCCACGACGTCCGCGTCCCCAAGGAGAACCTGCTCGGCGAGCTCAACGGCGCCTTCCTCCACCTGATGACCAACCTGGCGCAGGAGCGGCTCGCCATCGCGGTCGCCGCCATCGCCGGCGCCGAACACCTCCTGGAGCTCACCACCGCGTACGTCAAGGAGCGCGAGGCCTTTGGGCGTCCGCTCGCCCGGCTCCAGCACATCCGTTTCGAGATCGCCGAGATGGCCACCGAGTGCGCCGTGACCCGCACCTTCATCGACCGCTGCGTCGAGGAGCACGCGGACGGCGGGCTCGACGCCGTGCACGCCTCCATGGCCAAGTGGTGGTCGACCGAACTGCAGAAGAGGGTGGCCGACCGCTGTCTGCAACTCCACGGCGGATACGGCTACATGAGCGAATTCCCGGTCGCCAGGGCCTTCACCGACGGCCGGATCCAGACCATCTACGGCGGGACGACCGAGATCATGAAGGAGATCATCGGCCGCTCCCTGCTCGCCTGACACCGAGCTGCCGCCCTCACCCCGACCGACCCTCGCGACTCGCCCGAAAGGCACCACCGTGACCACCGAAGCGTACGTCTACGACGCGATCCGCACCCCGCGAGGCCGCGGCAAGGCCAACGGCGCCCTGCACGGCACCAAGCCGATCGACCTCGTCGTCGGCCTCATCCACGAGATCCGCTCCCGCTTCCCCGGCCTCGACCCGGCCGCCGTCGACGACATCGTCCTCGGCGTCGTCGGCCCCGTCGGCGACCAGGGCTCCGACATCGCCCGGATCGCCGCCATCGCCGCGGGCCTGCCCGACACCGTCGCCGGAGTCCAGGAGAACCGCTTCTGCGCCTCCGGCCTGGAAGCCGTCAACATGGCCGCGATGAAGGTCCGCTCCGGCTGGGAGGACCTCGTCCTGGCCGGCGGCGTCGAGTCCATGTCCCGCGTCCCCATGGCCTCCGACGGCGGCGCCTGGTTCGCCGACCCGATGACCAACATCGCCACCAACTTCGTCCCCCAGGGCATCGGCGCCGACCTCATCGCCACCATCGAGGGCTTCACCCGCCGCGACGTCGACGAGTACGCCGCCCTCTCCCAGGAGCGCGCCGCCGCGGCCTGGAAGGACGGCCGCTTCGACCGCTCCGTCGTCCCCGTCAGGGACCGCGCCGGCCTCACCGTCCTCGACCACGACGAGCACCTGCGCCCCGGCACCACCGCCGACTCCCTCGCCAAGCTGAAGCCCTCCTTCGCCGACATCGGCGAGCTCGGCGGCTTCGACGCCGTGGCGCTGCAGAAGTACCACTGGATCGAGGAGATCGACCACGTCCACCACGCCGGCAACTCCTCCGGCATCGTCGACGGCGCCTCCCTCGTCGCCATCGGCTCGAAGGCCGTCGGCGAGCGCTACGGGCTCACCCCGCGCGCCCGGATCGTGGCCGCCGCCGTGTCCGGCTCCGAGCCGACCATCATGCTCACCGGACCCGCCCCCGCCGCCCGCAAGGCGCTCGCCAAGGCCGGCCTCACCATCGACGACATCGACCTCATCGAGATCAACGAGGCCTTCGCCGCCGTCGTCCTGCGCTTCGTCAAGGACATGGGCGTCTCCCTCGACAAGGTCAACGTCAACGGCGGCGCCATCGCCCTCGGCCACCCGCTCGGCGCCACCGGCGCGATGATCCTCGGCACGCTCGTCGACGAGCTGGAGCGCCAGGACAAGCGCTACGGCCTCGCCACCCTGTGCGTCGGCGGCGGCATGGGCATCGCCACCATCGTCGAGCGCGTCTGACCGTCCGTCCGAACCCCTTACGGAGAAGCATCAGTCATGAGCGAGAGCACCACCATCCGCTGGGAGCAGGACGAGACCGGCGTCGTCACCCTCGTCCTCGACGACCCGAACCAGTCCGCCAACACCATGAACCAGGCCTTCCGGGCCTCCATCACCGCGATCGCCGAGCGCGCGGAGGCCGAGAAGGACTCCATCCGCGGCATCATCTACACCTCCGCGAAGAAGACCTTCTTCGCCGGCGGCGACCTCAAGGACATGATCAAGGCCGGCCCCGAGGACGCCGGGGCGATCTTCGAGGGCGCCATGGAGATGAAGAACGCGCTGCGCCGCATCGAGACCCTCGGCAAGCCGGTCGTCGCCGCCATCAACGGCGCCGCGCTCGGCGGCGGCTACGAGATCGCCCTCGCCTCCCACCACCGCATCGCCCTCGACGCCCCCGGCTCCAAGATCGGCCTGCCCGAGGTCACCCTCGGCCTGCTTCCCGGCGGCGGTGGCGTCACCCGCACCGTACGCCTCATGGGCATCACCGACGCCCTGCTCAAGGTGCTCCTCCAGGGCACCCAGTACAACCCGAAGCGCGCCCTGGAGAACGGGCTCGTCCACGAGCTCGCCGCCACCCCGGAGGAGATGCTCGCCAAGGCCCGCGCCTTCATCGACACCCACCCCGAGTCGCGGCAGCCGTGGGACGTCCCCGGCTACAAGATCCCCGGCGGCACCCCGTCGAACCCCCGCTTCGCCGCCAACCTCCCGGCCTTCCCCGCCAACCTGCGCAAGCAGCTGAACGGCGCGCCGTACCCCGCTCCGCGCAACATCATGGCGGCGGCCGTCGAGGGCTCCCAGGTCGACTTCCAGACGGCCCTCACCATCGAGAGCCGCTACTTCACCGAGCTGGTCACCGGCCGGACCGCGAAGAACATGATCCAGGCCTTCTTCTTCGACCTCCAGGCCGTCAACTCCGGCGCCAACCGCCCGCAGGGCATCGAGCCCCGCACGGTCCGCAAGGTCGCCGTCCTCGGCGCCGGCATGATGGGCGCCGGCATCGCGTACTCCTGCGCCCGCGCCGGCATCGAGGTCGTCCTCAAGGACGTCAGCGCCGAAGCGGCCGCCAAGGGCAAGGCGTACTCCGAGAAGCTCTGCGCCAAGGCCGTCGCCAAGGGCCGCACCACCCAGGAGAAGGCCGACGCGCTCCTCGCCCTCATCACGCCGACCGCCGACCCGGCCGACCTCGCCGGCTGCGACGCCGTCATCGAGGCGGTCTTCGAGGACACCGCGCTGAAGCACCGGGTGTTCCAGGAGATCCAGCACATCGTCGAGCCCGACGCCCTGCTGTGCTCCAACACCTCCACCCTCCCCATCACCGTCCTCGCCGAGGGCGTCGAGCGGCAGACCGACTTCATCGGCCTGCACTTCTTCTCGCCCGTCGACAAGATGCCGCTCGTGGAGATCATCAAGGGCGAGCGCACCGGCGACGAGGCCCTGGCCCGCGCCTTCGACCTGGTCCGCCGGATCAACAAGACGCCGATCGTCGTCAACGACTCCCGGGGCTTCTTCACCTCCCGGGTGATCGGCCACTTCATCAACGAGGGCGTGGCCATGGTCGGCGAGGGCGTCGAGCCCGCGTCCGTCGAGCAGGCCGCCGCCCAGGCCGGCTACCCGGCGAAGGTCCTCTCCCTCATGGACGAGCTGACCCTCACCCTGCCCCGCAAGATCCGCAACGAGACCAGGAAGGCGGTCGAGGCGGCCGGCGGCACCTGGGTCACCCACCCGGGCGAGATCGTCATCGACCGCATGGTCGACGAGTTCGACCGCCCCGGCCGCAGCGGCGGTGCCGGGTTCTACGAGTACGGCGAGGACGGCCGGCGCGGGAAGCTCTGGCCGGGACTGCGCGAGCACTTCACCAAGCCGGAGGTGGAGGTGCCGTTCCGCGACATGCAGGAGCGGATGCTCTTCGCGGAGGCCCTGGACACCGTCCGGCTCCTGGAGGAGGGGGTGCTGACCTCGGTCGCCGACGCCAACATCGGCTCCATCCTGGGCATCGGCTTCCCGGCCTGGACCGGTGGTGTGCTGCAGTACATCAACGGTTACGAAGGGGGCCCGGCCGGCTTCGTCGAGCGGGCGCGCGAGCTGGCCGCCACGTACGGCGAGCGCTTCAACCCGCCCGCCCTCCTGCTGGAGAAGGCCGAGCGCGGCGAGGTCTTCACGGACGCGGAGTAGTCCGGAACGCGGTCCTCAGCTCCTCGCTCAAGGACCGCTGGAAGGCCGTGACGAGGGCCTGGATCACCATCGGCTGCATGTGCGCCGAGAGCGACTTCATCGCCGCCAGGTGGTCCGGGTCCTCACCGCTCTCCCGGTACGGGTTCCACACCTGCTCCTGGAAGAGCCGGGCCAGCTCCTGCGCGGCCGTCCGGGCGTGTTCGAGCAGCACGGTCCGCGAGGCCAGGATCGTCTCGTGCCCGATGGGCACGTCGAGCAGCTCCACGCCCAGCCGCAGCAGCGCGCCGTCCAGCCGGAACACGTCCGGGTCGGGCCCCTTGTCGAGCACGCCCATCGCGGCCAGCCGCTCCACGTCCCGGTCGGCCAGCGCCCGCCCGACACGCCGCTCCAGCTCCTGCCGGGTGATCTCCTCGGCGGACTCGGGCGCCCAGGAGGCCACCAGGGCCCGGTGCACGGCCAGGTCGCGGGCGCTGAGGTCGGGCGGCAGCTGCTCCAGGTAGCGTTCGATCGCGGCGAGCGTCATGCCCTGCCGCTGCAGCTCCTCGATGAGGGCGAGCCGGGACAGGTGCCCGGGTCCGTAGCGCCCGACCCGCCGCGGGCCGATCACGGGCGGCGGCAGCAGCCCCCGTGTGCCGTAGAACCGCACCGTCCGCACGGTCACCCCGGCCCGGGCGGCCAGCTCGTCGACCGTATAGGTGGGCGTCGAGGCCACCCGCTCCTCGCCGCGCTCCTGGCCCTGGTGCTCGTCGCTCGCCTGCTCCATGGTGGAACAGTATTGCTGTCTCACCAGGCGTGTAAAAGGGTGGGGCCGTTGTCGGTGGCGGCTCGTACGGTGGTGCCATGACCGTGATCGAGTACGTACGGGGGGACGCCACCGCGCCGCGCGGCAAGGGCGTCAAGATCGTGGCGCATGTCTGCAACGACCTCGGCGGCTGGGGCAAGGGCTTCGTCCTCGCCGTCTCCCGCCGCTGGCCGGAGCCCGAGGCGGCCTACCGCCGCTGGCACCGCGAGCGGGCGAGGAACGACTTCGGGCTCGGCGCGGCCCAGTTCGTCCAGGTGGAGCCGTATGTGTGGGTGGCCAACCTGGTGGGGCAGCGCGGGATGAGGACGGGGCGGAGCACCGGAGTGCCGGTGCGGTACGAGGCGATCGACGCGGCCCTCGGGCTGCTCGCCGACCGGGCGGTGGAGCTGGGGGCGTCCGTGCACATGCCCCGGATCGGCTGCGGGCTCGCGGGCGGGAAGTGGTCGCGGGTCGAGCCGCTGATAGCCGAGCGCCTGTCGGCGCGGGGGATTGCGGTCACGGTGTACGACTTCGGGGCGTAGCGGACCCGGTGGGGTCCGGGCGGGCGCCCGGACGGGGGTACCTCCGTCGAGGGCGGGGAGCGACGGACGCTAGAGTCATGCGCCTGTTCGAATTCAGGGCATGACAGGGGAGGGTTATGCAGGCGCAACTCAGGGAGACGGCCACGGAGTTGGCCGTGCTCCTGTGGCGGGAGCACACCGTCTACCGCGAGCGCGGCGGCGGGGTGGTGATCCGGGGCGAGCATGTGCGGCGCTGGATCAGCCTGGCGCCGACCGGCGGCAAGGACCAGGCGCTGGTCCGCGCCGGCCGGATCCTGGACGGCGGGACGACCGCGCCCGCCCGCCTGGAGGCCGTGGTGGACCTCACGTCGGGCACCACCGAGCTGGCCGCGGTCTGCCGGCGCCTGCTCGCCGAGACCGCCGCCGACGCGGCGCCGTCCGCGGCGGGCGCCGCCAGACCCGCCCGCTCGGCCCGTCCCGCCCGCTCCGGCCGTCCGGCGAGGGCGGCCCGCCCGCGCAAGGGGCGCCACACGGGCATCGGCTCGTGGGTGGTGCTGCTGTGCGTCGCCGGCGTCGTCGCCCTCTGGGCGTACAGCGCCTTCGGCGGCGCGTACTAGGTGGTGCGGGGCTCGCTTCGCGCGAGCCCCGCACCGCCCGGCGGCGTGGCGGTCAGCCCGCCGCGTGACCCACGACGGGGTAGTGATCCGAAAGGTTCGTGTACGTATAGCGGGTGCCCCAGCTGGAGACGGTCCAGGGCGCGCTCTGCTCCAGGACCACGTGGTTGGTCCAGCCCGCCGGGCGGGCGTGGCCGGCGCGGAACAGGACGTAGTCGAGGTCCTCGCGCGGGTCGTCCGGGTAGCGGTCGCGGGCGATGGAGTTCTGCTCCGTGTCGAAGGAGTAGGGGTGACCGGTGCGGGCGTCCGCGCCGACCAGGCCCGCGTCGGCGAGCATGGTCGCGTACTCGGGCGTGCGCGAGTCCACGTTGAGGTCGCCCGTGACGATCACCTGCTCGCCCGCCGGGATGTTCTTGGCGTCCAGGAAGGCGTCGATGTTCTTGAACTGGCGGCTGCGCATCTGCGCCGCCTCGCCCGCCGAGCAGCCCGGGTCGGTGGACTGGGCGTGCGTGCCGACGACGTGCGCCTTGGTGCCGTTGACGTCGAGGACGGCGTAGACGAAGCCCTTGTTCGAGTACCAGTCCGCGCCGCAGGCGTCCTTGTAGACGTACTGCTCCTTGCGGACGATCGGCCACTTGCTCAGCAGCGTCACGCCGCCGTCCTCCGGCGTGGTGGCCGAGTAGGCGCCGCCCGTGGCGTCCCAGCCCGAGGTCGAGCGGCCGACGACCGGCGTCTGGTGCGGGTACTGGGCGGCCGCCTTCGCCTTCAGGGAGTCGGAGGTGGAGTTGTCGAAGGCCTCCTGGAGCACGACGACGTCGTTGCCCTGGAAGAAGGGCGTCTGCGGGATCGCGGCGGCCCGGTGGTCCTGGCCCCAGTTCGGGTACAGCGACTTGGAGAACAGGAACACGTTGTAGGTCAGCACCTTCAGCCGCGGGGTCGCGGTGGTCGCGGAGGTCGCTGTTTCGGCGGCCGAGGCGGCGGGCGCGGTCGCGGTCAGGGTGGCGGCGGCGAGCGCGACGGAGAGGGCTGCGCCGGGGATACGGCGGAGCGCGGCGAACGGCACTGTGAACTCCCATGGAAGAGTGGGGGGTTGGACCGGGCGCCGCACATCAAATCAGCCGTGGTTACCTTCCGGTAGCCATTGGATGCCGTCAATCTTGCGTAGCTCGCACAAACGCGCCAACTCTCCGGCGACGGCCAGGCATCTGCCTGAATTGCGACGATTGCGACCAGGTAGGATGCGGCCATGACCCTCGCGCAGAACTCGCAGATCTTCCCCATGGACCTGGGCCCGCTCAACCCCGTCTTGGCCGAGCTCATCCTGGGTGCCGTCCTCTTCGGCCTGACCTTCCTGATCCTGGCCAAGGGGATCCTGCCGAAGATCAACCGCACGCTCGCCGAGCGTGAGGACGCCATCGACGGCGGCACCGAGCGTGCCGACGACCTGCGCTCCGAGGCCGCCGCCATCCGCGCGCAGTACGAGGCCGAGCTCGCCGAGGCCCGCCACGACGCCGCCCGCATCCGCGCGCAGGCCACCGAGGAGGGCTCCGCGGCCATCGCCGCCGCCCGCGCCGAGGGCGTGCGCGAGCGCGAGGCCATCCTCGCCTCCGGCCACGAGCAGATCGCCGTCGAGCGCGAGGCCGCCGAGCGCGAGCTCGCCGGTGACGTCGACGCCTGGGCCCGTGCCCTGGCCGGCCGCATCGTCGGCGAGCCGGTCGGCGCCGAGCGCTCCTGACGCACCGCGCACCCACCCGTACGGGGCCGCGCCCCGGGCCGTCACGCCCGGGCCGCGGCCCCGCGTCGTATCCGCGCCTTGCCCGTCGCGTACGGCACCGGCAGCCTGAGAGGAGACGACCGCGTGAGGAAGAACGGCCCGATGCCCCAACCGCAGTCCCCGGACCCCGCCACTCCGCCGAGCGACACCCCGACGAGCGACACCTCGTCGCCCGGGGCTCCGCCGACCGAGCCGGCGTGGCGCGGGGCCGAGCCCGGGGCCCGGCGGGCGACGCGGCGAGGGGAGCCCGTGCCGCCGCCCGCCGGCGGCGTGCTGTGGACCGTCGCCGGAGACGTCCGGGCGCTGCTGATGCTGCCCGCCGCCCTCACCCTCCAGGTGGCGCACCCCGCCGTCGGAGCCGGAGTCGACGACCACTCGGTCTTCCGCACCGACCCCTGGGGTCGCGGCGAGCGCTCCCTGCGCTCGCTCCAGCTGTGGATCTACGGCGGCGAGGCGGCCGCCGAGGAGGGCCGCAGGCTCCGCGCGCTCCACAAGGAGATCCAGGGCACCGACGCGCACGGCCGCCGCTACCACGCCCTCACCCCCGCCTACTACGCCTGGGTCCACGCCACCGGCTACCCGATCTACCGGCACGGACTGCGCTACCTCGCCCGCCCCCTCACCGAGGCCCAGGAACGGCAGCTCTACGCCGAGTGGCTCCAGGTCGGCCGGGTGCTCGGCATCCACGACCGGGACATGCCGCAGACGATCGAGGAGTTCTGGCCGTACTACCGCCGCGTCCTCGACGAGGAGCTGGAGGCCACCGTCGTCGTCCGCGATCTGGTCGCCACCGACCTGCCGGTACCGGCCCCCGACCGCGGTCCGCTGCCCGTGCGGCTCGCCCTCAAGGCGCTGTGGCCGGTGCTGCGGGGCCCCTTCCTGCGGGCCCGGTCCTTCCTCACCGTCGGGCTCATGCCGCCGGACGCCCGTGCCGCCATCGGTCTGGAGTGGACCGAGGGCCAGGAGCGGCGGCTGCGCCGCTTCGCCCGGGTCGTACGGGTCGTGGTGCCCGTACTCCCCGAGCGACTGCGCTACCTCCCGCTCGCCCGCCGGGCCCGCCGGGCGGCTCGGGTCAGCGGGGCGGCAGCCCGTTACGGGCGATGAGGTCCGCGTACCAGCGGGCACTGTCCTTCGGCGTGCGGCGGCCCGTGGGGAAGTCCACGTGGACGATCCCGAAGCGCTTGCCGTAGCCGTACGCCCACTCGAAGTTGTCGAGCAGCGACCAGAGGAAGTAGCCCCGCAGGTCCACCCCGGCGTCGAGCGCCCGGTGCGCCGCCGCCAGGTGGGCGTGGAGGTAGGCGATGCGCTCGGGGTCGTGGACGTCGCCCTCCGGGTCGGCGTAGTCGTCGTACGCGGCGCCGTTCTCCGTGATCATGAGCGGTACGTGCGGCAGCTCGTCCCGCAGGCGCACGAGCAGCTCGTGGAGCCCGTCCGCGTCCACCGGCCAGTCCATCGCGGTGCGCGGGCCGGGCACGTGCGGGAAGCCCACGTGCCCGGCGGCGCCCGGCCACGGCGAGGGCGTCTCGGACGTTCCGGCGCCGACCACGGCGGGGCAGTAGTAGTTGACCCCCAGGACGTCGATCGGGGCCGAGACGGTCTCCAGATCGCCGTCGTGGACGAAGGACCAGTCCGTGATCCCGGCCGTGTCCGCCACCAGGTCGTCCGGCAGCCGCCCGTGGAACACCGGGTCCAGGAAGATCCGGTTCCCGACGGCGTCGATCCTGCGGACCGCTTCCCGGTCCTGGGGCGTGTCCGCGTACGGCCGCAGCGCGTGGAGATTGAGGGTAAGGGACAGTTCGGCGGGCGCGGGCAGGGCCGCCCGCAGCGCCTGCACGGCGAGACCGTGCGCCAGGTTGAGGTGGTGCGCGGCCCGCAGCGCCGCCCGGTCGTCGGTGCGCCCCGGGGCGTGCACACCGGCGCCGTACCCCAGGAAGGCGGCGCACCACGGTTCGTTGAGCGTGGTCCAGGTGGCCACTCGGTCGCCGAGCGCCCCGGCGGCGACCGCCGCGTACTCGGCGAACCGCTCGGCCGTCGCCCGCTCCGGCCACCCGCCCCGCTCCTCGAACTCCTGCGGCAGGTCCCAGTGGTAGAGGGTGGCGACCGGCCGGATGCCCGCGTCGCGCAACTCGTCGACGAGCCCCCGGTAGAAGTCGAGGCCCTTCTGCGACGCGGGCCCCCGGCCGCCCGGCAGGACGCGGGACCAGGAGAGCGAGAAGCGGTAGTCGGTGAGCCCGAGCTCCTTCATCAGCGCGATGTCCTCGCGCACGCGGTGGTAGTGGTCGGTGGCGATGTCGCCGGTGTCGCCGTTGCGCACCCGGCCCGGCGTACGGCTGAAGGTGTCCCAGATCGACGGCGTGCGGCCGTCCTCGGCGGCCGCGCCCTCGATCTGGTACGCGGCGGTGGCGGAGCCCCAGCGGAAGCCGGCGGGGAAGAGAGCGTTCATGTGAGGAAAACGCCCGCCACCGTGCGGAGGGCACGAAGAGCACGGAGGCCACGACGAGGACCTGCCGGTCGGTGTCAGGACTCCGCCCTCACGCGGCCCCTCCCGCCGACGACGGCGGCCGGGGTGACCCGCCGGCCAGGGAGGTCAGATAGTCGTCGAGGAGCCGCACCTGGTGCTCGGGCGGGAAGGCGTCCGGGGCGAAGAGGGCCTGGACCACCAGGCCGAGGGCGAAGGACTGGGCACCGGCCGCGAGCCGGGCCGGGTCGCCGGGAGGCAGTTCGCCGAGCTCCTGGGCCGTCGCGACGAGTTCGGCGAGCCGGACCCGGCTGCGCGCGTACTTCTCGGCGTGGCCCGCGCTCAGGGCGGGGTCCGCCAGAGCGGGGTCCCAGGAGGAGACCCAGATGCGGTTGCTCGCCGTGGCCTCGGCGGTGAGCGGCAGGATGTCGAGCAGGGCGGCCCGCACGGCGGCGAGGCCCTGACCGGCACAGCGGCGCGGGCGGGCGGCGGTGCGCTCGTCGAGGAGGTCGAGGGCGTGGGCGACCAGGTCGCGTTTGGCCGGAAAGTAGTGGGTCAACAGGCCCGTAGTGGCGCCGAGTTCGGTGGCCACGGCGCGCAGCGTCAGACCGCCGAAGCCGTGCGCGGCGAGGACCCGCCAGACCGCCTCGGACACATCGCGGCGCCGGGCCTCGTGGTCGCCCTTGGTGCGTGGCATGCTGCTACGGTAATAGTCATAACGCTTGTTGTGCGAATGGGGTCCCCATGTTCTCCCTCCCGCTGCGGGACGACGCAGAGCTCCGCCCGCTCGAGACCTGGCACGCCGAGGAGTTCGCCGCCCACATGGACCGGGCCCGTGAGCACATCCGGCCGTGGGTCGGGCAGGGGTTCGTCACCACGGACCTCGAGGGGGCCCGGGGCACCCTCGTCCGCTACGGCGAGCGCAGGGCCGCCGACGGCGGCCGCCTCTACGGCATCTGGCGGGAGGGGACCCTGATCGGCGGCGTGATGTTCACCGGCTTCGACGCCGCCTCGGGCAGTTGCGAGCTGGGCTGCTGGACCGAACCCGCCGGCGAGGGACACGGACTGGTCACCGACGCCTGCGCGGTCCTCCTCGACTGGGCCCTCGTCGAGCGCGGGCTGCACCGCGCCGAATGGCTCTGCCGGGCCGACAACGGCCGCAGCGCCGCGGTGGCCGAGCGGCTCGGCATGACTCTCGAAGGCGTACGGCGTGAGGCATGGCCCTACGACGGCGTCCGCCACGACCAGCAGATCTGGGCCGTCCTCGCCCCCGCATGGCGGGACCGCCGCGCGGACGCCCGCCGCTGACGCGGCGGCGCCCCCGACCCGCCCCGAGGGGAGGGACGAGGGCGCCGCCCCGCGTGCCGAGGCGCGCAGGCGGACGTCAGTAACGGCCGTAGGTCCGTGCCCGACCTGCGTCGGTACCGGCCGTACGTCAGCGCCCGACCTGCCTCGGCGCCCGCCCTGCCTCGGCGCCCGCCCTGCCTCAGTGCCCGTCGTGCTCGCGCTCGTGCCCGGCCGCGTGCTCGCCGTCGTGGTCGTGGATGGTGTTCGTCTCCGCGATCTTCTTCCACGACTTCGGCTGCACCGGCTTCGCCGGCTTCCCGGCCGCCGCCGAGCCCGCCGTCCGGGCCGTCGGGGCCGCCGCGACGCCCGCCTCCGCCGCCGCCGGGGCGGCGGGCTTCACCGGCTGGTAGAGCCAGGTGTCGAACAGCGCCGCGAGCGGCTTGCCCGACACCCGCTCCGCGTACGTCACGAAGTCGGCCACCGAGGCGTTGCCGTACGCGTGCTCCTGCGGCCAGCCCTTGAGGATCGCGAAGAAGTCCTCGTCACCGATCTCGTTGCGCAGCGCCTGCAGCGCCAGCGCGCCCCGGTCGTACACGGCGATGTGGAACTGGTCGTCCGCGCCCGGGTCGCCCGGCTTCACGGTCCAGAACGGGTCCTCCGCCGCCCGCGTCCCGTACACGTAGTCGGCGAGCTCCTGGGCCGTGCCCTCGCCCTCCTTCTCCGACCACAGCCACTGGCTGTAGCGGGCGAAGCCCTCGTTGACCCAGATGTCCTTCCAGTCGGCGACCGACACGCTGTCGCCGTACCACTGGTGGGCCAGCTCGTGGACGACCACGGAGACGTTCGCGCCGTTCGCGAACTGTCGCGGGCTGTAGAACGGCCGGGTCTGCGTCTCCAGGGCGTAGCCGCTGGTCACGTTGGGCACGTAGCCGCCGAGGGAGTTGAAGGGGTACGGCCCGAAGACCGACTCAAGCCACTCGGCGACCTCGGCGGTCCGCTCGATCGACGCGCGCGCCGCGCCCGCGTTGTCGCCGAGGTCCTTGCTGTACGCGTTGAGGACCGGCAGGCCGTTCGCGGTCTTGTCGGTGGTGATGTCGAACTTGCCGACCGCCAGCGTGGCGAGGTACGTCGCCTGCGGCTTGTTGGAGCGCCAGTTGTAGCGGGTCCAGCCGAGCCGGGAGGACTGCGACTGGAGCACGCCGTTGCTGATCGCCTGGGTGCCGTCCGGCACCAGGACCGAGACGTCGAAGGTGGCCTTGTCCAGCGGGTGGTCGTTCGACGGGAACCACCAGACCGCCGAGTCCGGCTCCTGGGCCGCGACGCCGCCGTCCGGGGTGCGGTGCCAGGCGGTCCAGCCGCCTATCTTCAGTTCGGAGGGCTTGCCCGCGTAACGGACCACGACCGAGACGGACTTGCCCTTCGCCAGCGGGACGGCCGGGGTGACCTCCAGCTCGTGGTCGCCGGAGGCGGTGAACTTCGCGATCCGGCCGTTCACCCGCACCTCGCCGACCTTGAGGCCCAGGTCCAGGTTGAAGCGCGACAGGTTCTGCGTGGTGGTGGCGAGGATCGTCGCCGTGCCCTCCAACAGGTCCGTCGCCGGCTGGTACTTCAGCCGCAGGTCGTAGTGCGAGACGTCGTAGCCGCCGTTGCCGCTGGCCGGGTAGTAGGAGTCGCCGATGCCCGGCGCGCCCGGGACGAAGTCGGCCGCCGATGCCGGGATCGCCAGCAGCAGGGAGGCCGCGAGGGCGCTCGGGACGATGAGTCTGCGGTGCACAGGTGCTCCCCAAGTCGTAAGAATCACAAGACGCACGGGTGGTCGTCGGTCCTTGGCGACACTATTCAGCGCTCCGACGGCCCGTCACGTCCAGAGCACCACCTGTCACATGATCGCCATTCGGCCGACATGAATCACACGTACCGCTTGTCCGGGGCGGCACTCTTTTGCGCGGGAGTCGACCGGAGTACCTTCCGCCCATGCCGATACGCGTGCGGAGAACCCGCGGAGCCCGTTCGTCGCGCACACCCCTGGCCGCCTTCGCCACGGCCGCCCTCACCACCGCCCTCACCGCGGTCCTGATCGCCCCCGGCGGGGCCCAGGCCGCCCCGCCGCCCGTCCCGTCGTCCTTTCCGTCACCCGTCGCGCCGTCCGTCCCCGAGTCGCGGCCGGTGCACTCCTACGCCGACGCCGTCCGCGAGTCCGTCTGGGTCGACACCGGACTCGACGCCGACGCCGACGGCCGCACCGACCGGGTCGCCGTCGACATCGTCCGCCCCCGGGAACCCGCCGCGGCCGGCCGGAAAGTCCCGGTCATCATGGACGCCAGCCCGTACTACGCCTGTTGCGGACGCGGCAACGAGGGACAGAAGAAGACCTACGACGCCGACGGCGACCCGGTCGGCTTCCCGCTCTTCTACGACAACTACTTCGTCCCGCGCGGCTACGCCTTCGTCGCCGTCGACCTCGCCGGCACCAGCCGCTCCGACGGCTGCAACGACGTCGGCGGACGCTCCGACGTCCAGTCCGCCAGAGCCGTCGTCGACTGGCTGAACGGCCGCGCCCCGGGCTACACCACCCGCACCGGAGACCGGCCCGCCCGCGCCACCGCCTGGTCCACCGGCGCCGTCGGCATGATCGGCAAGAGCTGGGACGGCACCGTCGCCAACGGGGTCGCCGCCACCGGCGTCGAGGGGCTGCGCACCATCGTCCCGATCGGCGCGATCTCCTCCTGGTACGACTACTTCCACTCCCAGGGCGCCCCGCTCTACGACGCCAACCCGACCTGGCTCTCCGACTACGTCGACAGCCCCGAGGCCAGGGCGCGTTGCGGCGCCGTGCAGGAACGTATCGCCGCCGCCACGCCGTACAGCGGCGACTGGACCCCGGCCTGGACCGAGCGCGACCACGTCGCCGACGCCGGCAAGGTGCGGGCCAGCGTCTTCGTCGTCCACGGACAGCAGGACCTGAACGTCCGGGCCGGCCACTTCGGCCGCTGGTGGGACGCCCTCGCCGCCCACGGCGTCGAGCGCAAGATCTGGCTCTCGCAGACCGGGCACGTCGACCCCTTCGACTTCCGCCGCGCCGAGTGGGTCCGCACCCTCCACCGCTGGTTCGACCACTATCTCCTCGGCCACGACAACGGCATCGACCGGGAACCGATGGCCGACATCGAGCGCGCCCCCGACCGCTGGACCACCGACCGCAGCTGGCCCCCGCGCGGCACCGCGCCCACCGTGCTCCGCCCCGCGCCCGGCACCGCCCCCGGTGTCGGCATCCTCGGCCGTGATTCCGCGGCCCCCGGCAGCACCGAGACCTTCACCGACGACCCGGCCCTCGGCGAACTCGACTGGGCCGCCGACGCCGACCGCTCCACCCCCGCCAAGGCCTCCTTCACCACCCGCCCCCTCGCCCGCGACCTGCGGATCTCCGGCGCCTCCAGGGTGACCGTCACCGCCACCCCGAGCACCCCGACCGCGCACCTGACCGCCGTCCTCGTCGACCTCGGGCCCGACACCATCCGCGCCTACGACGCGCCGGGCGAAGGCATCACCACCCTCGCCGAGCGCACCTGCTGGGGCGCGAGCACCGCGGGCGACAGCGCCTGTTACAAGGAGACGACGGCGCGCACCGCGGACGTCGCGTACACGGTCGTCAGCCGCGGCTGGGCCGACCTCGGCACCTGGGCGGACCCCCGCCGCGGCCGGCCGCTCACCCCCGGACGGGCGTACACGATCACCCTCGACCTCGCCGCCACCGACCATGTCGTGCCCGCCGGCCACCGGCTCGCGCTCATCGTCGCCGGCACCGACCGGGACCTGCTCGACCCTCCGTCGACCAGGCCCTCCCTCACGCTCGACCTGGCCCGCACCCGGGCCGCCGTACCCCTGCTCGGCGGGCCCCTGGCCTTCCACCGCGCCACCACCGGCCCCGGAACGACGGGTGACCTTCCGGCCGGCGCGGACGTTCAGCAGCGTGTCGCTCCGACCGGCGCCGCCACGCCTCGGCGCACCGGCGCCCCGATCCCCGGTGAGGTCCGATGACCCGCACCCTCCGAAGCCGTCGACGTGCTCTCCTGACCGCGGCGGGCGCCGCGGCCCTCGGCCTGCCGCTCCTCGCCGCCCCCACCGAGGCCGTCGGCAGCGCGCCCCCGCCTCCCGCACCGCGCACCGGATTCGAGACGAGCGACGGGGCACGGTGGACCACCGAGGCCGAGGAGACCGCCTTCCTCGCCGCCCTCGACCGGGGCAGCGCACGGCTCACCGTCCGCACGGTCGCCACCACCGCGCAAGGCCGCCCGCTGCGCCTGGCCACCGTCGGCACCGGCCCCACCACCGTGCTGCTGATCTGCACCCAGCACGGGGACGAACCCTCGGGCCGGGAAGCCTGTCTCACCACCCTGCGCGACCTCGCCCACCCCCGGGACCACGCCACCCGAAGCCTCCTGGCCCGCACCACCTTCCTCGTCGTCCCCACCGCCAACCCCGACGGCCGGGAGGCGAACACCCGGGGCAACAGCGACGGCGTCGACATCAACCGCGACCACCTCGCGCTGCGCACCGCCGAGGGCCGGGCCCTGGCCGCGATCGTCCGGGACCGGCGCCCCGAACTGATCTACGACCTCCACGAGTACGGCGCCACCCCGCACTACTACGACAAGGACCTGCTCGCCCTCTGGCCGCGCAACCTCAACACCGACCCGCGCGTCCACGACGAGTCCCACACCCTGTCCGAGGCGTATGTGCGGCCCGCCGCCGGCCGCGCCGGCTACGACAGCGGCATCTACGGCATCTGGACCGACCCCCTCACCGGCAAGCCCGTCAAGCAGGTCGCGGGAGACGGCCAGGAGCGCATCCTGCGCAACACCGCCGGCGTCAAGCACGCCGTCGGGCTGCTCGTCGAGACCCGCGAGGACGCCCTCGACCCGGGCGAGCAGGACGACCCGGCCCTGAGCCACCGACGCAGGGTCGCCACCCAACGGGCCGCGCTCAAAGGCGCCTTCGCCTATCTCGACGAGCGCCAGGGCCCGCTCGCGGCCGCCACCGCCCGGGCCCGGCACACCGGCTTCGCCGACCGCGGACCCGTCCTGCTCGGCGGCGCCGACAACGACCCGGCCGAACCCGGCGAGATCCTCAAGGACCCTCCGTGCGCCTACCGCCTGACGGGCGCTCAGTACGCGGAGGTCGGCGACGAACTGGATCTGCACGGAGTCGTGGTGCGCCAGGAGGGTGAGGGGGTGCTGGTGCCGCTACGGCAGTCCCGAAGGGCGCTGGTGGCGCTGCTGCTCGACCCCCGGGCGGAGTACGGGATCACTCGGGGAGAGCCTGTGGAGAGGTGTTGAGGACCTGGTGACCGACGTCAGCGACGGTCCGGGGTCATGATCATTCCGGGTAAGGTTACCCATCGGTATTGACTATACCTGAACGGGCCGAAACGGCCCGGAACTTGGAGTGACACCATGACGAACGCGACGCCGCTGCGCCGCACCCTGACGGCTCTGGCCGCCACGACGCTGCTGGCCGGGGGCCTGCTGCTCGGGCAGGCCGTGACCGCCCCGACGGCCCAGGCCGCCGGCAAGGTCGGCACCTGCCACGTGGAGGACATGCGCAAGCAGTCCCGCGACCTGCGCGACAAGGCCGCCAAGCTGAAGCGCCTCGGCGCCACGGCGGAGGCCCGCAGGGTCAACGCCCAGGCCGACGCCCTCGACCGCCGGATCCGGAACTGCATCGACGGCGACAACGAGGCCTCGAAGCCCTTCCCGCGCTAGAACCCTCGCGGGAGCCGCGCAGCACGACCCCGCCCGCCCGGCAGGCCCCCGGCCCGCCGGGCGGGCGTTCCGTCGTATGGGGTCGGGGTGTACGGCTCGGGTGGTACGGGCGTGCCGCCGGGCGGGGCATTCGGTCGTACGGGCCGGGGGTGTACGGGCTCCGCGATCGCACCGCACCGGGCTGGCGCTGCTCCGGGCTGGCGCCGCTCCGGGGTCGCGCCCCTCCGGGGTCGCGCTGCTCCGGGGTCGCGCCGCTCCGGGCTGGCGCCGCTCCGGGGTCGCGCCGCGCAAGGATCGTGCGGGCGCCGACGCGGGCTCCGGTACGGCTCCCGCACCGCTGCCCCGTCAGCTCCCGAGGACCAGCTCGGCCGTCCGGTCCGCGCATCCCCACGCCACCGTGACGCCCGCCCCGCCGTGCCCGTAGTTGTGCACCAGCAGCCCGCCGCCCGGCAGCGTCTCCGCCTCGATGCGGACCCCGCCCTCGCGCGCCGGCCGCAAACCCACCCGGTGGCCCAGGACCCGGGCCCGGGCGATCTCCGGCCTGATCCGGGCGCAGCGCGCCACGATCGCCGCCGCCGTCGCCGCGTCCGGCTCGGCCCGCTCGTCGCCCTCCTGCGCCGTGCCGCCCAGGATCAGCCGCCCCGGCTGCGGAAAGAAGTACGTCGTCTCGCTGGACGCCCCGTCGGCCGCGGTGAACCAGGTGTCCACGCCCGGGTTCTCCACCAGCACCAGCTGCCCCCGCACCGCCCGCATCCCCGGGTCCGGCACCAGCTCGCGCGCGGCGAGCCCCGTGCAGTTCACCACCACCGGAGCCGTCACCCCCGCCGCCGCCCCCGCGCCCGCCTCGGTGAGCCCGCGCACCGCCCCCTGCTCGACGACCCCGCCCGCCGCCTCGAACCGCGCGCGCAGCCACCCCAGGTGGACCGGCATGTCGATCAGCGGAAGCCGGGCCGCGAGCCCCACCGCGTACGGCCCCGGCACCTCCTCCGGCGCCAGCTGCCGCAGCCCGGCGATCTCCCCGGCCCAGGTGCCAAGACCCGCCAGCAGCGTGTCCGCGTGCACGCCGGCCACCAGCCGGACCCCCGTCGCGGCCGGGTCGGCCGCCAGCTCCTCGTACACCCGCAGCGAGGCCAGCGACCAGGCGCCCACCTCCGCCGCAGGCTCGATCCGGTACGGCCACCACAGCGCCCCCGCCACCGCCGAGGTCGTGCCCGTCACCGCGTCCCGCGACCGGACCCGGACCCGCAGCCCCCGCTCCGCCAGTCGGATCGCGGTCGTCAGACCGACGACCCCGCCACCCACCACGACCACGTCCACGACCCCATCGCTGCCCATGCCCGGGACCGTACCGGGATGCCGCCCCCGCCCGGGCCCTGACCTAGGATTCATCCCCTGATGACTGCCACCCTCGTCGCCAAGAACCTCGCCGCCGGCCACGGCGACCGTTCCCTCTTCTCCGGGCTCGACCTCGTCGTCGCCCCCGGGGACGTCATCGGCCTCGTCGGCGTCAACGGAGCCGGGAAGTCGACCCTGCTCCGGCTGCTCGCGGGCCTCGACACCCCCGAGGACGGAGAACTGCGGCTCTCCCCGCCCACCGCGACCGTCGGCCACCTCCCGCAGGAGCCCGAGCGGCGCGAAGGCGAGACCGTCGGTGCGTTCCTCGCCCGGCGCACCGGCGTCGCCGCCGCCCAGGCGGCCATGGACGAGGCCACCCAGGGCCTCGTGGACGGCACGCCCGGCGCCGACGACGCGTACGCCGTCAGCCTGGAGCGCTGGCTCGACCTCGGCGGCGCCGACCTCGACGAGCGCGCCGAGGAGGTCGCCGACTCCCTCGGCCTCACCGTCGGCCTCGACCAGCCGATGACCTCCCTCTCCGGCGGCCAGGCCGCCCGCGCCGGACTCGCCTCCCTCCTCCTCTCCCGCTACGACGTCTTCCTCCTCGACGAGCCCACCAACGACCTCGACCTCGACGGCCTGGAGCGGCTCGAGACCTTCGTCCGGAGCCTGCGGGCCGGAACGGTCGTCATCAGCCACGACCGCGAGTTCCTCACCCGCACGGTCACCAAGGTCCTCGAACTCGACCTCGCCCAGCAGCAGATCACCCTCTACGGCGGCGGCTACGAGGCCTACCTCGAGGAGCGGGCCACCGCCCGGCGGCACGCCCGCGAGGAATTCGAGGAGTACGCCGACAAGAAGGCCTCCCTCGAATCGCGCGCCCTCATGCAGCGCAACTGGATGGACAAGGGCGTCCGCAACGCCCGCCGCAAGGCGACCGACAACGACAAGATCGGCCGCAAGCTGCGCGGCGAGGCCAGCGAGAAGCAGGCCGCCAAGGCCCGCCAGACCCAGCGCATGATCGAACGCCTCGACGTCGTCGACGAGCCCCGCAAGGAGTGGGAGCTGCGCATGGAGATCGCCGCCGCGCCCCGATCCGGCGCGGTCGTCGCCACCATGCGCGAGGCCGAGGTGCGCCGCGGCGACTTCGCCTTCGGACCCGTCACGCTCCAGATCGACTGGGCCGACCGGGTCGCGATCACCGGCGCCAACGGAGCCGGCAAGTCCACCCTGCTCGCCGCGCTCCTCGGCCGGCTCCCGCTGGACGCGGGCGACGCGGCCCTCGGACCCGGCGTCGTCGTCGGCGAGGTCGACCAGGCACGGGGGCTCTTCCACGGTACGGAGACCCTCCTCGACGCGTTCTGCGCCGCCGTCCCCGAGACCGAGCCGGCCGACGTCCGCACCCTGCTCGCCAAGTTCGGCCTCAAGGCCGACCACGTGATGCGTCCCGCCACGACCCTCTCGCCCGGTGAACGCACCCGCGCCGCGCTCGCCCTCCTCCAGGGCCGCGGAGTGAACCTGCTCGTCCTCGACGAGCCGACCAACCACCTCGACCTGCCGGCCATCGAACAGCTGGAGTCCGCCCTCGACTCGTACGACGGCACCCTCCTGCTCGTCACCCACGACCGCCGGATGCTCGACGCGGTCCGCACCACCCGGCGCGTCGAGGTCGCCGACGGCAAGGTGACCGAGCTCTGATGACCGTCTCCTTCGGGTGGGGGCCGGTCGAGGCACGGGCGCTCGCCGCCGCGACCGGCTGCGTGGTCGTCGTCGACGTCCTCTCCTTCACGACGTCCGTCGGCGTGGCCGTCGAGGGCGGCGCCGCGGTGTACCCGTACCGCTGGCGGGACGCGAGCGCCCTGGCGTACGCGAAGGAGCAGGGCGCCGTGCTCGCCGTGGGCCGGAGCGAGGCCACCGAGACGCACCCGTGGTCGCTGTCCCCGGCCGCCCTGCGCTCCGCGCCCGTGCCCGCGCCGGCTCGCGTGACGGGCGGCGCGCCGGGCCGCCTGGTGCTGCCCTCCCCGAACGGCTCCAGCATCTCCGTCGAGGCCGCGGCCGGCCGGGCGACCGTCGTCGCCGCCTCCCTGCGCAACCGGACCGCCGTCGCCCACTGGCTCGCCGCCCACGGATACGGCTCCGCCGACCGGCCCCTCGCCGTCGTCGCCTCCGGCGAGCGGTGGCCGGACGGCTCCCTGCGCCCCGCCCTGGAGGACCTGCTCGGGGCCGGAGCGGTGCTGGCCGCGCTGCGGGACCTCGCCCCGCACCCCTTCACCCCCGAGGCGACCGCGGCGGCGACGCTGTGGGCGGCCACGGAGGACCCGGTCGCCGCCTTGCACGGCTGCGACTCGGGCCGTGAACTGTACGAGTACGGCTATCCGCAGGACGTGGAGGTGGCCGCCGAGATCGACGCGTCGACCGTGGTACCCGTCCTCGTGGACGGCGCATTCCAGGAGGCACCATGACCGACGACCGCGTGACCCGGCTCATCGAGATGCTGGACGACTTCGACGCCGACCTCGACGAGACGATCGAGGTCGCCGACGAGATCGCCGCGTCCGGCGACCAGGGGGCGCTCCCGCGCCTGGAGGCGGAACTCGACCGGGCGGTCGCCGACCGCAACTCCTACGCCCGCGAGCTGCTCGGCGGCGTCATCGCCGCCCTCGGCGGCACCGACAGGCTCCCGGTCCTCGTCCGCGCCTCCGCCGTCGACCTCGGCGACGACCAGGACGGCCTGGCCGCCGAGATCGTCGACCTGGTCCAGGCCGACCCGAAGACCGCCGAGCGGCTGCTCCGGCCCCTGACGGAGGACGACGACCTGTCGGTGGCGAACCGGGCGGACTGGGCCCTGCGGTTCGTGCCGTAGCCGTCGCGGGGGGCCGGTCACGGGTCCCCGTCGCGTGCCGCGCCGGGGGCCCGGCCCGTTCGTAGAATCGGGGTGGGGACGTCACCGGACGGACAGGACGGCACGTCATGGACCGCGACGAGATGATCCGGGTGTTCGAGACCCACCGGGCCGCCGAGGCCGCCCGGGACTACGACGCCATCCTCGCCACCTTCGTGGCGGACTGCTACCTGGACACCGTGCCGCTGGGCCTGCGCAGCGAGGGCCGCGACGCCGCCCGCGCCGCGTACCAGGGCTATTTCACCGCGTTCCCGGATCTCCGCCCCGACGACCAGGGCCAGGCGTTCGGTGACGACGTCATCGTCGTCTGGGGAGTGCTGCGGGGCACCAGCGGCGGCGACTGGCTCGGCGTACCGCCGAGCGGCCGGGGCTTCGCCGTCCCGTTCACGAACGTCGCCCCCTTCCGGGACGGCCGGATGGCCGGCGAGACCCTGTACTTCGACCTCGCCACGCTCTGCGAGCAGTCCGGCATCGACCTCGCCCGGATCCGCGCCGCCGCGGCGACGAAGCGGGCCTCCCAGGCCGCGCGGGGCGCCGCCGGGGACGTCCTCGCCGGACCGCCCGGTCCCCGCCGGACGGAATGCGGCCGAGACTGACCTCGACGCCCCGCCGAGCGGTCCACCGGGCCCCACACCCTTCCGGCGGCCGCGCGCCGCACGGCCGCCGGAAGGGTGTGGGGGCTCCGGCCCGGAATCCCGAGTGCGGACCGGCCGTACGGCTCGGGCTGTGGCACCTGCCCCTCCGGGGCCGGGCCCGCGTTGCGGTCCGGGCGTCGGCCCGGGGCTCCGCCCAAGCCCCGAGCGGCACCGACCGCTGAGCAGCCGCCCGAGCGGGGCATCGGGCCCCCGTCCTTCCGGCGGCCGCGCGCCGTACGGCCGCCCGCCGCGCCCGCCGGTTGCGATCCGGGCTCGGGGGCTCCGGCCCGGAATCCCGAGCGCGGACCGGCCGTACGGCTCGGGCTGTGGCACCCGCCTCTCCGGGGCCGGACCCGCGTTGCGGTCCGGGCGTCGGCCTCGGGGCTCGGCCCCAGGTCCCGATGTGGCCGGCGGTACAAGCGGCACCGACCGCTGAGCGGCTGCCCGAGCGGGGGATCGGGCCCCCGTCCTTCCGGCGGCCGCGCGCCGTACGGTCGGTCACCGCGCCCGCCCGTTGCGGTCCCGGCCCGGAAACCCGAGCGCGGACCGCCCGTGCGGCTCGGGCTTCGGCACCTGCCCCTCCGGGCCCAGGCCCGCGTTGCGATCCGGGCCCGGCAGCTCCGGCCCGGAAACCCGAGTGCGGACCGGCCGAGGGTTTGGGCACCCGCCCCTCCGGGCCCGGGCCCGGGCCAGGGCTCGCGCCCGGCCGCGAACCCTCGGCCACCGGCCCCGGCCCGGCCGGACGGCCCGGGCCCGGGGTGCGCCCACCGCCCGTGGCCCCGGGCCCGCCTCGCGTCTGCTGCGGCTCAGCGGCCGCGGCGCTTGCCGCCGCCTCCGCCCTCGTTCAGAAGGCCGGCCTTGCGCAGGGCGTCGGCCATCGCGCTGTTCGCCGGAGGCGGGGCGGGCTGGGCACGGTCGCGGTCGCGGCCGCGGTCACGGGTGCGGTCGCCGCCGCCACCGCTGGCGCGGCGCTGCTGGGGCGGGCGGCCACCGCGTTCGCGCCTGGGGGACGGGGACTCCGCCGTCGCCTCGTCGTCGAGCCGCAGCGTCAGCGAGATCCGCTTGCGCGGGATGTCGACGTCGAGGACCTTCACCCGCACCACGTCACCCGGCTTCACCACGTCCCGCGGGTCCTTGACGAAGGTCTTCGACATCGCCGAGACGTGCACGAGACCGTCCTGGTGGACGCCGATGTCGACGAACGCGCCGAACGCGGCCACGTTGGTGACGACACCCTCCAGGACCATCCCGGAGGACAGGTCCGCGATCTTCTCCACGCCCTCCTTGAAGGTGGCCGTCCTGAACGCGGGTCGCGGGTCGCGGCCCGGCTTCTCCAGCTCGCGCAGGATGTCGGTGACCGTCGGCAGACCGAAGGTCTCGTCGACGAAGTCGTCCGCGCGCAGCGAGCGCAGCACCCCCGTGTTGCCGATCAGCGCGGCGACCTCGCCCCCCGTCGACTTCACCATGCGGCGCACCACCGGGTACGCCTCCGGGTGCACCGCCGACGCGTCCAGCGGGTCGTCCCCGCCGCGGATCCGCAGGAAGCCCGCGCACTGCTCGTACGCCTTGGGGCCGAGGCGGGCCACGTCCTTCAGGGCGCGGCGGGAGCGGAAGGGGCCGTTGGCGTCGCGGTGGGCCACGATGTTCTCGGCGAGGCCGGCGCCGATGCCGGAGACACGCGAAAGCAGCGGCGCGGAGGCGGTGTTGACGTCGACGCCGACACCGTTCACACAGTCCTCGACGACCGCGTCGAGGGAGCGCGAGAGCTTCACCTCGGACAGGTCGTGCTGGTACTGGCCGACGCCGATCGACTTCGGGTCGATCTTCACCAGCTCGGCGAGCGGGTCCTGGAGCCGGCGGGCGATGGACACCGCGCCGCGCAACGACACGTCCAGGTCCGGGAGTTCCTGCGAGGCGAAGGCCGAGGCCGAGTAGACCGAGGCGCCCGCCTCGGACACCATGACCTTGGTCAGCTTCAACTCGGGGTGCTTCGCGATGAGTTCACCGGCGAGCTTGTCGGTCTCGCGGGACGCGGTGCCGTTGCCGATGGCGACCAGCTCGACCGCGTGCTCCTTCGCGAGCCGGGCCAGCTTCGCGAGCGACTCGTCCCACTTGTTGGCCGGGACGTGCGGATAGATCGTGTCGGTGGCCACGACCTTGCCGGTCGCGTCCACCACGGCCACCTTCACACCCGTACGGAAACCGGGGTCGAGGCCCAGCGTGGCCCGGGTCCCGGCGGGAGCGGCGAGCAGCAGGTCGCGCAGGTTCGCGGCGAAGACCCGCACGGCCTCGTCCTCGGCGGCCGTCCGCAGCCGCAGCCGCAGGTCGATCCCGAGGTGGACCAGGATCCGGGTCCGCCAGGCCCAGCGGACCGTGTCCTGGAGCCACTTGTCGCCGGGGCGGCCGCGGTCGGCCACGCCGAAGCGGCGGGCGATGAACGGCTCGTACGAGGAAGGGCCCTCGGTGGGCTCCTCGGGCTCCAGCTCCAGGGCGAGGACGTCCTCCTTCTCGCCGCGCAGCATGGCGAGGATCCGGTGCGAGGGCAGCGCGGTGAACGGCTCGGCGAAGTCGAAGTAGTCGGCGAACTTCGCGCCCGCCTCCTCCTTGCCCTCCCGGACCTTCGCCACCAGCCGGCCCCGGCCCCACATGCGTTCGCGCAGCTCGCCGATGAGGTCGGCGTCCTCGGAGAACCGCTCGGTGAGGATGGCCCGCGCGCCCTCCAGGGCCGCCGCCGGGTCCGCGACGCCCTTGTCGGCGTCGACGAACGCGGCCGCCGCGGCGAGCGGTTCCACCGACGGGTCGGCGAGCAGCCCGTCGGCCAGCGGCTCCAGACCGGCCTCGCGGGCGATCTGCGCCTTGGTCCGCCGCTTCGGCTTGAACGGCAGATAGATGTCCTCGAGACGCGCCTTGGTGTCGGCGGCCCGGATCCGCGCCTCCAGCTCGGGCGTCAGCTTGCCCTGTTCGCGTACGGAGTCGAGGACGGCGGTCCGCCGGTCCTCCAGCTCGCGCAGATACCGCAGCCGCTCCTCCAACGTGCGCAGCTGCGCATCGTCGAGCATCTCGGTCGCTTCCTTGCGGTAGCGCGCGATGAACGGCACGGTCGAACCGCCGTCGAGCAGTTCGACGGCCGCCTTCACCTGTCGCTCGCGTACGCCGAGCTCCTCGGCGATCCTTGCCTCGATGGACGTCGTCACGATGTCCCGACCCGCCTTCTCGTGCCTCAAGCTTGCGGAAGCATTCTGCCGGGTCGGTCACCCGTACGCGGCAACCGACCCGCCCCCACGTCCGCTACGCCCTGCCGGTCAGGTCCGCGGGGAACGCTCCCGCGCCGACCGCCGTCACCAGGAAGCCCTTCGCCAGCTCGGTGAGCCGGGCCGTGCCGTCCGCGCCCAGGTGCTCGTACGGGGCGGCGTCCAGTCGGTCCGTCTCGTCCTCCAGGGACTCGCGCAGCGCCGTGCCCGCCTCGGTGAGCGCGCCCTCCGCGTCGAGCAGCCCGCGCCCGCGCAGCCGCTCCACGGCCGCGTCCCAGTCGGCGCGCCGCCAGCCGCGGGTGCCCAGGACCCAGCGCGGGGCCATGCCGCGGCCGGTGGCGGTGTGGCTGGCCAGCGCCTCCACCGGGTCGAGTCCCGCGCTCAGCAGGGCCACCAGATGACCGTCCCCGCGGTGTTCGCGCAGCAGGGTCGTGGCGTGCCACAGCCGCAGGTGCGGGGCGTCCGGGACCGGCAGGTCGGCGTTGCCGGCGTACAGCGGGCGGGCGTGCCGGGTGCAGGCCTCGGCGGCGCGCAGGGCGAGTCCGGCCGCCTCCGCCATCTCGGGGGAGGCGAGGGCCTCCTCGCCGAGCAGCCGGCGCAGCGTGGCGTCCGCGGCCCGCAGCCGGGCGTCGAGGACGGCTGCGGGGGAGGCGGCCTCCCAGACGGCCGGCAGGTGCCGGGCGAGGAAGGCGTGGTTGTAGTTGTAGAAGGTCGCGGCGACCGTTCCGGCGCCTACGGCCCCGAGCGGGGCGCTGCGGGCGGCCAGGCGCGCGGCGCTCCGGTCCGTGACGCCGAGCCGCTGGAACTCGGTGTCCAGGTCGGGCGAGAAGAACAGCGTCGCGTGCAGCAGGTTCACCGGGTGGGCGCAGCGGCGGCCCGCGCGGGGCGGCAGGTTCGTCATGGAGCCGCACCTTACCTACTGGTCGGTACGGCGGGAATGCCGGGGCCGCGCCGGACCACCGGCCCGCTCGGCGATGGCAGGAAAGGTGGGGGCCTCGTCATTGCGGCCATGCGCGCCGCCGCGAAGGATGAGGGCATGACGCAGCGACCCGTCCTCGTCGTGCTCTTCGACGACGTGCAGAGCCTCGATGTCACCGGCCCCGTGGAGGTCTTCGCCGGTGCCGCCCGCCTCGCCGGGCGACGGGCCGGCTACCCGATCCGGACCGCCTCCCTCGACGGCGGGCCGGTCCGCTCGTCCAGCGGGCTGCGGCTGCTGCCCGACACCACGCTCGCGGACGCCGTGGCCGACGGGCCCCCGCACACCCTGCTCGTCCCCGGCGGCGAGGGGACCCGCGCGCCCGCCCCCGCACTCGTCGACTGGCTGCGCACGCACGCCCCGGCGGCGGAGCGGCTGGTGTCGGTGTGCACCGGGGCGCTGCTGCTCGCGGAGGCCGGGCTGCTCGACGGCCACCGCGCCACCACGCACTGGATCGCCTGCGACCACCTCGCCCGCTGCTACCCGGAGGTCGACGTCGACCCCGACCCGATCTTCGTACGGGACGGCCGGCTGTCCACCTCCGCCGGGGTGACCGCGGGCATCGACCTCGCGCTCGCCCTGGTCGAGGAGGACCTGGGCCGCGACGCCGCCCTCACCGTCGCCCGCCACCTGGTCGTCTTCCTGCGCAGGCCCGGAAACCAGGCCCAGTTCAGCGCCCAGCTGGCCGCGCAGACCGCCCGTAGGGAGCCGCTGCGGGACCTCCAGCACTGGATCGCCGAGCACCCCGAGGCGGACCTGTCGGTCGAGGCCCTCGCCGCCCGGGCCCGGCTCTCGCCCCGCCACTTCGCGCGTGCCTTCCACGCCGAGACCGGTACGACGCCGGGCCGCTTCGTCGACCGCGTACGCCTCGAACACGCCCGCAGGCTCCTGGAGGAGTCCGTCCAGGGCGTCCAGGAGGTCGCCCGTGCCTCCGGATACGGCACCCCGGAGGCGATGCGCCGCGCCTTCGTCAAGGCGTTCGGCACCGCACCGGCGGACTACCGCCGCCGCTTCCACGCCCCCGTCACCCCGGCCCCGTGACCCGGGCCCCGCCACCATCGCCGCCCCGGGCACCCGAATCCCCGTCATCCGACCAGGAAGGACCACCGACGTGCAGATCGCCGTCCTGCTCTACGACCGCCTCACCACGCTCGACGCCATCGGGCCCTACGAGCTCCTCGGGCGCCTGCCCGGCGCCGAGGTCGTCTTCGTCGCCAAGGAGCCCGGCCCCGTCATGGGCGACCAGGGCAACCTCGCCCTCGTCGCCGAGAAGGCGCTCGGGGACGTGCCGCGGCCCGACATCGTCCTGGTCCCCGGCGGGCCGGGCTCGCGCGACGCCATGCACGACCCGGAGATCCTCGCCTGGCTGCGCGCCGCCGACGCCGCCAGCACCTGGACCACCTCGGTGTGCACCGGCTCCCTCGTCCTCGGCGGGGCGGGGCTGCTGAAGGGCCGCCGCGCCACCAGCCACTGGCTGGCGCTGGACGACCTCGTCCCGCTGGGCGCCGAACCGACCGGCGAGCGCGTCGTCCTCGACGGCAAGTACGTCACGGCCGCCGGGGTCTCCTCCGGCATCGACATGGCCCTGCACCTGATCGGCCGCATCGCCGGCGACGAGACCGCGCAGACCATCCAGCTGCTCACCGAGTACGACCCGCAGCCGCCCTACGACGCCGGCTCGCCCGAGAAGGCCCCGGCCGCGATCGTCGCCCACTGGCGCGGCAAGGCGGAGAAGGTCCTCGTCCAGGAGCCGTAGCCGGTCCCGTCAGCGCCCGTAGGTGAAGCGTGCCGCGCGGCGTTCGAGGAAGGCGGCGACACCCTCCGCGGTGTCGCCGCTGCCGCGCGCCTGCTCGGCCCAGTGCGCGTCCCGGTCGGTGCGCCCGTCGGCGAACTCCTTGGCCGCGGCCTGGGTGAGCAGGGAGCGGGAGACGAGGGTACGGGTGAACTCGGCGACCCGCTTGTCGAGTTCGCCCACCGGGTGCACCTCGTCCACGAGTCCGGTCCGCAGCGCGCGTGCGGTGTCGATGAACTCGCCGGAGAAGAGCAGGTACTTGGCGGCCGACGGGCCGACCAGGGCGGCGAGGCGCCGGGTGGAGGAGGCGGGATAGACGATGCCGAGCTTCGCCGGGGTCACCCCGAAGCGGGCGCCCTCCTCGGCGAAGCGCAGGTCGCACGCGGCGGCGAGCTGGCTGCCTCCGCCGACGCAGTAGCCGCGGATCGCGGCGAGGGTCGGCTTGGGGAAGGCGGCGAGCGCCTCCTCGGCGCGGACCGCGAGGGCCTGCTGCTCGTCGCCCGGCTCGCGCAGCGTCGAGATGTCGGCCCCGGCGCAGAAGGTCTCGCCCGCGCCGGTGAGCACGAGGGCGCGCACCGCAGGGTCGGCGGCGAGCGGGGCGAGCAGTCCGGGCAGGGACCGCCACATGCCCGCGGTCATGGCGTTGTGCTTGGCGGGGTTGGCGATGACGACGGTGGCGACCTCGTCGACGACGCTGACGGTCAGCTGCGGCTCCATGCGCCGGATGCTATCCGGGCCCCCGCTACGTACGATCAAGAAGGGGGTGCGAGGAGGAGACGCCCATGGCCCGCAAGGACACGCCCCCGCAGGACAGGACGGACGGCCCCCCGGACGGCCCGCGGGACGGCGAGCTCAGGGACGAGCTGGCCCGTGAGGGGAGGAAGCTCAGCCGCAGCTTCGGCTGGCTGGCCGCCCTCGGCGTCCTGCTCGTGCTCGCCGGCGTGGTCGGACTGATCTACACCGGTGTCGCCACCCTGACCTCGATGCTGCTCTTCGGCTGGCTGCTGCTGATCGGCGGGGTCGTCGGCCTGCTGCACGCCATCGAGTCGCGCGGCAGCAACTACTTCTGGCTCGCGGTGGTGGTCGCCGCGCTGAACATCGCGGCCGGCCTGGTCGTCATCCGGCACCCGGAGGGCTCCGCCGAGGCGCTGACCATGTTCGCGGCCCTGCTCTTCCTGACCGGCGGGGTGTTCCGTCTGGTCGGCAGCGTGGTGGTGCGCGGCCCGCAGTTCGGCTGGACGCTGCTGCAGGGCGCCTTCGGGCTGCTGCTGGGCCTGCTGGTGCTCTTCGACTGGCCGGACAGCAGCCGGTACGTCCTCGGGACGTTCTTCTCGCTCGCGCTGCTCTTCGACGGTCTCGGTCTGATCGCGATGGGAATCGGGGGTCGCCGTATCGTCAGTATGGTCACACCGGACGCCCGTCCTCCGAAGTCGTCAGCAGGAGATCAGGAGTAGTCGAACAACTGACGTTGGCATACTCACCCGATCAGAAGTCGATCGATAGGTGTCGATTTCTGGTCAGTTTCCCGAGCCGGACCCGCGGATTCCCAAGACTCGACCTGTGGCGACAATCGAGCACGAGGGCGGGAGCCGGACTATGGAGAGCCGCGGGAGCGTCCCCGCCCGGCCACCGTCCTACGAAGGGGTCTGGCGGTTCACCGCTCCCGCGGTCGACGTCTCCGTGCCGCAGGCCCGGCACGCCGTCCGCGACCTTCTCATCAGGCAGAGCGTCCCGGTCCACGACGACACCGTCCAGGGACTGCTCCTCATCGTCTCCGAGCTGGTCACCAACGCGGTCAAGCACGCCGCGCTGCTCTCCCCGGAGATAGCGGTGGAGGTGGCGATCGGGGCGGAATGGGTCCGGGTGTCCGTCGAGGACAACCACCCCTACCGCCCCAAGGCCCTGGAAGCGGACTGGGGCCAGACCGGCGGGCGCGGACTGCTGCTCGTCCGGGAGATCGCGCTGGAGTCCGGCGGCGCCTGCGACGTCGAGCACACCGCGAGCGGCGGCAAGATCATCTGGGCGGCGCTGCCCCTGAACCCGTTCGTACCGGGCGGGGCGCCGACCGGACCGGTGCTGCCGAGCGTGGTGCCAGGACCACTGCCCGGCACCGCACCGGGACTCCCCGAGTTCACCAGCCCCCGGACTGACCCGTCAGCTCCTTGATCGCCGGGCGCGCCGCGTCGAGCACCGTCATGAACCAGGCGGAGAACGGCGCGGTCGCGTGGCGCTCGGCGAGCTCGGCCGCGGTCACGAAGGCGGTCTCCTCGACCTCCTCCGGGTCGGGCCGCACTCCCGACTGCACCAGGCCGACGAAGAGGTGGTTGAACTCCTGCTCCACCAGGCCCGAGGCCGGGTCCGGGTGGTTGTAGCGGACCGTCCCCGCCTCCGCGAGCAGCGACGGCGAGACGCCCAGCTCCTCGAAGGTGCGCCGGGCGGCCGCCGCGAACGGCGCCTCGCCCGGGTAGGGGTGGCCGCAGCAGGTGTTCGACCAGACGCCGGGGGAGTGGTACTTGCCCAGGGCGCGCCGCTGGAGCAGCAGCCGCCCCGCCTCGTCGAAGAGGAAGACCGAGAAGGCCCGGTGCAGCTGCCCCGGCGCCTGATGGGCGGCGAGCTTCTCCGCCGTACCGATCGTGACGCCGTCCTCGTCGACCAGTTCGAGCAAGATCGGCGCCTCGGCCGCGACCGGCAGGCTGCCGTTCGAGGAGCTGTGGGCCACGGTGGCTGGTGTGGTCGGCATACCCATCCTTCGCTTCGGTCCTCGCCCTGAGGGGCCACCTCAGTCTGCCGTACAAAACCGGCTTGTCCGTACTTCGGCGGCCGGACATGGCCGCTCCCACCGCACCGGAGTACATCCGGCGCGGCGGGAGCACCGGAGCGTCAGACCCCGAAAGCCGCCGGATACGAGAGGGTGCCCCGGGCGACGGCCCCGGAACCGCCGAGATCGAGCGCCATCATCGCCTCGTCCGGAACCTCGAAGGCTGGCTTGATCCCATACGCGGACGCACGTACGAACCCGAACCGTGGGTAGTACTCCGGGTGGCCCAGCACGAGCACGAGCCGCTCCCCGCGCAGCCGCGCCGCGTCGAGCACCGCCCGCACGACGGCCTGCCCGGCGCCCGTGCGCTGGTACGCCGGAGCCACCGCGACGGGCGCGAGCGCCGCCGCGGGGACGCCGTCCACATGGCAGCGGGTGATCAGCGCGTACGCCGCCACCGTGCCGTCCGGGGCCTCCGCCACGTACGAGAGCCCCGGCAGCCAGGCATCCGGGTCCTCGCGCAGGGCGTCGACCAGACCCGCCTCCGCCGGGGTCGGGAAGGCCGACGTGTTGATCTCCCGTACGCGGGGGACGTCGGCCGCCGTCTCCGCCCGGGTCCGCCAGCGCGGGTCGGCGGGGCGCAGCACATAGCCGGTGTAGCCGTAGTCGCCGCCGTGCTCGCGGCGCAGCTCCAGCTCCTCCCGGGTCGCGGCCAGCGCCCCGGCCATGCCGGGTGCCGTCGGATCGGCGGCCGCGGCCCGCTGGGAGAGCGGACCGTAGTACTCGTCCCAGTCGCTCTCGGGCTGCGGGACGACGCCGTGGACGTGATAGCCGGCGGCGACCGCCGCGGCCGTGTTCCCGGCGGTGGTACGGAGCGGGTAGTGCCGCTCCCAGAAGGCGCGGGCCACCGGCCCGGGCTCGTCGGTGGTCCACTCGCACTCGGTGACCACCAGCGTGCCGTGCGGGGCGAGCAGCCGGCGCCACTCGGCCAGCGCCCGGTCGAAGCCGATCGCGTAGGCCGAGCTCTCGGCCCAGACCAGGTCGAAGGAGCCGTCGGGCAGGTCCTCCAGCGCGCCCATGTCGGCGCGCAGGGTGCGGATCCGCCTGTCGAGGCCACGGGCGGCGGCGGCCTCCCGCAGTTCGGCCAGGAACGGCTCGTGCAGGTCGACCGCGGTCACCTCCGCGCCCGCCTCGGCGGCGAGCAGCAGGGCGGAGCGGCCGGGACCGCAGCCGAGGTCGAGCACGCGCGGACGCGCGGGCAGCGGCCCGGCCAGGGCGAGCAGCCGGCGGGTGGTGGTGTCGGAGCCGGGGCCCTGCCGCGGAAGGCCGTGGTGCAGGGCGAAGAAGGCGTCGTGAAGCGCCTGGGTGGTGAGGTCGTTGTCGGACAACGTGGGAAACCCTTGGGTGTGAGGGGTCCCGGCCGACGGAAGAGTCAGGTCAGCCGGAGACCCGGAAGCTGAGGGACGACCGGGCGCCGCCGCTGCGGGCGGCCTCCATCGCGACGGTCATCGACCTCAGCTCCTCTCCACTCCGTGCTCACGTCTCCGTGCCGTGACGAACCGCACCAGGCTAACAGTGACGGCCCCCCGTCACAGGCAGAGCTTGGCCTCGTGCTCCGCGTGGCCGGCCGGCTCCAGCTGGAAGGTGCAGTGCTCCACGTCGAAGTGCGAGCCCAGGCAGCCCTGGAGGTCGTGCAGCATCTTCTCGTGACCCGCCGCGTCCAGCGCGTCCTGGGTCACCACCACGTGCGCGGACAGCACCGGCATCCCCGAGGTGATCGTCCAGGCGTGCAGGTCGTGCACGTCCTCGACGCCCGGCAGGGCCAGGATGTGCGACCGCACCTCGGCCATGTCGACGCCCTTGGGGGCGGACTCCAGGAGCACGTCCAGCGTCTCCCGCAGCAGCTTCACCGTGCGCGGCACGATCATCAGGCCGATCACGATCGAGGCGATCGGGTCCGCGTACTGCCAGCCGGTGAGCAGGATGACGCCCGCGGCGACGATCACCGTCACCGAGCCCAGCGCGTCGGCGAGGACCTCCAGATAGGCGCCGCGCACGTTCAGGCTCTCCTTCTGGCCGCGCATGAGCAGCGAGAGGGAGACGATGTTGGCGACCAGACCGACCACGGCGAAGGCGATGGCGAGCCCGCCGCGGGTCTCGGCCGGCTCGATGAACCGCTGGATCGCCTCGAACAGCACATAGCCGCCGACGCCGAGCAGCAGCAGACAGTTCGCGAGCGCCGCGAGTATCTCGGCGCGCGCGTAGCCGAAGGTGCGGTTGCCGGCCGGCGGCCGGTTGGCGAAGTGGATGGCGAGCAGTGCCATCGCGAGGCCGACGGCGTCGGTCGCCATGTGGGCCGCGTCGGCGATCAGGGCGAGCGAGTCGGCGAGGATGCCGCCGACGATCTCGATCACCATCACGGAGAGCGTGATGCCGAGTGCGATCCGGAGTCGGTTCCGGTACGCCAGCGCCGCGGTGCCGCTCGGCGGAGGTCCGCCGTGGCTGTGCCCGTGGTCGTGTCCAGCCCCCATGACAAGGCCTCCCGATGGTGTCGACGACGTGCTCGGTGGTGTCTGCGATGCGCAAGTGAACTACGGGTAGGGGGTATCCGCAACACGGCACTGAACACCGTTGTCATATGCTCTGACCTGCGATGATGCCCTTCGGTCAGGGTGTGGCCGAAACCCTGCGCCCGGAGGGCTCCCGGTACGGTTTGGAGGCCGGGCCGCCGATCGCCCATGATGATCTCCACGAGACCTGGCGCACCCGTGCGGACGCGAGGCGGCCCGGGGGAGGCCGTGCCGCGAAACCTCGGTGAACTCGCGCTTCCGTCATCCGATAGCCTCAGCCGACGTGCCGCCGCCCGGTGCCGGGCCGCATCGCCGCGCCCGGGGCCGTGCCGTGGGCCCCGCCGGCCCGTCCGCCAGCTCCAAGGAGTGAGTTCGCCCTGTCGACCGCCATCCTCACCGGTCCGCCGGTACCCGGATCGTCGCTCGACGCCGATCTGCGGTCCCTCGGCTTCCACGTCGAGGTCGCCTCCGGCCCCCGCGAGACCGGCGCCCTGCTCGCGGGCGTGCCCTCCGGACAGCGCGTCGCCCTCGTGGACCCCCGCTTCGTCGGCCACCTCCACGCCCTGCGGCTCGCCCTCACCGACCCCCGCTTCCCGGCCGCCGCCGCGCCCGGCGTGCTCACCGCGCAGCCCGAGGCCCGACCGGCCCTGGCCCGCGCGCTCGACACGGCCGCCACCGCCGCGCCCGTGGCCGGAAACCACGCGGCGGCCGCCGACCACGGCGTGGCCGAGCACCCCGGCCCGCTCGCGGAGCCCCTCCCCGACTCCCTCGCCGCCGCGCTCGACGCCGACGGCGTCGCCGTCCACCGGCCGCAGCTCGGCACCCTCGTCGCCGCCGTCCCCGACGACCCCGAAGGCCGCCACCGGGCGCGCGCCGCCGTCGAGGCCGTCGACGAGGAGGCCGTACGGCTGCGCTCCGCCGTCAAGGCCCACGACGGCTTCTTCACCACCTTCTTCATCAGCCCGTACTCGCGCTACATCGCCCGCTGGTGCGCGCGCCGCGGACTCACCCCCAACCAGGTCACCACCGCCTCGCTGCTCACCGCGCTGATCGCGGCCGGCTGCGCCGCCACCGGCGACCGCGGCGGCTATGTCGCGGCCGGCGTGCTGCTCCTGGTCTCCTTCGTCCTCGACTGCACCGACGGGCAGCTCGCCCGCTACTCCCTGCAGTACTCCACGATGGGCGCCTGGCTCGACGCCACCTTCGACCGGGCCAAGGAGTACTCCTTCTACGCCGGGCTCGCCCTCGGCGCCGCCCGCGACGGCGACGACGTCTGGTTCCTCGCGCTGGGCGCGATGATCCTCATGACCTGCCGGCATGTCGTGGACTTCTCCTTCAACGAGGCGAACGCCCAGAGCGCGGGCACCACCGCCAAGACCAGCCTCGCCCTGTCCAACCGGCTCGACAACGTCGGCTGGACCGTCTGGGCACGCCGCATGATCATCCTTCCGATCGGCGAACGCTGGGCGATGATCGCCGTCCTCACCGCCGTCACCAGTCCCCGGATCGTCTTCTGGGCGCTCATCGTCGGCTGTGCCTTCGGCGCCTGCTACACCACCGCCGGCCGCCTGCTCCGCTCGCTCTCGCGCAAGGCGCCCCGTACGGACGGCGCGGCGCGGGCGCTGGCGGACCTCGCGGACACGGGCCCGCTCGCCGAGGCCGTCGCCCGCCTCACCGCCCGCCCCCGTCCCCGCGCGGGAATCCTCGCTCCGCTGCTCGCCGCGCTCGGCGCGGCGGCCCTGCTGGTCACCGCCGCACTCACCGGCCCCGGCTGGGCCGTCGTGGGCGCCGCCGTCGCCTACGCCCTGCTCTCCGGCCTCGCCGTCGCCGCGCCCCTCAAGGGCGCCCTCGACTGGCTCGTCCCGCCCGTCTTCCGCGCCGCCGAGTACGCCACGATCCTCATCCTCGCGGCCAAGGCCGACTCCGCGCAGGCACTGCCCGCCGCATTCGGGCTGGTCGCGGCGGTCGCCTACCATCACTACGACACGGTGTACCGCATCCGCGGCAACGCCGGCGCGCCGCCGGCCTGGCTGGTGCGCACCATCGGCGGCCACGAGGGACGCACGCTCGTGGTGGCCGTACTCGCCGCTCTGACGGCGAACCGCGGCAATGACTTCACCTCGGCGCTCGCCGCTCTCGCGGCCGCCGTGGGCCTCGTGGTGCTCGTGGAGTCCGTCCGCTTCTGGGTCTCCTCCGGAGCACCCGCCGTACATGACGAAGGAGAGACAGCATGATTGGCCTCGTACTGGCAGCCGGTGCCGGACGGCGTCTGCGCCCCTACACCGACACGCTCCCGAAGGCCCTCGTGCCCGTGGACCCGGCGGGTGACGGTTCTCTCACCGTGCTCGACCTCACGCTGAAGAACTTCGCCGAGGTCGGTCTCACCGAGGCCGCGATCGTCGTCGGCTACCGCAAGGAGGCCGTGTACGCGCGGAAGGAGGCCCTGGAGGCGAAGTACGGGATCTCCCTGACGCTCATCGACAACGACAAGGCCGAGGAGTGGAACAACGCCTACTCCCTGTGGTGCGCGCGTGAGGTCCTCAAGCGCGGTGTGATCCTCGCCAACGGCGACACCGTCCACCCGGTCTCCGTCGAGAAGACCCTGCTCGCCGCCCGCGGCAACGGCCAGAAGATCATCCTCGCCCTCGACACGGTGAAGAACCTCGCCGACGAGGAGATGAAGGTCGTCACCGCCGAGGGCAAGGGCGTCCAGAAGATCACCAAGCTGATGGACCCGGCCGACGCGACCGGTGAGTACATCGGCGTCACCCTCATCGAGGCCGAGGCCGCCGAGGAGCTCGCCGACGCCCTGAAGACCACCTTCGAGCGCGACCCCGACCTCTACTACGAGGACGGCTACCAGGAGCTCGTCAACCGCGGCTTCACCGTCGACGTCGCGCCCATCGGCGACGTGAAGTGGGTGGAGATCGACAACCACGACGACCTGGCGAAGGGCCGTGACATCGCGTGCCAGTACTGACCCGGCTCATTCCGTCGCCGGTCGTCGTCGACATCCGCGGAGGAGCGCTGGACGACCTGTCCGCGCTCCTCGCGGACCAGCGGATCTCCAGCAACGGGCGGATCGCCGTCGCCATCAGCGGCGGCTCCGGCCTGAAGTTGCGTGACCGCTTCGCGGCCGAGCTCCCGGACGCCGACTGGTATCCGGTCGCCGGCGGCACCATCGACGAGGCCGTCAAGCTCGCCGACGCCATGCGCGGCAAGCGCTACGACGCGGTCGTCGCGCTCGGCGGCGGCAAGATCATCGACGTGACCAAGTACGCGGCGGCCCGAGTCGGCCTGCCGCTCGTCGCCATCGCCACCAACCTGTCGCACGACGGGATCTGCTCGCCGATCTCCACCCTGGACAACGACAACGGCCGCGGGTCCTACGGTGTGCCGACCCCGATCGCGCTGGTCATCGACCTCGACGTGATCCGGGACGCGCCGATCCGCTTCGTCCGCTCCGGCATCGGCGACGCCGTCTCCAACCTCTCCGCGATCGCCGACTGGGAGCTCTCCCACCGCGAGACCGGCGAGAAGGTCGACGGCCTGGCCGCCGCCATGGCCCGCAGCGCGGGCGAGGCGGTGCTCCGCCACCCCGGCGGCGTCGGCGACGACGACTTCCTCGTCACCCTCTCCGAGGGTCTGGTGATGTCCGGCATCGCCATGTCGATCAGCGGCGACAGCCGCCCCTCCTCGGGCGCCTGCCACGAGATCAGCCACGCCTTCGACCTGCTCTACCCCACCCGGGCGGCCAGCCACGGCGAGCAGTGCGGCCTCGGCGCCGCCTTCGCCATGCACCTGCGCGGGGCCCGCGAGGAGTCCGCGCAGATCGTGGAGACCCTGCGCCGGCACGGCCTGCCCGTGCTGCCGGAGGAGATGGGCTTCACCGTCGACGAGTTCGTGCGGGCGGTGGAGTTCGCCCCGCAGACCCGGCCCGGCCGCTTCACCATCCTCGAGCACCTCGACCTGTCCGCCGACGAGATCAGGGACGCATACGCCGACTATGCAAAAGCCATCGGTAGCTGAGCTCCGCCCGGTCGTCCACCCGCCGGGTGTGAAGGACCGGCGGAGCGGCGAACACTGGGGCGGCCGCCTGTACATGCGGGAGGTCTCACTGCGGATCACCCGTCACCTGGTGAACACCAAGGTCACGCCGAACCAGCTCACGTACGTGATGACCCTCGCCGGTGTCCTCGCCGCCCCCGCGCTGCTGATCCCCGGGATCCCCGGGGCGCTGCTCGGCGTGCTCATGGTCCAGCTCTACCTGCTGCTCGACTGCGTCGACGGCGAGGTGGCCCGCTGGAAGCAGCAGTTCTCGCTCGGCGGCGTCTACCTGGACCGGGTCGGCGCGTACCTCTGCGACGCGGCCGTGCTCGTCGGCTTCGGCCTGCGCGCCGCCGACCTGTGGGGATCGGGCCGGATCGACTGGCTGTGGGCCTTCCTCGGCACCCTCGCCGCGCTCGGCGCCATCCTGATCAAGGCCGAGACCGACCTCGTCGGCGTCGCCCGCCACCAGGGCGGTCTGCCGCCGGTCAAGGAGGCCGCGTCCGAGCCGCGCTCCTCCGGCATGGCGCTGGCCCGCCGGGCCGCCGCCGCGCTCAAGTTCCACCGCCTGATCCTGGGGATCGAGGCCTCCCTGCTGATCCTGGCCCTCGCCGTCGGCGACCAGATCCGGGGCGACCTGTTCCTCTCCCGGCTCGGCGTCGCCGTCCTGGCCGGCATCGCGCTGCTGCAGACCGTGCTGCACCTGGTGTCGATCCTCGCCTCCAGCAGGCTGAAGTGAGGGCGCCCGTCATGACCGCACCGATGAAGCTGGGCGCCGTCGTCATCACCATGGGCAACCGGCCCGACGACCTGCGCGCCCTGCTCGACTCCGTCGCCAAGCAGGAGGGCGACCCGATCGAGGTCGTCGTCGTCGGCCAGGGCGTCGAGATCACCGACCTGCCCGACGGCGTCCGCTCGGTGACCCTGCCCGAGAACGTCGGCATCCCCGGCGGCCGCAACGTCGGCATCGAGGCGTTCGGACCCGGCGGCACCGACGTCGACGCGCTGCTCTTCCTCGACGACGACGGACTGCTGGCCAACACCGACACCGCGGAGCTGATCCGCCAGGCCTTCACCGCCGATCCGCGCCTGGGCATCATCAGCTTCCGGATCGCCGACCCGGAGACCGGGCTCACCCAGCGCCGGCACGTGCCGCGGCTGCGCGCCTCGGACCCCATGCGCTCCTCGCGGGTGACCACCTTCCTCGGCGGCGCCAACGCCGTACGGACCAAGGTGTTCGCCGAGGTCGGCGGCCTGCCCGACGCGTTCTTCTACGCGCACGAGGAGACCGATCTCGCCTGGCGGGCCCTCGACGCCGACTGGATGATCGACTACCGTTCCGACATGGTGCTGCTGCACCCCACCACCCCGCCGTCCCGGCACGCGACGTACCACTTCAACGTGGCCCGCAACCGGGTCTGGCTGGCTCGCCGCAATCTTCCCGCACCCCTGGTGCCGGTCTATCTCGGCGTGTGGCTGCTGCTCACCCTGGCACGACGACCCTCCGTACCCGCTCTCAGGGCCTGGTTCGGCGGTTTCCGGGAGGGCTGGACGGCCCCCTGCGGACCTCGGCACCCGATGCGGTGGCGTACGGTGTGGCGGCTGACCCGACTGGGACGCCCGCCCGTCGTCTGACATCGTGGTACCCGACTTGCCGCGCATCTTGAACACGAAAGTTTCGACTTGTGAGTGACACATCCCGGGACGGTGGGGTCGTGACGAGCACCCGACCGTCCGTCGACGACGGCCTGAGTCCGGCCGAGCTGGCCGCGAAGTACGGTCTCGCCGTCAGCGGAGCCCGGCCGGGGCTCGTGGAGTACATCCGCCAGCTGTGGGGCCGGCGCCACTTCATCCTGGCCTTCTCCCAGGCGAAGCTCACCGCCCAGTACAGCCAGGCCAAGCTCGGACAGCTCTGGCAGGTGGTCACCCCCCTGCTGAACGCGCTGGTCTACTTCCTGATCTTCGGGCTGATCCTCGACGCGGACCGGGGCATGTCACGGTCGGTGTACATCCCGTTCCTCGTGACGGGTGTGTTCGTGTTCACCTTCACCCAGAGCTCGGTGATGGCCGGTGTGCGGGCGATCTCCGGCAACCTCGGCCTGGTGCGGGCGCTGCACTTCCCGCGGGCCTCGCTGCCGATCTCGTTCGCGCTCCAGCAGCTCCAGCAGCTGCTGTTCTCGATGGTCGTGCTGATCGTCATCGCCGTGGTCTTCGGCAGCTACCCGGCCCTGAGCTGGCTGCTGATGCTGCCCGCCCTGGTGCTGCAGTTCGTCTTCAACGCCGGTCTCGCCATGATCGTGGCGCGGATGGGCGCCAAGACGCCGGACCTCGCCCAGCTGATGCCCTTCATCATGCGCACCTGGATGTACGCGTCCGGCGTGATGTTCTCCATCCCGGTGATGCTGAAGGACCAGCCGGCCTGGATCGCCGACCTCCTCCAGTACAACCCGGCCGCCCTGCACATGGACCTGATCCGCTTCGCGCTGATCGACGGCTACGGGGCCTCGAACCTGCCGCCGCACGTCTGGGCCATCACCGCGGCCTGGTCCCTGGTGATCGGCGTCGGCGGCTTCGTCTACTTCTGGAAGGCCGAGGAGAGGTACGGCCGTGGCTGACCACGACACCCAGGACCGCGTGCCCACCGTCATCGCGGACAACGTCCACATCGTCTACCGGGTCAACGGCGCCGCCGGCGGCAAGGGCAGCGCCACCGCCGCCCTGAGCCGCATCATCCGCCGCCGCAAGGGCGAGACCGAGCGCGGCGTGCGCAAGGTGCACGCCGTGCGCGGGGTCTCCTTCACCGCGTACCGCGGCGAGGCCATCGGCCTGATCGGCACCAACGGCTCCGGCAAGTCGACGCTGCTGCGCGCCATCGCCGGCCTGCTGCCCACCGAGAGCGGCAAGGTCTACACCGACGGCCAGCCCTCCCTGCTCGGCGTCAACGCGGCGCTGATGAGCGACCTGACCGGTGAGCGCAACGTGATCCTCGGCGGCCTCGCCATGGGCATGACCCGGGACGAGATCAAGAGCCGCTATCAGGACATCGTCGACTTCTCCGGCATCAACGAGAAGGGCGACTTCATCTCGCTGCCGATGCGGACCTACTCCTCCGGCATGGGCGCCCGGCTCCGCTTCGCCATCGCGGCCGCCAAGCAGCACGACGTCCTCATGATCGACGAGGCGCTCGCGACCGGTGACCGCAAGTTCCAGATCCGCTCCGAGGAGCGCATCCGCGAGCTGCGCAAGGAGGCCGGCACGGTCTTCCTGGTCAGCCACAGCAACAAGTCGATCCGCGACACCTGCGACCGCGTGCTGTGGCTGGAGAAGGGCGAACTGCTCATGGACGGCCCGACCGACGAGGTCATCTCCGCCTACGAGCGCGAGACCGGCAAGTAGCCCCGGTCGCCCTCCGGCCTCCCGACCGCCCCCGCCGACCCGATCGGCGGGGGCGGTTTCGTGTCCGGAACCGTCCGGTTTTCGCGCGTCGGGAACCCACCCGGAATGTTCATGCGGTCAACATCGGGCAGGATGAGCGCATGGCAGCGATCTCGGGAGGAAAGACCTACCACCACGGCGATCTGCGCAACGCCCTCCTCTGCGCGGCCGTCGACCTCGCCACCGAAGGAGGCCCGGAACGGGTCGTACTCCGTGAGGCGGCCCGTCGCGTCGGCGTCTCGCCCACCGCCGCCTACCGGCACTTCGAAGGCCGTGGGGAGCTCCTCGCGGCCGTCCGCGACCACGCCAGGCGAGCACTCGCCGACGCCATGGAGCGGACCGCCTCCCGCGCCCCCGGCGCCGACGACCCCGTCCTCGCCGCCGAGGCCCGGCTCGCGGCCCTCTGCCGCGGCTACATCGACTTCGCCGTCGCCCAGCCCGGCCTCTACCGCTCCGCCTTCGCCGTCCTGCGTACCGCCGGCGACGAACCCGACGCCCACGCCGGCACCGAGACCGACCCCGACCCCGGGACCTGCGCCGGCGAGGTGCGCGCGTTCACGCTGCTCACCGACGCGCTCACCGCCCTCGCCGCCACCGCCCGCCCGCCGCGCGCCGCCCGCCCCGCCGTCGAGGCGGCGGCGTGGTCGGCCGTGCACGGACTGTCCCTCCTCCTGCTCGAAGGCCCGCTGCGCCGCCTGCCCGCCCAGCGCAGGGACGACGTCGTCGAGTGCACCCTCGCCATGGTCGTGTCCGGCACCCGCGTCCCCTGAACACGGCCGTGCCGAAGGTGTCCATCAGGTGAACTTCCGTACCTGGTGGGAAGGTTGGCGGATCTCTCGGCGTCGACGCCGGGCGCCCGACGCTCCGGCGGGGCCCCGGCGCGGCACGAAGCCTCGTGCGACGTAAGCTGTACCGGTCTGTTTCGCGGCAAGTGGGGCGATACCCCTCGGCGCCCGGCCACCGGGCGCTGAGCCACGGGCAGGGGTCGGCGGCGTGTCCGAAATAGGATGGATTGGATCCGCAGTGTAGAACGGGAGATATGACGGCCATGACGCAGAATCTCCAGCTCCACGAGGGTGTCGCCGTCCCCGCGTCGGGCAGCGGCCGGTGACGGGAACCCGGCAGGCGCGCCCCGACGCCTCCTCGCACGCCACACTCGGCAAGGCCGCGGACGAGAACTTCCCCGTGGCCCCCTTCTTCCTGCCGCGCGCCTGGCGGGACGACCTGATGGCGGTGTACGGCTTCGCCCGCCTGGTCGACGACATCGGCGACGGCGATCTCGCCCCCGGCGGCGCCGACGCCCGGCACCTCGGCGTCGCCCCCGAGCGCGCCCAGGACCGCCTCGCCCTCCTGGACGCCTTCGAGACCGACCTCATGCGCGTCTTCGACCCGGCCGACGGCGCCCCCCGCCATCCGCTGCTGCGCGCCCTCGGCCCCACCGTCGAGCGGTGCGGGCTCACCCCGGAGCCGTTCCTCGGACTCGTCGCCGCCAATCGCCAGGACCAGCTGGTCCGCCGCTACGAGACCTACGACGACCTCGTGGCCTACTGCGAGCTCTCCGCCAACCCCGTCGGCCGGCTCGTCCTCGGCATCACCGGCACCGCCACCCCCGAGCGGATCCGCCGCTCCGACGAGATCTGCACGGCGCTGCAGATCGTCGAGCACCTCCAGGACGTCGCCGAGGACCTGGGCCGCGACCGGATCTACCTGCCCGCCGAGGACCTGAAGCGGTTCCACGTCACCGAGGACGACCTCGCCCGCCCCACCGCCGGAGCCTCGGTGCGCGCGCTGATCGCCTTCGAGGCGGACCGGGCGCGCGCCCTGCTCGACGCCGGCGCCCCGCTCGTCGGCAGCGTCCACGGCCGGCTCCGTCTGCTGCTCGCCGGCTTCACCGCCGGGGGTTACGCGGCACTCGACGCGATCGCCGCCGCCGGCTTCGACGTCCTGCCCGGGCCGCCCAAGGCCGACAAACCGAGGCTTATGCGCCGGGCGGGCGGCGTCCTGCTCGCGGCGCGGAGAGAGGGGTGAGCCGCACCGTGGAGGAACAGCCGCAGCCGTCCGCGCCGGTCCAGGCCGCGTACAGCTACTGCGAGGCCGTGACCGGCGGGCAGGCCCGCAACTTCGCCTACGGGATCCGGCTCCTGCCGACCGACAAGCGGCAGGCCATGTCGGCGCTCTACGCGTTCTCGCGCCGGGTCGACGACATCGGCGACGGGCCGCTCCCGCCCGCCGAGAAGAAGGACCGGCTGGAGGCCACCCGCACGCTCCTCGGCCGGATCCGGGCCGGGGAGATCGAGGAGGACGACACCGACCCGGTCGCCGTCGCCCTCGCCGACTCCGCCCGCCGCTTCCCGATCCCGCTCGACGGGCTCGACGAGCTCATCGACGGCGTCCTCATGGACGTGCGCGGCGAGGTCTACGAGACCTGGGACGACCTCAAGGTCTACTGCCGCTGCGTGGCCGGTGCCATCGGACGGCTCTCCCTCGGTGTCTTCGGCACCCAGCCCGGCGCGCCGGGCGCCGACCGCGCCCCCGAGTACGCCGACACGCTGGGCCTCGCGCTCCAGCTCACCAACATCCTCCGCGACGTCCGGGAGGACGCCGGCAACGGCCGCGTCTATCTGCCGGCCGACGATCTGGCCAAGTTCGGCTGCTCCGACGGCTTCGGCGGCGCCACCCCGCCCGCGGGTGCCGACTTCGCCGGCCTGGTGCACTTCGAGGTCCGCCGCGCCCGCGCCCTCTTCGCCGAGGGCTACCGGCTCCTGCCGATGCTGGACCGGCGCAGCGGCGCCTGCGTGGCCGCCATGGCCGGCATCTACCGCCGCCTGCTCGACCGGATCGAACGCGACCCCGAAGCCGTCCTGCGCGGCCGCGTCTCGCTCCCCGGCCACGAGAAGGCCTACGTGGCCGTCCGCGGCCTCTCCGGCCTCGACACCCGCCACATCTCCCGCCGCACGCCCAGGAGGCCCGCGTGACCCACGCCCGGACTGCCCTGAGCGCGCCCCCCTCCGCCCCCGACGCCGCCGCGGTGGCGCCGGCCGGCCGTTCCGCCGCAGGCGGCGTCTCACCCACGCCCCGGCCCCGGCGTGGGCGCGGTGGGCAGCCGCTGTCCGTGGCTGTGGCCGGACCCGTAGGCCAGGCGGCCCCGGTCGTCCGGCGCGCGGCGGCCCCTGGTTCCCGTGCGGAGGGGCCGCTGCCGGTGGCCGGCTCCGCCGCCCCGGTCGTCCGGGGCGCGACGACCCTCGTCGGCGACTCCGGTGCGGTGCGGCCGCTGTCCGTGGCCGGGTCTGCCGGCCCGGTCGCCCGGGGCGCGGCGGCCCCTGGTTCCCGTGCGGCGCGGCCGCTTTCCGTGGCCGGGTCCGCTCATCAGGCTGACTCCGTCGTCCGCGCACATGACCCCGCTGCCGCGCCGACGGCGCCCTGCCGGCCCCTGGCCGGGGGAGAGGGGCGCGCCGCCGCGGCGCGTTCCGGAGGCGGCGGGACAACCCGCGCCGGGCGCCGCGCGTCCCTGACCATGACGCTCCGAAGGGAGGCCGCATGACCGCCGACGAGGGAATCGACGCGGGACACCGGCCGCAGGCAGGTGGGCCGGTGGACGAGGTCGCGGGCGGACGGCCGCGCACGGGCGGGACGGTCGGGCACGGTGGGTCGCGGCCCCGTGCCGTCGTCGTCGGCGGTGGGCTCGCCGGAGTGACCACCGCGTTGCAGCTCGCCGAGGCCGGTGTCCGGGTCACGCTGCTCGAAGGGCGGCCGCGGCTCGGCGGGCTCGCCTTCTCGTTCAAGCGCGGGGACCTGACCGTGGACAACGGTCAGCACGTCTACCTGCGCTGCTGCACCGCGTACCGCTGGTTCCTCGAGCGGATCGGCGGCGCCCACCTCGCCCCCGTACAGCCGCGGCTCGACGTGCCCGTGCTCGACGTCGGGCACCCGCGCGGACCGCGGCTCGGGCGGCTGCGGCGCACCGCGCTGCCCGTGCCGCTGCACCTGGCGCAGAGCCTCGCCGGCTATCCGCACCTCTCGCTCGCCGAGCGCGCCTCCGTCGCCCGCGCCGCGCTCGCGCTGAAGAAGCTCGACCCCGCCGACCCGGCCCTCGACGGCATCGACTTCGCCACCTGGCTCGGCCGCCACGGCCAGTCCCCCCGCGCCGTCGAGGCCCTGTGGGACCTGGTCGGCGTCGCCACCCTCAACGCCACCGCGCCGCACGCCTCCATGGGCCTGGCCGCGATGGTCTTCAAGACCGGCCTGCTCTCCGAGCCCGGCGCCGCCGACATCGGCTGGGCGCACGTCCCGCTCGGCGAGCTCCACGACACCCTCGCGGGCAAGGCGCTGGACTCCCTCGGCGTACGCGTCGAGCTGCGCACCAAGGCCGAGCGGATCACCCGCACCCACGACGGACGCTGGGCCGTCCAGGTGCCGGGGGAGACCCTGGAGGCCGACACGGTCGTGCTCGCCGTGCCGCAGCGCGAGACCCGCGAACTGCTGCCCGACGGCGCCCTCGACGACCCCGACCGGCTCCTCGACATCGGCTCCGCCCCCATCCTCAACCTGCACGTCGTCTACGACCGCAAGGTGCTGCGGCAGCCGTTCTTCACCGCGCTCGGCTCCCCGGTCCAGTGGGTCTTCGACCGCACCGAGTCCTCCGGCCTGACCGGCGGCGGCCAGTATCTGGCGGTCTCCCAGTCCGCCGCGCAGGACGACATCGACGAGCCCGTCGCCGTCCTGCGCGAGCGCTACCTCCCCGAGCTGGAGCGGCTGCTGCCGGCCGCCCGCGGCGCCGGGATCCGGGACTTCTTCGTCACCCGGGAGCGGACCGCCACGTTCGCCCCGACCCCAGGCGTCGGCCGGCTCCGCCCCGGCGCCCGCACCCACGCACCCGGCCTCCACCTGGCCGGCGCGTGGACCGCCACCGGCTGGCCCGCGACCATGGAGGGTGCCGTCCGCAGCGGTTTCAGCGCCGCGGGCGCCGCGCTCTCCGCCCTCGGCCGCCGCTACGACCATCCGCTGCAGGAGGCGGCATGAGTGTGAGTACCGGAACTAGAGGAGAGACCGTGCCGACTGTGAGCCCGGGGAATCCGGCCGTCGACACCGCGGACGTCGCCGCACTGCTGGAACGGGGCCGCGCCCTGTCCACACCCGTCCTGCGGGCGGCCGTCGACCGCCTCGCGCCGCCCATGGACACCGTGGCCGCCTACCACTTCGGCTGGATCGACGCCCACGGCAACGCCGCCGACGGCGACGGCGGAAAGGCCGTCCGCCCCGCGCTCGCCCTGATCTCCGCCGAGGCGGCGGGCGCCGCCCCCGAGGTCGGCATCCCCGGTGCCGTCGCCGTGGAGCTGGTCCACAACTTCTCGCTGCTGCACGACGACCTGATGGACGGCGACGAGCAGCGCCGCCACCGCGACACGGTGTGGAAGGTGCACGGCCCCGCCCAGGCGATCCTGGTCGGCGACGCCCTCTTCGCCCTCGCCAACGAGCTGCTGCTGGAACTCGGCACCGTCGAGGCCGGCCGGGCCACCCGCCGGCTGACCACCGCCACCCGCAAGCTCATCGACGGGCAGGCGCAGGACATCTCCTACGAGCACCGCGAGCGGGTCACCGTCGAGGAGTGCCTGGAGATGGAGGGCAACAAGACCGGCGCCCTCCTCGCCTGCGCCGTCTCCATCGGCGCCGTCCTCGGCGGCGCGGACGACCGCACCGCCGACAAGCTGGAGGAGTACGGCTACCACCTGGGCCTCGCCTTCCAGGCGGTCGACGATCTGCTCGGCATTTGGGGCGACCCGGTGGCCACCGGCAAGCAGACCTGGTCCGACCTGCGTCAGCGCAAGAAGTCGCTGCCGGTCGTCGCCGCCCTCGCCGCCGGCGGCCCCGCCTCCGAGCGGCTCGGCGAACTGCTCGCCGCCGACGCCAAGAGCAGCGACCTCGAATCCTTCTCGGAGGAGGAGTTCGCCACCCGCGCCGCCCTCATCGAGGAGGCCGGCGGCCGGGAGTGGACCTCCCAGGAGGCCCGCCGTCAGCACGCCATCGCCATCCGGGCCCTGTACGACGTGGACCTGCCGGCCCACGTCCGGGACCAGCTCACCGCGCTGGCCGATTTCGTCGTCGTACGGAAGAGATGATCACCATCGCTCTGATATGAGTTCGCAGTCGCCGGCCGGCGCCACCCGGCGCCGGCCGACGGCAGACCCGAAGAAGCAGACGTACGCGGAAGTACACCGACTGCACGAAGGGGAAGCCATGACAGCGACGACCGACGGAAGCGCCGGGCCCATGGGACCCCCGGCAGCCGCGGCCAGCGAAACGACCACCGACACGACCACCGACACCGCCTCGGCCGCGACCGCCCTCCACGGGACCCAGGAGGCGGGTGCCCTCGGCGGAGCCCCTCAGGCGGGTGACCTCGACGAGGCCGCCGCCAAGGCCGCGGAACGCTCCGTCGCCCACCTCCTCGGCCGGCAGGACGCCGAAGGCTGGTGGAAGGGCGACCTGGAGACCAACGTCACCATGGACGCCGAGGACCTGCTGCTGCGTCAGTTCCTCGGGATCCTCGACCCCGACACCACCCGCGCCGCCGCCCTGCACATCCGCGGCGAACAGCGCGAGGACGGCACCTGGGCCACCTTCTACGGAGGCCCCGGCGAACTCTCCGCCACCATCGAGGCCTATGTCGCCCTGCGGCTCGCCGGAGACCCGCCGGACGCCCCGCACATGGCCCGCGCCTCGGCCTGGATCCGCGCGCGCGGCGGCATCGCCGAGGCCCGCGTCTTCACCCGGATCTGGCTGGCCCTCTTCGGCTGGTGGCGCTGGGACGACCTGCCCGAGCTGCCGCCCGAGCTGGTCTTCCTGCCGAGCTGGTTCCCGCTCAACATCTACGACTTCGGCTGCTGGGCGCGCCAGACGATCGTCCCCCTCACCGTCGTCTCCGCCAAGCGGCCGGTGCGGCCCGCCCCCTTCCCGCTCGACGAGCTGCACACCGACCCGGCCCGCCCCAACCCCCGCAAGCCCCTCGCCTCCGCCGCCAGCTGGGACGGCTTCTTCCAGCGCGTCGACAAAGGACTGCACCTCTACCGCAAGATCGCCCCGCGCCGGCTGCGGAAGATCGCCATGAACGTCGCGGCCCGCTGGATCGTCGAGCGGCAGGAGAACGACGGCTGCTGGGGCGGCATCCAGCCGCCCGCCGTCTACTCGGTGATCGCCCTCCACCTCCTCGGCTACGACCTCGAACACCCCGTGATGCGGGCGGGACTCGAGTCCCTCGACCGGTTCGCGGTGTGGCGCGAGGACGGCGCCCGCATGATCGAGGCCTGCCAGTCCCCGGTCTGGGACACCTGCCTCGCCACCATCGCCCTCGCCGACGCGGGCGTCCGCCCCGACCACCCCGCGCTGGTCAGGGCCGCCGACTGGATGCTCGGCGAGGAGATCGTCCGCAAGGGCGACTGGGCGGTGCGCCGGCCCGGACTCCCGCCGGGCGGCTGGGCCTTCGAGTTCCACAACGACAACTACCCCGACATCGACGACACCGCCGAGGTCGTCCTCGCGCTGCGCCGGGTCAGGCACCCCGACCCGGCGCGGCTGAACGCGGCCGTCGCCCGCGGCACCCGCTGGACCCTCGGCATGCAGTCGAGGAACGGCGCCTGGGGCGCCTTCGACGCCGACAACACCAGCGCCCTCCCCAACCGGCTGCCGTTCTGCGACTTCGGCGAGGTCATCGACCCGCCCTCGGCCGACGTCACCGCCCATGTGGTCGAGATGCTCGCCTACGAGGGCAGGGCCCAGGACCCCCGCACCCGCCGGGGCCTCGACTGGCTGCTGGCCGAACAGGAGCCCTGCGGCGCCTGGTTCGGCCGCTGGGGCGTCAACTACGTCTACGGCACGGGCTCGGTGGTCCCCGCCCTGACCGCCGCCGGCCTGCCCACCGCCCACCCGGCGATCCGGCGGGCCGTCGCCTGGCTGGAGTCCGTGCAGAACGAGGACGGCGGCTGGGGCGAGGACCTGCGCTCCTACCGCGAGCGGAAATGGATCGGCCACGGCACCTCGACCGCCTCCCAGACCGCGTGGGCGCTGATCGCCCTGCTCGCCGCCGGCGAGCGGGAGTCCGACGCGGTCCGGCGGGGCGTCGCCTGGCTGGTGGAGACCCAACGCGAGGACGGCTCCTGGGACGAGCCGTACTTCACCGGCACCGGCTTCCCCTGGGACTTCTCCATCAACTACCACCTCTACCGCCAGGTCTTCCCGCTCACCGCGCTCGGTCGCTATGTCAACGGGGAGCCGGTGCTGCACGGCCTGGAGGGCGGCTGATGGCCGAGGAGCGGGCCGGTGGCCCCGGGGCGGAGCCGGCCGGGCCCCCCGCCCCGGCCGCCGTACCGCCGCTGCTCATCGCCTGTGCGCTCGGCATCGAGAAGCTGGCCCTGCGCAGTGGCGACCGCGGCGGCGCGCCCGCACCCGTCACCGTGGTGCGCACCGGCATGGGCCCGGCGCAGGCGCGCCGGGCCGTCTCCCGCACCCTGGAACGCGAGGCGTGGCGCGACGCGGCCGTCATCGCCTCCGGCTTCTGCGCGGGCCTGGCACCCGGCATGCACCCGGGCGACCTGATCGTCGCCGAGGAGACCCGCGGCCCCGACGGGGCGACGCCCTGCGTGGGCACCGAGCTCCTGGTGAAGGCGCTCACCCGGGCCGTGCCCGGGCGCACCGTCCACACCGGGCCGCTGACCGGCTCCGACCACGTGGTGCGCGGCCCCGAGCGGGCCGCGCTGCGGGCCGGCGGGGCCATCGCCGTCGACATGGAGTCGGCCGCCACCCTGCGTACGGCGACGGAGGCGGGCGCCCGCCCGGTTGCGGCCGTACGGGTGGTCGTGGACGCCCCGGAACACGAACTGGTCCGGATCGGCACGGTACGCGGGGGAATATCGGCCTTCCGCGTCCTTCGTGCCGTCCTTCCCGCATTCTTCGAATGGCACCGTTCTTTGCTGCTCCCCAGGAGGTGAGCGAGTTATGGCCATGCCGCTCCGTCAGTCCATCCGGGTCGGGACCTACCTCTTCGAACAGAAGCTCCGCAAGCGGGACAAGTTCCCGCTGATCGTCGAGCTGGAGCCGCTGTTCGCCTGCAACCTCAAGTGCGAGGGCTGCGGCAAGATCCAGCACCCGGCGGGCGTCCTCAAGCAGCGCATGCCGGTCGCCCAGGCGGTCGGTGCCGTCCTGGAGTCCGGGGCGCCGATGGTGTCCATCGCCGGTGGAGAACCGTTGATGCACCCTCAGATCGACGAGATCGTGCGCCAGTTGGTCGCCAAACGGAAGTACGTCTTCCTGTGCACCAACGCGATGCTGCTGCGCAAGAAGCTCGACGACTTCACCCCTTCCCCGTACTTCGCCTTCGCCGTCCACATCGACGGACTGCGCGAACGCCACGACGAATCCGTCGCCAAGGAGGGCGTGTTCGACGAGGCGGTGGCCGCGATCAAGGAGGCCAAGCGGCGCGGCTTCCGGGTCACCACCAATTCGACCTTCTTCAACACCGACACCCCGCAGACGATCATCGAGGTGCTCAACTTCCTCAACGACGACCTCAAGGTCGACGAAATGATGATCTCGCCCGCCTACGCCTACGAGAAGGCTCCCGACCAGGAGCACTTCCTCGGCGTCGAGCAGACCAGGGAACTCTTCAAGAAGGCCTTCGCAGGCGGAAACCGGCGTCGCTGGCGGCTCAACCACTCGCCGCTCTTCCTCGACTTCCTCGAAGGAAAGGCCGATTTCCCCTGCACCGCGTGGGCGATCCCCAACTACTCCCTCTTCGGGTGGCAGCGCCCCTGCTATCTGATGAGCGACGGCTACGTCCCCACGTACCGCGAGCTCATCGAGGAGACGGACTGGGACAAGTACGGCCGCGGCAAGGACCCGCGCTGCGCCAACTGCATGGCGCACTGCGGCTACGAACCCACCGCCGTCCTCGCCACCATGGGCTCGCTCAAGGAGTCGCTGCGGGCGGTCCGCGAGACCGTCTCCGGGGACAAGGCGTGAGGGCGGACGGACGATGAGCGGCGAGTTCGACCTCAGGGCGCTGCTCGCCGAGCGCGGCGGCGAGCGCTACGAGCTGCACGCCCGGCACCTCAACCACCAGCTCCCGCGCATGCTGCACACCCTCGGCTTCGACAAGGTCTACGAGCGGGCCGAGGGCGCGCACTTCTGGGACGCCGACGGCGCCGACTACCTCGACATGCTCGCCGGCTTCGGCGTCATGGGCCTCGGCCGGCACCACCCCGTGGTCCGCAAGGCGCTGCACGACGTCCTCGACGCCCGGCTCGCCGACCTCACCCGCTTCGACTGCCAGCCGCTGCCCGGCCTGCTCGCCGAGAAGCTGCTCGCGCACAGCCCCCACCTCGACCGGGTGTTCTTCGGCAACAGCGGCACCGAGGCCGTGGAGACCGCCCTCAAGTTCGCCCGGTACGCCACCGGCCGGACCAGGGTCGTCTACTGCTCGCACGCCTTCCACGGCCTGACCACGGGCTCGCTGTCCGTCAACGGGGAGAAGGGCTTCCGGGACGGCTTCGCCCCGCTGCTGCCCGACACGGCGATCGAGCTCGGCGACCTCGACGCCCTGGAGCGCGAGCTGGCCAGGGGCGACGTGGCGGCCTTCGTCGTCGAGCCCATCCAGGGCAAGGGCGTCCACGAGGCCCCGCCCGGCTTCCTGCGCGCCGCCCAGGAGCTCCTCCACCGGCACGGCGCGCTGCTGATCGCCGACGAGGTGCAGACCGGCCTCGGCCGGACCGGCGACTTCTACGCGTACCAGCACGAGGACGGCGTCGAGCCGGACCTGGTCTGCGTCGCCAAGGCGCTCTCCGGCGGCTATGTGCCGGTCGGCGCCACCCTCGGCAAGGACTGGATCTTCAAGAAGGTCTACTCGTCGATGGACCGGGTGCTGGTCCACTCGGCCAGCTTCGGCTCGAACGCGCAGGCCATGGCGGCCGGACTCGCCGTCCTGTCGGTGATGGAGTCCGAGGGGACGGTGGCGCACGTCCGCCGGATCGGCGACCTGCTGGCCGACCGGCTGCGGGAGCTCGTACCGCGCTATGAACTGCTGCACGAGATCCGCGGCCGGGGACTGATGATCGGCATCGAGTTCGGCCGCCCGTCCTCGCTGGGCCTGCGCAGCCGCTGGACGATGCTCCAGGCGGCCCGCAAGGGACTCTTCGCGCAGATGGTCGTGGTGCCGCTGCTCCAGCGCCACCGGATCCTGACCCAGGTGTCGGGGGACCATCTGGAGGTCATCAAGCTGATCCCGCCGCTGATCATCGACGAGGCGGACGTGGACCGCTTCGTGACCGCCTTCACGGCGGTCATGGACGACGCCCACGGAGGCGGCGGTCTGATGTGGGACTTCGGGAAGACGCTGGTCAAGCAGGCGGTCGCGCAGCGGTAGACGGGTGGGAGGCGGTAGACGGGCGGGGAAGGTTCAGGTTTTGCCTCTGGGGCAAGAAATTTGCCTCAGGGGCATGATCCTGGCGCAATGGACGCATGGACCGTGTCCCCGGGGACAGTGCCCCGGACCCCGTCGCCCGTCCCGCCCCCGACGCGCTGCCCGACGTCGCCCCGCAGCTGCGGGGCCTGCGCCGGCGCCGCGGGCTGACCTTGGAGGCCGCCGCGCAGCGGGCCGGTCTCTCCCCGGCCCATCTGTCCCGGCTCGAGACGGGGAACCGGCAGCCCTCGCTGCCGATGCTGCTCGCCCTGGCCCGTATCTACGGTACGACGGTGTCCGAGCTCCTGGGCGAGGTGCCGCCCGAGCGCGATCCCGTCGTCCGCGGCGGGCGCTCCGAGCCGGTCGAGGCCGACGGCTGGATCTACCGGCAGGCGGGTGGCGCCGGGCGCGCGATGCAGTGCCTGCGCGTGCACGTGCCCCACGCCACCCGCGCGGACCTCGTGCGGGTCCATCCAGGCGAGGAGTGGATCCACGTCCTGGAGGGCCGGGTGCGGCTCGCGCTCGGCGAGGCGGTCCATGTCCTCGATCCCGGGGACAGCGCGCACTTCGACTCGCTCACCCCGCACCGGATCGGCGCCGCCACCCGCGCCGGGGCCGAGCTGCTGTTCGTCCACACCCTGATGCAGAGCCCCGCCGCCGAGCTGTGTCTCGGCGACGGCACTCCGCACCGCCGCTGACATCCCGAAAGGTCATGCCATGTCCGAGAAGTCCGCACCGGTCACCGGCGAGGAGCGCGGCGCCGGCAAGTTCCCCAAGGGGCTGGTGCTCCGCCTCTTCGCCTACCTGGTGGCGGGGCACCTCTTCGCCGGCTTCCTCTACCTGCTCTTCATGCTGGGCGGCCAGAACCACTAGGGGGCGACTTCAGGGAACCTGCCGGGCTCACGCCCCGTCGAGCAGCCGCTCGCGCAGCAGCTCCCGGGTCTCCGGGGAGAGCCGCAGCCCCTGGGCGAGGTAGGCGTCCACCGAGCCCCAGGTCGCCTCGATCGTCTCGAAGGCGGCCCGCAGATACTCCGCCCGCGCGTCGAACAACGGGCTCAGCAGCTCCATCACCTCCGGCGACATGCCGTCCGGGGCGGTGGAGCTGCGCTGCACCTTGTAGCGGCGGTGCGGCGCGTTCGACTTCAGGTAGTCCTCCTCGATCGCCTCGCGCTCGACGCCGACGGCCAGCAACGAGACCGCGATCGACAGGCCGGCCCGGTCCTTGCCCGCGGCGCAGTGCATCAGCGCCGGCACGCTGTCCTCGGCCATCGCGTGGAGGATGCGGCTGTGCTCGGAGGTCCGCTGGACCATCATCTTCCGGTAGGAATCGGACATACGGGCAGCGGCCTTGCCGTCGCCGAGCAGCTCGCGCAGCTGGGCCAGGTCGCCCGAGCGGACGAGCGCCCAGAACTCCTTGCCGTCGGCCGGGTCGCTCAGCGGTATGTTCACGTTCCGCACGCCCGGCAGCTCCACGTCCGGCCCCTCCACGCGCCGGTCGGCCTCGTTGCGGAAGTCGAAGACCGTGTGCAGACCCAGGCCGGCGAGGAAGGCCGCGTCCTCGGCGGTGGCGTGCGCCAGGTGGCCGCTGCGGAAGAGTCGTCCCGGGCGCACGGTCCGGCCGTCCACGGTCGGCAGCCCGCCCAGATCGCGGAAGTTGCGTACGCCGGTGAGCTCGGGCTCGGTCGTCGCTTGCGTCACGGTTGCTCCTGGTCTCGAGATCGGTTCCCGGGGCAATCATCCAGGTGGGAGACCCCCTGCGCACCCCCTCGGGCAGGAATGGGTGTTCTGTCCGAATTGAGGGTTTAGATATAACGCGCCCTGATTGCAGGGGAGATGGGGATCCCGGCGTGAGCAGCGTCATAGAGGTGACGGACCGTTGCTGATCGTCTTTTCCAAATTCCCTTCTGGAAAGGGAAATCGAGGGGCCGTCATCCACGGAGGGTGACCGGAATTCCGGACGGATATCCCGGAATCGCGAGCCTGGCGAAAACAGTGGCTTGTTCCCGTCGACCCCCCTCGTCTAGCGTCGCGCTCAATCCGGACGGACCGCCTAATCCTGCCGCCGCCCGGAATCCGCACCGACCCGTACGAGGCAGGAGCGGGGGACCCAGGTAGTACGCCGATCCCTCGAAGAAGGATGGCTCGGGGTGAAGCCGCGCGACCGCGCGGCCGGACATCTCCAGTCCGAACCCGACAGCTCACCTCGCAGGCGACGGAGAGGAATTCGCCATGCCCGCGAAGGGTAAGCACCGCCGTCCCAAGGTCAACCCGATCACCCGCGGGTTCGTGGCCGCCGGTACCGGAGGCGCCGTCGTCGCCCTCCCGCTCATCGGCGCCACCGGCGCGCACGCCGCCGAGAAGGCCGCCCCGACCACCACCCCGCAGCAGGCCGTCGCCGCCGCGACCCCCGCCAAGGCCCCGGCCGCGGCGACCGCCGGCAAGAAGGCCGCCCCGAAGACGTACACCGTCGTCCGCGGCGACTACCTGTCCAAGATCGCCGACGAGCACGACCTCGCCGGCGGCTGGCAGAAGCTCTACCGCGACAACCGTCAGGTGGTCGGCGACAACCCCTCGCTGATCCTTCCCGGCATGGAGCTCACGCTCGGCGCCAAGTCCACCGCCAAGGCCCCGGCCGCCAAGCCGAAGGCCCCCGCCAAGGCCGCGCCCAAGCCCAAGGCCGCCGCGAAGTCCTCCGGCGACCAGCAGCGCGCCTCGCGTGCCGCCGAGCGCTCCTCGGACACGGGCTCCGCCGCCTCGGCGTCCACGGCTTCCTCGTCGTCCTCGTCCTCGTCCTCCGCGACCTCCTCCGGCTGGGTCGCCCCGGTCGCCGGCGGCATCTCCACCCCGTACCGCGCCTCCGGCTCCATGTGGTCCTCCGGCTACCACACCGGCGTCGACTTCATCGCCTCCTCCGGCACCACCATCCGCGCCGTGGGCCCGGGCACCGTCCACTCCGCCGGCTGGAGCGGCGCCTACGGCAACGAGGTCGTCATCCGGCACGCCGACGGCACCTACTCGCAGTACGCCCACCTCTCCTCGCTGTCCGTCTCCGCCGGCCAGTCCGTGAGCGGCGGCCAGCAGATCGGCCTCTCCGGCTCGACCGGCAACTCCACCGGCCCGCACCTGCACTTCGAGATCCGCACGGGACCGAGCTACGGCTCCGACGTCGACCCGCTGGCCTACCTTCGCCAGCACGGCGTGGGCATCTGACGCCCCGTCCGACACCACGTCCGCCCCGGGCCCGGCACATCGCGTGCCGGGCCCCCGGCGTATTCCGGCTTGGGACAATCTTTATCGGTGGCGTATGTCACCCGGCGTCAACCCCTCTTACGGTCGCGTAGGTCACATCGGGAGAGGAAAGATGTGCTCCCGTGGCAGACGATTCGACATCAAGAGACAAGAACGCATTCGGGTCGTACGCGGCGATCGGTGACAGCTTCACCGAGGGCGTCGGAGACCCCGGGCCCGACGGGACCTTCGTCGGCTGGGCGGACCGGTTCGCGGTCCTGCTCGCCGACCAGCTGCCGGAGCACGACGCCTTCCGCTACGCCAACCTGGCCGTACGGGGGCGCCTTCTGGACCAGATCGTCGTGGAGCAGGTCCCGCGGGCGAAGGAACTCGCCCCCGACCTCGTGACCTTCTGCGCCGGGGGCAACGACATCATCCGCCCCGGCACCGACCCCGACGACGTCGCCGAACGCTTCGAGCGCGCCGTCGCCGACCTGACGTCCGCCGTCGGCACCGTCATGGTGACGACCGGCTTCGACACCCGCGACGTGATCCTCCTCAAGCACCTGCGCGGCAAGATCGCCACGTACAACGGTCACGTCCGCGCCATCGCCGACCGCTACGGCTGCCCCGTCCTCGACCTGTGGTCGCTCCGGTCGGTGCAGGACCGCCGCGCCTGGGACGAGGACCGGCTCCACCTGTCGCCCGAGGGCCACACCCGGGTCGCGATGCGCGCCGCCCAGGTCCTCGGCCTGCCCGTGCCGGCCGACCCGGAGCAGCCCTGGCCGCCGCTTCCGCCGCGCGGCACCCTGGAGGTCCGCAAGGACGACATCCAGTGGGCCAAGGAGTACCTGGTCCCCTGGATCGGACGGCGCCTGCGCGGCGAGAGCTCCGGCGACTACGTGGTCGCCAAGCGGCCCGACCTCCTGCCGCTCTAGAGCAGGCCCGGGGGCCCGCTCCGCCCCGCAGGGTCCGCCGGTATCCGCTCCAGGACACCGCCGGCGAACACGTCGTACAGCGGCAGCGTCTCCAGGTGGACATAGCCGATGTGGCAGTCGCAGACGGCGAGCGGGCAGGCCCGGGGGCGCAGCGCGGCACGGTACGAGCCGTCGTAGAGGTTGCCGAGCTCGGCCTTGACGAAGTGGCAGCGCCGCACCGTCCCGTCGCCGTCCACCGAGACGACCGACTCGCCGGTGCGGCAGGGCAGCCCCGCCGAGGGGTGCGGATGCCGGCTGTACGAGAAGAGGGGGTCGAGGGCCGTCCACTCCTCGGCCTCCTCGTCGGTGTAGACATGGCCCTCGGCCGCGTTCACCCACAGATAGACGTGCTCCGGCAGCTCGGCACGCAGCCGCCGGGCGTGCTCCCGGTGCTCGGGCAGCCCCACGACGCCGACGCTGAAGCGCACACCCCGCCGGGCGAGGTCACGGCACTTGCCGAGGAACCGCTCGTACGGCGTCTGCCCCGGGTGGTACGTGCACCACAGCGCCAGCGTCTCCGGGTCGGCCGCCTCCAGCCACTCCGTACGGCAGCTCAGATTCGTCTGGATCGCCACCCGCTCGACATGCGGCAGCAGCGAGAGTTCGACCATCGTCCGCCGGTACCAGGAACGCACCAGCCCCTCGCCCCACGGCGTGAACAGGATCCTCAGCCGGTCCCCGGTCTGCCCGGCCGCCCACCCCGCGAAGCGCTCCAGGGCCGCCCGGTCGGCGCGCAGCCGCTCCGGGCTGTCACGGCGCTTGGCGAACGGGCAGTAGGGACAGTCGAAGTCGCAGGAGGCGAGCGGCCCGCGGTAGAGCAGGGTCAGATCCATGCCGCGCCCCTACTTCGCCTCGTACGCGGCCATCGCGGCCCGCACCGCCGGCGAGAACAGCTCCGGCCCGAGGCCGTCCGAGTGCGCCAGACCCTCCGGCGACAGCCGCAGCAGCCCGGCCGGTGCCCCCGTGTCCAGCCAGCCCCGCGCCTCGAAACGGGCCAGCTCGGCCGCGAAGTCCGTGAACGGCGAGCTCCCGAAGCGGGCCGCGTAGCCGTCCAGCTCCATGCCCTCCGCCTGGAGCAGCGACTGCAGCAGATGACGGCGGCGCGCCTCGCCGGCGTCGACCCGGCGGCCGACCTCGGCCCGGGAGAAGTCCTCCGCCCGTGTGTAGTCGTCGATGATGCCGCGGATCTCCGGCATCGCGACCGCGTAGTCGAAGGAGTAGTGCAGCGTCGAGGTGTACGAGCGGGCGCCACAGCCCAGGCCGATCATGCCGTCCGTCTGGCAGGCGTGGTCGTCCGGGCCCTGCGGCGGCGCGTCCACCCGCCGGAACATGCGCATCGACACCTGCGTGTAGCCACGGGCGAGGAGGTGGTCACGGCCGTGGCGGTACAGCCGCAGCCGCTGCTCGTCCCACGCCCGGTCGGCCGCCGCCGGGTCCTGGAGCCGGCCCAGACCGGTGAGCGGCCGGACGTACAGCGGGTAGAGATACAGCTCCTCCGGCCGCCAGGCGAGGGCGGCGTCCAGGGAGCTGCGCCAGGTCTCCTCGGTCTGGCCGTCGATGCCGTAGATCAGGTCGATGTTGAGCACCGGGACGCCGGTGTCCCGGATGCGGCCGAGAGCCGCCTCCACCTCCGCCCGGCGCTGCGGGCGCACGGCGGCCCGGGCCTCGGCCTCGACGAAGCTCTGCACCCCGATGCTCAGCCGGGTCGCGCCCCGCTCGGCCAGCAGCGCGAGCCGGTCGGCGGTCGCCGTGGACGGGGAGGTCTCCACCGACAGCGGCACCGCCCGCAGGTCGACGCCCATGCGCCGCTCGGCGATGTCGCAGAGGCGCTCCAGCTCGGCGGCCGTGAGGAAGGTGGGCGTGCCGCCGCCGAACGCCGCCGTGGCGAACCGGACCGGCGCCGCGTCACCGAGCGCCTCGCGCACGGCCACGGCCTGCCGGTCGAGCGCGTCGAGATAACGGGTGGTCAGCTCGTCCGGGGCGCCGATCCGGGTGAAGAGGTTGCAGAAGCCGCAGCGGACCTCGCAGAACGGTATGTGGGCGTAGAGCGACAGCGCGTCCTTCGGCTCGTCGGCCCAGAGCGCGGCCAGCGGGGGACGATCGGGCAGCGGACGGTACGCGGTCTTGTGCGGATACGCGTAGACGTAACTCCCGTACGGGCGCGGGGTGGCGGGGACCGTCGGGGTGGTGGGGACCGTCGGGGTGGTGGGTCGCGACGGGACGGTGGTGCTCATGCGGCGGCCTCCGCACGCTCAGGGCCGGGCAGGGTGAACTGGGCGTACGGCACCGTCCACACCGCCTCGTGGCCGAGCCGGTGTCCCGTGTAGCCGTCGTCCCCGTACGCCGTGCCGTGGTCGGAGCAGACGATCGCGAAGCAGTCCCGGCGGCTGCTCATGGCCGAGAAGAGCCGCCCGATGTGCCGGTCCACGTACTCGAGGGCCGCCGCGTGCGTGGCCCGCGAGTCGCCCGCCTCCCTGGTCGCCCCCGGCAGATGGAACCAGTTGGGCTGGTGCAGGGCCGAGACGTTCACGAACAGGAAGAGCCGGCGGTCGCGGGGGAGCGCGGCGACGACCTCCTCGGCGCGCGCCACCTGGGATGCGAAGGAGGTCGGCGAGGCCACGCCGAACGAGGGCTCCCAGTGGCTCTCCTGGAAGAAGCCGGGCAGCACCGTGCCCAGCGGCGGCTGCTTGTTGAAGAAGCCCACCCCGCCGACGCACACCGTCCGGTAGCCCTCGTGCGCGAGCGCCGACACCAGGTCGGGCGCGTCGTGGAACACATACGTGCCGTCCGCCGTGGTCTCGCTGCCGGCGAACCGGGCCGCGAACAGCCGGGGGTGCGGGCCGGGCGCCGCCGGGGTCGGCAGGAAGCCCGCGAAGATCGCCTGGTGCGAGGCGTAGGTGAAGCTGCCGGGCGCGTGCCGCCGCTCCCAGCGGCCCCCCGGCAGCCGGGCGGCCAGGTTGGGGATGCGGCCCTCGGCCGCGAGCTGGGCCGCCACGTCGTACCGCAGGGTGTCGAGGGTGACCAGGAGGAGGTCATGGCTGCCGACGATCGCGTTCATGTCGAGCACGGGCGCGGGACCGGGGGCGGGCACGGACGCGGACGCGGTGGTGCCGGACGGCGGGGCCTCGGGCTCCGGCGCGGGCGCGGTGGGTGGGGTCACGGTGTGCTCGTTCCTGTGGTGCGGGTGGTGCCAGTCGTGCGGGTGGTGCCATTGGTACGGGTGGTGCGGGTGCTGTGGGTGGTGCGGGTACGGACGAGGTCGGCGATCTGGGCCGCGTAGGTGTCCTGGCCCTCGGCTCCGCTGCCGGGCAGTCCGGTGAGACCGGGCAGCAGATCACCGAAGGCGTTGACCTCGCCGACCGCGAAACGGCGCCAGCCGGCCGTGGGCAGCAGGTCGACGCCCACGCAGCGGGTGCCGGGGAAGGCCGCGGCCGCCCGCTCGCAGACGGCGAGCGCGTCGGCGAACCGGCCGCCCGCACCGGCGATCGCCTCCCTCACGGCCTCCAGATCGCCCCGGGTGCCGCCGAGGTGGAGGTTGGTCATGGGGGAGCGGCTGGTGCGGGCGACGGCATGGGTGGCCCGGCCGTCGATCACCACCACCCGCAGATCGGCGCCGCGCCCGTGCAGCGACGCCTTGGGCAGCCAGCGCTCCACGTGCAGCCCGTCCGGGGCGAGCGCGTCCACGAGAGCCGCCACCTCCCGCTCCGAGGTGTGGCGGCGCACCCGCAGCGAGTTGTGCAGCCCGCCGTCCGCGTGGCGCTCCACCGAGGTGGTCACCTGCACCCGGCCGGTCCCGGTCGTCTCCAGGGCCAGCACACCGGAGGCGGAGGAGCCGTGGGCGGGCTTCACGAACACCCGGCGCATCCCCGGGGCCGCCGTGATCGCCCGCACGTCCTCCCAGCCCCGTACGGCCGCGGCCGCCGCTCCGGAGGTCGGCGAGGGCGGCACCGGAATCCCCGCGGCGGCCAGCCGCGCGTGGCACAGCCGCTTGTCGAACAGGACCGCGAGCTCCTCCGGGTCGTCGAGCAGCTCCGCCCCCGCGGCGCGGACCTCGCCGGCCAGCCGGCGCACGGCGGCCGTGAACGCCGCGTACCACCGAGCCGTCCCCTCCACCCGGGTGGGCTCCGGCACCCCGCGCAGCAGGCAGTCGACCTCCGGCTGCTCGCCGGGCGATTCCAGCCGGACGCACTCGCCCGGCCGGAAGCCGGCCCCGCCCCGCAGCACGTCGAGCCACGGCACGACCCGCGGTCGCGGCAGCCCGGCCGCCTGTGCCGCGGTCAGGAAGAGCCGCACCCGGCGGCCCTCCGGGTTGCCGACGACCGCGAGGCGCGGGGGCGGGGCGGTGGTCATTCGGCGACCGCGACGTACCGGTAGAGCTCGCCGTCGCCGTCGTCCTCCGGCGTCTGCGCGTCGTCCAGGTCGACCAGCACCCCGTGCGGCGCGAGCGCGTCGGCGATCCGCTCCACCGTCTCCTTCGACAGGTAGTGGTGGGCGAGATTCAGACGGCGCAGATGCGTCAGCGGCTGCCCGCCGAGCAGCGCCTCCGCGCCCTCGTCGGTGAGCGTGCCCATGGACAGGTCGAGCTCCTGGAGCCGGGCGACGACGGGCGCGTCCGCGACGGCGGCGGCGACCTCGTCCTGGATGTCGCTGTTGCGCAGGGCGAGGCGCCGCAGGGCGGGCAGCCGGTCCCCGGTGAGGAGCGGCGCCAGGTCGGCGACCGTGGTGTCACCGCCGTACTCGTCGGTGCCCAGCCAGAGCTCCAGGTCCTCCAGGGCGGGCAGTTCGGCGGCGGCGATGTCCCGCACCACGGCGCCGCGCAGGCCGCCGGTCTCCACCACCAGGGTCCGCAGCCCGGTGTGCCGGACCGCCGGGAACGCGAGGCCCGTGCCGCCCCGGACACCGAAGGAGCGGAGCGCGGGGTAGGAGGCGAGCAGCGGCGTCACGTCGGACTGGACGATCCAGCTGATCTCGCAGTCCTCGAAGGTCATGTCGCCCAGGAACACCGCCTCCAGGGCGGTCAGCCGGTCGTTCGCCCCGATCAGCGCCGTGACGATGGCGGCCGACGAGGTGTCGTACGCCTCGTTCCAGCCGCCGACGACCACCGCCCGCACCCGCCGTGCGTCCACGGTGGCCAGGAAGCGCTCGAGGAGCGGCTCCCACTGCTCGTCCTCCGGGTCGCAGTACGTCGGTACGGACAGACGCCAGGCCACCGAAGCGGCGTCGGGCAGTTCGGCCGGTGCGCCGGGCGCCGGGAACTCGAACACGGGCAGGCCGTGGAACTCCCGCAGGTGATTCCCAATGGTCATGAATGCTCCAGACACCGGACGTGAGGCCGGACGGCGTTGATCGGCTGATGTCGGAAGTTGTACCAAGCCGCACTGACAGGCCCGTTGCCGGTCCCTGGTACGGAGAGGTGAAGGATCGGCCCGCCCAGGAGTGGCGCGGGGGCGCGGCGGGCGGCGACTGGTGGGATGTGCGCGCCGGGCAACGGCCACCGCCACGGCAACCACCGCCGAAAGGACCGCGCATGACGTCTCGACACCCTGCCGAAGCCCCCTCCGAGGCCCGCCCCGAGGCCCGCCCCGAAGTCCTCCCCGAGGGCTTCTCAGCCCCGTGGGGAGCTCGCGCCGACCGCGTCGGCGGATCGATCGCCGTGCGCTCCGCGCGCGTGCTCGCCGTCGGCGCCGCCCTCGGCGGACTGTTCCTCGGGGCCGCCGCCCCCGCCCTCGCCGTCACGCCCGGCACGCACACGGGGCCCGCCGCCGTGCGGCCGGCCACCCCGGCCACCGTGACGGTCAGCGGCAGCGGCCGGGCCGCCACCGCACCCGACGTGGCCGTGGTGTCGGTGGGCGTCGAGGCGACCCGTAAGACCGCCAAGGAGGCGATGGCCGCCCAGAGCGCGGCGGCCAAGGCCCTCCTCGCCGCGCTGCGGGAGCAGGGCGTCGCCGACCGCGACATCCGCACCGAGAGCCTGTCCCTGTCGCCGGTCTACGCCCAGACCGGGGGCGGCGAGAGCAAGGTGACCGGCTACCAGGCCGGGCAGGGCTTCTCCGTGAAGGTCCGCGACATCGACAACACCGGGCAGATCGTCGGTGCGGTCAGCGAGGCCACCGGGGACGCCGGCCGGGTCAACGGCGTCGTGTTCGACGTGGCCGACCCCACGGCGCTGCGCGCCAGGGCCCGTGAGGCGGCCTACCGCGACGCCCACGACAAGGCCGCCCAGCACGCCCGGCTCAGCGGGCACCGGCTCGGGCGGCTGGTCTCTCTCACGGAGGGCGAGAGCGTGCGCCCCGGGCCTGGAGCCGTCCCGAGCGCTGCCGCCGACGGCGGCGAGGGCGTGCCGCTCGCCCCGGGCGAGATCGAGGAGCACGTCACCGTCACCGCCGTCTACGAACTGCTCTGACCGCGAGCTCGCGCAGTACGGCGGGTCCTGCTCGGCTGGCCGCTGTCTACAGGCTGCCTGGCCGCGAGCTCGCGCAGTACGGCGGGTCCCGCTCGGCTGGCGGCGTGTCTACGGGCTGCCTGACCGGCGAGCTCGCTCGGCGCGGCGGGTCCCGCTCGGCTGGCCGCTGTCTACAGGCTGCCTGACCGCGAGCTCGCGCAGTACGGCGGGTCCCGCTCGGCTGGCCGCGTGTCCACGGGCTGCTCTGACCGGCGAGACGGCCCAGCGCGGCGGGCCCTGCCCAGCCGGTCGCCGTCGCCCTTCCGGTCCCTGCCCCGCCGGCCGCCGTCTACGGGCTGTTCCGGCCCTCCGGTGCCCGCGCCCGCTCCGTACGGGCCACCGACGGCAGCCCGAGTTCCCGGGCGAGCGCCGCGTCCGCCCACTCCAGCATCGTGGCGCGGGCGAGCGAGCCGGGGTAGGAGGTCATCTGGACGGCCAGCCCGTCCAGGAAGGCGGTGAGCCGCCAGGCCGCGGCGGACGGGTCGGCGCACGCGAACTCGCCGGCCGCCGCGCCCTCGGCGATCACCGACGCCAGTTCCGCCTTCCAGGCCCGGTCCAGCGAGCCCGCCACCTCGCGCAGCGCCGGTTCGCGCAGCGCCGCCGCCCAGCTCTCGATCCACAGCCGCCAGCCCTTGGCCTGACCGGTCGGGGCGTACCAGCGGACCGCCGCGCGCAGCCGTCGCACCGCGGTGGTCCGCCGGCCGAGCAGGGTGCGCAGCCGGGCCAGGTCCTCCTCGGCCGCGTGCGCGAAGGCCGCCGCGACCAGATGCTCCTTGGTCGCGAAGTGATACAGGACCAGCGCGTTGCTCACCCCGAGCTCGGCGGCCACGTCCGCGATCCGCACCGCCGTGGCGCCCCGGGCCTCGATCTGGACGACGGCAGCCCGCAGCAGCGCCTCTCGCCGCTCCGCCACGCTCAACCGCTCTCTCGCCACGCTCCGACCCTACACAGCACATGACAAGGGCATGATCAGCCCACGCCGCCCGAGCCCACGCCGCCCGACGCACGCCCGTGCCCGCGCCCGCGAGGGGCGCCCGGCCCGCCGACGGCGCGCCGGGCCGCACATAATGAAGGGACCCTTGACCTCAGGAGGTCCTGTGACCGGCACTGGCTCCGACCACACGCCGCGGGCACGGCTGCGCGCGCTGCGCCGCGCGGCCTTCGGCGCCGATCCGACGGGGGAGCGCCTGGAGCGCATCCGCCGCTCGCCGAACTTCGCCGACGGCGCCTTCCGGAACCCCGAGCCCTCCCGGCACCGGCCTTCCGGTTCGACCGTCGAGCTCGCCAAGGTCTACTTCGAGAAGGAGGCGCGGGCGCGGCGGGCTCCCACCGGAACGATCCCGGTCCACCCGACCACCCTCGCCGACCTGGCCCGGCCGCCGGCCACCGGCCTGCGCGTGACGTGGATGGGGCACTCCAGCGTCCTCACCGAGATCGACGGCCACCGGGTGCTCTTCGACCCGGTCTGGGGCGACCGCTGCTCGCCCTTCGCCTTCGTGGGGCCCAAGCGGTTCCACCCCGTCCCCGTGCCGCTCGCCGCCCTCGGTCCGGTCGACGTCGTGGTGATCTCGCACGACCACTACGACCACCTCGACCTGCCGACGATCAAGGCCCTGGCCGGCACCGGCACCCTCTTCGCGGTCCCGCTCGGCGTCGGCGCCCACCTGGAGCACTGGGGCGTGCCCGCCTCCCGCCTGCGCGAGCTCGACTGGAACGAGTCCGCCGAGATCGGCGACCTCCGGCTGACCGCGACCCCCGCCCGCCACTTCTGCGGCCGTGGACTGCGCAACCAGCAGCACACCCTGTGGGCCTCCTGGGTCGTCGAGGGCCCCGAACACCGGATCTACCACAGCGGCGACACCGGCTACTTCTCCGGCTTCCAGGAGATCGGCGCCGCCCACGGCCCCTTCGACGCCACCATGATCCAGATCGGTGCCTACTCCGAGTACTGGCCGGACATCCACATGACCCCCGCCGAGGGGCTGCGCGCCCACCTCGACCTCCAGGGCGGTCGCCCGCACGGCGTGCTGCTGCCCATCCACTGGGGCACCTTCAACCTGGCCCCGCACCCGTGGGCCGAGCCCGGTGCCTGGACCAAGGACGCCGCGGACGAGGCCGGCCAGGCCGTCGCCCTGCCGCGACCCGGCGAGCCCTTCGAGCCCGGCGGGGTCCTTCCGACGCAGCCGTGGTGGTCCGGCGTCTCCCACCCGGTCGCCCGCCACTGGCGGCGCCCCCTGCCGCCGCGGACCGCGCCCGAGGACCGCAGCGGCGAACCGGCCCCCGCGGGCGGCCGGTGACGACGCCCCCCGGGGCCCTCACCCTCCGTAACCGCCCCTGGCGCGCGTCCGGCGCGAAGACGCGAACGCGAATCCGGACGTGACGAGTCCGGACCGGGGGGCGGCGCGAAGGCGGCGAGCGGCGTGCGCCGCGGCCGATACGCGCCCCCCGGTGCGCGCCCTTGCAACGGGATTCCGGTCAAGGGCGACGCGTGCGGGGAGGGGCGGCTCGCGCCCCCGTACGTCCACTTCCGTTCCGTGCCCACCCCGCTCCGTAAGACGACTTTCGGCCAACCCTTCTCGGCCTGTCGTACGAAGGGCGATACCAGAGCCGGGCGCTCTACGGGTAAGTTTGCCAACTGCGCACCGCACATGAACGGTTGACGACTACAGTGGCTGCTTGGTGATCATCGGTAGGCTCATCACACCCACGTAGGACACCTCCCCCGTAGTGCACCCCCGTAGTACGCCGAATCCTGGGCACGTACCAAGGACACTCATGTCTCAACTTCGCGCACCCGCCGCGCGGTCCGAACGCCGCGAGGGCGGGCGGCACGGCCGGTCAGGCGCTCGCACCGCCGCCGGCGCGACCGGCGCCGGCTCCCCCCAGTCCCCCGCGCCGCTTCCGACCGAGGCCCGCATACGCCCCCAACTCCTGCGTACCTCCGTCCTCCCCGCCGTCGCCGTGGCACTCGGCGGCGCCGCCGCCGTGCTGTTCACGATCCGCTCCACCGGCGCCGGTCCGACGCCCGGCCTGTGGGCCGCGCTCACCGGCGCCGCGGCGATCACGGTCGCCTCCGTGACCGCCGCCGCGCTCGGCGCCGACCGGGCCGCCAAGGCCGTCCTGGACCGCGCCAACGCCCTGCGCCGCTCCAGCGCGCGGAGCCAGAGCGAACTGCGGACCGTCCTCGAACAGTTGCGCAGGGGTGAGAGCCCCGCGCCCCGGCCCGCCGTGCCCGCCGCTCCGTCCGGCGACGAATTCGACCTGCTGGCCCAGGAGCTGACCCGCTCTCACGAGGCCGCCGTCACCGCCGTGGTGCAGGCCTCCCAGCTGTCCAGCAGCGTCGGAAACGAACAGAAGGTCGAGGTCTTCGTCAACCTCGCCCGCCGGCTCCAGTCCCTCGTCCACCGCGAGATCCAGCTCCTCGACGAGCTGGAGAACGAGGTGGAGGACCCCGAGCTGCTCAAGGGCCTGTTCCACGTCGACCACCTCGCCACCCGCATCCGCCGGCACGCGGAGAACCTCGCCGTCCTCGGCGGCGCCATCTCCCGCCGGCAGTGGTCGAACCCGGTCACCATGACCGAGGTGCTGCGCTCCTCCATCGCCGAGGTCGAGCAGTACCCGCGGGTGAAGCTGGTCCCGCCGATCGACGGTACGCTCCGGGGCCATGCCGTGGCCGACGTCATCCACCTCCTCGCCGAACTGGTCGAGAACGCGACGCTGTTCTCCGCACCGCACACCACCGTGCTGCTGCGCGCCCAGTACGTCACGGCCGGCCTGGCCATCGAGGTCGAGGACCGCGGTCTCGGCATGCCCGTCGCCGAGCAGAACAAGATGAACGCCCTGCTCTCCGACCCCGACCAGGTCAACGTCGCGCACCTGCTCCAGGACGGCCGCATCGGACTCTTCGTCGTCTCGGCCCTCGCCCGGCGCCACGGCATCGCCGTACGGCTCCAGTCGAACATCTACGGCGGTGTGCAGGCCGTGCTCGTCCTGCCCCAGGGCCTGCTCGGCGCCGACCCCGAGGGCCTCGCGCGGGGCGAGGGCCAGGCCGCCCAGGCCCAGGCGCAGGTCGCCGCCAAGGCCGCCCAGGCCCAGCTCGACGGCCGGGCCCCGATACCGCAGTCGAGCGGTCAGACCGGCCACCGGGCGGCGCCGCAGGCCCCGCCGGCCCCGGACCCGACCACCCCGCTCACGGCCCCGATGCCGCACGCCCCCGCCGCGCCCGTCCCCGTACCGGCGCACGCGCAGGCGCACCTGCCGGCCCCGCAGGCACCCGCCGCCCCGGCCGCTCCCGTCACCTCCTCCGTACAGCGTCCCGCGGCACCCCTCGGCACGACGACCGGCGGCCCCGGCGCACCGGGAGCCCCCGGCGTGCCCGGCACGACCGGCGTCCCGGCGACCCCCGGAACCCACGGGGTCCCGTCGCAGCCCGCCTACGCCGGGACCCACGGGTCCGGCACCCCCCACCACGCACCGGCGAACGAGGTCCCCCCGGCCCCGGCCTCCGGAGCACCGGGCAAGCCCGTCCTGCCCAAGAGGCGCGCCCAGGAGCACCTCGTCCCGCAGCTGCGCGACGAGCCCGCGGCCCGCAGGCCCGAGGAGCACGCCCTGCACGACCCGGGCCTCATGGCCGCCTTCCAGCGCGGCATCGGCCTCGCAGAATCCCAGCCCGCCCCCCGTGAACCGCTGCGTCCCGGTGACGCGCACAAGGAGTAGATGCACCATGGCGAGCAATGCGCCGAACGGCCATTCCTCGGATCTCGACTGGCTGCTCAGCGGCCTGGTCCAGCGGGTCCCCTACACCCGCAATGCCGTACTGCTCTCCTCCGACGGCCTCGTGAAGTCCGTCCACGGCCTCGACCCCGACGCGGCCGACCACATGGCCGCCCTGGCCTCCGGCCTGTACTCGCTCGGCCGCAGCGCCGGTGCCCGCTTCGGCGACGGCGGCGAGGTCCGGCAGGTCGTGGTCGAACTGGACTCCACGCTGCTGTTCGTCTCCACCGCCGGGTCCGGCACCTGTCTCGCGGTCCTCGCGGGCCGGGAGGCCGACGCCGCCGTCCTCGGGTACGAGATGGCGATGCTCGTCAAGAGCGTGCGGCCGTATCTGGTCACCCCGGCCAGACAGGCCGCCGGCGCGGCGGGCAGTGCGGGGCAGTGACGATGGGGTCCCACCAGGAAGGACCCTGGCTGGACGACGCGGCCGGCCGGCTGATCCGCCCGTACACCGTGAGTGGCGGGCGGACCAAGCCCACGGCGGCGCTCGACCTGCTCTCGATGGTGATGGCGACCGGCACGGCACCGCAGGGCCACATGGGTCCCGAGCACAGCCTGGCCCTCGGGCTGTGCGACGGACCCACCTCGGTGGCGGAGATCGCGGCGCACTTACGGCTCCCGGCCGTCGTCACCAAGGTCCTGCTCTCCGACCTCGTGGACTGCGGGGCGCTCACCGCCCGGGCGCCCCGCTTCCACGCCAATCCAACCGACCGTTCCTTGCTGGAGGCAGTGCTCGATGGCCTACGACAACGGCTCTGAGCGCCACGCACGTGGTCACGAAGACCTCGCGACGGACCCGTTTCCCACCGCGCTGAAGATCCTGGTGGCGGGCGGGTTCGGGGTGGGCAAGACCACGTTCGTCGGCGCGGTCAGCGAGATCGAACCGCTGAGCACCGAAGAGCTGCTGACCTCGGTCAGCGCGGCCACCGACAGCCTGGAGGGCGTGGAGTCCAAGACCACGACCACGGTCGCGATGGACTTCGGACGCATCACCCTCGACGACCGCAACGTGCTGTACCTGTTCGGCACGCCGGGCCAGGAGCGCTTCTGGTTCATGTGGGACGAGCTCTCCGAGGGCGCCCTCGGAGCGGTCGTCCTCGCCGACACGCGCCGCCTCCAGGAGTGCTTCTCCGCCGTCGACTTCTTCGAGCGACGGGGCATCGAATTCGTGGTGGCGGTCAACGAGTTCGACGGCGCCTACCGCTACGAACCGGACGAGGTGAGGGCGGCCCTCGACCTCAAGCCGACGGTGCCGGTCGTGCTCTGCGACGCCAGGATCTCCAGCTCCGGCATCCGCACCCTGCTGACCCTCGTCCAGCATCTGCTCACCACCATCCCGGCCGCCGTGCCGAGCTACGGAGCCCCGACATGACCTACGACCCGACCGGTCACCTGCTGCTGACCCCCGTCGACCAGGAGGCGCCCGCCCGGGTCCGCCGACTGCGCGAACTGGGGCTCGGCGAGCAGCCCGACCCGGCCTTCGACGAATTCGCCCAGCGGCTCGCGGAGGTGACCGGCGCGCCGTTCTCGATGGTCAACTTCATCGACGAGAACCGGCAGTTCTTCGCCGGCCTGCACACCCCGGCCGGCACCCACTCCGGCAGCGACCTGGGGGCGGCCGCCGCGGGTGGCGGTGTCGGCCGCTTCATGGCCCGGGACCACGGCTACTGCCCGCACGTGGTGGTGCGCCGCAAGGCCCTGGTCCTGGAGGACGTCTGCGACTACCCGCGGTTCGCGGGCAACCCCGTCGTGGACGAGATCGGCATCCGTTCGTACATGGGTGCGCCGCTGATCGACCGTACGGGCGTGGCGCTGGGCACGATCTGCGTGGTCGACACGGACGTGCGGCCCTGGGGGCGCGCGGGTCTGGAGACCATCAAGGCGATGGCGGCGGAGCTGGTGGAGCAGATCCACCGCCGCGAGGACCGCATGATCTGACGACGGCCCGTCGTCCTCCGTACGCGTACGGGTGCCCCGGTGTTCGGCTCCTTTGCCGGACTCCGGGGCACAGTGCTTCTCACGTCACCGCCCTGAGGGTCCTCAGGCGTGCGCGGGGACCTCGGACATGCGCGGGGCCTCAGACGTGCGCGGGTTCCATGCGGACCAGTTCGGACAGCCGCTCCGACCAACTGCCCTTGTCCTGGCCGAGCGCCACCTCGGCGAGGCGGAGGAGCTGGATGTCGGAGGTGCCGGCGGGGGCGAAGATGTGGTGCGCGTCGCGGAGGTACCGCTCGATGGGGCGGTCGGTGAAGAGCCCGGCCGCGGCGTGGATCTCCATGGCGTTGCGCCCGGAGTCGATGGCGGACTCGACGTTGACCAGCTTGGCGTTCATCAGCTCGGTGTCGCAGGACATGCCCTGGTCGAGCAGGTGGACGGCGTGGTACGCGGCGAGCCGGGCCGTCATCAGACGCGACTGCATCTGCCCCAGCTTCAGCTTGACGGTGGGGAGTTCGGCGAGCGGCTTGCCGTAGCGGATGCGCTCGCTGGCGAAGCGGGTGGTCTCCTCCAGGATCGCCTGGTGGATGCCGAGCGACACGGCGGTGAGGTTGGCGCGGCCGTAGAGCACGCTGGAGGAGTACGCGACGGCGAGGCCGTCGCCCTCGTCGCCGAGCCGGTTGGAGGCCGGCACCCGGCAGTTCTCGAAGATGAGCTCGCCGAAGCTGAAGCCGTGCAGACCCATGGCGGGCTGCTGCGGACCGGTCCTGAACCCCGGGCGATCGGATTCGACCAGGAAGGCGGTGAGCCCCTTCGATCCGGGACCGGTTCGGACCACGACACCGTGGAGATCGCCGACATGGCTGTTGCCGACGAACACCTTGCTGCCGTTGAGGATGTAGTCGTCGCCGTCACGGACCGCACTCGCGGACATGCCGAGGACATGGCCGCCGGACTCGGGCTCGGTGACGGCGATGGTCGGCAGGCACTCACCGGCGGCGATGGCCGGAAGCCAGGTCTTGCGCTGCTCGTCGCTGCCGAAGTGGACGATCTTGGCGGTGCCCAGCTGCGAGGCCTGGACCATGGCGCCCATCGCGCCGCTCACCCGCGAGAGCTCCTCGATGATGATCGTCTTGGCCAGATGGCCGGCGCCCATGCCGCCGTACTCATGGCCGATAGTCGCGCCCAGCCAGCCCTGTCGGGCGATCAGCCGGGACAGTTCGTGATGGACCGTACGCGACGCCTCCATCTCCGGTATGCGTGGCCGAACCTCACGCTCCGCGAAGTCGCGGACCTCCCCCCGGAGTCGGTGATGCAGTCGACTGCTGAAGTAGCCGTCCATTCGAGTCCTCCCCTGCGAAACGCCTGCTCGTCGAGTGGTCCGAGCAGGTGGTGCATCGGCAGTGGTCCCGTCCCGAACAGGCCGACCACTTCATGGTGTTGATCTTTCTGGGGTGGAGCAATATCGCCACCAAGTTTGTCTGAAACCGGAACGGTTGACGTTTGTTTCTGACTGTGTTTCGCGTGGTCTTGGCCTGCTCAGTCCGATCCGAAGGGCATTCCCCGAGGGCATCTTTCTGCCACATGCCAACGGCAAAGGGAGGGTGGGCATATGGCGCCGAGAGGGGTCGGGCCGCCCCATACGTCACTTCGTCACCGAAGAGGCGGCATTCCGGAACCGCCCACGGTGCGGAGGAGGCCCGGAAGCACGGGGTCTGCGGGCCGGTGAACCCCTCCCAGGGGGAGCCGCGGGGGCGTGCGGGGGCATCACCCGGCGCACGGGCGTGTCGCACAGAGTGACCCGCGTCCGTCACGGAGCGTGCGCGGGCACGTGCGCGGGTACGTGCGCCGCCGAGCACCCGCCACCCGCCGGGAGGCCGTACGGTCGGTACATGGCCACTTCCGACGACGTGCGCAGGATCGCCCTGTCGCTGCCCGAGGCGTTCGAGAAGCCCGCCTGGGGCACGCCCACCTTCCGGGCCGGCCAGGGCGGGCGGATGTTCGCCTCGCTGGACGACGACCAGGTCATGGGCGTCACGTGCCCGAAGGAGGAGCGCGCCGAGCTGATCGCGGCCGAACCCGCGAAGTTCTTCCTCCGCGAGGGCCACGACGACGGCTACGCGTGGATCCGGGTCCGCCTCGCCGCCCTCGATGACGAGGAGGAACTCCGGGCCATCCTGGCCGACTCCTGGCGCCAGGCGGCACCGGCCAGACTGCGCGACCGGCATCCGGAGGTCGGCGAGTCGGCGGCGGAGGGCTGAGGGCGGCCGGGGTGCGCGGGGCCCGGCGGACGGCGGAGGGCGGACGGGTCAGGTCAGGAAGGCCGTGATCCGCTCCCGGAGCGCCGCGGGGTCGAGCGCCTGACCGGACAGGTGCTCGTCGACGGAGCCGTACCGGCGCAGCTCACGCCGCCCGATGCCGAGCCCGAGGACCCGGTGCGGCACCTCGGTGAGCGCGTCGTTCGCGGCGGCCGTCGAGGTCCCGGCGAGGTAGGGCTCCACCAGGACCACGTCCGCGCGCGCCCCGGCGACGGCCCGCCGCAGGGCGTCCCCGTCGAAGGGCCGTACGGTCGTCGCGTACAGCACCGTCACGTCCAGGCCCTCGGTCGCCGCCAGCACGTTGTCGAGCATCGGCCCCACCGCGACGACGACCCCCCGAGAGCCCTCGCGCAGCGGGGTGAAACCCGCACCGGTGACCGGACGCGCCGCGGCGTTGGCGTGCACCGACAGCCGTACGTAGACCGACCCGTCCGCGGCGGCGGCCTGCCGCAGCAGGGTCTCGGCCTCGTCCGGGTGCCCCGGCACATGCACGGTCCACCCGTCGAGGGTGTCCATCAGCGCCACGTCACCGGGCGACATATGGGTGAAGCCGCCGGCCGGCCAGTCGTACGAGCCGCCCGCGCTCACCAGCACACCGTGGACGCCCTGGTGTCCGAAGTCCAGCTTCACCTGCTCGAAGGGGCGCTCCACCAGGAAACTGGCGAAGGTGTGCATGATCGGCCGCATGCCGGTGAGCGCCATCCCGCCACCGACGCCGATGAGCAGCTGCTCGCGGATCCCGACGTTGATCACCCGCTCGGGGTGGCGCCGAAGCGCCTGCTGGAAGCCGTCCCTGCTGATCTCGGCGAGCACGAGCGCGAGCCGGGGGTCGTCGTCGAGGAGGCGGGCGGTGGTGGCGATGAAGCGGTCGCGCATGGTGTCCATGGGGTTCTCCTGCGGAGGTACGGGCCGGTGCTGATACGGGCCGGGGGCTGAGCTCTTGGATCCAGCTCTTGGGTTCAGCTCTCGGGTTTCAGCTCTTGGGCTCGACGCGGGCGACGACCGCGTGGGGTCGTCCGGGGTGCGGGGCGGTGTAGGCGGCGTACAGCGCACGGTGGTCCCGCCCGTCCACGGTCTCGGCGGACCATCCGGCGGCCTCGAACCGCGAGGCGATCCCGCCGGGCCAGCCGTAGGTGGCGGAGCCGTTGTCGATCACCAGCGTGTGCAGCTGTTCGAGCCCGGCGGGCCCGGCGTAGGCGAGCGCCTCGTGGTTGCTGCCCTCGTCCAGCTCGGCGTCCCCGATCAGCACCCACACCCGTGGCCCGGCGAGCCCCTGCGCCCGCAGCCCGAGCACGCTCCCCACGGCCAGCGGCAGCCCGTGCCCGAGCGACCCGCTCCCGATCTCCACGCCCGGCACGAGCGTGCGGTCCGGATGGTGCCCGAGCGGCGAGTCGTACCCGCCGAACCCGCTCAGGACGTCCTCCCCGATGAACCCCTTCGCCGCGAGGACCGCGTAGTACGCCATGGGCCCGTGCCCCTTCGACAACAGGAACCGGTCCCGCCCCGGGTCGCGCACGCTCTCCGGCGACACCCGCAGGACCCGGTCGTACAGCACCCACAACGCGTCGAGCGTCGAGGTGGCAGCGGGCGAGTGCTTCTCGTCCCCGGTCATCAGCGCCATGAGCCGGTGCAGCCGCTCGATCTCGGCCCGCGCCGTGCCGATCGTGTACGTCGTGTTCGTCATGACCCACACGGTGCTACCTCAAGCGCGCTTGAGGTCAACCCGCAAACCGGTTCGTGACCACGCGCGGAAGTGCGGTATTGTTCTCATGCGCGTTCGGCCGGGGAAACCCCAGGTCAGACGGGCACCGGGACGTGGCGCAGCTTGGTAGCGCACTTGACTGGGGGTCAAGGGGTCGCAGGTTCAAATCCTGTCGTCCCGACTTGTGAAAGTCGCAGTCGAGGGGCCGTTTCAGAGCGATCTGAAACGGCCCCTCGATCGTTTTCTGGGACCGTTCAGTAGCGGAGGAGCCCCGCGTCGATGCGCTCCCAGGCGGCCCGCAGCTCGGCGAGCCGAGCCTGTTCGAAGGGTGCTCGGTCGGCTTGCTCGCGGGCGTCCTCGGACAGGTGGAAGAGCTGGTCCCGGCCGGACTTGCCGCGGTAGTACTTCCAGTCGCCGCGGCGCAGTGCGCGCTCGCCCCGCACTCGCCAGAAGAGGTCTCGCTCGGGTACCTCGGTGCCATGGAGCAGGTGTCCGGCGAGGCTGGTGCCGTCGAGGGGGTACGCGGGGTGGGGACGGGCGCCGGCCAGGTCGAGGAGGGTCGCCGTCCAGTCGGGCGTGAACACCGGCAGGTTGCTGACCTGGCCGCCGTCGATCCGCGCCGGCCAGCGCAGGATCGACGGAACCCGGATGCCGCCCTCCTGGAGCGAGCCCTTGTTCCCGGCGAGCGGCCAGTTGTAGGAGAAGCGCTCCCCGCCGTTGTCGCTGGCGAAGAAGACGAGGGTGTCCCGCTCCTGGCCGGAGCGCTTCAGCGCGTCGAGGACCTGCCCGATCGAGCGGTCGAGGTCTTCGACCATCTCCCCGTACTTCTCGATCGAGCCACCGTCCTGGTGCCAGAGGGCGGAACGGTCGCCGGCCTTGATCCGGCGGACGATCTCGGCGCTCGCGTCCTCGTCGCCGTCGGCGATCCACGGCCAGTGGGGAGTGGTGAAGTTGAGGTTGAGGAGCCAGGGCCTGTCGTGGTCGCGGCTGACGTACTCGCTCGCCCGCTCGGTGAGGATCCGGGTGTAGTAGCGCAGGTCCTTGTACTCCGCGTCGCCCTCGTAGAGGTCGTATTCACCGCCCAGGCCGAGCTTGGAGTAGTACTCCAGGGCTCCGCCGAAGTTGCCGAAGAACTCGTCCCAGCCGGAGCGGGTGGGGGAGTAGTCGGGAAGGTAGCCGCAGTGCCACTTGCCGACGAGGGCGGTGGCGTAGCCGGAGTCACGCAGGAGCGAGGCGAGCGTGGGGTGGGTGGGCTCGAGGCCGACCGACTTGTCGGCGATCGGCTCGGCGAGCCCTCCCTTCGTACGGCCCGGGTAGCGGCCGGTGTAGAGGCTGAAGCGGGTGGGTGAGCAGGTCGCGGAGCCGGAGTAGGCGTCGGTGAAGCGGACGCCGCCGCGGGCGAGGCGGTCCAGGTGGGGGGTACGGATGTGGGGGGAGCCGTAGGAGGAGAGGTCCGCCCAGCCCAGGTCGTCGCCCAGGACGAAGAGGATGTTGGGCCGCCGCGAGTGGCGGCGCGGGTGCGCGGCGCGGAAGGGGCGCTCCCGCGGTTCGGCCGGCGTCGCCTGCGCCGAGGGCGCGTTGGCACCGAGGACGGCCGCGGCGGCGACACCGGCGGCGGCCCCGCCGAGGGCGCGGCGGGACAGGGGCGTGGACATACGAGTCTCCATGAGGGCGTGCGGGGGTGATGGGCATGCCTCCGGCCCGCCCGGCAGGCGGGGACGGCGCGGCGACCGGGGCGGGGGCGGAGGGGGGTGCGGTTGTGGCCGGGGAGCGGAAGACCGGCTGCTCAGGGGCGGCGATCGGCCTGTTGGTCAGAGGCAGCGACAGGCCGGCTGGTCAGGGGCGACGATCGGCCTGTTGGTCAGAGGCAGCGACAGGCCGCGCTCGCGACACGGACGAGGTCCACGTGCCGGCGCTGGACGAGGGTGACCGAGCGGTCACGCGGGGGCTGCATGGGCCAGGAGTCTCGCCGGGACGGATGAGGCGCGTCAACGGTGCAGGGGCCGTTGACGCGCGTAGTTCGCATGATCGACACGCACCGTCGGGCAGGCTGGTTCGCATCCTGTCGTCCCGACTTGTGAAAGTCGTAGTCGAGGGGCCGTTTCAGAGCGATCTGAAACGGCCCCTCGATCGTTTCCGGGGTCCACTGGGGGGACGACGCGCCTTGGTCGGCCCGCCCAGCGTTTCGCCGGGTCAGCCTCGTCACCCGGCGGACGAGTCCTCAGTCCGAGAAGGTCCAGAACAGGCCGACCTCGGTGGCCGAGACCACGACGAGACCGCAGTCCTCCATGAAGACCCCCAGCGGGCTGTACTCCAGGCCCGGTCGTGAAAAGTCCAGCGTCCCCGGCGCGCTCCCCGGCTTGCCGATGTTGGTGTGGTAGGTGGAGTCGTCCCCGTACCGCGCCAGGATCGTGCGGGCCATCTCCCGCAGCTCTTCGGGGGATTCGGCGAAGTGCCGGAGGTTGTCCAGGGTGCAGCCGGCCTCGGTGAGGGCCAGGAGCAGGTCCTCGGCGCTGTCCCGGTCGATCTCCTTGAGGCGCGGCGCCACGTACGCGGCGGGGTGGGCGGCGAAGGGCCACGTGGGGCTCCCCGCCCGCTGCGGGTCCTTCTCCGCGTCGTCGACGCGGGCCCAGCCGCGGGGGTCCGGCACGGCCCGGGCGGTCAGTGCGAGGACGTCGAGCGTCCAGTCCTCGTGGCGGCGCGGGCCGGTGGCGACGTACGCGTACGCGTTCTGGTAGAGGTGGTGTACTGCGGCGTCCCAGGACGGCTGCTCGACGGACGGCATGGGGGTGCGGGCCTTTCTCGCGCAGGCGGCATCAGGTCTTCGACGGCATCGACGGCATCGACGGCATGACGGCGAACGGCGGGCTTCGGCCGCTGCCGTACCGGAGGACGGCAGGTCCGGCCGCGGCCTCGGTTTCGACGGGGCGAGCGACCCCGTGCATTTGACGCCGGGGGCCGGTCGGGAACACGCCCGACCGGCCCGGCCCCCGCCCTCCTTCGCCTCCGGGCGGACTACTCGACGCGGGCGGGTTCCCGACCGCGTTCGGGCTGCGGCCGGCTTTCGGACTCCACCCCATGGCTCTCCGGGGCGCCGAACCACGCCACCGCCACCGCGCCCGCGACCGCCAGCACGAAGCCGAGGACGGCCAGCCAGGCGAAGCCGGGGCGCGAGGCGTCACCCAGCCACCACACACCGATCATCCCCGGCAGCACGGTCTCGCCGACCACGAGCGCCGCCGTCGCTCCGTTCACCGAGCCGATCTGCAGCGCGACCGTGTGCAGGTACATGCCGCCGACGCCGGCCACGAGGATCGCGTACAGCGCCGGGTCCGTCAGGAGCGCGCCCAGGTCGAAGGGGTCGATGCCGTTCAGGATCCGCACTCCGACCCCGAGCGCGCCGAAGCCGAGACCCGACAGGAGGCCCGCGAGGATCGCCGCCCGGGCGCCGAGCACCCGTACGAGGACCGTGCCGCCGACCATCAGCAGCAGCGAGATCGCGAGCAGCCACCAGTGCGTGGCGATGGGGGTGTGTCCACTGCCCTCCGGGCCCGCCGCGCTCGCCAGCAGCACCAGGGCCGAGCAGACCACACCGATCGAGGTCCACTCCGCGCGGGTCAGCCGGATGCCGAGCAGCCGCACGCTGAGGACGGCCGTGATGACCAGGTTGGCGCTGATCACGGTCTGCGAGAGGAACAGCGGGAGCATGCGGGCGGCGAGCGCGCCGAGGCCGAAGCCGACGAAGTCCAGGATCGTGCCGACGATGAACTCCCAGGTCATCGCGGCCTTCGCGGTCGACGACAGGCTCGGCCCGCCGTGCTGGGTGACCTGCCCCGCCGCGGCCGCCTCGCGCCGGGCGGACTTGCGGGAGCCGACGGCCTGGAGGACGGATCCGGTGCCGTAACACACCGAGGCGGCGACGGCGGTCAGCAGTCCTATGAGCACAAGCAGGTCCCTTCACACGGTGGGGGTTCGGTCCGCCCACTTCGTTCTCCGCTTGCCAGACGTCGGATCGGGCGCCAGCGTTGCCTCTGACCTCTGACCTCTGACCTCTGACCTCTGACCTCTGACTCTGACCTAGTTCTGACCTGGGGCCTCCGGCCGTCGACGTCTCGGCGGCAGCTGGTGGCCGGCCCGGCCACGTACCCTGACACCCCTTCTGACCGACCAGGGAGCAGCGACGTGCCGCCGACGTTCGTGCATCGGATCACCAAGTACGACCCCGCCGACCGCGACGCGCGCGGCTCGTACATCGGTGCCGAGGACACGGTCAGCGACCACGGGCCGGTCGAAGCGGCGTACCTGGCCGCCATCGCCGCCTTCACGGAGGCCTCGGGCATCGACCGGCTGGAGATCCGCGAGCCCGCGGCCACCGGTGTCGTCTACGTGGGTAGCGACCGGCTCTGCGCGGAAGCCGTGGTCGCCACACGGGAACTCGGGCTCTTCCCGGAGCCGATGACGGTCTCGCCCTACGCGGCAGAGCTCGAGGAGCCGGAAGTGACGGAGGCCGCCGACGAGGAGTTCTGGGCGCGGGTGCGCACGGAGTTGGCCTCGCGGCAGAAGGCCCTCCTCGAGGAGGTCTACGTCCGCAACGTCACACGCTGGCACCGCCTCACGCCGGAGAATCTCGACGCGGTCCGCGCGGGTCTCGGTCCGCGCGCCCTGCTGACGGTCTGGCCGGACCTGGCCCCTGACGTGGGCGCGGTCCTCGACGCGCTGCCCGAGGAGGGATCCGTGGAGTTCGTCTGGGAGGCGCAGGACGGGACGATCGCGCACGCGATCGTCGACGACACCGAGTACGCCCGGCTCGCCGCCCTGGTGGCCGACGCGCGGGCGGCCTGCGCCCTGCCCCTGGACATCGACGCACGGCACCCGCTGCTCCGCGCAGCGTTGCCCGACGGCGACGGCGTGCTACGAGCACGGTGGTGACCCGGTTCGCGCCGGGCACGGGCGGAGCGGCGTACGGCTTCCGTCGATCAGGGTGATCAGGTATGGCCGTGGTCGGGCACGGAACCCTCCAGGTAGGAGATGAACAGCTCGCGAGCCCCTGAGGATCCGGCCCCGAACCGCCGCCGCCGCTCGTGATCTCGGTGGCGAACGCACGGAACGCCTGGGGATCGTGGGCGAGTTCGCGGTCGACGTGTTCGTTCAGGCGAGCCGTGAGGATGAACGATTCCGCACCGGTGAGGCACGCCGGGGTGAGTCCGGCCGGGACCAGCATCCACCCAGCAGCCGCACGGCCACCCCTGTGGAGGCCGCCGGACGGGGGAGGTGTTGCTGTGATCGAGTGGTGGCGGGCCGGTGGGGTTTTCGGTGTGCGGTGCGGGGCCACACGTAACTGACGCCCCGCAGCCGTTTCCTTGGAGGAAGCCTTGACGAAGAACCCCATGCGGCGCCGCGCCGCCGTCGCGGCGGTCGCCACCGTGCTGTCCCTGGCCCTCGCGCCGGCTTCGTTCGCCGACGGCGGTCCGGTCCCCGAGCGGCCCGTGAGCACGACGTCCCAGGACCCGCAGCCGCTGCCGACGTCCCCGGCGGCGTACGAGCTGGGAGAGGAGCTCGCCGGGCTGGCGGGCAAGGAACTCGAAGTGACCTTCCTGGCCGCGATCATCCGGCACCATGAGGATGCCGTCGAGATGGCGAAGCTGGAGCGGGAACGCGGTGCCGACGCCGACGTCCGGGCCCGCGCCGAGAACATCGTCAGCGGCCAGCAGGACCAGATCGACCGGTTCACCCGTTGGCTGCGGGAGTGGTACGGCCTCACTCCGCAGCAGGCGAGGGAACAGGCGCCCGCCGAGGCGCGCGAGGAAATGGCCGCGATGGACCAGGAGACGCGCCGGCGCATCGGCGAACTGCGCGGGACGCCCGGCGGCAAGGACTTCGACGTCGCCTTCGTGCGGCGCATCATTCCCCACCACTCCGCGGGGATCGTCCAGTACCTCGAAGTCCAGTCCCGTGCCGACCACCACCGGCTCCGCCAGGCCGCCTCGGCCGGCATCACCGCCCAGCAGAGCGAGATCGAGGACTTCCGCGCCCGGCTCGCCGGCGGCAGGAAGTAGCCCGTGCGGGGGGAGGAGCCCGCGCCGACGGGACTTCCCCCCTCCGCCGTTGCGGGCTCACGGTCGTGGTCGTGGTCGCGACCACGGTGATGGTCGTGCTCGCGGCCGGGGCTCTATCGGCTGATGCGACGCGGAACGGACACCGCGACGAGCTTGTCCGGGTTGCGGATCGCGTAGAAGCCGGTGATCCCGCGGTCGGCGATCTCGATCAGGAAGACGCCCGCGACGTGGTCGTCGCGGTGGACGACCAGCGCGGGCGTGCTGTTGCAGTGGGCCCCCTCACTCGGCGGGGGCGGCTATCCCCGGGGCGCCCGGCGGGGTCAGTGGCCGACCGCGAGTTCGCCGCTGAGCCTGCGGTGGAGGTCGGCGCTGGGGCTGTTGAGGCCGGTGATCTCGACCGTCTTGCCCCGCTGGGCGTACTTGTTCTCGACGGCGTCGAGGGTGGCCACGGAGGAGGCGTCCCAGATGTGCGCCGCACTCAGGTCGATGACGACCCGGTCGGGGTCGCCGGCGTAGTCGAACCGGCCGACGAGGTCGTTTGAGGAGGCGAAGAACAGCTCTCCGGTGACCCGGTAGACGACGGTGGTCCCGTCCGGGGTGGTGACGGCGGTGACCTCGGCGAGGTGGGCGACGCGCCGGGCGAAGACGACCATGGCGGTGATCGAACCGACGACGACGCCCACGGCGAGGTTGTGGGTGGCGACCACACAGCCGACGGTGACGAGCATGACGACGATCTCGCCCGCGGGCATCCGCCGGAGCGTCTTCGGGGCGACGGAGTGCCAGTCGAAGGTCGCGAACGACACCATGAGCATGATCGCGACGAGGGCGCCCATGGGGATGTCCGAGACGACGGGGCCGAAGACGATGCACAGCACCATCAGGAACGCGCCCGCGAGGAACGTGGACAGGCGGGTGCGGGCGCCGGAGACCTTCACGTTGATCATCGTCTGGCCGATCATGGCGCAGCCGCCGATGCCGCCGAAGAAGCCGGTGACGATGTTCGCGATGCCCTGACCGATGGACTCGCGGGTCTTGTCGGAGTGGGTGTCCGTGATGTCGTCGACGAGCTTGGCCGTCATCAGCGACTCCATCAGACCGACCAGCGCCATCGCGAAGGCGTACGGCGCGATGGTGACCAGGGTGTCGAGCGTGAACGGCACGTCCGGCAGGCCGGGGACGGGCAGCGCGGACGGCAGGGCGCCCTTGTCGCCCACGGTCGGCACCGCGATCCCCGCCGCGACGGTGATCGCCGTCAGGATGACGATGGAGACGAGCGGCGCCGGGATCGCGGTGGTGATCCTCGGGAAGAACACCATCAGCGCCAGACCGCCGGCGATCAGCGGATAGACCGCCCACGGGACACCGGTCATCTCGGGGATCTGGGTCATGAAGACCAGGATCGCGAGGGAGTTGACGAAGCCGACCATCACCGAGCGCGGGATGAAACGCATCAGCTTCGCCACGCCCAGCGTGCCCAGGACCACCTGGAGGAAGCCCGCCAGGATCACGGCCGCGATCAGATGACCGAGACCGTGCTCACGGTTGAGCGGGGCGATGACGAGCGCGACGGCGCCGGTCGCCGCGGAGATCATCGCCCTGCGCCCCCCGACGACCGCGATCGTGACGGCCATCGTGAACGAGGCGAACAGACCGAGCGCCGGGTCGACCCCGGCGATGATCGAGAAGGAGATCGCCTCGGGTATCAGCGCCAGGGCGACGACCAGGCCGGCCAGGACCTCGGTGCGCCACACCTTCGGATCGGACAGCCAGTCGGGCCTCATGCTCCGCAGCCGCGGAGAGAAGCGGGGAGAGGAGGAAGGCGGGGAGGACGAGGAGGAAGACAAGGAAGACAAGGAGGACGAGGAGGACGGGGAGGATGAGGAGGAAGGCAAGGGGGAAGCGACCTGTCGTGCTCGGGCGGGCCCCGTTCGGTGGGCCGGGGCGGGCGGGAGGACGCGGAAGGGCCGGCTCGACACTCCGCAGGCGGCTCCGGGGCGCCATCGGCCCCGATGCGGCAGCGCCGGGGGCAGCGGCACGGCATGACCGCCCTCGCCGCCGACGATTCTACTGTCGTCGAACAGGCCGAGACGCTCCGGGGCCGGCTGTCGCGCGCCGAACCGGTGGGACGTGTGGAGAAGGCGTGAGCGAGTGGTGATCGCCCGTTGATCGGCCGTAGAGCCGTGCCGTGGACCATTCGAGCCAGGGGGAAACACGGCTCGACGGTCACCACCGGTCGACGCCGCCCTCGGCGTGCCGTACGGGGCGCCCGGGTCCCTGGTCCCCGGTAGTTGGCCATCCCACGGAAGGTGGACGAGGCATGGACGGTGTTCAGTCGCCGCAGTCGACGGCGGGCTTCGGAGAGCTGCTCAGGATCTGGCGCGAGCGGGTCGGCCTGACCCAGCAGGTGCTCGCCGACCACGCGACCCTGAGCGTCCGGGCCATCCGGGACATGGAGAGCGGGCGGGTGCAGCGTCCCCGGCAGGAGACGGTCCGGCTGCTGGCCGACGCCCTGCGACTGGAGGGCCGCAACCGGTCGGTCTTCGAGGCGACCGCACGCCGGCAGACGTTCGCCGAGGAGCCCTGCGACGAGCCGACCGCGCCGCCGGTCGCCCGGGGCGCGATCGTCGGGCGGGAACTGGAGGTCGAGGTGCTGGCCGACGCCTTCGCCGAGCACGGGGACCGGCTGGTCACGGTGGCCGGACTCGGCGGGGTCGGCAAGACCCGGCTGGCCCTGGAGGTCGCGAGACGGCTGCACCTCGCGTCCCGGTGGTCGGTGCGCTGGATCGACTGCGGCCGGCTGCCGGTCGCCGGACTCGAACGCCGTACGGACCTCGCCCGCGCGATCGGCGAGCGGCCCACCCTGCTGGTCCTGGACGGCGCCGACGCCGGCGTGGACACCGCCCTGCTGGACGAACTGTTCCAACGCTGCCCCGGCCTTCGCGTACTGATCACCGCCCGCGTCCCGCAACCGCTCCCCGGCGGCCAGGTGATCCCGCTCGCCCCGCTGCCCACCCCCGGTCCGGAACTCGACCACGATCCGATGGCACTCGCCGAGGTGGGAGCCGTACGGCTGCTGCTCGCCCACCTGCGCCGGCTGCGCCCCGGCTACCGCCTCGAGCCCGACGAGGCCCCCGCCGTCGCCGCACTGTGCCGCCAACTCGACGGGCTGCCCGGCGCGTTGGAGCTCGTCGCCGGCTGGTCGACGGTGCTGTCCCCGCGCCAGCTGGTGGCGCGGCTCGCGGACGGGCCGTTCCACCTGGCGCCGCCGCCCGCGGGGTACGGAGGCAGGGCGGACATACGGGCGGCGCTGGGGGCCGCCCTGGACCGCCTCACGCTCGGCCAGCGGGACCTGCTGGAGCGCCTCGCGGCCGAACCGGGGGACTGGTCGGGCGAGGACGCGGTCCAACTGAGCGGCCGGCCGCCGCAGGAGTGCCTGGCGGCGGTGCACGAGCTGCTGGCGAGCGGGCTGATCCGCAGCGTCCAGGCCCGCGACGGGGTCCGCTTCACCGTCCTGAATCTCTGCCGGAGTCTGTGCGGGGGCCGGGCGTACGCGGAGCTGGCGACGGCGAGTTGAGCCTGGTCCGGCGGGCCGGTGTGTTGGCCCGGTGGCCCGGTGGTCCGGGCCGATACTGCCCGCATCCTGCCGGGGGAGCTGCCGGTCCGGCGCCCGGATCGTCCCTAACGTTCTGTCCACGGCCGGGCGAGCCGGAGACCCGGAGGCCGAGACACCCGGAGACCGGGACACCCGGAGACCGGGAGGCCCGGACGGTCCGATGTCCCGGGATTTCCCACCACCATCGACACAGAGGGTTTGCGCCGTGGATCAGCATGCCGTGGATCAGCACGGAAAGGCCGAGCCGGCCGGTCTGGAGGTCGTCGTGTCGACCATGGCCTCGGACTCCCACACCTGGAACCTGGTCTTCCTGCAACTGCTCCTGGAGGAGCTCGGGCACCGGGTCACCAACCTGGGCGCGTGCGTGCCGGACGGCCTGCTGGTCGCCGAGTGCCGCCGGATCGAGCCCGACCTGATCGTGCTGAGCAGCGTCAACGGGCACGGTTTCCACGACGGACTGCGGGTGATCGACGCGCTGCGCGCCTGTCCCGAGCTGACCCGTACGACGACGGTGATCGGCGGCAAGCTGGGAATCTCGGGCTCCGGTGCTCCCGCCCGGCAGCGGGCGCTGATGGCGGCCGGGTTCGACGGAGTCTTCGAAGAGGGCCGACCGGTCCGGGAGTTCCCGTCCTTCGTCGGCTCACTGGCCGCCGGGGCCGGGGCGGGGGCTGCCGGGGCGGTGCCCGCCGGGGCCGTTGCGCCGGTGGCAGGCTCGGGGGTGCTCCTGTGAACGGCTTCCGGGGCGGCGGCGCGAGCGACGAGCCGGCCTCGCGCCCGTACGTCCCCGCCGGCGTCCCCGCCGGCCTCCCCGCGGCGGGCGGCTTCGGCTCCTTCGTCGCCCGGGCCCGGGCGGCCGGTGAGCTGGTGGTCCAGCCCCGGATGGGCATGGCCGATCCACTGCGGATGCGCGACGGCCTGCTCGCCACCCGGGCCGCGGACGCCGTCACCGTGGGCACCCTCACGCTCGACAGCTACACCCGTACCGGCGACCTCGCGGCCGCCCGGCACGCGCTCGCCGAAGGGGTCGGACTGAACGGCTACCCGATCGCCACCCACTCCGCGGACACCACCCGCGCGGTGCTGCGGGGCGTGGCGGACGCGCGCTTCCCGGTGCAGGTCCGGCACGGTTCGGCGATGCCGGAGCACATCGTCCGCGCACTGCTCGCGGTCGGGCTGGACGCCACCGAGGGCGGGCCGGTCTCGTACTGCCTGCCGTACAGCCGGACGCCGCTGCGGGAGGCGGTCGCCGCCTGGCAGCGGAGTTGTGAGCTTCTCGCATCGGCGCGGGAGTTCGGCGCCGAGCCGCATCTGGAGACGTTCGGCGGCTGTCTGATGGGTCAGCTCTGTCCGCCGAGCCTGCTGATCGCGGTCAGCGTGCTGGAGGCGCTGTTCTTCCGGCAGCACGGACTGCGCGGCATCTCGCTCAGCTACGCCCAGCAGGCCGATCCGCGCCAGGACGAGGAGGCGCTCACCGTGCTCGGGCGGCTGGCCCGCGAACTGCTGCCGGATGTCGACCACCACATCGTCCTCTACGCGTACATGGGTGTCTTCCCGCGCTCGCCCGGTGGTGCCCGGCTGCTCCTGGAGGACGCGGCCCGGCTGGCGGTACGGGCCGGCGCGGCCCGGCTGATCGTCAAGACCACCGCCGAGGCGCACCGGATCCCGACCGTCGCCGAGAACGTCCGCGCGCTGGAGACGGCCGCCGCGGCCGCCGCCGACGAGCGCGCCCGCCGCCCCGCGCCGCCCGCCACCCCCGTGACGTACGCCCAGGCCTCCGGCCTCCAGACCTCCGGCCTCCAGACCTCCGGCCTCCAGACCTCCGGCCTCCAGACCTCCGGCCTCCAGGACACCGGCATCGAGGCGGAGGCGCGGGCACTGATCGGTGCCGTCCTGGAACTGGACGCCGACATCGGCCGCGCGCTGGTGCGGGCCTTCGCCGCCGGCTATCTGGACGTGCCCTACTGCCTCCATCCCGACAACGCCGGCCGGGCCCGCAGCTCCCTCGCCCCCGACGGCCGGTTGCACTGGTCGAGCGTCGGGTCGATGCCGATCGCCGGTCTGGCCGACGGCGGACCGCGTCCGCCGATCCTCGGCTCGGCCGGGCTGATCTCGGCGCTCTCCCACGTCCAGCGGACCTACGACGCCCGAGCCGCCACACGGTCGGCCGTCGGGGACCACGCCCTCGCGACTGCCTTTCCCGCGACTGCCTTTCCCGCGACCGCCGCCCCCGAGGCCCCCTTCCCCGAGACGCCCCGCGCGCCCGCCGCGCCGCCCCGTACGACGTCCACGCCACGACGAGAGTTGGGACTCACCACACCATGACCACCGACGGGCACACGGCCACCGCACCGATCCCGGACCCCGGCCGCCACCTCACCGCCCCGGCCACCCGCAGCGCGCTGCGCATCCAGCACCAACTTCTCACCGCCGCTCGCTCGTTCCTGCGGGATCGGGGCTTCACCGAGCTGCTGCCGCCCATCATCGGACCGGTCACCGATCCCGGCTCGCGCGGTTCCAAGCAGGTGGACGTCGATTTCTACGGGCACCGCTACAAGCTGATGACGAGCGCCATCCTCTACAAGCAGGCCTCGCTGCTCGCCTTCGACAAGATCTTCTGCATCGCTCCCAACGTCCGTCTCGAACCGCTGGAGACCGCCGGCACCAGCCGCCATCTGGCCGAGTTCCACCAGCTCGACGTGGAGATGGCGGGTGCGAGCCGGGACGACGCCGTGCGGCTGGTCGAGGAGCTGGTGGTGCACATGGTCGACAGCGCGATCCGCGAGCTGCCCAAGGACTTCGCCGAACTCGGCCGGGACGTCGACGCCTTCGGCGAGCTGCTGAAGGGCTCCTTCGGCCGGATGCGGCACGCCGAGGCCGTCTCCGAGCTCCGGGACCTCGGCCACCCGCAGAGCCAGGACGCCGAACTCGACTGGGCCGGTGAGGCGTTGCTGTCCGCCCAGCGGGACCGGCCGTTCTTCGTCACCGACTATCCGAAGGGCTCGCGCGGCTTCTACGACCGCGAGGACCCCGAGAACCCGGGGATCCTCCGCAACTTCGACCTGATCGCGGCCGAGGGCTACGGCGAGCTGTGCAGCGGCAGCCAGCGCACCAACGACTACGCGGAGATCGTCACCCGCATGCGGGAGACCGGCGAGAACCCGCAGAAGTACCGCTGGTACCTGGACCTGGTCCGCGAGGGCGTGCCCGGCAGCGCGGGCTTCGGCATCGGGGTCGAGCGGCTGACCCGCTACGTCGCCGGTCTGGACGCGGTCTGGCAGGCCAGCGCCTTCCCGAAGCTGGCGGGGGTGGTGTCGCCGTGAGCGACCTCGCGGCGCCCGGCTTCCCGGAGGAGGCGGTCCGGCACCGCGCCCGGGCCGGGGCGGCGGCGGCCTTTCCGCCGCCCGGCGAGTACGGCACGGTCCTGTACGGCGCGGGCGCCGGATCGGGGCCCGGGGGCGGATCCGGGGCCGGGTGGGGGGCCGGGTTCGGGACCGAAGGCGCGTGGCGCCCGGGCGGCGAGCGGGACCCGCTCGACGCGCTGCGGATCACCCCGCCGGTCTTCATGCCGCAGCGGCTCGCCCGGCTCATCGAGCTGGGGCGGGAGCCGGACTATGGGGACGTCGAACTGACCACCCCCATCGGCGGGTTCACGTCCCCACTGCCCGTGTACGTGTCGGCTCTCGGCTCCACGCGGGCGGCCGGCGGCGACCTCGGCCTCGCGCTCAGCCGGCAGGCGGGTGCCCTCGGCCTCCCCATGGTGATCGGCGAGAACGTCGTCCCCGTCAACGGTTACGGCCGGCTCGGCGAGGCGGCGGACCGGGCGCTCCTCGGCCGCCTCCGCGCCTACGTCGAGGAACTGCCGGACGGGCGGGGCGGCGTCGCCGTCCAGCAGTCCACCGAGGACGCGGACGCCGAGGTGTGGAACCTCGTCTACAGCGACCCTGCGGCCCTTCCGCTGCTCGAATCCGGACGCCTGGCCTTCGAGTTGAAGCTCGGACAGGGAGCCAAGCCGGGACTCGGCGGGATGACCGTCCTCGACGCCGAGGCGGCCGCCCGGCTCGGCGACCGTTACGGGATCGACGACGTCTTCGGCGACGGCCGTGTCCTGCGTTCCAGCACGCCCGGCACCTTCACGGCGGAGATCCTGCGCCAGCAGGTCCGGCTGATGCGCAACAACTTCCCCCGCGCCCGGATCTGGGTGAAGCTGCACCCCGGCCGGGACGTGGCCGAGGCCGCCCGCGTGGCCGCCGAGGCGGGCGCGGACGCCGTCGCGGTGGACGGCGCCGAGGGCGGCACCGGCTGGGCGCCGGGCGGGTTCCCGGCGCAGGTCGGCCTGCCGCTGGCGGAGTGCCTGCGCCGGCTGGCCGCCGCGGGGCCGCCGCCCTGCCTGCTGGTCTCCGGACGGATCTGGGAGGGCGGCCGGGCGGTGAAGAGCCTGGCGCTCGGCGCCCGCGCGGTGGGTCTCGGCCGGGCGGCCCTCCTCGCCACCGCCGAGGACCCGCGGGCCGGTCTCGTCCGATTCGCGGAATGCCTCGCCCTCGAACTCCGCCTGCTGATCAGCGCGCTGGGGAAATACGCGCCGGCCGCCCTGGACCGCGACGACGTGTGGTCCCCCGACTTCCCCGGAACTCCCGTCACCGGATAATCGAAACGCATTCCCGCGGGAACGCATCTCCGCAGGAACGCATTCCCCGTAGGAACGCAATTTCCGCAGCCCGCCGAAGCGCCTTTGTGCGCCTCGACGGGCTGCGCCTGCTTCTTTGAAATCGGCAGGTCGGGCGGCAGGTGAAACTGCCGATGGACTTCCGTGCATTCTGCCGATCGGCCGGGAAACGCGGACCTATCGTCATTCTCACTGCCCGCAGCGTCGTTAATTCATCGGGGTTGGATGATGGAATCTCGCGGTTTCCCCTTCATATCCGTCGCACGCCGGTTCCCGGACCGCCCGGCCCTGAGGCTCGGCGCCCGGACCGTCGCCTACCGGGAGCTGGACGAGCTGAGCGGAGCCCTCGCCGCCCGGATCGCCCCCGGGCGTACGGTGGCCGTCACCGGCCGGGACCGGCTCGATCACGTGGTCGGCCTGCTCGCGGCCCTCCGCGCCGGCGCCACCTACCTGCCGCTGGACCGGGAGGCGCCCGAGGAGCGCAACCGCTGGATCCGCGAGGACGCCGGCGCCACCCTCGCCTACACCGACGGCGTACTCGTCGAACCGGCCGAACCGGTCGAGGCGGGCGGGACCGACGGACCCGGCGGCGGCGCGGGCTACCTCATCTACACCTCCGGGACCACCGGCCGCCCCAAGGGCGTGCACGTCCCGCTCACCGCACTGGCCGGCCACCTGGACGCGGCCGTCGAGCGCTTCGGCCTCACCGAGGACGACGTGGTGCTGCACCTCGCGCGCCCGACGGTGGACGTGGCCGTGGAACAAGTGCTCACCGCCCTCTCGGCCGGCGCCTGCGTCCTCGTACCGGAAGAGCAACTCCTGGCGCCCGCCGCCCTCCTCGACCTGCTCGACGCCGAGGCGGTCACGGTGGCCAACCTCGCCGCCGGCTACTTCCAGGAGGTGGTGGCCGCGCTCCGCGCGGGCGGACGCGCGCCGCGCTCCCTCCGTCTGATGATCTCCGGCAGCGACCGGCTCTACCCCGACACCGCCGCCGGGTGGTGGACGGCCACCGGTGTGCCGCTGCTCAACGCCTACGGCCCGACCGAGACCGTCGTCACCGCCACCGTCCACGAGCCGGCCGGACCGGCGGGGGCGCAGGAGCAGGGGGACACGGTCCCGATCGGCCGTCCGCTCGGCGACCGCCGGGCCTACGTGCTCGACGACCGGCTGCGGCCGGTGGCACCCGGCGCGGCCGGCGAGCTCTACCTCGGCGGACCGCTGCTCGCCTCCGGCTACCACGGCCGGCCCGGCCTGACGGCCGGCCGGTTCCTCGCGGACCCGTTCGCGCCGGAGCCGGGCGCACGGATGTACCGCACCGGTGACGTGGTCCGGCGCTCCGGCGGTGATGCCCCGCTGGAGTTCGTCGGCCGCGCCGACCACCAGGTGAAGATCCGCGGCTTCCGGGTCGAGCCCGGCGAGATCGAGCAGGTCCTCGCCGGCCACCCGGACGTCGCCGGAGCGGTCGTGGTGGCGCACGACGGCCGGCTCGCCGCCTATGTGACGGGCGCGGGGACGGGGGCGGCGTCCGGGGCGGGTACCGGCGCGGGTCCGGGTGCCGGGTCCGGGGCCGCCGCCTCCGAAGCACCCGACGCCCCCGATGGCCTGGCCTCCCCCACCGCCCTCGACCCGGCCCGGCTGCGCTCGTACCTGGCCGAGCGGCTCCCCGAGCACATGGTCCCCGCGACCGTCACCCCGCTGGCCGCCTTCCCGCTGACCGCCGGCGGCAAGGTGGACCGGGCGGCGCTGCCCGAACCCCAGGCCGCCGCGCCCGCCGCACCGACCGCGGGCCGCCGCCCGCCCCGCACCCCCGCCGAGCAGCTGATCGCCGCCGTCTGGGCGGACGTGCTCGGCGTGCCGGAGGTCGGCGCCGACGACAACTTCTTCCACCTGGGCGGCGATTCGCTCACCGCCGTGCGCGTGGTCGGCCGGGTCTTCGACGTGTTCGGCATGATCTCCCCGTACACCATCTTCGACGCGCCGACCCTCGCCGAGTTCGCCGCCGCGGTCACCGCGGCCTCGGACGATGTCGAGCGCCCGGCGCTGGAGCGCACCGGTGCCTCCGAGGCGCCGCTCGCGAACCTCCAGCGCGGGCTCTGGTTCCTGGACCAGTGGAACCCGGGCGCGCCCACGTACAACGTGCCGTGGGTGTTCCGCTTCGCGGGGCCGGTCGAACCGGAGCTGCTCCGCCGGGCGCTGGCCGGCGTCGTCGACCGGCACGAGGCGCTGCGCACCACCTTCGAGCTGCGCGAGGACGGCCCGCGCCAGGTGGTCCACCCCTCCGTGGAACTGCCGTTCACCGTCCGGCACACCACCGCCGCCGCCCTGGACGACCTGCTCGCCGAGGCCGCGCTGGTGCCGTTCGACCTGGAGACCGGACCGCTGGTCCGCGCCCACCTCTACCGCACCGGCGAGACGTCCACCCTGCTGCTGCTCTGCCACCACATCGTCTGGGACGAGGGCTCGCTCCCCGTCCTGGAGACCGAACTGGCCGCGCTGTACGACTCCCTGGCCACCGGCCGCCCGGCCGAGCTGCCCGAACTCCCCGTCCAGTACGCCGACTACAGCCTCTGGCAGGAGCAGGACGGCGCCGCGGAACGGCAACTGGACCACTGGCGCGAACACCTCCGCGACGCGCCCACCGAGCCGCCGCTCCCCACCGACCGCCCCCGGCCGGAACTGCAGGCGTTCCGCGGCGCGTTCCACCGCTTCGCCATGCCCCGGCCGGTCGCCGAGGCCGTCCGGGAGCTGGCCCGCGGCGAGGACGCGACGCCCTTCATGGTGCTCCTCGCCGGACTCGCCCTCACCCTGCACCGGCGCACCGGCCGGCGCGATCTGGTGCTCGGCTCCCCGGTCAGCGTGCGCGGCCGCTCCGAACTGGACGCCCTCATCGGCTACTTCGTCAACCTGCTGCCGCTGCGCGTCCGGGTCGAGGAGGGGATGGACTTCCGCGACCTCGTCCGGCACGTCCGTGAGGTGGCGATCGCCGGCTACCGCCACCAGGAGGCGCCGTTCGACGCCATCGCGGGCGCCGTCATGGCGGAGCGACCCGACGACCGCGCCGAGGACCGCAACCCGCTCTGCCAGGTGCTGCTCGAACTGCACCCGCTGGACACCCGCCCGCTGACCGTCGGCGGGACCGAGGTCACCCGCGAACTGCATTCCAACCCGGTCTCCCGCTTCGACCTGTCGATCTCCGTCGACGACCGGGGCACCGACTTCACCGGCCGCTTCGAGTACGACTCCGACCTGTTCGACCCGGCCACCATGGCCGAGTTGTGCGAGGCCTGGCTCGGCACCCTCGCCGCCGCCGTCGAGGCGCCCGTGCACACCCTCTTCGAGGACCGGGCCGCCCGGGATCCGCGGGCCCTCGCGCTGGTGTCCGGCGAGGACCGGATGGACTACGGCACCCTGAACGAGCGGGCCAACCGCCTCGCCCACCACCTCGGCGGGCTCGGCATCGGCCGCGGCGACACCGTCGCCGTCCTCGTCGAGCGCGGACCCGACCTGGTGGTCGCGCTCCTCGCCGCGCTGAAGGCCGGCGCCGCCTACACCCTGCTCGACCCGGACTTCCCGGCCGATCGGCTGGCCGGCGCGGTCACCGACAGCGGCGCGGCCCTGCTGGTCACCCACCGCGACGCGAGCCCGCCGTTCGAGGTCGCCCGCCACCTCGACCTGGACGCCGCGGCCGCCGCCGTCGCGGCCCGCCCCGGCCACGACCCGGGCCTGCCGGTCACCGGCACCGACCTCGCCTGCGTGATGTTCACCTCCGGCTCCACCGGCCGCCCCAAGGGCGTCGCCGTCCCGCACCGCGCCCTCACCACCACCTACCTCGGCCAGGACTACGCACGCTTCGGGCCCGACGAGGTCTGGCTGCAGTGCTCCCCGGTCTCCTGGGACGCCTTCGCCCTGGAGCTGTACGGCGCGCTGGCCTTCGGCGGAGTGTGCGTGCTCCAGCCCGGACAGCGGCCCGACCCGCAGACGATCGCCGCACTCACCCGCAGCCACGGAGTCACCCAACTCCAGCTCTCCGCCAGCCTGTTCAACTTCCTCCTGGAGGAGTTCCCGGAGACGTACGACGATCTCGCGGTGGCCTTCACGGCCGGCGAGCGGGCCTCCGTCACCCATGTCGGCAAGGCGCTCGAACAGTATCCGCGGCTGGCCGTCGCCAACGGCTACGGCCCGGTCGAGAGCCTCGGCCTCACCACCTGCCACCGCGCCACCCGGCCGGACACCACCGGCGCCTCCGTCCCGATCGGCCACCCGCTGCACGGCAAGGCCGTCCACGTCCTCGACGAGCGGCTGTGCCCCGTCCCGGACGGCGCCACCGGCGAGCTGTACGCGGCCGGCGGCGGACTCGCCCTCGGCTACGTCGGCCGCCCCGGCCTGACCGCCGAGCGGTTCGTCGCCTCCCCGTTCGGCGCGCCCGGCGACCGGCTCTACCGCACCGGCGACCTCGGCCACCGGACGGCGGACGGCGTCCTCGAGATCACCGGCCGGATCGACGACCAGGTGAAGATCCGCGGCTTCCGGGTCGAACCCGGCGAGATCGAGGACGCGCTCACCCGCCACCCGGCCGTCCGGGAGGCCGCCGTCACCGTCCACGAGCCCGCCCCCGGCGACCGCCGGCTCGCCGCCTACGTCACCGCGGCCGGGACCTCGGTGCCCGACCCGGACGCCCTGCTCGACCACCTGGCCGGACTGCTGCCCGAGCACATGGTCCCCGCCACCCTCGACATCCTCGACGCGCTGCCGCTCAACCCCAACGGCAAGGTCGACCGCCGGGCCCTGCCCGCCCCGGCCGAGCGCCCCGGGGCCGCCCCGGCCGACCCGCTGACCGCCGCCGAGCGCCTGGTCGCCGACGCCGTACGGGCCGTCCTGGGCCGGGCCGAGGACCTCGGGCCCGACGCCGACTTCTTCCGGATCGGCGGGAACTCCCTGGCCGCCGTGCGGGTCGCCATGCGGCTCTCCCAGGAGACCGGCACCCGGGTCCCGCCGCAGGCGGTCTTCCGCGGCCGCACGGTCGGCGCCATCGCCGAGCGGCTGGCCCCGTGATGTCGCGGCACCAGCACCGCACGCCCACCCGCCCGACCGAAGGGAACGAGGCCGTGAGCCCGTCCGCCGACCCGTCCGCCGCGCCGCACGCCGCCTCGGCCGATTCGCCCGCCGCCTCGCCGGCCGACCCGCCCTGCCCGTCCGCCGCGCCGCCGCCCCAGGGCCCGGGAGCCGCCGGCCCGGTCCGTACCGCGCCCGTCTCGGGGCTCCAGCGCGGGCTCTGGTTCCTCGACCGGTGGGACCCGCGGGCCGCCACGTACACCACGCCCTGGACGTACAACGTCACCGGCCCGCTCGACCTCGCACTCCTCCAGCGGGCCCTCGACGGCGTCGCCGCCCGGCACGAGGTGCTGCGCACCACCTTCGCCCTGCACCCCGGCGGGCCGCGCCAGCAGGTCCACCACACCCTCGCCCTGCCGCTCGCCGTCACCGATCTGCGCGGGCTGCCCGAAGCGGAACGCGCCGACCGGGCCGAGCGGTTGATCGCCGAGCGGGTCGCCGAGCCCTTCGACCTGACCACGGGGCCGCTGTTGCGCGCCGAGGCGTTCCGGCTCGCCGACGACCGCACCACACTCCTGTTCGTCGTCCACCACATCGTGTGGGACGGCTGGTCGGCGGAGGTCTTCGAGCGCGAACTGGCGGAACTTTACGGCGCGTCGGCCGAGCGGCGGACCCCCGAGCTGCCGGCGCTCACCACGCAGTACGCCGACTGGGCGGAGGAGGAGCAGCACACCTCGTACGAGGAGCACCTGGCCCACTGGAAGCGGACCCTCGACGGCGCCCCCACCCTCCTGGAGCTGCCCGGCGACCGGCCGCGGCCCGCCGAGCGCAGCCGGCGCGGGGCCACCGAGGCGTTCGCCCTCGCCCCCGGCACCGCCGCCCGGGTCCGGGCGCTCGCCGAGCGGGAGGGCGTCACCCCGTACACCGTCCAACTCGCGGCCTTCGCCTTGCTGATGGGCCGCTGGACCGGGGCCGCCGACCTGCTGGTCGGGACCCCGGTCACCACCCGCAACCGGCCCGAACTCGCCGATCTGCTCGGCTACTTCGTCAACCTGCTGCCGCTGCGCGTCCGGCTCGCCCCCGACGCCACCTTCCGCGGCCTGCTCACCGACCTCCAGGACGGTGCCTTCGACGCGTTCGGCTACCTCGACGTCCCCTTCGACCAGCTGGTCGACCTGCTGGGCACCACCCGCACCCCGCAGCACCCGCCCCTGGTCCAGGTGGTGTTCGGCGCCCATGCCGAGGACCGCAGACCGCTCGCGCTCGGCACGGCCGTCGCCGAACGCGCCGTCCGCTCCAACGGCACCAGCAAGTTCGACCTCACGTGGTCCGTCTTCGAGGGCAGTGAGGGCACTGAGGGCAGTGAGGGCAGCGGAGGGAGCGGGGGCGGCGAGGGCGCCGACGGCGGTGAGCTGCGCGGCGAGGTCGAGTACAGCACCGACCTCTTCGACGCCGGCACCGTCCGCCGGCTCGCCGCCGACTACGCCGCCCTCCTGGACGCGGCCCTCGCCGAACCGGACGCCACCGTCCTCCGGCTCACCTCCGCCGAGCGTCCGCACCGCCCCGCCCGGCTCGACCCGGGCCACTGCCTCCACCGGCTCTTCGAGCGCGCCGTCGACGCGCACGGCGACCGGCCCGCCGTGAGCGACCGCGACGGCACGCTCACCTACGCCGAACTCGACCGCCGGGCCAACCGGCTGGCCCACGCCCTGCTCGCCCGCGGAGTGCGCCCGGGCGACCGGGTCGGGCTGCTCCTGGAGCGCACCACCGCCGTACCCGCCGCGATCCTGGCCGTGCTCAAGACCGGCGCCGCCTACGTGCCGGTCGACCTCGCCGCCCCGGCCGACCGGGCCGCCCTGGTGTTCGGCGACACCGCCGTCACGCTGGTCCTCACCGACCGGCCCGACCGCGTCCCGGACGGCCCCTGGCAGACCCTCGACCTCACCGCCCGGGCCGAGGAGATCGCCGCCCACCCCGCCGAACGGCCGCCCGCCGCCGGCCGGCCCGGCGATCTCGCGTACCTCATCTTCACCTCCGGCTCCACCGGCCGCCCCAAGGGCGTCGCCGTCGCCCACGAACACGTCAGCCGTCTCCTCGACTCCGGCCGTGACCACTTCGGCTTCGGGCCGGACACCGCCTGGACGCTGTTCCACAGCTACGCCTTCGACTGGACCGTCTGGGAACTCTGGGGCGCCCTGCTGCACGGCGGCCGCCTGGTCGTCGTCCCGTACCTGACCAGCCGCTCACCCGACGAGTTCGCCGCCCTGCTCGACGAGGAACGGATCACCCACCTCTGCCTCACCCCCTCCGCGCTGCGCCAGCTCGAACCGGCGCTGCGCCGCCGTCCGCGCGCCCTGCCCGCACTGCGGTGGATCATGCTCGGCGGCGAGGCGCTCGACCCGGCCGTGGTCCAGCGCTGGCACGACCTCGACCCGCTGCCGCCCGCCCGGCTGTGCAACCTCTACGGCATCACCGAGACCACCGTCCACGTCACGATCCACGACGTCGCCGACGGCGGCGCCGGCTTCGCGCGCAGCCTGGTCGGCGACGCCATGCCGCACCTCACCGCCCTCGTCCTGGACGACTGGCTGCGCCCCTGCCCGCCCGGCGTCCCCGGCGAGCTGTACATCGGCGGCGGCAGCCTCGCGCACGGCTACTGGGACCGCCCCGGCCTCACCGCCGGCCGCTTCGTCGCCGACCCGTACGGCCCGCCCGGCGCCCGGCTCTACCGCACAGGCGACGTCGCCCGACGACTCCCGGACGGCGGCGGCCTCGAATACGTCGGCCGCGCCGACTTCCAGGTGAAGCTGCGCGGCTTCCGGATCGAGCTCGGCGAGATCGAGAACGCCGTCGCCGCCCACCCCGACGTGCACGCCTGCGCCGTCACCGTGCACGAGGACCGCCTCGCCGCGTACGTCACCGGGAGCTCACCGGCCGGGCCCGCCGACCTGCGGGCCTTCCTCGGCCGAACGCTCCCGGACTACATGATCCCGGCGAGCGTCACCGTCCTCGACGCGCTGCCGCTCACCGTCAACGGCAAGGTCGACCGCGCCGCGCTGCCCGCCCCCGACCGGGCCGCGGCGGCCACCGCTCCCGGCGCCGGCCGGGCCGGCCGGCACGTCGAGCCGCGCACCCCCGAGGAGGAGCTGTTCGCCGGTGTCTGGACGGAGGTCCTCGGCGTCCCCGGGATCGGCGTCCACGACGACTTCTTCCACCTCGGCGGCGACTCCATCCGCGCCGTCCAGCTCGCCGGCGCGCTCCACGACCGGGGCTGGCAGATCACCCTGCGGGACGTCTTCAACGCCCCCACCGTCGCCGAACTGCTGCCCCTGGCACGCCCGGTGGCCGCCGACCCCGCCGCCGACCGGCCGTTCGCGCTGATCGCCGACGACGACCGGGACGAACTGCCGCCCGGCATCGTCGACGCCTACCCCATGGTCTCCATGCAGCTCTCCATGGTCTTCCACATGGAGGTCGCCGGCGGCACCGACAGCTACCACAACGTCAACTCCTACCGGATCAGCGGCGACCTCGACGAGACCGCCTTCCGCCGCTCGGTCGGCGAGGCGATGACCCGGCACGCGGTGCTGCGCACCGGCCTCGACCTCTCCGGCTACGGCGAACCGCTCCAACTGGTGCACGGCACCCTGCCCGTGCCGGTCGAGTTCACCGACCTGCGCGGGGCGGGCGAGACGGAGCAGGACGAACGGATCCTCGCCGTCTTCACGCACCACCGGGACCGGCCCTTCGACCTCGCCGCACCGCCGCTCTTCCGGATCACCGTCCAGCGACTGGCCGACGACGCCTTCCAGCTCACCGTCTCCGAACACCACGCCATCCTCGACGGCTGGAGCTTCACCTCCCTGCTCACCGAGATCCTCGAACGGCACACCGCGCTCGCCGCCGACCCGTCCTCCGCGCCGACCCCGCCGCCGCGCACCGCCTTCCGCGACTTCGTCGCCGTGGAACGCGCGGCCGCCGGCGACCAGGACTCCCTCGCGTACTGGCAGCGGCGTCTCGACGGGGCCACCGGCCAGCTCTGGCCGGGCAGCGAGGACGTCCACGAACTGCCGCGCACGGTCGAGCGGGTGCTGCCCGACGCCCCCGCGCAGCTGCGCGCGGTCGCCGACGCGCTCGCCGTCCCCGTCAAGTCGGTCGCCCTCGCCGCCCACCTCCACGCCCTCGCCCGGATCACCGGCCGCCGTCGCGTCACCACCGGCCTCGCCATGAACGGCCGCCTCGAACGGCTCGGCGGCACCGAGGTCTACGGCCTGTTCCTCAACACCGTCCCCCTGGTCGCCGAACCCGACGAGGACGACCTGACGGCATTGGTACGGCACGTCCACCGCGAGGAGCTGGACATGATGCCGCACCGCCGTGTGCCCTTCGCCCGGCTGGCCCGGATGATGGCCGACACCGCGCTCGACAGCCAGTTCGGCTACCTGCGCTTCCATGCCCTCGGCCGCCTGAGCGCGGCCCGCATCGAAGACGGCCGCATCGGCTCCGAACCCACCCACCGCCACGAACCCAACAGCTTCGCCTTCGGCGCCTCCCTCATCCAGGACCCCGTCTCCCACCGCGTCCTCCTCGCCGTGGACCACCAGCGCGCGGTGGTGGACGACGCGACGGCCGAGACCTTCATCGACGCCTACACGGAAGCGCTGGCGCGCCTGGCGCGCTCGGCGGGCGGAGCGGGCGGGGCCTGATGGCCGACGGGCCTGAGTGGCGGCTCGCGCCGCGGGCGGTGCGGGGCGCCGTAGGCCGCCGCGGGGTCGTGGCGCGCCTCGTCCGGTGGCGGTGTACGCCGGCCGGGCGCAGCGCGTCCGGTACGCCGTCTCCGCTCGCCGGGCCGCGTGGCAGCTGCCCGGTGCCCCGGTCCGGTACGGCTCCGCGCGAGCCCGTGCGCCGCGGGTTCCGCGCGACGGTCCCACCGCGCGCGGTGGATCCGTCAAGGCCCGGTCACCAGCGGCGCACGCGGGCCCGTAGGCCCGGACCAGGGAGTGCGCGCACGGCGGTGCCGGCACCGTCCGCTGCGGCTGGCGGGCCTCCCGGCCCCGGGATGCCCGTGCCGTGCCGCCGGACGTGGGCCCACTCGACGGGGCGTTTCCGGCCGACGCGGGCAGCAGGTCGGCCGTGACGGCCCCGTTCCCTTCGCCCCCGACGCCCACCGCTCCCTCGTGATCCACCCCCGTCCCACCCAGCCACCCACCTACTCATCCATCCATCCATCCACCCCATCGACCACCGAGGAGTGCCCTCGCATGACCACCTTCGCCGAGCCGTCCGCCTCCACCTCCACTCCCACTCCCGCTCCCACCACCCCCGCTCCCGCTCCCGTCGCCGGCCTGCTGGGCCGCCTCCGGGGCGCTGTCGCCGCCCACCCCGGGCGGGCCGCCGTGCACGCCGTCGACGGAAGCCTGGACTTCGCCGCTCTGGACCGGCGGACCGACGCTCTGGCCCGTGCGTTGCGGGCGAGCGGGGTACGGCGCGGGGACCGGGTCGGGGTGCATCTGGCGCGGACGGTCGACCTGCCGGTCGCGCTGCTGGCGGCGTGGCGGGCCGGTGCCGCGTACGTGCCGCTCGATCCGGCCTATCCGGCCGAGCGGATCGCCTTCATGGCCGCCGACGCACGCCTCGCCGCCGTCATCAGCACCGACACCGCGCCGCCCGTCCCGGCGGGCGTTCCGGTGCTGCGCCCGGACGCCGCCGCCGACGGCCCGGCGGACGCGTTCGTCCCGCACCCGCTCGACTCCGCCTACGTCATCTACACCTCCGGCTCCACCGGCCGCCCCAAGGGCGTCGAGGTCCCGCACGGCGCCGTCGCCGCCCTCGCCGACGCCCTGGAGCGCAGCGGCGCCTACCGCCCCGAGCCCGGCGTCGTCGCCTGGAACGCCAGCGTGTCCTTCGACGCCTCCGTCCAGCAGTGGATCCGGATCTGCCGCGGCGACACCCTGGTGGTGATCGACGACGAGCGACGCGCCGAACCCGCCCGCCTCGCCCGGCTGCTCGCCGAACACGGCGTCACCGACCTCGACCTGACCCCCTCCCACTGGCAGCTGCTGCGCGAGCCGCTGGCCGGCGCCCGGGTGCCGCGGCTGTTCATGGGCGGTGAGCCCGTGCCCGCCCGGACCTGGCGCGAACTGGCCGACGGCGGCATCGAGGCGCTCAACCTGTACGGGCCCACCGAGTGCACCGTCGACGCGGTCACCGCCCGGATCACCGGCCCCGGCCCGCACCTGGGCGAGCCACTGCCCGGCGTCCGCGCCCACCTGCTCGACGACCGCCTCGCCCCGGTGACGGCCGTCGGCGCGGTCGGGGAGCTGTACCTGGCCGGACCCGGCCTGGCACACGGCTACCCGGGGCACGCGGGCCTCACCGCGGGCCGGTTCGTCGCCGACCCGTTCGCACCGGAGCCGGGCGCCCGGATGTACCGCACCGGCGACCAGGCCCGCCGCTCCGCCGACGGCCTCCTCGAATACGTCGGCCGGGTGGACCGCCAGGTCAAACTGCGCGGCTTCCGGATCGAGCTCGGCGAGGTCGAGCACGCGCTCGGCGCCCTCGACGGGGTCACGGCCGCGGCCGTCACCGTGTACGAGCCCGCGCCCGGCGACCAGCGGCTGGCCGGTTACGTCACCGGCGCGGCCGTCCGCCCCGACGACCTGCTCGCCGCGCTGCGCCGCACCCTGCCCGCCCACCTGGTGCCGGCCACCGTGACCGTACTGGAGGTCCTGCCGCTCACCCCGAACGGCAAGGTCGACCACCGTGCCCTGCCCGCCCCGGCGGCCGCCGCCGGCTCGGCGGAGACCTCCGGCGAGCCGGACGGGGCCGGGGGAGTGGACGAGCAGGTCGCCGAGGTGTGGCGCACCGTGCTCGGGGTGCCCGGCGTCCGGCCGACCGACGACTTCCTGGCCCTCGGCGGCCACTCGCTCGCCGCCCTCCGCGTCGTCCACCTGCTGCGCCGCAAGCTGAACGTCGAGCTCCAGCTGCGTCACCTCCTCGACGCCGCCGACCTGGCCGAATTCACCGCCGCCGTCCGCCGCGCCACCGCGGCCGGTCCGGCCGCCGCCCGTCCGGCCCTCACCGCCCGCCGGGAGGCCGTCCGATGACCACGGCCTTCCCCACCGCCACCGTTCGCGGCGCCGCCGTGCCGTCCGCGCGGACCGCCCGCCCCGCGCCCGCCGCGCGGACCGCCCGCCCCGCCCTCACCGCCCGCCGGGAGGCCGTCCGATGACCACCACCCTCCCCACCGCCCCGGGCGCCGCGCCCACCGCCCCGAGCGCCGCGCCCGCCGCGCGGGCCGTCCGTCCCCGCGTCGAGGGCGACTGGCTCCTCGTGCCCGCGCCCCAGCCGCACCGCCCCCTCCGGCTGTTCTGCTTCCCGCACGCCGGCGGCGACGCCACCGCCTACACCCCGCTGGCCCGCGCCCTCGCGCCCGTGGCCGAGGTGTGGGCGCTGCGCCCGCCGGCCCGGGGCGGCCGCAGCCGGCACCCGATGCCGCCAGACTTCGACGCCCTGGTGGCCGCCGTCACCGAGGCCCTGGGCCCCCATCTGACCGGCGGTGAGGGCGGCCGGTTCGCCTTCTACGGGCAGAGCTTCGGTGCCCTGCTCGCCTACGAGGTCGCGCGCGCCCTGCCCGCGGACCGCCGCCCCGACCTGGTGATCACGGCCGGTGCGCCGTCCCCGGCCGAATGGGCCGAGCGCGAGACCAGGGACCTGGACGCGTCCGCGCTCCTCCGGATGACCGGCCTGGAGGAGCTGGTCCGGGCCGATCCGGACCTGGTCGAGCTCGCCCTCGGGGCCATCCGCACCGACCTCGCCGTCAGCGCCACCTACCGCCATCGCCCGCACGCGCCGATCGGCTCCGCGCTCTACGCCCTCGCCGGAGCCGACGACCCGATGCTCGCCACCACCGGCGCGGCGGCCGGCCTCACCGGCTGGGCCGCCCACACCCGCGGTGCCTTCGGCCACCGCGTCGTGCCCGGCGGACACCTCCTCGCCACCGTCGACCGGCCCGGACCCGTCGACCTCCTCACCTCCCTCGTCACGCCCCTCATCACACCCACGGCGGACCGCCAGGCCCCCGACCCGTCCCGTACCGACCGCAGCAGCCTCCAGGAGCCGTCATGCTGACCACGACCACCACCACCGCCGTCGACCTCACCGACCCGGACCTGTGGGCCAGGACCGACACCCCGGCCCTGGTCGACGAGCTGCGCAGGGAGGCGCCCGTCCACCTCACCGACACCGTCGACGACGGCCCGGTCTGGTCGGTGCTCACCTACCGGGAGTCGGCGGAGGTGCTGCGCAACGCGGCCGCGTTCAGCTCGGAGTCCGGGTCGCTGCTGGGCGCGGGGCAGGGCAATGTGCCCGTCGGCTCGGGCCGGATGATGGCCCTCACCGACCCGCCCCGCCACCGCGAACTGCGCGCCCCCGCCAACCCGTTCTTCTCCAAGGGCGGTGTGCGCGGCGCCGCCCGCTCGATCACCGAGCGGGCCGGCGAGCTCTTCGACCGGGCCGTCGAGCAGGGCGAGGTGGACCTCGTCGACGTCGTCTCCGCGCTCCCGCTCGCCGTCATGTGCGACCTGCTGGACGTTCCCGAGAAGGACCGGGACATGGTCGTACGGGTCTGTGACGTGGCCTTCCTCGGCCGCACCCCGGAGGAGCGCCGGGCCGGGCACCAGCAGTTGATCCCCTACCTGCTGCACCAGGTGATGCTGCGCCGCTCCGACCCGCGCGACGACCTGATCTCCATGATGGCCACGTACAAGGTCGGCGGGCGGCTGCTGCCGGTCGAGGACGTGGTGCTCAACCTCGACAACATCGTGGTCGGCGGCGTCCAGACCGTCCGCCACACCGCTGCCATGGGACTGCACACCCTGGTGCAACGCCCCGACCTGTGGCGCAAGTTGCAGCGCGGCGAGGTCTCCATGGACTCCGCCGTGGACGAGCTGCTGCGCTGGACCTCGGTGGGCCTGCACACCCTGCGCACCGCAAGCCGGGACATCGAACTGGGCGGCCGGCAGATCCGCCGCGGTGACCGCGTCGCCGTGTGGGTGTGGTCCGCCAACCGGGACCCCGAGGCCTTCGAGGCGCCCGAGGAGATCAGGCTCGACCGCTCGCCCAACAAGCACCTCGCCCTCGGTCTCGGCGCCCATTACTGCATCGGCGCCCCGCTGGCCAAGGCCGAACTGAGCGCCCTGTACACGGCCGCGCTGGAGAAGGCGGCCGTCATCGAGCCGACCGGCCCGGTCCGCCACAACCGCTCGATCATCAACTTCGGCCTGGACCACTTCCCGGTCCGCCTGACCCCCAGGTGAGCCCGCGCGGCAGCGCCGTAACTGCCGCTCTCCTGCCGTCCCTTGTGCCGCTCACGTCCGCCCGGCGCCCCTACCTTCGAATCACACCCCCAAGGGACCTCTCACCTACGGAGATCACCATGAGCAACCCGTTCGAGGACGACAACGCCGGCTACCTGGTCCTGGTCAACGACGAGAACCAGCACTCGCTCTGGCCGGTCTGGATCGACGTGCCGGCCGGCTGGACCACCGTCCACGGCGAGGCCCCGCGCCAGGAGTGCCTCGACTGGATCGAGGCCAACTGGACCGACATCCGCCCGGCGAGCCTGCTCGCCACCCTCGACCAGCGGTGAGCGCCGCCATGCCGACCTGGGAGCTGAACCCCGGCCGCCCGGCCCTCGCCCACGCGCCGGCCGGCGCCGACCTCGCCGAGGCCTGTGCGTGGCTCAGCGAGAACGGGACGGCGCTGACCGCCGCCCTCCACGAGCACGGCACGCTCTTCCTGCGCGGGCTGCCGGTGACGACGAGCGCGGACGTCGCCGCCGTCCGCGACGTCCTGATCCCCGAGCCCACCCCGTACCGGGAGAAGGCCACCCCCCGCAGCGACTTCGGCGACGGCGTCTTCTCGTCCACCGACCTGCCGCCCGCCCAGTCGATCCGGATGCACAACGAGAACAGCTACACCCTGACCTTCCCGGGGCGGCTGCTCTTCGCCTGTCTGACCGCCCCCGAGGCGGGCGGCGCCACCCCGACCGCCGACGTCCGCAAGGTCCTCGCCGCGCTCCCCGACCACCTCGCGGAGCGGGGCCGGTCCTCCGGCTGGACCCTCACCCGGACGTATTCCGACTACGTCTCGCTCGGCTGGCGCACCGCCTTCGGCACCGAGGACCGCGCCGACGTCGAGGCGTACTGCCGGGAGAACGGCATCGCCTGGGAGTGGCTGGCGGACGGCAACCTGCGCACCAGCCAGCTGCGTTCGGCCACGGTCCACCACCCGCACACCGGGGAGGAGGTCTGGTTCAACCACCTCGCCTTCTGGAACGAGTGGTCGCTCGACCCGGACATCCGGGAGGCCATGGTCGACGAGTTCGGGCCGGACGGCCTGCCGTTCAACACCGGCTTCGGCGACGGCGAGCCGCTGTCCCGGGAGGACGTGGACGCCCTCAACGCGGCCTACGAGGCCGCCACCGTCCGCGAGACCTGGCAGGTGGGCGACGTGATGCTGGTCGACAACGTGCTCTGCGCGCACGGCCGTGACCCCTTCCGCGGCGACCGGAAGATCGCCGTCGCGATGGGCCGCCCCGTCGACCTGCGGGACTGCCGGCCCACGGTGCAGCCCACCGCCGCAGTCCCCGCCTGAGGCAACCCGAACCCATCCACGTCGTGACGTGAGCAGAGGAAGCACCGTGATCCCGGTTTCGTACGCACAACAGCGTCTCTGGCTGATCGACCAGATCGAAGGGCCGACCGCGCTCTACAACCTGCCGTTCGCGGTCCGCCTGCGCGGCACGCTCGACACGGCGGCCCTGCGGGCCGCGACGGCGGACGTGGTCGCCCGGCACGAGGCCCTGCGCACGGTGTTCCCGGTGGACGGGGGCGTGCCGGTGCAGCGGATCCTGCCGTCCGCGGAGGCGGAGACCGCCCTCGCGTTCGAGACGGTGGACTGCGCGCCGGACGACTACCCCGCCCTGCGGGACCGGGCCGCCGCCCACACCTTCGACCTGAGTGCCGAACTGCCCCTCCGGGTCACGGTCTTCTCGCTCACCCCCGGCGGCACCACCGCCGACACGGCCCCCGAACAGCCCACCGCCCACGGCGAGCACGTGCTGCTCGTCGTGCTCCACCACATCGCCGGCGACGGCTGGTCGCTCGGCCCGCTGCTGCGGGACCTCGCCGCCGCCTACGCCGCCCGCCTCGACGGCCGCGCTCCCGACTGGGAGCCGCTGCCGGTGCAGTACGCCGACTACACGCTCTGGCAGCGCGAACTGCTCGGCGAGGAGACCGATCCCGACAGCCTGATGAGTCGTCAGCTCGACTACTGGCGCGGGGCGCTGTCCGGTCTGCCGGAGGAGCTGGAACTGCCGGTGGACCGCCCCCGGCCGCCCACGCCGACCGGGGCCGCCGACGCCGTGCCGTTCGCCTACGGCTCCGAGCTGCACACCGCGCTCGCCGACCTCGCCCGCCGGCACCGCACCACCCTCTTCTCCGTCCTGCAGACGGGCCTCGCCGCGCTCTTCACCCGGCTCGGCGCCGGCACCGACATCCCGCTCGGCACCGGCGTCGCCGGCCGCTCCGACGAGGCACTGAACGACCTGGTCGGCTTCTTCGTCAACACCCTGGTGCTGCGCACCGACACCTCCGGCGACCCGTCCTTCACCGAACTCCTCGGCCGGGTCAGGGAAGCCCAGCTCGACGCCTTCGCCCACCAGGACGTGCCCTTCGAACGGCTCGTCGAGGAGGTCAGCCCGGCCCGCGTCCTCGGCCGCCACCCGCTGTTCCAGACCCTGCTCGTCCTGCAGAACCACGAGGAGGGCGAACTCGGCCTGCCGGGACTGGAGTCCGCGCCCGAACCGCTCGGCCTGCGGGTCGCCAAGTTCGACCTCAACATCGGCATCACCGAGCGGCACGACCCCGACGGCACCCCCGCCGGACTCACGGGATCGGTCGAGTACGCGGCCGACCTCTACGACCGGGCCACCGTCACCACCCTCTTCGAGCGCCTCGGCCGCCTCCTCGCCGCCGCGGCCGCCGACCCCGAGGCACCGATCGGCGCCCTCGACATCCTCGCCCCCGAGGAGCACGCCCGGCTGCGCGACGAGTGGAACGCCACCGTCACGCCCGTACCGCCCGGCTCGCTGCCGGAGCTGTTCGCGGCCCAGGCCGTCCGCACCCCGGACGCGGTCGCCCTCGCCCACGACGGCGGCACCGTCACCTACGCCGAGCTCGACGCCCGCGCCAACCGCCTCGCCCACCACCTGATCGCCTCCGGCGTCGGGCCGGAGTCGCCGGTCGCGCTGCTGATGGAACGCTCGGTCGACCTGGTCGTCGCCACCCTCGCCGTACTCAAGGCCGGCGGCTGCTACGTGCCCCTGCACGCCAGCCTGCCGCCGGAGCGGATGGCCGCGCTGCTCGCCGACACGGCCGCCCCCGTCCTGCTCACCGACCGCGCCGACCCCGGCTTCCCGCACACCGCCGTCGTGGTCCGCCCCGGCGACGAGAAGGCCGCCCCCGCGCACGACCCCGGACTTCCCGTCCACCCCGACCGGCTCGCCTACGTGATGTTCACGTCCGGCTCCACCGGCACCCCCAAGGGCGTCGCCGTCCGCCACCGCGACGTCGTCGACCTCGCCGCCGACCGGCGCTGGCAGGACGGACGGCACCGGCGGATCCTGCTGCACTCGCCGCACGCCTTCGACGCCGCCACCTACGAGCTGTGGACGCCGCTGCTGTCCGGCGGCACCGTCGTCGTCGCCCCGCCCGGCACCCTGGACGCCGCCGCCCTGCACGCCGTCGTCACCCGGCACGAGGTCACCGCCGTCTTCCTCACCAAGGCGCTCTTCGACCTGGTCGCCGAGCAGAACCCGGAGACCTTCCGCGCCCTGCGGACCGTCTGCACCGGCGGCGAGGCCGCCTCCGGCAGCCTGATGCGACGCGTCCTCGACCACTGCCCCGACCTGCTGCTCGCCCATGTCTACGGGCCGACCGAGGCCACCACCTTCGCCACCCACCACCCCCTCGCCCCCGCCGACCTGACCGGCCCCAGGCCGCCGATCGGCGGCCCGCTCGACAACATGCGCGCCCACGTCCTCGACGCCCGGCTGCGGCCCGTCCCGCCCGGCGTCCCCGGCGAGCTGTACGTGGCGGGGGCCGGCCTGGCCCGCGGCTACTGGCGCCGGCCCGCGCTGACCGCCGAACGCTTCGTCGCCGACCCGTCCGCGGCGGGGGAGCGGATGTACCGCACCGGCGACCTGGTCCGCCGCCGGGCCGACGGCGCCATCGAGTTCCTCGGCCGGATCGACGGCCAGGTCAAGCTGCGCGGCTTCCGCATCGAGCCGGGCGAGATCGAGGCCGTGCTCTCCCGCCACCCCGCCGTCCGCCAGGTCATCGTGGTCCCCCGCGAGGACCGCCCCGGCGACATCCGGCTGGTCGGCTACTGCGCGGTGCTCGGCTCCGTACACGAGGAGAACCCCGAACTCGGCTCCGAGATACGGCGGTTCGCCGCCGACACCCTGCCCGGCTACATGGTCCCCTCCGCCGTGGTCGTGCTGCCCGCGCTGCCGCTCAACGCCAACGGCAAGGTCGACCGGCGCGCGCTGCCCGCCCCCGAACGGGCCGCCGACACCTCCGGCCGCGCCCCGCGCGACGAGCGCGAGCGCGCCCTGTGCGCCCTCTTCGGCGAGATCCTCGGCATCGACGACATCACCATCGACGACGACTTCTTCGAACTCGGCGGCCACTCCCTCCTCGCCACCCGCCTGGTCGGCCGGGCGCGCACCGAACTCGGCGCCGAGCTCGCCATCGGCGACCTCTTCCGGGCCCCGACCGTCGCCGCGCTCGCCGCCCGGCTCGCCACCGACCCGGCCCGGCCCGCGCTCCGCCCCGAACCCCGGCCCGAGCGACTGCCGGTCTCCTTCGCCCAGCGCCGGCTGTGGTTCCTCGCCCGGGCCGAGGGCCCCGCCGCCACCTACAACGTCACCCTCGCCCTCCGGCTGACCGGCCCGCTGGACGCCCACGCCCTGGAACGCGCGCTCGGCGACGTCGTCGCCCGCCACGAGTCGCTCCGCACCGTCTTCGGCGAGCACGACGGCGTCCCTTACCAGCGGATCCTCCCCGCGCCGCCGGCCCCGCTGCTCACCGTCACCGACCACCCGGTGGAGGCGCTCGTCGGCCACACCTTCGACCTCGCCGCCGACATCCCGCTGCACGCCTATCTGCGCCCCGAGCCGTCGGCCTCCCCCGACGCGCCCGAGGAGCACGTACTGCTCCTGGTGATGCACCACATCGCCAGCGACGGCTGGTCCCTGCGGCCGCTCTTCCGCGACCTCGCCGAGGCCTACACCGCCCGGCTCGGCGGCGAACGGCCGGTGTGGGAGCCGCTGCCGGTCCAGTACGCCGACTACACCCTCTGGCAGCACAGGCTGCTCGGCGCGGACACCGACCCGGAATCGGAGGCGACCCGCCAACTCGCCCACTGGCGTGAGGCCCTGGCCGGCCTCCCCGACGATCTGCCGCTCCCGCTCGACCGCCCCCGCCCGGCGGCCGCGAGCCACCGCGGCGACGTCGTCCCGCTGGAGCTGGACGCGGACCTGCACGCACGGCTCGCCGAGCTGGCCGCCGCGCACGGCGCCACCCTCTTCATGGTGCTCCAGGCCGCCTACGCCACCCTGCTGCACCGCTTCGGCGCCGGCGACGACCTGCCGATCGGCACGCCGCTGGCCGGCCGCCTCGACCCGGCCCTCGACGACCTGGTCGGCTTCTTCGCCAGCACCCTGGTGCTGCGCACCGACCTCACCGGCCGGCCCACCTTCGCCGAACTCCTCACCCGGGTCCGGGAGACCGACCTGGCCGCCTACGCGCACCAGGACGTGCCGTTCGAGCGGCTCGTCGAAGAGCTCAACCCGGCCCGCTCGCTGGCCCGGCACCCGCTCTTCCAGGTGATGATCGCCTTCGACAACACCGCGGGCGGCGGCCCCCAGTTCCCCGGCACACACACCGCCTACGAGCCGCTCGGCCTGCCCACCACCGCCTTCGACCTCACCCTCAACCTCTCCGAGCGCCACCACCCGGACGGCACCCCGGCCGGCCTCGAGGGCGGGCTCGAGTTCGCCACCGACCTGTTCGACCGCAGCACCGCAGAGCGGCTCGCCGACGTCCTGCTCCTGCTCCTCGCCCAGGCCGCCGCCGACCCGCACCGCCCGGTCGCCGAGTTCGACGTCCTGGGCGAGGCCGGCCGCGCCGCGCTGGCCGAATGGCACGACACCGCCCGCCCCGGCCCGGCCGTTCTCGTCCCCGCCGCCTTCACCGCCCAGGTGACCGCCACCCCCGACGACACCGCCCTGGTCTTCGACAAGGCCCGATGGACCTACGCGGAGCTGGACGCGCGGGCGAATCGGCTCGCGCACGGTCTGATCGCCTCCGGGGTCGGCCCCGAGGACGTCGTCGCGCTGGCCCTGCCGCGCTCCGCGGACACGGTGGCCGCCCTGCTCGCCGTGCTCAAGGCAGGCGCGGCCTTCCTTCCGCTCGACGCCGCGTACCCCCGTGACCGCATCGCCCACATGCTCACCGACGCCCGCCCCGCGGCCGTGCTCACCGGCGCCGACTGGCCGCTGCCGGAGGTTCTGGAGGAGCTTGCCGGCCCCGTCGTCCTGGACGTCGACGAACGCCTCTGGGCCGAGCGGCCCGCCGAGGCCCCGCCCGTACGGATCGAGCCCGACGGCGCCGCGTACGTGATCTACACCTCCGGCTCCACCGGCCGCCCCAAGGGCGTGGTGGTGCGCCACGGCGGACTCGCCCACCTCCTGGCCTTCCACCGCGGCGAGACCGTCGCCGCCGCCCGGCAGGCCCACCCGGGGCGCAGGTTCAGGTTCGCCCAGACCGCCTCGTTCTCCTTCGACACGGCCCTCGAATCACTGCTGTGGATGGTCGCAGGGCACGAACTCCACCTGCTCGACGACGACACGCGCCGCGACGCCGCCGCCCTCGTCCGCCACGCCGAGGACACCGGCGCCGACGTCCTCGACGTCACCCCCGGACAGGCCGAGCGGCTGGTCGAGGAGGGCCTGCTCGACCGCTGCCCGCCCGCCCTCCTGATGGTCGGCGGCGAGGCCATCGGCCAGAGCCTCTGGGCCGCGCTCACCGCCGCACCCGACACCGTCGTGCTCAACATGTACGGCCCCACCGAGTGCACCGTCGACGCGCTGCACCACCGGCTCTCCGGCGACCCCCGCCCGCTCATCGGCCGCCCGCTGCCCCACCTCCGCGCCCACGTCCTGGACGCCGGACTGCGGCCCGTCCCGCCCGGCGTCCCCGGCGAGCTGTATCTGAGCGGCGCCGGCCTGGCCCGCGGCTATCTGGGCCGCCCCGCGCTGACGGCCGAGCGGTTCGTCGCCGACCCGTTCGCCGCCGGGGAGAGGATGTACCGCACCGGCGACCTCGCCCGGCGCCGCCCGGACGGCCAGGTCGAATACCTGGGCCGCACCGACCACCAGGTCAAGGTGCGCGGCTTCCGGATCGAGCTCGGCGAGATCGAGACCGTCCTCACCGCCCACCCCGACGTGCTCCGGGCCGCCGTCCTGGCGACCGACGAGGGCACCGCAGGCACGGCCGCCGGCACCCGCCTCGCCGCGTACGTCGTGACGCGCACCCCGCTCGACCCGGCCGCGCTGCGCGCCCACGCGGCCGCCGCCCTGCCGGACCACATGGTCCCCGCGGCCTTCGTGACCCTCGACGCGCTGCCGCTCACCGTCAACGGCAAGCTCGACCGGTCCGCGCTGCCCGCCCCCGACTTCGCGGCGGCCACCGGCGGCGGCCGCGCCGCCCGAACGGCCCGGGAGGAGATCCTCTGCGGCCTGTTCGGCGAGGTGCTCGGCGTGACCGGTCCGGTCTCGGCCGACGACGACTTCTTCGCCCTCGGCGGGCACTCGCTCCTCGCCACCCGGCTCCTCAGCAGGATCCGCGCGGCGCTCGGCGCCGAACTCGGCATCCGGGACGTCTTCGAGGCGCCGACGGTGGCCGGTCTGGCCCAGCGGCTCGACGGCGCCGGATCCCGGCTCGCGCTGACGCCCGGCGAGCGGCCGGACCTGCTGCCGCTCTCCTCCGCCCAGCGGCGGCTCTGGCTGATCGACCGCATGGAGGGGCCGAGCGCGCTCTACAACATGCCGCTCGCGCTGCGCCTCACCGGCCCGCTCGACCCGGCCGCACTCGAACTCGCCCTCGGCGACCTGGCCGTACGGCACGAGATCCTCCGCACCGTCATCGCCGAGCGGGACGGCGAGCCCCATCAGCTGGTCCTCGCCCCCGCCGACGCCGTGCCGCCCGTCGAACGGCGCGACTGCGCCCCCGACGCCGTGGACGCCGAGGTCGACCGCGCCGCCCGCCGGCCCTTCGACCTGGCCGCCGAGCCGCCCGTCCGGGTCACCCTGCTCCGGGTCGCCCCGGAGGACCACGTCCTGGTCGTCGCCCTCCACCACATCGTCGGCGACGGCTGGTCCATGGGCCCGCTGTTGCGCGACCTGGCCGCCGCCTACACGGCCCGCCGCGACGGCGCGGAGCCGGAGTGGCAGCCGCTGCCGGTGCAGTACGCCGACTACGCGCTCTGGCAGCGCGAGCTGCTCGGCGACGAGGACGACCCGGAGAGCCTGGTCTCCCGCCAACTGGACTACTGGCGCGAGACCCTGAGCGACCTCCCCGAGGAGCTGACGCTCCCCGTCGACCGGCCGCGCGGAGCGCGCGCCGACCACCGCGGCGACCGCGTCGCCCTCCCCATCGACGCCGAACTCCACCGCTCGCTCCTCGCGTTGTCCCGCGAGCACCGGGTCACCCTGTTCATGACCTTCCAGGCGGCCCTCGCCGCGCTGCTCACCCGGCTCGGCGCCGGCACCGACGTGCCGATCGGCTCGGTGGTCGCCGGCCGCTCGGACGAGGCACTGGACGACCTGGTCGGCTTCTTCGTCAACACGCTGGTGCTGCGGACCGACACCTCCGGCGACCCGACCTTCGTTGAACTCCTCGGCCGGGTAAGGGAGACCGGCCTCGGTGCCTACGCACACCAGGACGTTCCCTTCGAGCGGCTGGTCGAGGAACTCAACCCGGCCCGGTCGCTGGCCCGCCACCCGCTCTTCCAGGTGGCGATGGTCCTCCAGTCGATCGCCGGGGCCGAGCCCGCGCTGACCGGGCTCGACGCCGAGGCGCTGGCGGCGGACACCGGGGTCGCCAAGTTCGACCTCAACGTGACGCTGGAGGAGTTCTTCGGCCCCGACGGCGCCCCCGCCGGCCTGGACTGCGCGATCGACTTCGCCACCGACCTGTTCGACCGGGAGACCGTCGAGTCCCTCGCCGCCCGCTTCGGCCGGCTGCTCACCGCGGTGACGGCCCGGCCCGACCAGCGGATCGGCCGCGCCGACCTGCTGGCCCCGGACGAGCGCACCGCACTCCTCGGCGGCCACCGGCCGCTGCCCGCCGTACCGCCGCTCGTCCCGGCCGCGTTCGCCGCCCAGGCAGCGGCCACACCGGACCTCACGGCCCTGGTGTACGAGGACACCCGGCTGGGCTACGCGGAGCTGGACGCGCGGGCGAACCGGCTCGCGCACGGTCTGATCGCCTCCGGGGTCGGCCCCGAGGACGTCGTCGCGCTGGCCCTGCCGCGCTCCGCGGACACGGTGGTCGCGGTGCTCGCCGTGCTCAAGGCAGGCGCGGCGGTCCTTCCGCTGGACGCCGAGTACCCGCGGGAGCGCACCGCCCACATGCTGGCCGACGCCCGGCCGGCGGCCGTGCTCACCGGCGCCGGCTGGCCGCTGCCGGAAGCCCTGGAAGGGCCGGACGGTCCTGTCGTCCTGGACGTCGACGAGCGGTACTGGGCCGAGCGGCCCGCCGAGGCCCCGCCCGTACGGATCGAGCCCGACGGCGCCGCGTACGTGATCTACACCTCCGGCTCCACCGGCCGCCCCAAGGGCGTCGTGGTGAGCCACGGCTCGCTCGCCGCCCTGCTGGCCGCTCACCGGTCGGAGACCTTCGGCGAGCCCGAGCGGGCGCACGGCCGGCTCCGCGCCGCGCTGACCGCCTCGCTCTGCTTCGACGCCTCCTGGAACGGCCTGCTGTGGATGGTCGCCGGCCACGAGCTGCACCTGATCGGCGCGGACCTGCGCCGCGACCCCGCCGCCCTGGTCCGGCACATCCGTGAGACCGGCGTCGACGCCGTCCAGTTCACCCCCACGTACGCCGAACAGCTCATCGAGCACGGCCTTTTGGAGGCGCCCGCGCCCCGCGTGGTGCTGCTCGGCGGCGAGGCGGTCGGGCAGGCGCTGTGGACCCGGCTGCGCGAGGCCCCGGCGACCACCGGCCACAACCTCTACGGGCCCACCGAGTGCACCGTCGACACCCTGCTCCAGGCGTACGCCGACGCCGAACGCCCCACCCTCGGCCACAGCGTCCTCGGCACCCGCGCCTACGTCCTGGACGAGCACCTGAACCCGGTGCCCGCCGGAGTGCCCGGCGAGCTGTACCTGTCCGGCGCCGGCCTGGCCCGCGGTTACCTCGGCCGGCCGGCGCTGACCGCGGAGCGCTTCGTCGCCGACCCGTTCGCCGCCGGGGAGAGGATGTACCGCACCGGCGACCTGGTCCGCCGTGCCCGCGACGGCCGGATCGACTATCTGGGCCGCACCGACCACCAGGTCAAGATCCGCGGCTTCCGGATCGAGCCCGGCGAGATCGAGCAGGTGCTGACCCGGCACCCGGCCGTCCGCCAGGCCGTGGTCACCCCGCACGAGAGCGCGGACGGCGACCGCCGTCTGGTCGCCCACTGCGCGGTCACCACGCCCGTCCCCGAACTCGCCCTGGAACTGAAGCGGTTCGCGGCGGAGGCACTGCCCTCCTTCATGGTGCCCGCGGCGGTCGTCACCCTCGACGCGCTGCCGCTCACCGGCAGCGGAAAGGTCGACCGGCGAGCCCTGCCCGCCCCCGACTTCCAGCTCTTCACCGGCGGCCGGGCCCCCCGCACGGCGCGCGAGCAGCTGCTCGGCGACCTGTTCGGCGAGGTGCTCGGCGGCACCGGACCCCTCTCGATCGATGACGACTTCTTCGCCCTCGGCGGGCACTCGCTGCTCGCCATGAAGCTGGTCAGCCGGGTCCGTACGGTGTTCGCCGCCGAGATCGGCGTCCGGGACGTCTTCGAGGCGCCGACGGTGGCCGGTCTGGCCCAGCGGCTCGACGGCGCCGGGGCGCGGCTCGCCCTGACGGCCGGCGAGCGACCCGACCTGCTCCCGCTCTCCTTCGCCCAGCGGCGACTGTGGCTGATCGACCGCATGGAAGGCCCCAGCGCCCTCTACAACCTCCCCCTCGCCCTGCGCGTCACGGGTCCGCTCGACCCGGACGCACTCGAACTCGCCCTCGGCGACCTGGTCGTACGGCACGAGATCCTGCGCACCCTGGTCGGCGAGCAGGACGGGGAACCCCGGCAGCGGATCGTCCCGCCCGCCGAGGCCCGGGTCACCTTCGACCGCCGCACCACCCGGCCCGCCGACCCGGCGGCCACCCTCGCCGAGTGCACCGCCATCCCCTTCGATCTGGCCGGTGAACTCCCCATCCGGACACACCTGTTGCCGCTGGGCGCCGACGAGCACCTGCTCGTCCTCGTGCTGCACCACATCGCCGGCGACGGCTGGTCCATGGACCCGCTGCTGCGCGACCTCGCCGCCGCGTACGCTGCCCGTCGCGACGGCGCGGAGCCCGAGTGGCAGCCGCTGCCGGTGCAGTACGCCGACTACGCGCTCTGGCAGCGCGAGCTGCTCGGCGACGAGGACGACGAGGACAGCCTGGTCTCCCGCCAGCTCGCCTACTGGCGGGACGCCCTGGCCGACCTTCCCGAGGAACTCTCGCTCCCGCTGGACCGCCCGCGGCGGGCGGACAGCGGCCACCGCGGCGACCGTGTCGTCGTCCCGCTCGGTGCCGAACTCCACCGCTCGCTGGTCGACCTGTCCCGCGAGCACCGGGTCACCCTGTTCATGACCCTGCAGGCCGGGCTCGCCGCGCTGCTCACCCGGCTCGGCGCCGGCACCGACGTGCCGATCGGCTCGGTGGTCGCCGGCCGCACGGACGAGGCGCTCGACGACCTGGTCGGCTTCTTCGTCAACACGCTGGTGCTGCGGACCGACACCTCCGGCGACCCGACCTTCACCGAGCTCCTGGGACGGGTGCGGGAGACCCAGCTCGACGCCCACGCCCACCAGGACGTGCCCTTCGAGCGGCTGGTCGAGGAACTCAACCCGGCCCGCTCACTGGCCCGCCACCCGCTGTTCCAGGTGATGCTGCTGCTCCAGGGAGGAGGGCGGGGCGGGGCCGGGGACGGGGGTGACGGCGGGGCCGGGGACGGGGCGCTCGACCTGGCCGGCCTGACGGCCACCGTCGAACCGGTCGGCGGATACGTCGCCAAGTTCGACCTCTCCATCGCCATGGGCGAGTCCTTCGACGCCGACGGCGCGCCCGCCGGACTGGAGTGCGCGATCGACTTCGCCACCGACCTCTTCGACCGGGAGACCGTCGCCTCCATGGCGGTCCGGCTGGGCCGCCTGCTGACGGCGGCGGCCGCCCGGCCAGATGGACCGATCGGCCGGATCGACCTGCTCTCCGCCGCCGAGCGCACCGAACTCCACCACCCGGGCGCGGCGTTGCCGACGGACGTCCCGCTGCTGCCCGCCGCCTTCGAGGCCCAGGCGGCCCGTACCCCGGACGCGACCGCCCTGGTCGCGGGGGACGCCCGGCTCAGCTGGAGCGAGCTCAACGCCCGCGCCAACCGACTCGCCCACCGCCTCACGGCGGCCGGTGCCGGACCCGAGTCGCTGGTCGCCCTCGCCCTGCCGCGCTCCGCGGAGAGCGTGATCGCCCTGCTCGCCGTGCTCAAGGCGGGCGCCGCCTCGCTCCCGCTCGACGCCGAGCACCCGTCCGACCGTACCGCCGCCATGCTGGCCGACGCCGCGCCCACGCTCGTCGTCGCCGGCGACGGTTGGCCACGGCCCGAACTGCTCACCGGCCTGCCCGTCCTCACCGTGGAACCGGACCGCGCCGCCCAGCCGGACCCCCTCACCGAGCCGGACGGGCCCGTCCCCGCCGCCGAGCCGGACGGGCCCGTCCCCGCCGCCGACAACCCGCCGGCCCGCGCCAGTGCCTCCGACGCGGCCTACGTCATCTACACCTCCGGCTCCACCGGCCGCCCCAAGGGCGTCATCGTGAGCCACGGCTCGATCGCCGCACTGCTCGCCTCGCACCGCTCCCCGACCGGACCGATCGGCGCCACCGAGCACCGGCACGGCGGCGGCCCGCGGCGCGTCGCGCTCACCGCCTCGCTCGGCTTCGACGCCTCCTGGGACGGCCTGCTCTGGCTGATCGCCGGCCACGAGCTGCACCTCATCGGCGACGAGATCCGCCGCGACGCCGCCGCGCTCGTCCGGCACGTCCGGACGGAGTCCCTCGACGTCCTGGAGGTCACCCCCTCCTACGCCGAACAGCTCGTCGAGGAGGGCCTTCTGGAGGCACCCGCGCCCCGCGTGGTGCTGCTCGGCGGCGAGGCGGTCGGGCAGGCGCTGTGGACCCGGCTGCGCGCGGCGCCCGCGACGACCGCGCACAACCTCTACGGCCCCACCGAGTCCACCGTCGACGCGCTCACCCAGCCGTTCGCCGCCACAGGGCGCCCGACCCTGGGCCGCACCGTCCTCGGCACCCGCGCCTACGTCCTGGACGAGCACCTGAACCCCGTCCCGCCCGGCGTCCCCGGTGAGCTGTACCTGGCCGGGGCCGGTCTCGCCCGCGGCTACCTCCGCCGGCCCGCGCTGACCGCCGAGCGGTTCGTCGCCGACCCGTACGTGCCGGGGGAGAGGATGTACCGCACCGGCGACCTGGTCCGCCGCGCCCGCGACGGCGGCCTCGACTACCTGGGCCGCACCGATCACCAGGTCAAGATCCGGGGCTTCCGGATCGAGCCCGGCGAGATCGAGCACGTCCTCACCCGCCATCCCCGGGTGCTCGCCGCCACCGTGACGGTCCACGACGACCCCGACGGCACCGCCGGTCCCCGGCTCGTCGCCCATGTCGTGGCGGACGGCCCGCTCGATCCGGCCGAACTGCGCTCCTTCGCCGCCGAGTCGCTGCCCGGCCACATGCTCCCGGCCGCCGTCGTCCCGCTCGACGCCCTGCCGCTGACCGCCAGCGGCAAGGTCGACCGGCGCGCCCTCCCCGCCCCCGACTTCTCCTCCTCGCCCACCGGCCGGGCACCCCGGACACCCCACGAGGAGCTGCTCTGCGGACTCTTCGCCGAGGTCCTGGGCCTTCCGGCCCCGGTCTCGATCGACGACGGCTTCTTCGACCTCGGCGGCCACTCGCTCCTGGCGATGAAGCTGCTCGGACGGATCCGCACCGCACTCGGCGCCGACCTCGGCATCCGGGTGCTGTTCGAAGCACCCACCGTGGCCGCCCTCGCCCGCCGCCTCGATCCCTCGACCACGACGGCCGGCGACACCCGAGACGCCCCCAGCGCCCCCAGCGCTCTCGACGTGCTGCTCCCGCTGCGCGCCCGAGGCACCAAGCCACCGCTGTTCTGCGTCCACCCCGCCGCCGGCATCAGCTGGGTCTACTCCGGGCTGCTGCGCCATCTCGACCCCGACCGTCCGGTCCACGGCCTCCAGGCGCGCGGACTGCGCGGCGGCTCCCCGTCCTCCGTCACCGAGATCGCCGAGGACTACGTACGGGAGATCCGCGCCGTCCAGCCGGAGGGGCCGTACCACCTGCTCGGCTGGTCGTTCGGCGCGGTGGTGGCGCAGGCGATGGCCGTCGCCCTCCAGTCGGCGGGCCAGGAGGTGGCCCTGCTCGCCCTCCTCGACGGCCTGCCGGCCGACCCCGCCCGGTACACCGCCGCCGGCACACCGTCCTCCCCCTCCCTCCCCTCCGTCGCCGACGACCCGGTCGACACACTCGCCGAGCTGCTGGTCTCGCTCGGCCACGACCCCGCCGACCGGCGCGGTCAGGACGAGCTCACCGCACTCCTCGGCGACGCCGCCGACGTCCTGCCCGACGTCTTCGAGCAGCACCGCAAACTGATGGCCGAGCACATGCCCGACCGCTACCGCGGCGACGCCGTCTTCTTCGGCGCCACCCTCGACAAGCCGGCCGACTGGCCCTACGCGGCGGCCTGGCACCCGTATGTCGACGGCCGCGTCGAGGACCACCGCGTCCCCTGCACCCACGGCGCCATGACGCGACCGGAGCCCGTCGCACGGATCGCCGCCGTGCTCGCCGAGAAGCTTGGAGAGTGACCCGCGATGACCACCGCCCCCGTCGAGCCGCCGCCCCCGGTGCCCCCGTCCTCACCGGCGGCCGACGCGCCGAGGAGAAGCCGCTGGGGCCTCTGGGCACAGCCGAACTTCCGCAAGCTCTGGATCGGTGAGACGACCAGCGGCCTCGGCACCGCCGTCGGCAACGTCGCGCTCGCCCTGGTGGCCGTCGTCACCCTGGACGCCTCACCGTTCATGGTCGGCCTGTTGACCGCGTCCGCCTGGGTGCCGTGGCTCTTCCTCGGCCTGCTGGCCGGCGCCTGGGTGGACCGCTGGCCCCGGCTGAAGGTGATGCTGGTCTGCGACCTGCTCCTGCTCGTGCTGTTCGGCAGCGTGCCGGTGGCCGGCTGGTTCGGCCTGCTGACCATGGCCCAGCTCGTGGTCGTGGCCCTGCTGGCCGGCGCCGTGAAGGTGTTCCTCTCCACCGCGTACGGTGCCGTCCTGCCCTCGCTGGTCGCCAAACGGGACCTGCTGGAGGCCAACGTCAAGCTGCGCTCCGGGGACGCGGCGGCGGAGATCGCCGGCCCCGGCCTCGCCGGTCTGCTCGCCCAGGCGTTCGGCGCGGCCAGCGGACTGCTCGCCGACGCGGTCACGTACCTGGTCTCGGCGCTCTTCCTCGGCTCCGTCCGGGCCGAGGAGAAGCCGCCGCCGGTCTCCGAACGGCGCGGAATCCTGCGGGAGATCGGCGAGGGCGTGCGGTTCCTGGTGCGCGATCCGTACCTGCGTACGCTGGCGAGCTTCGCGGCCGTCGGCAACCTCGGCCTCAACGGCATCCAGGCGGTACAGATGATCTTCCTGGTCCGCAGCGTCGGCGTGTCGCCCGGCGGCGTCGGGATGGTGTTCGCCGTGGTGTCGATCGGCGGCCTGGCCGGTGCGGCGCTCGCCGGACGGATCGCCCGCCGTTTCGGTACGGCACGCGGTCTGCTGCTCTGCGAGCTGGTCGGGGCGCCGTTCATCCTCCTCCTGCCGCTGGCGGGGGAGCGGCTGCCGCTGGCGGTGAGCGCGGTGGCGTGGGCGATCGCGGTCTGCGGTGTGATCGCGGGGAACGTGATCGCCGGAAGCTTCTACCAGGCCTACTGTCCGCCCGCCATGATCGGCAGGATCCGGGCCAGCGCCTCCACCGTCAACTTCAGCGCCATCCCGGTGGGGGCCCTGCTCGGCGGCTGGCTGGGCGAGGTGCTCGGCGCCCGCACCACCCTCTGGATCATGGCGAGCGTGCTGCTCTCGGCCGGTGCGGTCCTGCTGGCCAGCCCGTTGCGCGGCCTGCGGAGCTTCCCCGACCGGCCCGCCTCCTCCTGATCCCTCGCCCCACTGCCCCTCTCGCGTCCCCTCCTGTCCTCTCCCGCCCTCACCCCTACTGTCCCCTCCCGGAGTCCTCCATGCCCCGCACCGCCCGCCCGCGCCGCTTCCTGATGTGCCGTCCGACCCACTTCGAGGTCAGCTACGCCATCAACCCCTGGATGGACCCGGCGAAGCCGGTCGACACCGAGCTCGCCGTCGTCCAGTGGGAGCGGCTGTACGAGCTCTACCTCGAACTCGGCCACCGGGTCGACCTGATAGACCCGCTGCCCGGGCTGCCCGACATGGTCTACGCGGCGAACGGGGCCACCGTCGTCGACGGCAAGGTGCTCGGCGCCCGCTTCCGCAACGCCGAGCGCGCCGCCGAGGGGCCCGCCTACCTGGAGTGGTTCCGGTCCCAGGGCTTCACCACCCATGACCCGGTCCACCTCAACGAGGGCGAGGGCGACCTGCTGTTGACGGGACGTCACCTTCTCGCCGGGCGCGGATTCCGGAGTGACTCGGACGGTCACGCGGAGGCCCAGGAGTTCTTCGGCCGCCCGGTGATCGGCCTCGATCTCGTCGACCCGCGCTTCTACCACCTCGACACCGCGCTCGGCGTGCTCGACACCGACCAGGTCGTGTACTACCCCGACGCGTTCTCGGCGGGCAGCCGGGCGGTGCTGCGACGGCTCTTCCCGGACGCGGTGCTGGTGGAGGAGACCGACGCGGAGGTGTTCGGGCTCAACCTGATGAGCGACGGCCTGAACGTGGTGCTGCCGGAGGCGGCGACCGCGGTGGCGGCCCGGCTGCGGGAGCGCGGCTTCCGGCCGATCGGGATGGACCTCTCCGAGCTGCTCAAGGGTGGCGGCAGCGTGAAGTGCTGCACCCTGGAGATCCGCGAGGCCGCCTGAGCGGGCCGCCCCGAGCCGTACCGCCTGAGCCCCCATAGCCGTACTGCCTGAGCGGCCGCCCGAGCCGTGACGCCCGTTCAACGCCCCGTTCAACGCCCCGATCAACGACGGCGATCGACGCACGGTGCTCGTGCGTCGATCGGCCGTTGAACGCGCCTTGCCATGCTGATCCCATCAGCCCGGAACACCTCCGGACAGTCCCGGAAAACCCTGTCCCACCAGGGAAGACATCCTAGGGAGCAGTCATGGCGAAGCGTTCGAACACCCTCGGTGCCACTCGGATCCGGCTGGCCCTCGCGGGTCTCGGACTCGGCGCGCTGATCGCCCTCGGCGCGGCCGGCACGGCGATGGCCGACGGCGTGGTCGGCACCGACCAGGGCGGGGCCGTCGGCACCGCCACGCAGGTGACCGCGCCGACCCCCACCCCCACCCCGACCGACGACAAGGACTGGAACAGCACCGGTTCCTGAGCCCGTCCCGTCCCCTGAGCGACACCGCGGGCAGAACCGTTTCGCCGAAGTCGCGAAGAGCCGCCGGCCCTCAGGGATCGACCAGCGCGAACGCCGGCTCCTCCAGCAGCCCCGCCACCTCCGCGGCCTCCGGAAGCCCCAGCCGGCAGAAGATCTCGTACGCCTGCCGCAGTCGCGCCCCGGCCTCGCCCCCGCGCCCGAGGTCCATCAGCGAGCGGCCCAGCACCACGAGCGCCTGCGCCTGGTCCCGCTCCGCCCCCAGCTCCTCGCAGAGCGCCAGTGCCTGCCCGGCGTGGTCGAGCGCCTCGTCGGCCCGGCCGAGCGAACGCAGACTGTCCGCCAGCCGGTAGCGCGCGTGCGCGGCCCGGTCCCGCAGACCGGCACCCGCCGCCACCGCAAGGCACTCCCCGAACCAGGTCACCGCCTCCTCGTGCTGCCCGAGTCCGTGCAGCGCCAGGCCCAGGACATACAGGGTGTACGCCCGCCCCGGGTCGTCCTGCCGGGTCCGCAGCTCGGCGAGCACCTCGTGACAGATCTCCACCGCCTCGGCGGCCCGCCCGCTGCGTACCCGTGCCAGCGCGGCGTTCACGGTCGTCACCAGGGCGCCGGAACGGTGCCCCAGCTCGTTCGCCAGCACCAGGGCCTCGTCGTAGTGGTCCACCGCCTCGTCGTAGCGACTGAGGAACTGGCAGATCAGACCGAGGTCGTTGAGCGCCTGGCGGAGGATCACCGTGTCGCCGGCGGTCCGTGCCGCGTCCACCGCCTGGCGGGCGGCGGCCTCGGCCGCGTCCAGCCGGGTCGCCGCCAGAGCCACGTTCCCGCGCAGGAAATGGGCCCGTCCGGCCGCCCGTACGTCACCGTGCCGGACCGCCGCCTCGGCCAAGGCGTCGGCGGTCGTCGCCAGTTGCCGGCTCGGCGGACTGAGGACGAAGGGAGTGAGCGCGATCAGCAGATCGATCGCGGCCCGCAGTGCCGTCCCCGGCATGCCCCCCGGCCCCACCGCGCCGGGCCCCACCGCGCCGGGCCCGACGGTGCCGGGCCCGATCGCTCCCGGTCCCACGGGTACCGCTGCCCCGGGCGTCGGCCCCGCGCCGGCGCTCGCGTCCGCCGCGACCTGGGCCGCCAGCGCCGCCGCACCCGCCCGCTCCGCCGCCGCCCACTCCCGGGCCGCGTCCCGGCCGGCCAGCGCCACACCGGGGGAGCGGGCCGGACCCAGCGCGCCCGCCGCGGGGTCGCCCGGCACCGCGTGCTGGAAGGCGGTGCAGGCGGTGGCCAGCAGGTGGTCGAGCAGCCGGTCCCGGGCCGCCCTCGCCTCCCCGCCCTCCGCCCCGCCGCCCGTCACCGAGGACTCGCCCTCCTCCGCCGGACGCCGCCGGGCGAACGCCCGCAGCAGATCGTGATAGCGGTAGCGCCCCGGGAACGGCGACTCCACCATGGCCACGTCCACCAGCGCCTCCAGCAGATCCTCGGCGTCGTACTCGTCGAGGTCGAGCAGCGCCGCGGCGGCCGGCAGCCCGATGTCGGGCCCGTCCACGGAGGCGACCAGCCGGAAGGCCCGGGCCTGGTCGGCGGGCAGCTGCCGGTAGCTCAGTTCGAAGGCCGCCGCCACCGCGAGGTCGCCGATCCGCAGCTCGTCGATCCGCCGCCGCTCGACCTGGAGCCGGCGGCTGAGCGTCTCCACCGTCCAGCCCGGCCGGGCCGCGAGCCGCGCGGCCACGATCCGCACCGCCAGCGGCAGGTAGCCACAGGCCACCACCAGCTCCCGGGCCGCCTCCGGTTCCGCGTCGAGGCGTTCCGCCCCGATGGTGCGGCCGAGCAGATCCAGCGCCTCGGCGGGCTGGAACACGTCCAGGTCGACCTGCACGGTGGCCGGCAGCCCGGCCGGCCGCGTCCGCCCGGTGGTGAGGACCGCGCAGCCGACCGACCCGGGGAGCAGCGGCCGGATCTGCGCCGTGTCCTTGGCGTTGTCGAGCACGAGCAGCAGCCGCCGCCCGTCCACCACGGACCGGAACAGCGCCGAGCGCGCGTCGAGACCGTCCGGCACCGCGTCGCCGGCCACCCCGAGCGCCACCAGGAAGCCGCTGAGCACCGCCTCCGGATCGGCCGGTACGGGGTCGGAGCCGCGCAGGTCCACGTACAGCTGGCCGTCCGGATAGGTCTCCCGGACGCGGTGGGCCACGTGCAGCGCCAGCGCCGTCTTGCCGACCCCGCCCATGCCGACCACGGTGGCGATCACCAGCGCCTGCGCCGAGGGCCTGCCGAGCGCCTCGTCGAGCATCCGGACCGGAGCCGTACGCCCGGTGAAGTCCGCCGCGTCCGGTGGGAGCTGGGCCGGTCTGGGTGGCGCGGCGGAGGGTCTCGCGGCCGTGTCCCGCTCGTCCTTCCGCGCCCGCTCCTCCCGCCCCTTACGGTGACCCGGCTCGCCCGCCCGGGCCTCGGACCCCGACCCGGAGCCGGAGTCGGCGTCGGCTGTCGCCCCGGGCCCCGACCCGGACCCGAGGGCGGCCCGGCCCCCGGAGCCGGCGTCCGGGCCGGTCCGTCCCGGTGCTCCGTCCCGTTCGGCCGCCTCGGAGGCCTTCGGCCCAGCCGCCGCTCCCGCCGCCTTCGTCGTCGCGGGACGCGGATCCGGGGCGGCCAGCGCCGGATCGCCCTCCAGGATCCTCCGGTGCAACTGCTCGAGGTCCGTCCCCGGGGGGACGCCCAGCTCCGAGAGGAACAACTGCCGCACCCCGCGGTACACGGCCAGCGCGTCCGCCTGCCGCCCGGCCTGGTACAGCGCCCGCATCAGCAGTCCGTACGCCCGCTCGTGCAGCGGGTGTTCGGTGGTCAGCGAGGTCAGCTCCGGGATGCAGCGCGAGTGGCGGCCGAGCGCCAGGTCGAGCCCGATCCGCTCCTCCAGGAGCGTGAGCCGCAGCTCTTCGAACCGCTGCCGGTGCCGCTCGGCGAACGGGCCGGGGATGCCGGCCAGCGGCTCGCCCTGCCACAGCTCCAGCGCCTGGTTGAGCAGGTCGCGGGCGCGCGGCGGATCGGTGGGCGCGGTGCGCTCGGCCTCGCCGGCCAGTGCCTCGGCCTGTGCCGCGTCCACGGCGAGCTTCGGCAGGACCAGCCGGTAGCCGTCCCCCATCGACACCAGCACCGACGCGGGCCGCTCGGCCGCGGCCCCTGCCCCGGCGCCCTCTTCCCCCCTGTCCCCGGCGTCCAGCGCCTTGCGCCAACGCCATGCGTAGGTCCGTACGGTGGTCATCGCCGCGCTCGGCGGCTCCTCGCCCCACAGCGCGGCGATCAGATCGGTGGCGCTCGCCGCGTACCCCGGCCGCAGCAGGAGCACCGCCAGCATCGCCTGCTGCTGCGGGCTTCCCACCTTGAGCGCGGTCGCGCCCCGGTGAGCCCGCATCAGACCGAGTAAGGAGAAACGGAGATCTCCCAAGTCCTGCCCCCAGCCACCCCGGAACACCGTGCCCACCCCCGTCGGCACGCATGTCAGATTTGTGTGACCTTTTTAACCACAGCGTCGCACTCGGTGTCGAGAGTGTGTTGAGTCTGTGGTGACCAGGCGTTGAACCCCGTTGGACAGAATCGTGGTGCCGCGGGCCCGCCGGAGACGGTCCGGCACCGCCGCCCGCCCCTCTCGCCCGCCGGTGGAGCCGGGCCCTGACCTACCTTCGGAGGCGGACGTCCGTGAACACCTCACTGCTGTACCGGCTGCTCGACACCGACCCGGCCGAGGGGCCCGCAGAACTGCTCCACCGTGCCCGGTCCTGTCGCCACCTGCCCCACCTGGTGCTCTCCGCGCTGGCCCGCGAGGGCGTCCGGATGGGCGAGCCCGCGCGGGCCGAACTCCGCCGCGCCCGCGACCGCGCCGCACACTACGCCCGGCTGGCGTCCGGCCTGAACCGGGCCACCGGGGTCCGCGCCATCCGCGGCCTCCCGCTCGCCGGTTACTACCCGGCCGGGCTGCTCCGGCCGCTGGACGCCCTCGAACTCGTCGCCCCGGACGAGGCAGCCCTCTGGCAGGCCGTCATCCGGGTGGTCACCGACCACCCGGTGGAGCACATCGACGTCTCGCTGCTCGGCGAGCGCCCCCACCACACCGCCGTCACGGTCCACTGGCCCGCCGAGGACCCGCTGGCCGACCCCTGGTACCGCGTGCACGTCACCACGGCCGCCCTGCCCGGCGACGGCTCGACCGTTCCCGTGCGGCCGTACCTGGTCGCCGACGAACCCGTCGAGTGCCTCATCACGCTCGCCGAGTCCCGGCTGCACCGGCCCGGCCTCCCCCCGGGGCCCGTCACCCTGCTCGACGTCGCCGGACTCACCGGCCGGCCCTTCGAGCCCGCCGAGACCGCCGCCGTCCTCGCCGCCTACCGCCTGGCTCCCGAGGCCGCGACGCTCCTCGACCGCGCGGCCGACCACCTTCCGCTCGGCCCGCTCGCCGCCGTGCGCGCCGCGCTCACCCGCGAGCTCGCCCCCGAGCGCCGCCGTCGCGCGGAGACCGCGGCGGCGGCCGGCGCCGCACGCCGCCCCACCCGCCACGGCACCCTGCTCCGCCGCACCGTCATCCGGCACAGCTGGAACGAGGCCCGCCTCCTCACCCCGACCCCGGAAACGCCCCTCCTCCTCACCCCCGTCGCCGACTACCTGCTCACCCCGGCCCCCGCCGGATCCCCGTCGCGCAGCGCCGCCCTGCGGGCTCTCCGTCGCTGGGACGCCCTCTGCTGACGTTGCTCAGGGGCGGGCGGAGTGGTGGTGGTGCGCGCAGCGGGGTGTGGTGAGGAGCCGCCGGACCTGCTCTCCGGCCTCGGCGGCGTCGCGGGCCGTGGCGGGGAACAACAGGCGCAGATCGCAGTGGCCTTCGAGGTACTCGCAGCGCAGGGTGATGCCGTGCCGGTCCACGGCGAACGGCATGGCGCGCACCACGCCGTGCGGCAGGCGGGACCCGGCGAGGACGACCAGGTCCGCCACCATGTCCTCGTGGGCGTCGGCCAGATGGGTGAGCATCGCCGCCTCCTCGACGGCGAGCGGGTCGGGTCCGGCGAGGGCGAACGCCTCGGGGTCGACCTCGTGGACCCCGGTCGCCGTGCGCAGGGTCACCCGCGCCGGGTCGAGCCGCAGCGCGCCGCCGCCCTCGCTCGGGGTGGGCACGAGCCGGCCGGAGAGCGTCACCCGGGACCGTACGCGGTCGCGCAGCGCGGTCGGTGCGATGTCGGTGAACTCCAGTCGGGCGGCGAGGCCGTCGCGCGGCGCGGTGGCGAGGGCGGCCAGGGGACCGTCCGTCCAGGGGTGGAGGGTGACGCGCCCTTCGGTGTCCACGGAGTGCGCGCCGATGAGGTCGAGCTCCTGGCCGTCCAGGGTGAGCGACAGGGAGATCGCCCGGGCCAGCACGGAGCGGACGTGCTCCGCCGGGGTCTGCTCGGCCGGGGCGGTGTCGTGGGCGGCGCTCAAGGTGACTCCTCGCGGGACGGTGGGACCGGGATCAAAGTGAGGTAAGGCTAACCTAACTCGACTCGACGGACCAGCCCCGTCCGTCCGCGCCCCTCGTCACGCCCGTACGGCCGCCATCACCACGCTGTGGCCGTACTGCCAGACCGTGCCCACCGCCTCGAAGCCCGCCGCGCCCGGCAACTCCGCGTGCTCCCGCGCGCCGAGGCCGTTGTCACCGCCGGAGCCGTGGGTGCGCCGCGCCCGCCACCGGCCGGCGGAGCCCGGCGCAGACGTGCGCCACCGCATCGGCGACGACCTGGAACCGCTCGGCACGGGCGGTCGCGTAGAGCTGCTGCTGTGACTCCCGTCGATCCACCCACGCGGTGGCCACCATGACACGTGGACCGACGGTCGCCGAGCGGCCGACCCGTCTCGCGAACGCTCGAAGGGCTTCGCCGTCGGCCGGGGGTGCATGATCACGGGAAGGGGCGTCCTGGGACACTGGCGCGCATGCGCATCGGTTTATGGATCCTGGCGGCGGTCTACGCCGTGCTGCCGGGCGCACGGGCCCTGGACGTCTATCTGGAGGGCCCGCCCGCCGACATGACGCCGTTCCAGGTGGCGTCGATGACCCTCTTCGGGCCGCTGGTGGCCGGGGTGCTCCTGCGCGCCGCGCACGAGCCGCTGATCGGCGAGGCGTGGCGCTGCACCCCGCGGCTGCTGCGCGTGCTGCTCCCGCTCGGTCACGCCGCCCTGTTCGCGTTCCTCGCCTTCACGGCCCTGGCGGTGCGCGAGAGCGTGTTCGGCCCCGGCTTCGACCTCGTCGACAGCCCGCGGAACTGGTGGACGGGGACCTCGTACCCGGTGCGCGAACTCTGGCTGCTGATGCTCGCGATGGCCGCGCCCGTCCTCGTCTGGTCGCCCATCGTCCACTACGAGGGACCGCAGCTGCTGCTGCGCGCCTATCTCGGCCTGGCGGCGGGCAAGGCCATCCGCTCGGGCGACATGGAGACCCTCCGGCTGGTCACCGCCCCGCTGCGCGGGCCCCGACGGCTGCCCAGCGTCACCGCGTACAACGAGGCCGTCGTCGCCTCCCTCGACAGCCTGGCCCTGCTCAACCGCCTGGAGGCCACAGAGGAGCCGGAGGCGCTGGACGCCCTCCTCGCGTCGGCCCGGCAGGCCGTGGTCGGCATCCAGGCGCTGCCGGGGCGCAGTTCGCGACAGTTCCTCCTGATGCTGCGGGACACCCTCGGCGACGCGCTGTGGCAGCGGCACCTGGACACGCTCAGCTCCGCCGCGCTCCACGAGGCCATCCGCATCCGCCGCGAGGTCCTCGCCGCCCCGCGCTGGACGAAGGGCGTGGACATACGCCCGTATCTCCTCCAGCTCAGCGAGGCGTTGGGCGCGCGGTTCGACCTGACCGGAGACGAGCAGGACCTCCGCGAGGCCGTCGCGCTCGCCGAACGCGCCGCGCGAGCGCGCCCGTTGGGCAGGAAGCCGAGCGTGGAGGCGCTGCGGATCGTCGGGATGCAGCACATCCGTGGCGTAGGGAGGGGGTCGGCGGCCCGGCGGCATGGGAGGCCGCCGTGGCGGCCCTGCGCGAGGGAATCGCGCTGGAGGCCCCGACCGGTGGGCGCACCTGTCGCTACCAGCTCTCCGCCGCACTCCTCGAAGTGCCCGAGGAGCTCGGGCCGGAGGTGCGGACCGCGGCGGTGGCCGAGGCGGTGGACCTGGCCCGGGACCTGGCCGAGGCCGCGCTGCCGGGCGGCGGGGCCGACGGCGAATGCCGCATGCTCCTGGGCATGGCCCTGCTGAAGCAGGTCGCGGAGGACCCCGCGCCGGTGCCGGCCCTGTGGGAGAGTTGCGTCCAGGCCTTCCGCACGGCGGCCGAGAACGCGGCGATGCCCGCCCAGCTGCGGCTCCACGCGGCCTACCTGTGGGGCGTTCTGGCGGCCGGCACCGCCGCCGAGCTCGCCGGCGGCGCGATCGCGGCGGAGGACCCGGGCGACGCGGAGGACCGGTTGTGGGCCTCCGGCGCGGACGGGTTCGCGCTCGCCGTCGAACTGCTGCCGCTGGTCGTGTGGCGCGGCGTCGACCCCCGCGATCAACGCACCTTCCTCGCCGACCTGAACGGGCTCGCCGTGGACGCCGCGGCCGCCGCCGTCGGCGCGGGCCGGCCCGAGCAGGCCGTCGAACTCCTCGAACGCGGCAGGACCGTGATGTGGTCGCAGATGCTCGACCTGCGGACCGCCGAACTGAACCGGCTGCGGGCCGTCGACCCGGAGACGGCCGCGCGACTCGACGCGATCCGCGCGGAGTTGGACACCCCGCTCCCGGCCGGCGGCGAGGAGATCGCGGAGATCGCCGAACGGCGCACCGCCCTCGCCCGCGAATGGGACAGGCGGACCCGGCAGGCAGGACTGCTGCGGATCCCGGACTACCCGACGCTGCGCGCGGCCGGCGCCGAAGGCCCCGTCGTGATCGTGAACATCAGCACACTGGGCTGTCATGCCCTGGTCGTCCGCGCGGAAGGACCCCCGGCCGTCGTGCCGCTGGCCCCCCTCACCCACGCCGACGTCCAGGAGGCCCTGGACCGCACGGCCGCGGCCGACGAGCGGCTCGTCAGGGCCCACGCGGCGCTGCGGGAGGCCCGGCGCCGCACCCGGTCCGACAGTGACCTCGCCCCCGATCCTGCCCTCGCCCTCGCCTCCGCCTCCGCCTCCGCCTCCGCCTCCGCCTCCGCCTCCGCCTCCGCCTCCGCCTCCGTCCCCGCCTCGGACACCCGTCCCGACCCCGACCCCGACCCGGACGCCGTCGAGGCGGCCGAGGCGCTCGTCATCCGTGCCGAGATGCGCCGGACCCAGGTGTCCACCCGGATGCTCGACTGGCTGTGGGACCACGTCGCCCGCCCCGTCCTCGACGCCCTCCCCGAACTCGACGTGACCGAAGGCGAGTTGCCTCGGCTCTGGTGGTGCCCCACCGGCCTGGCCACCTATCTGCCGCTGCACGCGGCCGCCGCCCGGCGCGGGAGCGCGCGGGACTCGGTCCCCGGCCGCGTCGTGCCCTCGTACGCCCCCACGCTCACCTCGCTGCTCCATGCCCGCAGGCCCGTGGCCGGCCCCCGCCGCCCCGGCGGACTGCTCCTGGTGACCGTCCCGGAACCGGACCTGCCGGAGGTCGCCGCCGAGGCCGAGGTCGTCGCCCGCCACATGCCGGCGCTGCTCCGGCTGCACGACGCCCACGCCACCGTCGACGCCGTCACCCGCCTGCTGCCCGGCCACACCCGCCTGCACGCCGTCTGCCACGGCATCGCCCGCGAGGGACTGCGGCTCGCCGGCGGCGAGATCCTCACCCCGCTCCAGCTCTCCCGGATCCCCGCCGGGGAGGCGGAGTTCGCCTTCCTGTCGGCCTGCGACACCGCCGTACCCGACCCCGACGTCCTGGACGAGGCCACCCACCCCGCCGCGGTGCTGCACTTCGGCGGCTTCCGGCACGTGCTGGCCAGCCTCTACCCCGTACAGGACGCCAGTGCGCCGGCGGTGACCGACGCCGTCTACCGGCGCCTCCTGCGGGACGACGGCGAGCTGGACGCCTCCCGGGCGCCCCGCGCGCTGCACGCCGCCCTCGCCGGACTGCGCGCCGCCCACCCCCACCAGCCGAAGATCTGGATGCCCTACATCCACATCGGCGCCTGACGGCGACCACCTGGGAAAGCCACCACCGCAGAAGAGGAGAAGATGACCGACCGCGCCCTGGAGAAACGTGCCCGCACCTGGCTGTGCGACCACTACACCGAGGTCCGCGCCGACTTCGAGGAGGACGGTGCCCTCGACGACTTCGACGACGTCCTGGACGAGGTACGGGAGGGCGGCAGCGCCCTGGAGGCGCTGCGGCGGCTCGGCCACGACCCGGCCCTGGTGCTCGGCGAACGGCGCAAGGACGGCGTGGGCACGGCCGGACTGTGGAGCGAGGAGACCGAGGTCAGCAGCGTCTTCCGGTGCCCCCGCAGCACCGGCCGCTGCACCGCGCGCCGCTCCCGCGACGCGTCCGGCGGCTGGCCGCTGTGCTACCTGGACCCCGGGGACCCGGACGGCGTGCCGCTGAAGCCGGCCGCGACGCCCGCCGACGGGAGCCCGGCCTGATGGACGGATTCCTCTCGGAGGTCGGCAAGAAGGTCACCGAACGCTGGCTCACCCGGATCGTGCTGCCCGGCCTGCTGTTCGTCGTGGTCTGCTGCGTGGCCCTGACCCCCGGCCGCTCGGGGCCCGTGGACGTCACGGCGACGATCGAGTGGCTGGAACGCCTGCGCACCGGGCGGTACGCCTCGCCCTCGGGCAAGGCGGCCGCCCTGGTGACCGTGTTCCTCGCGGTGGCCGGCTCGGCGCTGTGCGCGGACTGGCTGGCGTCCGGGATCGGCCGCCTGTGGGCCGGGCGATCGCTCCGGCTGCGCCGCCTCGCCGCCCGGCTGCGCGGCCGCGGCACCGACGTGCCGGCCCGGGCCACCCGGATCGGCGGCCGGCTCGGCGCGGTCGAGGAGCGGATCCGCGTCCAGCACGGCGTCCACATGTCCCTGGTGTGGCCCCGCGTGTGGCAGCTGGCGCCGGAGGGCGCACGGCAGGACGTGAACGCCGCCTGGGACCGCTACGCGGCGGCGGCCCTGCGCACCGCGTGGGCCGTGCCCTACGCCCTGCTCGCGGCCGTCTCCCTGTGGTGGCCGGCCCTCCTCGTCGCGGCCGGCCTCGCCCTGACGGGCGTACGCGAGGGCCGCGCCGCCGTCACCGGCTTCGCCGTGGCCGTGGAGTCGACCGTGGACACCGGCCTGAACGGCCTGGCCGAGGCGCTCGGCGTGCCGCTGCGGCACGGCCGGGTCCTGCCCGCGGACGGTGCGCTCATCAACGAGCTCCTCCACAAGGGCCGCTGAGGCCGCCGGCTCCTCCGCCCCTCCCGCGAACGCCGAAGGGCCTCCCCGCACCCTGCCCGCACCCCCGCCTCCGGGCGTGGTTTCCGCCGGGCGGGGCAGGCGCGTCACGTGCCCTCCCCGTTCGGAGGGCACACGGCCGCCGGCCGGGTGCGCCGGAGGAGCGTCGACGGGGACGGGATGGCACGCTCGGGCGGAGCGGGACACCGTTCGGCGAAGGGAGGGAGCACGTGACGCAGGGCACCGGGCGGAGCGCCCGGGACACCGAGCTCGTGAGACGGCTGCGGCGCGATCCGTTCGTCGTGCAGACGGTACGGTCCACGGCCGCGGCGACCCTGTCGTACGTCGTCGCGCTCTGGCTCAGCAGCGAGCCGGCACCGCTGACCGCCCCGCTCACCGCACTGCTCGTCGTCCAGGTCACCCTCTACTCGACGCTCACCACGAGCCTGCGCCGGGTCAACTCCGTCGTCGTGGGCGTGCTCATCGCCATCGCGTTCAGCGTGCTCGTCGGCCTCTCCTGGTGGAGCCTCGCCCTCATCATCCTCGCCTCGCTCCTCGTGGGCCGACTGGTGAAGGTGGAGGAGTTCATCCCCGAGGTCGCGATCAGCGCGATGCTCGTCCTCGGCGTCACCCAGGTGGCCCACACCGCCTGGGACCGGGTCCTGGAGACCCTCATCGGCGCCGTCGTCGGGATGCTCTTCAACCTGGTCCTCGCGCCGCCCGTGTGGGTGGACACGGCCGGGGAGTCCATCGAGGACCTCGCCCGGCGGATGCGCAGACTGCTGCTCGACGTGGCCGAGGAGTTCACCGGCGCGCCCCCGTACGAACGGGCCGCGGCGCGGCTGCACGAGGCGCGCCGCCTCGACAACGACGTCGCCGACGTCGACGGCGCCCTGCGCACGGCCGAGGACAGCCTCCGGTTCAACCCGCGGGTCAAGGAGGGTCTGCTGCACCGCATCGTGCTGCGCACCGGCCTCGACACCCTGGAGATCTGCGCCGTCGTGCTGCGCGTCCTGACCCGCACCATCACCGACCTGGCGAAGGAGCGCGCCGGCCGGGACCTGCTGCCCCGTCCCACCGCCCTCGCCCTCCAGGAGACCGCGCAGCACACCGCCGACGCCTTCGTCAGCTTCGCCGTCCTCGTCACCGTGTCCGGCAGCGAGGCGGCCGAGGCGGCCGAGACACGGCTCGCCGGCGAGCTGCGGGCGGCCCGGGTCTGCCGCGACCGCACGGCCGACCTGTTGCTCGCCCTCGCCCTGAAGGAGCCCGCCCGCTGGCAGCTCTACGGAGCGATGCTCGCCGAGGTCGACCGCGTCCTCGACGAACTCGACCCCGAGCACCGGGGGCGGCGCCTCATGGAGGAGCTGGACCGGCAGGGGCGCGAACGCCGGGAACGGCGCGCGCGGCGGCGGCTGACGAGGAGAACCCACACGGAAGGGGAGAGGAAGACATGACGGCCCACTCGTCACCCGACTCCGTGCCCGCCGGGACGGGCACGGTCACCACCGCCGTACCGGCGCGCCTGGACCGGCTGCCCTGGTCCCGCTGGCACTGGATGATCGTCATCGGTCTCGGCACCGTCTGGATCCTCGACGGCCTCGAAGTCACCATCGTCGGCAACGTCGCCGGCCGCATCGCCGAGGACGGCAGCGGACTCGCCATCACCTCCGCCCAGATCACCGGCGTCGCCGCCGCCCTGTACGTGGCCGGGGCCTGCTCCGGGGCGCTGTTCTTCGGCTGGCTGACCGACCGCTACGGCCGCAGACGGCTCTTCATGGTGACCCTGGCCGTCTATCTGGCCGCGACCGCGCTGACCGCGCTGTCCACCGAGGCCTGGTGGTTCTTCCTCTTCCGCTTCCTCACCGGCTTCGGCATCGGCGGTGAGTACGCGGCCATCAACTCCGCGATCGACGAGCTGATCCCGTCCCTCTACCGGGGCCGGGTCGACCTGATCATCAACGGCAGCTACTGGCTGGGCGCCATCGGCGGCGCCCTGCTGTCCATCGTCATGCTGGACACCGACATCTTCCCCGCGGACATGGGCTGGCGGCTCAGCTTCGCCCTCGGCGTCGTCCTCGGCCTGGTCATCCTGCTCGTCCGCCGGCACGTGCCGGAGAGCCCACGCTGGCAGTTCATCCACGGCCGCGGCGAGGAGGCCGAGGACCTGGTCGCGTCCGTCGAGCAGGAGATCGAGCGGGAGAAGGGCGCACCGCTCCCGCCGCCGGACCGTGAGATCACGATCCACCAGCGCCGGAGCGTCGGCTTCGGCGAGATCGCGCGGACCGTCTTCGCCCGCTACCCGCGCCGTGCGGTCCTCGGCCTGTCGCTCTTCATCGGCCAGGCCTTCCTGTACAACGCGATCACCTTCGGCTTCGGCGCCATCCTCACCACCTTCTACGACGTGCCGACCGGCCACACGGGCTACTACTTCGCCGTCATCGCCGCCGGCAACTTCGTCGGCCCGCTGCTGCTCGGCAGGCTCTTCGACACCGTCGGCCGACGCGTCATGATCTCCTCCACCTATCTGCTCTCCGGCCTGCTGCTGTTCGCGACGGCCTGGCTCTTCGGCCGTGGCTCGCTGACGGCGTCGACGCTGACCGCCTGCTGGTGCGTGGTGCTCTTCTTCGCGTCGACGGGCGCCTCCAGCGCCTATCTGACGGTCTCCGAGGTCTTCCCGATGGAGACCAGGGCGATGGCCATCGCCTTCTTCTACGCCCTGGGCACCGCGGCCGGCGGTATCAGCGGCCCGCTGATCTTCGCCGGCCTCACCGAGTCGGGCGTGGTCGCCGACACGGTGCTCGCCTTCCAGATCGGCGCGACACTCATGTGCGCCGCCGGTCTCGTGGCGGTGTTCCTGGCGGTGAACGCCGAACGCCGCTCGCTGGAGGACATCGCCGAGCCCCTCTCGACGGCGAAGCCGTCCACCGAGGGCGTCCGGTCGTGACGGTGGCCTGAAACGTCACTGCGGCAGGACGGCATCGGCGTTTCCGCCGCCGCGGCACCGTCGCGGTGCGTCGCCCCGCCTCCTGGGGCGACGCACCGCCGAAGGCTCACCAAGGGGACGAACAGGGCGACTTGGGCGCCCGGGAAGGGTGGGGGAGAGGGGTCCGGAAGCCCTGCGCCGACTGGCTCGAATGTCATCGGTCGCCCGGTTAAACCCCGCGTCGAACGAGATCACCGCATCGAGGTAATGCTCCCGGTCCCATGAGGCGATCGGTGCGCACGGAGCGTTACTGTTCCCCAGGATCTGGCCGATCTGGCCCGGATTCCCGGTTCCCGGTGATTGCGTCGGGTTATCCCCTTTCCCTCTTTTTAAGGAGCGCTCCTCCATGACCGTTGAGACGGGTCCGGAGACTCAGCTGGAGCCGCCGCGGCAGAGCCTGAGCACCGCGGCCGCCCGCAACCTCGCCACCACCACCAAGTCCGCCCCGCAGATGCAGGAGATCACCTCACGGTGGCTGCTGCGCACCCTCCCCTGGGTGGAGACCAAGGGCGGCGCCTACCGGGTGAACCGCCGGCTCACCTACACCGTCGGCGACGGGGTCATCGAGTTCGTCCAGGACGGCGCCTCCGTCCGCGTGATCCCCCGCGAGCTCGGCGAACTCGCCCTGCTGCGCGGCTTCGACGACGAGGAGGTGCTGACCGCCCTGGCCGGCCGCTGCGCCCAGCGCGACTTCCGCGCCGGCGAGGTCATCGTCGAGCGCGGCGCGCCCGCCGAGCAGATCCACCTCATCGCCCACGGCCGGGTCAACCAGACCTCCGTCGGCAAGTACGGCGACGAGGTCTCCGTCGCCGTCCTCGCCGACGGCGACCGCTTCGGCGAGAACGCCCTCCTGGACGCCGACGCCAGGTGGGACTACACCGCCACCGCCGAGACCCCCGGCACCCTGCTCACCCTCTCCCGCTCCGACTTCGCCTCCGTGATGTCCCAGGCGCCGAGCCTGGAGGAGCACATCCGGGAGTTCAGCTCCCTGCCCCAGCAGCGGCAGAACCGTCACGGCGAGGCCGAGATCGCCATGTCCGCCGGCCACGTCGGCGAGGTCGAACTCCCCGGCGCCTTCGTCGACTACGAGCTCAAGCCGCGCGAGTACGAGCTCTCCGTCGCCCAGACCGTCCTCAAGGTCCACACCCGGGTCGCCGACCTCTACAACGGTCCGCACAACCAGACCGAGGAGCAGCTCCGGCTCACCATCGAGGCGCTGCGCGAGCGCCAGGAGCACGAGCTCGTCAACAACCGCGAGTTCGGCCTGCTCCACAACGCTGACTTCAAGCAGCGGATCCAGACCCACTCGGGCCCGCCGACCCCGGACGACCTCGACGAACTGCTCTGCCGCCGCCGCGGCACCAAGTTCTTCTTCGCCCACCCCAAGACGATCGCGGCCATCGGACGCGAGTTCAACGCCCGCGGGCTCTACCCCGACCACGTCGACCTCGGCGGCCAGCTGGTGCCGGCCTGGCGCGGCGTGCCGATCCTGCCCTGCAACAAGATCCCCATCAGCAAGGAGCAGACCAGCTCGATCATCGCCATGCGTACCGGCGAGGACAACCAGGGCGTCATCGGACTGCACCAGACCGGACTGCCGGAGGAGTACGAGCCGGGCCTGTCGGTGCGCTTCATGGGCATCAGCGAGCAGGCGATCATCTCGTACCTCGTCACCACCTACTACTCCGCCGCCGTGCTGGTCCCGGACGCGCTCGGCGTGCTGGAGAACGTCCAGATCGCCCGCAGGCGCGACTAACAGCCAGTCTCACCCCGTCCGTCGAGGAACCGTCCGAGGGCCGCGCCGGGCTTCCCCGGGCCGGGACGGCCCACCCATCCCAGCAAGGAGCCACGGATGCCCGATCCCGGGCCTTCCCCTGTGCAGTCGAGCCCGCCCTCGTCCTCGTCCCTCCCGACCGCCCCGCCCGCGCTGCCACCGCTGCCCGGCCCTCCCTCCCTCCCCTTCCCGCCCGTCGAGACGGCCGCACCCTCCGAGCCGGCCGCGCCCGTCGGCGCACCCGCACCGCCCCACCCCGAGCTCGAACGGATCCTGCGCGGACCCAGCGGGCTCGGGACGGCGGCGCTCTCCCTGGCCCGGCGGCCGGAGTCACCGGCCCCGCCCGAGCCCGCCGCCCCCACGGAGGGCATCCCGATCCCGGGCCTCTACCACCACCCCGTCCCGGAGCCCGATCCGGCACGGGTGGCGGAGGTCAGCCGCCGCATCAAGGACTGGGCGGTCGACGAGGTCGACCTGTTCCCGGACGAGTGGGAGGGCCAGTTCGACGGCTTCTCCGTCGGGCGCTACATGGTGGCCTGCCACCCGGACGCCCCGACGGTCGACCACCTGATGATCGCCACCCGGCTGATGGTGGCCGAGAACGCCGTCGACGACTGCTACTGCGAGGACCACGGCGGCTCGCCGATCGGGCTCGGCAGCCGGCTCCTGCTCGCCCACACGGCCCTCGACCCCCTGCACACGACACAGGAGTACGCGCCGGGCTGGACGGAGTCGCTCGGCTCGGACGCCCCGCGCCGCGCCTACCGCTCCGCCATGGCGTACTTCGTCCAGCAGGCCACCGCCTCCCAGGCCGACCGCTACCGGCACGACATGGCCCGGCTGCACATGGGCTACCTCGCCGAGGCCGCCTGGGCCGAGTCTGACCACGTACCCGAGGTGTGGGAGTACCTGGCGATGCGCCAGTTCAACAACTTCCGCCCCTGCCCGACCATCACCGACACCGTCGGCGGCTACGAACTGCCGGCGGACCTGCACGCCCAGCCCGCCATGCAGCGGGTCATCGCACTCGCCGGGAACGCGACCACCATCGTCAACGACCTGTACTCCTACACCAAGGAGCTGGCGAGCCCCGGCAAGCACCTCAACCTGCCCGTGGTGATCGCCGAACGGGAGGGCCTCTCCGACAAGGAGGGCTATCTCAAGGCCGTCGAGGTCCACAACGACCTCATGCGCGCCTTCGAGGCCGAGGCCGCCCAGCTGGCCGCCGCCTGCCCCGTACCGACCGTGCTGCGCTTCCTGAAGGGCGTGGCCGTGTGGGTCGACGGCAACCACTACTGGCACCAGACCAATACCTACCGATACAGCCTGCCCGACTTCTGGTAAGAAACGGACTTTTATCTGTGACTAGCACTGAGTTCACCACCGCCGGTAACGCCTCCGCGTTCGTCCCCTCGCCCGCGACGCCCTACCAGGGGGACATCGCCCGCTACTGGAACGACGAGGCCAGGCCCGTGAACCTGCGCCTCGGCGATGTCGACGGGCTCTACCACCACCACTACGGCGTCGGCGACATCGACCACGCCGCGCTGGGAAGCCCCGAGGACAGCGAGTACGAGAAGAAGCTGATCGCCGAACTCCACCGCCTGGAGTCGGCGCAGGCCGAGATCCTGCTCGACCACCTCGGCCCCATCGGGCGCGACGACACGCTCATGGACGCGGGCTGCGGCCGCGGCGGCTCGATGGTCATGGCCCACCAGCGCTTCGGCTGCAAGGTGGAGGGCGTCACCCTGTCCGCCAAGCAGGCCGACTTCGCCAACCGGCGGGCCCAGGAGATCGGCATCGAGGACCACGTGCACGCCCGCGTGTGCAACATGCTCGACACCCCGTTCGAGACCGGGCAGATGGCCGGCTCCTGGAACAACGAGTCCAGCATGTACGTCGACCTGCACGACCTCTTCGCCGAGCACTCCCGGGTCCTCGCCGTCGGCGGCCGTTACGTCACCATCACCGGCTGCTGGAACCCGAAGTACGGCCAGCCCTCGAAGTGGGTCTCCCAGATCAACGCCCACTTCGAGTGCAACATCCACTCCCGCCGCGAGTACCTGCGCGCCATGGCCGACAACCGCCTCGTCCCGCAGGCGGTGATCGACCTGACCCCGGAGACCCTGCCGTACTGGGAGCTGCGGGCCACGTCCTCGCTGGTCACCGGCATCGAGGAGGCGTTCATCGAGTCGTACAAGGACGGCTCCTTCCAGTACGTCCTGATCGCGGCCGACCGGGTCTGACCCGCCGGGACCGGTGAACCGCGGGGCCGGGTCCGTCGTCCGACGGGCCCGGCCCCGGTGCGTCACGAAACCCGAAGTCCCCGCGGCCCGCGCCCGGGTCAGCTCTCCGGCGGCGTCTCCGGCAGGAGGGCGCGCAGTTCGCGAGCCGTGCGCTCCGGGTCCGGTACGGAGACGGCGATCCGGTCGAAGGGCGCGCCCCGGCCGAGGTCCAGGACCAGCACCGGGCGGCCGTCGGCCCGCACCGCGACGAAGTCCTCGCCCGCCGGGCCGTACCGCGTCCCCACACACCGGCCGGGCATCCACCGTCCCCGGCCCGCCTCGCCGCGCAGCGGCCGCCACCAGCTGCTCTCCACACCGACCTCGCGCAGCGCCGCCACGGGCACCCGGATCGTACGGCGCCGCGCCGCCCAGACCTCGCGCAGGTCCAGCCGGACGACGACCCGGTCCCCGTCCACCGTCACACGTGCCATGCCGTGCTCACCCGCCCTCCCGCAGCGCGGCGAGCCGGCGCCGCGCCGCAGCCGTGGAATGCCCGCGCGGTGCGTCCCGCCACGGGTCGCGGTCCACGAGCTCGCCGGCGTCCGCCACGCTCCAGCGCCGTGCGGTCAGCTTCGGGTCGTCCAGCTCGTCCCAGGCCAGCGGCGCCGCGACGGGCGCGCCGGGCCGGGCCCGGACGGCGTAGGGGGCGACGGCGGTCTGCCCGTAACCGTTGCGCTGGACGTCCAGGTAGAGCCGCCCGCCGCGGTCGCGTTTGCGCGCCGCCGTCGTCAGCTCCTCCGGATACCGGCAGGCCAGCACCTCCGCCAGCTCCCGGGCGAAGGCCCGTACGTCGTCGAAGGTGTCCCGGCGCAGCAGCGGCACCACCACGTGCAGGCCGCGCGAGCCCGTCGTCATCGGCAGCGAGGGCAGTTCCAGCTCGTCGAGCAGCGCGCGCAGCCGCCCCGCCGCCCGGCGCACCGCGTCGAAGTCGTCGCCCGGAGGATCGAGGTCGAGGACCAGCCGGTCGGGACGGTCGGGCCGGTCGGCGCGGGAGAGCCAGCGGTGCGGCGTGACGCACGCCTGGCCGGCCAGGTACACCAGCGAGGCGGCGTCCTCGCACAGGGCGTAGGTGACCGTGCCGTCCGCCTTGGGCAGCTCGGCCGTGGCGAGCCAGTCGGGGAAGTGGTCCGGGACGTCCTTCCGCATGAACCCGGGGTCGTCGATGCCGTCGGGATGCTGCTCCAGCATCAGCGGGCGGCCCCGCAGATGGGGCACCATGCGGTCGGCGACCCGGTGGTAGTAGTCGGCGAGACCGGCCTTGGTCAGGCCGTCCTCGGGGAACAGCACCTTGTCCGGCCGGGTCACCTCCACGGTGCGCCGGCCGACCCGGATCTCCCTCGCACCGCCCTTCGTCGCCGTCACGAGGCGCTCCCCGCCACCTGGGCGAGGGTGCGGCCGGTGCGGGCCGACCGGGCCCGGCGCGGATCGGTGCCGCCGTCGCCCTCGTGGGCGCGTCGGTCCGCCCGCTTGACCAGCAGCCAGGCCTCCCGGTCCCCGTCGGAGCCGTCGCGGATGCGGGTCAGCGCGTAGCCGCCGTGCAGCTTCCGCCCGTCCAGCCAGAAGGAGGCGTGCCCCCGGTCGAGGGCCTCGGCGAACGGGATCTCGCGGCCGGAGCGGTCCTCGGAGAGGTTCCGGTAGGTGCCCTCGTCCCAGACGATGACCGTGCCCGCGCCGTACTCGCCGGGCGCGATCACCCCTTCGAAGTCCCGGTACTCCAGCGGATGGTCCTCGGTCGGCATCGCGAGGCGCTTGTCCTGCGGATCGGCGGACGGCCCCTTGGGGACGGCCCAGGACTTCAGCACCCCGTCCACCTCCAGCCGGAAGTCGAAGTGCATCGCGGTCGCGTCGTGGATCTGCACCACGAACGACGGCGCCGCCCCCGGGGCGGCGGACGGCCGTTCGCCTCTCGGTTCGGCGGTCCGGGAGAAGTCCCGGCGCCGGTGGTACTCGCTCAGTCCGCCCTTGGGAGTCACGGCCTCCTCCTCGTGCCTCGTGCGCGCGTGGCCGCGTGCCCGCGCCGGCTGTGTTCCGTCCGTTCCCGCGTCTACCCCACGCCCCGGGACGGAATCCGGCTCAGGAGCCGAGGGAGACGACGGTCGCGGACATCGGCCCGCCGGGCGTCCGGTAGGTCACCGTGTCCCCGGCGCGCCGTCCCATCAGGGCCGTGCCGAGCGGGCTGTCGGAGGTCACCAGCGCCGGGTCGTCCGCGTCGGCGAGCTCGCCGACGTGCACGGTCGACTCACCGCCGTCCTCGAACCGCACCGTGACGGTGCTGCCCACCCCCACCACGTCCGAGGGCGGCGCCCCCGCCGTGCCCGCCGCGCGGACGCGCTCCTCGATCTCGGCGATGCGCCGGTCGAGCCGGGCGACCTGCGAGACCCGCTGCAACTCGTCGGCCGCGTCGGCCTCGTCGCCGACCGGCTCCCCGTCCCGCAGGGTCGCGGCCGCCTCGTCACGTTCGGCGCGCAGCTCGGCGAGCTCCTCCCGGAGCGCCCGGAGAGCGTCGGCGTTGATGGGCTCGGGACCGTCGGTCATGCCTGCTCCCCTGTCGCTGGTGGCACGTGGAGTACCAGAGGCTTTCATTAGCGCATCGCCCGCAGGACCCGGCAAATCACCGTGGCCCGGGCGCGGGGCCCGGGGGGACGCGCCTCCCCGGGCCCCGCGCGTCGTGCTTCCCGTCAGCGCGGCCAGGCGCAGTGGACGTGACGGCCGTGGCCCTTGTCGCCCGGGCCGAGCACCTCCGACGCGCCCAGCTTCCGGCACGCCGCCATGAGGCCCCGGTGCGGGGCTCCGTCGCCGACGTGGCGGCCGTCGATGTGACTGATGTCGACGGCCAGACCTGCGTAGTGCTTGGAGTTCGCGCTGTGGTCGCCGCCGACGAGCTCGGACACCGAGACCCGGTAGCCGTACTGCGTGCTCAGCTTGAGGAGCCCGTTCAGCATCCGGGGGTCGAGGGGCACCCGTCGGTGCGGCTTGTCGCTCCACGGGCTGGTGAGCGCCCCCTTGCCCTGGGACGTGTCGACGACGTTCTGCTTCGCCGTCGAACCGGCGTGCCGCCCGCCCGGGTGGACGGTGGCCAGGGAGATGCCGGCGGTGCCCAGGATCCGCCGGGCGAGGGCGGCGCGGTCACCGGCCGGGGCGGTCGGCCGGGCGTGGAGGAGCGCCGACCAGGTGCGCGGTCCGACGACCCCGTCGGCGGCGAGTCCCCGCCCCTTCTGGAAGGCCTTGACCTTCGCTACGACGGCCGCCGACAGGGTGCCGTCGACCGTCACCTTCTGCCCGCGCGCCGTCAGCAGCGTCTGCAGGGCCTTCACCGCCGGGCCGCGGGCGCCCTCCCGCAGGGTCGGGACCAGCCGGCTCCAGGTGGCGGTGCCGACGACGCCGTCGGCGGCCAGCCGCTGGGCCCGCTGGAAGGCGGTGACGGCCCGGCCGGTGGCCGGGCCGAACGCCCCGTCGACGGCGACCGAGTGGCCCCGGGCGACCAGCAGATGCTGGAGCGCGGTGACCTCCGCGCCCCGCGCGCCCGCCTTGAGCGTCGGCCAGGACACGGCCGCCGCCCGCACGGCGGAGACGGCGGAGACGGGGGAGACGGCGGCGGCCGGGGTGGTGGCACCGGCCGCCGTGCCGGAAGTGAGACCCGTGCCGGTGAGGGCGGCAAGGGCGACGACGGAGGCGATCAGACGTGCGGGGCTCGTACGAGTGAGGGACCTGGACATGCGTGACTCCTTGTCCGGAAAAGGACGCGAAAGGGGTGGGACCGGCGCGCCGTACGCAGGCGGAACCACGCCCTGACAGGGCGTGAGAAGAAGGGATGCGTTCCGCTCCGGCGGCCGTGTCCTCACTCTGCACGACTCTGCACGGCCCCGGCCAGCACAGCGCCCGGCCTCCCCGATGCATCCCATGCACGGCCCCTATGCACGCCTCTGACCAGCGCTTATGTACGGGTCCTGGCCTCGGCGGGCATCGGCGATCAGGAGGACACGGGCACGGTCGCGCACACCTCGCCGCGCGGCGTACGGGCGCAGGCCCTCGCGTCGTCCGGGTTGAGCGCCTCGACCATCGTGCTGTGGGCGTCGTGGCCCCACTGCTGGGTGTAGTGCCGCGAACGGCCCGCGTTGTTGGTGACCCGGGCGACGTCGCCCTGCGAGGTGCCGCTCATCCGGGCCCAGGCGGCCTGGCACGTCGGACTGAAGCGCAGCTCCACCCGGATGCCGTGTCCGCTGCCCGTGTACGAGGTGACGGCGTCCTCCCGGCAGACGGAGTACTTCGGGTCGATGCCGAAGCAGGACGCGCCACGGCACTCCGCCGTGGAGGTCGGCGTGGCGGACAGGGACCCCGCGGGCGCCTCGGGCCCGGCGGGCGGCCGCGCCTGCTCGCCGCGGTCGTCGCGGTCGAGGACGACGACGGCGGCGAGCACGGACACGCCGACGACGACGGCCGCGGCCACCCCGATCCGGGTCCGCCGCGCCCGCCGTACGGCGGGCGCCTCAGACGCGGCGGGTGCCTCTGCGGCAACGGGCGCCTCAGGCCCGGCGGGCGGATCGGGCGGATCGGGCGTCTCGAGGACGAGGGGCGTGACCGGCGTCTCCGGAGCCGCCGCCGGCGTCCGCGACGCCGCCAGCGCCTCGCCGTGCAGGGCGAGCGCCGTCTCCAGTTCCTCCGGCGCCCGCCCGAGGACGGCGTGCAGCGCGCGGACCACATCGGGCCGGGCCAGGGTGGGCCGGGTCCGGTGGAGGTAGCGCGACAGCATCTCCTGACTCGTCCGCACGCCTCGGTCCGTGATCCGCCGGGCCAGTGCCTCCTGGGTGACCCTGCCGGGGTCCTGCTCCCACCAGCTCCTCAGGAGCAGGGCGAGTCGCTGCTTCGGCTCCGTCGCGGGCTCGTGGCCGTCCACGCCCATTGATGCGCTCTCCCTGACTTCCTCCGCATGACACCAGGTCAATACCGGTGCATCAGAGGTGATCTGTGCATGAATCAGCTGACGGCCGGAAAGTCTAGGAGCCGCTCGACGTGTGGGCGCATTGTTGAGCCACCCCCTCCTCCCGGTCGTTCGACCGCCTCTTCGAAGGAGATATCCGTGTCCGTTTCCGCCCGCACCCGCCGCACCCCCCGCGCCCCGCGACGACGCCTCCCCGCGGCCCTCGCCGTGCTCGCCACCGCGTCCCTCCTGGCCGGCGCCTCGCTGACCGGCGCGCAGCCGAGTGCCGCCGCGCCCCCGAGCTCGTATCCCGTGAAGGGCGTCGACACCAGCCACCACAACCACGACGCGACCGGCGAGGCCATCGACTGGAAGCGGGTCGCGCAGGGCAACGCCTTCGCGTTCCTCAAGGCCACCCAGGGCTCCTCGTACCGGGACCCGTGGTTCGCCCGCGACTACCGGGCCGCCTCCGCCACGACCCTGATGAGGGCGCCGTACCACTTCTTCGACCCGAAGAACACCGGCGACGGTGCCGCGCAGGCCGACCACTTCGTCCGCACCGCCCGCGCCGCCGGTTACTCCGGGACCAAGCCCGGCGAGCTGCCGCCGGTCCTCGACGTGGAGAGCGTCTGGAAGAACGGGAAGGAGGTCTGCCCGAAGGCCCTGCGCGCCGATCAGCTGAGGGCGTTCCTCCAGCGGGTGAGGGCGGAGTTCGAGGTGCCCCCGATCGTCTACACCCGGGCCTCGTTCGTGACCGACTGCATGGGCGGCAAGGGCGAGGTCTTCCGCGGGTACCCGCTGTGGCTCGCCCGGTACGGAAGTGGCGCGAAAGAGCCGCAGAACGTGCCGGGCGCCGGGGCGTGGACGTTCTGGCAGTACACCGAGAGCGAGCGGGTGCCCGGCATGCCGGGGCGCGACGGCACCGCCGGCATCGCCGACCGCAACGTCTACCGGGGCGGACTCGACCGGCTGCGCGCCCTCGCCCGTCCGGACGGCGGCACGCCGACGCCGCGCCCCGAAGCCTCCTGGCCGACGCTGAAGTCGGGACAGCGTGGCGCCGACGTGACCACGGCCCAACTGCTGCTGGGCGCCCACGGATACGCCACGGCCGCGGACGGAGTGTTCGGCACGGACACGCGGCGCCAGGTCGAGGCCTTCCAGCGGGCCCGGGGAGTGAGCGCCGACGGAGTCGTCGGACCCGCCACGTGGACCCGGCTCGTGGTCACCCTCCGGCCCGGGGCGAAGGGGCGGGCCGTCACCGCCCTCCAGCGCCAGCTGACGGACAACGGCCTGCCGGTCGCCGCCGACGGCGAGTTCGGCGCCGGTACGGAGACGAGGCTCCGCGACTTCCAGCGGGCCAGGGGCCTGGCCGCGGACGGCGTCGCCGGCCCCGCGACCTGGTCCGCGCTGGTGGGCGGCGGCTCCGGCCGCTGACCGACCCGGTCCGCCACCGCGCCCCCGGCGCCGGCGCACGGGGGCGGGGCCAGGCCTCCGGCGGGCCACCGCCGGAGGCCGCCGGCACCCCTCCCCGCCCCCGGACGGCCGTGCTCATGCCTCCGCCGGTGCCTCCTGCTTCTTCTCCTCCTTCTCCTCCTCCGGCTGGATCCCGGCCAGCAGGTTGAAGGCGCCCGTCAGCAGATTGAGCGTCACCACGCCCACCACCTCGGCGATGATCCGGTCGCTCCAGCCGTGCGCGCGCAGCTCCGCAACGTCCTGGTCGCCCAGCGCGCTCGGTTCGGCGAGCACGCGCAGGGCGACCGTGATGAGGGCCGCCTCGCGGGCGTCCGTCGACGTGCCCTGGCGGGCGAGCTCGATGTCGTACGCGGACAGGCCGGCGGCGCGGGCCGCGGCGACGTGGGCCTCGCGGCAGGTGCCGCAGCCGATCCACTCCTGCACGGCCAGCGAGATCTTCTCGCTCAGGGCGCGCGGGATCCTCACCCGCTTCATCGCACGGGACAGGCCGAGATAGCCCTCCAGGAGCGCGCCCGAGTGGGCCATCGTCGACACCATCTCGCCCGCCGAGCCGTGCCGCTCCACGATGTCGGCGAGCAGTTCGCGCGCCCTGCCGCCGGCCTGCTCCGGTTCGAGCGCGGTCAGCCGTCGCACCTTGCCTCCTCGCACCTTGCCTTCTGGCACCATGCCTCCTTCGTTATACCCGTGGGGGGTATAACGCGGGCGAGGGTCCTGGAGTTCCCGGGCGGCCGTTCGTACGATCGGAGGGTGATCAAAGGCGTCATGTTCGACTTCTCCGGGACCCTGCTGCGCATCGAGTCCGTGGCCCACTGGCTCGACGCGGCACTCGCCGAGACCGGCATCCGGCTCGCCGGCGAGGAGTTCGCCCGCGCCGTGGAACGCCTCGCCTTCCACGGCGCGATGCCCGGCGGCTCCCACCCCCAGCGGCTGCCCGGGCGCCTGAAGGAGCTCTGGGCCGACCGGGACCTCGACGCCGAACGGCACCGCACCGTGTACACGGCCCTCATGCGCGAGGCCGGCGTGACGGACCCCGCGCTGTCCACGGCCCTCTACGAGCGCCACATGACCCCCGAGGCCTGGCATCCCTACCCCGACGCCGTCCGCACCCTCGGTGAACTGAGCCGCGGCGGTGTCGTGGTCGCGGTCGTCAGCAACGTCGGCTGGGACCTGCGGCCGGTGTTCCGCGCCCACGGACTCGACGAGTGGGTCGACGTCTACGCGCTCTCCTGCGAACTGGGCGTCCAGAAACCGGACCCGGACATCTTCCGCTTCGCCTGCGAGGGTCTCGGCCTCGACCCGACGGAGACCCTGATGGTCGGCGACGACCGCAGGGCCGACGGCGGCGCGCAGGCCCTCGGCGCGCGGGTCCACTTCGTCGACCCGCTCCCCGTCGACCGGCGCCCGAACGGTCTGCTCCCCGTCTTCGGGCTCCTCGGCGACGGGCTCCTCGGCGACGGGCGGCCCAGGAACGGACTCCCCGAAGACGGACTCCTCGGCGACGCCTGACCCCGCCCGCTCACACCCAGTTGACCTGCGCCTTCGCGAGCAGCGGGTCCTCCAGCAGTTCCCACAGCGCCACGGCCACGTTCCCGGTGCGGTACCGCCCGCCGAAGTGGAGGCCGAGGACCCGGTGGTCGGTGAGGTCGAAGACCGGGGAGCCGCTGTTGCCGCCGAGGGTGGAGCAGTCGTGCCGCATCACCAGGCCGCCGGGCGCGAACTCGGTGGCCATGCCCGGCTGCAGGCGCTTCACGTTGTAGACGTCCATGAAGATCCGCCGCATGGACTCCGGCTCGTTGCGGCGCCCGTCCCAGGCCGGATAGCCGACGACGTACACCGGCCGGCCGGACAGCTCCGCCGGGGCGTCGGCCGCGACGGCGAGCGGGGTGGGCAGCGGTTCCCCGTCGGGCGGGGCGATCCGCAGCAGGGCCAGGTCGACGTCCGGGTGGATGCCGATCACCTCGGTGATCTCGTACGGCAGGGGGCCGGCGGCCGGCACCGGGCCGGGGGAGGAGTGGGGGGCCAGCTCCTCACCGGGGTCGACGCGGGCCGTCATGCCCTGCTGGAAGGACCAGCCGGCGTCCGCGGCCCGGCTGAACTCGACGGCCACGTGCCGGTTGGTCATCACCGTGTCCGGACCCACCAGGAAGGCGGTGCCGATCCAGTCGAGGTTCGGGTGGCCGGTGACCTCGACCCGGCCCACCCGGGCGATCGACTCGCGGATCGCGTCCCGGCCCGCGTCGAGCACCGACCAGTCGCCCTCCTGCGGGGCGAAGTCCTGCCCCTGCACCAGGATCGCGGGCCGGCCCTCCAGGAGGACGATCGCCTCCACGCCGAAGTACTCGTCCTCGTCGATATCCTCCGGCCGGCCGCGCGCCAGCTTCTCCATGCCGGAGACGCCCGCCTCCAGGACCCGGGCCCGCTCCTCCTGTGCGAAGCGCCCGATCTCGGCGGCCGGGGCGGCGCCGGGCGGCAGCTCCTGAGCCGACTCCTGGACCTCCAGCTCCCGTTCGAGCCGGGCCCGCACCCGGGCGGCGACCTCGCCCAGATCGCCGAAGACCCGCTCGGGTCCGGTCGCGACCGGTGACCCGCTGTGCGAGCCGCTCCGTGATCCGTACCGCATCCTCCGTCACCTCACCTCTCAGAGTTCGTCCGGTTCCCGCGGCAGCGCTGCCTGTGCCGTCATGATCTCCTCGTACGACTCGGGCCGGTTCTCCCGCAGGTGGGCCAGGATCCGGCTCACCTGCGTGCCGACGTTGACCACCGCGCTCGTCCGGCCCCGGTACTCCACGCCGGTGATCCGGCGGGCGCCGCGGTGCAGCGCGACCACCGTCCACCGGTCGGTGAAGACGGGGGAGCCGGAGGAGCCGCCCTGGGTGTCGGTGAAGTAGGCGAGGTTCTTCTCGTCCGCCTGATAGACCAGGTTGTTGCGCAGCGCGACCCGCTTCGGCATGCCCTTGGGATGCTGGATGATGTTCACGGCCGGGGTCTCGGCCCCCGGGATCCCGAACGGCTCGGTCGCCACCCGCAGCACCTGCCGCTCGGGCTGAGCGCTCGTCAGTCGCAGGACGGCGTAGTCGAGTTCCTCGTCCCAGGCGACGAGGCCGGTGGCCGTGACCTCCTCGGTCTCGGCCCGGTCGGCGCCGTAGTCGAAGCGCGAGCGCGAGTTGCGCACCTGGAGCTGGAGGTCCTCCTCCGCGACCCGCTTCCGGCCGCCGCCGATGCCGTTGCGGGCGTTCACCACATGGTGGTTGGTGACGAGGAGCCCGGGGGCGATCAGCCAGCCGGTGCCCACGTGCGGGTACGCGGGCCACAGCTGCTGACCCGACTCGTACGGCGGCACGGTGAGACGGACGACGGCCCCGCCGGCGAGGAAGCCCTCGTGCAGGAACTCGAAGGGGACCATGTCGTCGCGGACGACGATGTCCTCCTTGAACTCCGCGGACAGATACTCCGCCGGGAGCTCCGGCTCGCCCGCCGCGTCCCGCACCACATGGTCGAGCGCCCGCTGGAACACGGCGACCGGGCCCGGCTCGGCGGCCAGGGCGATGGCGTTGCGCAGCCACAGCTCCAGAGGCACCTCGCCCTCCATCAGCCGCTCGACCCGGTTCATGGTCCGCAGGTCGGACTGGACCTGCGTGAACGGCGTCGGCCGCGGCGGCAGCGCCGCCCGGAAGTGGTCCTTGACGCCCGCGAAGAGCCGGCCCCGCAGCTCCCGGTCGGCGAGCCCGGCCTCCACGGCCGCGTTCTCCACCGCCCGCAGCTCCTCGGCGGTCAGATACGGCTCGTCGCGCCAGGCGGCCTCGGCCTGGTCGGGCGGTGGGGTGACACCCACCAGATCCGCCCCGCCGGGCACCGGCCCGTACCAGGGCCGCCCGGACCCGTACCCCGCCCCGGCTCCGTACTCGGCCCCAGCCCCGTACCCGTACCCGGAGCCGGGCCGACCGGCGTCGACCGCCTCCGCCACGCCGAGCAACAGATCACCGCTGCGGTCGCTCAGCATCAGCGCCCGCCACGCCAGGGCGTCCAGGGTGCCGTGACGCCGTGCCTCCCACAGCGCCTCCTCGACCCGGGTGTGCGGCAGGGGACCCCCGTACGGGCCGGGGAAGGGCGTCGTGGCCGGGCCCGCCGACCGGGCGCCCGCCGCGGCCGACTCCAGGATGCGCGCCAACGGCTCGCGCAGCCGCGGTTCGTCCGCCATCGCCGTCTCGATCCAGCGGGCGAGCGCCGTCACCACGGCCTCGTCGTCACCGGGCAGCCCCACGAGCCGCAGCGTGCGCGCCAGGGCCTGCGGATCGGACCGGCAGGCCGAGACGGCGGCCGCGCGCGCCAGGGCGGGCTGCTGCGCGAGCGCCTCGTCCGGGAGGCCGCGCAGCCCGCGGGCGAGCCGGGCGTCCGTCTCCGCGGAGTCCGTGTGCGCGGCGGCGGCCAGCCGGGAGCGGGCCACCAGGACGCCGATCGACTCGTACGGCAGGCCGAGGCCCGCCGCCACGTCCTCGGCCTCCTGGAGCGCGCGGTCGGCGTCGGTGAAGTCACCCGCGTCCTGGGCGAGCCGCGCGGACAGCTGCAACAGCTCCAGACGGGTCTCCGCGCACCCGGCCTCCTCCGCCCGGTCCACGGCCCGCTCGGCGGTCTCCCGGGCGTCCGCTGCCCGCCCGGTACGGGCCAGTGTCTCCACGAGCAGACCGTGCAGCCTGCTGCACGGCGTCCACGGCTGCCGCTCGGCCAGCCGCCGCGCCGCCACCTCCGGATAGCCCTGGGTGAGCAGGTCCTCGACCTCGCGGGCGGCGATCCGCTCCCAGTCCTCCTGGTCGGCCTCCGTCATGATCCGGTCCGGTACGTGCCCGCCGATCCGGCCGAGCAGGAACGCCGCCGAGCGGGGCGGCATGTCCCGGTCCGCGCCCGCCAGGTGGTGCTCCACGCCGGGCCGCCAACGCGCCTCGACCGTACGGGGGTTCTCGCCGAGGCGCAGGCGGTGGTAGATCTCCTCGGCCCGGTCCGCGGCCGATTCACGGGCCGCGTAGTAGGCCACCGCCCGGGTGTCCACGGCCCGCATCAGATCGGTCCGCGCGCCGTCGGACAGCCGCAGCATGATCGACCGCAGGTCGGGCCGGTGCCGGATCGCCTGCGGTCCCGCGGGTTCCATCAGGTCGAGCCGCGACACCATCAGGCCGAAAAGGCGTCCCGCGTCCGCGGCCTGCGGCACCGCCACTCCGGCGGGCCCGGCGAGCACCTCGCGCAGCAGCTCGGGAGTGATGACCCGCAGCGCCAGGCCGGCCTGGACGAGGGCGCGCACATCGGGGTCGGCGACGTGCTTGAGGATCCGGTCGTAGAGGGTGCCCTGGATCAGCATCTGGTCGACGCTGCCCCGCAGCCGCCGCCGCGAGGTCAGGCTCCGCAGCAGCTCGCCGAGCGAGTCGGCCCCCTCGCCGAGCGACAGCGCCGTGCGCGCGGCGAGCTTCAGACTCAGCGGATGGCCGCCGACATGGCCGTACAGACTGCGCGCCACCGGCTCGTCGTCGATGCCGCAGGACATCAGGAGGTCCACGGAGGCCTGTTCGTCGAGCTCGGTCAGCTCCATGGTGCGCGGCGCGAGGACCCGGGCCGGGTGGTCGATCGGGGCCCGCCCGGCGACCACGAACCGCAGCCGGGGGTAGGCGGCGCGCAGCGCCGTCCACACCGCCCACATGCGGGAGATGACGGGAGAGCCGCGGTACTGGGCCTCCTCGAAGGAGTCGAGCGTGACCACCAGGGGCGGCTCCATCGTGCCGGGCGGCCCGGCGACCGCCTTCGCGACCAGGCCGGCGAGCTCGCGGGCCAGGTCCTGTTCGTCGGCGCTGGCCCGGGCGTGGAAGCCGGCCGAGTAGTCGCGGCCCAGGGTGGCGCGGGTGGCGGAGAGCCGGGACAGCTCGTCGATCCGGTCGCGTTCGCCGCGCTGGACGGCGGCCGTCTCCCCGCACCGGCCGACGAGGGCGTCGAACGCGGCCCGGTGGGCGGGGTACTGGACGCCGAGCTGCCGGGCCGCCTCGGCGATCACCGTGGCCGGTTCGTGCAGCGAGAGCGTCGGTCGTGCGAAGTCGATGGTGACGAAGGGGAATCCGTCCGGCGCCGCCTCGCGCAGACTGTCCAGGAGGAAACGGGCGAGCAGGGTGCTCTTGCCGATGCCGCCGATGCCGTGCAGCAGCACCGGCGGCTCCGCGGGCTCGGTCGGCAGCGCGATGTAGGCCCGCAGTGCGTCGAGTTCGCGCGAGCGGCCGTGGAAGGTGTCCCGCACCAGCAGCCGCAGCGGCTGCAGCAGCCGGGCGCGCTCCAGGCGGCGCTGCACGTCGGCCACGGACGGCAGGAGACCGGCGGTGCCGGGCACCTGCTCCAGCCACAGCACGGCCTGGAGGAGATCGGTGAGCTCGTCGACGTCGGCCGCGTCCACCGCGTTCACGGCGTCCACGGCGTCCACGGCGTCCACGGCGTTCACGGAGTTCACGGCGTCCACCGGGTTCACGGAGTCCGCGGAGCCTACGAAACCCACCGCGTTCCCGCCGTACACCCCGAGCGCCGCGCCCCCGCCGCCGTCCCCGCCCGCGTCTCCGTGGATACGGCTTCCGCCCGGCGCGGGGTCGACCGCCGAGCGGGTCGGGACCAGGCCCGCGAGCAGGGCCAGCGCCGCGCGTTCGACGCCCGGACCCTCGGGGAGGGAGCCGGCGTTGGCCGCGAGGGCGGCGAGCGCGGCCTCGGGGCCCGCGAGGCCCTTCAGGGTGGCCGTGCGCACCTCCGGTCGCAGCACCCAGCGCACCGAGCGCTGGGGTCCCGCGAGCGCCGTGCAGTCGTCGACGAGCTCCAACAGTGCCTTGCCGCTGGGCTCCCGCTCGCCGGGCAGCCGCAGCACCGCCGGGTCGAAGGCGTCGAGCAGGCAGGCCGCCTCACGGTAGGCCCGGCGCAGTGCGGGCAGGCTGGGCACCGCACCGGGTCCCGGCGGTGAGCGCAGGGTGCCTCGCAGCGGTCCGGTGAGGTCCTCGCCGGGGGCGAGTCCGAGCGAGAGCCGTACGACGTCCTCGACGGCCGTGCACACCCGGCGCATGGGGCTCTCGGCAGGATCCGCCGCGTCCACCGCGCGCAGCACCTCCGTGACCGCCGTCTCCACGAGCGCCTCGCCCGGCTCCCCGCGGGCCTCCCGGGGCGGACCGGGGGAGCCGTCGGACTCGCCCGCACTCGTCTCGGCGAAGAAGCGGCGGAAGAACGCACGCAGTTCGTCCGGTCCGGCCGGCCGCGCCGTGTCCCGGCACACGCTCTTCCTCGTGTCGTACGGGAGCGGGTGCGCGGTGGTGGAGTAGCCGAGGAGCACCAGCCGGGGCACGGACTCCCTCCGTACCGGAGTGTGCTCGTAGACGGCCAGGGCCAGCTTGCCGATGCAGTCCCACACGTCGGAGGTGGGGTCGAGCGCGTCGCACTCGTCCAGGACCAGCCAGAAGCGGTCCTCGGCGGCGGTCGCCCGGCGGACGATCCGGTGCACGGCGTCGTCGATCGACGGCAGTGGATCGTTCAACCGTGTCGGGTTCAACGGGAATCCGTCGGCCTCCGGACCCGACACGAACTCGGCGAGCCGCCCCACCAGCCGCGCCGCCGTCGACGTCCGCGTGAGCGTCACCCGTACCGGACGGAACCCGCAGTGCTGGCCCAGATGCCGGATCAGCCGGTAGGTGTACGAGCGCCCGCTGTCCGGTTCGCCGTCCACCGCCAGTACCGACAGCTCGGGGTCGGCCACGAAGCGGCGCAGTGTCGCGCGCAGCTCCGCCCGGCCGACGAACACCTCCGTGCCGTGCCGCAGCACGACCGCCTCGAACGGGTCCCGCGCCGCGTGCCGCGCCTGTTCGTCCTCGCGCAGCCGCGCCAGCAGCGCCCGTACCTCCATGCCGCGGCCCACGGCGTCGACGGCGTCGAGCCGGTCGAGCGCGTCCAGGCGGGACAACGCGTCCAGCAGCCGCCGCTGGTCGGCGACGTCCCTGCGGGCGGCCCCCACGATCAGACGGGCGTTCGCGTCCCGGTCCGGGGTGAGCGGGAGATCCGCCACGAAGTCCGTGGTCAGGGTGGTGGTGAGCAGCCGGGTCCGGGGATCGGGGTCGTCGAGAAGGTGGTCCCGCACCCAGCGGGTGACGAGGCCCCACTCCGTCTCGGTGAGAGGCATGCCGCACCTGCCCGGTCGTCCTGCGCCGATGGGGACGCCTGACTGCGCCCTGTCATCGTCCCGCCGGCCGCCACGGCCCGCAATCGCGGCCCCCGCCGGTGCCCCCGCCGCCGGCCCCGCGCCCGCGGGTTCAGTCCGTCATCGCGATGTCCTCGTACGACTCCAGCAGCCGCCAGCGGTCCTCCGGCGCGCGCATCAGCGGCATCAGGTCCACATCGGGCAGCGGTCCCAGCTCCAGCTCGGCGATCTCCGCGACGTCCGAGACCGGCACCTGGTACGTGCGGAACGGCCCGAGCGGCGGCGGCGCGCCCGACGGCGTCCCGGCGAAGGCGCGGTCCGCGTCCCGGCTCAGGTCCGGGCTCTGGTCGAGCACGTACGCCGTCGCCGCCAGCGCCCCGTCCTGCATGAACGCGGCCACCTTCCAGAAGCGCAGCGGCACCTGGATGCCCCGGTAGGGAGGGTCGGAGTCCTGGAGCACCGGCCCGGTGAGCACCACCAGTTTGCGGTCGAAGGCGGCCGCGTGGTCGAGGAGGTGGTTCTCCAGGCCCTGCCACACCTGCTTGCCCTGGTTGAACACGTCCGCCTGCGGGGCCGCGTTGGTGAAGTAGAAGGTGTCGGTGTTCGCCCGGCCCGCCACCGCCGCGGCGCCCCACACCGGATCGAGGCGGCGCACCAGATGTCCCCGGTCGAGACTGTTGTTCTTGTAGACGTCGTCGCCCGCCTGCTGCTCCCGGGGGAGTCGCGGGTCGTACAGCCACTGGTCGTCCCTGGGGACGTCGTCGAGCAGTTCCCGTCCCTCGATGCACACGGCGGTCGACGCGGCGAGCCGCCGGTCGGGCCGGAAGACGACGCTGAAGTGGGTGTACGGCAGGACGACCGTCTCCACCGAGGTGCGGGCCGGCAGCGCGAGGGGCACCGTCGGGCCGAGGAAGTCCTCGTCGTAACCGGTGCGGTCGGCGAGCAGATCGTGCCGGGAATCGCTGGAATTCATACGATATACGTACCGCGTGGGGGAGGTCGCCCCACGGCACCGGGCACCCAGGCCACTCGAACAGACCCCCCGGCTACCCCCCGGTGCCCCTCCACTCCGGCCAAGGAGGCCCCATGCCCACGGGAATCTCACTGCACGTCGGACTCAACCGCGTCGACCCCGACCGCTATGACGGCTGGGACGGCACCCTCGTGGCCTGCGAGAACGACGCCCGCGACCTGGCGAGGACCGCCCGTGCCAACGGGTTCGCGGACACCGTCCTGCTCACCCCCGAGTGCACCGTCGCACGGGTCACCGCCGCCCTGCGTGATGCCGCCGAACGGCTCGGCGCGGGCGACATCCTGCTCTTCACCTACTCGGGCCACGGCGGCCAGGTCCCCGACGTCACCGGGCCCGACGACGAACCCGACCGGCTCGACGAGACCCTCGTCCTCTACGACCGCCAGTTCCTCGACGACGAGGTCCACCAGGAGTTCCTGCGCTTCGACCACGGCGTCCGGATCGTCACGTTCTTCGACTGCTGCCACAGCGGCAGCAGCATCGAGCTCCCCGGGATCACCGACGTCACCGGCCGCTATCTGCCCGAGCCGAAGCAGGCCGCGCTCTACGACCGCGACCGGGACTTCTACGACGACCTCCAGCGCTCGCTCGCCAAGGCCGCCACCGTCTACGCCGACGGACAGGGCCCCCCGGTGATCCTCGTCTCCGCCTGTCAGGACAACCAGGTCGCCGCGGACGGAGACGTCAACGGCGCCTTCACCGAGGCCCTGCTCGGCGTCTGGGACGACGGGGCCTTCCGGGGCGACTACCGCACCTTCCACCGGGCGGTCCAGCACCGGCTGCCGCCCACCCAGAGCCCCAACCTCCACACCACCGGAGCACCCTCGGCGGCCTTCCTGGCCCAACGCCCGTTCACGGTCTGAGCCTGGTCTGAGCCAGTCCGGGTCACGGTCCGAGCCAGGTCCGAGTCAGGTCCGGGTCACGGTCCCAGCCAGGTCCGAGCCAGGTCTGAGCCAGTCCGGGTCACGGTCTGAGCGCGGTCGCCAACTGGGCCCGCGAGCGCACGTCCAGCTTCTGGTAGATCCGCGTCAGCCGCGCCTCGACCGTCTTGACGCTCAGATACAGCTTCGCCGCCGCCTCCTGGTTGCTGGCACCCTGCCCCACCAGGCGGGCAAGCCGCAGCTCCGCCTCCGTCAGCGACGACAGCGCCGGCAGCGCCTCCTCGCCCACCGGGCCCTCGCCCGCATGACCGGCCGGTGCCTCGGTCGCCAGCGCCAGCCACGGCGCCGCCCCGACCCGCTCGAACACCGCGGCCGCCGACTGCAGGGCCGCCTGCGCCGCCGAACGCCGACGCCGGCGCCGCTCCACCCGGGCCAGCGCCATCAGCGCCCGCCCCTGCTCCAGCGGAAGCTCCGCCTCCGCGAACCGGGCCGCCGTGCCGGCGAGCAGCTCCGCCGCCTCGTCCGTCCGGCCCTCCGCCGCCTGGCACAACGCGTACGCCCGGTCGCAGCCCAGCAGCACGGTCGTCCGGCCGAGCCGCTCACCCACCGGCCGCACCTCCGCGAGCACCGCCAGCGCCTCCTCGACCTCGTCGTGCGCGAGCAGCGCCTCGGCGAGCTCCTCGTGCCAGCGCAGCATCGACGGGTCCACCGTCGACTGGGCCCGCTCGTTGGCCTCGACCCGCCGCAGCGTCTCCAGCGCGGCGGCGACGTCCCCGTTGACCAGCTGCACCCGGCCCAGCGCGTACAGACTGCGCGAGAGGAAGACCCGGTCCCCCTCCTCCTCCGAGGCCTGCACGCTGCGCCGCGCGTAACTCGCCGCCCGGGCGAAGCTGCCGCCGGCCGTCTCCGCGAGCGCGAGGGCGTACCAGGCGGGCCCGGGGGACAGCCCCGCCTCCAGCGTCAGCGCGAGCGACCGCCCGGCGTGCCCCAGGGCCGCCGGGCACGGGCCGATCCGCGACTCGATCTCGGCGAGCGTGCTCAGCAGCTCGATCGCGTCCTCCACCGAACCACGCCGCTGCACCAGCGGCAGCAGCGCGTTCAGCTGCGTCCGCGCGTCCACGAGCCGCCCGTCGAACAGGGCATGACGGATGGTCAAGATCTGCGCCGCGTTCCGGATGCCGGCCGGCCGCTCCGCCGTCTCCAGCGCCCTGGCCTGGGCGAGCACCGCCTCCGCGTCCGGCGAACCGAGCGCCCGCTCCATCCGCGCCTGTACGGTCAGGGCCTGGGCCGCCGTCCGGGGATCGCCCATCGACGCGGCCAGCGCGGCCGACTCCATCGCCGCCGCCCGCGAACGCAGCGGATCGCCGTCCGCGAGCACGTACTTGACGGCGAGGCGCAGCTGCACCGCGGCCCGCAGGGCCGTGTCCCCCTCGGAGTCCTCCATGGCGTGGACGTACATCTCGTCGAGCCCGGTCAGCCCCTGGCCCGCCGTGTCAAGGACGGCGAGCCGGGCCCGCACCCGGTCGGCGGGCGCAGCGTCCCGGGCCAGCAGGTCGGTCGCGGCCCGCATCGCCAGATCGGCCCGCGCCGCCCGCGCCGCCTCCTCGGCCGCGTCCGCCAGCCGGGCGATCCGCCGCTGCGCGTGCGACCCGGGCGTCGACTCGGCGGCCAGCAAAGCCAGTTCGGCCGCGAGCGCGCTGTTGCCGCGCCGCCGGGCCAGGTCCGCCGCCTCGGCCACCTCGGCCGCCAGCTCCTCCTGCGGCGCGTCGGTGGCCAGCGCCCGGTGCCGGACCGCCTCCACCGGATCGTCCACGACCCGCGCCAACGCCGCGTGCCCCGCGCTGCGTTCGGCCCAGCACGCGTCGTGCACCAGGGTCGAGGGCAGCAGCCCGGCCGTGAAAGCGACCGTGCCGTCCTCCGCGAGCGACACAAGGCCGGCCCGCTCCGCGGCCGCGAGATCCGCCTCCGCGTTCGGGCGTCCGGCCCGGCGCACCAGGGCCGCGGTGGGCCGCAGCGCGAGCGCCGCGAGGAGCAGCGTCTCGCGGACCTCGGGCGGCGCGGCCCCGAGCAACTGCCGGGCCAGGTCCCGGGCCCGCCCGGAGAGCGTCAGCGCCTCCGCGTGGTGCACGGGCGTCCGGGCGTCGGCCAGGGAACGGCCCACGGCCAGCGCGAGCCGTGGATTGCCGCCGCTCGCCTTGTGGATGCGGCCGGCCATCCGGGACGGCAGCCGGTGGTGGATGAGCAGCTCGGCGATCTCGTCGGCGTGCAGCGGCGGCACGAGCAGCACGTCCGCCTCCGACGGCACCCACAGCCGGGTGTCGTGCGGGTCCTTCCCGGCGTACGCCGCGTAGGCCTCGGGCGTCTCGACGCCGATCACCCGCAGCGTCGGCGGCGCCAGGTGGAGCGCGAAGCGGAGCAGGTCGGCGCTCTCGGGGTCGATGTGCTGCACCCCGTCGACGACGAGCACGGCGGGACCTCGTGCGGTCAGCGCCCGCAGGATCCCGGCGAGCCCCAGCCGCAGGGCGATCGGGTCCCACCCTCCCTCCTCCGGCGGCGCCTCACGGCACAGCATGGCGACGGCGGCCCGCTGCGGCCCGGGCAGCCCCTCACAGACCCGGGACGCGGTGACGCCGAGGCCGGTGGGGGCGTAGGAGGCGGAGAAGTGGGGGCATCCGGCCTCGTGCGCGGAGGCCTGGCCGCCGCCATGCCCGCCGTGTTCCGGGTGCCCGAGCCCGTGGCCGGCTCCGTGTCCGGCGTCGTACCCGGGACCGTGACCGGCACCGGCCACCCCGGCACCGGCCACTCCGGCGGCGGCCTCACCGGCGCGCGGCCCGGGCAGGCCGGCCCCCGCGGGCCCGTGCCCGGACGGCGGGACGCTCCCGGTGCCAGGAAGGACACCGGATCCGGACCGGGACGGTGTGGCCTGTCCCGGCAGCCGTCCCTCCGCGGCGGAGCCCGCCGCACCGGCTCGGTGCGCGGGCCCGTCACCGGGACCGGCAGGTGAGTTCGCGGTGGCCGGGGCGCCGGCCGGCCCGGAGGGGCGACCGTGCGCCGCGGAGCCGACGGCACCGGTCGCGGAGACGGAACCGGGAGCGCTCGGGGCGGCCGGGCCGGAGAGCCGGCCGTGCGCGGCGGAGCCCGTGGCACCGCGACCGCCGGCGGCGGTGCCCGCAGGGCCGCTCGGACGTCCCGTGTCCGGGTGGCCGGGGCCGCCGGCCGGCCCTTCCGTGCCCGCCGAAGCCGAAGCCGAAGCCGAAGCCGAAGCGCCGTCCGCCGGCTGCCGGTCCGCGAGGCCGGCGGCCTCGGTCACGGGCGCAGCGGCGGCCGGGTCGGGCCAGGTCACGGTCGCGGCGACGGAGGCGACGAGAGCGGCCGCGGCCGCGCCGGGTATGTCGCGGTCGGCGGGGAGCGTGGCCAGCCACAGGACCGTCTCGCCGCGCGCCTCCGCGCGGGCGGCCGCGGCCAGGGCCACCTCGGTCTTGCCGACCCCGGCGGGTCCGGTGAGCAGCGCTCGGCCTCGTGTGTGCAGGACGCGTTCGAGTCGCGAGAGGAGTTCCTCCCGGCCCACCGGCGCAGGCCGGAGCGGCACTGTCGTCATAGGTCCACCACCCTCCGGCGCTCGGGCCCCCGGCCCATGAGCCCCGTTGCGCAGAGAATACGGAGCAGAACGCCCCCGTCCAGGCCCTATGTCCGGCATACGGACAGCGGTCCCCGGTCAACCGAGCGTGGCCCACACACGGAAGCGCCCGTGGTGTAGACCACGGGCGCTTCGCTGACCAGCAGAAATGCTGGTGTGGGGGGTGGTTCCGAGAAGGAGCCGGGTGGATCAGAAGGTCAGGCTCCACGAGTCGATGTAGCCGGTGTCACCCGAGGCCACATCGCGGACCTGGAGCTTCCAGGTGCCGTTGGCGACCTCGCTCGACGCGTCCACGGTGTAGGTGGTCAGGACGTTGTCGGCGCTGTCGGAGGAGGAAGAGGCCTTCAGGTTGCGCACGGTGCCGTCGGGGGCGACCAGGTCGATGACCAGGTCACCGCGCCAGGTGTGCTTGATGTCCACGCCGACCTTGAGGGTGGCGGGGGCGTTGCCGGTGCGGCCGCTGACGGCGATCGAGGACGACACGGTGGTGTTGTCCGAAATCGTCACGTTGTTCGCGTTGGTGAAGACGCCGGTCGGAGGCGTGGTGGTGCCGGTGACCGCCTCGACCGTCTTGGCGGCGTCGGCGATGCCGGTGCCGCAGCCGCCGGTGCAGGTGCCGGGCAGCGGACGGGCGTTGGTCTTGATCGCGGACTCGATGTCGGCCGGGGTCAGGGTCGGCTTGGCCGACTCCAGCAGGGCGGCGAGGCCGGCGATGTGCGGGGCGGCCATCGAGGTGCCCTGGTACGGCTTGTAGTTCTCGGTCGACTGGGTCGTCGCGCCCGAGTTCAGCGTGGAGTAGATGCCGTTCTCGGGGGTGGTGACGGTGCCGGGCGTGTCCGTGGCGCGGCGGGTCTCGCCGCCGGGGGCCGCGACGTCCACGATGGTGCCGTAGTTGGAGTAGTACGACCGGTTGCCCTCGCGGCTGGTCGACGCCACGGTGATGACGTTCGAGCAGTTCGCGGGCGTGAAGCCGGAGGTGTTGGCGTTGCTGTTGCCCGCGGCGACGACGACCGTGGTGCCGCGCGAGACGGCGCCGTTGATCGCGGTCTGGTAGACGCTCGGGCAGGTGGAGCTGGCGCCGCCCAGGCTCAGGTTGATGACCTTGGCCGGGGTCGCGTTGGCCGGGACGCCCGCGACCGTGCCGCCGGAGGCCCAGGTGATCGCGTCGGCGATGTCGGAGGACGAGCCGCCGCACTTGCCGAGGACGCGCACGTGCTGGACCTTCGCGCCGTACGCGATGCCGGCGATGCCCTTGGTGTTGTTGGTGACCGCACCGATGGTGCCGGCCACGTGGGTGCCGTGCCAGGAGGAGTTGGAGGCGCGGGAACCGGTGCCGCACTCGCCGTCCGTGGCGTTCCAGTCGCCCTCGTCCTTGGCGTCCGCGTCACGGCCGTTGCCGTCGCGGGCGTCGGCGGACGTGGAGATGAAGTCGTAACCGGCGACCGTGTTGGCCGCCAGGTCGGAGTGGGCGGCGTAGCCGGTGTCGATGACGGCGACGGTGACACCCGCGCCGGTCGTCTTGTCCCAGGCGGCAGGAACGTTCATGCCACCGGTGGCCTCGAAGAGGTCCCACTGCTTGGCGTAGTCGGTGTCGTTCGGGGCCACGGCCATCGCGTAGGCGCGGATGTCAGGCTCGACGGAGGCGACCTGCGGGTCGGCCTTGAAGGCCGCCATGACCTCGGTCACGTCCTGCTTGGTCGCGGAACCACCCAGGTTCACCAGCGCGGCACCGCCGGCCAGGCGACGCTCGAAGGAGAGCTTCTCGCCGGTCTCGGCGGCCTTGTCGGCGGCGTCGGTCTTGGCGGCGGCGTTGGAGCCGGCCTCGGCGGACGAGGACTTGTAGGTGACGATGACCTTCTCGACCGGGGCGCTGGGAAGCGCGGTCATCGCCTGCGAAGCCGGTGCGGGCTTCGGAGTGGCAGCGGCCGGGACGGCGGCGAACGCCCCGGAGGTGGTGGCTGCGGCACCGAGGATCGCGGCGCTCGCGACCACCACGGATATGACTCTCCGCCTGGAACCGTTCAAGGTGTGGCCCTTTCGAGTACGACGTAAGTGGAGCAGTGGCGGCGGCGCGGGAACCACGGGGCGAAGTGGGGTCGCGTACCGCTGTTCCCTGGGCGTGGGGGCCCGTGCGCCGCCACCGGCGCGACGGCCCGGGTCAAGGCCGTCCCCGGCGACACTACCCACCCCTTCTCATGCACCTGACAGGTGGGGAGGGGGATGGATCCGCCGGTGCGGCAGACAGTAGGGAACGCCGAGGTGAACTCGATACGGGGAAAACCCTTGTCACCCCGAGGGGGTGGGAGGGGGAGGGGAGGGGGCACGCTTCCGGGGGCCCTCGAAGGCCCCTGCGGGCCGGGCCGCCGGCCCGGCGCGTCAGCCCAGTTCGAGGGTGGTCACGCCGAAGACGCGTTCCCGCGCGATCGGGCGGATCGGACCGGTGTACATGCGAGCCGTCTCGAAGGTCGGCTCCAGTCCGCGCGACTCGGCGAGCCGCGCCGCGGCCGGGTTGGCCTCCGGCATGTCGATCGCGATACGGGGCGCCCCGAAGGCGCGGGCCTCGGCGGCCAGGGCGTCGAGCAGGGCGGCGGCGTCGGCGGGGGTGTCCGCGAACAGCGGCCCGATACGGGCCTCCTGTTCGGCGGGCCGGACGACACCGTAACCGGTCGGACGCCCGTCGGTGATCCGGACCAGGGCCCGGTGGCCCGGCGTGGTCAGCCAGGACCGCAGGAAGCGGGGGCGGTCGGCGGGGTGACAGGCGCTGTCGTACGCGGCGATTTCGGCCGGATCCACCCGTTCCGCGGCGACCACACCGGTCACCGGCCGGTCGGGAAGCGGCATTTCGCCCACGTATCGGGCGGTTCGGTACGCGGGCGCGAAGCCCGAACGCCGGTAGTTGTCCTGCTGGGCCGGCACCCCGTCGAGCCCCACCGTCCGCCCGCCGGCGTGCGCGAGCGCGGCCCGCCAGGTCGCGAGGCCGTGACCGAGACCGCGCAGATCGGGTCGTACGAGATAGAACCCCAGAAACGCGTAGTCGTCGCCGTAGTTGACCACCGAGATCGCGGAAACGGGTTCCCCGTCGATCCGCCCCAGGAAGAACCCCTCGGGATCCTGCGCGAAGAACGCCCCGGCGTCGGCCGCTCCCGGATTCCACCCTTCCGCCGCCGACCACGCGCGCACCAGCGCCCAGTCCTGGAGGGAGGCGGGGGAGACACGGAGACCCATGAGTGTCCCTTCGGGCGACGGCGCGGCGAGCGAGAGGCAGCGAGCATAGCCCCGCCCCGGTGCCGCACCGTAACGCCGCCGTCACTTTCCGGCCGCCCCGGGTGGGACCGCGCTCGCCGCCCGGTTGCCCCCACGGGCCCGGGTGGTCAGCCCACCAGTCGCAGCGCCGCCCCCGCCACCCCCACCCGCACCGACTGGCCCCACGTCAGTTCCAGCGCGTCCGACTCCATGCCGTCGCCGAAGGCGACCAGACGGTCCGACTCGACCACCAGGCTCAGGGCGTCGCCGGTGCCGAGGAGGCCCTCGACGCGGCTGGTGCCGGTGGCCGGGGAGGGCCAGGCCTCCCGGACCGTCCAGGCGAGGCGGGCGTCGGTCGGGGCGGGCAGCGGGAGAGGGCTGGAGCGCTGCCGCCACAGGGAGCGGAGCCAGCCCGTGGCGCCCGTTCCGGTGCCGACGAGGACGCCCGAGGAGGCCTGCGCCTCGGGCGCGCAGGCCGGGGCGTGCAGGGTGTAGCGGGCGGTCTGGTGGCCGGGCGGCCCGAGGTAGATCTCGTTGAGGGCGAGCAGCCGCTGTCCGTCGTCCGTGACCGCCTCCGCCATGGTGAGCGGGTCCACCCCCGTCCGTACCGCCGACGCCGTGACCGACGGCAGCAGCCGGCGCGCGTCCCCCGGCCGGTGGCGCACCAGGACGCCCGGATTGCGCCCGGGGTCGGTGTCGACGCCGACGACCGGCTGTCCCGTCAGATACTTCGCCACATTGGCCACCAGGCCGTCCTGTCCCACAACCACGACCACGTCCTCCGGCCCGAACGGGAAGCGGTCCAGGTCCGCCCGCTCCACCCGGGCGCGCCGCCACCGCAACGGCACCGCGCCGGCCACCTCCGCCAGCGCGCGCTTGGTCCGCTCGTGCCGCTCCCGCACCTCGTCGACCGAGCGGCCCCGCGCGGCCAGGTGGAAGGCGGCCTGCCCGTGCGTGCCGTACCGGGCCAGCAACTCCTCGTACTCCGTGGTCCGGTGGACGAGCACCGCCCGCGGCGCCAGGCTCACGAGCCGGTGCCCCCGCCCAGCTTCGCGAGCAGCCCGGTCAGCACGTCCGGCGACAGCGTCAGATGCTCGATCCTCGGCAGCTGCTCGGCCGCCCTGGTCGCGGCGAGCGCGTGCAGCGTCGCCGGCGCGACCTCGGCGTGCGCCCGCAGCCACGCGCCCTGCGCCTCGGCGCGCGCGGCCCCGACCTCGCGGGCCGCCTCGGCCTCGGCGCGGGCGAGCCGGACCGTACGCGACGCCTCCGCCTCCGCCCGTACCGCGTCGGCCGCCGCGGACTCCTCCGCCTCCCGCCGCGCGTTGGTGCCGCGCTGGTCGACCAGCCGCTCCTCCTGCCGGGCCAGCTCGATCTTGCTGGCCAACTCGTTCTCCGCGATGGCCCGTTCGCGTTCCACGGCGACGGCCCGGCGCTCGTACGTGGCCCGGTCGGCCTCCTGCTGGATCTGCTCGCGGGCCGGGGTGCGCAACGCCCGCTCGACCTCGGGCTCGGGGCGCAGGGCCACCACCCGCACCGCCACGACCTCGATGCCCGTGTCGGGCAGCCGCGGTTCCGCCGCGAGCCCGGCCGCGATCCGCTCCCGCACCGCCCCGACCCCGTCGACGAGGGCCTCGGCCAGCGGGATCCGGGCGAGCACGGCGAGGGCGTGCTGCTGGGCGGTCTCGGTGAGGAGGGTGGCGATCTGCTCCAGCGGGGTGCCGCGCCAGGCGCCGGTGTCCGGGTCGACGGAGAAGTCCAGCCGGGTCGCCGCCGCGGCGGGATCGCCGATCCGGTACGTCACGGTCGACTGGACGCTGATGTCCTGGAAGTCCGCGGTGCGGGCGTGGAAGGCCATCGCCAGCTCGCGGTCGTCGACCGGCACCTCCGAGAGCGCGGCGGAGAGGGGGCGGAACCAGAAGCTCAGCCCCGTGCCGTCGTGCACGAGCCGTCCGCCCCGCTGGTGGCGGATGTGGGCGGTGGGCGCGGAGCGCAGATGGCGCCAGCCGGCCCGCCGGGTGATGTCGGCCATGGTTCCTCCCCTTGTCGTCACTGTGACGATAGGGGGCTCTCGCGCTTGTCGTCAAGGTGACGAAATAGGGGTACCGTGCGTCCGGCCGGGCGCCGTCCCGTACCACCGCGCCGAGACGTCCTCGTGCGCGAGCCGTCGCAGCGCCAGCAGGAGCGGCTCGTAGAGCACCGTGTACGCCACGGCCGCCTCGATCGCCTCCTCGAGGTTCGGGTGCCCCTCCAGCACCGCGTACTCCTCCTCGGCGATCGGGCGCAGCGCCTCGGCGTAACGCCTGATGTCCTCCTTCCCGCTGCGGTAGCCGAGCGACCGGATGCTGACGACGGCCCGGACCAGCGAGGCGAGCGCGGGCGCCTCGTCGTTGACCCGCCACCCGAGCTCGTCGAGCAGCCCGCGCATCTCGGCGGCCACCTGGTCCCACAGCTCCCGCTCGGGGTCGGTCTCCTCCGGCGGCTCCACGTGCGGACCGAGCATGTACTGGGCGACGCCCAGGCGTTCGTGCCGCCCGAAGGCCGGGTCCTCCGCCACCGCGAGCACGTCCCTCGCCTGCTGGACCGTCATCCCGCCCACCGTGAGCAGCGCCCTCACCAGGCGCAGCCGGCGCACGTGCTCCTCGCCGTAGTCGGACTGCCGCGCGGTGACGGGGGTGCCGGGCGCGAGCAGCCCCTCCCGCAGGTAGTACTTCACCGTCGCGACCGACACCCCGCTGCGGGCGCTCAGCTCGGAGAGGCGCACGAGAGATCCACCGTTCCTGTTCGTTCCGCCGTGCTCGTTCCGCGGTCTCGACACGACTACCGAGGAGTTCTACTCTGCCCTCCAAAGATAGTCGAACTATCCATGTGACTTCCGTAGTGACGGATGGGGAACGGACCATGGCACGACTCGGCTTGACCGACGGGCTGCGCCTGTTGAAGGCGCCCGAATGGCACCGCGGGGCGCCGGAGGACCGCGCCGAGCGGCGCCGGCTGCGCCGCGGCCGCTTCATGGCCGTCAACAGCGAACCCGTCGCCGTGTTCCTGATCGGCGCCCGGATCAACCGCTGGCGGTCGGTGCGCGGCTGGCTGCCCGTCGTGACGGCGATGCCCGGCATGATCAAGGAGCTCGGCGACGACCCGCGCAGCGGCTTCCTCGGCTACCGGATGCTGCTCGGCCCCCGGTTCGGCGAGGTGACGATCGTCCAGTACTGGCGCCGGGCCGGCGACATCCGCGCGTACGCCGGCGACGCCGGGCGCCGCCACCACCCGGCCCAGAGCGCCTTCTGGCGGCGCTACTTCTCCAGCAACGGCGCGGTCGGCATCTGGCACGAGATCTACTCCGTACGCCCCGGCGCCTATCAGGCCCTGTACGGGGACATGCCGCCCACGGGCATCGGCGCGGTCCACGGCCTCGAACCGGCCGTGCCGCGCGAGAAGGGCGGCTACGAGGCCTCCACCGACCCCGTCTACGCCGCCCAGCTGGGAGACGCCGACGGCCCCGCCGCCACGCCCTGACGCCACGGGCGCGCCGGGGCCGCTAGCGGGCGGGCTCCGGTACGGGGAGGGGATCGGGCAGGGGAGCGGGGCGCGGGCCGGCGAGGGGTGCGGTCCGGGACTCGGGCGCGCCGAGGGGCCCGGGCAGGGCGGGGAGGGCGGGCACCGGGGGTTCGGGTGCGGCCGGAGGCGCGGGCGTCTGTGCGACCGTGGCCTCCGGCCCGAGCCCCGTCGTCAGCAGCACCACGCCGCGCGCCGCGACCAGGGACGCGGCGGCGGCGACCGCCCAGCCCCAGGCCCCGGCACGGAAGGTCTCGCCGAGCAGGGCCACCCCGATGACGGCGGCGGCGGCCGGGTTGGACAGGTTGACCACGGCCAGCGGCGCGGCGAGCCCGCCCCGGTACGCGGCCTGCGAGAGCAGCAGGCCGCCCACCGCGAACGCGGCGATCAGGACCGCGAGCAGCGTCGTCTGCCACCAGCCCGTCGGCCCGCCGGGCAGGTCGCGGGCGAGCGCGGCGGTGAGGGTCTGGGTGAGGGCCGAGCCGACCCCGGAGGCCACCCCGGACGCCGTCGCGTGCCCGAGGCCCCGGCCACGGGCAGGCGTGCCCCCGTCTTGGCCCCCGCCCCCGCGCGAGCGCGCGGAGAGCAGGCCGATGAGCAGCAGCGTCGCCGCCGTGACGACCAGGGCCTCGCGCAGGTTCAGCGCCTCGTCGGGTGCCGTCGGGCCGGTCACCGCCACGAGCCCGACCAGCCCCACCAGGGTCCACAGCGCGCCGCGCCACTCGACCCGGGTGACCCGGCGGCGCGCCCCGTACGCGCCGATCGGCAGCGCCGCCACGAGCGTCAGCGCGCCCAGCGGCTGCACGAGCGTGAGCGGCCCGTAGTGCAGCGCGGCGACATGGGCGAGCGCGCCGGCGGCGTTCAGGCCCACCGCCCACCACCACTGCGGGCGGGCGAGCAGCCGCCGCAGCGCCCCGCGCCCGCCGGCCGAGGCGGAGGCGAGCCGGGACTGGGCGACGGCGGCCAGGGCGTAGCCGGCGGCCGAGACGAGCGAGAGGACGACCGCGACGACGGTCCCGCCGGCCCCGCTCATCGCAGCGCCCCGGCGGACGCGGCGGCCGTGGCCGGGGTGAGCGGTGGGAGCGGCCGTGCGTCGTCGGGCCGGTGGCGGCGCGGCGACGGTACGAGCAGCAGCGCGAGGGCGAGCAGGACGGCGGCGGCCAGCGCGTCGAGCCAGTAGTGGTTGGCCGTGCCGACCACGACGAGCAGCGTGAGGACCGGGTGCAGCAGCCACAGCGGGCGCCACCGGGAGCGGGTGGCGGCGATCAGCCCGATCGCGAGCATCAGGGCCCAGCCGAAGTGGAGCGAGGGCATCGCCGCGAACTGGTTCGCCATCGAGTCCGTCTCCGGCGTCGCGCCGTACACGGAAGGGCCGTAGACCCGGGCGGTGTCGATCAGACCGCTCTCGGCGAGCATGCGCGGCGGCGCGAGCGGCATCAGCAGGTGCAGCGCGAGCGCGGCGGCGGTGAGCAGGGCGAGGGCCCGGCGGGACCAGACGTAATGGGCGGGGCGGCGCCAGTAGAGCCAGGCGAGGAAGAGGAGGGTGGCCGGGAAGTGCACGGCCGCGTAGTACGTGTTGGCGGCGCGGATCAGGCCCTCGCCGTGCAGGAGCAGCTGCTGCACCGTGCCCTCGCCCGGCAGGTGGAGGGCGCGCTCGGCGTCCCACAGGCGGTCGGCGTTGCGGAAGGCGCGGGCCTCGTGGCCGTTGGCGAAGAGCCGGCCGAACTTGTAGGCGAGGAAGAGCGCCGTGACCAGCAGCAGCTCGCGCACGAGCGGCGGTCTGGGGGTAGCCGTCGCCCCCGGTCCTGCAGGACGTGATCTTCGTATCCCGCGTATCCCGGCAGCCATGGCGTGGCCCCTTTTTCCGTCAAATCCGACAACAAACGGACGAACTCTAGATCCGAATTCTTCGAGACGCAAGCGTCTCGATACGTTTGCGTCTCGATTGTGGACGCCCTACTCTCGATGAGCAGAGACAGGGCCGCTGGGTACGGGGTGTCCGGGAGGAAATCGATGTCCACGCAGGCCGCGACCGCGGCCGCCCGTCGCAGCAAGCTCACCCCCGAACGGGAGGCCGAGCTGTACGAGGCGGTCATCTGCCTGCTGCGCGAGGGCGGCTACGACTCCGTCACCATGGAGGGCGTCGCCGCCCGCACCAAGTGCGGCAAGGCGACCCTCTACCGCCAGTGGGGCACCAAGCCCCGCCTCGTCACCGCCGCGCTCGACAAGCGCCGCTGCGCCGTCTTCACCGGCATCGACACCGGCTCCCTCGTCGGCGACCTGCGCGAGGCCGCCCGCGTCGCCGCTTCCCGCCGCGAGCGCGACGCCGAACTCATGGAGGCGGTCAGCCAGGCGTACATCCAGCACCCCGACCTCCGCGCCGCCCTGCGCGAAACCGTCATCGAACCGGAGGTCGCCGCGCTCGACCGGATGCTGGCGCGCGCGGTCGAACGCGGCGAGATCGACGCCGACAACCCGGCCATCGGCTTCGTCGCCCCCTGCTTCCTCGGCATGCTCCGCATCGAGCGCCTCTTCGAGGACCGCTTCACGGACCCGGCGACCCTGCGGACCTTCGTGGACGCGGTGCTGCTGCCGGCCCTGCGGGCGGAGCCGGCCGGGGGTACGGGGCTGCCGAGGGCCAAGCCGGTCGACGACTCGGGACTGCCGAGGGCGGAGGCGGCGGGCGGTACGGAGCTGCCGCGCGCGGAAACGGGCGGTGCTTCGAGGCCGCGGAGCACCGAGCCGACCGGCGGTGCCGAGCCGCCGCGCGCGGAGGCGGCCGGCGACGCCGAGGTGTGAAGCCGGGGCCCGTCCGGCACCCTGAAGCCATGCCCCACTCCTCACCGACCCCCGTCCGGGTCCGCGCGCGGCGGATCTACGAGCCGCCCGAGCCCGACGACGGCCTGAGGGTCCTCGTCGACCGGCTCTGGCCGCGCGGCCTCTCCAAGGCCGACGCCCACGTCGACCTGTGGCCCAAGGACCTCACCCCCTCGACCGAGCTCCGCCGCTGGTACCACGGACCGGAGGGGGAGTACGAGGAGTTCCGCCGCCGGTACGAGCGCGAACTCACCGAACCGGCCGCCGCCGAGGCCCTCGCGGACCTGCGCGCCCGCGCCTCCGAGGGGCCCGTCACCCTTCTCACCGCCGCCAAGGACCCCTCGGTCAGCCACACCGCCGTCCTGACAAAGGCCCTGGCGTCGTCGTAGGCCGTCCCTTCCCGCCCCGCTTTCCGCTCCCTTCCCGCCCCCTTTCCGTCCCCTTCCCGCCACCTCCCGGCATGGCCCTGGCCACCCGCGCGCGACCCCTTCACCATGGCCGCATCCGACCGCAACCGCGAGGAGGGACCGCGTGGACCCGGCCCAGCAGGCAGCACAGGTCGAAGAGCAAGGCGCGGCGCCGGCCGCGGCCCAGGCAGCGGCGCAGGTGCGGGAGGCCCTGCGGAAACGTCACGCCGTGCTCGACGAGCTCCAGCGCGACCCGTACCCCCTCTACGCACGGGCCCGCCGGACCCCGGGCCTCACCTACGTGCCCGCCCTCGACGCCTGGCTGGTCTCCCGGGACGCCGACATCCGCGAAGTGCTGCTGAGACCCCAGGACTTCTCCTCCGCGCAGGCGCTGCGCCCCGACGTCCGGCCCTCACCCGCCGCCCTCGCCGTCCTCGGCGGCGGCTTCGCACCCCGGCCCACCGTCGTCTCCACCGACGGCCCCGCCCACCGCCGCCACCGCGCCCCGCTCAACAGCGGCCTGTCCGCCGCCCGGGTCGCCGCCCTCGCCCCGTACGTCACCCAGCAGGCCGACGCCCTCGCCGAGGCCTTCGCCGACGCCCTCGCCGAGCACGGCCGGGCCGACCTGATGACCCACTACGCCCGCGTCCTGCCCGGCGCCGTGATCGGCCGGCTCCTCGGCCTCGACCCGGCGGACGTACCGGCCGCCGTCCACGGCTCGTACAGCGCCGAACGCCTCCTCTTCCGCCCGGTGCCCGAAGCCGAACAGGTCACCGCGGCCCAGGACGTCCTCGCCCTCCAGCACCTGCTCGACCGCTACGCCCGGGACCGCCGCGCCCGGCCCCGTGACGACCTGATCACCGCCCTCGTCACCGCCCTGGCACCCGACTCCGGACTCGGCCCCGGCCCGCGCGGCCTGACCGAGGACCAGCGCTGCGAACTGGTCGCCAACCTCCAGAACCTGCTCATCGCCGGCCACCTCACCACCACCGCGCTCATCGGCACGACGCTGCTCCACCTGCTGCGCCACCGCGACCAGTGGGAACTGCTGTGCGCGCGGCCCGAGCTCATACCGACCGCCGTCGAGGAGGCCGCCCGCTACGACTCCGCCGTCCAGGGCTTCCGGCGCACCACCACCCGCCCGGTCACCCTCGCCGGCACCGAACTGCCCGCGGGCGCCACCCTCTTCGTCGCGTACGGCTCCGCCAACCGCGACCCGGCCCGCCACCGGGACCCGGACGCCTTCGACATCACCCGGCCCCCGCCGCGAACCCGCCACCTCGCCTTCGGCCACGGCCCGCACGGCTGCCCCGGCTCCCGGCTGGCCCGCGTCCAACTCCACGCGACCCTGAGCGCCCTCACCCGGCTGCTCCCCGACCTGCGGCCGGTCGACGACCGTCCCGTACCGATGCGCCCCACCCTCATCCACCGCTCGCCCGAGGAACTGCTCCTCACCCGCTGACCCGCAGCCGCGGCGCCTCCGCCCCGGCGTCCGGCACCCCGCCGCCCGCCTCCACCCGGGTGGCCAGCTCCCGTGCCCACGCCACGACCCCGGCGACATCGATCCCGTACGTCCGCGCCCCGCCCCGCGCGTACTCCTCGACCCGCCCGGCCCCGCGCCGCAGCAGCCGCGCCCCGCCCGTCGCGTTCCCGCGCGCCGCGTGCGTCAGCCCCACGGCCAGCTGCGCCAGCCCCTGCCACAGGTCCCGTTCACCCGCCGGCCCCGACTTCCACGCGTCCTCGAACACCTCGTGCGCATGGAACGGCATCCCGCCGTCCAGCAGCCGCTGCGCCTCCCGCACCGTCCCGTCCGGCCCCCGCACCACCCCCTCCGGCTGCCGGGCCACCCCCTCCGCCCCGTAGGGCAACGGCCGCCCCAGCCCGTCCCGCGGCCGCGCACTGCGCGCCCGCCCCTCCTGATCACGGTCCCTGCCCGGTTCCCTGTCCATCCACCCATTGTCCGCCGCCCGCCGCGGTGACACCCCGTGTGCTGATCCACCCCGTGAAGTGAGGTAATGTTCTCTTGCACGCCGCCACGGGGGACACCCCCCGGGACGGACGGGCATCGGGACGTGGCGCAGCTTGGTAGCGCACTTGACTGGGGGTCAAGGGGTCGCAGGTTCAAATCCTGTCGTCCCGACTCGTAAGAGTCGCAGGTCAGGGGCCGTTTCAGAGCAATCTGGAACGGCCCCTCGACGTTTTTCGGGGGCAGTGATCCGGCGGACGTCGGGGTGCGGGTGGCGCTGCGTGGTGGTCAGTGAGCCGTGCCCGGCGATCTTGAGCGGGACGTGAAGGGGGACGCCGGCGTCGGCGAACCAGGTGCGTCCGGCTTTTGCGGCACCGACGGCATCGCCTTCGACGTGACCCCGAAGGCACGACGCAAGCCTTTCGCCGGCGGCCCAGGTCGCGTTGGATGGCCCGGAGAAGTCGTGGGGTCCGAGGAGGTGCGCCATGGGGCGCGGTGCGAAGAAGCAGTGGTGGGTCGGGGCGGCGGCGGTCACGGCGGTGATCGTGGTGGCCGGGCTGGTGTGGTTCAAACCCTGGGCGTTGTGGGTGGACGAGACCGTCGACGAGGCGCTGCCCTCCGCGGCCACGCCGACCGGGACGCGCGCGGTGCCCACGAGCCCGTCCTCCTCCGCGGCGGCCACGCCGTCCTCGGTGCCCGCGGGCCCGACCACCGTGGCCAAAGGCTCGTTCATCAGCCATGAACACACGACGACCGGCACAGCGAAGATCATCCGGCTCGCCGACGGCACCCACACGCTTCGGCTCGAAGGCCTTGACACGAGCAACGGCCCCGACCTGCGGGTGTGGTTGAGCGATGCGCCGGTCAAGGAAGGGAAGGCCGGCTGGGGCGTCTTCGACGACGGAAGGTACATCAACCTCGCCAAGCTCAAGGGGAACAAGGGCGACCAGAACTATCCCCTGCCGACGGACCTCGATCTGTCGGCCTACACGAGCGTGAGCATCTGGTGTGACCGCTTCGACGTCTCGTTCGGTGCTGCCGAGATCGTCCGCACCTGACACCGTACGAGGTGCGTGTTCGGAGATGTCCTTCGGCAACGTGCCGAAACGGTAGAGGAGTTCCGGGTTCCGTCGACGAAATGCTCACACCGTCACGGTGAGACACGGCGTGGACACAGCAAGATCACTGCTGACAGGCTGCCGCGCGTCTGTTTCCTCATGATCAGAAGGAGTACAGCGTGCGCAGAACCACCGGCCGGTCCCGCGGACCGGCACGGCACGGCAGACCCCGGTCCCTGGCCCTTCCTCTCGCTCTGGCTCTGCTCGCCCCCGTGGGAGTCCTGGCAGCCGGTCCCCTGTCGCCGGCGGCGGCCACCCCGGCGGCGGAGGTCACCCAGACCACCACCGCCACGCCCTCCGCGACCTCCCGGGAGGAGGCGAACGCGCGGCTCACCGCCCAGGCACAGGGGCGGCGGATCGAGGTGGTCGGAGCTCGCACCGAGAGCACCACCCTGTGGGCGAACCCGGACGGCACGATGTCCGTCGAGTCGTTCGCCGGACCCGTGCGCTTCAAGGAGAACGGCCGCTGGGTCGGCATCGACCTGACGCTCGTGAAGAACGCGGACGGCAGCGTGCGGCCCAAGGCTCACCCGCAGGATCTGCGTCTGGCCGGCCGGACCGGAGCCCCCGACGGTGACCTCGTGACCCTGGGGCGGGGCGAGCAGGAGCTCGCCCTCGGCTGGAAGGGGGCTCTGCCCGAGCCGCGCCTCCGCGGTTCGAAGGCCACGTACGAGAACGTCCGGCCCGGCACGGACCTGATCGTCGAGGCGACCCGTACCGGCTTCGAGCAGTACCTCGTGGTCGCCGACCGGCAGGCCGCCGAACGGGCCGCGAGCCTCACCCTGCCCGTACGGGCCAAGGGCCTGAAGGCGCGTCAGGGCGCCGACGACACCCTGACCCTCACCGACGCCCGCACCGGTGCCACCGTCGGGCACGGCTCCACCCCCTACATGTGGGACGCCGGAGCCCGGGGCGAGAACGCGCCGGGCGCCCGTACGGCCCGTGTCGACCTCGATATCGCCGCCCGGAGCGGGGGCTTCGACCTCACGGTCAAGGCCGACCGCGCCTTCCTCGCCGACGAGGCCACGCGCTACCCGGTGACCATCGACCCGGCGGTCTACTTCGGCACCGACTTCGACACCTACGTCCGCAACGGCGACACGGCCGACGCCTCCGCCGGAGTCGACCTGCGCGTGGGACGCGAGTGGCAGAAGGGCGAGGCCCGCGCTTTCCTCAACTTCCCCCGGCACCCCGCGGTCACCGGGCAGGACATCCTCAACGCCGAGTTGAACCTCTTCGCCACCTGGTCCGACGTCTGCGAGCCGCGCTCCTGGGAGATCTGGGACACCGGTGTCGCCTCCTCCGCCACGCGCTGGGGCACCCAGCCCGCCTGGCGTGCCAAGGTGACCACCTCGACCCAGACGCACGGCCACACCAACTGCGGTCCGCGCTGGATATCCGAGGACATCACGTCCCTGGTCAAGCAGTGGTCGAAGACGACGAACACCGTCGATGCCATCGGCCTGCGCGCCACCGACGAGAACGACGTCACGGCGTTCAAGATCTTCGCATCCGCCCAGACCAGCACCGCACCGTCGATCCTCGTGACGTACGAGACGCCCGCCGACCCGGTCAAGGACCACGTCGTCTACTGGAACGACGTCCTGCTGGAGACCTACCGGCAGGTCGGCGGAGCCCCCGGTCCGCTCGCCCGGGCCGGTGCCATGATGCACGGCGCGATCTACGACGCCGCCAACTCGGCCCGCTGCGCCGAGGGTGCGCTGAAGTGTCTCGGTGATCCCTACCTCGTCAAGGCGGCCGCCACCAACGGGGCGCTGCCGGACGTCAACAGTGCCATCGACCACGCGGCCTTCGACGTGCTGCGCTCGGTCTACCCGACGCTGAACTTCGACGACGAGATCGCCGCCGCCCGCTCCACCATCCCCGCCGCCGTCACGACCGCGCAGCGCGCCGCCGGCACCGAGGTCGGCCAGAAGGCCGCGGCCGCGATGATCGCCGCCCGCAAGGACGACGGCTCGGCGCCCATCGCCCCGTACACCGGATCCACCCAGCCCGGATACTGGCGGCCCACCGGCACCGGTGACGGCGCCACGCCGCAGTGGGGCCTGGTCAAGCCCTTCGGCATGGCGAGCAGCGCCCAGTTCCGCTCCGCGGGACCGGCCGGCCACACGCAGATGAGCACGCTGCTGCCGAGCCAGGCGTACGCCGACCAGGTCAACGACGTGAAGCGCCTGGGCGGGGCGGAGTCCACGGCCCGCACCGCCGACCAGACGAAGGCGGCGATCTTCTGGGCCAACGACCTCGACGGCACCTACAAGCCGCCGGGCCAGCTCTTCGATCACACCCAGATCCTGTCCCGTCAGTACGGCACGACCGTCTCCGGCAACGCCAAGCTGTTCGCGCTGACCGCCTTCGCCATGGCGGACGCGGGGATCGTGGCCTGGGACCAGAAGTACCAGACGAACATCGACCTGTGGCGGCCCGAGAGCGCGATCCGGCTCGACGGCGACGGGAACGCGGCCACCACCGCCGACGCCAACTGGCAGCCGCTGTCCCAGGACCGCAACGGACAGCACTTCTCCCCGCCGTTCCCCGCCTACGTCTCCGGCCACGCCACCTTCGCCGGGGCCTGGTCGAAAGCGACACAGGCGTGGTTCGGCACCGACCAGATCACCTGGACCGCCACCACCGAGGACCCCAACGCCCTCGGCGTGACCCGCACCTTCACCTCCGTCTCCGCCGCGGCGACCGAGAACGCCGTCGGCCGGGTCTGGCTCGGCGTCCACTACCGCTGGGACGGAACCGACGGCGTGACCGCCGGCGGCAACGCCGCCGCGTACGGGGTGACGAACAGGCTCAAGCCGAACACGGCCGCGAACTGGACCGCGTACGAGACGCTGCACAACCTCGCCGGCTGCCAGGAGGTCGGCAAACGACTCGTCGCCGAACACCGCTGGACCTCCTACCAGTGCACACAGGTCCAGGCGCCCAACCCCGACCACACGCTGTACGTGAAGTAGCCGGCCGATGAGGAGAGACAAGGACATGCGTGTGCGCACCCAGCAACCCCAGCGGCCCCAGCAGCCCCGGAAGGGGGTGCGGAGGGCGATCATCGCCCTGGTCGCGACCTGCGCCGCCGGCGCCGTCGCGACCCCGATCGCCCTCGCCGCCGCCTCCGTCGGCCCCGCCCCGGCGGCGGTCGCCGGGGACGACCGGCTGCTGCCGACGCCCGAGGCGCCGAGGATCTCGAACGACTCGTACGCGGGCTTCCAGTTCTGCGGCGACCCGACCGGCGACCCGGTCGTCACGACCGGCACCCCGACCCTCGCCGCCACCCTGGAATCGGTCGCCCCGCCCGGCACCGTCGAGCCGGCCCAGCCCGGCCCCCGCCGCAAGGTGACCTTCGAGGTCGACACCGCGACCGGAAAGCCCGTGCTCCACCGGCAGCTCACCAGCGACACCAGCCACGACGCCGCCCTCCAGCTGCCCGAGGGCACCCTGAGCGACGGTGCCTACCGCTGGCGCGTCCGCGTGAAGGACGGCGACACCGCCTCCGCCTGGACGGCGTGGTGCTCCTTCACCGTCAAGCGCGGCTGAACGCACCTCTGAACGACCGGTGCCCCGGAACGCTCTTCGCGTTCCGGGGCACTGCCGCGTCTGTGCGGCGGGCTGGTGGCCGTGTGAGTCACCGCTGGGCCTCGGTCCTGTGCCGGCCGAGGAGTTCGGCCAGACCGCGGCGTGTCGCGGCGATGACGACGCGGTCCTCAGGGCGAAGCACGTACCCGGGGTGCAGGTCCCACAACAGCTGGGGGTCGTCGCCGTCGTGGTGGGCGGAGGCGAGGTCCGGGCGCCGGGCCGACGGGGTCGCGGTGTCGAGAGCGAGGACTCGCCAAGCGCCGGGGCGGAAGGCTTCGGCGACGGTGCGGCCCTCGAACGGGGGGTGGCCTGCCACCAGAAGGGCCGCGAAGAGGAGGACCTTGCGCTCGACCGGAATGGCGCCGAGGATCTGGCGGCCCATCATGGCGCCGGCGAAAGCGGGTGCGGCCAGGTGGGAGACGCTGCGGCTGCGGGTGAGGGCGTCGGGGTGGGCGGCGCGCAGGGTGCGGTGGACGGCGGTGGCGAAGTCGTCGTCGTACAGACGAAGGGCAACCCGCAGATCCGGCCTAAGGATGCGGGCGTAGAGCGCGGCTTCCAGGTTGGTCGTGTCCGAGCTCGTGAGCGCGAGCAGCGCGTGTGCCCGGTGGATCTTGGCCGCTTCCAGGATGCCTTCCTCGGTCACGTCACCGAGGACGACGGGGACGCCGAGGCCGCGGGCGAAGGGGATACCGCGGGCCTCAGGATCCTCTTCGACGCACACCACGGGAATGTCCAGTTCACGCAGCCGGGCCAGCACCCGGGTGCCGATCTTGCCCAGTCCCAGCAGGACCACGTGCCCGGAGAGCCCACGAGGGGGGCGCGGCAAGGCGCCGGCGGCCCGAAACGTTCCCAGTGCTTCCAGCGCGCCGGCGACGAGCAGGGGCAGCAGGGCGAGGCCGACGAGGCCGGACAGGAGCTGGAGGACCTGGTTGGTGACCGACGCGTCGATCGCGGGGTCGTTGATGGAGAACAGGTCGAGCAGCGTGATGTAGGCCGCGTGCACCGGGTCGGCGTCGGTGAGCACGGTCGTGGTGACCGTCAGTGCCAGGACCGAGGCGACCACACCCCCGAGTGCCCACCGCAGACGGCTGGAGAAGAGCTCGCCCAGTGGCGCGCCCCGCCGGGCCAGGCGGTGTGCGGGCAGGGCGGGGCCGGCGTACCGGACCGTCTCCAGGACGACACTGCCCCGCCCGGCGCTGCCCGCCACGGTCCGGTCGTCGGGCAGGAGGAGGGGACCTGGGGAACCGCTCCCCTCCGAGCCCTCGGCGCCGGCCGGATCGGCGGCGGTGGACGAGAGGAGGGCCAGGGTGCACAGGCCGGGGTCGGCCGTCTCGCCACGGCCGGGCGGTGTGCGCTCGACTGCCCGCAGGAGGACCCCGTCGGCTTGGACGATCTTGCTGGTGCCCGCGACAGCGGTCGCGGCGAGAGCGGGCGCGGCGGTGTCCGCGTCCGACAGGACGGTCGTGGAGGCGTCGAGCACCGCACGGTCCAGGCCGGGGGAGTGGACGATCGCGGACTGGTCGAGGAGCTCTTCCAGATGCCGGCCGAGCTTGCGGTTGTACGTGCGGACCACGAGCCGTAGGCCGGGGCTCAGTCTGCGGGCGGCGAGCGCGGCCCGCAGGTTCGTCTCGTCGTCCTCGTACAGCAGCGCCAGCGCGGTAGCGCGGTCGGCCCCGGCCCGCAGCAGTGCTTCCTTCGTCGGTGCCGGTGACATGATCACCTGTACGGGCACAAAGGTTCCGCCGCGGGTGGTGTCCTCCGTGGTCGGGCCTGTGTCGGTGGCCAGCCGCACCTCGACCTCGTCGGGTACGACGAGGACGACGCGTTGCCTGTAGACGTCGCGCAGCTCGTCCGCCAGCCGGTGGGCCAGGCCGTCGTCCCCGCAGACCACCATGTGCCCGCGGACGGTCGCCTCCCCTTCGCCCTGGCGCGGCAGTGCCACCATGTTCCCCCTGATGACGTCATGGATGCCCGCTCGTTCATGAACACGACCGGTATCAGCCTGCCGCGTCATGGCCGGCCGATCCGGAAGTCCAGGGCCCCGAAGACGAGTGTCAGGGCGCCACCGCCTGCCGCGAGTGCGCCGTAGACCGTGAGCATGTGCCGCTGGTCGTGCTTGCTCAGGGCCTCGTACTCGCTCCTCGTGACCTCGACCCTCGAACGGCGAGGGTCGGTGGTGTCCACGGCGTAGTAGCGGTCATGGACGGAGTCGCCTGCCTGCAGGCCGGAGCCGTCGTCGCCCGGAAGCGTGAGCAGCGCGACCACGCCGAGGCCCAGGCCCGCGAGTAGCGCGAGCAGCGAGCGGGGAAGGGTCAGGAGGGCGCGCCACTGCTCCGTCTTGTCGGCCGCCGCGCGCATGCCGCGGATGATCGTCGCCGCGTGGAGCGGGAAGATCAGGGCGGAGCCGACCCCGAGCAGGACGCCGAAGGAGGCGATGGGCGGTCGCCCGGGGACGGTGACGAAGAGGGCAGCGCACAACGCCACTGCTCCTAGGCCCAGTTGAAGGCCGGCGTGTACCTTGTAGCTCCTTCTCACACCGCCCCCCTTCGGAATCGTGGCTCAGTCGGTGATCTCGACCGGCGTGCTCGCGGCGGGCGGCGCCGGCTCGTGTGTCGCCTTCGGTGTGGTGATTCCCTGGAGGAGGGCGGCGAGGTCGACTCCCGTGGCGGAGCTGAGCAGTTCCATGCCCTGGGTGACGTTGTCGGTGACCGTACGGGTCAGCCGGCTCGCTCCGTCGGTGGAGATGACGGTCATCTTGTCGACGGCGGCGAGCGGTTCGGCGGCCTTGGCGACGACCTGGGGCAGGACCTCGACGAGCATCTGGAGGACGGCGGCGTCGCCGTACCGGGCGAAGGCGTCTGCCTTCTTCCGCATGGCCTCGGCCTCGGCGGCGCCCTTGGCGGCGATGGCGGCGGCCTCGGCCTCGCCCTCGATGCGTACGGCGTCGGCGAGGGCGGCGCGGTGGGCCTTCTCGCCCTCACCCGTGAGGCGGGAGCGCTGGGCGTCGGCCTCGGCCTGCTTGACCAGGGCGATGCGGCGGGCCTCGGCCTCCTGTTCCGCCTGGTAGCGGGCGGCGTCGGCGGGCTTGCGGACCTGGGTGTCGAGCTGGCGGTCGGTCAGGGCGGCCTGCCGCTCCGCGACCTTTTCCTGCTCGCTGAGGATGTCCTGCTGGCGGGCCGCCTCTGCGAGCGGGCCGGCGGCGTTGGCCTGGGCGGCGGCCTCGTCGGTCTGGGCCTTGATCTCGGCCTGCTTCAGGTAGAGGGTCCGCTGCGCGATGGCGATCTCCTCCTCCGCCTTCAGGCGGGCCTGTTCGGCGGCGCGGCGGGCGACGGCCTCGGCGATGTCCGCCTCCTGCTTGGCGCGGGCGGCCTCCGGACGGCCGAGGTCCTCCAGGTACGAGCCCTCGGTGGTGATGTCCTGGATCTGGAAGGCGTCCAGGACCAGGCCCTGGCCCGAGAGGCTGGCCTCGGCCTCCTCGGCGACCTGGCCGGCGAAGGCGGCGCGGTCCCGGATGATGTCCTCGACCGACATGCGGCCGACGATCGAGCGCAGCGCGCCGGACAGCACTTCCTGCGTGAAGCCGACGATGCCGTCCTGCTGCATCAGGAACCGCTGGGCGGCGGCCCGGATGGAGTCCTCGGTGCCGCCGACCTTGACGATCGCGACACCCTCCAGGTTCGCCTTGACCCCGCGCAGGGTGACGGCGCCGCGTACGGCGACGGGGATGTGCCGGCTGGACAGGTCGAGCGTGAACTTCTGCTGGACGAAGGGGACGACGAAGACACCGCCGCCGACCACGACCTTCTGCCCGCTGTTGTCGGTGAACTCCCGCCCGGTGGCGGGGTCGGTGGTCTTCTTGCCGCGCCGGCCGGTGATGATGAACGCCTCGCTGGGCCCGGCGACCTTGTAGCGCGTGATGACCACGAGGCCGAGCAGCACGAGAAGGACGACGACGCCCACCACGGCGGTGAGGACAGGGCTCATCATGAAACCCCCTTCGATCGGTACAGAATGAGAAGAACAGGGTGTGCGGGCCGGTCAGCGTTCGACTGGGCGAACGGCGACGGATGTCGGTGAGAGGACGGACTCCACCCACACTTCGGTGCCGCGCGTGAGGGGAGTCGCCGCCTTCGCCGCGTACTTCACCGGCTGGTCGGCGAGATACAGCAGCACCTCGCCGTAGCCGTCCGCCGGGATCGGCGTCACCACGGTGCCGCTGGTGCCCGTGAGGTCCTCGCCCCGCGGTGCGGGCACGGTCCCGTCGCCGCGCAGGAGCATCCGGCTGAACCGCCAGACCACCCACCCGACGACGGCCCCCGCGGCCACACCCGCACCGGTGGCGACCCCCGCCCCCGTACCGGCGGTCCCGAGCACGATCGCCCCCGTGAAACCCAGTGTCGACACGAACCCCGCGACCACCGGCAACGACAGCAACCCGTCCAAGCCCCCGCCGAGACCGTCGAGGACCCCCTCCAGTACCCCGTCGAAGAGCAGGGACAGGACGAGCAGCACGAGACCCGCGATGCCGAGACCGAGAAACCAGCCCATGTGCGCCACCCCGCCTCGTGCCATCCGCTGCCGGTGCCAGGGATGGTGCCACGGAGTAGCACGGGTGTTCACTGCCGGATTCCGGCAGTATTTATGCGTTCTTAATGCCGTCCGCGCGCACGCGTGAACTCAGCCGGCGCCGTCCCGCCGACCGGCCGTGTCCTCCCTGTCTCCGCCGCCGAGGCCCTCGCGGGGCCGGCGGCGCGCCGTCCGAGAAGTCGGTTGCGTCCTGATTTTGCTGGGTAAATGGGTGGGTAAGTCCCCTGAGGGAGGCTGATCCCATGCCGTGGTTCGCATGGTTGCTCGCCGCCGCGGGTCTCGGTCTGGCGGAGTTCTTCACCCTGACGCTGGTCTTCGGGCTCCTGGCCGGCGCCGCCCTGGTCACCGCCGTTGTCGCGGGTGTGGGCGTCGGCCTTCTCGGACAGCTCGTCGCGTTCGCGGTGGCAGCGGCAGCGGGCCTGGTCATCGTCCGCCCCGTCGCGCTGCGGCAGGTGGTACAGGGGCCCGTGACGCGTGAGGGAAGCGACGCGCTGATCGGCAAACGGGCCGAGGTCATGCGGGAGGTCACCGCGACGCACGGCCTGATCAGGGTCTCGGGTGAGGACTGGTCCGCACGCGCCCTCGACGAGAGCCATGTGATCCCGGTCGGATCGCTGGTGGACGTCATGGAGATCGAAGGCGCCACGGCGATCGTCTACCCCCGCGAACCGCTTCCGTGAACGGCTGAACACGTCCCGACGGAGGAATGGTGGATCCGGTCCTCATCCCGATTCTCGTGGCGGCGATCGTCGTCGTCTTCCTCGTGGCGGCGACGGTGCGGATCGTGCCGCAGGCGCGCCGCTACAACATCGAGCGGTTCGGCCGATATCGCCGGACGCTGCAACCCGGCCTCAACTTCGTCCTGCCGGTGGCCGACCGCATCAACACCAAACTCGACGTCCGAGAGCAGGTGTACTCGTCCCAGCCCAAACCGGTGATCACCGAGGACAACCTCGTCGTGAACATCGACACCGTGCTCTACTACCAGATCACGGATCCGCGCGCGGCGGCCTACGAGGTGGCCGACTACCTGCAGGCGATCGATCAGCTCACCGTGACCACGCTGCGGAACGTCATCGGCTCCATGGACCTGGAGCAGACGCTCACCTCGCGTGAAGAGATCAACACCCGGCTCCGCACCGTCCTCGACGACGCCACCGGCAAGTGGGGCATCCGCGTCAACCGCGTCGAGATCAAGGCCATCGATCCACCGCACACGATCAAAGAGGCGATGGAGAAGCAGATGCGGGCCGAGCGCGACAAGCGCGCGGCGATCCTGCACGCCGAAGGGGAGCGGCAGGCCAAGATCCTCACCGCGGAGGGCACGAAACAGAAGGACATCCTGGAGGCGCAGGGCACGCAACAAGCCATGATCTTGCGGGCGGACGGCGAGGCGAAGGCGGTGGAGCGCGTCTTCCAGGCCGTCCACCGGAACAACGCCGATCCGAAGGTCCTGGCCTACAAATACCTGGAGACGCTTCCGCATCTGGCGAAGAGCGACAACAACACGTTCTGGGTGATCCCGGGAGAGCTGACCGAGGCGGTGCGCGCCGTCACCAGCGCGTTCGGGGATCGGTCGACGATGGGTCTTCCGGGATCCGAGCAGTCGGAGGAAGCGGCGGCCACCGATGCCGACGGCCTATCGGAGGGAGGCCGCGCGCCGGAGCTCGCGGCGGGCTCGACGTTCTCGCTCGACGCCGCCACGGCTGCCGACGAGGTCGCGAAGCAGGCCGACGCCGTCGTGAGCGACGCGAAGGCCGAGGCCGAGGCCGCGAGGACCTCCCAGGTACGGGGCCGGGAGCAGGCCTCCGGCGATTGAGCGCCCCCCACGTCGTCAGAGCCGCTCGCTGGGCCAGTCGAGGAGTCGGGCACCGACGACGGCGGTCTGGAGGGTGTAGCGCTGGACGGGATCGCCGGGATCCGAACCCGTCAGGCGATGGATGCGGTCGAGGCGGTACGTCATGGCCCGCACGCTCAGGTTCAGACGGCGGGCCGCCTGGGCGGTGACACAGCCGGTGTCGAAGTACGCGGCCAGGGTGTCCAGGAGCGGCTGGGCGCCGCCGCGGGCCTGGTGGAGCGGACCCAGGACGCTGCGTACGAGGTCGGCCATGGCCTGCCGGTCGCGGGTCAGGACGGGGTAGACGAGGAGGTCGGCGGCGTGCAGGACCGGGTCGTTCAGGTCCATGCGGGCGGCGAGGTCGAGGGCGTTGAGGGCTTCCTCGTAGGAGTGGACGACGCCGCCGGCGCCCGGATGGGATCGGCCGATGGCGACCTGCCCGCCGTCGGTGGCGGCGTACGCCTGCTTCGCGAAGTGGGCCAGCACCTCGGGCTCGTCGGCCGGCGCGACGCAGATCAGCCGACCGTCCTTGGTGGTGAGCAGGATGCGGCGGTCGCCGAACCGGGCGACCAGCGAGGCCTCGATCGTGCGGGTGACCGCGAACCCGTCGCCGTACGGCTCCGCGCCCTGTGCGACGGCCACCGCGTGGGCATGGGACAGGAGCAGCCCGAAGCGCTCGGCGCGCTCGGCGAGCCGGCCGAGGTCGCTGCGCCCGTAGAGCAGGTCGTCGATGAACTCCCGCCGGAACGCCTCTTCCTGACGCACCGCCAGGCGCTGTGCCCGTTCGTGGCCTTCGGCGAAGGCGTCGACGGCCTGCTCGACGGCCGCGAGGAGGTGGTCGTGGCTCGGCCGTGGCAGCCCGGCATGTGTCTCCCGCGCGGCGGCGAGGTGGGCGCGGACGAGGGCCCGCAAGCCGATCCCGGCCTCCGCGGCCCGCTCGCCCTGATACCGGAACGCTTCCAGCTCCTCGCGGGTGAGCCTGCGGCCGGTCGAGCAGACAGCCGTCAGAACGCCGGCGTACCCCTCCAGATACTCCTCGGCTGTCTCCCGTTCCCCCACGGCCCCTCCCCGGAAATACTGACGCGTCTCTGACGAGATCCTGACGCGAGAGGCAAGGCTGTCACAGCCTCGGAGAGGAGTCGCAACGGGCAGCAAGAAGGCGTCAGACACTGCCGGGTCACGGAAATGCCGTGGACGGGCTCCCCGGCCACGATCGTGGGGCCGCAGGCGATCGGCACCCAGCGGGCCGGTGACACGGCGACGCTGCCTCCTCGCCGAGCGCATCCCGGCCGTCCAGACGGCGATCACCCGCGCGACTTCCGGCTAGGCGGCGTGAGGTGTGTGCTGCTCCATGCGTCGCTGCATGTGTCCGAAGAATTCCTCCGGCTGCGTCACGCCGGCGGTCACTCGGGCGAACTCGTCCTGTGCCGAGCGGCTCCGGGAGGCGGCGAGGAGCAGTTGCTGCATCTCGGGGGGTGGTGGTTCCAGCGTCGCGAATCCGGCCGTGAACTCGTACATGCTCATGACGTCGGAGTCCCTTGCCTCCTGGCAGTCACGCATGGCTTCTTCGAATGGCCGGCGGCCGGCGAGCACGTCGTCGAGTGCTCCGGTGCACCGCTCCGCGTCGCGGAAGGCGTCTTGGATGCCCTGGGCGGTGATGGGGTCCTTCAGGTACCCGGCGTCCCCGACGAGGATCCAGCCGGGTCCGTACGGCTTGCGGAAGTAGTTGGGGATGGCCATGCCGACGAACCGCTCGGCCTGAGTGGCCTTGGAGATGCGTTCGGCGAAGGCCGGCGCGCGGGCCAGTGTGGCGTGGTAGTTGCCTTCGATGTCGCCGCGGTTGGCCTCGAAGTCGCGCATCGGCCAAGCGGCGATGACCATCGTCAGGTCGTCGTTGGTGGGCCATGCGGCGAAGGCGCGGTCCTCGCGGTCGAATGCCTCGAATTGCCCGTACATCGGCAGGTCGGCCCAGTAGGTGTAGTAGTAGGCGTTGATCTTCGGCTTCTCCGCGTAGGCTGTGGCGGCCGTCGCCTTCGCGACGGTCGAGTGGAGCCCGTCGGCGCCGACGACGATCCGTGCGTGGTTGGCCGAGGTCCTGCCGTCCCTGCCATGCCCCTTGATGCCGGTGACCGTGCCGCCGTCGAAAAGGATCTCCTCGACGGTGAATCCCTCTCGGACTTCGGCGCCCGACTCGACGGCGGCGTCGACGAGGATCTTGTCCAGGATCGTGCGGCGCGGGGCGTAGGAGACGTCGAAGCCCTCCCCGGCAGGGGACCCCGCGATGACGAACGGTCCCAGGTCGAACGCGTAGAGGTCGATGGCGGGGCAGCCCGTTCTGACCACCCTGTCCAGCAGTCCCCAGCGCTCGAGGGCGGCCAGGCCGGGCGGATGGATCAGATGGGTGGAGATCGTGTCGCTCGGGAACGTCGCCCGGTCGACGAGGAGAACCCGGTGACCGAGGCGTGCCAGAAGCATGGCGGTCGGGGCGCCCGCACACCGTGCGCCGACGACGATCACGTCGTGGTCATGGGTTGCGGCACCGGACGCGCCGGCCGTGCTGGTCATGGACCTCACCTGCCGATCGAGCACACCGCTCGACGGAACCGTCCGAGTCGGACGGGAGTCTGCCGTGGTTGCGGTACGTCACTTCCACGCTAGACCAGACTCGCGCACCGTTCCCGCCGAGGCGCGGACGCCTTTCCGTAGATCACCGTGCGTGATGTGATGCCCGCCATGTCGTGTGGGGCGGTCGGCGTGGCAGGAAGGCGCAACTCCGCAGGTGGCACCACCCCTCGCCGTTCCCGCGCGCCGGTCCTGCGCACTGTGGTCCCCACCGTGTCACTCGGTTCCTTCACCCACTCCGTGGACGAAGCCGTCAGCGGCTTCTGCGAGCCCATAGCCAAGTGGCTCGGCGATGTGTCTTCCACGCCATCCCCGTCGGCGGTACGCGGCTGCTGCTGATCGTGGCCTTGCTCGTCGTCGTCGGAGTCGTCTTCACCGGCTGGTTCGGCTTCCTCCAGCTGCGCAAGCTCCGCCTCGCGGTCGACGTCGTACGCGGCAAGTCGGGTACGGACCCCCCTCGTCTGCGTCTCAGTGCTTGAGCGTTTCAGCAGGTGAGAACCGGCCTGGTGGGATCGGAAGGGGCTCGATAGGGTGTAAACAACGCGTCAAGGTGACGCCGGTGTGCCGGGAAGTCTGGTCGGCGAGAGGGGCCCGTGGGCCCACCCGTCGACATGCCCCGGAGGCCCGCCCCATGACGCAGCCGCGCCTACGCAAGCCCCTCTTCGGTCTGCTGCCCTGGACGGAGCGCCAGACGGTCGCGGAGGCCCTGCGCACGGAGACGGTCGGCGGACTGGTTCTGCTTGCCGCCGCCGTCGTCGCGCTCGCCTGGGCCAACAGCCCCTGGAGCGAGGCCTACGCGGCCCTACGCGACTTCCACTTCGGCATACCCGCCCTGGGCCTCGACCTCTCGGTCGGCCACTGGACGGCCGACGGCCTGCTCGCCGTCTTCTTCCTGATCGCCGGCATCGAGCTGAAACGCGAGCTGGTGGTCGGCGAGTTGCGGACCCCCGCCACCGCCGCCCTGCCCGTCATCGCCGCCGTCTGCGGCATGGCCGTACCGGCCGCCCTCTACGTCCTCACCGCCACGGCGGGCGGCGGGAGCCTCGACGGCTGGGCCGTACCGATGGCCACGGACATCGCCTTCGCCCTCGCGGTCCTCGCCGTCATCAGCACCCACCTACCGTCCGCGCTCCGGGCGTTCCTGCTCACCCTCGCCGTCGTCGACGACCTCGGCGCCATCTTCGTCATCGCGGTCTTCTTCACCTCGGACCTGAACTTCTGGGCGCTGGGCGGCGCGTTCGCCGGACTCGTCGTCTTCTACGTCCTCCAGCGCTGCCGGGTGCGAGGCTGGTGGTGGTACGCACCGCTCGGCATCGCGATCTGGGCGCTGATGTACAACTCCGGAGTCCACGCCACCGTCGCCGGCGTCGCCATGGGCCTCATCCTGCGCACCATCCGCGACAAGGGCGAGAAGACCACGCCGGCCGCCCGGGTCTCCCACCGGCTGCACCCGGTCTCCGCCGGCGTCGCCGTCCCGCTCTTCGCCCTCTTCGCCGCGGGCGTCACCGTCTCCGGCGATGCCCTGACCAGCGTGTTCACCGACCCCGAGCCCCTGGGCGTGGTCATCGGACTCGTCGCGGGCAAGATCCTCGGCATCTTCCTCGGCACCTACCTCGCCGCCCGCTTCACCCGCGCCGAACTCAACCCCGACCTCGCCTGGGCCGACGTCCTCGGCCTCGCCACGCTGGCCGGCATCGGCTTCACCGTCGCCCTCCTGATCGGCGAACTCGCCTTCCCGGGTGGCGCCGGGGGAGAGCACATCAAGGCCGCCGTCCTCGTCGGCTCCCTCATCGCCGCAGCCTTCGCCGCCGTACTCCTGCGCCGCCGCAACCGCGTCTACAAGCGGCTGTGGGAGGAAGAGGAACGCGACGACGACGCCGACGGCATCCCCGACATCTACCAGACCGACGCCACGGGCAGCGGCCGGTGACCGACCGGGTCCGCGGACTCCGCCCTCCTCGGCGCGGCCGTAGTGCCGGCGCTCCTGGGCATCGCCGCCCTGGCGGTCCGATCAGGGACGTCGTGCCGCTGCGTTCCAGCGGGTTCGAGCGGTCGTCCTCGATGGACCGCCGGTGCACGGTGATCGTGAGAATGGCTCCTCCCCCTGGTACCTCGTTCACCACGGCGTCCCGCCGAAACGACGCCTGACCTCCCCTTCCGCGAGGCCGTGCGCGGGACGGGGGATGTCCGGCGGCTGAGCGGGCACACGGTGCACAGGTGCTCGCACCCACGCGGCCGGGTACGCCATCGGCAGCGCACACGTGGGCGGGCGGACGACGGCAGGTGACGACAGGACGCAGGGAGCGCAGTGATGAAAGTCCGCTCGTGGCCGATCCGACCGGACCTCAGGCTCACCGCCCACACGGTGGCCGGCCGCTACCGGCTCGACGACCTGCTGGGTCGCGGTGGTGCCGCCGATGTGTACGAGGGCATGGACCTGCGCCTGCGGCGGCCGGTCGCCGTGAAGGTCTTCCGTCCGGACGGAGCCGCCGACACGGAGGAACGGTTCGACGGCGAGTGCCGACTGCTGGCCCAGCTGCAGCACCCCGGCCTGATCACCGTGTACGACTGCGGCCGGGACGACGGAACGCCCTACCTGGTGATGGAGCTGGTCAGGGGCACGACGCTGCGCCGGCGGATCGCGACGGCCGCCCTGGCGCCCGCCGAGGCGTGCCGGATCGGAGCCGCCCTGGCCTCGGCGCTGGCCCATGTGCACCGGGCCGGAGTCGTCCACCGCGACGTCAAGCCCGCCAACATCCTGCTGGACGAGGCGGGCGCCCCCCGCCTGACGGACTTCGGCATCTCCCGGCTGCTCGGCACCACGGCCCAGACCGTGACGGGAGCCCTGGTGGGCACCGCCGCGTACATGGCCCCGGAGCAGGTGCTGGGCCGGGGCGCCGGGCCGGCAGCGGACATCTACAGCCTGGGTCTGGTGCTCATCGAGTCGATCAAGGGTGAACTGGAGTACGACGGGGCGCCGCTGGAGGCTGCGATCGCCCGCCTGCACCGTTCCCCGGCCATTCCTCCGGACATACCGGCGGCGGTCGTGGAACTGCTGGAAGCCATGACCGACGCGGACGAGAGCCGCCGGCCGGACGCCCGGACGTGTGGGCGCGCCCTGGCCGCCCTGGCATCGGAGGAGCTCGCGGGAACGGCCGACGCGCCCGCGGGATCCTCCGTGCTCGCGGCGCAGCCCATGAGCGGCGAGGACGGCGACGGCGAGCGGAATCCGGACACGCTGAGGTCGCACGGGGCGGGCGCGGCGGTCGAGGGTGCCGGCGTCGGGGCCGGCGCATCCGCCCCCGGCGGCCCGGTGCCCGCACGCCCCTCTTCCGACCGGCCCGGCGTCAGGCGGGCCGGTCGGCTCCTGGTGACCGCCGGTGCGGCACTGACCGCCCTCGGCGTCGGACTGGCCGGTTCGGTCGGCGGGCCGTCCGCCGAGGCGGAGAACGCCGAGTCCGTTCCGTCTCGCCCCGCCGCGACCGAGCCCGCCTCCCCGACCGCCTCGCCCGCTCCGCCGGCCGGAGCCGCCGCCGTGTCCGCGTCCGCGCCGCGTTCCCCCTCGTACACCGGGGACCGGCGGCCCACCGGCTCCGAGGGCGCGGCGGCAGGCAGCGGTACGCCGTCGGCTCCCGGCGTCTCGGAACGGCAGCGCGGCCGGGCGAGCGGCGGGGCCACGGCCGAGCCGTCCCCCGACAAGGGCGAGGCGCGGCAGGGCAATTCGAAGCAGGCCAAGGGCAGGCACGCGCGGTGACACCACCGCGGCTCCCGGCATTCACGTCACCTGACGGAGCACCGGACAGCCCACGCGCCGGCCACCGGCCCGGGGCGGTGGCGGCCGGGTGGCGGCAGGCCCTGAAAGCGGCGGTGGTGTCATGACGGCCGGTGCACCCCCGGGGGACACCCCGCCCGGTCGGCGCGAGCCCGGGGCGTACGCCAGGGCCATGGCCCGTACCCCGGTCGCCGTCTGGGAGGACGACCTCACCGACTGGGCGGCGGCGCTGACGTACTACGCGGTGCTGGCCGTCTTCCCGGCGCTGCTGGTGATGGTCTTCTCCATCACCCTGCTCGGCGCCGACACCCCCCAAGACGAGGTCGTCGTGCAACTGGCCGGCTTCGTGCCGAAGGCGGCGCGTCCGGTCCTCGCCCAGGCCCTGACCGATCCTCAGCAGGGCGCGTCGGTCCGCTGGCTGCTGCTCCTGGTCACCGCCGGCGCCGCGCTGTGGTCCGCCTCCAGCTATCTGGCCGTCTTCCGGCGCGCGCTGCACGCGATGTACGGAGTCTCCGACTGCCGCCCGGCGTGGCGGACCTTCCCCGCCATCGTGCTCAGGGCGTTGACCGTGCTCGCACTGCTGGTCAGCGGGGTGCTGACGCTCACGGCCGCCGAGCGGGTCGCCCGGGCCATCGGCCGGGGCACGGGAACGGACCACCAGGCCGCCCTCGTCTGGGCGGGCTTGAAGTGGCCGCTGTTGTTCACGGTGGTCGTCGCCCTGGTCCTGCTCCTCTTCCGGTCCGGGCCGCCGGAGACCCGCCGCGTACGGCAGACCCTGCCGGGCGGCACACTGGCGGTGCTGCTCTGGCTGCTGGCGTCGGCGGGCTTCGCCTTCTACGCGTCGCACATCGCGACGTACGACCGTCTCTACGGCTCCCTGGCGGGCGTGGTGGCCTTCCTGGTCTGGCTGTGGGTCTCCCACGTCGTGCTGCTCGCGGGCGCCCAGTTCAACGCCGAACTGGTGCGGGACGGGGGCAACGCAGGACGCGGGCCGTGCTCACCGCCGTGAGGGGGCGGCCTTTCGTGCGCCCGGGGCCGTGCCGAGGGCTTTCCCGGGTAGAGGGGCCGCGAAGAAGGGACGGCCGGCATGGGTGAGTTTCTGATCGGGACGTGTTCATGGACGGACAAGGCACTGGTGGCCAGCGGGTGGTACCCACCCGGGCGGCGTGACCCGGAGGGGAGGCTGCGGCACTACGCCGAACGCTTCTCCGTCGTGGAGGTCGACGCCGGCTACTACGCTCTCCCCAGCGTGCGCAACAGCCTCCTCTGGAACGAACGCACTCCGCCGGGCTTCCGGTTCGACGTCAAGGCGTTCTCCCTCCTCACCGGCCACCCGACCCGCACGACCGCCCTGCCCGCCGACCTGCGCGGCCACGCCCTCGGCGACCCGGAGCTGCTCGACGAGGTCTGGCACCGTTTCGGCGCGGCCCTGCGGCCCCTGCGCGAGTCCGGCCGGCTGGGCGCCGTGCTGTTCCAGTTCCCGCCGTGGTTCGGTCCCGGGGCGCGGGCGGAGGCGGTGCTCCACGCCACCAGGAAACGGGCGTACGAGTGGCCGATGGCCGTGGAGTTCCGCCATCCCGACTGGTGGCGCGAGGACCGGCGGGAGCGCACCGCCGCCCTGTTGAGGGACCTGGACGTCACCGCGGTGGCCGTCGACACGGTCCAGGGACTGCCCGCCTCGATGCCCGCCGTCACACCCGTCACGTCCTCGAGCCTCGCGGTGGTCCGCTTTCACGGCCGCAGCACCGCCTGGGGGACCGGAAGCAAGGAGGACCGCTTCCGCCACGCCTACACCCGGGAGGAACTGGCCGCCTGGCTTCCGCGCCTGCGCTGTCTGGCGGACCGGACCGAGCAGTTGCACGTCCTGTTCAACAACTGCTGCGGTGACGCCGCGGTACGCGCCGCCGAGACGCTCCGCGATCTGGCCGGCCCGGCTCAGGACGTGCTGCTCCACCCGGCGGTCGGGGAGTAGGAGTCGAGCAGGTCCACCACGAAGACGAGGGTCGAGTGCGCCGGGATCAGGGGTGAGGGCGACTCCTTGCCGTAGCCGAGACGCGGAGGAACGACGATCTCGCGTCGACCGCCGACCCTCATCCCGCGCACGCCCCGGTCCATGCCCTTGATGACCCGGCCGCCGCCCAGGGCGAACTTGAACGGCTCGCCGCGGTCCCAGGAAGCGTCGAACTGCGTTCCGGACGCGAAGGTCACCCCCACGTAGTGCACCCGGACCACCATGCCCGGCTTCACCTCGGCCCCGTCCCCGACGATCAGATCGCGGACGGTCAGCTCGGTGGGAGCGGCACCCTTCGGAACGTCGACCTCGGGCTTCGTCTGCTCACCCATCACAGCCTCATCACTCTCCGCCGGCGCCCCGCACGGGTCGGCCGGGACGCACGGACTCTCCGATGCAGCCTATGCGGTGCCGGCGTCCGGCAGGCCGGCTCCCGGTGCCCTGTGCTTCAGCCGGCGGGAGACGGTGCCGTCCTCGGAGCCGGTGGTCGTTCAGTCGTCGGTGGGCGGGGCGTCCTGGTAGGGGTTGCGGGGCTGGTCGACGGCCTTCACGGCGCCGACGTCCAAGGCCGGGACGGGGTTCTCGTCGCTGACGTCGTCGACCCGCCACACCCCGGTGACCTCGACCCAGGTGTCGGTGCGGGGGGCCTTCGCCCCGTGCATCTCCACCTTCAGCGAGCGCGCGTCCCCCGCGCAGCAGCTGAGCACGAGACGGTTGAGGTACCACGTGTCCGGGCTCCTGCCCGCGGTGACGAAGCCCGTCAGCCGGATCTTGCGGCCGCGCAGACTCATCGAGTCGTACAGGGAGCGTCCGATGAACTCCTCCAGCGCCATGGGCGTCGTCCGGGCGCCGGCCAGTTCCTCGTAGGCCGTGCGGTCGACGCGGGCCGCCGCGCCGTCGCGTGAGGCGGTGTACGAGCCGAGGGCGGGCGGGGCGACGAACAGCAGGGTGAGGGCCGGTACGGCGAGGAGCCAGGCGACGCGTGTCGCGGGACCATGATCGTGGTGGGCTCCCGTGTGGTCCTCGGAGGGGTGGTGCCAGTGCACGCGGCCGGACGCGTCGCGCCGCAGCACCGGCTGCCGCAGGCGCCGTGCCACCTCGGCGCCGATTCCGGCGAGGCCGAGGACCACGAGGAGGGCTCCGGAGGCGACGAGGAACGGCCAGAGGCCTTCCTTCACGTACCGGAGGTACACGTCGCTGCGGACGGTGGCCCGCAGCAGACCGGCCCCGGTCAGCACCAGCAGGAGAGGCAGGCCGAGTTCGCTCAGCGGGCGGCGCGGATCGTCCGCGCGGGTCGGTCGTCCGGTCACAGCAGTACGCCTCCGACGAGTACGCAGCACAGGACGGCCACGACGAACGTGGCGGCGCTGAACCGCACCGCGAACGCCCGTCCGAAGGCCCCCGACTGCAGAGCGATCAGCTTCATGTCGACCATCGGCCCCACCACCATGAAGGCGAGCCGCGCGGTGGGGGAGAAGCCGGTGAACGACGCGGCGACGAACGCGTCCGCCTCCGAGCACACCGACAGCAGCACGGCGAGCACCGCCGCCACCAGCACGCCGAGCCACGGCGATTCCGAGAACACCTCGAGGACGGACGGCGGCACGAGGACGTTGAAGGTCGCCGCCGCCATGGCGCCGACCACGAGGAAGCCGCCCGCGTGCAGGAAGTCGTGCTGCAGTCCGCGCCGGAAGGCCGCGAGCCGGCTCGCTCCGGGCCCGTGTTCCGGGTGCCCCTTCGGCAGGCGCAGCCACTCCTCTCGCCCCCACCTGATCCACAGCCAGCCCATGACGACCGAGGTGACGAGCGAGGCGCCGAACCGCGCCGCCACCATCTCCGGGCTGCCGGGGAACGCGATCGCCGTCGAGACCAGGACCACCGGGTTGATGGCCGGCGCGGCGAGCAGGAAGGTCAGTGCCGCCGCCGGTGCCACACCGCGGCGCATCAGGCTGCCCGCGACCGGCACCGAGGCGCATTCGCACCCCGGGAGCACCGCTCCGGCGGCGCCGGCCACCGGAACCGCGAGCACCGGATTGCGGGGCAGGGCCCTGGAGAAGACCCGGGCGGGGACGAAGGCGCCGATCGCCGCCGAGACGACGGTGCCGAGCAGGAGGAACGGCACGCCCTGGACGACGATGGCCACGAGCAGCGTCCGCCATGCCCCGAACGCCGCGAGCCCGAACGCGGCCTCCACCCACGGCCCCGCGAGCACCGCGACCAGCACGGCCGCGACCAGCACCGAACCGGCCGCACCGGTCCGCGCCCCGCGCTTCCGCCCGCCGTCGGCCCCACCGCCGCGCCCGTCAGGGGGACGTGGCGGTGATGCCGTCGCCGTACCTCCGGAACCCTCGACCACTCCGCGCCCCCTTGCTCCTGGTCCACCGTGATCCGGCGGAACGCCCGTGGCCCGCACCGGGGATCACCCGGCACGAGCGGGCACACACTAGCGGACGATAATCATGTTCATCTAGCCTTCGGTGGTCAGCGGGTCAGCGGGTCAGCGGGTCAGCGGGTCAGCAGGGCGTCGTCGCTCCCCGATGCCGGCGTCGCCGTCGCCTCCGACGTCGACGTCGACGCGATCGTGGTGGGATCGCTCCGGCGCAGGGCGAGCGTCACGAGCAGGCCGACGGCCATGCCGGCGGCGGTGAGCAGGACGACGAGGAACTCGCCCTCGGCGGTGGCGGTCCGCAGCGCCGCGCCGGTCTTGCCCTCGGTGCCGATGTCGGCGAGGACGGTGAACACCGCGAGACCGATGGCGTTGCCGATGTTGAGGGCGGTGGAGGCGATGCCGTTGGCGACACCCTGCTCCTCGGGCGCGGTGCCGGTGGCGGCCGCGATCCACATCGCGGTCCAGACGATGCCCTGGCCGACGCCGGACACGACGAGCCCGGGCGCCAGCAGGCCGTAGCCCGCGTCCGCGTCGAAGCCGAGGGCGAGGCCGGCCGTGCCGATCGCGCCGATGGCGAAACCGGTGATCAATGTCGTACGGGTGCCGAAGCGGCCGGCGAATCGTTCGCCGAGCTGTGTGCCGATGGCGATGGCGACGGAGGGGATCAGGAAGGCGAGGCCGGTCTCCAAGGCACTGTAGCCGTGGACGCTGTGCATCAGGACGGTGAGGAAGTACGGCAGGACGCCGAAGGTCGCCATGTAGAGGAAGGTGACGGCCATGCCGACGGTGAGGCTGCGGTTGCGGAACAGCCGGAACGGCATCAACGGGTCGGCGCTGCGCGCCTCGACGACCGCGAAGACCATCAGCACGAGGACGGCGACGACGAGGGCGCCGATCACCAGCGGGCTGCCCCAGCCGAGTTCGGGGCCCTCGACGAGGGCGAAGACCAGGAGGGTGGCTCCGGCGGTGACGCTGAGCGATCCCGGGAGGTCGAACGCGCGGCGCTCACCGCGGGCCGGGTCGCGCGGGATGACGAACAGGGCGGCCAGGGCGATGAGTCCGGCGATGGGGACGTTGACGTAGAAGACCGCGGGCCAGCCGAAGCTCTCCGTGAGGACACCGCCGAGCAGAGCGCCGAGGGTCAGGCCGCTGGCTCCGGCGCCGCCCCAGACCGCGAGCGCCCGGTTCCGCCTGGGGCCCTCCTCGAAAAGGGTGCTGATCAGGGAAAGGGTGGAAGGCAGGAGCAGCGCGCCGCCGATTCCCTGGATCGCGCGGGCGACGATGATGACGGCGGGGCTTCCGGCCAGTCCGCCCGCCAGCGAGGATGCCGCGTACAGCGCGAGGGCGAGGACGAACATCCGGCGGCGGCCCAGGAGGTCGGCCGCGCGACCGCCGAACAGCAGGAAGCCGCCCGCGAAGACGACGTACGCGCTGACCACCAGCTGCTGGGTCTGGCCGGGGAAGCCTAAGTCCGAGCCGATCTCGGGGAGTGCGACGAACACGATGTTGAGGTCGAGCGCGTAGACCAGCTGCGCCAGGGCCAGCAGCGCCAGGATCCAGACCGATTGGCGCGTGGCGCCGCCCGAGGTCTCTCGGCGCGACGCGGATGAGGTGGACATGTTGAAGCGCCCCTTCGTGGGTTCGGGTGCGGGGGTGGGTCACGACTGTTCGTATTCTTACGTACGGTTCGATTGTTCGGCAACGTTAGTACAATTGGAGTGTGCGGGTCGCCCGTCGGACTGTCGCAGTACAGTGGAACAATGAGCCTGCGTCACCCAGACCGCGATCAGATCCGGATCGAGAGCGTCCTGTCCGCGCTCGGCAGTCCGGTACGGCTCGGTGTCGTCCGCGTGCTCGACGCCGGCGGAGAGCACAACTGCGGCAGCGTCCTGAATGTCCTGGGCGTGACGGCCAAGTCGACCATGACGCACCATTGGCGGGTGCTGAGGGACAGCGGCGTCATCTGGCAGCACCCCTCCGGCAGGGAGAACCTCCTCTCCCTGCGCCGCGAGGACCTCGACGCCCGCTATCCAGGGCTGCTCGACGCCATTCTGGCCGGCGCCCTGAGTGACGAAGCCGCGGGATCGACCGGTGCCCCTTCGGGCTCCGGCAGCTGAACCGCCCCTATACATACCGGTGCCGGGCGGGCGGGTACGACAGCGGAAGTCCGGGTAGGCGGAGCCTGTCCGGTCGCTTCGGCCGGCGCCGCGCGGACCAGGGTGTCCTCCCCCTCACTGAGTCCTACGATGGCCCGGCCGGCGGTGCTTGCCCGGCATCTGTTCGGGTACCGCGCTTGAATAAGGGTGGTATCGGTATGAGCAGGCCATTACTGAAAGCGATGTGTTCGTGACTCGGCTCAGCGGCTCCGGGGACGACGACCAGGCAGGTGGGACGGGCGTCGATCCCCAGTCCCTCGCGCTGGCGATCGCCGATGCCGTGGACAGCCTCGCGGACCTCTGGACGGTGGCGGCTCAGGGAGCGAATCTGCGGCTGTCGCCGCACCAACTGCGGGCCCTGCGACTCCTCGAGTCGGAGCCGGGGCTCAATCTGACCGCTCTCGCCGAAGGCATGGAGATAGGGCTTCCCACCGCCAGCCGGCTGTGCGACCGGCTGGAGGCGGCCGGTCTGCTGGAGCGGGGACTGCACCCCCACAAGCGGCGGGAAGTGCGGTTGAACCTCACGGGACAGGGACGGCTGGTTCTGGACGAGGTGGCGTCCCGCCGGTCCGACGCCCTGAGCGCCGTACTCGCCGCCATGGGGGCGGCGGAGCGGGAGGCACTGCTCCACGGCATGCGGGGCTTTCTGGCGGCACAGGCCCGCGGACCCGGGGAACCGGGGGCCCGGAAACCCGAACCCTGAGGCCGGAGCCCCGAGTCCGGAACGCTGGGTCGAGCCCCGAGTCCAAAACCCCGAGTCCAAAACCCCGAGTCCGGAGCCCTGTCCGCCCGACGGTCAGGTCAGGTTCGGCGGCCCCTCCAGTCCAGGCAGACCACCGCGGCGTCGGACATGAGCTGCCTGCTGCCGTAGTGCTCGATCAGCCCGGCGACGACCGAGCGCGCCGTCTCGTGCGGGGGCGCGGGCCGTGTGGCACTGAGGACCTGGCGCAGGGCCTGTTCGCCGAAGAGGTCTCCCGCCGCCGAGCGGGTGCCGTGCACCCCGGTGCTGACCACGATGAGCCGGTCGCCGGGTTCCACCCGGAAGGTCTGCTGCGTGTAGAGCGTCTCCTCGAACATGCCGAGCGGCAGTTGCGCCTCCAGCTCGATCCGTTCCGTGTGGCCGGCTCGCTGGCGGAACAGCTGCGGGGAGCCGGCGTCGACCGCCTGCACCGTGCCGTCGGTGAGGTCGAAGTCCAGCAGCAGCGTGGAGGCGTACACCTTCCCGCCGTACTGGGCGAAGACGGCCTGGTCGGCGAGGCACGCCTGGTCGGTCAGGCTGATGCCGGCCCGCCGGGCGTTGCGCAGCGCGCCGACGGTGAGACCGGTGAGCAGGGACGCGTCGATGCCCTGCCCCATGCCGTCGGTGACGGTGAGGATCAGGTGGTCGGCGCTCGTGGACCAGTCGAAGTTGTCCCCGCCGATGGCATAGGCCGGCTCCAGATGGGCGCCGATGACGTACTCCTCGCGGGCGCAGCCGCGACCGGGCAGCAGCTGCCACTGCATCTCGGCGGCCAGGGTGAGGCGACGGGTGCGGCGGGCCTGGAGGTAGAGGTCGGTGTCACGGTCGGCGGTGGAGACCTCGTGGCCGAGAGCGGTGGCGAAGTCCCCGAGCCGGAGCACGGTCTCCGGGTCCGCGGCCCCCGCGGGCAGCCGTACGGACAGGATGCCGAGGCGGTCGCCGCGCACCGTGAGCGGGAGGTGCACGCGGTGGCCGGCCGGCTCGCGCAGCACCTCGATGACCGGGCTCTGGTTGATGAAGGCGGTGCCCGCGGGCCCGTCGTGGGCGGGAACCGGGGTGCCGGTGTACGGCAGATGGGAAACCGGCTGCAGGACGGTCAGGCCGTAGTCCGCGAGGAGGAGCGTCACCTCCAGGGCACCGACGCGCTCGGCGAGGAGCCGCCGGGCGGTGGCGACCAGGGCGTGCGGCGGGGCCGCGCGCAGCTGCGCCTCCGCGGACGTGAGTGGTTCAGGGGCTTTCACGGCATCCACCCTCTCGCCTCGTGGACTCCACGCTACCCCGAGAGGGGCCGGTTTCCGCAGGTGCGGAACGGGGGCCCGACCGGTTCGGCTCCCCGTCCGGTTCCCGCTCCGTGGGCGTCATGACGTGGCAGAGCAGCAGACAGACGTCGTCGTCGTGTTCGGAGTCGTGCAGAAGAGGCTTGAGCAGGGCGTCGGCGGCGGCGTCCGGATCCTGCTCCAGTTCGGGCGTGCTCAGCGTGCCCAGGGCCTGGACCAGCCGCTCGATACCCGGGTCGATGCCCTGCCTCCGCCGCTCCACGAGACCGTCGGTGTACAGCACGAGCGAGGAGCCGGGCGTCAGGTCGTCGACGTGATCCGTGTACGTACACGGGATCGGGATGCCCAGCATCACGCCCGGTTTGGCGTCCAGGGTCCGTACGGTGCCGTCGGCGCCGCGCACGACGGCGGGGGGATGGCCGGCCGACGCCCACACCACCTGTCGCTCGCCGGGGCGGAAACGGGCGACGATCGCGGTGGCGTACAACTCGGGCTGCAGATGCCGGAGCATGTGGTGCAGTTTCGTGAGGATGTCGGCGGGGCTGTTGTCCTCGACGGCGTAGGCGCGCAAGGCCGTACGCAACTGGCCCATGACGACGGCGGCGTGCAGGCCGTGGCCGGTGACGTCCCCTATGACGGCGAGCAGACTGCCGTCGGGCTGGTGGAAGGCGTCGTACCAGTCGCCGCCGATGTTCATGCCCTGACTGGCGGGAAGATAGCGCGCCGCCAGCCGCATGCCCGGCGGCTTCGGCAGATCGGTGAGCTGGGCGCGCTGGAGGGTCTCGGCGGTGTCGCGGTACTGCTCGTAACGGCGGGCGTTCTCCAGCGCGACGCTCACCCGGCGGGCGAGTTCGACCAGCATGACGGAGGTGTCCGCGTCGAAGCCGGGAGCGGAGTCGGGGGCGGTCAGGGTGAGGACACCTACGAGGCGGCGGGCCCGGAGGGGGATCGCCAGGACGGGGCGCGTCGGGGACAGCGCGGAGGGCGGCAGGTCCCCGATGCCCGGCAGGTTGCCGGGGTGGGCGGAGGCGTACTGGGGGCGGCCCGTGCGGGCGGCGACGACCGCGGCCGCCGTGTGCTCCCGTACGGTGCCGGTGTGCTCGTCGTCGTTCTCCTCGTCGAAGAGCCACACGTCGAGCCGCTGCGCGAAGTCGGGCATCAGCAGATCGGTGAGACGGCGCACGATGTCCGTGTGGCTGAGGGAGGACGTGATGGCGGCGCTGGCGTCGCCGAGGAAGGTCAGCAGGCGCCGCGCCCGCTCGGCCTCGGCGCGCGCGCTCCGCTCGGCCCGGAGCAGTTCGCGCTGGGCGAGGGCGGCGGCCTCCAGGTCGGCATGCAGCGCCAGCACGCCCTGGTTGGTCTGGTGCAGCTCCTCCCGGTGCATCTCGACCAGCTTCTGCTGTTCGTCCAGGAGGCCGAGGACGGTCGCGGTGTTCTCGTCGGCGCGCAGGAGGGCCTCGGGCAGCGGGAGGCCGGCGGATCGGCTCGGCCGCGCGGGCCGGCGGGGCAGGTCACAGCCGAGGGGCGCCTCGGCCGTCGGCCCCGGTGTGGACGGGTCGGCCGGCCGCAGCGAGACGTCGAGCCGGCCGCCGTGCTCCGCCGGGGTCCGCCGGAACTCCAGGTGGAGTTCCCACGCGGCGCCCCGGCCGAGACAGCGGCGCAGTCGCGCCGTCAGCGAGGCGAGCAGGCGGGCTCGTTCCAGGGCCGGCGCCGCTCCGTCCGTGGCGACGCGGTCGACGGCGGCACGGGCCTGGGCCGCGTCGGCGGTCGACGCGATCCTCCAGACGCCGAGGGACTCGGTCATGGACGTCCGTCCGGGAAGTCGGGGGCCAGTACGGCCACGCTGGTGTCGTCGCGGAGCGGGCTCGCGGCGCTGCCCGCGTCCCGCAGGATGACCGCGGCCACCACGGCCGGGTCGCGCGTGAGGGACAGGGGGTCCCGCGGAGGCTCCCAGCGGCTGGGGAGCCCGTCGCTGTGCAGGACGAGAAGACTGTCCGACCGCCAGGGCGACCGGTGCACGGGCACGGTGGCGGGGAAGTGGGCTCCGACGATGCCCGGGTGGGATATGAGGTGCTGCCACCCGTCGTCGGTGCGCAGCCGGGCCCCGATGTTGCCGACGCCGGCGAACGACAGCCGCCGTGTGCTCTCGTCGAACTGCGCGACGGCGACGGCCGCGCCGCGCGTGGACCGCAAGGCGGCATGCAGCTGTCGCAGGAGGTCCACCGGCTCCAGATCCGCCTTCCGGCGCAGCTCCTCGACGGCGGCGGTGGACGCCGCGGCCGCCTTCGCGCCGTGGCCGAGGCCGTCGGCGAGCATCAGCGTGACCCGTGGTCCGGAGCGCACCCAGCCGAAGGCGTCGCCGGAATGCTCGGCGTGGGCGAGGGAGGCGTTGATCCCTCCCGCCCGGACGCCGGTGGCGGAGGCCGGCCGCTGGTACGGGGCGGCCGCCGGCCGGGACGGGCCGATACGCGCCACGGCGACCGTGCCCCGGCCCGGCCGGCTGTACAGATCGAAGTCGCTGGATATGCGCAGGCAGGTGCCGAGCCCCGCGCCGAGGGAGGACGACACGCTCGTGTAGCCGTCCCGCAGCGCCACCGCGACGTCGGCGATGCCCGGCCCGTGATCGAGCGAGGTGATCTGTACGCCGAGGGCGTCCCGCACCCGGGTGTCGGAGGCACCCACCAGATTGATGACGATGCGGCCGCCCTTGGCGTGCTTGACGAGGTTGGTCGCCAACTCGGTGGCCACCAGCGCCGCGACGGCGGTGGCGTGCGCGTCGAGCCCCAGGGTGGCGCAGGCGGCTTCCGCGGCCACGCGGACGTCCCGGACCCGGGTGCTGTCCTGGACCGGGATGTCCCAGACCCTGCTCACGGCGCACCCGTGCGGGGTGAGGGGACGGCGGAGGACCAGTCGGTGACGGTGACGGTGGTGCCGTGCCCGGGGCGGCTGTCGAGGGCGAACTCCTGGACGAGCCGCTTGGCCCCGCTCAGGCCCAGGCCGAGCCCGCCGCCGGAGGTGTAGCCGTCGGTCATGGCCAGCTCGATGTCCCGGATGCCCGGACCGGTGTCCACGAAGGACAGCCGCAGCCCGCGACGGCTCGCCTCCTCGAGCACCGTCATCTGCACATGCCCCCCGCCGCCGTGCACGAGGGTGTTCCGGGCCAGTTCACTGGCCGCGGTGACCACCTTGGTCTGCTGGACCAGGCTGAAGCCGAGACCGGCAGCGGCCTGCCGCACCTGCTGACGTACCCAGGCGAGATCCGCGTCCGAGCCGATCGGCAGCGTCGTCGAGACGAGTGAGGCATGCATCACGCACCCTCCTCCTGCTGAGCGGGTGGGGCCCCCGCAGGGGCGCGTCCCAACAGGGACAGCGCCCTGTCGACGTCCAGTGCCGTGACCAGGCCGGGCAGCGTGAGACCCAGCTCGACCAGGGTGATCGCCACGGCGGGGCGCATGCCGGCCAGCACCGTCCGGGTGGCCAACAGGCGCGCGCTCGAGCCGATCTCGGCCAGGATCCGGCCGAGGAACGAGTCGACGATCTCCACTCCGGAGATGTCGATCACCACACCGCGCACCGGCGCCGGGCTGGTCGCGATGGCCTGGGCGATGTCCTCCTGGAGCCGTGCGGCCACCGAGTCGTGCAACTCTCCCTGCAGGGTGACCAGCAGGACGTCTCCGAGCGCCAGGACCGGCACGGTCCCGGGGCGGGAGGCGGAGAAGCCGGTCACCGCGCGTTCGCTCCGGCGGCCGGGCGGGCGGAGACCACGATGCCCTGCTCGGTGAGCGCGTACGCCAGGGCGTCGGCCAGGCTGGCCCGGGTGAGGATCGACCCGAGGTCGATGCCGAGTTGGACGATGGTCTGCGCGATCGCCGGACGGATGCCGGAGACGACGCACTCCGCACCCATCAGCCGGGCCGCCGCGACGGTCTTCATCAGGTGCTGGGCCACGAGCGAGTCGACGGTCGGCACGCCGGTGATGTCGAGGATGGCGTACCGGGCCCGCTGGTCGACGATCGCTTCCAGCAGGTTCTCCATCACGACCTGGCTGCGGGCGCTGTCCAGGGTGCCGATCAGCGGGACGGCGACGACGCCCTCCCACAGCTTGATGACCGGGGTGGCCACCTCGAGCAGTTGCTCCCGCTGCCGCGCGATGAGTTCCTCACCGGCGCTGACCGTCGTCTGCATGACCACCAGGCGCAGGGTGCCCATCAGGACCGTCAGCGCGAGCACACAGTCGGTCGCGCCGGTCGTGCCGGTCCCGCCCGCGGTGCCCGCGGTGTCGGCCGGGGTCCCGAAGTCGGCTCGCAGCAGCGCGGCGGCCGGCGCGCGCAGGCCCGCCACCTCGTCGGCGATCTGCGACGGGCTGTACCCGGCCTGGGACCTGGACGCGGACATCCGGCCGAGCTGGTCCCGTACGGTGGCGAAGCCGGGAGCGTCGAGGTCCTCGAGGCGTCCGGTGCGCGCCACGTCGGCCAGGGCGTCCACGACGGCCTTGCAGGCCTCGACCGCCTCGTCCCGTGAGACGGTGAAGACCGTACGGAACAAGGTGGCGTCCGCCCACCTCTGGGCGATCTGCTCGCGGCGCGCGGTCAGAAAGCCGGCCAGTTTCTCCGTCACCTCGGGGGCCGTGTCGTACTCCGCCACCTGCATCGTCTCCCTGCTACGAGCGTCTGCGGCCGGCCGGACGGCGAGCCAGCAGGCAATTATTGCTACATGACAAACGTTAGCGTGGGCGGTACGGGCCGAACAACACGCGATCGACACAATCGGGCCGCCCCGCCGGTCATTCACCGGCCGGTCTGCCGTGCCAGTCCAGGCACACGACCAGGGCGTCGTCGTCCGGTACGGGTCCGCCGCGGTGGCCCGTCAGTTCCCGCAGAATGGCGCGCGGCACCTCGGCGGCGGGCAGCAGGCGGGTGGCCTGGATGGCCCGGGCGAGGGCCGCGTCCCCGTACGCCTCGCCCTTCGGGGAGGCCACGGCGTGGACGCCGTCGCTGACGAAGACGAGCCGGTCGCCGGGCTCGACGTGGAAGTCCTGGGCCGCGTAGTCGGTCTCCTCGAACATGCCCAGGGGGAGCTGTGCGTCGAAGTTCACCCGCTCCACCACGCCGTCGCGCAGCCGCAGCAGTTGAGGGGATCCCGCGTCGACGACCCTGGCGCGGCCGGTCGCCAGATCGAAGTCGAACATGAGGACCGACAGATAGCAGCGCCCCTGATAGTGGGCGTACACGGCCTGGTCGGCCAGGGCCGCCTGGTCGGCGATGGAGATGCCGGCCCGCCGGGCGTTGCGCAGCGCGTTGATCGCCAGGTTGGTCAGCAGGGACGCCTCTATGCCCTCGCCCATGCCGTTGGTGACGTAGAGCATCAGGTGGTCGGCGGTGGCGGACCAGTCGAAGTTGTCGCCGAAGATCGCGTAGGCCGGCTCCAGCTGGGCTCCGAGCTCGTACTCGGGGCGGGAGCAGGAGCGGCCGGGCAGCAGCTGCCACTGCATCTCGGCGGCCAGCGTGAGCCGGTCCTTGCGCCGCGCCTGGAGGTACAGATCGGTGTCGCGCTCGGCGACGATCACCTCGTGCCCCAGCACTTCGGCGATCTCGGCCAGCTCGGGCTGCCACCGGCGTGCGGTGGCACACTCGGGAAGGGTGACGGCCAGCACCCCGAGCCGGTCACCGCGGACGGTCACCGGCAGATACAGACACGCGCGGCCGTCGCGTCTCTCCTCGCAGTACGGCTCCTGCGAGCCGAAGGCGCGGCCGACCGGGCTGTTGTGCACCGAGACCGGTTCCAGGGTGTGCGGCAGCACCGACACCGGCTGAAGCACGGTCAGGCCGTAATCGGCCATGAACAGCTCGACGTCCTCCGCGCCGTACTGCTCGATCAGTACGGCTCGGATGGCGTCGAGCAACTCGTGGGGAGCCGCTGTGCGCAGAGCGCGCTCAGCGGCGATGAATCTCTTCATGAGGGGAATACCACCGATCTTCCGTCGGACGACGCGCGTGACCCGCCCGGGAGCCCCAGCCCCCGGGCGCGCCGCGTCGGTCGCCCGATCCATCTGTAACCTGCGCGCACACCTAGTACGCTGACAGGCACCCCAGTGCCTGTGAGAGTGTGACCGTGACTGCCTTCCGCCGCCCCGAGCCCGATGAGGTCGCACGTGTGACCACCACGGCCGTCGAGTTGCTGGAGGTCGTGTGGGGCCGGGCGTCGACCGCTCCCACCTCGGCGTCCCAGCTGCGCGTGCTGCACATCCTCGAGCACCACGACGGCATCAACCTGCGCACCCTCGCGGAGTCCCTCGCCTCCAGCCCGCCGTCGACCAGCCGGCTGTGCGACCGGCTGCAGGCGGCCGGGTTCGTCGAGCGGGTGATGGGCACGGAAGACAGGCGCGAGGTGCGCCTGCACCTGAGCGGCCGGGGCCGCGTCTTCCTCGCCGACCTGCGCGCCCGCAGGGAGCAGGAGCTGCGGAAGGTGCTGGCGGACATGCCGGCCGTCAAGCGCGTCGCGCTGCTGGAGGGCCTGGAGGCGTTCTGCGTCACCGCGGCGACGCAGATACACGACGACGACGCCGTGGGTTCCGGCAGCCGGACCGCCTGACCCGCCGTCGCGGCACCGGTAGCCGCTGTCACCCTTCGGTGCCGGCCGCCAGTACACCGAGCGGTCTCCGTCCACCGGAGCATTCGTGGTCCTTCCCCGCTCACTTCCGACATGGCTACTTTGTTGCCTCCCGGCTATTGTTGTCAAACGACAACAGTTCTTGGGCGTCGCCCCTTGCCTGAAGGCACGTACCCCGTAAGTCGCGCGATCTTCCCTGGTTGTGCGGGGTGTCTCTCCGAAGGGGTGAACAGGCGCGCCGGCGGCACGCGGGACGCCGGGCCAGGCGGGGGGACGCCGGGCCCGGCGGGCGGCGCGGGGCCCGGCATTTCCACTGGGCCGCCACTCCGGTGCGCTGAACTCAGACGGTCTCCAGGAACTCCCTGGCCCCGCGGAGTCGGGTGCGCAGCCGTCGTTGCGTGGTGTGGCAGTCGAGACGTACGTCGAGGGCGCCCGGCAGGTGGGAGTCCGCGCGGCGGGCGGTGGGGAGGAGGGAGGGGGCGATGCCGTCGCGGCGGGCGATGAGGACGCCGAGGGCGTAGCGGCTGAGGGCGTCGGGGCCGGCGAGATGGAAGACGCCGGTCGCGTCGGACACCGCCAGTTCCCAGAGGGCGGCGGCGAGGTCGGTGACATGGACGGGGCAGCGGATGTCGTCCGTGAAGAGGGCGCCGTCCCGCTCGCCGGAGGCGAGTCGGTGCACGAGGCGTTCGTGGGCTGACGTGCCGTCGCCGATGATGAGCGAGGTGCGGGCGACGACCGCGGCCGGGTGGAGGAGACGTACGGCCGTCTCGGCGGTCGCCTTCGCGGCCCCGTACGGAGTCACCGGATCGGGAAGCGCCGTCTCGTCGTATCGGACGTGGGTCCCGGAGAAGACGGCGTCGCTCGAGACGTGCACCAGACGGATGCCCCTCCTCGCCGTCGCCTCGGCCAGCCGCACGGAGCCGTCGGCGGTGGCCGCCCAGTCGGCGCCGCCGCTGGACGCGTTGATCACCGTGCGGGGGGCCACCGTCTCGATGACCGTGTCGAGGCGATGAGGATCGCGGAGGTCCAGCCGGTGCCACGAGGTGCCGGGCGCTTCGCCGGGCCGGGAGCGGTACGTCGCGGCCGTCACACGACCCGCGCAACTCCCCTGACGCACCAGCTCGGTTCCCAGGAACCCGCTCGCTCCGATGATCAGCACCGTCATGCCCCCGACGGTAGCGGATGCCCCTCGGGCGAACGGGTGCGTTCCACCGCCCCCGGGCCGGGGCTGGTACCGGTCCGGCCCGGGGTCGTGGACGACGAAGGTCAGCCGGGCCAGGTGCCGGTCACCCGGCGGGTGGCGGTGGCGCCGGCGCGGTCGACGGCTGCCTTCACCGCGGCGAAGATCGCGCCCTGCAGCGCGGCCGCGATCAGCACTTCCTTCCAGGTCCGGTCCTCGTCGGTGGCGTCCGGGGCGTCACCGCTGTCGTCGAACACCTTCCACGCCTGCTTGAACAGCGTTCCGGCGACCAGACCGCTGACCGCGCCCAGCGCCAGGCCGACCGGCTTGTAGGCGACCTTTCCTGCCTTCATCCGGCTCACCTCACCCCTTCCCGCGGCGGAGGACCCGCCACAGCACGACGGCACCGGCGACGGCCGCCGCGAACACCAGCTTCCGGTGGTCGCGCGCCGCCCTGGTGCCCCGGGCGGCCTGGGCCCGGGCCTCCACGGCGGCGTGGTTCGCGGTGTCCCTGACCGGCGGCAGCTTCTCCTGCGCCCGGTGTGCCAGACCGGCGGCCTTGGCCCTGACCTCGTCGGCCCGGACCGACGCCTCCTCCTTCACCTCGGCGGCCTTCTCCTTCACCCGGGCCTTGACATCGGCCTGGGCCACGAGCGCCGCCACGGTCCGCCCGAGCTCGGCACGGGTCCGCTCGACCTGTTCGCGCAGCTCCTCGGGACCGGTGTCGGTCCGCTTGTCCTGCGAAGGACGGTTCATCGGTGCGCACTCTCCTTGATCCGGGCCATGTCGGCCTTGACGTTCTCGATGGTCTGCTCGGGCGCGAGGGGCGCCGCCCGGTCGATCTCCTTCTTGCCGGTCAGCGCCATGACGGCGGCGATCAGACCGAGCACGGCACTGACGATCAGGGCGGCCGCCCACACCGGCAGCGGTATCGCCAGGGCGGCGATCGCGGTGGCCACCAGCGCCTGGAGCATCAGGAACCCCACGACCCCGGCGCCGCCGAAGAGGCCGCCGCCCTTGCCGTAGCGTTTGCTCTTCTCCTTCATCTCGGCCTGCGCCAGCCGGACTTCCCCGCGCACCAGCTCGCTCAGCTGCTGCGACGCCCGCTGGACCAGCTCGCCCACCGGTTCCCTCGCGGGTTCCCTGACCGGTTGAGTCAGGGGTTCCTTCATCGGCCGCCTGCCCGCGGCCCGGCCGGCGATCCGACCGTGACCGGGACCGTGACCTTGACCGTGATCACCGTGATCCCGGGCGACCGCGGTGACATCCGTCCGTGTGCTCGCCATGGCGCTCACCTCCCGCGCCTCTCGATCCGTGCCGCCAGGAGCAGGTCCCGGCCGCCCTCACAGCCCTCGACTACCCCGAACCGGCCCGCTCACGGCCCCCGGCACGTACGGGAAGGGTTTCGCCGCGAAACCGGTGGCGCGACGGCGGTCGGGGGAGAACCTCGGGGAGAGGTGATCGAAACCACGGGGCCGTGGGTACGGATGGGACGCCGCCCTTCCGCCCACCCCCTCCGGCCCCAGCAGAGGAACACATCCCATGGACGACCTGTCTCCCCACCACGACTCGGCGGACGTCATCGTCGTCGGCGCAGGCCCCGCCGGCTGCAGCGCCGCGTACCACCTGGCGCGGGAGGGCCACGACGTCCTGCTCCTGGAGAAGGCCACCCTTCCCCGGGACAAGATCTGCGGAGACGGACTCACCCCGCGCGCGGTGAGGGAACTCGTCGGCATGGGCGTCGACGTCTCGGGGGACGACTGGGTCAGAACCCGGGGCCTGCGCGCCCACGGCTCCGGCACGACGGTGGAGATGCCCTGGCCCGCCGTGGCGTCGTACCCCGACTACGGGCTGGTACGGGCCCGGACGGACTTCGACCATCTGCTCGCCCGCACGGCCGTGGCCGCCGGCGCGCGCCTGCTCGAAGGAACCCAGGTCACCGAACCGGTCGTGGACGCGGCCACCGGCCGTGTCACCGGCGTGACGGCACGGCGCGGTGACGCCTCGTACACCTACCGGGCCCCGCTGGTGGTCGCCGCCGACGGCGCCTCCAGCCGGCTCGCCGTGGCCCTCGGCCTCCACCAGCGCAGGGACCGGCCCATGGGCGTGGCCGTGCGCCGCTACTACGCGGCGCCGCACCGCAACCGGGACTACCTGGAGGCATGGCTCGACCTGGAGACCCGCGACAGCCGCGGCAGGACGTACATGCCGTTCGGCTACGGATGGATCTTCCCCGTCGGTGACGGCGCCTTCAACGTGGGCCTCGGCACGTTCCACATCGGACGGGCGCCCGACGTGAACCACCGCGAGCTCTTCCGGGAATGGACCGCCCGCCTTCCCTCGGCCTGGCACTTCGACGAGGACCACGCCACCACCCCGCTGCGCGGTGCGCCGCTCCCAGCCGGGCTCACCCGGCGCCCGCAGTACACCCGCGGTCTGATCCTGACCGGTGACGCCGGGGGAATGATCAACCCGCTCAGCGGCGAGGGCATCGACTACGCGATGGAGTCGGGCCGCCTGACCGCCGAGACGGTCACCCGCGCCGTCGCGCGCCCCACCGCTCACGCCCGCGAGGAGGTACTGCTCCGCTACCCGGAGGCCATCCGTGAGGCGTACGGGCGCTACTTCACGGTCGGGCGGCTCGTCGTGCAGGCCCTGAACCACCCCCGGGTGATGAAGCTCGTCGCCACCCGGAGCCTCCAGCGGCCCGTTCTGCGGCGCTTCATGTTCAAACTCTGGTCCAACCTCACGGACCCGCAAAGCCCGGACGCGCTGGACCGCGTCATCACCGCCCTCCAGCGGGCGGTCCCCGCGGCCTGAGCCTTAGGAGGCCGGTCCTCTTCCCTTCGCCACGGGTGGTTCGGCGCGGAGAGACGGGGCACCCGGATGGGTGCCTACGAGGGGAGAGCGGACATGACATCCACTGGCTCGACCGGCCCGACCGGCTCGACGGGTCCGACGGGTCCGACGGGCTCGTTCGTCCCGGTCGACGGAGCGGACGCCCGCGGGACCGCCGTACGGGCGGCCGCCCGCATGGGTTTCGTCGCGCGCGGCGTGCTCTATCTGCTGGTCGGCGCGCTGGCCGTGCGGATCGGACTGTCGGGGACGAAGGAGCAGGCCGACCGGGGCGGGGCCCTGGCCGAGGTCGCCTCGACCCCCTTCGGAGCGGTCATGCTGTGGGCCCTCGGCCTCGGGCTCGCCGGCATGGCCCTGTGGCGGCTCACCGAGGCACTCTTCGGCGCCGCCGGCCCGAAGGGCGACCGGGCGACCCGGCGCGCCGCGTCGGCCGCCCGCTGCGTCTTCTACGCGGTCGTGGCCTTCCTCGTGCTGACCTTCGCGGTGGGGGAGCGGGGCAGCGGCGCGGGCTCGACCGACCGGCAGAGCGAGGACATCACCGGCCGGCTGCTCGCACTGCCGGGAGGACAATGGTGGGTCGGCGCGGTCGCCGTCGGGCTGATCGTCGCCGGAGTGTGCATCGCGGGCGCGGCCGTGCTGCGGAAGTTCCGCGAGCGTCTGACATGGGGAGGGATGACGCGGCTCCAGCGCCGCTTCATGAACGTCACCGGCGTCGCGGGAGGGGTCGGGCGCGGACTGGTCTTCGCCGCGGTCGGCTTCTTCGGCCTCAAGGCGGCGATCACGTTCGACCCTCAGCAGGCGAAGGGCGTCGACGACGCCCTCCGCTCCTTCGCGCAGACGCCGGCCGGGCCGTGGCTCCTGGTCGCGGTCGCCGTGGGACTCGTGCTGTTCGGGCTGTTCTCCCTGGGCCAGGCCAAGTGGCGCAAGATGTGACCCGCGGGCCCGGCCCGGCGCCGCTTCCGGGGTCCCGGGCCCCGCTTCCGGCGTGCGGCTCCCGCTTCCGGTCTCCCAGGCCCCTTCCGGCGTCCGTCGGGGCAGGACATCAGCCCTGCCCCGACGTCGTCAGCCCTGCATGGGCTTCGGCCGGACGTCAGCCGCCGGGAAGACCTCAGACCGCCCCGCGCCAGGCGCCCGTCGCCTCGCCGCCCCGCTCCTCGATGAAGGACTTGAACCGCTTCAAATCGCCCGTCACCCGTCGCTTGACGAAGCCGAGCTTGTCGCCGACGTTCTCGGTCAGCCCCTCCGGGTCGAAGTCCATCTGCAGCATCACCTTGGTGCGCGCGTCGCCCAGACGGTGGAAGGTGACCACGCCCGCCTGCCGGGCCTCGCCCTCGACCGTCGTCCAGGCCACCCGCTCGTCCGGGATCTGCTCGGTCACCACGGCGTCGAACTCCCGCCGCACACCGCCGATCTCCGTCACCCAGTGCGTCAGCGTGTCCGTGCGCTGTTCGATCCGCTCCACCCCGTCCATGAAGCGCGGGAACGTCTCGAACTGGGTCCACTGGTCGTACGCGGCGCGGACCGGCACGTCGACCTCGACGGACTCCTCGACCTTCGACATGGGAAAAACCCCTTCCGTTCGACGGGACCGTCCCCCGACGGGGAACGGCGGTTCACCCGTCCTCGCGTAACCCGTCACGCGCGGATCACACCTGCCCCGAGTGCTCGGCTCTCCGGCCGCGGATGAGGAACGCCTTCGCGGGAAGACGCCCCGCATGGCAACGGATGCGAGAGCCGGCCACGAGCCGGAAGAGTCGGGAACGGGGCGGCCGGAAGAGTCGAGGCGGCCGGCGGAGTCGGGGCGGCCGGGGCGCCGCGAGACCCGGGAAGAGCGCGCGGACCGGCGGTGGCAGGAGCTCATCCAGGAGATACGGGTCGCCCAGACCGGGGTGCAGATCCTGCTGGGCTTCCTGCTCACCGTGGTCTTCACCCCGACCTTCCGGGAGCTGGGACAGACGGACAAGACGATCTACATCGTCACGGTCGTGCTCGGCTCCCTGGCGACCGGAGCCCTCATAGGGCCCGTGGCGTTCCACCGGATCGTGTCGGGACGGCGGATCAAGCCGCAGGCGGTCGCCTGGGCCGCCCGGCTCACCTTCGTCGGTCTCGTCCTGCTGCTCGCGACCCTGACCTCGGCGCTCCTGCTCATCCTGCGGGTGGCCACCCACGACGGCTATGTGCCCTGGCTCGTCTCCGGTGTCCTCGCCTGGTACCTGATCTGCTGGTTCGCCCTGCCCGTCTGGGCCCGCGTCCGGCACACCAACGGCGAGGACGGGGGCGACGACCGCGGCGGGGACAGAGACGACGACCGCGGCGGGGACGGCGGTCGGGACGACCGGGACGGCGGCGTCCAGGACTGACCGGGCGCCCCGGGAGCACCCGGCGCCCCGCACGGCCCTCGGCGTCAGGAGAACACCAGGCACGCCGCCGCCGGCACCTCCACCGCACCCGCCGGGCGCAGCCGCCCGTCGTCCGGATCCACCGCGAACCAGGTGATGTCACCGGACCACTCGTTGACGACGTACAGCCGGCGCCCCGAGTCGTCCGCCACGAGATCGCGCGGCCATTCGCCGCCGCACGACACCTCGCCCGTCACCCGTGGCCGCTCGGCGCCGTCCTCCAGGGACAGCGTGACGATCCTGTTCGTGCCACGCACCGCGGCCCACGCGAAGCGCCCGTCCGACGCGACCAGCACGACGGACGGGTAGGCCCGCACGCCCTCGGGCACGTCGTCGCCGACGACGGCGATCTCGGACACCGGGCGGAGCCGCCCGGCACGCGCGTCCCAGTGGCACACCGTCAGCTGCGGCATCAGCTCGTGCAGGACGTACACCACGCCGCCGTCCGGGCCGGTGTCCGGGTGGAAGGCCAGGTGCCGCGGACCGGAACCGGCGCGCAGCGCCGTCTCCTCGTGCAGGCGCGGCGCGCCGGAGTCCGGGTCGAGCGCGCACACCCGTACGGAGTCGGTGCCGAGGTCCACGCAGAGCAGCCAGCGGCCGCCGGGGTCGGGCAGCACCTGGTGGGCGTGCGGGCCGGTCTGCCGCTCCGGGTCGGGCCCCGATCCCCCGTGCCGAAGGACGGCCGGCGGACCCGCCGGCCCGCCGTCGGAGCCGAGGGGCAGGCTGCTGACGCTGCCGGCCCCGTAGTTGGCGGTGAGGAGCCGGCCGCCTGCCACGCTGAGGTACGCGGGGCCGGCACCGCCGACGTCGACGGGCGCCCCCAGCGGGGCCAGCCGCCCGTCCCCGGTCCGGAAGGCCGCCGCCCGCCCCGGGTCGGCGTCGCTGACGGCGTAGAGCACACCGGTGTCGCGTACGAGCGCCAGACACGAGGGATCGGGGAGTGAGTTCACCGTCGTGACCGGGGTGAGCGCCCCGTCGGCCGGGTCCACCGCCGCGACCGTGATGCCCCGACCGCCGCCCGACGTGAACGAGCCGATGTACGCCCACCGGCCGTCACCCGCCCGCGCTGCCCGATCCGCCTGCTCCACGGGCTCTGTCCGCCCTGCCTGCTCTGTCCGCTCAGCTCCGCTCATGGGTCCCCCAACGAGGCACGCACCGCGGGGTCACCGGCCGTTGGGCCGACCGGAGGTGCATAGGAGCGGGACCTCGGGGAAGGCGGCGCATCGGAGGTTGATACACATGGTTCCCCTGATTCTGGTTCTTCTGCTGGCGCTCATACTCTTCGGCGCGGGTTTCGCGCTGAAGGCACTGTGGTGGATCGCCGCCATCGTGCTGGTGCTGTGGCTGGTCGGGTTCGTGGCCCGGCCGCGGGGCGGCAGCGCGCGGTGGTACCGCTGGTGAGACGCAGCACACGGGCGTCGGCGCCGGGTTGTCTGTCGTACGGATGGAGGCGCTGGCAGACTGACGTCGATCCGCCCGAAGGAGTGACCCCGTGTCGATGATCCACCGCCTGCGCAGCGCCGTCCGCCGGACGTACCGGCGTGCCGTGGACCTCAGTCACCCGGCGCGCTCGCCGCTCGGCAGTGCGGTCGTCAACTGCGTGGTGTACGTGGACGGAGTGCGGCAGGACGACTGCCGCTCGGCCGAGGAGTCCCTGCGGCGCGTGCGCCGCAGGGACCGCGGCGACGGCTTCGTGTGGATCGGGCTGCACGAGCCGGACGAGAAGGAGTTCGCGGGCCTCGCCGAACTCTTCGGACTGCACCCGCTGGCGGTGGAGGACGCCGTCCACGCCCACCAGCGGCCGAAGATGGAGCAGTACGACGAGGTGCTGTTCTCCGTCTTCAAGACGGTCCGGTACGTCGAGCACGACGAACTCACCGCCACCAGTGAGGTGGTGGACACCGGTGAGCTGATGGCCTTCACCGGGCCGGACTTCGTCATCACCATCCGGCACGGCGGCCACGGCTCGCTCGGCCCGCTCCGCGAGGCCCTGGAGGCAACGCCCGAGCAGCTTGCCAAGGGGCCTTCGGCCGTGCTGCACGCGATAGCGGACCACGTCGTGGACGACTATCTGGCCGTGGCCGACGCCGTACAGGACGACATCGAGGCCATCGAGACCGCCGTCTTCTCCGAGCAGGCGGACCGCGGCGACGCCGGCCGCATCTACCAGCTCAAGCGCGAACTCCTCGAACTCAAGCGGGCCGTGACGCCACTGGGCCGGCCGTTGCAGCGGCTCGCCGCCGAGCCCCTGCCCATTGTCGCCCCCGAGTTCCGCGCCTACTTCCGCGACGTGGTCGACCACCTGGCCCGGGTCACCGAGCAGGTCGCGTCCTTCGACGCCCTGCTGGACTCGATCCTCCAGGCCCATCTCGCGCAGGTGACCGTGGCGCAGAACGAGGACATGCGCAAGATCACCGCATGGGCCGCGATCGTCGCCGTCCCCACCATGGTCTGCGGCGTCTACGGCATGAACTTCGAGCACATGCCCGAGCTGCGCTGGACCTACGGCTACCCCTTGGTGATGGGCGTCATGGTCGCCGCCTGTTTCATGATCCACCGCGGCTTCCGCCGAAACGGCTGGCTCTGAGCTCCGGCGGGCGGGTCAGCGGGCGTCGATCTCGGCGATGAGGGCCTCGATGCGCGTGCGGATCCGGTCGCGGATGGGGCGGACCGCCTCGACGCCCTTGCCGGCCGGGTCCTCGAGGGCCCAGTCGAGGTACTTCTTGCCGGGGAAGACCGGGCAGGCGTCGCCGCAGCCCATGGTGATGACGTAGTCGGATGCCTGGACGGCCTCCGTGGTGAGCACCTTCGGCCTCTGGTCGGCGATGTCGATGCCGATCTCGGCCATGGCCTCGACGGCGGAGGGGTTGACCTGGTCGCCCGGGACCGAACCGGCGGAACGGACCTCGACGCGGTCGCCGGCCAGGTGTCGCAGGAATCCGGCGGCCATCTGGGAGCGGCCGGCGTTGTGGACGCAGACGAAGAGCACGGACGCGAGCGGCGGAGTCGTGGCGGTCATCGGTTCTTCCTCACGGCAGGGCAGGTACGGCACCAGGGGGCGGCGCGGGCTGGTGTCAGCCTTCGCCGATGTGAAAGTATCAGTCCATGATGACGTCAGTCGACACTGATCTGATCCGGGTCCTCGCCGACCCCCTGAGGCTCCGGATCGTCAGCCTGCTCGCCCGCGAGACGCTGTGCACCACCCACCTCGTGGAGGAGACCGGCGCCCGGCAGACCAATCTCTCCAACCATCTGAGAGTGCTGCGCGAGGCCGGCGTCGTGGAGACCGAGCCCTGTGGGCGGTTCACCTACTACCGGCTCAAGCCGGACGTCATCGAAGCCCTGGCCGGACAGTTCGCCGACCTGGCCGCCACCGCCCGCGCCTCTGCCGACACCAAGAGAGCCTGCCCGTGACCACCGCCCCCGCCGTCCCCGCCGCGCCCGAGATCCCTGCCGTCGCCCCGCTCCGGGCGCCGCTCACCGCCCGCGCCGCCGCCGAGCTCGTCGGCACCGCCGCCCTGGTGGCGATCGTGGTGGGCTCCGGCATCCAGGCCACCCGGCTCACCGACGACGTGGCACTGCAACTGCTCGCCAACTCCACGGCCACCGTCTTCGGCCTCGGCGTCCTGATCGCCCTCCTCGGGCCGGTCTCCGGCGCGCACTTCAATCCGGTGGTCAGCCTGGCGGAGTGGTGGACCGGGCGGCGCGAGGGCGGCGGCGGGGTGACGGGGCGCGAGCTCGCCGCGTATGTCCCCGCGCAGGCCGTGGGGGCGATAGCGGGCGCGGTGCTCGCGGACGCGATGTTCGGCGAGCCTCTGGTGAAGTGGTCCACGCACGACCGCTCGGCCGGGAACCTGCTGCTCGGTGAGGTGGTGGCGACCGCCGGTCTGATCCTGCTGATCTTCGGCCTGGCCCGTACGGACCGCCTCCGCTTCGCGCCCGTCGCCGTGGCCTCGTACATCGGCTCCGCCTACTGGTTCACGTCCTCGACCTCCTTCGCGAACCCGGCGGTGACGGTCGGCCGCGCCTTCACCGACACCTTCGCGGGCATCGCCCCCGCATCCGTCCCCGGCTTCGTCGGCGTGCAGCTGGTCGGCGCGGTCGTCGGTCTCGCCCTGGTCGCCGTCGTCTTCGCCCGGCCCCGGGCGTGACGGTCAGGCCGCGGCGGCCTTGGTGAGGAGGCGGCCCATCGCGGCCAGCACGGCCGGTTCGACGCGGTAGTAGACCCAGGTGCCGCGCCGCTCGGAGGAGAGCAGTCCGGCCTCCTTCAGCTTCTTCAGGTGATGGGAGACGGTCGGCTGGGAGACGCCGACGTCGGAGATGTCGCAGACGCACGCCTCTCCGCCCTCGTGGGAGGCGATGGCCGAGAAGAGCCGCAGTCGGACCGGATCGCCCAGTGCCTTGAACATGACGGCGGTCCGCTCCGCCTCCTCGGCCGTCAGCGGGCGCTCGTCGAGCGGCGGGCAGCAGGGCTCGACGGAGTCGGATCCGAGCAGCGGCAGGGTCTTGATGTTCGACATGCATCTATGTTGACACATATCGAATCAGGGCGCCCATGGAGCTCCTGAATTGATGAATGTCTATGTTGACGTTCGTCGAAGCAGCTGCGATGCTGTGGACAGAAGAGATCGACAGGCATCGATACAGCTAGGGGAACGTCATGACCACCACCGCCACCGAGCAGCTCCCCGTCGTGGTCATCGGGGCCGGCCCCGCCGGTCTGGCCGCCGCCGCCCACCTCGTCGGCCGGGGCCTGGAGCCGCTGGTCCTGGAGGCGGGCACCCGGGCGGGCGCGGCGGTGCGCGAGTGGGCGCACGTGCGGCTCTTCTCCACCTGGGGCGAGGTGACCGACCCGGCGGCGGAGAAGCTCCTGGCGCCGACCGGCTGGGTGAAGCCCGACGCGAAGACGTACCCGACCGGCGGCGACTGGGCGGCCGACTACCTCCAGCCGCTCGCCGACGTCCTCGGTGACGTGATCCGCTTCGGCGCCACGGTCACCGGCGTCTCGCGCGCGGGCCGTGACCGGATCGTCGACGCCGACCGCGAGACCCAGCCCTTCACGGTCCATGTCACCCACGCCGACGGCCGCGAGGAGCGCGTCCTCGCCCGCGCGGTGATCGACGCCTCCGGTACGTGGTCGCTCCCGAGCCCCGCCGGCGGCGACGGCCTGCCCGCCCTCGGGGAGCGCGCGGCCGCCGACCGGATCTCCTACCGCGTCCCCGACCTCGACGACAGCGCCGTCCGTGCCCGCTACGTCGGGAAGCGCACCGCCGTCATCGGCTCCGGCGCCTCCGCCTTCACCGCCCTCGCGACCCTCGCCGCGCTCGCGAAGTCCGAGGACGGTGCCGGCACGCACGCCACCTGGATCCTGCGCCGCGGCATCTCCGGTGCCACCTTCGGCGGCGGCACCGCCGACCAGCTGCCCGCCCGCGGCGCGCTCGGCCTCGCCGCCAAGGCCGCCGTCGACGAGGGCCACGCCGACGCCGTCACCGGCTTCCGTACGCAGGCGATCGAGCGGGGCGGCGACCGGCTGGTCCTCGTGGCCGAGGACGGCCGCCGGCTCGACCCGGTCGACGAGCTCATCGTCCTGACCGGCTTCCGCCCCGACCTGTCCTTCCTCTCCGAGCTCCGCCTCGGCCTCGACGAGCGCCTCCAGGCCCCCGTAGCCCTCGCCCCGCTGATCGACCCGAACCAGCACTCCTGCGGCACCGTCTACCCGCACGGCGTGAACGAGCTCTCCCACCCCGAGCCGGGCGTGTACCTCGTGGGCATGAAGTCGTACGGACGCGCCCCGACCTTCCTCGCCCTCACCGGGTACGAGCAGGTCCGCTCCGTGGTCGCCGCGATCGCCGGCGACCGGGAGTCCGCCGAGCGCGTCGATCTCGTCCTGCCCGAGACCGGGGTCTGCGGCGGTGCCGGCCTCTTCGAGCAGCCCGACACCGACGCCGACGCAGCTCAGAGCGAAGGCGGCGGCTGCTGCGCCCCCGCCCCCGCCCTCATCCAGCTCGGCACCACCGGCCCCGCGCCCTCCTGCGGCTGACGGAGCATCGGCCGGCCGGCTTGTCACCGGCCGGCCCGGGGCGTCGGCGGGGGAGGCCGTCCTCCTCGCCGCGACGGGTCCGCCCGATGCAATCCCGGCCCTCCATACGGGCGGCGCAGGGTGCCGTACCGCGTGTCGCGGCCTTGTACAGAACGCGAGGAAACGTATCTGTGCATGCATGACCAACGACATGGGACACCCGCTCAACGTACGACTGTGCGAGCGCTTCGGCGACGAGGCGGACTGGCCGGAGGTGACCGGCCTGATCGCCCCGTACCTCCGCATCGTCATCGACGCGCTGGGTCCGGGGGACGCCGTCACGTTCCTGACCGCGGTGCGCCACGCCCTGGACGAGGAGGAGTCCCGGGCAGGAACGATTCACCTCGGCTTCGGAGCCCACCTCTGGGCGCGCCTCGAAGCCGCCTCCTGGGGCAACTCCCTGGCCAAGACCTCCGCCTGGGAGGCGGCGCTCACCATGCACCGCCTCGCCGTGCTCGCCCCCGAGCCCGGCCTCGGCGCCCACGTCGACAGCGCCCTGCGGGCCTGCCTCAGCCTCCGCGTCCCGGCCGCGGGCTAGGACCGGGGCCTCAGGCGCCCCGGACACCTCAGGCACCCGAGGCATTCCCCGACACCTCAGGGCCGCAGGTCCTCACGGTCAAAGCCGCCGAAAAACGCTTGGACCGCGCGAGCGGTCGTGCGGGAGACTTCCCATTCTCACCTGAAGGCCCGACAAGACAGGGTTGGAATGGGAACGCCCGAATCACGCGGAAGTTCACCGGGCAAAGGCCCGGTCACCCTCGCCCTTCGCTATTACGGACGGGAACTGGCCCGTCTCCGCCTCCTGACCGCGCCCGCGCTGCTGCTCCCGGCGCTGGGCAACATCGGCATCGCCTACATCGCGCCGCTCCTCGTCGCGAAACTCGTCGGACGCATCGCCGGGGACGACGGCACCGGCGCCGCGACCGGGCTCGGGGCGATGCTGCCGTACGTGCTCGGCTTCGCCGGAGTCCTGCTGCTGTCCGAGGCGCTGTGGCGCGTCGGACTGCACTGCCTGAACCGTCTCGACGCCCTCGGCATCGAGCGCCTCTACGTCGTCGGCATGGACGAACTGTTTGCCAAGGACGCCGCGTTCTTCCACGACAACTTCGCCGGATCGCTGACCAAACGCGTCCTCAGCTTCGCCTCCCGCTTCGAGGAGTTCGTCGACGCCCTCACCTTCAACGTCATGGGCAGACTCGTGCCGCTCGCCTTCGCGTCGGTGGTCCTGTGGACCTACGAGCCGCTCCTCGTGGTCGGCCTCCTCGTGATGATCGTGCTCACGGCCGTGTGCGTGACCCCGCTGATCCGCCGCCGCCAAGTGCTCGTCGGCGAACGGGAGGAGGCCATCGCCCGGGTGTCCGGGCACGTCGCCGACAGCCTGATGAACATGGACACCGTCCGGGCCTTCGCCGCGGAGGAGCGCGAGGCCGCCGAGCACCGCTCCCGCGTCGCCGAGTCCCGGCGGCTCACCCTGCGCTCCTGGGACTACGGCAACCTGCGCATCGACACCCTGGTCGCGCCGCTGTCCGTGCTGACCAACGTCCTCGGCCTGGTCGTCGCCCTCGCCCTCGGTGCCGGGCAGCACGGCGTGGAGGCCGTCATCGTCGCCTTCACGTACTACTCCAACGCGACCCGGATCATGTTCGAGTTCAACCAGATCTACCGCCGGCTGGAGAGCTCCATGACGGAGGCCGCCCAGTTCACCGAACTCCTCCTCACCCCGCCGACCGTCGTCGACCCCGAGTCGCCCGAGCCGCTGCGCTCGCCCCGCGCCGCCGACGTGCGCTTCGAGCGGGTGACCTTCGCCCACGGCGGCGGGAAGCCGCTCTTCGAGGACCTCGACCTGGAGGTGCCCGCCGGCACCAAGATCGGCCTCGTCGGCCGGTCCGGCGGCGGCAAGACCACGCTCACCCGGCTGCTGCTGCGGATGACCGACGTCGACGCCGGCCGCATCCTGATCGGCGGCCAGGACATCAGCCGGATGTCCCAGGCCGACCTGCGCGGCCTCATCGCCTACGTCCCGCAGGAACCGGCCATGTTCCACCGCACCCTGCGGGAGAACATCGCCTTCGCCCGGCCCGACGCCACCGAGGCCGAGATCCGCCGCGCGGCCGAGGCGGCCCACGTCACCGAGTTCGCCGACACGCTGCCGGACGGCTTCGACACGATGGTCGGCGAGCGCGGCGTGAAGCTCTCCGGCGGACAGCGCCAGCGCGTCGCCCTCGCCCGGGCGATCCTCCGCGACGCGCCGATCCTGCTGCTCGACGAGGCCACCAGCGCCCTCGACTCCGAGAGCGAGATCCTCGTCCAGGACGCCCTGTGGCGGCTCATGGAGGGACGCACGGCCCTCGTCGTGGCGCACCGCCTCAGCACCGTCGCCGGCATGGACCGACTGGTCGTCCTCGACCGCGGCCACGTCGTCGAACAGGGCACCCACCAGGAACTGCTCCTCGCGGACGGGCCGTACGCCAAGCTGTGGCAGCACCAGTCGGGCGGCTTCCTCGACGACAGCCCGTCCACCCCGGAGGGGGTCGAGGTGCACTGAACCCGCACCGGCCGTGAGGCCGGTGCGGACCCGGCGGGACCGACACGGCACCCTGGACCGGAAGAACGGGCGACGAGGAACAGGACGTACGTGGAAGCCTTTCTCATAGCGGCGGTACGGGCGGGGGACACCGACGCCGTGGAACGTCTGCTCCTGGCGGGCGCCGACCCCGACGCGCGCGACGAACGCGGAACCCCGGCCCTGTGCCTGGCGATCGAGTGCCGTGCCCCGTCCACCGCCCGGCTCCTCGTCGAGCACGGCGCCGACCGCGAACAGCACGGACCGGACGGCGTACGGCCGCTGCGCAAGGCGGTCGACTCCGGCTCACCGGCACTCGCCGAGGCCGTGCTGAGCGAGCCGGGGCGGTGGACGCCCGACGAGGACGAGCTGCGGGAGGCACACGACCTCGCGCGACGGTGGTACGAGACGGGCGCCGAGGCGGAACTGCGGCGCCGTACGGGCGCCCGCGGTCCCGTGGCCCGCACCCGCGTCCCGGACGGCGAGTTCCACGTCGTGGACGAGCTGGCGCTCGACGGGGCGACGGTACGGGACGGGCACGGGGCGGTCCTCACGGACCTGGACGCGAGGCTCGGCACCGCCCTCTCCTTCGAGGAGCTGAGGCGACGCGCGCTGAGCCGCCCCGACCAGGAGCACCCCACCTGGTCGGCGTCCACCATGCTCCTCGCGCACCGCCGCGACCCGCACACCTGGCGGGCCGCGGAAGCCCTGCGCGCGCACCCCGACCCGGCGCACCGGCTCTTCGGCGCCGAGGTGCTGCGGCTGACCTATCTCTTCGACGACCGGGAGGAGGACCCCTTCAAGACCCCCGCCCTGAGGCTCTTCACGGACTGGGCGGCCGCCGAGGAGGACCCCGCCGTGCTCGCCGAGGTGCTGCTCGGTCTGTCCGAGCACCCCTCCCCGCAGGTGGACACGGCCCTCCTGCCCCACGCGGACCACCAGGACCCCCGCGTCCGGCACGCGGTGGCCGGCGGCCTCGACAGCCACGCCCCGGCCTTCGCCCCGGCCGTCCGCGACACGCTGCTCGCCCTGATGACCGACCCGGACGCGGACGTGCGGTACCGCGCCTGCTACACGGTCGCCTCCGGCAAGGACCGTGCCCCCGACCTCGCCGACGCCATGGCCGCGCTCCTGGACGACCCGGAACGCCGGGTCCGCGTCGCCGCCGTGTACGGCCTCGCCCGCCACGACGACGAACGCTGCGTCGAAGGCGACCGGCGCCTCCCGCCGGCCCCGCCCGGCACGCCGCACGAGTACGACCGCGACGAGGTCTGGCGCTACGAGATGCGCCGCGACGGGCGGGGCTGAGGCAGGCCCGGTACCGCGCCCTCAGGGGTGGGAGAACACGCAGGCCATGCGGGTGCCGGGGTTGCTGCTCATGCCGACGATCGCGCCGCCGTCGGCCCGGTTCGCGCGGGCGTGCGCCCCGGCGTAACCACCGGAGGCGAGGAAGACGCCCACCGCCGCGATCCAGTCCTCCGCCGTGCCCCCGGCCGAGCCGTCGGCCGTGCCCTCCGCTGGATCCTGGACCGGCTCCGGACGGGGCACCACCCGCTCCTGCGCCAGATAGCCGCGGCCGGCGGCGACCGTCAGCGCCTCGCTCCACTCGGCGTCCGTGCACTCCCAGCCGACATAGGTGTCCAGACCGCCGTACCCCGCACCGGGCTTGAGGATCAGCCGCTCCCGCCGCTCCCGGCACTCGTCGAACAGCGCCGCGGGGGCGCCGGTCCGCAGCGTCCGGCTCCACGGCAGCACCCGGTCCACCAGGGCACGCTCCCCTCCGTCGAAGGCCCCGGCCCAGCGCGGGTCCGACAGCAGCCCGAGCGCGTTCTTGTGCGCGTACAGACCGCTCTCCAGAGACGTGAACAGCACCGTGCGGCCCGCCTCGTGGGCCCGGAACAGCTGCTCCGCGACCTCCGGCCCCGCAGCGTCGTCGAGCAGCTGACGCGCGCCGAAGTTCCGCAGCACCAGATCGAGCGGGGCGCCGCCCAGGGTCAGCTTGCCGTCCGGCCGGGCCCGCAGCTCGCCGACCTCGCCGATCCGCAGCTCCAGGTCCTGCGCCGCCATCGCCTCCTGGAAGGCCCGCATCAGCCTCCCGTACGAGGCCACCGCGCCGTTGCCCTCGACGAGCCCGACCACCGGCTCCGCCCCGCCGCCCGCGAGCGCGGGCCGGGCCCGGGCGCGCAGATCCGCCGCGAGCCGCGCCGCCGTGTCCACATGATGCAGCCCGTGTTCGGCGGCGAAGGCCTTGAACTCCCCGACCCCGAGCAGCGCCTCGTTGCACACGGCCATGTCCATGCCGCCGACCTCGCTGCCGAGATTGAACTCCAGCAGCCGGTAACCGGTCCCGTCGTGATACGCGTCGGCGCGCCCCAGCTTCGCCGGGCGCCCCTCGGCGGCCCGCAGCAGCAGCTCCGCGTGCCGGGGCGCGAGACCGAGCTCCGCCGCGAACCGCGCCCGGTCGCCGTCGAAGAGCCGGTCCGGCAGCGAGACGAGGAGCTCGAACAGTTCCTCCAGGTCCCGTGCGAACCGCGCCATCTCGTCCGCCCGCACGAACCACGGCCGGGGCAGCAGATGGCGGCGCCAGGCCTCGTCGAAGGCCGGCGGCAGCTCCGCGCGCGCGACCGCGTCCCGCAGTCCCTCGTTCCCGTTCAGGCACTCGTCCACATAGGTGCGGCTCAGCTGTGTCATGCACTCCAGTCGACCACGACCGCCCGCCCGCGGAACAGGCTCCGGCACCGCGGGCGGCCGGGTCGGGAACTGTCGGTGGCGGGTGGCAGACTCGTCGGCATGGTGTACGAATTCCTTGCCGCGGCCGGTGTGCTGGCCCTGCTCACCATGGTGCCGGGACCGGACATGGCGGTCGTCACGCGCCGCGCGGTCGCCGCCGGGTGGCGCGACGGCCTGCGGACCGTCGCCGGGATCAGCACCGGGCTGCTCGTCTGGGGCGTGCTGTCCGTGGCGGGGCTCGCCGCCGTGCTGGCCGCGTCCGCCACCGCGTACACCGTGGTCAAACTGGCCGGCGCCGTCTATCTCGTCCTCCTCGGGGTGCAGTCCCTGCTCGCCGCCCGTCGGGGCCGCCACGACGGGAAGCCGGCGGCGGTGGAGACACCGCCGCCGTCCGGGCATCCCTGGCGCACCGGCCTCGTGAGCAACGTCCTCAACCCGAAGATCGCCGTCTTCTACACCGGTCTGCTGCCGACGCTCGCGCCCCACGGCCTCTCCCCGCACACGGGGATGTCGCTCCTGGTCCTCGTCCACGCGGCGCTCACGGTGGTCTGGCTCGGCGGCTATGTGCTGCTGCTGGCGAGGGCCCGCGCGTTCTTCGCGCGGGCCACCGTACGCCGGACCATGGAGCGGATCACCAGGGTCGTCCTGATCGGCTTCGGGGTGAAGGTCGCCACGGCCCAGGCCTGACGCCCGCTTCCCCGAGACGCCCGACACCCCGCGGCGGCCGTCTCCCGGTCTTACGACCCCCAGGCCTCGAACTCGTAGATCCGGGCCGCCGGATCCGAGGTCTGGGTGGGCGCGGTGATCACCAGCCGGACATGACGGGCCGTCACCGCGACCGGATGGGTGGTCGTCGCCGCCGTGTTGCCGGTGACGGTCGCGACCGTGGTCCACGGGGCGCTCGCGCTGTCACGGACCTCCAGGCGGAAGTCCTTCGTGTTCCAGCTCGCGCTCTCGCCGCCCGCCGCCGCGTGCTTCACCACGAAACGGTTCAGGGTCCGGGCGGCACCGAGGTCCACCTCCAGCCACTTGGCGGAGGTCGTCGTGCACCACTTGTCGGCGTTGCCGCCCGAGACGCCGCCGTTGACCGCCTTGGCCGGCGTCTCCGAGGCGTTGCACTGCCCGGAGGCCGTCGCCGGCCGGTTCAGCGCGAGGTTGGCGTCGGCCGTCGCCGACCAGGTCACGGTGGTGCTCGCGGCTGAGGAGCGGCCGAACTCGGTGGAGACCGCCTCCACGTCGAGCGTCGTCGACGTCTCGGTGCCGACCCGCTCCAGCTTCGGCACGAAGTAGCTGTCCTGGGGAGTGGCGCCCAGGAAGGTGCGGGTGCCGTCCGGGTTGCGGCGGTACACCTCGTAGTGGTGCACCGCGCCGGAGCCCGGCCCCTGGGCGGAGGCCGTCCAGGCCATCCGCAGCGACTTCACGCCGGCGCCGGTGTCCGTCGTGCCGAGGACGGTCGGCGCGGTCGGCGCCGCCGGGGCGTCCACCGTGCCGTCGTACAGGGCGATCTGACCGACCTTGATGTCGTACGACGAGGCGGTGCCCGTGGTCTGGAGTCCGATCTGGGCCACCGTGCGCCCGGCGTACGCGGACAGGTCGAGGGTCCTGCGCTCCCAGCCGGCCGTCGTGGTGGAGCCGAGGTCCAGGGTGGTGAAGACGGTCGGCGCGTCGGTGAAGGAGACCGCCGCCTTGAGGCGGGTCGGCCCGGCGGACGGGGTCTTCACCACCACGGACAGCCTGGTGTCGGCGGACACGGGCAGCCGGGTCTGGTAGAGCCGCACGGTGTTGACGGCGTCCAGCGGGCCCGTGAGGCGCAGCGCCGAGCCGCCCTCGTAGGCGTCGGTGAAGTCGATCGACGGCTTGAGCTTCGTCCCGGTGGACTGCACCAGCCAGCGGTAGGTGGGCGGCACGTCCTGGAGGGACAGGTTGTTCCAGCCGGCGGAGGACACGCGGACGCCGGCGGAGTGGTAGAAGTCGCCCTGGCCGGCGTCGAAGGAGGTGACGAACGGTTTGGCGGTGACGGGGGAGGACTCGGCGACGTAGTGCGCGAGGCCCTTCCAGGCGGAGGTCGTCGTCGTGTTCGACGGGTCCCCGTTGGCGCCGTCCCAGTAACGGGCCTCGCGGGCATGGGAGTCGGCCCGGTCGGTCGAGGAGTTGTGGGTCCACTCGGGGCGGTAGATCCCCAGTGAGGTGGTGTGCGGCTGTCCGGCGGGGAAGACCGCGCTCCAGGGGACGCCGGTGTTGTAGCCGTTCGCCTCCGTGTCGATGCCCGCGAACAGTTCGTACTCGCTACGGCCGAGGTTCCGGGCCAGGGTCCGGGAGGAGTTCAGGTCGGTGGCGTCCCAGCCGAAGTCGAGGAACATCGAGTCGCTGGTGCGCTGCGCACCCTCCTGGAGGAAGGAGTCGTTGGCGGTGGTGAGCGCGTCCTGCCAGGTCACCGAGCCGGACTCGGTCATCGCGTCGTACCACATGAACTCGACCGGGCCGAGGGAGCGGGCGTAGCGCATGGTGTTGCGCATCTCGGTGGCGAGGGCGGCGTCACCGCCGGCCGTCTCCTGGTTCACGAACCAGCCGTCGAAGCCGTAGTGCCTGGCGACCTGGGCGAGCTTGTCGGCGACGGGGTAGCGGGTGCCGGACTTCTGGACGAAGTCGCGGACCCACTGGATCTGGCCGCCGTAGGCGGTGGGCGGGAAGAAGACCGTGCCGTACACCTTGACGCCGTTGCGGTGGGCGGCGTCGATCACGGTGGGGTTGGGCGCGAGGATCAGACCCTCACCGGCCGAACCGCCCCAGAACACCAGCTTGTCGACGTACTGCCAGTGTCCGAAGGCGTAATAGCGGGGGTCGAGGGAACCCTGGGAGGGGTTGTTGGACGTCGGCGCGAAGGACACCAGCGAGGCGACCTCGCCCTCGCCGGCGCGGGCGTTGGCGTTCGCCTTCAGCGCCGGGTCGGACACCCGGGCCGCCAGCGGCACGCGGGAGCGGTTGAACCGGGCGTCGGGATCGGTGGCGGGGTCCCAGTTCAGGATCGTGTTCGGGTACCAGTACGAGGCGTACGGCTGGTTGCCCGAGGCGGCGACGGCGCCGACAACGTTGTCGGAGGGCAGGGGGCTCGTCGCCGAGGCACTCGGTGGGGTGACGAGGGCGAGCGCCGCGGCGGAGAGGGCGGCGGCCAGCAGGAGATGCAGGGGTCTTCTCATCGGAGCTCCGGTCCAGCGGGAGGGGGAAGGGGCTGGTGGTGCCGGTGGCGCGATGTGCGATGGTCCGGAGCCGGAGGCTAAAGGGCTTTAGTAAGCGCGTCAAGGTGTGGAACGCACCCGGTCGCCCGCCGGCGCCGCGGTGCTCTCGCGGACCGTCAGACGCGGGGTCGGGTTCTTGACGTCCCGGGCCGAGGAAGGGTCGTCCACCAGGGTGAGCAGCGCGGTCGCGACCTGCTCGCCGAGGGCGAAGGTGTCCCGCGAGAGCGCGGTGAGCGAGGGGTGCACGATCCGGGCGAGGGCGGAGTCGTCGAAGGAGACGACCGACAGCTCGCCGGGGACCGGCACGCCCATCTCCGCCGCGACCCCGAGGCCCGCCACCGCCATCACGTCGCTGTCGTACACGATCGCCGTCGGCCGCTGCGGCCCCGGCCGGGCGAGGAGGGCCCGGGTGGCCGCCGCGCCCTCCGCGTCGCTGAAGTCGGTGGGCACGGAGACGGCGTCGGCCAGGCCGAGCCGCCGCGCCGCGTCCCGTACGGCCCGGATCCGGCGCCGGGTGTGCTGGAAGGAGGGCAGGCCGGCCAGGTGGGCGATCCGACGGTGGCCGAGGGCCGCCAGGTATTCGACGATCGAGGTCATCGCCTCGCGGTCGTCGGCCCAGACGGCGGGCAGCCGGCCGTGCCGGCCGGGACCGCCGAGGACGACGGTCGGGGTGCCGAGTTCCTCCAGGACGGGGACGCGTGGATCGCGCACCTGCAGGTCGACCAGCACGAAGCCGTCCACCCGGTGCTCGGAGGTCCACCGCCGGTAGACCTCGATCTCGGCCGCGGTGTCCTCGACGACGAGCAGCTGGAGGGCCGTCCCCCGGGTGGAGAGCGCGGCCTGGAGCCCGGAGAGCAGCTGGCCGAAGAACGGTTCGAGTCCGATCGTGCGGGCGGGCCTGGCCAGCACCAGCCCGACGGCTCCGGCCCGGGCCCCGCCCAGGGCGCGGGCGGCGCTGTGCGGACGCCAGTTCATCCGCTCGGCGACCCGCAGGATCCGGTCCCGGGTCGCCTCGCTGACGCCCGGGCGGCCGTTGAGCGCGAAGGAGACGGCTCCCTTGGAGACGCCCGCCTCCCTGGCGATGTCGGCGATGGTGGGTCTCGCCATCGGACGCCCCCTCGTCTCGCGCGTTTCCGCACGCTCTCTTGACACCGGAGTTTAGCCGGGAGCATAGTCCCGCATCGCTAGACCGGTTTAGTCAAGCAAGGTCCCGCACATCCCGAGCAACACCAGAGCAAGGGAGACAACCTCGTGCGACACATGCGAAGGAGCCGGTGGGCGCGGTGGACGGCCGTCGCCGTCGCGGCAGTGACCCTCGCCGGCTGCGGTCTCGGCGGCGCCGAGGACTCCGGTTCTCCCGCCCCGGCCGGCACCGGCGGCGAGGTCAAGGGCAAGGTCTCGCTCCAGACCTGGGCCCTCAAGCCGAAGTTCACCGCCTATGTGGAGGGCGTGATCGCCGGCTTCGAGAAGAAGTACCCGGGCGTCGAGGTCGAGTGGCTCGACCAGCCGGGCGAGGGCTACGCGGACAAGGTCCTCAGCCAGTCCGCCGGCGGCACCCTGCCCGACGTCGTCAACCTGCCGCCGGACTTCGCACTGCCGCTGGTGAAGCAGAACCTGCTGCTCGACGTCGGCAAGGCCGACCCGGCGGTCGCCGCCGACTACGTCAAGGGCGGCCTCGACGCGTACCGCTTCCCCGGCCACGAGGGCACCTACGGCTACCCCTGGTACCTCAACACCGACGTCAACTACTGGAACGGCGAGCTCTTCACGCGGTACGGCCTCGACCCGAAGAAGCCCCCGGCCTCGCTCGACGAGCTCGTCGCCGCGGCCCGTACGGTCAAGGCGAAGTCCGGCGGCCAGACGTATCTGATGAGCCGCAAGCCCAATCTCATGGACCTGGCCAACGCCGGTGTGCCGATCATGTCGGGGGACGGGAAGACCTTCACCTTCAACACCCCCGAGGCCGTCGCCGTCCTCGACACCTACCGCGCGGCCTTCAAGGAGGGCCTGCTGCCCAAGGACGTCCTCACCGAGACCTACGCGGGCAACACCAAGCTCTTCAGCTCCGGCACCGCGGCCTGGACCACCGCCGGCGCCAACTACATCACCAGCCTCGCCACGGACAACCCGACCCTCGCCCCCAAGGTGGTCTCCTCCCCGGCGATGGGCACCCCGCCGCTGTACGTCCAGGGCCTGTCCGTCCCGAGGAACACCAAGAACCCGGCCGCCGCCCTCGCCCTCGCCCGCTGGGTGACCAACGCCGCGAACCAGGCCGCCTTCGCCCGCGAGACCAGCATCTTCCCGTCCACCACGGCCTCCGCCGCCGACCCGTTCTTCAGCAGGAGCGACGGCAGCAACGCCGGCGACGCCAAGGTCACCGCCTTCCGCTCGCTGGCCACGGCCCGCGTCCTCGAACCCGTCCAGGCCAACGACGCGATCAAGACGCTGGTCAACCAGCAGATCGCCCTCGCCATCAGCGGCCAGACCGGCTCCAAGGAGGCCCTGGACACCGCGGTCACCCGCGCCAACCAGCTCCTGAAGGACTGACCGGCTCCCCCGAGGACCGACCTCCTCCGCCGGACCGACCGGCTCCATCGGAAGGCATCCCATGACACACCGGCGCTGGTTCACGCCCTGGCTGCTCGCCGGTCCCGCCCTGGTCTGGCTGGCCGTCTTCAACCTGTGGCCCGCCGTCAACACCGTGATCCTGTCCTTCACCAACGCCAGACCGCTCGGCGGAGGACACTTCACCGGCCTCGCCAACTACCGGCGGGCCCTCGACGACGACCAGCTGACCGACGCCCTCGTCAACAGCGTCCTCTACCTCCTCGTCTGTCTCCCCCTGCTCACCCTGCTGCCGCTGCTGCTCGCCCTCCTCGTGGAGAGGAAGCTGCCCGGCATCACCTTCTTCCGCACCGCCTTCTACACCCCGGTCGTCGCCTCGGCCGTCGTCGTCGGCGTCATCTGGGGCTGGGTGCTCGACGACCGGGGCCTGCTCAACGGCATGCTGCACCAGCTCGGCGTCACCGACCGTCCGGTCTCCTTCCTCACCGACCGCTGGCTGCTGCTGTTCAGCGCCATCGCCCTCACGGTGTGGAAGGGACTCGGCTACTACATGGTCATCTACCTGTCCGCGCTCGGGAACGTCGGCCGCGAGCTGCACGAGGCCGCCGCCGTCGACGGCGCCTCCGCCGTCCGCAGGTTCTGGCACGTCACCCTGCCCGGAGTGCGCCCGGCGATGCTCCTGATCTCCGTTCTCATCTCCGTCTCCGCGCTGCGGATCTTCTCCGAGCTGTACGTGCTGTCCAACGGCACCGGCGGACCCGGCGGGCGCGACATGTCGGTGGTCATGCTCATCCAGATGTACAGCCGCGGCTTCACCGGGCACCTCGGCTACGCCTCGGCCCTCAGCGTGCTGCTGTTCGTCCTCACCGTCGGACCGATGCTCGTCCTGGCCCGGCTCAACCGGAAGGCGGCGTGACGGCATGAGCACCGGCAGCAGCGGCCGTACCCCCTCCACCGCCGAGAAGGCGGTCCGCTACCTCCTCCTCGTCCTGGTCCTGCTCCTCACCGTCGGTCCCTTCCTGTGGCAGCTGTCCACCTCGCTCAAGGGCCCCGGCGAGGACGTCTGGTCCCGCACCCCCGACTTCCTGCCGAAGGACCCCACCCTCGCCAACTACGTCCAGGTCGCCGACACCGTCCCGGTGTGGACCTACGCCGCCAACTCGCTGATCGTGGCCGCGATCGCCGTCGTGGGGAACGTCGTCGGCGCCACCCTCGCCGGTTTCGCCCTGGCCCGGCTGCGCTTCCGGGGCGCCCGGCTCGTCCTCGGCCTCTTCGTCGCCACGCTGGTGCTGCCCGGCGAGGTCACGATCGTCTCCCAGTACGTCACGGTCCGCAGCCTCGGCCTCACCGACACCCTCCTCGGCGTCGCCCTGCCCGGCGCCATCGCCATGCTCAACGTGCTCCTGATGTACACCGCCTTCCGGGCCGTCCCACCCGAACTCGACGCCGCCGCGCTGGTGGACGGGGCCAACGCCTGGCAGCGGCTGGTGCACGTGGGCCTGCCGGCCGTCCGCGGCATGCTGAGCGTCGTCGTCATCTTCACCTTCATCGGGGCCTGGGACGACTTCCTCTGGCCGCTGATCGTGCTCAACGACCCCGCGAGCTACACGCTCACGGTCGGACTTCAGTACCTCGACGGCACCTTCTCCGCCAACCCCCGGCTGATCGCCGCCGGCACCATGATCGCCTTCCTGCCGGTGGTGGCCGTGTTCGCGGTGCTCCAGCGCTTCTTCTTCAAAGGGGTCGAGGAGGGCGCGATCAAGGGCTGACCCCACGACGACCGTCCGCCGCACCCCTCCACCGCGAAGGGACCGCATGCACACGACGAACCCCCTGGACCGTCCCGGTCCGCGCTTCGGCGTCAACTACACGCCCAGCCAGGGCTGGTTCCACCACTGGCTCGACTTCGACCTCGACGCCGTCCGCGCCGACCTGGACTCCGTCGCGGCCCTCGGACTCGACCACGTCCGCGTCTTCCCGCTCTGGCCGCTGTTCCAGCCCAACCGCACCCTGATCCGCCCCCGGGCCCTCGACCAGCTCGGCCGGCTCGTCGACGCGGCCGGCGAACGCGGCCTCGACGTCGCCGTGGACGGCCTCCAGGGCCACCTCTCCAGCTTCGACTTCCTGCCCGCCTGGACCCGCACCTGGCACCGGCGCAACCTCTTCACCGACCCCGACGTCATCGACGGCCAGCGCACCTATCTGCGCGCCCTCGCCGCCGCCCTCGCCGACCGGCCGAACTTCCTCGGGATGACCGTCGGCAACGAGATCGACCAGTTCTCCGGCGAGCCCCATCCCGACCCCGACCGCGTCACCCCCGACCAGGCCGAGTCCTGGCTGCGCCGCGTGCTCGCCGCCTGCGAGGAGGGCGCCCCCGGCCGGCTCCATCTGCACGCCGCCTACGACGCCGCCTGGTATCTGGACGACCACCCCTTCACCCCCGCCCACGCCGCCCGCCTGGGCGCCGTCACCGCCGTCCACTCCTGGGTCTTCAACGGGACCGCGCAGCGCTACGGCCCCGACTCCGCCGCCGTCGGGCAGCACGCCGCGTATCTGATCGAGCTGTCCAAGGCCTGGGCGGAGGACCCCCGCCGGCCGGTCTGGCTCCAGGAGGTCGGCGCCCCCGCCCCGCACGTCCCCGCCGACCGCGCGGCCGCGTTCACCCGGACGACCGTCGCCGCCGCGCTCGACTGCCCCGATCTGTGGGGTATCACATGGTGGTGCTCCCACGACGTCGACCCCTCTCTCGCCGACTTCCCCGAACTCGAGTACAGCCTCGGCCTGTTGACCAACGACCGGCAGGTCAAGCCGGCCGGCCGGGCACTCGCCGACGCCGTCGCCGAGGCCCGCGCGGCAGCGGACCGGCCGGCCCCCCGGAGCACCGCCCTCGTCGTCGACCTCCCCGAGGACGCGCCCAAGCGCGCCGCGTGCGGCCCCGGCGGCCCCTACTTCGAGGCGTTCATGCGGCTCGCCGCGGACGGGGCCCGCCCGGCCGTGGTCCTCGCGGACCGCGCCGCCGACCCGGCCCATCTCGCCGCCCGCGGCATCACCGAGCTCCTCACCCCCGGCGACCTCGGCGCCGGCCGTCGTCCCTGACCTCCTCCCCGTCCCCGCGCCCTCCGGAGAGTTCCGCATGCATGACGACCGCAGTCTCGTCGAGTCCCGGCTCAGGCGGGTCCTCGACGAACGGATCCGCCCCGCCGTGTACCCCGCGTCCGTGCCCCTCCAGGTGGGCATCTGGACCGCGCCGGACGAACCCGTGCCCGTCGCCGAGGGCCTCGCCGCGCCCCGTACCCCGATCGCGGTGGGGGACGAGTGGGGCGCCCCCTGGGGCACCAGCTGGCTCACGGTCTCCGGCACCGTGCCCGAGGAGTGGGCGGGCCGCACCGTCGAGGCGCTAATCGACCTCGGCTTCGACGCCAACATGCCCGGCTTCCAGTGCGAGGGCCTGGTCTACCGCCCCGACGGCAGCCCGGTGAAGGGCCTCAACCCGCGCAACCAGTGGGTGCGGATCGCGTCCCCCGCCGTCGGCGGCGAGGAGGTGCTGCTGCACGTCGAAGCCGCGTCCAACCCGGTCATCCTCGACTACCACCCCTTCCTGCCCACCGGGCTCGGCGACAAGGACACCGCCGGCGACCGGCCGCAGTACCGCCTCGCCCGCATGGACCTCGCCGTCTTCGACGAGACCGTCTGGGAGCTCGTCGCCGACCTGGAGGTCCTCGGCGAGCTCATGGCCGAACTGCCCGTCGAGGGCGCCCGCCGCTGGGAGATCCTGCGCGCCGTCGAACGGGCCCTCGACGCGATCGACCTCCAGGACGTGAGCGGCACCGCCGACCGGGCCCGCGCCGAACTGGCCGGCGTCCTCTCCTCGCCCGCCGAGCCCTCTGCCCACCGCATCAGCGCCGTCGGCCACGCCCACATCGACTCGGCCTGGCTCTGGCCGCTGCGCGAGACCGTACGCAAGGTGGCGCGCACCACCGCCAACATGACCGCCCTCCTGGAGGACGAGCCCGACTTCGTCTACACGATGTCGCAGGCGCAGCAGTACGCCTGGATCAAGGAGCACCGGCCCGAGGTGTACGCCCGGGTGAAGAAGGCGGTCGCCGAGGGCCGCTTCGTCCCGGCCGGCGGCATGTGGGTCGAGTCCGACACCAACATGCCCTCGTCCGAGGCGATGGCCCGTCAGTTCGTGCACGGCAAGCGGTTCTTCCTGGAGGAGTTCGGCGTCGAGAACCAGGAGGCGTGGCTGCCCGACACCTTCGGCTTCGCCGGCGGGCTCCCGCAGATCATCAAGGAGGCCGGCTCGAAGTGGCTCCTCACCCAGAAGATCTCCTGGAGCCAGGTCAACTCCTTCCCGCACCACACCTTCTGGTGGGAGGGCGTCGACGGCACCCGGATCTTCACCCACTTCCCGCCGATCGACACGTACAACTGCTCCATGCAGGGCAAGGAGATCGCCCACGCCGTACGGAACTTCAAGGACAAGGGCCGTGCCTCGCACTCCATCGCCCCCACCGGCTGGGGCGACGGGGGCGGCGGCACCACCCGCGAGATGATCGCCAAGGCGGCCCGGCTGCGCGACCTGGAGGGCTCCGCCCGGGTGCGCTGGGAGCGGCCCGCCGAGTTCTTCGCCAAGGCGCAGGCCGAGTACCCCGATCCGCCGGTATGGGTGGGGGAGCTGTACCTGGAGCTGCACCGGGCGACCCTCACCAGCCAGGCCCGCACCAAGCAGGGCAACCGGGCGAGCGAGAACCTGCTGCGCGAGGCCGAACTCTGGGCCGCCACCGCCGCCGTACGAACCGGACTGCCCTACCCGTACGAGGAGTTGGACCGCATCTGGAAGACGGTGCTGCTGCACCAGTTCCACGACATCCTGCCCGGCTCGTCCATCGCCTGGGTGCACCGCGAGGCCGAGCGCACCTACGCCGCCGTCGCCGAGGAGCTCACCGCGATCGTCGACCGGGCCCAGCGCGCCCTCGCGGGTCAGGGGGACTCCGAAGACTCCGAAGACTCCGAAGTGGTCTTCAACGGCGCCCCGCACGCCCGCGCGGGTGTCCCCGCGGGCGGCGCCCGGCGGGCCGGCACCCCGTCCGCCGCCGACGGCCGCTGCACCGTGGAGCGCGGTGACGGCGGCGGCCACATCCTCGACAACGGGCTGCTCCGGGTCACCGTGGACGCCCGCGGACTCGTCGTCTCCGTCGTCGACCTCGACACCGGACGCGAGACGATCGCCCCCGGCGCCGCCGCCAACCTCCTCCAGCTCCACCCCGACTTCCCCAACATGTGGGACGCCTGGGACGTCGACCGCTTCTACCGCAACACCGTCACCGACCTCACCGACCACGACGAGCTGACCGTCATCGCCGACACCCCGCAGACCGCCGCCGTCCGCGTCACCCGCTCCTTCGGCTCCTCCACGGCCGTCCAGACCCTCACCCTCACCGCCGGCGCCAAGCGGCTCGACCTCGACACCGAGGTCGACTGGCACGAGACCGAGAAGTTCCTCAAGGCCGCCTTCCCGCTCGACCTGCACACCGACCGCTACGCCGCCGAGACCCAGTTCGGCCACCTGCACCGCCCCACCCACACCAACACCAGCTGGGAGGCCGCCAAGTTCGAGGCCTGCAACCACCGGTTCGTGCACTTCGAGGAGCCCGGCTGGGGCGTCGCCCTGGTCACCGCCTCGACCTACGGGCACGACGTCACCCGGACCGTGCGACCCGGGGACCAGGGCACCACGACCACGGTCCGGGCCTCCCTGCTGCGCGCCCCCCGCTTCCCCGACCCGCACACCGACCAGGGCCTCCACCGCTTCCGGCACGCCCTCGTCCCGGGCGCGGACATCGGCGACGCGGTCCGCGAGGGCTACCGGATCAACCTGCCCGAGCGGCGCGTGCCCGGCGGCGCCGACGTGGCGCCCCTGGTGACCGTGGACGACGACGCCGTCGTCCTCAGCGCCGTCAAACTGGCCGACGACGGCAGCGGCGACGTCGTGGTCCGCCTCTACGAGTCGCGCGGCGGCCGTGCCCGCCCCCGCCTCGCCGCCGGCTTCCCGCTCGCCGCCGTGCGCGGCTGCGACCTGCTGGAACGGCCCCGTGGGGGCGCGCTCGCGGTGCGGGCCGACGGCGTGGCCGTCGACCTGCGCCCGTTCCAGCTGCTCACCCTGCGGCTGACCCGCGGCTGATGCGCGGCTGATTCGCGGCTGACCGGCGGCCGGCGGGTCACCGCTCTCGGGCGGTGACCCGGGCCTGGTGGACCCTCAGATGGAGGGTCGCCAGGTCCATCAGGGGCGTCGGTACGCCCAGCGCGCGGGCGCGGGCCGTCAGGTCGCCGAAGAGGTGCTCGACCTCGGTGGGCCGGCCGGCCGCCAGGTCCCGGTAGAGCGAGGGCACCATGGGCGACCCGGCGGCCGTCACCACGTCCAGGGTGGCCCGGCGCTCCGCCTCCGGTACGGGGTGGCCCGCCGCGGCCGCCACGGCGGCGGCCTCGTCGAGCAGGGCGGTCGCCAGCTCCGTACCGCCCGGCGCCGCGTTGACCTCGCCGACCGTCCCCCGCACGAGGGCGGTGAGGGCGCCGATCGTGGTGATGAAGACCCACTTGTGCCACATGGCGGTGAGGACGTCGGCCGGCACGCGCGCGTCGACGCCCGCGTCGGCGAGCACCTTGCGTATCGCCTCCACGCGCGGCGACACGGTGCCGTCCCGCTCGCCCAGCGTCAGCTGCGCGAGCGGGGCGAGCCGCAGGATGTCGCCGTCGTCGTCGAGGGTCGTGACCACCTTGGAGACCCCGCCGAGCACCCGCTCGGCGCCGAAGCGCGCCGTGAGCGCGTCGAGGTGGGCGAGGCCGTTGAGCTGCGGCACGATCGCCGTGTCCGGCCCGACGGCCGGGGCCAGGTCCTCCATGGCGGCCTCCAGGGCGGTGGCCTTCACCGAGAGCAGCACCAGATCGTACGGGGAGGGCGCGGCGGCGAGCTCGTCCGCGGTGACGAGCACGGGGTCGAGCCGCCACACCTCGTCCCTGCCCACGACCCGCAGGCCGCGCCGGCGCAGCGCCGCGGCCCGTGCCGGCCGGACGAGGAAGGTGACGTCCTGTCCGGCTCGGGCGAGCATGGCCCCGAAGTAGCCACCGGTGGCACCGGCGCCGACGACCAGGATCCTCATCGTTCTACGACCTCTCTGTGGGCGGGACGGGCGGGACGGGCGGGATGGGGGAGGAGCGGGGTGAGCAGCCGGTGCGGCCGGGCCAGGGCCACCGTCACCGGATCGGCGTCCGGACCGGCGGGGGCGGCCCCGCCGCCCGGAGTGACGACGAGGTCGCCGACGGGGACGACGGTTCCGCAGCCCGTACAGACGCCGTCGGCCGGGACCGGGGCGTCGTCGGCGGCATGCCGGTAGACGCGGCGCGGACCGCCCTCCGCCGGGTAGAAGCGGTCGCCCCAGTCGGTGAGCGCGCGGACGGCCGGCCACAGGGCGACGCCCTTGGCGGTGAGTCCGTACACCTCGCGGCGGCCGGTGTCGGGCCGGCGCTCCAGGACCCCGGCCCCGGTGAGCGTGGCGAGCCGGTCGGTGAGGACGGCGCGCGGGACGGAGAGGTGCGCGGCGAACTCACCGAAGCGGCGGACCCCGTGGAAGGCGTCCCGCACGATCAGCAGCGTCCATCGCTCGCCGACGATCTCCATCGAGCGGGACAGCGCGCAGCTCTGCCCGCCGTAGTCGCGCGGAAGTGTCATGGACCGACCCTAGCGCAAAGAGTTCGGTCACCGAACTATCCGATGGGGTACGGGCCGTGCCGCCGCTCTCCGGTTAGGCTCTGGGCACGATGACCAGCCCCCAGGGACCCGAGCGGCCGTCGGCACCCAAGGCCGACAAGGCGGGTGTGCGCCGGCACAACCTGAGCCTGGTGCTGCGCACCGTGCACGAGAGCGGCGAGACGACCCGCGCCGCGGTCGCCGCCCGCGTCGGCCTCACCCGCGCCGCCGTCTCCTCCCTGGTCGAACAGCTCCTGGAGCTCGGGCTGCTCGTCGAGTCGGGCAAGACCTTCAGCGGCCAGGCGGGCCGCCCCGGCACCGTCCTCCAACCGGCCACCACCGGGCCCGCCGGCCTCGGCGTCGAGCTCAACGTCGACTACGTGAGCGTCTGCGTCGCCGACCTCACCGGAGCCGACCGGGTCCGTCGCACCGTGCCGCTCGACAACCGCGTCCTCGCCCCCGTCGAGGTGCTGCGACGGGCCGCCGGCCTCGCCGCCGAGGTCCTCGCGGAGGCCGCCGCGCGAGACCTGCGCCCCACCGGCGTACGGCTCGCGCTGCCCGGCCTGGTCGCCGGCGGCACCGTCCACCAGGCCCCCAACCTCGGCTGGAACCGGGTCCCCGCGGACGAACTGTTCGCCCGCGCGCTTGTCGCGGCCCGGCCGCCCGGTGCCCCCGCCCTGCCCGTCGCCTCCGACAACGAGGCCAATGTCGCCGCCCTCGCCGAGCTGTGGTTCGGCGAGCTCGGCGACATCCGTACCTTCCTGCACGTCACCGGCGAGATCGGCGTCGGCGGCGCCCTCGTCCTCGACGGCGAACTCCTCCGCGGAGCCCACGGCTTCGCCGGCGAGATCGGCCACCTCACCGTCGTCCCCGACGGCCCGCGCTGCCGCTGCGGATCGAACGGCTGCCTCGAACGGTACGCGGGCCAGTCCGCGTTGCTGCGCGCCGCCGGGGTCCGCGGGGTCGACGGCCTCGTGCGCCGCGCGGAGGAGGGCGAGGCCCGGACCCTCGCCGCGCTCGACCGGGCCGGCCGCATGCTCGGCGTCGCCGTCTCCGGCGCGGTCAACCTGCTCGACCCGCAAGCCGTGGTGCTCGGCGGCATCTACCCGCGCCTGATGCGCTGGCTCGCCCCGGCCGCCGAGGCGGAGCTGGCCCTGCGGGCCGTCTCCGGCCTCTGGACCCCGACCAGGGGCCGCCTCCGCGCCGCCACCGGCACCGCCGACGCCGCCCGCGGCGCCGCCGCCCTGGTCCTCCGCGACATCCTGGCCGACCCGCTGGCGTACGGCGGCAGCTCCCCGGCCTGAGTGCCACCGACCGGGGTGCGCGGGCCGATGACCCCGCGTCGGACGGGCGGCTGACCCTCCGTCGGCAGGAGTCGCACTCATGCGGGGGCCTGGCGTGCCTCGGCCGCCGCGTTCCGGAGGTTGGCGTGAAACCGTCGGCCGCCCGCCGAGGCGCGCCGGGCATCGTTCCGGACCGGCGAGTCAACTCCGTTGTGGACTCGGCCCCTTGGCCCACCTGCAGGAGTTTCGTCGCCCGCGGATCCACGGGAGAACCGCGACCTCCGCCAGGCCCTCCTCGCCCCGGTCCGCGAGGTCGTCGTGTTGGCCCGAAAGGGAGCAGACGTGAACGCATGTTCGACGTAGGGTGCCGGAGATCACGTCGGGGGGCGCTGTTCTCCTCGGCCCGTGCTGCCCCGGAGGACACGTGAAACGCAGACTCATACCCGTAACGCTCGGCGCGGCCGCGCTGACGCTCGCCCTGGGGATCACCCCCGGCGCAGCCGCACCTCGGCCCGACGGCCCCACGCCCGCGCCGCCCGGGCAGACCGCCGCCCCCTACGCGCCCCTCGACCGCTCCGCCTGGACCGTGAAACCCGGTCCGCCTCCCGCCGGGCTCGATGCCACCGCCCCGGCCGACGACGTCATCCCGGTCGTCGCGGAACGACTCCACGAGTTGGGGGCGGCCCGCGGATTCGCCCGGCAGGAGACCGACTACCCGGGCAGGGCGATCACCGTCCTGTGGAAGGGCACGCCCCCGGCCGACGTCACCGCGTACGCCGGCAGCCGCCCCTACGGCGTCACCGTCACGATCCGCACCGGGGCGAAGTACTCCCGCGCCGAGGCCGAAGCCGCCCGCACCCGACTGCTCAACCACCCCGCCGCCACCCGCCTCGGCATCACCTGGAGCGAGCTGAACGCCGACGGCAGCGGCGTCACGGTGGGCGTCGCCGCCCGCACCCGGGCCGCCGTCGACCCCGTGCCCGAGCTGCGCGACGCGGCCCGCATCCCCGACGTCGCGCTGAGACTCGGCGTCGCGAGGGTCGCCGGCGACGCCCTGCTCTCCCGGAGCAACGACGCCCCGCCGTGGAAGGGCGGCATCCGCACCGTCCACGGCGGCAGCCTGTGTTCCACCGGTTTCGCCGTCCTTGCCGGGTCCACGGGCAAACTCCTCAGCGCGAGCCACTGCGACCGCTCCGGCAACCTGGCCGTGCGGGACGGGGGCGGGCAGACCATCGCTCCCGGCGGGGCGTCCGTCGCGACGATCGACAGCATCGACTCGATGCTGATCGACCCGTCCGACTCGCCCGCCACCACGCCGCGCGTCTTCCGTGGCGGCCACTCCTCCACCTCCACGTCCCTGGTGAAGGGCTGGTACTCCAACTGGCCGGGCGACCCGGTGTGCTCTTCGGGCGCCAGCACGGGCGAGCACTGCGGCACCGTCTATGACGACTCCGACGTCTACGTGGACGAGAACGGGGTCCGGGTCGGCGTCATCCAGGTCGCGGCCCCGGCCGGTCAGATCATGGGCGGCCAGGGCGACAGCGGCGGCCCGATCTTCAAGACGGTGACGGGCGGCGTCCAGGCCCGGGGAATCCTCATCAGCGCGGACACCACGGCGGGCTCCATGACCTACTCGTGCGGTTCCGTCGCCCCCGACGCCGCGGGCATCCTGTGCTCACGGTGGGTCAACTACGTGCCGATCAGCACCGTGCTGAACACCTGGGGCGTCTCGCTGGAAGTCGGCTGACGCAGCGGCCGTGCCGCCGTACGGAACCCGTGCGGCGGCACGGCCGTCCCACCCCGGAGCGCACACCAGTCGTGCGTCTGGCGAACGGACGGGATGCGATGACAGACCAGCTCGACATGCGGCCGAGAAGGACCGTGCGCCGTGGCGTGGCGGCCGCGACGGGAATCCTGATACTGGCGGGGGGCACCGGCTGCGGATCGCTCGGCGACCCGCCCCCGGCGGACCGGACACCGCACGCGGCCCCGGCCGAGGAGAGGACGACCGGCACGGCCAGGAACCCCGAGACGCCGCCCCGGATGATCCTGCGCGGAAAGGGCGACCCGACGGCCGGCCTGCTGGGGCTTCTCGCGGGCACGCTCGTCATCACGGACAAGAACTGCGTGGCCGTGACGTCCGACGCCGACGGAGGAACCGTCGCCCTCACCTGGGGGCACGGATGGACGGTCCGGATCCAGGACGGCAAGGCCGTCGTCCACGACGCACGCGGAAAGCCGTTCGCGAGAGAGGGCGACAGGGTGAGCCTGGGCGGGGGGACGTCCTCCCGGTTCGCCGAGCATCCGTGCGCCGGGCCCCGCATGTTCGCGGTCAACGACGCACCCGCCGACGAGGCACCCGCCGACGGCGCCCCCGCCGGTCGGTAGAGCCGTCCCGCGCCGAGGCGCGCCGCGACGGCGCTCGTGACCGGGATCACCGCCGGACGGTGGTGTTCGGCAATGCCGAACACCACTACGGTGGCGGCGTCGCCCCCGGGACGGGACCGCGGGCCCGGCACGCGCACCAGGAGTCACTCGTGTTCACCTTCACCTCGCAGGACGGCGTCGAGATCCACGTCCACGCGTGGCAGCCGGCCGGACCGCTCCGCGGCATCGTGCAGATCGCCCACGGCATGGGCGAGCACGCCGGCCGTTACGCGCCGCTCGCCGAGCACCTCGCCGGGCTCGGCTACGCCGTCTACGCGGGGGACCACCGCGGTCACGGCCTGTCCATGCACGCCGGCCCCGGTCACCTCGGCGCCGACGGCTGGAACCTCCTCGTCGCCGACATCGCCGCCCTCACCCGGATCGCCCGCGAGCGTCACCCCGGCCTCCCCGTGATCCTGCTCGGCCACAGCATGGGCTCCTTCGCCGCCCAGCAGTACCTGCTCGACCACGCCGAACTCGTCCACGGCGTCGCCCTGTCCGGCACCACCGCCGTCGACCGGCTCGTCGTCGCGCTCCTGGAGGCGGCCGCGGAGCGGGCCGCACAGCAGGCCGGGACCGGGAACGGGGGCGCCTTCGACGCCTTCAACGCCGCCTTCGCGCCCGCCCGCACCGACGCCGACTGGCTCAGCCGCGACGAGGAGCAGGTCGACCGCTACCTCGCCGACCCGCTGTGCGGCTTCGCCGCCGACGATCAGGGCATGGCCGACATGGGCGCCGCGGCCGGGCGGCTGGCCGCCCCCACGGGCATCCCGGCCGGGCTCCCGCTCTACGTCATGGTCGGCGACCACGACCCGCTCAACGGCCGGCTCGCCCTCTCCGACCTGCTGGTCTCCCGCTACCGCGAGGCTGGCCTCACCGACGTCACGTACCGCACGTACGAGGGCGCCCGCCACGAGGTGCTCAACGAGACCAACCGGGACGAGGTCGTCGCCGACCTGACCGCCTGGATCGAGCGCGTGACGGGCTGACGCCCGGTCGGTCGGGCAGACACGGCCGGGTGTCGCGTGAAGGGGCGTTGTCAGTGGCTCCCCCTACCGTTCTCGACATGACGACGAAGACCTATCTCGAGCTGTCCCAGGACGGCGGCGGCGCCCACAAGTTCTACGAAGTGACCGTCGACGGCACGGTGGTGTCGGTCCGTTACGGACGCATCGGCGCGGCCGGCCAGTCGCAGACCTCGACCTTCCCGACGGCCGAGAAGGCCAGGGCCGCGGCGGCGAAGAAGATAGGGGAGAAGGTCCGCAAGGGGTACGCGCCGGCGGTCCAGGGACAGCGCGCCCCGCGCGCCGTGTCCCGCCGCGAGGTCAGCTCCGCCCCGTCCACCGCCCGTGCGGTCGCCCCCGTCCTGTGGCGCTTCCGCACCGGCTCCGCCGCCTTCGGCATCCACGTCGACGACGAGCGCTGCTGGGTCGGCAACCAGGCGGGCGAGGTCTTCACCCTCGGCCACACCGGCGAGGTCCAGGCCCGCTTCAGCCTGCCCGACGGCGTCAAGTGCCTGGTGGCCGACGACTTCTGGATCTACGCGGGCTGCGACGACGGCCGGGTCTACGACCTGTCGTCCAAGCTCCCCTTCGCCGCGTACGACATCGCCGCCGACGTCGACATCTTCTGGCTCGACATCCACGAGGGCGTGCTGAACGTCGCCGACCGCTCCGGCCGGCTCACCGTCATCGACCACGAGGACGAGCACCAGTGGGCGCGCTCCGGGCCCGGCGAGCACGCCTGGATGGTCCGGGCGGACTCCCACGCCGTCCACTACGGGGACAGCCGAGGCGTCACCGCGTACGCACCCGACGGCGGAGGCGAGCTCTGGCACACCCCCACCGAGGGCGGGGTGCTCTTCGGCTGGCAGGAGGACGCCTCGGTCTACGCGGGCACCTCACGTCGCAAGGTGCACCGCCTCTCCAAGAAGGACGGCCGGACCGAGGCGGTCTACCGCTGCGACAGCCCCGTCTACTCCTGTGCGACCTCGCCCGGCGGCCGGTTCGTCTTCGCCGGCGACAACGCCTCGTCCGTGTACTGCTTCGCCGAGGACGGCACCCGCCTGTGGAAGCTGGGCACCGGCGGTGGCTCGGCACTCTCCATGCAGTACCGCGACGAGCGCCTCTACCTCGTGACCACGGACGGCTCGCTGCTGTGCGTGGACGCGAGCGAGGCCGCCATCGCCGCCGCCCAGCAGGGCACCGTCCCGGTCGCCCAGGACATCAAGCTCGCCGCCGCGCTGCCCACCTACGCCCCGGCCACCACGGTCGCCGCCGTCGACGCGGTACGGACCGTCCCGGCCGGCTCGGTCGTCGTCGAGTGCGTCCAGGAGGGCGGCAGGACCCGCGTCCACGTGGTGACCGAAGGCTACGAGCCGGAGTGGAACGTGCAGTTCCCGCGCGCCATCCGGGAGCCCGGCGCGCGCTACGTGGTCGACTCGCTGCACCCGGCCTCCGGTGGCTTCTACCGGGTCCGCGGCGACATCAGGCGGCTGCTGTGAGCGGCGGCTTCGACGCGGCCACCGGCGACGGACCGCCGCCGCCCGAGGACGGGGCGGAACAGCGCTCACGCGAGGTGCGGGCCGCCTTCGAAGGACTGCTGCAGATCCGCCGCGTGACCAACCGCCCGGGCGGCGGCGACCCTGCCGCCCGGCCCGCCGAATGGGAACGCCGACAGCCGGTACGGGCGGTGGCCCTGGCCCTGGAGGCCGCGAAGCAGCCCCCCTCGGCGGTCGACGCCTCCGGCGCCCGCGTCGCCACCGGCTACCGCGTCACGCCGGGCGAACGCCCCGGCACCGCGCGCGTCGAATGGCTGGGCCCGCCCGCCTCCGGCGCCGCCCACCAGGAGGAAGCCGCCCTCACCGCCTGCGCCTCCGCCCTCACCCGCCTGGGCTGGGACGCCCTGCTCTACCGAGGCCCCCGCAGGCACCGCTTCCTGGAGGTGGAGCCGGCCGGCCCGCCCGACTGAGCCCGGCCCCGAGGCCGGGACTCAGACGGTGGCCACCAGCAACTCCTCGGCGCTGGAGGGGCGCAGGCCGTCCGGGCGGTCGGCGAAGTAGCGCCGGGCGAGGTCGGCGGACGAGACGTGCCGCGGCTCGGGGAAGCCGGACTCCCGGGCCAGCGACAGCACGTCCTCGGGCGAGGAGAGGCCGACGAACGGAGCGCCGGCCGCCTCGGCGGCGAGGTGGGTCGCGCGCAGCGCGGGGCGCTCGTCGGGGGAGACCAGAGGCAGCGGCAGCATGAAGGTCAGGGCGACGACGGAGCCGGGAGCGAGGCCGGCGAGCCGCTTCAGGGTGGCCGCGGTGGCCTCCCGCGTCAGATACATCGTCACGCCCGCGGCGGCGACCACGGCCGGCCGGTCGGGATCGAGACCGGCCGCCACCAGCAGCTCCCACCAGGAGTCGCCCGACTCGAAGTCGACCGGCACCAGTCGCAGCCCGTCGGGGACACCGAGACCCAGCTCGCCCAGCCGCCGCCGCTTCCACGCCTGGGTGCCCGGCCGGTCCACCTCGAACACGCGGAGCCCGCCGGCGAGCAGCTCCGGGCGGCGCTGGGCGAAGCTGTCCAGTCCGGCGCCGAGGACCACGTACTGGCCGACTCCCTCGCGGACCCGCTCCTCGACCAGGTCCTCGACGAAGCGGGCGCGGGCCACGATGGACGCCCGCATGCGGCGGGTGGCCGCCGGGTCCATGTCCGCGCGGCGCCGCCAGTCCCCGTCCGGGGCCGCGAGCCGCAGACCGAGCTCGTCCTCGAAGACGTACGGCGGCGCGTCGGCCGTCAGGTGCAGGGCCCGCCACAGGGCGGTTCGCAGGGCCGTGCCGTCGGGCCGGTGGCTGTCACGCGCGTCCATGGAGGTCTCTCCTTCGCGGGGCGGGATCGTTCACTCGTCCCACGCTAGGAAGACCGACGGACGCGGCGCTTCTCCGATCTTGCGGTCCGGTCTCTTGCGGTCCGCTCTGTTGCGGTCCGGTCGGGAGTTCGTCCCTCCGCCGGGGCGGGCCGCCGTCGGGTGCCGGTCTCAGGCGATGGAGGCGGACATGACCGCCGCCACCGCGAGGTTGCAGGAGGCCGTCACCCACACCGCCGGGTGCGGCTCGGGGTCGACCAGCGTCTTGCCCAGCTTGCCGGGGGTGACCAGGTCCACCACCCAGAACGCCACCGCCATCATCGCGAGCCCGAGCAGACCGAACGCGGCCGTGGACACCAGGCCCTTGCCGAAGTCCTCGTACGTCGTCCAGATCGAGGTGAAGACGATGCCGCCGATGCCGAGGAGCGCGGAGCTCAGCAGGACCGCCGCGTTGCGGTTGCGGTCCTCCCAGATCTGGCGGCCGAGCTTGCCCGGCGTCAGGAGGTCGACCAGGACGATGCCGAGGATCAGCAGGACGACGCCGAGGGCGCCGTAGGCCGCCGTCCGGCCCAGGCCGTTGACGATGTCGCTCATGGAATGCCGGCTCCGGAGAGAAGTGATCGTGAATGATCGCGGTCAAGGACCGGCAAAATGTAGCGCAAGGCCCGCCGGCTCCGGCCGGGCGGGCCTCGCACCACGGGCGGCACCACCGGCGGCACGACGGGCCGACGACCGGGGTGCGGCCGGAGCGGCGAGCGCGGCGAGGGCCGAACTCGACCCGCTCACAGGACCGAACGCGACCCGCTCAGACCCCCGGCGGAATGTGCCGGGCGCGCGAGCGCACCTGGAACGCCGTCACGATCTCCGCCGCGCCGACCGCCAGCAGCCAGATCCCGCCCAGCAGGGTCAGCACCGCCGCCGACTCGAGCGGCGAGACGATCAGCACCACACCGGCGAGCGCGCTGACGATCCCCAGGAAGACCTGCCAGCCGCGGGCCGGCATCTCCGGGCCGGAGGCGGCCGCCACCGTCTGCGTGATCCCGCGGAACAGCCAGCCGATCCCGATCCACAGCGCGAGCAGCAGGATCGACTGCATCGCGCCCCGGAAGCAGAACAGACCGAGCAGGATCGACAGGGCGCCGCTGATGAACGCCATCACCCGCAGCGAGGTCCGGGCGTGCGTGCCGAAGGCCGCGACCAGTTGCAGCACACCGCTGAACAGCAGGTACAGGCCGAAGAGCACACCGGCGGCGACCAGGGAGGCACCCGGCCACACCAGCACGAGCACGCCCAGGACGAGCGCGGCGACTCCGGCGAGCAGCAGCGCCTGCCAGGCGCTGCCGGCCAGCATGCCGAGCGGCCCGGGCGGCAGGTCCTCCCGCGCACCGGGAGACGGATCAGGAGACTGCGGCCCCGCGTGCGGCGGGCGTTCATGCGTCTGTGCCATGGCGGTACTCCCGTCCTCTCCGGCCCCGCTGTCGTCGGGCCGATACCAGCGCTCTCACTCAAGCAGTACCGGGCGAACGGCGCAAAACGTGACCTATATGGACGAACAACACATCGGCTCGCGCGTCCGCACGGCGCAGAGTGGAGGACGACTGTGGAGGGCGCGCACCACCGCCGCGCCCGCGTCCCTACCGGGAGATCCCTCATGACCGCTCTCAACCGCCGTGACCTCGGTCTGCTCGTCCTACGGGTCGGCACCGGCGCCGTGCTCGCCGCGCACGGGGCCCAGAAGCTCTTCGGCTGGTTCGGCGGTGGCGGCATCGAGGGCACCACCCAGGCCATGGAGGCGATGGGCTTCTCGCCCGGCCGTCAGAGCGCCGTCGCCGCGGGGCTCGGCGAGGCCGGCGGCGGTGCCCTGCTCGCCCTGGGCCTCGCCACCCCGGCGGCCGGCGCCGCCGCGGCGGGCGCCATGGCCGGCGCCGTCTCCGTGCACGCCCCCTCGGGCTTCTTCGCCATGAGCGGGGGCTACGAGTACCCGGCCTTCCTCGGCTTCACCGCGGCCGCCATCGGCGTCACCGGAGCGGGCCGTTACTCCCTCGACCACGCCACCGGCCACGTGCTCGACCGCCCCTGGGTGGTCGCCACCGCCTTCATCGGCACGGCGCTCGCCGCCGCGGCCGTCGTGGGCCGCCGGGCCCAGTCCATCGCCGCCCCCGAGGAGGACACCGCTCCGGATGCCGCACCGGACGCCGCGCCGGGACCCGTACGGAGCGCGGAGCATGCCCCGCCCGCGTCCGACGGCCCCGCGTCCGACGAGCCCGAGCCCGAGCACGGGACCGCCCGCGAGACGGAGGGGTGACGCCGTGAAGGCGATGACCATGCCCGCGTACGGCGGCCCCGAGCGGCTCGTCCTCACGGAGCTGCCCGAACCCAAGGTCGCGCCCGGCGAGGTCCTGGTGCGGGTCGAGGCCGCCGGGGTCAACCCGGTCGACTGGAAGCTCGCCGCCGGTGGACTCGACGCCATCATGGTCGCCCACTTCCCGATGATCCCCGGCTGGGACATCGCCGGGGTGGTGACCGGCAACGGGCTCGACTCGCCCGAGTTCGCGCCGGGCGACGAGGTGTTCGGCTACATCCGCAAGGACAGCGCCGAACACGGCGGCTACGCGGAACAGGTCGCCGCCTCCGTGCGCATGCTCGCCCGCAAGCCCCGTGCCCTGAGCTGGGCGCAGGCGGCGGGCCTGCCGCTGGCCGGGCTCACCGCCCTGCAGGCCGCCGACCGGGTCGGCGCCGGCGCGGGCGACACCGTGCTCGTGCACGCCGCCGCCGGGGGAGTGGGCTCGCTCGCCACCCAGATCCTCCTCGCCCGCGACGCCCGTGTGATCGGCACCGCGAGCCCCGCCAACCACGACTTCCTGCGCGGCCTCGGCGCCGAACCCGTCGCGTACGGACCCGGTCTCGCCGACCGTGTCCGGGAGCTCGCCCCCGACGGCGTCGACGTCGCCCTCGACTTCGTCGGCGGCGAGTCGCTGGACGTCTCCGTGGAACTGCTGCGCTCCCCGGAGCGGTTGGTCTCCGTCGCCGACCACCGGGCCGCCGCCCTCGGCGGCCACTACGTGTGGGTACGGCCCGACGGCATGGGCCTGGCGACCCTGGCCGCGCTCGCCGACGAGGGCCGGCTCACCGTCTTCGTCGAGAAGGTCCTGCCGTTGCGGGAGGCCGCCGAGGCCTGGCGGCTGAACAGCGAAGGGCACACGCGGGGCAAGCTCGTCCTCTCCCTCGGCGAGCACTGAACGTCGCAGACCGCACCCGCATACCCTGGGGGAAGATCCGGAGCCGATCCGGTGCTACGGGGAGAGCGGGGGAGAGCCGCGACATGCGCGCACGCGACGGAAGGAACCGGTGCCGGTCATGAAGATCGATCTCACGGACACCAACTCCAGCAAGATCAACAAGTCGATCCTGCAGGCCCGCCGTGCCGTCGGCACCCCCGCCGTCGGCATGGTCCTCACCCTCGTCATCGTCACCGACGAGGAGCACGCCTACGACTCCGTGAAAGCCGCCAACGAGGCCTCCCGCGAACACCCTTCCCGCACCCTGGTCGTCATCAAGCGCCACGCCCGCTCCCCCCGCGCCCGCAACGAGCCCCGCCTCGACGCCGAGGTCCGCGTCGGCACCGACGCGGGCGCCGGCGAGACCGTGCTGCTGCGCCTGCACGGCGAGGTCGCCCGCCGTGCCGACTCCGTCGTCCTGCCGCTGCTGCTGCCCGACGCGCCCGTCGTCGTCTGGTGGCCGGTCGACGCCCCCGACGTCCCCTCCCGTGACCCGCTGGGCTCCCTCGCCCAGCGCCGCATCACCGACGCCTACGCCGTCGAGGACCCGCTCGCCGCCCTCGCGACCCGCGCCGCCTCCTACGCGCCCGGGGACACGGACCTCGCCTGGACCCGGCTCACCCCTTGGCGCTCCCTGCTCGCCGCGGCCCTCGACCAGGCCCGTACGACCGTGACCTCGGCGGCCGTCGAGAGCGAGGCGGAGAACCCCAGCGCGGAGCTCCTCGCCCGCTGGTTCGAGCAGCGCCTCTCCGTCCCGGTCGACCGGGTCGTCACCGACGGCCCCGTCGTCACCGCCGTCCGCATGGGCACCCCCGACGGCGAGATCCGCATCGACCGCCCCGAGGGCCCGGTCGCCCACCTGGCCATCCCGGGCCAGCCGAGCCGCGTCATGGCCCTCAAGGTGCGCACCACCGCCGAACTCATCGCGGAGGAGCTGCGCCGCCTGGACCCCGACGAGGCCTACGAGTCGGCCCTGCGTCACGGCCGCTAGCGCGCGACGCCAGGCGAAAACCCCGACTATAGTCCGTTCGTGAATGACGACAACGGGCAACTCCTCGCGGGCCGCTACCGGTTGACCCACCTCCTCGGGCAGGGCGGAATGGGTGCCGTCTGGCGGGCGCACGACGAGCAGCTGGGGCGGGACGTCGCCGTCAAGGAGTTGCGGCTGCCGGAGCATCTGGGGCAGGCCGAGCGGGAGAACTGGATCGCCAGGCTGGATCGTGAGGCAAGGGCCGCCGCCCGGCTGAAGCATCCCGGGATCATCACCGTCCACGACCGGATAGCCGGCCCTGACGGACGGCCGTGGATCGTCATGGAGTTGGTGGACGGCGGTTCCCTGGCCGATCTCGTCGACGCGCGCGGCGCGCTTCCGCCGCGGCAGGTCGCCGACATCGGAGGGCAGGTGGCCGCCGCGCTCGACGCCGCGCACCGGATGGGGATCACACACCGGGACATCAAGCCCGCCAACATCCTTCTGGAGGGCGACCGCGTCGTCCTCACGGACTTCGGGATCGCCGCCCTCGAAGGAGACGCCACCCTCACCGCCACCGGCATGATCATGGGGACACCGGCGTACATGGCTCCCGAGCAGGTCCGCGGGCTGCCCGCGACCGCCGAGTCGGACCTGTGGTCCCTCGGCGCGACGCTCTACGCCGCCGTGGAGGGGCGTGCTCCGTTCGAGGGCACGGCTCCCAGCGCCGTCCTGGTCGCGGTCGCCACGGAGGAACCGGCCCCGGCCGTACGGGCCGGGCTGCTCGGCCCGGTGCTCGACGGACTGCTGCGCAAGGACCCGGGCGCGCGCCTGACCATGGAGCAGCTGCGGACGCGGCTGAGCCGGGCCGCCTCGTCGCCCTCGACCCTCCCCGTCGCGCCGCCCGCCTCCCTGCCGACGCCCACGGCCCCCTCCTGGAGCCCGGCCGCCCCCGACCCGGACGCGCGGCCGACCGCCGGACCGGCGTCCGCCCAAGAGCCCGCCGCCGCGCCCCGCCGGAGCACCCCGCGTCGCCGGGCCGTGCTGTCCGGTCTGGCGGTGCTGGCGGTCACGGCGGCGTCGGTGACCGGCTACGCCCTCTATCGGTCGGGCGCCGGCCAGGACTACGAGGCCAACCGGGCCGCGGCCGATGCACTGACCGCCCCCACGGGCTTCACCCGGGAATCGGCGTCCCGCACCCCGCAGGACTCGGAGCGGGTGACGTACGCGAAGGACGACGCATGTGACGATCTGTGCACCGCCGAGCTCGATCAGGTCAGGGACTGGATGATACGGATCCAGGGCGTGGCGGCGGGCGGGGCCATCGAGACCGCCCTGGACAAGTGCCTCACGACGGAGCAGGGATGCGTCATCCCGGTCACGAACGTGTCCTCGTACGACAGACCCACCCTGCGGCAGGCCGTGTTCCGCGCGGCGGGCGGCCGGCTGTACTTCGTGGTCGACATGGGCCGGTAGCGCCCACCGGCAGCCGCCCCCGAGCCGTACCCGTACCGCCCGCCGCCGCCCCCTCACGTCCCGCGGCGGAACACCATCACGAAGTCGGCCATCTCCCGGACCCGGGGCCGCTCGGGGTCCGGGAGCGCGCGGAGCCGCTCGCAGGCCAGGGCGACGAGGCCCAGGTCCGCCTCCGGGACCTGCCAGGCGCCGGTGAAGAGGCGGCCGTGCTCGATCGAGCGGGCCATGTCCGCCGGGGACACCCGGAAGACGGTGGGGCGTTCGCTCTTCGCGCCCTCGTAGGTCAGGCCGTGGGCGGCAGCGAGCGGGGCGAGGAGGGCGGGCCCGTCCTGCCGGCTGCCGGTCGGGTCGAGGCGGTCCTCGAGGTCGCCCACGATCCGGCCGATGTCGTCGGTGGGGCGCATGCCGCGGGCCGGGATCACCAGATAGCGGCCGCCGGGCCGCAGCACCCGCGCCACCTCGCCGAACACCGCGCGCGGGTCGGGCCCGGCGTGCAGCAGCCAGGTGGACACGGCCTGCGCGACCGAGGCCGTACGCACCGGAAGGCGGCCCGCGTCGCCGACCGCGACGCGGTCGCCGAGCCGTTCGCGGGCGTGGGCCAGCATCCCGGGGGACAGGTCCACACCGCACACCCGGTGGCCGCGCGCGGTCAGTTCGGCCGCCACGATGCCGGTGCCGACGCCGATGTCGAGCACCGGCTCGGCCGGGTCGAGCAGCGGGGCGAGCTGCCCGGCGAAGACGGCGGCCCGGGCGGTCCCGCCCCGGGAGGCGTCGTAAGTGGGCGCGATGGCGTCGAACGCGGCGGTGCGGCCCCCGGCCGGCCCTCCGCCGTTCACGCGGCGGCGCCGCTCGGCGCCACCGGAGTGAAACTGACCGGCAGCGTCGCCATCCCGCGCAGGATGCCCTCGCGCCGGGTCAGGTCCTCGTCCGGGTCGGTCAGCCGCAGATCGGGGAAGCGGCGCAGCAGGGTGCCGAGCGCGATGCGGGCCTCCGCTCGGGCCAGCGGCGCACCCAGACAGAAGTGCACGCCATGGCCGAAAGCCAGCTGTTGCGGCATCTCGCGGCGGGCCACGTCGAGGATGTCGGGCCGGTCGAAGCGGCCCGGGTCGCGGTTGGCCGCCGCGAGGCCGATGATGATCATCTCTCCGGCCGGGATGGTGACGCCGCCGATCTCGTACGTGTCGGTGGTGAAGCGCGCGACGCCGCGGCTCACCGGACCCTCGTAGCGCAGCAGCTCCTCGATCGCCCCGGGGAGCAGCGACGGATCGTCGCGCAGCGCGGCGAACTGGTCGGGGTGGCGCAGCAGGGCGTGCACGCCGTTGGCGATCAGGCTCGCGGTGGTCTCGTGCCCGGCCAGCGTCAACAGGATGGCCATCGCGGTCAGTTCGCGGTCGCTGATCCTCTCCTCCGCCTGTGCCGCGCAGAGCGCGCTGAGCAGATCGTCGCGCGGCTCCTTCTTCCGCAGGGCGATCAACGGCTCGTAGAACTCGGTGAGTTCGGCCCTCGCCCTGGCTCCCTTGGCGAGCCGCTCCGGAGTGTTCGGCGGCATGATCAGGCCCACCGCGAGCCGGGCGAAGTCCGGCCGGCCCTCGACCGGGATGCCGATGAGCTCGCCGAGCACGGCCATCGGCAGCGGCAGGGCGAACTCGGCCACCAGATCGGCCGTTCCGCGCGCGGCGAAGGCGTCGAGGAAGGCGTCCGTGTGCGCCTGTACGCGCGGGGCGAGCGCCTCGATCCGGCGGGCGGTGAAGGCCTTGGAGACCAGGTTGCGCAGCCGCGTGTGGTCCGGCCCGTCGGCCACCAGCATGCTGGCCATCAGGACGTTGGTCCGCTCCTGGTGCGCCATCTCCTCCGCGAGGCCGTTGACCCCGGCGGGGCTGCTGCTCAGCCGGGGATCGGTCAGCGCGGACACCGCCTCGTCGTAACCGGTGACCATCCAGACTTCAAGGGTGGGATTCAGCCGAACCCGCTGCACCACTCCGTGTGCCCTGATCCGCTCGAACAGCGGGTACGGATCGGGCTGTTGAGCGACGTTCAGGGGCACGTCATGGACGATCGTCCGACCTTGATCCTGACCTTGATCCTGACCTTGATCCTGACCTTGATCCGGCATCCGCTACTCCCCGTGAGCGTGGGAAAGATCTGTGGCAGGTAGTCATACCAGCCACGGAAGTTGCGTGGTAGCGTCATCGGCCATCGGCACGGAGGATTGCCCGCGGAACGGCGTCGCCCACCGGCGAAACGTTTGTTCCGCACTGCTCAACCGCAAGCATTTACGGCCTCACCAGGCCCTACTGCGCAGGGGGAGACGTTTCGTGGCACTGCTCGACCAGACGGCGGAGGCCGATCCGCTCCTGCGACTCGCCCGTCCCGACGTCCTCCGGAACCCCTACCCGGCATATGCCGAGTTGCGCGAAAACACCCCTGCCTTCTGGCACGAGACCCTCGGCTCCTGGGTCCTCACCCGGCACGCCGACTGCCTCGCCGTCCTCACCGACAGCGCCCGTTTCGCCTCCGACTGGCGCCGGGCCGGCGAGGACATCCCGGAGCCGCTGCTGAGCGTCCAGACCCTCGACCCGCCCGAGCACACCGCCGTCCGGCACCTGCTCCTCGACGGCTTCCGCGCCCAGGACCGGCACGCCCTGCACGAGCGCCTCGGCCACCAGGTCAGGGAGCTCCTCGCCGACCTGGCCCGCCGGCCCTCCTTCGACCTCGTCGGAGAGCTCGCCGAACCGATCGCGCTGCGCTTCGTCACCGACTTCCTCGGCGTGCCCGCCCCCGACCTCGACCGCTTCGTCCCCATGTCCCGCACCGTCGTCGACGGCATGGACGCCGGGCTCTGGCCGGAGAAGCACGAACCCGCCGTCACCGCCCGCGCCGAACTCGCCGCGTACGCCGGCGGCTGGCTCGCGGACCCGCCCGAGCGCGGCCTCATCGCGTACGTCGCCGCCCACGCCGACGCGAGCGGCGTCGAGCCGGCCGTCCTGCGCAACAGCCTGCGCGCCGTCCTCCACGCAGGCTACGAGTCCGCCTCCCGGCTCCTCGGCAACGCCGCCGCGGCCCTGCTCACCACCCCCGGCGCCCTCGCCGCCTTCCGCGCCGCCGGACCGGCCACCGCCGTCGACGAACTCGTCCGCCACGACGCCCCGGTCCAGGCCGACGCCCGGGTCTGCGTCACCGACACCGACATCGCGGGCGTCACCGTCAAGGCGGGCGAACCGGTGACCCTGCTCCTGGGCGCGGCCAACCATGACCCGCTGCGCTTCGCCCGCCCCTCCGAGCTGCGACTCGACCGCGCCCCGAACCCCCACCTCGGGTTCGGCCGCGGGGCCCACGCCTGCCTGGGCGCGTCCATGGCGATCCGGCTCGCCGGATCGGTCCTCGGGACCCTCGCCACGGACCACCCCGCGGCGCGGGCGGTCGCGGAACCACACCACCGGCGCAACCTCACCCTGCGCGGACTCGACCGCTTCGAGGTGACGCTGCGCCCCGCGACGGGGGAGGAGGTCAGGACATGAAGTACTGGCACTGAGCACCGAGCGTGTGATGCCCGCCCTTCGCCGAGGAGGAGGTACGGACATGAAGTACTGGCACTGAACCTGACCACCGCGCCGCCCGCCCCGAGGGAGGGCAGCGCCACGCCATGAGCCGTGGCCCTCGCGCGCGACCGCGCGGGGGCCACGGCCACGCCGGCCGACGTGCGCCGGGCGACATATCTCGACGCGACCCGCGACCCGCGACCCGCGACCCGCGACCCGCGACCCACAGCCTGGGACCCACGGCCGGGAGTCCGATCCTGCCCGTCCTGCCCGCCCTGTCCGTGCGGCCCGGTCCTGTCGGAGCGGGCCCCGTCCCGCGGCCCGCTCCGGAAGACGGTCAGCCCGCGCCCGGGAGCAACCGCGTCCGCCCCGACGGGAGCTTGGCCCACCAGTGGGCGTACCGCCGGTAGAGCGCCGGGTCGCGGGCCGTGAGCAGGGCGTGCAGCGACCGGGACTCCTCGGCGAGCTCCTCCCACACCCGGGCCGGCAGGTCGTGGAACGCCGTCGCCTCGATGCCGCCGTCGACCGGCCGCCACACGCCCGCCACCCGCCCGTCGACCAGGAGCGTCGGCAGCACGTCACCGTTGACGCGGGTCACGACCCGGCGGTACTCGGGCGGTATCACCCGACTCCGGTCCGCGTACGCCAGCAGGATGCTGTCCCACATCGCCATCAGCCGCGCCGGAGCCGGCGTCTCCGCGGCCGGCCGGAGCGCCCCCGGCAGGTCGAAGAGCACTGTGCCGTCGGGGCCTTCGAGCCGTTCCAGCGTGTCGTCCAGCTCGCGCAGCACCTGCCGGATCGGCGTCCGCCGCACCATGGCGAACTGCGCCATGTCCGCCACCGACGCCGGCCCGAAGCCCGCGAGGTAGCGCAGCAGCAGGTGCCGCAGCGCGGCGGGCACGTCCTCCCGACCGTCGGGCACCGGCTCCGTCCCGGCCGCCACGTAGGAGGGCCGGTCGCCGAAGGACCAGGGTCCGCCCGTGGGGTGGTGGTGCAGCGGAGCGTATCCGCGCAGCCCCCACCAGGCCGCCTCTCGGGCGTCCGGGCCGACCCGCCGTTCCAGCCACGCCCTCATCTCCGCAGCGGTGCGCGGCACTTGGGCGAAGGACAGCAGGTCGGGCAGCAGGGCGTGCGCGTCGGCGGGCGTGAGGCCGCCGTCCGCGAACCGGGACCCGAGCCGTGAGGCGTACAGCGTCGGCTGCATCGCCTTCCGGAACGCCGGGCAGTCCTCGGCGTGCACCGCGTGCAGCGTGATCCGCATCAACGTCGCCTTCACCACCTCGCGGCGGAGCAAAGCGCCGTCCAACGCGTCCGGTTCGAAGTCGGCGAGGCGGTTCCACAGTGCCACGTACGGAGAGCCGGGGTGCTGCGCCTGAAGGGCCACGATCCGTCGGACGCCCTCGGTGACGGCCAGTGGCCGGCGCTCCAGGAGCAGTTGGCGGCCGAGAGTGGCCCGGTTGAGCTCGCGCGCGGTGATCTTCACGTGGACGATTCTGCCGCCACCCGGTCCGGCCCGGTGAGAGGGTGGACCAGCCCGGCGGCCCGGGGACGACAGCGCGGGCAGGGCGGGCAGCGCGGGCAGGGACGTCCAGGGACGTGTGGGGACGGACGCGGGAGGGGAACGGCATGGCGGTCGGGGAGCTCGTGCGGGCGGAACTCGCGCGGCACGACTGGGCGTCGCTGCGCTGCGGTTGCGGGGACGACGCGGAGCATCTGCCGCTGATGTTCGAGACGATCCTGGAGGCCGGGACGCCCCGGGACATGATCGGTTACACCCTCGAGGACCATGTCGAATGCAACGGTTCCCTCTTCCCCTGCTCGCCGCCGGCCGTCGCCGTGATCCTGGCCGCGCTCGCCTCAGGACCGTCGCCGCTGGCACGCGGAGTGCTGCTGCAGACGCTCTGGTACATGTCCGGATGCGACGCCCCCTCCGGCGCCTCCGGGACGATCGCGGAGGAGTGCCGGGCCGCCGCCGACCGGGGTTTCTGGGTGCTCGCGCACATCGGGCTCGCCGGCGACGCCGAGGAGGCCGAGAACGTGGCCGAGATCTGCGCGGGCTTCGGCCTCGGCGGAGAGCGGTACGCCGACTACCAACGGCTGTTCCGGGAGCGGGCGGTGGCCAGGACCAAGCGTCGCCACCGGCGGTTCTGACCGTAAGGAGGCGATGCGGGAGGGGCGGGGACGGAAGGGGACGAGGTGGCGTCGCCACGAGGGGCGGGCGCCTCGACGCGCCGTCGCGGTCCCGTGCCGCGTGCGGACGCCGCCGCAGCTCGTAGGCTTGCCGCCACGCGTCACCACGCGCACGCGCGCCCCCAACACCCGCACCCCAGCGGCACCGGCCTCAACCTCCGTACCGCCGACCCCGCCGACGAGGCCCTGCGCGCGGCCGTGGGCACCGTCCTCGACACCTCCTCCCTCCACGAGCGCGCCGCCGAACTCGCCAAGGAATGCGCGGCCCATGACGCCCTCGCCTGCGTCGACGCCCTCGTGCGGGGGCCGACCCGCGCTGACCGGAGCGGGGGCGTCACATCCGGGCGGGCGCCCCGGCTCCCCGGCCGGGAGGGAAGGTGTACATCTCGCCAAGCTGACCAGGGAGTTGGCCGAGACCCGCCGGTGCCGCCCCGGCGGCTTGCTCCAGCGGCGCCGCACCCGCGAGGATCGGCCGCTGAACAACGCGTCGAACGGGGGATCCATGAAGCCTCGCCTGGTCTTCGTCCACGGCATCGGCGGTCCCCGGGACCCCGCGGCCGACCTGGACGAATGGCTGCGGGCCGTCGCCGCGGGCGCCCGCGCCGCGGGGCACTCCGCCCGGATCTCGGCCCTGACCGGCGGCTGGGGCGCCGACGCCCGCTTCGCCTACTACGGCGACCTGTTCCGTACCGCCGGAGCCCAGGGCGGGGCCGCCGGCACCGCCGATGAGCAGGACGACGAGCTGCTCGCGGCGCTGCTCCTCGAAGCCGTCGAGGAACGCCTCGCCGACGCCTCCCTCGACCCGGCGGAGGTCCGCGCCCTGCACGCCGCCCGCACCCGGCTCGCACCGCCCGCCGGCGCCCAGGGCGCCGGCGCGCCCGCCCGGCGCGCGGTCAACGCCGTGACCAGCCTGCTCGCCGTGCCCGGCATGCGCTCCGTCGGCGGCTGGCTCAGCGCCCGCGCCACCGTCGGCATGCTCGGCCAGGTCGCCCGCTACCTCAATCGCGGCGAGACCGACGGCACCACCGGCCTCGACCAGCGGATCCGCGCCCGGGTCGCCGACTGCCTGGACCCCGAAGGCCCCAACATCGTCGTCGCCCACTCGCTCGGCACCGTCGTCGCCCTGGAGACCCTGCACGAACAGGCCGCCGACGTCCCCCTCTTCGTCACCCTCGGCTCACCGCTCGGCATCCGCACCGCCGTCCAGCCCCGGGTCCGCCCGCACCCCCTCGGCACGCCCGGTTCCGTCCGGCGCTGGCTCAACTTCTGGGACCGGGACGACCTCGTGGCCGCCCGCCCGCTCCTGGAGACCTTCGTACGGCCCAACGCCGACGCCGTCGTGCCCGCCAGCCACCGCGTCGACTCCGACGGCCCCTGGGTCCACCCGGCCGCCAAATACCTGGCCCAGCCCGCCGTCGCCGGTCCCCTCGTCGAAGCGCTCACCACCGTCGCGGAGCGATGAGCGCACCGCGGCACGTGCTGGTGATCGGGGCCCAGTGCCCCGAACTCGGCCTGCTCGACGACCTCGAACGAGCCGCCCGCTCCCTGCACGACACCCTCACCACGCCATGGGCCGGCGCCTGCGAGAAGGACCCGGCCCACGGCCCCACCCTCCTCTACGGCCCCGGCCTCACCCAGCAGCGGATCGAGACCGCCGTGCGCCGGGCCGGCCGCACCGCCGCCGAGGCGGGCGCCGTCCTCGTCCTCGCCTTCCTCGGCCACGGCATGGCCGCCGGCACCCAGCTGTACTTCATGGCCGGCGACTCCCGTGCCGAGGACCCGCTCAGCGCCGTCGACGTCGGCTCGCTGCTCGGCGGGCTCCTCGACAGCGCGGGCCTCGACGGACTCGTCGCCCTCGTCGACACCTGCCACGCCGGCAACGCCCTGCCCGACCTGAAGTCCCTCGCCGGCGGCATCCGGCGCGGCGACACCCGCCTCTCGCTGCTCATGGGCGCCGCCGCCGACGAGGAGGCCTACGCCCTCCGCTTCAGCACCACCCTCGTCAAGGTGCTCCACGAAGGAATCCCCGACGCGGGCGAGACCCTGACCGGAGCCGTCGTCGCCCGGGCCGTACGGGAGGACGGCGGCGCCCTCGGCCAGGCCGTCCAGCACGTCGACTACGACGGCGCCCAGTTCGCCGCCGGCCCGCTCTGGCTCGCCCGCAACGCCCGGCACGCCGTCCGCCGCACCGGCTCCCCGCTCGGCCCGGTCGGCCGGGCCGAGCTCGCCCGGGCCCTGCGCCCCCTGCACGCCGACGCGGGCGAGGCCGACGGCGTGAACAGCACAGGCGGTGCCGCTGACGGCGAGATCACCGCGGCCGCCGCCTCCGGCGAGCTCCGCCCCCACGACCTGGAGGCCCTGCGCGAACGCGTCGACACCCTGCCGGCCCCCGAACGCCAATGGGCCCAAGGTGTCCTGGACGCCCTGCGGAACGCCGCCCGGACCGTCGACCTGCTCGACGCCTGGCCCGGCGTCGCCCTCACCACCCCACTGCTGCGCCGCGGCCTCGCCGGCGTCGAGGCCGCCCCGCCCGCCCCGCTCCCCGACTCCACCGGCACGGACCTGCTCCGCGACGCCGTCGAACACCTCCTGCTGCGCGCCCCGCGCGCCGGCCGCAGCCGCACCGAACCGCTCGCCGAGTTCATCGCCCTGCTGGCCCGCGAGACCTCGGTCGACCCGCAGGACCCCGCCCTGCGCGCCTGGGCGAAGGCGACCGGCGCCGTCATCGACCTCAACGACGCCTTCGACCGGCTCGCCGAACGCACCGAGGAGAGGCGGCTCCGGCTCGTCGTCAGCCTCCACGCCGCCGTCGGCGACGAATGGCCCGAATCGCTCGCGGCCTGGCTCCTCGACGGCGGCACCGTCCGCCACCGCGAGGAGTTCCCCTGCCCCACCCAGGACCGCGCCGGCACCGAACGCACCCTCGGCGGAGTGCTCCGCTGGGCCTCCGCACGCGCTCGGTCCCTCGAGACGCCCCTGCGCCGGGTGGAGATCGCCGCGCCCGCCCCCCTGCTCGCCACCTGGCGCCCCGAGGAGACCGACTTCGGCATCCGTCTCGGCACCCGCTACGACGTGGTGCTGCGCTGGAGCGACCGGATCCAGCCACCCGACCACCTGTGGTGGATCAACGACCAGGCCCGCGACATCCTCAAGGCCATCGACCAGGGACCCGGCGCCGACGGCAGCCGCGTCGACTGGCTCGGCGAGGCCGACACCCGCCGCGTCCCCGAGCTGCGCGCCCGGCTGGCCGGCACGCCCCGCACCCGCGCCCTCGCCCTGGCCCACCGGCCCGAGCGGCTCGGAGACCTGATGGAGACCCTGCTCGCCTCCTCGCCCATCGTCCTGTGGCCCGACGACGACCCGGCCCGTCCCGACGCCACAGCCGTGCCCCCACCCGTACGGCGCACCGTGGATACCCACTGGCACCTGCTGCCCGTCGGGTTCTGCCGCGCCTACCGGGAGAAGTGGAGCGCCTGCTCCGCCCCCGACGACCGGCCCCTCGCCCCCGACGGCGGCGGCCTGCACCACCTCGCCCGGCTCCGTACCGTCTGGGACGGACCCGAGTGGCTGGAATTCTGCGCCTGGTTCGATCGAGAACACACGGATCAGGAGCACATCGACGGGGAAGGGTTCCGCCCGGAGCCGTTCCCGACGCACGGGGAGGAACCCGCATGACCTGGCAGCCCTTCTACGCCGGCCACGGCACCCCGCCCGCCGAGCCCGCCGACCGCGTCGCACTCCCCCCGGCCCCGCCGTGGCGGGAGTTCCCGCGCCGCTCCCTGCACCGCCAGTTCGTGCCCCCGACCGGCCTCGTCGAGGCCGTCAACGCCGCACTCGCGCTGCGCCGCCCGCTGCTGGTCACCGGACCCGCCGGCTCCGGCAAGTCCACGGTGATCGAACAGGTCGCCGCCGAACTCGACCTCGGCACCGTGCTGCGCTGGCACATCACCTCCCGCAGCAACCTCGCCGACGCCCTCTACCGTTACGACGCCCTCGGCCGCATCCACGCCCAGCGCCTCCAGGGCCCCACCGGGGGCGACGACATCGCCCCCTTCCTGCGCATGGGCCCCCTCGGCACCGCCCTGCTGCCCGCCGACCGACCCCGCGCCCTGCTCGTCGACGAGATCGACAAGAGCGACCTCGACCTGCCCAGCGACCTCCTCGACGTCCTCGAGCGCGGCGAGTTCGAGATCCCCGAACTCGCCCGCTACGGCACGGACACCGTCGCCGTACGGGAATGGCAGGGCGACCGGCACCACGAGGTGCACCGCGGCCGCGTGCAGTGCACCGAGTTCCCGTTCATCGTCATGACCAGCAACGGCGAACGCGACTTCCCCGCCGCCTTCCTGCGCCGCTGCGTCCGCTTCACCATGCCCCTGCCCAGCCCCGAGACCCTGCTCCGCATCGTCGAGGCCCACATGGGCGCCGGCACGGCCGGCACCCCCGAGGCCGGCCGGCTCGTCACCACCTTCCTGGAACGCCTCAGCGCCGGCGAGAGCCTCGCCGTCGACCAGCTCCTCAACGCCGTCCACCTCCTGTCCGGCACCGACGCCCCCGACGAGGCACGCCGCCAGGCCGTCGAGGACCTCATCCTGCGCGAGCTCTCGCATGCCTGATGCCCTGCCCCGGCTGCTCTCCGCGCTGCGCTCCGCCGCCCCCGAACTGGACGGCACCGCGCTCGCGGAGGCGCTGTGGCTGGCCGCCCACATGGCCGGCCGGGGGACGGGCGCCGGGCCCGGCCCCGTACCCCACCCGCCGGCGACGGAGCCGGACCGGCCCACCCGGGCGCTCCCCGGACCGCCCGCCGACGCCGCCGAGGAAACCGCGAAGGCCCCACCGGCCCCCGCACCCGTGTCCCGGCCGGGCACACCCGAGACCACCGCCCCCGCGTCCCGGCCCCTGCACGAGCGGCTGCCCGGCAGCGCCGTCCCGATCCGCGGCCACGCCGTCGCCGCGCCCCACGCCGCCGGACTGCCCCGCCCCCTCGAACTCACCCGCTCCCTGCGCCCCTGGAAACGGCGCTGGCCGGAAGGCCGCCGCAGCGCCCTCGACATCGACGCCACCGTCGACGGCTACGCCCGCAGCGGCGAACTGATCCCGGTGCTGAAGGCCGCGCCCGAGCGCTGGTTCGACCTGGTCCTCGTCGTCGACCGCTCACCCGGGATGCGGGTCTGGGGCGAGACCGTCGCCGAATTCACCGCCGTCCTCGACCGCCTCGGCGCCTTCCGCACCCTCCAGGTCACCGACCTCACCTTCGACCCGAGCGGCGCGCCCCGCGCCCCCGGACCGCTCCGCTCGGCCGACGGACGCCGGCTCGTCGTCGTGGTCTCCGACTGCATGGCCGACGCCTGGCGCCGCCCCGAGATCTGGCACCTCCTCAGGGACTGGGCCGGCGCCCACCCCACCGCCGTGCTCAACCCGCTGCCCACCAAACTGTGGCGCCGCGGCGGCCTCAACCTGCCCACCACCCGCTTCACCCCGGCCGCCCCGGGCACCCACCGCAGCCGCGTCCCCGTCGTACCACCGGCGCTGCCGGGCCCGCCGACAGAGGGCAGCGGGGGAGCCGGGGCAGGAAGCGGGGCAGGGGCCGGGGGCGACGGCACCTGGCTGCCGATCCCCGTGCTCTCCCTCACCCCGCACTCCCTCGGCCGCTGGTCGCACACCCTGATGCGGGGCGACCCCGAGGGCTGCACCGCCGTCCTCGTCCCGCCCACCGGCCGCACCGCCACCGGCCCCGCCCGGCCGCGCGCCACCCCCCTCCCGCCGGCCGAACTCGCCCGCCGCTTCCTGCGCACCGCCTCGCCCCGCGCGGCCCGGCTCGCCGTGCTCTGCGCCCCCTTCGACCGCCTGAGCCTGCGACTGCTGAACCTCGTCCGCGAGAAGCTGGTGCCGGAGGCGGTGGTGGCGGACGTGGCCGAGGTCGTCACCAGCGGCGTCTTCGAGGTGGTGGAGCGGGACGACCCGGGGTCCGGGCCGGGGGCCGGAGCCGTCGAACTGGTCCTGCCGCCCGACGCCCAGGAAGTCCTGCGCGAACACCTCCCCGCCCACGAGGTGTGGGCCCTCCACCAGGCACTCGACCACCACATCGCCTCCCGCGGCACCGGCCGCACCCGTCTGCCCTCGGTCGCCCACGACGGCGAGGGGCCGCGCGACCTGGCGGCCGAGAAGGAGGCCTTCGCCCGCGCCTCCCGCCGCACGCTGGAGCTCCTCGGACTCGCGGAGCCCCGGCCGGAGGACGAGCCGGACGCCGCGCCGGGGGAGGGGGACACGACGACGGGGACGGCCCTGCCCCCGGCACCGGAGCCGTACGTCGGCCATGCCGCCGAGGCCGACGCACTCGTCCGGCAGCTGAGCGGGGGGACGGTGCCGGCCGCGTGGATCACCGCCGAGGCGGGCGTGCCCGGCGCCGGGCGGACCGCCCTCGCCCTGCACGTGGCCCATCGGGTGCGCGAACACTTCCCCGACGGGGTGTTCTTCGTTCCGCTACGGAGCTCCGGACGCCATCCCGTGGCGCCGGAGGCCGCGCTGCAGCGGCTGCTCGGCGACCTCGGGGCGCCGGAGGACGGGGCGGCCCCGCAGCAGGACCGCCCCGTCCGGGGGGACCTCCGGGAGCGGGTCGCCGTCCACGCCGTCATCCAGGCGCTGGCAGGCCGGCGGGTCCTGCTCGTCCTGGACGACGTGGGCGAGGAGACGCTCTCCGTCGAGCTCACCGAGGAGCTCGCCGACGGCATGCCCGGCGGCTGTGCCGTCCTCCTCACCACCCGGAAGAACCGTGACACGCCACGGGGCCACATCGGGGTGGCACTGCGCCCGCTCACCGGCCGGGACGCCGCGCTTCTGCTCGCCGTCTCCGGCGAAGGCACCGGCGAGCCCGCCGAACACGGCGCCTGGTGGCCGCTCACCCTGCGCATCCTCGGCGGCGCCTTCGGCTCGCGCGACCCCATGGTGGTGCCCAAGGCCGGCCGGTACGCCGCCGAGTGGCGGGACACGGGCCGGGCGGAGAGCCCGGCGAGCGCGGTACGGCTCTGGCTCACCGACCTGGCCCGAGGGCGTGCCACCACCCTCGTCGGCCTGTCGGTCGCGGCCGCCGGGGAGTTCACCCGAGACGAGGCCGCGACCGTGCTGCGGGCGGAGCCCGACCGGGTCGCCGCCGAGCTCGAAAGCCTGGTGGCGGAAGGCCTGTTGGAGCACCCGGGCCCCGGGCGGTACGCCTTCCCCGCGGTCGTCGAGGCCGAGCTGGCCCGGCTCGAGGGCTACGAGGCGCGGCGTGAGGTGGCCCGCGCCCGGATCGGCCCCTTCTACCGGCGGGCCGCGGCGGCCCTGTACCTCGACCGGCAGCCGGACGGCCTGCTGTCCCAGCGCCTCCGGATCAGGGCCGTACGGGCACCCAGGCCCGAGGTGTGGGTTCCGAACGCGCTAGCGTTCGACGGTGTGGACGCGGAGACACTGCTGCTGCTCCATGAGGCCGGGGCGGCGGAGCTCCACCCGGAGCGGTTCGTAGGGGCGGGCACGACCTTCGGCGAGTCGACCGCCCCGGACCCGTCGGACGAAGGTCACGCCGAGGTGCGGGCGGCGCTCGTCAGGGCGCTGGCGGAGTACGTGTCCGGGCGGCCCGCCGTCGCCTGGGAGGCCCTCCGGGACGTGGGTCCCACCCGACTCCAGAGCGATCCCGCCACGTACGGCCTGGCCGCCCTGCTGCTCGCGAGGATCGAGTGGGCCGTCATGCCGGAGGGGCCACGGGCGGCCGCCTCCCGGGCCGAGGAGGCCCTGGCGTACCCCTGGGGCGAAACGGCGCCGGAGACCGGGGACCTCCTGCACCTCCTCGCGGAGGCCCTCACCGCCCTCGGCGAGCACGAGGAAGTGCTCCCGGTGCTCGGCCGGTTGGCCGGCCACTGCCGGGCCCGTGGCCTGCGGGCGGGCGAGGCCCGGGCGCTCGTCCGCACCGCCGCCGCCCTGCTGCGACTCGACCGCCCCGCCGAGGCCGAGGGCACGGCGCGGCGGGCGCTCGACCTCCTGGACCACCTCGACCGGCTCGGCGACGGAGACCCGATCGCCAGGGAGGACGCCGGCCGGCTGCTCCGTACCGCGCGGGGAGAGGCGACGACCGTCATCGCGGTCGGCGCCCCCGGCGACAGGCGGCCGCGGGTGATGGACGACCTGCTCAGGAGGAATCCGCTCGTCGGACCCGGCCGCTTCCGGACCCGGTCGTTCGGAGACTGCCTCCTGCTGCTCGTCGACGGCGACGTGCCGATCGGTCCGCTCCTGCGCGACCTGACCGAGGCGCTGCCGGGGTGGCAATACCCCACCCGTCTGCGGGGCGTGCCACGGCTTGCCGTGCACCGGGGCCCGGTGGGGCTCGACCCGGACGCCGACGTCGCCGTGGAGTACACCCGGACGATGCTGCGCTCGGCGGACTTCGTCCGCGTGGCGGACAACTACCCGGACGACGCCGTGCTGTGTGTCTCCCCGGAGGCGTACGAGGCGATGGCGGGCGAGGACGACGACGGGGCCCTCACCGGTCGCTTCGACCCGCGTGAGGTGCGCAGCCGCTCGGGCGAGGTGGTGTGCGTCATCCTCGTCCCGCGCGTCGACCTCTCCGCGTATGACGCCGAACTCATCGCCCTGGCCAGGGCGTTCAACGAACTGGACTCCGACGGGCGGACCCTCGGGGGGATCCTGCGACGCTGCCTCGATGTCGCCCTCGGCACGTGGCACACCGGGCTGTTCGACGTACAGGAGCTCGGCGCAGACCAGCGGGCGCTCCTGGAAGCCGAGTTCGCGAAGGCGCTGTGCGAGGTCTTCCCCTTCGGACCCGCACCGGCCGGCCGTACGGGCAGCCTGCTGTGGGAGCGCCCGCAGGGAGCGGTGCCGTTCCGGGTGCGGCTCTCCCTCGACCGCCTGGGAAGGACGCCGTTCGAGGCCGAGGCGGAAGGGTCCGCGTGCCTGGCCGTCTTCCCGGAGGACTGGCGGGGGCGGTGGTCGGCCGGTCTCGTGCGGGTCAAGGAAGGCCCCCTGACGCCCGGTTCGGTGCTCTGGCTGCACCGGGACGCGCTGCTGCCCGAGAACGTCCTCCTTCGCCTCGACGCCGAGGACCGCGAGGCCGTGCTCGCCCGGTCCGACGACGTGCAGCGCGTCGCCGAACTGTTCCGCCGGATCCCGTTCCGCGCCGTCTCCGCCGCCGCGCTGCGCCCCCTGGTACGCGAGAGCGCGTGGGAGAAGGAGTGGGTGGTGCGCCTCGCCGGCGCGGAGCTCCGCGAGGACGGGCTGCTGCTCCTGGCGGGCAACGCGCGGGGCCGGGCCATGGCTGAGGCGCTGCGGCAGCCCGTTCCGCGGCCCGGGGAGTACGTGTGCGTGCCGCTCGTCCGGCGACTGCCCGAGCACGGCGACCGGCCGTCGGTCGCCGTGGACGGCGCCGCCTGGGTCGTGGCCCGTGAGGAGGACGAACGCGCGCCGCTGCCGGGCGGCTTCCCGGGCGTGCGCACCCGCTGACGGCCCGGCGCCGGACAGAGGCCGTACGACCGGTAGGAGCGGTGCGAGCGGTACGGGTTCGAGCCCGGCCCGGAACCCGGGCCGTCCGGCGTGGGTGCCTCAGCCGGGCGCGCTGTGTCCGGGTCAGCCGGCGGCGGGTTCCGGCCGGCGGCCGGACCGCAGCCAGGCCCAGCACAGCAGCACCGCCGCCCACGCCCCCGTCGTGAGGATCTGGATACGGCTGGCGGAGTCGCCCAGCATGAAGACGAGGACCCCGCCGATCGAGGCCAGCGCGGCGACAGCACGCGGAGACGGGCCGTGCAGCCGCAGGTGCGAGGCGGCGATCAGCGCCCAGACGAGCAGGATCGCCGCGCCGATGGAGTTGAGCAGGAACGGGAAGACGTGGTGCGGCCACACCAGACTGAGCACCACCGAGACGAACCCGAAGGCGGCCGACGCCAGGACGGCCGCGTAGGGGACACCGGTACGGCGCAGCCTGCCCAGGACGCGGGGCGCGTCCCCCCGCCCGACGAGCGCGTACAGCATGCGCGAGGAGCCGTAGATGTTGGCGTTCATCGCCGAGAGCAGCGCCACCAGCACCACCGCCCGCATCAGATCGGCCGCGCCCGCCACTCCGATCCGCTCCATGACGGCGGCGTACGGGCCCTCGACCACGCCCGGGGCGTGCCACGGCACCAGGGTGACGATCACCGCGACGGAGCCCAGGTAGAAGACCGAGACCCGCCAGAGCACCGCCCGGACACCGGCCCGCACCGCGCGGACCGGGTCGCCGCACTCGGCCGCCGCGATGGTCACCGTCTCCAGACCACCGAACGCGAACACCGCCGCCACCACCCCGACGGCCACCCCGTGCCAGCCGTGCGGCAGGAAGCCGCCCTCGCCCGTCAGGTACGCCGCTCCGGGCGAGGGGGCACCCGGCACCAGCCCGGCGACGACGGCCGCGCCGAGCGCCAGGAACCCGCAGATCGCGGCGATCTTGAGGCCCGCGAACCAGAACTCCAGCTCGCCGAAGTGCCGCACCCCGACGAGATTGCTCGCGGTGAACACCGCCATGAACAGCGCCACCCACGCCCACGCGGGCAGCCCCGGCACCCAGCCGGTCATGATCCGCGCCGCCGCGATCGCCTCCGCCGCCACGCTCACCACCAGCAGCGCCCAGTACATCCAGCCGGCGAGCAGCCCCGCCCACGGACCGAACGCCCGCCGCGCGTGCTCCGCGAAGGACCCCGTCACCGGACGGGCCGCCGACATCTCGCCGAGCATCCGCATCACCAGCCAGGTGAGGATCCCCGCGAGCGCGTACGACACGAGTATCCCGGGCCCCGCGGCGGCGATGCCGACCCCGGAGCCGACGAAGAGCCCCGCACCGATGGCGCCACCCAGCGCGATCATGGCCAGATGCCGCTGCCGCAGACCGGCAGCCAGAACCCGCCCTGTCATGATTCCCCCCGAAAATCCGACGAACAGCGAAGGATCATGGCCGACAACCGCCCCACGAACAAGCCGCTTCCGGCCACTGGGACGTCCCCGGTCATCGCACCCCGCCCCGCCGCCCCTCCCGCCCGCCTCCGAAATACCTCCCCCTATAGGGCGGTTGGTCGGTGAGACGCCCTGTCCCCGTCGCTCCGGTCGCCCTCCCGCTCCCGGTGATCGCTTGGTAGCCTCCGTGCGTGCTTCACGCGCGTCGTCGTCCCCGGGCCGGCCGCGGCGGGCCCCTGTGATGGTGCGTCAGGTGATGCGCCGGGCCGCCACGGCCACCGGGCGACCCCCGAGCAAGGCTCCCGCCCCCTCTTCGGAAGGGCGCCTGCGGGCGGTGGTGGCGGCCTACGCGATCTCCTCCTACGGCAACTGCCTCAACCTCATCGCCCTGAGCCTTTTCGTCTACGCGGTCACCGGCAGCGGCCTCGGCCTCGGGCTGCTGATGGCCCTGCGGCTGTTCGCCGGTCTGCTGGCCGGACTCGGCGCGGGTGCGCTGGCCGCCCGGATCGGCCGCAGACGCATGATGATCACGGCGGACCTGTGCCAGGCCGCCGCCATGGCCACCCTCGTCGTCCTCGGCCGCTCGGTCCCCCTGTGGCTGCTCGCCGGCGTGGTGAGCGTCCTCGGCGCCGGCACCACCTTCTTCAACGTGGCCCTGCGCAGCGCGATCCCGGTGATCGTGGGCGCCGAGGCCCGGGTGCGGGCCAACGGCCGTCTCGTGACGGCGCGTTCCCTCGCCACCGTGGCCGGCTTCGCCTCCGCCGCACCCGTCGTCGGCTTCGCCGGCCACGGTGCCGCCTTCGCCCTGAACGGGGCCAGCTTCCTGGTGTCGGCCGCGGTGATGCTCCGCCTCCGCCTACGGACCGAGGAGACGGGCGACGCGAGGGAAACGGGGGCGGGGGAGGGCGCGCGGGAACCCGGGGACGAGGCGGCCGAGGCGGCCGCATCGGGCAAGGCGGCGGGAGGCGACGGCGGGGCGGAAAGCGGAGCCGGTGGCGGCCGGACGGGGAGCGGCGAGAGGCGGGCCGCGGCGGCGGGGACGGCCGGGGAGCCGGAGCCCGCGACCCTGCTGCGGGTGATGACCGCGGTGCCGGCCCTGCTGCTCGGCATGGTCGTGCTCCGTGGCATCGACGCCCTGGCCTCCTCCTCGCACAACGTCGCCCTGCCCCTCGTCGCCGAACTCCGCACGCCCGGCAACCCCGCCCTCTTCATGACCCAGTTCTGGGCGTCCTGGGCGGCCGGCACCCTCATCGCCCACCAGATCCTGAAACGCCGCCAGGCCGCCGTCGCCGAAGGACACGGCGGCACCCTGGCCTTCGCCGTCGGGACCTGCGCCATGTCCGTGTGCTTCGTCCTGGCCTTCACCGGCCCCGCGCCCCTCCTGCTGACCGTGGTCGCCGGGCTCGCGGGCGTCGCCGACGGGGTCACGGAGATCCTCTGCACCTCGCGGCTCCAGGCGGCGCCGGACCGGGAGCGCAGCCGCCTCTTCGGCTTGTCCGCGACGGCGGAGACCTGCGGATTCACCCTCGGCACGGTCGCCGCCGCGGCCGCCCTGGAGGTGTGGTCGCCCCTCGCGGTCGTGGGCCTCTTCCACGGCCTGGCCTGCTGCGGAGCGCTGATCCTGCTGATCGCCGCCCGCACCGCCCACCGCCCGGCCGGCCGCCCACACGACCGAGCCAGACGCCCGACCTGAGCGCAGGCGCGACTCGAGCCGAGGCACGACCTGTCTCGCACGGCCCGTCGCCCGCGCGCGACTCGCAGCACGACCCGCCGCCCGACCCGACGCTGACCCACGAGGAGAGCCGACCCATGGAGCGAGCGCCCGGCCATGCCCTGTACCGAGGGCCGGACCTGGAGTTCACCGACGACGACGCGCCGCACGCCGTCGCCGCTCTCTTCCGCGCGGCGGAACGCCACCCCGAGGCCGGGGTCGTCATCGCCGAGGACGACGGCACCGCCCGGACCCTGCGCTATCCCGAGCTGCTGGCCCAGGCCCGCCGCATGCTCGCCGGGCTGCGCCGACAGGGGCTGCGCCCCGGCTCGGACGTCGTCCTGTGCGGCCTGCCGCTGAGCACCTTCTTCCCCGCCGTCTGGGCCTGCCTGCTCGGCGGCGCCCGGCCCGCGCTCGTCGCCGAACGCGCCGAGCCGGGTTCACCCACCCTGGAACGCCTGCGCCACACCTGCGCGTTGCTGGACGGACCGCTCGTGCTCACCGACCGCGCGGGCGCCGCGTCGCTGGCCACGACCGCCCCGGACCTGCGGACCGTGGTCGCCGAGGACTGCCTCGCCGCCGAACGCGACGACCGCGCCGAACGCGACGACCGCGACGACGGCGTCGTGGAGCCCGAGGGCTCCGCCGTCGCCCTGCTCATGCTCTCCTCCGGCAGCACCGGCGCTCCGAAGGCGGTCCGGCTCACCCACGCCGGACTCGCCGAGTTCGCCGCGAGCACCCGCCGGATCCTCGGCGTACGGCCGGGCGACACGACCATGAACTGGCTCCCGCTGGACCACAGCGGGGCCTTCCTGCTGTCCCACCTGCTCGCGGTGTTCGCCGGCTGCACCAATGTGCACGCCCGCACCGAGCACATCCTCGCCGCGCCCCTGCGGTGGCTGGACCTCCTCCACGAGCACCGGGCGAACCACAGCTGGGCCCCAGCCTTCGCGTACCGGATGGTCGCCGAGGCGGTCGCGGAGAGCCCCGACCGCGCCTGGGACCTGAGCGGGATACGGACCCTGCTGTGCGGGGGCGAGCAGATACCCCTGCCGGTGATGCGCGCGTTCCTCGGCGCCCTGGAGCCGTACGGCGTCCGCGAGGAACACATCGTCCCCGCCTGGGGCATGGCGGAGACGGTCACCGCCATCACGTACGGGCGGCTCGACCGCCCCGGCTCCGTGCACCGCGTCCGCAAGGACAGCCTCGGCGGCGCCCTCGTGACCGTCGACGCCGGCACACCGGAGCGTGACCTGCTGACCTTCGTCTCCGTCGGGGAACCCGCGCACCGCACGGAGGTCCGCGTCGTCGACGGGCGGGGCGAGCCGCTCCCGGAGCGGCGCGTCGGCGCGCTCCAGGTGCGGTGCGCGGCACGGGTCACACCCGGATACGTGCGCGACGCCGAGGCCGACCGCGCCGCCTTCCCGGCCGGCCGGGACTGGCTCGCCACCGGCGACCTGGCCTTCCTCGCCGACGGGCAGGTGACCATCACCGGCCGGAGCAAGGACCTGATCATCGTCAACGGGCACAACGTCCTCTGCCACGAGGTCGAGGACATCGCGGCGACCGCCCCCGGCACCCGCGCGGGCGCGGTGGCCGCCTGCGGCGTGCCGGACCCGGCCACCGGCAGCGAGTCGCTCGTCGTGTTCTTCGTCGGCTCCGGCAGCCCCGACACCGGCCCGGAGACCGACCGGGACATCGCCGCCGGGATCAAGGCAGCCGTTTTCGCGGGCCTCCGGCTCACCGTCGCCCGGGCCGTCCCCGTCCCGGAGGCCGACTTCCCGCGCACCCCGGCGGGGAAGATCCGGCGCGCGGAGCTGCGCGACCGCCTGCTCGCCGGAGCGTTCGACCCCGGGTCCGACGCCGATTCCGAACCCGCCCTCCGCGCCGGCACCGACGCAGACGCGGGCGCCGTGCTGGAAGAGGTACGGGAGGCGGTGGCCGCCCTGACGGGGCGGCGCGTGGACACGACCACGCCCTTCTACGAGCTGGGCATGACCTCCCTCGCCCTCGGCCGGCTCCGGGGCCGGCTGGAAGAGCGCCTGGGCCGGGCCGTCCCGGTCACCGCCCCCTTCGAACACCCGACGATCGCCGCCCTCGCCGCCCACCTGGCGGCCGAACTGCCCCGCACCCACGCCGGGCCGGACCCGGTGCCGGCGCCCGTGCCCTCGCCGGTGCCCGGGGAGGCCGCGGACCACCGCATCGCGATCATCGGGCTGTCCGCCCGTCTCCCCGGAGCGTCCTCGGTCGACGCCTTCTGGGACAACCTCCGCCACGGAAGGGACGCCGTGAGCGTCTTCCGGCGGAGCGACGACGCGCCGTCCCACGTGCCCGTGGGCGGCGTCCTCGACGACATCGAGGGCTTCGACGCGGAGTTCTTCGGCATGAACCCGAAGGAGGCCGGACTCACCGACCCCGCCCACCGGATCTTCCTCGAATGCTGCCACGAGGCACTGGAACAGGCCGGTCACCGCTCCTCCACGCCCGGCACCCGCATCGGCGTGTTCGCCGGCAGCGGCATGAACCTGTACGACCACCAGAACGTGACCGGCCCGGGCGCGGCCCCCGACCTGGACCCGGCCACCGGTCTGCTGACGGCCATCGGGCGGCAACCCGACTTCCTGGCCACGCGCGTCGCGTACCGACTCGGCCTCACCGGCCCGGCCATCGGCGTCCAGACGGCCTGCTCGACCTCCCTCGTCGCCGTCCACCTCGCCGCCCAGTCCCTGATCAGCGGCGACTGCGACCTGGCCGTGGCCGGTGCCGCGGCCGTCCACACCCCCCAGGACTCCGGCTACCACAGCCACCCCGGCTCCATCCTGTCCCCGACCGGACGCTGCCGCGCCTTCGACGCGGACGCCGACGGCACCGTGGGCGGCAACGGCGTCGCCGCCGTCGTCCTCAAGCGGCTCGACCGCGCGCTCGCCGACGGCGACACCGTGCACGCCGTCATCCTCGGGTCGGCGGTCAACAACGACGGTGCCGGCAAGGCCGGTTTCAGCGCTCCGGGGCTCGCCGGGCAGGTCGACGTCGTCCGGCAGGCGCTGCGCAGGGCCGCGGTCCCGCCGGACACCGTCACCTACGTGGAGGCGCACGGCACCGGCACCCGGCTCGGCGACCCGGTGGAGTTCGAGGCCCTGTCCCGCGCTTACGGAGCGGACACCGGGCACACCGGATTCTGCACCCTGGGCTCGGTGAAGCCGGCCATCGGCCACCTGGACAGCTGCGCCGGCATGGCGGGGCTGATCAAGACGGTGCTGATGCTCCGGCACCGCACCCTCGTGCCGACGCTCCACCTGAACCGCCCCAACCCCGCACTCGCGCTCGACGGCAGTCCCTTCGTCCTCGGCACCCGGCTGCGGCCCTGGACCGCGCCGCCCGGGACGCCACTGCGGGCCGGTGTCAGCGCCCTCGGCATCGGCGGGACCAACGCCCATGTCGTCCTGGAGGAAGCACCGCCCCGCCGGACCCCCGCCGCCTCCCCGCACCCGGTGCTCGTACCCGTCTCCGCGCGGGACCCCGAAGCGCTCACCGCCCTCTCCGGCGCGCTCCGGCGCCATCTCCTCGACCACCCCGAAGCGTCCGCCCCCGACGTGGCGGCCACCCTCGCGCTCGGCCGGCCCCACCACCCGCACCGCACCGCCGTCGTGGGACACACGGCGGGGGAGCTCGCCGCCGCCCTGGAACGAGCGGCACTCGACGGCACCCCTCCCGCCCCTCCCGCCCCGCAGGCGTTCGCGTACCCCGGCCAGGGAAGCGCCCGCCCGGGCATGGCACGGGAGATCCACGCCGCCCACCCCGAGGCCCGCCGGATCCTGGAGCTGTGCGAGCGGGTCCACGCCGAGGAGTTCGGCGGCACGCTGCTGCCGCTGCTGCTCGACGAGGGCGCGGCCGGCGACCCGGCCCGACCGGTGTGGCCGACCTCGGTGGCCCAACCCGCCCTGTTCGCCCACCAGATGGCGCTCACCGAGCTGTGGCGAGCGGCCGGCGTGCGTCCCGGCCTCGTCCTCGGGCACAGCGTCGGCGAGTACGCCGCGCTGTGCGCGGCCGGCGCCTTGTCCGTCGAGGACGGGCTGAGGATCACGGCCTGGCGCGGTCGGCTGATGGAACGGCACTGCCCGCCCGGCGGCATGCTGACGATCCGCGCCGACCTGACGACCGCACGGCGCGTCGCCGACGCCTCCGGAACCGAACTGGCCGCGGTCAACGGGCCCCGCTCCCACGTCCTCTCGGGCACGCCGGACGCACTGGCGGAAGCCGTCCGCCTCCTGGACGCCGAGGGCACGCCCTGGCGGGAGATCCCCGTCGACCGGGCCTTCCACTCGCGTCACCTCGACGCCGTGCTCCCCGAGCTGAAGGCCCTGGCCGACGGCCTGGAGCGCCGCCCGCTGCGCCTTCCGCTGGTCAGCACCCTGGACGGCGCCGTACGCCCGCCCGGCTGGACGGTCGACGCCGACCACCTGGTCCGCCAGGCGCGCGAACCGGTCCGCTTCGACCTGGCCGTCGCCTCGGCGGCGCGCCACGGCTGCGCGGACTTCCTGGAGATGGGCACCGGCGAGGTGCTGGCCCGGGTGGGGCGGCACTGTCTGCCGGACAGCCGCTGGCGGCCCGGGCAGGGCGCGGCCGCCGGCGAGCAGTGGCGGGGCTTCCTCGACTCGCTCGGCGAGCAGTACCGGCGCGGCGCGGAGATCGACTGGTCCCGGGTGAACCCCGAGGGAGGGCGCGTCCCGCTGCCCGGCCACCCGCTCCGCCGCCGTCGCTTCCCCCTGCCGACGGCAGCACCGGCCGCCCCGGCCCAGGCCCCGGCACCCGCTTCGGCACCCGAGCCGGTGGTGCGGACGGCCGGCCCCGCCCTGGAGGACATCACCGACTCGGTACGTGAACTGGCCGCCGACAAGCTCGGCGTCGACCCGGCCGACGTGGCACCCGACCGCTCGTTCTTCGCCCTCGGGGCCGATTCCCTGGCCCTGATGGGCCTGACCGCCGAGCTGGAGCGCCGTCACGGGGTACGCGTGCCCGTCCGGGAGCTGTTCTCCGACGCCGACACCCCGCGGGCCCTCGCCGAACTCGTCGTACGGCTCCGGGGTGACGCCGTCCTCGCGGAGCCCGAGCCCGAGCCTGAGTCCGCGTCCGAGTCCGAGCCCGATCCCGCACCCGGGCCCGAGCGCGTGATGGAGCCCGAGCCGGAGCCCCTGCCGGAGGCGACCGGTGGTGACCTTCGGGAGGTCGTGGCACAGCAACTCCGATTCGCCGAGCATCTGGTGGACCGGATGGCCGGCCTGATGCAACGACAACTCGATGTTCTGGCCGGGACGAACACCCCGGCCGCACCGCCCACCCCGATGTCGAAACCGGCGCAGGCGCCCGCCCCCGCGTCCCGGCCCGTACCGTCGCCCGCGCCCGCGCCGCAGCCTGCTCCAGCTCCTCGAGCCGGCGCGTCGGCCTGCGACTTCAGTCTCTACTTCTTCGGCGACTATCCCGAGACCGGCACGGCCGACGCCTACGGCCTCATCCTGGAGGCCGCCGAGTTCGCCGACCGGCACGGCTTCCACGCGGTCTGGTTCCCGGAGCGGCACTTCGACTCGTTCGGCGCGCCCTTCCCCAACCCCTCGGTCCTCGCCGCCGCCCTCGCGACCCGCACCAGCCGGGTCCGGCTGCACGCCGGCTCCGTCGTCCTGCCGCTCCACCATCCGGTCCGGGTCGCCGAGGAGTGGTCGGTCGTCGACAACCTCTCCGGCGGCCGGGCCGGGCTCTGCTTCGCGAGCGGCTGGCACGCCAGGGACTTCGCCCTCGCCCCGGAGAACTTCGGCCCGCACCGTGAGGTGATGTACGAGCGTCTGGAGACCGTCCGTGCGCTCTGGTCCGGGCGGTCGGTCACCATGACCGCGGGGGACGGCGATCCCGTCGAGATCAGGCTGCACCCCAAGCCGGTCCAGGACCGGCCCCCGCTCTATGTCGCCGTCGTGGGCAACCCCGACAGCTACCGCCGGGCCGGTGCCGAGGGACTCGGCGTCGTCACCAACCTCATGGCGCAGTCGGTCGAGCAACTGGCCGAGAACATCGCGCTCTACCGGCGCGCCCGGGCCGCGCACGGTCACGACCCCGCCGCCGGCCGGGTCGTGGTCCTGGTGCACACCTACCTCGCGGAGGACGCCGAGACGGCGCGGACGGAGGCGTACCGGCCCTTCGTCTCGTACCTCCGCTCGTCGCTCGCCCTCTTCGACCAGGTCACCAACAGCCTCGGCTTCGACGTCGACCTGGCCAACACCCCCGAGGAGGACGTGGACTTCCTGCTCGGCCGCGCGTACGAGAGCTACTGCGCCTCGCGTGCGCTCATCGGCGACCCCGGGTCCGTCGCGGAGACCGTGCGGCGGCTGACCGAGGCGGGCGTGGACGAGATCGCCTGCTTCGTGGACTTCGGCCTGCCCGCGGACAAGGTGCTCGCCGGACTGCCCGCCATCGACGTCCTCCGCACGCAGCCCCTCGCCCGCACCGAACCGGCACCGGCACCGGCACCCGCGCCGTCACCGGCCCCGGCACCGGCACTGTCCGCGGCCCAGGCCCAGGCCCAGGCCCAGGCCCCGGCCCCGGCTCCCGCGATCGTCGACGGTGGCGAACTGTCGCCGCCCGAGCGGCGGATCTGGCTCGTGGAGCAGATGTACCCCGGCACCGGCATGTACCACGAGCCGAAGGCGATCCGGCTGGACGGCCCGCTGGACGTGGAGCGGCTGCGGTGGGCCCTGCGGCGCACGGTGGCCGGCCAGCCCGCGCTGCGCACCGTCTTCGACACCGTCGACGGCGACCCGGTCCGGCGGATCCACGACCGTGTCGACGTCGACTGTCCGGTGGAGGACCACACCGGTGCCACCGAGGCGCAGGCGCTGTCCGCCGCCCTGGCCGGGGCGGCGGAGACGACCTTCGTCCTGGCGGCGGGACCGCTGTTCTCGTGCCGGCTGCTGCGTCTCGCCGACGACCGGCACCTCCTCTTCCTCCTGGCCCACCACATCGTCTTCGACTCCTCCTCGACCGTGGTCTTCACGCGCGAGCTCGCCGCCCACTACCGCTCCGGGCAGCGCCCCACCCCGGCGCTCCGCCCGCCGACGGCGCCGGGGTCCGCCCGGCCCGGCGCCGTGGTCACCCCGCGACTCCGGGCGGAGGTGCTGGACTTCTGGCGGCGCGAGCTCGCGGGCGCGCGGGACGCGACCCTGCCCTCGGACCGGGTGCGCCCGGCCGTGCGGTCCGGGCGGGGCGCGAGCCTCACCCATGCCCTCGACGCTCGGCTCACCTCCGAGCTGAAGGCGTTCGCGGCCGGCCGGCGCTCCACGCTGTTCATGGTGCTGACCGCCGCGATCGGGGCCGTCCTCGGCCGGTTCGGCGGCCACGACGACCTGGTCCTCGGCACGGCCGTGGCGGCCAGGCCGGAGGGCGCCGAGAACGAGATCGGCCTGTTCCTCGACACGGTGGCGCTCCGGGTGGAGCTGTCCGGCGACCCGGACTTCGCGGAGCTGCTGCGTCGGGTGAAGGAGCGCAGCACCGCCGCGTACGAACACCGGGACGTGCCCTTCGACGAGCTCGTGTCCGCGCTCAACCCGCGCCGCGACCCCGGCCGCAACCCGCTGTTCCAGGTGATGGTGGAGTACGAGAACGAGGGCCGGGTGGACTTCGACCCGCCCGGCCTCGCCGCGACGCTCCTCGACATGCCGTCCGCCCGCGCGCCCTTCGACCTCAGCGTCTATCTGACCCATCACAGCGGCGGCGTGCGGTTCATGGCCGAGTACGACACCGATCTGTTCGCCGAGAGCGACGTGCGACGCTTCGTGGACTACGTGGAGCAGCTGCTGCGACGGGTCCTCGCCGACCCCGGGGCGCCGCTCTCCGCGCTCACCGCGCTCACGGACGCCGACCGGGCGGAGCTGGCGCGGCTCGGTCGGACCGACGAGCCCGTGCCGGTCGTCACCGAGACCCTCCACGGACTCTTCGAGGCGCAGGCGCGCCGCTCACCGGACGCCGTCGCGCTGCTGTCCGCCGCCGACGGCGGGCGGACGACCTACGCGGAGCTCGACCGCGCCGCCGACCGCCTGGCACGGCGGCTGCGGTCGGGGGGCGCGGGCCGCGGCGAACGGGTCGCGGTGGTGCTCCCGCGCGGCCCCGAGCTGATCACGGCGCTGCTCGCGGTGCTGAAGAGCGGCGCCGCCTACCTGCCGGTCGACGTCTCCCTGCCCGGACCGCGCGTCGAGGGGCTCCTCGCCGACGGCCGTCCCGTACTGGTGCTGACCGACGAGGCCACCACGGCCCGCCATCCGTCCCTGGTACGGGGACCCTGGCAGGTCCTCACCGTCGACCGGTCCGCCGAGGCCGTCGCGGGGGAGGAGGCCGAACAGGAGAAGGCCGAGGGGGTCGCTCCCCACGAGGAGCCCGGCCCCGCGGCCCCGACCCCCGCTGCCCCCGCCCCCGTCGTCCACGCCGACGACCCGGCGTACTGCATCTACACCTCCGGCTCCACCGGTCGGCCGAAGGGCGTGGTCGTACCCCACCGCGGGCCCGTCAACATGGTGCTGCGGCACATGGAGGAGCATCCGGCGGCGCTCCGGACCCTGCAGTGGACCTCGCCCTCCTTCGACGTCAGCGTCCAGGAGATCTTCACCACCCTGGCCGCCGGCGCGGCCCTCGTGCTCGTCGACGACGGGTTGCGGCAGGACCCCGTGGCCCTCGTCGAGACCGCCCGCCGCCACGGCGTGCAGCGGATGTTCCTGCCCTGCACGCCGCTCACGTATCTGATGGAGACCGGGCCGCGTCTGCCCGCCCTGCGCGAGCTGTTCTCGGCGGGGGAGGCCCTGCACCTCACCCCCGCGTTCCTCGACTTCCTCGAACGGCACCCGGACTGCGTCCTCCACAACCAGTACGGGCCGACGGAGACGTCGGTCATCGTCACCACCCACCGGGTGGACCCCGCCCGGGGCACCCGGCCGCCCATCGGCGCGCCGCTGCCCGGCGTACGCCTCACCCTGCGCGACCCGAACGGCGTCGAGGTGCCCCGGGGCGCGACCGGCGAGATCCACGTGGGCGGCGTGGCCGTGTCGTACGGCTACCACCGGCGCCCCGAGGAGACGGCCGCGGCCTTCCGCACCACCCCGGCCGGCGAGACGGTCTACCGCACGGGAGACCTGGCCCGCTGGAGGAACGACGGCACACTCGAATTCCTCGGCCGCGTCGACGACCAGGTGAAGATCCGTGGGCACCGGGTCGAACCGGCCGAGGTCCAGGAGGTGTTGAGGCGACGGCCCGACGTCCGTGACGCGGTGGTCGTGCCCCGCAGGGACCGGCACGGCGACACGGAACTCGTCGCCTACCTCACGCCCACCGGGCGACGGACGCCGGACGCTCCGCACGACGCCGCCGAAGCGCTCCGCGCCGACCTGGCCGCCGAACTGCCCGACCACCTCGTGCCCCGGCGCTGGGTGTGGCTCGACCGGCTGCCCATCGGCACGTCCGGGAAGCTGGACCGCCGCCGGCTGCCCGCCCCCGAGGACGCCGCCCTCGCCACCACCGTCCCCCGGCCGGCCGCGGACCCCGCTCCGCACGCCGGTGACGACGGGCCGGCCACCGGCACCGAGAAGGCCCTGCACGAGCTGTGGTGCGACGAACTCGGCGTCGGTGCCGTGCCGGTGACGCGCTCGTTCTTCGAACTCGGCGGTCACTCGCTCAGCGCCGTACGGCTCGTCAACCGGATGACCACCGAACACGGCATCGCCCTGTCCATGGCGGACTTCTTCCGAGCCCCCACCCTTCGCGCCGTCGCCCGCCGCCTCGACCCCGAGGTCCTTGAGTGCCCTGAGGGCTCCGAGGCCCCCGAGCTCCCTGCGGGCTCCGCACCGGCGGCCGGACTCGTCCCCATGCCGGCCACCCTGCGCCGGCTCTGGCGCCGCCACCACGAGCGCACCGACCCCGCCGTCTACAACGTCGTCCACCGCGTCGACCTCCACGGCGCGCTGGACCCGGCGGCGCTCACCCGGGCGCTCGACGCCCTCGTACGCCGCCACGACGCCCTGCGCGGCCGGGGCGTGACACGGGACGGCGAGCTCTTCGTCGAGACCCTGACCGAGCTCCCCGTCGAGGTGCCCCTCGACGACCTGAGGTCGTTCGACCCGCCGGCTGTCGACCGCTGGTGCCAGGAAGAGGCGGAGCGGCCCTTCCGGATGGACCGGCCGCCGCTGTTCCGCTTCCGGCTCGGCAGGACGGCCGAGGACCGGTGGGTGCTGATGGTCGTGCTGCACCACGCCGTCTGCGACGGCTGGTCGATGGGCATCCTGTGGAACGACCTCGGGCGCCTGTACGCGGACGGCAGCGGAACCCCCGCCACGCTCACCCCCGCCACGCTCACCCCGCCCGCCGCCCGGTTCACCGACTTCGCCCGCTGGGAGGCGGAACAGCTGGGCGGCCCCGGCCGCGCCCGGCTGGAGGCCTTCTGGCGCGACGAACTCGCCGGCGCCTCCCTGCACCTGGGGCTGCCGTACGACCGGCCCCGCCCCGCGACGCTCTCCGGAAGGGGAGCCCTGCACCGGCACGTCGTCGAAGGACCCGTACCGGACCGGGTCGCCGAGGTCGCGGCCCGACTGGGCGCCACGCCCTATACGGTGCTCGCCGCCGCCTTCGCCACCTGGGCCGCCCGGCACGGCGACCGCGCCGCCCCCGACGTGGTGCTGGCCGCCTCCAGCGCCAACCGGGCCGGCCGGCGCGCCCACGAGGAGGTCGTCGGCCTCCTCGGAGACGCCGTCCTCCTGCGCGCCCGCCTCTCCGCGGCCGAGACCTTCGCCGACCTCGTCACCGGCCTCGGCGGCACCCTCTTCGGCGCACTCGACCACCAGGCACTGCCGCTGGACGAGGTCGTGCGCCTGGTCGCGCCCGAGGTGGCGGACGGACTCTTCCCCAGGGTGCTGTTCACCGTCGTCACCACCCCGGCACCGACCCTGCGCCTGGGCGGGGTGTCCGCCACCGTCACCTCCCTCCCGGTCGGGGGCGCCGCCCGCAACGAGCTCTACGTGGTGCTCGTGCCCCGCCCGGGCAGCATCTCGGTCACCTTCGAGTACTCCACCGACCTCTTCGACGCCGCCACGATCACCCGCTGGACGGAGGAGTTCGCCCAGGTCCTCGCGACCGCCACGGCCCGCCCGGAAACCCCGCTGCCGGTGCTGACCGGACAGACCGGACAGCCCCCGTCCCAGGACCGGTCGACTCAGGGCCGGTCGGCATGAGCACCCGCCCCCGGCGACCGGCGCTCCCCACAGGGGCGCCGGCACGCGGCGTATCTGGGCACGCGGCCGCGCAAAATGGGGTCCGGTTGCCGATGAACCCGCCTTGGCACGCTCGCACACTGCAGACATGTCTCCCGAAACCCGCCGATACCGGGCCGAGTCGAGCGGAGGTGTCGATTCCCCGCCCCGTCTCGAAGGCGGCCTTCTCGCGGCAAGCCGCCGCCAACTGCTCGCGAAGCGTGCCCTCGACATCGGCGTCGCCGTGCCGGCACTCGTCCTGCTGTCGCCGGTCCTGCTGGGGGCCGCCTGCGCCGTCAAACTCTCGTCCCGGGGGCCGGTCTTCTACGCCCAGGAGCGAGTCGGCCGTGACGGCGAGCCGTTCAGGATGTGGAAGCTGCGTTCCATGTCGCTGGACGCGGAGAGCCGGCGGTCGGCCTATCTCCACCTGAACGAGAGCTCCGGGCCCCTCTTCAAGATCCGGCACGACCCGAGGGTCACCCCGGTCGGACGCGTCCTGCGCAGCTGGAGCATCGACGAGCTGCCCCAGCTGCTCAACGTCCTCCACGGCGAGATGAGTCTCGTGGGCCCGCGCCCCCCTCTGCCCGAGGAGTGCGAGCACTACGGCCCGTACGAGCGCCTGCGGTTGCTCGTGAAGCCCGGCATCACCTGCGTCTGGCAGGTCAGCGGCCGCTCCGACGTCCCGTTCGCCGAACAGGTGCGGATGGATCTGGACTACATCACCCACTGGAGCCTGCTGACCGACCTCAAGCTCCTGGCCAGGACCGTACCGGCCGTGCTCGGGCGCCGCGGCGCCTACTGAGGTCCGCCGCCCACTGGGGGCCCCGAGGTCACACCAGCAGCTCCGAAAGGGCCGATGCCAGGCGGGGATCCGTCGCGCCGGAGCGCACCCGGGAGTGCAGGAGCAGCGCCTGGTGGGCGAACATCGCGCACCAGACGTTGGCGACGTCCTGGTCGCCCGAGAAGAGGACTCCGCCGTCCGGCCGTACGAAACGGAGCAGCGCCCGCGCCAGCCCGTCGAGACGTCCGGCCCAGTGATCCCCCGTCAGGCGGCCACGGCAGCGCAGCAGGAGGCCGATGCGCAGCGCCTGGGCGAGAACGTCGGAGCGGACGATTCCCCCTCCCGTGGTCTCCGTGAGGGTTCCGTCGACGGCCTGCAGCCCCATGAGACGGGTGTAGACCCTCTCGACGACCTCCAGCGCCCGGTCCGACGCGGGGGGCGTCGGCGGCGTCGGGGGCCTCGGGGGCGCGAGAAGCAGGCCCTCGATCCCGTACAGGATCGGGTGCAGCTCCCGGCAGGGCCAGGCCTCCGTCAGCCTCGCCTCCCAGTGGGCGCGGGTCCGCCGGCAGACCTCTTCGAGGGGTTCCCCGAGCACGCCGTCGGGCAACCGGCCCAGGGCCGAGGCCGCTTTGAGATGGTGCGGGCCCGGTCGTGTCGACCAGCGGTCGGGCAGGGGAGCGCCGGCGACGGTGTCATGGGACCGCAGCACGGCGGCTCCCACGCAGATCCTCTCGACGGGCGCGCAGAGGTCGGCGGCCAGCTCCTCCCAGGCGCCGCGCGGCCCGGCCCGCCGGTCGCCGGCCCCGAAGGACGCGACTCCCCGCGCCGCCATCGCCAGGTCGAAGGTGAACACCCCCGCGTTCCGCCAGTCGTCGCGACCGGACGACAGATACAGCCGGGTGGGCGGGACCCCCCGCTCCGACAGGGTGCGGGCGATCCAGCCCTCCGCCCGCCGGCCGTGCTCGCGCGCTTCCGCGGCGCGCTCCGGGGAGCTCGCCGCGCCCGAGGCCAGCCAGGCCATCGCGGTCAGGTAGTAGCCGGTGATCTCCAGGTAGACGAACTCCGGTCGTCCCTCCCGGTCCAGCCATCCGGCGACCGCCCCGCGCTCGGTGCCCTCCCCGATCTGGGCCCCGCTCCGCAGCAGCCACCGCTCGATCAGCCGGGCCGCCTCGGCCGCCTCCGCTGTCCCGGCGGTCGGCCCGGCACCCGGGATCGTGGCCGAGCCCGAGATCGTCCCGGACATCGGTCCCGTCATCGGCACTGCCCTCGCCCCCGTCATGGCCGGAACTCCGTCCCTGTCGACGGCGCGATCACCTCACCGAGGATCTTCACGATCCGCTCGCCGGCGAGGCCGTCCCCGTAGGGGTCGTGGCGCGTGGCCATGCGGGCGTAGTGGGCGGGGTCCTCGAGGAGGGCGGCCACCGCCGCGACGATGTCGTTCTGGTCGGTGCCGACCAGGTGGGAGGTCCCGGCCCGCAGGGGTTCCTCGCGTGCCGTGCGGCGGTTGACCACGAGCAGCGGTTTGCCGAGGGCCGGGGCCTCCTCCTGGATACCGCCCGAATCCGTCACGATCACATACGAGTCGGCGAGCATGCGCATGAACGGGATGTAGCTGCATGGCGCCAGTACGTCGATGTTCCGCGGGCGGTCCCCGTCCAGGGTCTCCCTGAGCATCCGCGCGACCGGCGGAGAGGGGTGGCGCACCAGCTGGAACCGCACGTCGGGGTAGAGGTCCGCCAGTTGCCGCACGGCGCCGAAGACGGACCTGATCCCGTCGGGGATGCTCTCCCGCCGGTGCGTGGTGATCACGATGCGGCGCTGCCCCTCGGGAGGCGGGGCCGTCTGGCGCGGCTGGGACAGCGCCCAATAGAGCGCGTCGATACCGGTGTTGCCGGTGAGGAACACCTGGTCCGCCGCCACCCCTTCGCGTACGAGGTTGGCCGCGGCCAGCTCGCTGGGCGCGAAGTGCAGGTCCGCGATCGCGCCGAGGATCCGCCGGTGCCCCTCCTCGGGCCACGGGGCACTGTTGTCGTAGGTCCGCAGGCCGGCTTCCACATGGGCCACGCGCGTGGCGGAGTGGAAGCCCGCGACACCGGCGGCCATCGTGGTCGTGGTGTCGCCCTGCACCAGGACGACGTCCGGGTGCCGCTCCTCGCAGATGTCGGACGCCCACCGGGCCACCTTCCACGCCACCTCGGCGGGGCGCTGGTTCCTGCGCATCACCGCCAGGTGGTAGTCGACGTCCATCCCGAACGTCGTGAGCGCGTCGGACAACAGCTCCGAGTGCTGGCCGCTGGAGCACACGATCGTCTCGAAGGCCGCGTCCATCTCCTTCAGCGCCCGGATGGGCGAGTACATCTTGATGACCTCGGGCCGTGTGCCGAGGAACGCGGCCACGCGGATGCGCCGTGCCATGTCCCACCTCCGACGTCCGGCGCCGCCAAGGGGTGCCGCGGATGTGTCCGGCTTCGTTCTGCGCGCCTCCGTGCTTTCACGCCCGAGGGCTCGCGGTGCCAGTCTCCCGGCGGCGCCGGGCCGGGTTCATCGGCAACAGGAGCCGATTTTTCCGCGGGGGGATACCCAGAAACCGCGGGTGGCCGCGGCGCCACCTCGGGTGGTCCCCGTCAGCCCGTCAGGGTTCCGCCGTACCCGCCCCGCCGCGAACTCACCGCGAGGTCTCGTCGTCCAGCGGGATGGCGGCCGCCTCCCGCCGGTGGACGCCGAGCTTCGCGAGGACGGCGGCGACGTGGTGCGCGGCCGTCTTCGGCGTGATGTAGAGCCGGGCGGCGATCTCCCGGTTGGTGAGTCCCTCGCACAGCAGGCGCTGGACCTCCCGCTCCCGCCTCGTCAGGCCGTACGGGTTGGCCCAGGTCGAGGCGCGCCTGCCGTGCGGGGTGCGCCGCACCCCGGCCGCCCGCAGGCGTTCCCAGGCGCGGTCCGCGGCGGCCCCGGCCCCCAGGGAGCGGAAGGTCTCCAGGGCCCGGCGCATGGCGGGCACATCACCGCCGAGGCCGGCCAGCGCCGCGTCGTACGGGCAGCCGAGCCCCTCCCACACCGCCACCGCCTCGCGCCACCGGCCGGCCTGTTCCAGGGCGTACGGCTCCGCCACCCGCGTCCGGGGGAGTTCGCCGCCCGCCAGCCGGGCCCAGCGCAGCATCCCGCCGACGAGCCAGGGGTCGCTGTCGCCGGTGACCGCCTTCAGCCCGTGCTCGGCCTCCGCCACGGCGAGGCCGTCGTCCCCTTCGAGCCAGGCGGCCTCGGCGCGGGCGGCCCAGACCGGCCCCGCCAGGAAGAGATCGGCCTCCTCGCCGTACGCGAGTGCCTCGTCGAGCAGCGGCCACCCGCCCTCCTCGCCGCGGCGGGCGCTGACCAGGGCGGCGGTCACCAGCGGCAGCAGCCGGTGCAGCGGCTGGCGGTTGCGGTCGAGCACCTCGCCGGCCTTCCGCGCCGCCTGGGCCCAGCGGCCCCGGTGCAGCATGCCGAGGCCGGCCGCGCCGAGGGCCGGCACGAGGAACATCGGCAGCTCGTGTTCGCGGCAGTAGGCGCAGGTGCGGACGGTCAGCCGGTCGAGGCGCGGCAGATCGTGGTGGAGCGCCGCCGTCCAGCAGGCCATCGCGCCGATCCTGCAGGCGTCGTGCGCCATGCCGTCCTCGGCCATGGCCGCGTGCCAGGCGTCCTCGAAGTCCTGCCAGCCCTGACCGTGGCAGACCACGCGCACCAGTGTCTCGTGGAGCCGGGCATGGGCCCGCAGCGCCGGTTCCCCCAGGTCCCGCCCCAGCTCGGCGGCCCTTCCCGCGTAGTCGGCCGTCGTCGCCGGGTCGTAGCCGACGCAGGCGAGCTGGGCGAGGTTGGCGTAGGCCCAGGCGAGCTCCCGGGACGAGCCGTCGCCGTCCAGCACACGGACGGCGTCCAGGCCCGCCCGCCAGGCGTCGCCGGCGCGGAGCGCCAGCCAGTGCATGTGGGAGAGCCGGCGCAGGTCCTCGGCCTCGCGCCGCCGGTCGCCCTGCTCGCGGCGCAGCCCGACCGCTTCCCGCCAGGCGTCGATCGCCTCGGGGAGGCCTCCGGTCACATAGCTCTCGTGGGCCTGCGCCTCCAGCAGCTCGACGCGCCGCGCGGGCGGCGCGGCGGCCGGGCTGCGCACGGCCCGTCCGTACAGCTCGGCGGCCTCCCGGTGCGAGCCGAGCGCCGCGGCGTAGGAGGCGGCGCGCGGGGCGTACTCGGCGAGGGCCGCCTCGTCGCCCGCCTGCTCGGCGTGGAAGGCGAGCCGCGCGAGATCGCCCGGGTCGACCGGGCCCGAGCGCAGGGCCGCCAGCACGCGGCGGTGCAGTCCGGCGCGCCGGTACACCGGGAGCGACTCCCAGACCGCCCGGCGGGCCAGCTCGTTGCGGAAGCACAGCACCGGGCCGTCGGTGCACAGCACGCCCGCGGCCAGGCAGTCCGCGAGACCGGTCGCGGCGGCCGGTGACACGGCGCTGATCAGCGGTTCCGTGGCGCGGGGGCCGATGACGGCCACCGTCTCCGCCGCCTCCCTGGCCCGGTCCGGCAGCCGGGCTATCCGGCCGAGGACCGCTTCCCGCACCGTGGTGGGGACGCCGTGGCTGCGGGCCGCCAGGACCTCCGTGACGTAGAACGGGTTCCCGTGGGTGTTGCAGAACAGCTCGTGGGCGTCCACCGGATGCCCGGCCGCCGCCGTCAGGTCGGCGACCGCCTTGCGGCTCAGCGGCCCCAGCGTGCAGCGGCGCACCGCACGGGACGAGGCCAGGTCGCCCAGGACCACCGCCAGGGGATGGGTGGGTCCGATCTCGTCGTCGCGATAGGTCACCAGGAGCAGCAGCGGGATCCGGTCGATCCGCCGGGCCAGGAAGCGCAGCAGGTCCAGCGTGGCCTGGTCGGCCCAGTTCATGTCCTCGATCACCAGCAGCGTCGGCTGCCCTCCCGACCGGCCGCCGAGGGCGGTGAGCACGTTGGTGAAGATCCCGCCCGGGTCGGAGCGCCGGCGCAGACCCGCCTCCAGCGCCTGGGTCACCGGCGGGCCGAGCAGCGTGGCGATGTCCATCAGGGGGGCCAGCGGGCGGGGCGCGGAGAGCGGGTCGCAGGCCCCGAGCAGGACCCGGGCCCGGCCGCTGCCTCCGGTCTCCTCCGCGAAGCGCCGTACGACCGAGGTCTTCCCGATGCCCGCCTCACCACGCAGCAGCATCAGCTGTCCGTCGCCCCGCTCGGCCCGTTCCAGGCAGCCCGCGAGATCCTGCAGTACCGCGCCGCGTTCGAGGAGATCGGTCACGGCTGTCCCCAGCGTGGATGCGTCGTGTGTCCGTCCACCCCTCAGTCTAAGGATCTTCGGGTCCGGCCGCCTTCCCCGTCGCGCGGTGTATCTGGGCACCTTCTGGGCACCCCACCGTGAAAAATTGGGCCGGGTTGCCGATGAAGCCGCCTCGGCGCCACCACAGACTGCTGGCATGCGCCCCGCATCCGACCAGATCCACCTGTTCGAACCCTCGGGCTACGCCGGTGTCTTCCAGCACAGCTGCCGCCTCGCCGAGCTCCTCGGCCGGTCCGGCCGGCGGGTGGTGCTCCACACCGGGCACGAGCACGAGGAGGTGCGCGTCGAGGGCGTCGAACTGTGTCCGTGCTCGTGGTGGCCGCGTCACGGCGACGGCGGTGCCCGCCGCTCCGGCGCCATCGCCGCCAGGTTCGTCGGACGGACCCTGCCGCACCTGCACTCCGCGGTGCCACCCGGCGCGGTCCTGCACGTGGAGGGCATCGCGGCGGCCGGTGCGCTGACCCTGCTGGCGCTGCGCGTCGCCCGGCTCAGGGACCGCACGGTGGTCTACTCGCCGCACGACACGTTCTCGCGACGGGGCCGGGTGGACGGCGCGCTGCTGCGGCTCGCCCTGCGCGTCCCCCACGCGATCATCGTCTACTCCCAGGCGGACGTCGAGGTCCTTCACCGCCGGGGTCTCGAAGCACGCCGCTCCCCGCTCGTCCAGCTCGTGCCCCGCGCCTCCGCCGACGAGCGGCTCGCGTGGCGTGCCGCGTGGCGGGCCGGCCCCGACACGTACGTCGTCCTCTTCGCGGGATGCATCCGCCCCGAGAAGCGCCTCGACGTGCTCATCGAGAGCGCCCGGCACTGGCCCGCGAACCGGCGGCTGGCCGTCGTCGGCGAGGACCGCGGCGGATGGGTCCGCTGCGCGGAACTCGCCAGGACCTACGGCGTCGATGTCGCCGCCCGCGTGGAGTTCCTCGAACTCCCGGAGTTCACGGCGGCGATCGAGGCGGCCGACCTCGTCGTCCTGCCCTACGACAAGGCGAGCCAGAGCGGGGTGCTCGCGGTCGCCCGTCAGCTGGGCACCCCGACCGCCGCGGCGAACGTGGGAGGACTGCGGGAACTCGCCTCGCAGACCTTCCGGGCGGGCGATCCGCACGATCTCAACCGTGCCATCGACGCACAGCTGACCTCCGGCGTGGCACCCGACCCGTCCCTCGACGAGAACCAGGCGGTCACCGTGCACCTCCACGCATACGGGCGGCCCGCATGACCACGAACCTGCACCGGCACACCCCCGGGGACGCCACCTCGGCGAACGGCACCCGGCCCACGGCACCGCACGCGGGCGGGACCGCCGCCGGCGGCGTCGCGGCCGGCCATGTCCTGCGCTGGTGGCCCCTGATGCTGCTCACCACGCTCGCCGCCGTCGCCGCGAGCCTGGTGATGGTCTGGGGGCCGCGGACCCCCTCGTACAGCGCGACCACGAAAATGCCCGTCACCCCGCTCTCGCAGTCCGACGAGACCTTCCTCGGAACCAGCCTCGTCCGCGACGCGGGCGACGCCGACCGCACCTCCTCGACGGTCGCGCGACTGCTCGACTCGCACCAGGTCGCGGTCGAGACCGCCCGCTCCCTCGGCGGCGGCTGGACCCCCGAGTCCGTCCGCGGCGCCGTCGACGTCACGCCGGTCGGCGAGACGAACATGATCGAGATCACCGCCCGGGCGCCCGAGCCGGCCCAGGCGGTCCGGCTTGCGCAGACCTTCGCCGAGACCGCCCTGAAGGAGCGGTGGCAGACCATCTCCGCCGAACTGGACCGCCGCATCGCCTTCGCGACCCGGAACACCGATGTCGACCCGAACGCCGGCGAGGAGTCCCGCAGGCTGCAACTCCTCACCTTCGTCCGCGAGAACGGCGTGGACCCCACCCTGAGCATCGACTCGACCAGCCCGCCGGTGCGCGTCGAGGAGATGTCCGAGGTCGTGGTCATCGGGATGGCGGCCGTCGGCGGGCTGTTCGTCGGCGTCGTCGCGGCCTACGGGATAGAGCGCTTCAGGCGCCGCCCGCGGGACGACGAGGCAGCGGTCGGCGAAAGCGAGCTCCCGATGTCCTCGCCGACCCTGAGGAGTTGAGTCCCATGCCGCCCCCCGAGGAGTCGCGTCCGACATCGCCCCCCGAGCGGTCGAGCCCCGTGTCGCCTCCTGAGCAGGCGCGTCCGATGCCGCTCCCCGAGGAGTCGAGCCGCCTACCGCGCCCCGCTGCCGGATCCGCTCCGGGATCCGCTCCGCCCCGACGCGTCACCCGCCTCATGGGCCTGCCGATCCACGCCGTGACGCTGGACGAGGCGGTCGGCCGGGTGTTCCACGGTCTGGCGGACGGCCGGGGCGGGACGGTGCTGACACCGAACGTCGACATCCTGCGGCAGTACCGGCGCTCGCCCGAGCTCCAGCGCCTGTTCGAACACACCGAGCTCGTCGTCACCGACGGAATGCCGCTGGTCGTCGCCCTGCGCATCCAGAGGACCCCGGTACCCCGGCAGATCACGGGCACGGACATGCTCCACGCACTGGCCGCCGAAGCCGCCGTACGGGGCCGCTCGATCCTGCTCGCGGGCGGCCGCCCCGGCGAGGCACGGCGGGCCGCCGACCGCCTCACGCGGCTGCACCCGGGCCTGCGCGCCGAGAGCCACGCGTGCTACGTCCGGCCCGAGGCCATGGCCGAACAGCTGGCCGCCCTCGCGCGCACGGTGACCGCCTCGGCCCCCGACATCGTGTTCATCGGTCTGCCCTTCGCGGGCCAGACGGCGCTGATGACCGCACTGCGCCCCGTCCTGCCCGGCACCTGGTTCGTCGGCGTGGGCTCGAGCTTCGACTTCGTCAACGGCGACCGCACCCGGCCCCCGCTCATCGTGCGGCGGCTCTGCCTCGAATGGGCCTGGCGGCTGACGAGCCAGCCCTGGCTCTGGCGCCGCTACCTGGTCCAGGGGCTCCCCACCACCGCCCGTCTCGCCGTGGACGCCCTGCGCCACCGCCGGCGCCGCGGCGGGTCACCGGCGGCGCCACCCCGCGGCCCGGCGCTGCCGTGAACACCGGCGCCGAGGTGGCCCCCATGCGGCGCGAGCTGACCGGGCGCGGCCTGATCGCCTCCGCCTCCTGGATGACCGGAAGCCATCTGGTCGCCCAGGCCTTCGCCTACGGCTCGCTCATCTTCCTCGCACGACGCCTGCCCCCCGCCAGCTTCGGGACCGTCGCCGTGGGAACGGCCGTCGTCTACATCGCGACCCTGGTGGTGGACCGCGGCACCTACGGCGGCATCATGGTGCACCCGCACCTCACCCGCGCCTATCTCGTACGCGCCTTCTCGCGCTGCTTCCTCGTCGCGGCCGCGCTCGGCGGGGCGATGGCGGCGTCCGCCGCGCCCCTGGTGGACACCTTCGCCGGAGGCGGGGACGCCCCCGCCGTCGCGCTCCTCGCGGTCTGCCTGCCCCTGCACGCGATCGCCATCGTCCCCACGGCCCTGCTCCACAAGTCCATGCGGTTCCGGCGGCTCGCCGGGGCGACGGCGGTCGCCAACGTCGTGTCCGCCGCGGTGGCCGTGGCCGCGGTCCTGGCCGGCGCGGGCGTCTGGTCCCTGGTGGCCCGCCAGGTGGTGCTGTTCGGCCTGCTCGCGGTGATCACCAGCGCGCTCTGCCTGCCCGGCCTCCGCCGAGGACCGGCCGTGCCGCACGCCACCGGCACCGGGGAGCGCCTGCGCACCGGCGACCGGTGGTTCTTCCTCTTCGGCGTCACCACGATGCTGGCCGCGAACCTCGACTACCTGGTGGTCGGCCTCTCCAGCGACGCGAGTCTCGTCGGCCTCTACGCCCTGGCCTTCACCATCGCCATGGCGCCCTCCACGCAGTTCTCGGAACAGGTCGGGAAGGTGCTCTTCGCCGCCGCCGCCTCCAGCCCGGAGACCACCGGGGAGCGGACCGTGCAGTCCGTGCGCCTGATGTCGACGCTCCTGCTGCCGCTGCTCCCCGTCGGCATCCTGCTCGCACCGGTGCTGCTCCCCGCCGTCCTCGGCTCCGAATGGGCGGGCATGGTGCCCGCGTTCCAGGTGCTGTGGGTGGCCGGCATCGGCTACGCCATCGACAACTGCATCGGCGAGGCGCTCTCGGGGACGGGACACATCGACTTCCGCGCCAAGGTCATGGTCGCCCGCTGCGTCGCCACCGCGTCCGCCCTGTGGATCCTCGTGTCGGTCGACGGGATCCGCGGGGCCGCGCTGGCGCACCTCGCCGTGTTCCTGCCGTACGCGGCGGTGTACGCCACCGTCGGCGCACGGCTCGCCGGGACCACACCCGGCAGGCTCTGGCACGCACTGCGCCCCGTCGTGGCCGCGGTGGCCTGCCAACTGGCCCTGACCCTCGCCCTGCTCGTCTCGCTGCGGGCCTCGGGCACGTCCGGTGACGTCGCCGTCTGCGCCGCGAGCGCCGCCGGACTCGCGGCATCGGGATTCCTGCTGCTGCGGCCCTTCGTCAGGAGGCGGTCACGGTGACCCGGGCAGCGCTCACGCGGAACGCGGCGGCGACCCCGACGCCCGCCTCCCGACCGGACCCACGTGCCCTGCGCGTCGCGTGCGTCGCCGTCCTTTCGGCGCTCGTCTTCGGGGTCCTGCTGCCCGTGTCCCCGCTGACGGCCGTCGCCGCCCTCGTGGTGGTCCCGCTGGCGTTCGGGGCGCCGGTGGCCGCCCTGTCCCTGCTGCTCGCCGTCACCGTGCTGGTGCCCTTCGAGGTGCAGGACCGGTTCTCCGCCCTCGGCGGATCCGGCCGCCCCGGCCTGCTGCTCGTCGACGTCCTGCTCCTGCTCGGACTGTGCCGGGTCGCCTGGCTGCTCCTGACGCGCCGGCTGGCGCTCGACGGGCCGCTCCTCGCCGCCGCGGCCGTCGCCCTGGTGCTCGCCGGGGCCATGGCCTGGGGGATCACCCACGGAGCCGCCGTGAGCGAGGCCGGCCACGAGACCCGCCGCGTGCTGCTCGGCCTTGGCGCGTTCGTGCTCGCGTGGCCGGTCGTCCACGATCCGCCGGCCCGGCGGTGGCTCGAGGCCGCGCTGGTGGCCCTCGGCCTGGCCCTCGGGATGTGGGGGCTGATCCAGTGGGGGTTCTCCATCGACTACACCAGCGCGGCCGACGTCGGCATCCGCCGCGGCGTGGACCTCACCTCGTCCGGCCGCGGCTCCTTGCAGGGCGGCCTGTACGCGTATCCGCTCGCGGTCACCCTGACCTGGGCCGTCCTGGTGTCCGGCCGGGTGCGATCGGTCCCGGTCCGCCGGCTGCTCGCCGTGATCCTGTGCCTGAACGCGGTCTGCCTCTGGCTGACCTACGAGCGGACCTTCTGGGTGGCCACGGCGGTGGCCTGCACCGTCGTGGTGGTGATGTCGGGGGTCCACGCCCGCCGGATCGCGCTCCGGTGGGCCCCGATCGGGGCGGTGGCGCTGCTCGTGGGCCTCGCCGCGCTCGCGCCCGGCGAGGTCCGTACGGCCGTGGAACGCCTGCTCTCGGTCAATCGACTGGAGATCGACAAGTCCTACGAGTACCGGGTGATCGAGTCGCGGCTCGTCCTGGACGAGATCAGCGGCCGACCCCTGACCGGATCGGGCTTCGGCGCCACCATCACCTGGGGCAAGGACGACACCTTCGCGACCATGACGACCCCGTTCGCCCACAACGGCTACCTCTGGCTGGCGTGGAAGATCGGCGTACCGGCGGCCGCGTTCCTCGTGCTCGTGATCGTGGCGGCGGTCGTGCGGCGGGGCCCGCCGGAGGAGGAGTGGCGGATGCACACCCTCCGGATCGGCAGCCGGGCGGCCCTCCTCGCCCTGCTCCTCACCAACATCACCTTCCCGGCGTTCGACGCCCTCGGCGTCACCGCGGTGATGGGCCTGCTGATCGCCGTGTGCTGGAGCGGTGGGCCCGCCGGCGTCCGGGCACGACCACCCTCGCCACCGCGCGACGCCCGCCCCGAGCCAGCCCCGCCGCCGGTACGGCCCCGGCCGGGGCCCCGGTGAGGAGGCGACGCGCCCGTGCCGACCACCCCCTCCTCCCACGGCGACCGCCCCACCACCCGGGGCGCGTCGAGGCGCCGCGCACGCCTCCTGGCAGGCGCCGCCCTGAGCGTCGTGCTCGTCGCCACGGCGACGTCCGCGGGCTCCGGCGACCCCGCTCCCGGCCCGGCGCAGCAGCGGCAGTACGGATTCGCCCTGCCCACGTACACCCGCGACGGCTACGGCGACACCCGGGTGGTCGAGGACCGGCTCCGCCAGATCGCCGACGTCGGCGCGGAATGGATCCAGATCACTCCCACCTGGTTCCAGAGCGGCCCCGACGCCCACGAGATCACCCGGGCGCCCGCCGGCGCCGTGTGGCAGACACCCGACGACGCCGGGGTGAGGAAGGTGATCGACCTCGCCCACGGGCACGGCCTGAAGGTCCTGCTCAAACCGCACATCGATCTGCCCGACGCCGAGAGCCGTGGCCTCATCCGACCCCGCGACCGCGCACGGTGGTTCGCCTCCTACACCGCCTTCATCACCCACTACGCGGAGCTGGCCGCCCGGACCGGGACGGAGCAGTTCGCCGTGGGGACCGAACTCCAGGGCGTCTCGGGGGAGCGCGACGCCTGGCTGGCCGTCATCCGCGCCGTACGGGACCGCTATCCGGGGCCGTTGGTCTACGCCGCCAACTACGAGGAGTACCCCCACGTCGCCTTCTGGGACGCCGTCGACCTGATCGGCGTCGACGCCTACTGGCCCCTCGGCACGCGGCCCACCCACGACGTGCGGGCGCTGGAACGCGCGTGGAAACCCGTCCGGGACGACCTGGCCGCGTTCGCCGCCGAACGGGGGCGCCGGATCCTGTTCACCGAAGCCGGATACGTCAGCCAGCGAGGAGCCACCACCGCCCCGTACTCCTGGACGATCAGCACGACACCGGACCAGGCGGAACAGGCCGCCGGCTACGAGGCGCTGCTCCGGAGCTTCGGCGACGAGTCCTGGTGGGCCGGCGTCTTCTGGTGGGTCTGGGACGTGACGCCCCACGGCAGCCAGGACGACCCGCTCGACTACACGCCGCGCGGCAAGGCCGCCGAGGAGGTGGTGCGCCGATGGTGGAGCTGAGGGGCGCCCCGGGCATGGCCGAGGCGCTACGGCGCGCCATGGGACCGCGGGGCCGCCGAGCGGTGCGGCACGCCGTCGACGCGGTCGCCGGCCGACGGCTCGGATCGGTCCGGCGGGTGGCCACGACCCTCCCGTACGTCGCGGTGACGTTCGACGACGGACCCGACCGCACCCGGACGCCGCCGCTGCTCGACGTCCTCGCCGACCGGGCCTGCCACGCCACGTTCTTCATGCTGCTGTACAACGCCCGCCGGCACCCCGACCTCGTGCGCCGCGTGGTCGCCGAGGGGCACGAGGTCGCCCTCCACGGAGCCGACCACCGGAGCCTGGTCCATCTGTCACGCCGGGAGGTACGGGCGCGCCTCGAATCGGCGGCGGCGGAACTCGCGTCGATCGCCGGCGCCCCCGTGACCCTGTTCCGGCCCCCGTTCGGAGCGCAGACACTGCGGAGCTACCTCGGCGTGCGGGGCGCCGGCCTGGAATGTGTCGTCTGGGACATCGACAGCCTCGACTGGTGCGGCGAGGACGAGCGGGAGGTCGCCGACCGCGTCCTGGCCCGGGCCGCCGCGGGGACCATCGTCCTCGCGCACGACGGGCGCGCGGGCATCGACGAGTCCGGTGAGTCCGGCGGGTCCCGGGCCGTCCGGCCGCACCGGACGGCGGAACTCCTCCTCGCCGGACTGGAGCGGCGCGGACTGCACAGCACCACCGTGTCGCACCTGCTCACCACCGGAGAGCCGCACCGCACGGTCTGGTTCTCCCACTACACACCCCCCGGAAGGCGGACGTGATGACGGACGGACAGGGACCAGGACACGACACCGAGCTGGACGTCGTCATCGCGACCCGCGACCGCCCGGCCCACAAACTCGCGGCCTGCCTGGACGCGCTCCGGCGGCAGACCTTCCCGCGCTTCGGGGTGATCCTGGTCGACGACGGCGGCCGTGACCCGGTGGCCCCCCGCGTCGGCCCCACCCACCCCGACCGCCCGATCCGGGTCATCCGCAACGCGGCATCACGAGGCCCCGGCGCGAGCCGCAACCAGGGCGTGGCCCTGTCGGACGCCCCGTACGTCCTGTTCATCGACGACGACTGCGTCTCCCCGCCCGAGCTGGTCGCCCGCCACCACGCCGCGCTGGACCGCGCCGCCGGAGCCGTGGTGTCCCTCGGCCCGATCCTCGCCCCGCCCCGGCGGCGCTTGCCGCCCTGGACCCACTGGGACGCCGACCGCCTGGGACGGGAGTACGACCGCCTGGCCCGCGGCGACAGCACGCCCACCTGGACCCACTGCTACACCGGCAACCTCGCGGTCCGGCGCGCGGACTTCCGGGCCGTCGGCGGCTTCGACGAGCGGCTGGCCCGACAGGAGGACATCGAACTCGGCTTCCGGCTCTCCCGGCTGGGCTGCCGTTTCGCCTTCGACCCCGCCGCACTCGTCTGGCACGACAGCGACCGCACCCTGCGGTCGTGGACCCGCATCGCAGGACTCAGCGCCCGCTTCGACGTGCTCATCGACCAGCTCGTGCCCGACGCGCACCGCCTGACGTCGGTGCGGGAGGGCCTGCGCCGGCGGCACTGGCTGCTGCGCCTCGCCCGTCGGCTCTGCCACCCGCCCGTGGCCCGCCGGTGCGCCGTGGCCGGCGCGATCGGCGCCGGATGCCTGCTCCACGCCCTGCACGCCGACCGGCCCGCGCTCGCGGCCTTCAGCCTGGTCTGGGACCTCGAATACACCCGCGCCCTGGCGGAGGCGACGTCCGCCGCCCCGGCGCCCTCGCACCGCGACGACGCGAGCACGCCCTCTGCCGCGTAGCCGACACCGAACAACGCCCCGCGCCGCCCGGGGTCGAGCGCGGCCTCTTCCACCGTTCGCGCCGCCCGAGGGGTCGCGCGCGGCCTCTTCCACCGCTCGCCGCCGCTCACCGGCGGTCGAGCGGCCCCCAGGCACCCGTCTGCCGTGCGATCTCCCGCTCCGCCTGGGCGATGACCTCCTCGGCCACCCAGCCCAGCGGCCGTACGTCACGCACGAGCGGCTCGTTGTCCGGTCCCCGGCCCGCCTCCCTCCCGCGCAGCAGCCAGGGCCGGACCCGGCCGTCCCTGACCCGGGGGAGGTGCGAGTAGTCGTACAGGCGACGGGCCGCCCAGGTCCGCAACGACCGATCGCCCCACCACTCCTCGACGTCCAGGGCATTCGCCGACAGACCTGGCAGCTCCACCCCGGTCAGGCCGTCACGGCTCCTCGTCCCCGCGAGGTCCACATCCGGCCCCAGCGACCAGCGCACGTACAGGCCGCGCCGCGCGGCCATCAGCTCGGTCAGTTCCTCCAACGATCCGATGGTCGCCATCGTGGTGGTGTCCCGCGGGTGCATGCACGGCGGCTACCCCGTCGCCCGGTCTCTACCCCAGGTCGGCGGCACGCACGAGGCCGGGTCGGACGCGGGGGAGGCGTGAGCGACCGGCACGGGGGTAGCGGCGGGGACGCACCCCTGCCCGCCGGACACGAGGAGTCGCACCATGGAGACCACGCGGGTCCCCGGCCGCCGGCCCGGGACCGTCCGCCGGCCCGGGACCGCCCTCCGTACCGTGAGCCGTCTGGTGGAACGGGTCGCGGCGCGCCGCTCGGCCCCGGCCCTGCATCCCCGGGGCGTCGGCTGCGCCGCCACACTGCGGATGCGTCCCGCCGGACGACCGTGGGACGTGCCCTGGCTCGACCGGCCCGCCGCGTACGAGGTCCGGATGCGGTGGTCGCGCGCCCTGGGGCTCCCGGGAAGGCTGCCCGACGGGCTCGGCATCGCCCTGCGCGTCGATGACGCCGACGGGGCGGGCCGTCGGCTCGACCTCCTCTTCACCACCAGCGGGAACGGAGCCCGGACCCGCCACGTACCCCTGCCGCGCCTCGACGCGCTCGCCGGGCCGTACTCCGCCCTCCTCTCGTACCGCGTCGGCGGACGGACGGCGCTTCTGGCCCTGCGGCCCGAGGGGACGGGCTCCTCGCGCCCCTCCCTGCCCGGTGACCTCGACAGCCTGCGCCGGGCCCTCACGGCGGGCCCGCTCGCCTTCACGCTCTGCGCGGCCGAGCCCGGCCGGCCGTGGCGAGCGCTCGGCACGCTCCTCACCGGGCCGCCGGACGCCACGGAGGTCCAGGAATCCGGCGCGTACGACGCCTACGACCCGTACCTGCACCAGCTGCCGGATCTGCGCCCGACCGCTCGCCTGAGCCGTCTGCGGGAGGTCGCCTACGCCGCCTCCCGGGCGGGACGACGGGCGCCCGACACACGGCTCGGCTGACCGGACCTGACCGGGGGGCCGGGCCCGCCGCGGCACGGTCGGCGTCAACCGCTATCTTCCCGATATTGACGTTCCGTCATCGAGGTTCCGTTCACTATGTCAGGAAGACCATGCTGAACCTGTCGGTCCTGCTCGAGGACTCCGCCCGCAAGTACCCGGACCGTGACGCGCTCGTCCTCGGCCCGACCCGGCTGACGTACGCCCAGGTCGACGCCGCCGCGAACCAGGTCGCGAACCTGCTCGTCGAGCGCGGTGTCGCACCCGGCGACAAGGTGGCCCTCAGCTGCCCCAACCTGCCGTACTTCCCGATCGTCTACTACGGCATCCTCAAGGCCGGCGCGGTCGTCGTGCCGCTCAACGTCCTGCTCAAGAGCCGCGAGATCGCCTACCACCTCGAAGACGCCGACGTGACGGCGTACTTCTGCTTCGAAGGCACCCCGGAACTGCCCATGGGCGCCCAGGGCTTCGCCGCCTTCAACGAGGTCGCGGCGGCCCGGCACTTCTTCCTGATCACCGCCGACCCGGCCGCGCCGAGCCCCGTCGAGGGCGCCGAGACCCTGGGCGCCGCGCTGGCCGGCCAAAGCCCCGTCTTCGATCCGGTCGTCACCGAGGCCACCGACACCGCGATCATCCTCTACACCTCGGGCACCACCGGCCGGGCCAAGGGCGCCGAGCTCTCCCACGCCAACACGATGATGAACGTCATGGCCTGCAACCGGGTCTTCGGCAGCGCGCCGGCGACCGACAGCCATGTGCTCTGCCTGCCGCTGTTCCACACCTTCGGCGCGACCGTGCAGATGCACGCCGGCTTCTCGATGGCCGCCACGCTCCACCTGGTGCCGCGCTTCGACGCCGAACAGGTCGTACGGCTGATGAACACCGAGGAGATCACCTTCTTCGCCGGTGTCCCCACGATGTGGTGGGGGCTGCTGTCGGCGCTCACCGAGGACATCGACGTGGACCGGATCGCCCGGAACCTGCGCATCGGCGTCTCGGGCGGGGCCAGCCTGCCGGTCGAGATCATCAGCCAGGTCCGGGACCGGCTGGGCGTGCAGATCCTGGAGGGTTACGGCCTCTCCGAGACCAGCCCGGTGGTCACCTTCAGCGACCCGGACCGCGAGCCCAGGGCCGGATCCATCGGCGTACCCCTGTGGGGCGTGCGGGTCAAGCTCGTCCACGACGACTGGTCCGAGGTGACGGGCACCGGCGAGATCGGCGAGATCGCCGTCAAGGGCCACAACGTGATGAAGGGCTACTACGGGCGTCCCGAGGCCACCGCCGAGGTGATCAGGGACGGCTGGTTCCGCACCGGCGACCTGGCCCGCAAGGACGAGGACGGCTTCTACTACATCGTCGACCGCTCCAAGGACATGATCATCCGCGGCGGCTTCAACGTGTACCCCCGGGAGATCGAGGACGTCCTGATGACGCACCCCGCGGTCAGCCTGGCCGCCGTCGTCGGCGTGCCACACCCGAGCCACGGCGAGGAGGTCAAGGCGTTCGTCATCCCGAAGGCCGACGCGAAGATCACCCCCGACGAGCTGGTCGCCTGGGGCCGGGAGCAGATGGCCGGCCACAAGTACCCGCGCATCGTCGAGCTCGTCGACTCCCTCCCGATGACCGCCACCGGCAAGATCCTCAAGCGCGAACTGGGCCGCTGACCGGCCCTCCGCGAAGCCGCCGTGTGTTAGTGTCTTGCGTTTGCGTGGTCGTCGCGGTGGGCGATTCCGCCCGTGCGGTTCCGCCGGTGTGCGGACTGTTCGAGCCTGCCGGGCCTTCCTCGGTACGTTCCCCTGCGGAAGGCTGTTCATGAAGCACCCCGACGACTCCACGACCGGGTCCACGACCGACTCCGGGGCCACGACCCCGGCGGCGGCCGCGACCGGTGCCTTCGCCGGCCTGCCGGTGGAGGTGCTGCGGACCCTGAGCGGACTCGGGGTGCGCGAACCCTTCCCGATCCAGGCCGCCACACTGCCCGACGCCCTGCGGGGGCGGGACGTCCTCGGCTGCGGGCGCACCGGATCGGGCAAGACGCTCGCCTTCGGCCTGCCGCTGCTGACGCGCACGGCCGGACGGCGCGCCGAACCGAAGCAGCCGCTCGCCCTGATCCTCGTGCCCACCCGGGAGCTGGCCCAACAGGTCACCGAGGCGCTGACGCCGTACGCCGAGGCACTGCGACTGCGGATGGCCGCCGTCGTCGGCGGTCTGTCGATCGGCCGGCAGATCGCCGCGCTGCGCGAGGGAGCCGAGGTCGTGGTCGCCACCCCCGGACGCCTGCACGACCTGATCGAGCGCAACGCCTGCCGACTGGGACGGGTGCGGATCACCGTCCTCGACGAGGCCGACCAGATGTGCGACCTGGGATTCCTGCCGCAGGTCGTGGACGTGCTCGACCGGGTGCACCCCGACGGGCAGCGGATGCTGTTCTCGGCCACTCTCGACCGCGACGTCGACCAGCTGGTGCACCGCTACCTCCACGACCCCGTCGTCCACTCGATCGACCCGTCCGCGGCCACGGTCGCGACGATGGAGCACCACGTCCTGGTCGTCCACGGCCCCGACCGCTACGCCGTCACCACGGAGATCGCCGCCCGCGACGGCCGCGTCCTGCTGTTCCTCGACACCAAGCACGGCGTCGACCAGCTCACCCGGCATCTGCGGGCGAGCGGGGTGCGGGCCGGGGCCCTGCACAGCGGCAAGTCCCAGCCGCAGCGCAGCCGGACCCTGGCGCAGTTCAAGAACGGCGAGATCACCGTCCTGGTGGCGACGAACGTGGCGGCCCGCGGTCTGCACGTCGACGACCTCGATCTCGTGGTCAACGTCGACCCGCCCACCGACCCCAAGGACTATGTGCACCGGGCCGGCCGCACCGCCCGCGCCGGTGAGTCCGGCAGAGTGGTCACGCTCGTGCTGTCGGGCCAGCGCCGTGAGACGAGCCGCGTGCTGGCCGACGCCGGCATCGAGCCGACCGTCACCAAAGTGCGCTCGGGCGAGGCGGAGCTGAGCCGGATCACCGGCGCCAAGGCTCCCTCCGGCACGCCGCTCGACGGCGGGCCCGCCGTCCCCCGGCCCAAGAACGGCAACGCTCCCTTCCGCGGTCTCGGCACCAGCAAGGACCCCTCCCGCGGCGGCGGCAGGCCCTCGCGGAAGGCCGGCGAGGCCCGCAAGCTGGCCGAGGCCCGCAAGGCCGCCCTCGTGCGCCGCAACGGCTGAGGGTCGCTGGGCCGTTGCGGCCCCGGCCCGGCCCGGCCGAAAAGCATGACAAGCTGTGCCTGCCCGCCCACCCCCGAACCCAGGAGGTCACCATGACCGCAGAGCCCGTAACGTCGGAAGGTTCGGAGCCGGCTGACCCCGAGACGCCCTCTGTGGCGCCGGACGACGACGGCAACTACGACCTGAAGCGCAAGTTCCGCGAGGCCCTGGCGCGCAAGCACGGCGCGCAGGCGGACGCGGCCGACGCCGCCGCCAACCCGAACGCGTCGAAGGTGCGTGCGGCCCACGGCCCGGCCGCGAGCCAGCGGTCGTTCCGCCGCAAGAGCGGCGGCTGATCCGACCGGCCCCGGGTCCAGGAGGCGGCGCGAGTCCCGGCCCACCGGACGCCACCTGACCCGGGCACCCTGACCGCCTCCTCCGCGGACGCGCCCACGCCGCGCAGATGCCGCAACGGCGGATCCTCGATCAGTGCCGTGGTGCGGACCGTGTCGCCGGGCACCGTGGGGCTCGTCGCGGAGAACGTGCCCGTGGTCTCGTCGGTGTCGACGAGGCCGGCGCAGCCGGAAGCCGGGCGGCCCGGAGGCGGGGGCCTCGAAGCGCAGGCGGTCCGCAGGGTCGGTGACCGCGGTGGCGACCAGGTCCGTCCCACCACCCCCCGCGCCCGGTGACGTCACGCTCGCCGCGTCCCCCGACGCGACCGGACAGGGCCACGCGCACAGCGGAGCCCGTCCCTCCTCGATCGTATGCGTGGACGGCTCGCGGTCTGTCAACCACATATGACGGGCCTGTGAACTCCCTTCCTACGTCCCTTCGTTGGTTGACGAGACACGCGATGTACTGCTCAAGTAATCGCATGGACGCCCAGCAGTGCTTGGTCTCGCGCGACCACATCGACTTCGGTCGGGTGTGGTCCGCCTCCTGTCGCGCCTGACTCGGCAGCGGGCCGTACGACCGGCCCTTCCCTCCCTCGGTGACCCCGTCGCGGGCCGAGTTCTTCCCTCACGCGCGCTGCCGCAGCTCCGCTGATCCCGACGCCCCACGTCGTCACGCCCGCTCCTCACCATCGTCTCCGTCTTTCTGACGGCACATCACTCATGCCTGGCGTCAGGCCGCTTCGCCCTGCTCGCGTCCGGCAACGCTTCCGAAAGGCCCCTCTGTCATGCCCGTGGAGTTCCTCGGCATCGCCGCCACCAACGATGGATCCGAAACGACCCCGCGCTCCGGCGCGGCCTTCGACAAGGAGTACACGGTCCGGCTCGCCCGGGCGCACGAGGACCACGGCTGGGACCGGGTGCTGTTCGCCTACGGCTCCGGTTCCCCGGACCCCGCTCCGGCCGCCGCGTACGTCGCGAGCCGGACCGAGCGGCTGCAGATCCTGCTCGCCCACCGGCCCAACGTCTCCTACCCGACCTACGCCGCCAAGACCTTCGCCACCCTCGACCGGATCAGCGAAGGCCGGCTCACCGTTCACTTCATCACCGGCGGCAACGACCACGAGCAGGGGCGTGAGGGCGACACCCTCACCAAGGACGAGCGGTACGCCCGCACCCGCGAGTACATCCAGCTCGTCAAGAAGATCTGGACCACTCACGAGCCTTTCGACCACGAGGGCGAGCACTACCGCTTCCACGACTTCGTCAGCGACGTCTTCCCCGTCCAGCAGCCCCGCCCCGGCGTCTCGTTCGGCGGATCCTCACCCGCCGCGTACGCCGCCGGAGGCGCGGAGGCCGACATCTACTGCCTGTGGGGGGAGCCGTTGGCGAAGACCGCCGAGCAGATCGAGGCCGTGAAGGCCGCGGCCCGGGCGGCCGGCCGGACGGACGTGCCCCGTATCCAGGTGGCCTTCCGCCCGATCATCGCCCCGACCGAGGAACTGGCGTGGGAGAAGGCCCGTCGCACGGTCGGAGCCATCCGGGAGCGGCGCGGCACGGGGCTCGTCCGGCACCACCGCGGCGGCGCCCCGGAGGCCGCGTCCCCTCAGAACGTCGGATCGCAGCGGTTGATCGCCATCGCCGAGGCGGGCGAGCGCTACGACCGCGCCCTGTGGACCCCGACCGCCGCCGCGACCGGCGGAGCCGGCAACTCCAACGCCCTGGTCGGCACCCCCGAGACGGTCGCCCAGGCGCTCCTGGACTACTACGACCTCGGCGTCGACATCCTCTCCGCCCGCGGCTACGACCTGCTGGACGACGCGATCGACTTCGGGCGGTACGTGATCCCCCTCGTCCGCGAGGAGGTCGCCAAGCGCGACGCCGAGCGGGCGGCACGCGGCCCCCGGACCCTCGCGGCGGTGGGCGAGTGAGCTCCGCGGGACCGCTCCCCGAGCTGACGGTCGTCCACGTCCCGGTATCCGACCCCCGCGTGGAGCCCCTGCTGCGGGAACTCGGCGACGAGTACTCCACCCGCTACGGCAAGGACGCCCACGCCGAACTCGCCCGTTACCCCGACGAGGAGTTCACCGCTCCGTACGGGGGCGTCCTGCTCCTCCTCCTGGAGCGCGGCCAGGCCGTCGCGGGCGGCGCCTTCCGCCGGTACGACGCGACGACGGCCGAGCTGAAGAGGATCTGGACGCACTCCGCCCACCGCCGCCGCGGCCACGCCCGCCAGGTCGTGGCCGAGCTGGAGCGGGAGGCGACCCGACGCGGCTACCGGCGGATCTACCTCACCACCGGCCCACGCCAGCCGGAGGCCCGCAACCTGTACCTGGCCACCGGCTACACACCGCTGTTCGCCACCGATGCCGACCCGGAGTCCATCGGACCGCTCCCGTTCGAGAAGCACCTCCCCACCCCGGTCGACCAGCTGATCAAGGACGGCACCTCCGCCCGGACCCCGAGGAAGCGGGAAACCACCGCCTCCGCGATCGACGCGTCGACGATCAACCCGCCCGAGCACAGGTGACCCATGAGCAGCGACACCATCGCCCCACCGGCCGCGAGAGCCGCCGAAGACCCGGCCACCACCCTCACGGTCGTGCCCGCCCGCCACTACGCCCGCTGGGTCGCGGCCGCCGCCGTGATCGTGCTGCTCGCGCAGTTCGCGCACGGCCTGGCCACCAATCCCGTCTGGGAATGGCACGTCTTCCGCGACTACGTCCTGTCCGAGACCATCGTCCAGGCCGTCTGGGTGACCCTCCAGCTCACCGCCTACGCCACCGTCCTGGGATTCCTCCTGGGCACCGTCCTGGCCTTCATGCGGCTGTCGCACAGCCCGGTGCTCAGGACCGTCGCCTGGGGATACGTCTGGATCTTCCGTTCCATCCCGATGATCGTCCAGCTGGTGTTCTGGTTCAACCTCAGCGCCCTGTACGAGGAGTTGGGCATCGGCATCCCCTTCGGGCCGGTGTTCTGGTCCGTCGACAGCAACGCCCTCATCGGCACCATCGGTGCCGCGATCATCGGCCTGACGCTGCATCAGGCGGCCTACGCGGCCGAGATCGTCCGCGGCGGCGTCCTCGCGGTCGACCACGGCCAGCTCGAAGCGGCCGCGGCACTCGGGATCCCCCGGCTGCGGCAGATCCGCCGCATCGTGCTGCCGCAGGCCATGCGCGCCATCCTGCCCACCGCCGGCAACGAGATCATCGGCCTGCTCAAAGGCACCTCGGTGGTCTACGTCATGTCCATCGGCGAGCTGTTCTACCAGGTGCAGGTCGTCTACGGCCGCAACGGCCGGGTGATCCCGCTGCTGCTGGTCGCCACCGCCTGGTACGTCGTCCTGACCACCCTGCTCTCGGTCGCCCAGTACTACGTGGAGCGCCGCTACGCCCGGGGCGCCGACCGGACCCCGCCGCCCACACCGCTCCAGCGCGCCCGGCGTGTCATCCACAGCCTGTCCCTGGGAGGGAGCCGATGAGCACCGACGTGATGGTGGACGTCCGCGCCGTCCACAAGAGCTTTGGACCGCTGGAGGTGCTGCGCGGCGTCGACCTCCAGGTGCGCGCCGGCGAGGTCACCGTGATCCTCGGCCCGTCCGGCTCCGGCAAGTCCACCCTGCTGCGCACCATCAACCACCTGGAGAAGGTCGACCGGGGCTGGATCAGCGTCGACGGCGAACTCGTCGGCTACCGCCGCCACGGCGACAGGCTGTTCGAGCTGAAGGAGAAGGACGTCCTCAAACAGCGCACCCACATCGGGTTCGTCTTCCAGAACTTCAACCTCTTCCCGCACCTGACCGTGCTGGACAACCTGATCGAGGCCCCCGTCTCCGCACTGCGCCGCCCCCGCAAGGAAGCCGAGGAGACCGCCCGCCGGCTCCTCGCGCGGGTCGGCCTGGCCGACAAGGCCGACGCCTACCCGCGGCAGCTCTCCGGCGGCCAGCAGCAGCGCGTGGCCATCGCCCGGGCGCTCGCCCTGGAACCGAAAGTGCTGCTCTTCGACGAACCGACCTCGGCACTCGACCCGGAACTCGTCGGAGAGGTCCTCGACGTCATCAAGGACCTGGCCCGCACCGGCACCACCATGATCGTCGTCACCCACGAGATCGGCTTCGCCCGCGAGGTCGCCGACACGGTCGTCTTCATGGACGGCGGAATCGTCGTGGAACAGGGCGCGCCCGCGGCCGTCCTGGACGACCCGCGGCACGCACGTACCCGCGCCTTCCTCTCCAAGGTCCTCTGACCAGCCCGCACGGCCGCCCACCTACACGCAACGCAAGGAGAACCACCGTGTCCACCACCCTCGCCCGCCGCGCCGTCGCCGCCGTGCTCGGACTCGCCTCCGCCTTCGCCCTCGCCGCCTGCGCCAACCCCTCCGACGGCGGTACGACCGAGGTCGCGGCCGCGAAGGGCGGCACCACGAAGATCAACCTCAGCCCGGACCAGAACCGCGTGACCACCGCCAAGGTCGACTCCATCGCCGCGCGGGTGCCGGCGGAGATCCGCAAGCGCGGCACCCTGGAGATCGTCAACTCGTCCGGCTCCGCCGCACCACTCACCTTCCGCGCCACCGACAACAAGACCGTGATCGGTGCCGAGACCGACATCGCCCACCTCGTCGCCGACGTCCTCGGCCTCGAGCCGCACATCAACACCGTCTCCTGGGAGAACATCTTCGTCGGCCTCGACAGCGGCAGGTACGACGTCGGCTTCAGCAACATCACCGTCACCGAGGAACGCAAGGAGAAGTACGACTTCGCCACCTACCGCGAGGACAACCTGGGCTTCGAGGCGAAGAAGGGCAGCGGTCTGAAGATCGCCGGACCGGCGGACGTGGCGGGCAGGACCGTCGCCGTGAGCAGCGGCACCAACCAGGAGAAGCTCCTCGTCGAGTGGAGCGAGGAGAACGAGAAGGCCGGCCGCGAGCCGGTGGACATCAAGTACTACCAGAACGACAGCGACACCTACCTCGCCCTCCAGTCCGGCCGCATCGACCTCTACCTCGGGCCCCACCCGACCGCCGCCTACCACGCCGCCACCACCGGCAGGACGGAGGTCGTCGGCACCTACTCGGGGGCCGGCGCCACCCTCCAGGGCCTCATCGCCGCCACCACGAAGAAGGGCAACGGCCTGGCCGAGCCGCTCGCCGACGCCCTCAACCAGGTCATCGAGAACGGCACGTACGCCAAGGTCCTCGAGCGGTGGGGCCTCTCCACCGAGGCCGTGACCTCGTCCCGGATCAACCCGCCCGGCCTGCCCAGGACCAACAAGTAGGCATCGCCGGACCGACCGACTGCGCCGATCCGCCCAGGAGACCGCTCCCCGTCCGAAACTCCCAAGGACCTCACTGTCGGGGACGACGGCACCCTGACCGTCGCGCCGGGCCCGGCCGAGGGGCTCGCCCAGGTCACGGACCGGTTCTCCGCCGCCCTCGGCGGCCGTACGGCCCTGCTGGCCGCCGTCGGCTGAGCACGTCGGCCTCGCCCCGTCCCAGCCCGTCCCGAGTGAAAGCGTCGCGCCCGTGAGCCTCACCTTCCACTGGTTCCTGCCCACCAACGGCGACAGCCGGCACGTCGTCGGCGGTGGCCACGGCACCCCGGCCACGGCGTCCGGCGGCGACCGGCCGCCGACCGTCGGCTACCTCACCCAGATCGCCCGCGCGGCCGAGGACCTGGGCTTCACCGGCGTTCTCACACCGACCGGCGCCTGGTGCGAGGACGCCTGGCTGACGACCGCGATGGTCAGCCGGCACACCGAGCGGCTGAAGTTCCTCGTCGCCTTCCGCCCCGGCTTCGTCTCCCCGACCCTGGCCGCGCAGATGGCCGCCACCTTCCAGCGGCAGACCGGCGGACGGCTGCTCATCAACGTCGTCACCGGCGGCGAGAGCCGTGAACAGCGCGCCTACGGCGACTTCCTGGACAAGGACGCCCGGTACGCCCGCACGGACGAGTTCCTGCACATCCTGCGGGGCTTGTGGGACGGCCGTACCGTGAGCCTGACGGGCGAGCACCTTCGCGTCGAGGACGCTCGGCTGGCCCGCGTACCCGATCCGCGCCCGGCCGTCTACTTCGGCGGCTCCTCACCCGCCGCCGGCCGGGTCGCCGCCCGCCATGCCGACCTCTACCTCACCTGGGGAGAACCACCCGCCGCCGTCGCCGAGAAGATCGCCTGGATCCGTGCCCTGGGCGAGAAGGAGGGCCGGAGCATCCGCTTCGGCATCCGCTTGCACGTCATCACCCGCGACACCTCCGAGCAGGCGTGGGCCGAGGCCCGCCGGCTGCTCGACGGCTTCGACGACGAGACCGTTCGCGCCGTTCAGAGCGGCCTTGAGCGCAGCGAGTCCGAAGGGCAGCGGCGCATGCTCGCCCTGCACGGCGGCGGCCGGGACGGCCTCGAGATCCACCCCAACCTGTGGGCCGGGATCGGCCTGGTACGTGGCGGCGCGGGCACGGCCCTGGTGGGCAGTCACGCCGAGGTGGCCGAGCGGATCACCGAGTACCACCGGCTCGGCATCGACGAGTTCGTGCTCTCCGGCTACCCGCACCTGGAGGAGGCGTACTGGTTCGGCGAGGGCGTGCTGCCCCTGCTGCGAGCCCAGGGCTCGTGGCGGCCGCCGACCCGCCCCGACGCGGCGGCCGTCCGGGTGCCCTTCGCGCAGGCGGGCCGCTGACCTGGGCTCCCGCGCGGAGCACGGCTCACCCCCGCCGATCGGCCCGCGTTCTTCCTCACCCTCCTCAGACCCCGATCGAAAGGCAGGACCGTTCCATGACCTCCACCGCCCCCGCTCCCTCCGTCCCGCTGAGCGCCGGAATCACCGTCGAGAAGACCGGCGGCCGTATCGGCGCCGTCATCTCCGGAGTCCGCCTCGGCGGCCACCTCGACGAGGTGACGGTGGCCGCGATCCGCGGCGCGATCCTCGACCACAAGGTGGTCTTCTTCCGTGACCAGAACCACCTGGACACGGAGAGCCACGAGGCGTTCGCCCGCCTCCTCGGGACCCCGGTCGCGCATCCGACCGTGCCGTCCGTGGACGGCCGCTACGCGCTCGGCATCGACAACGACCACGGCGGCAGGGCCAACCAGTGGCACACGGACGTCACCTTCGTCCCCGCCTATCCCGCCTTCTCGATCCTGCGTGCCGAGGTCGTGCCGCCCTACGGGGGCAACACCCTGTGGGCCAACACCGCCACCGCGTACGCCGAACTGCCCGAGGCCCTGCGGGTGCTGGCGGACAGCCTGCGCGGCGTCCACACCAACGACTACGACTACGCGGCGGTACGCCCCGACGCCCCGTCCGAGGCGCTGGCACAGCACCGCCAGGTGTTCACGTCGACCGCGTTCCGCACCGAGCACCCCGTCGTGCGCGTCCACCCCGAAACCGGTGAACGCGCTCTGGTCCTCGGCAACTTCCTGCAGAGGCTCACCGGTTTCAACGGCCACGACTCCCGTGCGTTGATCGGTGTGCTCCAGTCCCATGTGGAGCGTCCGGAGAACACGGTGCGCTGGCAGTGGCGCGCGGGCGACGTCGCCGTCTGGGACAACCGCGCCACGCAGCACTACGGCGTGGACGACTCCGACGACCACGAGCGGACCCTGCGCCGGGTCACCGTCGACGGAGACGTCCCGGTCGGCGTGGACGGCCGACCCTCGGTTCTGCTGTCCCCGGAGACGGTGCCCGAGCCGGCGTACGGCATCGCCTCCGGCGCGTCCACCGACGGCGCGCTCGCGGAGGTCTGATTCATGCCGCGACCGCCCGGCGCGTACCCGTTCCGAGGGCCGCGCCGGGCGGTCGCGTGCGGGGAAGCGGGCCGGCGCGGCGCGCTCCTGTCCGTACGGTCGCCAGGTCGCCGGAGGAATTCGGCTTCGTCGCCGGTTACTTCACGCCGAGGCCGGCGTCGTCGATCGCGGGCTTGCCCTCGGCCTTGAGGACCTTGTTGAGGGTGCTGAGATCGTAGATCCCCTTCAGCTCCGGCTGCTTGAGCAGGCCGGCCTTCACCGCGTGCTGTGCCTGCGCGTCGAGGGTGGCGGCCAGCGGGTCGTCGAGGAACGTGATGGACGGCCAGGCGCCGTTGATCACCGCCTCGCCGAGCGGCTTGCCGGTGAGTTCCTTCAGCTTGGCGTTGGCCGCGGTCTTCGCCTTGTCCGGGTTGGCGTTGATCCACGCGTTCGTCTTCACCGAGCCGCGCAGGACCGCCTCGACGACGTCGGGGTGCTCGGCGAGGAACTTCTGCGACACGATGATGTTGGTGATGACGAACTTCTTGTCCGGCCACAGGTCGGACTCGTCGAGGAGGACCTTCGCGCCCTCGCTGACCAGCTTGGACGCGGTCGGCTCCGGCACCCAGGCACCGTCGATGGAACCGGACTTGTAGGCGTTCGGGGTCACCTTGTTGTCCGTGCGGACCACGGAGACGTCGCCCTTGCCGCTCTGGGCGTCGACCTTCCAGCCCTTCTCGGAGATCCAGTTGAGGAAGGCGACGTCCTGGGTGTTGCCGAGCTGCGGAGTGGCGATCTTCTTGCCCTTGACGTCGTCCAGGGTCTTGATCTTGTCGGGGTTCACGACCAGCTTCACGCCGCCGGACGCCGAACCGCCGATGATGCGCAGGTTCTTGCCCTTGGACTTGGTGTAGCCGTTGATCGCGGGGGAGGGGCCGATGAAGCCGATGTCGATCGAGTCGGCGTTGAGCGCCTCGATCTCGGACGGGCCGGCGTTGAAGGTGGAGACCTTCAGCTCGGTGCCGCCGAGCTCCTTCTGGAAGATGCCCTGCTGGTCGCCGATCAGGGCGGTGGCGTGCGTGAGGTTGGGGAAGTAGCCGATGCGCACCTTGTCGGCGGAGAGCTTCTTGCCGTCCGCCGCGACCTCGGCCTTCTTGTCGTTGTCGGTGGACGCGGATCCGTAGCCGCAGGCGGTGAGAAGCAGAGGGAGGGCGGACAGGGCGGCGAGGGTGCGCAGGGTGGAGAGCGGTCTTGCGGCAGACACGGGGTGTCCTCTCGAGGATGAGGCGATCGGCAGGTACGGGAAGCGGGGGGTGAAGCCGACGGGAACGGCGAAGGCGCCGGAGTCGCGCACGCCCGTGTCGCCCCATGCCCGTCTGAGGGCGTGAGGCACGGGCACGGGCATGGGCCGGGTGCCGGTTTCGTGGGACGGTCTCAGGCGCGCTGACAGATGGCGCTGGACGTGTGACCGAGGTCGATGTGGCGCCGCGACGTGAGAGGGATGAGGGTGGCGTGATGCGCCGTTCGCATGACTCCCTCGCAATCCCTAGCTTTCCCAGTCGGTTGATAGGGATGGTGGCAGAAACGGGCTGCCGCCCCAAGAGGGCGTTCGGATGGTGGACGACCGCATCTCGCTTCTTGGGATGTCCAGGCCGGTCCCGCCTCACGATGCAGGACCCGCAGCGCGCTGAACCGACCGACGACCTAGGGGTTGGACCAGGCGGCGGGGTCTTCCGCCAGGGTGTGGATGAAATCGGGCAGCCGGCCCGAGGCGATGTCCGCGAGCGAGACCCCTTCGAGGATCTGGCGAACGTTCGCCCGCAGGGCGACCCACAACGGGAGGAGCGCCTCGGCGGGACCTTGGTACGTCAGGTCCGGCGGGCGTACGCCCCGCACCGAGACGAGCGGTCCCTCGACCGCGCGCACCACGTCGGCGACCGAGATGTCCTCCGGTGCCCTCGCCAGCCGGTACCCGCCGCTGGCGCCGCGCTGGCTGACCACCAGACCGTCACGCCGCATGTCGTTCAGGATGCTCTCCAGGAACTTGTGCGGGATCTCCTGCGTCTCGGCGAGGAACTCCGCCTTCAGGGGAGTGGTCTTCGGGGCGCCGGCGAGGAGGAGGGCTGCGCGTACCGCGTAGTCCGCTCGGGCTGAGATCCGCATGCGCGCATTATCCCGTACGCGGCTGAGCCGCCGCCGCGCCCCGCCTTCCCCGCACTTGCAGGACGTCGACGAGATGCGCCGGACCATCGAGGTCGACGGGCGTGAGAGGGCCTCGCGCGTGGGGAAGGTACGGGGGCTTCAGGAGGTGATGGGCAGGGCAGCGCCTTCGTTGCCCGGGGCGGCGAGGGGCGGGCCGACCGCGAGGCGGGCGCCGGGCGTGCGGCCGTGGCCCCAGCCGATGTCCCGGCGGTAGCTGCCGAGCAGTCCGGCACGTACGAGGCGGTGCTCGTCGCGGACCCCGGCGTCGTCCGGCACCGGCAGGGCCTGCGGGGCCACGTACAGGGCATCCGCGGGGCAGTTGGCCTCGCACTGGAAGCAGGTCTGGCAGTCGGACTGCCGGGCGATCACCGGGACGCCGTCGGCGCCCCGGTCGAACACGTCCGTCGGACAGACGGCGATGCACTTGTCGCAGGTGATGCAGCGGTCGGCGGAGACCAGTTCGATCACCGGGTCACCTCCTGGAACGGGGGTACGGGGTCGTGACGGGTCCACACGCGGTCCACGCCGCCCGTCACCACGCGGTGGCGCTGCGCCGGGTCCAGCGCGGGATGGTCGAGCCGCTTCGCCATCCCGCGGGTCTCGGTGCGGGCCAGGGCCGAGGCGTACATCCAGCGCGCGTGCGCGGTCATCGCCGCCGCCTCGCGGGCCTTGAGCAGGTCGCGCCCGCTCCCGTACAGGGTGGCCCGGACCTCGGTCCACACGGTGTCGAGCGCCGCCAGTGAGCCGGTGAGCCCGTCACCGGTGCGGAAGTAGTTCTTCCCGTACGGCAGCACTTCGCTCTGTACGGCGGAGATGACGTCCCGGAACCCCTCCGCCGGGCCTCGCGCGGAGGTCGGCCGCAGCCCCGCCCCGCCGGCCGGCCGTGTCTCGCGCGTGCCGCCCCGGCCACCGAGGGACAGGGCGTGCCGGGCGGCGCCCGTGCCCGCCCAGATGCCGGACGAGATAGCCCAGGCCGCGTTGTGGCTCCCGCCGCCGGTGAAGCCGCCGCAGATCGGCTCGCGGGTGGCCGCGTCCCCGGCCGCCCACAGGCCGGGCACGCTCGTGGCGCAGTCGTCGCTCGTGAGCCGGATGCCGCCGGTGCCGCGCACCGTGCCCTCCGCGAGCAGGGTGACGGCGAACAGTTCGGTGAACGGGTCGATGCCGAGCCGGTCGAACGGGAGGAAGAAGTTCGGCTGCGCGAGCCGCATGGAGCGCCGCGCGCCGGAGTCGGCCCGGTCGAGGCGTGCGTACACCCTCCCGTCGAGGAGCGCACGGGCGATCACCGAACGGGACGTGACCGAAGCGCCCTCCAGGACCCGCCGGTCCGCGTCGTAGAAGGTCGCGAAGGCGTAGAAGGCGTTCTTGGTGACGGACGTGCCCTCGGGGGCGATGCCGTACGCGTTGGAGAACTCCATCCCCGACAGCTCGGCGCCCGTCTCCGCGGCGAGCAGGGCCCCGTCCCCGGTGTTGACGTTGCAGCCGAGCGCCCCGCTGAGGAAGGCGCAACCGCCCGTGGCCAGAACCACCGCCCCGGCCCGTACCCGGTACGGCGCGCCGCCCTCCTGGCGGCACAGCCCCTGGGCACCGGCGACGGCGCCGGAGGCGTCGGTGAGCAGCTCTGTCACCGGGCTGTGGTCCAGGATGCGCACCCCGGCCTTCCGGATCCGGATCCGCATGCGACGCATGTACTCCGGACCTTGCAGCCCGTTGCGCAGCGGCGTGCCGTCGGGCGCGGTGGGGAAGGGATAACGGCCTTCGTCGGCCAGTTCGTTCATGGCCGCGTACGTCTCGTCGAGGACGCGCTCCTTCCAGCGCCGCTCGGCCAGATGCCCTCCCAGCGCCTCCCGGCTGGCCATCGCCGCCTCACGGGCGGCGGGCTCGGGCGGGACGTACCAGACCCCGGTGCCGCCGGCCGCGGTCGCGCCGCTGGTGCCGCAGTACCCCTTGTCGGCGAGGACGACCTCGGCTCCGGCCTGCGCGGCCCGCAGCGCCGCCCACGTGGCGGCCGGGCCGCCGCCCACGACAAGGACATCGGTGGTCAGGTCGATGACGTCATGGCGGAGAGAACCGCCTCCGCGTCCGGTCATGCCGGCGCTCCCACGGGCACGGCGGCCGGCCTCGGCAGCCCGTAGTGCTCACGCAGCGTCCGGCCGGTGTACTCGGTGCGGAACAGGCGGCGGGCCTGGAGGATCGGGACGACCTGGTCGACGAAGTGGTCGAGTCCGCCCGGCAGATAGGGCGGCATGATGTTGAAGCCGTCCGCCGCGCCCTCGGTGAACCACTCCTCGATCTCGGCGGCGATCTGCTCCGGCGTACCGGCCACCACACGGTGACCGCGCCCGCCGCCGAGCCGCGCGATCAGCCGGCGCAGGGTGAGCCCGTCGCGCCGAGCCAGCTCGGCGACGAGCGTGAAGCGGCTCTTGTTGCCGTTGATGTCCCGCTCGTCCGGCAGTTCGGGCAGCGGCCCGTCCAGCGGCAGGCCGGTGAGGTCGGTGCCGAGCATGCCGGAGAGCTGGGCAAGACCGTACTCGGGAACCTGGAGGTCGGTGAGCTCCTGCTCAAGGGCGCGGGCCTCCGCCTCCGTCGAGCCGATGACGGGGCAGATGCCGGGAAGGATCTTCACGTCCGCCGCCGCCCGCCCGTGGCGGACCACGCGCGCCCTGAGGTCCTTGGCGAAGGCCTGCGCGTCGGACAGGGTCTGCTGCGCGGTGAACACGGCCTCCGCGTACCGGGCCGCGAACTCCTTGCCGTCCTCGGACGATCCGGCCTGCACCAGCAGCGGACGGCCCTGCGGCGAGCGGGGCACGTTCAGCGGGCCGCGCACCCTGAAGTGCGTTCCCTCGTGGTCCACGGGCAGGACCTTGTCGGTGTCCGCGTAGACGCCGGCCGCGCGGTCGAGCACGATCGCGTCGTCCTGCCAGCTGTCCCACAGCTTCACGGCCACGTCGACGAACTCCCGCGCCCGCTCGTAGCGCAGGCCGTGCTCCAGGTGCTCGTCCCGGCCGAAGTTCCGGGCCTCGTCGACGGTCCCGGACGTCACGATGTTCCAGCCGGCCCGTCCGCCGCTGAGATGGTCGAGGGACGCGAACGCGCGGGCCACGGTGAACGGCTCGTGGAACGTGGTGGAGACGGTGGCGATGAGCCCGATGTGCTCGGTCGCGCCGGCCAGCGCCGACAGGAGGGTGAGCGGTTCGAAGCCGCCGAGCGCGTTGTACCGGGCGTTGCCCCACAGGGCGAGACCGTCGGCGAGGAACACCGAGTCGAGCAGCCCGCGCTCGGCCGTGCGGGCCAGTTCCTGGAAGTACGTGAGGTCGGTGACACGTTCGGGGCTGGTCAGCGGGTGCCGCCAGGCGGCGTCGTGGTGGCCGGCGTTCATGAGGAACGCGTTCAGGTGCAGGTGGCGGGGAGGCGCGGCGGGCATGGCGAGTCCTTGAGGGTGAGGTTACGTAGGTGAAGGGCGGCCGGTGGACGGGACGGCCGGCGAGGTGACGCGCGGGTGTGGAACGGCCCGGGCGGGTCAGCGGTCGGTGGAGGGCCGCCAGGAGCTGAGGCGCCGCTCCAGCGCCACGAGGAGCTGGTTGAAGGCCACGCCGACCGCGGAGATCGTGATGATCCCGGCGTACATCTGCGGGATGGCGAAGTTGTACTGAGAGGCGTTGATCAGATAGCCGAGGCCCGCCTTGGCGCCGATCATCTCGGCGGCGACCAGGACCAGGATGGACACGGCCCCCGCGAGCCGGACGCCGGTGAACACGGCGGGCACGGACGCCGGCAGGATCACCTTCTGGAACAGGCGTACCGGGGGCAGGTCCAAGGAGCGGGCCAGGCGCAGGAGCGTCGGATCCACGGACCGCACGGCGCTGATCGTGCTGAGCAGAACCGGCCAGGTGCAGGCGTACACGATGATCGAGATCTTGGACGTCTCGCCGATGCCGAGCAGCAGGACGAACACCGGCAGCAGCGCGAGGGCGGCGGTGTTCCGGAAGACCTCGAGCAGCGGGCCCAGGAGATCCGCCACCGGCCGGTACCAGCCGATCAGCAGGCCGAGGGGTACGGCGAGCGCCACCGCGATCCCGAAGCCGCTGAGGGAACGGGTGAGGCTCGCCCGGGCGTTGTCGGCGAGCTGACCGTCGGCGGCGAGCTGCCACCACGCCTGGGCCACCTCGCTGAACGGCGGCAGGAACGTCCGGTCGACCAGCGCCAGTCGGGGTGCCAGCTCCCAGAGCAGAAGCAGCGCGAGGACCGCGACCGACTTGGTGCCGGCCCTGAGGAATCCGTACGCGAAGGCGCGGGCCGACCACGCGAGGCGCCGACGGCGCGGCGCGGTCGACGTGGCGACGGATCCCCGGGGGTGGGCTCCCGGGTGCGCGTCGGGGGCGGCGGCCCGACCGCTCACCAGGAGACCGTCATCGGCCTCCGAGACCGTACTCGTGGATGTCACGGAACTCACGGAACTCACATAACTCACGGGGCGACTCCTTCCCTCTCCTCCTGCTGGGCCCTGGACACCTCGTCGCGCAGCAGGGACCAGATCCGGTGCCGGAACCGCGCGAACTCCGGGCTGGAGCGCGGATCGTCCTCGCCCGTCGGCTCCGGCAGATCGATCGGCACGACCTCCTTGATCCGGCCGGGCCGTGACGTCATCACGGCCACGCGCTGCCCGAGGCGCACGGCCTCGTCGATGCCGTGCGTGATGAAGACGACCGTCTTGCCCGTCCGCCGCCAGATGCGCAGCAGCTCGTCCTGGAGGGACTCCCTCGTCTGAGCGTCCAGTGCCGCGAACGGCTCGTCCATCAGCAGCACGTCCGGGTCGTAGGCCAGACTGCGTGCGATGGCGACCCGCTGGCGCATTCCGCCGGACAGCTCGTGCGGATGGTGTCCCTCGAACCCGCCCAGGCCGACGAGGTCGAGGAACTCCCTGGCCCGCTCGGCCCGTTGGCGCCGAGGGGTGCCGACGGCCTCCAGGCCGAACTCCACATTGCCCAGCGCGGTGCGCCACGGGAGCAGCGCGTACTGCTGGAAGACGATGCTCCGGTCGACACCCGGGCCGGTGACCGGCGCACCGTCGAGGAGGATCCGACCGGCAGTGGGCCGTGTCAGGCCGCCGAGCAGGTCGAGGAGGGTCGACTTGCCGCAGCCACTGGGACCCACGACGACGAGGAACTCTCCGGCGCCGACGGACAGGTCGATCCCGTCGAGCGCGGTGACCACGGATCTTCCGCCCGCTCTCTTCGGGAGAGCGAACTCCTTGCGTACGCCGTCGAACACGATCTTCGCGGTGTGACCCACGCGATTCACCTCCCGCTCGGCGTCGGGGCGGTGGACGCCACGGCGGCATTGAACTCGTTGGTGTAGAGGGATTCGAGCCGGACCTTGCCGCTCGGGATGTCGCCACGCTCGGTCAACCAGTCCAGCCAGAGCTTGAGTTCGTCGCCCGTGATGCGTCCGCCGGGCTCGCTCACGCCGTACGACTTCCAGTAGCGCAGCGTGTCGACGTCCTCGTTCCGCTTCCGCTTCCTCACGATGTCCGTCATGCGGGCGACCACCTCCTCACGCGGGGTGGTGCGCGTCCAGTCGAGGGCGCGCGCGACGCCGGTGACGAACGTGCGTACCATGTCCGGGTTCTGGCGGGTGAATCGTTCCGTCATGACGTACGTCCCCGCGCTGAAGGACCCGAGAAGCTGGTGATCGGTGAAGAGCGGCCGGATCCCGCCCTTCGCCAGCGCCTTGTCCCGGAGGACCCCGCCCAGCACGGCGACGTCGATCTGTTTCTGGCGCAGGGACTGCTCGGTGTTGACCGGAGGTACGACGAGGGGCTCGACCTTGTCCGCGTCCGCCGCCGGCAGTCCGCCGCGCTGGAGGTAGATGTCGAGCATGGCCTCGGAGTGCGCGCCGAGGGTGTTCATGCCGACCTTCTTGCCGACGAGGTCGCGGGCGGAGCGGATCGGACTGTCGGCGAGGACGTAGTAGCCGCTGTACGCGTGCTGGTCGGAGCCGTAGTAGCTGATGACGGCCTTGATCGGGGCGCCGCTCGCGGCGAGCTTGACCACGGCGCCGTTGAACGCACCACCGAAGTCGGTCTGGCCGGTGGCCGCCGACTGGATGTCCTGCGGGCCGCTGATGGTGTTGCCGACCCACTCCAGCTTCACGTCGTCCAGAAAGCCCAGGTCCGCTGCGAGTTCCGCGGGAATCACCTGGCCGGCCCAGCCCTGATACCGCAGCGTCTTCGTACCGCCCTTGCCGGCAGAGCCGCCGCCCACGGCGGTGCCGCAGCCGACCGCGACCGCCGAGAGGCCGATCAGGGCGAGGAACTGGCGTCGGTTCGCCAGCGGCGAGGTGCTCATGAGGATGTCCTGTTCAGAGGGGACGTAAGGGTGGCGAGGTGAGGTGGTTTCCGCGCATGACGGTGAGGACGTACGGGCCTGCTCGCACGGGACGGGAGCCGGCAGCAGCCCACGTGGAAACGGCGAGGTCCGCGAACGCGCGGATCCCTTCGCGCAGAGAGCGAAGCGGGGAAAGTCAGGCGGCCGGTGAGGCCGCCGAGGGATCGCCTAGCAGCCGCAGGAGCAGGTCACACAGAGGGCGCTGGCGTGCCGCCGAAGATCGACGTGCAACCGCGCGGTGAAGTTCGCTGGCTGGCTCACACCGACGAGGCTGGCAGTGGCGATCAGCCACGTCAACGCGGGAAACGGGCCTGTCTCACATGCTGGGTGCACTGCAATACGCCGGAAGCGAGTCGTTCACAAAGAGCGCCGAACCCCTGCCGCGGGCGTCACGGATCCCGGTGCCCGCCGGGTGGGACTGCCCGGCGCTCGGAGGTGCCGGGCGGGCCAGGTGAGGGTTCGCCGGCCGCGAGGTGCTCCAGGACCTCCGCCAGTTCCTGGCAGGCGCGGCGCACCGACCGGCGGGTCGCACGCTGCTCGGTGATGACGGAAGCGAGAAGCAGCGCGGTCAGGGCGGCGGAACCGTTGAACGCCTGGAGCTTGACCATGATCTCGACGTCCGTCAGGTGGAGGAACGCGCCCCGCCGGGAGGTCGCCTCGAAGGTGGTGAGCACGGAGGCGAAGAGCGCGCACAGCATGCTTCCGGCGAGCTGGAAGCGGAGCGCTGCCCAGATCAGCAGGGGGAAGACGAGGAAGAGCATGCTCATCGGGCTGAGCACGGCCATGGGCATGAGGACCAGGGTCGTCAGCCCCAGAAAGGCCCCCTCCTTCCAGCGCCGTACCCGGAACCGTCCGGCCGGCCCCGCGAGGACGAGCAGGAGCGGGGCGACGAGCAGCACCCCCATCGTGTCGCCCACCCACCAGGCCAGCCAGACGGGCCAGAACTGGCTCTCGTCCAGGGAGCCCTTCGCCACCTGCAGTCCGACCCCCGCGGTCGCACTGATCAGCATGGCGCCGAACCCGCCGAGGAAGACCAGGGAGAGTCCGTCCCGCAGCCGCGCCATGTCGCGCCGGAAGCCCGCCCGTCTCAGCAGCAGGAAGGCACAGAGCGGCGCGACGGTGTTGCTCGCCACGGTGACCACTGTGGTGGGCCCCGGAGCGGTGAGGGAGGCGATGACGAGGAAGGAGCCGAGGGCGATCCCGGGCCAGACCCGCGCGCCGAGCAGCAGCAGGGCGGCGACGGCGACGCCGGTGGGCGGCCAGATGGGGGTGACCACCACGCCTTCGACGACGAGGCGGCCCATCAGGCCGAGTCGTCCGGCCGCGTAGTAGCTGACCGCCACGGCCAGCGACATCAGAGCCGCCGAGGTTGAGGGCCGGAACTGCCGAGTATCCACCACGTCAGCCATCAGACACCGGCCGGGCCGCCACGACCGCGCAAGGACGCCTGCGTGTCGGGCGCCGCCTCACGGCTCGGGCCCGGGCCGGTCCGAGGCCCGCCCCGGCCCGAGGCGGGACCCCTCTGCCCGCTCCTCGGCCGCCGACCGGGCCGGACCGCCGTCATGGCCGACGACCAGGACGGCCGCGTCGTCCTCGTGTCCCACCGTGGCGGCCAGCTTCATGACGGCGGTGGCGAGCGCCTCGACGTCCAGCCCGGCGACGGCGGTGATCCCGGCGAGCCTCGTCACCCGCTCCAGACCCTCGTCGACGTGGAGCGAGGGCCCCTCCACCACCCCGTCGGTCAGGAGGACGAAGACACCGTCGACGGTGAGCCGGTGGCGCGTGGCCGGGTAGTCGACGCCGCGGAGCACACCGAGAGGAGGCCCGCCCTCGCTGTCGTCGATGCCGGAGCGGCCGTCGGTCGTGGCCCAGATGTGGGGGAGGTGACCGGCCCGGGCGCACTCCAGGGTGCCGGCGGCGGGGTCGAGCCGCAGGAAGGTGCAGGTGGCGAAGAGGTCGGCGCCCAGAGAGATCAGCAGGTCGTTGGTGCGACCGAGCAGCTCTCCCGGGTCTCCGGTGACGGAGGCCAGCGCGCGCAGTGCCACGCGGACCTGTCCCATGAAGGCGGCGGCCTCGATGTTGTGCCCCTGCACGTCACCGATGGACATGCCGATCTGCCCGCCGGGCAGGGAGAAGGCGTCGTACCAGTCACCGCCGACGTTGAGCCCGTGGGTGGCGGGCTCATAGCGGACGGCCAGCCGGGCGCCCGGCAGACTGGGCAGGTCCGAGGGCAGCATGCCGCGCTGCAGTGCCACGGCGAGCTCGACACGGGAACGCTGCGTCTCGGCCAACTCCCGCGCCCTGGCGGTCAGCGCCCCGAGCCGGACCAGAAGGTCCTCGCTGTTGTCGGCCGGCCGTCTGCGGAACATCGATCACTCCGACGTCACGACAATCCTCGCATCAGTCCGTCCCGTCTCCAGCACGCGGGACCGCAGGGGACCACCTCGGTACGAACAGGTCCTTCCCCACTCTGCCCGGAGGGGGCGGCGTCCGCATCTCATCGGCGCAGATCGCGGCGACGCTGTCACCGGCGGAGCTGGAGACGGTCCGGCACGCGCAGTGCTCCAGTGCCGGACGTTTTGGAGGATCGCCTCGCCTTGACAGGCGTCGGCGGCAGCGTGAAAGGCCAGGTGGGACCGTATCGCCTGATCGGAGCGATGTCCCTCACAAGCATCGTCCGGCGCCGCCCTTGACCTGCACGAAGCAGGCAGGGAGCCGTCTTCGAGGAGTCCATGGTGCTGCGCACCATGCTCAAGTCCAAGATCTGACTATGTGGCGTCGCCGCAGGTCAGGGGCATCATGTGCCCCCCTCAGGTCAGCAAACGGTCAGCATGCGTCCCCGACGCGTCCCGGTGAACATATTCCGGGTTCTCAAGACCATCCTGCGGGACGCGTACGACAAGGGGGCCACGGCGGACGAGCGCGAGCGCCAGGGCTCACCAGAGGGCCATGACAGACGAGTTCCACCTCAGTGGGCGGTCACCCGGACTCGTAGAGGGGCGCGGAAGGAGAGGAGACCGAGGATCGGCGGTCGCTCGTCCGTCGGGGAGATGCGGGCGTAGGGGAGGCGGCGGGCCGCGACGCGAAGGGCGACGGCGGCTTCGGTCCGGGCCAATGAGGCGCCCGGGCAGCGGTGTCGGCCCACGCCGAAGGACAGATGGTGGCGGGCGTTGGCGCGGTGCGGGCACATCTGGTCCGGGGCGTCGAACACCTCCGGGTCCGAGCCGCTGCCCATGAGCATCAGCAGTAGCTGCGCCCCGGCAGGGACGTCCACGCCGCCGAGCGTCACAGCCTCGGCAGCCATCCGGCGCCAAGTGGTCACCGGCGGTTCGCGGCGCAGCACCTCCTCCACCCATGCCTCGGCCAGGCCCTGCTCGTCGGCGACGTGCGACCACAGGTCCGGCTCGGACAGGGCCCGGTGCAGCGTGGTGGAGATGAGTTGCCCAGTGGTGGACTGGCCGGCGATGAAGACGAAGAAGCATGCACCGACCGCCGTCCCGACGTCCACAGGCCGACCGTCCGGCAGGTGGTGGCGCCTCAGTGCCTCGACGAAGCTGCCGGGCCGCGGCGGGGCGGTGCTCACAGCCACGGTGAGCCACTGGTGGAACTCGCCCACGAGGGGTGCCAGTTCCAGCTGGCGCTCGAGTGTGGGCCTGCCCCAGAACAGCTCCAGCGAGGCGTCGCTCCAGCGGATCAGGGTGGCGGGGTCGACACCGTCGATACCGAGGAGCTCCATCAGTACCTGGCAGGGCAGGATCTGGGCGTAGCTCTCGAACAGGTCGCAGGAGCCGGCCGCGTCGAGGCGCCGCTGTGCGGCGTCGAGGAGCTCGTCGGCGACGCGCTCGATGACGGGGACGGCTGCGGCGACGCGCTGGGCGTTGAAGAACCGGGTGACCACGCGCCGTAGACCGTGGTGGCTGTCCGTTCCGTTATTGGCGAGCGCGGGCGGAAGCCTGAAGCCGGCCCGGGCCAGTATCCGCAGCACGCCGATGGGCAGCGGGGTGACGGCGTCCTGCGCGTTGTCAGGGCGGAACACCGCCGGGTCCAGCAGGACGCGCCGGATGTCGTCGTACCGGCTGACCAGCCACAGGCCGGTGCCGGGGTCCTGACGCACGGGGGCATCGGCCCGCAACGCGTCCAGCCAGGGGTAGGGGTCGCGGACGAACTCATCTCCGAGCAGGTCGAGCCGGGATATCGCGGCAGGCGAGGGCAGGTCGAGGTCCTGGGGAGTCACGGCCGGACGCTAACACGCACGTGATTCGGCGTTCGCAGGGTGTGCGCGGCGTCACGGCGGGCGGACGCCAGGCTCGGCGGAATGGTCCGCTTCTCTGCGGGTGATCTTCCCGGACGTCTCCAGCGAGTGACCGCCGACGAGATGATCGCGGTGGATCCCGCCCTGTCATGGATGTTCGTGACCCTGCGGTCTTGCGGTCGTACGTGAGTGGGAAGCGGCAATGAGCCCCTTCCTGCCTGTTTGCCGCCGTGCCGCCCCTGTCCGAGGGAGCGTCCGAAGGAGTCGACGCCCATCGCGTTCGTCTTCAACACGGTGATCGTGGCCGGCATGGTCGCGGCACTGGACAGCGGGCGGGGCGCCTGACGGGTGCCGGCGGTCCTCGGGTGATGGTGGGGCGGTGACCGGTTCGTCCGCGGGTGCGGAGCGAACCCGCCACCGCCCCCGCCGCTCAGGGAGTGAGTACGAGGCGGATCGGGTCCCCGATCTTCTTCTCCAGCCGGGCGACGGCGTCCGCGGCTTCCGCCAGCGGGACGTGGGCGCTGACGGAGGGACCGAGGTCGATCCGTCCGGCGGCGGCCAGGCCGACCAGCTGTTCCACGTGCTCCGGCTCGGAGCCGTAGTGTCCGCGGACCTGGTTGACGTTGAAGCAGAAGCCGATGCTGTCGGCGATTGCGACCGGCTCCGGGGTGAGTCCGGCGAGGACGAGCGAACCGAACGGGCCGAGGACCGACGCGGCCTGGGCGCGTGCGGCGCCCACGCCGGCGAAGTCGAAGGCGACGTCGAGGCCGCGCCCGGCCGTCGCCTCCCGCACCGCCTCCGCGAAGTCGGGCGCGAGCGGGTCGAGGGCGACGTCCGCGCCGAAGAGGAGGGCCCGCTCGCGGGCCGAGGGCAGCGGGTCGATCGCGAGGATCGGGGCCGCGCCGACCATCCGGGCCAGCCGGACGGCGTGGGCGCCGAGGCCGCCCGCGCCCCAGATGCCGACGGACTGGGCGGGGCGGATCGCGCCGGTGCCCACGATCGCGGCGTACGGGGTGGAGACCGCGTCGGGGATGATCGCGGCCTGGTCGAAGGGCAGACCGTCCGGGATGGGCAGCAACGTGTGCTCGCGGGCGATCGCGTACTGCGCCCAGCCGCCGTCGTAGTCGAGGCCGCGGGTGATCGGCCGGTGGCACATCATCCGTCGCAGGCAGCCGGGGCAGTCGCCGCAGGCCTCGCCGGCCTGGAGGACCACGCGCTGTCCGGGCGTCCAGTCGCCCTTCACGTCCGGGCCGAGGGTGTGGACGACTCCGGCGACCTCGTGGCCGAGGGTGACGGCGCCCGCCTTCGTGACGGCGTCGGTGGGGAAGAAGGGGCTCAGGCTGCCGTCGATCAGATGGATGTCGGACAGGCAGACGCCGGCGGCCCGCACCTCCACGAGGACCTCGCCCGGGCCGGGGACCGGGATCGGGACCTCTTCGACGGCGAAGGTACGGGTGTCCAGGCGCAGCCGCCCGGCCAGCATGGTGTTCATGCGGAGACCTCGATGTGCTCGATGGAAGAAGCGCGTGCATAGCTCCGGCGCTCGACATGGTCGACTGACCATGTCGGTTAACCGTGTCTACTGACGAGGTCGTCTGTCAAGCCGTTCTCGCCGGACGTTCGCGGGGCCTTCCGAGTTCCACCCCATGACTGTGTCGTTCAGTACAGTCACTCGACATGTTCACCCGACAAAGTCGCGTGTAGGTTGGCTGGTGACTGCTGGAGTACAACGAAAGGCACGCTCATGACTCAGGTGTCCGTAGGCGCGGCGCGGGCGATCCCCGAGCGCCCCCCGCTGCCCCTCGTAGGCCACGCGTTCAACGTTCCGGCGGGCGCGGACTTCCTGGCCTACCTGCTGAAGGAGTTCAAGGAGTTCGGGCCCGTGTACCGGCTGCGGCTTTTCGGGAGGGACACCGTCATGGTCGGCGGTCTGGACCTCGTGACCGAGCTGTCGGACGAGACCCGCTTCCGCAAGCACGTGCACGCCGACCTGGTCGAGGTGCGGGCCCTGGCCGGCGACGGTCTGTTCACCGCCTACAACCACGAGCCGAACTGGCGCAAGGCCCACGACATCCTGATGCCCGCGTTCTCACTCGGCTCGATGCGCAGCTACCACGCCCCCATGCTTCAGGTCGCCCGGTCGCTGATCGGCAAGTGGGACCGGCTGGCCGGGGTGCAGTCGGTGGACGTCCCCGACGAGATGACCCGGCTGACCTTCGACACGATCGGCCTGTGCGGCTTCGGCTACGACTTCGAGTCCTTCCGCCGCGACGACCTGCACCCGTTCGTCGAGGCGATGGCCCGGGCCCTCGTCTTCGCCCAGGAGAAGGGCGAGTCCATCCCGGGCTCCGAGCTGTTCAAGAGGAAGAAGGTCGAGCAGTTCCGCGCGGACATCGATCTGATGACGGACCTCGTCGACGACGTGATCAGGGAGCGCCGCGCCTCCGGCGACACCAGCACGGACGACCTGATGGGGCTGATGCTGCACACGAAGGACCCCGTCACCGGCGAGCCGCTGGACGACGTCAACATCCGGCACCAGGTGATCACCTTCCTGATCGCCGGCCACGAGACCACCAGCAGCGCGCTCTCCTTCGCCCTGTACTACCTGACCAAGCATCCGGAGGTCCTCGCGCGGGCCCAGGCCGAGGTGGACGCCCTGTGGGGCGACACCGAGTCCCCGGATCCCCAGTACGGCGACATCGGCAAGCTCACCTACATCCGCCAGGTGCTCAACGAGAGCCTTCGACTGTGGCCGACGGCGCCCGCGTACGCCGTCGAGCCGATCGAGGACACCGTCATCGGCGGCAAGTACCCCGTACGCAAGGGCGAGTCGCTGATGGTGATCGCCTCGGCCCTGCACCGCGACGCGGCCTGGGGGGAGAACGTCGAGCTGTTCGACCCCGAGCGCTTCACTCCCGAGCGGGAGGCGGCTCGCTCGGTCCACGCCTTCAAGCCGTTCGGCAACGGCGAGCGGGCCTGCATCGGGCGCCAGTTCGCGCTGCACGAGGCCACCCTGCTGCTCGGCCTGCTGGTGCACCGCTATCGGCTGATCGACCACACCGACTACCAGATGAAGATCAAGTCGACGCTGACCATCAAGCCCGACGGGTTCAGCCTGAGGCTCGCCCGCCGCACCAGCGACGAACGGCGCCTGCCCGTCGCCGCGGCGGTGGACGCCGCCGCGGGCCGGGCCGCGGCCGTGACGCGCCGGGCGAGCGGGACCGCGCTGACGCTGCTCCACGGCTCCAACCTCGGCACCTGCGCCGGCATCGCCCGCGACCTCGGCACGGACGGCGAGGAGCACGGCTTCGCCCCGACCGTCACCTCCCTCGACCAGTACACGGAGAGGTTGGCCGGCTCCAAGGGCCCCGTCGTCATCGTCGCCGCCTCCTACAACGGCCGCCCGACCGACGACGCCGCCGAGTTCGTCGCCTCCCTGGAGAACCTCGCCCCCGGCTCGCTCACCGGGCTGCGCTACGCCGTCCTCGGTGTCGGCGACCGCAACTGGGCCGCCACCTACCAGCGGATCCCCACCCTGATCGACGAGCGCCTGACCGCCGCCGGCGCCGTCCCGCTCCTGGAGCGCGGCAGCGCCGACGCCTCCGGCGACTTCGGCGGAGCGGTCGACCAGTGGACGGAAGACCTGTGGAAGGCGCTCCTGGAGGAGTACGGCGAGGCGGTCGCCGGTGAAGCGGTCGCCCCCGCACCCGTGGCGGACGGGGAGGGACTGTACGAGCTGGAGGACACCTCGGAGTCGGTCCTCGGTGGTCTCGCCGAGCGCCACGGCGTCCAGCCGATGGAGGTCCTCGAAGCGTACGAACTCGTCGACACCGACCACGAGCTGGGCCGCTCCAAGCGGTTCCTGCGACTGCGGCTGCCCGAGGGCGTCACCTACCGCACCGCCGACCACCTGGCCGTCCTGCCCAGCAATCCCGAGGCCCTCGTCCGGCGCGTCGCCGATCGTTTCGGCCTCGACCTGGACCGCACCGTCCGGCTGCGCGCCCGCCGCCGGAGCCGGGGCGCCCTGCCCGTGGACCGGCCGCTGACCCTGCGCCGCCTGCTCACCGACTTCGTCGAGCTCCAGGACGCGGCCACCCAGGAGCAGGTCGCCGTGCTCGCCGAGCACACCGACTGCCCGCCCGAGAAGCAGCCGCTCACCGCGCTCGCCACCGCCGATCCCGAGACCTTCCGGGAGCAGGTGACCGGCGCGGGGCTCAGTGTCCTGGACCTCCTGGAGCGCTACCGCGCGTGCGAGCTGCCCTTCGAGCGCTTCCTGGAGCTGCTGCCGGTACTGCGTCCCCGGCACTACTCGATCTCGTCGTCCGCCGCGGCCCGGCCCGGCGAGGCCGACCTGATGGTGTCGCTGCTCGCAGCACCCCACAGGGCGGGCGAGGGCACCTTCCGGGGCATCGCCTCGCACTTCCTGCAGACCGTGAACGCGGGCGACGTGATCCAGGCCCGGGTCCTGCCGTGCAGCGAGTCCTTCCGCCTCCCCGAGGACACCTCCGTGCCGGTGATCCTGGTCAGCGCGGGCACCGGCCTCGCGCCCTTCCGCGGAGCCGTCCTGGACCGCCACCACACGGGCTCGACCGGCACCCTGCTCTGCTACTTCGGCTGCGACCACCCCGACGTGGACTTCCTGCACCGGGAGGAGTTCGAGGCGGCCGAGGCGGACGGAGCCGTCAGCATGCGTCCCACCTTCATGCACGCGCCCGAGAACGGAGCCCGTTTCGTCCAGGAGCGCATCGCCCGCGAGAGCGAGGAGGTGTGGTCGGTCCTGGAAGCCGGTGGGCGCGTCTACGTCTGCGGCGACGGCCGTCGCATGGCCCCCGCCGTGCGGGAGGCGTTCATGGCGATCTACCGCGAACGGACCGGTGAGAGTGACGAGCGGGCCGTGGCCTGGCTCGCCGCGCTCGTCGGGTCCGGACGCTACGTCGAGGACGTCTGGGCCGGCTGACCCTCACGCAGAAACGGTGGTGGGGGGGGGGGGGGGGGGGGGGCCCCCCCCCCCCCCGCCGGCCGGCGGGGGGGGGGCCCGGGGGGGGGGGGGGGCGGGCGCCCGGGGGGGGCGCCCCTGGGGGCCCCACGCCCCGACCCATGCACCTCGGCCCCGGGCCCGCCCTCGGGCCCCCCCCCCCCCCGCGGGGGGGGGGCCCCCCCGCCGGGGCCCCCCCACCACCGTTTCGCGTCGCGTCAGGCCATCGGTACGTCAGGGGCCATCGGTACGTCAGGCAGGTCGAGGTCCCCCTTGGCCAGCGCCACGGTCGCGCCCACGAGTGCCCTGAGCCCCGTCCGCTCGGTGGCCTCGTCCGGCAGGCACTGGAGGACCTGCATGGTGAGTCCGTCGAAGCCGGAGAGGAAGAACCGGGCCACCGTCTCCGGAGACTCGGCCAGTTCCTGCCCCGCCCTCTCGGCCGTCTCCGCGATCACCTGCGCGGTCACCTCTATGACCCGCCGGTAGTGGCTCTGCCGGGCCTCGTTGAGGCCGGGCATGCGCAGGGCGAACATGGTCAGCTCGCTGAGCAGCTGGTGGTGCGACGACGGCTCGCGCACGGTGCCCCACAGGGCCCCCGCCAGGGCGCTGAAGGTCTCCTCGAAGCCCGCGTCCTCCGGCGCCGCCCGCCGCACCTGCGTCACGAGCTCGTCGGTGATCTGGTCCATGACGGCTCTGTACAGGTCCTCCTTCGTTCCGAAGGTGTAGTGGACGGTGGCCTGCGCGACACCGAGCTCCGCGGCGATGGCGCGGGTACTCCCCGCGGCGACGCCCTCCCGGGTCATGAGGTCGATGGCCGCCTTGATCAGCTGAGGGCGGCGCTCCGCCGCGGAAACATGAGCCATAGGACCCACTATATCGACTTAGTCGATCGATCAAGTCGGCCCGGATCAGGCGTTACGTCACCTCTGCACTCGACGCCCTGTCCGCGGGAAGGGCCTGCTCGGCCCAGATGACCTTTCCCTCGCGACCGTGTCGCGTCCCCCAGCGCTCCGCGCACTGGGCCACGAGGAGCAGGCCGCGGCCGCCTTCGTCGTAGATCCGGGCGCGGCGCAGATGCGGGGCGGTGCTGCTGGCGTCGGAGACCTCGCAGGTGAGCGTCGACTGGAGGATCAGTCGCAGCTGGACGGGACTCTTGCCGTAGCGGATCGCGTTCGTGACCAGTTCGCTGACGACCAGCTCCGTGGTGAAGGAAAGTTCCTCCACCCCCCAGGCCGTCAGGACGTCGGAGGCGAAGCGGCGGGCCCCGGACACGGCTGCCGGGTCGGACGGGAGGTCCATCGTGGCGACGTGGTCCGGGTCGAGGGCATGGGTCCGGGCGACGAGCAGGGCGACGTCGTCGGCGGGGCGGCCGGGCAGCAGTGCGGCCAGGAGTCGGTCGCAGACCTCCTCCAGCGAGTCCGGCGCCGAGGTGAGGACGTCGTGCAGTGTGGCGAGTCCTTGGTCCACGTCACGCGTGCGGCCGGCGATCAGCCCGTCGGTGTGCAGGACCAGCAGGCTGTCCTCCGGCAGCTCGAACTCCGCGGTTTCGAAGGGGAGTCCACCCAGGCCGAGAGGCGGTCCGATCGGTACCTCCGGCAAGGCCTCGCTGATCTTCGAGGGGGTCACCACGGTCGGCGGGACATGGCCGGCACTGGCCAGCGAGCACCTGCGCGAGACGGGGTCGTAGACCGCGTACAGGCAGGTGGCGCTGGTCTCGCCCTCGTCCGGCGACTCCTCGCGCTGCATCCGGATGACCACGTCGTCCAGATGGGTGAGGAGTTCGTCGGGCATGAGGTCGATGTCGGCGAAGGCGCGGACGGCCGTGCGGAGTCGGTCCATGGTGGCGGCGGCGTGCAGGCCGTGACCGACCACGTCGCCGACGACCAGCGCGACGCGGGCCCCGGATAGGGGAATGACGTCGTACCAGTCGCCGCCCACGCCGGCGCGGGATCCGGCGGGCAGGTAACGCGAGGCGGTTTCGACGGCCGCGTGTTCCACCGTGTTCCGCGGCAGCAGGGTCCGCTGGAGGGCGAGCGCGGTGGAACGCTCATGGGTGTACCGGCGGGCGTTGTCGATGGACACCGCCGCCCTGGAGACGATCTCCTGCGCCAGCAGGAGATCGTCGTCGTCGAAGGGGGCCGAGGTGCGATGGCGTACGAACTGCACCAGGCCGAGGATCTCCCCGCGGGCGTGCAGAGGCACGAGGAGTACGGAGTGAAGACCGAGGTCGCGCAGTACTCGCCCGTGGGACTCCGACGGCGCCACCCACGTGGGCATCTCGGTCCCCGTGATGTGGTGCAGGACGGAGCGTCCGGTGGTCAGTGCGCGAACCGGTTCGGAGTCGTCGGGGTAGGTGTGGGTCCCACCGACGCGGAGCGGGGACTCCGGACAGTCGTCGATGACGGAGCGCTGGGCGACGCGGCGCTGCGTCAAGGCCTCCGGCGGACCGGTGCCGGTTTCGTCGAGTGCGGAGTCGAAGAGGTCGACGGTGACGAGGTCGGCGAAGTCCTCGGTGCAGACCTCCGTCAGCTCCTCCGCGGTGCGGAAGAGGTCGAGCGTGGTCCCGATCCGCTTGCTCGCCCGGTCGGTGAGGGCGAGCCGACGCTGCAGCAGACGGTCGCGTTCCTCCTGGTAGGCGGCGACGACCTGTTCCGAGGAACGGTCCACGTAGTCGAAACCGATCGCGACCAGCCTCACCGTGGCGAGGTTGATCATGTGCCAGTCGTCGGTGAGGCGGGGAGCTTCGGCCTGGAGCTGTTCGAGCAGGCTGAGATGGCCGAGGCGGTAGGCACGGAGGAGCCGGCTCACCGGGATCCCCCGCCGGGCGTAGAGGCGGGCGATGTCCAAGGCGGCGGGAGGAGCTTCCGGCGCGCTCGCGCCGGGGCGGGCCTCCAGGAGATCCAGCAGGGCGGTGACGTGCTGGGCCGTCTCCTCCAGGGTCAGGACCTCGATGTCCGTGTTCTCCCACAGCTCGGGGAACTCGCCGTTCAGGCGCTGGAGCAGCAGGCCGGCCAGCTTCTTCACCTCGGGTCCGAGGTGGCGGGCCAGCTGACCAAGGAACGCATCGACCTCGGTTCCCATAGTGCGAATGTACGGGAAAGCCATGGTGTGCGCTCCTCGGACGGCTGTGGCGGCCTCTGATCGACCCGGCTCTCAGAGGCCGAGGTGGTCGCCCAGGTCGGCGTAGTCGACCTGCCACAGGCCGGGAGAGCCCGTGGGGTACTGGGAGCGGAAGCCGAGCATGCGCTGGACGCGCGGCGAGAGCGTCTTGGCGAGCTCCCTGTCGACCAGGAAGGGGTACGCCTCCTCACCGGTGAGGAAGCCCGCGTTGAACGCGAAGGCGAGGCCACGCCGGTACTCGTGGTCGGTCCGGTTCGCCCCGCCGCCGTGCGCGGTCTTGCCGCTGAAGAGAAGGACGTCCCCGGCGTTCATGACGGCGGGGATCGTCTGCTCGGGGGTCCCGCGGTCCTCGAAGTCGCTCCAGTGGTTGCTTCCGGGGATGACGCGGGTGGCGCCGTTCTCCTCCGTGAAGTCGGTCAGGGCGACCAGGAAGTTGATGGTGACTTCCGGCCCGCTGGGCCCCATGCCGATGAACGGGAACCAGTTCTCCAGGTCACGGTGGAGCATCTGCGCCTTGTTGCCGGGGCCGATCTCGATCACCTGGGCGGTGGTCATCCAGTACGTGCCCGACTCCTGGAGGAAGACCAGGTCGCTGATCTCGTGGACCAGGGGATGGTCGATGACCTCGCTGCGGAACGTGGCGCTGTGCGTCACCAGGTTCGTGAGGCGCTTGGTGTTGCTGCCGTGGAACGCGGCCACGATTTCGTCCTCGTGGAGGGACCCCGGGGCGAGCGCCCGCAGCGGCTGCTCGATCTCGGCGTTGAAACGGACGATCTGCTCCTGCGTCAGGAAGCCCTTGATGATGACGCCGCCGTCACGCGTCACGATCTCGAGGATCTCCTCCGCCGGCGTGTCGTTCGCCACGGACGTCAGCGCCTGGGTCTTCTTCTGTGTCGTCATGCGTGTCCTCTTCCTCGATCCGAAGCGCGGTTGATCGGCTGTTCGATCAGCTGCGGACGTTCCGTCGTCCGGGGACTCCCGCGCGGCGTCCTCGCGACGATCAGATGGGTCCGGTGGTCAGGCGTTTCCGCGTTGTTCCTGTGGTGGTCGTCTCACTGTCGCCAGCCGGTACAGCTGGCGAGAACGACAGCGGGCACCTGCTTCGCCCGGGCCCGGTGCACGATGCACCGTCCGGTCGCGGGCACGGTGGCGCTATCCGCTCGCGGCGTCCTTGCCGGAGTCGATGCGAGCTGCGGGGGCGCTACGGGCAGGAGCGGGTCCCGACGCCGTGTGCCGGCGGTGTGTGGTCCGCTCCCAGGGACGCGTGCTGCCGAGCCATCCGAGGAGGAAGGCCGCCGGTACGGAGATCAGGCCGGGGGTGTGGAGCGGGAACAGGTTGAAGTCCTGCTCCGGCAGCAGCGCGTATTTCGTCCCGGACACAGCGGGGGAGGCGAGGGTCAGGAGGGTGCACAGGGACAGCCCTCCGTAGACGAGCCACAGCAGTCCGTGGCGGTTGAAGCCGGTCCAGAGGAACGAGTAGACGACCGCGGGGAACACGCACGTGGCCGCGAGGCTCAGCGAGAAGGCGAGGAGGAACTCGATGGGGTAGCGGTGTACGGCGGTGGTGAGCAGAAGACTCACGACGCAGAGCACGACGACGGACAGCCGCAGGACCGCCGGCTCTCCGATCCCGATCCGGGTGCGGCCCTCCCGCCCGAGCAGGTCGCGGGTCACGGAGACGGCGGCGGCGAAGGTTACGCTCGCCACGGCCGTGAGCACCGCGAGGAAGGCGACACAGGCCACGAGGGTGATGAGCACGACCCGGCCGGTGGAGTGGTGGGGGAGCACCTCCGACGCCAGGAGGATCGGGGCTCCCTGCCCCTTCACGTCGACCGCTCCGATCCGTCCGCTGCCCACCACCGCGGCCGCGGCGAAGCCGGTCGTGATCAGCAGCAGGTAGAAGAGGCCGGTCAACCCGACGGCGACGCTCAGTGAGCGCCGGGCGGCGGGCACGTCCCGGCTGGCGCTGACGCGCAGGAGCAGGTGGGGCATCATCGCGGTTCCGAGGATGACGACGATGTGGTCACTGAGCGTGCCGAGCGGTCCGCCTCCGGCGGAGTGCTTCCACAGTCCGGGGCTGAGGTATCCGCCCGGTGACACGCTCTTGTCCATGGCGGCCGACAGCAGGGATCCGGGACTCCAGTCGAAGAAGCGGAGCGCCAGCAGCGTCACCGCGGCGAGCGTCACCAGGGCCACGGGCACTTTGGCGACCTGCACGAAACTGGTGCCGCGCAGATCGGCCACCCCGGCGAAGCACGTGACCAGGAATCCCATCAGCACCGTGCACACCACCTGGGCCCGCTCGCTCGGCATGCCGATCAGAAGGGCGGTGGTGATGCCGCCGGCCCGCAGTTGCACCATGAGCAGGGGCACGGCGATGCACAGTGTCACCACGGCACCCGCGATCCGTACTCCCGGCCCCTCGGCGCGCAGGGAGAACAGCTCGCCCAGGGTGTAGCGGCGGGTCGCGCGAATCCTGGAGGCGAGGAGCAGGAAGACGCCGAGTGCGAGGGCGCTGTCGACGGCGGTCGAGACTCCGTCGTAGCCGAAGAGGGCGATCGCTCCCGGCAGCGAGACCAGGATGATGACCGTGATCTGTTCTCCCGCCATCGCGACGCCGTTGAAGACGGGCGGGAGGGACCGGCCGGCGACGTAGAGGCGTTCCGGGTCGTCGTCCTGCGTGGCGAGCGTGAAGACCCACAGCAGGCAGAGGCCGATGAAGACGAGGAAGGCGCTGATGACCGCGCCCCTCGCGGCGGTGCCGATGAGATCGGGCGAGCCGACGCTCAGGAGGTGCGTCGTCACCACGCGCCCCCGGCCGAACGGGAGGCGGCAGTCGTCGCCGAGGCCGGTTCGAAGGGGGACGCGGCCCGGTTCTCGTACCACCAGGTCCCGCCGACGAGGACGACCAGCTGGGTGAATGCCCACGTGATGGCGAGGGTGAGACGGCCGTACACGGAGATCTCTCCGAGGGGTGTGGAGCAGGAGAGCAGGACACCGACGGCGAGCGGCAGCGCGTTGACAGTGACCAGCACCCTGGTGTCACGGGGGGAATGCCGGGAGGAATCGGAGGGCACGGGACCTCTCTCGGGAAGAACAAGGAAGACGGACTCGGCGCGAGGGGCGCGGGACGGTCGCAGCCGTTGAGGACGGGTGAGGGAACCGGGCAGCCGTGCTCCGTACCGGTCGGAAGCCACGCTTGTGACCGACGGGGCGCGACGGTGGCGCGGCAGCCCCGGAGCAGGTCGCGCCGGCTCGAACCGGCGAACGCGGCCGCGACGCGACGTCAGAGCAGGACGGCCTTGCCGCGGTGAGGCTGATGAAGAGCCTCGTACCGCGGCTCGTTGGGTGTCAGCGGCGGCTGGTCGCCGTCAGGCCGGCGTATTGCCCGGCCCGCTCCAGCAGCCGGGGGACACCCGTTTCGAGCGACGGTCCGAAGACCGTGTCATGGGGACGCTCGCCCCGCTGCCACCGGGTGTGGATGGCCTCGCAGAAGATCGCCGCCTTCCAGAGGGCGAGGGTCTGGTACCAGGGGAGCGGGGTGAGATCGAGGCCCGTGCGGCGCTGGTAGCGCTCGGTCAGTTGGCGCTGGGTGAGGTAGCCGGGTGAACGGGTCACCTTGGTGAGTTCGAGCGGGGTGGCAGGGCTGCCGGCCTCGGACCAGGTGGCGGTGAGGTACCCCAGGTCCGCGAGCGGGTCGCCGAGCGTGGCCATCTCCCAGTCGAGGATCGCGAGGACCTCGGCCGGGGCCCGCGGGGCGAACATGAGGTTGCCCATGCGGTAGTCGCCGTGCACCACCGACGCCGACCGGCTCGTCGGCAGGTTCTGGGCGAGCCAGTCCGCGATGCGCTCCACCGCGGGCAGGCTGCGGGTGGTGTTGACCTCCCAGAGGCCGCGGAACCGTTCGACCTGGCGCCGCAGATACCCCTCGGGTCGGCCCAGGGAGGCGAGTTCCCCTCCGGACACGTCGATGTCGTGCAGGGCGACGAGGGTGTCGACGACCGCCTCGCTGGTCTGCCTGCGCTGGTCGGCGGGGGAGAGGTGGGGCGGGATCGTGTCGGTGATGACCGTGCCGTCGAGCCGGTCCATGAGGTAGAACGGCACGCCCAGAACGTCCTCGTCCTCGCAGACGGCGAGGATCTCGGGCACCGGTACTCCGTGTCCGTGGAGGATCTTCTGGATGCGGGCCTCGCGCACCATGTCGTGCGTCGACTTCGGCAGCGGCGGGCGCGGGCCGCGGCGCAGGACGACGGACTCGCCGCCGCGTTCGATCAGGTAGGTGACGTTGGAGTGGCCGTCGCCGATGCGTTGCCACGCGATCGGCCCTCTGCCGATGCCGTGTGCGTCGAGGAAGCCGGTGACCGCGTCGAGGACCAGGAGGGGAGGGCTGTCGAGGTGACGGGCCCGCTCGCGGCTCGCGACGACCTCCACGCCGTCGGGGACGGTGTGCATCAGGCGCCCCCGTCCCGGCCGACGACGGCGTCGCCCAGGTATCGCTCACCGGCCTGGACGGTGGCCCGCCGACCGGCCGAGGCGCGGCGTGCGATGGCCCACCGGTGGGTCTCGTTCGAGCCGTCGTAGATGCGGAACGGGCGGACCTCGTTCAGGTACTGGGCGAGGGGGAGTCCGTCGGAGACGCCGTCGCCGCCGCAGATCTGGACGGCACGGTCGATCACCCGGTAGATCGCCTCCGAGCAGTGGACCTTCGCGACCGAGGACATCGCCGAGCCCGCCTTCGGGGCGCTGTGCAGCAGGGCCGCGGTCTTGGTGATGATCGCGTCGGAGGTCTCGATGTCGATCACGGACTCGGCGATCAGGTGCTGGGCCAGGCCGAGCGAGTCGATCGGACCGCCGAACAGCTCCCTCTTCGCGGCCCGGTCCAGCGCGATGTCGTGCGCTCGGCGGGCCAGTCCCAGCCAGCGCATGCAGTGGGTGAGCCGCGCGGGGCCGAGCCGTACCTGTGCGTACCGGAAGCCGAGTCCGACCTCGCCGAGGACCGCGTCGTCGGGGACGAAGCAGTTCTCGATGTGCAGGTGCGGGTGGCCGCCGTCGATGGCGCGGTCGACGGTGTGGATCGCCTCGCCGACCCGGATCCCGGGGTTGGTCAGGTCGACGAGGAACATGGTGGCCCCCTCGGGGGAGGCGTCGCCGGCCGGAGTGCGCGCCATGACGATGCAGAACGCGGCACCGACGGCGCCGCTGGTGAACCGCTTGTGGCCGTCGATGATCCAGCCGCCGTCGGTGCGTACGGCGGTGGTCCGCAGCGCCGCCGGGTCGGATCCCGCTCCGGGATGGGGCTCGGTCATGCCGAAGCACGACCGGACGTCGCCGGCCGCCAGAGGCGCGAGGTAGTGCTTCTTCTGCTCCTCGGTGGCGATGAGGTTGAGCATGTGCATGTTGCCCTCGTCGGGGGCCATGCAGTTGAGCACGCTGGGGCCGATCGGCGAGTACCCGGCCTCCTGGAGGACCGGCGACCAGTGCTCGATGGGCAGTCCCTGCCCGCCGTACTCCTTCGGTACGAGCGGCGCGAAGACACCGGCCTCCTTCGCGGCGGCCTGCAGCCGGTCACGGGTGGCCCGGTCGAGACGTCCGCCGGGGGCGGGTTCGGCGTCGATGACGGTCTCGCGGATGAACCGGCGCGTGCGCTCCGCGAGTTCCGCCACCTCGGGCGGCAGAGGGGTGAACGTCATGGCAGTCCTTTCGGGGGTGGCGCGGTCGTTACGCGGTGCCGCCGGCGACCGCGAGGCCGCCGTCGACGGTGAGAACGCGCCCGGTGACCCAGGAGGCGTCCTGCGAGGCCAGGAAGGCCACGGCGGAGGCGACGTCCGACGGCTCGCCCAGGCGGCGCAGCGGGTAGTCGGCGGCGACCTCGGCCTCCTTGCCCTCGTACAGGGCTTCGGCGAACCGGGTCTTCACCACGGCTGGGGCCACCGCGTTGACGCGGATCTCCGGGCCGAGTTCGACGGCGAGGGTCCTGGTCAGGTGGGACACCGCCGCCTTGCTCACTCCGTAGAGGCCGATGCCGGGTGACGGGGTGTCACCGGTGACGGAGGAGAGGTTCACGACGGTGCCGCGGCGTTCGGTGAAACCGAGCTTCGGGTGGGCCACGGCGTCCTGCACCCAGGCGAGGGTGGCCAGGACGTTGACCTCCAGCACCTTGCGGGCGACATCGAGGTCCAGGCCGATGACGGGACCGTAGGCAGGGTTGATGCCCGCGTTGTTCACGAGGACGTCGAGCCCGCCGAACTCGCGCGCGACGGTGTCCAGGACCTCGCGGCGGTGGTCGGGATCGTCCGCCCTGCCGGCGACGGTGACGACGCTGCCCGGGGGGAGGGAGGCCGCCGCCTCTTCGAGGGGACCGGCCTTGCGCGCGGTCAGGCACACGCGCGCCCCTTCGGCGACGAGCCGCTCGGCGACGGCGAGACCGATGCCCCGGCTCGCTCCCGTCACGACGGCGGTGCGGCCCGAGAAGCGGCCTCGTACGGTGTGGTTCTCGCTCATGGATCAGTCCTTCGAGGGGGAATCCGGCCCCGGGCCGTCGAGGCCGCGGAGCTCGGCCCGCCGGATCTTGCCGCTCTGGGTCTTGGGCAGGTCGGCGAGGAAATGGATCGTGCGGGGGCACTTGTAGGCGGCCAGCCGGTCGCGGGAGAAGGCGATCAGCTCTTCGGCCGTGGCGTTCAGACCCGCCTTGAGCGAGACGTAGGCGACGACGGTCTCGCCGCGGTAGGCGTCCGGCTGTCCGACGACGGCCGCCTCAAGGACCGAGGGGTGCTCGTACAGGGCGTCTTCGACCTCGCGCGGCCAGACCTTGTACCCGGACACGTTGATCTGGTCCTTGAGCCGGTCCACCAGGTAGACCCAGCCCTCCTCGTCGATCACCGCGACGTCGCCGGTACGCAGCCGGCCCTCCGGCATCGTCCGACGAGTGGCCTCGGGCTTGCCCCAGTACCCGGGCACCACCTGCGGCCCGCTCAGCTCCAGCTCACCCTGCTCACCACAGGGCACCGGACGGCCGTGCAGGTCGACGACGCGCGCGGTGAGATGGGGCAGCGGCTTGCCGACGGACAGGGTCCCGCTCGGCAGGTGCACCGGCGCCCGCTCACCCGGCGGCACGGCGATGACGGCGGACGTCGTCTCGGTCATCCCGTAGCCGTTGTGGAGGTAGACGCCGAACCGCTCCCGGAACCGCTCGACGGTCGCCGGCGGGATCGGCGCGCCGCCCGAGTACAGGGCCTTCACCGACGCGAAGTGCTCCGGTCCGGCCTGCGGCAGCTGGAAGATCGCGTTGTACGCGGTGATGGAGCCGATCGTGTAGGTCACGCCGTACTCGGCGAAGGTCTCCAGGGCGACCTCGGGGTGGAACCGGCCCGCCAGGACGAGCGTGGTGTCGGTGAGCAGGGAGATCGTCGCGTTGACCACGGCGCCGGTGATGTGGAACAGCGGGGCCATGGCGAAGACGACGTCCCCGTCGCCCACGCCCATCCACGATGCGCAGGTCGCCACCACGCTCAGCACGTTGCCGTGGGTGTTCATGGCGCCCTTCGGCGGGCCCGTCGTCCCCGAGGTGTACGTCAGGAACGCGACGTCGTCGTGGGTGAGCTCCACCGGAGCGGGACGGCGCCCGCGGTACTCGCCGATCAGGGCCACCAGATCGCCGTCCGAAGCCGGGGCGTGGCGCCCAGTCGTCGTGAAGACTCGTGGGTCGTTCCTCGACTGGTAGTCCAGCGCCGACGTGCTGATCAGCCACCGCACCGAACTTCCCGCGAGCGTGCCGAGCGTCTCGTGGACGTCCTCGTCCGCGCAGACGACGCCGACCGCCCCGGAGTCCTCGACGATCCGGCGGAGTTCCCTGCCCCGGTACATCGGGTTGAGTCCCAGCGCCGTGGCCCCCAGCTTCCACAGGGCCAGCAGCACCAGCGCGTACTGCGGGACGTTCTGCAGGTACACCCCGACGCGGTCGCCCCGGCCGGTTCCGCGGGCCTCGAACGCGGCGGCCAGGGCGTCCGACGCCGCGTCCACCTCCCGCGCCGACAGGGCACCGTCGAAGAAGCGGAGCGCGGTGCCCTCCGGGTTCTTCGCCACCCGTGCCTTCCAGGCGGCCACGAGCGAGCCGGGGCATGCGTCCGCCCCCGTACCGGACCCGTCGGGAAACGAGTCCCGCCGGCGGCCCTCATCCACTGTCATCTGCCGTCCTTCCCACCCATGTCCGTGCCTCGGCGCGCCGGTCACGTGAGCTCGCGCTTGAGGATCTTTCCGGTGGACGTCATCGGCAGGGTCCGCACGACCTCCACGATGCGCGGGTACTTGTAGGCGGCCATCTGCTCCCTGCCCCAGGCGACCAGCTCGTCGGGGTGGGCCTCGGCGCCGCGCTCGAGGATGACGAACGCCTTGATCTCCTCGCCGTGACTCTCGTGCGGCACGCCGACGACCGCGGCCAGGCTGATCGCCGGGTGCGTCATCAGGACCTCCTCGATCTCGCGCGGGTACACGTTGAAGCCACCGCGGATGATCAGGTCCTTCGCCCGGTCGACGATGTAGTAGAAGCCGTCCTTGTCCCTGCGGGCCAGGTCGCCGGTGCGGAACCAGCCGTCCCTGACGGCTTCGGCGGTGGCCTCCGGGCGGCCGTGGTAGCCCTTCATCACGTTGTGGCCCTTGACCGCGATCTCGCCGATGGCGCTGCCCGTGCCGTCGTCCTCGACCTCCGACCAGTCCGCGTTGACGAGCTTGACCTCGACGCCCCAGATCGGCACGCCGATCGACCCGGGGCGGGGCTCCCGCGCCGGATCGCTGAAGGTCACCACCGGCGAGGTCTCGGAGAGGCCGTAGCCCTCCAGGACCTGGACGCCCAGTCGCTCCCTGACCTGCTTGATGAGTTCCGCGGGGAGCGCGGCGCCGCCGGAGACGCCGACGCGCAGGTTCCTCGCGATCCTCTCGACGTCGACGTCGTCGGTGAGCGCCTGCAACAGGCCCCACCACATGGTGGGGACGCCTGCGAAGACGGTGATGTCCTCCCGCTGCATCAGGGACACCGCCTGCCGGGCGTCGAACCGCGGCAGCAGCACCAGCGTGCTCGCCGTCGAGAAGCCGGCGTTCATCTGGACGGTCGCGCCGAAGGAGTGGAACAGCGGCAGCACGACCAGATGGGTGTCCAGGGCCGGCCGGTTCTCCAACAGCTGGTTGACCGCCAGGGCGTTGAGCACCAGGTTGGCGTGGCTGAGTTCGGCGCCCTTCGCCTGCCCTGTCGTACCGCTGGTGTAGAGCAGCACGGCCGGGTCGTCCCCCGACGTCCCGATGCTGTCGAACGTCGCCGCGGTGCCCCGCAGCGCGGCGCCCATGGTCTCGACGCCCTCGATCGGGCTGTCCGCCGAGGGGTCGGCGGTGATGAGGAAGAAGTGCTCGCAGGCAGGGGTCTCGCTGAACCCGGCGTACCCCTCCGCTCCCATCGGCAGGCCCTCGCCGCCCTCGAAGCAGAAGTACGCCTTCGCCTCCGAGTCGGCGAGGTGGTAGGCGACCTCCCGGCCCTTGAGCAGGACGTTGAGGGGGACGACGACGGCGCCGGCCTTGAGGATCCCGTAGTAGACGATCGGGAACCAGGGCACGTTCGGACAACTGAGCGCGACCTTGTCGCCGGGCCAGATGCCGCGGTCGACCAGGAGGTTGGCGACCTGATTGGCGGCGGCGTCGATCTGGGCGTAGGTGAGACGCGTCGTGCCGAGGACGACCGCGTCCCGGTTCGGGTGCGTGCGGGCGGAGTCCTCGAGCAGGACCGAGAGGTTCAGCATGGTGCCATTTCCGAAAAAGGTGGACCGGGCCAGGCCGCGGAGGATCGGAACACGCGGCCTGGCTCGGGGCGGGTGGGGTTACACGCGGCTTGACGCGGACGTCACAACTGCCGCAGGAGCCGGTCGAGGGCCTCGGCCGTCGCCTCGACGTCGGCGGTGGTGTGCGCCGTGCTGAGGAAGACCTTGCCGGACGGCATGAACAGGAAGCCCTGCCGCAGCATCCCCTCGAGGATCACCGCCCAGAGCCCCCTTGTTCCATGAAGCTCCGTGGCGCCACCGGCGGGGACGTACTGGAGGAGCGAGCCGACCCGGTTGAAGCCTCCGAAGTCGGGCGATGAACCGAGAGCGGCGCCGACGAGGGCTTCGAACTCGGACGAGATCTCTTCGAGTTGCTCGTAGACCGACGGATCGGCCAGGACGCGCATCGTCGCCGCGACGGCCGCCAGTGCGATCGGGTTGGCGTTGAAGGTTCCGGCGTGAACGACCCCGGACGTCACCTGATCTATCAGATCGGACCGGCCTACGACGGCGCTCTGGGTGAAGCCGCCGGCCATCGCCTTCCCGAAGACGGACAGGTCGGGAAGGACGCCGTACTTCTCGGCCGCCCCGCCCCGGGCGATCCGGAACCCGGCGATCACCTCGTCGAAGACGAGGACGACGCCGTGCCGGTCGCAGAGGGTCCGCAGCGTCGACAGGAACAGCGGTGAGGGTGCTTCGACGCCCGCGTTGCTCATCACCGGGTCGACGAGCACGGCCGCGATGTCGCGCTCGACGGCCTCGCTCAACAAGCGCTCGGCCAGCCGCACGTCGTTGAAGCGCGCCACGACCAGGTCGTCGAGGACGCTGGCCGACTGTCCCGCCCCACCGGGGGTGGCGGGGCGGTCGCAGTCGTCCTCGGACATCCCGGCGTACACGGTGTCGTGCCAGCCGTGGTAGCTCTTCGCGAACTTGACGACACGGCGCCGCCCGGTGGCGGCGCGCGCGAGGCGCAGCGCCACCTGCACCGCCTCCGTGCCCGTGTTGCTCCACAGCAGCCGCTCGCCGTGCGGCACGGCCTCGAGGACCGCTTCCGCCGCGAGGTACTCCAGCGGGTGGCCGGTGCCGACGACCTGCATCTTCGTCGCGACCTCGGACACCGCCGACAGCACGCGCGGGTCACCGTGACCGAGGACGAGCGGCCCCCAGGCCATCACGTAGTCGACGTACCGGTCGCCGTCCAGGTCCCAGACGTGTGCGCCCCGCGCCTCGCGCACGAAGAGCGGATGGGGTGGCATCGCGGCGCGCAGGCCCGACCCCACGCCCCCGCCGACGCTGCGGCGGGCTCGCTCGAAGGCCGAACGGGATGATTCCAGGGCCATGAGATCGCCCCTGCCTTTCAGTACGTGATCACCGAGCGGATGCCGATGCCGCGCTTCATCTGGTCGAACGCCTCGTTGACGTCCTGCAGACCGATCACGCTCGTCACCAGGGAGTCGAGATCGATGCGGTCGTTCATGTAGTGGTCGATCAGCAGCGGGAAGTCGGAAGCGGGCTTGCTGGAGCCGTAGTTCGAACCGATGAGCGAGAGCTCCTGATCGGACATGACGAAGGGGTCGATGGAGACCTTCAGGCCGTCCGCCACCTGCCCGGCGACCACCGCCGTGCCGCCCCGGGCCAGGACCTCGTAGGCCGCCTCGATGGTGCGGGGCAGCCCGATGGCCTCGATGGCGATCTCCACACCGCGCCCGTCGGTGAGTTGCCGCACCCGGTCCGCGAAGTCCTCGCGGCCGTTGTTGATCAGGTCGGTCGCGCCGAAGACGCGTGCCTGCTCCAGCTTCTCGTCGGAGATGTCGGCGGCGATGATCTTCCGCGCGCCGGCGAGTCGGGCACCCTGGATCGCGTTCAGGCCGACGCCGCCGCAGCCGAGGACCAGTACGGTGTCGCTCGGCCGCACGTTGGCGGTGTTGACGGCCGCGCCGACACCGGTCGTGACGGCGCATCCGACCAGAGCCGCCTGCGGGAACGGGGCGTCGTCCCGGACGGCGATCGCGCCCGACTCGGGCACGAGGGCGTACTCGCCGAACGTTCCGAGGCCCGCGAAGCTGAGGACGTCGTCCCCGCCGGCGGACGTGATCCGGGACCGGCCGTCGAACGACAGGTGGTTCGCCGAGTGCTGGCTGACCATGTCGCAGAGGACGGGCCTGCCGCTGATGCAGTAGCGGCAGCGGCGACACGAGGGCGTCCAGGACAGCACGACGTGGTCGCCCTTCTTGAGCGTCGTGACGCCCTCGCCGACGCTCTCGACGATCCCGGCTCCCTCATGGCCGAGGATCATCGGCGTAGGAACCTCCCATTCGCCCAGGAGGACGTGGAGGTCGCTGTGGCACACCCCGCTCGCCCGGAGCCGCACGAGCACCTCGCCGGGCGGAGGCGTCGAGGGGATCGTCACTCGCTCGATGGTCAGCGGTTCGTTCGGCGTCCTGAAGACGGCGGCGTCGAACTCGATCGTCATGAAAGTCTTCCTTCCGTGGTGGGGGGCGGTCACGTCCGAGCGGTGCGGATGAGCTTCTTGTTGGCGAACTCGTCGATGCCCGCCCGTCCCAGCTCGCGGCCGAAACCGGACAACTTGACGCCGCCGAAGGGCAGTTCCGCGCCATCGAGGCCGACACCGTTGATGAAGACCATGCCGGCCTCGATCCTGTCGGCGACCCGCAGCGCCTGCTCGGCGTCCGTCGTGAACACGTAGGAGCCCAGCCCGTACGGGGTGTCGTTCGCCAGCTCGACGGCCTCGTCCTCGGAACCGACCCGGTAGACGGTCGCGACGGGACCGAAGAGCTCCTCGGCGGCCGACGGCGACGCCGGGGAGAGGCCCGTCAGCACGCCGGGCGGGAAGAACGCCCCCTCGCGCTGCCGCGCGGAGACGAAGGTCGCCCCCTCGTCGACGGCTCGCCCGACCTGCTCCTCGACGTACTCGGCAGCGGCGACCGAGGACAGCGGCGCCAGACCGTCGGTCAGCGCGAGCACCTTCTCGGTGAACGTGGCGAGGAAGGCGTCGTAGACGTCATCGGCGACGATGAAGCGCTTCCCGGCGTTGCACGCCTGCCCGGCGTTCTCGAACCGCGCCTCGACCGCCGCCTGGACCGTGGCGTCGAGGTCGTCGGTCGACAGCACGATGAACGGGTCCGAGCCGCCCAGTTCGAGCACCACCTTCTTGAGGCTGCGCCCGGCCTTCTCGGCGACCTCCGCGCCGGCCCGCTCCGAACCGGTGAAGGAGACGCCCTGCACGCGGGGGTCCGCGATGGCGCGACCGATCTGCTCCCCGGTGGCGTGGACGTTGACGTAAGCGCCCCGGGGGAAACCCGCGTCCGTGAACAGCTGCTGGAGAGCCGCGGACGACTCCGGACACTGCGACGCGTGCTTGAGCACGATGGTGTTGCCCAGCGCGAGGTTGGGCGCGGCGAACCGGGCCACCTGGTAGTACGGGTAGTTCCAGGGCATGATTCCAAGGAGCACGCCGACCGGCTGACGGCGGACGAAGGCGGTGCCCTCTCCCTCCAGGAGGTCGATCGGTTCGTCGGTGAGGAACTTCTCCGCGTTCTCGGCGTAGTACCGGTAGATCGAGGCACTGAACTCGACCTCCCCGACGGCCTCGTCCACCGGCTTGCCCATCTCCCGGTGGATGATCTCGGCGAGCTGCCGGCTGCGCTCGTCGTGCAGGGTGGCGACGGTGTGCAACAGCTGGGCGCGCTGTTCCACGGAGGTCTGCCTCGACCAGTGCGCGTAGGCCTCCGCCGCCGCGTCGAGCGCCGCGTCGACGGTCTCGTCCGTCGCGGTGGGGTACTCCTTGACCAGCTTGCCGGTGGCCGGGTCCACCACCGCGTACACGTGCCGCTTCGCCATGCTGACTCCTTCGTCGTGATTCGGGTTCATGCGGGGGACCCGGCCGTCCGGGCCGGGTACGGGTCCAGAGCCGCGTTGCGGTCGTGCAGCGCGCGGTAGGCGCGGAAGTAGACGAATCCCTGGGTGCCCCAGGTCGCCAGCGCGGCGGTGTAGAAGATCGTGCGGTTCGCGTCGTCGAACGGCAGGGGGAAGAAGTCGTACGTGATCGCGATGGTGGTCCCGGCGGCCGTGACCAGTCCGGTCCAGACCGCCGGCCACCTCGCGCCCGCGCTCCAGAGCCGTTTGACGAAGTAGCAGAGGAACACGGCCGTGAGGAGGTTGACGACGACGTAGAACACGGAGACCCAGAACGCCCCACGGTCGGTGTGGAGATCCGCGCCGTGGAAGGGGCGGAGGAACAGGGCGGCCACGATCGCGACCCCGAACACGGCGACGTCGACGCCGCGGCTCGGCTTGTAGCGATGGGTGACCTTCATCAGGCCCAGGACCAGGATGAGGGTGATGCCGACCGACCGGGAGAACGCGTCGAAGAAGTACGCAAGGTCGTACAGGACGCTGTCGCTCTTGGCCCCGAGCAGCGACCAGAGCAGGAAGTTGGTGCCCGACGTCGCGACGACCATCCACTCGAGACCCAGGAGGTAGTTGCCGTAGCGGCGGATGAATTTCCAGCCGTAGAAGTAACCGGCGAAGATCATCCACAGGTCGGCCAGCAGGAACAGCATCTCTCTCATCGGGAGGCCCCCTCTCGGACATCGCGGGACAGCAGGGTGAGCACGCTCTCCGCGGTGCGCTGGCCCGTCAGAACCGCGCCGTTCATGGTTCCGGCCCATTCGCCGGCGGTTTCGGAGCCCGCCCAGTGGACGCGCCCGTGGGGCTCGGCCAGCGCCTTGCCGAAGCTCGTGGTCGCGTAAGGAGCGACGGCGGGGTTGGGGCCGCCCGGGGCGAAGGGCTCCGCTCCCCAGCAGTGGTCCACGTAGTCGATCGGGGCGAGCGCCTGCGGGCCGTAGAGATCGGCGAGCTGCCGGACCACCCGGTCGCGTCGGGTCCCGGGGCTGAAGCCGTCGAAGACGCGCGGATCGCAGAAGGCCATCAGGACGCCCGGTCCGCCGGGAGCGGGGGACACGTCGAAGGTGATGAACACGGTTCCGGTGTCGGTCACCGCCTCGCCGGAACATCCTTCGGTTCGCCAGAACGGCCTCTCGTACGCCACGAACGCCTTGCTCAGCACGCCCATGCGCCAGGTCCGCGTGAGCCCTTCGCCCTGCTCGGACAGAGCGGGCTCGAAGGCGATGGCGGCGCGGTGCGCCGGCGAGGCCGTGACGATCGCGTACCGGGCGCGGATCTCGCCGGAGCCGGTGTGGACGGTGACGCCGTCGTCGTCCTGCGCGATGCGGCGCACCGGTGTCTCCAGGCGCACGCGGTCGCCGAGCCGCTCCGCCACCCGCTTGGCGATCTCCTGGGTGGTCTCGACGATCCGGTCCTGCTGCTGGCCGCCCTCGACGTCCAGCATGTGGTCGAGCCCGCCCGCCGAACGGATGTAGCGCAGTGCGTGCAGCAGGGAGACGTCTCCCGGGGTGCAGCCCCACTGCACCTTGCTGATGACGGTCATCAGCGCACGGGTGCCGGGCAGCGCGTTCTTCCGGTCGAGCCACTCGCCGAACGAGAGGGCGTCGAGCCGGCCGGCCCCGGGCGTCTCCCACGCCGCGTCCACGTCGATGGTCGCGACCAGCTTGTTCACCGCCGCCTGCATGCGCGCCATGTCCACCAGGGCCGCGGGGGAGACCTTGGGAATGGTGCCGCTGTAGGTGCGGCGCCGGCCCGCCATCCACAGCACGTTGCGGCCCTGGGCGAACTGGTCGGTGGTGGTACACCCCACCCGGCTCGCGAGGTCCCGGACGGCGGTGTGGCGCCGGGCCACCCAGGTCGCTCCGAGGTCGACCTTCACGCCGGCCACCTCGCCGGAGAGCGAGCGGCCTCCGACCCGGTCGCGGCCTTCCACGACCAGGACGGACCGCCCCGTGCTCACCAGTCGCTCCGCCGCGCTCAGACCGGCGAAACCGGCACCGACGACCACGACGTCGACCGTGGTGCTCCCGGAGCGCGGCTCACGAGATCCGGACATGGCTGCCTCCTTCACCCACGCGGTTCGCGTGCTGCGCGATGTAGGTCGTGATGGGGCCGACGAGGGACTCGGGGAGGTGATGGCCCATGCCGGGAATGACCACGTGCTGTGCCGAGCGGATCGCCTTGACCGTCGCGGCGCCGCCGCTCGGGTGCACCAGCTGGTCCCGGTCGCCGTGGATGACCAGCGTCGGGGCGGTGATCCGGCTCAGCTGGGCCGTCCGGTCCCCGGAGCGCTGGATGGCCTGGATCTGGCGCGCCGTGCCGGCCGCCGGGTCGCCGCCGCTGCGGTCCCAGCCGCGCGCCGCGATGGCCGCCTCGGCCGCGTCGTCGATGGGATGGCCCACTCCGGCGACGTGCCGGGTGAGCCTCAGGTGGGCACGGACCGCCGCGGTTCTGTTCCTCGCCGGCGGGGCGGCGAGGAGCCGGATCGTCGACAGGGCCGGCTGACCGACCTTGCGCGCCCCGGTCGTGGAATAGAGGGAGGCCAGCGACAGGACCCGCTCCGGCGCCGTGGCCGCGATCGTCTGCGCGATCATTCCGCCCATCGACCGCCCGACCAGGTGCACCCGCGCGATCCCGAGATGGTCGAGTACGCCGACGGCGTCCTGGGCCATGTCGGCCAGCGTGTACGCGTCGCCGCGCGGGCGCGCGGCGATCTGACGCCAGAGCCCGGGAGGGGGAGAGGCGACGAACGTCGACTGGCCGACGTCACGGTTGTCGATCGCGACGACCCGGAAACCGTGGGCGACGAGGGAGCCGACGAACGAGTCGGACCAGAAGGTGAGGTCTTCGCCCAGTCCCGCGATGAGCAGCATCACGGGGTCGTCCTTGTCGCCGTGGTCCCGGAAGCAGATCGTCATCCCGGACGGCAGGGTCGCGTACTGGTCGGCGCTCCCGGCGGCGCTCGTCTCAGACACGGGTGCCTCGCCTCCCGCCGGGCGCCGGCGCGGCCGCCCGGCGGGCGCCGAACCGGAGGTTCTCGTCGGCCACCGGGCCGCGCAGCGCCCTGGCGTCCTCGGGGTAGGACATCGCCATCCGCCAGGGCTTCTCGGGTCCCTGCTTGGGCAGGAACCTCTCGCCGCGCCTGGCGTACCCGGCCTGAAGGTCCATGACGGGCCTGCGGTTCGTTCCCGGCGGTGCGACCGGAACCACCGTGTCGTACCCGCGGGCGTCCATGTGCCTGACCAGGTCGATGAAGTAACGACACATCAGGCTCACTTTGAGCGTCCAGGACGAGGTGGTGTAGCCGATCGCCATCGCCCAGTTGGGCATCCCGCTCAGCAGCATGCCGCGGTAACAGAGCGCGTCCGCGATGTCGACCTGGCGCCCGTCGACCACGATGGGCATGCCGTCGAAGAGCCGCAGGTTCAGCCCCGTCGCGGTGACGATGATGTCGGCTTCCAGCTCCTCGCCCGACGCCAGGACGATGCCGCGCTTACTGAACCTCGCCACCGCGTCGGTGACGACGGAGGCCCTTCCTTCCTTGATCGCGTCGAAGAAGTCGCCGTTCGGCGCCACGCACACCCGCTGGTCCCATGGGTCGTACGGCGGGTTGAAGTGCTTGTCGACGTCGAATCCCTTGGGAAGGCGCTTGACGTTCTCGCGCCGGATGAAGGCCCGTCCTGCCTTGGGGAAGGTCCGCAGGCCCTTCACGACGGCGTGTTCGGTCCAGATGTTCTTGAACCGCGTCACGGCGTACCCGCGCTCTTCCCCGAGCAGCTTCGTGAGCGCCAGGGCGACCCTGTCGACGCGGGGGAGCGCCATGACGTAGGTGGGGGTGCGCTGCAGCATCGTCACGTGCCGGGCGGCGCCCGCTCCGGTGGTCATGGCCGGCACCAGAGTGATCGCGGTCGCGCCGCTGCCGATGACGACGACCTTCTTGTCGCTGTAGTCGAGTCCCTCGGGCCAGTGCTGCGGATGGACGATCCGGCCCTCGAACTCGTCCCGTCCCTGGAACTCCGGGGAGAACCCCTCGTCGTACCGGTAGTAGCCGGTGGCGGCGAAGACCCATCCCGCGTGGATCGTCCTGGTCCGGGTCGCTCCGGTGGCGGAGTCCGACGTCTGGACGGTGAGGGTCCACCGTGAGTCCGCCGTGGACCACTCCGCGCGGACGACCCGGTGGCCGAGCCTGAGGACGCGCTCCAGGCCGTTCTCCTCGACGGTCTCGTGGAGGTACTCCTTGATGAGGGGAGCGTCGGCGATCGCGGCTTCGTGGCGCCAGGGCTTGAACGCGTATCCGAACGTGTGGAGGTCGGAGTCCGAGCGGATGCCGGGATAGCGGAACAGGTCCCACGTGCCTCCGATGTCGTCGCGCGCTTCCAGTACGGCGAGCGACTTGTCGGGCAGCTCCCGGCTGAAATAGGTGGCCGCGCCGATCCCGGAGATCCCGGCTCCGATGATCACCACGTCGAATTCCTCGACGGCGTCCAACACCTCAGCTGTCATGGCGTTTCCTCGCTGTTCCTGTGGCGGTTGCCTCACTGTCGCCAGCCAGGACCGCCTGCGAGAACGACAGCGGGCACCTCCTTCGCCAGGGCTCGGTGCACGATGCACAGGCGGACCGGGCCGCTGCGCCCATACGGTGTCCGACGTTCGGGCGGAGGCCCCGGTCGAGCCCGGGGCCCGGCCCTTCCGGGAGGGCGGTCGGACATGACCGTCCAGCGGCGTCTTGCTGGCGCACCGTTGCGGGAGCAAGACCGGGGTGGTGGAGGTTTGCACCCGCTGTTTAGTGGTACTAAACAGCGGGGCCGAGGTCGTGTGCAGAGGTCGAACCCGCTGTCGTCACGGCCTCGCCGCGTAGCGGGGCCCACACGCGTATCGAGCCGCGGAGGGACCGCCGCCGTCACTCCCGCGATCGTGGCCGGGCGGAAGCGGCCGACGACCCGGAACCCGCACGGGGCCACGTCTCCTCGGGCGGCCGGAGCCGCCTCCTGCCGCTCCGGCTCAGCCACCGCGAGGGAGCCGCACCCGTTCGTTCGCGCAGGCGTACCGCTCCACGCACTCCTTCACCCATCCATGACGAGCCGGTACCGGCCCGTGAGCCGAAAGGTGATCGCGATGACCGACCTCTCCAAGACAGGGCACGCCGAAGCAGCCGGCGGTGAAGCGGGATCGGGCAACCCGCTCCACCGTGGGCTCGGCGTTTCGCAGATCGTGTTCATGGTCGTCGCCGCGGCGGCACCGCTCGGCCTTGTGGCCGGCGGGGTGCCGCTCGCCTTCGCCGTGAGCGGCAGCCCGGGGATGCCGCTGTACTTCGCGCTGTCCACCGTGCTGCTGCTGATCTTCGCGGTCGGCTTCACGCTGATGGCCGGACGGGTACGCGACGCGGGGGCCTTCTACGCCTACGTCCAGGCGGGGCTGGGCCGGATCCCCGGTCTCTCGGCAGCGACCCTCGCGCTCTTCTCCTACACGCTGCTTCTCGTCGGGGTGAACGCCTATGTCGGGGTCGCGACGAGCAACGTCATCGAGCGGTACGCCGACGTCGGCTCCCCGTGGTGGGCCTGGGCGCTCGTCTCGCTGGGCGTCATCGCCTTCCTCGGCTATCGCGACATCGAACTGAGCGCCAAGGTGCTCGGTGCCGTGCTGGTTCTGGAATTCCTGCTGCTCCTGGTCATGGACCTCGGCATCGTGGGCCACGGCGGCGCCCACGGCCTGACGGCCGAGCCGGTGGCGCCCTCGATCGTGGGCACCGGCTCCCTGGGCCTCGGCGTCATGTTCGCCCTCTTCGGGTTCATCGGCTTCGAGGCGACGGCCGTGTTCCGCAACGAGGCGAAGGACCCCGACGTCACCGTCCCGCGGGCGACATACGTCGCGATCCTGGTGATCGGAGCCTTCTACTCGTTCACCGTGTGGGCGATCGTGGTGGGTTCCGGCGTCGGCGCCGTGGTCGGAGCCGCGCAGGCCGACCCCGAAGGTCTGGTCCTCACGCTGACGCGGAGCTACGTGGGGTCCGTCTGGGCCGACGCCATGCAACTCCTGCTGATCACAAGCCAGTTCGCTTGCGTACTGGCCTTCCACAACGTCGTGACGCGCTACCAGTTCGCGCTGTCGCGGGCCGGCGCGCTTCCGGCGTCGCTGGGCGTCGTCCACCCCCGGCACCGCGCGCCGTCGGCGTCCTCGGCCGTCGCCTCGGCGGTCGCGTTCGTCACCACGCTCGTCGTCGCCTCGCTCGGCCTCGACCCGATCGGGGACCTCTACGCCTGGTTCTCCGGCGCCGCCACGCTCGGCATCGTCCTGCTGATGGCGGCCACCAGCCTCGCCGTCATCGGCTTCTTCCGGCGCGCCGACGGGCGGCCGTCGGTGTGGCGGACGGTCGTGGCCCCGGCCGTCGCCTTCCTCGGCCTGGCCTGCGTGGTCTGCATGATGGTCGCCAACTTCCCGCTCCTCGTCGGCACCACCACGGGTGCCTGGGTGATCGGCGGACTCGTCGCCCTCTCGGCCGTGGCCGGCGCGGTGCAGGCCCTCGTCCTGCGCGCGCGCCGACCGGCTGTCTACGAGCGCCTCTGAGTGACGTGCCGGTCAGCTCATGAGCGCAAGGGCGCGGCCGGTCTGTGCACCGTGCACCGCCCCCGGAGGAAGCCGGTGCCCGGTGTCGTTCTCACCACGGCCGTGCCCTGTGACAGTGGGGAACCAGGCAACCGCCACCGGCGAAGTCCGGTTTCGCCGAGCACCGTGTCGTGGGCGGGCCAGGCGCCCAAGGGAGTGACGTTGAAGAATCGGACTGTCGTGGTGGGGCTCGGTGCCACTGGCCGGGCCATCGCCTCTTCCTTGCTGCGACGCGCGGACGTGGAGATCGTGGGAGCGGCGGACCGGGACCCCCGCGTGGTCGGTCAGGACCTCGGAGTGCTCCTCGGCGGCCTCGCGAACGGTGTCGTCGTCGTGAGCGACCCGGCCGAGCTGCCCGCCGCCGACCTCGCGATCGTGGCGACCGTCTCGGATCTGCACAGGGCGGCCGACGTCCTGCTGCCGCTGCTGGAACGTTCGTACAACGTCCTGAGCATCTGCGAAGAACTGGCCCATCCATGGCGGAGCCACCCCGATCTCGCCCGGCGGCTCGACGACACGGCGAAGGCGCACGGCGTGACCGTCCTGGGCAGCGGGGCGAACCCGGGCGTCCTGATGGACACCCTTCCCCTTCTCCTGACCTCACTGACCCAGCGTGTGGAGAGCGTGCGGATCCGCCGGCGGACGAACATGTCACGCTACGGCGCGATCCTGTCGAAGTTCGGCCTCGGTCTGACCATGCGCGAGTTCGCGACGGCTCGCAGCCGGGGCGAGGTCGTCGGGCACCACGGCTTCGAGCAGGCCATCGGGGCGCTCGCGGCAGGGCTCGGATGGGATCTCGACTCGGTGGACGTGGGAGAGGTCGAACCCGCTGTCGTGACGACTTCGCCGCGCGTCGGGGACCACCTGCGTATCGAACCGGGGCAGATCACGGCGGTCACTCACGCCGCCCGGGGCGTGCTCAAGGGCGAGGTGGTGATCGATCTGGAGATCACGTTCGGGTTCTTCGAGCCGGCCGACGAGGTGGCCGCGGGCGACGACTACCGGATCGTCGGAGAGGAGCAGATCGTCGACCTCCGTTCCTCCGTGGGCTTCGATTCCTTCCTCAGCACCGTCGCGGCAGCGGTCAACGCCTCCACCGCGGTCGTCGAGGCGCGTCCCGGTCTCCTGTCGATGGGGGACCTGCCCGCCCGTTCGGTCGCGGCCAAGGGAGAGCGGCGAGCGGACCGGGCCTCACTCGGGGCCACGACTTCTCAGGACTGAGAGAGCACGAAGTGGGGCGGACGCCCCACCTGGAAGGAGATCGGGACAGCATGAGGACCGACAGCACGAAGTACACCAGCTTCACCGGCTGGATCGACCCGCCGGACGACGTGCGGCCCGCGCTGGACGGTGATCTCACCTGCGACATCGCCGTCATCGGCGGCGGGATGGGTGGCATGGCGGCCGCCCTGCGCCTCGCGGAGCGCGACCAGGACGTGGTCCTGCTGGAGGCCGAGTTCTGCGGCTACGGCTCGGCCTCGCGCAACGGCGGTCAGATCGCCGGGGCGCCGGGCGGCGACCTGCGGATGCTCAGCCTCCAGTCCCCGAAGAAGATGCCGGTCATGGCCAAACTGGCGGAGCACGCGGGCCGCTATGTGGAAGACCTCATCAAGAGGCACGACATCGACTGCGACTACGTGGCGAACGGCCTGGTGTGGGGTGCGGTCTCACCCCTCATGATGCTCAGGGTGCGTACCCAGGCGGCGATCCTGCGCGCCTTCGGTGGGGGCGGGACCGTCGGCAGCAGGGAGGAGCTCGGCCTCCCCGCCGGCTTCGTGGGCGGGATGCGGGAATCCATCGGCGGGATGCTGAACCCGGGCAAGCTCGCCCGTGGCGTGCGTCGCGCGCTGCTCGCCTCCTCGGCCAAGGTCTTCGAGCGGACGCGGGTGAGCGATGTCCGGCGCACAGGCGGCATCGTCGAGATCACGACACCGCACGGCACCGTGCGGGCCGACAAGGTGCTGCTCGCGACCAGCGTCTACGGCGGCGAGTGGGACATCACGCCCAAGAACCTCGCGACACCGCTGTACGTCATCGAGATCGAGTCGGAACCCATCGCGCCGGAGCGGCTCGCCGCGCTGGACTGGACCAGCCGGTCCGGCATCATCACCCAGCACCAGTTGATGACCCACTACCGGCTCACCGAGCGCAACACCATCGTCTGCGGGGTCCGCAAAGCGCAGCGAGGCCAGACCTACCCGCTCCCGGACCGGGTCCCGGACCCCGGTGTCGTGCGGGACATGGGGAAGGATCTGGCCCACCGGTTCCCGTCGCTGTCCGACGTGGCCATCGAGCGGGCCTGGGGCGGTTGGATCGGCATCAGCCCGGACTGGCTGTCGGTCGCCGGGCAGGTGGGTGACAACGTCTTCTACGCGATGGCCTGCAACGGCCACGGTCTCTGCCAGGTGCCGTACGTGACCCATCAACTCGCCGACTACATCGTCGACGGCGAGATGCCGGAGGACCTCGCCGGCATCTGGTCGGACGCCTCGACGTACTCGCCGTCGATGTCGCTGCTGATGCAGCCGTTCGTCCTCCGGGCCATCTGGGGGCTGGACCGGTTCAACGACTTCTTCAACGGCAGCAGGACGCGGGCCCGGCGGGCGCTCCGTCGTGCCAGGCGCGGGGGTCGCTGAGGGTCGGGCGACGCCTGCTCCGTGACGGCGCGGGGTGAGAGCGCCACCCGCTGCGACAAGACCGCCGGGTCCTGCGAAACAGCCGTCGCCCTCGCATCACTCCTGACGCGGGCCCGGCATGCGACGACAGGATCTAGGCGGACCCTCGCGCGGCGCGCGGCAGGGGAGGCGACAGGACCCAGAGGACCTCGCTCACCGTCGTACCCGGGTTGTCGAACTGGTGAAGCGTCTGCCCGGAGAACGAAGTGGACGCCCCTGCCGACAGCATCCGGGTCTCGCCCCCGACGATCAGACGGGTCGAGCCGCTCAGCCCCATCGCGAAGATCGTGGCGGTGTCGAGCCGATACGGGCCTCCGGTGCCCCCGCCCGGCTCGATCACGGAGCGGAAGACCTGGAACGCCGTGGTGCCGGCGGGCGTGAGCAGGTACTCGGCCACGCCCTCACCGCCCATGTCGATCGGGCTTCCGCCGTCCACGACCTGCTCGTCGGGGTACGCGAACAGCTCCCCGACCCCGATCCGCAGCACTTCGCAGACGCGCAGCAACGTCGGGACGGACACGCTGGTGAGCCCACGCTCCAACTGGCTCAGAAAGCCCTTGGTGACCTCTGCCCGGTGCGCGACCTCCGTCAACGACAAGCCGCGGTCGAGCCTGATCTTCCGCAGCCGCGCGCCCGTGGACGCTTCGAGGGCGGCGGCGCCCCGTTCCGCTCCGTCTGCTGTTCCGCCGTCACCGATGGACATGGTGTGCTCACCGCCCGTCCCGAGGCCGGGGTCGTGTGCCTGTCAGGTGACGGGCCGACCCGGACGAGTCCTCTCCGTGGCACGAGGCTAAGGCATGCGCGCCAGGGGCGGTCGGTGCGCCCCTGCGGAGGGGGAGGGGGCGATGGTGTCGAACCCCTTGTGGCGCCGGCGAGGGCATGGTAAATCTGCCGCCGTTTAGTGGTACTAAACAGTGGCCGAGGGCCAGCGCCTTCGCCGTCGCCCAGGCCGTCGACGGGCCCTTCATCCGTCTATGACGCGGCATGTCGGGAGCCTCGGCTCCCCGAGAGCAGAGGGACACTGAGAACATGGAAGAGCTGTGGCCCCCGCCCTCGCGTGAGGTCGCCGATGCGATCAGGTCCCTGTGTCAGCGCCTGCTGACGGAAACGGACGCCCTGATCGACGCCTTCGCAAGGCCCTCTCTCGTCGCCCAGAACGATCCCGCTCTCCTCGCGGACGCATCGCTGGTCGAGGAGGATCGCGCGCTCAACCGCTCTGAGGTGGTCCAGTGGTTGACCGCAAACGTCCAGCAACCGGGGCGGAGGGTAGAGCCCTACGTCAGTCCGAGGACCACGGCGTACATCAACGACCTCGTCTCCCGGGGCATCGCGCCCGACTTCGCCGGTGCCTGGCGCGTGGCCCTGGGGATCGGCTGGCGGCGATGGCTGGAGGAATGCGTGGCGGACTGCGCGGACCCCGGTCTTCTCGTGGGGGTCCTGGACGTGACGGCGCAGTCGCTGGTGCAGTACGCCCTCGACTCCGTCGCGGCCCTGCGGCAAGCCGGCCTCGCCGCGGCGATGGGGAACACGGATGCCGAGGGGATCGCACTGATCCAGCTGATCGCCAGTGGGGCGCCGATGGCGGAGGACCTCGCCGAAGGACGCCTGCGCTACCGGATGGCGCGGTGGCACGTGGGCCTCGTCCTCTGGGTCGACGATCCCCAGGAGGCCGACGCCCTGGACGAGGCGATCGCCGCCGTGCGCTGTTCCGCCGGAGGCCGGAGCGCCCTGGTGGCGCGCGCCAGCGCCACGTCGCGGTGGATCTGGCTCTCGGGGGAAGCCGTCCCGGACCTTCACCACGTGGAGAAGGACCTCGCGGCGACCGACGCGGTCCGCGCGGCGGTGGGAAGGCCGGGACGCGGTCTCGGGGGATTCCGCTCCAGCCACCAGGACGCCCTCGCGGCGCAGGCACTGGTGATCCGGCTGGGTTCCGACCGGCGGTTCACCGCCTACGCCGACGTCGAGCTGATCGACGCGCTCACGAAGGACCGGCCCGGCGCGCGTCGGTTCGTCGTCAACACCCTCGGGCCGTTGGCCGAAGCCGACACGGCCCTGCGACAGGCACTGCTCACCTACGTACAGTGCGGTTTCAGCACCACCCGGGCGGCCGCCGACCTCTACGCGCACCGCAACACCGTCGAACGGCGCGTCTCACGCGCCAACGAGCTCTCCACCGTCAAGGTGGAGGACAACCCGACCCACGTGGCGGCGGCGCTCCTGGTGCTGGACATCGCGCCTGACCTCGTGACGATCGCTCCGAGCTGAACTCACGAGGCACGGGGTCGCGGTCGGCGTCTGCCGCGCAGCGTCAGTACCCCTGCGTGGGTTTCGACCCTGGACGTTTGACAGCTCTGCGGTAGGTGGACGCGGTCAGGCGCTCGCTCGGTTTCTGGTTCATCAGGCAAGTCGGCATTCGATCAGCGTGAGCCGCAGCGCGCTCCCGGAGAATTGCCCGAACAGCCGCCGGTGACGGCGCGAAAGACCAGGTGAGGGCCGTATTGCCTGGGCGGAGCGATGTTCCTCACAAGCATCGTCCGGCGTGTGCCGGTGTACAGTCGAGACCGCCCTTGACCTGCACGAAGCAGGCAGGGAGCCGTCTTCGAGGAGTCCATAGTGCTGCGCACCATGTTCAAGTCCAAGATCCACCGAGCCACCGTCACCCAGGCCGACCTCCACTACGTCGGCTCCGTCACGATCGACGCCGAACTGATGGAGGCCGCCGACCTGCTGCCCGGCGAGCTGGTGCACATCGTCGACATCGACAACGGGGCCCGGCTGGAGACGTACGTCATCGAGGGCGAACGCGGCTCCGGCGTCATCGGGATCAACGGGGCGGCGGCCCATCTGGTGCACCCCGGCGATCTGGTGATCCTCATCAGCTACGCGCAGGTGACGGACGCCGAGGCGCGCGCCCTGGTGCCGCGCGTCGTCCACGTCGACGCCGACAACCGCATCGTGGAGCTCGGCGGCGACACCTCCGCCCCGGTGCCGGGCAGCGACACCGTCCGCCCGCCGCACGCGGTCCCCGCACAGGTCTGAGCCGCACCGGCGCCGCACGGCGCCGGGACGGGTGGCGCCCCGGGTGGCCCGGGGCGCCACCCGAACGAATGGGTCCCGCGCGCGGGGGCACACGGACCGGGAGAAGCTGGTGCCGAACCGTTCCCGAGTGCCGGAGTGCGCCATGTCCCAGCCGCCCGTTCCCGATCCGCTGCCGCCGCCCGAGCCGCCGGTGCCCCCGCCCGTACCGCCGCCGAACCCCGTGCCCGTCCCGGAGCCGGAACCCCAGCCGCAGCCGGGACCCGCCGGATTCTGAGACGGCACCCGGCGCCGCCCCAGGGGACGTGACGAAAGACGCCGGGGATCGGCCCGAAACCCTTGTCACGCACGGTTGCCCGCCCTTACCGTGGGCGACTGCCGATGCGTTCAAGGGGGGCCCATGGCCGTACGCGGGACACGCGGGAAGCACCGCCGGTACCAGCCGAGCCGGATCAACCGTGCTTCGCTCACCGTCGGCGGCGCCGGCATCGCCCTGCCGCTCGTCGGCGCGGGCACGGCGCAGGCCGCCTCACTCGACGTCTGGGAGAAGCTCGCGTCCTGCGAGTCCTCCTCCAACTGGCAGATCAACACCGGCAACGGCTACTTCGGCGGTCTGCAGTTCAGCCAGAGCACCTGGGAGCGGTACGGCGGCACGCACTTCGCGCCGCGCGCCGATCTCGCCTCCAAGGACCAGCAGATCGCCGTCGCCGAGCGCGTCCTCAAGGGCCAGGGGCCCGGTGCCTGGCCGGGCTGCGCCCCACGCGCCGGCCTCGAGCGCGGTGGCGAAGCCCCGGACATCGCCCCGCAGACGGAGCGCACGCGTCCGCTGACGAACGTCGCGTTACCCGCCCAGCGGACCGCGTCCGCGAGCCCCACCACCGTGCCGACCGTCCGCGAGATGTACACGGTCACCCCCGGCGACTCGCTGTCGAAGATCGCCCGCGAGCAGCACGTACGGGGCGGCTGGAACCGGTTGTACGAGGCGAACCGCACGGTGGTCGGCGACGACCCCGACCTGATCCACCCCGGCCAGCGCCTCACCCTGCGGATGGCCGCCCCCGTCGCGACGCCCCCGAAGCCGCAGTCACAGCCGCAGCAGAAGCCGAAGACCCAGCCGAAGCAGCCCGCCAAGCCGAAGACGACGGCGAAGCCGCCCACCACGGCGACCCCGAAGCCCCCGGCGGCGAAGCCGGCGCCCGGCACCCCGACCGCCCGGCCGACGCCCACCCGCCCGGCCGCGCAGCCGGTCCCCCGCCCCGCGCCGAGGCCGGTCACCAAGCCCTCCGCCAAGCCCGCGGCCCGACCGGCCGCGAAGCCCGTCACCAAGCCGGCTGCCAAGCCCGTCACCAGGCCCGCGCCGAAGCCTCCCGCCCCCCGCTTCGCCTCGCCCGTCGCCGACGCCGACATCGGCACCCACTACCGCGTCCAGGGCTCCTCCTGGTCCAGCGGCTACCACACGGGCGTCGACTTCCCCGTCCCCACCGGCACCTCCGTACGGGCCGTGGCCAACGGACGGATCGTCTCCGCCGGATGGGGCGGTGCCTACGGGTACCAGGTCGTCATCCGCCATCAGGACGGGCGCTACAGCCAGTACGCGCACCTCTCCGCCCTGGCCGTCCGCGAGGGGCAGCGGGTCAACGCCGGGCAGCGGATCGGCCGGTCAGGATCGACCGGCAACAGTTCGGGGCCGCATCTCCACTTCGAGGTGCGCACGGGTGCCGGGTACGGGTCCGACATCGACCCGATCGCCTACCTCCGGGCCCGTGGCGTGTCGATCTGACCCCGACGGCGCATCACCCGACGGCGTGCTCCCGGGGGGTGTCCGCCGGTCGGCAGCCGGTCGGTCGACAGCCGGCCGGTCGGCCGCCGCCGGGTCCGCTGTGAGCCCGTCGCCCATGCGCCCGTCGCCCGTGAGCCGGTCGACGGTGAGCCGCACCAGGCCGCCCGCCGCCACCGTGCCGCAGATCAGCGCGGCCACCGTGCCGGCCGCCCCGTAGCGGAACGACTCGCCGAACAGGGTCAGGCCCACCACCGCCGCGATCACCGGGTTCACGACGGTGACGGTGGCCAGCGGCGCGGCGAGACCCGCGCCGCGGTACGAGGCCTGGGACAGCAGCAGCCCCGTGATCGCGAACGCCGACAGGACCAGCACACCGGTCCACTCGGCCAGCGGGGCGCTCGCCGTCCACTCCTCCGCCACCGTCTTCGTGAAGACCGAGGCGATGCCGAAGGACACCCCGGCCGCCGCGGCGAGGACCACGCTGCGCAGCACCGCACGCCGCACCAGATGGGCGAACACGAACAGCAGCGCCACCGCGCCGACGGTGGCCAGCGCCACCAGGTGCCGCTCGCCGTCGGACAGGGACCGCACCCCGTCGCCGCCCGTCAGACTGAGCAGTCCGGCCAGACCGACGGTCGTCATGACCGCGCCCCGCCAGGCCGTGCGGCCGGCCCGGCGGCCCACCAGCAGCGCCGCCATCGGCAGGGCGAACACGATCGTGAGGGCGCCCAGCGGCTGCACCAGGCTGAGCGGCCCGTACGCGAGCGCCGCCACGTGCAGGGCCGCGCCGAGCCCGTTGAGGAGGACGGCGCCCCACCACGCCGGGCGGCGCAGCGGTGCGTAGCGCGGACCGGCGGCCGAGGCCGCGACCCGTTCCTGCACGATCGCCGCGGCCGCGTAGGCGACCGCGGAGACCAGCGAGAGCAGGACGGACAGCAGGAGGGGGCTCATACCTCCACGATCTCTCTTCCGGGCGTTCACGTCGTCGTACCTGGGAACGCGATCACGCGTACCGCGGACGCAGTACGTCGGCGGCCCGTACGCCCTGGGAAGTACACTCCCGCAGGTCAGGACGGGTGGAATGCCGCTTTTCCGGTGTTACGGCTGAAGTGGGGCGCCGACGACGAAGAGTACGGAAAAGCCCCGGCGGAGCGGCACGCCGAAGGCCCGAGAGACGCCCGCCGGTAGGTTGGGTCGCGTCATGACCGGGAAGCGCCGGCCATGAGAGAAGGAGGGGGCACAGGGGTGGATCTCGACGACAGCGCGTCGATCGGCGGCTTCTTCGCCCTGCGCACCACGGCCCCCGAAACCGGCGGTGCCCACCAACCCCTCGCCCGGCTGTACGCCGGTGGTGACGCCCCGCTGACCGCGCGCGTCGACCGGGTCGCCGCCCGCCTCGGTGCCCCCGAGCGACGGGTCGGCGCCTCCGTCGCCCAGCTCGGACTGGCCGCCCGGCTCTGGTCCACCGCCCTCGGCCCCGCCGCCCTGCACGGCCGCTTCCCCGACCTGACGCCCGGCACCCTGCACTGGGACGGCGCCCTGACCTCGCCCGACGACCTGTGGTGGTCCGGCACCGGGACCCGCCCCGCCACCGTCGCGGAGCTGCGCGCCGCCGTCCAGGAGGCCCACCTCGTGCCCCTGCACGCGGCCTTCGCCCGCGACGGCCGGATCTCCCCGCGCCTGCTCTGGGGCAACGCCGGCTCCGCGCTCGCCGGCGCGTTGCGCGAACTCGTCCGCTGGGCCCGGGCCCACGACCGCCCCGAGGCCGCCGAACGGGCCACCGTGCTCGTCCGGGGACTCCTCGACCACCCCGACCTGGCCCGTACCGTCCGCGGCCCCGCGCTGCGCCGCGCCAGCTGCTGTCTCTACTACCGCTGCCCCTCCGGAGGGCTGTGCGGCGACTGTGTGTTCGACCACCCGCCCCGAACGGGTTTGGAGCGGCGGCCTCCCGCTCCGTAAAGTTGCGCTTTCAGAAGTACTGCAGGCGCGAGCGATCGAGGAACGACGAAGGCCATGACGGTGACTGAAGAGACCCAGGATCACGGGCCGGGCATCGACCCCGAGCGCCTGGCCGTCTGCCTGAGCGTGCTCGACGAGCTCGACAAGCTGGAGGTCGACCACCCGGACGCGATCGCCGTCCGCCGCGCCACCGCCGGCATCTACCGGACGGTGAAGCAGCGCCGCCGCCAGGAGCGCCGGGCCGCGAAGACCGCCCACGACAAGGCGGTCACCGAAGCCACGGCGACCGGCTCCGCCCAGCGCATCGACGACGAGACCGAGGGCCTCCTGCCCTCGTCCGTCACCGAGGAGGGCCGGATCGCCGGCATACTCCAGCGCCCCCGCTCCTGCTACGTCTGCAAGACGCGGTACGTCGAGGTCGACTACTTCTACCACCAGCTCTGCCAGGGGTGCGCCGCCGAGAACCGGATGCGGCGCGACGCCCGCGCCGACCTCAGCGGCAAGCGCGCCCTGCTCACTGGCGGCCGCGCCAAGATCGGCATGTACATCGCGCTGCGGCTGCTCCGCGACGGCGCGCACACCACCATCACCACCCGCTTCCCCAAGGACGCCATCCGCCGTTTCAAGGCGATGGAGGACTCCGCGGACTGGATGCACCGCCTGGAGGTCGTCGGCATCGACCTGCGCGACCCCGCCCAGGCCGTGGCCCTCGCCGACCAGGTCGCCGAGGCCGGGCCGCTCGACATCCTGGTGAACAACGCGACGCAGACCGTGCGCCGGCTGCCCACCGCGTACGCCGCCCTGGTCGAGGGCGAGAACGCCCCGCTGCCCGCCGGCGAGCTGCCCTCCCACCACGTCATCGGCGCCTTCAACTCCGGCGCCGTCGGCGAGCTCGTCGGACCGGCCGGACTGCCGGCCGGCGTCAGCGGCCTCGACGCGCAGGCGGTCGCCGACCTGGCCCTGGTCGCGGGCAACGCCAGTGTCGCCCGGCACCTCGACGGCACCGCCATCGACGCGGGCGGCCTGGTGCCGGACGTCGTCGAGACCAACACCTGGGTGCAGACCATCGAGCAGATCTCCCCGGTGGAGCTGCTCGAGACGCAGCTGTGCAACTACACGGCGCCGTTCATCCTCATCAGCAAGCTGCGGCCGGCGATGGCCGAGGCCGCGGCGAAGGCGGCCAGCCGCCGCGCGTACGTCGTCAACGTCTCCGCGATGGAGGGCGTCTTCGGCCGCGGCTACAAGGGCGCCGGCCACCCGAACACCAACGCGGCCAAGGCCGCGATCAACATGGTGACGCGGACCAGCGCCCAGGAGATGTTCCAGACCGACGGCATCCTCATGACCTCCGTCGACACGGGCTGGATCACCGACGAGCGCCCCCACTTCGACAAGCTGCGCCTCGCCGAGGAGGGCTTCCACGCCCCGCTCGACCTGGTCGACGGCGCGGCCCGGGTCTACGACCCGATCGTCCGCGGCGAGCAGGGCGAGGACCTGTACGGCGTGTTCCTCAAGGACTACGCCCCCGGGAACTGGTGATCCGACCGCTGACAAGGCGCCCGAAATGATCGATGATCGGGCGTCTGAGCTCGGCAAACGGGCCAACGTCACCCGATCGCGTCACACTTTTGCGCCCCATAGAGCGCTGACGCGCTCATCTGGTTAGTCTGATGTCCACGGTCGGCCACCGGGGTTTCACCGAACCCTCACGGCCGGCCAGGGGACAGGCCTTCCGACCAAGGCCGCGGTCCCGCCCGCAGAACGGCGCCACCGCGACCGAACGGCCTTTCGTCCCCCATTGGTACGCGACACAAAGGAGTGCGCGGTGACCCCAGAACTGACCAAGCAGGAGCAGCCTCCGGCCGAACCGACCGAGCGTCCGCGCCGGTCCGGAGAACTCGGCAGCCTCGAAGTGTGGGCCCGTTCGGCCCCGATCCGGCTCGCCGGCTACGAGGACGACCTCGCCGAGCCCCACATCCTGCCCGGCATCGACTGAGTCTCGCTGCCGCCCCTCCCGTGCCCCCGGCCGATTCCTCGGCCGGGGGCACGGGTGTGTGCGGGACGGCATCCCGCCAGGACACCCCTGGGGCGGGTCGTCGGTCAGTCGCGCAGCCGGACCGGTGGCATGTACTCCCTCAGCAGCGTGCGGTGCCACCACGCCCCGGTCGCCCGCAGCTCACGCCAGGTGGTGAACCGGTAGCGGTAGAGCCGTGCCCGTACGTGGGTCGGCGGCGCGTCCGGGAACGGGTTGTGCCGCAGCAGCCGCAGGGTGTCGCGGTCCCCGGCGAGCAGCCGCTCGACGAACGGGCCGAACCAGTCGCGGGCGTAGGCGGGGGAGAGCGCCGCGAACCACATCAGCCAGTCGAGCCGCAGATGGTACGGGGCGAACTGGCGCGGCAGCCGTCGCGGGTCGCCCGGCTTGCCCTTGAAGCCGTACTCCTTCCACTCGGTGCCCGGGCGCGGATCCGGGTCGTCCGTGCCCTCGATCACGATCTCGTCCCGCACCCGGCCGACCGTGCCGAAGGCGCCGTAGGTGTTGACCAGGTGCAGCGGGTCGTACGAGCGGTTCATCGCCTGCCGCCGGGAGAGCAGGTTGCGGGCCGGCTGCCAGCTGCGGAAGAGGATCAGGGCGGTGGCGGCGCACACCACGACCACGTACCAGAGCGGCGCCTCGGGCTGCGGATGGTCGCCCACGAGGAGCGAGCCGTCGACGGCCGAGAGCGCGAGCACGATGGTCAGCCAGTTCAGCCAGGCGAAGTTGCCGGAGACGACCAGCCAGAGCTGGGTCACGATCATCAGGCCCGCCGCGGCCGTGGCCACCGGCTGCGGGGCGAAGAGCAGCACGGGCACGCCGAGCTGGACGACGTGGTTGGCGGCGCACTCGGCCTTGTGCAGCGGGCCGGGCAGACGGTGGAAGAACCAGCTCAGCGGGCCGGGCATCGGCTGGGTCTCGTGATGGTGGTGGAGGCAGGTCAGGTCCCGCCAGCAGCGGTCGCCGCGGATCTTGATGAGCCCGGCGCCGAACTCCACCCGGAACAGCAGCCAGCGCAGCAGGAACAGGACGAGGACGGGCGGGCCGGTGTCGTCGTTGCCGAGCAGGACGGCGAGGAAACCGGTCTCCAGGAGCAGCGACTCCCAGCCGAAGGAGTACCAGGTCTGCCCCACGTTCACGATCGACAGGTACATCGCCCAGATCAGCAGCCACAGCAGCATCGACACGGGCAGCGGCACCGCGTCGCCCGCGCCCGCCACCAGCGCCAGGGCGAGGGCGGCGCCGCTCCACGCGACCGTCGCGAAGAGCCGGTCGGAATACCGCCACTGGAACAGGCTGGGGGCGCGCCGCGCCGGGACGGCACGCACGAAGTCCGGCACCGGCAGCATGCCGCGCTCGCCGATCAGGGCCCGGAACTGGAGCGCGGCCGAGACGAACGCGACCAGGTACAGTCCGGCGAGTCCCCGCTGGAAGACGATCCGGCTCAGCCAGTGGTCAGGGGCGGTGAACCACTCCATGGCGTCCGCGTCCGGCGCGGGGCGTCAGCGCTTCTCGTCGTCCGTCGCCGTGCGCTCACCCTCCGCCTGGGACGGGGTCGTGCGGGTCACCATGGGATGGATGTGCGCCTTCTGCTGCGCGTCCATGTCCTCGTCGAGGCGCTCGCCCTCGGCCTGCGAGGGGCTGGTGTACTCGTCGTACTGGCTCATGGCCGCCTCCTTCAAGGAGTACGCGGGAGTACAGAAGGAGCGTAACTCTCATCGGCGCGAGCCGCGTCGGCCCGAGTCCCCTCGCCCGAGTCGCGTGGCCCGAGTCTCATCGGCCCCGCGTCCCGTGCTCCGCGACGAGGGCGGCCAGGGAGCGGCCCAGGCGGCGGGCGTAGGCGTGCTGGAGGGCGCGGACGACCGGTCCGCCGAGCCGGGTGTACCAGGCGGCGGCGCGGCTGAACGCGGTGACCGTGAACCAGACCGTGCCGTCCTCGTGCAGGTCGACGACGAAGGACTCCTCGCCGCGTTCGGGGTGGCCGGCCCGGGTTCCGTAGGCGAAGCCGGTGACGCTGTCCGTGTACGCCGTCCATATCACCTGGCAGGGGGCGGTGAACCGGAGCCGGCCGAGGCCCATCGAGACCTCCAGGGTGACGCCCGGTTCGGCGCGCCCGGCCGTGCTGTCCACCCGGGCGCCGGTCGCGCGGTGCATCGCCCAGGTGGTGACGGCGGCGCCGGCGGCCGCGTAGGCCTCCCGGCCGTGGCCGACCCGGACGGTGTGGTGGAGGTGGTGGTATCCGGCGGGCAGCGGGCCAGTGCGGGTGGCGCCGACCTCGGGGTAGTTCGGCCCGGCGGCCGGGCGGGTGCCGAGGGTGTCCGAGAGGCTGCGGACGAGACGGGTCATGCCGGGAGCTCCGTTCGGTGGGCGGTGTCGGGAGTCGTGACGGGAGTGGCGGACGCGACGGCGGTACGGGGCCGGGGCCGGGCCCGCAGGCGGTGCCAGGCGAGCAGCGAGCAGAGCGCGAAGCCGATCGCGTTGCCCAGGCCGTGGGTGGCGGCCATCCACGCGAGGCTCGGGTGCGGAAGCCCGGTGGCCTCGCCGACGGCCCAGCTGAGGGCGAGGAGCATGGTGGCGACCAGGACGGCCGCCGAGACCCCGAGCAGGGCGCGGGTGACCGGGTCGGGCGCGGCGGGACGAAGTTCGCGCCAGGTGGTGAGGCCGACGGCCCACATGCCGGCGGTGAGGACGAGGGCCCCGGCCAGTTCGGCCCAGTCGTCGACGAAGTAGCCGAGCAGGACGAGCAGGGTGCCGAGCGGGACGCTGAGCGCCGCGAACCGGGTCGCGGGGCCTTCGGCCGTACGGCAGACGAGGCCCGCGACCAGGGCGGCGGCGAAGCCCGCGAAGTGGAAGTGGGGCACGGTCAGGGCGAGGATGTCGAGCGCGAAGCCGAACAGCTCGTGCCCGGCGCGTTCGGCGACCAGGGCGACGCCCGCGACGGCCGGTGTGGCGAGGGCGGTGAGCACCGCCACCTCCGCCGGAGCCAGGGATCTGGTGAGCGCGAGGCGGGCGGGGGCGTGCAGTGCGAGGGCCAGGGTGGCGAGGGCGTAGCACCCGGCCAGGACGGCGGCGAGCGGGGAGCGGGGGAGCCAGAGGGAGACCGCGCCGGGGAGGGCGAGCAGCGGCCAGGCGCGGCCGAGGAGCCGCAGGCCGGCCGGCTGGGGGCCGTCGACGAGCCGGAGCCCGGCGGGGACCACGACCAGCATCCCCAGCATGACGATCGTTCCGACGAGCACGGACATGACACGCCCCCCTGTCGAACCTCTGTTGAACACGTTCAACCCTTTCGGGGGTGAGCCTAGAGCCTTCCTTGAACGCGTTCAAGGGTGGGGTCGCTGTCCGGGCGACGACGGGCCGAACCGGATGGACGCGCCCCGATTGCGAGCCCCACCGCCCTGCGGCAGACATGAAGGAACGACTCGGGGCGAAACAGGCGGGAGACCCAGGTGCGCGACGCATTCCGACGATGGCCCTCGCGGTCCGCTGCCGGCGCGATCACCGCGCTGGCCTCGGCCCTGCTGCTCGCCGGCTGCTCCTCCGGCCAGCCCGGGGAACCGGGCGCGCAGCAGACCGCCGCCGCGGCCGCCGTCCGCGAGGTGCTGCTCCAGCCGGCCGCGTCGCAGGGCCCCGCCCCCTTCACCCCCTCCACCACACGGGAGGGCGCCCCCGCGAACCCGGGCGCGCCGCCCGCCACCGGCGTCGGCGACCCGGCACCCGCCGGCCGCGCGCTCACCGGCGCCACTCCCGGCCTCTACGGCGGCACCCGCTCCGTCGCCAGCTGCGACGTCGAGCAGCAGATCGCCTTCCTCACCGCCGACCAGGGCCGGGCCCGCGCCTTCGCCGAGGCCGCCGGCATCCCCGAGAGCAACATCGCCGGCTGGCTGCGCGGCCTCACCCCGGTCCTGCTGCGCGCCGACACCAGGGTCACCAACCACGGCTTCCGCGACGGCGGACCGACCGCCTTCCAGTCCGTCCTCCAGGCCGGTACGGCCGTCCTCGTCGACCCGTACGGGACTCCCCGGGTCCGCTGCGCCTGCGGCAACCCGCTGCGCTCCCCGGCCCCCGCCCAGGGCGCCGCGCACGCCGGGAAACCCTGGCGGGGCTACCGCCCCGACCGGGTCGTCGCCATCACCCCGACCACCACCGTCGTCACCCGCCTGGTGATCGCGAACAACCCCGACAACACCTGGATCGAGCGGAAGACCGGCACCGACGGCGACCAGGACCGCCGGCCGGACGTCCTGCCGCCCTGCGCCCCCGCCTCCTGCGACCTCGTCGCCGCCCCGCCCGCGCCGCTGCCGGACGCCCCCGCCCCACAGCCCCCCACCACGCCGACCACCCCCACCACGCCCACGGACCCGACGGCCCCCTCCGACCCCACGGAGCCCTCGGTGCCCGAGTCCCCCGGCCTGCCCCTCCCCGACGCACCGGAGGACGGCGGCACCGCACCGGTCCCCGACGAACCGGTGATGCCGGACGTCCCCGACGCGCCCGTGCCGCCCGACGGGCCCCAGGACCAGCCGCCGCAGGAGCCGCCGCCCTCCTTCGAGGAGCTGTTCCCGGACGAGACCGCGCCGCAGCAGCCCGAGACCTTCGAGGGCTGAAGGAGGCGCCGTGGACGCGTTGTTGCCAAGCTGTTGCCGATCTTCGCCGTGCGTGGCGGCGGGGCTGCGCCTAGCGTGGCCCCCATGAACGCGGGCAGAGGGGGCGGGGAGGCGGCCGAGCGGTGCCGTTGCGCGGCGGGGACGGACGAACCGGCCTGCTGCTTCCTCCATGAGTTCGGCCGGGAATTCCGGATGGGCAGCTTCGACTGGGACCTGGTCACCGGCCGGATGATCATGGACGAGGGCGCCCTGAACGTCTTCGACATGGCACCCGGCGAGTACGACGGCGACCCCGCGACCCTCGGCTCGCGCGTCCTGTCCGACGAGGGCCGCCGCCTCGACGCCCTGGTAGCCCAGGCGCTCAAGGACGGCAGCGAACGCTACGGCGCCTACTTCCGCATCCGCACCCGCGCCGGCGTCCAGCGCTGGACGCACACCCAGGGCCTCGTACGGCGCGACGAGGAGGGCCGTCCCGTCCGCATCGTCGGTGTCGTCCGCGACGCCTCCGAGGAGCTCACCGAGTCCGCCGCACGCCTCGGCCTCGACGAGGGCCGCCGGCAGCGCACCAGCGTCGTCGAGGGCATGACCGCCGCCCTCGCCCACGCCCGCACCGTCCAGGACATCATCGACCTGCTCAACGACTCCCAGGGGCTGGAGCACTTCGGCGCCGCCAGCCTCGTCATGGGCCTCCTGGAGGCCGGGCGCATCCACCTCGTCGCCGAAGGCCCCGACGGCGCGTTCGTCCCCGGCACCCGCTTCACCCGGGTGGACGAGCCGTACCCGATGAGCGAGGTCATCCGCACCCTGCGCCCCCGCTTCATCGAGTCCCCGGAGGACTTCGCCGCCTCCTACCCGATCCTGTGGCCCCACATCAGCGGACTCGGCATCACCTCCGCCGTCTACCTCCCACTGATCGCCCAGGCGCGCCCCATAGGCGCCCTCGGCCTGCTCTACAGCGACCGGACCGGCTTCAGCGCCGACGAACGCAACCTGCTCGTCGCCCTCGGCAGCTCCATCGCCCAGAGCCTCCAGCGCGCCATGCTGTACGAGCAGGAGCACGACCTCGCCGAGGGCCTGCAGCAGGCGATGCTGCCCCGCCGCATCCCCGACGTGCCCGGCACCCAGATAGCGGTCCGCTACCGCTCCGCCCGGCTCGGCCGCGACATCGGCGGCGACTGGTACGACATCATCCCGCTCCCCGGGGGCCGCGTCGGCGCCGTCATCGGGGACGTCCAGGGCCACGACACCCACGCCTCCGCCGTCATGGGCCAGCTGCGGATCGTGCTGCGCGCCTACGCGGCCGAGGGCCACACTCCCGCCACGGTCATGGCCCGCGCCTCCGTCTTCCTCCACGAGCTCGACACCGAGCGCTTCGCGACCTGCACCTACGCGGAGGCCGACCCCGCCACCGGACTCGTCCAGATCGTCCGCGCCGGCCACGTCGACCCGCTCGTCCAGGACCCCGACGGCACCGCGCACCGGATCCCCGTGGAGGGCGGCCTCCCGCTCGGCCTCTCCGCCGAGTTCGGCCGTCTCGACTACCCGGTCACCACCGTCGAGCTCGACCCCGGGCACACGCTCATCCTGTACACCGACGGACTGGTCGAGAAGCCGGGCGCCGACCTCGACGAGGGCCTCCAGTGGCTGTCCTCGCTGGTCAAACGCGGCCCGCGGGACCTCGCCCAGCTCGCCGACCACCTCTGTGAGGTCGTCGACGAACGCGGCGGCGAGGACGACGTGGCCGTCCTGCTGCTGCGCCGCGAGGGCGCCCACCCGCCGCAGTCCGGCGGCCGCCTCCAGCAGCACGTGGGCCAGAACGACCCCGAGGCGCTCCGCTCCGCCCGCCACATGATCCGGGCCGCCGTCCGGGCGTGGGGCGCGGGCAGCCGCTCCGACGAGATCGAGCTGGTCGCCGACGAACTGACCACCAACGCCCTGATGCACACCGACGGCGGCGCCATCGTGACCCTCCGCATGCTCGGCGGCCCCGACCGCCGCCTCCGCGTCGAGGTCGAGGACCGCTCCAGCGCCCTCCCCCGCCGCCGCGAAGCCGGCGAGTCGGGCGTCTCGGGCCGCGGCCTGCTGCTCGTGGACCGCATCTCCGACGTATGGGGCGTGGAGCCCCGCGGCAGCGGCAAATGCGTCTGGTGCGAGTTCACGACGGAGCCCCCGGGATCCTGAACGCCGAGCCCTGCCGGGCGGGACCCCGCCGGTGGCGCGGACCCCAGCCGGTGAACCGCTGGACCTGCCCAGCCCGTAACGGCCGCCCGGCATGCTTCCGCCCGGCGGCTGGACCCGCCGGTGGGGGAAGCCGGTGGATCCGGCGCCGTTCGAACGCCGCCCCGGCGCCGGTCCTGCCCGGCTGTCGGGGCAGCCACGCTCGCCGTGGCCTCCCGGGCCCGGGGGCCGCCGTCCGGTCGTCGTCTTCGGGTGGCCCGCCGGGCATCGAGGGCTGCCCGCCCAGCGGCCGGCCCGGCCGGCCTGGAGCGTCGCCGTCCGGCAGCCGCCGCGCACCCGCGCTTCCGGCGCTGCGCGCCCGCCGGCCCGGCTCCCCCCCTGCCCCACCCTCCGCGGCGCGCCCGCCGGCCCGGCGCGCCGGTCCGTCCTCCGCCGCGCGCACGCCCCGTCCGTGCGGCAGGCTGTTGGCATGCCCGAGCTGCCCGAGGTCGAAGCACTCCGCGCGTTTCTGGACGAGCACCTCGTGGGCAAGGAGATCGCCCACGTGCTGCCCGTCGCGATCAGCGTGCTCAAGACGTACGACCCTCCGCTGAGCGCCCTCGACGGGACGCGGGTCGACGGGGTCGCCCGGCACGGGAAGTTCCTCGACATCGAGGCGGGCGGACTGCGTCTGCTGGTGCACCTCGCCCGGGCCGGGTGGCTGCACTGGAAGGACGTGCTGCCCTCCGGGCCGCCGCGGCCCGGCAAGGGCCCGCTGGCGCTGCGGGTCGCGCTCACCGGCGGCGACGGCTTCGACCTCACCGAGGCCGGCACCACCAAACGCCTCGCCGTCCACCTCGTCCGGGACCCCGCCGAGGTGCCCGGCGTGGCCCGGCTCGGTCCCGACCCGCTCGCCGAGGACTTCGACCTCGCCGCCTTCACCGCCCTGCTCGCCGGCGAACGGCGCCAGATCAAGGGCGCCCTGCGCGACCAGAGCCTCATCGCCGGCATCGGCAACGCCTACAGCGACGAGATCCTGCACGCCGCGAAGATGTCCCCGTTCAAACCGACGCAGAACCTCACCGAGGAGGAGACCGCCGCCCTCTACACGGCGCTGCGCACCACCCTCACCGACGCCGTCGAACGCTCCCACGGCCTCGCCGCCGGCCGGCTCAAGGCCGAGAAGAAGAGCGGCCTCAGGGTCCACGGCCGCACCGGCGAACCCTGCCCGGTGTGCGGCGACACCATCCGCGAGGTCTCCTTCAGCGACTCCTCCCTCCAGTACTGCCCCACCTGCCAGACCGGCGGCAAGCCGCTCGCCGACCGCCGTCTTTCCAAGCTGCTGAAATAGACCCCCGCGCATAGACTCCCGCGCATGCTGCGCGTACTGGCCGTCGACGACGAGGCGCCGGCCCTCGGGGAACTGCTCTACCTGCTGCGGGCCGACCCACGGGTGCGCAGCGCCGAGGGCGCCGGGGACGCCACCGAGGCGCTGCGCCGGATCGGCCGCGCCCTGGAGGCCGGCCCCGACGGCGACGAGGGCGTCGACGTCGTCTTCCTGGACATCCACATGCCCGGACTCGGCGGCCTCGACCTGGCCCGCCTGCTCGGAGGCTTCGCCCGGCCGCCGCTGATCGTGTTCGTCACCGCCCACGAGGGCTTCGCCGTCCAGGCCTTCGACCTGGAGGCCGTCGACTACGTGCTCAAGCCCGTCCGCCGCGAACGCCTCGCCGAGGCCGTGCGCCGCGCCCACGACCTGGTCCACGCGCAGGCCCACGCCGCCACCGTCCACCCCGCGCCCGCGCCCGCCGAGCAGATCCCGGTCGAGCTCGGCGGCGTCACCCGCTTCGTGTCCGTCGACGACATCGCGTACGTGGAGGCGCACGGCGACTACGCCCGCCTGCACACCGACCACGGCAGCCACCTCGTCCGCATCCCGCTCTCCACCCTCGAGGAACGCTGGGCCGCCCGCGGCTTCGTCCGCATCCACCGCAGCCACCTCGTCGCCCTGGCCCGCATCGACGAACTCCGCCTCGACGGCGGCGCGACCACCGTCCGGGTCGGACACGCCGAACTCGCCGTGTCCCGGCGCCACGCCCGCCAGCTGCGCGACCTGCTGCTCCGCCGCGCCGGCGGGTGACCGGCGGCCCCTACCGGGCCCGCGCCCCTTCCACGTACACTCCACGGGCCCACCGGACCGTGAGAGAGCGGACGCCCATGTCCGAGGACCCCCAGCGCCGACCGCGGCGCGAGACCGTCACGTACGCGACGGCCCTGGGCGGCGGCCCCCTGCCCCGGCCGCGGCCCCATCACGCGCCCGCCCGCTCCGAGATCAGCGAGCAGACCACCCTCGGCCACACCTACGTCCGCTCCCTGATGCGCAGCCAGCTGCGGGCCGCCCTCACCGGCCTCGGCGCCCTCGCCCTGCTCGTCGGCTCCCTGCCGCTGCTGCTCGCCCTGCCCGCCCCCGAGGCCGTCGTCTGGGGCGTGCTCGGCGTCGGCGTGCACCCGGTCGTCTGGGCCGTCGCCCACTGGTACGTGCGCCGCGCCGAACGGAACGAACGCGACTTCACCGGCCTCGTCGAACGGTGACCGGCCGCACCAGGGGCACGGCCCGATGAACCAGACCCACGCCGTCGCGGCCGTCACCGCCGTCGTCCTCGCCACCGTCCTCATCGGCGGACTCGGCCTGCGGATCTCCCGCACCACCTCCGACTTCTACGTGGCCTCCCGCACCGTCGGCCCCCGCCTCAACGCGGCCGCCATCAGCGGCGAGTACCTCTCCGCCGCGTCCTTCCTCGGCATCGCCGGGCTCGTCCTCGTCCAGGGCCCCGACATGCTCTGGTACCCGGTCGGCTACACCGCCGGCTACCTCGTCCTGCTGCTCCTCGTCGCCGCCCCGCTGCGCCGCTCCGGCGCGTACACGCTCTCCGACTTCGCCGAGGCCCGGCTCGCGTCCCCGCCCGCCCGCCGCGTCGCCAGCCTCTTCGTCGTCGGCATCGGCTGGCTCTACCTGCTGCCCCAGCTCCAGGGCGCCGGGCTCACCCTGGAGATCCTCACCGGCGCCCCCGACTGGGTCGGCGGACTCCTCGTCGCCCTCGTCGTCACCGGCATCGTCGCCGCCGGCGGCATGCGCAGCATCACCTTCGTCCAGGCCTTCCAGTACTGGCTCAAGCTCACCGCCCTCCTCGTCCCGGCCCTCTTCCTCGTCGCCGCCTGGTACGGGGACGGCGCCCCGCGCGCCCGCTTCGACGCCCCCGCCGCCTTCCGGGACCACACCGCCGTCCGGGTCGCCGAGACGGTACGGATCGAGGTCGACGCACCGCTGACGCTCAACCTCACCGGACGCGTCGACGGCCGGGCGTACGAGCACGCCGATGTCACCCTCGCCCCGGGCACCCACCGCGTCGAGGGCGGCACCGAACTCGCCTTCCCCGCCGGCGCGCCCGTCCCCGAGAGGTCCGCCACCGGCTCCGACCCGCTCGGCTGGTCCCAGCCGCTCGCCGGCGGCCGCGACGGCCACCAGCTGTACGCGACCTACGGGCTGATCCTCGCCACCTTCCTCGGCACCATGGGCCTGCCGCACGTCGCCGTCCGCTTCTACACCAGCCCGCACGGCCGGGCGGCCCGCCGCACCACGCTCGTGGTGCTCGGCCTGGTCGGCGTGTTCTACCTGCTGCCTCCGCTCTACGGCGCGCTCGGCCGGATCTACGCCCCCGAACTCGCCCTGACCGGGGCCGCCGACGCCGCCGTGCTCGTCCTGCCGGAGCGGATGCTCGGCGGTCTCCCCGGCGACCTGCTGGGGGCGCTCCTCGCGGGCGGCGCCTTCGCGGCCTTCCTGTCGACAGCCTCGGGCCTGACCATGTCCGTCGCCGGCGTCCTCGCCCAGGACGTGCTGCCCTCCCGGGGCGCCCGGCACTTCCGGCTCGACTTCCGGCTCGCGAGCCTGCTCGCCACCGCCGTCCCGCTGAGCGCCGGGATCGTCGCGTCGAAGGTGCCGGTCGCCGACGCCGTCGGCCTGGCCTTCGCCGTGTCCGCGTCCTCGTTCTGCCCGCTGCTCGTCCTCGGCATCTGGTGGCGGCGGCTCACCCCGCCCGGCGCCGTCGCCGGACTCCTGCTGGGCGGCGGCTCGGCACTGGCCGCCGTCATGGCGACCCGGGCCGGGCTGCCGCCGCAGGGCTGGCCGCACACCCTGATGGCCTGGCCGGCCGTCTGGTCGGTGCCGCTCGGCTTCCTCACCATGATCCTCGTGTCCCTCGCCACCCCCCGCAGCATCCCGGCCGGAACGCCGGCGATCCTGGCCCGGCTGCACCTGCCCGAGGAGATCAGCGGCAAGGCCCTCCCCACGGGCGGTGAACGATGACCGGCATCGAGCTGGCCGCCGCCGGCGCCGTCGGGGCGGTGCTGCTCGCCGCCGGGTTCGTCCTCGGCCGCCTCGCCGCCCGCCGGGGCCGCCGCTCCGCCGACCTCGACCTCGGCACCCCTGTCGAGAGGGCCACCTTCCACACCCTGCACACCGCCTCGCTCGCCGCACCCCCGCTGCGCGCCGGGCTCACCGAGGACACCGCGCGGAAGGCCGCGGGCCGGCTGCGGTCCCTGCTCGGCACCGAGGCACTGTGCCTCACCGACCGGAGCACGGTCCTCGCCTGGGACGGACCCGGCGAGGCGCACCACCGCGACCGGGTCATGGAGCTCGTCGCCGAGACCCTCGCCTCGGGGCGCAGCCGGTCCGCCCACACCGGGTGCGACGGAGACCGCGCCGACGCCGAGTGCCCGCTGCGCTGGGCGGTGGTCGCCCCGCTGACCGGCGAGGACGGGGTGCTCGGCGCCCTCGTCGCGTACGGGGCACGGGAGTCGGCCGTGCTGGTGCGGGCGGCGACGGAGGTGGCCCGCTGGGTCTCGGTCCAGCTGGAGCTCGCGGAGCTGGACCGCTCCCGCACCCGGATCGTCGAGGCCGAGATCCGTGCCCTGCGCGCCCAGATCTCCCCGCACTTCATCTTCAACTCGCTCGCCGCGATCGCCTCGTTCGTCCGCACCGACCCCGAGCGGGCCCGCGAACTGCTCCTGGAGTTCGCCGACTTCACCCGCTACTCGTTCCGCCGCCACGGTGACTTCGCCCAGCTCGCCGACGAACTGCGGGCCATCGAGCAGTATCTCGCGCTGGCCGGGGCCCGGTTCGGCGACCGGCTCACGGTGACCCTGCGGATCGCCCCCGAGGTGCTGCCGGTGACCCTGCCGTTCCTCTGTCTCCAGCCGCTGGTGGAGAACGCGGTCAAGCACGGCCTGGAGGATTCCGCCGGCGGCTGCCGGGTGGTGATCGCGGCCCGTGACGCGGGCGCCGAGGCCGTCGTCACCATCGAGGACGACGGGGTGGGCATGGATCCCGAGGCGCTCCGCGCGATCCTGCGCGGCGAACGGCCCCCGTCCTCCGGCCTCGGACTGTCCAACGTCGACGAACGGCTGCGTCAGGTGTACGGGCCGGAGCACGGCCTCGTCATCGAGACCGGGATCGGCGCGGGCATGAAGGTGACGGTACGGATCCCCAAGTACCGCCCCGGCGTGCACCCGACCGGCTGAGCGAGGCGGCCCACCGCCGGCCCGTCAGCTCACCGCCGGCTCGTCAGCCCGCCGTCGGCCCGTCAGCACAGGTGCAGCGCGAGATGGCTCAGGGCCACACCGACCTGCCAGGCGGGCAGCCACACCTGCCGCTCCTCGTCGACGCCGCCGAGCCCGGTGAGCCCGGCCAGGTCCGCGGCCCGCAGCTCGGTCGCCCGCAGCCGCAGCCAGGTGTTCCGGGCCAGGGCGAGATCGGGTCCGTCCGCCGCCTCGTCGAGCCGGGTGGTCACCCAGGCGGACCAGGGGTGGTCGTGGGCGGTCCGCCGCAGCCAGGCGCCGGTCCCGGCGCCGGAGAGCAGGATCGTGAGGGCCAGGGTCTGCGTCCCGGCCCGGAACTCCAGCGAACCGGGCCCGGCGAGCCCGCTCGTCCGCATCACATCGTCGGCGACGTACTCGGCGCACAGCCAGTCCATGGGGACGGCGAGCCCGCCTCCGCCGGCGCCGTTCGTGCTTTCGGGCAGCACCGCTTCCACCTTCTCCCGGACGTGTCCTGGACGAGACCCCGGTGACGAGCCTCCTCCGAGAAGGGCGTGCGCGGGGCGCATTCGCTCAACTCGCCCGGGTGGATTCGGACACGGGCTGCCCGTGCATCGATGCAGGTGGGAGCCGTGTGACGACGGTGAAGCCCAGGGGCGCGCGGGGCGGTTCCGGCCCGGGTGGCGCGTGGCCGGGTCAGCCCAGGAGCGCGTACACCGCCGTGGCGTGGGCGGCGGTCTCCTCCGAGCCCTCGGCCGTCATCGTGATGTCCGCGAAGGCCATCCGCTTCCCCGCCTTGGTGAGCCGCGCCCGCACCAGGACGTCGGCGCCGACCACCGCGCGCTGGAAGCTGATCGACTGCTGGACCGTGGTCATCGGGACGAAGCCGCCGCGGGCGGCGGCCACCGCGATCACCGTCGCCGTGTCGGCCGCGGCCATCAGCGCCTGACCGGAGAGCCCGCCGCCCTCCCGTGCGAGTCGGTCGGACCAGGGGAGCCTGAGGACGGCCTCCTGGCCGTCGACGGAGTCCACGGAGAGCCCCAGGTCGAGCACCCAGGGGGCGAAGTTGTCGGAGAGGACCTTTTCGGCGGCGGCGAGAGTCAGCGTCACGACGGTCATTGTGGGGTGGCGGCGGTGTGCCGGGCAACGGCCGTGCGGCGCGGTGGCCGGTAGCCGGGGAGCCGGTGGCCGAGCTGGCGCAGCGCGTAGTGGGAGCGGGACTTGACGGTGCCGGCCGGGATGCCGAGGTCGGCGGCGGCCTCGTTGACGGTCAGGCCGTGGAAGTAGAGCCGGACCAGGACCGCGCGGTGCTCCGGGCTGAGGCCCCGGACCGCGGCCCGGACGTCGAGCGCCGCGTCGCGTGACTCGGTGGTGTCGGCCGGGGCGGCGGTGACCGCGAGCATCCCGTCGCCGATCTCGGTGGGCCGGGAGAGCCGGGCGCGGCGGGCGTCGATGGCGAGCCGCCGGGCCACGGTGAACAGCCAGGGCCGCATCGACTCGTACGAGGAGTCGAAGGCCTCCGGGTGCAGCCAGGCCCTGACCAGGGTCTCCTGCGCCAGGTCCTCGGCGCGCTGCCGGTCGCCGTGGGTGAGGCCGAGGAGGAAGGCGAGCAGGGCCTTGCCGTGCTCGCGCTGGAGTGCCTTCAGGGTCCGCTCGTCGGTGGTCTCCGTCGGCCTCGGTGCCGTCGCTGCCGTTGTCATGACGCCGTATACGAACGCATTCGGGCGCCGGTGGACAGGGAACGGGCGGATCTCTGCGACGAACGGTCGCATCGAGCGGTGAACGGTACGGCGAGCGGTCAGGGCGCCGGTGGCCGGAATCCTTGCGTCCGATTCAGCGGGGTTTGTGGATGTCTGCGGCATTGACCCTTGACTGCGGCCTTCGTCCGCTGTGAATTCGGGGGAACAGATGTTCATCCCATGAATCAGCGGAGTTCGGCAGATGACCCCACGCACCAGATCCGGCGCGGCGGCCCTCGCCGCCGTCCTGCTCGCCGCGGCCACCGGCTGCGCCGCCGCGGACCGTACGGCCCCGGCCCCGGCGGCCCCGAGCAAGGCGCCGCACCGCCCCGCCGCGCCCGGGGGAGCGTCCGCGCCGGCCCCCTTCACCCTCATCGCCTCCGGAGACGTCCTCCCGCACGCCTCGATCATCCGCCAGGCCGCCGCCGACGGCGGCGGCACGGGCTACGACTTCCGGCCCATGCTCTCCGGGGTCCGGCCGGTCGTCTCCGGCGCCGACCTGGCGATCTGCCACATGGAGACCGTCTATGGCAAGCCCGGCGGCCCCTACACCGGTTACCCCGCCTTCAAGTCGCCGCCCGAGATCGCCCGGGCGCTCAAGGAGACCGGCTACGACTCCTGCTCCACCGCCTCCAACCACACCCTGGACGACGGCGCCGCGGGACTGGGCCGCACCCTCGACGCCCTCGACCAGGCCGGCGTCCGGCATGCCGGCTCCGCCCGCACCGCCGAGGAGGCGGCCCGGCCCACCCTGCTCAAGGCGGGCGGCGCGACCGTGGCCCAGCTGGCCTACACCTACGGCACCAACGGCTATCCGCTGCCCGAGGGGCAGCCGTGGGCCGTCAACCTCATCGACGAGCAGAGGATCGTCGCCGACGCGCGGGCCGCCCGCAAGGCCGGCGCCGACGTGGTGGTCGTCTCCGTCCACTGGGGCACCGAGTGGCAGACCGCCCCCGACGAGCGCCAGCTCACCCTCGGCCGGGCCCTCACCGCCTCGCACACCGGCGGCCGCCCCGACATCGACCTCGTCCTCGGCACCCACGCCCACGTCCCGCAGGCGTACGAGAAGGTCAACGGCACCTGGGTCGTCTACGGCATGGGCGACCAGATCGCCGGCGACATGATCAACTACGCGGGTTCCTACGACCGCCGCGGCAACCAGGGCACCCTGGCCCGCTTCACCTTCGCCCCGCCCACCGCACCCGGCGGCCGGTGGGAGGTGGCCAAGGCGGAGTTCGTCCCCCAGTACTTCGACACCGGACGCGGACGCGTGGTGAACCTCAACACCGCCATCAAGCAGGGCGAGAGCCACTACACCGAGATCCGCGACACCATCCGCGAGGTCGTCGAGGGCCGGGGCGCCGCCGCTGACGGTCTCGTCATGGGGGAGTAGCGCGCCCTATCGGCTCATCAGGTGCATTCCGGCGGACGGCCGGTGTCGCTGCGCGGGCCGCACCGTCCTCCGTTCGCACCATTGGTCATGAAAAAGGATGAGACGACGACAGGGCGACGGTCGCTGCTGCGCCTCGCCGCCGCCCTCGGCGCCACCACCGCCGTCGGGGTCTTCGCCACCGACCGCATGACCGGCCCCGACGGCACGCCCGCCGCCGGTCCCGGCGCCACGCCCCCGGCCGGTCCAGCCGCCGGGACCCCACCCGGCGCGGCGGCGGGACCCCAGGCACAGGCCGCCAGGCTGAGGCCCTCCGCGTACCGGCTCCAGCCGATGACCGGCTACGCGCCGCCCGCCTTCCGCAAGGCGATCCCCCCGGTCCGCACCCGGCCGTTCCTCCATCTGACCGGCGTCGGACGCTCGATGGTGCTCACCTTCGACGACGGCCCCGACCCCCGCTACACCCCGGACATCCTGGCCACCCTGCGCCGTCACGGCTGCCGGGCGATGTTCTTCGTCTGCGGGGAGATGGCGGTCGGCCGGCAGGACCTGCTCAAGCAGATGGCCGAGGACGGGCACGTGGTCGGCAACCACTCCTGGTCCCACCCCCTCGTCCCCAAGCTGCGGCCCTCCCGCATCCGCCAGGAGCTCGGCTCCACCAGCGACGTCATCGAACAGGCCCTCGGCACCCCGCCGCTGTGGTACCGGGCGCCCTACGGGGCGTGGAACCGGCACTCGTTCGAGATCGGCGCCGAACTCGGCATGGAGCCGCTGGCCTGGACCGTCGACACCCTCGACTGGCAGGAGCCGCCCGCGAGCAGCATCGTCCGCCGTGTCCTCGACGGAGCGGGACCCGGCGTGGTGGTCCTCAACCACGACGCCGGCGGCAACCGCTCCCACACCGTCGCCGCCCTCCGGCGCTATCTGCCCGAACTCCTCGACGCGGGCTACAGCATCACCGTCCCGCGCCGCTGAGCACCGATGGGGAAGGGCCCCGACGCCGGGGCCCTTCCTCCTTTCTTGCGGCTGTGCTCTAGCGGGAGCCGACCATCCGGGCGTAGACGACCACGTTGCCGTCGTAGCCGTGGGCGCGTGAGTAGCCGCCGCCGCAGGTGATCACCCGGAGTTCGGGCTGGCCGGTGTCGCCGTAGACCTGTACGCCCGGGAAGTCGTCCTTCGCGTAGACCTCGACCCCGTAGATCTCGAAGACGGCCACCCGGCCGTCGTAGCGGTCCACCTCGATGTGCTGACCCTTCTGCAGGGAGCCGAGACCGTAGAAGACCGCCGGGCCCGCCGTGTTGTCGACGTGGCCCACCACGACCGCGGTGCCGCGCTGGCCCGGTGCGATGCCGTTCTGGTACCAGCCGGCGAGATTGGCGTCCTGGGGCGGCGGGGCGGCGATCCAGCCGTTGTGGTCCAGGCCCACGTCCATGATCGGCGCGGCCACCCGGATCGCCGGGATCCGGATCCGCGAGGCCGGGGCGAAGGGGAGGTCCTGCAGGCCGGCGGCGGTCGGAGCCGGGCCGACCGGGCGGGCGACCGGACGGGCCGCCGCCGCGGGCTGGGGCGGACCGGCCTCGAAGCCGACCCCGTTGCGCATTATGGCCAGGCCGGAGAGCATGACGAGGGCCAGGGCGCCCCAGGGTTGGCGTCTCCTGGCGGCTTCGAAGAGGCTGAAGTCCTTGGGGCTCATGGTTCTCCCTTGCTGGCGTCACGTGGAACGGTAAGGGCGGTGGCGCGAACCGGCGATCGGAGCGGGGCGAACGGGTGGCGCCGCCCGCGGAACGGCTGCGCGGGGTCGCGGACCGGGTGAATCGGCGATGAGCCATCCGAGTATTCGTCAGATCATCGTCCTGACGCTGTGTGACCTGCAGCTCCCTCAGATTCCCACCCCGTTCGGCCGACATCGGGCCTCACCGGGCTGGCCCAGCGCCGAAATGCGCAAGGAGTCCGCACTTGTGATGGTTCGTCATGGAAGGCGTACTCGTCGAATCTCCCGGAGCACCGCTTTGGGGCGTCTTCCACTGGAGGTTCAACCATGCGTGCTGCACGCACTCTGGCGGTGACGGCGACCGCGTTCGCGGCGCTCGGGCTCGCGGCCCCCCTCGCCACCGCCACCCACGGGCCCAGCAGTGTCACCGTCGGTTCCTCCGCGGTGCAGCGGGGAGGTGACGGCATCCACGTCAACGTCATCCCGTCCGCGGTCCACCAGGGGTCGACTCTCACGATCACCGTCAAGGGCTGCGCCGCGGGCACCGTCTCGTCCGCCGCCTTCCCGACGGTCACCCTTTCCGCGCCCTTCGGCGGGGTCTCCAGCGCCGTCGCCCGCATCCACAACCACGCCACGCCCGGCGAGCACGTCCTGACCGTCAACTGCACGAGCCCCAGCCGGGTGGTCAACCAGCGGTTCCGTGTGCTGGCCGGCCAGGGCACGACCGGCGGTCTGGGCGGCTCGCTCGCCCCGAGCGCCACCGAGATGGCGGTGGGCGGCAGCCTCGTCGCCGCCACGGCGCTGGGCGGTGGCCTGTTCATCGCCCGCCGGCGCCGCATGTCCGGCGCGGGGGTCTGACCGGCCGAACCTCCCGGTCGGCCCGCAACGCCCGTCGCCCCCGAGTCCTCCTCAGGATTCGGGGGCGACGGGCGTGTGCTGCCGGTCTGTCGTGGCGGGCGGCGGTGCGGTTCGGGGCACCGTCGTCGCCGTCAGTGCCGCCGGCCGGCGGCCGACCTGCGGCGGATGACGAAAACGGCGCCGCCCGCAGCCGCGAGCACCATGGTGCCGCCGGCCGCGATCGTCCAGGCGCCCGGGGAACCGATCGAGCCGCCGAGGCCGCCCTGCACCCCGCGCGGGGGCGGGAGCAGCGTCGAACTCGCCGTGGGGGTGGGGGTCGGGGTCGGGGTCGGCAGACCCCTGATGGTGAGGTCGACGGTCCCCTGCACGCCGCCCGTGCAGTTGAAGGAGACCGTGTAGACGGCACCCGGCTTGGCGTCGAAGTCCACCGTGGCGGTGGCGGCGGAGCCCGGGGCGATCGTCACGGTGTCGAAGATGCCGGCCGAGGCCGTCGCCGTGCTCGCGCATCCGGGGGCGCTCAGGGTGACCCGGCCCCCCGGTGCGACGACGGCGGGAGAGACGACGAAATCGCCCGGGGCCTTCGCCCGGGCCGCCTGGGGATGCGGCGCCGGGGCGCCGTCGACGGCGACGGCGAGGGGAGCGGCCAGGGCGAGGGAGGCCGCCCCCAGCAGAGCGGTGGAAGCGGCACGTATCGCGCGCATGTGTGTGAGTCCTCCGGGTCCCGAGGGGCAGCCGCGGAAGGGATATCCGCGAAGGGGAGGGAATGCACCTCGATGACCGAAACGCTAGGAGCGCTCTACCACAGCCGCGATCCCAGACGGGCGAATGGGGCACCCAGGTCCCCCACACGGCCCACAATCGGCCCTCCCATCACTCCGTGAGCTGCGGGAACAGATCGGTGAACGGCGCGGCGGTCGCCGAGATGCCCCGCCCGAACGGGGCGTCGAAGTCCCAGATCAGGAACAGCAGGAAGGCGATGAGCGCGCTGAACAGTCCGGCGAGCAGCAGTTCCCTTCCGGTGCGCCGGATCTGGAGCGTGAAGATCAGGCCCACCGTCACCAGGGCGCCGATGATGAGGCCGAACCACACCACCCCCGGCATCGTCTCGCCGGCGTTCTGCCCGCGCGCCCCACGGGCGTCGTCGGCCACCGCCACCTGGTCCACGAGCGGCTGGTAGGCCTGGCCCTCGAAGTCGTTGGCCGGCTGGTAGTCCGTCACGCTGCGGCGGACCTTCTCCATGAGCTCGGTGCCCCGGTCGTTCAGCTCGCCGTGCTCCGCCATGTACGGGAACTCGTCCTGGACGACGTACGCCACATAGGCGTCGACGTCGGCCCGGATCCGGTCCCGTACGGCCTGGGGATACACCTCGGCCCGCGCGGAGATCTCGTGCAGCGCCTGCGCCTCCTGGCGCACGGTGTCCTGGGCCGCGCTGCGGGCCTCCCAGACGCCGGCGATGGCGAGGCCGAGGACGATGGCGTACACCACGCCGATCATCATCGTCATGTACTCGATGACGTCGGGGGTCTCGCTGGGGTCGTCGTCCTCGGGGATCCGCCGGTGGTTGATGACGACGATGGTGAGCACGACGGCGCACGCGGCGGCCATCGCGATGGTCAGAACAAGCCATTCGGACACGTGTGCACTCTCCGGAGGAGATCAGCGGGAACGGGAGCGCAGGATCGCGGTCGCGAGCACTGCGGGGGCGATGATGAGCAGGGTCGTGGTGAGCACGTTGGCGGTGCCTTTGGGCTTCACCCGGGCCGCGCGCCGGTAGTGCGGCAGGGCGACCGGGGCCGGTGGCCGGGGGCGCAGGGAGGGTGCGGGGGCCGGTGAAGGGGGCGCCGGCGGCGGCGTCTCGGGTACGGGTGGCGCGGGACGCGGCGCGGCGGGCCGGGGCGGTACGGGCACCGGCTCCGGCGGGGGAGCGGGCCGCGTCGTGGGCGGCGGCTCGGGCGCGGGCGGACGCGGCTTCGGCGTCGGCCTCGGGGTCGGCTTCGGCGTCGGTTTCGGCGGCTTGTCGGGATGGGGCGGGTGCGTGGGGTGGGGCGGGTGCGTCGGGTGCGGCGGATGGCTCGGGAAGCAGGGCCCCGGCCCCGCCGACACGATCGAGACGCTGGAACCGTCGGGACCGGTCGAGGCGTACGCGCACGCGTCGGCGGCCGCCGGCACGGGGGCCACGAGCAGCCACACCAGCGTGCCGGCCGCGAGGGGCCGGGCCAGGAGCGATCCGTACCGAGGCGACAGGGACACGCCTCGCAGCCTGATCACATCGAGGGGCCCGGAGGGCCGGAACAGTCCCGCATTCCCCGGATGGAGGGGATCTCGCGGTGCGAGCGTTTGACGTTTCCGTGCGTTCTGTCGTCTCACGCGTAACCAACGTCGCCAACCGCCCCCGCGTTGCGGCCGGTTCGGCAAGAATGCGCGACGGGAGGAACCCGTCGACGCTCCTCACACGCAGAAATGGCCGGTTGTCGCCACCCCTTGACCCCGGCGGCCCGCCGTCCGGACCCTCCGGACTGCGCGGAAAGGCCCGTCGGAACCGCGCACGACCGGATGCACGTGAAGCTGCACGACCCGAAGGCGTGAACTCTTCCCTGCCCGGCGCACGTGCCAATGGCGTGTGACCAAGAACGGATCGCGAATTTCCGTTTCTACTCGCTCTCCCGGCGGGCGATCAGTAGCCTCAGCTCGAACGTCGGCGGCGAACACCTGGCCGCATCCCGTGGCGACTTGTTGGAGACTTTGATGGAGCGTCCCGCCTGGGCTCCGCCGGGCATCGATATCTCGGTGCCGAGCGTGTCCCGTATGTACGACTTCTATCTGGGCGGCTCGCACAACTTCGAAGTGGACCGGGAAGCGGCCCGCAAGGCCATGGAGTTCCTCCCGGGACTCCCCAAGATCATGCAGGCGAACCGTGCCTTCATGCGGCGAGCCGTACGCCACGCCGTCGACAGCGACGTCACCCAGTTCCTCGACATCGGCTCCGGCATACCGACCTTCGGCAACGTCCACGAGGTCGCCCAGGCCGCGAGCGAGAGCGCCCGCGTCGTCTACGTCGACCACGACCCGGTCGCCGTCGCCCACAGCCGGGCCGTGCTCGCCGGCGACGACCGCTCGGCCGTGGTCGCCGCCGACCTGCGCAAGCCGCGCGACATCCTGCACAGCCGCGAGGTCGGCGAACTCCTCGACCTCGACCGGCCGGTGGCCCTGCTGCTCGTCGCCGTCCTGCACTTCCTGGAGGACGAGGACGAGCCGTACGAGGCGGTCGCCGAGCTCCTCGACGCGCTTGCCCCCGGCAGCCTCCTCGTCCTCACCCACGCCTCCTACGAGGGCATCCCGGTGTCCCAGGAGCGCGCCGGCGGCGCCGTGGGCGTCTACCGCGACATCCGCAACCCGCTCGTGATGCGCTCCCGCGAGGAGATCACCCGCTTCTTCGACGGCACCGAGCTCGTCGCGCCCGGACTCGTGCCGATGCCCCACTGGCGGCCCGACCACCCGGACGAGGAGGAGGACCCCTTCGCCTTCTCCGGCTTCGCAGGGGTGGGGCGCAAGGCGTGAAGCTGCCGTCCCAGCCGGCCGGTTCCGTCGCCGACGGACCGGAGGACAGACTCAGACGGTTCGTGACCATCTGGAGCCGGGCCGTCTTCCCGGTCACGGCCACCTCGATGACCCGCCAGGAATTCGAACAGCACCTGCTGCCGCCGGCCCGGGAACTGTACGAGGCCCTGCACGCCCGGCCGTTCGACACCACCCCCGCCCACCGGGTCGGCCAGGCCCTGGTGGCCGCCCACTGCACCGACCCCGACGCGCTCGCCCGCAGCCTCGGCGTGGTCGACGCCTACCTGGTGCTGTACTGCGCCGGGGACCCCGGGCAGCAGGACGCCGCCCCGTCCGCCGAGGAGCTGCGGGCCCGCTGCTCCCGGCTCCAGCACGCCATGGCCGCCGGCTTCGCCCAGGCCCTGCGCGAACGGACCCTCGCCGAGCAGGAGTCCATCGCCCACTCGGCACTCTCCGCCCGCAGCGCCGCCGAACTCGCCCTGCACGCCACCGAGAGCCGATTCCGCGCCGTCTTCGACGGCGCCGCCATCGGCATCGGCATCGCCGACCTCGACGGCAACGTCCTGGAGGTCAACGAGACCCTCACCCGGATGTTCGGCGGCCTGGAGCAGACCGTCCTCAGCCGCAACATCGCCGAGTGGGCCCACCCCGAGGACGGCCCGCACGTCTGGCGGCTCTACGACGAGCTGGTGCGCGGCGAGCGCGAGCACTACCGGGTCGAGAAGCCGTACTACCGCAGCGACGGCACCGTCCTGTGGACCAACCTCACCGTCTCCCTGCTGCGGGACGCGGCCGGCGCCCCCCAGTACCAGCTGGCGCTCCTCGAGGACACCACCGAACGGCGGCTGCTCAACCTGCGGCTGCGCTACGAGGCGACCCACGACGCCCTGACCGGGCTGCCCAACCGGACGCTCTTCTTCGAGCGCCTGGAGAAGACCCTCGCGCCGGGGGAGGGCAGCCGCTTCGGCCTGTGCTACCTCGACCTCGACGGCTTCAAGGTCATCAACGACAGCCTCGGCCACTCCACCGGCGACCGGCTGCTCGTGGAGGTCGCCGACCGGCTGCAGAGCTGTGTCACCGCTCCCGGCGAGATGGTCGCCCGGCTCGGCGGCGACGAGTTCGTCGCCCTGACCACCGGGACCGGCACCGAACGGAAGGTCGCCGAGCTCGCCGACCGGATGCTCGCCGCCCTCGCCACCCCGATCAGCATCGACGGCCGCGAGCTCACCGTGCGCGGCAGCGTCGGCGTGGTCGAGGGAGCGGCGGGCGAGCGGACCGCGGCCGAGGTGCTGCGCAGCGCCGACATCACCATGTACCGGGCCAAGTCGGCCGGCGGGAACCGCTTCGAGTACGCCGACGCCGAGGCCGACGCACGGGCCATCACCCGGCACGGGCTGACCACCGCGCTGCCCGCCGCCCTGGAACGCGGCGAGTTCTTCATCGAGTACCAGCCGCTCGTCCACCTCGACGACGGCAGCGTGCACGGCGCCGAGGCGCTCGTACGGTGGTGCCATCCCCAGCACGGCGTCCTCGGCCCGGACCGCTTCATCCCGCTTGCCGAGAACACCGGCCTGATCGTGCCGCTGGGCCGCTGGGTCCTCCAGGAGGCGGTGCGCCAGGCCCGGTTCTGGCAGGACGGCGCGCCGGGCGGCCGCAAGGCGAACGGGCCGCTGCGGATCAACGTCAACCTGTCGCCGACCCAGCTGCACCACCCCGGCCTGGTCGCCGAGACGGTCGACGTCCTGGAACGCTCCGGACTCGAACCGGGCGCGCTCTGCCTGGAGGTGACCGAGTCGGCACTCATCGGCGCCGACGACGACCTCCTGAAGCCGCTGCGACAGCTCGCCGAGATGGGCGTGGACATCGCGCTCGACGACTTCGGCACGGGCTACTCCAACCTGGCCAACCTCCGCCGGCTCCCGGTGAGCGTCCTCAAACTGGACCGCTCCTTCACCCAGGGCATGCAGCAGCACCCGGCGAACCCCGTCGACCTCAAGATCGTCGAGGGGATCGTGCAGCTGGCCCACAGCCTGGAGCTCGCCGTCACCGTCGAGGGCGTCGAGACCGGCGCCCAGGCGCAGCAGCTGCGCGAACTCGGCTGCGACACGGCCCAGGGCTGGTACTACGCCCGCCCCGGCGCCCCGGACCGCATCCACTCCCTGGTCCTGGCGGACGCGGTGTGACCGGCGACCAACCGGCGACTAACCGGTGCCGGTGGGGGTGCCGGTGCCGGTGCGGGTGCCCCGCCGGGAGGCCATGAGCAGCTTCTGCAGCTCACGCGCCGCCCGCGGGGGCGCCACGTCGCTGCGGTGGGCCAGCGCGATGGTCCGGCGCAGGCCCGGCCGCGCGAGGGCCGTGACCCGCAGGTCGCGGCCCGCCCGGGCGGCCACCATCGCCGGGACGACGGCGAGGCCGAGCCCGGCCCGTACGAAACCGAGGACCGCGTCCATCTCGCCGCCCTCCACCGTGAACGAGGGCTCGAAGCCCTCCGCCCGGCAGGCCGCCACGGTCAGCTCCCGCAGGTCGTAGCCGTGCCGGAACATCACCAGCGGCTGGTCGCGCAGATCCGCGATCCGCACCGGCCGCCGCGGCGCGGGCGCGGACGCCGAGGACACCACCACCAGGTCTTCGGTGAGCAGCTCCACCGTCGTCAGCGCGGGTGACGGCGTCGGCAGCGGCAGCACCACCAGCGCCAGATCGAGCGCGCCGCGCGCCAGCTCCCGTACGAGGTCGTGCGAGCCGCCCTCCTCGATGAGCAGCCGGATCCCCGGATGCAGGTCGTGGAAGGTGCGCAGCACGTCCGGCAGCAGCCCCGTGCACAGACTGGGCGTCGCCCCGAGCCGCACCCGGCCGCGCCGGAGCTGCACCAGCTCCTGCACTTCGTGCCGGGCGGTGTCGGTGTCGGCGAGGATCCGGCGGGCCAGCGGCAGCAGGGCCTCGCCCGCGTCGGTCAGGGCGATGTTCCCCCGGGCCCGGCTGAACAGCTCCGCGCCCAGCTCCTGCTCCAGCGCCTTGATCTGCTGCGAGAGCGAGGGCTGCGACACGTGGACGCGCTCCGCGGCCCGGGTGAAGTGACGCGTCTCGGCGACGGCGACGAAATAGAGGAGCTGCTGGAACTGCATGGCACCAGCCTACCCAGCTTCATAGACCTCGCCTATCGAGATGAGCCGAACCATGTCTTGGACCTCTCAGGCCCTTCGGCCCTACCGTCGCTGGCATGGCTCTGGCAACCAAGACCGACCGGCGGACCGGCCGGCCGCCCACCCCCGCGCCCACCCGCGGCTTCTGGGCGTCGACGATCGGCAAGAAGACGGTCATGGCCGTGAGCGGCCTGATCATGCTCGCGTACCTCGTCGCCCATGTGGCCGGCAACCTCAAGGTCTTCTTCGGCCCCGAGGAGTTCAACGCCTACGGCCACTGGCTGCGCGTCATGGGCGCCCCCGTCCTGCACCACCACTGGGGCCTGTGGATCGCCCGGATCGTGCTGCTCGCCTCCGTCGTGGCCCACGCCGTCTCCGCGTACCAGCTCAGCAGGCGGGACATCAAGGCCCGGCCCACCCGTTACGTCCACCGACGCAAGGGCTCCTCCTACGCCACCCGCACCATGCGCTGGGGCGGTGTCATCCTCGCCCTCTTCATCGTCTGGCACGTCCTCGACCTCACCACCGGCACCGTCCACCCCGGCGGCTTCGAGGAGGGCAAGCCGTACCAGAACGTCGTCGACACCTTCTCCACCTGGTACGGCAACGTCATCTACATCGTCGCCATGCTCGCCGTCGGACTCCACGTCCGGCACGGCTTCTGGAGCGCCGCCCAGACCCTCGGCGTCGGCAACGCCCGCCGCGAACGCCTCCTGAAGATCCTCGCGGGCGGCCTCGCGCTCGTGCTGACCGCGGGCTTCGTCTCCGTACCCGTCGCCGTCATGACCGGAGTGGTGAGCTGACCATGAGCTACCCCGACTATCGCCTCGGCGCTCCCATCGCCGACACCAAGGCCCCCGCCGGCCCCATCGCCGAACGCTGGGACACCCGCCGCTTCCAGGCGAAGCTGGTCAACCCCGCCAACCGCCGAGGCCACCGGATCATCGTCGTCGGCACTGGCCTCGCCGGCGGCTCCGCCGGCGCCACCCTCGCCGAACAGGGCTACCAGGTCGTCCAGTTCTGCTACCAGGACTCCCCGCGCCGCGCCCACTCCATCGCCGCCCAGGGCGGCATCAACGCCGCCAAGAACTACCGCAACGACGGCGACTCCGTGCACCGCCTGTTCTACGACACCGTCAAGGGCGGCGACTTCCGCGCACGCGAGTCCAACGTCCACCGGCTCGCCCAGATCTCCGTCGAGATCATCGACCAGTGCGTCGCCCAGGGCGTCCCCTTCGCCCGCGAGTACGGCGGACTCCTCGACACCCGCTCCTTCGGCGGCGTCCAGGTCTCCCGCACCTTCTACGCCCGCGGCCAGACCGGCCAGCAGCTCCTCCTCGGCGCCTACCAGGCCCTGTCCCGGCAGATCGCCGCCGGCAACGTCGAGCTGCACCCCCGCACCGAGATGCTCGACCTGATCGTCGTCGACGGCCGCGCCCGCGGCATCGTCGCCCGCGACCTCGTCACCGGCCGGATCTCCACCCACTACGCCGACGCCGTCGTCCTCGCCACCGGCGGCTACGGCAACGTCTTCTACCTGTCCACCAACGCCATGAACTCCAACGCCACCGCCGTGTGGCGGGCCCACCGGCGCGGCGCCTACTTCGCCAACCCCTGCTTCACCCAGATCCACCCCACCTGCATCCCGCGCACCGGCGACCACCAGTCCAAGCTCACCCTGATGAGCGAGTCGCTGCGCAACGACGGCCGCATCTGGGTCCCCAAAGCCAAGGGCGACACCCGGCCGCCCCACGAGATCCCCGAGGACGAGCGCGACTACTACCTGGAGCGCATCTACCCCTCCTTCGGCAACCTCGTCCCCCGCGACATCGCCTCCCGCGCCGCCAAGAACGTCTGCGACGAGGGCAGGGGAGTCGGACCCGGCGGGCAGGGGGTCTACCTCGACTTCGCCGACGCCATCCGCCGCATGGGCCGCGCCAAGGTCGAGGAGAAGTACGGCAACCTCTTCGACATGTACGAGCGGATCACCGCCGAGAACCCGTACGAGGTGCCGATGCGGATCTATCCCGCCGTGCACTACACGATGGGCGGACTCTGGGTCGACTACGACCTCCAGACCACCGTCCCCGGCCTCTTCGCCATCGGCGAGGCCAACTTCTCCGACCACGGCGCCAACCGCCTCGGCGCCTCCGCCCTCATGCAGGGCCTCGCCGACGGCTACTTCGTCCTGCCCGCCACCATCAACGACTACCTCGCCCGCCACCCGCACGCCGAGGCCGTCACCGACGAACACCCCGCCGTCCGCGAGGTCCTCGCCGAGACCGAGGACCGCCTCCACCTCCTCCTCGCCGTCGACGGCGACCGCACCCCCGACTCCTTCCACCGCGAACTCGGCGAACTCATGTGGGAGTTCTGCGGCATGGCCCGCACCGAGGCCGGCCTGCGCAAGGCACTGCGCCGCATCCCCGAGATCCGCGAGAAGTTCTGGCGGCGCATCAAGGTCCCCGGCACCGGCGAGGAGTTCAACCAGTCGCTCGAGAAGGCCAACCGGATCGTCGACTACCTGGAGCTCGCCGAGCTCATGTGCCTCGACGCCCTCCACCGCGAGGAGTCCTGCGGCGGCCACTTCCGCGAGGAGTCCCAGACGCCGGACGGCGAGGCCGCACGGCGCGACGAGGAGTTCTCGTACGCCGCCGCCTGGGAGTTCGCCTCCGACGGCAGCCCGGTGCTCCACAAGGAAGACCTGACCTTCGAGTACGTCCACCCCACCCAGCGGAGCTACGCATGAGGCTCACCCTGCGCGTCTGGCGCCAGAAGAACGCCGACGCCGAAGGCGCCATGGCCGTCTACGAGGTGGACGGCATCTCCTCCGACATGTCCTTCCTGGAGATGCTGGACACCCTCAACGAGGACCTCATCCTGCGCGGCGAGGACCCCGTCGCCTTCGACCACGACTGCCGCGAGGGCATCTGCGGCGCCTGCAGCCTGGTCATCAACGGCGACGCCCACGGCCCGGAACGCACCACCACCTGCCAGCTCCACATGCGGTCCTTCCGCGACGGCGACACCATCGACATCGAACCCTGGCGCGCCGCCGCCTTCCCCGTCGTCAAGGACCTGGTCGTCGACCGCTCCGCCTTCGACCGCGTCATCCAGGCCGGCGGCTACATCAGCGTCCCCACCGGCTCCGCCCCCGAGGCCCACGCCACCCCGGTCCCCAAGGCCGACGCCGACTTCGCCTTCGAACACGCCGAGTGCATCGGCTGCGGCGCCTGCGTCGCCGCCTGCCCCAACGGCTCGGCGATGCTCTTCACCTCGGCCAAGGTCAACCACCTCGGCGTCCTGCCCCAGGGCGCCCCCGAACGCGAGACCCGCGTCCTGGACATGGTGGCCCAGATGGACGCCGAGGGCTTCGGCGGCTGCACCCTCACGGGAGAATGCGCCACCGCCTGCCCCAAGGGCATCCCGCTGCCCTCCATCGCGGCCATGAACAAGGAATGGCTGCGGGCGAGGAGGAAGGCCGGGCGCGCGTAGGTCGTGGGAGATCCGGTCAGCCGCCGACCGCGCGCAGGGTGCCCGGTCGGCGGCCGACCAGCCGGTCCAGGGCCGCCGCCGCGGCGTCGTCGGCCGGCAGGTGCACCAGGACGTGCTGACCGTCGGTCTCCGACAGCTCCAGCACCTCGTACGCGAGCCGCAGTTCGCCGACCTCCGGGTGCACCACGCGCTCCGTGCCCGAGCGGGACCGCAGCAGACCGCCCGCGGCCAGCCGGTCCGAGAACGGCGCTCCCGCGGTGATGGTCAGCTCACGGGCGAGCTCCGCCGTGTGCGGATCGCCCGAGGACATGCCGTACGACATCGCCGCCACCAGCTGGTCGGCCACCACGTCCCAGTCCGGGTACACCTCCCGGGCCCGCGGATCGGTGAAGACGTAGCGCAGCAGGCTCGGCGGATCGCCGTCCAGGATCCCGAGCGGCCCCGCGAGCCGCTCGTAGCCCTCGCTGTACGCGACGACCTCGCCCAGCATGTTCACCACCGCTGCCGGGGTCGAGCCGAGCCGGTCGAGCAGCGCCCGGACCGTGGGCCGCACCTGGCGGGCCGGGGTGGGCGCCATCCCGCACATGTGCCCGTGGTCCTGGAGCTTGAGCAGCCGTCGCAGATGCACCCGGGCGTCCACCGGCAGCCGCAGCGCGTCGCTCAGCGCACCGAGCACCTGCGGGGAGGGATTGCGGTCACGGCCCTGTTCGAGCCGGGCCAGGTACTCCACGCTGATGCCCGCGAGCATCGCCAGCTCGGCTCGGCGCAGGCCCGGCGTGCGTCGGCGCGGCCCGGTCGGCAGACCGGCCTCCGCGGGAGTCAGGGCCTCGCGGCGCGCCCGCAGGAACGCCCCCAGTTCGTTCTCGCTCACCCCACGATCCTATGAGCGGCCGGCCTGCGGAGGGTGGCCCTGTCACTACCAGCCTCCGCCCGGCCTTCCTCGGGCCGCGGCGAGCGGCGAACGTGGAGCCATGACCGCTGAAACGCACGACACCGCCACCACCACTGCCGGGTCCACCACCGCTCTCCCGCTGATCCCGGGCCGCTGGGCCTTCGACCCGCTGCACTCCTCCGTCGGCTTCACCATCCGCCACCTCGGGATCTCCAAGGTGCGGGGCCGTTTCAACGAGTTCGAGACCGAGCTCGTCGTCGGCGAGACGCCGGAGGACTCCTCGATCACCGCGACCGTTCAGCTCGCCTCGATCGACACCGGCAACCCCGACCGTGACGCCCATGTGCGCGCCGCCGATCTCCTCGATGTGGCGAAGCGGCCCACGATGACCTTCCGTTCGACCCGGATCGCCGGTGCGGGCGAGGACTGGACCCTGGAGGGCGACCTCACCATCGGCGACGTGACCCGGCCCATCGCCTTCGACGTCGAGTTCGGCGGCGTCGTGGACGTGCCCGTGGACGGCAGCCGGCACGCGGGCTTCGACGCCACCGGGGAGTTCCGGCGCAGCGACTTCGGCCTCGACTTCGCCCCCGGCTTCCTCGGCGACGTGATCAAGGTCGGCCTGGAGCTCCAGTTCGTCGAGCCGAGGTAGCGGGCGCCGACGGTCGTCCACGGGGTTGTCCCCGGGGGGTTGTCCACGGGGTCGGTCCACGAGGCCGTCCACGAGGTTCCATGGGTCGTCTGGGGGGCGTACGGGTTGCCTACGGGGTTTCCCGCCGGTCTCCTACGGGGTGAGCCGGGCCGCCAGATAGGGCGCGGTCCGGCTCCCCGCCGCGCGGGACACCTCCGAGGGCGACCCCTCGGCCACGATCCGGCCGCCCTCGTCCCCGCCGCCCGGACCGAGGTCGACCACCCAGTCCGCGGTCGCCACGACGTCCATGTCGTGCTCGACCACCACCACCGTGTGACCCGCGTCGACCAGCCCGTGCAGCTGCCGCATCAGCACCTCGACGTCCGCCGGGTGCAGCCCCGTCGTCGGCTCGTCCAGCACGTACAGCGTGTGCGCGCGGCGCGGCCGCTGGAGCTCGGAGGCCAGCTTGATCCGCTGCGCCTCGCCACCGGACAGCTCCGTCGCCGGCTGCCCGAGCCGCAGATGGCCGAGGCCTACCTCGAGCAGCGTCCGCAGACTGCGGGCCGCCGCCGGGGTGTCCGCGAAGAACTCCGCGGCCGCCTCCACGGTCAGGTCGAGCACCTCCGCGATCGTCCGGCCGCGCAGCCGCACCTCCAGGGTCTCCGGGTTGTAGCGGGCGCCGTGACAGTCCGGGCAGGGCGCGTACGTGCTCGGCAGGAAGAGCAGCTCCACGGAGACGAACCCCTCGCCCTGGCAGGTCTCGCAGCGGCCGCCCGGCACGTTGAAGGAGAACCGGCCCGCCTTGTAGCCGCGCGCCCGCGCCTCCTCCGTCGCCGTGAACAGCTTGCGTACGACGTCGAACAGGCCCGTGTACGTGGCCAGGTTGGAGCGCGGGGTGCGTCCGATCGGCTTCTGGTCGACCGTCACCACCCTGCTCACGACGCCGGTCGCCTCCGCCTCGGTCGCGTCCGCCTCGGCCCGCTCGGTGAGGGCGTTCACCAGCGTCGACTTCCCCGATCCCGACACGCCCGTGACGGCGGTCAGCACCCCCAGCGGGAACGCGGCGTCGACACCCCGCAGGTTGTGCCGGGTGACCGGACCGGTGCGCAGCAGACCGGACGGCTCGCGCACCGCCCGCTCCGGCACCGGCTCCCGGTCGAAGAGGAAACGACGGGTCGCCGACCCGGCCACCTCCGCCAGCCCCGCCGGCGGGCCGCTGTACAGCACCCGGCCGCCGTGCTCCCCGGCCCGGGGGCCGACGTCCACCAGCCAGTCGGCGTGCCGCACCACGTCCAGATGGTGCTCGACCACGAACACCGTGTTCCCGGCCGCCTTCAGCCGGTCCAGAACCACGAGCAGCGCCTCCGCGTCCGCCGGGTGCAGCCCCGCCGACGGCTCGTCCAGCACGTACACGACCCCGAACAGCCCGGCCCGCAGCTGGGTGGCGAGCCGCAGCCGCTGCAGCTCCCCGCTGGACAGCGTCGGGGTCGCCCGGTCCAGGCTCAGATAGCCCAGACCCAGCTCCGTGACCGTCGCGATCCGCGCCGCCAGGTCCCCGGTGAGCACCCGGGCGGTCTCCGAACCGCCGCCGGACGCGGCCGCCAGCTTCGCCAGCTCGGTCAGGGGCAGCGCCGCGAGCTCCGCGATCGTCCGGCCCGCGAAGGTCACCGCCAGCGCCTCCGGCCGCAGCCGGCTGCCGCCGCACACCGGACACGGCGCGCTGGTCAGGAACCGCTCGGCCTTCGCCCGCAGCGTCGCGCTCTTCGAGTCCGAGAAGGTGTGCATCACATAGCGTCGAGCGCTCATGTATGTGCCCTGATAAGGGCGTTGGATGCGGCCCGCCTCCCGTACCGGGTGCACCGTCACGACCGGCTGCTCGTCGGTGAACAGGATCCAGTCGCGGTCCTTGGCGTCCAGCTCGCGCCACGGCCGGTCCACGTCGTGGCCGAGCGCGTCCAGGACGTCCCGCAGGTTCTTGCCCTGCCAGGCCCCCGGCCAGGCCGCGATCGCGCCCTCCCGGATGGAAAGACCCGGATCGGGCACCAGGAGCTCCTCGCTGGTCTCGTGCACCCGGCCCAGGCCGTGGCAGGACGGACACGCCCCGGCGGCGGTGTTGGGGGAGAAGGCGTCGGAGTCCAGCCGCTCCGCCCCCGGCGGATGGTTCCCCGCGCGGGAGAACAGCATCCGTAGCGAGTTGGACAGCGTCGTCACCGTGCCCACCGAGGAGCGCGCGTTCGGCGCGGCCCTGCGCTGTTCGAGCGACACCGCCGGCGGCAGGCCGCTGATCTCCCCGACCTTCGGTGCCCCCACCTGGTGGATCAGCCGCCGGGCGTACGGCGCCACGGACTCGAAGTAGCGCCGCTGCGCCTCCGCGTAGATCGTCCCGAAGGCGAGCGAGGACTTGCCGGAGCCGGACACCCCGGTGAAGACGGTGATCGCGTCACGCGGGATGTCGACGTCGACGCCCCGCAGATTGTGCTCGCGGGCGCCGCGGACGCGGACGTACGGATCGTGGTCGGGGGAGTGCTCCGGCATCCCTCGATCCTAGGAGCCCCCGGCCGCTCCGGCTCCTCAGGCCCCTGAGGCCCTTCAGCCCCTGAGGCCTTCAGGCCGCTCAGACCCCTCAGGCTCTGGTGAGGCCCGCCAGGCGGGCGAGTCCGCGGTACGAGTCGAGCAGAGCGGCCCGGTCGTACGTGCTCGTCGTCACCAGGACCTCCTGGGCGCCGGTCTCCTTCACCACCCGTGCCAGCTCGGCGGCGACCTGGTCCTCGGTGCCGTACACATGCCCCCGCAGCCCCGACGCGTAGAAGCCGCGCTGCTTCTCGGTCATCTCCAGGGCTTCCACGCGCTCCGGCGGGGCCAGCGGAGGGAAGACCCCCCGGGTGCGGGAGTACGCCATCGACCAGGCCTCCGGCATCAGCAACCGGCGGGCCTCCTCCTCCGTGCCGGCCACCGCGACGGTGCCGGCCACGACGACGTACGGCTCGGCCGACCAGGCGGAGGGGCGGAAGGCGGACCGGTAGCCGTCGATCGCCTCAAGGAGTCTGGCCCGGCCGCGCAGGTCCCCGATGACCAGCGGCAGGCCCGCCGCCGCGGCGATCGTCGCGCCCTCGCCGGTGGCGAGCACATACGGCGGCACCCGCAGTCCCTCGGCGGGACGGGCGTGCACCTGCGGATGGGCGGTCTGCTCGCCGGTGAACCAGCCGAGCAGCTCGTCCAGTTGCCCGGCGAACCGGTCGGCGTCCTCCTTGTCCCGCCCGAGGGCCCGGCGGATGCCGTCCGTGAAGCCGACCGAGCGGCCGAGTCCCATATCGATCCGGCCGGGGAACAGCGACTCCAGGACGCCGAACTGCTCCGCCACCACCATCGGCTGGTGGTTGGGCAGCATCACCCCGCCCGTGCCGACCCGGATGCGCGTGGTCGCGCCCGCCACGGCCGCGGCGAGCACGGTCGGCGCCGAGCCGGCCACGCCGGGCACGCCGTGGTGCTCCGACACCCAGAACCGGTGGTAGCCCAGCGCCTCCGCCTCCCGGGCCAGGCGCACGGTGTCCCGCAGCGCCTGGGCCCCGTCCTCGCCCTCCCTGGTGCGGGAGCGGTCGAGGACGGAGAAGCGGATTCCGTCGAAGGGCGCGGAGGGTGGCGTCGTCGCGGTCATGGTGCTCACGCAGGGTTCAACACCGCGGGGCGCCGAGGATTCCCGGACGGCCCGCGCTGCCTACGCTGGGGGAGTGACCCGACACCGCAGGCCCGTGGCCGTCTTCGACCTCGACAACACCCTCGCGTCCACCGCCCACCGGCAGCACTTCCTGGAACGGCGCCCACGGGACTGGGACCGGTTCTTCGCCGCCGCGCCCGAGGACCCGCCGCTGCCGGAGGGCGTCGGCATGTGCCGGGAGACGGCCGAGGAGTGCGACATCGTCTACCTCACCGGGCGGCCCGAACGCTGCCGCCGCGACACGCTCGACTGGCTCGCGGCACACGGGCTCCCGGAGGGGCCGGTGCACATGCGGCGGGACCGGGACTTCCGCCCGGCCCGGCAGACCAAACTGGAGCTGCTGCGCCGGCTCGCGCGCGACCGTGAGGTGCGCGTGCTCGTCGACGACGACGAGCTGGTCTGCGACGCCGCCGAGGCGGCGGGCTTCACCGTGGTGCGGGCCCGCTGGGCGGTGCCGTCGGAGACGCTGAAGGACGCCCAGGAGCGGGAGGGGCGGACCTGAGCGGTCGATGGGATCCGATATCCGATATCCCGTATCCGATATTGGATCCAACGCTCCCGTCAGGGGACCCGATCTCCGTGATCCTGGAGGTCGGATCCAGTATCCGGGAGTTTGGATCCGATCTCCGGGTCAGTCGCCGTCCTCCAGGCGGAAGCCGACCTTCAGCCCCACCTGGTAGTGCTCGATCGCCCCGTCCACGAGGTGCCCGCGCACCTGCGTGACCTCGAACCAGTCGAGCCCCCGCAGGGTCTGCGAGGCCCGCTGGATCCCGTTGCGGATGGCCTGGTCGACGCCCTCGGTGGACGTGCCGACGATCTCGGTGACGCGATAGGTGTGGTTCGACATGGGTGCCGGACTCCTCTCGGTGCCCTCGGTGGGTTCCCTCCACCGTGCCCCACTCCGGGCAGGACCGCGACACGTCGCCCGCCCCGCGAGGATGCGGCCGAGGACTTGACCTTCCGCTTTGGTCCAGACCAGAATCCAGGCCACATACCCGCGCGAACCTCCCGTCAGGTCCCCCCACACGTCGGGTCGGCAACCCTCCCCGCAGAAGGTGACCTCACGTGAAGAACCGCCGTCTCGTCTGTCCGCCGGCAGTCGTCTGTGCCCTCCTCCTCTCCGGATGCGGGCTCCTCCCGGGAGACGGGAACACCACCCGCACGGTCAACATCTGGCTGATGCGCGACAGCGTGAGCGACGACTTCCTCCAGCGGTTCACGGAGTCCTTCGAGGCCGAGCACCACGGCGTCGAGCTCAACGTCACCATCCAGGACTGGACCGGCATCGGGAAGAAGGTCACCGACGCCCTCAACGGTCCCGGCGGGCCGGACGTCATCGAGGTGGGCAACACCCAGGTCGCCCAGTACGCCGACACCGAGAAGCTCTACGACCTCACCCTGGAGTCGGTCCGCGACCTCGGCAGCGAGGACTGGCTCCCCGGCCTCGCCGAGCCCGGCAACGTCGACGGCGCCCAGTACGGCATCCCCTGGTACGCCGCCAACCGCATCGTCATCTACAACAAGGACCTCTTCGCCGACGCCGGCGTCAAGCCGCCCGCCACCCGTGCCCAGTGGCTCGACGACACCGAGAAGCTCAACCGCGACGGCACCCAGGGCATCTACCTCGCCGGCCAGGACTGGTACACCCTCTCCGGATTCATCTGGGACGAGGGCGGCGAACTCGCCGTCGACAGGGGCGGCCTGTGGGCCGGCGCCCTCGACAGCCCCGCCGCCCTGCGCGGCATGGACTTCTACAAGAAGCTCCAGGCCCTCGGCAAGGGCCGCAAGGACGCCGACGAGCAGAACCCGCCGCAGGCCGAGATCTTCGCCAAGGGCGACGTCGCCCAGATCATCGCCACGCCCAGCGCACTCCCCGTGATCACCAAGGCCAACCCCGGCCTCAAGGACAAGCTCGGCTTCTTCCCCATCCCCGGCCTGAAGGCCGGGCAGCCCTGCGCCGTGTTCACCGGCGGCTCCGACCTCATCATCCCGGAGAACGCGCCCGAGCGCGGCGCCGCGCTCGACGTGGTCAAGGCCCTCGCCGGCGAGAAGTGGCAGGGCGAACTCGCCCGCGCCATGAACTACGTTCCCAACAAGACCTCCCTCGCCTCCCTCGTCGCCCACCAGGAGGCCACCGCCACCATGGCCCTCGGCGCCGCCCGCGGCCGGGCCACCCCCAACTCGCCCCAGTGGGCCGACGTCGAGGCCGACAACCCCATCAAGCCGTACATGACCGCCGTCCTCTCCGGCGAGGACCCCAGGCAGGCCGCCCGGGACGCCTCCGAGCGGATCACGGACACCCTCGCCGAATAGGGCGCGCCCCACACCATTCAGCGCCTCCACACCAACCGGCCCCCGGCCGGTCACGTCGAATCCAGCCACCCACGGAAGAAACGAGGAGTCGGGCCACCGCTCGCACGGCCCGGCTCCCTGCCGCCTTTCCGTACCGCCGGAGGATCCCGACATGGCCGCCGTACCCCTCGCCCAGCCCGTCGCCGAACCGGCGGGCCGGAGCCTCAGCCCCGCAGCGCCCCGGCAGCGGTCCGGGGAAGAGCCCCAGCCCCGCTACGTCGTGGGCCTCGCCCGCGACCAGGAGGACGTCCGCGCCGCACAGCGGCTGCGCCACCTCGTCTTCGCCGGCGAGATGGGCGCCCGCATCGACGGGCCCGAGCCCGGCCTCGACAGCGACGCCTTCGACGCGTACTGCGACCACCTCCTCGTACGGCGGGAGGACACCGGCGAGGTCGTCGGCACCTACCGGGTGCTGCCGCCCGAGCGCGCCGCCGTCGCGGGACGGCTCTACTCCGAGAGCGAGTTCGACCTCACCCGGCTTGCCCCGATCCGGCACGACCTCGTCGAGGTCGGCCGCTCCTGCGTCCACCCCGCCCACCGCAACGGCGCCGTCATCGCCCTCGTCTGGGCCGGTCTCGCCCGCTACATGACCCGCACCGGCCACGACTGGCTCGCCGGCTGCTGCTCCGTCCCGCTCGCCGACGGCGGCACCCTCGCCGCCGCCACCTGGGAGACGGTCAGGACCAAGCACCTGGCCCCCGAGGAGTACTGGGTCACCCCGCACCGGCTGTGGACCCCCGACGCCGCCACCGCGCCCGCCGAGGGCCGGGTCGAACTGCCCCCGCTCCTGCGCGGCTACCTGCGGCTCGGCGCCTGGGTCTGCGGCGCGCCCGCCCACGACCCCGACTTCGGCGTCGCCGACCTCTACGTGCTGCTCTCGCTGAGCCGCACCAACCCCCGCTACCTGCGGCACTTCCTCTCGCTCGCCCCGGCCCGGTGAGCACCCGGTGAGCCTGCCCGCGGCCCCCTCGCCATGGCTGCCCACGGCGCCCTGCACGCCCGGCCGGTGCGCCGCCCACCCCGGTCCCGCCGCTCCGCGCGGCGGCACCGTCCGGGGCGTCCTCCGGCTGGTCGCGGGGCTCGCCGCCGTACTCCTCGGCGTGCTGCTCGCCCCGCTCGCCGCCCCGCTGCCCGCCGCCGGTCGCCTCCTGCTCGTCCGCTGCTGGTGCCGGGCCGTGCTGCGCGCCTTCGGGGTACGGATCCGGGTCACCGGCCGTCCGGTACCCCCGCACGTACCGCTCCTCGTGGTCGCGAACCACGTCTCCTGGCTGGACGTCCCGCTGGTCGCCGCCGTGCTCCCGGGGCGAATGCTCGCCAAGCGCGAGGTGCGCGGCTGGCCCGTGCTCGGCGCGCTCGCCGCGCTCGGCGGCACCCTCTTCGTCGACCGCGAGCGGCTCATGAGCCTGCCCGGCACGGTCGACGCGGCGGCCCGCGCCCTCGCCGCCGGCGGCCGGGTCGTCGTCTTCCCCGAGGGCTCCACCTGGTGCGGGCGGGCAGGCGGCACCTTCCGGCCCGCCACCTTCCAGGCGGCCCTGGACACCGGATCCGATATCCAACCCGTACGGATCGACTACCGGCCCGCCGGCCCCGCCGCCTTCGTCGGCGAGGACGCCCTCGGGGCGTCACTGTGGCGGATCGCGACGGCGCGGCGGCTGGAAGCCGAGATCCGGATACTGGATCCGATATCCAGCCTCCGATATCCGGACCGCCGCGCCCTCGCCCGCGCCGCTCAGTCCACCGTCGCCAGGGAGAGCGCGAACCTCCCCTCCCTGTCCGTCCACCAGCGGGTGAGCGAGAATCCCGCCTCCGCGAGCTCCGTGCGCACGCCCTCCTGACGGAACTTCGCCGACACCTCCGTCCGCAGTTCCTCACCCGCCTCGAACGACACCACCAGATCGAGCTCCGGAATCTTCACCGACAGCGCGTGCCGCGCCCGCAGCCGCATCTCGATCCACTCACGCTCCCGGTTCCACAGCGCCACGTGGTCGAAGTCCTCGGGGCGGGCGTCCGCCCCGAGCTCCCGGGCGATGACGGCGAGCACGTTCTTGTTGAAGGCGGCCGTCACCCCCGCCGCGTCGTCGTACGCCGCCACCAGCGTCGCCTCGTCCTTCACCAGGTCCGTCCCGAGCAGCAGCGCGTCACCGGGCGCCAGCATCCCGCGGACCCCGCGCAGGAACTCCCGCCGCTCCTCGGGCAGCAGGTTGCCGACGGTGCCGCCGAGGAACGCCACCAGACGCGGCCCCGGGGTGGCCGGCAGGTCGAGCCCATGGGTGAAGTCGGCGACCAGGGCGTGCACCCGCAGCCCGGGCCGCTCGGCGAGCAGCGCCTCGCCCGCCCCCTTCAGCGCCGACTCGCTCACGTCCACCGGCACGTAGGCGGCCAGCTCCGGCAGCAGCGCGTCGATCAGATGGCGGGTCTTCTCCGAGGAGCCGGAGCCCAGCTCCACCAGCGTCCGGGCGCCGGTCGCCGCCGCGATCTCGTCGGACCGGGACATCAGGATCTCCCGCTCGGCACGCGTCGGGTAGTACTCGGGCAGCCGGGTGATCTCCTCGAAGAGTTCGCTGCCGCGCGCGTCGTAGAACCACTTCGGCGGCAGCTGCTTCGGATCGTGGGTCAGCCCGTGGAGCACGTCGGCGCGCAGCGCGGCGTCCGTGGCGTCCTCGGGGAGGGTGCGGGTCAGCTGGAACGGGCTCACGGGGAGGGCTCCTTGAGCGGGGTGAGGACGACATCGGCGCGGGAGGCGGCGAGGACCGTACGGTCCGGCACCTCCGTCCAGCGCGGATCGTCGTCGTACGGTTCGGAGGCCACGACCGTCCGGCCGGGCCCGGTCAGGTACCAGAGCGAGTTCCCCCACGCCGTCGCCGTGATCGTCGCCCCGTCCATGAGCAGCAGGTTCAGCCGGGCGTCCGGAGCGGCCTCGGCGACCTCCCGTACGGTGTCGGCGAGCGCCCGCTCGGGCGCGTCGCCGGCCCGCAGCCGGTGCAGGACCAGCGCCCACAGGAACGCCGAGTCGGTCCGGGCCTCCAGGGCGAGCAGCTCCGCGGCCGGGAGCGTCGCCGCCAGCGCGGTGAGCGACCTCGGCCACCCGGGGACGGCCCCGTTGTGGCTGAAAAGCCACCGGTCGGCCGCGAACGGCGCCGCCGCGGCCTCCCCGTCCGCCCCCGGCACCGTGGCGCCCCGCACGGCGCCGAGCAGCGCCCCCGAGCGCACCACGCGCGCCAGGTCCGCGAACGAGAGGTCGCCCCACACCGGGCCGGTCCTGCGGTAGCGGGCGGGCACCGGATCGCCCTCCGCGTACCAGCCGACACCGAAACCGTCGGCGTTCACCACGCCGCTGCTCTGCGTGCGCGGCTGCCAGGCCTGCCGCTCCAGGGAGTGCGGGGGCCGCAGCAGCAGCTCCCCGAGGGCCACCGGCGGGCCGACGTAGGCCAGGTGCCGGCACATCAGGCCGGCTCCGCGTCACGCGCGGTGCGGAAGCCGGAGAAGATCTGCCGCCGCACCGGAAGGTCCCAGTTGCGGAAGGTGCCCCGGCACGCCACCGGGTCCACGGCGAACGATCCGCCCCGCAGCACCTTGTGCGCCGGCCCGAAGAACACCTCCGAGTACTCCTTGTACGGGAAGGCACGGAACCCCGGGTACGGCAGGAAGTCGCTCGCCGTCCATTCCCAGACGTCGCCGATCAGCTGGTGCACGCCCAGCGGGGAGGCGCCCTCAGGGTAGCTTCCCGCGGGCGCGGGCCCCAGGTGCCGCTGTCCCAGGTTGGCGTGCGCGGGCCCGGGGTCGGCGTCGCCCCACGGGTAGCGCCGCGACCGGCCGCTCGCCGGGTCGTGGCGGGCGGCCTTCTCCCATTCGGCCTCGGTGGGCAGCCGCCGCCCCGCCCAGCGGGCGTAGGCGTCGGCCTCGTACCAGCTGACGTGCAGCACCGGCTCGTCCTCGGCCACCGGCTCGGTCACCCCGAACCGGCGGCGCAGCCACTGCCCGCCCTCGCGCCGCCAGAACAGCGGCGCCTCGATGGCGTGTTCGCGGATCTGCGCCCAGCCCTCCGGCTGCCACCAGCGCTCGTCGTGATAGCCGCCGTCGGCGATGAAGGCCAGGTAGGCGCCGTTGGTGACGGGCGCGGTGTCGATGAGGAAGGCCGGGACGATCCGGGTGTGCGCGGGACGCTCGTTGTCGAGCGCCCAGGGCTCGTCCGAGGTTCCCATCGTGAACGGGCCCCCGGGGACGAGTACTTCGCTCTTCCTCGGCATGCCCGAAGCCGTGACGGGCGGAGGAGGGGCCGTGAGTGCGACGGGCCCCCTCCGTAGCTGATGGGTGATCAGCATGGTCTCGTCGTGCTGCTGTTCGTGCTGCGCGATCATCCCGAACGCGAAGGCGGACTCCGTCAGCGGACCCCGCTCCAGGCGGGTGCCGTCGAGGACGCCGAGAACGCGGTCGCGCACGTCCGCCGCGTACGCCCGCGCCTCGGCCGGTGCCAGCAGCGGCAGCGAGGGCCGGGCCGCGCGCGGGTGCTCGAAGGCGTCGTACAGCGAGTCGATCTCGGGCCGCAGCGCCTCACGGCCGGCCACCGCCCGCCACAGCCACTGCTCCTCCTGGTTGCCGATGTGCGCGAGGTCCCACACCAGCGGGGACATCAACGGCGAGTGCTGCGCGGTCAGTTCGTCCTCGTCCACGCAGGAGGTGAGCAGTGCGGTGCGTTCCCGTGCCGTGGTCAGCGCCGCCACCGCCCGGGACCGCAGCGCCTCCTCGTCGGGCGTGGTCTCCGGCACGCTCATGACGCCACCTCCTGCAGGTCGTCGGCGGGACAGCCGCCCTTCAGCACATGCCGTTCGTGGAACGCGGCCACGGCCCCCACCACCTCGGCCGAGGCCCCGATCCGGGGCAGCGCGTCCAGGGCGGCCCCGAACACGGCGAGCGCCGCCGTGTGCAGCAGCGGATCCGCCAGGCCGTCCCGGGCCGCGGCCCGCCACAGCGGGTTGCGGGGGGCGGGCCCCCGACCGGCGAGCGCCTCCAGCGGCTCCACCGCCCGATGGGCCGCCTCGGCGGCCCGAGGGTCCTCGAACAGGGCGGTCGTCACCGCCACCGGCACCATCCAGCCGTCCAGGCCCGGCTGTGCGTCGATCATCCGCAGCTCCAGGTGCCCGCGCGGCCGCACCGGCGGGAAGAGGGTCGTCAGGTGATAGCGCAGGTCGTCAGCGTCGGCAGGCCGCGGCCGGCCCGTACGCAACCACTCCCGGAACGTCAGCCCCTCCGGCACCGCCCACGGCCCGCGCGCGGTCCGTACGCACAGCACCGGGGTGTCAAGCACGTGCGCCGCCCATTCGGCGCGCGGCTCGCCGTCCGGCGCGGGGGCCAGGGTCCGGCTCGGGTCGAGGTCGGTCCACAGCGCCTGCCGGGTGGAGCGCCAGCCCGTACGGCGACCGCCGTGGACGGCCGAGTTGGCGAAGGCCGCCACGAGGACCGCGCCCAGCAGGTGCGCGAGCCGCCAGCGCCGCCGGTAGCCGAGCGGTCCCGGCCCGTCGAGACCGGCGTCGAGACAGATCTGCACGGAGGCCGACTCGCACATCATGGCCCGCCCGGCCGGGCCGTGCCTGGCGAGGGCGGCCTCCATGGCGTCGTACCGCGGCTCGTGGAGCACGCGCGCGCGGGGCGCGTGCCACGGGTCGACCCCGTAGCCGCTGAGGCCGAGTCCGAGGGGGGCGAGCGCCTCCCGCACCGCCCGTAGATCGGCGGCGAGCGAGTCCAGGCACTCCATGAGGGAGGCGGCGGGCAACGAGCTGAGCTCCAGCTGCCCACCTGGTTCGAAGGTGAGGGCCGCGACCAGCGGCAGGGTCCGTACGGTGTCGATCGCCGCGGCCAGCCGGTGCGGCGGAACGGGAAGACGGGGATCACGCAGCTCGTGGACGAGCCACTCCAGCTCGACCCCGACCGTCCGCGGTGGTCCCGTCTTGAAACAGATACAGCGCAGCAGGTCCTCGGCCTCCTCCTCGGTCAGAGGAGGACCACCCCGGGGTATGCCGCCCGACGACGGTGCCGTCATCGTTCCACCTCCTGGGAAAGTGTTGATTCCACCTAAAGGCACCCGGCACGGGCGTGCAAGACCGCCCCCCGGGCATGGCCGGGAAAACCCGTTGCCCTCGCGAACGGGAGTCGATCATGCTTTCGGGTCATGAGCGCACGACTGCGGGCCCTCGCCCGCGAGACCGAGGAGATCGTGGCGGCGGGCCGCTACACCGCCCCGGACGGCCGCACCGTCACCCTCGCGGACCGGCTGGCCGCGGCACTGACCAGAACCCGCCTCCACGGCCCCGAGCCCGTCCCCGTCACCCCCGACACCGACCGCACGACCGTCCTCCAGGTCACCGCGGAGAGCAGCCTCGCCGCCGCCCGCCGCATGACCCGCGCCGAGGCCGGCGCCCCCGTCGCGGTGCTCAACTTCGCCTCCGCCCGCAACCCCGGCGGCGGTTACCTCAACGGCGCCCAGGCCCAGGAAGAGGCCCTCTGCCGTTCCTCCGCCCTGTACGCCACCCTGCTGCGGGCCCCCGCCTACTACGACCACCACCGGGCGGAAAGAGACGCCTTCTACACCGACCGGGTGATCCACTCGCCCGGGGTGCCGGTCTTCCGCGACGACCGCGGCGCCCTCCTCGCCGAGCCGTTCACGGTCGGCTTCCTCACCTCGCCCGCGCCCAACGCCGGGGTGATCCGCCGCCAGACCCCCGAGCTCGCCGACCGCGTCCCCGCGGCCCTGGCGACCCGCGCCGAGCGGGTCCTGGAGACCGCCGCGGCGAACGGCTACCGCAGGCTCGTCCTCGGCGCCTGGGGCTGCGGCGTCTTCCAGAACGACCCCGCCGGGGTCGCCGGCGCCTTCAAGGCGCTGCTCACCGGCGAAGGACGGTTCGCCGGGCACTTCGACGAGGTCGTCTTCGCGATCCTCGACCGCACCCGCGACCAGAGCACGCTCGGCGCCTTCCGGCACGTGTTCCGCTGACCCGCTCGTCCGCCCGCCTGTCCGTCCGCCCGCTCGTCCGCCCACCCGCCTGACATGCGGCTCCCTTACCCCCGTGCGAGCCTGGGAACGAGATTTCCCATGACGGGAGGCACGATCGTGGGCAAGAAACAGACCCGGGTCAACAAGGGCGCCCGCACCGGAGGCCACGAGCACCGGGCGGCGGTCTCGGCGAAGGAGACCCCCCGCCCGTCCTCCTCCGAGGCGCCGCGTCCGGCCATCGACGTCCCCGCCCACCGCAAGGAACGCAGGTTCGGGCACAACTGAGAGGCGCGTGATCGCCGTCGGGACGGTGCCTGGATGATGGACCCCCTTCACGCTCGTCCCTGGGGGTCACATGCGCACCACGCGTCTCACCGCCGTCCTCGCCGTCGCCCTGCTCGCCGGGCTCACCGCCTGCACGTCGGGCGGCGAGCCGTCCCGGCAGGCCGAACCGACGGCCGTCGTCTCGGTGGACACCGTCCCCACGGCCACCACCGCCCCGCCCGAGCAGTCGGCGGAGGGCGGCGGCATGCCCGACCTCATCGGCGGAAGCGTCGCGGGCGCCTACGGCCGGCTGTCGGGCAGCATGCGGTTCGAGGACGTCTCCGGCCAGGGCCGGATGGTCCCCGTCCAGTCGTCGGCCGCCTCCGACTGGAAGATCTGCACCCAGCAGCCCGCACCCGGCGCCCCCATCAACGGCACCGTCGTCCTGGGGGCCGTGAAGAAGAACGAGAACTGCTGACCCGGAGACCGCGCGTCGGCGGGCGCGGGCATACGGGCGGGGCCCGGCGCCGTCGCGGCGCCGGGCCCCACCACGTCCACCTCACACGTCGTCCCCGACCGTGATCTCCTCCCTCCGCGGCTCGGAGCCCTGCGCCACGGACGATGCCACGGACGGCGGCACGGGCGCCGCTCCCGAGGGCGCCGCGGCCCCGTGCGGGTTCATGTTCGCCAGCAACTGACGGGCGAGCCCCAGCCCCGTACCGCCCATGGTCAACGCCTTGGCGAACATCTCCGCCATGCCGTCCGCACCGTTGAGCAGCACCATCTGGTCCACGTTGCCGAACGCCGACGCACCCGCCCCGACGATCTCGGGCCACTTCTCCGCCAGTTGCTGGGCGACCACGGCCTCCTGGTTCTCCGCCAGCGCCGCCGCCCGCGCCTTGATCGACTCCGCCTCCGCGAGACCCTTCGCCCGCGTCGCCTCCGCGATCGCCAGACCCTTGGCGTGCGCCGCCGCGGCCTCCGCCTCACCCGTCACCCGGGTGGCCGTCGCCGCCGCCGCGCTCGCCAGCTCGGTCTCCTTCGCCTCCGCCTCGGCCGCCGAGATACGGGCGTCCCGCTCGGCCTCCGCCAGCGTCCGCCGCTCGTACGCGAGCGCGTCGGCCGGCTTGCGGACCTCCGCCTGGAGCTGCTGCTCCTTGCGGTGGCCCTCCAGTTCGGCGACCCGGGTCTCCTGGACCACGACCTCCTGCCGCGCCGCCGCGTCGGCCAGCGGACCGGCCTGCCGCGCCTTCGCGGACGCCTGGTCCCGCTCGGCCTGATAGCCCGCCTGGAGGATCTCGCTGTCCCTGGTCGCCTCCGACATCCGCGCCGCGGCCTGCTGCTCCGCCTCCGTCGCCCGCCGGTTGGCCTCCGCCTGTGCGATGCGGGCGTCCCGCTGGACGGCCGCCGCGTGCGGCGCGGCCAGGTTCTTGATGTACCCCGTGGGGTCCTCGATCTCGTGGATCTGCAGCGAGTCCACGATCAGCCCCAGCTTCTCCATCTCCGTGCCACAGGCCGAACGCGCCTGCCCGGTCAGCTTCTCCCGGTCACGGATCATGTCCTCCACCGTCAACCCGCCCACGATGGCGCGCAGATGACCGGCGAACACGATGTGCACCCGCTCCGACATCAGCTTCTGCTGGTCGAGGAAACGGCGGGCGGCGTTGGCGATCGACACGAAGTCGTCACCCACCTTGAAGATCACGACACCCCGCACCTTCAGCGGAATGCCCTGGTGCGTGACGCACTCCACCGACAGCTGGGTCTCGTTGAGGTCGAGCGACAGCTTCCGCACCGCCTGGACGCCGGGCACCACGAGCGTGCCCCGTCCGGTGACGATCCGGAACCCCATGCCCTCGCCGAGGCCCTCCATCTTGTGGTTCGAACCCGAGATGATCAGCGCCTCGTTGGGTTCGGCGACGCGCCACATCAGTTTGAACAGAGCGATCAGAACGGCGACGGCGCCGACGACGACGCCCGCCAGGATCCCCAGGCCCATGGACAGGTTCCCCCTTCACCGGACCCGTGCGGTTCCGGTGAAGGGAGTGTGCGCCCGGCGCGCCCGCCGCTCAATGGATCCGTCAGGCGTCGTACGCGGCTGTGACATACACGGTGCGCGGAGGGAGATGTTCCACGACCATCACCACCGTGCCCGTCTCGATCCGGTCCTTCGGCGAGGACGGATAGGCGAGGAAGTGCTCGGCGCCGCCCCTGATCCGGACGATCACCTCACCGACGAGGCCGGGCCCGACCGTGCCGGTCACGCGCCCGAGCAGTCCCACCATCGAAGCGTCGTCCATGACTGAACGGTACGTCAGGACCCGCCGCGCCGGGAGGACACGAGCCCACCGCGCCGCGAGGGCGATGCCGAACGGCCGGACGTCGGGCGGCGATCAGCGCCCCACAGGCCCGACGTCGGGCGGCGATCAGCGCACCGTACGGATCGGGCGCACGGCGATCGCGCCGAGCACCGAAAGCACGGCGGCGACCAGGAACAGCGCCGTGTACCCGCCGCTCAGGGAGACGATCAGCGAGGCGACGAATGGCGCCACGATCTGCGGACCGGCGTTGGCGATGTTCAGCACGCCCATGTCACGGGCCGCGTCCTCCGCCTTCGGCAGCACCATCGTCACCAGCGCCGTGTCCACCGCCATGTAGCAGCCGAAACCGAGCCCGTTGACGACGGAGAAGGCCAGCATCGCCGTCCAGCTCGACGAGACGGCCGGGATGAGCAGCGCGACGGCGGCGAGCGCGGCGGACGCGCCGACGAAGAGCTTGCGCCGGTCGTAGCGGTCCGAGAGCCAGCCGCCGAGGACCGTGGAGACCACCATCGCCACCGAGTTGAGCGGCATCAGGATCGCCACCGCCTCCTCGGCACCGAGCCCGGCCGGAAGGTCGGTGTGGTCCTTGAGGATGTAGAGCTGGAATCCGGCCACGGCGAAGTAGCCGAGGACGAGCAGCGCGCGGCCGATGAACGCCCAGCGGAAGTCATGGGCCTTGAGGGCGCTGCCGAACGCCGCCAGTTGTTCCCTGACCGGCATCGGGGCCCTGGACGGCATGCGCTCCTCGCGGGCGCAGGAGGTGAACAGGACGGCGGTGGCGGCGACGATCGCGCCGAAGACGAGATAACCGGTGCGGTAGTCCTCCGAGAAGGCCGCGCCGACCAGCGCGCCGATGGTGGAGCCCACCGGCAGGCCGAGTCCGACGGCCGCCGAGGCCTTGCCGCGCGAGGCGAGCGGGATCCGGTCGGGCACCACGGAGGTGAGGGCGGCCTGGTAGACGTTCATGACGGCCTGCCCGAGACACCAGGCGATCATCACCAGCAGGATCGTGTGCACGCTGCCGAGCAGCAGCATGACCGGCAGGGCGAGCAGACCGCCCGCGAGGATCCACGGGTTGCGGCGCCCCGAACGGTCCGAGAGCGCGCCCGCCACCGGGTTGAAGACGGTCGCGAAGATCGCGGAGACCCCCGAGACGAGACCGAAGTTGGCCACCTTGTCCGCCGGTGAGATGTCCTCGATCTGCAGCGCGAGGAGCATGCCGGGGACACCGACGTACAGCGCGTACATCGCCGTGTTGCCGGCGAGCAGCAGGGAGAGCAGCCCGCGCGGGGGGCGCGGTCCGACGGGCACGGCGTCGCCGTGGTCCGGCGCGGTGCCGGGAGAGGCACCGGCGGAGGCACGAGGGGAGTCGCCGGCGGAAGCGTCCGCGGACGCGCCGGAGGAGGAAAGGGCCACGATGCCCTCCTGGGAGTGATCGCCCGATGCGGGGGCGGGAGCGGAAGGGGAGGAAAGGGAAAGCGGGGGGTGGCGAGGGGGTGGTGCCAGAGGTGGTGACACGTGTCACTGACGCGTGTAAACCTTGTGTAGCACTCGATTCCGGCCATCCGCCAGACCCTGTGCCGGATCGTTCTGGAAAGATGCCGGATCGATGAGCCAGTCACCCGAGCAGTCCGCCGGACGTTCCGTCCCCACCAGCGCCGATGTGGCCCGGCTCGCGGGGGTCTCCCGTGCCACCGTGAGCTACGTCCTCAACAACACCGCGGCCGTACGGATCAGCGAGCCCACCCGCCGGAGGGTGCGCGAGGCCGCCGAGGAGCTCGGCTACGTACCGCACGCCGCGGCCCGGAGCCTGCGCGCGGGGCACAGCCGGATGGTCCTGCTGCCCACCGCCCACGTGCCGATAGGCCCGCTGTACAGCCGCTTCTTCAACGAGCTCCAGTGGGCCCTGCGCCGCCTGGACTACACGGTGGTGCAGTACGGCAGCGTCGGCCTGGACGCGGACGCGGCGGCCCGCGCCTGGGCCGAGCTGCGACCGGTCGCGGTGGTCTCGCTGGGCCAGGTGGGACTGACCCCGTCCGGGGTGCGGCTGCTCAAGCGCGCCGGGGCCAGGGCGGTCATCACGGTGGGCCCGGAACAGGTCGCCGGCAGCCACGCGCTGGTCATGGACCAGACGAGGGTCGGCGGCGTGGCCGGGACCCACCTGGTCGAGCGCGGCTGCCGCGCCATCGGGGTCGTGATGCCCGAGGAGCCCGGCCTGGAGATGTTCTCCGTGCCGCGCCTGGAGGGCGTGCGGGCGGCGGCGGAGAAGGCCGGCGCCACCGTCGTACCCCTGCCGCTGCGGTACGAGGAGGAGCCCGCGAACGAGCTCGCCGCGGGCTGGCGCGCGCGGGGCCTCGACGGGGTCTTCGGCTACAACGACGAGTACGCCATGCTGCTCATGCGGGCCCTCCAGGACGCCGGGATCGCGATCCCGGAGGAGACGGCGGTGGTCGGTTCGGACGACCTCGTGCTCGGGCGCCTGCTGCGGCCCCGGCTCAGCACCGTGCACATCGACATGGTGCTCGGCCAGGAGCTCGCCGAACTGGTCGACCGGGCGGTCCGCGACCCCGAGACGACACCGGAGCGCCAGGAACTGCTCGCCTCGAGGATCGTGCACCGCGAGTCCAGCTGAACCGGTCGCACGGTCCGGCCGGACGGGCCGGGAGGTCCGGCCGCACCAGCCGGGTGGCCTGGTCGCACCGGCCGGGCGGGCGCCGGGAGGCCGGCTTCCCGCGGTCGGCTTAGCGTCGGTTCATGAGCACACATCCGAAGCGTTTCGAGATCCTCCTGGTGCCCGAGCACGTGGAGGACCGCGGCGGCGCGTCCATAGAGGACAGCGCCGTCCGCTCGGCGGTCGTCGAGGCGACCGGCCGCACCGGCGAGTCCGGTTACCCGATCTACGAGGGGCACGGGCTGATGGCCGACATCGATCCGGAGACGCGGACGGTGGAGGCGCTGCTCGTGGACGGGCGGGAGCTCGACTACGGCCTGACGGCGCTGATCAGGGGGCCCGCCACCGGCCTGAAGGGGCGTTGACAGGAGGCGCGGACCGGCGGAGACTCGGGCCCGCGAGGACGAAGATTAGTTCACCAGGCGAACAGCAGGTGGGTCGCGGGTGGGTTCGGACTCCCCGCGCCGTTGCCCGTCCGCGAAGGTCCCGTGGGAGAGAACCGATGAGCATCCGCGACGTCTACATCGTCGACGCCGTCCGCACCCCGATCGGCAAGTTCGGCGGCGCGCTCTCCTCCGTCCGGCCCGACGACCTCGCGGCCCACGTCGTGCGGGCCCTCGTCGACCGCACCCCCGACCTGGACCCGGCCCGCGTCGACGACGTGTACTTCGGCGACGCCAACGGCGCGGGCGAGGACAACCGGGACGTGGCGCGCATGGCCGTCCTCCTCGCCGGCCTGCCCACCTCGGTCCCCGGTGTCACCGTCAACCGGCTCTGCGGCTCCGGGCTCGAGGCCGTCATCCAGGCCGCCCGGGCGATCGCCCTCGGCGACGCCTCGGTCGCCATCGCCGGCGGCGTCGAGTCGATGTCCCGGGCACCCTGGGTGCTGCAGAAGCCCGAGCGCGCCTTCCCGGCCGGACACCAGCAGCTGCACTCGACGACGCTCGGCTGGCGCATGACCAACCCGCGGATGCCCGCCGAGTGGACCGTCTCCCTCGGCGAGGGCGCGGAGCTCGTCGCCGACAAGCACGCCATCGGCCGCGAGCAGCAGGACGCCTTCGCCCTCGCGAGCCACCGCAAGGCCGCCGAGGCCTGGGCCAAGGGGCTGTACGACGACGAGGTCGTCGCCTACGAGGGCGTCGAGCTCGTACGCGACGAGTGCATCCGCGACACCACCTCCCCGCAGGCCCTGGCCAAGCTCAAGCCCTCCTTCCGCGCCGACGGCGGCACGGTCACGGCCGGCAACGCCTCCCCGCTCAACGACGGGGCCGCGGCCCTGCTCCTGGTCGACGAGGAGGGACTGCGTGAGACCGGCCGCGAGCCGCTGGCCCGTATCCGCGCCTCCGCCGTCACCGGCATCGAGCCGCAGCTCTTCGGGCTCGGCCCGGTCCAGGCCGTGCGGCGGGCCCTGGACAAGGCCGGCCGGGACTTCTCCGACCTGACGACCTTCGAGCTGAACGAGGCCTTCGCCGCCCAGGCCCTCGGCTGCCTGGCCGAGTGGCCGGAACTCGACCCCGCCGTCGTCAATCCGCGTGGCGGCGCCATCGCGATCGGCCACCCGCTGGGCGCCTCCGGCGCCCGTCTCGCCGGCGCGGTCGCCCACCAGCTCGCGGCGGCCGGCTCCGGCACCGGCCTCGCCGCGCTCTGCATCGGCGTGGGACAGGGCCTCGCCCTGGTCCTGGAGCGCTGACCCGCCCCGCCCGTACGCCGAAGGGGCGGCCGGCGCCTGCCGGGCCGCCCCTTCGCCCGCGGTCAGCCCTGCTGGGGGGCGCCGCCCTGCGCCTCGGCGATGGACTTGCGCACCTCGTCCATGTCCAGCTTGCGGGCCTGGCCGATGAGGTCCTCCAGGGCCGCCTCCGGCAGAGCGCCGGGCTGCGCGAACACCGCGACCTTGTCGCGGACGATCATCAGGGTCGGGATCGAGCGGATCTCGAAGGCCGCCGCGAGCTCCTGCTGTGCCTCGGTGTCGACCTTGGCGAAGACCAGGTCCTCATGGCGCTCGGAGGCCGCCTCGAAGACGGGGCCGAAATGACGGCAGGGACCGCACCAGGAAGCCCAGAAGTCGATCAGAACGAAGTCGTTCTCACTCACGATCTGGTCGAAGTTGTCCTTGGTGAGCTCAACGGTGCTCATGCTTCCTACCTTTCCGGGGTCTGGCGTCCTTGGCGCGCCGCCCTCACCGTCCCCTGGGGACTCGTCCCGCACAACGGCGTATCGAGCCGCGCTATTCCATGCCGTTCCGGCCCCTTCCCCGCAGACTGGAAGCCATGACACGAGCGGCGGAACACGAGCAGGCAAGCGGGCACGAGCACGAACCCACGCAGGAGTACGACGTGGTGGTCCTGGGCGCGGGACCGGTGGGCGAGAACGTGGTGGACCGGGTCCGGGCGGCCGGGCTCAGCGTGGCGGTGGTGGAGGGCGAACTGGTCGGCGGTGAATGCTCGTACTGGGCCTGCATGCCCAGCAAGGCACTGCTGCGCCCCGCCATCGTCCGTTCCGAGGCGCGCAGGACCCCCGGACTGCGCGGGCACGCCTACGGGCCGCTGGACGCCCAGGAGGTGCTGGCCCATCGCGACTCCGTGGTCGGGGACTGGAAGGACGACGGTCAGGTGGAGTGGGTGCAGTCCACCGGCGCCCACCTCTACCGCGGCCACGGCAGGCTCCACGGCCCCCGCCGCGTCACCGTCCAGGGGCCCGAGGGCGACCGTCACGTCCTCGCCGCGCGGCACGCCGTCGCCGTCTGCACCGGCAGCCGCGCCGTCCTGCCCGACCTCCCGGGGCTGCCCGGCGCCCGGCCCTGGACCAGCCGCGAGGCGACGAGCTCCGGCCGGGTGCCCGAGCGACTGGTCGTCGTCGGCGGGGGAGTGGTCGGCGCGGAGATGGCGACCGCCTGGCAGGCACTCGGCTCGCGGGTGACCGTGCTCGTCCGGGGCGAGGGACTGCTGCCCCGGATGGAGCCCTTCGCCGGCGAACACGTCGCCGCCGCCCTCACCGAACGCGGCGCCGACATCCGCACCGGCGCCACCGTCACCGCGGTCGTACGGGACGGCGGCACCGGCCCGGTCACCGTCGTCCTGGAGGGCGGCGACCACGTCGAGGGCGACGAGGTGCTCTTCGCGACCGGCCGGCAGCCGCGCACCGAGGACATCGGCCTGGAGACGGTCGGCCTGGAACCGGGCTCCTGGCTCTCCGTCGACGACAGCCTCCGCGTCGAAGGGCACGACTGGCTGTACGCCGTCGGGGACGTCAACCGCCGCGCGCTGCTGACCCATCAGGGCAAGTACCAGGCCCGGATCGCGGGCGCCGCCATCGCCGCCCGGGCCGCGGGGAACGGCTCCGGCGACTCCGGCCCCTGGGGCCCGCACACCGCCACCGCCGACCACGCCGCCGTCCCCCAGGTCGTCTTCACCGACCCCGAGGCGGCCTCCGTCGGGCTCACCCTGGCCGCCGCCGAGGCGGCGGGACACCGCGTGCGGGCCGTCGACCTCGATCTGACGGCGGTCGCGGGCGCCGGTCTGTACGCCCAGGGATACCGCGGCCATGCCCGCATGATCGTCGACCTCGACCGCGAGACCGTCCTCGGCGCCACCTTCGTCGGCCCCGGCATCGGCGAACTCCTCCACTCGGCCACCATCGCCGTCACCGGCGAGGTCCCGATCGCCCGCCTCTGGCACGCCGTTCCCGCCTATCCGACCCTGAGCGAGGCCTGGTTGCGGCTCCTGGAGGCCTATCGAGACGGGGCGGGCACGCCATGAGCCCCGGGGAGCGTGCCCGGGGGGAGCGTGCCAACGAGTACGACGCCTCCTGCGCCCGCTGCGGCGGTCCGGTCCCGGCGGGTACCGGACTGCTGCGGCACGGCGCCCGGGCCTGGGAGGTCTACCACCCGGAGCACGCTCCCGAACCCGGCCCGCCCCCGCCGGGTGACCACCCCGGCTGGCACCGGCGGCGCCTGTTGTCGTTGGACATCGGATCCACCGGTCATCGGCCGGCCGTCGATCGAATCCGATCCGCGGCGCTGCGGGGCAGCGACGGGACGGTGCGCGACTGGATCGTGGATCCGGGATCCGATATCCCGTATCCGAATATGGGATCCCAGGCCGAAGGGGCGGGTGGATCCACTATCCCGGACATCGGATCCAACCCTCCTCCCCGGGACATCGGATCCACTATCTCGGATGTTGGATCCAACCCCCCGCCGCACCCCCTCCCGCCCCACCGCGCCCTCGACGAGCTCGCCACCCTCGTCGCCGACCACCTCGCCGCCGGGGAGCTGCTGGTCGTCTGGTTCGCCCCGCACGTCCTGACGACCCTGCACGCCGAACTCCTCCGCCACGGCCTCGACCCGCTCACGGCCCGCGTCCCCGCCGGTGTGGCACCCGTCTGCGACCCGCTCGTCCTCGACCGGCACGTCGACCGCTACCGCCCCGGCAGCCGCTCCCTGCGATCGGTGGCGCAGTGGTACGGCGTGCCGCACGACCGGCCCGGCGACCCGGGGTCGGACGCCGAGGCGGCGCTGCTCCTGGCCCGGGCCGTCGCCGCCCGGCACCCGGCGCTCGCCAGGCTGTCGCGGCCGGCGCTGCACACCGAGCAGGTCCTCTGGTACGCCGAGCAGACGAGCCGTCACCCGGACGCCCCCGCCTGGCCGTTCATCCCCGCCGGACCGCTGCCGTGGGAGCCGCCGCCGGAGGGCTGACTCAGGCCCGCGCGACCAGCAGCTCCGCCGCCGCCCGGGCGGCGTCCAGGGCGCTCCTGGTGTCCCGTCCCGACTCCTCGCCGAGCACCACCCGGGTGCTCAAGCCGTCGAGCAGCGCGAGGAGTTCGGAGGCGCGCGCGGTCACGTCGGTCGGGGCGAAGTGCCCCTGGGCGACCCCCTTGGCGAGCAGTGCCTCCAGGTCCTCCTGCCAGCCCCGGTCGAGCTCCGCCTGGGCGGCGCGCAGTTCCGCGTTGGCCGGGATGCGCGCCCACAGTTCGATCCAGAGCGTCCAGCGCGGGTCGCGCGGCCCGCGCGGCAGGTAGAGCCGCAGGAACAGCTCGAGCCGGCGCGGCGCGGTGACCCGACGGGCGAGCAGCCGCCGCCGCTCCTCGGCGAGGGCCGCCTCGCTCCACCGCAGGGCGGCGAGCAGCAGCAGGTCCTTGCTGCCGAAGTGGTAGAGGATGTGCCCGCCGCTGGTCCCGAGGCGCTCGGCGAGCGCGGACATGGTGAGCGCGCCGAGGCCGTCCTCGGCGATGGCGGTCATGGCCTCCTCGAGCATCCGCTCCCGCGTGATGCTCCCGTCCCGCCGCCGTCCCGTCCGTGCCGCCCCTGCCACCGTTCCCGTCCCCGTGCCGACTCCCGCGTACGGGTCGACCCTAACCGCAATCCGCCGGGGTCTTGACGTGGCCGGATCCAGCCCTCATCTTGAATGCCATTCAAAGAGTTAGAACGCCATTCAAGATGTGAGCAGTCACGAAGGAGGTGCGGAGTGCTCGGAAACGACACGGCGCCCGCGAAGGCGGGCGCGGCCGGCGCGGCGGGCCGCGACGAGGTCTTCCAGGTCGAGGGCCACGGCATCGACCCCATCCCCGACGGGGAGCGGCACGGCGGGGCCAAGGACCTCTTCTGGCTGTGGTTCGGGTCCAACCTGACCTTCACCTACGTCATCAACGGCGCCCTCGCGGTCGCCTTCGGCCTCTCCTTCTGGCAGGCCACCGCCGTCGTCGTGCTCGGCGGACTCTCCTTCTTCGCCATCAGCGCCGCCGGGCTCAGCGGCGTCCGCACCGGCACCGCCACCCTCGTCATCTCCCGAGCGGCCTTCGGCGTCTGCGGCAACTGGCCCGCCGGCCTGCTCAACTGGGTCGTGAGCATCGGCTACACCATCGTCAACACCGTGGTCGGCACGCTCGCCCTCGAAGCCCTTCTCGCCGAGCTCGGCTGGAGCGGCGGCCCGCTTCCGCGCGCCCTCGCGCTCGCCGCCACCCTCACCCTGACCTTCGCCGTCGCCCTGTGGGGCCACGCCACCGTCCAGTGGGCCGAGCGATGGCTGGCCTACGCCCTCGCCCTCGGCTTCGCCGCCCTGCTCGTCTTCGTCCTGCCCGGCGCCGACACCGCCGCCCCGGCCGCCGCGCCCGGCGCCTCCGGCTGGAGCCTGGCCTTCGTCGTCATGCTCGCCGGTCCCTTCTCGTACGTACCGATGCCCGCCGACTACACCCGCTATCTGCCCCGCACCACCTCACTCAAGGCGCTCACCTGGAGCGGCGGGCTCGGCGGCCTGATCTCCTCCGTGGCCCTCGGGATCGCGGGCGTCGCCGCCGCCACCCAGACCGACATGACCGACGCCGTCGCGGGCACCTCGGAGCTGCTGCCCGGCTGGTTCCAGCCCCTCTTCCTCGCCCTCGTCCTCGGCGGTTCGGTCACCAACTCGATCATCACCCTCTACTCCTCCAGCCTGAACCTCCAGGTCCTCGGCATCCCCTGGAGCCGCGCCCGCGCCATCGTCATCAGCGCGGTCGTCACCGCAGCCGGCTCCCTCGGCGCCCTCTTCCTCACCGACTTCACCACCTCGCTGCTCTCCTTCCTCTCCCTCCTGATCATCGTGTTCGCCCCGTGGGGCGGCGTCTTCCTCGCCGACATGGTGCTGCGGCGCTGCTCCTACGACTCCGATGCCCTGCACGCGGGCGAGCGCGGGGCCTACTGGTACCGGGGCGGATGGCACCCCGCCGGCCTCACCGCCCTGCTCGCGGGCATGGTGTTCGCCGCGCTCACCTGCGACTCCGCCCTGTGGACCGGCCCACTCGTGGCCCCGCTCGGCGGTGCCGACCTCTCCCTCCTCGGCGCCGTCGTCTCCGCCGCCGTCCACGTCCTCCTCGCCCGCCGCACCGCGCGCCCCTTCCCCGCCTGACCTCCCGCCCCACCGGGGACCGGCACCACGAGCCCGGAATCCAGAGCCGGAACCCCGAGCCCGGGACCCAGAAGCCTGCCCTCCCCGCCACCCGCGGGGCTCTGGGACCCGGGCCCCCGCCCCGTACCCCCGTACCGCACCTGGAGAAAGACCCGTATGAACCGCCCCGCCCCCGCCGAGCTCCTCCTCACCCGCGCCCGCGTGCACACCGTCGACCCCGCCCGGCCCGAGGCGGAGGCGCTCGCCGTCCGCGACGGCCGGATCGTCTGGATCGGCGACGCCGCCGACGCCGACGCCTGGGCCGGGCCCGGCACCCGCGTCCTCGACGCGGGCGGGCGGCTCGTCCTGCCCGGTTTCGTCGACGCCCACAACCACGTCCGCCTCGGCTCCGACGACGCCTGCGTCCAACTCGCCGGCGCCCGCGACCTCGACGAGATCCACGCCCGCGTCCGCGCCTGGCGCGACGCCCACCCCGACGCCCCCTGGATCGAGGCCGAGGCCTTCGACTACTCCGCCATACCCGGCGGCCGGATGCCGACCGCCGCCGACCTCGACCCCGTCACCGGCGACACCCCCGCCCTCGTCCTCAGCTACGACGTCCACACGGCCTGGCTCAACACTGCCGCCCTGCGACGCCTCGACGTCCGCGCGGACCGCACCGACCTGCCCTTCGGTACCGCCGTCACCGACCCGGCCACCGGCGAACCCACCGGATTCGTCCGCGACTTCGCCGTCAAGGGCCTCTCCCGCGAAGGCCACCGGGCGCTGCGCGAACTCGGCGTCCCCTGGGCCTCGACCGACCGTCAGTACGGCCGCCTCGCCAAGAGCCTCGACGCCGCCATCGGCTACGGCATCACCACCGTCGTCGAACCCCAGAACTCCCTCGACGACCTCGCCCTCTTCCGGCGCGCCCGCGCCGAGGGCCGGCTCCGCTCCCGGATCGTCGCCGCGCTCTTCCACCCGCGCGGCACCACCGACGCCGAACTGGACGCGTTCGCCGCGGCGGCCCGGGAGTTCGCCGACGACCGGCTGCGCGTCGGGCCCCTCAAGCTCTACATCGACGACGTCGTCGAGCCCCGCACCGCCGCCCTGCTCGAACCGTACACGGGCTGTGGCCACCACCGCGGCGACACGTTCTACCCGCCCGAGGAGTTCGCCGCGCTCCTCACCCGCCTCGACGCGCGCGGCTTCCAGTGCTTCGTGCACGCCACCGGCGACCGGGGCATCCGCACCGTCCTCGACGCCGTCGAGGCGGCCCGCGCCGCCAACGGCCCGCGCGACGCCCGCCACCAGATCGTGCACGTCGAATGCCTCGACCCCGCCGACACCCCGCGCTTCGCCGAACTCGGCGTCACCGCCTGCATGCAGCCCCGCCACGCCGCCCCCGACATCGCGGGCCCCGGTCAGGACTGGGCCGAGAACATCGGTCCCGAGCGCTGGCACAAGGCCTGGCCGCTGCGCAGCCTGCACCGCGCCGGCGCCCTGCTCGCCCTGTCCAGCGACTGGAACGTGGCCGAGATGGACCCCATGATCGGCATCCACGCCGCCGTCACCCGCCGCCCGCCCGGCGGCGGCGAGGCCTGGACCCCCGGCGAGACCCTCGACGTCACCACCGCCGTCGAGGGCTACACCATGGGCTCCGCACGCGCCAACTTCCTGGAGGCGGAGCGGGGTTCGCTCACCGTCGGCAAGCTCGCCGACTTCGTCGTCCTCTCCCGCGACATCCTGCGCGCGGACCCCGACGACATTCCCGGCACGGTCGCCGAGACCGTGGTCGTGGGAGGCGAGGTCGTCCACACGGCGTGACGGGGCGGGGCGGGGCCCGTGGCGGGGCGGGGGTGGGGCGGGGCGCGTGACGGGTCGTGAAAAGGAGTCGTGGGCCCGGGTTTCAAGATCGTAAACTCGGCCGCATGACCGAACAGACGAGCGCCGAGGCCACCGGCGGGTCCGCCCCGCAGCCCCTCGCCGCCACCCCCGCCGCCCCCTTCGCGCCCGTCCTCACCCGCCACACCGAGGCCGAGACCTGTGCGGACCCGAGCAGCGTCATGAGGCTCCTCGCGGACTCGCATCAGACCGCCGACGGCTTCACCAGCTACCGCTCCACCTTCGCCGAGGGTGCCGTGGGTGCGCCCGCGCACTTCCACACCAAGGCGACCGAACTCTTCTTCGTCATCAGCGGCTCCCTCCAGGTCCTGGTCGGCGAGGAGCTCACCGTCCTGAACGCGGGCGACTTCCTCGCCGTACCGCCGCACACCCCGCACGCCTTCGCCGCCGCTCCCGGCTGCGAGGCCGACGTCCTCTTCGTCTTCACCCCCGGCATGGGCCGCTTCGACTATCTGCGGCTGCTCGGCCGCGTCATGCGCGGCGAGGCGGACGTCAAGGAGATCGCCGAATCGGCCGAGCGCTACGACAACCACTACGTCGACAGCCCGGTCTGGCGCGCCGCCCTGGAGGCCTCCGCGTGATCGACGCCACCACCCACATCCGGGTGGCCCGGCCCTCGCGGGACCTCGCCGCGGCCGAACGCTTCTACGTCGACGGCCTCGGCCTCGCCGTCCTGTGGCGCACCACGGACCCCGCCCCCGGCAAGCACGAGCTGCTCATGGTGGGGCCGGCGGGTGGCGGCTGGCACTTCGAACTGACCCGGGACCCGGCCGCCGAGCGGCCGATCGAGCCGTCCCCGACCGTCGACGACCTGTTCGTCGTCTACCTCGGGCGACCGGTCGACGAGGCCCTGGTCGACCGACTGCTCGCCGCGGGCGGCACCCGGGTCCCCGCGCACAACCCCTACTGGGACACGTACGGGGTCACCGTCGCCGATCCGGACGGCTATCGCCTGGTCCTCTGTTCCCGCTCCTGGGGGTAGACCGGCCCGTCCCGCCGGGCGAACTCCCGTCCGGGGGTTCGCCCGACGTCACCCGCTCCGGCCGGCGAATCGGCCGGAGCGGGTCGAAGCGGAGGCGGAACAGGGGCGGAACAGGGACGGAGCCGGGTCCGCCCCCGGCCGCGGGCGGTCAGAGCCGCTTCAGGATCTTCTTCAGCTGCGCGATCTCGGCGGCCTGCGTCCGGACCACATCGTCGGCGGCCTTCTTCGCGGCGGCGTCACTGCCGTCCTTCTGCTCCGTCTTCGCCATCTCCACCGCGCCCTCGTGGTGCGCGATCATCAGCTCGGCGAACTTGCGGTCGAACTCCTGGCCCTTCGCGGCGGCGAGGTCCGCCATGTCGGTGTCGGACACCATCCCGGCCATGCCGTGGCCGCCGTGGCCGGCGGACTCGGGCTTGCCCCAGGCCTTCAGCCAGGACTTCATCTTCTGGATCTCGGGGTCCTGGGCCCTCTCGATCTCACCGACGAGCTTCTTGATCTCCGGGTCCTCGGCGCGGCCGTCGGCGAGCTTCGCCATCTCCAGGGCCTGCTCGTGGTGGGGGATCATCATCTGCGCGAACATCACGTCCGCGTCGTTGAATGCCCCGGTGCTGGAGCTGGAGCTGGAGCTGGAGCTGGAGCTGGCGGTCGCGGAGGGCGTGGCGCCGCCGTGGTCCATGCCGTTCGTGGAGCCGTCGGAGCCGCAGGCGGAGAGCAGGAGTCCGGCGGCGGCGACGGCGCCGACCAGCGCGAACCCGCGGGCGGCGGGGTTGTGGATGGCACGCATGCGTGTACACCTCGTGTGCTGTCGTTCTGGAATCGGTCGAATGCGTCTGCGGGCAGCGCGAGGTGCCCGCGGAGGCGGGACGGCCTAGATCCGCAGGACGGACAGCTGTGCGAGGTCGGGCGGCCTGGGCGGCGGGGCGTTCGGGCCGAGGGCGGGCAGCAGCCGCGCGAGGAGCTCGTCGACCCGCGCGGAACGCCGGCCGAGGGCGGCGGCCCGGACGAGCGCGGCGATGAGCCAGACGCCGAGGACGGCCACGCAGAGCGTGGTCATGTCCATCCCGGTGCCATCGGAGCCGTGGGACGACGACCGATGCGGGGAGGACTGGTGCGGGGAGGACTGGTGCGAGGCCGGTCCCTCGGCGGCCGCCCCGTACGAGGCCGCCTCGTGTGCGGCCGACCGGTGTGAGGCCGACCCGTCCGAGGCGCCGACGTGATGGTTCGGGGCGGAGGCGTCACTGACGACGGCGTCCTCGCCCGACGGGCCCGAGCCCTGTGGGTGCCCCGTCGAGTGCATCATGAACACGCCGAGGGCGAGCACGACGACGAGCAGCAGGTGCGCGAAGGCACCCGCCGCTCGTGTACGTCCGTGTCGCTCTCGTTCCATGGGCACGGGCCGACCCTATCGGATACCCCCGGCCGGTACCCACGCCGAGTGGGTCCTACGCGACCGTGTCGCCGACCATCGCGGCGGCGAGCCGCAGGTGCGGAGCCGCCTCCTCGGGCCGGCCCTGCCGCTCCAGGGTGCGGCCGAGCATCAGCCGGGCGTAGTGCTCGACGGGGTCGCGCTCCAGGACGGTGCGGAGCTCCTCCTCGGCCCGGGCGAGCTGGGCGGAGTGGTAGTACGCGCGGGCGAGCAGCAGCCGCTGGGCCGTCTGGTCCGGGTGCTCGGCCACCAGGCCGCGCAGGATGCGGGCGGCCGTCAGGTACTCCTTCGCCTCGAAGAACAGCTGCGCGCGGCTCCACCGGTCGGCCGCCGTGCCGAACTCGTAGTACGTGTCCTCGCTCACCGTTCGCTCTCTCTCGGTCGTCGGTCCGAAGTTCCGAAGCCGTCAACCGGACGGGGTCGTTGAATATTCCACCAATATTGTGACGCGGGTCCGCCCCGCGCGACGGCCGGACAGGAATAGGTTGAGCGGCATGAGCAATCTTGATCGCCAGGCCACGCTCCAGGTCTGCGGTGGCCGGGGCTTCGTCGTCGCCGAACCGGTACGAGAACTCCTCAGCCCCCGCCACGTCCAGCTCGGCGAATCGACCGAGGTGCGCCGTCTGCTCCCCAACCTCGGCCGCCGTATGGTCGGGGCCTGGGCCTTCGTCGACCACTACGGACCCGACGACATCGCCGACGAACCCGGCATGCAGGTCCCGCCCCACCCGCACATGGGCCTCCAGACCGTCAGCTGGCTGCACGAGGGCGAGGTGCTGCACCGCGACTCGACCGGCAGCCTGCAGACCGTCCGCCCGCGCGAACTGGGCCTGATGACCTCCGGCCGGGCCATCTCCCACTCCGAGGAGAGCCCCCGCTCCCACGCCCGCTACCTCCACGGGGCCCAGCTGTGGGTGGCACTCCCCGACGCCCACCGCCACGTCGAACCGCACTTCCAGCACCACGCCGAACTCCCGCAGGTCACGGCGCCCGGCCTGACCGCCACGGTCATCCTCGGCGGACTCGACGGCGCGGTCTCCCCTGGCACCGCCTACACCCCCCTCACCGGCGCCGACCTCGCCCTGACCGCCGGCACCGAGACCCGCCTCCCGCTGGACCCCGACTTCGAGTACGCGGTCCTCGCCATGTCCGGCGAGGCCCACGTCGACGACGTCCCCGTGCTCCCCGGCTCCATGCTCTACCTCGGCTGCGGCCGCACCGAACTCCCCCTGCGGGCCGCCTCCGACGCGGGCCTGCTGCTCCTGGGCGGCGAGCCCTTCGAGGAGGAGATCGTCATGTGGTGGAACTTCGTGGGCCGCACGGACGAGGAGATCCGCCAGGCCCGCGAGGACTGGATGACGTCCGACCGCTTCGGCGAGGTGAAGGGCTACGACGGCGCCCGCCTCCCCGCCCCGGAGGTCCCGGCGACGCAGCTGAAGGCCCGGGGCCGCGTGCGCTGACGCCGGTCCGGGAATGGTCCGGATCTTGGTGTGATCGGTTACCGGGAGCGGTGGACCCGAGTGCGGTGGGTTGGGGGGGCGATCGGGAGCGGGGCGGAGTCGACCTGATCGGGCACCTCATGGTCTGTTCCCCCTCCCGGCGAGCAGCGATCGGTACCAGTGGTAGGACGCCTTGGGGGTGCGTCGCCCGGTCGGGAAGTCGACGTGGACCAGCCCGAAGCGCCTGCTGTACCCGTACGCCCACTCGAAGTTGTCCAGGAGGGACCAGACGCTGTACCCGCGCACGTCCACGCCCTCCGCCAGTGCCTCGGCGACCGCGTGGAGGTGGCCGTCCAGGTAGGCGACGCGGTCGGTGTCGTGCACGCTGCCGTCGGGGGCGGGGGAGTCGTGTTCGGCGGAGCCGTTCTCGGTGATGTGGACCGGCGGAAGGTCCGTGCCGTAGCGGTCGCGGAGCGAGACGAGGAGCTTCCGGAGGGCACCGGGGACGACGGGCCAGCCCATGGCGGTGTGACGGACGCCGGGGACGGGGACGGCCTCGAAGCGGTTGTCCGTCGCGGTGCGGCGGGCGGGGTCGGGCTCGCGCCAGGGGGCGGCCCGCACCGTGGACGGCGTGTAGTAGTTGATGCCCAGGAAGTCCATCGGGGCCGATATGAGGGCGAGGTCGCCTTCGCGGCGGAAGTCCTGGCGCTCGATCAGCTCGCCCCAGGTGTCCGCTTCGGCGGCGGCGTAACACCCCTTGAGCAGGGGGTCGGTCCACATCAGATTGCGCTGCGTCTCGGCGCGCAGGGCGGCGGCGAAATCCCCGGCCGCATGGGTGGCCGGGGAGATGTGGTCGAGGTTGAGCGCGATGCCCGCCTCCTGGACACCGACGGCGCGCAGCGCCTCCATCGCCAGGCCGTGGCCGACCAGCAGATGGTGGGCCGCGGCCAGCGCCGGCGTACCCTCGCACGCTCCGGGGGCGTGCTCGCCGTCGGCGTAGCCCAGGAAGGCGCTGCACCACGGCTCGTTGAGGGTGATCCAGCGGGGGACACGGTCCTTGAGCCGCGACACGACCAGTTCCGTGTACTCCGCGAACCGCTGGGCGGTGTCGCGCGAGCGCCATCCGCCGAGGTCTTCCAGCGGCTGGGGGAGGTCCCAGTGGTAGAGCGTCACGACCGGTGTGACACCGGCGTCCAGCAGGTCGTCGACCAGGCGCTCGTAGAAGCCGAGCCCTCGCGGGTTCACCGGGCCTTCGCCGGACGGCTGGATCCGCGGCCAGGCGACGGAGAAGCGGTACGTGTCCACTCCGAGGCCGGCGAGCAGGGCGACGTCTTCCCGGTGTCGGCGGTAGTGGTCGCAGGCGGTGTCGCCGCTGCCGCCGTCCAGGACGGCGCCGCCGCGCTGGGTGAAGGTGTCCCAGATCGACGGTCCCCGGCCGTCCTCCTCCGTCGCGCCCTCGATCTGGTACGCGGAGGTGGCCGTGCCGAACTCGAAGTCGGACGGAAAGGCCGTGGAGTCGGTCATGACAGAGGGCGTCCTTCGATCGGGAGACATGAAATCGGCTGCGGGAAAGCAGAGCCGAGCATGAGGTGATTCAGCGGTTTTCGTCCAGGGCTCGTAGGTGAAATGGGCTCGGTTTTACTAAACAGGGACTTAACTGAACCAGTTAACTGGACAACGTTGTCATTCTGCACCCAGAGTGTGGTGCACCTTTCCCTGTCCGCGCTTACGGAAGGCTCGACGCGATGATGTACGGAGCACTCGACATCGGGGGTACGAAGATCGCCGGCGCTTTGGTCGACGGCGAGGGCCGGCTGGTCGTCCGGTCCCAGCGGGCCACCCCAGCCCAAGGCTCCGCGTCAGAGCTCATGGCCGAGGTGTCCGCCGTCATGGAGGAACTGTCCGCCCATCCCGAGTGGGCAGCACTCTCCTGTCTGGGCATCGGCAGCGCGGGGCCCGTCGACACCGTCGCGGGCACGGTCAGCCCGGTCAACATCCCGGCCTGGCGCTCCTTTCCGCTCGTGGACCGTGTGCGGGGGCACCCGCGGTTGCCGTCCGGAATCCGGCCCGTCCTCGTGGGCGACGCCGTGGCGATGGCCGCGGCCGAGCACTGGGCGGGAGCCGCGAGGGGGGTGGGCAACGCGCTCTGCATGGTCGTCTCCACCGGCGTGGGTGGTGGGCTGATCCTCAACGGCGCTCTCCACGCGGGCCGCTCGGGAAACGCGGGCCACATCGGCCACATCACCGTGGAGCAGGACGGCCCCCTCTGCCCCTGCGGCGCACGCGGCTGCGTCGAGCGCTTCGCCAGCGGCACCGCCATCGCCGCCCATGCCCTGGAGGCCGGGTGGACCCCACCGCCCGGCGTCGCCCCGACGGCCGCCGAGGTCGCGAACGCGGCCCGGGCGGGCGACCCGAGGGCCCGCGCCGCCTTCGACCGGGCGGGTCGTGCCCTGGCCGCGGGCATCGCGGCCACGACGGCGCTGGTCGAACTCGACCTCGTGGTCGTGGGCGGTGGTGTCGCGCAGTCCGGCGAGACGCTCTTCGGTCCGCTCCGCCGCCACCTCGCCGACTACGCGGTCCTGGATTTCACCCGCGACGTCCCGGTGGTGCCGGCGGCGCTCGCGCTCGACGCCGGACTGATCGGGGCGGCCGCGGTCGCCGCCGCTTCGGCCGGACCGTCCCGCGCGGGTGCCGGTGCCGCCGGCAGCCGTGCACCTCGTCCTTGACCCATCCGGAAAGAGAGCTCGTGGACCTCCTCTCCAACACCGTCCAGCCCTACGCCTGGGGCTCCCGCACCGCGATTCCGAGCCTCATGGGAACGCCGCCCACCGGCGAGCCCCAGGCGGAGTTGTGGATGGGGGCCCATCCCACCGCGCCGTCCCGCGTCGACCGCGGGCACGGGTCGCTGCCCCTGGACCGGGTGATCGGCTCGGACCCGGCGACGGAACTCGGTGCGCCCACACTGCGCCGGTTCGGGCCCAGGCTTCCGTTCCTGCTGAAGCTGCTCGCCGCCGACGCCCCCCTCTCCTTGCAGGTCCACCCCGATTCCGCCGGGGCCGAAGCGGGCTTCGCGCTGGAGAACGCCCTCGGAGTGCCCCTGGACGCTCCGCACCGCACCTACCGGGATTCCCACCACAAGCCCGAGACGATCGTCGCCCTCACTTCCTTCCGGGGACTGTGCGGTTTCCGAAGCCCCCCGCAGTGCGCCGACCTCCTGGACGCCCTTGCCGTACCCGCCCTTCGTCCCCATGTCGAGGTACTGCGGACCCGGCCGGAGGAGACCGCCCTCGCGGAGGTCTTCACCGCCTTCCTCAGCCCGCCCGAAGGGCTTCTCGGCGCCGTCACCGAAGCCGTCACGACAGCCGTCGCGCACGCAGGACCGCACCAGAAGGACTTCCTCTGCTACGCGGAGGTCGCCCGGGCACACCCGGGCGACCCGGGGCTGCTGGCCGCCCTGATGCTCCGCCGCGTCGAACTGCGTCCGGGGGAGTCCCTGTTCCTCGGCGCCGGCGTCCCGCACGCGTACCTCTCCGGCCTTGGTGTGGAGATCATGGCGAACTCCGACAACGTCCTGCGCTGCGGACTGACGTCCAAACACGTCGACGCGGCCGAGTTGCTGCGCGTGGTCCGTTTCACCGCCCTCCCCGGCCGCGTCCTCACGCCCAGGGCACAGGCGGGCGAAGAGATCTATCCCATCCCCGTCGACGACTTCCGGCTGTCGCGGTTCCGGCTCAGCGGCGCGGAGCGGCCGCGCCCGCTTCCCGCGGGGGCGCCGCAGATCCTCCTGTGCGTGGAGGGAGCGGCACGGGTGACCTCGGCCGCGACGGGGGACACCTTGCGGATCGGGCCGGGGCGTTCCCTCTACGTCCCCGCGGCCGAGGCGGTCTCCCTCGCGGGAGGGGGAGTCGTCTTCCGCGCCACAGTCGGAATCGAGGCCGCGTCCGGCGTGACGCCCGTTCCCCACGAGGATGCAAAGAATACTTAACCGGTTATGTTCGGCCTATTGTTTTCCGGACTCCTTCGCCTCTAGCCTCATCCTCGGTCGCCGGGCGTATCGCGAATCCGCCACGCCACCGCCGGGCGGGGGCCATCACCCCGTCGGTCGGCGCACTTCCTCCCCTGCTCGGTGAGAGTCGCAGGAACACCGAGCAGCGGTAATCCACCGGCCCACCTCCGCGTCTTCGACGCGTAGCTCCGCAGGGCCGGCAGCACCGCACCCTCCATGTCAGGCAAGCCCGCACGCCACGGCACCGCACCCCGGCATGCGCGCGACCGAGTTGGGAGCACCACATGAACAGGACACTGACCACTGCGGCAGGAGCGCTGCTCGCCCTCGCCGCCGCGACGACCACCGCGCCCGCCGCGGCCCACGCGGCCGACACCGCCACCACCGGCTTTCACGTCACCGACGGCCGGCTCCTCGACGCCAACGGCCAGGACTTCGTCTTCCGCGGAGTCAACCACGCCCACGCCTGGTACCCCGGCAGGACCGGTCAGGCCCTCGCCGACCTCAAGGCGCTCGGGGCCAACTCGGCCCGGATCGTGCTCAGCACGGGCGACCGGTGGACGAAGAACGGCGCCGCCGACGTCGCGAACGTCGTCACCCAGTGCAAGGCCAACAAGCTGGTCTGCGTCCTCGAGGCCCACGACACCACCGGCTACGGCGAACAGAGCGGAGCCGTGGCCCTCGCCAAGGCGGTCGACTACTGGCTGGAGGTCGCCGGCGCGGTCAAGGGCCAGGAGAAGTACGTCGTCCTCAACCTCGGCAACGAGCCGCACGGCAACACCGGCTACAGCGCCTGGACCGAGGACACCAAGAACGCCGTGACCCGGCTGCGCGCCGCCGGTTTCCACCACACCCTCATGGCGGACGCCCCCAACTGGGGCCAGGACTGGTCGAACACCATGCGGGACAACGCAACCGCCGTATTCGCCGCCGACCCGGAACGCAACACCGTCTTCTCCCTCCACATGTACGGCGTCTACGACACCGCCGCCGAGGTCCAGGCGTACCTGAACAGCTTCGTCAGCCGGAAACTCCCGCTGGTGGTCGGCGAGTTCGGCGACGACCACTCGGACGGCAACCCGGACGAGGACGCCATCATGGCCACTGCCCGGCAGCTGAACCTCGGCTACCTGGGCTGGTCGTGGAGCGGCAACGGCGGGGGAGTGGAATACCTCGACCTCGCCACCGACTTCGACGCGAGCCGGCTCACGCCCTGGGGGCAGCGCCTGTTCAACGGCGCCGACGGCATCCGGCAGACCTCGCGCGAGGCGAGCGTCTACGGCGGGACCGGCGGCGACACCCGGCCGCCGACCGCCCCCGGCGTTCCCACCGCGACCGAGGTGACCGCCACCGGGGCCCGGCTGACCTGGGCCGCCGCCACCGACGACACCGGCGTCACCGGCTACGACGTCGTCCGCGTCAACGGCTCGGCGGAGACCCCCGTCACCACCACGACGGGCACGAGCGCCACGCTCACCGGTCTGACGCCCTCCACGACCTACACCTTCGCCGTGTACGCCCGCGACGCCGCCGGCAACCGCTCCCCGCGCTCCGTCACCCTCGGCCTCACCACCGCGGCGGGGCCGTCCACCGGAAGCTGCACCGTCGGCTACCGGCTGCAGGACTGGGGCACCGGCTTCAACGCCGACGTCACCATCCGCAACACCGGCACCCAGGCCGTCAAGGGCTGGCGGCTCGACTTCGCCTTCCCGGGCGGCCAGACCGTGACCTCCGCCTGGAACGCCAAGGTCGCCCAGGAGGGCGACCAGGTGCACGCCACGCACGAGTCCTGGACCGAGACCATCCCGGCCGGCGGCAGCGTGAGCTTCGGCCTGAGCGCCTCGTCCACCGGCGGCAACGCCGTCCCCGCCACCTTCACCCTCAACGGCACCACCTGCGGCAAGAGCTGACCCGCCCCCCCGGGCCCCGTCCGCCGTGACGGGGCACGCACCCCACCCGACACGACCGGCCGCGCCGCCCCGACGGGCAGAGCGCGGCCGGTCCCCTCCGTGAGGAGCCTCCCGTGCCGTACACCGACCTTCCGCCGGACCACCCGGCCGCCCGGACCGCCGGCCTCCCGGAGGAGCCGGCGGACTTCGACGCCTTCTGGGACGAGACCCTGCGGACGGCTCGGGAGGCCGGGAGCGATCCGGTCGTCCGGCCGGTGTCCGACTCGCCCCTCACCACGCTCGACGCCTACGACGTGAGGTTCGCCGGCTGGGCCGGCCAGCCCGTCGCGGCGTGGCTCCTCGTCCCTTCCGAGGCAGAGGAACCCCTGCCGACGGTGATCACGTACATCGGCTACAGCGGAGGCCGGGGGCGGGTCGTCGACCATCTCCTGTACGCGTCCGCCGGATACGCCCACCTCGTCGTCGACAGCCGGGGCCAGGGCCACGACACCCCCGATCCGCACCCGGACGGAGGCACCCACTGGGTGCACGGGTTCATGACCCGGGGCGTCGAGTCGCCGCACGCCCACTACTACCGGCGCCTCGTCACCGACTGCGTCCGGGCGGTCGACGCCGCACGCACGATCCCCCACGTCGACCCGCGGCGGATCGTGGTCCAGGGCGCCAGCCAGGGAGGCGGCCTCGCACTGGCCGTCGCCGGTCTCACCGGCGACCGCATCGCGGGCGCCCTGCCCGACGTGCCGTTCCTCTGCCACATCCGGCGCGGCGCCGAGACGGCCACCGAGGGCCCGTACACCGAACTCGTCGACTACCTCCGCCACCACGACCCCTACGCGACGGAACGGGTCTTCACCACCCTCGGGCACTTCGACGGCGTGCACTTCGCCCGCCGGGCCACGGCCCCCGCGCTGTTCAGCGCCGGTCTGATGGATCCCGTCTGCCCGCCCTCCACCGTCCTCGCGGCCTTCGGCGCGTACGCGGGGGAGAAGGACATCAGGGAATGGTCCTTCGGTGACCACGCCGGAGGCAGGGGCGCCACCGCCGTCGAGCACCTGCGCTGGCTGCGGGCGCACCCGCGCCTGCGAGCCTCCTGAGACGGCCGCGTGCTGGGCGTTCCGGTGAACCGCCGGCCCGGAAGTGCCAGGGGCGCGGCGCACCGAAGGTTCCGCTGCCGGAGCCCGGGCGGCTCGCGAACGAGCCGACTCCGCGGAGCCGGCGGCCGGGGGGGCGTTCCCAGGGCCGTCGGGACGCGAGGCCGTACCTCCCCGCTGGAGGTACGGCCTCTCGTCATGCGCCTTTGCGCGTACGGGGCGGGCCCGTGGAACCCCGGGGGGTCAGCGACGGCGTCGACACCTGGAGCGCCTCGCTCCGGGTGCCTTCGATCACTTCGAACAGGGCACCCGCGACCTCCTCGCCGAAGCGGTGCACGTCATGGCTCATCGCCGACAGCGGCGGATGCGTGAGCCGGCACAGCTGCGAGTCGTCCCAGGCCAGCAACGACACGTCGTCCGGCACCACGAGACCCATCTCGGCCGCCACGGCGGCCCCCGCGACGGCCATGATGTCGTTGTCGTACACGATCGCCGTCGGGCGGTCCCGCGTCAGCAGCAGCCCGCGAGTCGCCCGGGCGCCCTCCTCGCCGGCGAATCCGGTCGACACCTGGCGGCGCCCGTCGAGACCGAGCTCGGCCATCGTGGTCTCGAACGCCCGCGCGCGGATGGCGCTGTGCCCGAGCCCCGCCGGCCCGCCCACGCGGGCGATGCGCCGGTGGCCGAGCGCCGCCAGGTACCGCACCGCGTCCGCGGCCGCCGTGGCGTCGTCCGTCCACACCGAGGGGAACCCGCCGGTGAGCGACGGGTGCCCGACGGCGACCGCGGGCAGCCCCAGCGCCCGCAGCGGCGGGATCCGGGGATCCTCCCGGTGGAAGTCGACCAGGATCGCCCCGCCGATCGTCTTGCTCCGCCACCACTCCTCGTACAGGGCCACCTCCTCGTCGAGGTCCCGCACCAGACGGAGCAGCAGGGAACACGAACGCTCCGTCAGCACGCTCTCGATGCCGGAGATGAACTCCATGTAGAAGGGCTCCAGGCCGAGCAGCCGGGCCGGGCGGCAGATCGCCAGACCTACGATGCCCGCGCGTCGGCCGGACAGGCTCCGCGCGGTCTGGTGCGGGGTCCAGCCCAGCTCCCGGGCGACCTCGAAGATCCGCTCCCGGGTCGCCCGCGACACCCCCGGGCGGTCGTTGAACGCCATGGAGACGGCGCCCTTCGACACGCCGGCCCGCTTGGCGACGTCGTTGATGGTCACCCGGGACGTGCCGGTGCTCACGCCGGGGCCACGCTGAACAGGGCCGCGCGGACCCGCTCGACGCCGTCGAGGTCCCGGAAGCCGCTCACCCGGATCCTCGCTTCTTCGCCGGGGAGCAGCGTGAGCAGGCCCCGGTCGGCACTCGCCGCCGGACCGAGCCGGTCGGCCTGGAGGAGGAGGTCCCTCACCAGCGTCCGCGCCGTCACCACCACGTCGACGGCCGTGTCCTCACCGGGGGCCGCCTCCAGCCGGACGTCGTAACGGGCGGGCGGGTAGGCGAACTCCCGGTCGGGCACCGGGAAGTGCACCGCACGCAGCCCGTCGGCGTCGGCGACGAGGAACTCCTCGGGGGAGCCGGGGGCGGGCAGCAGTTCCGCCGGGAGCGCCGGCCGGACGACCGAGCGTGGCGCGGCCTCGACCTCGATTGCGCACTCCGCCAGGACGGTGCCGGCCACGTCGAACCGCCGCAGGACGACCTGGGCATGCCAGGAAGCACCCGACTGGTTGTCGACGGCGAGCACCGGCCCGTCCTCGGTCGGCAGCAGCGTCAGCAGCCGGTCCGCGTACACCCGGCGCAGTTCGTGGTACAGCGGCTTGAGCCGGCCGTCGCCATCGATCGCCGCCCACGAGCTCACCGGCCAGCAGTCGTTGAGCTGCCACACCACCGTGCCGGCGCACACCGGCCAGTGGGCCCTCCAGTGTTCGATGCCCGCCGCCACGGCCCGCGCCTGCACCACCTGCGCCAGGTAGTGCCAGCGGTCGAAGTCGGCCTCGGGGAACGGGAAGTGCCGGGCGATGCCCCGGTCCAGTTTGCCGTTGCCGTCCTCGGCCTTCTGGTGGTGGAGCATGCCGGGCGAGTCCGGGGCGAGCCGCTCGCCGGGCAGGGCGCGGTGCAGCGTCGCGAGGGCGGGGGGCGCCTGCCAGCCGAACTCGGCGACGAAGCGGGGGACGCTCGCGCGGTACTCGGCGTAGTCCTGGCGGTTCCACACCTCCCAGGAGTGGTGGGTCCCGTGGCGGGGGTCGTTGGGATGGTGGTCCCAGGAGCCGGACCACGGGCTGCCCGCCGTGTACGGGCGCGTCGGGTCCAGCTCGGCGACGACGCGCGGGAGCACGCCGAGGTAGTACCCCTCACCCCAGGAGTCGCCCGCGAGCGGCCCCTCCCAGTCCCAGTCGCGGAAGCCCCAGAGGTTCTCGTTGTTGCCGTTCCAGAGGACCAGGCTGGGGTGTGCCATCAGGCGGACAACGTTGTCACGCGCTTCTGTCTCGACCTCGCCGCGCAGCGGCTGTTCCTCGGGGTAGGCGGCGCAGGCGAACAGGAAGTCCTGCCACACCATGAGCCCGAGTTCGTCGCAGACGTCGTAGAAGGCGTCGTCCTCGTAGATGCCCCCGCCCCAGACGCGCACCAGGTCCACGTTGGCCTCTGCGGCCTGACGGAGCCGGGCCCGGTAGCGCTCCGGCGTCATCCGGGAGGGCAGCACGTCGTCCGGGATCCAGTTGACCCCGCGTGCGAAGATCCGGACGCCGTTGACGACGAAGGTGCAGCCGGTTCCGTGCGCGTCGGAGGACCGGTCGAGCTCGACGGTACGGAAGCCGATCCGGCGCCGCCAGGCATCGAGGGATCCTTCCTCCTCGTCGAGCAGGGTCACTTCGAGCTCGTAAAGGGGCTGGTCGCCGTAGCCGCGCGGCCACCACAGCCGCGGCGCGGGCACCTCGAGACGCAGCACCGCCTGGTCTCCGGTGAAGGAGACCCGGCCCTCGGCCTCCGTCTCCTCCCCCCGGACGGTGGCCCGGACGGTCAGCGGTCGGCCGGTGCCGCGTTCCGTGCGCTCGGCCCGGAGCCGGAGCTCGAGGTGACCGGTCGCGCCGTCGACCGTGACGAGCGGGCGGACTTCGGCGAGCCGGGCGGTCGACCAGTGCTCCAGGCGCGCCGGGCGCCAGATGCCCGCCGTCACGACGGTGGGGCCCCAGTCCCAGCCGAAGCTGCACGCCATCTTGCGGACGTACTGGAAGGGCTCGGGGTAGACGTTGGGCCGTTCCCCGGTGAGTGCGCGGACCCGGTCCGCCTCTTCGTACGCCGAGCCGAAGCGCACCTCCAGGTGTCCCGTGCGGCCGGTGACGTCGAAGCGGTGGGCGCGGTGCATGTTGCGGGTCGTGCCGAGGGTGTTGCCGGCCAGGACGATCTCCGCGGCCGTGTCCAGTCCGTCGAAGACCAGCTCCGTGCGCTCGTGCGCGCTGTCGTGGGTCAACTCCGTGACATAGGACCATCCTTGCCTGCCGACCCACGCGATCTCGGTTTCGTTCCGGCCGATGAAGGGGTCGGGTATGACCTGCGCGGCGAGCAGGTCGGTGTGGACGCAGCCGGGGACGCGGGCCGGGAGCAGTGCGCCCTCGTGGCACAGGCTCCAGCCCTCGCTCAGCTGGGTGACGTCCTTCATGTGTGCGGCTCCAATCGCCTGACTGCGGCGGGATGCGTATACGACCCGGACAACCTAGCCGCCCGCAAACCGGCTGTCCATGAACCGGTAAAGCTGAGTTCAGTGACGTTTCGTGCGCAGAAAGGTGCCAACTGGGGCGGGAATCCCCATCGGTGTGGCCTTCCGATAACGATTGGGCATCGCGCGGGAATCGTGAGCTTTACCGGTTCACATGGTCCTGTCATAGTGCCGACATCCCACTTTGACCTGAGCCGTAACCCTGAAGGAGTTGGGCACATGGGGAAGACGAAGACGCTCACGGGCGTGCTTCTCACCGTTGCGATGCTGACCGTGGCGGGATGCGGTGGCGGAGGTGCCGCGTCGGGCGAGACCGCGGCGGCTCCCGACGATCCGAACGGGGTCTCCGGTGAGATCAAGGTCCTCACCCAGCGGACCGACCTCGTCCAGAACGGCACGCTGAAGCGGTACGCCGCGGAGTTCAACAAGACCTACCCCAAGGTGAAGGTGAAGTTCGAGGGGATCACGGACTACGAGGGGGAGGTGAAGATCCGTATGAACGCCAAGGCCTACGGTGACGTGCTGATGATCCCCGCGGCGGTCGCCAAGAACGACTACCCGAAGTTCTTCGCCCCCCTCGGGACGACCGCCGAACTCGCGGGGAAGTACCGCTTCAGCGACAAGACCGAGGTGGCCGGAAAGGTCTACGGCATCGCCCAGTTCGGCACCGCCAACGGCTTCGTCTACAACAAGACCGTGTGGAGGAAGGCCGGGATCGCCGCGTGGCCGAAGACCCCGCAGGAGTTCCTCGCGGATCTGAAGGCCATCGGCGACAGGACCGAGGCGGTTCCCTACTACACGAACTTCAAGGACGGCTGGCCGCTGGTCCAGTGGACCGCCAACGTGGGATCCGTGACCTGCGACGCGAAGGCGACCGACAAGCTGGCCGGCCCGGTGTCGCCGTGGCGGGCCGGGGGAGAGCTCCACGCCATCGACACGCTGGTCCACGACATCGTGAAGCAGGGGCTCGCGGAGAAGGACCCGACCACCACGAACTGGGAGAGCTCCAAGGCGATGCTCGCCGAGGGCAAGGTCGGCACGATGATGCTCGGCTCCTGGTCGATCACGCAGATGCAGGGTGCGGCGAAGGAGGCCGGCGGCTCGCCGGCGGACATCGGCTTCATGCCCTTCCCCGCCCAGAAGGACGGCAAGTTCTGCGCCACCCTGGTCTCCGACTACCAGCAGGCCGTCAGCGCCTACTCCGAGAACAAGCCGGCCGCGCGCGCCTGGATCGACTGGTTCACGGAGAAGTCCGGCTACTCGGAGCGGGAGGGCGCGGTGCCGGCGGTGAAGTCGGCTCCGATGCCGGCGACCCTCAAGGACTTTGTTGACAACGATGTCACCTTCGTGGAGCGCTCCGAGGCCCAGACGGCCCTGGTCAACGACATCGACAACACGGCCGAAATCGGCCTGAACAAGCCCGACTACCGGCAGAAGCTCATCGACACCGCCCGCGGAGCGCAGGAGGGAAGCCTCCAGGACTTCTTCGCCGACCTGAACAAGAGGTGGGACGAGGCGGCGAAGACCGCCGGTTCCTGACACCGGCGGAGCGGGCCCCGGTCGTACGACAACGGCCGGGGCCCCGACCTCCCGCAGCCGCGGACACGAAAGGCCGACATGACCGACACACCTCCTGCCCCCTCCCGGACCGAGCCGGCGCGGAGGCCGCGTCAGGCGACGCGGGACGACCGCCCGGCGGGCCCGGCCGCCGTCGCGGCTTGGAAACCCCCGGGCGCCACGAGCACCCGGGGACGCTCCTGGCGCGACTCCCCGCTCCGGCGCGCCACCCCGTGGTTCTTCCTGGCGGTGCCGCTGGCGCTGCTGATCACGTTCACCTACGTGCCCGTGGCGAGCATGGTCTCCTACAGCTTCACCGACTGGGACGGAGTGAGCCCCGACCGCGAGTTCACGGGGGTGGACAACTACGTCCGGATCTTCACCCGCCCCGAGCTCTTCCGGGTCTTCTTCGTCAGCGGCTACTACCTCGCCGCGTCCGTCCTCCAGATCGGAGTCGCCCTCTACTTCGCCACGGTCCTGAGCTTCGATCTCAGGTTCCGCAACTTCTTCAAAGGGATCCTCTTCTTCCCCTACCTCATCAACGGCGTCGCGATCGGCTTCGTCTTCCTCTACTTCTTCCAGGACGGAGGGACCCTCGACTCCGTACTGGCCTGGCTCGGCGTGGCCACCGACCACCCCTGGCTGGGCGATCCCACCTCTGCCAACGTGTCCCTGGCCGGCGTGTCGGTCTGGCGCTTCACAGGGCTGAACTTCGTCCTCTTCCTCGGCGCCATCCAGTCCATTCCGGGCGAGCTCTACGAGGCGGCCCAGCTGGACGGTGCGGGCAAGTGGAAGCAGTTCCGCCACATCATCGCCCCGAGCATCAAGCCCGTCCTCAGCCTCAGCGTCATCCTGGCGGTCTCCGGCTCCCTGTCCGTGTTCGAGATCCCCTACATCATGACCGGCGGCGCGACCGGCACATCGACCTTCGTCATCCAGACGGTCAAGCTCGCCTTCCAGTTCAACAAGACCGGCCTGGCCTCGGCAGCGGCCGTGGTGCTGCTCGCGATCATCCTGCTGATCACCTGGATCCAGCGCCGGCTCGTGCCCGACGACAAGGTGGACCTCGTATGATCCCCGCCCCGACGACGCGCCGCCGCCGCTTGCCGGTCGGGACCGCGCTGACCTACCTGTCCCTGCTCGCCGCGACGGTGGTGGTCCTGCTGCCCCTCGCCGTGGTCCTCCTCACCTCGCTCAAGACGTCCGAGGAGGTGTCCGGCGGCGGCGCGCTCTCCTTGCCGGGGGACTGGCTGAACTTCCGGAACTACGCCACGGCGTTCACCGACGCCCACATGCTCGCGGCCTTCGGCAACACCGCCTTCATCCTCGTCTTCTCGGTCGGCGGCACCGTGATCATCGGCTCGATGACGGCCTACGCGGTCGACCGCTTCGACTTTCGGGCGAAGAAGCCCGTCATGGCGCTCTTCCTCGTCGCCACCCTCGTACCGGGCGTCACCACCCAGGTCGCGACCTTCCAGGTCGTCAACAGCTTCGGCCTGGTGGACACCCGCTGGGCCCCGATCCTCCTCTACATGGGCACGGACATCGTCTCTGTCTACGTCTTCCTGCAGTTCATCCGCTCCATCCCCCGCTCGCTGGACGAGGCCGCCCGCCTGGACGGCGCCAACGCGTTCACGATCTACCGGAAGATCATTCTTCCGCTCCTCAAGCCGGCGATCGCCACCGTCGTCATCATCAAGGGGATCACCACCTACAACGACTTCTACATCCCCTTCCTCTACATGCACTCGGAGGACCTCGGGACCATCTCCACCTCGCTGTTCCGCTTCAAGGGCCCCTTCGGTGCGCACTGGGAGGCCATCTCGGCGGGCGCGATCCTCGTCATCCTGCCGACGCTCGTCGTCTTCCTTCTGCTCCAGCGGTGGATCTACAACGGCTTCGCGCAAGGAGCCACGAAGTAGTTAGTGCTCGCGGCGTCCGAAGGACGGCTCAGGCCGACGGGGCGGAGGTGCTGCCCCGTGGTACGAACCGGGCGTACTCCTCCTCCACGTTCCCGACCTCCTCGTCCGCGACGAGGGCGAGCAGGGTCCGTGCCGCGCCGGCCCCGTACGCCGGGATGTCCCGGGAGAGGGCGGACAGCGGGGGACGGACGACCTGGGTGAGCGGCGATTCGTCCCAGGCCACGACGGACAGCTCGCGGGGGATCGAGAGACCGATCTCCTGGGCCACGGACAGCGCGGCCACCGCCATGATGTCGTTGTCGAAGATCATCGCCGTGGGGCGCTCGGCGGCGATGAGCAACCGGCGGGCGGCGCGGGCTCCCTCGTCGCCGGTGTAGTCGGTGTGGACGATCTCGGGCTCGGGCAGACCCGCCTCCGCGCAGGCCTCGCGGAGGGCGGCGTCCCGCACTGCGGTGTGCGCGAAGCCCTCGGGGCCGGCCACCCGCGCGATGCGCCGGTGGCCGATCGTCACCAGGTAGCGCACCGCCTCGCGCACGCTCTCCCCGTCGTCCGACCACACGGCGGGCAGGGAGCCCGCCGTGTGCGGCGGCCCGATGACCACGGCGGGCAGGCCGAGGGCCTCGACCGCCGGCACGCGCGGGTCGTCGGTGCGCAGGTCGACCAGGAACACGCCGTCCACCCGTCGCTCTCCCCACCAGCGCCGGTAGATCTCCAGCTCGCGCTCCTCGCTGTCGACCATCTGCAGCATCAGGGCGTACGCGCGATCGGAGAGGACGCTCTCGATGCCGCTGATGAACTCCATGAAGAAGGGCTCGGTGCCGAGGGTGGACGCCGGCCGCCGCACGACGAGCCCGACCGCCTGGGCGCGAGCACCGCTCAGGGCCCGCGCGGCGCTGTTGGGACGCCAGCCGAGCTCCTTCGCGATCGCCTTGATCGACGCACGGGTCGCGTCGGACACCCCCGGCTGGTCGTTGAGGGCATAGGAGACGGCCACCTTGGACACTCCGGCGCGGAGCGCGATGTCCGCAATCGTCGGCCGCTTCACACGTGACTCCCACTCTGCACAGGACCTCTCAGCAGAGTGACCCTACCCGCAGGGGTCCCGGGGCCCGCCGGACACGGTTCCCGTCCCGGACGCCCGACCACCGCCGGTCCTGATGGATCGCGGCCGAGCGGTGACGCGACTGAAGCCGGCTGTGAACGAGCGATCCTCGGCCCACGACTGATTCTTCGTCTGCCGCGCGCTCGTGGCTTGAAGGGTTACGACGGCGACCGCCTGGACGCGCCCGAGGGGCCGGCGACGCAGCTCAAGGTCCGGGGCGGGTGCGCTGACCAGGGGGGCAACCCCCCTTCCGCACCTGGGGTGGCCTCTGGAGGAAGTCGGCGGACCACCCCAGCGCGGTCCGCATCCCGGCGCACGAAGATCGCTTCATCGGCGCAGGAAGCCGCCGCGCGCAAGGAGAGATCGGCATGCACGGGTACAGGAAGACGACCGGCCGGCGAGGGTTCCTCGCACTCGCGGGAGCGGCCGCAGCCACGACGCTGACCACCGCGATGGCTTCCCCCGCGCCGGCCGTACGAGGGGCGTCGATGGAACCCACCCCAGGTGCCGCACCGGCCGTCCCGGCCGGCCTCGCGGCAAGAGGCCCGGAAGAAGCCGTCGTACGGCACCTGGAACGGGTCGCACACCCGTTGCGCACCACGGAACCCGGCGGCCGGACCGCGGACCTCCGGGCGCTGAGCTGCATGGTCGGGGGTGCGAAGGTGGTGGGGCTGGGCGAGGCCACGCACGGTTCGCACGAGTTCTTCGCCATGAAGGAACGCGTCTTCCGCTACCTCGTGGAGGAACGCGGCTTCACCACCTTCGCCCTGGAGATGAGCTGGTCGGCAGGGCTCCGCATCGACGAGTACCTCCAGGGCGGACCCGGCGACCCGCGGCGGATCGCGGAGGCCACGCTGGCCGGATCCCCGTGGGAGCGCGAGGAGTTCGTCAGCCTGATCGGCTGGATGCGCGAGCACAACCGTCGCCGTCCCGGCCACCGGGTCCACTTCATGGGGGACGACCTCGGGGCCCCGAAGCTCGGCGACCACATCTTCGAGCGCGTGCTGTCGTCCGTCCGCGAGATCCGGCCGGAGGCACTGCCCCGGCTCACCGAGCTGTACGCCGGACTGCGTCCCTTCGACGACATGTTCGCCTACCTGCGCGAGCCGCTCGCCCAACGCGAGGCCAACGCCGCGCGTGCCCAGGAGGCGCTCGACCTCGTCGCCGAGCACCAGGAGGGTGACGGCGGCGACTACGCGTGGACGATGCGGCACGCCCTCAACATCGCGCAGACGTTCGCCTTCGCCACCGTCGACCTCGCCGATCCGGCCTCGGTCGCCGCCGCCGAACGCCTGCGTGACCAGGCCATGGCCGACAACGTGCTGTGGTGGCATCGCCACACGGGCCACACCATGCTGCTGTCGGCCCACAACGGCCACATCGGATACCTCTCCACCCACCCCGACATGTATCCGCGGACCCAGGGCGCCGTGCTGCGCGATCGCCTCGGCCGGGACTACGCCGCGATCGGGTTCAGCTTCGCCGCCGGGTCCTTCCTCAGCAAGGACACCTCCCTGGACGGGGACTGGACCCCCGTCACCGTCCCGGCCGCGCGCGCCGGGATGAACGAGCACACGCTGGACCGGGTCGGCCACCGGGACTTCTACCTCGACCTGCGGGCCGCCCCCGCCGCGGCCCGCGCCTGGCTCGACCGCGCCCGCCCGGTCTACGACGCGGGCTCGACCTTCACCCCCGACCCGCTGCCCGTCCTGGCCATCGGCCGGGCCTATGACGTACTGATCCACCTCCACCGGGTTCGGGCAGCCGACAAACTCCCGTCACCGTGACCGTCACCGGCACCGTGACCGTCGCCGTCGCGTAGGACGCCGCTTCGGGAGTCCTACCAGCCCTTCGTCACGTCACGGGCGGCTTCGAAGGTGCCGTTGCCATGGCCGGACCAGACCTTGAGGGTGCCCGTGGAGTTGTCCCGTGCAAGGATGTCCGCCTTGCCGTCGGCGTCGGAGTCCTGGGCGGCGACGGTCTGGGAGAAGCTCCATCCACCGGTGACCTGGACCGGCTTGTTGAAGTAGCCGGCCGCGTTGTGCGTCCACATCTTCAGGCTGTTCGTCGCGGGATCGCGGGCGAGGATGTCGGCTTGGCCGTCACCGTTGAAGTCGGCTGCGGCGGTCTGCGTGAAGTTCCAGCCCGCGGTGAGCACGACGGACGCCTTGAAGGTGCCGTCGCCCCGGCCGCCCCAGAACTTCAGGTAGCCGTCGGGATCGCGGGCGATGAGGTCGGCCTTGTCGTCTCCGTCGAAGTCGGCGGTCGCGGTCTGGGTGAAGTTCCAGCCGCCGGTCACGTTGCGGGGGGCGTTGAAGGTGCCGTCGCCCCGGTTGGTCCACATGCGGAGCGTGTTCTGGGGGACGGTCTCGTTGGCGGGACCTTCGTAGCGGGCCAGGATGTCGGCCTTGCCGTCGCCGGTGAAGTCGGCGGCGGTGGTCTGGGAGTAGTTCTGCCAGCCGAGGGTGAGGTCCTTCGCCCTGTCGTACGTGCCGTCGCCGCGGTTGAACCACACCTTCAGGGTGCCCGTGGGGTCGTGCCGGGCCATCAGGTCGGTGACCGAGTCGCCGTTGAAGTCGGCGGCGATGGTCTCTCCCATGGGCAGCGACGCCCGAGGTACCCGGTCCGCCAGAGTGCGGCCGAGGAGTTCCGTACCGGCGTCGTTGAAGTGCAGCTTGTCCGCGCTCGCGACCGCGGGCCGGAGGGCGTAGGGATCGTCGAGGTCCTTGGTGGCCACGTCGAAGTCGATGTAGCCGTCGATGTCGCTCGTGGTGCGGATGTACGCGTTCACGGACTGCCGCACGGCTTCGTGGAGCCGGAAGGAGCCGGTGCCGCCGGTGTACCCGGAGAAGCCCGGGACGGTGGCCACCGTGATGCGGATCCCGCGGGCACGGGCCTGGGCCGCGATCGTGCGGATGGCGTTCGTGACGGTGGTGGCCGAGGCGTTGTCGTGGACGATGTCGTTGACGCCCTCGTAGAGGACGACCTCACGCACGTTGGGCTGGGCGAAGACGTCGCGATCGAGGCGGGTGACCGCGCTCGGGCCCGAACCGGTGGAGTAGTCCTTGGCTATCCGGTTCGAGCTGATGCCGGCGTTGAGGACGCCGGGGGAGGACGCGACGTCACCGAGGAAGGACGCGTAGAAGTCGGGATAACGTCGATTGGTGTTCGCGGTGCTGTGGCCGCCGTCGGTCTGGGAGTCGCCGATGGTGACGACGGTCCCTGCGGTGCCGGTCGACGCGACGTCGACACCGCTGACCAGCCCCCAGAAGGAGACGGGCTTGGTGAAGGCGTCCTTCTGGACGTCGGCCGTACGGTCACCGGCGAGACGGGCGGTGGTGTACGAGGTCGTCAGGGCGTACGCGTGGTGGGGAGCCACCTTCACCGTACCCGGAAGGTGGTAGCTGACCAGCAGGTTCCGTCCCGCGGTGATGGGGAGGGAGATCGGGTCGCTGACGACCTCTCCGCCTGCCGGCAGCGTGGTCCGCTGGTTCATGCCGAAGGTCACGGTGACGGGCGCCTGCGCGGCGGTGGCCTGGTCGGCCTGCTCGGCGACGGTGACGTGGCCGAGCTGCACGGGGTCGGGGGAGAAGGTGTTGGCGAAGCGCAGCCGGACCGTGGATCCACTGGTGTGGGGGTTGACCACCATGCGGAACGTCTGGTTCGTCCAGTCCGGATAGTCGGTTCCCATGGAGGTGCTGCGCCCGTAGCTGAAGGATGTGGCCCAGCTTCCGACCCAGGCGGCACCACCGGGCGCGGCAGGAGTGCCGCGCACCGCCGCGGAGAAGACGTGCAGTCGGGGCCCGCCGGCGGGCAGGGAGGGCAGGGTGACGGAGGAGACCGTCTTGCCCGGGCTGATCGGGACGGTGACCGCGAACAGTTTCACCGGCGCCGTGCCCCGCGCGGAACGGCCGAGCACGACGGCCGCGGCGACCGTGTTGCCGGCCTCCCAGTCACCGACGTTCTCGAGGGTGTACGCGGAGGTGGTGCCGTCGCTGTAGTGCACGGTGCCGGAGCCGCTCGCCGCACCGCCGGTGGCGGTGACCAGGAAGCCGAGGGCGTTGCCGGAACCGGACACGGACACCCGCTGGCCCGCTGCGACGATGTTGTCCATCTGACCGGGGGCCACGTCGGGCATGGTGTAGGTCGTGCCGCTGACGGTGATGTGCGCTCCGCGGCTCCAGCCCGCGGCATTCAGCGTTTCGGCGGACAGACTGTCGCCCGTTCCGTCGAGGTTCGCGAGAGCGGGCGAAGCCTCGGGTGCGATACCGGCGTTGTCGAAGGCCTCGGCGAGCGAGACGGGAACGGCCTCCTCGGCCATGGCATGCGTCGCCGAGAATCCGGCGGCGACCAGCGCGAGAACGAGGGCCGCTGCTGCGGTTCTCGTTCCAGCGGACGCGGGTGTCGTAGAGAGCATGTGCTGTCTTTCCTGGCTGTATCGGGGAACTGTCATGGGCTGCGCTGCCACGTGCCGATGACGCCGAGGGCTCGAGATTCCGGTGTCCGACGTGCCAGGCCGTGGAGCGCGATTATCGCCGAGCGGGTGGACGCGCCTACGCACTTCGCACCGGTGAGCAGCTCCGCCGTTGATCGGACACTGCGGAGGCCGGACTGGATGACGTCCGACCGCTTCGGCGAGGTGGAGGGCTACGACGGCGCCCGCCTCCCCGCCCCGGAGGTCCCGGCGAACCGGCTGAAGGCCCGGGGCGGGTGCGCTGAACCGGGGCCAGGCCGTCTTCAACGCCGAGGTTGGCCAGCGGTCAAGCCGTGAGGTTCGGTGTGCGAGCGGTGACACCGCGCCGGTCGGCGAGCCGCGCGGCGATCAGGCAGAACACCGGCGCGAACACGAACTCGGCGGCCAACGCCTCCCAGGGGGCGTCGGCGGCGGTGCTCTGGTCGGCCAGCTCTCCGAAGACCGCGGCGAGGGAGAAGGCGATGAGGTTGTTGACCGTATGGGCGGCGATGACGGCCTCCAGGCCGCCCGTACGGATGGTGAGCCAGCCCCACCAGGCCGCCGAATAGCACAGCAGCAGGAACCCGGACAACTGCCCGAAGCCGTGCGCGAGGGCGAACAGCAGCGAGGCCACGGCCACCCCGGGCCAGGGGGAGCGGAGGAACCCACCGAACAACTGGGGCAGCCAGCCGCGGAAGACGAACTCCTCGGCGGCCGCCTGGAACGGCACGAGCGCCCACAACACGACCAGGCTGAGGGCGAGTTCGGGCCACCCCGGCACCGTCCCGGGCACGGCCTCGGAGCCGTCCTGGAGCAGGCTCCAGGCCATCAGTACGAGGTTCTGCACGACGAACACGGCCGCGGCCAGCCCGAAGCACCACCCCAGCCAACCCCATCGGATTCGTCCGACGACGGACGCGACGGTGCCGGCAGGGCGTCCGCCGCACACGCGGACGGCGATCAGCACGGCCGGGGTCCACAGGGCCAGGGCCACCAGCATGACGGCGTTGTCGAGCAGCGGGTCGGCGAAGAACCCGTCACCGTCGGCCGCGGCCGACTCCAGCCCCAGGACTGCGCCGAGGACGGCGGAGCCGGCAAACGTGACGACCATCGCCGCGACCATCAGCGCGAGGACGAGGAAGAACTCCCCGACCCGCGCCGCAGTGCGCTGCCGCCCGTTGCGCCCCTGCTCGTGATAGGCCGCCCCCGGCGGAGCGGCCACCGGCCCCCGCCGCTGCGCCGGCACGGGAGCCTGCGGTCCCCACCCGGAGTGTGGAGGAGCGGGCCAGGTCGGCCCACTCTGCGGCGGAGGCGCCCACGGATCGTGGGCGTGGTGGGGAGGACCGGGTATCGGGTCGGACATGTATCGGCTGCTTTCTCGGGCCACGCGTACACAGGGGTAACCCGAGGAGTCTGCCACCCCGCGCACGGACGCGTGGGCTTCCCTCAGCCGGTTCGCTGCCGCCCTGGCAGCGGAGGGTTGCTCGGACTCCGGGCTCTGCGGGCCCATAAGTTCCCCTGACGCGCTCGGAGTTCAGCCGGTTGAAGTGGCGGCGATGTGCGGGGCATACGGAGGCGGCCACCGCGCGCTGGGGTGGCCGCCTCCGTCGCATTTGAGGGTGGGTCAGGCGCGGCGGCGGCGGGCGATGACGTAGCCGCCGGCTGTGGTCGCGCCGATCGCCAGGGTGAGGCCGATTCCTGTGCTGAGGTCGGTGGGGCCGGATGCTCCGCCGATTCCCCCCTGGGTGCCGCGGGTTGGCATGGGGTTCACGGGCTGCGTCACGGTGCCGCCCGTGCTCGTGGGCGTCGGCCGCACGGTTCCGGTGTCGGAGCGTCGGGGCAGTGCTTCGCAGGCGATGCCGTCGTCGGGGCCCTGGTCCTCGTCCAGCCCGTGCGGGTCGCTCGGGTCCCGGTGGAATTCGGCCTGGGCGTCTTCCTGGAAGCGGAAGTCCCGGCAGTCGAGATCCTGGGCGTGGGCGATGCCGGAGAGCGAGGCGGCGCAGACCATGCCCAGAACTATGCCGGCGATCGAGGTACGGCTGTTCATCGAGATCTTCCTCAACGCTGGACGACCGTCGCTTCAAGCTAGGAGCTGTCCTCGGGCCGAGCACTCCGCGTTAGCCCGAACGGGGACAATTCCTCACGGTGAGTAATGACCGCGGCCGGTCGCCCGCGCGGTATGCGGCAGAACCTCGGGCTTCTGGCCGCATGAGGCGGTGCGATTCGGGACACGTGCAGGCCATGAGCTTGTTGCCGTGGGTACGTGAGACCGACCGGATCGTGACTCGGTGGACGGTGGCCCGGGTTCCGCCCGGCGTCGGCAGGGTGCTCTCGGTGGTCGAGGAGAGCGCCGAGAGTTCGAAGCTGTGGGGCGGTGCCGCGGTCGCGATGGCGTGGTGGGGCGGGTGGCGCGGCCGGAAGGCGGCGGTGGCGGGGGTGGGCGCGCTGGTGGTGGCGCAGCTGGTGTCGAACGGCCTGGGGAAGCAGGTGGCCGAGCGGCCCCGGCCGCCGAAGGAGTGGTTCCCGCACGACGAGGTGGACGATCGCCCGGACACCTCGTCCTTCCCCTCCGGGCACACGGCCGCCGCGGTGGCCTTCACGGCCGCGGTGACACCGACATGGCCGGCCGCCGGAGCCGCGTGCGCCGTGCCCGCCGCACTGGTGGCGGTCGAGCGCGTCCAGAGCGGCGCGCATTACCCCAGCGACGTGGCCGTGGGGGTGGTCCTCGGGCTGTTCTGTGCCTGGCTCGTCCGCCGGGCGCCGCGCATCGCGCGATACGTATACCTGCGCTGACCGCTGACGACTGACCACTGAGCGTTCCGAGAGGGAGGGCGGCGCATCGCGCCGCCCTCCCCGGCGGACTACTTCACCGCACGACCAGGTCGGGTACGACCGTCCGCAGACGGTCCACCGACAGGACGCCGTCGCGGACGAGGACCGGCACCTCGCCGCTGAGGTCCACGATCGACGAGGAGACCGGGCCGGCCGTGGAGCCCCCGTCGAGATAGACGGCGACCGAATCGCCCAGCATGGCCTGCGCGGCGTCGCAGTCCTGCGGCGAGGGGTGGTCGGTCAGGTTCGCGCTGGAGACCGCCAGCGGTCCCGTCGCGGCGAGGAGGTCGAGCGTGAGCGGGTGGTCGGGCATGCGGATCGCGACCGTGCCACCGGTCTCGCCCAGATCCCAGGCCAGCGAGGCCCGGTGCCTGACCACCAGAGTGAGCCCGCCCGGCCAGAAGGCGTCGATCAGCGCCCGGGCCGCCTCCGGAAGTTCCTCCGTCAGGTCGCTCAGCGCCTCGGCGGAATTCACGAGCACCGGAGACGGCTTCTGCCGCCCCCGGCCCTTCGCGGCGAGCAGCCCGGCCACCGCCGCCGGATCGAAGGCGTCGGCCCCCACCCCGTAGACGGTGTCCGTCGGCATGACCACGAGCCGGCCCTGCCGCACGGCCGCGGCCGCCTCCTTCAGACCCTGCGTACGGGCGGACGGGTCGGAGCAGTCGAAGCGGAGCGTCACGACGCCGGGACTCCCTCCGGGACGTCACCGCGGGTGGTCACGACGCGGGCGTTGCCCTCGGCGAGGGCGTAGCCGAGGCCGACGACGGCGATATCGCCGGCCTTGACCTGCTCGGCCAGCAGCCGGGAACGGTCGAGCAGCAGGTCGACGGTGTGCCGGATGTGCTCGTCGATGATGTCGCTGTCGGCGGTGAGACCGGCCGTGCGGGCCGCGAGGATGCTGGGCGTCACCCGCTCCACCACGTCCCGCACGAAGCCGCCCGCCGCGAAGCCGTCCTCCACGGCCGCGCGGGCCGCGGCGACCGCGCCGCAGGAGTCGTGCCCGAGCACGACGACCAGGCGCGCCCCGAGGACGCTGGTCGCGTACTCGACGCTGCCGAGCACCTCCGGTCCGATGACGTGACCGGCGGTCCGGACCACGAACAGGTCCCCGAGCCCCTGGTCGAAGATGATCTCGGCCGCGAGGCGGGAATCGGAGCAGCCCAGGATCACCGCGAACGGTTCCTGTCCCGGAGCCAACTCCGTGCGGCGCGCGGCGTCCTGGTTCGGGTGTTCCGGTGAGCCCGACACGAAACGCCGGTTGCCGGAGAGAAGCGATTCCATGGCGACGGAAGGAGAAGTTCTAGGCATGGGCTCACCCTATGCCCAGGAGGTCCTCGCCTCACCGCCCGGCCCGCCGTCCGCCGCGGCCGTCGTCCGCGGCCCGACTGCCGCGCGGTGGCCAGGGGCCCGCGAGCAGTGCCTCGGCCTCCGCGACGATCGCCGCGGCCGAGCGCTCGCGCCTCCCCTCCCGTACGGCCTCCGTGTCGTCGTTCGTCGTGTCGTGGTTCGTCGTGTCGTGGTACGCGGCGACGAGGTTGACGAGCGGCCGGAGCGCCGGCGGCCGACCCAGGGGCCCCCAGCCCTCGTACTCGATCAGGTCGCCCCCGGCGACGGGGGCGAGGGCGCCGTTCACGATCAGCCGGAGCCACCAGCGGACCAGTTCCCAGCGGGCCTCTGTGTCGACACCGGGGTCGGCGGTGGGGAGGTCCCGGGCCAGGCCCAGCTCCGTCAGGACCCGGTCGAACAGTGCCTCGGCCTCCTCGTGTTCGGTACGGGTCAGACCGGCGAGCAGCGGCAGCGAATCCGACTCGACGTCGAGCACCAGGGCCGTCAGGCCGGCCTCGATCAACCGCTCCGGGCGGTGCCATCGGCCGATCAGGCGCTCCAGCGCCAGCATCCGCAGCTCCTCGACCGCCTCCCGCGCGGTGACGGCGTAGGGCCGGTACGGCGTGGGCGCGGTGACGTCGATGCTCGGACCGCCGCCGACGAAGTACGACCAGAAGCCCACGGTCGCCCGTCCGAAGAGGCTGCTCGAACGGCCGGTGAACTCGCGCCGGACGTAGTCGGCGAGATCGTTCCCGTAGAGGATGATGTCGGTCTGGTGGACGGACAGCACGGGGTGGCCCCACTCGCTCGCCGTGCCGGGCAGACAGCGATGGCCGAAGACGGGGACCAACTGCGGGACGGTCGCCAGCTCGGCCCGCGCGACCCGCAGGGCCTCGGCCGTTCCCGTCGGCCTCGGACTCCAGCGAGGGTGCCAGAAGCGGTTGTGCCGCACGTCGAAGAGCACTCCCTCCACCGGCTGCGACAGCCGCCGGGCGAGGTCGTCCGGGTCGCCGTCGCGCCAGTCCGGCCAGCTCGGCGAGCCGAGCGGCAGCCCGGCGGCGAGGAACGTGCGGTGGTCGGCCGCGAACCGGAAGCCGAACCGGGCCTCGACCCCGTCGAGCTCCCGCTCGCCGAGCCCGGGTCCGATCTCGGCGCCGAGCAGGCCCTGAAGGGCCTTCGCGGCGTCGAGGGTGAGCGGCGTGGGTGCGGACGGGCCGGAGGACGGGTCGGGGGACGGGTACGGCACGGCGGCCGGCCGGGTCGGGTGCCGGGGCGGGGAAGCCGGATCGATCATGGACCGCAGCCTAGTGAGCGGGGCTCCGCGGCCGGTGGGACGGGCACTGTCAGACCCTCCCCGTAGCGTCGGAGACACGGGGCCGGGACGTACCCGGCCCACCGGCGCAAGGGAGCCGTCATGGGTGAGCTCAGCGTGGACCGGCAGCACCTCGACCACCTTCTCGCGGACGCCGCGAGCGGGTACGACGTCCCGTACCAGCAGGCGTTCGCCGAGCTCGCCGTCTCCCACCGGGGGCGCCCGGCGGCGATGATCGTGCCGCTGCTGCGCGCGGCGGCGGAGCGGGCACTCCTCGGCTTCACCCCGGCCGACCTCGCCGACCAGGCGGAGGCCATCAGCAGCGGCAGGCCCTACGAGCTGAGAATCCGCGTCACCGGGAGATAGACCGGCGGCACCGGCGGAGAGGGACCGGCGGAGAGGGACCGGCGACGTCGGCAGAGACGGAGCGGCGGCGCGGCCACCGGAACACCGGCAGAGGGAGCGGCGACACCCGGCAGGGGGGGCACCGGCGCACGCGGCATCGGAGAGCAGGCCCCCTCAGCGGCCCCTGCCGCGCACCGCCCGCTCCCGGTCAGCGGCCCCGGTCGGCATCCGCCTCCGCGGTGTCCGAGTGCTCGGCGTCCGCCGGCTCAGGGGCCCGGCTCCGCGGTGTCCGCCTGCCCTGCGTCCACTGGCTCAGGGGGCCGCCGCCCGGTCAGCGTCCGCCCGCGCCCGGCGCGGGCTGTCGGCCGGTGCCCTGACAGTCGGGGCAGTCCATGCCCAGACCGCATTCCGGGCAGGACCTGCCGTCCACGAAGCCCAGGCCCTCGCACTCGCGGCAGGACCCCCAGCCCTCGCACATCACACACAACACGTCCCCGGCCGCCAGGGTCACCTCGGTGACCACGCGCGGCGGGCGCTGCCAGCGGGAGCGGAGCCATACGACGGGCGTCGAGCCCGAGACCCGCAGTGCGCCGCCGCCTGCCGGTCCGACGCCCGCCTCGAAACCGTCGTCCCGCAAGGCCTTGAGGAGCGGCAGCCCACCGACACCCTCCCGCGTCTCCGTACGCCAGGCCGCGGCGCGGAACGCGTCGTCGGCGAGTGCGGCCGCGGGCCCGTACGGGATGCCCGGGAGGTACAGCGTCATCCCGAACCGCCTGCCCGTCATGCCGCTCACGGTGCGCCGGTCGTCGGTTCGCTCCTCGACCCTCGGCTCGACACCGGGCGCCACGGCGGCCGCGACGGCCCGCACCTCGCGCCGCAACCGTCGCACCGCCCGCTCGAACGCCTCGGCCGCACCCTCGATCTCCCCGTCCTCCCCGTCCATGGGCACCTCCCGTACCTCCCCGTACCTCCCGCACAAAGGTAGCGACGCGATCTCAGAGACCCGGGAGCGTCTAGAGCGACGCCGCCGCGGTCAGGCCTTCCAGGACCGCTTCCTCGACCGTACGGGGGCTGACGCAGTCCCCGACCGTGAGGACGCGCTCGGCCGACAGGCCCAGGGCGGGCAGGTCGAGGCCGGCGGGCGTGAGGTCGGTGACCGGGGTGTGGCCCTGGGCCAGGACGACGGCGGCGACGTCCTCCAGGAGCACGGCTTCCTCGGTCAGGGTGTGCTGGAGGTAGACGGTGTCCGGATCGGCGCCGTACAGCCGGACGTTGGGGACCACCTCGATCCGGGCGCGTACCGCGTCGGCCAGCATCCCGGCCCGTACGTACTGCTGCAGGTGCTCGCCGGCCGCGAAGCCCGTCACGCACAGGGTCACCTTCCGCCCCCGGCCCGCGAGCAGCAGCGCGACGCCCAGGCCGATCCAGTCGCCCCGCCAGTCCGCCACCACGACCCGGCCGCGCGGCACCTCGGCGCCGCGGATCACCGCCCACGCGTCCAGGACCACCGGCTCGTCCACCAGCTCCAGGGGAGGCCGCCGGGGCAGCGCGCCCGTCGCGAGGACGACGGCATCGGGGGAGGCCGCGGCGAGGGCCGCGGCATCGATCCGCGAACCGGTCAGGACGCGGACGCCCGCACGACGCGCCTCTCCCTCCAGGTTGGTGATCACACCGCCGAACTCCGCCCGCCCCGGCAGCCGTTCCGCCAGCAGCACCTGACCGCCGACGCGCCGGCCGGCCTCGTGCAGTTCCACGGCGTGACCGCGCCCGGCCGCGACCGCCGCGGCCTTCAGGCCGGCCGGACCCCCGCCGACGACCAGGACCTTCCGACGCCGTGTCACCGGCGGCAGCAGCGCGAAGCGGCGCTCCCGACCGGTCTCCGGGTGCTGGATGCAGGAGATGGGGTGGCCGAGCTGGAAGTGGCCGATGCAGGCCTGGTTGCAGCCGACGCAGGCCCGGATCTCCTCGGCGCGCCCGTCGGCGGTCTTGGCCGGCAGCTCCGGGTCGCAGATCAGGGCCCTGGTCATGGCGCAGGCGTCGGCCTGTCCGCCGGCGATGATCTGCTCCGCTTCCTGCGGCTGGTTGACGCGGCCCGCCACCATCACCGGGACGCCGACCACCGCCCGTACCCGTGCGGCGAGGGGTGCGGTGTAGCCCGCGGGCCGCGCCATGGGCGGGGCGATGTGCTGGGCACCCGACAGGCTGGACGAGCTGCCCGCGCACACCGAGACGTAGTCGAGCAGTCCCTCGCCGTCGAGCCGGGCCACGGTCTCCAGGACGAGCGTGGTGTCCAGACCGTCATGGCTGAGCTCGTCCCCCGAGACGCGCAGGCCCACGGCGAAACCGGGCCCGGCCTGCTCCCGGGCGCTGCGCAGGGCCTCGCGCAGAAAGCGCAGCCGTCGTTCCGGGTCGCCGCCCCAGCCGTCGGTGCGGACGTTGACGTGCGGGCTGAGGAACTGCGCCGGCAGATAGCCGTGGCTGGCCACCACCTCCACACCGTCGAGGCCCGCGTCCCGCAGCCGACGGGCGGCCCTGCCGTAGCCGTCGACGACCTCGTGGATCTCCTGCTCGGTCATCGCCCGCGGCATCACGTGGAAGCGCTCGCTCGGCACGGCCGAAGGGGCCCAGGCCACGGGCGCGGTGCCGTCGGCGGACTCGAGGATCTCCCGCCCCGGGTGGAAGAGCTGCCCGAACACCTTCGTACCGTGCCGGTGGACCGCGCGTGCGAGCCGGGCGTAACCAGGGACGCAGGAGTCGTCGGTGGCCATGAGGACGTGCGTGGTGTAGCGCGCGGACTCGTGCACGCCGGAGACCTGGAGCACGATCAGGCCGACGCCGCCGGCCGCGCGCGCCTCGTGATAGGCGATCAGGTCCTCGGTCACGGCGCCGTCCTCGGCCAGGACCGTGTCGTGGCCGGAGGACACGATCCGGTTGGGCAGTGTCACGCCGCCGATGCGCAGCGGACTGAGCAGGCGAGGGAACGGTGTCGCCGTCGTCATCACAGGACCTTTCGCCGGGCGATGTGCGGGTGCGGTGCGGGTGCGGATGCGGGCGCCGGCGGGCGCCGGGACCGGGGGCCTGGGCCAGGGCCGGTGCCTGGCCCGGGGCCCGGGGGCCGGACGGTCAGCGTCGGCGCAGGGTGATGTGGGGTTCGAACGCGTCGAGGAGGAGCTCGCGCATCCGGGGCGCCGACATCTCCGCGGTCCCCGCCAGGACCTGGATCGCCAGACCGTCGACCATCGCGGTGAAGCGGCTGGTCAGTGCCTCCGCGTCCGCGTCGGCCCCGAGGCCCTCGGCCTGGCAGGCACGGACCAGGTCGAGCACCGTGCGCCGCCAGCGCGTGTAGACGGCGCGCTGGCCGTCCCGGAGGGCCGGGTCGAGGATCGCCTCGTTCCACGACTGCACCCATACCGACCACTCGTCGCGGTCCTCGTCGCGGGTGACCAGCTGGACGTCGATCAGCCGGCGCAGCTTCTCGGCCGCGCCGTCCGCGTCCCGGAACTCGGCGTCGAGACGCCGGTGGAGACGGTCCGCGCAGTGCAGCAGGGAGGCGCGCAGCGCGTCTTCCTTCGTCGGGAAGTGGTAGTGGATCGTGCCGGTGCTGGTACCGCAGGCCCGCGCGATGTCGGCGACCCTCACCCGGTGGAAGCCGCGCCGGGCGATGAGGCGTGCGGTGGCCCGCAGGATCTGTTCCTTGCGCACCTCCGGGTCCACCGCGTCGGCTCGGCGCCGTACGTCGGCTCCCTCCCGGCGGTCCTCCCCGGCGGGCGGACGGCCCTGTCCCGTCCGCAGATACCGTACGGACACCTGGCCCTCCCGGGCGACGGCGGCGAGCTCGCGGTCCGTGAGACGTCGGCTGCCGCGCAGGGACTTGGACAGTGCGGTGGGGTCCATGCCGATGCGTTCGGCGAACGCGCGCTGGCTGCCCGCCGCCGCCCGCACCACCAGCCGCGCCCGCTCGGCCACGGCTCGTACGTCGTCGGCCCCCATGGGTACGTCCTCCCCGGCCGCAGCCCGTACGACGTCCTGCGTCGGCCCGGCCTCCCCGCCCCCGCCCCGCACGCCGCCGCCCCGCACGCCCCCGTCCCGTACGCTGCCCGTTCCTTCGGCTGTCATCGCCCCGCCCCTTCCGCGTCCGCGGCGCCCAGCGCCGTCAGCACCTCGTCGGCGGCTCGGTATCCCGATGACACGGCGCCGTCGATGTAGCCGTTCCACTCGGAGGCGGTCTCCGTGCCCGCCCAGTGCACGGGGCCGGTCGGTGCCCGCCAGCCGTGCTCCCCGGCGGCGCTCCAGCCGCCGGGCGTCAGGTAGGCCTCGTAGCCGCCGCGGGCGAACGGATCGCGGGTCCAGATCTTCTCGGTGTAGTCGCGCGGCCGTCGGGCTCGGGGGCCGACGACGGAGGCGAGGCTGTCGAGGACGGCGGCCCGGCGGGCGGTGTCCTCCTGGGCGGCGAAGCGGTCGAGCCGGTCGCCGTACACGAAGCCGACGAGGACGCCGTACGGGTCGGCGGCGTCCGGGGAGTTGTCGAACACGACGCCGACCGGGCCGTCGTCGTACAGCGTCGCCACGCCCGACAGGCCCGCCACCCGCCAGAAGGGGGTCTCGTAGACGGCGTGGACCTTGGCGACGCGGCCCATCCGGGCGTGGGCCAGCCAGCCGGTGCGGCCCGGCGGGAGCGCCGGCGTGAAGTCCAGGGCGGCCACGGCGTGCGGCGGCAGGGCCACGATCGCGCGGCGGGCCAGGATCTCGGACGTCCCCGTGCGGACGCGCACGCCCTCGGGGCCGTACGCGATCGAGCCCACCCGCTCGCCGAGGCGCAGCCGGTCCCCGAGCAGCGACGCGACGGCGCGCGCGGGAGCGGCCGCGCCCGCCGTGAACCGGCTGTCCTGCGCGCAGCCGTGGGTCTCCATCAGCTGCTCGAAGCCGCCGGCCGCCGCGACGTAGAAGAGGACGTGGAAGAGGGAGATCTCGTCGGCCTCGGCGCACCAGAGCCCCTGGACGGCGAGGTCGAGCCGGCGCAGGGCCTCGGTTTCGTTTGTCTCGGAGCGGAAGAAATCCCCCGCCGTCCGGGCGTCCCACTCCGCGAAGCGGGGCGTGCGCCAGGGCCGCGCGGTGTCCACGGTACGGGCGAGCAGGTCGAGGAGCTCGGTGATCCGGACGTACGCGGCGATGCCGGGCCCGTGTGCGGGCGCGGCACCGGTGTAGGGGATCCGGGTGCCGTCGTGCCGGACCTCGATGTGGCTGCCCTTCTCCCAGGTCGGGAAGGTGGGGCAGGCGAAGCGGGCGGCGAGTTCCAGGAGACGGGTCTGGGTGGGGCCGACCCACTGGCCGCCGTGGTCGAGGGGCACGCCGTCCGGACGGGTCTCGGTCAGCACCCGCCCGCCGACCCGGTCGGCGGCCTCGACGAGGAGGAAGTCGGCGGCGTTGTCGTGGAGTCGGAGGGCCGCGGCGAGGCCGGCGTAGCCGCCGCCCACGACGACGATCTCGGATTCGATCAGACGCGAGGTGCTCTGTCTCTCCATGGCCCGAGAGGATGGGGCAACACTGACGGACGCGTCAATGGTTGCGACAGGCGGATGTGCGGGGGAGAGTTCCGGTGGTGCGGGGTGGGGCCCCGCCAGGCGGTGCTCCTCAGCCGCCGCTCCTCAGTCGCCGCTCGTCAAGCCGGCCCTGGGTCAGTCGGCGCTCTCCAAGTCGGCGGGCGCGATGCCCAGTTCACGTACCAGCGCGTCGTCGACCCACTGCAGCATCGTCGCCCGCTCGATCGGGCCCTGGTACGAAGTGCTCTGGACGGCCAGGCCGTCGAGCAGCGCCGTGAGGCGGAACGCCGCCTCGGCGGGGTGCTCGCAGGCGAACTCGCCGGCCACCACGCCCTCCGCGACGACCTCGGCGATCGCCGCCTTCCACTGCTGGTCGAGGTCGTGGGTCACCTTCCGCAGCGCGGGTTCTCGCAGTGCGGCGGCCCAGCCCTCGATCCACAGCCGCCAGCCCTTGGCGTGCCCGGTCGGCGCGTACCAGCGCACCGCGGACCGCAGTCGCCGAACGGCGCTGGCGCGGGGCTGGTTGAGGATCTCCCGCAGCTGGGCGAGGTCGCCCGCGGCGGCGTGGGCGAAGGCCTCGGCGACGAGGAGTTCCTTGGTGGAGAAGTGATAGAGCACCAGTGAGCCGCTGACCCCGAGCGCCGAAGCGACGTCCGCGATGCGCACGTTGCCGATGCCGCGGGCCTCGATCTGCTCGACGGCGACGCGCAGGATCTCCGCGCGTCGTTCCTCCACGCTCAACCGGACTCTGGCCACGCCTTCACCCTACACAGCTCTTGACAGTGCGGTGTGGCCGGGCTCACAGTGCAGGCTACTGACTGGCTGTTCAGTCAAAAGCCCCCCACTCCTGCCCCCTCCCCCTCCCACGTCGACCCCCACCCCGTGCTTCCCCGTGATTCCCCCGTGCCGCCGTAGGAGTCCGCCCGTGAGCCACATCCCCGTCAGCGCCAACACCCCCGCAGCCCCCGACAGCCCCGACAGCCACGCCACTCCCGCCCCTTCCGGCACTCCCGGAGCTCCCGCCACTCCCGACCTCTCCGAGGGCTGGGGCGAACAGCGCGGCAGGCTCCGCAAGGAGCTGCGCCGCTTCGATGTCCTGCTGTTCCTCATCTGCACCCTCGTCGGACTGGACACGATCGGTTCGGTCGCGGCACAGGGCCCGCAGGGACTGACCTGGATGGCCATCCTCGCGGTGCTGTTCTTCCTTCCGTACGGACTCCTGGTCGCCGAACTCGGCTCGGCCTTCCCCGTCCAGGGCGGCCCGTACGTGTGGACCCGGCTCGCCTTCGGCCGGCTCACCGCGGGCCTCAACCAGATCCTCTACTGGATCTCCAACCCGGTGTGGGTGGGCGGCAGCCTCTGCATCATCGCCCTCACCACCTGGGAGGAGTTCTTCACCCCGCTGCCCGGCCTGTGGAAGTACGCCGCCGGGCTCGTCTTCATCTGGGGCGGCGCGCTCGCCGTCGTCCAGTCCGTCCGGATCGGCAAGTGGGTGCCGATCGCCGGCGCCGTGGCCCGGATCGTCCTCCTCGGCTTCTTCCTCGTCTCGGTCGTCCTCTACGCCGTCGAGAACGGTGTGCACACCCTGCCCGCGCACGAGTTCACCCCGACGTACGCCGGCTTCGTCGCCCTCGTCCCCGTACTGATCTTCAACTACGTCGGCTTCGAACTGCCCAGCTCCGCCGCCGAGGAGATGCGCAACCCGCGCCGCGACATCCCGCTCTCCATCCTCCGCTCCGGTCTCGCCTCGCTGCTGCTCTACGGCGGCCCCATCCTCGGCATCCTCTTCGTTCTGCCCGGCGACCGGATCGGCAGCCTCGGCGGCTTCATCGACGCCTGCAAGGCCGTGTTCACCGTGTACGGGGGCTCCATCGCCGCCGACGGCACGGTCACCCTCACCGGCGCGGGCGCGGTCTTCGGCGGCATCGCCGCCGCCGGACTCATCGTCGGTCTGCTCACCTCCGGAGTGACGTGGGCGATGGGCGCGCACCGCGCCCAGGCCGTTGCCTGCGCCGACGGCGCGGGACCGGCCTGGCTCGGCACCATCTCCGAGAAGCACGGGACCCCGGTGCGGGTGAACCTGTTGTCCGCGGTGCTCGCCTCCGTCCTGCTCGTCGTCGCGCTCAACCTCACCGAGGGGGACGGCGAGAAGTACTTCGCCGCGGGCCTCGGACTGACGATCTGCACCACCTTCGTCTCGTACGTCATCACCTTCCCCAGCCTGCTGGTGCTGCGCCGCAGGTACCCCGACACGCCCCGCCCCTACGCCGTCCCCGGGGGACGCCTCGGCGCCTGGACGGTCACCGTGCTCGCGACCGGCCTCGTCGCCTTCACCGTGGTCGTCCTCATCTGGCCGGGCTTCGGCGTCGGCTGGTTCGGCACCGAAGGCTCGGCCGCCGACTCGCTCCCCGCGGCCTTCGCCGGCCAGCGCACCGCGTACACCCTGAGCCAGGTCGTTCCGCTGCTGCTCATCGCGGTCATCGGGCTCGTCTTCTACACGATGGGAGCCAAGACCCGCCGTACGAAGCGCTGACACGGACCCGCCGTACGGAAGGTGACGTGGACCGCGTACGGAGGGAGGGGGCGGCCCGGCCGGGCCGCCCCCTCGGGCTCGTACACCGTCAGAGTGCCGGACGCCGATACGCCGTCGACCGGGCGCCCTTGAGCGCGTCGAGGATCCGTTCGTGGCTGTCTCCGACGACGTCGACGACCCGGACCCTGAGGTACAGGGCCTCGACCTCGTCGACGCATCGCTGGGAGAAGGCCCCGAGCAGCGTGGTCTCGCCGCTTCCGGCGCCCACCAGCGGGAAGTTGCCCATGGAGACCAGCTGGAAGTCCTCGCCGACGGTCAGCCCGGCCCGCGTCAGTACCTCCGCCGCGCCCTGGACGTCCGTCCAGGGCGCGGCGGCACCCTGAGGTCCGGACGGCGTCCCGTCCCGCAGCACGACCCGGCACGCGTACTCCTCGACCACCGCGGTGTGCGAGCCGCCGTTGAGCAGCCCGACCTGCCACTCGGGCACACCGCCCCGGAGGTGTCCGGCCTTCCAGTCGGCACGCCAGCCGAGTGCCGGCCGCACCGTACGGGCGTACTGGGCCCGGGCGAGGACCGCGCCGGCCGCGACGGCGAGCAGGCTGCCGAGCGGCTCCATGTCGAGCAGCTGGAGCCGCCACGGCCAGTCGGCCCGTGCCGCCTCCGTCATGTTGGCCCGGACGATCTCCCAGCCCAGAACCGCCGTCAGCAGGACGAGCAGCACGATCGGTGCCGTGAAGAGCAACGGGCTGCGGCGCACCCTCCGTTGGGCGTCCGACACGACGGCCGGCCGACCGCTCCTGAACCTGCTCATGGCGACTCCCCCCGGTTCGCGGAACAAGAGCCCCCGGCCGGATGGCGGCCGGGGGATCTCGACGGGGCTCATCGTGCCCGAAGCCGGGCGGGGACGACCAGAGGGTGTCCCGTGAACCGGACCGCGCGGGCCCGCCGACCGGGACCCTCCGTCAGGCCGGCACCCCCTGGCCGGCCGCGCGCCCGTACACCTGCTTGCCCAGCCACTGGCCACCGTCCACCGTGAGGCACTCGCCCGTCAGGTACGAGGCGCCGTCGCCCAGCAGGAACAGCGACGCGGCGGCGATCTCCGCCGGGGTGGCGAACCGGCCGGCCGGGACCGTGGCCAGGACCTCGGCACGGGCCTCGGGGGTGGCCCACAGGGCGGCGCCGGCCCCGGCCGTCTCGGTCGGGCCGGGGGCGACGCAGTTCAGGCGGATCCCCAGCGGCGCGAGCTCCACCGCGAGCGTCCGGGTCATGGCCAGGACGCCGGCCTTCGCAGCGGCCGAGTGGACGGTGCCGGGGTGACCGTGCCAGGCGTAGGTGGCGATCACGGAGAGGATGGAGCCGCCCGTGCCCTGCTCGCGCAGCCGGCGGGCGACCGCGCGGGTGCAGTAGTAGGAGCCGTTGAGGACGATGTCGACGACCGCCCGCCAGCCGCCCGGCGAGAGGTCGATGCCCGGGACGACGAAATTGCCTGCCGCGTTGTTCACCAGGCCGTCGAGACGACCGAACCGTTCGACCGTCGCCGCCACCAGCGCGTCCACGGCCGCCGGGTCCCGCACGTCCGTCGGCACGGCGAACGCCTCGCCCTCGAGCGCCTTCCCGCCGCCCGTCGCGCCCCGGCCCGCCGCGGCGGCCAGCGCGACGGTCTCGTCGAGCCGCTCCCGGGTGCGGCCCGCGACGGCGACCCGCGCGCCCGCCCGGGTCAGGGCGAGCGCGATCGCCCGGCCGATGCCGCTGCCGCCGCCGGTCACGATGTACGTACGGCCGTCGAAACCGCCGTCGAAACCGCCGTCGGAACCGCTGTCGCGACCGCTGTCGAAACGGGTCATGCCGTCACTCCATGGGCGTCGAGGGCGACCGCGCCGCCCGGGTGGACCAGCAGGGGATTGACTTCGAGCTCGGCGAGCTCGGGATGGGCGACCGCCGCCCGCGCCACCGCGCACAGCGCGTCCGCGGCGGCGTCCAGATCGACCGCGGGCGCGCCCCGCCAGCCGGTGAGCAGCGGCGCGTGGCGCAGGGAGAGCAGCAGCTCGCGGGCGCGGCGCGGGGTGAGCGGGGCCAGGGCGAGCGCGGTGTCGGCGAGCAGCTCGGCGGTGACCCCGCCGAGGCCGACCATGGCGACGGGGCCGAACGCCGGGTCACGGCGGACGCCGACGATCAGCTCGACCGCGTGCGGATGCGCGGCCATCGCCTCGACCGCGAAGCGGGACGCGCCGGTCGCGGCCCGCATCCGGGCGAACGCGGCCCGAAGAGCGGCCTCGTCGGCGATGCCCAGGGCGACGCCGCCCGCCTCCGTCTTGTGGGCCAGGCCCATCGCCTTGAGGACCAGCGGATAGCCGGTGCTCCGGCGCGCGGCCCCGGCCGCCTCCTCGGCGTCGCCGACGAACTCGGCGGCGGGAAAGGCGAGTCCGTACGAGGCGAGGAGCGCGCGGACGCTTTCGTACCCTCCGTCGGGGACGGTCGAGATGCCGGTGCCGGTGCCGGTGCCCCCGCCCGTGGTCCTGCCCCTGCCCGTGCCCGTGCCCCTTCCCGTGTCGGAGGGAAGGGACGCCGGGGCCTGCGGCCTCGCGCGTCCGATCCGGGCCGTGTGCGCCAGCGCCGTCGCGGCCTGTTCGATGCGCTCGTAGACGGGAACGCCGTACTCGCGCAGGACCGCGAGCGCCGGGGTGTCCCGCGCCATGGTGTGCACGACGAGCAGCCGCCCGGAGTCCCGCGCCGCCTCGGCCAGTTCCCGTGCGACCGCGCACTCCTGGTTCGCCTGGGCGGGGCTCGCGGTGGCGTAGTCGCCGAAGTACCCCGTGAGCAGGGTGACATCGGTGTCCCCGCCGTCGAGCAGCGCCCGCGTGACCCGGGCGTAGGTGCGCAGATCCGCCTCCCCGGCACCCGCCAGATCGACGGGGTTCCCGCACCCGCCGCCGCCCGGTAGATACCCCTCGACGGCGGCCCGCGTTGCCTCGCTCAGGAGGGGTACGTCAAGCCCCCGCACGACGAGCGCGTCCGCCGCCAGGGCCCCTTGACCACCGCTGTCGCCCACGACGGCGACGCGGAGGCGAGCGGGGAGCGGGGGAGGGGCGGGCGCGGCATCGGGACCGTTCCGCTGTGGCTGTGGCTGTGGCTGTGGCTGTGGCTGCGGGTGCCGGTGAGGGTGCGCGTGCGACTGCGGCCGCGGTCCGGCGTCCACTGCGTGGTCCGACCGTGTCACGGCGGAGGCGTGTCCGTCGGCGGGCTGCCGTGGGTCTCCCGGGCCGCTGGACCGTGGCCGCGGCTCCGGCACGCGCGGCGATCCCGCTTCCGCGTCGGTCGGCCGGTGCCCGGTCTCCGACGGGGCGGGGCTCGGGCCGGCCCCCGGGGCGTCGCCCTCGGCGACCGGGACCGCCCAGACCCGGGCGCCGCCCGGCCGAGACCCCCGCGCGGCCGTCAACAGCACGGCCGCGTCGACGAGTTCGCCCGCCGAGTCCAGCAGCAGCGCCCCCGTGTCACGGCACACCGCCGCGACCACCGACCGGGCGCTGACGAGCGCGCCGGTGTGGGAGGCCGCCGCGCGGCCGGAGGCGGCGCTGCGACCGAGGGTGAGGAGGAGGACGGGCTTGCCCGCCGCGCGTGCCGCGGCCAGGGTGCCGGCCAGGCGGCGCCCGTCGCGGAAGTCCTCGACGTACGCGGCGACGACCCGGGTCGCCTCATGGGCGACGAGTGAGGCGAGCGCGTCGGCCGCGTCGATGTCGCGCTGGTTGCCGAGCGACACGAACCGGGAGAAGCCCTGCCCGGCCCGGGCGAGCAGTCGGCCGATCTCCAGTGCGAGGTTGCCGCTCTGCGACACCAGGCCGACGGACCCGGCCGGGAATTCGCCCCAACTGAGACGGAGTTCGGTGGTGGTGTCGACGACGCCCATGCAGTTGGGGCCGAGCAGCCGCCCGCCGTGTGCCGTCACGAGCGCGGCCAGCTCGTGCTCCTCCGCCGGGTCGGACCCGCCCGAGGTGATCACGCTGAAGCAGCGGGCGCCCGCCGCGAGCCCCTCGACGACCACGGACCGCACCTGCCGCGGCGGCACCGCCACCACGACGTGCTCCGGGGCCGTGGGCAGGGCGCCGAGGCCCGGCAGGAAGGGTACGCCGTCGAGGCTGCCGCCCCGCTGGTTGACCAGGTGCACGATGCGCCGGGACCGCCCGGCGAGCGCCCCGGCGGCCAGCCAGTAGCCCCACTTGGCGGGATTCGCGGAGGCCCCGACGACGGCGACGGAACGAGGGTCGAAGAGCGCGTCGAGGGCCATGGGTGTGTCGAGGGCCATGGGTGTGTCGAGGGCCACGGGGGTGTCGAGCGCCTGGGGCATGTCAGGCGGTTCGGCCGCCTCAGGCGTGGGTGTCGCGGGGGGCGTGGCGCGTGCGGCGGGGCTGCCGGCCGCGGCGGACGGGTCGGCGCTCACGCGTACCAGCCGAAGCGCTCGGCGATCACCGGCAGCCGGTCGGCGACGACACCGTGCGCCGCGACCCGCGGAGTGGTCCCGTCCCGTTCCGCCCGGTCCAGGACCTGCCCGACCAGGGTCCGCATGGCGCGCCGGATGTGGGCGAAGGCCTCGTCCGCGTCGGCGCCGATGTCCCCGAACAGGGTCCACCACCACCAGGCGTTGGTGGCGGAGTTGACCACGACGTCCGGCAGCACGGTGATGCCTCGCGCGGTCAGCAGCTCCTCCGCCTCCGGCAGGACCGGCATGTTGGCCGCCTCGACGATCCAACGGGCCGAGATGCCGCCCTGGTTGCCCGTGTCGATCGCGTACGAGACGGCCGCCGGTACCAGCACCTCCGCGTCCACCGCCAGCCAGGCGGCACCCGGCAGTTCGAGGTCCTCCGCCCGCAGGGCCGTACGGTCCACCGTCCCGTACGCGTCGCGTGCGGCCAGCAGCGCCTCGACGTCCAGGCCCTCCGGACGGGCGATCGTGCCCTTGACGTCGGCGACCGCCACCACGACGAGCCCGGCGCGGGCCAGGAAACGGGCCGTCGCCCCGCCCATCGTCCCGAAGCCCTGCACCGCCACCCGCGTCCCCGCGTGCGGGACGCCGGCCCGGTCGAGGGCCGTCAGGACGGACTCGGCGACACCGCAGCCGCCCGCGAGTTCGTCGAGCCCGATGCCGTCCACCTCGACGGCGAACGCGTCCGCGAGCCGGCGGCGGGCCGCGGCCTCGTCGTCGAGCAGCGGGTAGACCGCCTGGATGGAGGAGACCAGACCGGCTTCCGCGGCCGCCCGGTCGACCAGGTCCTGGGTGAGACCGAGGTCCTCGCCGGTGGTCCAGAAGCGTTCCACGTACGGGCGCATCGCGCGCAGATAGCGGACGAGCACGCCGTACGCCTCGGGGTCGCGCGGGTCGCAGTCGATGCCGCCCTTGGCGCCGCCGAGCGGGATGTACCGGCCCTCGGGGTTGTAGTGGAGGGCCTCCTTCATCGTCATGCCGCGGGCCAGGCCCGCGACCTCGTCGAGGGTGCAGCCGGCCCGCATCCGCAGTCCGCCGCTGGACACGCCGCGCACGAGCCGGTCGATCACCAGGTGCCCCTGGCGGCCGGTGACGTGGTCCGTCCAGGTGACCGAGACCAGGGGAGGGGACGCGGGGGAGAAGGGCCGGGCGTGCTCGGGGTTCGTCATCGGGGGGACTCCTCGGGGACGGTGACGATGGTGGGTCCGGGGGTGGTGAGCGCTTCGGCCAGGGCGGCGGCGAGCGCTTCGGGTGTGCGGACGGTCGTGCCCCGTCCGCCGTACGCGCGGGCCAGCGCGGGCAGGTCGACCGCCGGCAGGTCGACGGCCGTGGGCGCGTCCCCGCGGGCCGCCATCTCCTCGCGGATCTCGCCGTATCCGCCGTTGTCGAAGACCACGACGGGGATCGGGACGTCGAGCTGGGCGGCCGTGGCGAGTTCCTGCACGGAGAACTGCAGTCCGCCGTCGCCGCTCAGGGCGACGACCTGCCGTTCGGGGCAGGCGGTCTTCGCGCCGATCGCGGCCGGCAGGGCGTAGCCGAGGGTGCCGAAACCGGTGGGGTGCAGATAGCGGCCCTCGGGCCCCATGGGCAGGTGCGGCAGCGCGCCGTAGTAGCAGCACTGGGCGCTGTCGGAGGTGATGACGGCGTCCTCGGCGAGGACGCGGTGCATCGCCCGCAGATACGGCAGCCAGCGCGCGTCGCGGGCCCGGGTCTCGTCGTCGCGGGCGGCGCGGAGGGAGGCGACGAGGTCTCCGCGCTCGGCGCCGACCTGGCCTTCGGCCGCGGGCGGGACGACGGTCCGCGCTGCGACGGCGTCCGCTACGACGCTGTCGGTCGCGCCGGACCTTGTCGCGTCGGTCCTCGTCGCGTCGGCCTCCGCGCCGGATGTTGCTACGGCGCTCGCTGCGACGGTGTCCGTCGCGCCGGACCTTGCTGCGTCGGCCCGTGCTGCGAGGGCCCGTGCTGCGAGGGCCTGTGCTGCGAGGTCCCCGGCCGCGTCGGCCCCCGCTGCGTCGGTCCCCCTTGCTCCGACCCCCGCTGAGCCCGCCACTGCTGCTTCGGCTTCCGTCGTGGCGACCCCGGGGGCCCGGGCCCCGCCCCGGTGCGTGGCGAGTGGCGCCGCGAGCAGTGCGCCCAGCACCGCCGCCGCGTCGCCGACCAGTGGTACGTCCGCCGGGAGCCCCGCGTACATCTGCGCCGGGTCGACGTCCACCCGTATCAGCGTGCCGGTCAGGGTCGGCAGCGGGCCCCAGACGTCGGACTCGGCCAGCTCCGTGCCGACGGCCAGGACGACATCGCGGTCCGCCAGCCACCTCCGCACGGCCGGACTGTGCAGCGACACGCCGAGCGACAGCGGGTGCCGCTCGTCGACGACCCCCTTGCCGTTGGCCGTGGTGACCACCGGGGCGCCCAGGGCGACGGCGAGCGCTCGGCACTCCGCGGCGGCCGCCCGTGAGCCGCCGCCGAGGACGAGCGCGGGGCGGCGGGCCCAGCGCAGGGCGGTGACCGCCGCCGCGAGCGCGGCAGGATTCGGCGCCGGGGGCCCCGCGGGCGGCGCGAGCCGGGGCGCGCCGAGCGGTTCCACGGCCTCCAGGAGGTCCAGCGGCACCTCGATGTGCGCCGGCCGGGGCCGTTCGGTACGGAAGAGGGTGAAGGCCCGCGCCACCGCCGCGCCGATCTCGTCGACGGACGCCACCCGATGGCTGAAGGCGGCGACCCCGCGCAGGGCCTCGGTCTGGCTGCGCATCTCGTGCAGGAGGCCGGTGGACTGCCGGGGGTGGCGGAGCGGCATGCCGGGCGAGACGACGAGCAGCGGCACGCTGTCGGAGTACGCCTGGCCCACCGCCGCCGCGATGTTCAGCAGCGCGGGCCCGGTCGTGGTGATCGCCACACCGGGCCGCCCCGACACCCGGGCGTACGCGTCGGCGGCGTAGCCGGCGCCCTGCTCGTGGCGGGCCGTCACATGGCGGATCCCGTACCGACGCAGATGGCGGTAGATCTCCAGGTTGTGGGTCCCGGGGATCCCGAACGCGTCGGTGACCCCGTGCGCGGCGAGCGCCCGTACGACCGCCTCGCCACCGCTGAGCGAGCGCGCCGCCCTGTCGGTGCCGAACGCGCCCGGATCCTCCACGTCAGGCCGTCCACCCGCGCCGGGCCCGACCCCCTCGCCCGTCGGCCCGACCCCCTTGCCCGTCGGCCCGACCCCCTTGCCCGTCGGCCCGACCCCCTTGCCCGTCGGCCCGTCCCACCCCGTCGGCCCGTCCGCCTCCGCCGGTCCGTCCCACCCCGCCGGCACCGTCCGGTCGCCCATCACAGTCCCCGAGCGATCACGAGCCGCATGATGTCCGAGGTGCCCTCCTCGATCTCCTCCAGCTTGGCGTCCCGCATCCACTGCTCCACGGGGAACTCGCGGGAGTAGCCCCAGCCGCCGAGGGTCTGTACCGCCGCCCAGGTGCAGTACGCGGCCGTCTCCGACGCCGTCAGCTTGGCCATGGCGGCCTCGGTCGTGGCGGTGAGGCCCGCGTCCAGGCGCTTCGCCGCGCGCCAGGTCATCAGACGGGCCTGCTCGACGCGGGTGCGCATGTCGGCGAGCCGGAAGGCGACGGCCTGGTGCTCGACGATCGGCTTGCCGAACTGCTGCCGGGTGCGCGCGTAGTCGCGGGCGTACTCGTACGCGGCCCGCGCCACGCCGGTCGCCGCCGCGCCCAGCACGGTGCGCGAGACGTCGAAGGTGCGCATCAGGCCCCGGAAGCCCTGGCCCTCGTCCCCGAGGCGGTTCTCCTCGGGGACGAAGGCGTCGGAGAAGAACATCTCGCGGCAGACGATCGCCCGCTGCCCCATCTTCCGCATGGGTCCGCCGAAGGTCACCCCGGGCGTGTCCTTGCGGAGCAGGAACGCGGTCACGCCACGGGAGCGCTGCGCGGGGTCGGTCTTGGCGAAGACGACGTACTGCTCGGCCTCACCCGCGTTGGAGATCCAGGCCTTCTGGCCGTTGAGCAGATAGCCGCCTTCGGTGCGGGTCGCCGTCGTGACGATGGACGCCGCGTCGGAGCCGGCTCCGGGTTCCGTGGTGGCGAGGGCCGTCATCGGGGTGTCGGAGCCGGTCAGCGGGGTCAGCCAGATCCGCTTCTGCTCCTCCGTGCCGAGTTCGAGCAACGGGTCGGCGAAGAAGCCGTTGGAACAGAGGAGGTTGCCGATGCCGAGGTCGCCGACGCACAGCTCCTCCTGCACCAGACACTGCGTGAAGACGTCGGTGAAGCCGCCGCCGCCGTACTCCTCGGGAAGCATGAAGCCCGTGATGCCCACCTCGGCGGCCTTGTGCCACAGGTCCCACGGGGTCTCGACGTCGGCCTCGTCCACGGCCCGCGCCCGGGGACGGATCTCCTCGCGGGCGAAGGTCCGGGAGAGCTCGACGATGCCGCGCTGCTCGGGGGTGAACGGAACCAGCTCGGTGGGGAGGTCGGACATGGTGCCTCCAGATGCGGCAACGGGTGACCGGCTCACTCTGATACTGACTGAACCATCAGTCAGTATCCGGAGGGGTGAGCGACGCTGTCAACGGACGGGATCCACCCCGTCAGGAAGGAGGAGCAGGCCGTCGTCGCGGCGTCCGGACGCGGAGGATCCCGTAGGGTCGGAAAATGGCCAAGTACTTCGACGTCCATCCGCAGTCCCCGCAGCCGCGCACCATCGGCACGGTGGTCGACAGCCTCCGGTCCGGTGCCCTGATCGCGTACCCCACTGACTCGTGCTTCGCGCTGGGCTGCCGCATCGGCAACCACGAGGGCCTGGAGCGGATCCGGTCCATCCGGCGCCTGGACGACCGGCACCACTTCACCCTGGTGTGCGAGAACTTCGCGCAGCTGGGCCAGTTCGTGCACGTCGACAACGACGTCTTCCGCGCCGTCAAGGCGGCGACCCCGGGCAGCTACACCTTCATCCTCCCCGCCACCAAGGAGGTCCCGCGCCGGCTCATGCACCCCAAGAAGAAGACGGTCGGCGTGCGGATCCCGGACCACCCCGTCGCCCGGGCGCTCCTCGCCGAACTCGGCGAACCCCTGGTGTCGAGCACGCTGCTGCTGCCCGACGAGGCGGAGCCGCTGACGCAGGGCTGGGAGATCAAGGAACGGCTCGACCACGTGCTCGACGCCGTCATCGACTCGGGCGACTGCGGCACGGAGCCGACCACGGTCGTCGACTTCTCGGGCGGCGGGGCCGAGGTCGTACGGCACGGTGCCGGGGACCCCTCGCGCTTCGAGTGACCCACCCGACCTGCTGCGATCGGGGCGGTCCGGGTTAGTGTGCCCTCATCGGCGAAGCTGAAGAACGGAGGCCGACCATGGGCAGGAACCGTGCCGGCCGGCCGCCGGGCACCCGCACGAACCACGACGGGCTCACCCAGCGGCAGCAGCAGATCCTGGACATCATCCGCCGGCACACGCGGCAGCACGGCTTCCCGCCCTCGATGCGGGAGATCGCGGCGGCCGCGGGGCTCCTCAGCACGTCCAGCGTCTCCCACCAGATCCGGGCCCTGGAGAAGAAGGGCGTGCTCCGCCAGGACCCCCAGCGCCCGCGCGCGTACGTGCTGGTCGACAGCGGCGCCGACGGCGACACGTCGCCGGAGTCGGGGCTGGGGCCGGGCGCCGGGACGGGGAGCGGGACCGGGAGCCCGATGGCGCGGGAGGGCGAGCGGCAGGCCGTGGTCGTGCCCCTCGTCGGGCGGATCGCGGCCGGCGTGCCCATCACCGCCGAGGAGCACGTCGAGGACACCCTCGTGCTGCCCGCCCAGGTCGTCGGCGCGGGCCGGCTGTTCGCCGTGACCGTCGTCGGCGACTCGATGCGGGACGCCCACATCGAGGACGGCGACGTCGTGGTCGTCCGGGCGCAGGACACCGCGGACGACGGCGACATCGTCGCCGCCATGCTCGACGGGGAGGCCACCGTCAAGCGGCTCTCCCACGACGGCCCGCACGTCTGGCTGCTGCCCGCGAACCCGAGCTACGAGCCGATCCCCGGTGACGAGGCCACGATCCTCGGCAGGGTCGTGTCCGTGTTCCGCCGCCTTTGAGGCGGTTCGACCGCCGGCTCGGCCGCCTCTGACCCACCGTACTCAGACGGCGATCGAGTACGAGCGCCCATGGGCCGCGTCCCCGCGGCTCCTAAGGTGATCCGCATGGACACCGACGCGCAGCACGCCGACGGCGCGGACACCCCCGCCCCCGACGTCACTCCCGCCTCCACCGACGCTCCCGCCCCCGCCCCCGCCCCCGCCGAGGCCGCTGCTCCTCGGGACTCGCGGTGGCCCGTCGGCTGCGCCGTCGCGATGATCGTCGGTTTCGTCCTCTTCGTCCTCGGGGCCCTGGCCCTGACCGAGTTCGAGAAGGGACTCGACGGCGACGGGCAGCTGGAGCAGGCGGGCGCCTCCGGCAGCTTCGCGGAGCCGCTGGGGCCGGGTGCGACCGCACGCTACGAGGACGGCCTGAAGATCACGGTCAGCGCGCCCCGCCCGGACGCCGGCGGCCGCACGTACGCCTTCACCGTCACGTACGAGAACGACACGGACGAGGTGATCCACCCCGGCGGCGACTCCCTCGACGGCAGTGTCAGCACCAGCACCTACGGCCAGGCCCCGCTCGTCGTGCGCGCGGGGGAGTCGAGGCGCGACGACGCCGCCGGGTACGGGCTGGACTGGCCCGACTGGCGGGCCACCGCGACCGCCCTCATGCCGCCGCTGGGCGAGGGGGAGACCCGCACCGTGCCGGTGCGGATCCAGCCGACCCGTAAGGGGATCCCGGTCACCGTCCAGATCGCGCCGCCGGACCCCGGCTACCGGGAGACGGCCCACTTCCAGCTCACCCTGAACTGACACCCGCGCACGTACGCCCGACCCCGGGCCGCACCGGCTCGTCCCGTCAGTTCAGCGCGGCCGCGTCCGGCACCACCACGCCGTACAGGTCGCCGATGGTCGCGAGAGCGCCCCGGTGCAGCTGCTCGGCGGACACCCGGACGCCGCCCGTGGTGCCGAGGGGGCGGGTGGCGCAGGCGTCGGCGACGACGGTGGGGCGGTTGCCGCGCAGGAAGGCGCCGGCCGTCGTGAACGCCACGCACATGTGGGTCATGAACCCGGCGACGACGACGTCCTTGGTGCCGGCCTCGTCGAGGTGCTCGCCGAGATCGGTGCCGACGAACGCGTCGGGCACGGTCTTGACGACCACGGTCTCGCCCTCGACCGGCGCCACCCGCGGGTGGATCCGCCCGATCTCGGCCCGGATGTCGTACGGGGTGCCCTCGCCGCCGTCGTTGATGACGTGGACGACCTTGGCGCCGGCCGCCCTGGCCCGGGCCAGCAGCTCCGCGGCGGAGTCGAGGGCGGCCTCCCAGCCGGTCAGCTCCATCACGCCCCGCGTGTAGGTGTTCTGGTAATCGACCAGGATCAGCGTCGAGTCGGCCAGCGGAGCCGGGGTCGGGTCGAAGCCGTTGAGCTCGCGCAGGGTGACCGAGGCGCTGGTGGTCGAAGGCGTGGTGGTCGGAGGCGTGGTGGTCGGCATGGCCGCCCTTTCTCATCGTGCGTTGGGTCCCGGACCGGGGTCCGGTGGCTGTGGTTCCACGCTACGAAGCCCCTCCTGATGGCGGCAATGTCATGTGAGTTGCAGATCCGGACATCGCCGTGTCGCTCGCGGCGGGGGGTGCCGGCTCCTCCTCCCGTACGCCCGCCGGGCCCGCTTCGGCCGGACGGTGACGGCGGGTCAGCCGGGTCAGCCGGGTCAGTCGGGTGGCGAGGGGCTCGGTGTAGCGGGCGGTGAGCGGGCCCAGGACGACGAGGATGAGGACGTACGCGGTGGCCAGTGGCCCGAGGGACGGCTCGATGCCCGCGGTGACGGCCAGTCCGGCGATGACGATGGAGAACTCGCCGCGGGCCACCAGGGTGCCGCCGGCGCGCCAGCGGCCCTTGGCGGAGATGCCGGACCGCCGCGCCGCCCAGTAGCCCGTCGCGATCTTCGTACCGGCGGTGACGACGGCGAGCGCGAGTGCGGGCAGCAGCACGGGCGGGATGCTGGCGGGGTCGGTGTGGAGGCCGAAGAAGACGAAGAACACGGCGGCGAAAAGGTCGCGCAGCGGACTGAGGAGGTTGTGGGCGCCCTCGGCGACCTCGCCGGACAGGGCGATGCCGACCAGGAAGGCGCCGACGGCGGCGGAGACCTGGAGCTGCTGGGCGACGCCCGCGACCAGAAGGGTGAGGCCGAGCACCACGAGGAGCAGCTTCTCCGGATCGTCGCTGGAGACGAAGCGGGATATCAGCCGTCCGTAGCGCAGCGCGAGGAACAGCACCAGGCCCGCCACGCCGAGCGCGACGGCCAGGGTGGCGCTGCCGGCGGCGAGGCCGACGCCCGCGAGGAGGGCGGTGACGATCGGCAGGTAGACGGCCATGGCCAGGTCTTCCAGGACCAGGATGCTGAGGACGACCGGGGTCTCCCGGTTGCCGAGCCGGCCGAGGTCGCCGAGCACCTTGGCGATGACGCCGGAGGAGGAGATCCAGGTGACGCCCGCGAGGACCACGGCGGCGACCGGGCCCCAGCCCAGGAGCAGGGCCATGGCGGCGCCGGGCAGGGCGTTGAGGGCGGCGTCGACCAGGCCGGCCGGATACTGGGTCCTGAGGTTGGTGACCAGGTCCGTGGCCGTGTATTCGAGCCCGAGCATGAGCAGCAGCAGGATGACGCCGATCTCGGCGCCGATGGCGACGAACTCCTCGCTCGCGCCGAGCGGCAGCAGCCCGCCCTCGCCGAAGGCCAGTCCGGCGAGCAGGTAGAGGGGGATGGGGGAGAACTTCAGCCGTCCGGCGATCCGGCCGAGGAGGCCCAGGCCGAGGATGATCGCACCGAACTCGATGAGGAAGACGGCGGACGAGTGCATGGATCACTCCCTTTCGAGTATCAGGGCGGCGGCGTCGACCCCTTCGCGGGTGCCGATGACGATGAGGGTGTCGCCCCCGGCGAGGCGGAAGTCGGGCCCGGGGGAGGGGATGGCGTCGGCGCGGCGCAGCACGGCCACGATCGAGACGCCGGTACGGGTGCGCATCCGGGTCTCGCCGAGGTGGCGACCGTTCCAGTGGGAGACGGAGGACAGCTCGATCCGCTCGGCCACCAGGCCGAGATCCGTCGTGGAGAGCAGGCTCGGACTGTGGTGGGAGGGCATGAGGGCGTCGATCAGGGCCTCCGACTCCCCGGCGGTCAGCCGGACCGACAGGGAGCATTCGTCGGGATCGTCGCGGCGGTACGCGTTCAGCACGCGGGTGCCGTCGCGGCTCGCGACGACGGAGATCCGGCGGTCCTCACGGGTGGTCAGGTCGTAGCGGACGCCGATGCCGGGCAGGGGCGTACGGCTCATACGGGCAGCGGACACGGTGACTCTCCTGGGCGGGCAGGGGTGGGCGCCGGCGGACCGACGGGCGCGGGCGACTTGGCAAGGACTTTACCCAGGCAACACATCGGTCGGCCGGCGGGCGAGTCCGCCCGAACCGCTACAACTCGTCCCTCTCCGTGGGATCTTGCGCACGCGGGTCCGTCGTGATCGGATGTGCTGTCCGTTCCAAGATCATGAAAATGGGGGGCAGGAAATGACCGGAAACATGGACCGCAGATCCGTCATGCGCGGGATGGCGACGGCGGGAGCCGGCGTCGCGGCGGGAGCGCTCGTGGCGGGCGGCGGACCCGCGTACGCGGCGGGGGCCGGCGGCGACCCGTACGTCGTCAACGTGATGAGCCACAACGCCGACCCGACGGGCGCCACCCCGAGCGACGCGGCCTTCCGCGCGGCCGCCGCCGAGCTCCTCGGCGCCGCCAACTGGCAGAAGAACCCGATCTCGGGGACGATCCTCAAGAAGGTCCTGCTGATCCCGCCGGGCAACTACCTTCTGACGCAGCCCGACTCGCTGCTGCCCAACGTCGACGGCCGTGGTGGCGGCGGCGTCGTCGACGGCATCACGATCACCGGATACGGCAAGCGCACCTCCCGGATCGTGTACGCGCCCACCGCCAACGACACCACGCTGTGGACCAACTACCGGCGCTACAAGAACATCCGGATCTCCGGCCTCACGTTCACCAGCAACAACCCCACCTCCAGCTTCTGCTACTCCTTCGCGGAGGACGGCGGTTACGGCGCCCAGGACACCTGGTACACCGATGTGGAGTGGCGGGGCGACTGGAAGCGCGGCATCGGCCTGGACGGCCCCCCGGACAGCGACGACGACAGCGTCCCGCAGTCCGACCTGAACAGCGAGATGGGCTTCGACCACTGCCAGATCGGGGGCACCTACTCCGAGGGCTTCCTCGTCATGGGCATGAACACGGCCGCGACCCAGCAGGACCAGTTCCTCAACTACTGGTTCCGCGACTGCAAGGTGGAGTTCAAGTCCGGCGTCTTCGTGAAGAACGTCCGGGGCGGCTCGATGAACTTCATCGGCGGCTCCTACATCCTGACCGACACGACCAAGCCCGGCACCTTCTTCCAGCTGACCGGCGACGCCTCCTCCCGGGCCGACTCCGTCCTGCGGCTGTACGTCGAGGGCGTCCGCTTCGAGCTGCGCAGCCGCGACCACAAGGTGATCGACTCCCGCTGGACCCGCGGCAACATCACCTTCGTGTCCTGCGACGACACCGCGCAGCACTTCCTGCCCTTCGCGTCGACGGCCGTGCCGCACGCGTACGACTTCACCGCCGGAGGCAACAGCGGACCGATGGTGCGCTACGTCGACTGCGCGCTGATGGGTTCGCACCAGGTGAGGACCGGGAGCACCCCGACCACCTCGGGCAAGGTGCTCTACGACGGCTGTCGCTTCATCGACATGAACAAGTCGACGGGTGCCGACGGCTTCCTGCGCTGGACGGGAACGGCCGCGCCGCGTCACGAGATCCGTGACTGCCTCGCCGGGTCGACCTACACGGCGGACGTGAAGCACCCGGCCTGACCGGCCTGACGCCCCTCCCCGATCCGCTGTTGCCGTGACCCGCGGTTCCCGACACCGGACGGACCGTTTCCCGGGGGCGGCACGGGGGAGACCCCCGTACTCCCCGTGCCGCCCCTCCCCCTCGCCGAGCAGCTGTGGTGGCGCCGCGGCTACGGGGGTATGACCGCGGCGCCGGAGACGACGATAGGGAGGGGCGGCCCGTCCCCAGCAGCCGTCCGTTTGGGGGGCTTGCGCCGACGGCCCGGGGCGCGCCCCCGGGGATCCGTCCTCAGCCCGCGTCCAGGCTGTCCTCCCGGACGCGCCGGGCCAGGTCGATCTTGGTGAACGTGGGGCGGCCGGCCTGGCGGTACTTGGTCTTGACCCGGTCGAGGTAGTCCTTCGCCGTGTGGACCGTGATGCCGGCGCGGCGGGCGGCGGACTTCAGGGTCATCCCCGAGGCGTAGTCCAGGAGGATCTGCCGCTCGCGGGGCGAGAGGCGCGGCCGGGCGGGGGAGTCGTCGTGCGCGCAGGCGAAGGCCAGCTCGGGGGAGTGGGTGCCCTGACCGGTCGCGATGTCCTTGACGGCGGCCACCAGGGTGGGCAGGTCGTTGTCCTTCGTCAGATAGCCGTCGGCGCCGGCCCGGACCGACTCGATGATCCGGGTGCGGTCGGGCACGGTGCTGATCACCAGGACGCGGCTTCCGGTGGCCAGCAGCGAGCGGATGTTGTCGGCGGGCGCGGAGCCGTCCCGCAGCACGAGGTCGAGCAGGACGACGTCCGGCGGCGGCGCGTCGGAGCCGGCCGCGAGGAGCTCGCCGACGGTGGCCGCGGTCGCCACCAGGCGCAGCTCCGGCACCCCGCCCAGCCACGCCCGCATGCCGTCCAGGAGCATCCGGTCGTCGTCGACCACGGCGACCGTGATCACGCCGGCCATCTCAGCTCCACCCGGACGCCGTCGCCGGGCGCCGTGTCGACCACGGCGCGGCCGCCGACCTCGGCCAGCCGCCCGCGCACCGAGCGGCGCAGACCGAAGCCCGATTCCCCGGATCCGGGGTCGAACCCGGGCCCGCGGTCGACGATCGTGACGACGGCCCCGGCCCGGCCGTCCGGACCCTCGGCGCCGCCGGTGGCGGTGACGTAGGCGTGCCCGGTGCCCGCGTGGCGCCGTACGTTGTTGAGGGCCTCGCGCGTGGCGTCGGCGAACGCGGCGGCGACCTCCGGCGGCACCTCGGGCAGGGCGTGGTACTGGGCGGTGACGCGCAGCCCCAGGCTCTCCGCGGAGCCGACCGCCTCCTCCAGGGCGGCGCCGACTCCGGCGCCGGCTCCGGTGCCAGTCCCGGCGTCGGGGAGCTCGTCGGCGCCGCGCTGGACCAGCCGGCGCAGGTACGCGGCCTCGCGGGCGCAGCGCTCCCGCACCTCGGGGGCGTTGGCGTCGATGCCGCCGGCGGCCAGCGCGGTCAGGGTGGCGAGCACGGTGTCGTGCAGCGCGCGATGGTGGGCGAGCCGCTCGGCGTAGCGGGCCTTCTGCGCCTCGGCGGCCAGGGCGCGGGCGTTCGCCTCGTCGAGGAGCCGGCCCTGCCGGCGCAGATACCACCACATCACCCAGACCATCACGGCGGAGGACACCAGGGAGTTGAGGTGCCCGCCGAGGACGGCACGGCTCGCCCCCACCAGGTGATAGCCGAACAGGTGGGTCACGACCAGCAGCGCGACGGCGACGAGGGCGTACGGCCGGGCGAGGGCGACGGCCGCGACGGCGCTCGCCGAACCGCCGAGCAGCATGGCCCAGCCGAGCGCCGGGGTGTCCCGCAGCCCACCCCAGGCGTACAGCGCGAACGGCAGCGCGCACCCCGTGACCAGGACGTCCGCGCCGACCTGGCGCGGGTCGAACCAGCCTCGCCGCAGGGCCGTCGCGAACATCAGGACGCTCAGTCCGAGCGCGGCCGCGAGCCCCAGGTACGGCACGGGGCGGTCCGGGCGGTGCTGGGCCACGGCGAGGACGCCCACGGTGAGATGGCTCGCCCGGTAGAGGAGGGTGGTGAGGATCATGAAGGAGCGGGCGCGGCCGAGCGCCGAGCCCGTCCCGCTCGACCACCGCAGCGCGCGCCACCGCGCCAGGGGCACGGATACCGCCGGCATGACCATCTCCCACTCCCGCCCTGTCACGACCGTCCCCGTCGCCCCGCATTCTGCCCGCTCGGGCAGTCGTGGACACGCCTTCCACCAGCCGTTTCGCAGACGGTGTGAAGGCAGTGTGCAGGTGATGTGACGGCTGTCCGTACCGAAGGGTAACGGGTCCGTTCCGAGGGCTTGTTGGGGGCGGCGTGCCGTGGTTACCTCGGGTAAGTCCCTGTTCGGAGCCGGAAGAAGGAACCCCCATGCCCTCTCCCCGCCTGCCCCGCAGTCAGCCGCCTCGCACCCGCGCCCGGCGCCGCTTCGGCGTGGCCCTCACGGCCGCCCTCGCGCTCCTCGCCGCCGTCGGCGGCACCGGCGGCACGGGCGCGGCCGCCTCGCCCCGGCAGCAGGACGCGGCGGGGCTGCGCGAGGTGATGTTCGTCGGGAACAACTGGGACGGCACGGCCGATGTCATCGAGTCCCGCGGCGAGTTCCGCCGGGTCGGCCGGGTGAACGTCATACCCGACCGCGAGGAGCGGCTCCGCGAGATCCACCTCGACCCGATCAAGCTGGCCTTCTTCCTGGGCGTGCGCAACGGGCCGGGCGAGGGGCACGACCAGTTCGTCGACGACATGTACGCCACCCCCGACGGCACGGCCATGGTCGTCTCCCGGCCGAGCTTCGCCGACGTCGTCTCCGTCGACCTGCGCACCGGCCGGATCAACTGGCGTTTCCCGGTGGCCGGTTACCGCTCCGACCACATGGCCGTCTCGCCCGACGGCACCCGCGTCGCCGTCTCCGCCTCCACCGCCAACACCGTGCACGTCCTCGACATCGTCACCGGCCGTCAGCTCGGCTCCTTCAAGACCGGCGACAAGCCCCACGAGAACGTCTTCACCTCCGACGGGCTGTTGTGGAACATGTCGATCGGCGAGGTCACCACCGCCCTCGACGCCCCCTGGCTCGACTGGACCAAGGGCGACCGGAAGATCACCGTCGTCGACGCGAGCACCTTCCGCACCGTACGCGTCATCGACATGCGCCAGCGCCTCGACGCCTTCGGCCGCGGCGACCTCTCCGACGCCGTACGGCCCCTCGTCCTCACCCCCGACGAGAAGAAGCTCTACTTCCAGGTCTCCTTCCTCAACGGCTTCCTGGAGTACGACATCGCCGCCGACCGGATCACCCGCCTCAAGAACCTGCCCGGCAATCCGGCGACCGACCCCGACCGCACCACCTGGGTCAACGACTCCCGCCACCACGGCCTCTCGATCAGTCCCGACGGCAGCAAGCTGTGCGTCGCGGGCACCATGGACGACTACGCCACCGTCGTCGACCGCGCCACCCTCCAGGAAGGCCCGCTCGTCGAGGTCAGCAAGCCCTACTGGGCGACGGTCAGCGGCGACGGCCGGTCCTGCGTCGTCTCCGAGAGCGGCTCCGACCGGGTGACCGCGATCGACTTCGCCACCGGGAAGCGGGTCGCCACCGTGGACGTCGGCGACCACCCCCAGCGCGTCCGCCTCGCGCACGTACCCGCCGACTGGACCGGCCCCACGGCCGGCTGAGGATCGGACCCGCCTGAGGTCCGGGCCCGACCGAGCGCGGACCCGACCGAGCCCGGACCCGACGAAGGGCCCGCCGGATCGTCCGGCGGGCCCTTCGGTCTGTCACCCTCGGGCGGTCAGGACCTGGTGACCTTCACCTCGTGGAGCGAATAGCCCCAGTCGGTCGCCCGCCGCACCCCGTGAACGCGCAGGTAGCGGGCCGACTGGGAGGCGAACTCGGCCGTGTCGTAACCACCGTCGCCGGAGTCCGTGGACCAGGCGGTCCGCCAGTTCGCGCCGTCGTCCGACAGCTCGATGCGGTACGCCCGCGCGTGGGCCCGTTCCCAGTCGAGGGTCACCCGGCCCACCCGGTGCGCCGAGCCCAGGTCCACCTGCCACCACTGGTCGTCCGACCACTCGCTCGCCCAGCGGGTGCCCGTGCTGCCGTCGACGGCCAGACCGGGGGAGTAGTCCACGAACGGGTTCCACCACTGCGTGGTGCTGGCCGAGGTGGGCCGCCCCGAGGCGAGGTCGACGTCCGGCTCGTGGGCCTGGGTCCGCTTCCACGTGGTCAGGTACGACTCCGCGCCCCGCGCGAGCTCGTCCACGACGGCCGGGCCGCCGGGCGTGAGCCGGATCTGCTCGATCCAGTCCGGCACGAGGCCGTTGTGCGCGGCGCCGTCGGTGTTGAGGTCCCAGGTGCGCTGCCCCGTCACCTGGCGGTCCAGGACCGAGCCGCCGTCGAAGCTGCGGAACGGGTACTTCACGGCGTTCGGGGCGTCCGCGCCGACCGGGCCCGGCCAGCCGCCGACCCCGTTCATGTCGCTGCCGTAGCCGAGACCGACCCCGTACTTCCGGCGCAGCTCGGCCTTCTGGGCGGCCTCGCCGACGAAGCCCTGGGCGCCGTGCATGTACGGGGCGACGAAGCCGCCGAGGCGGTAGACCCGCTCCGTCCAGTCCAGGTCCATCCAGCTGTGGCTGGACAGGACGCCCGGATACTCCTCGGCCTCCAGGATGTCCAGGGCCCGGCCGGCCGCCTTGACGCTCATGTGGTCCAGCTCCAGCATCATGCCGCGCCGCATCATGCCCTTCAGGGCGTACTCCCCGAGCCGGGTCAGCCCGCGGGTGTTGCAGCGGGCGTCGGAGGCGTACGCGGGGACGCTCACCCCGGGCGGCAGCTTCGCGGCCATCGCCGCCGGGGCGGTCAGCCCGATCGGGTTGTCGGCCTGCGGCCCCGTGCACTTCTCCGTGGTCCAGAAGGTGCCCGTGGACAGGAACTGGCCGATGTTGACCGCCACGCCCGTGGTGCCGCTGTCGAAGCGCACCCCGCACAGCGCGTTGTCGAACTTGTGGCACAGGAACATGCTGCGCACGCCCAGCGCGTAGAGCTCGTCCAGCCCCTTGTCGATGTCCGCCTGCCCGCACTGGGCGACGTCGAGGATCTGCTTGCAGCCGAACGGCTCCGAGGTCTCCACGCCGAGCACCACCGCGAGCTTGCCCTGCTCGATCACCGAGCGGGCCTGCGCCGCGTCCGTCACGATGCGGAACCAGCCCTTGCCGGGGCCGCCCCACATCCGGTCGACGTAGTCCTGCAGCTCGTACGTCTTGCGGGCCTCCAGGCGGATGGCGTCCATCTCGTCGCAGCCGCGGTCCCGGGGCAGCAGTGAGCAGATCAGTCCGTTGGTCACCAGGTCGTTCACCAGCACGCGCTGGCCGCCGCGCCAGGCCCGCTCGACCCAGGCGTAGTAGTTCTGCTGGTGGCTCAGCGAGTCATGGGCGGGCCAGTCCTTGAAGGTGGGCCAGCCGACCGGGTCGTGGTGGCCGTCGTCGCCGCCCGTCAGGTGCTCGAAGATCGCGCCCGCGCCGTCCGGGTAGTGCTCGGGGCAGTCCTTGAGCGCGTCGGCGACACCCGCCTGCGAGAACGTCTGGCCGCAGATCATGCGGCCGCCGAAACCCTCGTTGGACATCAGGTGGTTGTGCGCGTCGACGAAGCCGCGCACCTTGCCGTCGGCGTCCGTTCCCCTGAAGGGGGCGCCCGTGACGTTGATCTGGGAGTCGGGCGCCGGGCGTGCGGTGGGCTCCCACCAGTTCGGGCCGTCGGCCGCGGGGACCGGCCCCGCGCCGAAGACGACGGAGGCCAGGGCGATGAACAGGGACACGAGGGCGAACCGGCCGGCCGCCCCGCGCGTAGATGGTCGTTTCATGTGGTCAGCCACGCCTTCGGTCATGGGGGATACCGGGCTGTGAGCCGTCCCGTGGGGGTTTCTCGCGGTAACAGCGGCTCGGGCCGAGGATCGCGAGGATCCCCGAGCGAGTCAAGGGTCCGGGTCAAATGACCTGTTGACGGCTTGTCAGCCCTCGATGAGCCCCACCAGCTGGTCGGCGGTCGTGTCGAGGAGGTCCGCCGCGGCGCGCTCGTCGCCGAGTACCAGATACTGCAGCGTGAGCCCGTCGATGGTCGCCGCGAGCACCCGCGCCAGCAGCTCCACCGGAACCCGGGGCGTCACCCCCCGCACCGCGCACACCTGCTCGACCAGCGCCGTCGCGGACGCCACGTACTGCTCGTACTGCGCCCGCGCCAGATGCTCGAAGCCCTCCTCGCGCAGCGCGTACTGGGTGAGTTCGTAGGTCAGCATGTGCTCGGCCGGACGGTCCGTCACATGCTCCCAGTACGTCCCGAGCGCGCCCCGCACCGTCTCGCGCAGCGTCGCCCGCGGCTCGACCGCCGACATCACCCGCGCCACGTAGCTGCCGGTGATGGACTGGATGGCGGCCTCCAGGAGCGCCTGCTTGGAGTCGAAGCAGTAGTGGAAGACGCTCAGCGACACACCCGCCTCGGCGCAGACCGAACGGGTCGTCGTCCGCGCCACCCCGTCCCTGGCCATGACCCGTACCGCCGCCTCCACCAGCTGTCGGCGTCGTTCGGCCGACGGCATCCGCGCCATGCTTCCTCCTCGGGTCAGGCGCCAGGGTATCCGCAGCCCCCTCGCCCCGCCCCGTCACGCGACGGGGTGCGCCGCCTGGAACGCCAGCCGTTCCTCGGCGGCCTCCCCGATCGCGACGAGCAGGTCGTCGAGCTCCATGTACCTCCCCCACCGCGCCCGGCCGGCCGCCGCGGCGAGCCGGACGGACACGTCGTGCACGGCCCGGAGGTGGGCCACGAGGCGGGGTGGCGCGGCGAGTTCGCGAAGGAGTTCGGCGGCGCGCTCCGGCAGGGGGCGCAGGGGTGGGTCGTGGAGCTCGCCGCGGGCGAGTGCGTCGACGGTCATCGGGGCGGCGTAGTGAGCCGCACCGGAACTGAGGGGCGCACAGACCTTGTCAGTGCAATTTCACATTACTATGTTACCGCTCACGGCGACGGGCTCGGCCCGCCGACTCCCCCGTGAGCCAGGGGAGTTCGCCGTACGCACCGCATCCCCCACTACTCCCCGACCAGGAGCCAAGGTGTCCCAGCACAGAGTCGTGCGTACCTCCCTTCTCGCCACCGCCGTCGCGGTGACCCTCGTCGCCTCCGCCGGACAGGCCGTGACCCAGGCCGCCGAGCCGCCCGCAAGGGTGCCCGCCACCTTCGCCCCGGCGGCCGCCGCCGGCGCCACCGGCGCCAACCCCTTCGACGAGGTCGACCACCTGGCGAACGCCCGGCCCCACAAGCCCGCCCCAGCCCCGGCCCCCGGAGGCACAGGCGCCCAGGCCCGCGTACCGGGCCCCGCCAAGGACACCCACGCCAAGTCCACGTCCCAGGCCGCCCGTTCCGCCGAAGCGCCCGCCCTCGCCGCCGGCGTGCCCTGCACCCTGGACGGCATCACGGGCCTCGCACCCGAGCGGTTCGCCGACTTCCTCGCCGACCCGGCGGTCACCGCCGACGGCTGTCTGCGCGACCTCGTCTGGACCTGGGACGCCCGCCTGGTCCCCGTCATGTCCGACGCCCACGTGCAGGCCGTCGCCCGCCGGATATCCACCCTCGCCGCGGCCCACGACGGACGCAACTCCTCCCACCTGGAGGAGATGTTCACCTACCTCCACGCCGTCGCCTACCACGACTTCTCCCGCACCGAGATCGACATCACCGACGCGCCCACCGTCGACACCCTCCGCCGGGCGATCGCCGACTTCGGCAACGCGGCCCGCACCTTCGACGTCACCGCCTCCAACGCCCGCACCCTGCGTGAGGCCCTCTACATCGGCAGCGCCCCGGGCCTGCGCCAGCACCAGCTCGGCCTGATCGTCAAGGTCCTCGCCACCATGGACGCCGCGCACCCCGCGACCCACCAGGACCCCACCTGGGCCGGGGCCGCGCTCGCCGCGCTGTCCGTCAACTATCTGGGCGTCTACCCCGGAAACCAGGACACCGCCTTCCACGACGCCGTGAAGGCGGACCCCGCCTACCGCGCCGCCTTCAAGGCCTTCGCCGGCCACACCCACCTCAAGAGCGGCGCCAACGCCTGGGTGGTCCGCGACGCCCTCTCCGAATACGGCCGCTTCGGCCAGATAGCCGGCCTGCGGAGTCAGATCGTCGCCGACCTCGGCGCTCTCCTCCGCCCGGTCGAGACCGGTTTCGGCTCCGGCAGCCAGCCGTGGGCCAAGCTCGTCACCTGGCTCAACTTCTACGAGGCCTGCGCCCCCTACAACGTCTGCAAGGCCGACATCGAGAAGCGGATCTTCCCGTACACCTACACCTACGACAACGGCACCATCAAGGTCCGCACCGGACTCGACCGGGCCACCGTGGACCAGCTCTACTACGCGAGCAAGCAGGTCAAGGCCCAGTACCACCGTGTGCTCGGCACCGAACAGCCCCTGGCCGGCGACCCCAACACGACCCTGAACATCGTCCTGTACGCCTCCCGCGCCGACTACGAGAACTACCACCCGATCCTGACCGGGTACGACACGAACAACGGCGGCATCTACATCGAGAACGGCGCCACCTTCTACACCTACCAGCGCCGCGTCCCCCAGGACTCCAGCCTCACCCTCGAAGAGCTCTTCCGCCACGAGTACGTCCACTACCTCAACGGCCGCTTCGCGGTGCCCGGTTTCTTCGGCGAGGGCCCGTGGTACCAGAACGACCGCACCACGGCCATGGACGAGGGCACGGCCGAGTTCTTCGACGGCGCCACCCGCGACGACGGCATCGCCGTCCGCAAGTCCCTCGTGCGCGGCATCATCAACGACACCGCCGGCGGCGGCCCGCGGATGAACGTGCGCCAGATCCTGCACGCCACCTACGACGGTGACGGCTTCCGCTTCTACAACTACGCGGGCACGTTCTTCGAGTTCCTCTGGACCGAACGCCCCTCCCTCCTGCGCGAGATGTACACCCATCTGCGCGCGAACGACGTCACCCGCTTCGACGCCTGGCGCGGGCGCCTCAGCGCGGACACGAGCCTCCAGGCCGGCTACGACCGCTTCCTGGACGCCCAGATCGCCCAGGTCGACCGCCTGTACGTCCCGAACACCACGTTCACGCCCAACGAGCAGCTGACCTACTCCACCGTGGCGGGCGTGCGCACCGCCTTCGCCGGGGCCACCTACAACAACCCCGACTGCGTCGAGAACGGCGACCCCGGCAAGCGCCGCTTCGTCTGCACCGGACGCATCACCGCGAACCTCACCGACTGGACCAGCGACGACCGGAACTTCAAGGACATGTCCGAGACGGTCGACTACTTCCTCCTCGACCGTGCCGCCGAGTCCCGTCTCAACAACCTGGCCGACATGAACTGCAGCTTCGGACCGATCGAGATCTGGTCCAACAGGACCGCGGGCACGTCGAGCTACCGCTGCGAGGGCCCGCTCCGCACCTGACCGACAGGCCCAGGGGGCAACCCCTGGGCACCATCTGAAGAATGTGACATATTACTGCCGTGCCCAAGAGACACTCCCTGGACGCCGTGATCATCGGTGCCGGCGTCGTCGGAGCCGCCTGCGCGTACTACGCGGCCCGCTCCGGCCTCTCCGTCGCCGTCGTCGACCGCGGTCCCGTCGCGGGCGGCACCACGGGCGCCGGGGAAGGCAACCTGCTCGTCTCCGACAAGGAGGCGGGCCCCGAGCTCGACCTCGCGCTGCTGTCCACGAGTCTCTGGCGCGAACTGTCCGGCGCACTCCCGCCGGACATGGAGTACGAGCCCAAGGGCGGTCTCGTCGTGGCGCCCGACGAGACCACCCTCAAGGCCCTCCGCACCTTCGCGGAGGGCCAGCGGGCCGCCGGCGTCGTCGCCACCGAGATCCCCGGCTCCGAACTCGCCGACCACGAACCCCATCTGAACCCCGCCATGGCCGGCGCCTTCCACTACCCGCAGGACGCCCAGGTCCAGCCCGCGCAGGCCGCCGCCCGCCTGCTGGCGGCCGCCGCCTGCGCCACCCACCTCGGCGAAGAGGTCACGGAGATCCTCCGCACCCCCGCCGGAGCGGTCCGCGGCATCCGCACCCCCCGCCGCGAACTCCTCGCGCCCGCCGTCGTCAACGCGGCCGGCACCTGGGGCGGGCGGATCGCCGCCCTCGCGGGCAGCCACCTGCCCGTCCTGCCCCGCCGCGGCTTCGTCCTGGTCACCGAACCGCTGCCCCGCGTGGTGCGCCACAAGGTCTACGCCGCCGACTACATCGCCGACGTGGCCAGCGACTCGGCATCGCTGCAGTCCTCCGCCGTCGTCGAGGGCACGCCGGCGGGCCCCGTCCTCATCGGCGCCACCCGCGAACGCGTCGGCTTCGACCGCGGCCTCTCCCTCGAAGCCCTCCGCCGTCTGGCGGCCCAGGCCGCCACCCTCTTTCCCTGTCTCGCCGACGTCGACGTCCTCCGCGCCTACCACGGCTTCCGCCCCTATCTCCCGGACCACCTCCCGGCGATCGGCCCCGACCCCCGCGTCCCCGGCCTCCACCACGCGTGCGGCCACGAGGGCGCGGGCATCGGCCTGGCCCCGGCCACCGCAGCCCTCGTCACCGCCGCGCTCACCGGCACCGCACCACCGCTCGACCCCACCCCCTTCCGCCCGGACCGCGACTTCGGAGGCACCCCTCGATGAGCAGCACCCTGACCTTCGACGGCCGCGAACTCCCCTTCAGCGAAGGCCAGTCCATCGCCGCCGCGCTGTGGTCGGCGGGCGTCCTCACCTGGCGCACCACCCGCGCCGGGGGCGCCCCGCGCGGCGCGTTCTGCGGGATCGGTCAGTGCTTCGACTGCCTGGTCACCGTCAACGGCCGCCCCAATCGGCGGGCTTGTCTCGTCCCGGCCCGGTCGGGCGACACCGTCACCCCCCAGGAAGGAACCGGCCGTGCCGCACTCGGCTGCTGACCTCGCCGTCGTCGGCGCGGGCCCCGCGGGCCTCGCCGCCGCCGTCACCGCCGCCGACCTGGGCCTGTCCGTGGTGCTCGTGGACGCCGGACGACTCCCCGGCGGCCAGTACTACCGCCACGCGGCCCCGGAACTCCGGGCGGCGGCGGGCCGCCGGCCCCACGTGCCGCACCCGCACGACTGGCGGGCCTTCACCTCCCGCGAGCGCCGCCTGCGCACCCACGAGGCGGCGCACCGCCTCACCTACCTCCCTCTCCACCACGTCTGGGCCGTGGCCCCCGAGGGCCGCGCCTGGACCCTCCACACCCGCACCGAGGAGGACACCGCCCCCGCCGCCGATCCCACCACCGTCACCGCCCGCGCCGTGCTGCTCGCCACCGGGGCGTACGAGCGGCAGCTGCCGTTCCCGGGCTGGACCCTGCCGGGCGTGGTCGGGGCGGGCGGGGCGCAGGCCATGCTGAAGGGCGGCCTGGTGCTGCCGGGCCGGCGGACCGTCGTGGCGGGCAGCGGACCGCTGCTCCTGGCCGTCGCGGCGTCCCTCGCCGCCGCCGGGGCGCGGGTCCCGGCGGTGGTGGAGGCGGCGGCGTACGGCGGCTACGCCCGCAGCACCGGGACGCTCCTGCGGAACCCGGCGAAGCTGGCCGAGGGGGCCCGTTTCGGCGCCGCGCTGGCACGCCGCCAGGTACGGCTGCTGACCCGGCACGCCGTCGTGGAGGCCCACGGCACGAAGCGGGTGGAGGCGGTGACCGTCGCCCGCCTGGACCGCGACTGGCGTCCGGTCCCCGGCACCGGCCGCCGGATCCCGTGCGACTCCGTCGCGGTCGGCCACGGCCTGGTACCCGAACTGTCCCTCGCCACGGCCCTCGGCTGCGCCACCCGCACCGCCGCGGACGGCACGGTCGCCCTCGACCTGACGGACAATCAGCGCACCTCGGTGCCGGGCGTCTGGTCGGCCGGCGAGACCGGTGGCGTCGGCGGGGCCCAGCTGGCCCTGGTGGAGGGCGAGCTGGCAGCCCGCTCCATCGCCGGTGCCCTGGGCGTCGCGCCCGCCGGCGACTCGGCGGTGCTGCGCCGCCGAAGGGACCGCCTGCGGGCCTTCGCCGACGCGATGGGCGCGGCGCACCGCCCGGCCGACGGGTGGAAGGACTGGCTGCGGGACGACACCGATGTGTGCCGCTGCGAGGAGGTGCCGGCCGGCCGCGTCCGGGAGGCGGTCGACACGCTCGGCGCGCGTGACGTCCGCACGGCGAAGCTGCTGACCCGGGCCGGCATGGGCTGGTGCCAGGGCCGGATGTGCGGTCCGGCGGTGTCCGTGCTGTGCGGGGCGGGGGCCGACCCTGCCCCGGACCGCAGGCCGTTGGCCTGCCCCGTGTCGCTGCGCCGGCTGGCGGAGCTTCCCCCGGATCGGGGCTGATCTTTCCCGAGGCGGTCTTGTGGCCGTCGTACGCCACTCAATAAAATGTCACACACTACAAAGGAGTCGTCGATGAACGCGAGCACCACCTGGACCCCCGACCGCCCCTGGCGCGGCATCATGGTCGCCACCGCCCTCCCCCTGCGCGAGGACCTCTCGGTCGACTACGACGCGTACGCCGAGCACGTCCGCCGGCTGATCGAGAACGGGTGCGACGGCGTCGTGCCCAACGGATCGCTGGGGGAGTACCAGACCCTCACCGACGAGGAGCGGGCCCGCGTGGTCCGTACGGCCGTCGAGGCGGCCGGTGACGGGGCCAGGGTCATGCCGGGCGTCGCCGCCTACGGCAGCGCGGAGTCCCGGCGCTGGGCCGAGCAGGCCGCCGAGGCCGGCGCGGGTTCGGTGCTGCTGCTGCCGCCGAACGCCTTCCGCGCCGACGAGACCGCCGTCCTCGCCCACTACGCGGAGGTCGCGGCGGCCGGGCTGCCGGTCGTCGCGTACAACAACCCCATCGACACCAAGGTCGACCTCACGCCCGCCCTCCTCGCCCGGCTGCACGCCGAGGGCCGGATCGTCGCCGTGAAGGAGTTCAGCGGCGATGTCCGCCGCGCCTACGAGATCGCCGAACTCGCCCCGGACCTCGATCTGTTGATCGGCGCCGACGACGTGCTCCTGGAACTGGCCCTCGCCGGGGCGGTGGGCTGGATCGCCGGCTACCCGAACGCGCTGCCCGCCTCCTGCGCCGAGCTGTACCGCGCGGCCGTCGCCGGGGACCTCGCCACCGCCCTCCCGCTCTACCGGTCGCTGCACCCGCTCCTGCGCTGGGACTCCAGGACCGAGTTCGTCCAGGCCATCAAGCTCTCCATGGACCTGGCCGGACGGCACGGCGGCCCGACCCGCCCGCCCCGCCACCCGCTCACCGGCGACGCCCACGCCGCCGTACGCTCCGCGACCGAGAAGGCCCTGGCCGAGGGCCACCACTGACCCGGGGGAACCCATGCGCACCCGTCACGTCTACCACGCCGTCGACTCCCACACCGAGGGCATGCCCACCCGGGTGATCACCGGGGGAGTCGGGGTGATCCCCGGCGCCACCATGGCCGAGCGGCGCCTGCACTTCATCGAGCACCTGGACCACCTCCGTACGCTCCTCATGTACGAGCCGCGCGGCCACGCGGCCATGAGCGGAGCGATCCTCCAGCCGCCCACCCGTCCCGACGCCGACTACGGCGTGCTGTTCATCGAGGTGTCGGGCCTGCTGCCGATGTGCGGCCACGGCACGATCGGCGTCGCGACCGTCCTCGTCGAGACGGGCATGGTCCCGGTGACCGAACCGGTCACCACGGTCCGCCTCGACACCCCGGCGGGCCTGGTCGCCGTGGACGTACGCGTCGACGACGGCGCGGCCACCTCCGTCACCCTCACCAACGTGCCGGCCTTCTCCGTCGGCCTCGACCTGAAGGCGGAGGTGCCCGGCCACGGCACGGTCACCTACGACCTCGCGTACGGCGGCAACTTCTACGCCTTCGTGGACCTGGACTCCCTCGGTCTGCCCTTCGACCGGAACCGCAAGGAGGATCTGCTCGCCGCGGGTCTCGCCCTGATGGACGCCGTCAACAACGGCCCGGACCGGCCGGTCCACCCGGAGGACCCGGCCCAGGGCGGCCTGAAGCACGTCTACCTCGCCGCCCCCGGCTCGGACGCCCGCCGCTCACGGCACGCCATGGCCATCCATCCCGGCTGGTTCGACCGCTCGCCGTGCGGCACCGGCACCAGCGCGCGCATGGCCCAGCTGCACGCCCGCGGACTGCTGCCCCTGGACACCGACTTCGTCAACGAGTCCTTCATCGGCACGCGGTTCACGGGCCGGCTGACCGGGGAGGCCACGGTGGCGGGCCGCCCGGCCGTGGTGCCCACGGTCACCGGACGGGCCTGGATCACGGGCACCGCGCAGTACTTCCTCGACCCGACCGACCCCTTCCCCGGAGGCTTCCTGCTGTGAGTCCGTCCGCGCCGCCGGCCGAGGTCCGCACCACCGATTACCACACCGCCGGCGAACCCTTCCGGATCGTGTCGGAGGGTCTCCCGGCGATCCCCGGCGACACCGTCGCCGAGCGCCGCGCCACCCTCCTCGGCCCGGCCGGCGCGGGCACCGCCCCCCGCCCCACCCCGCACGACGAGCTGCGGCGGCTGCTCGTACGGGAACCGCGCGGCCACGCCGGCATGTACGGCGGCTTCGTCGTGCCACCCGACGACGACGGCGCCCACCTGGGCGTGCTGTTCTGGCACAAGGACGGCTATTCGACCGCCTGCGGTCACGGCACCATGGCGCTCGGCGCGTGGGCGGTCGACTCCGGTCTCGTCGCCGCCCCGGCCGACCGGGACGTCCAGGTCCGCATCGACGTCCCCTCGGGCCGGGTCAGCGCCACCGTCCACCGCGCCCGGGGCCGCACCACCGGCGTCACCTTCCGCAACGTCCCCGCCCGGGTCACCGCCCGCGGGGTCCGGGTGACCACCGGCCTCGGCCCGGTCGACGTCGACCTCGCCCACGCCGGCGCCTGCTACGCCTCCCTCCCCGCCGCCGCCCTGGGCCTCCGCGTCGACCGGGCCGCGCTGCCCGAACTCGTCGCCGTCGGCCGTGAGATCAGGACCGCGCTCGCCGGCCACCCCGCCACCCGGCACCCGGACGGGCCGCTGCTCTCCGGCGTGTACGGGGTGATCCTGTACGAGGAGCTGCCCGACACCCCGGCCGGGCCGCACCAGCGCAACGTGACCGTCTTCGCCGACGGCCAGGTCGACCGCTCGCCCTGCGGCTCGGGCACGTCCGCCCGCCTCGCCCTGCTCGCCGACGACGGCCGGCTGGGTAAAGGCCGGGAGCTCACCCACGAGTCGGTCACCGGCACCTTCTTCACCGGCCGGGCCGTGCCCGGAGCGGTGCCTTCGGAGGAGGGCCTGGTCACCGAGGTGACCGGAACGGCGCACCGCACCGGCGAACACCGCTTCCTCCTCGACCCGCACGACACCCTCGGCACGGGATTCCTCCTGTGAGCGCCGGACCGCTGTGGATCGACGCCCCGGCCGTCGCGCGCCTGCTGCCGATGGCCGGGGCCGTCGACGCGCTCGCCGAGGTGCTGCGGGAAGGGCTCGACCCGGAGCGCTGCCCGCGGCGGACCTCGGTGCCCGTGCCCGCCGGGGAACTGCTGCTCATGCCCGCCGCCACGGGCACCTGGGCGGGCGTGAAGATCACGGGCGTCGCCCCGGGCAATCCGGCCGTCGGGCTGCCCCGGATCACCGGCGGCTATCTGCTCCTGGACGGCGCCACCCTGGAGCCGGTGGCCCTGCTCGACGGCGCCGCGCTCACCGCCCTGCGCACCCCTGCGGTCTCCGCCCTGGCACTGCGTCACCTCACCCCGCCCGGACGGCCGTCGCGGCTGGTGCTGTTCGGCTCCGGGCCGCAGGCGTACGGTCACCTGACGGCGGTGCTCGCCGTGCGCGAGGTCGCCGAGACGGTGGTCGTCGCCCGCGATCCGGAGCGCGGACGACGGCTCGTCGCGCACGCCCGGGCCCTCGGCGTGCCGGAGGCCCGCACCGGAACGGCCGGTGACGTGGCGGGCGCGGACCTCGTGGTGTGCTGCACCACCGCCCGTACCCCTCTCTTCGACGGGCGGCTGGTGCCGGCGGGCGCCACCGTCGTGGCCGTCGGCTCGCACGAACCCGACGCACGGGAGACCGACACCGCCCTCGTCCGGCGGTCCTCGGTCTACGTCGAGTCGCGCGCGGCGGCGCTGCGCGAGGCGGGGGACCTGCTGATCCCGGAGGCCGAGGGCGCGATCGGCCCGGGGCACATCGCCGGCACTTTGGCCGATCTGGTCACCGGACGGTGCCCGGCACCGGCGGACGGGACGGCGCCCCGCCTCTTCAAGAGCGTCGGCATGGCCTGGGAGGATCTGGCCGTGGCGGTGGCCGTCTACCGGGCGGCGCTCAGCGCGACGGCGGAGCCGCCGTCGCGGGCCACAGGAGGACCCGGCGGAGAAACGTGACATTGTACGCTGTCCTCCTGCGAGTTCTCGGAGGATCAGCGTGGGTGACCTGAAGCAGCACAGTCTCATCAAGGCGCAGGAGCGGCTCCGCGACCAGGTCGGCCACGCGCTGCGCGCCGCCCTGATAGCGGGCGAACTCCGGCCGGGCAGCGTCTACTCCGCGCCCGGTCTCGCCGCCGAGCTCGGCGTGTCGGCCACGCCCGTGCGGGAGGCGATGCTCGACCTCGCCCGCGAGGGCCTCGTCGAGCCGGTCCGCAACAAGGGCTTCCGGATCACCGAGGTCAGCGAGCGCGAACTCGACCAGTGCACCGAGCTGCGCATGCTGATCGAGGTGCCGACGGTCGGCCGGGTCACGGAACTCGCCACCCGGGAGCAGCTGGAGGAACTGCGCCCGCTCGCCGAGGAGATCGTCACCAACGCGCGCGAGCACAACCTGATCGGCTATCTGGAGGCCGACCGCCGCTTCCACCTCGGCCTCCTCGGTCTGGCCGGGAACGACCGGCTGGTGGAGACCGTCGGCGACCTCCGCAAGCGCTCCCGCCTCTACGGCCTCACCGGCCTGGACGAGGCCGGCAAGCTGGTGTCCTCGGCGGAGGAGCACCTGGAGCTCCTCGACCTGATGATCTCCGGCGACGTCACGGCGGCCGAGGCCTGCATGCACCGCCACCTCGGCCACGTCCGCTCGCTGTGGGCCGAGGCCCGCGACGAACCGGTGGAACGCCCGGCCGGCCGCCTCGGCCCGGTCCGCAAGGGCTGACCCTGCCCGCGCCCGTGGACCTCAGCGCACGGACTGCCCGTAGACGTGGTCCACGGGCATCCGCATGAGCACCCGCCGGTCGCTCACCATGACCGACCGGTACTCCTCCCAGTCCGGGTGCTCCCCGGCGGCCAGACGGTAGTACTCCACGAGCGCCTCCACCTCCGGCCCGTACGGGTCGGTGCCGGGGCCGATCAGGGTCACGGTCCCCTCGGCGGTCGCCCACGACCAGCCGTCGGCACTGGTCACCTCCAGGGCCGCGCGCGGGTCGCGCCGCAGGTTCACGGTCTTGGCGCGGCCCTCGGTCATCGACACGTACACGGTGTCGGTCTCGGGGTCGTAGTACGGCATCACGGGGGAGAGCTGCGGGCGTCCGTCGGCCTTGATGGTGGCGAGGACGCCGAGCCGGCTCTCGGCGAGGAGGACGCGGGCGTCGAACCGTGTCGTCGTGGTCATGTCCCTCTTCAAGTGCCGTGCCCCGCCGCTTTGTTCCCGCCTTCCCGATCGGTGCCGGGTGCCGTGGGGCGGCCGGAGTCCGGCGGTCAGCGCCTGGCTTGTGCCGCCGTGGCGACGGCCAGGGCCGTGGCGGCGCTCGCGAGGCCGAGGACGGCGCCGGCGGCGACGTCGCCGGGGTAGTGGACGCCGGTGTGGACGCGGGAGTAGCCGACGGCGCTCGCGAGGGCGCCGAGAGGGATCGCCGCCGGCGGGAGGACCACGCCCACCGCCGTGGCGAAGGCGACCGCCGAGGCCGTGTGGCCGGACGGGAAGGAGGCCGAGGTGGGCATCGGGACGTGGCGGTCGACGGTGACCCGGGCCGCCTCGCGGTCCGGGCGGGCCCGGCGTACCAGCCGCTTGCCGAGCAGGTTCGCCGAGGCCGAGGCCACGGCGACGGCCCCGATCCCCACGATCGCCGCCGTGCGGGCGCGGCCGCCGATCAGGGCGAGGGCGGCGGCGACGGACAGGGAGATCTTGGAGTGGTCCGCCGTGTGGGAGAGCCGGCGCAGCGTCCGGTCCAGGGTCGGCGTGGGCGTGGCGGCCACCGCCGCGTACAGGGCGCCGTCCACCGCGCGCAGGTCCGAGAGGACGGCCCGGACGGCCGAGCCGGTGCCGCCCGTGGCATCGGAGGCGGCGCCGGAGGTGGCGTCGGGGGCCGTGTGGGGGGTGGGTTCGTTCATCGGGACTCTCCTCGGTGGCCGAAGGCCAGGACGACGATGCGCCGCCACCGCAGCGGCGAGGCGGGCGGCACGGTACCGGGCCGGTCGCGCGGAACGCGTACGCGCAGGGCACGGGGCCGCAGGGTGCAGACGACGGGGGTGGGCAGGAACAGGGCCTCGCCGTCGACCGCCACCGGGAGGGTGGCGGTGGCGGCGGTGACCTCGACGCGGCGGGCGGCGAGGATGTTCAGGCCGGGGGACTGCGCGCCGCGCACGGCGAGTTCGGCCGCCTGCGCGGCGCCCTCCACCCGGAGGGCGATGACCCCGAGGACACCGCGGTCCAGCCGGGGCCGCCGGCCCGCGCCGAGCGGGTCGGAGGCGTCGTACGGGTTGTTGCTGACGAGCAGGGCCTGCTGGTCCGGCAGCGTGGTGCTGTCGACGACCGCGTCGAAGCGCCGGCCGTCGCCGCCCGTCAGCAGGTCGGGCATCACGTTGAGGGCCGTCCCCGTCTTGGCGTCGCGGTACTCGGGCCGTCGCACGACGTCCGCGTACACGCCGAACGAGACCGTGTTCACGAACGCCCGCCCCCCGACGTCGCCGAGGTCCACCCGCACCTCCTCGCCGTCGGTGAGGGCGTCGAGGCAGCGCGACGGGTCGTCGCGATCGAGCCCCAGGTCCATGGCGAAGTGGTTGCGGGTGCCGGCGCTGATGACCAGGAACGGCAGGTCGTGCTCCGCCGCCACGGCTGCCACCAGGGCCTGCGTCCCGTCGCCGCCGGCCACCCCCAGCAGGTCGGCGCCGTCCGCGACGGCCCGGCGGGCCAGTGCGGTGACGTCCACCTGCTCCGACGCCCCGGATCCCTCCTCCGACGCCCCGGATCCCTCCTCCGCAGCCCCGGAGCCCTCCTTCGAGACCCCGGAGCCCTGCTCCGACTCGTCGGAGTCCTCCTTCCCGCCCTCCAGCAGGACCACCCGCGCCCCCAGCCGCTCGGCGTGCTCGACGAGGCCGAAGCGTTCCACCTTGCCGCCGCCCGATCTGGGGTTCATCAGGAGCACGGGTCTGCGGGGGCGCGCCGCGGGCGTGGCCGCCGGCGGCCGGTGCGGCCTGCGCAGGGCCGCGCGGGCGCACAGCAGGGCGGCCGCCCACAGGCCGAGCGCGGTGAGCGCCGCCTGCCACAGGCCGCCGTTGACGTAGAGCAGCAGGATCCCCACCGGCGTGCCGAGCGCGAGCAGTGCCCCGAGGAGCCGCACCGGTCCGCGGTGCGCCAGGAACCACCACATGCCCGCCCCGCACAGGACGAGCCCCACGAGGCCGAGGCCGACGATCAGCAGACCGCCGCTCCCGAACGGCACGAACAGCGAGACGACCGCCGCCGCCGCGCACAGCAGCGCGAGCCGCGCGAACATCCGCGCCCGCGTCGCCACCGCCACGCCTTCGGTCACCGTCTGTCTCTCCATCTCCCGGCCCTCCCCGCGTCTTCGACCAGCCTGGTACCCGCCGGGCCGCCGCACAGTCCCACACGCCCGTTCGGGTGGGGACGCCCGTCCGGGTGAGGCCGTCTCCGGACAGCTCCGCCCGTGCGGCCGGATACCGATTGTGGACCTGCCGCGGAGCCGACAAGATCGCTGGGGTGCACGAAGACGCGAAGCTCACCGACGGAGTCGTCACCCTCTCACCGCTGGGCCCGGGCGAACCGGACCCGATGCCCGCACTCCACCGCCCCCACCCCCGTGCACCGTGGCGCGCCCACGGCCCCTCGCGGGCCTTCGGCATCCGGGCCGGACGGGTGGTCGGCAGGGTCGAGCTGAGCCCGGCGGCCGCCGGGCTCGCGCGGGGGGACGTCGAGCTGTCCTACGCCCTGCTGCCGGACGCCCGAGGCCGCGGCTTCGCCACCCGGGCCGTCCGCCTCGCCTGCGCCCACGCCCTCGCGCGGGGCGCCCGCCGCGCCGTGATCCTGGTCCCGGCCGCCGACCCCGGCCCCTCGGGCGCCGTCGCGCGGCGCGCCGGCTTCGCCCGCCGCGGCCAGATCAGCCACGCCGACGGTGCACTCTGGGACTGGTACGTGCGGCTGCTCGCGAGCCCCTGACCCGGCACGACGGCCGAGGGCTCAGGCCAGGATCCCGCTGCCGTGCGGCGCGTACAGGTCGAGCAGTCTGACCCGGGTCACCTGGAGACGGTGGGCGAGGATCTGGCCCACCCAGAACATCACGGACGCGCCGAACTCCGGGTCCGTCCGGCACATCGACCGCACGGCCGTCCCGTCGAACTCGTGCGCCCTGACCGGGGTCGTCGCCTCCGCGCCCGACTGGCACAGATACGGCGGGAACAGCCACGACAGGCCCACCAGCTCGCCGTGCCGCAGCGTCTCGATGACCGGCCTGCCGCGCCCCGGCACCTTGGCGTCCAGGCTGACCGCGCCCGTCTTCACGATCCAGAACCGCTCGGCGCGGTCCTGCTCCTCGAAGAGCCGGTCACCGGCCTCGAAATACACGTCCTCGGCGAAGGCCATCAGCCGCTCCCGGTGCTCGCGCGGCAGAGTGCTGACCTTGGGTGCGGCGGTGTTCATGGCGGACCTCCTCGGACCTGCGGCTGCGGTGCGTCCGCCTCCAGTGTCCGCCCGCCGGGCGCCGTACGCAGGCACCACGCGGACCGGCGGGCGCCGGTCCGCCGGACGCCGTACGCTCACGCCCCATCGCACCCACTCCCCGGATGCCCCGAACGGCCGGTGGCGGGCCGGTCACCCGCCGCATACCGTGTCCTGCGGCGAAGCCCGGCCCGCCCCGACGGCCGATCGGGGCGGGCCGTCACGAGCCGGTGACCGTCACGAGCCGGTACGGCGGACGCCGGCTCAGGAGGCGGTGTCCCCGGAGTAGTCGACGCGGACGGTCCGGTCCAGACGGGCGTGGAACTCCTCGGCCTCCGCCAGGTGGGCGTGCCGGGAGATCACGAACGCCGGATAGCCCGTGAAGTCCGGGTGCGGGCGCACCACGTCGCCCGGGAAGAGCATCTGCACCACATGGTCGACGCGCGGGTCCGCCCGCAGCTCGGCCAGACCGTGCAGCGCCGTGATCCGGCCGTGGCCGCCGCACGGCACGATGTAGTTGGCCGCGGCCCCCACCGGCTCCCGCAGCCCCTCCCCGAGCGGGAACGAGGGCGCGCCGCCCACCGCGATCCGCAGCGCCTCCGCCGCCAGGTCGATCCCGGAGACCCGGGAGGCGACGTAGTGGGAGACACCGGAGCCGCCGATCCGCGCCCCCATCTCCAGGAGGTACGGCTTCGCCCCGCCGCGCAGCCGCAGCTCGGTGTGGCCGGGCCCGTCCGTGATGCCGAGCGCCGCGTGCGCGGCGACCACCTCGCGGACGACCGCGTCGCGCACGGCCTCCGGCAGCTCGGCGGGCGCCCGGTAGACGCTCTCCTCGAAGTACGGGCCCTGCGGCTCGCCCTTGTAGCCGATCGACAGCACCTGCACCGTGCCCCCGTACGCCAGGGACTCCACGGCGAACTCGGGGCCGTCCAGATACTCCTCGACCACCAGCGCCGCGTCCGCCACACCCAGCTTCGCCGCGCACACCCGGCGCACCCCGGCGACCACCGCGCGCAGCGCGGCGGGCGTCTCCGCCTTGGTGACGCCGAGACTGGAGAAGCCGTGCGCGGGCTTCACCACCACCGGGAAGTCCAGCCGCCCGGCCGCCGCCAGACCCGGCTCGGCGTCCGGACCGTCGATCCGTACGAACCGGGGCACGTTCAGCCCCGCCGCGGCCAGCCGCTCCCGCATCACCCGCTTGTCCTGGGCTCCGAGGGCGGCGTCCCGGCCGATCCCGGGCAGCCCGAGGAGTTCGGCGGCATCGGCGACGAACGGCACCATCGGGTCGTACAGGGTGGCGAGGCCCTGGAACGGCCGGGCCGCGTGACGCGCGCGCAGGACCCGCAGCGCCCCGGCCCGGTCGCCTTCGGGGTCCAGCGGCAGCAGCTCGACGACCGCGGGCGGCAGCCGGTCGGCCGCGATCTCCTCGTCGGGCCGGGGCACGAGCACCAGATCGATGCCGGCCCGTTCGGCGGCCTCGAAGATCCAGGGCAGTGTGGTCCGCTGGAAGACGAGGACCAGGGTGGGGCGCGCGGCGCTCACGACGGGGTTCCTCGCCCGGAGACGGAGACGGAGACGGAGGCCACGGCGTCCGGCGCCCGTTCCGGTACGGGAGCGGGGGCCGGTCCCGGGAGGGGCGCCGGTCCGCTCGCGGGCGCGGGCGGCGCGAAGCCCTCGCTGCCGGCGATCAGGACCGGCGACGAGCCGGCCCGGTCGCCTCCGGGCATCGGTGCCGGGGTCTTCCCGTACAGGGCGAAGAAGCAGTCGAGCCGGCCGTCCCCGGGCGGGGTGCCGTGCTGGGCGTGGCCGCAGGCGAGGAGGAAGACGGTCTCGCCCGCCACCGGCTCGGGCAGCGCGTCCCGGGACCGCCCGAAGTCCGGCCGGCTGTCGAGTCCGGCGGCCAGCCAGCCGTCGATGTCGGCCTCCAGCGCCGCGGCCTGGCCGTCGAGCGCGTGCCGCCGGTACCAGGCCGCGCCCTCCTCCCGGATCCGCAGCAGCAGCGCCCGGTCGGACGGGTCCGGCGCGGACAGGGTGCCGTCGTCGGACTGCCGGGCCCGGAAGCGGTTCACCAGGGGGATGAGCGAATCCGTGAGCACGGCGCCCTCGGCGCGCAGATACTCCGGGACGGTGGCGGCGGCGATGGGAGGCTCCCTCCTCGGCGTCGGCGCGGACGCCGGCCGGATCGTGCGCGGTTCCTGGGTGGGCAAGATCCAAGCAACCGGGGGCCGCCGGGGCAAGACCTTTCCCGGCCCGTCCCGCATGCCGGTCGGCCGGCCACCGCCCACCACCGCCGGGGCCCGCGGCCGCCCGGCGTGCGCCCGTCCGGCGGAGGGCGGAGCATGAACGTGAAGAGGGAGGGAGCGACAGGCGGGGGCGGTGACCCAGGAGGGTGCCATGTCCGTCCCGGACAGCGGCGACGCGCTCGTCGTCCTGAAAGACGTCGACAAGCACTTCGGCACGCTCCATGTGCTCCAGTCCATCGACCTCACGATCCACCGCGGGGAGGTCGTGGTCGTCATCGGCCCCTCCGGGTCCGGCAAGTCCACCCTCTGCCGTGCCATCAACCGCCTGGAGACCATCGACTCCGGCACCATCGTCATCGACGGCAAGCCGCTGCCCGCCGAGGGGCGGGACCTCGCGGCGCTCCGCGCGGACGTCGGCATGGTCTTCCAGTCCTTCAACCTCTTCGCGCACAAGACCGTCCTCGAGAACGTCACCCTCGGCCAGATCAAGGTCCGCAAGAAGGACCGCAGGAAGGCCGAGGAACGCGCCCGGACACTCCTCGACCGGGTCGGGGTGGCCAGCCAGGCGGACAAGTACCCCGCCCAGCTGTCCGGCGGTCAGCAGCAGCGGGTCGCGATCGCCCGCGCCCTCGCGATGGAGCCGAAGGTGATGCTCTTCGACGAGCCGACCTCGGCGCTCGACCCGGAGATGATCAACGAGGTCCTGGAGGTGATGCAGCAGCTGGCCCGGGACGGCATGACGATGGTGGTCGTCACCCACGAGATGGGCTTCGCCCGGTCCGCCGCCAACCGTGTGGTCTTCATGGCGGACGGGCGGATCGTCGAGGCGGCCGCCCCGGACGAGTTCTTCGGCAACCCGCGGAGCGAGCGCGCCAGGGACTTCCTGTCGAAGATCCTGCACCACTGAGGACCCGGCGAGGCGCCGCCCAGCGCCCCGCGCCACCGACCCGTACCACCCGCACCACCCGCACCGCCCGAGTACGACCCGTATCACCGTTGGGGTGATGACCATGAACCCGCTCAGGAACCGAAGGCTCGCGGTGACCGCGGCAGCCGCGGTCGTCCTCTCCTTCACCGGTACGGCGTACGCCGCCGGCCTGCCGGCCGACCACGGGGGCGACAAGATCACCATCGGCATCAAGTACGACCAGCCCGGCGTCGGCCTGAAGACCCCGGACGGCACGTACACCGGCTTCGACGTCGACGTGGCCACGTACGTCGCCAAGGAACTCGGCCACGAGCCCTCCGACATCGAGTGGAAGGAGGCCAAGAGCGCCGACCGCGAGACGATGCTCCAGCGCGGCGACGTGGACTTCATCGCGGCGTCGTACTCGATCAACGACAAGCGGGCCGAGAAGGTCGACTTCGCCGGGCCCTATCTGCTCGCCCACCAGGACGTGCTGGTCCGCGCCGACGACGACTCCATCAAGAAGCCCTCCGACCTCAACAACAAGAGGCTGTGCTCGGTCACCGGCTCCACCTCCGCGCAGAACGTCAAGGACAAGGTCGCGCCGGACGCCCAGCTCCAGGAGTACGGCGGCTACTCCGAGTGCCTGACGGGACTCGAGAACGGGGTGATCGACGCCCTCACCACGGACGACTCGATCCTCGCCGGCTACGCCTCGCAGGACGCCTTCAAGGGCAAGTTCAAGCTCGGCGGCTTCAAGCTGAGCAACGAGAACTACGGCATCGGCGTGCAGAAGGGCAGCGACCTCAAGGACAAGATCAACAAGGCGCTGGAGAAGATGGTCGCCGACGGCTCCTGGGACAAGGCCGTGGAGAAGAACTTCGGTCCGGCGAACTACAAGAACGAACCCGCCCCGAAGATCGGCACCGTGGTGAAGTGAGAAGGCCGACGTGTTCGACTTCCTCGAAGGCTACGACCTGCTCGGAGCGTTCTGGACGACCGTCCAGCTGACCCTCTACTCCGGGATCGGTTCCCTCGTGTGGGGGACGCTGCTGGCCGCCATGCGGGTCAGCCCCGTCCCCCTCATGCGGGGCTTCGGCACCGTCTACGTCAACATCGTCCGCAACATCCCCCTCACCGTCATCATCGTCTTCACCTCCCTGGGCCTCTTCCAGACCCTCGGCGTGAGCCTGGGCGCCAAGGACTTCACCGTCGTCAACTTCCGGCTGGCGGTCCTCGGGCTCACCGCGTACACGGCGGCGTTCGTGTGCGAGGCCCTGCGCTCCGGCATCAACACCGTCCCGCTCGGGCAGGTCGAGGCCGCCCGGGCCATCGGGCTGAACTTCACCCAGACCCTGCGGCTGATCGTCCTGCCGCAGGCCTTCCGGTCCGTCGTCGGGCCGCTCGCCAACGTCCTGATCGCCCTGACCAAGAACACCACCGTCGCCGCCGCCATCGGCGTCGCCGAAGCCGCCCTGCTGATGCGGGAGATGATCGAGAACGAGGCCCAGCTCATCCTCATCTCCGTGATCTTCGCCGTGGGCTTCCTCTGCCTCACCCTGCCCACCGGGCTGATCCTCGGCTGGGTCGCCAAGAAGGTGGCGGTGAAACGGTGAAGACCAGACCGACCGTCCTCTACGACGTCCCCGGCCCCCGGGCCCGCCGCCGGAACCTCCTCTTCACCCTCGTCTTCCTCGTCGCCCTCGGCCTCGTCGTCTGGTGGGTGGTGCGGAGCCTCGCCGACAAGAACCAGCTCGACTGGGCCAAATGGGAGCCCTTCTTCACCGACTCCCGGGTCTGGAGCACCTATGTGCTGCCGGGCCTGAAGAACACCGTGATCGCCGCGGCCCTCGCCATGGTCATCGCCCTGCCGCTCGGCGCGCTCTTCGGCATCGGCCGGCTCTCCGACCACCGCTGGGTACGGATGGGCGCGGGCACCGTCGTGGAGTTCTTCCGCGCCATCCCGGTCCTGATCCTGATGCTCTTCGCCAACGCGGCCTACTCCGAGTTCACCGACATCAGCCCCGAGACACGGCCGTTGTACGCGGTCGTCACCGGCCTCGTCCTCTACAACGGGTCCGTCCTCGCCGAGGTGGTCCGCGCGGGCATCCTCGCCCTCCCGGCCGGCCAGACCGACGCGGCGAAGGCGATCGGCATGCGCAAGGGCCAGACCATGACGCAGGTGCTGCTGCCGCAGTCGGTCACCGCCATGCTGCCCGCGCTCGTCAGCCAGCTCGTCGTCATCGTCAAGGACACGGCCCTCGGCGGCGCGATGCTCGGCTTCTCCGAGCTGCTCGCCTCGGTCCGCCCGATGAGCGCCAACTACGGCGCCAACACCATCGCCAGCTTCACCGTGGTCGCCGTGGTCTTCGTCGCCCTCAACTTCCTGCTCACCTCCTTCGCCGCCTGGCTGGAGGCCCGACTGCGCCGCGCCAAGAAGTCCACGGGAGCGGTGGTCGGCGCCGACGCGGTGGAGGAACTGGCGGTCCCGGGGGAGCACGGGCCACCGGGCGGTGAACGGCCCGGAGGAAAGCGACCATGAGGAAAGCGACCATGAGGAAAGCGGCGGCTTGAGCGACGGGGTCCCCGGCGCGCCGGTTCAGCCCGGGACGGGCCCGTGCCGAAGAGAGGAGCATGGACTCCTCCATGGCACCGCCTCCGCCCTCCGAACCCGCCGCTCCGACCCGCACCGACCGTCTTCTCGCCGCGCTCGGCGGCATCCTCGCCGGTTACGGCGGGCTCGCGGTCGCCGCGCTCGTCGGCGTGGTCGTGCGGCCCGAGGCCGGGCCCGTGGCGGCGGTCGGGGACGCGGTCGTCGACCGGACCCCGGCGGCCGTGAAGGACTGGGCGATCAGCACGTTCGGCGCGCGGGACAAGGCCGTCCTGGAGTTCGGCATCCTGGTGCTGCTCGCCGCCCTCGCCGCCGTGCTCGGGCGGCTCGCGCTCCGGCACCTCGGCGCGGCCCTCGCCGGGGTGGCCGCCGTCGGGGTGTTCGGGGCGCTCGCGGCGGTGACACGGCCCGACTCCGAGTCGGCCGCCGACGCGCTGCCCTCGCTCGCCGGGGCGCTCGCCGCCATGGTGCTGCTGTGGCTCCTGACGCGGCGGGCCACGACGGGGGCGGGGGCGACGACGGGGGCGGGGGCGACGACGGGGGGTCGGCGCCGGTTCCTGGTCGCCGGCGCGGGCGTGGCCGTGGGCGCGACCGGAGCCATGGCCCTGGCCCGTACCGTCGGATCCACCCGGTCCGGGAACGCCACCGCCTCCCGCAACGCCCTCCGGCTGCCCCGGCCCGCCTCGCCCGCGCCCGCCGTCCCGGCCGGGGCCCAGCTCGACGTCGACGGCATCAGCCCCTTCGTGACCCCCAACCGCGACTTCTACCGCGTCGACACCGCCCTCGTCGTCCCGCGCGTCGACGCGGGCGGCTGGCGACTCCGCGTCCACGGCGCGGGAGTCGCGGACGCACGCACCTTCACCCTGCCCGAGCTGATGCGCCGCGAGGTCGTCGAGCGGGACATCACCCTCGCCTGCGTCTCCAACGAGGTCGGCGGCTCCCTCGTCGGCAACGCCCGCTGGCTCGGGGTGCGCCTCGCCGACCTGCTGCGCGACTGCGGGGTCCGCCCGCCGTCCGCCGGCGGCCCCGCCGACCAGCTCGTGGCCCGTTCCGTGGACGGCATGACCATCGGCACGCCCGTCGAGGAGGTCATGGACGGCCGCGACGCGCTCCTCGCCTTCGGCATGAACGGCGAACCGCTGCCCTTCACCCACGGCTTCCCCGTCCGGATGATCGTGCCCGGCCTCTACGGCTACGTCTCCGCGTGCAAATGGATCGCCTCCATCGAACTGACCACGTTCGCCGCGTACGACGCCTACTGGGTGCCGCGCGGCTGGGCGGCCCGCGCCCCCGTCAAGACGCAGTCGCGGATCGACACCCCCCGCGACGGAGCCCGCCTCACCGCCGGGCCGGTCGCCGTGGCGGGCGTCGCCTGGGCCCAGCACCGGGGGATCTCGGGGGTGCGGGTCCGGGTCGACGACGGCCCCTGGCGGGAAGCGGAGCTCGGGGCCGAGGACAGCCCCGACACCTGGCGCCAGTGGGTCCACCGCTGGCAGGCCACCCCCGGCCGGCACACCCTCACCGTGCGCGCCGTCGACGGCACCGGAGCGGCGCAGACCGAGGCACGCGCCGACACCATGCCGGACGGGGCGACCGGACTGCACACGATCACGGTGAGCGTCGAACCGGCCGGATGACGCTCCACCCGCCAGCGGATGAGACGGGCCGCCCGGCGGCGCACCATGAAGACATGGACGGCACCCCGGACCGCGTCCCCACCCCATCGGACCGCGCCCCCACCCCACCGGACCACGCCCCCTCGACCCCGGCCCCGGCCGAGCCCCACGCCACGGCCAGGGACCCGATCCCGGCCACGGACCCGATCCCGGCCACGGCCCCGGCTCGCGCGGCCCCGAGCCGCGCCCACGCGGCGCCGGACCTCAGGGACGTCAGCGCGCCCGGCCGGCTCGCCGGGTCCGACGAGGGCATCAGCGGCGCGGAGCTGGCCCTCGCCGCCCGAAACCACGGTCTTCCCCTCGAAGCGCTGCGCTACGACACCACCCCGCCCGGCCTGCACTACGTCCTCGTCCACTACGACATCCCCGCCACCACCGCCGACGACTGGCGGCTCACCGTCGGCGGCCGGGTCCGCCGCCCCCTCTCGCTGGACCTCGCCGCACTGCGCGAACGGCCGGCCGTCACCCACCGGGTCACCCTGGAGTGCGCCGGCAACGGCCGCGCCCGCCTCGCCCCGCGCCCGATCAGCCAGCCCTGGCTCGTCGAGGCCGTCGGCACCGCCGACTGGACCGGCGTCCCGCTGGCCGCCCTGCTGGCCGAGGCGGAGGTCGGCGAGGGCGCCGTCGAGGCCGTCTTCACCGGCGCCGACCACGGCGTCGAACGCGGCGTCGAGCAGGACTACCGGCGCGCCCTGCCCCTGACGGTCGCCGCCGACCCGGCCCGGGACGTGCTCGTGGCGTACGCCATGAACGGCGCCCCGCTGCCGCCCCAGCACGGCCACCCGCTGCGCCTGGTCGTGCCCGGCTGGTACGGCATGGCCTCGGTGAAGTGGCTGCGCGACATCACCGTCACCGACACCCCGTTCACCGGCTTCCAGCAGACCGTCGCCTACCGCTACCGGCAGGACCCCGACGAGCCCGGCGAAGCGGTCGACGTCGTCGCGCCCCGCGCTCTGATGATCCCGCCCGGCTTCCCCGACTTCATGTCCCGCGCCCGCGTCGTCCGCCCGGGCCCCGTCCCGCTCGCCGGCCGCGCCTGGTCCGGGCACGGCCCGGTGGCGCGGGTGGAGCTCAGCACCGACGGCGAGGAGACCTGGACCGACACCGAGGTGACCGCCGACCCGGCCCGGCCCTGGGCATGGGCCGCCTGGCGCACGACCTGGACCGCGACCCCGGGCCCGTACCGGCTCACCGTCCGCGCCACCGACGCCACCGGCCGCACCCAGCCGCTCACCGCGCCCTGGAACCGGGGCGGCTTCGGGAACAACCTCGTCCAACGGGTCGAAGTGGTCTGCCTCACGTAGGGCGTGCGGGCCTCCGGAGGGCGGCGGGCCCCGGGATAGAGTCGACCCGGGACGTCCACCGCACACCACCGCACCACCGCACCCCCACCGAGGAGCTTTCCGTGACCGACCCGGAGACCACCGCCGTGCAGCAGCAGATCGCCCGGGAGCTCGAGGTCTCCGAGACCTTCGACCCGCGCGAGGAGATCGAGCGACGGGTGGCCTTCCTCGCCGAGCGGCTCACCTCCACCGGGCTGCGCTGCCTGGTCCTCGGCATCAGCGGCGGTGTCGACTCCACCACCACGGGACGGCTCTGCCAGCTCGCCGTCGAGCGGGTCCGCGCGGCCGGTCACGACGCCACCTTCTACGCCATGCGCCTGCCCTACGGCGTCCAGGCCGACGAGCACGACGCGCAGCTCGCGCTCGGCTTCATCCAGGCCGACGAGGTGCTCACGGTGGACATCCGGCCGGCCAGTGACGCCGCCCTCGACGCCACCCGCGCCGCCGGGGTCGTCTTCCGCGACGACCACCACCAGGACTTCGTGCACGGCAACATCAAGGCCCGGCAGCGGATGATCGCGCAGTACGCGGTCGCCGGCGCCCACGACGGCCTGGTCGTCGGCACCGACCACGCGGCCGAGGCCGTCTCCGGCTTCTTCACCAAGTACGGTGACGGCGCCGCCGACGTCGTCCCGCTCACCGGCCTCACCAAGCGCCGGGTCCGCGCCGTCGCGGCCGAGCTGGGCGCCCCCGCCGAGCTGGTGTGGAAGACCCCGACCGCCGACCTGGAGACCCTCGACCCGGGCAAGCCCGACGAGGACGCGCTCGGCGTGACGTACGACGAGATCGACGACTTCCTGGAGGGCAAGCCGGTCGGCGAGGCGGCCTTCGCCTCCATCGTGCGCCGCTACCGCCTGACCGACCACAAGCGCCGCCTCCCGATCGCCCCCTGACCGCACCCCCGCCGTCAGCACCCTGCCGTCAGCACCCCGGTGCCCCGCACCCGGGCGTCCGCACCCGAGGGTGACAGGCGGAGGACCATCCGGCCGTTTCCGCGTGGCGGGGACGGCCGGTCGTCGTGCGGGTGGTGTGCCCTGAGAGGACGTCAGCAGACGTCCCACCGAAGGGAGAACCACCCGTGTTGTTCGGCAGCACCCCGGCGTTCAGCAGTTTCTCGGTCGACGACATCGACACGGCCCGCGGCTTCTACGGCGACACGCTGGGCCTTCAGGTCGGCGAGGAGGGGACGGGGGACATGCGGATGCTGTTCCTCACCCTCGCCGGCGGCGCGAAGGTCTTCGTGTACCCGAAGGGCGACCAGCACGCCCCGGCGAACTTCACCGTCCTGAACTTCCAGGTCGACGACATCGACACGGCCGTCGCCGCGCTGAAGGAGAAGGGCGTCGAGTTCCGGCGGTATCCGGGCTTCGACCACGACGACAAGGGCATCGTCCGCAACAGCGACAACGAAGGCCCGGCCATCGCCTGGTTCACCGATCCGGCGAGGAACGTCCTCGCCGTCCTCCAGGAGTAGCACCACCGTCGAGCGCTGCGGTCGGCGGACGAGTCAGTCCGCTGAACAGCGTTCTCTGTCATGACTCTTGTGGGTGGGGCGGCGCTCCTGCTATCTCTCCGTTAGGAAAGTTTCCTTCCAGTCCCATCGTCCGCGGAGACCCCCATGACTTCGGCACGATCGGTTCAGATAGGCGGCGGCCTCGGAGCCGCCGTCGCCGCCCTCCTGCTCGGCCTCACCCCACCCTCGACCGCCGAGGCGGCCCCCACGGCCCCCACGGCTCCCACGGCCGCCTCCGCCGTCGTCCGCGAGGCCGAGACCGCCACCGTCTCGCAGGGTGCGGTCGAGTCCGACCACACCGGATTCACCGGCAGCGGCTTCGTCAACTACCACAACACCACCGGCGGTTACGTTGAGTGGAAGGTCGACGCGGCCACCGCCGGCACCGGCACCCTGACCCTCCGGTACGCCAACGGCAGCACCACCGGCCGGCCCATGGACATCACGGTCAACGGGACCCTCGTCGCCGACGAGAAGGCCTTCGGGCCCACCGGCGCCTGGACCACCTGGTCCACCACCAGCCTCACCGCCGCCCTCAGGGCCGGCACCAACACCGTCCGCGCCACCGCCACCACCGCGAACGGCGGCCCCAACGTCGACCACCTCGCCGTGGACACCGCCACCACCCCGCCGCCCGCCACCGGCACCCCCACCGCCGTCAACGGCCAGCTGAAGGTCTGCGGCACCAAGCTCTGCAACCGCCACGACAAGCCGATCCAGCTGCGCGGCATGTCCAGCCACGGCACCCAGTGGTACGCGCAGTGCCTCACCACCGGCTCCCTCGACGCCCTCGCCAAGGACTGGAACGCCGACGTCCTGCGCGTCTCCACCTACGTCCAGGAGGGCGGCTACGAGACCGACCCGCGCACGTACACCGAGCTCGCCTCCGGCCTGATCGACCAGGCCACCGCGCGCGGCATGTACGTGATCGTCGACTGGCACATGCTCGACCCGGGCGACCCGTACGCCAACCTCGCCCGCGCCAAGACCTTCTTCACCGAGATCGCCCAGCGCCACGGCACGAAGACCAATCTGCTCTACGAGATCGCCAACGAGCCCAGCGGCGTCGCCTGGTCCCGCATCCGCTCCTACGCCGAGGAGCTCATCCCGGTCATCCGCGCCAAGGACCCCGAGGCCCCCGTCCTCGTCGGCACCCGCGCCTGGTCCTCCTTCGGCGTGTCCGAGGGCGGCGGCGAGGCCGAGGTCGTCGCCGATCCGGTGAAGGCCGCCAACATCATGTACACCTTCCACTTCTACGCGTACTCCCACCGCGACGAGTACCTGAACACCCTCTCCCGCGCGGCCGACAAGCTGCCCGTCTTCGTCACCGAGTTCGGCACCCAGAACTACGCGGGCGAGGGCGTCGACGACTTCGCGATGAGCCAGAGGTACCTGGACCTCATGGCCGCGAAGAAGATCAGCTGGGTCAACTGGAACTACTCCGACGACCACCGCAGCGGCGCCGTGTTCAAGAGCGGGACCTGCGCGAACAACGGCCCGTGGACCGGGACCGGCTCCCTCAAGCCCGCCGGGGTCTGGATCCGCGACCGGATCAGGACGGCGGACGACTTCCCCACCTCCTGACCCACCTCCTGACCCGGCTCCTTCCCCTCCTCCTGATCCGCCTCCCGACCCGGTGAACCCGCCGGACCCCTGAAGCGGTGTGCGCCCCCGCCCTGTGATGCACTGTCCTGGCGGGGGCGTCACGAACAGGAGCAGCCAGCGTGTCCACATACCGTCAGCCCGGACTCGTCCTCACCGACCGCCGGTTCACCGTCCCCCTCGACCACGACCGCCCCGGCGGCGAGTCGATCGAGCTCTACGGACGCGAGATCGTCGCGAGCGACAAGGCCGACCGGACCGACCTGCCCTGGCTGCTGTACCTGGAGGGCGGGCCCGGCTTCGGCGCCCGCCGCTTCATCGGCCGGCAGGCGTGGCTCGGCCGGGCGGTCCAGGAGTTCCGGGTCCTCCTGCTCGACCAGCGCGGCACGGGGAACTCCACCCCCGCCAACCGGCAGACCCTGCCGCTGCGCGGCACCCCGCGCGAGCAGGCCGACTACCTCGCCCACTTCCGCGCCGACTCCATCGTCAGGGACTGCGAGCTCGTCCGCCGGGAAGTGACCGGCGGAGCCCCCTGGACCGTCCTCGGCCAGAGCTTCGGAGGGTTCTGCGCCACCCACTACCTCGGCGCCGCCCCCGAGGGCCTCGCGACCGTCCTCGTCACCGGTGGCCTGCCGTCCCTGCACGCCACCGCCGACGAGGTCTACCGGGCCGCCTACCCGCGCATCCGGCGCAAGAACGAGGACCACTACGCCCGCCACCCCGAGGACGTCGAACGGGTCCGCCGGATCGCCGCCCACCTTCACGAGCACCGGGTCGCCCTGCCCGGCGGCGGCCTGCTCACCCCTGAGGCCTTCCAGTCCCTCGGCATCCTCCTCGGCGGCGGCACGGGCACCCACCAGCTCCACCTCCTCCTCGAGGACGCCTTCGTCCCCACCCCGGCCGGCCCCGCCCTCTCCGACGCCTTCCTCGAAGGCGTACAGGCCCAGCTCTCCTACGCCGGACACCCGCTCTACGCCGTCCTCCACGAGGCCATCTACGCCCAGGGGCCCGGCCGCGGCCACGGGCCGACCGACTGGGCCGCCGAACGCGTCCGCGCCGAGTTCCCCGAGTTCGACGCCGCCAAGGCGCTCGCCGGCGAGGGCCCCGTCCTCCTCACCGGCGAGACGATCCACCCCTGGCACTTCACCACCGACCCGGCCCTGCGCCCGCTGCGCGAGACCGCCGAGCACCTCGCCGCGCGCACCGACTGGACCCCGTTGTACGACCCCGCGCGGCTCGCCGCCAACGAGGTGCCGGCCGCCGCCGTCGTCTACCACGACGACATGTACGTCGACACCGCCCACTCTCTTGAGACGGCGCGGGCGATCCGGGGCCTGCGCACCTGGGTCACCGACGAGTTCGAGCACGACGGCGTGCGGGCCGGCGGGCCGCGCGTCCTCGACCGGCTCCTCGCGCTGGCCCGGGGCGAGCTCTGAGTCGTCCCGAGGGGGCGCCCCGCGCCGGGACGCGCCGGGGACGCGCCGGGTGCGGCTACCCGGCGAGCGTGCGCAGGACCTTCTGCGTCATCCGCCGCAGGGCCGCGCGGTCGGTGGTGTCGGGGCCGGGACGGGTCACCCCGTCGTAGGCCAGTCCTTCGGCGAAGGCCACCAGGATCCGTCCGCCCTCCTCGGGGTCCGGGCTGCCGGCCGCCGTCGCCAGGAGCCGGGCCCGGTCCACGAACAGCCGCCTGACGCGGTGCAGTTCCGCCCCCACTTCGTCGTGCGGGCGCCCGGCGGTCAGGAGGACGATCTCCAGGCGTGCGCGGGTCCGGTCCCGTCGCGGGCCCAGCCAGTGCGCGAGCACGCCCGCGAAGCGGTCCGCGGCCTGGAGCAGCGGCGGGGCGTCGGCCAGCGCCTCGGAGACGGTCGCCGCCTCGATGTCCGCCACCTCGTGTTCGGCGATGAACGCGACGACGGCGGCGAGCAGGGCCTGGCGGGTGCGGAAGTAGTAGCTGGTGGAGCCCGCCGGGACTTCGGCCCTTGCGTCGACCGCACGATGGGTCAGGCCGCGCAGTCCCTCCTCGGCGATGACCCCCACCGCCGCGTCGAGCAGCGCCCGCACCCGCGGACTCCGGGCGCCGCTCATCCGAGGGCCCGCTGCCGGAGCCTGCGCAGCATCAGCAGGCGTACGAGCCCGCTGAAGGGTCTGATGAGCCGCCAGTACCGCCCCATGGCACGTCGGGCGGTGTCGTCGAGGCACAGGACGCGGGTCTCGGTCACGACCTTCGTGCCGCCGGTGGCCGGATCGGGGGTGAAGCGCATGCTGAACGTGGCCTTCGCGTAACCCGGTTCGTCGAAGGCCGCGAACGCGCGCGCGTCGGTGACGTCCGGCCGGCCGTTGGCCGCTCCCATGGTCCACCACTGCCCCACGATCCCCCGGACGATCTCTCGGGGGGCGTCTTCGGCGAGCAGCAGGAAACCGCTCCGCAAGCCGTTCTCCGTCATCGACGCCTGGTCACGGCCGTTCTTCCAGCGGCCGAGCCACCCTCGTAGGGCGAACAGGGCCCGGACGACCGGCCCCCAGCCCTCCCCGCCGGGCTGCTCCATCGTCCGCCATGCCGTCCACACCGTCTCCAGGGGAGCGGGGATGACGGTCTGATAGCGCGATCCGAAGTGCGGACGAGGAACGTACGTGCCTGCGATTCCACTCATGAGCCGCACTCTACACATGTAGAGGGCGAGGGGTGGCGTGCTCGGCGGGATCGGCGCGCGACGCCGGACGGAAGCCCGCGTTCCGAGCGGGAGCAATCCGCGGGCGCGGGGATAGGATTCGCGGCGCAATCGATCAGCGGCGGTGGCCGGCGGTCGACGGTCGGAGCACGAGGGGGCCCGATGGCACACGGAGGGATTCCCGCGCCCGCGTCCGGACGCGAACTGAAGTTCCGGGCCCTCGTGGCCCAGCTCCGCCGCGGCATGCTCGACGGGACCTGGCCGCCGGGCAGCAAACTCCCCACCGAGCGGGCCCTCGCGGCCGACACCGGCGTGTCGGTGACCACCGTCCGCCGCGCCTACGAGGACCTGGTCGCCCTCGGTCTGGTCGAACGCCGCCAGGGCGCCGGCACCTTCGCCGCCCCGCGCACCGAGGAGGACCGCCCCGACCGCAGCGTGGTCGGCGTCCTCGTCCCCGACACCGCCTTCTACTACCCGCGCGTCCTCCACGGCATCGAGCAGGAACTCACCGCCGCCGGCGCCCGGCTGGTCCTCGCCTGCTCCCACTACGACCCGGCCGAGGAGGACGCCGCCGTCGCCCGTCTGCTGACCGCCGGCGTCCACGGGCTGCTCCTCGTGCCCACCCTGCACACCGCCATCGACCCCGGGCGGCGGGCCGAGGAACTGCTCGCCCTGCCCGTGCCCGCCGTCCTCGTCGAGCGGCGGCTCGCCGCCCACGGGCCCGGCGACCCCACCGAGCACGTGTGCACCGACCACGAGGGCGGCGCCTACGACGCCGTACGCCATCTGCGGGCGCTCGGGCACCGGCGGCTCGGCCTCGTCGTCCGCTCCGACGCGCCCACCACCGCCCCCATCGAGTCCGGCTTCGCCCGCGCCGTCGCCGACCTCGGCCTGCCCGCGTCGCCCCACCGGCAGAGCGACGTGATGGGGGAGTGGAACCCCGAGCGCGCCGACCGGGCGGTGGCCGCCCTGCGCGAGGCCGGGGTCAGCGCCGCGCTCTGCTTCGGCGACCGCGAGGCCGCGCTGGTGCTCGCCGCCGCCCGCCGGGCCGGACTGCGGGTCCCCGACGACCTCGCCCTGATCAGCTACGACAACGAGTTCGCGGACGTCGCCGAGACCCCGCTGACCGCCGTGTCGCCGCCCAAGTTCCAGGTCGGCAGGCTGGCCGCGCGGATCCTGCTGCGGCGGCTCGCCGAGGGAGACGCCTCGCCCCTGCACCAGGTGCAACTGCGGCCCCGGCTGGTCGTCCGCGCCTCCTGCGGCGCGGCCCCCGACCGCATCGCGGACAAAAGTCCAAGCGGTGCTCACTGATTGCTCATGGTGCGTCAGGCCGACGGGCGATAGACATCCGTCCGGAGCCCCGAGAGAGGAAACCGGACGCCATGACCACCCATGTCGACACCGAGATCGCCGCTCAGCCCGATTGCTGGCGCCGCGCCGCCCGCCTCGCCGCCGAACGGGCCGAGCTGCTGCCCCGCCCCGGTGAGCGGGTCGCCGTCGTCGGCTGCGGCACCTCGTACTTCATCGCCCGCTCCTACGCGGCGCTGCGCGAGTCCCTGGGCGCCGGCGAGACCGACGCCTTCCCGGCCTCCGACCCGACCCCGCTCGGCCGCCGCTACGACCGGATCGTCGCCCTCACCCGCTCCGGCACCACGACCGAGGTCGCCGCCCTGCTCGACGGCGCCGCCGGCCGGATCCCGACGCTCGTCCTCACCGCGGTCCCGGACAGCCCCGCGGCGCGCCGGGCCGACGCGGTCCTCGACCTCGCCTTCGCCGACGAACGCTCCGTCGTCCAGACCCGGTTCCCCACCACCGCCCTCCAGCTGCTGCGGGCCGGACTCGGCGTCGACCTCGCCCCGTCGATCACGGACGCCGAACTCGCCCTCTACGAGCCGCTGCCCGCCGCCTGGACGACGCACCGCCAGTTCACCTTCCTCGGCACCGGCTGGACCGTCGGCCTCGCCGACGAGGCCGCCCTCAAGCTGCGCGGCGCCGCACGCGCCTGGGCCGAGTCGTACCCGGCGATGGAGTACCGCCACGGTCCCATCAGCATCAGCGACCCCGGCAGCCTGGTCTGGTGCGTCGGCCCCGTCCCGTCCGGTCTCGCCGACGAGGTCCTCGCCACCGGCGCGCGTTTCGTCGCCGACGCCGTCGACCCGGTCGCCGCCCTGGTGCGCGCCCAGCGCCTGGCCGTCGCCCTCGCCGGCCGCCGCGGCCTCAACCCCGACCGGCCCCGCAACCTGACCCGTTCCGTGATCCTCGCCGGCGCCCGCTGAGCCGCTGAACTCCCCACTCCTCGGGCCGTATTCTGCGGCCATGAGCGAGAAGATCGAACAGGACCCGCCGCAGCTGGAAGAGATGCCCTCCGACTGGCAGCGCGCCCTTGCCGTCGTCGCCCACCCCGACGACCTCGAGTACGGCTGCGCCGCCGCCGTTGCGGGCTGGACGGACACGGGCAAGGAGGTGACGTACCTGCTCGTCACGCGCGGCGAGGCGGGCATCGACGGCCTCGACCCGGCCACCTGCGCCCCGTTGCGCGAGCGGGAGCAGCGGGACAGCGCGGCGGTCGTGGGCGTGGAGGCCGTGGAGTTCCTCGACCACCGGGACGGGGTGATCGAGTACGGGCTCGGGCTGCGCCGTGACATCGCCGCGGCCGTCCGCCGCCACCGGCCCGAGCTCGTGATCACCCTCAACCACCGCGACACCTGGGGCCCGGGGCCCGGCGGCTTCTGGAACACCCCCGACCACCGTGCCGTCGGGCGCGCCACCCTCGACGCGGCGGCGGACGCGGGCAACCGCTGGATCTTCCCCGAGCTGACCGAGCAGGGCCTCGACCCCTGGACCGGGGTCCGCTGGGTGGCCGTCGCCGGTTCCCACCTGCCGACCCACGCCGTCGACGCCCGCCCGGGCCTGGAGCGCGCCACCCGCTCGCTCCTCGCCCACCGCACGTACATCGAGGCGCTGACCGACCAGGACGCGGAGGAGTACTGCCGCGCGTTCGTCGCCGAGTCGACCGGCCGTGCCGCCGCCCGCTTCGGCGGACGCCCGGCGGTGGCGTTCGAGGTGTTCCCCCGCTGACGGCCCCCGGCTAGGCTCCCTGACCGGTCCGCCTGACCTGATCGTCCGTCAGTAACCCGGGGGTGCACGGTGATCGACACGCTCGACCACACGATCCCGGAGGGCGAGGAGCGCCTCTCCCTCCGGATCGAGGACGGCATCGGGGTGCTCACCCTGTGCCGCCCGGAGAAGCTCAACGGCTGGAGCTGGGAGGCGAGTCGGCAGCTCGGGGTGTTCGCCGACCGGATCCGCTTCGACTAGCGGATCCGGGTGGTGCTGCTGCGCGCCGAGGGCCGGGCCTTCTGCGCGGGCATCGACGTCACCGCGCCCGGCGGGGGCATCACCGGGCGCTCGGCCGCCGAGCGCGCCCACCGCTACGCCGAGGGCATCCGCTGGGCCCACGAGCGGTTCGCCGCCTTCGCCCGGCTGCCGCAGCCGGTCGTCGCCGCCGTGCAGGGCTTCTGCCTCGGCTTCGGCTTCGAACTCGCCCTGATGGCCGACGTCCGCATCGCCGCCGAGGACGCCGTCTTCGGCCTGCCCGAGACCGGCATCGGCGTCGCCGTGGACGCGGGCGGCGACCTGCGGATCGCCCGCGAGGCGGGGGCGGGCTGGGCCAAGTACCTGGCGCTCACCGGCCGCAGGATCGACGCGGCCACCGCCGAGCGGATCGGTCTGGTCCAGCGGGTCACACCCGTCGGCGACCTGGACCGGGAGGCCGCCGAGACGGCCGCCGCCGTCGCGGCGGCGGCCCCGCTCGCCGTGCGGGCGGTCAAACGGAACGTCGACGCCTTCGCCGACCGGGGCCTCGCCGACGCCCTCGACCGCACGGCCCTCGCCGCCGCGCTCACCCTCACCTCCGAGGACGCCCAGGAGGGCTACACGGCGAAGGCGACCCGCCGCCCACCCCGCTTCGAGGGCCGCTGAGGCAGCCAGGCCGGGGCGCCCTCGTGCGCGCCACCGAGGGCCCCGCAGCCCTCCGGCCTCCGTGGCCTGGCTTCCGCCCCCGCCCTGGCCCTTGATCCCGCGGCACGGGGGCGCGCCGCCGAAGGCGGCCGAGCAGTTCCGCGGACTCGGACCGGTCCCTCCGCGCATGGGGCGTCCGTCAGTGCGTGGGCGCGGGCTTCAGGACGGCGAAGGGCGCGCCGAAGGGGTCGGCGAGCCAGGCGATCCGGCCGACGTCGGGGACGTCCGTCGGCGGCATGAGGACCGAACCGCCGCTCTCCTGGACCGACGTGGCGATCACGTCCGGGTCCGTCACCGCGAAGTACGGCACCCAGCGCGCCCGGGACGCGCCGCTCTGGAGCGGCGCCACACCGCCGAACGAGGCGTCCTGCTGGTCGCCTTCGGCCGTGGAGACGACCCGGTAGGTCATGCCCGGCGTGTCCATCGCCTGCCAGCGCCAGCCGAACAGCGCGCTGTAGAAGGCGAGGGTGACCTCGGGGTCGCCGGTGTGCAGTTCGGCCCACACCAGGGTGTTGTCCTCGGAGGTCCGCTCCAGGCCCTTGATCGTGCCCGGCTGCCACACGGCGAACTCGGCGCCGCCCGGGTCGGTCAGGGCCGCCATCCGCCCCGCGTCCATGACGTCGAAGGCGGGGACCCGTACGGTCCCGCCGTTGGCCTCGGCGGCGTGCTCGGTGGCCTCGGCGTCCGGGGTCTGGAAGTAGACGGTCCAGGCGCTGCTCGCGCCCTCCTCCGTGAGCGGGCCGAGCGCCGCGACCGTACGGCCGTCCTGCTGGAAGAAGCCGTAGCCGCCCGCCTCCGGTCCCGCCGGGACGAAGTCCCAGCCGAAGACCCGGCCGTAGAAGACGGCGGCCGCGTCGGTGTCGGGGCTGCCGAGGTCGATCCAGCTGGGGGAGCCCGTCGTGAAGTCCGTACCGAGCATGGGGTGAGTCCCGTCCTTCCCTGAGGGAATGTGTTCCCGTCACCTTGTCCGATCCTCGTCGCTGCCTCCGGTCCGTGTGCCCCGCCGGCCCGGGTTTCATCCGCTCGGCCCAGCGCTCAGCGCCGGCCGCCCGTCCCACAAGGGCCCGCCTCGGGGAAGGGCCCGCGCCCCAGCTGGGTGCGCACCGGCACGACCGGCTCGTTGACCAGGGACCGGCGCTGCCAGTTCGCGCCGTCGACCACCAGGGTGTGACCGCTGACGAAGCGGGCGTACGGGGAGGCCAGGAAGGTCGCCGCCCAGCCGAGCTCGCGTGGGCGGCCCACCCGCAGGGCGGGCTGCCGGTCGTCCGGCCGCCCGGCCCGGTCGAGGTTGGCCCGGATGTCCGGCGGCAGGTCCTCGTGCGGCATCAGACCCGGCACCAGGCCGTTGACCTGGATCCCGTACGGCCCCCACTCCACGGCCAGCGTCTCGGTCAGGTTCTTCACACCGGCCTTCGCCGCCGCCGAGTGCGCGTAGCCCGGCCCGCCCGTCCAGGCGTAGGAGGCACCGACGTTGACCACCGAGCCGGGCGTGCCCGCGGCCAGGTGCCGCCGCGCGAACTCCCGCGTCGTGAACCAGGTCCCGGTGAGCGTGATGTCGACGACCGCCCGCCAGCCGTCGGGCGACAGCTCCTCCGCCGGTACGGGGAAGTTGGCGGCGGCGCAGTTCACCAGGACGTCCGGCCGGGCGCCCAGCTCCGCCTCGCAGGCGTCGAAGCCGTCGGCGAGGCGCTCGGGCTCACGGATGTCGCAGACCAGGGCCGCCACCCGGGTTCCGCCCACCGTGGTCAGCTCCTCGCGGGCCGCCGCGACCCGCCCGGCGGTCCGCCCCACGATCGCCAGATCCGCCCCCAGCCGCGCGAACTCGGCGGCGATCGCCTTCCCGAGCCCTGACCCCCCACCCGTCACCAGCACCGTCCGCCCGGCGTAGGTCCCCGCCGGCAGGGCGCTCGCCCCGAGCGGGGGAGGAGCGGGAAGCCCGGGTGCGGCCACGGTCTCGTCGTCCTTCGCGTCCGTCATGGCGCATCGATAGCGCGCGGCCCACGAGAACGGAAGACGCGCCGCATCCCGGCAGGGGCGGGCGGGTCCGGCGCGCGGAGGACGGGCGCGGGGATGGCGCCGGGCCGCCCCCGCGCCCCGTGTCACCGCTCCCTCACCCCTCGGCCGCCGCCACGCGCCGGTCCAGGTCGGCCATCAGCAGGTCCGCGTTGACCATGGCGGCCGCCCGGTAGCCGCCGCTCGCCGCGTTGATCACCTGTTCGTGGGCGCCGATCGCGTTGCCGGCGGCCCACACCCCGGGCACGCTCGTCCGGCCGGTCTCGTCGACCGTGACGAACTCGCCGAACGGCGTCTCGTGCGTGGCCGCGCCCAGCGCCCGCAGCAGCCCGTCGCGCGGCACCGTCCTGGTCCCGACGAACAGCACCTCGCGGGGCACGATCCGCCCGTCCGCCATCCGTACGCCCGTGATCCGGTCGTCCTCGACCACGAGCCCCGCCACCTCGCCGGTCACCACCGTCACGCCGGCCGCCGCGAGCCGGGCGGCGTCCTCGGCCGACGGCTCCGGCGCGGTGTGCAGGAACAGCGTCACGTCGGGGGACCACTGCGAGACCATCAGGGCCTGATGCGCAGGCATCACCGGGTGCGCGATCACGCCGAAGGCCCGGTCGCGGACCTCCCAGCCGTGGCAGTACGGGCAGTGGATGACGTCCCGTCCCCACCACTCCGCGACCCCGTCGATCTCCGGCAGCTCGTCCACCAGACCGGTCGTCACGACCAGCCGGCGCGCGCGGAGCATCCGCCCGTCGGCGAGCGTCACGGTGAAGCCGTCCCGCCCGTCGGCACCCTCCGGCCCGTCCGGCACGGCCGCCGTCACCAGCCCCCGCGTCCACTCCACCCCGTACGCGGCGATCTCCCGCCGTCCCACGGCCAGCAGCTCCGCCGGGTTCATCCCGTCCCGGGAGAGGTAGCCCTGCATATGGGCGGCGGGGGCGTTGCGCGGCTCCCCGGCGTCGACCACCAGGGTGGCGCGCCGTGCCCGGCCCAGGACCAGGGCGGCGCTGAGGCCGGCCGCGCCGCCGCCGACCACCACCACGTCGTACGTCCGGTTCTCGGTCCCGCGCTCGTTCCGGTTCTCGGTGTGCGTGCTCTCGTTCATATGTCGAGGGTTGCTTCCGGCTCCACATTTGACAAACCGAGTTGCCGTTTCTGCAATAGGAAAATGACCGAAGACGAACGCATCGCCTCCGTGCTCGACGAGGTCGGCCCGCGTCTGCGCCGCATCCGCAGGGAACGCGGCGCGACCCTCGCCGAGCTGTCCGCCTCCACCGGCATCTCGGTGAGTACGCTCTCCCGGCTGGAGTCCGGTGGCCGCAGACCCAGTCTCGAGCTGCTGCTGCCGATCGCCCGCGCGCACCAGGTCCCGCTCGACGAGCTCGTCGGCGCCCCGCCGGTCGGCGACCCCCGAGTCCGGTCCCGGCCGATCGTGCGCCACGGCCGCACGCTGTACCCGCTCACCCGCCAGCCCGGCGGCCTCCAGGCGTACAAGGTCGTCCAGGAGCCCGGAGCCGAGAGCCCGGACCCGCGGGTGCACGAGGGCTACGAGTGGCTCTATGTGCTCTCGGGGCGGCTGCGGCTGATCCTCGGCGACCACGACGTGGTGCTCGCGGCGGGGGAGGCCGCCGAGTTCGACACGCGGGTCCCGCACTGGTTCGGGCCCGCGGACGGCCGTCCGGTGGAGTTCCTGAGCCTGTTCGGGCCGCAGGGCGAACGGATGCACGTACGGGCGCGGCCCAAGAAGTCCTGAGCGCCTGGTTCCGTCAGGCCAAGCGACCGCTTAGTATGCGAGCCATCCGTGCGGCACGGCCGCACGGCGCCCAGGACCACGACGGCTGCTGGAGGCCTCCGCATGCAGGCATGGCGAGTGCACGAGAACGGCGAACCGGGCGAGGTGATGCAGCGCGACGAGGTGGCCCGGCCCGAGCCCGGTGCGGGTCAGGTGCTGCTGAAGGTCCGCGCCACCGGCCTCAACTTCCCCGACGCGCTGCTGTGCCGGGGCCAGTACCAGGTGCGGCCGCCGCTGCCGTTCACCCCCGGCGTGGAGATCTGCGCCGAGACCGAGGACGGCCGCCGGGTCATCGCGACCCCCTCACTGCCGTACGGCGGCCTCGCCGAGTACGCCGTCGCCGACGAGGCCACGCTGCTCCCGGCGCCCGAGGCGCTGGAAGACGCGGAGGCCGCCGCCCTCCACATCGGCTATCAGACCGGCTGGTTCGGCCTGCACCGCAGGGCCGCCCTCAAGGAGGGCGAGACGCTCCTCGTGCACGCCGCCGCGGGCGGCGTCGGCAGCGCCGCCGTCCAGCTCGGCAAGGCGGCCGGTGCCACCGTCATCGGCGTCGTCGGCGGCGCGGACAAGGCCGCCGTCGCCCGGGAGCTCGGCTGCGACTCGGTCGTCGACCGGCACGCCGAGGACGTCGTCACCGCCGTCAAGGAGGCCACCGGCGGCCGCGGCGCCGATGTGATCTACGACCCGGTCGGCGGCGCCGCCTACCAGCAGTCGGCCAAGCTCGTCGCCTTCGAGGGCCGGATCGTGGTCGTCGGCTTCGCCAGCGGCACCATCCCGAGCCCCGCCCTCAACCACGCCCTGGTGAAGAACTACTCGATCGTGGGCCTCCACTGGGGGCTGTACAACCTCAAGGACCCGGCCGCCGTCCTGCGCTGCCACGAGACCCTCACCGAACTCGCCGCCAAGGGCCTGATCAAGCCGTACGTGAGCGAGCGCGTCCCCTTCGACGGCGCCGCCGACGCCGTGCAGCGGCTCTCCGAGGGCGTGACCACCGGTCGCCTGGTCGTCCTCCCTGCGGGGCGTCCCGAGGGACTCCCGGACGGACTCACGGAAGGAGCCCGCGCATGACCACCCGTACCGACAAAACGGCCCCCACCGACGGCGCCGCCCGCAGCGGCCGAGCCGTCGACGCCGACGAACTGCGCGCCCGCACCCGGCGGTTCCTCGCCGAGCACCCGCCGGCCGACACCGACCGCACCGACTTCCTGCGCGCCCGCTTCGACGCGGGCCTCGCCTGGGTGCACTACCCGGTCGGCCTAGGCGGGCTCGACGCCCCCCGCGCCCTCCAGGCGGTCGTCGACGCCGAACTCGCCGCCGCCGAAGCCCCCGACAACGACCCCCGCCGGATCGGCATCGGCCTCGGCATGGCCGCCCCCACCCTCCTCGCCTACGGCTCCGACGAGGTCAAGGAGCGCTTCCTGAAGCCGCTGTGGGTCGGCGAGGAGGTCTGGTGCCAGCTCTTCAGCGAACCGGGCGCCGGCTCCGACCTCGCCGCGCTGGGCACCCGCGCCGTCCGCGACGGGGACGGCTGGGTGGTCAACGGGCAGAAGGTGTGGACCTCCAGCGCCCATGTGGCCCGCTGGGCCATCCTCATCGCCCGCACCGACCCGGACCTGCCCAAGCACCGCGGCATCACCTACTTCGTCTGCGACATGACGGACCCGGGCGTCGAGGTCAGGCCGCTGCGCCAGATCACCGGCGAGGCCGAGTTCAACGAGGTCTTCCTCACCGACGTCCGCATCCCCGACGCCCATCGCCTCGGCGAGGTCGGCGACGGCTGGCGGGTCGCCCAGACCACCCTCATGAACGAGCGGGTCTCCATCGGCGGCGCCCGCATCCCGCGCGAGGGCGGCATGATCGGGAAGGCCGCGGCCACCTGGCGGGACCGCCCCGAGCTGCGCACCCACGACCTGCACCGCCGCCTCCTCGACCTCTGGGTGGACGCCGAGGTCGCCCGGCTCACCGGCGAGCGGCTGCGGCAGCAGCTCGTCGCCGGCCAGCCCGGCCCCGAGGGCAGCGCCATGAAGCTCGGCTTCGCCCGCCTCAACCAGGCCATCAGCTCCCTGGAGGTCGAACTCCTCGGCGACGAGGGCCTGCTCTACGGGGAGTGGGCGATGGTCCGGCCCGACCTGGTCGACTTCACCGGCCGCGACGCGGGCTACCGCTATCTGCGCGCCAAGGGCAACTCGATCGAGGGCGGGACGACCGAGGTCCTGCTCAACATCGTCGCCGAGCGGGTGCTCGGCCTGCCCGCCGAGCCCCGCAACGACAAGGACGTCGCCTGGAAGGACCTCGCCCGATGAACGCGCAGCCGGACCTGCTCTACTCCGAGACCGAGGACGACCTGCGGGCGGCGGTCCGCTCCCTGCTCGCCGACCGGGCCGACGCGCAGACCCTGCTCGGCCGGATCGAGGAGCCGAGCCCCTACGTCCCCGGCCTCTGGGAGGCCCTCGGCGCCGGCATCGGGGCCGCGGGGCTGCTCGTCCCCGAGAAGCTGGGCGGCCAGGGCGCGAGCCACCGAGAGGCGGCCGTGGTCCTGGAGGAGCTCGGCCGGGCGGTGGCCCCGGCGCCGTACCTGACGAGCGCCGTGATCGCGACCGAGACCCTGCTCGCCCTCGACACCGAGCGGCAGCCGGTGGCCGACCTGCTCGCCGCCCTCGCGTCCGGCGAGCGGACCGCCGTCCTGGCGGTCCCGCTCGCCACCGCCCCGGGCGCCGCGCCCGTGGCCGACGGCCCCGTCCCCGCCGTCGCGGACGCCGTCGCCGCCGACGTCCTGCTCGTGCCGCGCCCCGACGGGTTGTACGCCGTGCCCGCCGCGGACGCGGTGATCACCCCGCTCTCCCCGCTCGACCTCACCCGGCCGCTCGCCCGTGTCGACGCGAGCGGCGCCGGCGGCACCCGACTCGCCGACGCCGACCGCGCCCGCGAGGCGGTCCGGCGCGGACTGCTGTCCGGCGCCGGACTGCTCGCCTCCGAGCAGCTCGGGATCGCCGAATGGTGCTTGGAGGAGACCGTCCGGCACACCAGGGAACGCCACCAGTTCAACCGTCCGATCGGCTCCTTCCAGGCGCTGAAGCACCGGATGGCCCAGCTCTGGCTGGAGCTCGTCGGGGCCAGGGCGGCGGCCCGCGCCGCCGCCGACGCGCTCGCCACCGGCGCCGCGGACGCCGGGCTGACCGTGGCCGTCGCCCAGGCGTACTGCTCGAAGGTCGCCGTGCACGCCGCCGAGGAGTGCGTCCAGCTGCACGGCGGCATCGGCATGACCTGGGAGCACCCCGCGCACCTGGCCCTCAAGCGGGCCGTGTCCGACCGGACGGCGCTGGGTTCACCCGGCCGGCACCAGGACACTGTCGCCGTCCTGGCGGACCTCCCCGCCCCCGCGTAAGGGGCGCCACCAGCGCTTGTAAGGGTCCCACGTGTCCGCACCCCTTATACATGCTGTTTAATTGCGATCGTTTCGCAATAACAGTTGATCTTCAAGAGGGGTGTGGACATCATGGCCGCCCGAACCGTCCGCCGCGCGACCGCCGCGATACTCACGGGGGCCGTCGCCCTCACCGCGGCGGCCTGCTCCGACCCCGGCAACGGCGCAGCCGGCTCCGGCGGCCCCGGTGACTCCGCGGTCGTCGGCATCGCCTACGAGCCCGAGACCCTCAGCCCCCTCCTCGGCTACGGCAAGGACGGCAACTCCAAGATCTTCGACGGGCTCCTCGCCTTCGGCGCCGACATGAAGCTCGAGCCCGCCCTCGCCGCCGCCCTGCCCACGGTCAGCGCCGACGGCCTCACCTACACCTACAAGCTGCGTCCCGGCGTGACGTTCTCCGACGGCAAGCCCTTCACCGCCGCCGACGTCGTCTTCACCTACCGGACCATCCTCGACCCGAAGACCAACAACCCCTCCAGGACCGAGCTCGACGCCCTGAAGGACGTCAAGGCCGTCGGCGACGACACCGTCGTCTTCACCCTCAAGTACCCCTACGCGCCCTTCGCCGAGCGCACCGTCCTCGCCATCGCCCCGCAGCACGTCGCCGGCGCGCAGGACGTCAACACCGGCCCCTTCACCACCAAGCCGGTCGGCACCGGCCCGTACGTCCTCACCGGCTGGTCCAAGGGCGAGAAGCTCAGCTTCCAGGCCAACCCGAACTACTGGGGCGGCGCCCCGGCCGTGAAGAAGTTCACCATGGCCGTCATCAAGGACGACGACGTCCGCGCCACCCGCCTGCGGGCCGGCGACCTCGACGGCGCCATCCTGCCGCCCAACCTCGCCGCCGGCTTCACGCATGACAAGACGAAGAAGACCTGGGCGGCGAAGACCTACGACTACCGCACGGTCACCCTGCCCACCCACCACGAGGTCAGCGGTGACACCGCGATCCGCCGCGCCCTCGACCTCGCCGTCGACCGGCAGGCCATGGTCGACAAGATCCTCGAAGGCGCGGGCAAGCCCGCCTACGGGCCCGTCCCCACCGACAGCCCCTGGTTCGCCAAGGGCACCGAACGCCGCCACGACCTCGCCGGAGCGAAGAAGATCCTCGACGAGGCCGGCTGGAAGCCCGGCCCCGACGGCGTCCGCGTCAAGAACGGCGTCCGCGCCGCCTTCCCGCTCTGGTACCTCTCCGGCGACAAGCTCCGCCAGGACCACGCCCTCGCCTACGCCTCCGACGCCAAGAAGGCCGGCATCGACATCACCACCCAGGCCGGCACCTGGGAGGTCATCGAACCCCGCATGAAGACCGACGCCGTCCTCGCCGGCGGCGGCTCGCCCGGCGACCCCGACTTCGACCAGTACCTCCTGCTGAAGTCCTCCCTCGGCGGCGACGGCTTCAACAACATGGCCTGGTACGACAACAAGACCGTCGACCGCGCCCTGGAGGACGGCCGCCGCACCGACGACCCCGCGAAGCGCCACGCCGCCTACGACACCGTCCAGCGCGAACTGGTGAAGAACCCCGGCTACACCTTCCTCACCCACATCGACCACCTCTACGTCGTCGCCGACCGCTGGGACGGACTCTCCACCCAGACCGAGCCGCACGACCACGGCCTGGCCTCCGGCCCCTGGTGGAACGTCGAGGACTGGAAGCCGAAGGGCAGCGGAGCGACCGCGAAGTGAGCCGACGCCTCCCCTGGGGAGCCATGGCCCGGATGACGGGACGGCGCGCCCTCGCCGCCGTCCCCGTCCTCCTCGGCGTCACCCTCGCGGTCTTCGCCGTCGCCGCCGCCTCCCCGTTCGACCCCGTCAAGGCCTACGCCGGCACCGCCGGCCTCACCGCCTCCCAGGAGCACCTCGACCAGCTGCGCGCCAACCTCGGCGTCGACCGGCCCTGGTTCGGCCGCTGGTGGCAGTGGCTCACCCACGCCGTCACCGGCGACCTCGGCGACTCCAGCGTCATGCGCCAGCCCGTCGCCGACGTCATCGCCGAGCGCGTCGGCTGGTCCGCGCTGCTCGCCGCCACCGCGTTCCTGGTCGCCATCACCCTCGGCACCGCGCTCGGCGTCCTCGCCGGCCGCCGCCGCGGCGGCCTCCTCGACCGGGCCGTCAGCTCCGCCGCGTACACCCTGGAAGCCGCCCCCGCCTTCTGGCTCGGACTGCTCGCCATCTGGTTCTTCTCCCTGAAGCTCGGCGCGCTGCCGGCCGGCGGCCTCACCGACACCGCGAGCGAGACCGTCACCGCCGGCCAGGTCGCCACCCACCTCGTCCTGCCCGCACTCGTCCTCGGGATCTCCCAGCTGCCCTGGTTCTTCCTGTACGTACGCCAAGGCGTCGGCGACGCCCTGGAAGAGGACCCGGTGCGCGGCGCCCGCGCCCGCGGCCTCGCCGAACGGACCGTCCTCACCGGCCACGCCCTGCGCTCCGGAATGCTGCCCATGCTCACCCTCGTCGGCTCCCGGGTGCCCGAACTCATCACCGGCGCCCTCCTCGTGGAGACCGTCTTCAGCTGGCCCGGCATCGCCGCCGCCACCGTCCAGGCCGCCGTCTCCGTGGACTTCCCGCTGCTGGCCGCGCTCACCGTGCTCGCCACCGCCGCCGTCCTCCTCGGCAACCTGCTCTCCGACCTCCTGTACGGGCTCGCCGACCCGAGGGTGGGCTTCGATGGCTGACCCCCGCGACGCCCGCACCCGGCGGATCCGCCTGTGGAGCTCCGCGCTCGTCACCGGCGCGGTCGTCCTCGCCGTCCTCCTCGTCCCGCCCCTCGTCCAGCTCGACGAACAGGCCGTCGACCTGGGCAGCAAGCTCCTGCCGCCGTCCTGGGACCACCCCTTCGGCACCGACGACGTCGGCCGCGACCTGCTGCTGCGCTGCGTCTACGGCCTGCGGATCTCGCTGCTCGTCGGCCTGGTCGCGGCGCTCGTCGCCACCGTCATCGGCACCGCCGTCGGCGCCGCCGCCGGAGCGCTCGGCGGCCGCACCGACCGGCTCGTCATGCGGGTCGTCGACGGCTTCGCGTCCGTGCCGCACCTGCTGATGGGCATCTTCATCGTCGCCATGTTCCGGCCGGGCGTCTGGCCGGTGATCGTCTCCGTGGCGCTCACCCACTGGCTGTCCACCGCCCGGATCGTCCGCTCCGAGGTCCTCTCGCTGCGCTCCCGGCCCTTCGTCGACGCCGCGATCTCCGGCGGCGCCTCCCGGTGGCGGATCGCCGTGCGGCACCTGCTGCCCGCCGTCCTGCCGCAGGCCGGTCTCGCCGCCGTCCTCATGGTGCCGCACGCCATGTGGCACGAGTCGGCGCTCTCCTTCCTCGGCCTCGGCCTGCCCAGCCACCAGGCCAGCCTCGGCAACCTCGTCCAGGGCGCGCGCTCCTCGCTGCTGGCCGGCGACTGGTGGCCGACGCTCTTCCCCGGCCTCTTCCTCATCGTGCCGACCCTCGCCGTCGCCGGCCTCGCCGGAGTCTGGCGCGACCGGCTGAACCCCCGCCGCCGATCGGAGCTGATGCTGTGAACGCCGCGAACGATCAGGTCCTGCGCGCCTTGCAGGCCGTCACGGCCGAACGCGCCGGCGACGCCCTGCTCAGCGTCCGCGGCCTCACCGTCCGCTTCCGCCTCCGCGGCGGCCGCACCGTCGCCGCCGTCACCGACGCCACCTTCGACCTGGCACCGGGCGAATGCCTGGCCCTCGTCGGCGAGAGCGGCTGCGGCAAGTCCGTCCTGGCCTCCGCCCTCCTCGGCCTCCTCCCCGCGAACGCGGAGACGCGGGGCACGGCCCTGCTGGCGGGCGGACCGGGCACGCCGGGCGTCGGCGGCGCGGCCGGTCGTCGGGCCGGTGGTGCCGACGCGCGTGGGGGCGACGGGCTGCGGGCCGCCGTCGACGGGTACGGCTCCCCCGCGCGGGGCGGGGGGCCCGGATCATACGGGGGCGCGGTCGGCCGTCGGGCCGGTGGTGTCGACCGGCACGGCTCGGTCGACGCGCGTGGGGGCGACGGACCGCGGGCCGCCGTCGACGGGCACGGCTCAGCCGCGCGGGGCGGGGGGCCCGGATCGTACGGCGGGGACCGGACGGCGGGCCGGGGCCCCGAGCGCCACGCCGACCCGGATGGCGGCTCCGGCGCGCGCGAGGGGGACGGGACGGGGTGTCCGCCCGTCGTCGACCTGCTCGCCGCCGACGAGCGGACGCTCGCCCGGACCGTGCGCGGGCGGCGGATCGGACTGGTGCCGCAGAGTCCGGCCGCGCATCTCACGCCGGTGCGGACCGTGCGGGCGCAGCTGGAGGAGACCGTCCGGGCGCTCACGGACACGCCCCGCCGGGAGCGGCGGGCGGCGGCGGAGGCCGCGGCCGAGCGGGCCGCCTTCCCGCCGGGGCACCTCGACCGCTATCCGCACGAGCTGTCCGGCGGCCTCGCCCAGCGGGCGGCCACCGCCCTCGCCCTCATCGGCGACGCGCCGCTGCTGCTCGCCGACGAGCCCACCACGGGGCTGGACCGCGAGCTCGTCGACCGCACCGCCGACGAGCTGCGCCGCCACGCCGACCAGGGCAAGGCCCTGCTGCTCATCACCCATGACCTGGCGGCGGCCCGGCGGGTGGCCGACCGGGTGGCCGTCATGTACGCGGGGCGGATCGTCGAGATCGCGTCCGCCGACCGCTTCTTCGGCGAGCCCGGCCCCCGGCACCCGTACGCCAGGGGACTGCTCGACGCCCTCCCGGAGCGCACCTTCACCCCGATCCCCGGCCTGCCGCCCGAACTGTCGAACCTGCCCGACGGCTGCGCCTTCGCCCCGCGCTGCGCCGTGGCGAGCGACACCTGCGCCACCCGCCCTGACCTCCTCGCCGGCGTCGCCTGCCACCACCCCGACGGAGCGTTCCGTGCGTGAAATGACCGACGTCACCGCCGGGTACGACCGGCGTGACCCCGTCCTGCGCGGCGCGAGCCTCGCCGTCGGCCTGCTCGGCCCGAGCGGCTGCGGGAAGTCCACCCTGGCCCGGGTCGCCGCCCTGCCGCATCACCTCGACGGAGCGTTCCGTGCTTGAACTGACCGACGTCACCGCCGGGTACGACCGGCGCAAGCCCGTTCTGCGCGGCGCGAGCCTCGTCGTCGCGCCCGGTGAGGCCGTCGGCCTGCTCGGCCCGAGCGGCTGCGGGAAGTCCACCCTGGCCCGGGTCGCCGCCCTGCTGCACCGTCCCGATGCCGGTCGGGTCGTGCTCGACGGTGCCGAGGTCCGGGGGTGGCGGCACCGCGCTCCGCGCGCGTTGCGCACGGCCGTCGGCGTCGTCTTCCAGCAGCCTCGCCTGTCGGCCGACCCCCGGCTGCGGCTCGCCGACCTGATCGTCGAGCCGCTGCGCGCGACCGGCCGCCGGGCCGAGGCCGCGGAGCGGCTCGCGGCCCTGGTGCCCGCCGTCGGGCTCACCGAGGATCTGCTCGGCCGCCGGCCGCACGAGGTCAGCGACGGCCAGCTGCAGCGGGCCTGTCTGGCCCGCGCGCTGGTCCTGCGGCCCCGCTGGCTGATCTGCGACGAGATGACCGCCATGCTCGACGCCTCGACCACCGCAGCCCTCGTCGCGGCCGTCGAGACCTATCGCGCCGAGACCGGCGCGGGCCTGCTCGCCGTCGGCCACGACCGGGTGCTCCTGGAACGCTGGTGCGACCGCACGGTCGAGTGGGCCGATTGCCTGGCCGCCGGACGCCCGGGAGAGAATGCGGCATGACCGGCCCCTGGGCGCCGCTGCCCGACGACCACCCCCTCGGCGGGCTCCGCCCCGTCCTGGACGGGGCGGACGCCGAGCTCGGGCACGAGCCGAGCGAGGGCTTCGAGGACCGCTGCTGGGTCCTGCACGCCATCCGCGACGCCGACGGCCGGCGGCTGCGCTGGCGCGAGGTCCTGGCCACGGCCGGCCGGCGCCTGGAGGACTGGCCGCACCCTCCCTCGTACCTGCTCTTCGAGGGCATCGCGGGCACGGACGCGTACGAGGGCCCCTCGGACGGCGAGATCGACCACGAGACCCTCGCACGGCTCGTCGACGTCCTCTCCCGGTACGGCCCCGAGGGACCCGACACGCCCTGCTACGCCGTCCACGCCGGCATCGAACGGGCGGACCGGCCGCTCCCGGCCCGCCTCGGACGGCTCGCCGACGCCCCCGCGCACCACACCACGCAGTGGGAGAATTTCCCCGCCAACTGGTGGGCCGTCGACGGAAGTTGGTTTGTGCTCACCGACTGGGACCTGTGCGCCACCGAGGTCTTCGGCAGCGCCGGTCTGATCGCCGCCCTCCTCGCCGACGAGGAGCTCGAAGCGGTCCGCCGTCCGAGCATCGCGGAAGCCCTGGCCAGAGGCTGAGAAACGGCCGCGACCGGAACGTCACCCGGATGGCCGCCGCGCCATGCACCCGTCCGGATCGTCCCTTACGTCACACTGTCCGCCGAACGCCGCAATTCCGGTGCGGCGCAAGGAGGGTGAGCGTGATGGCCATTTCCGTCTCCGTGGTGCTGCTTCTGCTGATCCTGGCCGTGATCTTTCTCCGCAGCGGCGGCCTCAAGGTCTCGCACGCGATCGTCTGCGCCCTGCTCGGCTTCTTCCTGGCCAGCACCAGCATGGCGCCCACGATCCAGAACGGCGTGGCCGCCACCGCCAACGTGGTCTCCAGCCTCAGGCCCTGATCGTTTCACCACCGTGAAGTGCCCATGAAACACCGGGCCTTTCCATGTACATCTCCCACCCTCGGGCCTACCGTCGGCCGCCGGCGCGACCTTCGTACGCACGGACCCGAGGAGCCCCAGTGACCACCCGTCCCCCGACCCGGCGAGCCCCGGCCCGGCGAGCCCGCGCACTCGCGCTGACCGCCGCGGTGGGCGCGACCGTCCTCGCGCTCGCCACCCCCGTCGCCCACGCCGACGAGATACCCCTCGCCCCCGGCCACCGCCTCGTCCAGCACGACTACGGCGCTCCCGCCACCGCCCGCCCCCTCCCCGGCGAGGCCCCGCCCCAGCACCCCCACCTCGCCCCCAACGGCCGCAGCGGCATGCACGCCGACGCCGCCGGCAGCGGCACCCATCCCTACCCCGGGCCGCTCGGCCGGGCCCCGCGCGTCGACAGCGAGAGGATCGCCGCACTCGGCGGCGAGTGCGCCACCGTCACCTTCGACACCGGCGGTCGGCTCGTCACCGTCTGCGGCACCTTCAACGGCTTCCTGCTCAAGCTGCTCGACCCGCGCACCCTGGACACCCTCGCCGAGCACCGCCTGCCGCAGCGGTCCTCCACCGTCGAGGCCGTCACCCGCCTCGACTTCGAGAAGATCTTCAAGGACACCTCCGGCGGCGCCTACTTCTACCTCGACGACCGCGACCGGGTCGTCCTCGCCGACTCCCGCCAGCACGTCCTGCGCATCGCCCACCGCCAGAGGACCGACGGCGCCTGGGAGTTCGTCGTCGAGGACGACTGGGACCTGACCTCCCTCGTCCCGCACGACTGCGTCAGCTGGACCAACCTCTTCCCCAGCGGCGTCTGCGACCCCGTCACCTCCGTCATGCCCGACTGGGACGGCCGGATCTGGTGGGTCACCCGCCTCGGCAGGGTCGGCACCCTCGACCCCGCAACCGGCGCGCTGCGCGCCGTGAGACTTGTGGGCGAGGAGATCCAGAACTCCTTCTCCGTCGCCGAGGACGGCGTCTCCATCGTCTCCGACCACGCCCTCTACAGCTTCCGCGCCGACCCCGACGGCACCCCGCGCGTCCAGTGGCGCCAGACCTACGACCGGGGCACCGGCACCAAGCCCGGCTCCGTGAACCAGGGCTCCGGCACCACACCGGACCTCTTCGGCCAGGGCGGCGAGAAATACGTCGCCATCACCGACAACGCCGACGACCGGATGAACGTGCTCGTCTACCGGCGCGGCACGGACGTCGCCGACGCCGACCGCCTCGTCTGCTCCGTCCCGGTCTTCGGCCCCGGCGCCTCCACCACCGACAACTCCCTGATCAGCTGGGGGAACAGCCTCGTCGTCGAGAACAACTACGGCTACGAGAACCCCACCTCGCTCACCTTCGGCCGCAGCGTCGTCGGCGGCGCCACCCGCATCGACGTCCGCCCCGACGGCAGCGGCTGCGACACCGTGTGGGAGAGCGACGTCCGCTCCCCGTCCACCGTGCCCAAGCTCTCCACCGCCAACGGCCTCCTCTACTTCTACGAGAAGCGGCCGAACGCCCTCGGCATCGACGCCTGGTACCTGACGGCCGTCGACTTCCGCTCCGGCGACAAGGTCTGGTCGCGGCTCACCGGTACCGGACCCGCCTACGACAACAACTGGGCGCCGATCACCATCGGCCCGGACGGCGCCGCGTACATCGGCGTCTTCAACGGCATCGTCTCCGTCCGCGACGGAGCCTGACCCCGGGCGCCGCACGCGAGGGTGCCCGGGACCCCCGTGGCCCCGGGCACCCGTGTCCGCGAGGGGACGGGCGGGCCGGTCACTCCATCTCGGGCATCTCGCCGACCGTCGTCCGCACGTCGATCACCGCGAACGCCGCGCCCTGCGGGTCCATGAGCGCCGCGAACCGGCCGAACGGGCTGTCCATCGGCCCGAACACCTTCCGGCCGCCGGCCCGCTCGGCCGCCTCGACGGCCTTGTCGCAGTTGTCGACCGCGAAGTAGATCTGGATGTACGCCGGGATGTCGGCCGGGAAGTCCTCCGCCGTCATCACCATCCGGCCGAGCACGGGATCGGCACCGAGGTCGAAGACCCGGTAGTCCATCTGCTCGTCCTTGATCTTCTTGGAGTTGAAGCCGAAGACCCGGGTGAAGAAGTCGTCGGCCTTCGCCGGCTCACGGGTGAACACCTCCGCCCACACATAGCTGCCCGCCTCGCCCTGGAGCTCGAAGCCCTCGTGGGTGCCGCCCTGCCACACGCCGAAGACCACGCCCGTGGGGTCCTGCCCGAGGCACATGGAACCGAAGTCGCCCACCTGCATGGGCTCCATCAGGACCGCGCCACCCGCGGCCCTGATCTTCTCGGCCGTGGCGGCGACGTCGGGTGAGGCGAAGTAGAGACACCAGGCCGACTTGGGCTCGCCGTCCTGGCCGGGCATCGGCGGCACCACCGCCGCGACCGCCTTGCCGTTCTTGTAGGCCTGGGTGTAGTTGCCGTACTCCGACGAGGACTCGCCGAAGGTCCAGCCGAGCACGTCGGCGTAGAACGTCTTCGCGCCCTCGATGTCGGTGAACATCGCGTCGGTCCAGATCGGGGTGCCTTCAGGTGAGGGCATGACGTACTCGCTTCCGATTCGATTGACGTCGCTGTCTCACCGGCCACGCTAGCCACGACCGGCCCACTCCGCTCGGTGACCCACCGTGACCACCCCGTCCGGTCGCCCCGACCGCGTCCCGAGGCGTCCCGACGGCCTCCCGTCCGGGTCCCGTCCGACGTCCCGCTCAGCCGCGCGAGAAAACCCCGATCCCGTTCGGAACCGGCCGCTCGACGCCCCCGCTCGGGTGGTTGCGCACCGTCACCGACGTCTCGCCCGCCGCCCGGGCGACCAGCGTCGACGAGCCCCCGCCGTCCAGATTGAAACCGTCCCGCGCACCCGCCTTCGCCAGCAGCGCCGCGACCTCGGCCAGCGTCAGTCCCCGCCCGAGACCCCGCGAGCCGTCCAGCGCCATCAGCAGCACCCCGCGCCCGCCGTCCGTGATCCCCGCCGCCGTCCGCACCGCCGGAGTGACGTCGTCCAGGCCGGTCGCCGGTGCGCCGTCACGCAGCAGCGGATGGCCACCGATCGCGAAGCGGTACGGAACGCGGGAACCCTCCGCGACCAGCCGGTGGCGCACCCGCACCCGGTCGCCCACCGCCAGGGCCCGCAGCCGCCTGGCCCCCTCCTCGCGCCCCACCAGGACCTCGGTGTCCTTCGCCACCGGACCGCGCCCCGGTCCTTCCGCCACCGCCACCACCCGACCGGCGCGCACCGTCACCTCGTACGTCTCCCTGGCACACGGCGCGCCACGGTCGGTGTCCGTCCCGCACACCGCGCGCAGCCGCGACGCCCGGCCCCACGCGGCGGTGAACACGCCGACGGACCCGACGGGCAGCGCGTACTGGTTGAGCCCGCCCAGCGGGAAGGACCCCTCCGGGCCGTCGACCGAACCGTCCAGGACCAGTCGGCCCATCCGCGCCCGGTGGTCCGTGCCAAGGCCGAACACCTCGCGCGTCCCCGTCCCCGGCGGCAGCCGCGGCCCGAACCGCTGCCCCCGGGGCACCGCCGCCTTCAGCTCCCGTCCGTCGGCGACGGCGGGCCCGACCGGCGCACCGGTCGCCTCCACGCCCGAATGCTGGGTCTCGGAGAGATGGAAGAAGTCCCCGTTGATCCCGGCGACCGCCCCGCGCGCGTTCGCGAGGCGGGACAGCGGCGCCCGCGCCGCGACCACCCCCGGATACAGCAGACCGACCTCGACGCCCTTGCGGCGGAGGTCGACGGAGAGCAGATGCACCCGGACCCTCCCGTGCGCCCCCGTCGTCTCGAAGCTGCGATACGACACCCCCGGCGCCGGATCCCGCCCGCTCTCCGCACCCGCCGCCCCGGGCGCGAGCCCCAGCGCCACCGCGCACCAGACGAGCAGCAGGGCCACGACCGTACGCGGCCGCGTCCGTCGACACCTCACAGATCCCCCCGGTCTCCCCGGTCCCGCCCCGCGTCCCCGACGCCCCAGCACCCTCCTGGAGCTCACTCCAATGTCCCAACGCGAACGGAGCCTGGCCAGACGCCCCTTCGGGTGACACGGGATCCGGCCACTCAGCGGCGGAACTCGCGCGCGTGCGGAAACAGCTCCTTCACCAGCGCCCAGAAGACCGGGAAGTCGGGGATCTCCCGCGCCTCGCGCGCCCAGCGGCCGGACCCCGCCGTCCGCACCACGACCAGCCCGTCGCCGCGCCACTCGAACCGCCGCACCCGCTCCCACGGTGCCGTCCCCGACGGCAGCCGGATGCCCTCCGCGTGCAGCGCCACGTCGCCGAACTCGACCCGCTCGCCGTCCTCCAGCGCCGTCACCGCCGGCGCCAGCGCCCGGCGCACCGTCTCGTCCAGGACGATCTGCGCCAGCTCACGGATCTGGGGATCGCTCGGGCGCGGCACCGTCTCCTCGTCGAGGAACCCGCCGACCGTCACCCCGTGCCGCCCCCCGGTGCGCAGCCGGTACGCGTAGTGCGTGCCCGTGTAGCCGCCGTTGACGTAGGTGCGCGTGACATCCTGGTGCATCGCCGTGACGGACCGCCAGGGCACGGCCCGCGCCGTGCCGTTCTCGCCGGGGCAGACCAGACCCCGCTCGTACAGGTATACGTACTCCCCGGGGCGCAGGGTCACCGCCGGCGCTGGGAACGACCGCCACAGGAACCAGCCCAGGGCTCCGAACGGCAGCAGTAACAGGGGTACGCCGAGGCCCGGCCCGACCAGACGCGTCGCCAGGGCCGGCACCACGAGGGCGGCGCCCGCGAGCAGCAGGACGAGATATGGCCCCAACGGCCTTCGGCGCGGCGTTGGTTCGTCCGTGGCGTGCCGGGCGCGGAAACCCCGCAGATAGACCCCGAGCCCCGCCTCCCGCGCCGCCCGTGTCGCCGTCTCGTCCGGCGGAGGCACCGTCACCCGGTCGAGCTGCCCCATAGCGCATCCCCCCATCGGCATGATGACAGCCGCCCCGCGCCCGTGCCAGAGCCCCGGCGAACCGCTTCCTCCCGCCCCTGCCGGCCTTCCCGGCCGCCCCGGAGCGATGAGAGGATCACGATCATGGGTATCGAAACCGTGGTCGCGCGGCAGCGCGTGGACGACCTCGACGCGGCCGTCCCCTTCTACGAGAAGCTGACCGGCGCGCCCGCGAACCGCTTCGCCTTCGCCGGCGTCAGCCTGGCGAGCGTCGGACCCTTCCTGCTCTTCAGCGGCTCGGACGAGGCCGTGGCGCAGGTGGCCCGGGTGGCCGCCACGCTGACGGTCCCGGACGTGGCCGAGGCGGTCGCGGAAGCCGTGGCGGCCGGAGCCGAGGTGGTCATGCCCCCCGCGCCCACGCCGAACGGGCACCGTGCGGTGCTGCGGCACCCGCACGGCGGGATCTACGAGTACGTCGGACCCTGACCCCGACCCCGACCCCGGGCGTCGACGGGGCGGGGCTCCACCCCGTACCGGTGGAACGGACCCTCGGGCAGCGGTAGTTCGGGCAGCCAGAAGCCCAGGGCCTGCGCCGAGGGAAGGAAGAGGGACTCCGGCAGCCGGTCGGGTGCGAACCACTCCCAGCGGTCGATCTTGTCGGGCTCGGCCACGGCCGGCGTGCCCGTGTGGGCGTGGACGACCGTGGCCGCGGTCATCCGGGTGAGCTCGGCCGAGGTCGCGGTGTCGAGGATCAGACCGATCACCGAGACATCGGCCGGCGAGGCCACGAGCGTGGTCTCCTCGGCGAGTTCGCGCACCGCCGCCTGCTCGATGGACTCACCCGGCTCCACCTTGCCGCCGGGCAGCTCCCACACGCCCGAGCGGTGCAGACCGAGCAGGACCCGGCCGGCCCCGTCCGTCACCACCACGCCCGCGCCCAGGGAGGCCTGGGCGTCGGGCGGCTGGGCGTTGCGGTGGGCGGGGACGGTCATGGCGGGTCTCCTCGTACGGGGCCGGGTCCGGCCACCAGCCAACACCATCGCGCCGACACCGCGCTCACGGGGCAGACCCCTCACAGGACCGCGATGCCCAGCGGACGCGCCCCCGCCGGCAGGCGCCGCGCGGATCCGTCCGTCAGGTCCACGACCGTGACGCCGTCCCAGAAGCCGTCCCGGGTGAACCCGCCCGTGACATAGGCGGTGCGGCCGTCCGCTGACACGGCGACGTTCTCGTGGGGGCCGTCCAGCGGGAACACGCGCTCGGAGCCGTCGGGCGAGCGCACGGTGAGCGAGGGCCCCCGGTCGGTCGCGGGATCGATGGGGCCCGTGCCGACGGTCAGAAGGGTGCCGTCGGGCGTGACCGTCACGCCGTGCTGGTGGGTGTTCGCCGTCATCGGCCGGATCTCCGAGCGGCCGGTGCGCGGATCGACCACCACGAGCCGCTCGCCCTCGAAGGGCAGCAGGAGCCGCCCGTCCGAGGGCCGTACGGCCGCGTAGTGCGGCTTCAGCCACGAGCCGAGCCCGCCCTCGGTGCCGTACGGGGCCACCTCGATCCGGCGGGTCCGCAGGGTGTCGGCCCGGACCACGGTCACGTCGAAGGAGTCGTGGTTCGTCGCGTACACCTCCGAGCCGTCGCGCGAGACGTCCACGTCGAAGGGGCGCCGGCCGACCGGCACCCGGTCGGTGACCTTCAGCGACGCGGTGTCGAGCACCTCCAGAGTGCCGTTGCCGCCGGGCATGTTGACCCCGACGTAGACCCGGCGGCCGTCCGGCGAGAGCGCGATGCCCATCCCGCCGCCCCGGTACTCGCCGCCGGTCACGGGCCCCGACGCCGTCCGGTACGGCACGAGCGCCAGGCGCGTGCGGGTGCCGGTGTCCACGACGGCCACCCCCTCGGCCGTCGCGACCCAGGCGCGGCCGTCGGCGCCGAGGACCAGGCCGTACGGCGCGGTGCCGACCTCGACCGAGGCGAACGGCCCTCGGGCGGGGTCCACGAAGGTGACGGTGTCGGAGCCGAAGTCGGCCACGAGGAGCGTGCCCGCGGGGGTGCGGCCCGACGGCGAGGGCACCGCGTTCTGCGCCGGCGGGGCGGCCGTCGCCGGGCGGCTTTCGGCGGCCCGCACGGGCTCCCCACCGCCCTGGGCACAGCCCGCGAGCAGGGCGACGGACGCGGCCAGCACGACGAGGGCACGGGATCGGTTCATGGGGGGAGCTCCCAGGGGGCACGGCGGACGGGCGTCGGGAGCGCGCCGTGCGGCCCGCCCCCGTCTCCCATGCTCCGGCCGCTCCCACCGGCCCCGGGTCAGCCGATCGGCTGACCCGGCGGTCGCTCCCCGGGCGAGGAGCGGGGTCGCGCCGGCCGCTCAGACGACCACCACGTCGACCGCGGCGACGGTGTTGCAGCCGTAGCCCTGGGCGTTCCACGGGGCCTGCTCCGGCTGGGTGGCGCCGCGCGCGTCGGTGGCCCGCGCGAGCACCCGATAGCGCCCGGGAGAGTGCGGCGTCCAGCGCAGCGACCAGCCCGTCCAGGCGTACGGCCCCGAGGGCTCCTCGAGGGCCGCGTCCCGCCAGCCGACCGCCGCCCCGGCGGCTGCCCCGGCCTCCGGCTCGTCCTCCGGCACGGTCCGGACCTCCACCCGGCGGACCGGCACGCCGTCGCCCGACCAGGCCCGGCCGCGCACCACCGCGGCCCGGCCGCGCCGCAGGTCCTCGTCGGGCTCGGGCGCGGTGATCAGCGACTTGACCCGCAGCGGGCCCACCGGCCCCTCGGGGACGCCGCGCGCGTCGACGTACACGTACTCCTCGGTCTGGAAGACCCCCTCGAACGGCCGCGTGACCGCCCGCGCCCCGACCAGCCACTTCACGTCCGCCACGGCGAAACGGCCCGGCCCCACAAGGCGCACCGGGGCGCCGTGCCCGGCCGTGAGCGGCGCGCCGCCCTGGTGGGTGGCGAGGAGGGTGTCGGGGTGGAGGGCGACGGACAGCGGAAGGCTGCGCCGGAAGGCGGTGGGCCTGCCGTGGACGCTGCCGGAGTCGGCGCCGGTGAAGACGAACTCGACCGCGTCCGGCTCCACTCCGGCCCGCTCGGCGAGCAGCCGGAACGGCACGCCCGCGAACCGGACGCAGCCGACCGCCCGCTGCCCCCAGGGCAGGCCGGGCGGCGTCGGCGTCATCGACGTCCGCCCGTTGCCCGCGCATTCGAGCACCACGTCGAACTCCCGGTGCGCGAGCGCGGCGAGCTCGTCGAGGCCGATGTCGTACGGCGCGCGCACGGCCCCGTCGATCCGCAGCCGCCACGCGCCGGGCGCCGTGCGGGGGACCGCGAAGTGGTCGCGCACGAACAGGGCACCGGCGGGGGTGACCGGTTCGGTCAGGGCGGCCGCCGGTGTCTCGGCGTTGTACGGGTCGGTGGTCACCGTCTCGGGCGACCAGGCGGTGGCGCCCGGCCCGCGCGGGATCACGGAGGGGCACATCGTCCTTCCAGGCTACGCCGGGGACCGGCGGGCCCGGGCCGCCCGTGTGAGCCCCGGCAGGCCCCTCCGCCACCGTCCCGCCGTGGACCCTCCTCCCGCTCCTCCCGGCCACTGGGGCATACTGTCGCCCCCTTGATCAACAGAATGTTTAAGGAGAAGTCTTGGCAGCCAGTTTCAGGACGGTCATCGAGGTCGGCCCCGCCCACCTCGCCCAGGCGGAGGCCCTCGGCCGCGCCTTCCAGGAGGCCATCGCCCCCGCGACCGTGAACTTCGACTTCGACCACATCCGCGACGCCGCCGCCGCGATCCCCGACAGCGACATCGTCAGGATGGTCCGAGGCTGGGGCCTGCAGGAGGAGGCCCCCGTCCTGGTGATGGTGCTCTCCCTCAAGGAGGCCGTACGCCAGGCCCTGCCGCCCGAGTCGGCGGAGGCCTCGTTCTGGGACACCATCGAACGCGAACTCGTCAGCGCCTTCACCGGGCTCGCCGAACAGGAGGGCATGCCCGGCCTCTCCTACTACGAAGAGGCCCCCGACCGCACCCGCTACTACCGCGACCTGTTCTTCGCCCTCCAGGACGAGGGGACCGGCGCCTACCTGTACGCCATCGCCTTCTGCATCGACGTCACCATCGGCCTCGACAAGGCCCGGGTCGGCGCCCTGCGGATGACCGACACCGCCCCCTTCGCCCTCCGGCTCAACGCGATCGTCGTCCGCCAGGACCTCGCGCCCGTCGCCGCCTGACCACCCGCCATCCGTCACGGCCCGCCGTCCCGGGCCATGGCCACGCGCGGGTACCGGGCGGTAGCGTCCCAGCGGCGAAGACCGGCGGAAGGGGACCAGGGCGTGATGAACCAGCGGTTCGGCGACTACCAGAACGAGATCTACCTGGGCGGACTCTTCGGCACGACGCCGAAACTGCCCATGACCTTCGCCGAACTCGAGCGGCGCGCCGAGGCCGCGCTCCCGCCGTCCGTCTGGTCGTACGTCTCCGGAGGCGCCGGCGACGAACACACCCAGCGCGCCAACGCGGAGGCGTTCCACCGCTGGGGACTGGTGCCCCGGATGATGGTCGGCGCCGCCCAGCGCGACCTGTCCGTCGACCTGTTCGGGATGCGGCTGCCCACCCCGCTGCTCATGGCGCCCGTCGGCGTCATAGGCCTCTGCGCCCAGGACGGGCACGGCGACCTCGCCACCGCCCGCGCCGCGGCCGCCACCGGCGTACCGATGATCGCCTCCACCCTCGGCATGGACCCGCTCGAGGACGTCGCCACCGCCTGCGGTGACACCCCGGGCCTCTTCCAGCTCTACACCCCGACCGACCGCGCCCTCGCCGAGAGCCTCGTGCACCGCGCCGAGGCGGCCGGCTTCCGAGGCATCGTCGTCACGCTCGACACCTGGGTCACCGGCTGGCGCCCCCGTGACCTCGCCACCGGCAACTTCCCCCAGCTGCGCGGCCACTGTCTGGCCAACTACACCTCCGACCCGGTCTTCCGCGCCCGACTGGCCAAGGCGCCCGAGGAGGATCCCCAGGCCGCCGTCCTGGAGTGGACCGGCATCTTCGGAAACCCGCTGACCTGGGACGACCTGCCGTGGCTGCGTTCCCTCACCGACCTGCCGCTGATCCTCAAGGGCATCTGCCACCCCGAGGACGTCCGCCGGGCCAGGGACGGCGGAGTCGACGGGATCTACTGCTCCAACCACGGCGGCCGCCAGGCCGACGGCGGACTGCCCGCCCTCGACGCCCTGCCGGACGTCGTCGAGGCCGCCGGGGAACTCCCGGTCCTCTTCGATTCCGGGATCCGCAGCGGCGCCGACGTCGTCAAGGCGCTCGCCCTCGGCGCCACCGCCGTCGCCGTCGGCCGCCCCTACGCCTACGGCCTCGCCCTCGACGGCACCGACGGCATCGTCCACGTCCTGCGCTCGCTGCTCGCCGAGGCCGACCTGGTCATGGCCGTCGACGGCTACCCGACCCTCCCGGACCTCCGGGCGGAGGGGGCCCTGCGCCGGGTCTGACGGACCGGTGGGGCGGCGGACCGCCTCGCGGACGTCACCCGGCAGCCGCTGCTCGCCGGCCCCCGGGGTCAGCGGCGGCCGAGGAACTCGGCGATCCGGGAGAAGCCGTCCGCGCCGTGGCCGAGCGCCACCGTGCGGCGGGCGATCCCCTCGGCGGCCCGCATCACGCTCGCGTCGATGCCGTGCGACTCGGAGGCGTGGACGACATGCGCCATCGTCGACACCGCCGAGGTCAGCGGGTTGCCCTCCCCGGAGAAGGCGCCGCTCTCCATGTCCTCGGCCCACTCCTGGAACACCGGCGGCAGGATCGCTCCGATGCCCTGGGCGAACGGGGCCAGTTCGCGCGGCGAGATGCCCTCCGCGCCGGCCAGCGCGAGCGCGTGGCCGTAGCCCGTCATCGCGGTCCAGAAGATGTCGAGCAGCGCGATGTCGAAGGCCGCCGCACGGCCGACGTCCTCGCCGAGGTGGGTGTGCGTGCCGCCCAGCGCGTCGAGCACCGGGCGGTGTTCACCGTAGAGGTCCGCCGGACCACTGTGGAGGAACACGGCCGCCGGCGTGCCGATGGTCGGCGTCGGCGTCATGATCGCGCCGTCGAGATAGGCGATGCCGTGCTCACCGGCCCACCGCCCGGTGTCCCGGGCCCGCTCGGGAACGTCGGCGCTCAGATTGACCAGGGTGCGCCCCTTGAGCGCGGCCGTGACGTCCTCCTGGCGGAGCACGGCGTCCGTGGCGTCGTAGTTGACCAGGCAGGCCACGGTCAGCGGGCTCGCCGCCACCGCCTCGGCGGCGCTCGCCGCCCCGATCGCGCCCCGCTCGATCAGCTCGCGGTCACGGCCCGGCGTGCGGTTCCACACGGTGGTGCGCACCCCGGCGGCCACGAAGGCACCGGCCAGCGCGCGGCCCATGGGGCCGAGCCCGATCACGGTGACGGACCGCTCCGGCGCGGGCTGCGGGGAAGAAGACATGACGGAACTCCCTTGTAACGGAAAGCATGACAATGACAACGCGGAACCGAGCGAAGAGAAGGACGAGGACGATGGCGCGCATGCGGACCAGGGAGACGAACGTGTGCGGCGTGACCGCCGCCGTCGCGGTGATCGACGGCAAGTGGAAGACGCTGCTGCTCTGGCTGCTCGAATCCGGCCCGCACCGGCCCGGCGAACTGCGCCGGAAGGTGCCGGAGATCAGCGAGAAGGTGCTGACCCAGGCGCTGCGGGAGATGGAGGAGGACGGTCTCGTGCACCGCGAGGTGTACGACGTGCTGCCGCCGAAGACCGTCTACTCGCTGACCGATGAAGGCCGCGAGCTCTCCGAGGCGCTGGCTCCCCTTTCGGACTGGGGCCACCGCCGGCTGGACCGGCTCGTCGCCGCCGAAGCGGAACGCGCCGTGTCCTGAGGTCCTGCTGTCTCGTCCTTCTCCTCTCGTCCGGTGGTCACCAGGCTCTCCCGACGGCCGCCGCCTCACAAGTACCCACAAAAAAGTGGGTATCGCGATCGCTCCGGCCGCCCCGCGCGGGTGCGGCCGGGCTAGGGGATGTCTCGCCGATCCTGCCGGGCCTCAGCGGTACGGCGACCCCGGCGCGGCCATCGGCGGCGCCGGGGGCGGTCGGGCAGCCAGCCGAAGGCCAGCGAGCTGCCCACCAGGCCGAGCAGCATGCCGACGAAGAAGCCGCCGAGGTTCGACGTCACCCAGCTGGCGAGCGACGCGAGCACGCCGATCACCGAATAGAACAGCCGCTGGCGGGGGTTGACCACGATGAGCACGCCGCAGACGATCATCATGATCGGCAGCACATAGCCCGCCAGGCTGTCCGCGCCGGCCGTGAGGATCACCGAGACGCTCGCCCGCTGGGTCACCAGGATCTCCGCACCGCCGAGCGCCAGCGCGAGGCCCGCCCCGAAGGGACGGCGGTGCCGCCAGCGCCGGAAGGCCCGCCAGGGATGCCGGCGGCGGCGCTCCGCCGCCGGGGCGGGCGCGACGGCCTCGTCCGTGCCCGGCGCCACGCTCAGCAGCCCTTCGAGCTGAAGCCCATGTGGAGATCGGGCAGGGTGAACCGGGTCGCGGTCGTGGCGTAGTTGGTCTGGCGGACGTTCTTGATGCTCACGGTGTCCGCCTGCTGGCCGAAGGAGCCCAGCGGGCCCTTCACCGGCGGCTTGTCGAAGGTGCTGGCGTCCCCGCCGATCTCGATGTTGTCGAACTCCGCCAGCCTGGCCGCCATCTCCGTCGAATCGGTGGTCAGGCCGGACGCCTTGACCGGGGTGCCCCTGTTGCCCGCCGTGATCAGCAGGTGGGTGCCGCCGAGCTCCACGCTCTGGCACAGGTTGGTGAGCTTGGCCTCGCGGATCGCGGTCACGATGACCAGCACCTGGCCGCCGGTGTCGCCCGCGTTGGGGCTGCCCTCGGCCATGTGGTCCAGGGCGCCGAACTGCCCGAAGCCGGTGCCCTCCAGGGAGTCGGCCGTGACGGTGAACGGCATGCCGGAGATGGCGAACTGCGCGGCGAGGGCGCCCTGGGCGGTGAGCACCACCAGGGTGCTCGCGGCGAGGAACGCGGGTACGCCCATGAGGGCCGCGCGGCGGTAGCGGACCCCGCCGCGTGTCTCCGCACCGCCCGGGGAGGCCGGTGCGGGCGGGGAAGTGGGGTCGGTGGTGCCTTCGGACAGGGCCATGCGGTGCTCCTGACATGAATGAGGGATCGGAGCGCGGCGACGTCCTGGCGCGGACGGTTCCCCATCCACCTGGGTCTTCCCGGACTCGTGCGGAGGCAGCCGTGCCGCAGGGAACCGAAACGGACCGTACGCGCGGTTATAAGGCGCGTCAACTAGTCAGTAACAAAACCTTGTTGACGATCATTCAGCCGATTGCCCCGGCCGGTCGTTCAGCTCCTGTCAGGGGCGGGAGAACGGCGTCACCACGACATGCACCAGCACGTCGAGGAGGCCGGGAAGTCCGCCGGCCCCTTCGCTCGCGTCCGTGAACCGGCCCTCGTCCACCGCCCGGTGCACCGCCGCGTGCACCGCCCCCACCACCGTGTCCACCAGCTCCCCCCGCTCCACCCCGGCCGGTCCCGGCGGCGCGTCCGCGAAGAAGCGGCGAAAACCGGCCAGAAGTTCGGTCCTCGCCCGGCGCCCCGCGGGCAGGGACTCGATCTCCACCGCCATCGCGGCGAAGGCCGGCGTCTGCGCGAGGAGGGTCAGCAGCACCCGCAGTCCGGCCCGCACGGCGACCGGCCAGTCGCCGGCGCCGCCGGCCTCGTCGTACGCCCGCTGCATGGCCCGCAGCACCGTCTGCGTCCCGCCCCGGTACGCGGCCAGCACGGCGTCCTCCTTGCCGGAGAACAGCTCGTAGAAGACCGGACGGGTCACCCCGGCGGTGCGGCAGATGTCGCTGATCCGCGCGCCCGTGTAGCCGTTCGCCGCCACCGTGCGGGCCACTCCGTCGAGCAGCCGCTCCCGCTGACGGGAGGCCACCTGCTCGGGCGTCAGCCGGCGCGGTCCGGGCCGCAGCGAGCGCTCGGGATCGCGGCCCGTGCGGGCCCCCGGCAGGACCAGTTCCTCCTCGGCACCGCGAACGCTCGTCATCGGCCACATCCTTCGGCGGTTGTTGACGTCACATACCCGACAGGATTACAACCCTCATGGGTTTTCCTCTCGGTGCTCCGGGCGATCCGGTGGAGCCGCACCCCAGTGGGACGGGATGCGCCCCCGCCGCGCACCGCACACCGAGTATTACGCTCCACCCCGTATCGCGACACCGTTGCCGGAGATCCGTGGCGCCGGATCGTTCCGGCGGCGGCCGTCGCCACCGTGGTGCCGCCGTGTCACCACGCCCACCGTGTCACCGCCTCGCCGTCCCTCGCGGCCGTGTTCGGCGTCCGTCCGGTGGCGTGATCCCCTCCACGGCGCACCCCCTCGTACTCCCTCGGTGCGCGTACGTCCCCACGTGCGCCACCGCACCCACGCTGACCGTCGCGTTTTCCACCCTCCGCCTTCGTGCGAAAGGAACCCCCATGGACAAGCGTGCCCTCTCTGCGGCCTTCGGCGCCGCCGTCGCCGCCGTGCTCGCGGTGACCGCCTCCGCCTCCGCGACCGCCTCCGCCGGCAACGTCCTGACCACCGGCAGCGCCGGCGGCCCCGCCGTCGCCTCCGGTGACGTCCTGTCCGCCTCCCTGGCCTCCGGATCCCAGGCGAAGATCACCACCACCCTGGGCGGCAGCACCGGCATCACCTGCAACAGCTCGGCCTTCACCGCCACGGTGAACACCAACCCGACCGCCCCCGGTACGGCCACGGAGACGGTCACCGCCCACACCCTCAGCAGCTGCACCACCAACATCACCGGTGCGACGGGCGTGCAGAGCATCACCGTCAACAACCTGCCGTTCGCCGCGGCCGTCACCTCCGGCGGCAACCTCACCGTCTCCGCGGGCGCCGCCGGCCCGATCCAGACGACCCTGAAGATCAACACGATCCTCGGCGTCACGACCTGCGTCTACCGCGCCGGCAGCCTCACGGCGACGCCGGACAACGCCGACAACTCGCTCGGCTTCACCAACCAGCTGTTCACCAAGTACAGCGGCCCCGGCACCTGCCCGGCCAACGGCTACTTCAGCGCCAAGTACGGACCGGTGCGCGACACCAGCCAGACCGGCAGCCCGGTGGTGTTCGTGAACTGACCCGACCGACCCGTGCCAACGGGGCGGCACCGGAGCCGAAGGGCCACCGGGGCCGCCCCTCCGGCATGCCCCCGTCAGCGGGCGGGGCCGAGAGCCGTCCGCTCACCCCGCCACGTGACGCAGCACCGAACGCACCGCGCGGACGACCGCCGTTCGGGTCTCCTCGGTGTGATCCACCGTCTCGAAGCCGTGGTGGGCGAGCGGGACGTCGACGAGGTCGACGGTGGCGCCCGCGCGGTCCGCGGCGGTACGGAAGGCGTCGACCGTCGCCTGGAACACCGGGTGCTCCAGGCCGGCCCGGGTCAGCACGACCGGCGGGCTCGACGCCCCCACCGCCCGGACCGGGTGGAAGCGGGCGGGAACGGCACGCCAGTCCGGCGGCGGCGCCAGGACCGGGTAGCTGAGGGCCACGCACCGCAGCCACGACGGCGGCGCCGCCAGCCAGTCCGCCGCGAGCAGACCGCCGCCGGAGAAGAACCACAGCGCGATCCGCTCCCCGTCGACCCGGGGGTCCGCGCGGACCAGCTCCACCGCACCGGCGACGTCCTCCGCCGCCCGCGGATAGTCCGCCAGCCCGTACAACCGGTGGTCCAGGGTCACGCCGACCGCACCCAGGCCGGCCACGTGACGCCCGTACCCGAGGAAGGCCGGAGAGTCTCGCGGGGTGGGCCGCTGCTCCGGCGAGACGGGTCCGCCGTGCACGAACAGCACGGCCGGGCGCGGCCCTTCCGCCTCCGGAAGGTGCAGGTCGACCCGGCCCCGGCGCTCCCTGGGCCGCTCCGGTACGTCGAGCAGGAAGGCCCCGGCGTCGTCCGGCCGATCCCCCGCGGGCCCCGGCACGGACAGCCGGATCCCCTCGTCGGCGGCGGCCCGCAGCAGCACCTCGGCCAGCGGTCCCGGCGCGGAGAGCATCGGCCAGTGGCCGGTGTCGAGTTCGAAGAAACCCACCCGTGGATCGGCCAGCACGCGAAACCGCGGCGGCCCCGACGCCACCAGCATCTCGACCATGGAGATCCCCGAACCGCTCGCGGTGCAGAGCACACCCGTCATCGGCCGGTCGAAGGGCCTGCCGGTGAGCCGCAGTGGCCGGGTGAGCGTCCGTACCGGCTGCGGCACCGCCAGTCGGTCGAGCCGCTCCCGGGCCTCGGCGGACAACCCCGCCGTGCTGCCCCAGCGCTCCCACTCCTCGCCCGCGGGCGGCGGCACGAGTCCGTCGACCGGCTCGGTCGCGGCCGCGGCCGGCAGCGACGCCGTCGCCGGATCGCCGTCCGCCGGCATTCCCGTGTCCAGGAACACCACGCGCCCGCACCGCCCCGGCCGTCGTCCGACGGCCCCGAGCACCGGATGGATGCCGTAGTCGTGCCCGACGAGCACCACGTCACCGGCCCCGGCCCCGATGCCGTCGACCACCCGCACCACGTCCGCGACATGGGCCTCCAGGTCCACCTCCGCGGCCCGGACGCTCCCGGGCTCCGGCTCCACGCCCGGCTCCATGCCGGAGAGCGTCACGGCGTACGCCTCCGCTCCGGCCGCCCTCAGCCGCGCCACCACGTCCCGCCACACCCACCCCCCGGTGAAGGGCCCGGACACCAACACGAAAGCGGTCATCACGCTCTCCTCGCCTCGCACCGACCACACGCGCCACGTCCTCCGTGGCCGCCGGCACCGTAGGAACTCCCCCTGGGGGAGGTTCAAGAGGCGCCCCGCCGCCCTCGTACGCTGGCCCTCATGGGCGTGGACACCGGACCGTGGAGCATCGGAGAGATCGCCGAGCGGGCGGGCGTCACCGTCAAGACCGTCCGCTTCTACTCCGACCGCGGGCTGCTGCCCGAGACGGGCCGCAGTGGCGGCGGCCACCGGCGGTACGGGCCCGAGGCCCTGGAACGGCTCCGGCTCATCCGCTCGCTCCGCACGCTCGACCTGCCGGTCGCGGACGTCGGCCGCGTGCTGGACGGGGACGACGCGCTGGAGGACGTCGTCGCCCACCGACTGGAGGACGTCCGAGGACGGCTGGCCGCGCTGCGCTGGCGGGAGGCGGCGCTGCTGCTCCTGCGGGACCGCGCCCCGGGGGAGCGGGCCGAGCGGCTGAGGCTGCTCGGCGACCTGTCCCTGCCGCCCGACACGACGGCCCTCGCGCGCTTCTGGCGGCGCACCCTGCCCGTACGCCTGCCCGCGCGACTCGCCACCGCGGTCGTCGACGCGGCCGTACCGCCCCCGCCGGACGATCCGACCCCGGCCCAGGTCCTGGCCTTCGCCCGCCTGCACGCCCTCGTCGCCCGCGCCGCCGCGCCCGTCGTGCACCTCGCGGACGTGGAGCACCGGCCGAGCGTGCTGTACGCGGGCCTGGGCGAGGCCTACGCACTGGCCCGGGCCGAGGCGGACGCCTCCGACGCGCGGTCCGGCCCGTCGCTGGATTGCTTCGTCGGCGCCTACGCGTCCGCGCTCGGCACCCACGACAGCCCCGCCTTCCGCCGCCGCCTCACCGGTCTGCTGGCCCGCGGCGCCGACCCGCTGATCGGCCGCTACTGGGACCTGGCCGCGGAACTGACCCCCGGCCCGACCGCGGGCGCCCTGCACGGCCGCCTGTGCGGCGCTTTGAAGTCCGACATCGGCGCGCAGCCGATTCCGCGGCCCTCGCGAACCGGATCGTGCTGATCCTCCGTCAGGCCTCGGTCAGGACACGCCGGGGCCGCCGACGCCCGCCCGCTCAGCGGGGGCGCACCACCGTCGAGGCGAACGGCGCACCCGCCCACGTACCTGCCCCCCGGACCCGGTCGCTACGCCGTCTCGCGGATCCGCAGCAGCTGTGCCTCGACCCGCCGGACGCTTTCCTGGTAGCCGTGGGCCAGGCCCAGTTCACGGGCTCGGGTGAGGGCGGCCCGGGCCTCGGTGGGGCGGCCCAGGTCGAGGAGGGCGGCGCCGGCCGTGGCGGTGAGTTCGCTCTGGCGGATGCCGACCAGGCCGTTGACGGTGTCGCCCTCCAGGGCCAGGCCCGCGCGGGCGCAGGCGAGCGCACCGAGCGGGTCGCCGACCGCGAGGAGCTGGCGGGCGCGGTGTTCCAGGGCGAGCAGCTCCGTCATCACGTCGCCGCTGTCGCGTACGAGTTCGGCGGCGCGCGCGGTGTGGGCGAGGGACTCGTCGGTCACCCCGGACCTGTCGAGGGCGACCGCGAGGTTGACCAGGGCGGTGGCCTCGCTCGACCGTTCGCCCGCGCGGGCCGCGAGCGCGGGGGCGAGTCGCAGGTGGACCAGGGCCTCGGGGAGACGGCCGTCTTGGGTGAGCAGCCAGCCGAGGAGCGCCCGGGCCCGGGACTCGGCGTCGGGGTCGTCCACCCGGGCGGCCGAGTCCACGGCGTCCTCCAGCAGGGGCACCCAGCCGTCGTGGCTGTTCCACAGGATGAAGGGCCACTGGAGGACGGCGAGCCGCCAGGCCCGGTCGTGGTGCCCGGCCGCCCGGGCGGCGGCGACCGCCGCGGCGAGGTTGTCGCGCTCGGCCGCGTACCAGAGCAGGGCCGCGTCCCGGCCCGCGAAGTGCACGGTGGTACGGGGCACCCGGGCGTCCGGCGGGGCCGCGCAGCACGGCTGGTCGTCGGGCTCGGCGGCCCGCGCCGCGGCCATCGCCGTCAGCGTGTAGTGGTCGAGCAGGCGCAGCAGCGCGTCCTCGTCGGGCTCCAGGCTGCGCGCGTAGAGGCGTACGAGATCGTGCGCGGTGTGCCGGCCCGGAGCGTACTCGGTGAGCAGATGGGCGTCGCAGAGCCGGTCGAGGGCCTCGGCGGCGACCGCCGGAGCCCTGTCGAGCAGCGCGGCGGCGGCGTGGCGGTCCAGGTCCGTCCCCGGCACCACACCCACCTGGCGGAACAGACGGGCCGCCTCCGCCGGCAGCCTCTGGACGGTGAGCCGCAGCGCGGCGGGCACGCCGGGACCGTCCGCGTCCTCGGCGCCGTGCACCGACAGCAGGGCCAGGCGGCGCTGCTCGTCGGCGAGTTCGGCGGCCAGATCGGCGAGCCGCCAGTGCGGCCGGGCGGCCAGCTGGGCCGCGGTGACCCGCAGCGCGAGCGGCAGCCCGTCGCACAGCTCGGCGAGCCGCCGGGCGGCGGCCGGTTCCGCGTCGACCCGCTCGGCGCCGACGGCCGCCGCGAGCAGGGCGGCGGACTCGTCGAGCCCCAGGACGCCGAGCGGCACCGGCCGGGCGAGCTCGGTCACCACGAGGCCGCCCAGCCGCAGCCGCGAGGTCACCACGGTGGCGCTCCGCGGCCCGGCGGGCAGCAGGGGCCTGGCCCGGTCGGCGCCGCGCACGTTGTCGAGGACGACGAGCAGCGCCCGGTCCTCGGTGAGGGACCGGTACAGCGCGGCGGCGGCCGTCGGCGACTCCGGGATCCGGCGCGGCGGCACACCGAGGGCGGGCAGGAACTCCCTGAGGACGTCGAGGGCGTCGAGCCCGTCGTCGGGACTGAAGCCGCGCAGGTCGGCGTAGAGCACCCCGTCGGGGAAGCGCGCGGCCCGCCGGTGCGCCCAGTGCAGGGCGAGCGCGGTCTTGCCGACTCCGGCGGGGCCGGTCACCAGGGCCACCCGGGCGGTGTCGACGGCCGCGTCGAGCGCGGCGAGCTCCCGCTCGCGGCCGAGGAAGCCGCGCGGGGTGCGGGGCAGCAGATCGGGGGCCGGCAGCGCCGGGAGACCGGCCGACGGCGGGGTGACGGCGGCGTCGTGCCCGTGGCCCGATGAGGTGCCGCCGGCCGGGGACGTTCCCATGCCCGAGGGGCCGACACCGACGCCCCCGCCCACGCCGACACCGAAGGCACCGGCGCCGGTGGGATCGGAGCCGACGGAGCCGTCGGCCGCGGGGTGAGGACGCATGGTGCCGGCGCCCGAGGTGGAGGAACCGGTGGTGCGGAGGTCCGAGGGGTGGAGGTCCGAGACGCGCGGGTCCGAGGCGCGGGGTCCCGAGCTGCCCTGCGGCGAGCCGCCCGCGCCCGGGGCGTCGGCGCCCGGGGCGCGGCCGCCTGGGACGCCGTCGGCCGGTCCGCCGGTGGCCCAGGCGCCGTCGCCCGCAGCGCCCGACGTCCTGTCCACCCACGGGCCCTGGCCATGGCCGGCCGGGGCGGCCATTTCCCCGTACGCGCCCGTCGCCGTGCCCTCCGGCCAGGGCATGGTCTGCCCGGCGGGCGGGAGGCCCCGCAGGACCGCCTCGTACGCGGCCCGCAGCGCCGGGCCCGGGTCGACGCCCAGGTCCTCCGCCAGCTGGGTGCGGGTGCGGTGGTAGCAGTCCAGGGCGTCCGACTGGTGCCCCGCCCGGTACAGCGACAGCATCAGCGCCGCCGAGAGCGACTCGCGCAGCGGGTTCGCCGTCGCCTCCGCCCGCAGCAGGGCCGCCGCCTTCACGTGCTCGCCGAGCCGCCCGTACGCCGCGGCCAGCTGCTCGACCGTCACGAGCCGGGTCTCCTCCAGGGCCCGGGCCGCGGCCAGCAGCGGCTCGCTCGCCACGGTGCCGGTCAGCGCCGGCCCGCGCCACAGCGACAGCGCCTCACGCAGCATCAGGACCGCGTCGGCCGGGTGCCTCTGGTGCCCGGCGAGCTGGACCAGCTCCTCGAAGCGGTGGGTGTCGAGGAGCTGCTCGGGCATGCGCAGCTCGTACGCCTGGGTGTGCGTGGCCAGCTCGACCCCGTAGTCGCTCGCGCCGCCCTGCTCGAAGAGCGCGCGCAGCCGGGAGACGTGCCCCTGGACGACGGTGCGGGCCCGCGCGGGCGGGCACTCGTCCCACACCGTGTCGATCAGCCGGTCGACGGGGACGGCGGCGTTCGCGCGCAGCAGCAGCGCCGCGAGTACGCTGCGCCGCTTGGCGGGGCCGAGCGGCAGTTCACCTGCCTCGGCCGCGATGGACACCGTCCCGAGCAGGCGGAACTCCACCCGGCCCTCCCTGTCGCTCTGTTTCGTGGGGTCCCAGTATCCCCACCGTCGTGCCCAGGGCCTTTGTCGAAACCCTCCAGACGTGGGAAGAGGCCGGAACCGGACGGTACGGGCCGGAACCGTCCGGAAACCCGGCGGGCGAGGCGGGTGGCGCCGGTGGGGCGGGTCGGCCGGTCAGGCGTACGGGTCGAACGGAATGCCCGCGGGCTTGGCACGGGACAGGGCGTTCGCGAAGTCGGAGTCCCTGATCTTGAGGGTCGCCGAGCCGAAGTCCGCGCCCATGAGCTTCTCGCGCAGCCCGGTCGGATAGCCGTTCCAGCCGACCAGGCGGGGGTAGAACCAGCCGCCGGTGGCGTTCTCGATCTGCTCGTCGGCGGAGCCGGCGAAGCGGTAGCAGTGGGTGGAGGCGCCGTCCTTGTGGTAGACGATCTTGGGGTGGGTGCCGTCGAAGCGGATCGCCGAGCGGGCGGCCACCTGGTAGCTGCTGTGCTGCGAGACCGACACGTACTGGACCTGGTCACCGCTGATCCAGACCACCACGTGTTCCCAGTCGTGGCGGTGGCCGATGGCCCAGGGGCCCCAGGTGGCCTGGTCCTTCTCGTAGTAGCCGGCGTAGACGACGGCGCACCAGCCGTTGTTGCACTTGGCACGGGAGTAGGAGTTGGCCGCGGCGAGCTGGGCGGCGTCGTGGCACTGTCCGTTGACGGTGCCGCCCAGCTTCAGGCCGGGGTTGAGCGTGCCGTCGGCGCCGATGGCGGCGGTCATGTAGCAGCCGTCGGTGTCGAAGTCGTAGGCCGGGGCGAAGGTCTGCTCCAGGCCGTCGGCGTTCTGCGGCAGCGGCTGGAGCACGGCGGCGTGAGCGGTGGCGGGGAGGCCCAGGACGAGGGCCAAGGCGCAGAGGACGGCGGTGAGCGCCGACCTCCGGCGCCTCGACGGGGATATCAGGTACACGTCAACTCCTCGGGTGTGGGGGAGGGCTGCCAGACCTTCGCAGCAGGGCGCGCGGACCGTCAACCACCGTGCGGGGAACGGTGGGTTACGGATCACCTGTGGGGTGACGTGGGGGGCGCGGGGTCCGCGCAAGGGGTGCGCGGCGGGCGGACGAGGGGAGCACGAAGGGCGCACGGACCGTCAAGCGGACGGCCCCGTCTTCGTCGGATCGTGTGGGACGCGCCGGAAGATCGCCGAACGCGGCACGGGACACGGCAGGATCGGGGTGCGGGGTCACAGCCGAACGGGAGCCGTGGGGGCTCCCGCACCCCGCATCCCGAGCGTCGTGCGCCGACATCGCCGCTCCCGCCGCCCCCGGAACGAGGCTCCGCTCCGGGGGCGGTGTCGTGCGCGGCTGCCGTACGCGGATGCCGTGCCCTCGGGTGTCGTGCACGGATGTCGTTACGGGGGTGGGCGGGGCCGCCGGGCCTCAGCGCGCCTCCGCGTACAGCTCCTCCACCAGGCGGGCCACGGTCTCCGGCTCCCGCAGCGTCGGGTAGTGGTCCGAGGCGGCCAGACGGGCCAGGCGGCAGCGGGGGATGCCGGACGCCATCTCCTCGTTGCAGCGGACGACCCCCGGCCGGTCCAGCTCGCCGAGGGCGAGCACGGTCGGCGCGGCGATCTCGCCGAGGCGGTCGAAGGCCGGGGGATCGGTCCGCTGGTGGCCGACGTTGGCGAACCAGGCGGGCAGGACCGCCCGGAACTGGGCGGCCGCGACCGGGTCGGACTCGGGGCTGCCGCCGCCCGCCCGGCCCCACAGGTCGAGGCCCAGCCGGACGATGCCCTCCATGTCGCCGGCCAGGGCGAGCCGCTCCACCTCCTGGAGGAGCTCGGTCTCGTCGAGGGCGTCGTAGCCGGTGACGGAGGGCACGAGGAGGGCCAGTCCGGCCACCCGCTCGGGGGCGTCCAGGGTGAAATTGAGGGACGCGGCACCGCCCATGCTGGAGGCGACGAGCACCGCGCGGGTAAGGCCGAAGTGATCGAGGACGGCGGCGAGGTCGGCGGCGGGGGAGTACGGGACGCGGGGGGCGGGGGAGCGGCCGTAGCCCCGGGCGTCGTAGCGGATCAGCCGGTGGGGCGCGGCGAGCGCGGGCAGCACCGGGTCCCAGATCGTCGAGTCGCCGACGCCGGGGTGGACCAGGACCATCGGGAGTCCGTCGCCGCCCGTGTCGTCCGCCCAGAGTTCGCCGCCGTCGACCGGCACCGTGGTTTCCATGGGCCCAGTGTGGTCCCCCGGGGCGGCGGGCGCGGTGGGTCGGCGGGGTCGTGTCAGCGTCAAGTACCGAGTCGGGTCAATATTTCTGACATTCTGTCAGCAGTGGCGGGAATCGCGCCTGGACACCCCTACCGGCCGGTTCTACTCTCAAGTCACTTTGCGCGTGCCCCCACCCCACAGGTCCGTCCCCGCGCATCCGCACCTCCTCGCTCCCCACACTCCGACACCGAGGAGATCCCATGTCCAAGCTGCTCGTCTCCGCGACCGGGCTCGCCGCGGCCACCGCGCTCACCTTCGGCGCCGCGGGCCCGCAGGCCGCCGCGTCGACCACGCTGCTCCCGGCCGGTCACTCCTTCTCCGCCCAGCTCACCGGCAAGGCCACCTTCGTGGCCGGCTCCACCACGATGACGTGTACGGTCTCCTCCTCCGTACCGACGAGCGGAGCCAACAACAAGGTCCCCGCCGCCCCCGCCAACCACAACGCGGCCGGCCCCGTCACGGTCCCCGTCAACCCGCCCACCTTCAGCGGCTGCACCACGAGCATCGCCGGCGTGAGCGTGACCGTCACCAGCAACGCCACCAACGGAGCCTGGACGCTCTCCACCCAGAACGGCGCGCCCGTCACGGGCGGCTTCACCATCCCCAAGGGCGGTGTCGTGCTGAAGACCAGCGGCTTCGCCTCCTGCACCATCACCGCCTCCCCGACCGGCCCGACCGCCGTCAACGGCACCTGGACCAACGGCGCCCCCTCCACCCTGGCCATCGCGAACGCCCCGGTCCCGGCCACGGTCACCGGCGGGTTCCTCTGCCCGACCGGCAACCAGTCGGCCACCTTCAGCGCCACCTACCGCATCACCGACACGACCGACCCGTCCCAGCACATCACCGTCACGAGCTGACCCCGCGGAGCCCCGCCGGCTCCCGCACCGGGTCGACGCCCCGGCCCGGCGCCCCGAGGTCACCGGCCGCCCACCCGGGTACCACGCCCGGTTCCGCTCCCAGCCGGTTCCCGGGACTCGCCCCGCGGCGGGCCGGTCTTCGGCATGCTGGTGGCCTGAAGTACGCCTCCGGCGGGGCGAGTCGGGGAGCCGGGGGGCTCGGGGCGGGCAGCGGAGGGGGAGGCGTAGCCGATGAGCACGCGGGAACGGGGCACCGAGGGGCGGACGGCGGATCAGGCCGTGCTGGAAGAGGACGCGGCGCAGGAAAAGGGCACGGAGGAAGAGGGCGTGGAGGCCCGGCCGCGCGGGCGGCGGCGCCCGAAGGCCAGGACGGTCCTGCTGACCGCACTCGCCCTGCTCGTCGGGGCGGTCCTGCTCACCGCGGGCACCGGCTACTGGGCGTACCAGCACTACACCGGACGGGTCCAGCGGATCCCGCAGACCTTCCCGACGAACGCGCCGGTGCCCGCCGCCTCCAAGGGCGGGCGGAACTTCCTCCTGATGGGCCTCGACTCGCGGTCGGACGTGCCCACCACCGGCAGCGACGCCAAGGGCAGGCTGTGGACGTACGGCGACCAGCGCAGCGACGCGATGATGCTCGTGCACATCCCGGACGACCACTCCGCCGCGTACGTGGTCTCCTTGCCCCGTGACTCCTGGGTCGACGTACCGGGCCGGGGCCGGGCCAAGCTGAACGCGGCCTTCTCCTGGGGCGGGCCGCCGCTGCTCATCGACACGGTCCAGCGCCTGACCGACGTCCGCGTGGACCACTTCGCCGTCATCGACTGGAGCGGCTTCCGCAAGCTCACCGACGCCGTCGGCGGCGTCGACATCCTCATGGCCGACGGCGAGCGCCGCCACATGAACGGCGAGCAGGCGCTGGCCTACGTCCAGGAGCGCAAGAACCTGCCCAACGGCGACTTCGACCGCACCCACCGGCAGCAGAACTACCTGCGCACCGTCCTGGAGAAGGTGATGACCTCCGCATCCCTGAAGGATCCGCGCGGCCTGAAGAGGACCCTCGACATCTTCACCGAGACCGTCAGCGTCGACGAGCGCTTCGGCGACGACGAGATGCGCGACCTGGTGTGGAACATGCGGCAGGTCCGCGCCGGGGACATGACCTTCATGAACGCCCCGGTGAAGGGCACCGGCACCGAGAGGGGGCAGTCGGTGGTCCACCTCGACCGGGCGCGCTGCGCGGAGCTGTGGCGGGCGTTCAAGGACGACACGCTGGCGACGTACGTGAACACCCACCCCATCGACCGGCTGCGCCCGGCGACCAACTGAGCTCAGTCCATTGCCGTCCCCGTCTCCGTCTCCGGCTCCGTTTCGGGGAAGTGGCAGGCCACCTCCCTCGCCTCCCCCGCCCGGGCGATCCGCAACAGGGGAGGCTCCTTCCGGCAGATCTCCCGCGCCTTCGGGCAGCGCGGATGGAAGGTGCAGCCCGGCGGCGGCGCGGCCGGGCTCGGCGGGTCGCCGAGCAGGGTGATCCGCTCCCTCGCCCGCTCGGCCGCCGGATCGGGCAGCGGCACGGCCGAGAGCAGCGCCCGGGTGTAGGGGTGGGCGGGCTCCTCGTACACCCGGTCCTTGGGGCCGATCTCCACGATCCGCCCCAGATACATCACGGCCACCCGGTCGCAGACCCGCTTCACCACCGACAGGTCGTGGGCGATGAAGAGATAGGCCAGACCCAGCTCCTTCCGCAGCCCCTCCATCAGATTGACGATCTGCGCCTGCACGGACACGTCGAGCGCCGACACCGGCTCGTCCGCGACCACGAGCCGAGGCCCGGTCGCCAGGGCCCGCGCGATGCCGATCCGCTGGGCCTGGCCGCCGGAGAACTCGTGCGGATAGCGGTCCAGATGTTCCGGGATCAGCCCCACGAGCTCCATCAGCTCCGCCGCGCGCCGGCGCGCCTGAGCCACCGGCGTTCCGTGCACCAGCAGCGGGTCGGAGATGATCCTGGCCACCGTCTGACGCGGGTTGAGGGAGGAGTGCGGATCCTGGAAGACCATCTGGAGCTCGCGCCGCAGCGGTTTCAGGGCGCGCTGGGGAAGCCGGCTGATGTCGCGCCCGTCGAAGACGACGCTGCCGGATGTCGGGGCGAGCAGCCGCACGATCATCCGGCCGGTCGTCGACTTGCCGCAGCCGGACTCGCCGACCAGGCCCAGGGTCTCGCCCGCCGCGATGTCGAAGCTCACGCCGTCGACGGCCCGGACCGGGGCCGAGCGCGACCGGCGTCCGGGGAAGGCCATCGTCAGGTCCCGCACGGACAGGAGCGGCGGGACGGGCTGGAGGGGCTGTGTGGTCATGAGGGGACGCCTTCGTACGCGGGGAAGTGGCAGGCCGTCGGATGTCCGGCCGGACCGGCGAGCACCGGGCGCTCACTCGCGCACCGCGTCCGCTCCTCGCCGGTGGCGGTGGCGGTCTCGGTACCGGTCCCGGCGGCGATCCGGGGACAGCGCGGCGCGAACGCGCACCCGGGCGCCGGGTCGAGCAGCGAGGGCGGCGAGCCCGGGATGGCCCGCAGCGGGACGTCGTCCCGGTCGTCGAGCCGGGGCAGCGAGTCGAGCAGCCCCCGGGTGTACGGGTGGGCGGGAGCCGCGAAGAGCTCGTCCACCGGGGCCCGTTCGGCCGCCCGCCCGCCGTACATCACCAGCACCTCGTGCGCGACCCGCGCCACCACGCCCAGATCGTGCGTGATCATGACGACGCCGAGGCCGCGCTCCTGCTGGACCCGCGCGATCAGCTCCAGGATCTGGGCCTGCACGGTGACGTCGAGGGCGGTGGTCGGCTCGTCGGCGATCAGCAGCTCGGGTTCGCAGACGAGCGCCATGGCGATCATCACCCGCTGGCGCATGCCGCCGGAGAACTGGTGCGGGTACTCCCCGGCCCGCCGCCCCGGCTCGGGGATGCCGACCTCGCCGAGCGCGTCGACGGCCCGTCGGCGGGCGGCCGCCCGCCGCGAGCCGAAGTGCACCCGGTGGTGCTCGGCGATCTGTTCCCCGACGGTGTAGTACGGATGGAGGCTGGACAGCGGGTCCTGGAAGATCATCGCCATCCGCCGGCCGCGCAGCCGGTTCAGCTCGCGCTCCGGCAGGCCGACCAGCTCGCGCCCCTCCAGGATGACGGAGCCGGACACCTCGGCGCCGGTGTGCAGTCCCATCACCGCCATCGACGTCACGGACTTGCCGGATCCGGACTCGCCCACGATGCCGAGCGTCCGGCCGCGCGGCACGTCGAAGGAGAGCCCGTCCACGGCCCGCACCGGGCCGTGCCGGGTGGGGAAGACCACCGTCAGATCGTGGACGGACAGCAGGGTCTCGGGAGCGGTCATCAGTACCTCACTCGCGGGTCGACGACCGCGTAGAGCAGGTCGACGCACAGGTTGGCGACGACGATGAACGTGGCGGCGAGCAGCGTCACACCGAGGATCACCGGCTGGTCGCCGGTGGCGAGCGCCCCGTAGAAGAGCCGTCCGACGCCCGGCAGACCGAAGATCGACTCGGTGATGACGGCGCCCGCGAGGAGGCCGCCGAGGTCCATGCCGAAGATGGTCAGGATCGGTGTCATCCCGGCCCGCAGGCCGTGCTTGACGACCACGGTCCGCCGCGGCAGTCCCTTGGCGCGGGCGGTGCGGATGTACGGCTCCGCCATCGACTCGATCATCGAACTGCGGCTCTGCCGCGCGTACATGGCCGCGTAGAGGACCGCCAGGGCCAGCCAGGGCAGCAGCAGGTTCGACGCCCAGGCCGCCGGGTTCGTGGCGAACGGCACGTAACTCGGATAGGGCAGCAGCCCGGCCACCCGGATCAGCCCGTAGATCAGCATCACCGAGGTGAAGTAGACGGGCAGCGACGCCGCGGCGACCGCGCCGACCATCAGCGCGCGGTCGGTGAGGGTGTCCTTGCGCAGGGCGGCGGTGACACCGGCGCCGAGCCCGAGCACCAGCCAGATCACGGCCGCGCCGATCGCCAGCGAGGCGGAGACCGGGAGCCGGTCGACGAGCAGGTCCCAGACGGGCTGGCTGTTCTCGTACGAGTAGCCCAGGCAGGGGAAGTCACAGGCGAGCGCGTACGGGCCGGTGCCGATGGTGCGCCCGGTGAGGACACCGGTCAGGAAGCCGGTGAACTGCCGCCACAGCGGCTGGTCCAGGCCCATGTGGGCGCGGATCGCGGCGAGCCGTTCGGTGCTGCACGACTTGCCGCAGGCCGCGGCGGCAGGGTCGGAGGGCAGCACGTAGAAGATGAGGAAGGTGATGGCGGCGACGGCGACGAGGACACCGAGCCCGCCGAGGAGCCGGCGGCCGAGGTAGAGGATCACGAGCGGCCTCCCCGTGGGTCGAACACGTCCCGCAGCGCGTCCCCGAGGAGGGTGAAGGCGAGGACGGTGAGGAAGAGACACAGGCTCGGCACGACGAAGTACATCGGGTCCGTGTCGTAGAAGGCGACGCTCTCGGCGATCATCTGCCCCCAGGACGGGGTCGGCGGGCGCACGCCGACGCCGAGATAGCTGAGCGCGGCCTCGGTGGCGATCATCCCGGGCACGATCAGGGTGGTGTACGCGATGACGGGTCCGGCGACGCCGGGCAGGATGTCCCGGACGAGGATCCGCAGGTTCGACGCGCCGCTGACCCGCGCCGCGTCCACGTACTCGCGGTGCCTGAGCGACAGCGTCTGGCCGCGCACCACCCGGGCGATGCCGGGCCAGCCGAACAGGCCGATGACGAGGGTCATGAGCAGGATCCGGTTGACGTCCCTGGCCACCGACATCATCGCGATCATGAAGATGAGGGAGGGGAAGGACATGGTGAGGTCCATCAGCCGGGACAGCACGGTGTCGGTGCGGCCGCCGAAGTAGCCGGCGGCGACGCCCGCCGCGACCCCGGCGACGACCACGATCGCGGTCGCGGCGAAGGCGATGAGCAGCGAGACCCTGGCGCCGTGCACGACCCGGGCGAACAGGTCGCGACCGGTGACGGGTTCGACGCCGAGCCAGTGCTCGGCGGACACCCCGCCGAGCGGTCCGAGGGGCAGGCCGCCCAGGTACGGGTCGACGGCGGAGGGGTCGAACTCGTCGGGGCCCCAGCCGCCCAGGGCGCTGAGCAGCGGGGCGGCCAGCGCCATCAGGGCGAAGAGGGCGACGACGCCGAGCGCGACGAGGGCGGAGGTGCGGCGGCGCAGCTCGGCGGCGGCGAGCCGCCAGGGGCTGCTGCTCGTGGGGGCGGAGGGTTTCACGGCGTCGGCGGCCGGGAGCCGCGCGGTGTCGTGGACGTGGCGGGTGTCGTGGGCGTGGTGGGTGTCGTGGGTGTCAGAGGTGTCGTGGGAGGTCACGTGGGGTCTCAGCTTCCGCTCTTCGCGGGGTCCTTGAGGCCGACGGTCGCGTAGTCGATCTGACCGCCGAAGGAGGTGTGGCCGAAGGCGCCGGCGATGTTCGGGCCGACGAGGAGCGGCATGCGTTCGACGACGGCGGGCGCGGTGGGCGCCTTGGCGAGGATCTGTCCGTCGAGTTCCTGCCAGGCCGTGTTGGCGCGCGCGGCGTCGGTCATCGCCGCGATCTCGTCCATCCGCTTCATCGTGGCCGGGTCGCGGAAGAGGGAGTGGTTGCCGGAGTTGCCCTTCTCCTTGATGTAGCGGCCGTCGAAGACGAAGGGCAGGAAGGTCGATCCGGAGGGGTAGTCGGGGCACCAGCCGGTGTAGACGAGGTCGGTGCGGTTCCTGGTGTCGCCGATGGCGTCGTAGAAGGCCGACGGGTCGACGGTCTCGATGACCACCTTGATCCCGGCGCGGCCGAGAGACTGCTGGACGGCCTCGGCGACGCCCTTGTCGCCGGTGGAGACGGTGATGCTGGTGGAGAAGCCGTCGGCCTTGCCCGCGTCCTTCAGGAGCTGCCTGGCCTTCGCCACGTCGCCGGTCGGCGGGATCCTCAGGGTGTCGGGCTGCCTCCCGCCGGCGAAGAGGGAGCCGGGCATGAGCGCGGTGGCCGGGTCGTTGAGCGCCGGGCCGCCGGAGGCGGTGAGCACGGCCCGGCGGTCGAGGGCGTACTGCACGGCCTGTCGGACCCGCACGTCGTCGAAGGGGGCGCGGCCGGTGTGCATCTGCACCATCTCGGTGCAGTTGGTCGACTCGGCGAGCAGCCGGGACCGGACGTCGGGCCTGGTGAGGACCTTGGGGGTGGACTCGGGCCGGAGCTTGGCCCAGGGGACGGCGGAGGCGTCCGCGCCGGCGCCCGCGACCAGCCGGTCGTCGATCTGGTTGCCCTTGAGGCCCATCGTCACGACGATCCGGTCGGGGTAGGCCTTGCGCACGGTGTCGGTGGTGGGGTCCCAGTGCGGGTTGCGGACCAGGACCAGTTGCTTGTCGCGGGCGTACGACTCGATCTTGTACGGCCCCGAGGAGAACGGGCGGTTGTCGTACTGGGGGCCCTTGTCCTGGGACCTGGGGACGGGGGCGAAGGTGGGCAGCACGGCCGCGTAGGGGAACTCGGCGAAGGGCTTGCGCAGTTCGAAGACGATGGTCCGGTCGTCGGGCGTCCTGACGGAGTCGAGGTGCCTGCCTCCGGCGGGGCCCTGGTAGCCCTCGGCGCCGGCGAGGTAGCGGGCGGCGTAGTCGGGGCCGCCGGGCAGGTCGGGGGAGAAGGACCGCTCCACGTTGTACTTGACGTCCTGGGCGGTGACGGGGGAGCCGTCCTCGTACTTCAGGCCCTTCTTGAGGCGGAAGGTCCAGGTCTTGGCCCCGTTGGAGGAGGTGCCGAGGTCCTCGGCGAGGTCGGGGACCAACTCGCCTCCCTTGGCGCCCGGTTCGGCCTTGTAGGTGACGAGCGTGCGGTAGAGCAGCCGCGTGCCGAAGTCCATGTCGCCCATCACCCAGTTGCGGGCGGGGTCGAGATGGGTGAAGTCCTGGCTGGACAGGACGGTCAGGGTGCCGCCCTTGACCGGAGTGCCGCCCACGATCGTGCCGTTGGTGCCGGTCGCGGGATTGGCGCCGGTGCGTCCGCCGCCCTTGGCGGCGTCACCGCCCGCGCCGGAGCAGCCGGCGGCGGCGAGGGAGAGGGCCGTCAACAGGGCGGTGGCGAGGGCGAGTCGAGCGTGCTTGTCCATCAGGGTCACTTCCGAGTGGAGAGGCGCAGACTGAAATGTGACCCGTAAAATAGTAATGTGAAATTGTACTTCGCAAGCCCTTGGACACCACCAACCCTGCGACCACCGACACCCGGACACCACCAAGCCCTCGGGCGTCAGAGAGTCGGGCGTCAGAGAGCGCGGGCGACAGAGAGAAGGTTCGCCGCATGACCGTCATCTCCCGCAACCCCGCCGACCCGGCCGACGTCCTCGTCGAGATCCCGTCCCCCGGCGCCTTCGCCGCGGCGGACGCGGTCGAGCGGGCCCGGGCCGCGCAGCCCGACTGGGCGCACGGCGGCGCCGCCGCACGGGCCGCCGCCCTGGGCGCGGTGGCCGACGCCGTCGAGGCGGCGCGCGCGGAACTCGCCGCGCTCGCCGTCCGCGAGGTCGGCAAGCCGCTGGCCGAGGCCCGCGCCGAGGTCGCCCGCACGGTCGCGATCTGGCGCTACTACGCCCAGGCTCCCTACGAGCCCACCGGCACCGTCCACGAGACCGCCGCCGGTCCCGGGCTGCTCCTCACCCGGCGCCGCCCGTACGGCGTGGCCGGCCTCGTCACGCCCTGGAACTTCCCCTTCGCCATTCCGAGTTGGAAGGCCGCCCCGGCGCTCGCCGTCGGCAACGCCGTCGTCCTCAAGCCCGCCCCCGAGGCCACCGCGTGCGCCCTGCGGCTCGCCGAGATCGTCCGGAGCGCCCTGCCCGACGACCTGTTCATCGTCGTGCCCGGCGGCGCCACCGAGGGCGGCGCGCTGGTCTCCGCCGCCGACGTCGTCTCCTTCACCGGCTCGTCCGCCGTCGGCCGGACCGTCGTCCGCTCCGCCACCGCCCGCGGCATCCCCGTCCAGGCCGAGACGGGCGGACTCAACGCGGCGATCGTGCTGCCCGACGCCGACCTCGGCCGGGCGGCGGCCCACATCGCCGCCTCCGTCGCCGGCTACGCGGGACAGAAGTGCACCGCCACCAGCCGGGTCATCGCCGTCGGCGCCGCCCTCGACCCGCTGCGCGAGGCCCTCGCCGAAGCGCTTCGGGCCGTCCCCGTCGGGGACCCCGCCGAGCCGTCGACCGTCTGCGGCCCGCTCATCACCGAGACCGCCCGCGACGACACCGGCGCCGCCTGGCAGGGCCTCTCGGTCCTCGCCGGCGGCACCGTCCCCGACCGCCCCGGCTGGTACGCGGCCCCCACCCTCGTCGAGAAGGTCGCCCCCGGCCACCGCCTCCTGCGCGAGGAGGTCTTCGGCCCGGTCGCGGCCCTGCTCCCCGCCCGCGACCTCGACCATGCCGTACGGATCACCAACGCGGCCCGCTACGGCCTCGTCACCTCCGTCCACACCGCCGACCTGAACGCCGCCCTGCACGGCCTCGACCGGCTCGACACCGGCATGATCCGCGTCAACGCCCCCACCACCGGCGTCGACTTCCACCTCCCCTTCGGCGGCACCAAGTCCTCCAGCTTCGGCCCCCGCGAACAGGGCGCCGCGGCGCTCGAGTTCTACACCTCGTCGCGGACGTACACGCTGGCGCCGACGGGGGTGGTGTGACGGCGGGGAGTGGTCTGTCCGTGACCGCCGGGCGGCGGGTGCTCCGAGGCCGCCGGGCGGGGTGTCGCCCGCGGCCTGGCGGTCCGCGGTCCGGCGGCCGCGCACTCCCGGCCGCCCCCGGCCGCAGGCCGGTGCGTTCTGCGCCGTGGCGGCCGGCCACCGGGCAGCAGCCCGGTGTACGGCCTGCGCCGTGGCGGCCTGCGGTCTGGCGACCGGTCCCCGGGCGGCAGCCGGGGTGAGCAGCCGCAGGCGAGGGCGCGGGCGCCTCGCGGCCCCGCGCCGGCATCGGCCGCGGCGGTCGGTGCGCCGGGGGAGGCATGAAAACGCCGTGAGTGGGAGACACGCCGGGGGTGAACCTGCTCGGACGCGGGCTCCCGCCCGGACTCGTCGTCGTGGTGACCGGTGCCTCCAGCGGCATCGGCCGGGCCACGGCGCTGGCGTTCGCGCGGCGCGGCGCCCGCGTGGTGGTGAGCGCGCGGAGCGGTGAGGTGCTGGACCGGGTGGCGGGGGAGTGCCGGTCCGCCCATCCGGCCGCCGGGGCGGTCGCCGTGCCGGCCGACGTCACCGACGCCGCGGCCGTGGACCGGGTCGCCCGCACGGCGCTCACCCGTTTCGGCCGCATCGACGTCTGGGTGAACGCGGCGGGCGTGGGCATCCTGGGCAGCCTCACCGAGGCGCCCCTGGAAGACATGCGCCGCCTGTGGGACGTCAACGTGCTCGGCGTCCTCCACGGCGCCCGGGCGGCGCTGCCCGCGATGCGCGCGCAGGGACACGGCGTGCTGATCGACATCGGCTCCCTCCTCGGGGGCGTCGTCCAGGCCCCGTACATGGGCGCCTACGCGGCTTCGAAGGCCGCGCTCGTCACCCTCGACGAGGTGCTGCGCCGGGAGCTGTCGCTCGCCGGCGCCCACGACGTGGCCGTGTGCACCGTCCTGCCGGGCGGCGTCGACACCCCATTCTTCGACCACGCTGCCAACCACACCGGCCGACGCCTGCGCTCCCTGCCACCCGTGGCCACGCCGGAACGCGTGGCCCGGACCGTCCTGCGCACGACCGCCCGCCCCCGCCGGCTCGTGGCCGTGGGGCCGGGCGCGCGACTGCTGCCCGCCGCCCTCGCCGTCGCCCGGCGGCCCGCACTCGGCCTCATCGCCTGGCGGACCGAGCACCACTACCTCGGCCCGCACGGATCCGCCGAGGACACCCCGGGCCGTCTGCGGACCCCGTCCGGCGACTCGGCCGCGGTGCGGGGCGGGCGCGCCGGCGGGGCGCGTACGGCCGCCCGCGCCGCCTCGGCACTCGGTGCGGCCGCCCTCGGCGTCCGGGCCGCGGCCCGGCGCCGATCCCGACACCGACCGCCACCTTCCGTCCGCCCGTTCACCTCTCACCCAAGGAGGCCGCGCTCATGGCTCAATGGCACCGGCTGATCGACGCGTCCCCGGCACACGTCTGGTCCGTCCTCGGCGACGGGGAGCTCTACGCCCGATGGGTGGTGGGGACCCACGAGACCTGGGAGCGGGACGACATGTGGCCGGCCGAAGGGGCCGAGCTGGGCTACACCCTGAAGCTCGGCCCGTGGATCACCGAGGGCCGGACCGTCTCGCGCATCTGCGAACCGGAACACCGCCTGGAGCTGGAGGCGGTCAACGGGCTGGGCAGCGCGCGCATCGGCTTCCGGACCCTGCGGTGGGGCGACGGCTGTCTGGTCCTGGTCGACGAACACCCGCTCCGCGGCCCCGTCACGCCGCTGCACAACACCGCCCTCGACGCGCTCATCCGCTGGCGGCACCGTCACATGCTCGCCCGGCTGGAACGGGCCGTCGCGGAGAAGGCCGGCGCGCGCGAGGACACGTCCCGTGCCCCCGGCTGACGCCGTCGTCATCGGCGCGGGCCCGAACGGTCTGGTCGCCGCCAACGTCCTCGCCGACGCCGGGTGGCACGTCGTGGTCCTGGAGGCCCAGGACGAGCCGGGCGGCGCCGTGCGGAGCGACCGGGAGGTCCACCCCGACTTCGTCCACGACACCTTCAGCGCCTTCTACCCGCTGGCCGCGGCCTCGCCCGTGCTCGGCGCGCTGCACCTGGAGCGCCACGGTCTGCGCTGGCGACACGCCCCCGCCGTCGTGGCCCATCCGCTCGCCGACGGGCGCTGCGCGGTCCTCAGCCGGGACGTCCGCCGGACCGCCGACTCCGTCGAAGCGTTCGCGCCCGGTGACGGAGCCTCCTGGGAGCGGCTCCACCGCCTCTGGCTCCGCACCGGCGACGACCTCGTCGACTGCCTCTTCACCCCGTTCCCGCCGGTGCTGCCCGGCCTGCGGTTCGCCGGCCGAACGGGCCGCGACCTGCTCCGTCTCGCCCGGACCATGCTGCTGCCGGCCCGCCGCTTCGGCGAGGAGAACTTCGCGGGCGAGGGCGGCAGGCTGCTGATCGCCGGGAACGCCCTGCACGCCGACCTCGGCCCGGAGTCCGCCCTCGGGGGCGGCTTCGGCTGGCTGATGTGCATGCTCGGGCAGGTCCACGGCTTCCCCGTGCCGGTCGGCGGCGCCGGGATGCTCACCCGCGCCCTCGTCGACCGCTTCCGCGACCGGGGCGGCGAACTGCGCTGCGGCCACGCCGTGACCAGGGTCGTGGTGCGGTCGGGCCGTGCCGTGGCCGTGCGCACCGACGACGGTACGGAAGTCCCGGCACGGCACGCCGTCCTCGCCGACATCCCGGCCCCCGTGCTCTACCGGCGGCTGGTCGGCGAGGAGCACCTTCCGGCCGCGGTCCGCGCCGACCTCGCGAGGTTCCAGTGGGACTTCGCCACCGTCAAGGTCGACTGGGCCCTCGCACGTCCCATTCCCTGGGCGAGCGCCGCCGCGCGGGGCGCGGGGACGGTGCACGTCGCCGAGGGCGTCGACGCCCTCACCCGCTTCGCGGGCCTGCTCGCCATGGACCAGGTCCCGGACGTGCCCTTCACCGTCCTGGGGCAGATGACGACCGCCGATCCGACCCGGTCGCCCGCCGGCACCGAGTCCGCCTGGGGGTACACCCATGTGCCCCAGCGCATCCGCGCCGACGCGGGCCCCGACGGGATCGAGGGCCGCTGGGACGAGCGCGAGAAGGAGGCGATCGCCGACCGCGTCGAGACCGGCGTCGAGCGGCTCGCTCCCGGATTCCGCGCCTCGGTCCTCGCCCGGCGGGTGCTGGCACCGCCCGACCTGGAACGGCGCAACCCGGCGCTGATCGGAGGCGCCGTCAACCAGGGCACGACCAACCTCCACCAGCAGCTCGTCTTCCGGCCCCTGCCCGGCACCGGGCGCCCCCGGACGCCGGTCCGGGGCCTCTACCTCGCCTCGGCCACCGCCCACCCCGGCGGCGGCGTCCACGGCGCGCCGGGTGCCAACGCGGCCCGTGCGGCCCTCAGGGCCCACCTGCGGTCCGGGTGGCGGCACTGACGCGGCGGCCGCCCCGTGCGGGTGCGCGGGCCGGGTGGCCGGGGTCGAATGGGGTGCAGAGCGGAAACGGCAGCGCACACGGGCGCGTACGAGGGCACGTACACGGGCACGGGCACCGACACGGGCACGTACGCGGCACGTACACGGGCACGGGCACCGACACGGGCACGTACGCGGCACGTACACGGGCACGTACGCGGCACGTACACGGGCACGTACGCGGCACGTACACGGGCACGGGCACCGACACGGGCACGTACGCGGCACGTACACGGGCACGGGCACGTTCACGGGAACGGAGAAGGGACGGCAGGGCATGGGCGAGCTGATCGCGGTCACCGGAGCCACCGGACGGATCGGACGGCGAGTCGTCGGCCGGCTCGCCGAGGCGGGCGCCGAGGTCAGGGCGCTGGGGCGCGATCCCGCGAGACTGGCCGCGCTGCCGGTCACCGACACCCGGACGGCGTCCTACGACGACGGCGCCGGAATGCGCGCCGCGCTCGACGGCGCGGCCACGCTCTTCCTGGTCTCCGCACACGAGGCGCCCGGCCGGGTCAGGACCCACGCCACCGCCGTGGACGCCGCCGTCGCCGCCGGGGTGCGGCGGATCGTCTACCTCTCGTACCTCAACGCCGCGCCGCACGCGACCTTCACCTTCGCCCGCGACCACTGGCACACCGAGCAGCACATCCGCTCCACCGGCCTTCCCTTCACCTTCCTGCGCGACAGCACCTACCAGGCCGATCTGGTCGCGATGGCGTCCTCCGAGGGCGTCCTGCGCGGGCCGGCGGCGGACGGCCGGGTGGGCGCCGTCACCCACGACGACGTCGCCGACTCGGCCGCCGCGGTGCTGCTCGGCGAAGGCCACGACGACGTCACGTACGACATGACCGGCCCCGAGGCACTGAGCTTCGACGAGGTCGCCGCGGCGCTGAGCGCGGCCAGCGGTCGCACGGTCACCTATCACCCCGAGACCCGGGAGGAGGCGTACGCCTCCCGTGCCGTCTACGACGCTCCCGAGTGGGAGGTCGAGGGCTGGGTGACCTCGTACGAGGCCGTCGCCGTCGGGGAGATGGACGACGTGTCCGACGACGTCCGCACCCTGACCGGGCACCCGCCGCAGTCCTTCGCGGAGTTCCTCGCGGCCCACCCGGAGAGCTATCGGCGCCTCCTCTCCCGCTGATCGCACTGAGCCGCCCGCAGTGAGTCGCCCACCCTGAATCGCTCACGTGTTCGGTTTATCGTCTACGCTGGAACCATGACCGCAGCACGACCCGCCCTCCCCGGATTCCAGGGCTCGCTCTTCGACCAGGGCTCCGACATCGGACCCGGCCCCCTGGACGGCGTCCGGCGAACCGAGCTCGGCGACGGCGCCTGGGTCGACCATCTGCCCGGCTGGCTCCACGGCGCCGACGCCCTGTTCGAGGAGCTGGTCGAGGGCGTCCCCTGGCAGGCCGAGGAGCGCACGATGTACGACAACGTCGTGGCCGTCCCGCGCCTCCTCGCGTACTACCGGGAAGGGGTCCCGCTCCCGCACCCCGCCCTCGTCGAGGCCCGCGACGCCCTGGACGCGCACTACGCCGCCGAGCTGGGCGAGCCCTTCGTCACGGCCGGGCTCTGCCTCTACCGCGACGGACGCGACAGCGTCGCCTGGCACGGCGACCGCACCGGCCGCTCCGCCACCCGGGACACGATGGTCGCGATCCTCGCCCTCGGCGACCCCCGCGACCTCGCCTTCCGCCCGCGCGGCGGCGGCCCGGTGGCCCTCCGCCTCCCCTCCGGCCACGGCGACCTCCTCGTCATGGGAGGCTCCTGCCAGCGCACCTGGGAGCACGCCGTCCCGAAGACCAGCCGTGCCGTCGGCCCCCGCATCAGCGTGCAGTTCCGCCCGCGCGGCGTCCGCTGACGCGGCCGGTGACCGGCCCAGGGCCGTCCCCCCGCCCGGTCAGCGCAACTGGCGGCGCACCAGCTCGTGGAACAGACCGCCCGCGTCCGCGAGCAGCTCCGCCGGTGTGCCCTGCTGGACGACCCGGCCGTCCGCCATCGCGATCACCCGGTCCGCGCCCATGACCGTCGAGAGCCGGTGGGCGATCACCACCCGGGTCGCGGCCAGCGCCCTCGTCGACTCGATCACCACGCGCTGGGCCTCGTTGTCGAGCGCACTGGTCGCCTCGTCGAGGAACAGGATCCGGGGCTTGCGGATCAGGGCCTGAGCGATCATCAGGCGCTGCCGCTGACCGCCGGAGACGGTGCCGCCGCCGTCCGACAGCATCGTGTGCAGGCCCATCGGCATGGCCCGTATGTCGTCGGCGAGCCCCGCGAGGGTCACGGCCTCCCAGGCCTCCTCCAGCGTGTACGCCTCGGCGCCGCGCAGACAGTCCAGGATCGAGCCCGTCAGCGGCCGGGCGTGCTGCAGCACCACCCCGCACTGGCGGCGCACCGCCGCCTGGTCGAGCGCGGCCAGGTCCTGGCCGTCGTACAGCACACTGCCCTCGGTGGGACGGTCGAAGCCGATGAGCAGCCGCAGCAGCGTCGACTTGCCGCAGCCGCTCGCCCCCACGATCGCCACGAACTCCCCGGGCCGCACCGTCAGGTCGACCCCGTCGAGCACGAGCGGGCCGTCCTCGGTGTAGCGGTACGACAGCTGCCGGGCCTCGATCGCGCCGCTGAGCACGCCCGGCCGCGCCGCCCCGCCGCGCACCTCGGGCGTCGCCCGCAGGATCGGCTCGACCTGCTCGAACACCGGCAGCACGGCCGCGACCGAAAGCAGCGCCCCGGTCACCTGGGTCACCGAGGACAGCAGCATCGTCAGGGCGGTCGAGAAGGTGAGGAACTCGGCGGCGGACAGGGTGCCGCGGGCCGGTCCGGCGAGCAGCATGAACATCACCAGACTGCACAGCGGCAGGCACACCGCGCCGAGCACCGTGAGCGCGTTCTGGATCCGGCCGGCCCGCTGCTGGAGCACCCGGGTACGGGCGAACTCCCGCGCCCAGGCCGCGTAGGCGAAGCTCTCGGCGGCGGCGACCCGCAGCTTGGGCAGCCCGCGCAGGGTCTGGAAGGCCTGGTTGTCGAGCCGGTTGCCGAGCTCGACGAGCCTGCGCTGATAGCGCAGCTGCCAGAGTCCGAGGCCGAGGAACACCGCCGCGACCACCAGCAGCAGGGCGAGGGCCACGAGCGCCAGCGGCACGCTGTGCACCAGGAGCAGGACGAGGTTCGTCACGCCGACCGTGCCCGCCTGGAGGCAGACCGGGGCGACTCCGGCCAGCATGCGGCGGATGGCGCCGATGCCGAGGGCCGCGTTGGCCAGCTCGCCCGTCGAGCGTCCGGTGAAGAAGGTCGTCGGCAGCCTCAGCAGCCGGTCCCACACCGCCGGCTGGAGCGTGGCCTCGATCCGTCCCTCCATGCGCAGCAGGGAGACGTTCTGCAGCAGCATGAACGCGGCGGAGACCACGGCGGTCGCCACCAGCGCGACGGCGGTCAGCACGATCAGGTCGCGCTCGGCGGCCGGGACGTACTCGCCGAGGACCCGCCCGGTGGCCACCGGCACGGTCGCGCCGAGGACCACCGCGACCAGACCGCCGAGCATCAGGTCGCGCAGCTCCTGGCGGGTGCCGCGGAGGCTGAAGCGCAGCAGCCGGGGCAGTCCGAGGCGGCCCTCGGGCAACGGCCGGTAGAACATCACGGCCCGCCGCTCGAAGTCGGCCTCGTTCGCCTCGCCGATCCGCTCCCGCCGTCCTCCGTCGCGGTCGACCGCCACATAGCCGCCGCGCCGCCACAGCAGGGCGACCGGTGTGCCGTCCGCCTCCCGCCGGCCCACCAGCGGCCCGTAGTTCTCCCGCCACCAGCGCCCGCGCAGCCCGACCTCCCGGGTGCGCACGCGCGCGGCGAGCGCGACGCGGTCCACCGGGTCCGTCCGCTCGGCGCCGGACCCCGCCTCCGCGGCGACGGCCGAGGCGACCGTGTCGGGCAGCGCGATCCTGGCCTCCGCGGCCACCAGCCGGCACACCGCGAGGGTGGCGTCGGCACCGTCGCCGCCCCGGTCGCGGCCGCCGGGGCGGCCGAGCGCGGCGAGCAGGGCGCGGTCCGCCTCGCTGCCGGCCGCACGGCCCGCCGCCAGACCGGCCGCCGTACGGTCCTCCTGGGCGCGCTCGCGCTGCTCGATCCAGTCGTCGAGGGCGTACAGCAGCCGGTACTGCTGCTCGACCATGCCCTGCCACAGCGTGGCGTCGACGAGCAGGGTGCCCGCCGCCTCCGCCTCGTAGGCGGCGCCGTACGCCAGGCTGCCCGGGGTGACGTGCATCCAGACGATCTCGTCGTCACCGCCGGCCCGGGTCTCGCCGAACCTCCCGTCCAGCGGCGCCTCGTAGAGCACCCGCAGACCCCGGCCGACGCCGAGCGCGAAGGCGTTCTCCAGCGGGCTCGCGACCGGCACGCCGACCGGGGAACCGGCCGGGGCGGTAGCCCCGTACCCGTCGTACGCCCCGTATCCGCCCTGTTCCTGATGCCACGAGCCGTCCCAGGCCCCGTTCCAGGTCCCGCCCCACGTCCCCTGCCCGGGCGCCGTCCCGTACTCCGGCCGCCGCAGCTCGCGCAGCTCGATCCGGCGCAGCAGGCACTCCTGCGACGGCCGGCCGACCAGCGTGTGCCGGGGGCCCTCGGCGGGGCCGAGCAGCAGCGCGCCCGCCTCCACCCGGCCGAGGAAGTGCCACGCGCCGGCGTGCGCCGCGTCCACGGCGAACAGGTCGAGGCTGCCGTGGACGACCAGCCACAGCACCGACGGACCCTCCAGGGACAGGCTGCGCAGGCCCGAGCAGTCGACGGGCGTGCCGAGCCCGCCCAGCGCGGCGAGCACCGGGTCGGAGGGCAAGGCGGCCGCGGCGACGGACGACCCGGCGGAGAGGCCGGCGGAGGGGCCGGGGAACGGGGTGGTCACCTCAGTGCTCCTTGACCAGTTCGGCGTACGGGCCGCCCGCCGCCACCAGGTCGGCGTGCCGCCCGCGTTCCACGACCGTGCCCCGGTCGAGGACGAGGATCTCGTCGCTGTCCCGCACGGTGCTGAGCCGGTGGGCGATCACCACGCACGCGCAGCCGCGGCGCCGCAGGTTGTCGATGACCTCCCGCTCGGTCACCGCGTCCAGGGCGCTGGTCACCTCGTCGAGCACCAGCACGCTCGGGTCGCGGACCAGGGCCCGGGCCAGCTCCAGGCGCTGGCGCTGGCCGCCGGAGAAGTTCCGGCCGTCCTGCTCGACCCGGCTGTGGATGCCGCCGGGCCGCCGGGACACCACGTCGAGGACGGCGGCGTCCGCGAGCGCGGCGACCACGGCCTCGTCCGGCACCGACGGGTCCCACAGCGCCACGTTGTCCCGGACGGTGCCCTCGAAGAGGAACACGTCCTGGTCGACGAAGGCGACGGACGCGGCGAGCGCGCCGCGCGGGATGTCCGCGAGCCGCATCCCGTCGATCCGGACGGCCCCTTCCCAGGGGGCGTACAGGCCGGCGATCAGACGCGAGACGGTGGACTTGCCGCTGCCGGATCCGCCGACCAGCGCGACCTGCCGGCCGGGCCCGACCGCGAGGGAGAAGTCCGTGAGCAGCGGAGGGTCCAGCGGGCTGTAGCCGAAGGTGACGCCGTCGAGCTCCACATGGCCGGTGAGCCGCCGGGCACCGCCGGCCGGCTCGCGCCGGGTGTGGACCGGGTCGACGGGGAAGTTCTCGACGTCCTTGAGCCGGGCGACGTCGGCGGCGAAGTCCTGCGCCCGGCCCGCCACCGCGCCCAGGCGGGCGATCGGCGTGGTGAAGCCGGTCACCAGGGTCTGGAAGGCGACCAGCAGACCCACCGTCAGATGGCCGTCCACCGCCCGCAGGCCGCCGATCATGAGGATGAGGGCGCTGTTGAGCGCGGCCAGGGTGGGCGCCACGATCGCGAGCCACGCGCTGGGCACGCCGAGCCGCTGCTGCACGTCGAGGGTGACGGCGTGCTGTCCCGACCAGCGGCGGAAGAAGCCGTCCTCGCCGCCCGTGGCCTTGATGGTCTCGATCAGCTGGAGGCCGCCGTACGAGGTGTTGGTCAGCCGGGCGCTCTCGGCGCGCAGCTTGTGGGTGCCGGTGGCCCTGACCCGGACCGCGATCCGCAGGGCCACCACGTTGAGCAGCGCGACGCCGACGCCGACGACGGTGAGCTGTGGGTCGTAGGTCCACAGCAGCACCGCGTACAGCAGCACCACGACCGCGTCCACACCGGCCGCGGACAGATCGCGGGCGAGGGTCTCGGCGACGGTGTCGTTGGACCGCAGCCGCTGCACCAGGTCTGCGGGGCTGCGCTGCGCGTAGAAGGCGACGGGCAGCCGCAGCAGATGCCGCAGGAAACGGGCGCCACCCAGGGTGGAGGAGACGATGCGACCGCGCAGCAGATTGGTCTGCTGGAGCGCGGTGAGCGTGGCGGTGAGCACCAGTGCGGCCGCCATGGCCGTGAACAGCACCCCGAGCAGCGAGGTCTGGCCGCCGATGAGGAAGGTGTCGATGTACGTACGGCTCAGGGCCGGCACCCACGCGCCGACGGCGACCAGCAGGACGCTGGAGAGCACCGCGGCGGCCATCGTGCCCGACGTGCCCCGCAGCCGGGCGGGCATGGCGCCCAGGATGCCCGGCCGGCGGCCGCCACGGCGGAAGGCGGCGCCGGGCTCGAGGACCAGCACGATGCCGGTGAAGGCGGTGTCGAACTCCTCCATGGGCACGAACCGGCGGCCCTTGGCCGGGTCGTTGACGTACACCCCGGCGCGGCCGAAGCGGCGTCCCATGCCGTCGTAGACGACGTAGTGGTTGAACTCCCAGAACAGCACGGCAGGGGCCGCGACCTCGGCGAGCGCCGCCAGGTCCATCTGCATGCCCTTGGCCTGGAGCCCGTAACCGCGCGCCGCCTTCAGGAGGTTGCTCGCGCGCGAGCCGTCGCGGGAGACGCCGCAGGCGATGCGCAGCTCCTCCAGGGGCACGTGGCGGCCGTAGTGGGCGAGCACCATCGCGAGCGCCGCCGCGCCGCACTCCACCGCCTCCATCTGGAGCACCGTGGGGGTGCGGACGGTCCGGGGCCTGCGGCCCTTCGGGAGGGGGCGGCGCCGGGGCGCGGGGCGGCGCCGGGCCGGGGAGGTCTTCTTGCGCGGGTTCAGCCGGTTCACGGGAGCAGCCAGTCGACGGGGCGTTGCGAGGAGAGGTGGACGGCGCCGGTGACCGGGGTGCCGGAGTCGTCGTCGTCCGGGCGGCCGCCGGAGCGGTCCAGAGTGACGAGCACCGCCACGGGATTGCCCTGCCGGGTGAACTGCGCGGCGAGTCCGTCGTCGCCGAGGAAGCCGCCGATCTGCGCCCGTGTCTGCGGCGCGCGGCCCACCGAGCCGACCCGGCCGCGGAGCACCGCGCTGCCGTCCCCGGCCACCGAGGGGAGGGTGACGTCGACCCGGGCGCCCGCGCGGATGGTCGCGGTGTCGCCGGCCGACATGTACAGGACCGCCACGAGAGGGTCGTCCGGATCGGTGACGCGTTCGACGGTCGCCACATCGGCGCCGACGGCGAGGACCGCGCCCGTGCGGACGTGCAGCGCGGCCAGTCGGCCGCCGGCCACGGCTCGCACCGGCCGGTCGCCCCGCTCGGTGCGGACGACGGCGAGCGGCTGATCGGGGGAGATGCGGGCACCTTCGGTGACGAGGACCTCGGTCACCTGTCCGGCGACCGGGCTCTGCAGCAGATACCTGCCCTCGGCCCGGGTGAGGATCCCGGGCGCGCTCGCCTTGGACGTCACCGTGCCGGTGAAGGCCCAGACGCCGGCCGCGGCCATGACGAGGACCGTGACGGCCAGGACGAGGCGGCCCTGGGGGCGGGCGAAACGCACCGGCAGATCGAGTTCTTCGGGCGACTGCAGCTTCGAAAGAGCCTTTTGGCGAAATTGCATGGACTGTTCCTTCGACTGCATTTCTCGCGCCGCGCCACGAAGACCGGCGGGGGCCGCGGACCCCGGGGGCGGGAAATACCCCCGGGGTCCACGGGCGCGGTCTGCTCAGAGACCGGCGAGACCGGTGATCGCGGCGGTGTTCACCGAGACGCCGGTGATGCCCTGGGCCAGGCCCGGGACGCCGGTGGCGATGCCCTCGACGGCCTGCACGGACTGCAGCGAGCCGACGGTGCCGAGCAGGGTGGCGACGTCACCGGTCGCGGCGCCGGCGAGACCGCCGCTCACGCTGATGACACCGCCGGAGACGGCGTCGAGGGCGTTGTCGTCGAGCTCGAGGGTCTCGATGTCGTTACGCATGGAGCGCACCTTTCGTCTGGGTGGGGGGAATCCAAAAGCCGCGGCGCGGCAGATCAAAGCACGCGAACGGGTGGCCGAGCCAATTCCGTTGACGCCCTTTCAGAGCTGTTCGTGCACGTCCGGCGACCGGCGTGCAGCATGTTTCACGCGAAGGTGACAACTTCTTCGCAGGAGCGAGTAACGGATTCGGGCGGTCCGGTCCACTCGGCGTATGAACAGGGTGATATCCGGCGGAAACGTCCGGCGCCGTGGGGCGAATCGAGGAGCGGCGGAGGAGGCCGGCTTCGCGGCACGTACACAATGTGCGGGTTCTCGACAGGTGCCGGTTCCCGGCAGGCCGGCCGGGGACGGGCGCGGGGAACGCGACGGGCCCCGGGGATCGTCCGATCCCGGGGCCCGCCGAAGACGCGGGGCACCACGCCCGCGGATGTCCGCCCGTCACAGCCACCCGGACCGCTGCGCCTGCAACGCCATCTGGAAACGGTTCGCCGCACCGAGCCGGGCCATCAGGACCTGCAGACGCCGGAACAGGGTGCGGCGGCTCACGCCGAGCTCACGCGCGATGACCTCGTCGCTCGCGCCGCCCGCGAGGAGCCGCAGCAACCGCCGGTCGGCGGGCGGCAGACCGGCCGGCCGGGCCGTGCGGCCGTGGAAGGGCAGGGCAGTGCGCCACGACTGCTCGAACAGCGCCACCAGCGCGGACAGCAGCCCGCACGGCTGGACGACCAGCACCGTGTTGACCACGTCGGCCTCCTGGATCGACAGCGACACCAGGGCGTACGCCTCGTCGATGATCAGCAGCTTGACCGGCACCGACGGCAGCACCCGCGCCTGCTCACCGGCCTCGATGCACGGCTCGATCACCGTGCTCAGCTTGGCCGGGTGCTCCAGAGAGGCCTGCGAGTACACGACGCGCTGCGTCACCCCCCGGGCGAGCGTGGCCAGCGCGTCCTCGGTGGCGCCCGCGATGGGCACGTACGGGGGCGAGTCGAACTGCCGGATCTGCTCGCGGGCACTGGCCCAGGCCTGCCTCATCCGCGGCCCGATCGCGTCCCCGGTGACGACCTCCACGAGATGGTCGTTGTAGGCGGCCAGCCGGTGCCGCCGGAACGACTCGAAGGCGCCGCCCACCGCGATCCTGGACTCCTCCAGCTCCGCCGCCCGGTGCCGGGCCAGGATCTCCAGGCCCGCCGCCGGCGGCACCGGCGCCACCACCTCCCCGTCCTTCGCGGCGGCGCTCGCGAGACCGGCGTCGACCAGCTCCCCGTACGCCGCCGCGAGCTCCGCCCCGCCCAGGCCCGCGGCCCGCCCCACCGCGCCCAGCGGCGCGGGCGCCGCGTCGAGCAGCGCCAGATAGACCCGGCAGGCCGCCTCGCCGACGCCGAGCAGCCGCAGCGCCTCCCCGAGTTTCGCGTTCGTCATACGACGCATTATCGGCGCGCCACGGCCCCGGGTGGCCGATCAGTGCCAGTGGCACTCTCCGGCCCACGGCGACCGTGCGCGGGGCTACGGTCCAGGAGCCGAACGCAGCGCACTCCCACCGGACGAAGGGGCACACGTGGCCAAGCGCCGAAAGAACGGTCTGTACACAGAGATCTCCCAGGAACTGTCCGCGCTCATGCGCACGGGCTGGGCGGACACCGAGCGCCATGACCTCACGCCCGACGAGCAGGCCCCGCACGCGGCCCGCCGCCGCGCCGCGCTCTCCGCGCGCTTCCCGGGCGAGCGCCTGGTGATCCCCTCGGGGAACCTCAAGGTCCGCTCCAACGACGACACCTACCCGTTCCGGCCGTACTCGGGCTATGTGCACATGACCGGCGACCAGGCCCGGGACGGCGCCCTCGTCCTCGAACCGCGCGCCGACGGCGGCCACGACGCCTACTGCTACCAGCTGCCGCGGGACAGCCGGGACACCGACGAGTTCTGGATCGGCTACCACGCCGAGCTGTGGACCGGGCGCCGCCGCTCCCTCGCCGAGTCCGAGCGCGTCCTCGGCCTGCCCTGCCGCGACGTCCGCACCGCCGTCCGGGACCTGGCCGCCGCCACGACGCCCACCCGGATCGTCCGCGGAATCGACCCGGCCCTTCAGTCCGCCGTCACCACCGACGAGGAGCGCGACGCCGAGCTGGAGGAGGCGCTCGGCGACCTCAGGCTCGTCAAGGACGCCTGGGAGATCGGCGAGATGCGCAAGGCCGTCGACTCCACCGTCCGCGGCTTCACCGACGCGGTCGCCGAGCTCTCCCGCGCCGTCGCCACCTCCGAGCGCTGGATCGAGGGCACCTTCTTCCGCCGCGCCCGGCTGGAGGGCAACTCCGTCGGCTACGGCTCGATCTGCGCCGCCGGCGAGCACGCCACGATCATGCACTGGACCGACAACGACGGCCCCGTCCGCCCGGGCGAGCTGCTGCTCCTCGACGCCGGGGTGGAGACCCACACCCTCTACACCGCCGACGTCACCCGCACCCTCCCGGTCAGCGGCACCTTCACGCCCGTGCAGCGCCAGGTCTACGACGCGGTGTACGAGGCCCAGGAGGCCGGCATGGCCGCCGTCAAGCCCGGCGCCGCCTACCGCGACTTCCACGAGGCGGCCCAACGCCACCTGGCCAACCGGCTCGTGGAGTGGGGCTTCATCGAGGGCCCCGCCGAGCGGGCCTACGCACTGGGCCTCCAGCGCCGCTTCACCATGGCCGGCACCGGACACATGCTCGGCCTCGACGTCCACGACTGCGCCGAGGCCCGCAACGAGGACTACGTCGACGGCGTCCTGGAACCGGGCATGGTGCTCACCGTCGAGCCCGGCCTGTACTTCCAGCCGGACGACCTCACGGTGCCCGAGGAGTGGCGCGGCATCGGCGTCCGCATCGAGGACGACCTGCTCGTCACCGAGGACGGCCACGAGAACCTCTCGGCGGCCCTGCCGCGCTCCGCCGACGAGGTCGAGGCCTGGATGGCCCGCACCGCCGGCTGACCGCCGCCCACCCTTCCCGCCGGCTCGGGGAGCGGCGCCGTGCCACGGGGGCACGGCGCCGCTCCCGGACGGCCTTCCCCGCCGTGCACCCGGCCTCCCCGCCTCCCGGCCTGCGCCGCACCCGGGCCGGGGCTAGTGTCGATACATAGGCCATAGGTGCGCCGACGCTCCCGCGGCTTGGTGGTTCTCGCAGCCCCACAGCCCCGCGGTGGAGGGACCCGGGCGCGCGGAAGGAGCCCGCCATGACCCGTACAGTGCGAGCGGCGATCGCCCTCGCGGGAACCGCGGCCCTGTCCCTGGGCGTGCTCGCCACGACCGCCGCACAGGCGACGGACGAGGCGGCGGCCCGGCAGGACGTGAAGATCGGACTGCTGCTGCCGGAGAGCAAGACCACCCGGTACGAGAAGTTCGACCGGCCGTACATCGAGGCCAAGATCAAGGAACTGGCGCCCGGTGCCCAGATCGACTACTACAACGCGGCCGAGAGCGCGACGACCCAGCAGCAGCAGGTCAACACCGCCCTCGCCAAGGGCGACAAGGTCCTCATCCTGGACGCCGTGGACGCCAAGTCCATCCAGTCCTCCGTGGAGAAGGCCAACAAGGCCGGCGTGAAGGTCGTCGCCTACGACCGCCTCGCCCAGGGACCGGTCGACGCCTACGTCTCGTACGACAACCGCAAGGTCGGCGAGCTGCAGGGCAGGGCGCTCCTTGACGCGCTCGGCGACAAGGCCGACGACGGCGAGATCGTGATGCACAACGGCTCGCCCACCGACCCGAACGCCGCCGAGTTCAAGGCCGGAGCGCACTCCGTCCTCGACGGCAAGGTGAAGATCGGCAAGGAGTACGACACTCCCAACTGGGACCCGAACAACGCCAACCAGCAGATGTCCGGTGCCATCAGCGCACTCGGCAAGGACCGGATCGTCGGCGTCTACTCGGCCAACGACGGACTGGCCGCCGGCATCGCGACCGCCCTCAAGGCCGCCGGCATGAACGTGCCGCTCACCGGCCAGGACGCCCAACTCGACGCCATCCAGCGGATCCTGCTGGGCACCCAGACCATCACCGTGGAGAAGCCGTACAAGCCCGAGGCCGACATCGCCGCCCGGATGGCCGTCGAACTCGCCGAGGGCAAGCCGCTCTCCAAGGACCTCACCCCCACCACCGTCACCAGCGGCAGCGGCCAGAAGGTCCCGGCCACGCTGCTGACCCCGGTCGTGGTGAACAAGGACAACATCAAGGACACGGTCGTCAAGGACGGGCTGTACACGGTCCAGGAGATCTGCACGCCCGCCTACGCCGACGCCTGCAAGAAGGCCGGACTCCAGTAGCCGGCCGTCCCGCCGAGGAGGCGGTCGCGGTGCCGGAAGCACCAGTGCTGACACTGCGGGGGATCTCCAAACGGTTCGGCGCGGTCCAGGCCCTGTCGGACTTCGACCTCCAGGTCCGTCCCGGCGAGGTGGTCGCCCTCGTCGGCGACAACGGCGCCGGGAAGTCGACCGCCGTCAAGGCGATCGCCGGAGTGAACCCGCCCGACGGCGGCGTCATCGAGTGGCAGGGCCGGCCGGTCTCGATCAACCGGCCCCACGACGCCCAGCACCTCGGCATCGCGACCGTCTACCAGGACCTCGCGCTGTGCGACAACCTGGACGTGGTCGGCAACCTCTTCCTCGGCCGGGAACTGCGCCGCTTCGGGGTCCTCGACGAGGTCCGCATGGAGCAGCGCTCCCGCGAACTCCTGGACACCCTGTCCATCAGGATCCCCTCCGTCCGCATCCCCGTCGCGTCCCTGTCCGGCGGCCAGCGCCAGACGGTGGCCATCGCCCGCTCCCTGATCGGCGACCCCAAGGTCGTCATCCTGGACGAGCCGACCGCCGCGCTGGGCGTCGAGCAGACGGCCGAGGTCCTCGACCTCGTCGAACGGCTCCGCGAACACGGCCTCGGGACCATTCTGATCAGCCACAACATGGTGGACGTGATGGCCGTCGCCGACCGGATCGCGGTGCTGCGCCTCGGCCGTAACAACGGCTTCTTCGACAAACGGTCCACCACCACCGAAGAGATCATCTCCGCCATCACCGGGGCCACCGAGAGCGCCGTCACCCGCCGCCAGGCCCGGATGCGCGACGTGCGCGAACAGCGGGGGGAGGGCGAGGAGCCGTGATGAGACGCCCCCAGGACCCCGACGGCCACGGCGGCCGGGACGGACTCGGCGGCCGGGACGGCATCGGCGGGACCGTCGGGAACGGGCCGCAGCAGCCCGCGCCCGAGGCCGTGCCCGCCGTCGACAGCCGGCTGATCGTCCGCGAGGAGGGCTTCCGCGGTTACGTCGGCGAGTTCCGGCGCAAGCTGCGCAGCGGCGAACTGGGGTCCCTGCCCGTCGTCATCGCCGTGGTCATCATCTGGACCGTCTTCGGCAGCCTCGACAGCGCCTTCCTCTCCGCGCAGAACCTCTCCGACCTCAGCCAGCAGATCGTCGGCACCGGAATGATCGCCGTCGGCATCGTCTTCGTGCTGCTGCTCGGCGAGATCGACCTCTCCGTCGGCTCCGTCAGCGGCCTGTGCGCGGCGATCTTCGCCGTCCTCAACGTCCTGAACGGCATGAACGAATGGCTGGCCCTGCTCGTCGCCGTCGCCGGGGGAGCGGCCGTCGGCCTCGTCCACGGCTTCTTCTTCGCCAAGGTCGGCGTGCCCGCCTTCGTCGTCACCCTCGCGGGCAACCTCGCCTGGAACGGCCTCATGCTCCAGGTGCTCGGCACCAGCGGCACGGTCAACATCCCGAGCGAGAGCGTCGTCGCCGAGCTGTACTCGACGATCTTCTCCAGCCCGGCCGCCGCCTATGTCACCGCCGCCGTGGGCGTCGGGCTCTTCCTGCTCGCCTCACTCCTCGACGCCCGGCGCCGGCGAGCCGCCCGAGTGCCGTTCCGGCCGGTGGCCGAGATCGTGCTGCGTACGGTCGTCATCGCGGCGATCGCCTTCGCCGCCGCGTACATCCTCAACCGCTACCAGGGCCTGCCGCTGGCGCTGCTGATCTTCCTGATCCTGCTGGTGGTGCTGGACTTCGTGCTGCGCCGCACCCGCTACGGGCGGCAGATCTTCGCGGTCGGCGGCAACATCGAGGGCGCCCGCCGGGCCGGCATCAGCGTGCCCTTCGTGCGGATGAGCGTCTTCACCATCGCCGGCACCATGGCCGCGATCGGCGGGATCTTCCTCGCCGGACAGATCCAGTCCGCGAGCCAGACCTCCGGCGGTGGCAACCTGCTGATGAACGTGATCGCCGCCGCCGTCATCGGCGGCACGAGCCTGTTCGGCGGACGTGGCTCGGTGTGGTCCGCCCTGCTCGGCGCCCTCGTCATCGGCTCCATCCAGTCGGGCATGAACATCATGGGCGTCAGCAACGCCGTGCAGTTCATGATCACCGGCTCGGTGCTGCTGGCCGCCGTGGTCGTCGACTCCCTGTCCCGGCGCAGCCAGAAGGCCGCGGGACGCGCCTGAGGCCCTCAGGCGCGTCCCGGGCCCGACGAGGACGGCCGTCGATCCCGCCTCCGACGAGGACGGCCGTCACCGGACGCGCTACGGCCGGTGGAACGACACCTCAGGATGCTGCGCGCTCGGCCCCGTGAGCAGCGGCTGCGGCCGCCCGCGCAGATGCTGGTCGAAGAACGCGGCGAGATAGGCGCGCGTCACGGTCAGCGCCCGGTCGACCGGGATGGGGCCTGCGGGCAGGCCGAAGTGATGCTGGATCACCGGGCCGTCGGAGAAGCTGAAGTGGTCCGATCCGGACACCGTCAGCCAGCGTTTCCAGCCCCCGAGCGACCGCCAGGTCTCGTCCCAGCTCGTGTCCTCGCCGCCCGGGCGGTGGAACTCGTCCGTGCCGAGGAACAGGAACGGACGCCCGCCCAGGCCGTCGGCCGGCACCGCGTCCCAGAAGGAACCGTCCATGTTCACCCCGGCGTCGATCCGCCGGTCCGCGGCCATGGCCGCGGCGGCGCTCGCGCCGCCGATCGAGTGCCCCGCCATACCGATCCGGGACCGGTCGATCGCCCGCGTCGCGTACGGCCAGGCGGGCCGGGGGCCGGTGAGCCGGTCCAGGAGGAAGCGGACGTCCGCCGCCCGCGCGGCCGTCACATCGCTGCCCTTCGCCCGGCCCTCCTCCAGCGCGGTGCAGGCCACGCAGGTCAGGACCCGGCCGTCCGGGACGGCGGTGCCCGAGCTCTCGTAGGCGTGGTCGACGGACGCGACCACATAGCCGCGCGAGGCGAGGTCCACCGCGATGTTCGTGAGCGTGAAGCGGGGGACCCCGAAGCCGGGCGACAGCACCACCAGCGGGTGCCGCCCCGGCGCGGGCCGCGTGTCCGTCGCGCTGTACGTGCCCATGCCGGCCAGGGATCGTACGGCCGCGGGGTCCGTCACGCCCACGCCCTCCAGCAGCAGCCGGGCCTCCTCCTCGGTGGCGTACGGCGGGGACCCGCCCTGCGCACGGCGGGCCGAGGGATAGTGCAGCGTCACCATCAGCTCGCGGCCGTCCGCCGTGGGCACCCACGGGTCCGGCCGGGACCGGTCGACGAGGTGGAGGGTGGCGCTTCCGACTCCGAACTTTCCTGTGGGTGCGGGGAGTTGGAGGGGGTAGGCGGCGGGGGAGGTGACGGAGACCGGCGACGCGGCGGACGACGGGGTCGCCGCGGACGCGGGGAGGGCGGTCACGGGTAAGGCGACCGCGCAGGCGAGAAGGGCGGCAGCGGCCGCCCGAGTCAGCTTGACCATGCCGAGGACGTTACGGCGGCCCGCGCGGCCCCTGCGTCAGCCCACGGTCGGAGGTCCTCGCGACGGTGTAGCCCGCAGGTCGGACGCCCTCCTCCGCCTGCGGATGCGATCCGCGGGCCGGTCCGCGATCCTGGACGGGACAGGGGGGCCATCCGAGGAGGGCCGCGATGTCCGTGATGGACAAGCTCAAGCAGATGCTCAAGGGTCACGAGGACAAGGCCGGGCAAGGCATCGACAAGGCAGGCGACTACGTCGACGGCCGGACCCAGGGCAAGTACAGCCGCCACGTCGACACCGCGCAGGACAGGCTCAAGCAGCAGCTGGGCGACACGCCGCAGCGACCCCCGGAGGAGCCGCCCCAGCGGTGATCCGAGGCGACACGAGGGGCGCGCGGCCGATGTCCGGCCGCGCGCCCCTCTCGTCACCTCGTCGTCGTCAGGTCGACGTCCTCATGTCGTCGTCAGGCCGTCAGGACGACTCCTCGGAGACGGTGCCCACGAGGTCGCCGACCTTGTCGTCCGAGAGGGTTCGGGCGATGTCCGCCTGGGCGATGATGCCGACCAGGATGTGCCCGTCGATGACGGGGACGCGGCGGATCTTGTGCTCGCTCATCACCCGCAGCACCTCGCTCGCGTCGTCGTCGGCGGAGACGGTGACGATCTCGCCCTGGGCGAGCTCACCGGCCGTGCACTGCGACGGGTCCTTTCCCTGGGCGACGACCTTCACGACGATGTCGCGGTCGGTGAGCATGCCCTTCAGCCGCTCGTCGGGCCCGCAGATCGGCAGCGCGCCGACGTCGAGCTCGACCATCTTGCGGGCCGCGTCGACGACCGTCTCGGCGGCGCGGACGCAGGTGGCGTCCGCCGTCATGATGTCGCGTGCGGTGGTCATGACTTCTGCCTCACTCCTGCCTGTCCTCGTGTCGTGGGTGGGGGTAGGGGGGCGCGTCAGCTCGCGCGGTCCTCCAGGGCCTGGACGATGGCCGCGGAGAAGGCCTCCAGGTCGCCCGGCCTGCGGGAGGTGATCAGCGGGTGGCCGCCCGAGGTGTCCACGACGACCTCCTCGTCCTGCCAGCTCGCCCCCGCGTTCTCCAGGTCCGAGCGCAGCGAGGGATAGGAGGTGAGCTTTCTGTCCCGGACGACGCCGCTGTTCACCAGCAGCCAGGGCCCGTGACAGACCGCCGCCACCGGCTTGCCGGCCTCGGCGAAGGCCGAGACGAGACGCTGGGCCTGGTCGTCGGTCCGCAGCCGGTCCGCGTTGAGCGTGCCGCCCGGCACGACCACGGCGTCGTACTCCTGGGCGGAGGCGTCCCCGAAGGTCGTGTCCGGCTCGACGACCGTGCCGGGCCGCCGGTCCGAGACCACGGTGAGGACGGGCTCCTTGCGCTGCGCGGCGACCGTGACCCGGGCGCCCGCCTCGCGCAGCACGGCCACGGGCTTGTTCAGTTCGTCCTGCTCCGTGCCGTAGTTCGTGGTGAGGACGAGGACGTTCATTCCGTCGAGCGTCACGGTCGACAACTCCTCCTGTGTCATTTGTCCAGGTGCCGCTTCAGTTCCGCCTTGTTCATGGAGGACCGGCCGTGCAGGTTGCGTCGCTGGGCCTCCGCGTAGAGCTGGTCGTACGTCGGCCCCTCGGAGCCGCTGTGCGACCGCTTGCCACCGCGGCGCGAGGACGACATGTCCTCGGTGGAGCTCTTGCTCGCGGTCTTGGACTCGCCCGAACGGGCGCGTTCCTTGTTCACCGTGCGGGCGGCGATCTCCTTCGCGCGCTCCTTGCTCTCGCCCCGGTCGAGGGCGCTGTCCTTGATGTGTTCGTACTGGCGTTCCCGCTTCGGGCTCGATCCACGGGGCATCGTTCCGCTCCTCTCCGACGGGCCCTTCGGTGGGCACGGGGGTCTTTCTCGGCCGCTGCCCCCTCAACCGCGCTTCATGCGCAGACCGTGATCAGACGATAGGTTTCTGACCTGATGGCGACAATTCGTGTCAAACCGTCCAGTACCGGGAATCCTGTTCTCAGATGCCCGACGACGGACCGTGCCGCACGCCCCATGAGCGGCGCAGGCCCATCGCCCCGTCGAAGGAGCCTCATGTCCACCCGCACCGTCAGAACCACCACCGACCGGCTCGCCTCGGAGGCCGCGGCGATACGCCACGCGGCGCTGCAGGGCCTGCCCGAGATAGACCGGCCGTCCCAGGTCTCCACGGACGAGGCGCAGACGCTCTCCGCCTCGCTCCTCACCCGCCTGCGGGAACTGGAGGAGGGCACGCCGGAGCACGCCTACGTCCGCAACACGCTGATAGAGCTCAATCTGAGCCTGGTGCGCTTCGCCGCCCGCCGCTTCCGCAACCGGCCCGAGCAGCGCGAGGACATCGTCCAGGTCGGCACGATCGGCCTGATCAAGGCCATCGACCGCTTCGATCCCACCCGGGGCATCGAGTTCTCGGCGTTCGCGCTGCCGACGGTCGTCGGTGAGATGAAACGGTTCTTCCGTGACACCAGCTGGGCCGTCCGGGTGCCGCGACGGCTCCAGGAACTCCGCGTCGACATGGCCAAGGCCGCCGACGTCCTGGAGCAGCGGCTCGGCCACCGCCCCACCCGCGCCGAGGTCGCCGCCCACCTGGACCTGCCCGAGGACCGGGTCGCCGAGGGCGAGCTCGCGGCACGCGGCTACACGGCCCGCTCCCTGGACGTGACCGTGGCCGAGGACGACGCCCCGCGCGACAGCTCACGCCGTCTCGCCACCGCCGAGCCCGCGTACGAGCTGATCGAGGACTTCGCCTCGCTCAAGCCGCTGATCGCCCGTCTGGGCGAACGGGACCGGCGCATTCTGTCGCTGCGTTTCGGCGAGGACCTCACCCAGGCGGAGATAGGCGAGCGGCTCGGCCTCTCCCAGATGCACATCTCCCGCCTGCTCACCCGGATCCTCGACGAGCTCAGGGCGGGTCTCCTCCAGGACGGCCCGGAGTCGGCCGAGGGCTGACCCGACCCGTACCCGGGGCCTCGCTCTTTCGCCTCAGCGGCCTCCCGGACGCCTCGACGGCCTCCCGGATCCGGCACCCCCGGATCCGGGAGGCCGTTTCCGGCCCACGTTTCCCCCTCGGTCGCCAGGGCAGCCGCACACGGAACCCACCGGACGGAGCGACGACCCGCACCCATGGAGGTGTCATGACCGAGTTCGGCTACTTCCTGTCCTGCGAGGAATTCGGGCCCGACGAGCTCGTCGAGCAGGCCCGGATGGCGGAGGACGCCGGTTTCCGCTCGCTGTGGATCTCCGACCACTTCCACCCGTGGAACGACGAACAGGGCCACAGCCCCTTCGTGTGGTCCGTCATCGGCGCCCTCTCCCAGAGCTGCGGGCTGCCCGTCGAGACCGCCGTGACCTGCCCGACCGTCCGTATCCACCCGGCCGTGATCGCACAGGCCGCCGCCACCTCCCAGGTCATGCTGGACGGGCGCTTCCGGCTCGGACTCGGCAGCGGCGAGGCGCTCAACGAGCACGTCCTCGGCGACCCCTGGCCTCCCGCCGACGAACGTCTGGACATGCTGGAGGAGGCCGTCGCCGTCATCCGGAAGCTGTTCACGGGGGACGAGGTCACCCACCGGGGCCGGCACTACACCGTCGAGAACGCCCGCCTCTACACCCTCCCGGAGACCCCGCCCCCCATCGACATCTCCGCCTTCGGCCCCCGCGCCGCCGACCTCGCCTCGCGGATCGCCGACGGCTTCGTCACCACCGCGCCGGACGCCGACATGATCGCGCGCTTCCGGGCCCGCGGCCCGGACCGGCCCGTCTTCGCCGGGACCAAGGTCTGCTGGGCGCCGTCGCGCGAGGAGGCGGTCCGCACGGCCCACCGCGTCTGGCCGACCGAGCACCTGCCCGGCGAGCTCAACCAGATCCTCCCCACCCCGAGCCACTTCGAGCAGGCCTGCGAGCTGGTGACCGAGGAGACGGTCGGGCAGGGCGTGGCCTGCGGCCCCGACCCGGAGGAACACGTCCGGCGCCTGCGCGCATACGTGGACGCCGGCTTCGACCGCGTCCACATCGGCCAGATCGGCCCCGAGCAGCGCGGCTTCTTCGACTTCTACCGCAAGGAGGTCCTGCCGCTCCTCGACACAGCGACCGGAACATCCGGAGCGACGGGAGCGACCGGGACGAACGCGACGAACGACGGCCACGGAAAGAACGGAGGCAACCGGTCATGACCAAGGTGACCGTCGGTGACCACCTGCTCGACCGGCTTCGCGCCTGGGGCGTCAGCCATGTCTTCGGCTACCCCGGCGACGGCATCAACGGCCTGCTCTCCGCCTGGGCACGGGCGGACGACGACCCCCGCTTCATCCAGGCCCGGCACGAGGAGATGGCCGCCTTCCAGGCCGTCGGCTACGCCAAGTTCTCCGGCCGCGTCGGCGTCTGCACCGCCACCTCGGGTCCCGGCGCGGTCCACCTCCTCAACGGCCTCTACGACGCCAAGCTCGACCACGTACCCGTGGTGGCGATCGTCGGCCAGACCGACCGCAGTGCCATGGGCGGCTCCTACCAGCAGGAAGTCGACCTGCACAGCCTGTTCAAGGACGTCGCCGGCGCCTACCTGGAGACCGTCAACGTCCCCGAACAGCTCCCCAACGTCCTCGACCGGGCCATCCGCACCGCGTACGCCCGCCGCGCCCCCACCGCCCTCATCATCCCCGGGGACGTCCAGGACCTGCCGTACACCGCACCGGAGCACGCCCACAAGATGGTGCCCTCCAGTCTCGACGTGAGCGGCTGGACGCCGGTGCCCGACGACGAATCGCTCGCCCGCGCCGCCGAGGTCCTCGAGAGCGGCGAACGGGTCGCCCTGCTCGTCGGACAGGGCGCGGCCGGCGCCACCCGCGAGGTGGAGCGGATCGCCGACGTCCTCGGCGCCGGCGTGGCCAAGGCGCTGCTCGGCATGGACGTGCTGAGCGACGAACTGCCGTACGTCACCGGCTCCATCGGACTGCTCGGCACCCGCCCCTCGTACGAGCTGATGCGGGACTGCGACACCCTGCTGACCATCGGCTCGAACTTCCCCTACTCCGAGTTCCTGCCCGCGTACGGACAGGCCCGCGCCGTCCAGATCGACATCGACCCGCACATGGTGGGGCTGCGCTATCCGTACGAGGTCAACCTGGTGGGCGACGCCGCCGCCACCCTGCGCCGGCTGCTGCCCAAGCTCAACCGCAAGGAGGACCGGAGCTGGCAGGAGACCGTGGCCGGCAACGTCCGCCGCTGGAAGACGGTGATGGAACGCCGCGCCGGTCTCTCCGCCGACCCGGTCAACCCCGAGTACGTGGCCCGCGCCCTCGATCCGCAGCTCCCCGACGACGCCATGCTCACCTCGGACTCGGGCTCCGTCGCCAACTGGTACGCACGCCACCTCACCATGCGCGGCACCATGCGGGGCTCGCTCTCCGGCACCCTCGCCACGATGGGCTGCGGCGTCCCGTACGCGATCGGCGCCAAGTTCGCCCACCCCGACCGGCCCGCGATCGCCCTGGTCGGCGACGGGGCGATGCAGATGAACGGCATGGCGGAGCTGGTGACCGTCGCCAAATACGCGCTGGAGTGGACCGATCCGCGACTGGTGGTCGCGGTGTGGAACAACCGGGACCTCAACCAGGTCAGCTGGGAGCTGCGGGCCATGGGCGGCACACCGCCCTTCGAGCCCTCGCAGGCCCTGCCCGACGTGCCCTACGCCGACTTCGCCCGGTCCCTCGGCATGAACGGCATCCGCGTCACCGACCCCGACGACGTCGAGGACGCCTGGCGCCAGGCCCTCGCGGCGGACGGACCGACCGTCCTCGACTTCCGCACCGACCCCGCCGTGCCGCCGATCCCGCCCCACTCCACCTGGGACCAGATCGAGGCCACCCTCGCCTCCCTGACCCACGGCGACGGCCATCGCGGCCACGTCGTCGTCCAGGGCCTCAAGGCGAAGGCGCAGGAGATCCTGCCGCGCCGCCCCGGCGGCCGGTGACGCGCGGCGGGGCGCGGACGGGGAAGGCGGCGAAGACAGGGGAGGTGGCCGGCCGCCCTCAAGCGGCCGGCGTCTCTCCCGGCAGGGTCGCCCTGGTGTCCTTGTGGAGGGCCGTCGGGGGCCGGTCCGGGGCCGGAGGGTCGCCGACGTAGCGCTTGTGGGCGGCCGGCTGGTGGTCGACGCGCACCCGGTGGTGCTCCAGGGCCAGCTCATGGCCCTCGCCGTCGGTGAAGCGGCCCGTCACCTCGTACACCCCGCAGTGCGCCCGGCCCACCGGCAGCCGCTCCGCCGGCAGCCGCACCTCGTACGGACCGCCGGCCCGGAAGCCGCCCAGCACCGTCCGGGTGCTGCCGAGCACGGTCCCTTCCCGGATGCGGGAGTCCTCGAAGGCCACGCCGTCGATCTCCCGGCCGAGCCGGAAGGTGAGCCCGACACTCACCACCGCCCCTTCCGGGAGCGCCAGCGGCTCCGGCCCCTCGATATCGCCCCCGGTCTCCTCCAGGGGCACTTCGAGGCGCCCCAGCTCCTCCGTGTACAAGGAGACGTCCAGCAGTTCGAAATCCTTCACGACGGTCACCGCCTTTCGGCACGGGATCGGCGCACCGCGCGGACCGGCAGGACCGTGGCCCCCGCGGCGGCCTCGTCGTCGAACGCGCCGTGGGCGCCGTGGTCGCGGTCGCCGGTGCCGTCCGGCGGCACCCGGAGGCTGGGCGGGCCGGGGGCGCCGGCTCGTCGGTCTGTCGCCGCGTCGCATCCCGTACGGGCAAGGTACCGGCCCAGGAGTCCGGGGGCCATCCGGCCGGCCGCCACCGCGACCGTGGCGGGGAGTCCGACTCGCGCGGTGCCGCTCATGACCATGCTCCTCCGCCTCGCCCGCTCGCCGAAGCCCGACGTCCCGTCGTGCGACTGCCCCGGCGCGCGCGGAACACGCGTGGGGCACGGGGCCACCACCCGGCCACGGTCTGACGTCTGGTGACCGCCCACGCGGGTAGCCGCTCCGCAGGAGGTGTCCGCCACGCGCAGGAGGTGTCCGTGATGGAGGAAGCCCGGCTGTCCGCCCGCGAGCGACGCATCCTCGCCGAGATCGAGGAGGCGCTCCGCCGCGACGAGACCCTCGACCGCAGGCTGCGGTCGATGCGCCGGGGGAGGCGGGGCGTCCCCCGGCGACTGCTGCCCCTGGGCGTGGCCCTGGCGTTCGCCGGGGCCGCCGTGCTGGTGGTGCCGGCCAACGCCACCGGCCGGGCGGCCTACGTCTGGGCGTTCGCCGCGGCCTGGGTCACCGCCCTGGCCGGTCTGACGGTCCTCGTCGTGCGCTGGTGCCGACGGTGGGCGGCCTCCCGGCCCGACGAGTGGAACGGCAGGGACGAGTGAGACGGAAGGCGGGAAGGCGGGAGCACGAAGGCGCCCGCCGTCCCCGGACGGGGAGCGGCGGGCGCCGTGTGCAGGGGTGGACGAGGTACGCGAGGCAGCCCGTGGGTCACCACCGGTACCAACGGCCGCCCGAGCTCCGCATCAGGAAGCCGAGGATCCAGACGACGAGCAGGGCGATAGCGATCCACCACAGGATGTCGAGGGCGAAGCCGCCGCCGAAGAGCAGCAGGATCACCAGCAGGACGATGAGAAGCGGGACCATGACGAGCCTCCTAGGGCAACAGGTCGGTCGATTCGGTCGATGACGTGATCATCCGGGGTCCCGGGCCGCGGAAGGCGACTCGGGCGGGCTGTCCGCGGGTTTCAGCCGGCCGCGCCAGCCGCCCGTCGCACGGTCGCGGTCCTCGATGAACTCCTTGAACCGGTTCAGGTCCCCCTCCACGCGGCTGTCCACGACCCCCACGGCCGCTCCGGCCTTGTCGGCCATGCTCTGCGGTTCGACATCCATGGCCAGGCTCACGCGGGTGTGCGCGTCGTCCACCCGCTCGAACGTCACGACGCCCTTCTGCTTGACGTCGCCGCCCACCGTGCGCCAGGAGATCCGCTCGTCGGGGAGCTGGTCGACGATCTCCGTGTCGAACTCCCGGGTCACGCCGGCGACCTTGGTGCGCCAGTGGCAGTGCCGGTCGTCGAGCTGCCGGACCTCCTCGACACCGTCCATGAAGCGGGGGAACTCCTCGAACTGTGTCCACTGGTCGTAGACCTCGCGCAGCGGGGCCGTCACCTCGATCGTGTCGTGCACCATCGCGGTCATCTCCCTCGGTCGGGCGCGGTGCTACCGGTGCGGTACCGGTCGGCTGCGCGAGTACCCGGCAGCGCCCGGCGTAATCGTCGGGCCGGGCGGTGGCGTGGTCCGACGGGAGCCGGGTAACCGCGCGGAATGAAACCGATCGAGGACCACGACACGGGAAGTGATCACGGAGCCGGGACGGAGGCGATGGGGATGAGAGTGGTCAGGGCGCCGGGCGTGTACGGTCCGCAGGGCGACACGGCCCTGCTGATGGAGAGCCTGGCCCGCGAGGAACTACGGCCGGGAGCCCGCACGCTCGACCTGTGCACCGGCACCGGCGTCCTCGCCGTCGCCGCGGCCCGCAGGGGCGCCGAGGCGACGGCGGTCGACATCTCCGGCACCTCCGTGGCGACGGCACGGCTCAACGCGAGGCTCCACCGCTGCCGGGTCAGGGTGGTACGAGGAGACCTCGCGGAGCCGGTGTCGGGCGAGCGCTTCGACCTGGTGACCGTGAACCCTCCGTACGTGCCCGCCGCCTCCAGCCGGCTCCCTTCCCGAGGCCGCCGCCGCGCGTGGGACGCGGGGCCCGACGGCCGCCTCCTCCTCGACCGCATCTGCCGCGAGGCTCCGTCGCTCCTGGCGCCACGGGGCGTGCTCCTGCTCGTCCAGTCCTCGCTCAGCGACGTCACGGCCAGCCTGGCGGCGCTGGGCCGGGCCGGGCTGTGGGCCCGGGTGACGGCGTCCAGTGCCCAGCCGTTCGGGCCCGTCATGAGCGAGCGGGCCGCCTGGTTCGAGGAACGGGGGCTGGTCGCACCGGGGACGCGCAGCGAGCGACTGGTGGTGATCCGGGCGGTCCGCGAGCCGGTCCGCATGGCGACGTCGATGGAGGGCAACCGCCCGGTGACGCCGAGCGCCCTCGGCAGCGGCGGCGGCAGCGGCGGCGACGAGGAGGAGGCGGAAGCGGCGTGACCCACGCCGACCGCCCGAACGGAGGAGGACGGACCCGATGACAGACAGCGCCGGACGCACGGACCGGGGCGCCGCCCTGTTCGACCTCGACGGGACCCTGGTGGACACCAACTACCTCCACACCCTCGCCTGGTGGCAGGCGCTGCGCCAGTACGGGCACGTGGTGCCGATGGCCCGCATCCACCACGCCGTCGGCATGGGCGCGGACCGGCTCCTCGACGCGGTGCTCGGCTCCGAGCGCCGCCGGGACGAGGACGAGTCCGTCGCCGACGCGCACAGCACGCTCTACGCGGTCTGGTACGACGTCCTGCCAGCCTTCGAGGCCGCCGCGGATCTCCTGCGCGCGGTGGCCGCGCGCGGCTGGCAGATCGTCCTCGCCAGCTCGGCGGCGGAGGAGGAGGTGGCGGCCATCCGCAAGCGCCTGGACGCGGACGACGTGATCGCGGCGGCCACCTCCGGCGGCGACGTGGACTCCACCAAACCGGCGCCGGACCTGGTGGAAAGCGCGCTGCGGGCCGTGGACGCCGACCCCGCCGACGCGGTCTTCGTCGGCGACACCGTGTGGGACGTCGAGGCCGCCGGCCGCGCGGGCGTCCCGTGCGTCGGCCTGACGACGGGCGGCACCTCGGCCCGCGAACTGGAGGACGCCGGTGCGGTCGTCGTCTACGAGGACGCCCGCACCCTCCTCCGCCACCTCGACTCCAGCCCGCTGTCCCGGCCGCCCTCTGCCAGGGCCCAGGCCTCGGGTTCCTAGCCGCTCGCCTTCCTCGACCTCGGCCTCCTCCTAGACCTCGGCCAGGGCCTCGGCGGCCGTCCGCAGGTCGGCCACCAGGCCCGCGTACATGTTCTCCCGGTCCTCGTCCCGGGCGCGCAGGACGGCCGACGGGTGGACGGTCGCGAGCACCCGCACCCCTTCGCGTACGTCCTCGTCGAAGCCACCCTTGGCGCCGGGCTCCGGCAGCGGCCTGGGGACGCCCCGGTCGGTGCCGACCCGGAAGGACGGCCCCAGCAGCGCGCGGCCGGCCGTGGCGCCGAGGGTGACGACCAAGTCGGGGGAGACCAGCCGGAGTTCCGCTTCGAGCCAGGGGCGGCAGGCCAGGGTCTCGCGCAGGCTGGGGGACTTGTGGATGCGCCGCTTGCGGGTCTCCTCCTGGGTGAATTTGAAGTGCTTGACCGCGTTGGTGACGTACACACCCTCCTCGTCGATCCCCGCGTCACGCAGTGCCCGGGTCAGCAGCCGTCCCGCGGGACCCACGAACGCGACGCCCTCGCGGTCCTCCTGGTCGCCGGGCTGCTCGCCGACGAGCATCAGTCGCGCGTGCGCGTCGCCGCGTCCGAAGACGGTGCCGGTCGCGTCCCTGTGGAGCGGGCAGCCCCGGCAGTCGGCGGCGGCCCGGCGGTGCGCGGGCAGCCCGCCACGGCTCGGCAGGAAGGGGGTGGCGTCGTACGGCTCGGGCGCGGCGGCGGCGTCCGAGCCGCCGCCGTCACGGGTCGCGTTCATGGAGGGCCTCCTCGAGACGGGTCCTGGGGCGGGTCCCCCCGTCGGCGGCGCCGGCTCGCGGCCCTCGCGAGGGCAGCACGAACCGCGTCCTCGCGATCCGTGCCGTCGTCCTCGCAGGTCAGCCGCGAGGCTCTTCGCCCGGGTCGGTCGGCAGCGGGCCGGGATAGGGGCCCGGCCGCTCGGGCTCGGTGCGCGGCGCCTCGCCCGTGCCGGCGCCCATGCCCGTGCCCGCGCTCATGCCCGTCCCGGAGCCGGCGCTCATGCCTTCGCCTCCGGCGCCCGCGGCGCTGTCCCCGGGCCGGATCCGGCCGCGCCAGGCGCCCGTCGCGTCGTCGCGCTCCTCGATGAAGTGCTTGAACCGCTGGAGGTCGCCCTGGACCCGGCTCTCCAGGAAGCCGAGGGCGTCACCGGCCTTCTCGACCATGCCCTGGGGCTCGACGTCCATGGCCAGGCTCACGCGGGTGTGCGTGTCGTCCAGGCGCTGGAAGGTGACGACGCCCTTCTGCTTGACGTCGCCCCCGACCGTGCGCCAGGAGATCCGCTCGTCGGGAAGCTGGTCGACGATCTCGGTGTCGAACTCCCGGGCGACGCCGGCGACCTTGGTGCGCCAGTGGCAGTGCCGGTCGTCGAGCTGCCGGACCTGCTCCACGCCGTCCATGAAGCGGGGGAACTCCTCGAACTGCGTCCACTGGTCGTAGACCGTGTGCAGCGGGGCCTCCACCCTGATCGTTTCCTGCACCATGCTCATGGAATCCTCCTCGAACGCGTCCGGGTGGTCCGGTGGTGGGTGGGTGGCTTGACGTCTGCGGCTACCCCGGATCGCCCCGCTCACGCGTCGGGCCCCGGCCCCGCATACCGGCGGCGGAACGGGGCACCCGTCCACTCACGCCGATCCGAGCGGAGGTGTGCCGTGACCCTTTACGACGAACGCGCCACGAACGGGGGTGCCGCGCGACCGCGCCCCGCCGCGGCGCGGGTCACCCCGGTGGCGGACGGCCCGCTGCTGGTCGAGGGCCCCGTGGAGATCGTCCTCGACGACGGCACGGTCCGCCGCTGCGACCGGCCCGTGATCGCGCTGTGCATGTGCCGGCGCAGTCTGCGCGCGCCGTTCTGCGACACGAGCCACCGCCCCCGGCTGCGCCGGGGCGCACGGGACAGGACGAGAGGCGAGGGAGCCGCGGACGGCGCATCCTCGGAGAACGCGTCCGAGGAGAACGCGTCCGCGGCACACGGAGCCGCGGTGGACGGGGCCGCGGAGGAGCGGGACATGCACGACCACGCCGGGGACGGCGAACACGTACAGGACGGAGCCGCACGGGACGAAGCGGAGGAACCGCGGTGAGCGCCGCGGTCCCCGAGTCCGGCGGCAAGGAGGCCCTGCCATGACCACCACAGCCCCGCGCGGCACGGCCGACGGCCGTGCCGCCGAGGAACGCACGGAGGAGCGCACCCGGGCGGAGGTCCGGGAGCACCGCCGGCCGGCTGACCGGCCGGCGCTCCCGCCGCCCCGCGGAGACCTCTCCGAGGCGGTCACCGACTTCCTCCTCGGCCGGAGCCGCAGCCTGCCCGGGCCCCGCGCGGCGGCGGACGCCGACCCGTACGGCGAGGATCTCCACCTCGCACTGCACCTCGCCTACGAGCTCCACTACCGGGGCTTCGACGGCGTGCCGGACGACATGGAGTGGGACCCGGACCTGCTGCGGCTGCGGGCCCTCCTGGAGCGGCGCTTCGAGGACGCGCTGCGCGAGCGCCGCGGTCGGTCCGGCGGGGTGCGCGAGGTGTTCGACGCGCTCCTGACCGAACCGGTCGACGGCAGCGGCGCGTCCCACTACCTGCTCCGGCACGGCACGCTCGACCAGCTGCGGGAGTACGCCGTGCTGCGCTCGGTGTACCAGCTCAGAGAGGCCGACCCGCACCTGTGGGTCGTCCCGCGGCTCCGGGGCCGCGCCAAGGCCGCCATGATGACCGTCCAGTACGACGAGTACGGCTGCGGCCGCGCCGAGCAGATGCACGCGCGGCTCTTCGCGGACCTGATGGAGGACCTCGGGCTGGACTCCGGCTACGGCCGCTACCTGCCCTTCGTCGGCGCGCCCGCCCTCGCCGCGGTGAACCTGATGTCGCTGTTCGGACTCCACCGCTCCCGTCGTGGCGCGCTCGTCGGCCACTTCGCGGCCCTGGAGGTCACCTCCTCGCCCGCCGCGTCCCGCATCGCCGCCGCCATGCGCCGCATGGGCGCCGGAGAGGCCGCGATCCGGTTCTACGACGAGCACGTGGAGGCCGACGCCGTGCACGAGCAGCTGGTGCGGCGCGACGTCGTCGGCGGGCTCCTCGCCGACGAGCCGGACCTCGCCGACGACGTGACCTTCGGCGTGGAGGCCACCGTCCTCCTCGAGGACGCCCTCTCCGACTCCGCCACCCGCGCATGGGAGGCCGGGACCACCGCCCTGCGGGCCCCCCTCGGCGTCGGAGACGGCACCGGAGACGGCACCGGAGACGGCCCCGGCCGCGCCCACGTGCCCACGACTCCGCCCACGGGGGGTGACGGGGATGCTTCCCGCCGTTCGGGGTAGTGGCAGGGCTCCGGCCCCCGACGAGACGCCGGTCGTCCCCGGGAGGAGGACCCCATGAACCTCACGGAAGGGCGTCGCGACGGCGCCCACGCCCCGCACTCCCACCCGCATCAGCTGCGGTCGGGTCACGGCGAGATCCGGCTGGAGCCCGACGACCGTGCCCACGACCTGCCGCCGGACCACACGCAGGCGATCCTGGAGGCGACCAAGGAGGTCGCCGCCGTCCTGAAGAAGTCGGGCTGCGCCTTCGCCCTCGTGGGAAGCGTCGCGGCGTACGCCCACGGCATCCCCGTACGGCTCCAGCACGACACCGACTTCGCGGTGCGCAGGGAGGACGCCGAGACCGTCACCCAGCTCCTGCGCGAGCGCGGCATCCGGATCGTGGAGCCGCCGGAGGACTGGCTGGTGAAGGCCCGCAGCGGGGGCGAGGAGATCGACCTCATCTTCTCCCTGGCCGGCCGCCCGGTCACGACCGAGTTCCTCGCGCGGGCCTGGACACTGCCCGTCGACTCCGTGCACATGCCGGTGATCGACCCGACGGACATGATGATCGTCCGGCTCGCGGCGCTCTCCGAGCACCACTGCGACTTCGGCGCCCTGCTGCCGGTCGCCCGCGGGCTCCGCGAACGGGTCGACTGGGCGCGGGTGCGCGCCGAGACCCGGGGCGGTCCGATGGCCGCGGCCTTCCTGTATCTGCTCGAACTGCTCGACGTGATTCCACCGGAGGGAGCCGAGACGGCGGCGGAGCCGGAGGCCGGGCGGACCGGCGCGACGGAGAGGGGCATGCCCGACACCGGCGCGACGGCCATGGGGGTGAGCGCGACCGGGGTGACCGGGCCCGCGGCGGCCGGAGGGGCGGCGGGAGAAGGGAGCGGCGATGACTGAACAGCACCATGGCGGTGCGTACGAGGGCGAATACCGCATCGCACGGCTGCGCGAGCGGCTCGCGGGCGACGACCTGGCCGAGCTCGGTGTGCAGATCGAGCAGCGGGGCTCCGCCGTCGTCCTGACGGGCACCGTGCCGACCACCTCCCGGCGGGACGAGATCCTGCGGCTCGCGCGCGACGAGCTGGCCGGCTTCACCGTGCTCGCGGACCTCGCGGTGGCCTGCGCGGACGCGCCCGAGCGATGGGAAGAGCTGCCATGAGCACCGCCACGTCGACAGCGCACGACGTCGTCAGGGTGGCGGCGGTCGGCGACATCCACCTCAGTGAGGACTGCGAAGGACTGCTGAAGCCCGCCTTCTCCCGCCTCTCCGACTGCGCCGACCTGCTGCTGCTCGCCGGCGACCTGACCCGGCACGGCACGGCCGCGGAGGCCGCCGTGGTGGCGGGAGAGGTCCGGGAGAGCGGTGTGCCGGTGGTGGCCGTGCTCGGCAACCACGACTACCACTCCGGCCAGGAGGCCGAGGTGACCCGCGTGCTCCAGGACGCCGGGGTCGCCGTCCTGGAAGGGGAGGCGGTGGTGCTGCCGGTGGCCGGGCGCAAGGTCGGCATCGCGGGCGCGAAGGGATTCTGCGGCGGCTTCGTCGGCCGCAGCGCGGGCGAGTTCGGGGAACCCGAGATGAAGGCGTTCGTCCGCACCACCCGGCTGAGCGCGGAACGGCTGACGGCCGCCCTCGGGGACCTGGCCGTCGGCGACTGCGCCGTACGCATCGCCCTGACCCATTTCGCACCGGTGCCCGACACACTGGCGGGCGAGCCGCTGGAGATCTATCCCTTCCTCGGCAGCTATCTCCTGGCCGAGGCGATCGACTCCGCGGGCGCCGACCTCGCCGTGCACGGCCACGCCCACCTGGGCACCGAGCACGGCATGACCGCCGGCGGCGTACGGGTCCGCAACGTCGCCCAGCCGGTGATCCGCCAGGCGTTCGCCCTCTATCAGCTGCCGGTCGACGGCCACCACGCCCCCGACGGCGCTCCGGACCCCACGGCCGGGCCGGGCTGAGCCGGGCCGGTCGAACCTTCGGGAACGTCGCCCCGCCGGGGCGACGTTCCCGCGCTGTCGCCGGGGCGTTCAGCGTGTCGCCAGCACGATCCCGTACGCCGCGAAGCCCACGGCGACGACGAGGACCAGGACCCACAGGATGACCATGGGGCCGGCGGCCCACCCACGGGTCGGGCGCCGGTACGGTCCCGTGCCGGTGCTCGTGCCCGCCTCCGCGGGAGGCGTCTCGCCCGGGGGCACGCCGCCGCCCGGCTCCAGGCCCGCGGACGTGCGGGGGTCCGGGTCGGGATTGCTTGGGGTGGTCATGACGGTCACCTCCTCGGCGGCCGGTCGGCCGCATGCCCGGCGCCTACCCCCGGGCGCGCCCCCGCATCCGGCTATCCGGGCACCGGTCGCGACCGCCCACGGCACGACCGGCGGCGACGGCGTGACCGGCCATGGCGACGAAAGGGGCCTCCGGCGACTGCCGGAGGCCCGGGGGAGCGGGTCACAGCCTCAGCTGTGGGGTTCCCGCTGGTCGGGAGGGGTGCCCCCGCCCTCGCCACCACCGCGCTCGCCCTTGTCGGTGCCGTGCGGACGGCCGCGCTTTCCCCGCGGCTCCGACGCCTGCTGCGCCTTGAGCGCCGCGCTGTCCTGCGGGGTCGCGCCACCCCTCCCGCTCCGCCTCGGCTCACGTCCCTGGGAATTGCTCATCACGGCCTCCTGCTGTGCGACGGAAGGACTCGCTGGGCGTCTCACCCGTCGCACGCGTTTCATTCCTCCGGCGCCGCCCGGACGATCCGCACCGGCGGACCGGATGTCTGGCCCGCCCCCTCCGGGGTAGTCGCGACGAAGAACGACGACGAGGACATGGGTGGGGGACCGGCCGCGCCGCCGCCGTGGCGGCGAAGACACGGAAAGCGGTTCGAGGGCTCGCGCGGAGCGGACGATGCTTCACGGAGCTCACGAAGCGCGCGAAAGGAGTCGTGACGATGTCACAGGACCCCGCGGCGGGAGCGGACACCCGAGGGGACGACGTGTACCAGCCGACCGGATCGGACGCCCCGAACCGGCCCAGCGGACCGTACGACCCCGAGAACGCGCTCGACGCCGACACCACCGAAGCCGTGGAGGAACCGGGCTACTCCCCGCCCGACCGGCCGCACGCGGTCACCCGCCACGGGACCACCCAGCGCGAACAGCGCGAGGGCGCGCCGCTGGCCGACCGGCTCGCCGAGGAGCGTCCGGACGTGGCCCCCGCACGGGGCGACGACGTCGGAGACCTCCCCGACGGGGACGGCGAACCGCTCGACGAGGAGGCGGGCGCCACCCGGGCCGGGCGCCTCACGCGACCCGATGCGCCGGGCTCCGGCGGGGTCGCGGCCGAGGACGTGGGACTCGACGACGGGACCGGGTCGGCCGAGGAGGCAGCGGTCCACCGGGACACCGCCATCGACGGCGGCTGACACCCCGGCCGACGCCAGGAGCACGATCGGCGAGACGGCGCGCACGCCCTCGGGACCCGGGCAGGACCGGGTCCCGAGGGCGTGCGGGTGCGATCACGAAGGGCGTCTGCCTAGCCTTGTTCCGGTACGACGACTCCGTACGAGGGCGTACGGGCGCGCGTACGGGCCCTGGCGAGGCACCACGCCGCCGCCGCCCGACACGTCCACGAAAGGACCCAGGCAGCACGCTTCTCCGCATACTGGGTGAGCCGCCCCGGCCTGCCCTGCTCATCCCGACAGCACGCCGTGCGGCAGGGGCGGCCCATCGAGCGGCGGAAGGAGATCGTCATGCTCATCAGCCACGCCTTCGAAGACGGCGTCCTGCACCTGTCGCTGCTCCGGGACCTCGACGTGACCAGCCGGGCCGCCGCCTTCCTGGAGACCGAAGCGCTCCTCTACGCCCACCGGCCGCGGCACGTCCGCATCCAGCTGCCCACCTCCGATCCGTCGCCCGCCTCGCTGAGCACGCTCTCCCGGGCCCGCAGGATCTGCGAGACCCTGGGCATCCCGCTCACCGTGGTCGGCCCGTTGACGGCCGCCGACCGACCGCCCCGGCCCACCGCGGCGTAGAGCTCCGGCGACGACGACTCCCGGCCGGGTCCGGCGGGTCTCAGTCCAGGAACTCGCCGTCGCGGGCGACCACGACCCCGCCGTGCACGACCATGTCGCGGCGGGGCATGTCCACGACCACCTGCGGCAGGCATTCGCCCCGTACGAGCACGAAGTCGGCCGGCGAGCCGGGTGCGAGGTCGGCGTGCGGGAGGCCCATGACGTCCGCGCCGCCGTCGGCGGCGACCCCGTAGCAGTCCGTGAGTTCCTCGTCGAGGCGGACGTCCGTGACCCAGCCGAGCAGATGGGCGCGGTGCAGCATGTCCGCGTCGCCGAACGGGCTCCAGGAGTCGCGCACTCCGTCAGAGCCGAGCCCGACGCGCACGCCGTGCTCGCGCAGCCGGGCGATCGGCAGCACCAGGGAGTCGGACGGCGCCACCGTGGTGAGGGCGATGTCCTGCTCGCCCAAGTCGGCGGCCAGGGAGCCGAGTTCGCTGTCCGTGAGGGCGGGCAGGCAGAAGACGTGGCTGACGGTGACCTTCCCGGCGAGCCCCAGAGCGCGGGTGCGCTCGATGATCCCGCGCAGGGTCCGCAGGCCCTCGTCACCGCGGTCGTGCAGATGGATGTCGACGCCGACGCCGTGCCGGTCGGCGACGCCGAAGACCAGGTCGAGCTGCTCGTCGAGGGCCCGGTCGAAGCCGATCGGGTCGATGCCGCCGATCATGTCGACGAGACCGTCGCGCGCCGCGTCCTCCAGCAGTCGCGCCGTGCCCGGCGTGCGGACGACGCCGTGCTGCGGGAACGCCACGATCTGCACGTCGAGCGCGTGCCGCAGCCGCTCACGGGCCTCCGCCACGCCCTCCACGCCGGCCAGTCCGTACGCCGGGGCGACGTCGGCGTGGGCCCGCATCCCACGGGTGCCGCGGGCGACGGCGTGGGACATCAGCCCGTACGCGCGTTCCGCGACGGGGCGGCGCTGGCCGCGGAAGAGCTCCACGTCCTGGGCCACGTAGTCGGCGATGCCGGTCGCCGGTCGCCGGGACACCCAGGAGCCGCCCCAGGTCGTCTTGTCGGGGTGGATGTGCGCGTCCACGAGCGACGGCAAGGCGATCCGCCCGCCTCCGTCGACCACCTTCGCCCCGCGCGGCGCCGGCCCGTCCGTGATCCGGCCGTCGACGACCACCAGATCCGTCGCCCGCGCCGCGCCGAGGGGCCGCACGTCGCGGAAGACCACCGTCCTCGTGTGGCGCCCGGCCTCCCGGGCGGTGCCGTCGGCCGCCGGAGGTACGGCCTGGGCGGCCGCGGCGGCATCGGTTCCGGTGGCGGCCGTCGCCCCGGCGAGGGCGGCGGCGCCGGCGAGCATCGTGCGCCGCGGGAGCGCACCGGTGGCGGGGGAGGAGGGCTGCATGGGGACTCCTTGAGGGAGCGGCGACGGCAGGGCGAGCCGACAACGGCTTCCCTGCTTTGTATACCAAGCGCCTCTCGCAGAACAAGATCTCCCGCTTGTGAGCCCTCGGGGGGCGGATCGGGATGCGAGGTGAGGGGGCTTGGTATACAAAGCTCTCAGGCTTGGCCGAAGAGGGTCCGCAGGGCCACCGCCCGGCTGTCCCGCACGTGCAGCAGGGTGCCGGCCGCCGCGGCCTCCGGGTCGCCGGCCGCGATGTGCCGGTGCATCTCGGCGTGCTGGGCCCTCATGTGCGCGGGCTCCGCACGCAGCCCGAAGAGCAGCCGCAGCTGCCAGCTCAGCTGCTCCATGGTGCGGGCGAGCAGCGGATTGCCCGCCATCGCGACGATGCCGTCGTGGAACGCCGTGTGCGCGGCCACCTCGCGCGTCCCCTCGTCCTCGGCGGCCGCCGTCTCCGCCTGCCGCAACGCCGCCTCCAGGACGGCGAGCCCCGCCGTGTCACCCGCCGCCGCGGCCCGCGCCGCGAGCCGCGAGGCCTGGACCGCGAGCGGCTCCCACACCTCGTACAGATGCTCCACGTCGGCGCGCTCGAGGCGCCGCACCCGCACACCGCTGTGCGGGAGCAGTTCGAGGAGTCCCTCGGCCACCAGCGCGCGCAGCGCCTCGCGCACGGGAACGCGGGACATGCTCAGCTCCTCGGCGACCTCCCGCTCCACCAGCCGGGCGCCCTGCGGGTAACGCCGGTCGACGATCCGCTGGAGCACCTCCTCGCGCGCCCGCGCGCTGAGCGAGGCCGGCCCGGCCGTCCCCGTACGCGAGCCGCCAACGGCACCGCCACCGCCGGCCGCCCCGCCCGGTGCCCTGTCCGCCGCCTCGTCCGACCTCTTCACGTCCCCGTCCGTCCCTCGCCGCGTGCCCGCGCCGAGGATACGTCGGGCGGCCGGGCGGAGGGCCGGTGCCTCACCAGCCGAAGCGGCGGTCCACCAGGGCGGCGAACTCCTCGAAGCTCAGCACGCGGTCGCCGTTCTGGTCGGCCTGGTCGAACAGGGCCGAGGCGGCGTCGTCCCCGCTCACGCCCCACACCGGGATCACTCCCTGCGCCGCGAGGGTCGGGCCCTTGGCGCGCAGGGCACCGATGACCTCGGCGCGCGTCAGCGTGCCGTCGTGGTCGAGATCGAGCGCGTCGAAGAGAATGCGGGCCTTGTCGCTCATCGCGTGTCCTGTTCGCTGGAATTCCGGCCGGCCGGCGGCGTGGCAGGCGTGGTGCTGTCAGGAAGGACGCGCGAGCCGCCCGCGAAGTTGCCCCCGCCGCCCGTGCTCCCACGGCAGGAGGGGCGGTCCGCACGGACCGCCCCTCCCGGGTGCCGGGTCACGGCGTCGGCTCAGCCCGCGTCCCGCACCATCCCCGTCACCTCGGGACCGGGAACCCTCTCCCACTCCTCGTCATAGCCGAACAGCGCGGCCCGCACCGACTCCGTCGGCTCGGCGGCCCCGTCCCTGACGGTGGGAACGGTCACCAGCGTGCTCGTCTCCCCGGCGGGGACGCCGAACGAGAGATACGCCCCGGGCTCCACCGGCTGGGACAGCGGCCGGGGCGGATCGGGCACGAACCAGAAGTTCTCCTCGAGCCAGCGCCGGTCGACGTCCGCCGTCGACAGTTCCTCGCCCCCGGTCACCGGCCGGAACTCGATGCCGCCCATGACGTCCGCGTCGGCGGCCGCCGACAGCGTCACCCGCCAGGTCAGGGCCTCGCCCTCGGCCACGTCGTCCGCGACGGGCGTCATGCTCAGCGTGGGCATGGGGTCGTCGTTCCGCGCGGTCACACCCCCACGATGGGCGCCGACCGCGGTGCCGCGCACCGCCTTGACGAAGGCGTCGTGCGTCGTGTCGTAGCCGTAGCGGGTGTTGCCCCGCACCTCGACCGGGATCTCGATGTCATGACGCCCGGGACGGACCGTCACGAGACGGGACGCGGTCGTCTCGCCGTCCGGCTGGGGGACGAACAGCCGGACCTGCCCGGAGCCCTTGCCGGTCACCCGCACCGGGATCCGGTGGGTACGGACCCCGGAATCGCCCTCGTCGACCGTCAGCCGGCCGATGTCGACCCGGGCCAGCGGCGCCGGGCTCACCACCGGTGTGCCGGGCCGCCAGCCCCAGGCGTCCATGAGCCAGGCGCGGCCGGAGCCGCCGCGCGGAGTCAGTTCGAGCACGCTGATCCGCTTCGTGTCCAGGCCGCCGCGGACGGCGGGGGACAGCGGTACGCGCACCTCACGGCCCCAGTACGACGTGGTCCGCTCGCTGCCCGGCAGCCCGTCGACGAGGACCCGCCCCAGGGGCGCCCGGCGACCGGAGACGTCCGTCACGGCCACGTCGAACGCGGTGCCCGAGGTGTTGGGCGGGACGATCAGCCGCAGGGCCAGTGCCTCGGCGCCCGCCAGGGAGACCGGCCGGGCCGCCCGCACCGCGACCGGCGCCCGGGGCCTCTCCCAGCGCAGCGCGACCGCGTCACGGCCCGGCTCCGGGGAGGCCTCCCAGGACGCGAAGTGCGGGGACGTGCCGCCCTCGTCGGGCGACAGGCAGGCGCGGGCGGCGTCGGGATCGATCTGGGCGCACAGCCGGGCACCGGCGCCCGACACCGTGACCGAGGGGCCCGGCAGGAACGCCGGCGTCCGGTGGGCGCCGACGGCGTGGGTGAGGACCCGGGCCGGGCCCGCCGAGGGCGCCCGGCGGCCGGTGCCGTCGAGCAGCGGACGCACCCGGTCGTCACCGGCCACGAACAGCCGGGCGGCCGCCGCGATGTAGGTGGCGCCGGCGGCCTGCTGCTGCGTCGCGGTCAGCCGGGTCGGCGCGCCGGGGGTGCACACCGGATCGGCACCGTCCTCGGACGAGAAGTCGTCGATCGCCGACGCCTTCGCCTGCCCCGGGGTCCACTCGCTGTTGAAGAAGTTGTGGTTGGCGCCGACCATGTAGACCGCGCTGTGCAGCGCGGTTCCCCGGCTCACCCCACGGGTGCCGTCGACGTAGATCTGGCCCTGCAGATCCGACACGTCGCCGTCACAGCCCGGCAGCAGGGTCGCCGACGGCACGTCCGGGACCGGGTTCTGGCCGAAGATCGTGGGCCCGATCAGGACGTTCCCGCGGATCTTCCACCGTACCGGGCCCCGGTAGCCGTCCTGGTCGGCGGGCGGCGCGGCCAGACTGTCGAGCGCGGCCCGGTTGACGCCCTCGCCGCCCCGGGAGTGACCGACGAGCAGCACCCGCGAGAGGTCGGCGGACGCCATCCCGCGCACGGCGGCCGGGGCGTCCTTCCGGTGCGCCGCCCACTGTGCCCAGCGCGCCAGATGCAGCCGGACCAGGGACGAACGGGCCTGCGCGCCGCCGTCCTCGGCCCGGAAGTCCTGCCCGTTGACGCCGTTGGCGGATATCGAGAGCGTCACATAGCCCTGCGAGGCCAGGAGCCGCTGGGTGCGCCGGTAGCCCTCGTGGCTGGGTATCGGCAGCATGCCCGCCGGGCAGGGCCACGCGCCGTTGATGTCCTCGGTGCCGGGCGTGTAGCAGGTGGAGTGACGGCCGTGCAGGAAGAGGGCCACGGGCCGCTTCCCCGGCGCATCGGCCGGGCCCACCACGGCGGCGCGCATCTCGACGGGCTCCGGGAAGCCGGGCAGCCGGACCGGCTCCAGGGCGTACTCGCCGCCGACGGTGCGGTAAGGGCCGGGCACTCCCGGGTCCACGGCGTTCGCGGGCGGCGCGGCCTGCTCGGTGCCGGGCGACGCGGGCGGCGCGGAGGGTGCCAGGGGCCGGTCCCGCGCCGAGCGGGCGGGGCCGGTTCCGTCCAGCGCCCGGCCGCCGGCCGTCACCCGCAGCCGCTCCCCCTCCTCCAGACGGGCCTGCCCGAGCTTCCCGAGCGGCAACCGGAAGGACCGGCCGTCCGGTCCGGGCACCGGATGGCCCAACAGCCGTTCCCCCGCCCGGAACTCGACCCGGGCGTCTCCCATGGGCACGGGCTCGGCCGGCGTCCACTCCAGCTGCCTGCCCGCACCGCTCCCGGTGACCCGCCAGCCCTCCGGCAGCCGCTGCTCCCCGAGACGGCTCCCCGGGGACGTCGCCGTCGGGTCCCCCGGTGCCGGCTGCGCGTGCGCCGCTGCGGGCGACGCCGCCGCCAGCGCGAGTAACGCCACGGCGGTGGTCGCGCCGCGTGTGACACGTATCAAAGCGGTCATCCTCACGATCGGTCTCGTCGAGGCACCGGGACGCGTCGGAAAACCCGTCGGACCCCCTGGGTCCTGGTGCCTCTCTCGCCCCGTGAGGACGGTGAGGAGATCGCCTCGGTTGCCTGACATCGCGTCATGAGCGGGGCGCCGAGCCGATGGTGCGGCTGTCGTGCGGTGGGTGGTGGCGGTGGGCGGGGCGGGCTAGGGCGTTTCCTTCGGATCATCTGATCGTTGGTTGATGCGTGTCGTTGACTGGCGCCCAGTGGGCACGCATCGAGCCGTTGCTGCCGGACCGGACGCCGAAGCGGGGTGGGCGGTGGCGTGATCACCGGCACGTGATCGATGCGATCGCGTTCAAGTACCGCATCGGCACGCCTTGGATGGACCTGCCCGAGCACTTCGGCTCGTGGAAAGGCGCGCACAACCGGCTGCGGAAGTGGGCCGCCGACGGCACCTGGGAGAAGGTCTTCACCGCCCTGCTCGCCCAGGCTGACGCCGAGGGCGACCTCGACTGGGTCGTCGCGGTCGACTCCACCATCGTCCGAGCCCACCAGCACGCCGCCGGGGCCCGTCAAAAGGGGCCCCGGCCGGCGAGCCGCACGACCATGCCCTCGGACGGTCCCGCGGCGGACTGACCACCAAGATCCACCTCGCCGCGGACAGCCGATGCCGGCCGCTCGCATTCGTCGTCACGCCCGGCCAGGCCGGGGACGCACCCGCATTCCCCCAGGTCATGGCCCGCTTACGGGTGCCGCGGCTGGTTGGTCGGACCAGGATCACCCCTGAGGTGGTCCTGGCAGACAAGGCGTATTCGTCTTGGGCGATCCGGAGTCATCTTCGGCGGCGTGGCATCCGGGCGGTGATCCCGCAGCCCGCCGACCAGGCCGCGAACCGCAAGCGGCTCGGCCGCCTCGGCGGCCGTCCGCCGGCCTTTGACCGCGAGGCCTACAAGCAACGCAACACGGTTGAGCGGTGCATTAACAAGCTCAAGCAGTGGCGCGGCGTGGCCACGCGCTACGACAAGACCGCCACCATCTACCTTGCTGGACTCCACCTCGCGGGGATCTTCATCTGGTCGGACAGATGATTTGGAGGTGCGGCTAATCTGCCCGGTCGAGCGTGACTTCGATGTCGATCGGAGCGGACCGCCACATCGCGCTGAGGAGCGGGTCCTTGTCGATGAAACGGCGTGTTTCCGCGAGCGCATCCGCTCTGGGCTCGCCGATGGCAGCATGATCGAAGCCGCTGTCTCCGCCACCGCTGATGTGCAGGTCCGCCCAGGCAGGGTCCTCGGCGAAGCATGCCTGGAACTCAACCTTCCAGTACTGAGGCTGCCAGTACGGATCCTGCCGATCGCCGTCCTCGTTGACCGCCAGCAGTCGTCCAAGAGACAGCGCGGGCCGGTTCCCAGTCCAGTCCCAGATGCCCCACTCAACGATGAAGCCGTCCCCGTCGTCCTCAGGCCCCTCAATGCCCTCGACCGGCACCTGCACGAACTCCTCGAAGGCAGCCCACGCCGCCTCCATAGTGCAGGCACCAGCGGCGACACCATGCCGACCCAGTATCTGCTCGAACGCTGCGGCGCTGGACCGCCAGGAGATGGACATGCCGTCAGGCTAGCTGCACCGATCACCTCCTCCAGGCTCGGGACAGAGGCCCCGCTTCGTGATCCGAAGGAAACGGCCTAGGCCTCCCAGTCCCAGGTGTCGAAGTACGCGGTCGTCCCGCGTCGGCGGGCGTCCATGACGGCGGTGAGCCGGTCGAAGTCCCGCGCCGGCATGAGGTCCCGCCACTCCTCCAACGGCAGCGCCCGCACCTCGTCGTGCTCCTCCGGAGAGAGGGTGATGGCGGCGATCTGACGGTCGCTGAGCCGGCCGCCGTCGAACACGTACCCCACCGTCGCGAACGGCCACGCCGCTCCCGGCAGCCCGAACACCGCCGCCAGCAGCCGGGGCGGCCCGGGCACCACGATCCCGGTCTCCTCCTCGGTCTCCCGCACGGCCGTCTCCCACGGCCGCTCACCGTCCTCTGCCGTTCCGCCCGCCCACTGCCAGGGGTGCTCCGGGCTGTAGACGGAGCGCAGGTGCAGGGGCCGGTCGTGCCGGTCGGTGAAGAAGACACAGCCGAAGAGGGTCGCCTTCGGCAGGGTCGCCGCGTACTCCTCCGGAGGCAGCCAGGTCCGGCTCGTACCGGCGCGGGCCCCGGCATCGGTCGTCTCCCGCGCGGGGTGGGGAGGGGACGGGGGCGGGGGCGGAGGTGGGGGAGGGGACACGGTGCTCACTTCTCCTCGGTCGACGACGCATCCGGTGTGTCACGGAGCCCAACGACGGGACTCCGCGTTTCGAACACACGTGTTTCGGACGAGACGTGAACGCCGAGGTGAAGGCGATGCCCGTTCATGACGCGCGCCGGCCGTGGCGGGCGGCGGTCCCGCTCTGGTCCGGACCTGGCCGGATCGCGACCCGGAGTCGCCCGATCCGACCCGCCGCCGACCGGCGCGGTGGCGAGGCCGGTCACCGCCCCGGGGCCTCGCCACCACGGTCGGCCGGCGCCGGTTCCGCTCGTTCCCCCGTGGCTCCCCCGTGAGCGAGCGGAACCGGCGCCGGGTCTTCAGGATGTGCGGCCCGGACCGGGGCCGCGGGTGGATCAGTACCAGCCGGTGCAGCGGATGTTGCCCGTGGAGTCGTTCCACGCGCACGCCCGCATCACGTAGCCGGCGTCGTTGTAGGCCGGGGTGTGCGTGTCCGAACCGGACTGGACGGTGGTCATGCCCAGCGGGCCCGACCAGGAGGCCCCGCCGTTGCTGGAGCGGTCGACCCACACCTTGTCGCCCGGGTCCGCCGCGGTGATGCGGCCCCAGGCACAGCGGCTGGAGGTGCTGTAGCGCAGCTCGATGCGGATGCCGTCGACGCTCGCCGTCCTCGGCGTCGTCGCGTTGCTGGTGCTGCACGCCATCGCCGACGTGGCCGAAGCCGTGCTCGCCTGCGCCGCGGTGGCCGTGCCGCCGAAGCCGAGCAGCAGTGCCGCCGTGGACACCAGGACGCCGGTACGCCTGCTGATCTTCATGTTTCCCCCTGATCGGTCTGTCTGTCGTGCGGTCGTGTTGCGGTCTTGCGGTCGTCGTGCTGTCTTGCGGTCGTCGTGCGGTGGTGCCCCCGTACGATCCCCCGGGCACCGTCCCGGGGTCGTCCACCGCAGAGTTGACCTCCGGGGTAAACCCCTGCGGTAGTCACCGCCCGCCCGCGCTGCCCCCGCCGGGGGACGACCGCCCGCTTGGCCGGGCCGTACCATCGTCCGATGCGCACGAGGGCCCGGTGGGCGGGGCGGTTCCGGGAGACGGATCCCCGGCTCGTCGACGCCACGGTGGCCCTGGGGCTGGTGGCGGCGACGGCGGTGGTCGGCCATCAGTACCACCCGGGCGGGTGGCGGCCGTTCGACGCCCAGGGCTACCTGCTGACCGCGCTCGTCGGCCTCCCGCTGGCCCTGCGCAGGGTCGCCCCCGTCCTCGTACTGGTCGCGACCTGCCTGGCGTTCGCCGCGTACCTGGCCGCCGGCTACCAGCCGTCGCTCAACTTCTGGTTCCCCGCCATCGCCCTCTACGGCGTCGCCGCCCAGCGGCCGCCCCGCACCACCGCCGCGGCCGCCGCGCTCACCGCCCTCGTCGTCCTCTACAGCGGACTCAACGCGCCCGAACTCGGGCTCCCCGCCTCCATCGTCCAGGCACTGGCCGTCCCCGCCGTGCTCTGGCTCCTCGGCAACAACGCCCGGCGGATCAGCCGCCGCAACCAGAAACTCGCCGTGCTCACCGCCCAGTTGCGCGAAGCGCAGGAGGAACGGGCCAGGCGCGCCGTCGCCGACGAACAGCGGCGCATCGCCCGCGAGCTCCACGACGTCGTCGCCCACCACATGTCGGTCATCAACGTCCAGGCCGGCATGGCCGACTACGTCTTCGACTCCGCGCCGGACACCGCCCGCGCCGCCCTCGGCACCATCACCCGGACCAGCCAGGAAGGGCTGGGGGAGCTGCGTCGGATCCTCACCCTGCTCCGCTCCGGAGCCGACGGCGTCCCGGACACCGACGGCGACCCCGCGACCTGGTACGCCCCGATGCCGGGCCTCGCCCGGCTGCCGGACGTCGCCGAGCGGGTGGGGGCGGCCGGCGTCCCCGTCGACCTGCGCACCGTGGGCGTACCGCGCCCGCTGGCGCCCGGCACGGAACTGTGCGCCTACCGCGTGGTGCAGGAGGCGCTCACCAACGTCATCAAGCACGCCCGTCCCGCCCGGGCCACGGTGCTCGTCGCATACCGGCCGAGCGAGCTGGTCGTCACCGTCACCGACGACGGCCGGCCCGACCACCCGGATCCGGACAAGCTCGGCGCCGGGGCGGGTCACGGCTTGATCGGGATGCGGGAACGCGCGAGGCTCTACGGCGGAACAGTGGACGCCGGCCCTCGGGCCGAAGGGGGATTCCGCGTGTGCCTCAGACTTCCCGTGACCAGGAACGACGACCCGCGGGGCAGTCGGCCACCGGCATGATCAGCGTGCTCGTGGTCGACGACCAGGAGCTCATACGTGCCGGTCTCGTCGCCCTGCTGCGGGCGGCGCCCGGCATCGAGGTCGTCGGCGAGGCCGCCGACGGGGAGGCGGCGGTCACCGAGGCCGCCCGCGTCCGGCCCGACGTCGTCCTCATGGACATCCGCATGCCGGGCACGGACGGCACCGCCGCCACCGAACGCATCCTGGCCCACGCCGACGACCCCGCGCCCCGGATCCTCGTCCTGACCACCTTCGACCTCGACGAGTACGTCTACGCGGCGCTCCGCGCCGGCGCCTCCGGCTTCCTCCTCAAGGACACCGGCCCGCAGCGGCTGATCGAGGCGATCACCGCCGTGGCGCGCGGCGACATGCTCTTCGCCCCCAGCGTCACCCGTCGCCTCATCGAGGCGTACGTCACCCGGCCCGCCCCCTGCGACGCGGGCGCCCCAGCCCCGGACACCGCCGCCGATCTGGACGTCCTCACCGCCCGCGAATGCGAGGTGCTGCGGCTGACCGCCCGGGGCCTGTCCAACACCGAGATCGCGGAACGGCTCTACATCGGCGAGGCCACCGTCAAGACCCACCTGAACCGCACCATGACCAAACTGAACGTGGACAGCCGCGCCCAGGCCGTCGTGGTCGCGTACGAGACGGGCCTGGTCGTCCCCGGCAACGGCACCCGGGGCCGCGGGTGAGAGAGCCGGTGACACGAGACGCCCTGGGTCAGCGGGGTGCCCCGATGAGCGGGGGGAGCGGTTCGCGGGCCGTGTGCCAGGCAGGGGGCAGGGACGAGACGCCCGTGCGGGCGGCGATCACTCCGCCCGCGATGGCACAGGTGGTGTCGATGTCACCGCGCCCGGCGACGGTGACCCACAGGCCCTCGTGCAGGTCGTCGAGATGGCCGGCCGCGCACCACAGGGCGTAGGGGACGGTGTCGGGCGCGGACATGGTGTAGCCGGAGCCCAGGACCTCCGCCGCGTGGCGCACCGAGGCGCGCTCGGGCATCCGGGCCGCGATCCGCACGCCCGACCGGACGTCGCCCTCGGGCAGTCGTTCGGCGACGGCCCGGAGGAAGTCGGGGCGGGCCGGCGCGGGACCGCCACGGCCGCGGGCGGCCAGTGCCGCGGCGAGGGCGACCGCCACCGCTCCGGCGAGGGCCTCCGGGTGGTGGTGCGAGACGGCGGCCTGCCGCGCGGCCTGCTCGGCGACCGTGTCGAGGTCGTCGGCGTGCCAGGCCCCGAGCGGGGCGACGCGCATGGCCGCGCCGTTGCCCCAGGACCCCTGACCCCCGAACTGTCCGGAGACCACCTCCCGCCAGGACTGTCCCGCCCCGATCCGCCGCAGCACGTCGTGCATCGAGGCTCCGTACCCCCGGTGCGTGTCCTCGGCGTAGGCGGCCGCGAGGCGCAGGGCGAGACGGTCCTGGTCGACGCTGCCGTCGCCCTCGGCCAGTTCCCGTACGAGAACGAGCGCCTGGGCGGTGTCGTCGCTCCACCGCCACAGCGGCTCCGGCGGCACCGTGCGCGCTTCCAGGGCGGCCGGGCCCTCCCGGCGCAGGATCCCGAACCAGCGGTCGCCGAAGGCGTCACCGAAGGCGAGGCCGTCCAGCGAGTCCCGGACAGCGGCGGGCACGTCGTCGATCATCGGAGCAGTATCACCGCGCGCCGGCGCTCCCGCACGCGCTTTACGGCGACGGCCCGGCCGCTCGGGCTCCGCCGTTTCAGGGCGGCGCCGGTGGGCAGCCGCCGCGTGGACACGGATGAGACCCGAGGGAGCGAGGCCGATGTCGACAGGAACGATTCTGGCCATCGTCATACCCGTCGCGGTGGTGATCGCGCTGATCGCGCTCGCCATCGTCCTGGACCGGCGGCGCCGACGCCGGCTGCGTGAGCGGTTCGGTCCCGAGTACGACCGCACGGTCGACGATGCCGGCAGCAGGAGGGCCGCCGAGCAGGAGCTGGGGGCCCGCGAGAAGCGCCACGCGGAGCTGGACATCAAGCCGCTGCCGAGTGGAGCGAGGGAACGCTACGCCGAGGAGTGGCGCGGCGTGCAGGAGGAGTTCGTGGACCGGCCCGAGGGCGCGGTGCACGAGGCGGACCGCCTGGTGACCTCCCTGATGCGTGAGCGGGGCTATCCCACGGAGGGCTTCGAGCAGCAGATGCGGGATCTCTCCGTCGAGCACGGCCGCACGCTGGAGCACTACCGGGCGGCGCACGAGATCAACACGCTCAGTTCCTCGCGGCAGGCCACCACCGAGCAGTTGAGGGGAGCGATGGTGCACTACCGGGCCCTCTTCGACGAACTTCTCTCCAACGGCGACGCGGCCGGTCCCGGCCGCGCCTGACGCCCGCACCTGACGCGGAGGGCACGACATGCGTGAGCACGAGACACCGGACCCGGCGGGCAGCGGTTCGCAAGGACCCCCCGTCTACCCCGGAGAAAGCATCGACACCGACACGTACGGCGGTACGGAGTCGTTCGCCGGTACGGAGGCGGGCTCCGGCACGGAGACCGTCGCCGACGCCAGGGACACCGCGGACCCCGACACCACCGACACCACCGACACCACCGACACCGCCGGGACCGCCATGCGAGCGGACACCGGATCGGACACCGCCGACGGCGAGGGGGAGGCCCCGCGCCTGCTGGAGCCCGCGGACGAGGAGGACTTCCGTACCCGCTGGAGCGACATCCAGAGCATGTTCGTCGACGACCCCCGCGAGGCCGTGCACGCGGCCGACGCCCTGGTCGCCGATGTGATGCGGAAGCTCGCCGAGACCTTCGCCGACCACAAGCGGAACCTGGAGGGGCAGTGGAGTGAGGGCGAGGACGTCGACACCGAGGGGCTGCGGACGGCCCTGCGCCAGTACCGCTCCTTCTTCAACCGGCTCCTCACCCGCTGACGGGGAGGGACCCGATCGGGCGACGTCGGCACCCGATCGGCCGCGCCGGACGCCGCTGCGGCGCGCGCACCGGCATCGTGGAGGCGTGGCGACGAACCGGAACCCGGCCGTGCCGGGCACCCCGCTGGGCGTGGTGCTCGGCACACTGCTGAGCGCCGCGCTCCTCACCGGGTGCGGCGCCTCCGCACCCCGCGAGGACGCGGCCACCCGCGCCGGCAGGGAGTTCGCCGCCGCGCTGGCCGCCCGCGACTATCCGACGGCGTGCGCGCTGCTGGCCCCCGAGAGCAGGGACGCGCTGACGGAGGACGGCACGAAGGAGTGCGTCCCCGCGCTGCGGGACGCCGGCCTGCCGCCCGGCGGCGCCGACCTGGGGGTCCAGGTCTACGGCCGCCAGGCCCTGCTGCGCATGGAGCGGGACACGCTTTTCCTGTCCCTCTTCGAGCGCGGCTGGCGGGTCACCGCGGCCGGCTGCGAACCGGAGGCCGAGGACGAGCCGTACCGCTGTTCGGTGAAGGGAGACTGACGATGAGGACCGTCTTCGTGGGGTGCCTCCTGACCATTCTGGGCGGCCTCGCGTACTTCACCGTCATCGGGGCGATGCACCGGTGAGCGCGCGGGGTGCCCGCTCCCGCTCCGGCCGGACGGGCTTCTGGCGGTCGAACAGCCTCTCCCTCGCGTTCGGGGCCGCCTTCCTGGTCGTCCTCGCCGCCCAGGCCGTCGCCGGCCGCGCCGAGTTCAACGAGCAGCTCGCCGTCGAGGGCCTCCAGCAGGTCGGGCTCGGCGACTACCTCATGTCCTCGGACTTCGCCGTCGACGTCACCGAGAACTGGCAGTCGGAGTTCCTGCAGTTCTTCCTCTACATCTTCGGCACCGTCCACCTCGTCCAGCGCGGCTCGCCCGAGTCGAAGCCACCGGACCGGACCGGCACCGAGAGCGAGCGGGACCAGCGCATGGGCGACCACGCCCGCCACGACTCGCCGCGTTGGGCCGGGACGAAGGACTGGCGCCAGGGCCTGTTCTCCCGCTCCCTCGGCCTCACCATGGCTGCTCTCTTCCTGCTGTCCTGGCTGGCCCAGTCCGTGTCGGGCGTCTCCGCATACAACGACCAGCGGCTGCGCCAGCTCCAGGACCCCCTCGGATGGGGTTCCTACCTCGGCTCCGCCGACTTCTGGAACCGATCGCTCCAGAACTGGCAGTCGGAGCTCCTGGCCGTCGCCGCCATGGCCATCCTCTCCGTCTACCTGCGCCAGCGCGGTTCACCGGAGTCCAAGCCGGTGGGCGCCTCGCACGCCGCCACGGGCGTCGAGGGCTGACCGCGCCGCCACCGCCGCGGCGGGCGTCTCAGCGTGCGGCCCGGGCACCTCGCCGGGCCGGACGGTCCTCGTCCAGCAGGTCGAGCACCGCACGCTCGATCGCGCCCTGGGTGGCCGGACGGCCGAAGGCGACGTCCTTGCCGAGACCGTCGAGGGCCGGGGCGACGGTCTCGCCGTCGGCGTACCGCTCGATGACCCGGGGGGCGATGTACGAAGTGCGGCAGACGGCGGGGGTGTTGCCCAGGTAGTCCGCGACCTCGCAGACCGCCCGCCGGACCGCCCTGCGGCGCGCGGTGAGCGAGTCCCGGCCGGCCTGCTCCGAGACGGCGAGCGCCACGGCGGCCAGGACGGTGGCGTGCCAGGTCCGGAAGTCCTTGGCACTCATGTCGACGCCCGACCGGTCCCGCAGATAGGCGTTCAGCTCGTCGGCGCGCAGATCGTGCCAGGCCCGGCCCTGCCAGTAGGCGAAGAGCCGGTCACCGCCGCCGCGCCGGCGCAGCAGCGCGCGCACCACCCGCAGGACGGAGTCGTCGGCCATGTCGATGGTGATGTGGCGGCCCGACTTGCCGGGGAAGTCGAAGACGACCCGGCCGCGCGCACAGCGGACGTGCTCGCGCCGCAGTGTGGTCAGACCGTACGAGTCGTTGTCCCGCTGGTAGCGGTCGCCGCCGACGCGGAGGAAGCCGAGGTCGAGCAGCCGGGCCGCGCAGGCGAGGACCCGCTCCCGGCACAGACCGCGCCGGGCGAGGTCCTCACCGACGGCCTGCCGGAGCCGGGGCAGCGCCGCCGCGGCCTCCCGGACATGGGCGTGCTTGGCGCGCTCCTGCCGCGCCCGGAACTCCTCGTGGTACAGGTACTGCCGGCGGCCGGCCGCGTCGGTTCCCACCGCCTGCAGATGGCCGTTCGGCCACGGGCAGATCCACACGTCGCGCCAGGCGGGCGGGATGACCAGGGCCAGGACCCGCGCCCGGTCGGAGGGCGACAGGGGCCGGCCCTCCTCGTCGACGTAACGGAAGCCCCGGCCGTGGCGGATCCTTCGCCAGCCGGGCCGCTCGGGGTCGCTCGTCCGCAGCCGCACGTCCTGATGGGTGCCCGGGAACCGCCCCGCCCACACCGGGTCGGCCGAGAACCGGTGGTTCACCGCCCGTCCACGGGGCATTCGCGGATGCGGACCGCCCGGTCGGCCGGCCGGGCGGCGGCCCGAACGAGGAAGGACCCGCCATGGACGGCATCGTGCTGCTCCGCGAGGACCACAAGACGGTGGAGAAGCTGTTCAAGGAGTTCGAGCGGGTCGGGGACGACGCCCACGACCGCAAGCGGGAGATCGCCGACGCGGTGATCCGCGAGCTCACCGCGCACGCCTGGATCGAGGAGCGGGTCTTCTACCCGGCGGCCCGCGAAGCGGCGCCCGACACCACCGACCACGTCCTGGAGAGCGTCGAGGAGCACCACGTGGTGCTGTGGATGCTCTCGGAGCTCACCGGTCTCGACCCGCGGGACGAGCGGTTCGACGCCAAGATGTCCGTGCTCATGGAGAACGTGCGGCACCACGTCGAGGAGGAGGAGAAGGAGTGGTTCCCCGACGTCCGCAAGGCGATGGGGCGCAAGCAGCTCGTCGCGCTCGGCGAGCGCATGGCCGAGGAACGGAAGTCCGCGCCGGACCATCCGCTCCAGGTGCCCAGCGCCGACGAGTAGTCCCGGCGCCGCGGGTCACCAGGTGATCTCCGCGGCGCGGACGACCCGTCCGCCCATGTTCCGCTCCACCATCCGCAGGGCCGCGCCCGCCAGGTCCTCGTGGATGTGGGCCACCGCGTCCCGGGGCACGACCACACCGAGGTGCCGGATGTGCGCGTCCAGGGCGGAGTAGAGCACGCACTGCTCGGTCACCTGGCCCGTGAGCACGAGTTCGTCGACCTCAAGGGTGCGCAGGAGATAGGCCAGCGGTGTCTCGTAGAAGATCGAATGGCGCGCCTTGACGACGAAGAGGGAGTCCTCGTCGGGCCGGACGGGGTCGACCAGCTCGGGATGCCGGCCCGAGAGCGCCATGTCGAGGATCTGGCCGTGGTGGGAGCGCCACCGGCCGAAGTTGTCGTTCGCGTACACGACCGGGACGCCCGCGGCCCGGGCCCGCGCGAGCAGGTCGACGATGCGGGGCAGTGCCTCGGTCACGGACGGCACGAGCAGCTCGGCGTCCTCGTGCCGGTAGGCGTTGATCATGTCGATCACGACGAGCGCGCGCTTCGCCACGACGTCCTCCCGTTCCGCTCCCGCTGTCGGCCGGGGCCCCGGCCAGGGGCTCCGAATCCGGCATATCGCCCACCGGGCATGCCCGCAAATCGCGGCACACGTCCGTTTACGAACCCCCGGTCATGGCAAGCCGCCAGGGCATGATGCAGATCGGCTACACGATGATGACCGAACAGGCGGGCCCCAGGGAGCTGGTCGAGCACGTGGTCGAGGCCGAGCGGGCGGGCTTCGACTTCTCCGTGATCTCGGACCACTCCTTCCCCTGGCTGGAGTCGCAGGGCCACGCACCCTACGCGTGGAGCGTGCTCGGGGCGGCCGCGCAGGCCACCTCCCGCATCCCCCTGATGAGCTTCGTGACCTGCCCGACCTTCCGCTACCACCCGGCCGTGATCGCCCAGAAGGCGGCGACCGTCCAGCTGCTCTCCGAGGGCCGTTTCCGCCTCGGCCTCGGCTCGGGTGAGAACCTCAACGAGCACATCGTCGGCGAGGGCTGGCCCTCCGCGCGCGTCCGCCTGGACATGCTGGAGGAGGCCGTGGAGATCATCCGCGCGCTCTTCGGCGGCGGATACGTGTCCCACCACGGGCCGCACTACCAGGTCGACGACGCCCGGCTCTGGGACCTCCCCGACCCGCCTCCACCGCTCGGGATCGCCGTCTCCGGCTCGCTCTCCTGCGCGCTCGCAGGACGGCACGCGGACCTGCTCGTCGCCACCGAGCCCAAGAGCGAGCTGGTCGAGGCCTTCGACCGGAACGGCGGCGCGGGCAAGCCGCGCGTCGGGCAGCTGCCCATCTGCTACGACACCGATCGCGAGGCGGCGGTGGCCCGTGCCCACGACCAGTTCCGGTGGTCGGTCGGCGGCTGGCGGCTCAACTCCGAACTGCCCCTGCCGGTCGGCTTCGAGCAGGCGACCGAGCACGTGCGGCCGGAGGACGTGGCGGAGCAGATCCCGTGCGGGGACGACGTCGAGGCGGTCGTGGAAGCCGCCCGGCCCTACGCGGAGGCCGGCTTCACCGAGCTCGCGCTCGTCCAGATCGGCGGTGCGCACCAGCTGCCGTTCCTGCACTGGGCCGAGAGCAAGCTGCTGCCCGCCCTGCGCGACCTCTGACCCCGGCGACCCGGGCCACGACCCCGACCCCGTACGGGCGGCGGCGCGTCCGCGACACGCACGCGCCGCCGCCCGGAGGGAAAGGTCACCCGGCCCGGCGCAGGTCGAACCGGTCGAGGTTCATCACCTTGTCCCACGCGGCCACGAAGTCACGGACGAACTTCTCGCCCGCGTCCGCCGCCGCGTACACCTCCGCCAGGGCCCGCAGCTGGGAGTGCGAACCGAAGACGAGGTCCACCGGGGTCGCCGTCCACTTCACCTCGCCGGAGGCGCGGTCCCGGCCCTCGTAGACGTTCTCGTCGGACCGCGACGCCTTCCACTCCGTGCCCATGTCGAGGAGCCCGACGAAGAAGTCGTTGGTCAGCGCCTCCGGCCGGTCGGTGAACACGCCGTGGCGGGACCCCTTGAAACCGGTGTTCAGCGCTCGCATGCCGCCGACCAGCACCGTCATCTCGGGAGCGGTCAGCGTCAGCAGGTTGGCGCGGTCGAGGAGCAGCGTCTCCGGCGAGAGCTTCTCTCCCGACGGAAGGTAGTTGCGGAACCCGTCCGCCCGCGGTTCGAGGACCGCGAACGCGTCCACGTCCGTCTGCTCCTGCGAGGCGTCCGTACGGCCCGGCGCGAACGGGACGGTGATGTCGTGGCCGGCGTTCCGCGCGGCACGCTCGACGGCCGCGCACCCGCCCAGGACGATCAGGTCGGCCAGCGACACCTTCGTCCCGCCGCCCGAGCCCTCGAAGTCCTGACGGATCCGGTCGAGGGTCTCGATCGTCTGCCGCACCTCCGGCAGATCGTTGACCTCCCAGTCCTTCATCGGCGCGAGCCGGATCCGCGCCCCGTTGGCCCCGCCGCGCTTGTCGGTGCCGCGGAAGCTCGCCGCCGACGCCCAGGCCGTCGTGACCAGCTGCGGGAGGGAGAGGCCCGAGTCGAGGATCCTGGCCTTCAGGGCGGCGATGTCCTGCTCCCCGACCAGCGGGTGATCGACCTCGGGCACGGGGTCCTGCCACAGCTGCGGGGCGGGGATCCACGGGCCGAGGTAGCGCGACAGCGGTCCCATGTCACGGTGCAGCAGCTTGTACCAGGCCTTGGCGAACGCGTCCGCGAGCTCGTCCGGGTTCTCGTGGAAGCGCTTCGCGATCGGCGCGTAGACCGGGTCCGCCTTGAGCGCGAGGTCGGTCGTCAGCATCATCGGGGCGTGCCGCTTCGACGGGTCGTGCGCGTCCGGCACGGTGCCCTGGGCCGCCGGGTCGGTGGGCTTCCACTGGTGCGCACCGGCGGGGCTGCGGGTCAGCTCCCACTCGTAACGGAACAGGTTGTCCAGGTAGCCGTTGTCCCACCGCGTCGGCTCGGTGGTCCACGCGCCCTCGAGCCCGCTGGTGAGGGTGTCGGCGCCCCGGCCGGTGCCGTGCGTGTTCCGCCAGCCGATGCCCTGCTGCTCGATGGGGGCGGCCTCGGGCTCCGGGCCGATGTACTGCGGGTCGACCGCGCCGTGGCACTTGCCGAAGGTGTGCCCGCCGACGATCAGCGCGACCGTCTCCTCGTCGTTCATCGCCATGCGCCCGAAGGTCTCGCGGATGTCCCGCGCGGCCGCGAGCGGATCCGGATTGCTGTTGGGGCCCTCCGGGTTGACGTAGATCAGTCCCATCTGCACGGCGGCGAAGGGGCCGGTGAGCTCCCGGTCACCGCTGTAGCGCTCGTCCCCGAGCCAGGTGTCCTCGGGACCCCAGAAGATCTCCTCGGGCTCCCAGATGTCCTCGCGCCCGAAACCGAACCCGAAGGTCTTGAACCCCATGGACTCCATGGCGCAGTTGCCGGCGAAGACCAGCAGATCGGCCCAGGAGATCTTCCGCCCGTACTTCTGCTTCACCGGCCACAGCAGCCGGCGCGCCTTGTCCAGGCTCGCGTTGTCCGGCCAGCTGTTGAGCGGGGCGAACCGCTGCGCGCCGCTGCCCCCACCGCCCCGGCCGTCGGCGATGCGGTACGTCCCCGCGGCATGCCAGCTCATCCGGATGAACAGCGGCCCGTAGTGGCCGTAGTCGGCCGGCCACCACTCCTGGGAGTCCGTCATCACCGCGAAGACGTCCCGCTTCAGCGCCTCGACGTCGAGGCTCGCGAACTCCTTCGCGTAGTCGAACTCCGCGCCCATCGGATCGGACAGGGGCGAATGCTGGTGGAGAACCTGAAGGTCCAGCTGATTCGGCCACCAGTCCTGGTTCCTCTGGGGCCGCTTCTCCGTAGGGGTCGGGGAGGGAATCGCCGGGTTTTCGCTCTCGCTGCCGGGCACGTCGGTTCCTTCTTCCGCTCATCGTGACTGTTACGGCGTCCGTATGGTCGCGCACGGCGGACCGCGGGACCGTGAGAACACGCAGAGCCCCTACCCGGCGGAAATGGATCGGAAAAGCCGATTTATCCCTCGTGATGGCCCGAGAAGGTGGTGCCGCCCTCAGAGGCCGGCGACCTTCGCCTTCGCCGACAGCTCGTAGACCAGGGTGACCGTGCGCCGCCCGCCCGGTGGAAGGGCGACCTCCCAGCGGGCGATGCCCTCGGCGTCGACGACGTCGGGCGCGGGGGAGCAGTCCGCCTCGCGCACCCGCACCTCCACCGCCGCCACCTCCGACACCGGGATCCGCTCCCGCAGCACGACGAGCCGGTCGCCGCGTTCGCCGGGCGCCGAGAACCGCGACAGATGGAGCCGTACGGTACGGGTGACCACGGTCCGCTGGGTGATCCCGGAGGTGTCGCGGGACTCCTCGGCGTACCGGACCACCCGGCAGTCGTCGGAGCCGCCGAAGGCGAGCTCGGCGGCGGCGCCGGGAGCGGTGAAGTCCAGCGTGGCCCGGCCGCCGAACCCGCTGCCGCGGACCAGGTCCACCGGCCCCGCCAGCAGGGCGTGACCGGAGCGGTTGTCGAACCGCACCAGCCGGGTGACCAGCGGCGACAGCTCCGGCGAGCAGGCGTACTCGCTGCTCGCGACCGTGGTGAAGGACGACAGCGGCACCCGGTGAGCACGGCCATCCCCGGGCACGGAGACCGGTGCGGGCGCGGCCATCACCCGCACCTCGCCCCCGTCGTCCACACCCGGCAGCCCCAGCACGGCGGCCGGACCGAGGGTGCCGATCTCCTCCTCCCGCAGCTCGACGTCGACGGTGCGGCGCTCGGCGGCGGAGCGGTCCTTCAGCGTCAGCCGGTCCTCGACCAGCCGCGGCGGCTCGCCGGCCAGCGACGACCGGGCCGTCGACAGCGTCAGCCGTACGTCCGACCAGTCCTCGCCGGTGCGCTGCCAGACCACCGCGTCGGTCTCCAGCGTCAGGGAGTCCCCGTCGAGTACCGCCCGGTAGGCCGGCCGCCACAGTGCGCACGGCGTCAGATGACTCAGGCGCAGCGTCACCGGCCCGGCGACCGCGCACTCCACGGTCACCTCGACATGGCCGACCAGCTCGGCGGGCTCCTCCTCGGACCGTTCCATGGCCCGCTCCGCCTCGCCGAGCTCCACACCGACGGCGGCGAGCCGCGCCTCCACGGCGCGCAGCTCCTCGCCGCAGGTGTCGCGTTCGCCGTCCACCCGGTCCAGTTCACGGGCCCACCGCTGCCCCTCGAACTCCCCGGCGCCCGCGCCCTCACCGATCTCCCGCAGCAGATCCTCGGCCAGCCGGCCGAGCAGGTCGAGGCGGGCGCGCAACCTGTCCCGGCGCTGTTCGAGGGCGAGCCGCTCCCCTTCGAGGGCGTGGGTGTGCCGGCGCAGGGCGGAGTCGCCGTCAGCGGGAGCCCCCGGCCCGCGCGGCGTCCAGTCGCGGACGATCCGTACGTCGAGCACCGTGGCCGGACGGTCGCCGATCAGCTCCGCGTGGAGGGTGCGGTCGACGGCGAGCGCGCTGACCGGGCCGAGACGCAGCCGCTGGACGCCGGCCGTCAGGTCGAGCACGGCGGTGCGCTCGACATGCGCGCGGTCCTCCAGACAGGTGACGGCCGTGACGGGCAGGGGGACCGGCCGTGCGGAGTCGGACGACGGCGGGGCGGACTCCGGTGCGGGAGCCGGGGGCACGGGCGAGGTGGGGGACATGGTGGCTGTCAGCTCCTGCGGTTGCCGCCGACCAGGGCCTTGCCGGCCGGGATGCGGATCTCGTAGCCGCCGTCGAGGGCGGCGGTGCCGCCAGCGGGCAGTTCCACCCGCCGGATACGGGTGCCCGGGGCGTGCTGCTCCGGCTCGGTGCCCTCCTCGGGCACGGACCAGCCGGCGCGCTCCTCGATCCGGACGTCCGGATCGGAGGTGACGGGCACGCGCTCCCGGACCTCGACGGTGACCGGACCCGCGAGCCGGTTGGCCAGCTCCACGTGGACGCGGTGGTCGAGCACCGTGGTGGTGTTGCGCAGGCCCGAGGTCGACTCGGCGAGGTGCGTACGACGGGTCACCCGCACGCCCTCGGCCGGCCCGAGCCCCACCCTCCGCACACCACCCGGGGCGAGCGTGGGCAGCGCCGCCGTCAGCAGGAACTCGTCGTCGACGACGACCTCCACCGGCCCGGCCAGCAGCGCCTGGTCGGTGGCGTTGGACAGCACCAGCGTGGCGTAGACCGTCTGTTCCACGGACGGCACGCAGAGGTACTCGGTGCGCAGACCGACCGGGATCTCGCCCACGGTCACGGTGTGCCAGGTGCCGTCCGACGGGATGTCGGCGCGGGCGGCGGCGTCGAAGCGGTGGTCGAAGGAGCCCGCCGACTCGCGGGGCCGCACGGCGTGGCCGGGCAGCGGCAGCCCGGCCACCGCCTCGGCGCGCCGGCGGTACTCGGCCGCCACCGGGTCGAACGGGGCCTCGGGGAACAGCAGCCCCCGCCGACCGCCCGGCTCGTCGGCGCCGCTCAGGACGAGGGAGGCGTAGTCGAGCTCCGCGCCGTCCGGCCGCGGCGGACCGGCCACCGCCGGCGGGGCCGCCGGAGCGGGCGCGGCCGCGCCGGGAGCGCCGGGCCCGGACGGGCGGCCGGCCGGAGCGGGAGCCCCGGCGAAGGCCTGCCGGAAGACCTCGGGCGGGCCGCCGTATCCGCCGCCGTACGCGCTGCCGGGGGTGGGCAGGGACGCGGGCGCCCCGGCGTGGGTCGGCGCGACCGGTGGCGGCACCGCCACCGGTGCGGGCACGGCGGGCGCCGGCGGGGGTGGCGGCGGCACGGACCCGGAGGCGGCTGGGTACCCGGGGGGCGGGGTGACGGGACGCGGCCCGCTCGCGGTGGTGCCTCCCGCCGGGGCGGATGGCCCGGGACGCGGTCCGGCCGCGGAGGCGCCTCCCGTCACGGCCGGCCGCCCGGCGGGCACGGTGATGGGACGCGGTCCGCTTGCCGCGGCGCCTCCCGCCACGGTGACGGGACGCGGTCCGGCGGCGTCGTACCCGGCGAACAGGCCGGCGAGGCCGGCCGGCGGCTCGCGCCAGCCCGACGGCGCGGGAGCCGCCTGGCGGCGCCCGATGCGGATCGACCGCAGCTGCGGCAGGTCCGTCCTGCGCCGCAGGTCGGCGGTGGCCAGGGCGATCCGCACACCGGTCCAGTCCTCACCGGTCCGCTGGGCGACCGACGCCCGCAGCACCAGCCGCCCGTCGCCGTCGCCCTGACGGTGCGTGAGCCGATAGCCCGGTACCCAGACGGCCCCCGGCACCCCGTACTCCAGCTCCACCTCCAGCCCGGACGTCGATTCCGCGCTCGGCCCGGGCGCCGATTCGGGGCGCGGCCCATCGGGGCGGGGCTCTGCCCCTGGCCCCGGCCCGGCCGCAGCCTGAGGCCCCGTCCCCGGCGCCCGCGTCTGGCCCGGCCCCGTGGATGGGCCGTCCGGGGCGGTGAGGGTGAGGACCGCGGAGACCGTGGTGGCCAGGTGGGCTGCCGGGGCGGCGGTGGAGGCGCGGGCGAGGGTGTCCTCGGCGAGGGCCAGCTCGTGGCCGGCGAGGGCCAGGGCCTCGTCCAGCTCGGTCAGGCGGGCGTGCAGGCCGGTGAGCCGGGCGTCCACGAAGTCGGCGAGTTCCAGCCACGCGTCGACGGGGGTGCGGCGGTGCGGGTCCTCGCGCTTGCGGGGCGGTGGCACCGGGCGCAGCCCGCCGACCTCCTCGATGAGGCCCGCCTGCCGGTCCCGGCGGGCCCGCGCCGCCGCGTACGCGTCACGCAGCCGCTCCACCTCGCGCCGCAGCCCCTCGGCCGCGCCGGCGGCGGGCGGTTCGGCCTCGACCTCGACCCGCGCCTCCGTGACCCGCATCCCGGACGGGCCGAGCACGCGCACCCGCAGCGAACCCGGGTCGAGGGAGCGGGGCAGACCCGTGACCCGCACGCGGCCGTCCGGCGGCACGACGCCCCGCGCGATCCGGCGGCACAGCGCGCCCTCCGCGTACACCACGACCGCATCGAGGGCGGATTCCCACGTGGACCCCTTCGTGGCCCCCCACCTGCGTGCCGGCTCCGTCGCCATGTCCTCAGCCCCCTGCCGCGTCCGTGCCGTGCGAAGCCTACGCGTCGGGCCCGTCCCGATGTCAGTGGAAGGCCGTACGGTCGGGGCATGATCACCTCCGCCGAAGTCCGTGAACTCGCCCTCGCCCTGCCGGCGACCAGGGAGAAGGAGGCCTGGGCCATGCCCACCTTCCGGGTCGCCGGGAAGATGTTCCTCACGCTCCCCGACGACGAGACGTCGATGGCCGTCCGCTGCCCGAAACTGGAGCGCGACGAGCTGGTCCTCGCCGAGCCGCAGAAGTTCTGGGTCGCGGACCACGAGGCGGCCTTCGCCTGGGTAAGGGTCCGCATCGGCGCCCTCGACGACGCGGAGGAGCTGCGGGCGATCGTCGTGGACTCGTGGTGCCAGGCGGCCCCGCCGAGACTGCTCAAGGCCCACCCGGAGCTGGTGCCGCCGGCGCCGTGATCACGCCGCACCTGCGCGCGCCGGAGCGGCCGGCTTGTCGCGCGAGCGGCCGCCGACCGACGTAAGGTCCGCATATGGGTGTGGTGCTCCGCCGTCGACGCCGCGCCGCCGCCCGACCGGCACGCCCGGCCCGTGGGTGAGCGGCGTGGGCGGCCCGACCGGTGCGAACACCGAGGACGTCTTCGGCGACGGGCGGATGGACGCCGTCGTCGCCGACGTCATGCGTCAGACCGAGGCGTCGATCGGGCTCCTCTATCTGCAGGTGCCGGGCGAGCGGATGCTGAGGCTGGCCCTGGTGTCGGGCGTCTCCCCGGAGATCGCCGCACCGTGGGTCCGGGTCCCGGCCGACGCCCCCATCCCGGTCGCCGACGCCATCCGGGACCGCAGGCTCGTCTGGCTGGGCGGCCAGCAGGAGATCGCCCGCCGCTATCCGCGGGTCGGGATCGTGCTGCCGTACGACTTCATGCTGGCGGCCGCGCCCCTCGCCGACCCAGAAGCGGGCACCGACACCGGCACCGACACCGTGTGGGGCGGCATCGTCCTGCTCTGGCCGATCTGGCACGCCCCCGAACTCGACGCACGCGAACGGACGGCGCTCGACGACTGCTGCCGCCGGTCGGCGCGGCTGCTGCGGCGGGCCGCCGAGCAGGACCCGCCGGTGCCGCCGCCCGCGGAACCGCGCGTCGTGCATCCGGCACGTCCCTCCGAGTCCGACCCCGCCCTCGGCGCGGCCGCCGTGGACTTCGCGGAACGGCTGCCCGTGGGGTGCTGCGCGCTCGACCTCGACGGGCGCATCACCTTCATCAACACCGCCGGTGCCGAGCTGGTGAACGCCGGCGCGGCCGCTCTGCTGGGCAGACGGCCCTGGGAGGTGCTGCTCTGGCTGAACGACCCGGACTTCGAGGACCGCTACCGCGAGGCGGTGGTCACCCGCCGGCCCACGTCGTTCACCGCCGTGCGGCGGCCCGCGACCCGGCTGCTGTTCGAGCTCTATCCCGACGTCACGGGCGTCAGCGTGCACATCAGCGAGCTCACCGCCCAGCCCCCCACCGAGGCGGCCACCGGGGCCACGACCGGGACCGGGGACACGACGTCGGTGCGACCGGTCGAGCCCGTCGGCGCCACCGCCGTGTACCAGCTCATGCATCTGGCGGCGTCCCTGGCCGAGGCCGCCGGCGTCCAGGACGTCGTCGAACTCGTCGCCGACCAGATCGTGCCCTCCTTCGGCCCGCGCGGCCTCGTCCTCATGAGCGCGGACGAGGGCCGTCTCCGCATCATCGGTCACCGCGGCTACCGCCAGGAGTTCGTCGACCGCTTCGACGGCACCCCGCTGACCGCGGAGGTCGCGGACGCCCAGGTGCTCGCCACCGGTGTCCCGGTCTTCTTCCCCACGTACGAGGCCCTGCGCCGCGCGCACCCCCACGCGCCGCGCTACGAGGGGCGCAACGCCTGGGCCTTCCTGCCCCTCATCGCCTCCGGCCGTCCCGTGGGCTCGCTGATCCTCTCGTACGACCGGCCGCGGCCCTTCCCGCCGGCCGAGCGGGCGCTGCTCACCTCACTGGCCGGCCTGATCGCCCAGGCCCTGGCGCGGGCCCGGCTCTACGACGCCAAGCACTCCCTCGCGCACAGCCTCCAGACGGGCCTGCTGCCGCACGGCCTGACCCCGCTTCCCGGGGTCGCCGTCGCCGCCCGCTATCTGCCCGCAGGGCATGGCATGGACATCGGGGGCGACTTCTACGACCTCGTCCACGCCACCCCCACCACCGTCATCGCCGTCATCGGCGACGTCCAGGGCCACAACACGACCGCCGCGGCCCTGATGGGGCAGGTGCGCACCGCCGTCCACGCGCACGCCACGGCCGGCGCGTCGCCCGGCGACATCCTGGCGCGGACCAACCGGCTGATGGCCGACCTCGACCCGGACCGCTTCACCAGCTGTCTGATCGCCGAGTTCGACCTGGTCCTGGGCCGCCTCCGGGTGGCGACGGCCGGACACCCGCCGCCCCTGCTGCGCCACCCCGACGGGCGCACCGAGGTCCTCGACGTCCCTCCGGGACTGCTCCTCGGCATCGGCGTCACGGCCGACGCCGACTACCGCACCACGGAGCTGCCCTGGGAGCCCGGCTCCGTCCTCGCCCTGTACACCGACGGGCTCGTCGAGGCCCCCGGCAGCGACATCGGTACGGCCATGGCGGACCTGGCCGAGCGCCTGGGCCGGTCACGGGCGCGTGACCTCGACGACCTCGCGGACGACCTGATCAGCCACGTCACGGACGCCGCGCACCGCACCGACGACGTCGCCCTCCTCCTCGTCCAAAGAGAGCCGCCCCCGCCACCATCCCCGCCCTAGGGGGCGAGGAGTTCACGGGCGGCCCGGGCGATGTGGTTCCGGGAGATGCCGCAGGCGTCGAGGAGTTCCTCGGTGGTGCCGGAGCCCGGAAGGTCCGTGACGGCGAGGTGGGCGAAGGCCGGCCGCTCGCCGCCGTACGACGCCAGGGCCGACAGGACGGCCTCGCCGATGCCGCCCTCGGGGTGGTGGTCCTCGACCACGACGAGGGCGCCGGTCTCCCGCGCCGCGCGGACGAGGGTGCCGGTGTCGACGGGCTTCACGGAATAGAGGTCGACGACCCGGGCCCGTACACCGTCCGCGGCCAGCTCATCGGCGGCGGCGAGGCACTCGTGCAGCGTGACGCCGGCGCCGACGAGGGTGACCCGGTCGTCGGTGCCGTGCTCGCGGAGGGTCTTCGAGCCGCCCACGGGGAAGGTCTCGTCGGCGCCGTAGAGGACGGGGTAGGAGCCGCGGGTGGTGCGGAGGTAGGAGATGCCGTCGAGGTCGGCCATGGCCGCGGTCAGGGCGGCCGCCGAGGTGGCGTCGCTCGGGTAGAGCACGGTGGAGCCGAGGACGGCCCGCATCATGGCGAGGTCCTCGAGACCCATCTGGGAGGGGCCGTCCGCGCCGATCTCGACACCGCTGTGCGTTCCGCAGAGCGCCATCGTGATCCGGGAGACGGCGGCCATGCGGATGAAGTCGTGGGCGCGGGTGAGGAAGGCGGCGAAGGTGGTGGCGTAGGGGCGGAAGCCGCGGACCGCCATGCCGACCGCGTCGGCGATCATCTGCTGTTCGGCGATGTAGGTCTGGAAGTACCGCTCCGGGTGGGCCTTGCCGAACTCGTCGGCATGGGTCGAGTTGCCGACCTCGGCGTCCAGGGCCACCACCTCGGGACGCGCGCCGACCGCGGCCAGGGCGGCGCCGAAGGCGACCCGGGTGGCGACCTCGTCCCCGACCTCGTAGCGGGGCAGCTCCACGCTCACGGCCCCGTCCCGCGCCCTGCCGGCGGGAGCCGATCCGTCGGCGGACGGGCGCGGGCCGCGCACCCGCAGATCGCGTACGCCGCCGAGTTCGGCGACGGCGCGTTCGGCCATGTCCTCGGGCAGCGCCTTGCCGTGCCAGCCGTCCTTGTCGGCCACCTCCGACACGCCACGGCCCTTGACGGTCCTGGCGACGATGACCGTGGGCGCCTGCCCGTCCGCGGCCGTGGTCAGCGCCCGGTCGATCGCCTCCAGGTCGTGACCGTCGACCTCGATCGCCCGGCAGCCGAACGCCTCCGCGCGGCGGACGTACGCGCCGGTGTCCCACTCCAGCTCGGTGGGACCGCGCTGACCCAGCCTGTTCACGTCGATCAGGACGGTGAGGTTGGCGAGCCGGTGGTGCCCGGCCTTGTCGAGCGCCTCCCACACCGAACCCTCGGACGTCTCGCTGTCCCCGCACAGCACCCACACCCGCGAGGACCGCTTCTCCAGGTCACGGACCGCCAGCGCGATGCCGACGGCGTAGCCGATGCCCTGGCCGAGGGAGCCGGTGGCCACGTCCACCCACGGCAGTTCGGGGGTGGGGTGACCCTGGAGCCGGTGTCCGAGGCGGCGGTACGTCGTCATCAGCTCGTCGTCGCCGATCGCGCCGGCGGCCTTGAACATCGCGTACAGCAGCGGCGAGGCGTGCCCCTTGGAGAAGACGAGGTGGTCGCCCGCCGGGTCGTCGGGCGCGTCCCAGTCGTAGCGCAGATGGCGGGTCATCAGCACCGCCATCAGGTCGGCCGCTGACAGGCTGGAGGTGGGGTGCCCCGAGCCCACCGCCGTACTGGCGCGCACCGAGTCCACGCGCAGCTGCTGGGCGAGCTCGAAGACCTGGGACAGGTCGCTTCGCGGGCCGAGCGTGGTGGTGGCGGGTGCGGTCATGACGAAGGTCCTTTCACACACGGGGATCACGGATGACACACGGGGTCACGGGCACGCGGCGCACGCGCCCATGTCCCTGCGTCTGCTCCGGGACACGGAGGTCATGCACCGCCCCGGCGGTCGGGGTGCGAGCCGGCCCGGGCACCGGGCGGCGGCCCGCCGGCCCGATGCCCGGCGCGCCGCCCCCGCAGCGGCTCAGGGCCGGAAGAGCACCTTCACCACGCCGTCGCGCTTGGCCTGGAACATCGCGTAGGCGTCCGGGGCCTCGGCGAGCGGCAGCCGGTGGGTGGCGAAGTCGTCCACGCCGAGCGGATCGGCGTCGGTGAGCAGCGGCAGCAGGTCGTCGACCCAGCGCAGGACGTTCGCCTGGCCCATGTGCAGCCGCAGCTGCTTGTCGAACATCACCAGCAGGGGCATCGGGTCGGCCGCGCCCCCGTACACCCCGGCGACCGAGACGGTCCCGCCCCGGCGCACCAGTTCCACCGCCAGGTGCAGCGCGGACAGGCGGTCCACGCCGTAGCGGCGCATCAGGCCCCGGGCGAGCACGTCGGGCAGGAGGGAGACCATCGTGTGCAGGCCGTGCGCGACCGGCGCGCCGTGGGCCTCCATGCCGACCGCGTCGATCACCGCGTCGGGTCCGCGCCCGTCGGTCAGGTCCCGCACCCGGTCCACCAGCTCCGAGTCGGACGGGTCCAGGACCTGCACCCCGCGGGCCGCCGCCCGGTGACGGCGGTCGGCCACCGGATCGATGCCGACCACGAGCTCCGCCCCGCGCAGCAGGGCGATCCGGGCGGCCATGTCGCCGATCGGGCCGAGACCGAGGACCGCGACCGAACCGCCGCGCGGCACCTCGGCGTACTCCACGGCCTGCCACGCCGTCGGCAGCACGTCCGACAGGTACACGAAGCGGTCGTCCGGCGGGCCCTCGGGCACCGGGATGGGGAGTCTGTCGCCGAACGGCACGCGCAGATACTCGGCCTGCCCGCCGGGCACCTGCCCGTACAGCTTGGTGTAGCCGAACAGGGCGGCGCCCGTGCCGTACTGGTGCACCTGGGTCGTCTCGCACTGCGAGTGCAGCCCGCTCAGGCACATGGGGCAGGTGCCGCAGGAGACGTTGAACGGCACCACCACCCGGTCGCCCGGCTTGAGCCGCCGGACCTCCGCGCCCACCTCCTCCACCACACCCATCGGCTCGTGCCCGAGCACGTCACCGGGGTCGAGGAACGGCCCCAGCACCTCGTACAGGTGCAGGTCCGACCCGCACAGCCCGCTCGACGTGATCCGCACGATCACGTCGGTCGGCTCCCGCAGCACGGGGTCGGGCACCGTCTCCACCGACACCTTGCGCCGGCCCTGCCACGTGACGGCCTTCATGGCGGCCACCTTCCCGTCCGTCTCGTCCGCTCGTCCGCTGTCTCGTCGTCCCGTGGGGGGCGGGTGCCCCGCCTCACGGCCAGGACACCTCGCGCCGGGGTACGACGACCAGCTCGGCGGCCGCGCTGCCCGCCGGCACCGAGAGCGCGTACATCACGGCGTCCGCGACGACCTCCGGGCTCTGCAGCAGCGCCGTGTCGGTCTCCGGGAAGCGCTCCATGATGAACGGCGTCTCCATGCCGCCCGCGACGATTCCCGTGACCCCGATGCCGGGGCAGTCCCGCTGCGCCTCCTTGAACAGGGTGTGCGTGAACGCGCGCAGACCCGTCTTCGCCGCGGAGTAGGGGCCCGCCTCGGTCCAGGTACGGAGGGAGGCGGTCGACAGGATGTTCACGATGTGACCGCCGCCCCGGGCGACCATGCGGCGGTAGCCCTCGCGGCACAGGTACATCGGGCCCAGCAGGTCCGTCGTGATCACCCGCGTGATCTCCTCGGACGTGAGCTCGGCCACGGACTTGGTGACGTCCACGGCGGCGCAGTTCACCAGCACGTCCACCGCACCGCCCGAGGCGTCGAGGTCCTCGAAGAGCTCCTCGACCGCCTCCGCGTCCCGTACGTCGAGCCCGACCGGCCGCGCCTGCCGGCCCTCGGCCACGAGGCTCTCGCACAGCTCCTTCGCCAGCTCCTGCCGGACGTCGGCGACCAGGACCGTCGCTCCGGCGCGCGCCAGCCTGCGGACGATCGCCGCGCCCAGGCCTCTCGCTCCGCCGGTGACGAGGGCCGACCGGCCCTCGAGTGTGATCTTTGCTCCGTCGTTCGTCCCGTCGTTCATCCCGTTGTTCATCTCTGTCCCTTCCTGCCCTTCCTGCACGCATTCGTCCGATGTGTGTGAGCAAGCCCACGCGACCCCCACAAGGCTTCTGCGACAAGGGAGTTGGGGTGGGTCGCGACCGCGGTGGTGGCGCCGTGTAAGGGGGGTCACCCTCTTCTCGGAGACCGTCTGCCACGATGGGCCGCTGACCCGCTCCCACCGTGCCGGTGTCCTCGGTGCCGCCGATGTCCCCGGCGTTCCCGGCGCGACGGATCGCGGTCGCCCCGCCGCTCCCGCCGCCCCCGCTCCCTCCACTTTCCGCGCGTGCCTCGCGCCGCGCCCGGTGATCCCGTGCCTTCCTTGCGTCTGCTCTCCTCCCCGTCCTCCTCGGTCCTCCGCCCTTGGCGGGCCCTGTCCTCCGCCGCGTCCGCGCGTCGCGGCGCCCGCCGCCCCGCCGACGACGACAGGTCGCCCTGGCGCTCGCTCCGCCACCGCAGCATGCGCTGGTGGGCCGTCGCCCACCTCGTCTCCAACACCGGCACCTGGATGCAGCTGACCGTCCAGAACCTGCTGGTCCTGCAGATCACCGGCTCGCCCGCCGCCGCCGGCCTCTCCATCTCCGCCCAGGCCGCCCCCGGCCTGCTCATGGGGCTGCTCGGCGGAGCCGTCGTCGACCGCTGGCCCCGCAAGGTGACCGCCGCGCTCGCCCAGGTGACGCTCGGCCTGGTGGCCCTGGCCACCGCCGCCCTCGTCGCCTTCGACCAGCTGAACCTGCCCGTCCTCCTCGGGCTCGCCGTCCTCACCGGCCTCGTCGCCACCGTCGACGGCCCGGCCTGCGCGCTGCTCGGCAACGACCTCGTGCCCGCCCGGGACGTCCCCTCGGCCATCGGCGTCGGTTCGCTCGCCCACAGCGCGGGCCGGCTCGCGGGTGCCGCCCTGGCCGGCATCACCGTCGCGACGCTCGGCACGGCCGCCGCCTACGTCGCCAACGGCGTCTCGTTCTTCTTCGTGGCGGCCGTGATCCCGTTCCTGACGCTGATCCGTCCCCAGCACGGGGCGATGGAGGCCGGTTCCGCCGCCGACGGGTCCACCGGCCCCGCACGAGCGGCGGCCGACGCGGCCGACGCCTCCGACACCAGCGTCCGTGGTGGCCTGGTCTTCTTCGCCCGGCGCCCCCGGCTCGTCGCCCTCGCGGCCCTGAACGCGGTCAGCGCACTCTTCGGCCGCAACTACTCCCTGACCCTCGCCGTCCTGGTCACCGGACCGCTCGCCGGCTCCGCCGGCTCCTTCAGCGCCGTCTCCACGGCGCTGGCCGTCGGCGGCATCGTCGGCGCGGTGCTCGGCGCGCGGCTGCGCAGCCCCCGGGTCCGGATGGTCGCCCTCCTCACCGCGGGCGGCGCACTCCTCCAGGTGGTCGCGGGCGTCTCGCCGTCCCTGATGTTCCTCGTGGTGCTCGCGCTGCCCATGGCCGTCGCCGAGTCCGTCACCGACACCGCCCAGAACACCCTGCTGCAGACCGACCCGCCGCCCCACATGCGCGGCCGCGTCCTCGGCGCCTGGAATAGCATCCGCACCCTCTGGGGCCTGGCCGCGCCGCCCACCCTGGGCCTGCTCATGGAGATCCTGGGCGCGCGGGGCGCCCTGGTCACCGGCGGCCTGGTCGTCGCGGCCGCGGTGACCGCCGGATGGCTGCTGCGCGGTCCCCGGACCGCCGGCGCGACCGTCCGGATGACGCCGAAGCCGCTTCCCGAGCCGGTCGAGGTCCGCACGCCCCTCACCCGGCCCGCGCTGGAGAGCGCGGCCTGAGCGGAGCGCCTCCACCGGGCCGGGCGCGGGTGCGCGCCCGGAAGCGGACCGCCGGCTCACCGGCTCGCCGCCTCGACGACGGGGGCGGGGCGACCGGCGTCAGTGGGGCGACCGGCGTCAGCGGCGGGAGCGGCGGACGCCGACAGGGCGAGGACGGCCTCCAGGACCTCGTCGACCGTGATCTCCAGCAGCCGGGGGTCCGGCCGGTCCGCGTGCGGATCGCCCGGGCTCCCGGCTGCCGGGCCGTGCCCCGGGTGCCAGAGCGCCCGGTGGCGTCCGTTCTCCGGCGGCCCCCACAGCGCCGGTGACACCGGCCCGAAGAGCACCACCGAGCGGGTGCCGAGCGCGGTCGCCAGATGAGCGAGGCCCGTGTCCCCGACCACGACACAGCGCGCGGCGGCGACCAGCCCGCACAGCTCCTCGAACGGAATCCCCTCGCCCGCGCCGTCCCCGCCCATCACCGCCGACGGGGGCAGACCGGCGTGCTCCGCGACCGACCGGGCGAGCGGGCCCTCGCCCGGACCCGCCGTCACCAGCACCGGCAGGCCCGCCCGGCGCACGCCCCGTACCACCGCCGCGAACCGGTCCACCGGCCAGCGCCGGGCGGCCGCCTGCGCCCCGGGGTGGACCACGACCGCGCCCGGCAGCGGGGACCGGGCCCCGGCCGGCGGCGCGATCAGGACGTCGTCCGGATCGGCGGCCGGCCCGTACCAGCGCAGCAGCCGGCACCAGCGCAGCCGTTCGTGCTCGTCCGGGATCCAGGCAGGTCCCCGCACGCCCGGGACCTCCGGGTGGCGGAAGGCCCACAGACGCTCCGGCCCGAGCCCGGCGAGCAGACGGTGACTGGCGGGCCCGCGCCCGTGCAGATTCACCGCCAGGTGCGGGCCGCGCGCCTCGCCCGGCAGCAGGGCGGGCACGCTCCGTCCAGGACCCGAGGCGTCCAGCAGCCGGTCCACGCACCCCGTGGCCCGCGCCACCGGCGCCAGCTCCCGCGGCGCGGCGAGCACCAGCTCATGCTCCGGCAGCGCCCGCCGGAGCGCCCGCAGCGCCGGTACGGCGGTCAGCAGATCCCCGAGCCCGAGAGCCCGCAACACCAGCACCACCGGCCGCCCGCCGGAGAGACGGCCGTGCCGCGGAGCGGCGGTGGCGCCCGGCGCGGCGCCGGGCCCGGAGGGGCGGTTCTTCGGCATACGGGGCGGGTCGGGCTGCCCCGTGGGTGCCGCCTCGTCAGGTGTACGGGACGGGTCGGGCCGCTCGGAAGCGGCGGCGGGCCCGGTGTCGGGTCGCGGGGAACGGCCCTTGGACGTCTGCCCCGTGAGTGCCGAGGCCTTCGGCGTACGGGACAGGTGCGGCCGCTCGGGAGCGGCGGCGGGCCCAGAGCGGGTGCCCCACGGCGTACGGGGCGGGTCGTGCCGCACCGGCGCGGTGCCGTCGCTGGGCGGCCGGGGATCACGTGTGGCGGCGGGCGCGGCGTCCCGACCAGGCGTATGGTGCGGGTCGTGCCGCACCGGCGCGGTGCCGTCGCCGGGCGGCCGAGGATCACGTGTGGCGGCGGGCGCGGTGCCGTCGCCGGGTGGCCGGTGACCCGGTGTGGCGGCCGGCCTGGTGGCCCGGCCCGGCGGCCGGCGATCCGGCGCGGTGCGCTCTCCGCGCGGCCGGGAATCCCGCGTGGTGTCCCGGCCGGCGGCTTCCGGCGCGCTCATCGGTCGGACCGTCCCGCCGCCGCGGCACGGGCGGCTCGGTCGGCCAGGAGGGTCGTCGAGCGGCCGTCCAGATACGGCAGGACGACCGTCTGGCCACCCCAGCGCCGTAGGGCCCGGGTCTCGGGGAGGCCGTCGGGGGAGTAGTCGCCGCCCTTCACCCACACGTCCGGCCGCAGCGCCTCCAGGAGCCGTTCCGGGGTGTCCTCGTCGAAGGCCACCACCGCGTCGACGCTGCCGAGGGCGGCCAACACGCGCATCCGGTCGGCGAGCGGGGTGAGGGGACGGCCGGGGCCCTTCAGCCGGGCGAGGGAGGCGTCCGAGTTGACGCACACGATCAGGCAGTCGCCGATCCGGCCGGCGCGTTCCAGGAGACCGACGTGGCCGGCGTGCAGCAGATCGAAACAGCCGCCCGTGGCGACCACGGTGCCGCCCCGGGCCCTGACGCGGCGGGCGAGGGCGAAGGCGTCCTGGGCGGGCTCGCGGCCGGGCGTCGGGGGCGTGGCGTCCTGTCGGGCGCCGGACACGGCCGAGGCGCCGCCCGCGCCGACGAACGCGGCGGCCTCGGACACGGCCCGTTCCACCGCCTCCTCCGGCAGGGCGCCCTCGGCGAGCGCCATCGCCGCCGCCGCGGCGAAGCAGTCGCCCGCGCCGCACGGGTCGCCGCCGCTGACGGCGGGCGCGGGCACCAGCAGCGGAGCCGTCGAACCGGCCCTCGTCAGCAGGGCCCCCGCCGCGCCGAGGGTGATGACGACATGGGTGGCGCCCCACCGCTCGGCGAGCTCGGCGCCCCGCTCGGCGTGCGAGCGCAGCGACGAGCCCGGCCGCGGACTCAACGCCGCGGCCTCCTTCGCGTTCGGGGTCGCGAGACGGGTCCCGGCCACCGGCGGGCCGCCGCGCGGATGCGGGTCCCACACCACGGGCACGCGCCGGGCCGCCGCGGCGAGCCACTCGCGCAGCGCGTCGGCCGTGCCCCGGCCGTAGTCGGAGACCAGGACCGCGCCCGCGGACTCCAGCGCGCGCGCCACCTCGGTACCGGGCCGTCCCGGGGTTCCACCGCCCCGGTCGAGCCGGACGACGGGCCGCCCGCCGGCCAGGACCCGGGTCTTCACCGGCAGGGTGCCGTCCAGCGGCACCGTGACGAGCCGCACGCGGTCGCCCAGACACCGCCGGGCCGCCGCACTGGCCTCGTCGGAGCCGAGCGCGGTGACGAGGACGACGTCCGGGGCGTTCCGCCGGTCGCCGCGCCGCGCGCCGGACCGGGAGCCGAGCCGCGCGGCGAGGACCGCGGCGAGCCCCGCCCCGCCCGCCCGCCGCCACACCCCCGCCACGTCGACCACCGGCACCGGCGCGTCCGGCGCCAGTCGGCCGGCCTCGCCCTCGATGTCCTCGTCGAGCAGCAGATCACCCACGACGACCAGCGGACCTCGGCTCACGACGCACCTCCGTACGGTCGGCCGTTCGCGCCCCCGTGCGGGTGGCCACCCGCCCGGGCCGGTGGCCCCGTCGGCACGGCGGCCCTCCCGGGGGCGCCCTCGGGCCCGGTGGCCAGGCCGGTGCGCGCGCCCCGGTCCGCCGCGGCCGCGTCCACGAGGGACGCGTCGAAGAACTCGCACAGCAGGTGCACGACCACCAGGTGGGCCTCCTGGACCGTCGCCGTGGTGTCGGCGTCGATGGTCAGGGCGTCGTCCGAGGCCTCGGCGAGGGGGTTGGGGCCGGGGCCGGTGACGGCCCAGACGGCGAGGCCGCGGGAGCGGGCCGTCATCGCGGCGGACAGCAGGTTGGGGCTGCGGCCCGAGGTCGACAGAAGGACGAGGAGGTCGCCGGGCCGGCCGTGCGCGGCGACCTGGCGGGCGAAGACCTGCTCGAAGCCGTAGTCGTTGCCGATGGCCGTGACGCTGGACGTCTCGGCGTGCAGGGACAGGGCCGAGTAGGCGGGGCGCTCGTCGCGGTAGCGCCCGACGAGTTCCGCCGTGAGGTGCTGCGCCTGCGCGGCGCTGCCGCCGTTGCCGGCCGCCAGCAGCCGCCCGCCGTCGGTGAGCACCGCCGCGAGGCGGCGCCCCCACCGGGCGAGCCGGCGCAGATCCGCACCGTCCAGACGGTCGACGGCCTGGCACAGCGCCCGGCAGTGCAGCCGTGCGTCCTCGTAGATCTCGGATTCGTTCATGTCGCGTCGGCCGGGTGCCCCGCCGGGACCGGGCCGCACCTCCCTCGCCAGTCGTCGGTGTCCTCGCCAGTCGTCGGTGTCAGAGTGCTCCGGCCATCGGCGCGTGTGCGGCGAGCACCGCCCGGTAGGACGCCTCCGTCGCCCCGGCCACGCGCTGCCAGGAGAAGCGTTCGAGGACCCGGCGCCGCCCGGCCCTGCCGTACTCCGCGCGCAGCGCGGGATCGGCGAGCAGCAGCCGAACGGCCGCGGCCAGCACAGGTGGGCTGCCGGGCGGCACCAGCAGGCCGTTCACACCGTGGGCCACCGTGTCCAGCTGGCCTCCCACCGCGCTGGCGACGACCGGCCGGCCGCACGCCATGGCCTCCAGCGGCACGATGCCGAAGGGTTCGTAGTCCCCCGGGCACAGCACGACGTCGGCGCTCCGCATCAGGACCGGCACCGCCGCCGGCGGCACGGCCCCCGTGAAGAACACCCGGTCCGCGACGCCCGTCTCGGCGGCGAGCGCGCGCAGTCGCCGCACCTCCGGGTCCGCGTCGAGCGCGTCGGGCGCGGGCCCTCCGGCGATCACGAGCTCGGTGCCGGGCAGCCGCCCGAGGGCGGCGACGGAGACGGCCGCGCCCTTGCGGGGCACCAGCCGGCCCAGGTGCAGCAGGCGGTGGCGGTACGGTCCGCGCCGGGCGGCCGGTCCGTCCGGCCGGAAGGCGGCCGGGTCGACGCCGCAGGGCACGATGTCGGCCTTGACGCGGGCGATGCCCATCGCGGCCAGCTCCTCGACCTCGTCGCGGCAGGTGGCGACGACCCGGTCGCAGCCCAGGCCCACCTCCCGCTCGTACGCGACGCGGGTGGGGGGACTCGTGTCCGCCGCGCCCTGGTGGCGCCGCTTCACGATGCCCAGCGCGTGGTACGTGTGCAGGAGCGGTATGCCCGTCTCCCGGGTCGCCCAGAGCCCGGCGAGCCCCGACATCCAGAAGTGGGAGTGGACCACGTCAGGGCGCTCCTCGCGCCACCGGTCGGCCAGATGGCGCGCGAACGGCCGCATGTGGGAAAGGAGTTCGTCCTTCGGCAGGTGCTCGGGCGGACCGGCCGGCACATGGCGGACGAGCACCCCGCGCCGCAGCGGCACCGTGTCCGGCAGGGCGGCGTCGTCCCGCCGGGTGTAGACGGTCACCCGGTGGCCCCGGTCCGCGAGCGCGCCCGCCAGCTGGGCGACGTGCACGTTCTGACCACCGGCGTCCACGCCGCCGAGGGCGGCGAGCGGGCTCGCGTGCTCGGATATCAGGGCGATCGACAAGGGGCCGCGCGCACCCCCCGGAGCCGCCGACCGGGCCGGACGCGCCGCCCGCCCCGGGGAGTTCGACGCAGAGGAGGGCGGGGACGCCGAGGAGTTCGAATGGAGAGGGGTCATGAGCACGCCTCCGCGATGAGGCGCTCCCAGTCGTCCAGGAAGCGCTTGAGGCCGTAGTGTTCGAGGGCCGCCTGACGGGCCCGGGCGCCGTCGGCGGCGGCCGCGTCGCGGTCGTCGAGGTAGCGCCGGGCCGCTCGCGCGAGCACCTCCGGTCGTGTGGACAGGATTCCGGCACCGGCGGGTACCGCCTCGACCGCCTCGGTGGTGGCGAGCGCGACGACGGGCATGCCGAGGTGCATCGCCTCGAGCAGGGAAAGGCCGAGGGACGTCCAGCGCACCGGGTGGAGGTAGAAACGCCGTTCCGCCATGGCCGAGTGGAGCCGTGCCTGGGGGAGGTCGGCCGTGCGGCACCGTTCCTCAGGCAGTCCCAGGTGCGCGGCCAGTCCCTCGGTCCGCATCCCGAAGACGTCCAGGGGCACCGCCCGCGCCAGCTCGGGCAGCAGGTCCGTCCCGACGTAACGGCCGCGCCGCACCGGCTCGTTGATCACCACGGCGGCTCGGGCGAGGTCGCCGGTGTAGCGGTGGCCGGGGTCGACGACGCCGTGTTCGACCACGGCGGTCCTGGTCGTGCCGTTGTCCCACAGCAGCCGGTTGAAGTGGGTGACGTGCACGAGGGTCAGGTCCCGGCGGTCGGCCACCGGATGCCGGGTCAGGGGAACGTCACCACGGGGGGTGTTGTGCTCCACGTACACCGCCGGAACGTCCCTGCCGGGCCGTCGGCCGCCGAGCCATCGTGTGGCCAGCTCCTCCTCGTGGGGCCGCTGGAGCACGACCAGGTCGACCGGCGCGTCCCGGAGCCGGTCCGGCGCGATCTCGTGGACCGAGTCGGGCCACGCGAAGGTCTGGGCCCTGCCCCGCCCGTCGGGGCCGCGATCGGGCGTGACGGGTGTCAGGTAGGTGTGCGGCCCCTGGACGAATGCCGTCGTCCAGGATCCGTGGACGTGCCACAGCAGGATGTTCATGCGGTCGTTCCTCCTCTCGCCCCCGACACGGCGGTCGTGGCTTTCCCCGCAGTCGCCGCGGTCGCCGCGGTCGGTGGGGTGGCGGCGGCCGGTGCGGTGGCGGCGGCCGGTGCGGTGGCGGCGGCCGGCCGGTCCCGGCGCGCGGCGAGTCCGTGCGGGCCCTCCGTGCGGGGCGGCCCGTCGTGGTCGTACGGGGCCTTGGGGGGAGCGGGCCCCGGGTCCGGTTCCAGGAGCGAGGCCACGGCCTCGATCACCTCGGCGTCGCCGACCCCGTCGAGGCACGGATGCCCCGCCACGGGACAGACGCGGGCCCTGGTCAGCGCGCAGGCCGCCCGCTGGTCGCCGAGCAGCACATGCCGCACCCCGTAGGGCCGCCAGCGCTCGGCCGGGACCACCGGCGCGAACAGGCACACCACCGGTGTCGCGACGGCCGCCGCGAGATGGGCGGGCCCGGTGTTGCCGGTGACCACGGCGTCGGCACGGGCGAGGACGCCCGCGAGCTCGTCCAGGCCCGTGGTCGCCCCGCCGAGGTCCAGGCCGTGCCGGCCGGCCACCCGCGCCGTGAGCGCGCGTTCCGCCGGACCCCCGGTCACCACCACCCGGCGGCCGGCCTCGTGGAGAGCCGTCACCGCCCGGGCGGCCCGGCCGGGGCTCCAGGCGCGCGCCGGGACGGCGGCCCCCGGGTGCAGCACGACGTACGGGCCGCTGCCCGTCAGGTGGGTCGTGTCCGGCACGGCGCCGACGTGGAGCCGGCCGTCGTCGCCGGGCGGCAGCCGGAAGCCCGCCGCGAACGCCAGGTCGAGCGCCGCCTCGGCCTCGTGCCGGCCGTCGCCGCGCCGGTGCCTTAGGTCGAGCAGCGCCCCCGGGTAGTCCTCGCTGTCGGCGCCGATCCACGGCACCCCGGCCAGCCGGAGCAGCAGCGCGGCGGGCAACGGGCTCTGGTGGTACGACACGAGGACGAGCGCCCGGTCGAACCGGCCGGCCGCCACGCTCTCCACGAGTCGCGCCACGCCGTCCGGGGTGAGCGGCGGCGGTTCGAGACCCACCCACGGCGCCTCGTACACCAGCACCTCGTCCACGCCGGGCAGCATCCGCGCGGCGGGCGCGCCCTGGGGGCCGCACAGCACCGCAGTCCACGACGAATGCGCGGCGGCGGCCCGCACGGCCGGACCGGCGAGCAGCACGTCCCCGGCGCTGTCGAGGCGCACCACGAGCGTGCGCGGACGGGCGTTCACCGGGCACCGCCCCGGTCGACGGCGCGGTCCGACGACAACGACGACGATGACCACGACGACCCTGACGACGGCACGCCGAGCGCGACCCGCACCGCCGTCATCAGGTCGGGCGCGGTACGGGGCGCGGCGGCGATCTCCTCGGGCAGGGTGACCGGCGTCGGAACGAGCACGCCCCGAGCGCCGGCCGCCCGTGCGGCGGCCATGTCGGAGCCGATGTCACCGATCACGACGGTACGGGAGGGCCGCGCGCCCAGCTTGGCGCAGGCGGCGAGTACGAGTCCGGGTGCGGGCTTGCGGCAGCCGCAGCCGTCGTCCGGGCCGTGCGGGCACACCGCCCACACCCCGAAGGGCCCGAGCAGGCCCTCCACGCGCTGCCGCACCGCGTCCACCTGGCGTCTCGTCAGAAGACCGCGGGCCACCCCGGACTGGTTGCTCACGACCCCGACGGGGATCCCGCGCGACCGCAGCAGGGCGACGGCCTCCTCGGCACCCGGCAGCGGCACCACCCGCTCGGGATCGCCGTTGTACGGCACGTCCACGATCAGCGTCCCGTCCCGGTCGAACAGCACCGCATCCGGGGCCGGTCCGACGGCGCCCCGGGCGCCGGGGCCGCCAGCGGCCGGGTCGCCGACAGCCGGGTCCATGGCAGCGGGGCCCGGGACGGGCGGGTCCGTGACAGCCGGGCCCACGGTGGCCGGGTCGCCGACTGCCGGGTCCGCGACGGACCGCTCTCGCGGTCCGCCGTACGGCGACGGGCCGTACGGCCACGGTCCACCGAACAGCCACGGTCCGCCGACGGCGCTCAAGTCCGCGGCTCGCCTGTCTGCCGCCCGTCCGTGCGTCGGTCGTTCCTCCGGCGTCCGTCCGTGCGTCGGTCGTTCCTCCGCCGCTCGCCCGTCCGTCGGCCCGTCCGTCGTCCGCCCGCCCGGCCCCGCCGGGCCCGGCGCGGCCGCACTCTCGTGTCCGGCGCGGCCGCTCCGTACGGCGGTCGCCGTGGGGGGCGCGCTCCGGTCCGCTCGCCGGTCGAGCGGTGGAGCCGAGCGGGTGCCGTCGGCGGTCATGACACGGCCTCCGCACGTGTCTCGGCCGTGATCGCGGCGCCGCTCGGCTCCGGCGGCCGGGCCGGCGGGCGGGGGCGGGCGTTGTGGTGGGCGACCAGGCCGCGCAGCCAGTGCCAGGTCGCGGCCGGCGGGATGACCGCGCTGGTGAGGACCATGTCGAGGACCTCCGCGCGGGTGCGCGGGCCCGGCAGGACGCGGGCGAGTGTGAACTCGGCCGTACCGGCGCCCCACACGGCGCCGCACACCGCCGCGGCCCGAAGGCGACCGGTGACGGCGAGGCCCAGGGCGGCCGCGCCGGCGGCCGTGAGGGCCCGGTGGCGCGACAGCCGGCCGCGCGGCGCACCGGCGCGGGTGCGCCAGTCCGGGCCGTGCAGCCGCCGCATCAGCACGTCGTCGCCGTTGCCCGCCTGCTGGCGCACCGAGAGCCAGCGGCCGCCCTGCCGTGGCGGATGGGCGGTGCGGCGACGACCCTGGGCGAGCACCCAGCCGCCGTCGAGCAGCCGCAGCGCGAGGTCCGCGTCCTCGCGGAAGGCCCGGCGGAAGCGCTCGTCGAAGCCTCCCACCGCCTCCAGCGCCTCGCGCCGTACGGCCATGTCCGCGGTGATCCACCGTGCCGTGGCCAGCGCGGCGGTGTTCCGTTCCCCGTCCGTGGGGCGCCGGTCGTCGGGCAGCGGCACCTCGATCCGCGCCGCCACGGCGGCCGTTCCGGTCGACGCCGCCGCCAGGTCCCGGGCCAGGTCCTCGCCCCACCGGGCGGACGGCACGACGTCGTCGTCGAGGAAGACGATCCACGGCACGTCGCCGGCGTGGCGCGCGCCCACGTTCCGCGCGGCGGCGGGCCCCCGGGCCAGGCCGGGGACCACCGTGGTGACCCCGCGCAGCTCGTGCGGCACCGGCAGCTCGGGCACGGTGCCGTCCGGCCCCGGCCGGTCGTGCACGACGACCACCCGGGTCGGCGGCCGGCCGCCCGACCGCGCGAGGGCCTCCAGACAGAGCCGCAGGCTCGGCCGGCCCGTCGTCGGCACGACGACCGCGTAACTCGGCGACTGGAAAGGGGCGTTCACCGGGCGTCACCCCCGTCGGCCGCCGTGACGCTCCATCCGTTCGTCCCGGCACCGGCGAACATCTCGCTCCTGCGGACCGCGAACGGCCCGATCGCGAGCAGGTCGACCGGCGTCGAGCCGAAGCACTCCAGGGCGTCGCGCGGATCGTCCACCATCGGACGGCCCGCCGTGTTCAGGCTGGTGTTGACCACCACCGGCAAACCGGTCAGCCGCTCGAACTCCTCCAGCATCCGGGCCACCAGCGGCTCGTGACGGCGGTCCACGGTCTGGATCCGCGCCGTGCCGTCGACGTGGACGACGGCCGGGATACGGTCGCGCCACTCCGGCGCGACCTCGTGGACGAAGAGCATGTACGGGCTGGGCAGCGGGCCGTCGAAGATCTCGGCGGACCGTTCCGTCAGCACCATCGGCGCCACCGGCCGGAACTGCTCGCGTCCCTTGATGTCGTTGAGCCGCTCCAGGTTGCCGGCGTGCCCCGGATGCGCGAGCAGCGAGCGGTGCCCGAGCGCTCTCGGGCCGAACTCCGAACGCCCCTGGAACCAGGCCACCACCCCGTTCGCGGCCAGCACCTCCGCCACGGCGACGGCGATGTCCGGCGGACGGTCGAAGGGGACCGCCGCCGTCTTCAGCCGTCCGGCGATCTCCGCGTCCGACCACTCCCGGCCGAGCGCGGCCCCCGGCATCGGCGACGGCTGCTCGCCGGCCTCCGCCGACAGCAGCAGCGCCCCGCCGAGCGCCGTGCCCGCGTCACCCGCGGCGGGCTGCACCCAGACGCGGGAGAAGGGACCCTCGCGCGCGATCCGCGAGTTGGCCACGCAGTTCAGGGCCACGCCGCCGGCGAGGGTGAGGACGCTGTCATGGGTCTCGCCGTGCAGCCACCGCACCAGGTCGAGCAGGGTCTCCTCCAGGACGGCCTGCGCGCTGGCGGCCAGGTCCGCGTGGTCGGCGGTCCACGGCTCGTCGGCCCCGCGCGGCGGACACAGCTCCGCCCACGGCACCCCGTGGGCCCGGAAGCCGCCGTCGCCCGTGGGATGGACGTACCGCCGGATCTCGTCCGCCATCCGGGGCCTGCCGTGCGAGGCGAGCGCCATCACCTTGAACTCGTCGGAGGAGCGCAGGAATCCGAGGTGCTCGGTGAGCTCCTCGTACACCAGGCCCAGCGAGTCGGGCAGCAACTGGGCGCGCAGCGGCTCCAGATGGTCGCCCACGCGCCGCGCGGCCAGGTGCGAGGCGCACTCGCCGCGCCCGTCGAGCACGAGCACCGACGAACTCTCGGCGGCCTCGGCGGCGAACGCCCCCGACGCGGCGTGTGCCATGTGGTGGCCGACGAACCGGACCGCCTCCGGGTTCAGACCGGGCAGGGCCGTCGCCAGGAACCGGGGCGCGTGCCGGGCGTAGGCCTGGCGCAGGCTGTCCCAGGGGTCGTCGAGACCCAGGGTGTCGGCGGGCCGGGCCAGTCCGGGATCGTACGAATACGCCACCACGTCGATGTCGCAGGGGCGCAGCCCCGCGCGCTCCAGGCACCATCGCGCGGACTGCTCGGGCAGCTCCCAGGCGGAGAAGGGCACTGGTCGCTTGCCGTGTTTCCGTCGGGAGAAACGCTCCTCCTCGGCGGCGGCGACGGTCATCCCGTCGACGACCACGGCGGCGGCTGGGTCGTGGAAGAGGGCGTTGATGCCGAGAACACGCATGAGCGGGGCCTTCCGGTGGAATGCGGCGCGGTGCGCCCGGGGGAGCGGCGGAGAGGGGCGGAGGAGACCGGGGCGGGAGACACGGGAGACGAACGGCCGGTCTCATTCGGTCTGTTGGGACCGGAACCACTCGATCGTCCGTCGCAGCCCCTGATCGGCCGGGACCTGTGGCTGCCACTGGAGCTTGTCGCGGGCCAGGGTGATGTCGGGGCAGCGCACGGCGGGATCGTCCACGGGCCGTTCGACGAAGCGCACAGTGGAGCGCGAACCGGTCAGTTCGATGATCCAGCGGGCCAGGTCCAGCATGGAGATCTCGGACGGGTTGCCGATGTTCACCGGCCCCGGCATGCCGTGCGCCGCGGCCGCGAGGACACCGCGCACGGTGTCGTCGACGTAGCACAGCGAACGGGTCTGCCGCCCGTCGCCGGCGACGGTGAGCGGCTCGCCGGCGAGCGCCTGTCGTACGAAGGTGGGGACGGCACGTCCGTCGTAGCCGCGCATACGCGGTCCGTACGTGTTGAACAGCCGTACGATCAGGGTGTCCGTGCCGCGGGCCTGCGCGGCGGCGGTGGTGAGCGCCTCACCGAAGCGTTTCGCCTCGTCGTAGACGCTTCGGGGGCCGATCGGGTTCACATGGCCCCAGTACCGCTCGCTCTGCGGATGTTCCTCGGGATCGCCGTAGACCTCGGAGGTCGAGGCGAGGACGAAGCGCGCACCGCAGGCGTGGGCCAGAGCGAGCGCGTTGCGGGTGCCGAGACTGCCCGTCTCCAGGGTGTGCACGGGCAGCCGCAAATAGTCGGCGGGGGACGCCGGCGAGGCGAAGTGGAGGACCAGATCCGGATCCCGGTCCACCGTGAACGGCTCGCGGACATCCGCTTCCACCAACCGGAACCCGGGATGGTCCCGCAGTTCCGCCACGTTGGCGGGCGTTCCTGTGCTGAAGTCGTCGACGCAGGTCACCTCCGTGCCGCCGGCGAGGAGCGCGGCGCACAGATGGGATCCGACGAAACCGGAACCTCCGGTGACGACGGCGTGTCCCCAACGAGGGGCGTGGGACATGGCCATGGGGGATCTCCTCAACCCGAGCAGTGGGGGAGACGAGCCGCGGCTCAGGGCGGTCCTTGCCGCCGCAGCCCGGGACCGGTCGGCCCTCGGGGCGTTGCACGCATCGCCAGTCAGTCTCACCCGGGGTCCGGGGGGCCGCCACCCGACCGTTTCGTGCGGGTGGCCGCGCGTGTGCCGTGGCGGCGGGCTGTTACCCCGCTGGAGCAGCGCTACTCCTCGCGTACACCGCCTTTCTCAGCGAATCGGGAGAAAGTTGAACTTCTGTGCGAAAACTCCGACTCTCCGGCAGGGTGACGGGTAGGTGAAGACAACAGCGCTCCGGCCATGGGTGCCGGGGCCTGACACGTGGAGATGGCCGTGAACGCAGAGGACGGAGCGGATCCGGAGCGGCACATCGTCCGCGGCGCCGACTGACGCCGGGCGCCGAGGGAGTGCGCCGGACGGAGTGCGCCGGACGGACGTGTGCCGCATACCAGGCGCTTGACGGAGCGGTGCGTCGGGGCGGGTGCATGAGGCGCGAGAGCCGGGGCAACCGCCCGGCCATGAGCGACCTCGACCTGAACCTCGACCTCGAACCCTTCACGCGACAGCTGGCCGACCCCGGAGCCTGTCTCATCTCCGCGGAGGAGACCGCCCGGAGGCTCGGCACGGACCCCGAGCGGTGGGCGGCCTTCGACCGCCACTGGGACGAGCTCGTGCCCGACCCCTATCTGCACTCCTCGGGCTCCCTGCGGATGCGCCGCTACGGGCACTTCGGCCTGAGCCGCACGGGAGAGCGACGCCCCCGGCCGCACGGGGCCTTCCTCCAACCGGGGGACAGCAACCCGCTGTACGTGGGACGGGAGCGGCACTTCGAACCGCTCACCGACGCCTTCATGGCCGACCCGCTCCTGACGGACATCCTGCGACTGCTGGCCGAGGCGGCGTCCGTGCTCGCCGACCCGCCCGAGTGGACCGTCAAGATCCACCCCTTCCGGGTCGTGGCGACCGCCGGCCGGGACGGGGAACCCACGCCGGAGGGCGTGCACCGCGACGGAGTCACCCTGGTGTCGTCCCTGCTGGTCGACCGGGGCAACGCGGACGGCGGCGAGAGCACGGTCTACCACCCCGACGGGGCGCCCCTCTTCCAGACCGTCATGGACCAGCCCGGCACGCTGCTCCTCGGCGACGACCGCCGCACCCTCCACGGAGTCTCGGCGGTACGGCCCCACGACCCCGGACGTGCCGCCCACCGCGACGTCCTGGTGATCACCCTGGCCGAACCCGGGCACGAGCACGAGCCCGCCTCGTGACCTGAACCGGAGCGCCGCGCCGGCCGAGACGTCAGCCCCGAGAGCCCTGGTCCTGCGCGGCCTCCGTCTCCGGCTCCGTCTCGCTCTGCGTCACCAGTCGGCGCACCACCCCCTTCAGCCCGGCCTCCCGGGCCGCCTCCCGCTGCGCGTCCGCTCCGCTACCGCCGGCCACGAGACGCCGTACGTGGGACTCGACCGGTTCCAGGTCACCCGCCGCCTCCAGGGGCTCACGCACCCGCGTCACCAACCGGAGGGCCGACTCGCCGGCCGGGCCGGTCACGCCGTCCCGCGCGGCCTGCCAGCAGGCGGCCCGCAACTCCTCCGCGCCGAGCCGGGGGCCCGGATCGCCGCGCGTGACCTCGCGGTCGGCGGCCGTCACCATGGCCCGTGCCAGCGCCGCCAGGCGGACGGCGGTCTCCAGGTCGGCGGAGACGTCCGGGCAGCGGATCTCCACGGTCGGCAGCCGCGGGTTCGGGCGCACGTCCCAGAACGGCATCGCCGGATCGAGCATCGCCTCCGTGGCCGTGACGGCCTCGGCCCGTCGGTCCCACTCCGCGAGCGACTCCGCGTACGGCGGCGGCCCCAGGCACGGGAAGCGCTGGCGGATCACGGTCCGCCAGCTTGCGTAGCCGGTGTCGCGACCCTCGTGGTACGGCGAGTTCGCGCTCAGGGCCACCAGCGCCGGCAGCAGGGGCCTGAGGTGGTTGCCGACGAGCACCGCGCGCGCGGGATCCGGGCAGTGGACGTGCACGTGCTGGGCGCAGACCGCGAAGTCGCGCATCATCGAGCGGTACTGCGCGAGGCCGGCCCGGTAGCGCGGGTGATCGCCGATCGCGTCCGTGGCCGCCCGGCCGAGCACCGGCGTGCCGGAGGCGCACAGTCGCAGGCCCTCGGCGCGCGCGGCACGGGCGGCGGCGCGTCGCACCGCCCCGAGCTCCGCGCGCAGCTCCGCCAGGCTCGTGCAGGGCGGGGTGCGCCCCTCGATCTGGTAGCGGGTGAACTCGCCGGTGAGGGTGTCGGCGAAGCCGTCCTCCGAGCGGGCGCGGGCCAGCACCCGCCCGGCGGCGTCGCTGATCCGCCCGGAGCCGGGTTCGACGAGGAAGTACTCCTCCTCGACGCCGAAGGTCGGCACCTCCGGCATCACCCGTCCGGCGTCACCCCCACCGTTCACGCTCTCGTCGGTGCCCGCGTCCGTGTTCACCCCCGTGCCCATGCCCACGGGCCCGGGAGGCATGCCCCGGGCTTCGCGGGGGAGACGCGGAAGGACAGACCGAGCCGACCCCGACAACGAGGAGGCGGTCATGAGTGATCCGCAGAGCCGCGCGCAGCGACACGGCGGGAGGAGCGCGGCCACGCCGAAGGACCTCGCCGAGCTCAAGGCCAGGCAGGCCCACAAGGACGACGAGAAGGCGCCGGGCGCGGAGCACCGCGACGACCGCCGGGACCGGGGCGGCCGGGCCGCACGGGCGGAGAAGGGAGTCGCCCCGGACGGCGGCATCCCCACCGGCCATCGCCCCGACGAGCCCTGACCCGAACCGCTCACCCCCTCACCCCCTCACCCCCTCGCCGCGACGCCGGCGAGGGGGTGAGGGGGTGAATTACGGGCGCGTCGACGCCTGGCACCGGACGTGGCGCCGCGTTCGGCGGAAGGATCGCGACACGGGCCTTCCGAACGACACACTGGGGTGCACGACGAATGCGGCGGGACAGCGTGGTGCCGGACGGCGACGCGACGACGCGGCCCGGGACACCGGCCACGGACGACCGGCGGGTGCGGTCCGGGGTGCGGCTGATGGGCCTGCTGACGACCACCGACCACAAGGTCGTCGGCTACCTCTACATGGTCACGGCGTTCGCGTTCTTCCTCTTCGCCGGCCTGCTCGCCCTGCTGATGCGGGCCGAGCTGGCCCGGCCGGGACTGTCCCTGGTCAGCGCCGAGCAGTACAACCAGCTGTTCACCGTGCACGGCACGGTGATGATGCTGCTCTTCGCCACCCCCATGTTCGCCGGCTTCGCCAACGCCGTCATGCCCCTGCAGATCGGCGCCCCCGACGTGGCCTTCCCCCGCCTCAACGCCCTGACCTACTGGCTCTTCCTCCTCGGCGGGCTGATGGTGATCTCCGGCCTCGTCGTGCCGGGCGGCGCCGCGTCCTTCGGCTGGTTCGCGTACGCGCCCCTGAACGGCCCGGTCTTCTCGCCCGGCACGGGCGGTGACCTGTGGACCATGGGGCTTGTCCTGTCGGGCGTCGGCACCACCCTGACCTCGGTCAACTTCGTCGCCACGATCGTGTGCCTGCGGGCCCCGGGCATGACGATGTTCCGGATGCCGATCTTCACCTGGAACGTGCTGCTGACCTCCGTCCTCGCCCTGCTCGCCTTCCCCGTGCTCACCGCGGCGCTCCTCGCCCTCGAAGCGGACCGGAAGTTCGGCGCCCACACCTTCGACGCGGCCTCCGGCGGCGCCCTGCTGTGGCAGCACCTGTTCTGGTTCTTCGGACACCCGGAGGTCTACATCGTCGCGCTGCCGTTCTTCGGGGTGATCTCCGAGATCATCCCGGTGTTCAGCAGGAAGCCCCTCTTCGGCTACGTCGGGATGGTCGGGGCGACCATCGGCATCACCATGCTGTCCGCCGTCGTGTGGGCCCACCACATGTTCGCGACCGGGGCCGTGCTGCTGCCGTTCTTCTCCCTGATGTCGTTCCTCATCGCCGTGCCGACGGGCGTCAAGTTCTTCAACTGGATCGGCACCATGTGGCACGGCAGCCTGTCCTTCGAGACCCCGATGCTGTTCGCGTTCGGATTCCTCGTCACCTTCCTCCTCGGCGGCCTCAGCGGAGTGCTGATCGCCTCGCCCCCGCTGGACCTGAACCTCACCGACTCCTCCTTCATCGTGGCGCACCTGCACTACGTGCTCTTCGGAACGGTGGTCTTCGCGATGTTCGCCGGCTTCTACTTCTGGTGGCCCAAGTGGACCGGCCGCATGCTCGACGAGCGCCTCGGCGCCGTCCACTTCTGGACCCTCTTCGTCGGCTTCCAGGTCACCTTCCTGGTGCAGCACTGGCTGGGGCAGGGCGGCATGCCACGGCGCTACGCCGACTACCTGGCGGCCGACGGGTTCACCCTCCTCAACACGATCTCGTCGATCGGCTCCTTCCTGCTGGGCCTGTCGACGCTGCCGTTCCTCTTCAACGTCGCGCGCACCCGTGCCCGGGGAGGCACGGTCGGCGTGGACGACCCCTGGGGCCACGGCAGGTCGCTGGAGTGGGCCACCTCGTGCCCGCCGCCGCGCCACAACTTCGTCGCCCTGCCCCGCGTACGGTCCGACTCGCCGGCCTTCGACCTGCACCACCCGGAGTTCCCGGCGCCCACCCAGACCCGGGCGGAACCGGTGGCCCGGGCCGAACGGGAGGGACGGGGGCAGCGGCGATGAGGACCGAGTCGGTGGTGTTCGCGGGCACGGCGGGGTTCTTCCTCGTGGTGGACGTGCTGTACGCGGTGTGGGCGCGCGAGCCCGCCGGGACCGCCGCGCTGACCGTGGCCTTCCTGATGGCGCTGCTGGTGAGCTTCTTCTTCGCCCGCAACCACCGTCTGAACGGCGAACGGCCCGAGGACCGCAGGGACGGCGAGGTCCGGGAGCGGTACGGTTCCCTCGGCCTCTTCCCGCCGCACAGCCGCTGGCCCGTGCTCACGGCCGTCGGGGCGGCCGTCCTCGCGCTCGGCGTGGTGTACGGGCTGTGGCTCGCCCTGCTCGGCCTCGGCGTCCTGGCGGCGGGCGTGGGCGGCCTGGTGTTCCAGTACGCGGCGGAGGACGACGAGGGGCGGTGAGCCGTACGGGCCGACGGGGACGGTCCCGGCGGGGTCAGTCCCGGCGGGGCGGCGCCGTGCGCTCGGAAACGGCGGCCCGCTCCTTCTCCGCGGCCGGCAGCTCCACCCGGTCGGCGAGGAGGAACCGGCTGAGGGCGGCCCGCAACCGCAGACGGCGGGGGACAGGGCCTCCCTCCGGCGGCGCCTGCGGCTCCAGGGGTTCCGGCACCTCGCGCATCAGCAGGCGGTAGCGCACACCGGCCGGTACGGGCCGGTGACGGCCGGAGAGACGGCCCTGCACCTCCTGGAAGACCTCGCGGGTCTCCTCGCCCTCGGTCAGCCGGCGGCGGTCCGCCGCCTGCAGGGCGAGGCAGACGCGCTTGGTGACGGCGAAGGCGAGCACCGGGGCGAGCACCAGCGCCACCCTGAGCAGCCAGGTGATCGTCTCGATCGAGACCCGGAAGACGAAGGCGATGAGGTCGTTGCCGCCGGCCAGCAGCAGCACGGCGTAGAAGGTGATGCCGGCCACGCCGAGACCGGTGCGGGCGGGGCGGTTTCGCGGCCGGTCGCAGAGGTGGTGCTCCGCGCGGTCCCCCGACGCCCACTTCTCGATGAAGGGATAGCAGAGCAGCCCGGTGAACAGGACCCCCGGCAGGACGAGGGTCGGCACGAAGACGTTCCACATGATCGTGTGGCCCGCCACCACGGTGTCCCACGCCGGCATCAGCCGCATCGCGCCCTCCAGGAAGCCGACGTACCAGTCGGGCTGGGATCCGGCCGAGACCTGGTCGGGGCGGTAGGGGCCGTAATTCCATACGGGGTTGATCTGGGCCACGGCGGACATGACCGTCAACACCCCGAAGACCAGCAGGAACAGGCCCGTGGACTTGGTGGCGAAGTGCGGGACCATCGGCTGGCCCACCGCGTTCCGGTTGGTCCGGCCGGGCACCGCCCAGTGGGTGTGCTTGAGGTAGAACACCAGCAGCAGATGCAGCGTCACCAGGGCGACGAGCAGCCCCGGGACCAGCAGGACGTGGAGCACGTACAGCCGGGGAATGACCACATGACCGGGGAACTCGCCGCCGAACACGGCCATTTCCAGATAGGTGCCGACCAGCGGCACGGATCCCATGATGGTGGCCGCCGTGCGCAGGCCCGTGCCGGAGAGGAGGTCGTCCGGCAGGGAGTAGCCGGCGAAGCCCTCCAGGAGCGCGAGGATGAACAGGGTCACGCCCAGCACCCAGTTCGCCTCCCGCGGCTTGCGGAAGGCCCCCGTGAAGAAGACCCGCAGCATGTGCACGGCGATGGCGGCCACGAACACCAGCGCCGCCCAGTGGTGGACCTGCCGGATCAGCAGGCCGCCGCGCACCTCGAAGCTGAGGTGCAGGGTCGTGGCGTACGCCTGGGTCATCCGCTGCCCCCGCAGCGGCCGGTAGGGCCCGGTGTAGGTGCTCTCCACCATGCTCGGGTCGAAGAACAGGGTGAGGTACACACCGGTCAGCAGCAGGACGACGAACGAGTAGAGGGCGATCTCCCCGAGCAGGAACGACCAGTGGTCGGGGAACGCCTTGCGCAGGGCACCACGCGCGAGCTCGGCGAGCGGGAGCCGGCCGTCGGCCGCGTCGAACCCGCGGACGGCCGCGTCCTTCGCCCGCGCGTTCCAGCGGTTCCGGTGCCTGCGAAGGAACATGCGCGTCTCCACGTATTCTGGCGGTCCGCCGACGATCCGCCGCTTCACGCGTCTTCCTGCCGCGCGCGCGGCCTCCGCGGCGGCCGCCCTGCCGACCCTGCCGCCCCGCCGCGCGTCGGCGGGCCGGGCGCGCCGGACATTGGGCCGGGCGGGGGAAAAGTCGGCACGGCCGCCGTCCCGGGCACGGCCACGGCCGTCCCCGTGTGGGAACGGCCGTCTGGGCAGTGCGCGTGTGGGCGCCCGAGGGCGCGCGCCGTCTTCGCATGTCCTCGGTCCCCGGGTCAGCCCTCGCGGGCCACCACCCGGAAGGTCTCCAGGGACGGATCGGCGGCGTCGGGAATCAGCAGGCCGTGCGCGACGCCGCTGCGCAGGTAGTCCACCACCTCGGCGGTGATCACCTCACCCGGCGTCACCACCGGTACGCCCGGAGGGTACGGGCTGATCGTCTCGGCCGAGATCCGGCCCACCACGTCCTTCGCCGGTACGTGGTCCACCGGCCCGAAGAACGCGTCCCTCGGCCGCCGGGCCTGCTCCAGCTCCAGCGCCCGGGGCTCCGGAAGCCGCACCGTCGGCCGGGGGGCGAGCGGACCGGTCCGGTCGGCCTCGGCGAGCGCCTGCAGCGCGTCCACCAGCACGCGCTCGGTCGTGTCGTCGTCCGCGTGGGTGATCGCCACGTTGATACGGCAGGAGTCGGAACCGCCCACGTCGACATGGCGCTCCCGGCGGAGCCACTCCGCCGCCTGCATGCCGCTGATGCCGAGACCCCGTACATCGATCACGATCTTGAGCGGGTCGAACTCGGCCGCGAGCCCGGCCTCCACCACCTCCCCGCCCATCGGCGCGAGCCCCGGCAGACCGGCCGCCGCCTTCCGCACCCGGTCCGCCCGCCGCAGCGCGCCGTCGAGGAGCTCCCGCCCCTGCTCGACCATCTGCCGGCGCCAGCCGTCGAGCGTCGCGTACACCAGCGAGGAGGCACTCGTCGTGCCGAGCAGGTCCTCCCGCTGCTTGAGGACCTCGGGCGACACCCGGTCGTGCTGGAGGTGGAAGACCGAACTCTGCTCGATCGCCCCGCCCATCTTGTGGACGCTCGTGACCACCAGATCGGCACCCGCGTCGATGCCCCACACCGGCAGCTCGGGATGGAAGGGCAGATGGGCGCCCCACGCCTCGTCGACGATCAGCGGCACACCGGCGGCGTGACACGCCTCCGCCACGCCCCGCACATCGGCGCAGGTGCCCCAGTCGGTGGGCGTGATCAGCAGCATGCCCTTGGCGTCCGGGTGCTCCTCGAGCCGCGCGCGTACGTCGTCGGGCTCCGGAGGATGGGCCAGATGCCGGTCCGCGTCGAACTTCGGGTGCACCCAGATGGGCTCGACCCCGTTCACGATCACGGCCGCGATCACGGACTTGTGCGCGTTCCGCGACAGCAGCAGCTTCTCGCCCGGGCCCGCGACGGCCAGCATCGCGGTCTTCACGGACAGGGAGCTTCCGCAGGTCGAGAAGAAGGCCCGCTCCGCGCCGACCGCGTCGGCCATCAGCTCCTGGGCGTGGTCCAGCACGCCCTGCGACTCGCGCCGGTCGTCGAGACCGTTCAGCAGCAGCACGTCCGACCGGAAGACGTCCTGCCCCACGACGTCGGTGACCCGGGGATCGGCGCCCCGCCCCTGTTTGTGCCCCGGCGGTCCGAAGACGATGTCCCCCCGGCGTCGGAAGTCCTCCAGTGCTTCGAGTACCGGTGCACGCGAGTGATCCATGGCTCCTCCGGGTCGTCCGGCCGTTCTGTCTGAGCGCGCCGCACGGGCGCGTGGCACGCCTGCCCCGGACGATTCCGGCGAAACGGGCCGCCGACGGGCATGAAACGCGCCGCCGTGGGCAGCGGCGCCCTGCGATCCGGAGGACCGGCTTCCCTCGACCGAGGGCCGGAGTCCCACGACCGAGGAAGGCGTCATGAACAACAGTCCGTCGACCCCCTCAGCCCCGTCGGCCCCGTCCACGCCGTCGAGCCTCACCCCGAGGACCGCCGTCGTCACGGGTGCCGACTCCGGCATCGGCCGGGCCACGGCCGTCCGGCTCGCCGCGTCCGGCATGGACGTCGGCCTCACCTGGCACAAGGACCTGCGCGGCGCCGAGGAGACCGCCGACGAGGTGCGCGCCCAGGGCCGGGAGGCGTACGTCGAGCACCTCGACCTGACGCTGCTGCCGGACGCCGCCGAGGTCGTCGACGCGCTCGCCGAGCGGCTGGGCGGCATCGACGTCCTCGTGAACAACGCCGGTACGGGCACGTCGACGCCGTTCCTCGAACTCGACCCCGCCACGGTCCGCGAGGTCATCGACGTGGACCTGGTCGGCCCGCTGCTGTGCGGGCAGCGCGCCGCACGGCGGATGATCCGCCAGGGCCGCGGGGGCCGCATCGTGAACGTGACGTCGGTGCACGAGCACCAGCCGCGGGTCGGCGCGGCCCCGTACTGCGCCGCCAAGGGCGGTCTCGGCCTCCTGACCCAGGTCATGGCCCTGGAGCTGGCCGAGCACGGCATCACGGTCAACGCGGTCGCCCCGGGCGAGATCGCGACTCCCATGACCGGGCAGGAGGACACCGACGTCACCACCGAGTCCCGCCCGGGCGTTCCGCTCGGCCGCCCGGGCGACGCCCGCGAGGTCGCCGCGGTCATCGCCTTCCTCGCCGGCCCGGACGCCTCGTACGTCACCGGCGCCTCCTGGGCCGTGGACGGCGGCATGCTGCGGATGGGGCCGATGGCGGGCTCGCACCTGCGGGACGACGCCTGGCGCAGCGGCTGACGGCCGGTGGTGCAGGGAGCCCGGCGGTGGTCGACGCGCGGCGGCCGACGCGCGTGGCGTCGCACGCGTATCGCCCCGGTGGCCGGGTAGCCGGTCCCATGGGACAACCGGCTGCCCGGCAGCAGGAGGAGACATGACCCAGTCCGTACGCGATGTCATGACCGGCCATCCCGTCACCGTCGGCACCCTGACGTCCGTCGCGGAGGCGGCGCGCGTGATGCGCGACGCCGACATCGGGGACGTCCTCGTCGTCGACGGCGACACGCTGCGCGGCATCGTGACCGACCGCGACCTCGTCGTCCGCGCGATGGCGGAGGGCAGGGACCCGGCGGACACGACGGTCCAGTCGGTGTGCAGCGAGCGGCCCGTCACCGTGGCACCCGACGAGGGCATCGACCGCGCGGTGGGCCTCATGCGCGAACACGCCCTGCGACGCCTGCCCGTCACCGAGGAGGGCCGGCTTGTCGGCATCGTCACGCTGGGCGACCTCGCCATCGAGAAGGACCCGAGCTCGGCGCTCGCGGACATCTCGTCCGCCGAGGGCACCACATGAGCGGTGGGCCCGGCACCCGGGCCGACCCGTACCGAGGAGGCGAGACACCGTGACGCACACCCTGCCCACGGCCCGTCCGACGACGGGGCCGCCCACCCAGCCCTTCCCCCGCGATCCGACCGAGCCGCACCCGGCGCCGCCGACCCGCCCCTTCCCGCCCGACCCGCAGGCCCCCCGGCCGGCCCCCCATCCCGCCCCCAGGCCCGAACCACCGGCCCCGGACCGAACAAGGAGGTCATGGTCATGGTCATGGACGAGGGCACGGCCATGAACGACACCGGGGGACGGAGCGCCCGCGTGGTCGTGGGCCTCGACGGCTCACCGTCCTCGTACGGGGCGCTGCGATGGGCGGCCCGGCACGCACGGCTGATCGGCGCCACGCTGGAGGTCGTGGCGGCCTACGACGTGCCCGGGGCGGTGGGGCGCTCCGCGCCGGCGGTGTCCGCCGCCTTCGACGAGGAGGCGGCCCGAAGGGCCCTGGCGGACGAGATCCGTACGGTGCTCATCCCGGTCGGCGAGGTGCCGGTGGCCGAGCACGTGGTCCGCGGCCGGCCGGCCGAGGCGCTGATCGACGCCTCGGCCGGCGCCGAGCTGCTGGTCGTCGGCAGCCGGGGCCGGGGCGGCTTCGCCGGCCTGCTGCTCGGCTCGGTCAGCCAGCAGTGTGTCGCACACGCCTCGTGCCCGGTCGTCGTCGTCCGCCCGGAGGTCGCCTCGTGAACGCGCCCACGTCCTTCATCGTCCTCGCCGACGGCCACCTCCTGGTCCCCGCCGACCAGATGACCGGGCTGCTGCGCCGCGTCGCGGCGGGCTGGCTGCAGGCCACCGATCAGGGGTACGAGGACCACGACCCCGCGACGGTCCTGTCCTTGGCGACCGGGCTCATGGAGATCGCCGACCAGATCGACGCCGAGTGCATCGGGCTCATGCCGCTCAGTGAAGCGGACGCGGAAAGTGACGCGGACAGCGGTGCGAAGACCGGCCCGGAGGGGCGCGCGGACGCCGCCCCTGACGACGGCGCCCCTGACGACGCCGCCCCTGACGACGCCGATCCTGACGACGCCGGCCCGGCCTCGGGCCCGGGGGGTGCGGGCCCGGGAGAGGCGGGCATCGGGGAGAACCCGCCGGCGGACTGAGGTCACCTCACGCCGGGCGGACCGAGACCAGCACGCCGATCTTGTCGATGCGGTGCTCGGGGTTCCCCAGGGCGTCCCGCCAGAAGTTGCCGGCCGCGTCGTCCTCAGGGGTCGCGCAGGTGGAGAGCGTGATCATCGCGCGGGTGGGCTTCTCGCCGGGGGAGCCGGGGACGGCGGCGCGCTGCTCGGCGAGGGAGCGGGCCGAGCGGAAGGAGGTCGTGCGGGTCTCGGTGATCCGGTACTCGTACACCTCGCGGCCGGCCGTCACGAACACCCGGTCGCCCACGTCGACGGCCGGCAGGTCGCGCATCGGTCCGCCGGCCGAGAGGCGGTGCGCCGTCACCTGGTAGTTGCCGATGTCGCCGGGGCCGACGCCGCCGCGCTGCCCGTACGGGCTCGCGGCGATGCCCCGGTCCTGTATGCGGGTGCCGGCCCGGTCGTCGGTCTTCCCCTCGTAGGGCACGACCCGCAGGTCCCTCACGCCGATCGAGGGGATGTCCAGGTCGGCGGGCCGAGGCCGGGCCTCGGGTGAGGGGGTGGGGGGTGGTGTGGGAGGGGGCGCGGGCGCCGTCTGCGGCGGGGGAGCGGGACGGTCGGGCGGCCCGGAGGTGGGCGCCGGAGCGGGCGTCGTCCCCTCGGTGCCCCGGTCCGAGGCGGGGGCACAGCCGGCGAGCACGCCGCCGGCCGTCGCGACGACGGCCGCGAGGGTCGCGACGACCCGGCGGGCCCTGCGGGAACGGGCGCGCGAACGGTCCATGATCATCCGTCGGGGCCCGGGAGGGCGAGGTGCCGCCCGAAAGGCACCCGACACCTCCACGCTACGCGCTGCCGCCCCCGAGAGCGCGGGCTGGCCGCAGGGGCAAATCGGATGATGTCGGCTTATTCATCTGCAATACCGGAATGGCGAGTGGAATCCCGCAAGGGCTGTATTTCACACGTAAAAGGCTGCTGTCGCGACCGGGGTGATCTGAATCACGGGTGGGGAGGTGTGCCGCCGCACCCGGGGGCTGGCGAGACGTCAAACTCGGGTGTGGGGAAAAGGATTGGCGGAACGGGGGTGAGAGGTCCGGATGATCCTTTTCCGTGATCGTCGAGAACTATTTGCTTTGCTTAATTTCCGTCTTGTTCTCGCGCTTTGTCTTCGCATACGGTCACCCGGCAACCGGTCGGAAACGCCGAATCCTGCCACCGCCCGGCAACCGCACTCACGACCCTTCCGGCAGGAGCGGGGGACCCAGGTTCTCCGCCGTGTCCGGCCCCTCGGACACGGCTCGGGGTGAAGTCGCGCGCACCGCGGCCGGGCATCTCCTGCCCGAACCCGACAGCTCACCTCGCAGGCGAAGGAGAGGAACTCGCCATGCGTGGACACGGGAAGCACCGTCGCCCCAAGAACACCCCGCTCGCCCGTGGCCTCGCCGCCGCCGGCCTCACGGGCAGCGCCGCACTCGCCCTCCCGCTCGTCGGAGCGACGGGTGCCGGAGCGGTCACCCCGCAGGGAACGCCTTCCGTCGCAGTCGAAAAGGCAGTGACCGTTCAGGTGGCCGCGAAGGCCGGTCCTGTGAAGTATTCCGTGGTCCGCGGCGACTCGCTTTCGAAGATCGCTCACGCCTACTCGGTGCAGGGCGGCTGGAAGAAGCTCTACCGCGACAACCGGGCCGCCGTCGGCGACAACCCGAGCCTCATCCGGCCCGGTCTGAAGCTCAGCGTCGACGCGAAGTCCGCACCGCGCACCGAGGCGAAGCGCAAGCAGGCCAAGCCCGCGCAGGCCGAGCGCACGGCGGCGACCAAGCGCTCGTCGAGCCAGGGCGCGGCGGCCGCCCGCCCCGCCGCGGCGGTCAAGGCCGCGGCCCCGGCGAAGGCCGCCACGTACGGCGACAACCTCGACGGCTGGATCCGTGAGTCCCTGGACGTCATGGCCCGCAACGGCATCCCCGGCAGCTACGACGGCATCTACCGCAACATCATGCGCGAGTCCTCGGGCAACCCCCAGGCCATCAACAACTGGGACTCCAACGCCGCCGCCGGCACCCCCTCCAAGGGGCTGCTCCAGGTGATCGACCCCACCTTCCGCGCCTACCACGTGGCCGGCACGCCCTTCGACCCGTACGACCCCGTCGCCAACATCACCGCGGCCTGCAACTACGCGGCCGACCGCTACGGCTCCATCGACAACGTCTTCGGCGCCTACTGAGCCGAGCGTCCCGACACGACAGGCCGCGCCCGCCTTCCGGTGGGCGCGGCCTGCCGCGTCCGGTCGGCCCCGTCCGGGGCGTGGCGGCTCAGGTCACGGGCGGGACAGGCGGCCGGCCTTCCACCAGGCGACCAGCCAGGCCGTCTCCTTCGCCGCGTCCATCAGATAGGCGGGGCTGATCCGCCGGCGGGGCACGTAGACGAGGTCCACGGCCAGGAAGGTGAGGGCGGTTCCGACGCCCGTACGCCGGGCGTGGCGCATGCCCTCGGGGGAGTTCGCCGCCCGCAGCATCCCGATCCCGGCGGCGGCCAGCAGGCCGGCCGAGGTCTTCTGCAGCCAGTCGTCCGTCTTGCGGCCGTAGACCCGCTCGAAGGTCCTCAGCGACACCAGCGGCCAGAGACCGCCGACGAGGTTGAAGAGCCCCTGGCCGCGGGCCACCGCCACCGGTGTGACCATGACCGCCTCCGCTCAGCCGCGCCGCAGCGCGTCCTTGGCCCGGTCCAGCATCGCCGCGAACGGGCCGACGGTCCACTGGGCGGCCGTCGAGCCGGCGGTCCTGGGATGCGGATGCGTGGGGGCCATGCGCTCGGCGGCGCGCAGCCGGCGTCCCATCGAACGGCGGGCGTCGATGTCGCACCGCGCGCGGATGCTCGGGAACTCCTCCTGTTCCTCGTGCCGCGCGTGGTCCTCCACGGCGCGCTGGAAGGCCTTGAGACGGGCGTCGAACTCCGCGCTGTGCACGTCGAGATGCTCCAGCTCCGCCAGTTCCTTGTTGGCCTGCGACTCCTCCTCGTTGCGGGCCTCGGCCTCCTCCTTGCCGGCCACCCGCTTGGCGACCGGCCGCAGGATCATCTCCTCGGCGCTCTCGTGTACGGCGAGCAGGGCGCGCAGCTCGTCGAAGCACTGCTGCTTGGCGTCGCCTTCCGAGTCCAGCGTCTCGGCGAAGAGCTGCCGGATCCGGTCGTGCTGCTCCAGCAGCTGCTCCAGGATGTCGTCCTCGGGCTCGACCGCGCGGGGCGAACCGCTCGTCATGCTCATGACCCCTCCTTCGGAGTGGCGATCGGATGGAGACCACTCCCGTTCCCGGACGTCCTCTACGTCCTTGCCGGGAGTCCGTCGTCGTTGTCCCCGCGTCTAGCCCGTCGCCGCCGCGCCAAACCCCGCCCTCCGCCGCCCCCGGGCCCGTCCGGACCGGTGGATTGCGCACGCCCGCCCGGGCCGGTCCGGCCTCAGGCGGCGGCTCGCGACCGCGCCGCGGACCCGCCCGCCAGGCCGGCACGCACCAGGGCGGCCGCCAGCCTGGCCACCTCCTCCGACGGCACGTGCCGCGCGAGGCCGGCCGGCGTGTGCGGGAGTCCGAGGGCCTCGGCGGTCGCGAGGGAACGCTCGTCGAAGAACGGACGCAGCTCCGGCCACACGGCCTGGACCTCGCGGCAGAAGATGTCGGCGCCGACCGGTCCGATCCTCGGCACCTCCCGCAGCAGTGAACGCAGTGCGTCCCTGTCGCCTCCCGCCTCCTCCCGGAGTCCGCGGAGATCGCCGCCGAAGCGGTCGAGGACCAGTTCGGCGCCCTCACCGAGCGCCGTCGCCGTGCTCTCGTCGTAACGGACGTAGTGCGCCCGGCCGAGGGCGTCCACACGCTGCCGCCAGGCGGAGTCCGCCATGGCCCTGGGCGTGCGCAGGCCCGCCGAGAACAGCTCCCGCGCGGCCGCCGTGGCCGTACCGGCACTGATCCGGACGGAGGCCAGCACGGTGAGGACCAGCAGCTGGTAGAGCGGGGCGGGCTTGTCGCGCAGAGTGATGCCGGCCTCGTCCGCGAAGGTGCGTCCGTGCGTGCCCAGCAGCTTGTCGATGGTCTCGGAGGTTCGCATGACAGTCGCTCCTTCCGCTCCGCAGCGCCCCGTCTGGTCTGGTCCGCAGCGCCCGGACGTGGATCGCCTGCCGGGCCGGCGTCTCACGATCCTGCCGGGCGTTCACGGATGACCTCGTCCGGTCGTTTTCATCGCGCAGTCCGAGGAACTGCGGATGGCGCAGCCGTCCGGCGCGCGTCCACCCCGCGAATCGATCCGCGCGACCAGCCGCGGCCGAACCCGCACCGCCGAAGGCTCACGGACCTCGTCCACGAACGGGCAGGCGTCCTGGCGGAGCCCGTCGAGCCCCGCGGTCGGCGCGGGGTGGCGGTGGCGTACCCGGTGCCGACCTCGCCCGCGTGGCGCAGCCGGCCCTCCTCCTGGTGACCGACGAGCGCACCGCGCCGACGGGCCAGCCGGATCGGGTTCGGCGTCCGCCGAAGGCGCGCGAAGTCGGTGCGGCCGCGGGACAGCGCGACGATCTCGCCGTCGACGGCGAAGTCCCGGCGCTCCTGAGCTTCAGCGGCCTGCCGGTCCGGGAGATCAGGCGGACCTCGGCCCCTTGGCGGACGGCGAGGACCTGGTCGCCGTCGAACGAGCGCCGGTCGCTCAGCGTGGCCGCATGGGGTTTCGCGGGTGGCGCGGTCCCGGACGCAGCAGCCGCCGCTGTCCCGGCCCAGCCGGTCGAGGAGTCCGCCCATCGCTTCCTGCCCTCCGGTGCCCCGGCCTGTCGGTCTCCGGCTCTTCCGGACGGCGTCTGCCCCGACGACGGGCGGTCACGCCACACCTCCGCCATGGCCCCGGCGCCGCCGCGGGACGGGACTCGTGTCAGGGAGTTGCGCCGGTACGGGGCAGGGGGCGCTGGTTCCAGCCGGCGACGACCGGGAGGCCGTGCTCGGTCGAGAGCCGCCCGACGGTCGCCGTCTTCAGGAGGAAGAGCCGCCCGTCGGCAGGCGGAAGGCCGAGGTAGCGGGCGGTGAGCACCCGCAGCAGATGGCCATGCGCGACCACCACGCCGTCCTCCGCCGAGCCCGTGAGCAGGGGCGCGATCCGGCGCAGGACCCGGTCGGCCCGGCGCCCCACGTCCCTCGCGGTCTCTCCGGGCCGCCCGTCCGGATGCGCGGGAACGCCGTCGCGCCACAGCGACCAGTCCGGCCGGCCCTCGTGGATCCGGGCCGTGGTCAGGCCCTCGTACCCGCCGTAGTCCCACTCGGCCAGGTCCTCGTCCGTCCGCGCGCCGGACAGCCCCGCCAGGTCCGCCGTGTGCCGGGCCCGCCGCAGCGGGCTGGTCAGGACGAAGGAGAGGGCGCGCCCCTCGAAGTACGGGGCGAGCGTGCGAGCCTCGGTCTCACCGGCCGGAGTGAGCGGCAGATCGGTGCGCCCGGTGTGCCGTCCGGTGGCGCTCCACTCCGTCTCACCGTGACGGATCAGGAGGAGATCACCCATGGCCGCGCCGCTCCCTTCGCAGGCGCCTCGCAGGCACCGGATCCGGAAGCCTCACCGTACCCGGGCGGGAACGAGGATGCCGTGAGCGCGGCCGAGCCCCGAGCCCCGAGCCCCGGGGCCGGGCCCCGCGCCCCCGGCACCCGAGGCCCCGGGCCCCGGGCCTCAGGCAGAGGTGCGCTGGATCCGGTCCGCGGTCCGCTGGACCGGGTTCGCCGCGGGCCGGACGACCGGGGCGTTGAGGACCGTGAGCAGGCGGGCGACCTCATGGCCCATGGCGGTCCGGCCGGGGGCGAGATAGCGCCGGGTGTCGACCATGCCCGGATTCTCGGCGAGCGCGTACCGGACGGCGGTGGTGAAGACGCGGTTGAGATGCGTGGCTATGTTGATCTTGGTCATGCCGTGCTCGACCGCCCGGGTCAGGTGCTCGTCGGCCACCCCTGAGGAGCCGTGCAGGACGAGCGGGACGGGCACGGCCGCGCGCAGCGCGCGGATCAGGGCGAAGTCGAGCACGGCGTCACGGGTGAGCATCGTGTGGGAGGTGCCGACGGCCACCGCCAGCGCGTCCACGCCGGTGGCGGCGACGAACGCGACGGCCTCGTCCGGTGACGTCCGCGCGCCCGGGGCGTGCACCCCGTCCTTGCCGCCGACCTCCCCGAGTTCGGCCTCCACCCATACACCGGCGGTGTGACAGCGCGCCACGACCTTCGCGGTGGCGCGTACGTTGTCCTCGTAGTCCAGGGCGGAGGCGTCGAACATCACGGAGGAGAAGCCGAGTTCGACGGCCTGGTCGACCAGAACGGCGTCGGTCGCGTGGTCCAGATGGACGGCGACCGGCACCGGGGCGGCCTCGGCGATGCTCAGCACGGCGGTGGCCAGCGGGGCCAGCGCGCCGTGGTAGCGGACGGCGTTCTCGCTGATCTGCAGGACGACCGGTGAACCGGCCTGGGCGGCGCCGTCGACGACGGCCTCGGCGTGTTCCAGCTGCACGACGTTGAACGCGCCGACGCCGTGCCCGGCGCGGGCCGCGGGCGTGACGACGGCGCCGGTTCCTACCAGCGGCATGGGAACTCTCCTTGCTCGGCGGGGCGATGGTGGGGGAACGGACGCCGGTCGCCGGCCCGTCGCACCGTCACGACCCGGCCGGGGCGGGGGCCGGGGAGCCGGACGGGGCGTCCGCCGAGGCGTCCGTCGGGCCGTGGCCGTCGTCCAGGACCACCGAGCGGGTGAGCCCCTGCGGCCGGTCCGGGTCGAGGCCCCGCCGCTCGGCGAGGGCCACCGCGAGCCGCTGAGCGCGGACGAGGTCGGCCAGCGGGTCGAGCTCCGCGTGCGACAGGGTCGCCCCGGTGGCACGGACCTGGGCCGGCAGCCCGGCCGGCGGCCGGCCGAAGAACCAGACGACGCTGTTCGGGCCGGCGATGCTGATGGGCCCGTGCCGGTACTCCATCGCCGCGTACGACTCGGTCCAGGCGTTGGACGCCTCGCGCAGCTTCAGGGCGGCCTCGTTCGCCAGCCCGATCGTCCAGCCGGTGCCGAGGAAGGTGAACTGGTTCGCCTCCAGGGCTCCTTGGGGCAGCTCGGCGTGCAGGGCCCGTTCCGCCTGCTCGGGCAGGTCCGCGGGCGCGAGGCCCAGCCGGCCGCGCAGCAGTGCCAGGCAGGTGGTGGCGAACCGGGTCTGGACGACCGACCGTTCGTCGGCGAAGGACAGGTCCACCACGGTCCCCGCCACCTCGCCGATCGGCGTGGCGAGGTCGCCCGTGACGGCGGTGGTGGGGACGTCGCCGGTGCGCCGCAGCGCGTCCAGCACCTCGGTGGTGGTGCCGGAGCGGCTGATGGCGAGCACCCGGTCGTAGCGCCGTGCCGCGGGGAACTCGGAGGCCGCGAACGCGTCGGTCTCGCCGCGCCCGGCCGCCTCGCGCAGTACCGCGTAGGCCTGTGCGATGTAGAGCGAGGTGCCGCAGCCGATGACCGCCACCCGCTCCCCGGTCTCCGGAAGCCCCGCCGGATCCATCTCCAGTGCCCGGCGCCAGCACTCCGGCTGACTGGCGATCTCCTTGCCGACATGGGTCATGGTGCGTGCCTCCTGCGAGGTGATCGAGGCGCTTGCAGCGCGCATGCTCGAAGATGCTCCATGTATAGCTGTTGCGCGCAGGAATGAGCAAGAGAGGGGTGTGGGCGATCAAGAGCCCGACCGGCGGCTCGATGGCGGCCTCGCCGCGATGAGTGCGTCGCGATGAGTTCGGAGGGCGGATCGGGTCTGCCCTGGCATGACCCGCGGCAAACGACGTCCCGAGGTGACCCGATGACCACTGTCCGCGCCAACGAGATCGCCCTGGGCGTCGAGTCGTTCGGCGACGAGGACGCGCCACTCGTCCTGCTCGCGGGCGGGACGACGATGCTCTCCTGGCCCGACGCGCTGTGCGAGCGCCTCGCCGCCGGCGGGCGCCGAGTGGTGCGCGACGACCTGCGCGACAGCGGGGAGTCGACGACGACGGATCCTGAGGCGCCCGCCTACACCCTGCGCGACCTCGCCGCCGACGCGGCGGCCCTCGTCGACGTGCTCGGTGGAGGGCCCGCGCACCTCGCGGGGATCGGGGTCGGCGGAATGGTCGCCCAGGTGGCCGCGCTCGACCATCCGGGCGCGTTCTCGGCGCTCACCCTGGTCGGCACCCGCGCGGTCGCCCCCGGGCCGACCGACGCCGACCTCCCCGGCCATGACCAGGCGACCATGCGCCGGCTTTTCGCGCGTCCCGTGCCCGACTGGACGGACCGCGAGGCGGTTGCGGAGTTCGCCGCTGCCGGCGCGGAGATCCTCGGCGACGACCCCGTCGCCGCACGTGCGGTCGCCGCGCGCATTTGGGACCGCACGCCCGGAGCCGCGCCCCCGGTCCAGAGGGCCAACCAGCTGGGGGTGGTGTTCTCCAGGCTCGACTGCGGACCCCGCTGGCGCGACCGCCTGTCCGAGATCGCGGTCCCCGCGCTCGTCGTCCACGGCCGCCGCAACCGGTTCTTCCCCGTCGGCAACGGCGAGGCGATCGCGCGCGAGATCCCCGGGGTGCGGCTGCTCGTCCTCGACGAGGCCGCCACCGCGCTCCCCGACGCGGCGGTCGCCGAGGTCGCCGAGGCGATGCTCACGCTCGGATAGCGGAAAGCGGATAAAGGACGGCGGATAAAGGACGGCGGATTGCGGACGGCGGATGGCGGGCGCGGCGCACGGACAGCGGGCGGCGGGCGCCGCACGGGTCCGGCCTTCACGGAACGGTGGACGTCGACGCCCGGGCCGGCCCAGCCCTCCCGCTTCCCCTCGTCCGATCTGCGGCCGCCAGCCCACGCCCTGCGCTTTCCTGTCTGCTCTTGCGCGGAGTTGATTCAATGACGCAGATATCGCGCACTTGACGTCACCTCTCGGCCCTGCTCTCATGGCGCGAGCACCACGGTCATGTACATGGCGGCGAGTGCTCGAGGCGCTCGCCCGGCCGAAAGGCGGCTGTGATGGAACGACGTACGCGACGGGCCCGCAGGCGAAGGCCCGACAGAGGCGGCGGGCGGCTCACCGTGCTGGGGCTCGTCGCGGCCCTGGTCGCCGCGCTGCTCTCCCTCGGCGGCCCGGTCGCCCCGGCGTCGGCGGCGAGCGCCGGCAACGCCACCGGCGTCACCCGGTCGGGCAACACCTTCACGATCAGCACCTCCACGGCGGCGAAGGCCCGGGTCGTCGTCGCCCGCCAGGACATCTTCCGGATCTGGCTGTCCCCCCGCGGCACCTTCACCGACGACCCGGCCGGCAACGCGCTCGCGATCGACACCGACTTCGGCGCCGTGACCGCGAGCGTCGCGGACGCCGGCGCGTACTACCGGATCAGCACGCCGGCCATGAACATCCGGGTCAACAAGTCTCCGCTGCGGTTCTCCGTCTACCGGGCCGACAACACCACCCTCGTCTGGCAGGAGGCCCAACCGCTCTCCTGGACCGGCTCCCAGACCAGCCAGTACCTGGCCCAGGGCGCCGACGAGCAGTTCTACGGCACGGGCCTGCGGCTCGGCGAGTGGGCGCTGCGCGGCAAGACCGTGCCCGTCTCCGTCTCCAACACCTGGAAGGAGAACACCAACGCCAGCCCGGCCCCCTTCTACATGTCGACCAACGGCTACGGCGTGATGCGCAACACCTGGGCCCCCGGCTCGTACAGCTTCAACGCGCCCGGCACCTTCACCCACGACGAGAGCCGCTTCGATGCCTGGTACTTCGTCGCCGACTCCCTCAAGGGTGTGCTCGACGCGTACACGGACGTCAGCGGCAAGCCGTTCCTGGCACCCATGTGGGGCTTCGAGCTCGGCAACGCCGACTGCTGGAACGCCTCCAACCCCGACTACAACGGCGACCACAACCGGCCGCGCCACCAGACCACCCCCGACGTCGTCGGATACGCCGACGACGCCCGCGCCGCAGACATGCCCTCCGGCTGGTTCCTTCCCAACGACGGCTACGGCTGCGGCTACACCGCCCCCCTCAAGAGCACCGTCGACGCGCTGAAGGCCCGCGGCTTCCAGACCGGTTTGTGGACCTCGACCGGCCTCGCGAACATCGGCCAGGAGGTCGGCACCGCCGGCACCCGCGGAGTCAAGACCGACGTCGCGTGGATCGGATCCGGCTACAAATACGCCTTCGACGGCGTCCAGCAGGCCGTGGACGGCATCGAGAAGAACTCCGACGCCCGCCGCTACGTGTGGACCGTCGACGGCTGGGCCGGCACCCAGCGCAACGCCGTCGTCTGGACCGGCGACACCTCCGGCACCTGGGACGCCATGCGCTGGCACGTCCCCGCCATCGCGGGCGCGGGCCTGTCCGGCTTCAACTACGCCTCTGGTGACGTCGACGGCATCTTCGGCGGCAGCCCCAAGACCTACGTCCGCGACCTGCAGTGGAAGGCGTTCACCCCGGCCTTCATGACCATGTCGGGCTGGGGCCCCACCAACCCCTCGGCCGGCTACCAGGACAAGCAGCCCTGGCGGTTCCCCGACCCGTACCTCTCCATCAACCGCAAGTACCTCAAGCTCAAGATGCGGCTGATGCCCTACCTGTACTCGATGAGCCGCGTCGCCCACGAGACCGGCGTGCCCTCCACCCGGGCCATGGTGCTCGAACACCCGGACGACCCGGTAGCGCGCGGCAATCTGACCAGCGGCCAGTTCATGTCCGGCGACTCCTTCCTGGTCGCGCCCGTCGTCGCGGACACCGCCACCCGCGACGGCATCTACCTGCCGGCCGGCACCTGGACCGACTACTGGACCGGGAAGACGTACAGCGGCCCGGGCTGGCTCAACGGCTACTCCGCCCCGCTCGACACCCTGCCCCTCTTCGTCAAGGGCGGCGGCATCGTGCCCATGTGGCCGCAGATGAACCACACCGGTGAGAAGCCGGTGTCCACCCTCACCTACGACATCCACCCGCGCGGCTCCTCCACCTTCACCCTCTACGAGGACGACGGCCTCACCCGCCGGCACCAGACCGGCGCCTACGCCAAGCAGAAGGTCGACGTCACCGCCCCGGCCTCCGGTACGGGCGAGGTGCGCATCGCCGTCGGCGCGAGCACCGGTACGTACGACGGCAAGCCGGCCTCCCGCGGCTACGAGTTCACCGTCCACGCGGCCGCCGCACCGACCGGCGTCACCGTCGACGGCACCGCCCTGCCCGCCCTGAGCTCCAAGAGCGCGTACGACACCGCTGCCACCGGCTGGTACTTCGACCCGGCCGACCGCTCCGGCACGCTCTGGATCAAAACAGGCTCGAAGTCCGGAGCCTTCACGGTCACCGCCGCCGGCGTGACGCTGCTCCCCGCCGCTCCCGTCTCGGGCACCTCCGGCACGCCGATCCCGAAGACCGGCTGGAAGGTCGTCCGCGCCGACAGCGAGGAGACCACCGCCGAGAACGGGGCCGCAGCCAACGCCATCGACGGCGACCCGGCCACCCGGTGGCACACCGCCTACTCCGGCACGACCGCGCCGCTGCCGCACGAGATCCAGATCGACCTCGGCGCCCGGTACGACATCGACGGCGTCCGCTACCTCCCCCGCCAGGACGGCGGCGTCAACGGCCGTGTCGGTGCGTACGAGGTGTACGTGTCGGACACGACGAGCGACTGGGGCAGCCCCGTCGGCACGGGCACCTTCGCCGACACCGCGGCGGAGAAGACGGTCGCCACGGCTGCCAAACGGGGCCGCTATCTGAAGCTGAGGGCCCTGACGGAGGCCGGCGGCCGGGGCCCTTGGACCAGTGCGGCCGAGATCTCCGCCCTGGGCAGGGCGGTTCCGCTCCCGGCCGACGCGACCCTGGTCAACGGAGCGTCCGGCAGCTGCGTCGACCTGCCGTACAGCGCGACCACGCCGGGCACCGAGCCCACCCTGTACACCTGCCACGGCGGGGCGAACCAGCGGTGGACGTTCACCTCCGCAGGGACGCTCACCGGCAAGGACGGCGTCTGCCTCGACGGCTCCGGCGCCACGGTCACCGTCCGGGCCTGCGACGGCTCGGCGCCCCAGAAGTGGCAGCTCGGCCCCGAGCTCTCGGTGACGAGCGGCGGCCGCTGCCTCGCCCCGATCCGCTCCGGTACGGCCAACGGCACCAAGCTGGAGCTCGCCGCCTGCACCGGGGGAGCGGCCCAGCGCTGGACCCCCACGGCCTGACGCCCGCGACCGCCCGACCGCTACGCGCACCGTCCACCGTCCCCTTCGCCGGCCGGGCCCCAAGCCCGGCCGGCGAAGGGCGTCATGACGCGCACGCGCAGATGACGACACGTCAAGGGGCCGATCGAGTGAAACCTTCCCGGGGTGTTTCCCGTCCTCCGGTGGAGAGACGGTCGAGAACCTGCGGGGAGTGGCATCCATGGGGCTGAAGGGCAAGTACACCGCGCACATAGCCGTGGCGGCTTCGGCGGTCGGACTCGGCGTCGCGGTCTGGGGCGCCGCGGTGCTGATGGACACCGGGGCCGCCGCCGGGAACACGGTGAAGCGCACGGAGCACGCCCCCGTGGAACGTGCCGAGGAACCGACGCGGGTGCCCGAGGTGAAGGTGCCCGAGAGCATCGCGCACGCCGCCGAGAAGGGCGGGAACGCCGTGAACATCACCATCGACGACGGCCCCGACCCCCGGTGGACCCCCAAGGTGCTCGACATCCTCAAGGAGCACGACGTCAAGGCCGTCTTCTGCATGGTCGGCCCGCAGGCCGAGAGGCACCCCGACCTCGTCAGGCGGGTGGTCGCGGACGGCCACCGGCTCTGCGACCACACCGTCACCCACGACACCGCCATGGACAAGAAGTCCGTCGCCTACCAGAAGCAGCAGATCCTCGAGGGGAAGAAGATGATCGAGGCCGCCGCCGGGGGAGCGAAGGTCGAGTACTACCGGGCGCCCGGCGGAGCGTTCACCCCGGACAGCCGGCGGATCGCCGCCGCGGCGGGGATGCGGCCGCTCGGCTGGAACGTGGACACGAAGGACTTCGACCGGCCGGGAACGGCCGCCATCGTCCACACGGTCAAGTCCGAGCTGTCCAACGGGCCGACGATCCTCTTCCACGACGGCGGCGGCGACCGTCGGCAGACCGTCGCCGCCCTGCGCCAGGTGCTGCCCTGGCTGAAGGAGCAGGGGCGCTCCTTCAGCTTTCCCGTACGGACGACCCCCTGACGACCCTGCCCTCCGCGCCGCCCTCGGGTGACGCGGAGGAGGAGCCCTGCTCGATGAGGGAGATGGCGGCGGCCGGGCAGACCCCGGCGGCGACGCGGACCGCCGGACGCCGGTCCTCGGCCGGGCTGGGGTCGAGGAGGACGACGAGTCCCTCGTCCTCGTCCTGGTCGAAGACGGCGGGCGCGGTGAGGGCGCACATTCCGGCACCGAGGCAGCGGTGGCGGTCGACATGGACGTCCATCGCCGCTCAGCCCTCGTCCTCGTCCGTGTCCCAGGTCACCGGAAGCCGGTGCACCCCGTAGATGTTCATGTCCGTCCGCAGCGGCACCTCCTCCGCGGGCACGGCCAGCCGCAGCGTGGGGAACCGCCTGAGCAGCGCGGGCAGTGCCACCGTCAGCTCCACACGGGCCAGTTGCTGTCCGAGGCACTGGTGGATGCCGTGCCCGAAGCCCAGATGGCCGGTGGCCTTGCGGTGCAGGTCGAGGACGTCGGGGTCGGGGAACCGCTCCGGGTCCCGGTTGGCCGCCTCGAAGGAGAGGGTGACGCTCTCGCCCGCCCGGATCAGCCGCCCGTCCATCTCGACGTCCTCCAGCGCGGACTTCACACCGGTGTGCGCGACGGTCAGATAGCGCATCAGTTCCTCGACGGCCTGCGGGGCGAGGTCCGGATCGGTGCGCAGCGCCTCGGCCTGGGCCGGGTTGGCGAGCAGCGCGAACGTACCGTGGGCGATCATGTTGGCGGTGGTGTCGAGCCCCGCGGCGAGCAGGAAGCCACCGACGCCTTCCAGTTCCTCGTCGGTGAGGTCGGAGTCCCGGGCCAGATCGCCCAGCAGGTCGTCGGAGTGCTCGGCGCCCGCGGTCACCGCGGCACCGGCCGCACCGGCTCCACTCGTGCCACTCGTGCCACTCGCGGCACTCGTGGCGCGCTTGGCCGCGAGTCGCTTGGCCGCGACCAGTTCGGCCATGTAGTCCTGGAGGCCGACGAAGGCGGCGTACCGCTCCTCGGGCGTCACCTCCATCGCCATGAGCGTGTGCGCGTGGTGCTGGAAGCGCTCGCGGTCGGCGTACGGCACCCCGAGCAGCTCGCAGATCATCAGCGCGGGAAGGGGCCGGGCGAACGCCTCCACCAGGTCGACGCCCGGCCCGCCGCGCTCCATCGCGTCCAGGTGCTCGGCGGTGATCTCCTCGGCGCGCGCTGCCAGTCGCCGCATCCGGCGGACGGTGAACCGGCCCGCGAGGAGCCGCCGGAACCGGGTGTGCTCGGGTGCGTCCATCCCGGTCATGTCCCCGACGGGAGCCGGCGGGATCGGGCCCTCCGGGCCGCCGGGAAAGGGGTGGTGCAAGAGCTCGTAGCGCGAGCTGAAGCGCGGATCCCCGAGGATCGCGCGGATCGTGGAGTGGCCGGTGGCCAGCCAGCCCGCATGCCCGTCGGGGTACGTCATCCGGGCCAGTGGCCGCTGCTCGCGGATCTCCGCCAGACCGGTGGGCGGGTCAAAGGGGCAGCCGGCGGCGCGCTGCGTGGGAAGCGTGACCGGCTCGGTGGCGTCGGCGTGGGGCGACGGTTCGTGCTGCACGGTGTCCTCCGTGGAAGAGGCGAGGGAGAAGGTGGCGAGGTGGCGCCATTCGGTGCCATGTGGAGCCATGCCTGACGCCATGGCGTCAGGCGGTACTGCTTCAGCTAACTCCGGTTTCGTCTCGCGAAGTCGGAGCCCTTGCGAGCTCGGATCGGCCCGCAGGCGACCTCGCTCATGTCGCCATAGTGGCACCACTATGGCGCCAGAGCAAGTCATGATGGCGCCATGTGGCGTCACGTCTCGCCACCGGCGACGGGCGCTCGGGCGCCGTTGCGTTCACGATCTTGAACGGGCAGCATGGCCCACCGGCCCCGGCGGCGCGCTCATCAGGGACGCGCGGCGACCGGCCGCGGAAGGGAAACACCATGATCAGGCTGTCGGACGGCCCCATGACCTGGGTGGCGACCGGGGACAGCATCACCCAGGGCGTGCTGCACACCCACGGCGCCCGAAGCTGGGTGGAGCACCTGCACGAACGGGTCCGGTGGCAGCTGGAACGGCTCACCGACATCGTGGTCAACAGCGGTGTCTCCGCGTGGCGGGCGGTCGACGTGCTCGCGGCGCACGAGCGGCTGATCGGCCGGTTCGAACCCGATGTGCTGTCCGTCTCGCTCGGCACCAACGACTGCCTCGAAGGACCGGAAGGACTGCCCGAGTTCCACGACGCGATGCGCCGGATCGTCGCGGCGGCCGGCCCGCGCACGCAGGTCGTCCTGCACACGCCCGTCCTGGTCAGCGCCTCGGGCCGGGAGCGCCGTGCCGCGCTGCCCGACTACTGCCGGGCGGTACGGGAGATCGCGAAGGACACCGGAGCGCTGCTGGTCGACCACGAGGCCCACTGGCTGGAGCACTTCGGGACGGACGACCCGATCCCGTGGCTCGACGACCCGGCGCACCCCAACGCGGTCGGCCATCTCCGGATGGCGAACCACACCCTGCGCACCCTGGGCCTGGGCGAGCTGGACCCGCTCTGACCGGGACCGGGACCGGGGACCCGGGACCCGGCAGCCCGAGACCCAGGGCCGCGGATCCGGGCCGCGATCCGGGGCCGGGATCCGGGAGCCACCTGCCCCGGCCCCGGCTACCGCAGGCTGGCGCCCTGCGCGCGGAGCTCCCGCTGGACCGCCTCGACTGAGACCTCGCGGGGCAGCCGGCCCCGGGCGGAGGCGAGGGCGGCGCAGACGCCGGCCGCCTGACCCGTCGCCATCGAGATGGGCATGACGCGGTACGAGGAGTGGGCCACGTGGTCCCCCGAGATGCAGCGGCCGGCGACCAGGACCCGGTCCACGCCCCTCGGGATCAGGCAGCGCAGTGGGATGTCGTACGACGCGCCGCGCGGGAGCCGTCGCAGCGTGGTGCCGCGGCCGCTCGGATTGTGGATGTCCACGGGATAGGCGCCGCGGGCGATGGCGTCGTCGAACGTGCGCGCCGTGAGCACGTCCTCCCCGGTGAGCTCGTACTCGCCCAGGATCCGCCGCGTCTCGCGGACCCCCACCTGGACCCCGCTCTGCACCACGTACGACTGGCCGAAGCCCGGCACCCGCCCGCGCAGGAAGCGGGCGATCTGCTCCATCTGGCGGTGGGCGGCGAACTCCGCCCGGGTCAGGTCCCAGACACTGGTGCCCAGCACCTCGGTGACCCGGGTGGAGTTGACCGCGACCTCGCCGGCGTTCGGGGTGGCGAAGAAGAGCATGTCCTCCCGGGGCAGGTCCAGCTCGCCGGCGTCGGTGGCCGCGCGGACCAGGTCCCACAGCCCGTGCACGCCCTTCCACTGGTCCGGATGGGACCGGGCATAGTTCGCGAACTCCTCCTGGTCGAAGCGGACCATGCGGAACATCAGCGTCATGGGCTGCGTCCAGCCGTCCTCGGGACGCCCGATGTCGTACGAGGCCCCGGCCGCCGCGGCGATGTCGCCGTCACCGGTGCAGTCCACGATCACGTCGGCGTCGATGACCAGCGGACCCGACTTGGTCTCGAACACGGCCCGGGCGCGGTCCGGCAGCGGGACGACACCGGAGGCGAAGGCGTGCAGCAGCGTGCGCACCTCGTGCTTCTCCAGCAGGTCGTACACGACCAGCTTGAACAGCTCCGCGTCGAAGGGCACCGTGTAGCCGGTCTCTACCGAGGGCCGGATCGCCGCCCCCGCCCGCACCAGCTGTTCGAGGAGCACCCACAGCACGCCTCCGACGACCGGCTCGCCCTCGCCGTGGTCGGGCGGCAGCAGCCGGGCCGCGTCCCCGGCGACGGCCTGCTTGACCTCGTTGTGGAAACTCATCAGCGGCATGACGAGCGCGGCGGTGGCGTTGCCGCCGAGGAAGCCGTAGCGCTCCACCAGGATGACCTGGGCGCCCGCGTTCGCGGCGCCGAGGGCCGCACCGATCCCGGCGGGCCCGCCGCCGATGACCAGCACCTGCGTGGAGCCCGCGTGCAGGGCCTGGCGTGGCGGAAGCTCCACGTTCCGGGGAACGCGGGGCGGGTTCAGGTACGTCACATGATCTCCAGGGAGCCAGGACGGGCCGGGAACGGGGACGGGTGCGGGGGCGGGACCGCGGGCCGGGACGGCCGGGGCGGCGTCAGCCGACGGGGGCCAGGGGCGGTGGCGACGGATCGGAGAGCAGCGGCGGCGGAGCGATGCGGTCCAGGTAAGCCAGGAAGCGTTGGGCCGTCACGTCCGCCCGCAGCCGCATGTCCGCGGTCCGGGCGGCCGTCTCGGCCAGACGAGCCGGCCGCTCGTCCCACAGACGGTCCACCTCGGCAAGCAGCAGACCGACGTTCTCCCGCACCACACCCCGCAGGGCGGGCGCGCCGATCTGCTGGGCGAAGTCGAAGACCTTGCCCGCGTACGGCAGCGGCAGCAACGGGACACCGGACAGCGCCGCGAAGATCAGGAAGTGCAGCCGCATGCCGATGGCCAGATCCAGCTCCTTGACGATGTCGAGCACCTGCTGCGGACGCGAGGCGCCCCGCAGGACCGTGCACGCTCCCGCGTCGGCCATGTGCGAGGCCACGGCGTGCGCGTGCCGGATGTCGTCGCGCTCCATCGGCACGAAGACGACATGGGCGTTCAGCCGGTTCACCAGGAAGTCACCCACATGGGCGAGGAGTTGGTGATAGCCCTCCTCGTCGAGGTGCTCGGCCGCACGGCCCGGCTCCCGCACGCTCATTCCGACCAGCCGCACACCGCTCGGCACGGCCTCGGCCCGCAGCAGCTCCTGCCCGCCGTCACCGGGCCGCAGCAGCAGCGCCGGGTCGGCGGTCACCGTGATGGGGCGCTCCAGGCCGGCCTCTTCGAGGACCACCTTCGACTCCTCGTCGCGGACCGTCACCTCGGCCGCGTCGGTGAGCGTGGTGCGGACCCAGTTGCAGTCCACCTCGTCGGTCAGCGGGCCCGCGCCCACCGCGTAGGTGAAGACGGGAACGCCGTAGCCCTGGGCGGTGCGCACCAGTCGCAGATAACGGCGTGCCTCGGTGTTGTAGAGGATGCCGCCGCCGCCGAGCACGAGCACGTCGAGCCGCCTCAGGTGCTCGGAGGTCCGTTCTCTCGTCAGACCCTCCCAGCCGACCACCTCGACGTCCGGCCGGATGCTGCGGCTGTATTCGGGGTTGCGGGAGAACACCACGACACGGACATCCGGTCGTGCCGCCCGCAAGCGGTCCAGCATGGCGGTGAGGATCGCCTCGTCGCCCACGTTCCGTCCCCCGTAGGAGCCCAGCACTCCCACGGTGACTTCGCTGTCGTCGCCCATGATCGCCTCTCGTGCCCGGTGCGCTTACTCCTACACCAGTTCACCCCATCGCGAGATTTACGCATCTCGGGACGACTCCTCGGTCTCGTCCGCGCGGCGGCGCCGCTCACGTCGCCGACGGCCGCGGCTGCTCCGGCGGAACCGAGCTCTCGGCGATCGCCATCCACTGGTCCAGGTCGGACTGGGTGAACTCGGTCCACGGTGGGATGTCGGGGAGCCGGCGGAGAAGGTCGTAGGCCTCGGGGATCTGGTGGCCGCGCAGGACCGGGCAGTGGCAGCCGGCGATGACCTCGGCGTTCAGCTGTTGGAAGGCGGTGACGACCGCTCCGAACTTCTGGGCGTCCAGCAGGGCGACCCAGGGGGAGACCAGCCTTCCGCCGAAGAACTGGCCGTCGCGGAATTCGTCGGGCGACAGAGCTGCCGTTTCGGGCACGGGCGTCGGCACGTTCGTGGCGAAGGTGTCGACGGCCCACAGGACGTCGGTCTTCGAGTCGAAGAGGGCGCGGGTCGTGGGGTTGTCGTACAGGGGCGGTCGCTTGGCGACCAAGGTGCGGTCGCCCAAGTCGATCGTGTCGCCGTCGGTCATGAAGCGGCACCGGTTGATGGGGGTCTCCCACTCCTCAGCCATGCGGCCGATGGAGAACCAGGTCGTCAGCAGGGTCGCGTTCGGGCATTCCGCGAGGACCGCCAGGAGGTTGCCGGCGTGGTCGCGGTCGTCGTGAGTGAGGAAGATCCACCGTACGTCCAGGGGATCCACGACGGACCAGGCCGCTTCCAGCCACTGTGAGCGCACAGCGGGCGCCCCGGTGTCCACGATGACCGGTTCGGCTCCCCGGATCACCATCGAATTCATCGGGAAGTGGCCGACCGGTGGGGCCTCGAGGGCCCAGGGGATGACGAACGTCTCCTCGGCGATCTTGTACGGCTGCAGAAGCTGGAAGCTTTCCATGGTCGTCATCGCTGCTCTCCTTAAGGCGGAGTCGCCGCAGCGTCCATGAATCCAGTGCAGCCCCGTGCCGGGCCGTCGTCAAACGCAGACCTTGTGACGGGCGACCGGACGGCCACGTCCGGCCAACCGACCTACCGATCAACCGATCAACCGATCAAAGGACGCGCCCCAGGCGCCGGGCGCGTCATTCGCCCGTCGGCGGGAACTCCTGCTCCGCCCAGATGGTCTTGCCGCTGCGGCTGTAGCGGCTGCCCCAGCGGGTGGTGAGCTGGGCCACCAGATAGAGACCGCGGCCGCCCTCGTCGGTCAGCCGCGCCCGGCGCATCCGGGGGTGGGCGGCACTGGGGTCGGACACCTCGCAGATCAGCCGGCCCGCGCGGATCAGCCGCACCTCGATCGGCCCTCCGGCGTACCGGACCGCGTTGGTGACCAGTTCGCTCAGCACCAGCTCGGTGGTGAACACGAGCTCCTCCAGCCCCCACGCGCGCAGCCGGGCCGTGGCCGCCTCCCGTACGGTGCCGACCGCCGCCGGATCGGCGTCGATCGTCCAGATCGCCGCGTCCTCGGCCGGTACGGCCCGGGTACGGGCGAGCAGCAGCGTCACGTCGTCGGCGAGGCCGTCCGCGGGGCGGCCCGCGACGATCTCACGGGCGATTTCGCGCAGCGGCCGGGTGAGGGCGCCGGGGCGGGCCAGACGGGCGGCGAGGTCGGCCATGCCCTTGTCCAGGTCGCCGTCCGGCCCCTCGATCAGTCCGTCGGTGAACAGGGCGAGCACGCTGCCCGGCGCCAGGTCGACCTCCGTCGCCTCGAACGGCAGACCGCCGACGCCCAACGGAGGTCCCGGATCGACCGGAAGGTACGCCACCCGGCCCTCCGGGTCCGCGACGGCGGGCGGCGGATGGCCCGCGGACGCCACCACACAGCGCAGGGACACCGGGTCGTAGACCGCGTAGGCGCAGGTCGCGCCGGTGGGGGAGGAGACATGGCGGGCACCCCACTCGCGGTCCTCCTCCTCGTCCTTCCCCCGAGGCCCGTCCCGCCCGTCGTCCGCGCGGTCCTCACGGTCCTCCCGGTCGGTCTCCTCGGGTTCGGCGAGCAACTGGGAGACCAGGTCGTCGAGATGGGTGAGCAGCTCGTCCGGTTCGAGGTCGAGGTCCGCGAGGGTACGGACGGCCGTGCGCAGCCTGCCCATGGTGGCGGTGGCCGCGAGGCCGTGGCCGACGACGTCTCCCACCACGAGGGCCACCCGCCCCGACGACAGCGGAATCACGTCGAACCAGTCGCCGCCGACGCCGGTCGTCGTGTCGGCGGGAAGGTACACGCCGGCGGTGGTCGCCGCGGCGGTCTCGGTCTGTGTGGGCGGCAGCATGCTGCGCTGGAGACCGACGGCCGCGCGCCGCTCGCGGGTGAAGCGGCGGGCGTTGTCCAGGGCGAGCGCCGCACGGTCGGCGATCTCGCGCAGCAGGTCCCGGTCCGCCTTCTCGTACGGGCCGCGGTCGGCGTGGCGGCCGACGGACACCCGGCCGAGCACGATGCCCCGGGCGCAGAGCTGAGCCGCCATGGTCACCGGGTAGCCACCGACATAGGGCCGCCCGGCACCACTGCCGGTGTCCGTACCGCTGTGGGAACCGGCCGCCGGTCCGGCCGCGGGCACGGCGCCGTCGTCGACACCCGCACCCGCCCCGCGGCCGCCCTCGCCCGCGACGTCGCTCGCGGGCCGACCCGCCACGGCCGTACGGCGGAGCGCGAGCCGCCCCTCCCGGTCGGGCACCGGCTCCTCGCCCAGGGACACCGCGTCCGCGATCTCCACGACGGCGAGGTCGCCGAGGCCGGGCACCAGCGCGGCGGCCAGTTCCCCGCCCGTGTCCCGGACCGAGAGCGAACCGCCGACCCGCGCCGTGGCGTGGTGCAGCAGTGCCAGCCGCTCGCTCGAACGGCGCAGCTCCGTCTCGTCGGTGAAGAGGGCCGTGACGCCCAGGACCTGTCCGTCGGGAGCCTGCAACCGGAACGCCGTGATCGCGATGACCACCCCGCCGGCGGGATCCTCGACGGTGCGCAACAGCTCCTCGGCCCGGATCAGCGGCCGCCCCGTCCGCAGGACGTGGCGCAGTTTCTCCTCCACCGCGGCCGCGTCCCCGGGCCACAGGAAGTCGCCCAGCCGGCGGCCGCTCAGATCGGACGGCACCCCCGTGTACGGCAGCAGATGCGTGTTGGTCCGCAGCAGCCGCAGCGCGGGGTCGAACACCGCGAGCCCCACCCGGTCCTGGAGGAAGAGCTCCGTGATGAACGCGCGGTCCTCGTGCCAGCGGGCCGCCAGGGACGCCGCGGTGGCCAGGACGAGACACCCCGCCCCGCCGTTCCCCGCGCCCGCCATCGAGTCCGCCGCCCGGTGTCCACCGCTCCCCGCGTCGCCGTCGCCGTCGAGGGCGAAGACGCGGAAGACGACGGGCACGTCCTCGCCCCGGCCCGAGCGCAGCACCGTCTCGCCGCCCCTGGCCCCCCGCCCGTACGCCTCCAGCAACGCCGGCCAGGCCGCCGGATCCGCCAGGAGGGCGCGTGCCGGCCGGCCCACGACCTCGGCGGCCGACCGGCCGAGGAGCGCACCGGCCTCCGGCGTCCAGCCGCTGACCCGGCCGCGCCCGTCGAGCAGGACCCCGGCCGTGCCCTCGGGGAAGGGCGGGAAGCCGTCACCGGGGAAGGGCGTGTCGCTCACGGTCCCCCCTCCTCGCGCTCTTCCGCACGGTCGTCCGCTCGGACAGGCTTCTGGTCGTCGTCCTCGCCGCCGTCCTCGTCCTCGCCGCCGTCCTCGTCCTCGGCCTCGGCCTCGGCCTCGGACAACGCGTGGGCGCGGGCGATCAGCAGCGCCACGTCGTCGTGGTCGTCCGGGCCGCGCAGCGCGCCCAGGAGCAGATCGCAGGTCTGCTCCAGCGGGAGCGAGGACGACAGGGCCAGCAGGTCGGTGAGGGCCGCGAGCCGGACGTCGATGTCCTGGTCGCGGGTCTCCACCAGGCCGTCGGTGTAGAGCACCAGCTCGTCACCCGCCTCGAACGGGATCTCCACGGTCTCGAAGGGGACACCGCCGACACCCAGGGGTGCTCCGGTGGGCAGGTCGAGCAGCCGGGGCGCCCGGTCGGCCGGGACGTGGACGGGTGGGGGATGGCCCGCGTTGGCGATGCGGCAGACCCTCCGCCGGGGGTCGTAGACCGCGTACACGCAGGTGGCCATCGCCTCGTCCAGACCCGCGACCGTACGGTCCAGGTGGGTGAGGACCACGGCCGGCGACAGGCCGAGGGCGGCGAGCGTACGGGCCGCGGTGCGCACCTGCCCCATGGTGGCGGCCGCGTTGATTCCGCTGCCCATCACGTCACCGACGACGAGGGCCGTCTCGCCGCCGGGCAGCGGGATCGCGTCGAACCAGTCCCCGCCGACCTCGACCGCCGCGGACGCCGGCTGATAGCGGTAGGCCGCGTCGAGTCCGTTCAGCCGGGCCGGTCCGTGCGGCAGCAGATGGCGCTGCAGGGCCAGGGCGGCCTGGCTCTGGTGCCGGTACCAGCGGGCGTTGTCGATCGCGACCGCGGCACGGGCCGCCAGCTCCCCGGCGAGCAGGACGTCGTCCCGGTCGAACGGCAGGGAGTTGCGGGCCCGCTTGAGGTCGAGCACGCCGAGGACCACGCCCCGGGCGCGCAGCGGCACGGCCAGGTAGGAGTGCACGCCCGCCTGCCGCAGCAGCCGCGCGGCGGAGTCGGCCCGGGCGATGCGGGCCAGGTCGTCGTCGGTGACGCGCTCGACGAGGACCGGACGGCCGGTGCGGGCGCACTGGGTGACCAGGCGTTCGGCGCCGTAGCGGGCCGGTTCGCCGACCGGGTCGGCCGCCTCCTGCGCCGGAGTGGGATAGGCGGCTTTGACCGCGAGCGCCCGGAACACCGCCGGACCCGAGGCGCGCGTCCCGCCGGGATGCGGACCGGTCAGGATGTCCTCCAGGACGTCCACCGCCGCGATGTCGGCGAACTCCGGCACCACCAGGTCCGCCAGCTCATGCGCGGTCAGATCCAGGTCCAGGGTGGTGCCGACCCGCTCGGAGGCGTCCGCGATCACCGCGAGGCGGCGTCTGGCCCGCGCGGCCGCGCGGGCGGCGTGGTGCTGGTCGGTGATGTCCACGACCGAGGCGGCGACCCCGACCACCCGCTGCGCCGAGGTCTCCAGGCGGTACAGCGACATCGACCAGATCTGCTGTCTCCCGCCGGGTCGCAGGGGGCCCCGCACGCTCCGGGACAGCAGGGGCGCCCCTGTCTCCAGCACCTCGCGGATCGCCGACTCCACCACGTCGGCGTCCGGCGTCGGGACCGCCTGACGGAACGTGCGGCCCAGATGGGCGTCGGCGCTCCGGCCGTCGATCCGCTCCAGCGCGGGGTTCACGAGCACGAACCGCAGGTCCAGGTCCAGCACCGCCAGGCCGATCGGGGAATGGGCGACCAGACGGGAGGACAGGGCGAGGTCCTGCTCCACCCGTCTGACCGTGGCCCCGTCCGTGGCGAGTCCGAGCGCGTAGCGGCGCCCCAGGGAGTCGAGCAGACGGGTGTTGCGGAACTCGACCGGGATCGTTCGGCCGTCCTTGTGACGCACCGGGAAGACACCGGCCCACGGGCCGCCGCCCGACATGACCTGCTCGAACAGGGCCAGCACCCGGTCCCGGTGCCGCTCCTCGACCAGGAGCCGCGCCGCCGGGCGGCCCAGTGCCTCCTCCGCCGGGTAGCCGAAGATCGTCTCCGCCTGCGGACTCCACAGGACGATCCGCCCCGACGCGTCCAGGACGACCGCCGCCACTCCGAGCACATCGAGAAGCCCGCCGGGTTCCACGGCGAGCTCACCGTTCGCCGGGTCCGGGCCGGCAGGGGGAAGGGCCGCCGCGCTCATCCTCTCCATCATCGCGCCGCGGGAGCGGACCGCCAGTCGTCCGGCGGTGCGCAGGGGGATGTGAAGAAGTTCGGGTGACGCCGTGACTATTCCGTCGTGGATTCCTTGGGCCTTCGAGTATCGAACACGAATCGACACCTGTCGAACTCATCGGTAACCCTCTCTGACCAGCGGTAACGCGCCGAACTCACGAGCGGGCACGGGTATCCCGTCCCTTCAGACGGCCGATGTATGGTCGGGCCGCCCTGGAACAGGTGGGCGTGAAGGCGAGGCAATTCGAGGCGAGGCACACCGATGGAAGCTCCGACCACTCCGTCGTACGGCGGCGACAGCCAGGGCGGCGGTTGGTTCACGCGCCGGCCCACACAGAGCCCTGACCCTTCCCGTGCGCAGGACCCTTCCCGTACGCCGGACTCCTTCGCGCCGAACCCGTCGCACGCACCGAACCCGTCGCAGGCGCCGGACCCGGACGCGCCCAAGTCGTCCCAGGCAGCGCAGGCACCCCCGGCGCACCCCAGGCCCGAACCGTCGGACACGTCGGACACGTCAGACACGTCGGACTCCGCGCTCCTGCGCCGCACCATGGCCGAGATCGAGCCGATCGCCGACCAGGTCACCTCGTATTTCTACGCCCTGCTCTTCCTCCGCCACCCCGAGCTGCGGGAGCTCTTCCCCGCGGCGATGAACACCCAGCGCGACCGCCTGTTCAAGGCGCTGCTCACCGCCGCGACCCACGCGGACGACGCCGCGACCCTGACCACGTACCTGACCCATCTCGGCCGCGGTCACCGGAAGTACGGCACCCGCCCCGAGCACTACCCGGCCGTCGGCGAAGCCCTGATCGGAGCCCTCACCCGCTACGCGCCCGCCGTATGGGGGCCGAGGACCGAAGCCGCGTGGGTGGCCGCGTACACCACCATCTCGCAGATCATGATCGACGCGGCGACCGAGGACGAACTCCGTTCGCCCGCCTGGTGGCAGGCCGAGGTGGTAGCCCATGAGATGCGGACGCCGGACATCGCGGTCGTCACGGTCCGGCCCGACCAGCCCTACCCCTTCCTCGCCGGGCAGTACACAGCCCTGGAGACCCCCTGGTGGCCCCGCGTCTGGCGGCACTACTCCTTCGCCTCCGCGCCCCGCTCCGACGGACTGCTGTCCTTTCACGTCAAGGCCGTTCCGGCGGGCTGGGTCTCCAACGCCCTCGTGCACCGCGCCCGTCCGGGCGACGTCATCCGGCTCGGCCCTCCCGCCGGCTCCATGACCGTGGACCACAACAGCGACAACGGGCTGCTGTGCCTCGGCGGCGGCACCGGCATCGCGCCCATCAAGGCCCTCGTCGAGGACGTGGCCCGGCACGGCCGGCGCCGCTCCGTCGACGTCTTCTACGGCGCCCGCCAGAACCACGGCCTGTACGACATCGAGACGATGCTCCGGCTCCGGCAGTCACATCCCTGGCTGTCGGTCCGACCGGTCGTCGACGACGGCCCCGGCGGCCTGCCCACCGGCGGACTTCCCGACGCCATCCGCGAACACGGCCCGTGGCACACCCACGACGCCTATCTGTCCGGCCCGCCCGGAATGATCCGCCGCGGTGTCGAGGCCCTGATGGGCGTCGGCATCCCCACCCACCGCATACGACACGACTCCATAGAGGAACTGGTCGGGGCAACCACGTGAGCACTTTCCAGCAGGACCCGAGCACCTTCGCACAGACCGGGCAGCTGCCGACGGCGACGCCCCTGCGCACCACCCGCCCGGGCAGCGACGGCGAACACCTCGTCCAATGGCGCATGGGCACCACCGAACGCGCCGACCGCTTCTACGCCGAACAGGTCCTCGACCGGCTGAACCCCCGCATGCGCGAGTTCACGGCGCGGCAGGAGATGTTCTTCCTCGCCACCGCCGACCGCCACGGAGACTGCGACAACACCTTCCGCGCCGGCCCGCCCGGCTTCCTCCACGTCCTGGACGACAGGACCCTCGCCTACCCCGAGTACCGGGGCAACGGCGTCCACGCCAGCCTCGGCAACATCGAGGAGAACCCGCACGTCGGCATCCTGATGGTCGACTTCCTCCGCGACCGCATCGGCCTCCACGTCAACGGCCGGGCCAGGGTCCTCCCCGACGACGAGATGCGCCGCGCCCACCCCGACGCCGACCTCCCCGTCGACCCGGTGCCCGGCCGGCGGGCCCTCGTCTGGGTCGAGATCGCCGTCGACGAGGCGTACATCCACTGCGCCAAGCACATCCCGCACCTCCAGAAGGTTCCCGCGCGAGGCGCCGACCGGTCCTGGGGCACGGACGACGCCAAGCGCAAGGGCGGCGACTTCTTCGGCGCGGCCGCCGAGGCGCCGGAGCGCGGCCCGTTCGTGCCACCGCCCCGCGCGGACGCGGCGACCTGGCGGGCCGACCCGGCGACCTGGCGCGCGGCGGCCGAGACGGTCCTGGCGAAGGCCGATTCCGCCGCCGGGGCACGGACGTTCAGCGGTTGGTTCAGTCGCAGCACCTGATGAGCCGCTCAGGTGAAGGCGGCACCACTCCCCGCGTGGCGCGGACCGTGCCGCCCCCGAAGGGCTGTCAGGCCCTTGGTATGACGGGCACGTTCCGCAGCCATGACCGAAAGGTGCTGCCACCGTGCCACCCACCCCCCACCGGGCGCCGTCCGAGACACCGCTCCCGCGCCCCGAGCCCGGCCGGACGCGCCGGCTGACGGCGGCGCTCCTCACCGGAGCCCTGCTGACGGTGCCCCTGACCGCCGTCGCCCCGGCGGCCCACGCGGCCGTCGTCATCGACGAATACCCCGTCCCCACTTCCGCCGGCGCCCCGGTCGGCATCACCAGCGGGCCGGACGGCGCCCTGTGGTTCACCGAGGCCGGCGGCAACAACATCGGCCGGATCACGACGGACGGGACCATCACCGAATTCCCGCTGCCCGGGGAGTTCAGCACCCCGCACGAGATCACCACGGGGCCGGACGGCAACCTCTGGTTCACGATGCAGCACTTCGATTCCAGGATCGGCAGGATCGAGACGAACGGCACGGTCACCGAGTTCCCCGTGCCCACCCCGTTCGCCGACCTCACGGGCATCACCGCCGGTCCGGACGGCGCGCTGTGGTTCACGGAGGAGAACGGCAACAAGATCGGCCGGATCACCACGAGCGGCGAGATCACCGAACACCCCGTGCCGACCGAGATCGCCCAGCCGACCGACATCACGACGGGTCCCGACGGCAACCTGTGGTTCGTCGAACTCGCCGGCAACAAGATCGGCCGGATCACCACGAGCGGCGAGATCACCGAGTACCCGCTGCCGGACGGGGGAGCGCCGACCGGCATCGCCACCGGCCCGGACGGCGCCCTGTGGTTCACCGAGTTCGGCGGGAACAGGATCGGCCGGATCACCACCGCCGGCGTCATCACCGAGTACGCCGTGCCCACCGAGATCAGCGCCCCCGAGGACATCGCCGCCGGCCCGGACGACAGCCTGTGGTTCACCGAGCGCAACAGCGGAAAGATCGGACGCATCAGCACGGCCGGAGTGATCGCCGAATTCCCCCTGCCGTCCTCCGAGAGCAGCCCTTGGGGCATCACGACCGGCCCCGACGGCGACATCTGGTTCGCCGAGGCCTCGGACCGGATCGGCAGCGTGCGCCTCGCCCACACCGACCTCGGCGTCACCAAGTCCGACGCGGGGTCCGACCCCGCCCAGGAGGAGCAGACCGTCGCGTACACCCTCACGGCGACCAACCACGGCCCGGAGACCGCCGAGGGCGTCGTCCTGCAGGACACCCTGCCCGCCGGGGTCCGGTTCGCCTCCGCGTCCGCCGGATGCACCGTCTCCGGATCCACGCCGGAGGTGGTCACCTGCGAGATCGGTACGCTGCCGGCCGGCACCGACGCCACGCGCACCGTCACGGTGCTCGCCGCCGCCGGCGGCGACTGGACCGACACGGCCGGGGTGGCCGGCGCCGTCTCGGACCCCGTCCCGGCCAACGACCTCGCGTCGGAGACGACCACCGTCCAGCCTCTGACCACGTGCTTCGGCGAACAGCCGACGATCACCGGCACTCCCGGCGACGACCGGATCACCGGCACCCCGCAGCGCGACGTGATCATGGCCCTCGCCGGAAACGACACCGTGACCGGTGCCTCCGGCGACGACCTCGTCTGCGGCGGCTTCGGCGCCGACACGCTCAACGGCGGCCCCGGCAACGACCACATGACGGGTGGCCCCGGCGACGACACCCTCATCGGCGAGAGCGGTCGCGACACCCTCGACGGCGGACCCGGAACCAACACCAACAACGGCGGCCGGGGCAACGACATCTGCGCCAACCCCAGCACGGGCCCCGGCTGCCCCTGAGCCGCAAGCGACAAGAGACAAGAGACAAGAGACAAGCGGCAAGCGGCAAGCGGCACGCCGTGACGCGTGAGCCGTCGGCCGTGAGCCGTACGAGTCGTCGGCGGTGCCAGGCGTGAGGCCGAAGCGGCGAGCGCCCCCGGGCCCCGGCAGCAGCACCCGCTGCCCGGGCCCGACGTGCGACGGGAGTCGATCCGCCGGCCGCCCGGCCCCAGGGGCCGCCTCGCCGGTCTCGCCCCTACACGGCGGACCTCGCCGTCAGCCGATCCACGGCGGTGCGCCACGCGGTGGTCACCGCGGCGTGGGCCTGGGCCGTCCTCGCCGGGCCGTCGCCGCTCAGCACGAGCGGCGCGCCGACGTGGACGTGGAGTCCGGGCCGCCGCAGCGGTGCGGTGGCGAGGCCGGCCACCTGCTTGGCCGTACCGCCCGAGACGACCCGGCGCGCACCCGCCTGACCGATCGGGACGACGGGGGCTCCGGTGCGGTCGGTGAGGCGGGCGATGCCGGTCCGGAAGGCCTCCGGCGGCGCCTCGCCCGCGTCCTTGCGTCGCGGGAGGCCGCCCTCGGCGTAGATCAGCACGATCCGTCCCCTGCCGAGCGCCGCAGCGGCGAGGTCGAGGGCGTCGGCGGCACGGTCGCTTCGGCGGTGCACCGGGATGTGGCCCTCGCGGGCCAGCGCCGTGCCGAGCCCGGGGATGCGCCACAGGCCCGCCGTCGCCGCGACGACCGGCTCGATGCCGAGGCGGTGCAGCGCGGCGAGGACGATCGCCGGATCGGCGAGCGAGGTGTGGTTGGCGACGACGATGCTGCCGGGGGCGAGGTCGACACGCGGGTCCGTGGTCACGGCGAGTCGGCCCACGGTCGGTACCAGGGCTCTGGAGATACGGCTGAGCACGTGCTGCTCCCCGGGGTCGGCGACGGGATGCCCTCATGCTCCGCCGCGGCGGCCACGTCGGCCTGAGCTCCGCTACTCACCCGCCGGCCGGGCCCGTACTCAGCGCGGGACGCCGGCCCGACGGGAGTGCCCGCCGGACCGGCGTCATGACACGGGAGGAAAGCCGGCCGTGCGGGCCGGACACGCCCGGCCCGCACGGCGTCGGTGCGGCCGATCAGCCCGCGTACGTCTCGAACTCGGCGACCTTCGGGGTGCCGGTCGAGCCGGTGATCTCGAAGGTGACCTTGCTCAGGGAGGTCCGCGGGAAGGTGACGGCGCCCGCGCCGGTGCCGGAGGCCAGCACGGCACCGGTGTCGGCGTTGCGGACCCGCCAGGTCCGGATGGTGCCCGCCGAGCCGGCGGCCTCCCGGATGGTGAGGGCCGCCACGGAGACGGGGGAGCCCCACTTGATCGAGATCGAGCCGGTCGAGCCGGCCGGCGACCAGTAGGTGCCCAGGTCGCCGTCGCGGACGTTGCCGTAACTCGTCCCGTCGGCCTTGCTGGAGCCGTCGGAGCCGGCGCCGATGCTCAGGTTCGTCCCGGTGGGCGGGGTCGCCGTCGAGGTCGGAACCGGTGTCGGGGACGTCGGGGTCGGGGCTGGTGTGGTGGCGGTCGCCGTCGGCGCGGGCGTCTGCGGCGTGCAGGAGCCGTCCGACACCAGCAGTCCCTTGCCGGCGCCCGCCGTCCGGCTCACCACGCCGGGCACGCACGAGGCCGGGTCGAGGGAGTACCCGTACGGGATGCTCACCGTGGTGGTCGACCGGACGTCCGGACCGGCGGGGTTGTAATCGGTGCCCGGGGCCGACCAGGTCACGTTGTCGAAGGTGTTGCCGCTCACCTGCCAGTAACCGGCCGCGTCGGTGTAGAAGGTGCCCAGGACGTCCTTGGAGTCCTCGAAGTAGTTGTTGTCCACCTTGGCGCGCGCTCCGGCGCGGGAGTTGATGCCGGACTCGTTGAGCCTCAGGTAGTGGTTGTCGTACATGTGCGCGACGCCGCCGCGGAGCAAGGGCGCGCGGGAGTCGATGTTCTCGTACAGGTTGTGGTGGTACGTGATGAAGCCGTTGGAGAGCTCGGTCTCGCTGGAGCCGACGAGGCCGCCGCGGCCCGAATTGCGCAGGACGCTGTAGGACAGCGTCACGTACTGGGTGTTGTCCTTCATGTCGAAGAGACCGTCGTAGCCCTCGGACTCCCCGCCCGACGCCTCCAGGGTGACGTGGTCGACCCAGACGTTGCGGACGCCGCTCTCCATGCCGATGGCGTCGCCGCCGTTGGAGACCGGCGAGCCGGACTTCTTGACGTTCCGGACGGTCACGTTCTGGATGATGATGTTGCGGGCCTCGCGGATGTGGATGCCGAGCTGGTCGAAGACTGCTCCGCCGCCGACGCCCACCAGCGTGACGTTGCTGATCTGCTTGAGCTCGATCACGCCGTCGGCGGTGTTGCAGCTGCCGCCCGACACCTTCGCGGTGTTGGCGTGGTTGATCGTCCCCTCGACCTCGATGACGATCGGGGTGCTGCTGCTCGCCCGGCCGCACAAGGCCGCGTGGATCTCGGTGCCGGTGGCGGCCCGTACGGTCCGGCCGCCCGCCCCGCCGGTGGTGCCGCCGTTCTGGGTCGCGTAGCCGGTGGCGCTCCCGGTCGTGGCCGCCGCCGAGGCCGAGGCCTGGGGCATCGCCACCACCACGCCGGCCACCGCCGCCAGGGCCATCGTGGCCAGGCCCGCGGAGAGCCGAACTGCCACTGGTCGTCTCATGGTCGTCTCCCGATGCGTCGTCGAATCAAGGCGCGCCCCGCCGAAGATAGAAAGCGCTTTCTGCGCTGCGCGCCGACGATAGGGGCGACACGGGCGACTGACAAGACCCGGCGCGACAAGACCGCGCGCGACAAGAGTCGGCACGGCCGCGCGCGACAAGAGGCGGCGCCGCGAGGATCACCGAGGGGGAGAAGGTGGCGGCTCAGGTCTCCTGGAGCGGCGGCACGCGCTCGGGCGGTGGAGGCGGGCCGGGTGGCGTGCCGTCGCCGAAGGGGCGGCCGCCGAGCGATTCCCGGCCGTGCGGCGAGAGCCAGTTGCGGGTGTCCGGGCCGCGGGGCACGACCCCGGTCGGGTTGATGTCGTGGTGGACGACGTAGTAATGCGCCTTGATCTGCGCGAAGTCGATCGTGTCGCCGAATCCCGGTGTCTGGAACAGGTCCCGTGCGTACGCCCACAGGGCCGGGAGCTCGGTCAGCTTCTGCCGGTTGCACTTGAAGTGGCCGTGGTAGACGGCGTCGAAGCGCGCGAGCGTGGGGAAGAGCCGCACATCGGCCTCGGTGAGGGTGTCGCCGACCAGGTAGCGCCGGTCGCGGAGCCGCTCCTCCAGCCAGTCGAGCCGCTCCCACAGGCGTCGGTAGGCCTGGTCGTACGCCGACTGGCTCCGGGCGAAACCGCACTGGTAGACGCCGTTGTTGACGTCCCGGTACACCTTGTCGGCCACGTCGTCGATCTCGTCGCGCCATCGCTCGGGGTAGAGGTCCGGCGCGCCGGCCCGCTGGTGGGCCGACCACTGGCTGCCGAGGTCGAGCGTGATCCGCTCGAAGTCGTTGGTCACCGCCTCGCCGGTGGGCACGTCGACGATCGTGGGCACGGTGATGCCGTGCGGGTAGTCGGGGTCGCGGCGGAGGAACGCCTCCCGCAGCCGTTCGATGCCGAGCACCGGGTCCCGGCCGCCCGGATCCAGATGGAAGGCCCAGCTCCGTTCGTCGTGCAGGGGCCCGGCGATGCCCATCGGCAGCGCGTCCTCCAGGCCCATCAGCCGCCGGACGATCGCGGCCCGGTTCGCCCACGGACAGGCCCTGGCGATGATCAGCCGGTAGCGCCCGGGCTCCACGGGATAGCCGTCCCGCCCGTCCGCCGTGATCCGCGTCGTGAGGTAGCTCCGGTCCCGCTCGTACGCGCCCTCGCCGCCCTTGCCACCGTCTTTGTCAACGTGATCGGCACCGTCACCGGTCATGGTCGTCCCGCGCCTCCCTCGGCCGCCCGCGGTCGGAACCCTCCGCGGGGCGCATCGTCCTCAGGTCCTCCTCGCTCCACGAGCGGGTGTCGCGCGGCTCGACGTACGGCTCCTCGTCCGGCGGCATGCCGCCGGCGACCGCCCGCTGGCGCAGCGCCTCGGCGTCGAACTCCAGGCCGAGCAGCACGGCCAGGTTGCTGATCCACAACCAGACCAGGAAGACGATGACGCCCGCCATCGTGCCGTAGGTCTTGTTGTACGAGGCGAACTCCGCCACGTAGAGGGCGAACCCGGCGGAGGCGACCATCCAGATCAGCAGCGCGAGGGCGCTGCCCGGAGTGATCCACCGCCAGCCCTTGACCTTGGCGTTCGGACTGGCCCAGTACAGAAGCGCGATCATTATCGTCACGAGCACCACCAGAACCGGCCACTTGGCGATCGACCACACCGTCAGCGCGGTGTCGCCGACGCCCAGCACATCGCCCGCGCGGCGCGCCACGTCACCCGACAGGACGACGATCAGGGCGCTCGCCGCCGCCATGAGCATGAGGGCCGCGGTCAGGGCCAGGCGGATCGGCAGGACCTTCCAGACCGGGCGGCCCTCAGGCACGTCGTAGACCTGGTTGGCGGCCCGCATGAACGCCCCGATGTAGGCGGAGGCCGACCACAGGGCGAGCACCAGGCCGACCACCGCCATGACGGCCCCCGTGCCCGTACCGCCCTGGAGGTTCTCCACGGCGCGGCCGAGCACGTCACGGGCCGGTCCCGGGGCCAGATCCCGCAGGGTGTCCAGCACCTTGTCGGTCGTCGACCGGCCGCTGAGACCGAGCAACGAGACCAGCACCAGCAGGCCGGGGAAGAGGGACAGCACGCCGTAGTACGTGAGGGCGGCGGCCCGGTCCGTCAGCTCGTCGGCCGTGAACTCCCGCAGCGAGCCCTTGAGCACCGCGAGCCAGGAGCGTCGCGGCAGCCCGGTCGGCGAGTCGGGAGCGCGCTCCTCGACCGCGGGGCCGGGGCCGACGTCCTCCGGATCCGGTGGCGTACGGGTCGGGTCGCCGTCACCGGAGCCGCCCGCGCCCGCGGGCTCTTCCGCCCCGCGGCCGTGCGCCGTGCGGTCCTCGGGCGTGCGGTATTCCGCCGTCCGGTCGTGCGCCGTGCGGTCCTCGGGCGCGCGATCTTCATGAGGGTGGGGATTCCGATCGGCCATGCCGGGGCGGCTACCCGCATCGGCGAGACGTACGCGCGGCGCCCCCCGGCCGGGCGAAACAGGCGAAAAGGGGTGGATGTCCGACCGGGCCTCGGGTAGTCGACCCCAGACCGGACCGGACCGGCTCGGATACCGGAAACCAGACCGGACCGGACCGGACCGGCTCGGACCGGAGAGACAAAACCCAGGCCCGACCCGCCGACGGGCAACGACCACCACCCGAAGGAGCACCGGATGCCCTCCCCCGCAGAACCCCGCGTCCCCGACCCGCAGACCCGCCACCCCCAGCCGCCGCAACCCGAGCAGCACCAGCCCCACCCCGGCACCACCGAGGACATGGAGCCCCGCCCCGACCACGGGGAGGAGTCCTACCGCGGGCACGGGCTGCTCACGGACCGCGCGGCGGTGGTGACCGGCGGGGACTCCGGGATCGGCAGGGCCGTCTGCCTGGCGTTCGCTCGCGAGGGCGCGGACGTGGCGTTCACCCACCTGGCCGAGGAGCGCGAGGACGCGGAGGAGACGGCCCGGCTGATCCGCGAGGCGGGCCGCACCGCCGTGCCCGTCGCCTGCGACATCCGCGACGAGCGGCAGTGCGAGGCGCTGATCGGCACGGCGGTCGACGCGTTCGGCCGCATCGACGTCCTCGTGAACAACGCCGCCTACCAGATGGCGCAGCCCGAGGGCATCGAGGCCATCACGACGGAGCAGTTCGACCGGGTGATGAAGACGAACCTCTACGGCATGTTCTGGCTGACCCGCGCGGCGCTCGCCCACATGCCCCGCGGCGGCTGCGTCATCAACACCACCTCGGTCCAGGGCTATCAGCCCAGTCCCCACCTGCTCGACTACGCGATGACCAAGGCGGCCATCGTCAACTTCACGCACGGCCTGGCCCAGATGGTGGCCGAGCGGGGCATCCGGGTCAACGCGGTCGCACCCGGGCCCGTGTGGACGCCGCTGATCCCCGCCACCATGCCGGAGGTGGCGGAGTTCGGGAAGCAGGCGCCGCTGGGGCGGGCGGCGCAGCCGGCCGAGATGGCACCCGCCTACGTCTTCCTGGCCTCGTCAGGCGCGAGCTACATCACCGGAGAGATCGTCAACGCCACGGGCGGCACGCCCCTGCCCTGACGGTGCGCCCGTGCCGAAGGCGCGGCGGTAGGCGGCGGGCGAGATGCCGAACGCGGTCCTCATGTGGGCGCGCAGCGAGTTCCCGGAGCCGAGTCCGGCCCGGTGCGCCACCAGGTCGACCGGCAGGTCGGTCGTCTCCAGGAGCTGCTTGGCCAGTTCCAGGCGCTGCGCGGTGAGCCACTGCCCGGGCGTCATGCCGACCTCGTCGCGGAACCGGCGGGTGAAGGACCGCAGGCTCATCCGGGCCTGCTCGGCGAGCCGGGCGAGGGTCAGCGGCTCCGCCAGGTGTTCCAGGGCCCAGGCGCGGGTGGCGGTGGTGCTGGCCAGGGTGGGCTCCGGGACGGGGCGGTCGATGAACTGGGCCTGCCCGCCGTCCCGCCAGGGAGGGACCACGCAGATCCGGGCCGCACGGTTGGCGACCGCGGCGCCGTGGTCGCGGCGGATCATGTGCAGGCACAGGTCGACGCCCGCGGCCACGCCCGCCGAGGTCAGCACGTCCCCGTCGTCGACGAAGAGCACCTCCTCGTCGACCTTGACGGCCGGGTAGGCGCGGCGGAACTCCGGGGCCAGGTGCCAGTGCGTGGTGGCGGGCCGCCCGTCGAGCAGCCCGGCCGCCGCGAGCACGTACGACCCGGAGCAGATCGACACGAGCCGGGTGCCCGGCCGGATCCGGGCGATGGCGGCGGCGACCTCGGGCGGCAGCGGGCCGCCCCGGCCCAGCTCGGGCATGGCGTGCGTGGGCGGCAGGACCACCGTGTCGGCCACGGCGAGCGCCTCCGGCCCGGCCGCCGGCTGCACCGAGAAACCGGCGTCGCTGGGCACGGGCTCGCCGTCGGCCGTACAGACCGTGACCTCGTAGAGCGGGCGCCCGTCGGCGTCCATCGCGCTGCCGAAGACGCGGGAGGGGATGCCGAGCTCGAAGGGCGGCACGCCGGGGAGGGCGAGCACGGCGATGCGGTGGAGCCGCGCCGGCCCGGCGGCCGGCCCGCCCCGCCCGCCCCGCTCTTCCTCGGTCCACCCTTCTCGCTCGTTCCGCTCTGCCCGCTCGTCCCGCACGTCGGTCCGGGGGGTCCGCGGGGTGGCCGTTTCCGAGGGAGTGCTCATGGCCAGATCCTGTCACATAGTGGCCCGGCGGCCAATACCACGACGGGGTGGCGTGCCCGATCGTGGAGCGGTCGCCGCCGGAAGGGATCCGGCGGCTGCCGACGAGAGACGGAAACGAGGCGGACGGCATGCGTGCGGTGGTCGTGGAGCAGTGGGGCGGACCCGAGAAGCTGGTCGAGCGCGAGGTGGAGCGCCCCGAGCCGGGCCTGAACGAGGTCCTGGTGCGGGTGCACGCCGCCGGTGTGAACCCGGTGGACTGGAAGACCCGCGCGAGCGGCGCCCTGATCTCCTGGAGCGAGGTGCCCGTCGTCGGCTGGGACGTGTCCGGCACGGTGGAGGCCGTCGGCCCCGGCGTGGGGATCTTCCGCCCCGGCGACGAGGTGTTCGGGATGCCGCTCTTCCCGCGCCAGGCCGGCGCCTACGCCGAGTACGTGGTGGCCCCGGCCCGCCACCTCGCGCCGAAGCCCGCCTCCCTGACCCACGTGGAGGCCGCGGCGCTGCCGCTCGCCGCCCTGACCGCCTGGCAGGCCCTCGTCGACACGGCGGACGTCCGACCCGGGGAGCGGGTGCTCGTGCACGCCGCGGCCGGGGGAGTGGGGCACTTCGCCGTACAGATCGCCAAGGCCCGCGGGGCGTACGTCATCGGCACGGCGAGCGCGGCCAAGCACGACCTGGTCCGGGAGCTGGGCGCCGACGAGGTCGTCGACTACCGCTCGGCCCGCTTCGAGGAGGCCGTCTCCGACGTGGACGTCGTCCTGGACGGTCTCGGCGGCGAGACGGCCGAGCGCTCCCTGAAGGTGCTCCGCGTCGGCGGTCGGCTGATCACCCTGCCGGGCCCGGACGACGTGCCCGCCGTCCCGGCCGGAGTGACCGCGGGCTGGGTCCTGGTCGAGCCCGACCACCTCGGTCTGCGCGAGATCGCGGCGCTGGTGGAGGACGGGCGGCTGAGGCCCCTGGTCGACACGGTGCTGCCGCTCGCCGAGGCGGCCAAGGCCCACACCATCGGCGAACAGGGCCGCACCACCGGGAAGATCGTCCTGACGGTCGCCTGATCATGTGATCCTGCCCCCGCTTCGCCGTCGCCCGGCCCCGGTACCTCCGGGGCCGGGCTTCGGCATTGCCGCCCAACTCCCGCTGAGCCCGCGCTGATTCCCCGCTGATCCATTGACGCGAGGAGACTCCGCTCCTACGTTTTCGTTCGGACATACGGCCGTTGGTCGAAATATCGAACGAGAGGGAATCGCGTGCCCCGCACTGAGCGCCCTGAGCGCATCGAACGCGCCACTCGCACCGCCCGTTTCGCCCTCGACCCCGACTTCACCGTCGGTCCCGTCGATCCCCGCCTCTTCGGCTCCTTCGTGGAGCACCTCGGGCGCTGTGTCCACACCGGCATCCACGAGCCGGGGCACCCGGCCGCCGACGAGGACGGACTGCGCACCGACGTCCTGGAGCTCGTCCGCGAGCTCGGCGTCACCGCCGTGCGGTACCCCGGTGGCAACTTCGTCTCCGGATACCGCTGGGAGGACGGCGTCGGCCCGGTCGACCGGCGGCCGCGCCGGCTCGACGTCGCCTGGCGGTCGATTGAGAGCAATCGCTTCGGACTGAGCGAGTTCATGACCTTCCTGCGCAAGGCCGGTCCGGGAACCGAGCCGATGATGGCGCTCAACCTCGGCACCCGCGGCGTCGCGGAGGCCATGGACCTCGTCGAGTACGCCAACCACCCCGGCGGCACCGAGCTCTCCGACCGCCGGATCGCCCACGGCGACAAGGACCCCTTCGGCATCCGCCTCTGGTGCCTCGGCAACGAGATGGACGGCACCTGGCAGACCGGCCACAAGACGGCCGCCGAGTACGGCCGGCTCGCCGCCCAGACCGCCCGCGCGCTGCGGCAGATCGACCCCGGCCTCGAACTCGTCGTCTGCGGCAGCTCGGCCCGCGACCTGCCGACCTTCGCCGCCTGGGAGGCCACCGTCCTGGAGGAGACGTACGAGGTCGTCGACCACGTCTCGCTGCACGCCTACTACGAGGAACTCGACGGCGACCGCGGCTCCTTCCTCGCCTCCGCCGTCCACATGGAGGCCTTCATCCGGGAGGTGATCGCCACCTGCGACCACGTCGGCGCCCGGCTCAAGTCGCCGAAGAGGCTCACGCTGTCCTTCGACGAGTGGAACGTCTGGTACCAGCGCCGGCCCAACCCGCACCCCTTCACGGACTGGCAGGAGGCGCCCCGGCTCCTGGAGGACGTCTACACCGTCACCGACGCCGTCGTCCTCGGCAGCCTCCTCATCTCCCTGCTCCGCCACGCCGACCGGATCGCCGTGGCCTGCCTCGCCCAGCTCGTCAACGTGATCGCCCCGATCATGACCGAGCCCGGCGGCCCGGCCTGGCGCCAGACCACCTTCTTCCCCTTCGCCCAGGCATCCCGGTACGGGCGCGGCACGGTGCTCGACGTCCGCGTGGAGGCGCCCACGTACACCACCCGCCGCTACGGGGACGTGTCGCTGCTGCACGCCACGGCCGTGCGCGGCGAGGACGGGGGCGTGACCGTCTTCGCCGTGAACCGCGACCGGCACGCGCCGCTGCCGCTGGAAGTGGTGCTGCGCGGACTGGACGTGAGCCGGGTCGTGGAGCACACCGCGCTCGCCGACGCGGACCCCGAGGCCCGCAACACCCTCGACGAGCCGGAGCGGGTCGTGCCGCACGCCGTGGAGGGCGCCACGGTCGAGGACGGACGGCTGCGGGCGGTCCTGGAGCCGATGTCGTGGAACGTTCTTCGCCTCGCCTGAACGACCTCCCTTTTGAATCCTTTCACAACGAAGCGGCGGCGGAGCCGTCACACACCGCGAAAGATCGGTCCCAAGCGTTGACGTGACCGGTGGGCGACCCTACTTTGTCCCAGCAAGCGCTTTCCTGAAACGTTCTAATCACGCGCGGGAGGACGAACTGTGCGTACTCATGGCACTGTTGGGCGTCGGAGTCTGCTGAAGGTCACGGGCGGCTCGGCGGCGGCCCTCGGCCTGACCGCGGCGGGCTGCGGAGGCGGCTCCGGCTCCGAGGGCGGCACCGTCACCCTCCGGTATGCCTGGTGGGGCTCCGACGACCGGGCCAAGCGGATCAACCGGTCGATCGCCCTCTTCGAGAAGAAGCACCCGAAGATCAGGATCAAGACCGACTTCCAGCCCTACGCCGACTTCTGGAAGAAGTTCAACACCCAGGCGTCGGGCGGGAACCCGCCGGACGTCTTCCAGAACGCCATCGGCTTCCTGCGCAAGTACGACAAGAAGAACGTGCTCCTGGACCTGCGCGAGCAGGTCCGGGCCGGGAACCTCCGCCTCGAGGGATTCCGCGCCGGCCTGGAGAAGTTCGGCGACATCGACGGCAAGCTGCTCGGCGTCCCCGTCGGCAGCAACTCCATGGCCCTCGTCGTCGACCAGGCCGTCTTGACCAAGGCCAGGATCACCCCCAGGCCCGGCTGGACCTGGGACGAGTACCACGACGCGCTGGCCAGGATCCAGGAGAGCCAGGGCCGGGCCGGCGACGCGGGCCCCTACGGAATCATGTACCTGTACGACCTCTACCTCCGCCAGCACGGCAAGGCCTTCTTCACCGCCTCCGGACTCGGCTTCACCGAGGCCGACCTCACCGACTGGTGGAACAAGGCCTTCCAGCGCGTCCGGGCAGGCGTCTACGCCGACCCGAAGAAGACCATCCAGGCCAAGCCCAAGTCGGCCGTCGCCGCCGAACTCGCCGCCTGCGAGTTCACCTGGGACAACTTCACCGTCCGCTACACCTCCGAGGGCAAGAGCCGGTACGGCCTCGCCCCCATACCCACCACCGACGGCCGCAAGACCGGCCAGTACCTCGGCTCGCTCATGCTCAGCGCCTCCCGGCGCACCAAGCACCCCAAGGAAGTCGCCCGGTTCATCGACTTCATGGTCCACGACCCCGAGGTCGGCAGGATCATGGGCTACGACCGCGGTGTCCCGGCCACCGAGGCCCAGTACCAGGCGTACGTGCCCACCGACCCGGTCGGCCGGCAGATCGCCGCGTACGAGAAGCAGCTCGTCGAGACCCGTGTCCTGGAACCCATCACCCCGCACCCGGCCGGCGCCGACGTCTGCGAGACCGCGTTCCTGCGGCTCGCCGAGGAGATGTCCCTGGGCACGAGGCCCGTCGCCGACGCGGTGAAGCAGTTCTTCACCGAGGCGAAGACGGCCCTCACGGTCTGATGGACACCGCCGTGACCCCCGCACCGACACCCGCCCCGCGCCCCGCGGCGGCCGGTCGCGAGAACCTCGCCGGCTACCTCTTCATGTCCCCCTGGATAGCGGGCTTCCTGCTGCTCACCGCGGGACCCATGGCGGCCTCCCTCTACTTCTCCTTCACCGACTACAACCTCTTCGACGCCCCGCGGTGGATCGGTCTCGACAACTTCACCGAGATGTTCGGCGACCCCCGCTGGCGCACCTCCGTCGAGATCACCAGCTGGTACGTCGTCATCGGCACCCCGCTGAAGCTGGCCGCCGCCCTCGGCGTCGCCCTGCTCCTCAACCAGAACAGGCGCGCCCAGGGCTTCTACCGCGCCGCCTTCTACCTGCCCTCGCTCATCGGCGCCAGCGTCTCCATCGCCATCGTCTGGCGGGCCCTCTTCGCCGACGGCGCGCCCGTCGACCGCGCGCAGCAGGCCTTCGGACTCGACCCCGGCGGCTGGATCGGCGACCCCGACAAGATCATCTATGCCCTTGTGGCCCTGACCGTCTGGCAGTTCGGCGCCCCGATGGTCATCTTCCTCGCCGGACTCAAGCAGGTCCCCCGCGAGCTGTACGAGGCGGCACAGGTCGACGGCGCCGGCCCCTGGCGCCGGTTCTGGAGCATCACCCTGCCCATGATCTCCCCGGTGCTCTTCTTCAACGTGCTCCTCGAGACCATCCACTCCTTCCAGATCTTCGGCTCCGCCTACATCATCGGCAGCCAGGGCAACGCCTGCGGCCCCGCCGACGGCACCCTCGTCTACACCTGCTACCTCTACATCCAGGGCTTCGAGAACAGCCGCATGGGCCTGGCCTCCGCGATGGCCTGGATGCTGCTGCTCGCCGTCGGCCTCGTCACCGCCGTCCTGTTCTGGTCCCAGCGGCGCTGGGTGCACTACGAGGAGGCAGGCCGATGAGCCTCGCAGGAACAGGGGCCCCGCGCACCGCTCCCGCCCGACGGGCCGGGTCGCTCGTCTGGCACCTCGGTGCCCTCGCCGTCCTCGCGGTCGTCCTCTACCCGGTGCTCTGGGTCATCGGCGGCTCCTTCAAACCCAACGACGAGATCGTCGGCAGCCTCGACCTCTTCCCCACCGAACCCCTCACCGACAACTACCGGCGCCTCGCCGAGGGCATCGCCGACATACCCATCACCACCTTCTTCACCAATTCGCTGCTGCTCGCGGTCGGTTCCGTGGCCGGGGTGCTGCTCTCCAGCTCGCTCGCCGCGTACGCCTTCGCCAAGGTCCGCTTCGCGGGCCGGGGGCTGCTCTTCACGCTGATGATCGGCACCCTCCTGCTTCCGTACCACGTGCTGCTGATCCCGCAGTACGTGCTGTTCCAGAAGCTCGAGCTCATCAACACCTACACGCCGCTGCTGCTCGGCAAGTACCTCGCCACGGACGCCTTCTTCGTCTTCCTCATGCTCCAGTTCATGCGCGGACTGCCGAGGGAACTGGACGAGGCGGCGCGCCTCGACGGCTGCGGGCACCTGCGGATCTACTGGTCCATCGTCCTGCCGCTGTGCCGGCCGGCGCTCATCACCAGCGCCATCTTCACCTTCATCAACGCGTGGAACGATTTCCTCGGCCCGCTGATCTACCTCAACGAGCCCGAGAAATACACCGTTTCGCTCGGGCTGAAAATGTTCGTCGACCAGGACGGCATCGCCAACTACGGCGGCATGATCGCGATGTCGCTCGTGGCGCTGCTGCCGGTGCTCGCGTTCTTCCTCGCCTTCCAGCGGTACCTCATCGACGGCATGGCGACCTCGGGACTCAAGGGATGAAGGGCGGCTTCCCGGCCCGGTACGCAGCCCGGTTCGGGGTCTTCGCCGAATGCCTCCTCGTCGGGGTGTGGATGGCCCTCGCCGCGCTCCCGCTCGTCACCCTGCCGGGGGCGCTCGTCGCCGGTGCGGGGCACCTGCGACGGTGGACCGCGGACGAGGAGACCGGGCTGCGGTCCTTCGCCGCCGAGCTGCGGGCGGCGACGGTGCGGGGTGGGTGGGGCGTGGGGCTCGGGTTCTGGGGCGTCCTCGCGCTGTTGTGGGTCGACCTCGCGCTGGTCCGGGCGGTGCCGGTGCCGGGCGGTCGGGTGGTGGGGGCGCTCGGGATCCTGGTGGCGCTCGGGGGCGCGGTCGGGCTGCTGCGGGCCTGTACCGCCTGGCGGCCCGGAGCCCGCTGGCGCGGGCTGCTCGCGGCCGCCGCCCGCCGGACCCTGCGGGATCCGGCCGGATCCCTCCTCGTCGTCTGCGGGTTCGCCGTCGTCGCCGTCTCGGGGTGGCTCGCGGCGCCGCTGGCGGTGCCGGCCCTCGGTCTCGTCGTCGCCGGGACGCTCGCGGTCGAGCGGCGCGGTGGCGTGCTCGCTGCCGCCTGATCATTTCCGCACGCTCCCGGCGTGAGGGCCGGATCGTCGCGCCCCGGTCCCGGTTTGGTCCCCCCGTCCGTGCTGCCGCGTGGGCCGCCCAGGGGCCGTCCCCCGCTTCCGTTCGTCCTCCGTCGAAAGGACCGTTCATGTCCGCCATACCCCGCCGCTCCCTCCTGAAGGCCGCCGCCGTCGCCGGTGCCGCCGCCCAGTTCAGCTGGGTGCTCGGGCGCGACCGGGCCCGGGCCGCCGAACCCGATCGGCCCGCCACCGTGAGCTGGCTGGAGCCCGGCGGCCTCGGAGCCGCCGGAGGCTCGACCTTCGGCGCCGCCTGGCCCAAGGGCGTCCACCCCGCCGACCGGGAGTTCGCCCTCACCACCGCCGACGGCACCCCCGTCCCCGTACAGACCTGGACGACCGCCCGCTGGCCCGACGGATCGTTGAAGTGGACCGCCCACGCGGTCGGGCCGGAACGGGGGGGGGAGCGGTTCCGGCTGGAGGCGGGGGCGCCAGCTGCCGCCGCGCGGCCTGTTTCCGTCGCCGAGACGGACCGGACGATCGCGGTGGACACCGGGGTGGTGCGGGTGGTGGTCGGGAAGGACGGGCGGAAGCTCGTCGAGTCCGTCACCCGGGACGGCGTGAAGATCGCCACGGACGGCCGGCTCGTCCTGCTCCGTCAGAGCGACCTCGACGACGGCGACCAGGGCAACGCCAAGTGGGAGCGGTTCGACGGCGAGATCTCCGGCGCCGTCGTCGAACAGACCGGGCCGGTGCGGGCCGTCGTGCGTATCGACGGGAAGCACCGGAAGGGAAGCCGCAGATGGCTGCCGTTCTCCGTGCGGTTGTACTTCCACGGCGGAGCGGAGTCGTTCCGGATGGTCCATACGATTGTGTATGACGGAGATCAGAACAAGGACTTCATCCGGGGGCTCGGGGTGCGGTTCAGCGTCCCCATGAGGGACGCCGCTCACGACCGGCACATCCGTCTGGCGGGACAGGACGACGGGTTCCTCACCGAGGCCGTCAAGGGCATCACCGGGCTGCGCCGCGACCCGGGTGCCGCCGTGCGCAAGGCCCAGGTCAAGGGCGAGAAGCTGCCCGACCCCGCCACCTGGGACCAGCGCGTCACCAGCCGGCTGCAGTACGTCCCCACCTGGGGCGACTACACCCTCTCCCAGCTCTCCGCGGACGGCTTCGCGATCCGCAAGCGCACCAAGCCCGGTCACGGCTGGATCCCGGCCGGCGGAGGGCGGCGAGCGGGCGGCTTCGGCTATGTCGGTGGGGTCAGCGGCGGGCTTTCGTTCGGGCTGCGCGACTTCTGGCAGAAGCACCCCGCCCAGCTCGACATCCGGGGCGCCGCCGGCGACGAGGCCGAGGTCACCCTCTGGCTCTGGTCGCCCGACGCCCAGCCCATGGACCTGCGCTTCTACCACGACGGCATGGGGCAGGACACCTACCCGGAGCAGCTCGAGGGCCTCAACATCACCTACGAGGACCACGAGCCCGGCTTCGGCACCCCGTACGGCATCGCCCGGACCAGCGAGCTGATGTTTTGGGCCAACGCCGCCACCCCCGGCGCCCACACCCTCGTCGCCCAGGCCGCCGCCGTCCGCACCCCGCCGCAGCTCGCCGTCGCCCCGGAGGACCTGGTGCGTGCCGGTGTCTTCGGCGGACTGTTCTCGCCCGTCGACCGCTCGACGCCGGCCAGGGCGACGATCGAGGACCGCCTCGACTACCTCTTCGCCTATTACAAGGACCAGGTAGAGCAGCGCCGCTGGTACGGCTTCTGGGACTACGGCGACATCATGCACACCTACGACGAGGACCGGCACCAGTGGCGGTACGACGTCGGCGGCTACGCCTGGGACAACTCGGAGCTCTCGCCCGACCTGTGGCTCTGGTACGCCTACCTGCGGTCCGGCCGCGCGGACGTCTTCCGGTTCGCCGAGGCCATGACCCGGCACACCGGGGAGGTGGACGTCTACCACCTGGGCACCTGGGCGGGCCTTGGGACCCGGCACGGTGTGCAGCACTTCGCCGACAGCGCCAAGCAGCAGCGGATCTCCACCGCCGTGTACCGCCGGCCCTACTACTTCCTCACCGCCGACGAACGCGTCGGCGACCTCATGCACGACCTCGTCGACTCCGACGAGACCTTCCTCGCCCTCGACCCCATCCGCAAGATCCGCACCGAGCCCTACACCCCGGACCGGCACGCCCTGTCCATCGGCTTCGGCACCGACTGGAGCGGCCTCGCCGCGGCCTGGCTGACCGAGTGGGAACGCGGCGGACCCAAGGCCGCCAAGGCCGAGGCGCGGCTGCGCTCCACCATGGAGACCATCGCCGCCCAGCCCAACGGCTTCGTCCAGGGCACCGGCCTCTACGACCTGGACACCGGCAGGTTCGCCGTCGCCGAGAAGCCCGCGGTCGGGGTCTCGCACCTGTCCGCGATGTTCGGCCTGGTCGAGATGTGCGCCGAGCTCATCGACCTTGTCGACATGCCCGCCTTCAAGGAGGCATGGCTGGACTACTGCCGCTACTTCAACGCCACCAAGGCCGAGCAGGCCGCCCGCTACGGGCAGAACTTCGGCACCCTGCTGCTCTTCCAGGGCCACTCGCGCCAGGACGCCTACGCGGCGGCCCAGCTGAACGACGCACAGCTCGCCCGGCGCGCCTGGGCGAAGTTCGAGCGGAGCGACGGCTACACCGCCGCCATGGTGTGGGACAAGACGCCCGTCGAGGGCCCCGACGCCCTCGAACCCGGCTACGAGCACCTGTGGATCAGCACCAACACCACCGCCCTGTACGGGCTCGCCGCCATCCAGAACCTCGCCCTCGTCGGCGACCACCTCCCCAGGTGACCCGCGACCGAGAGGAAAGGACCACGATGAGGAAGACCGCGCTGCTCGCCGCGGCCGTGACGCTGCTCGGGGCTCTGGCCATGGCACCGGCGGTTCACGCCGACGGGCCCTACGGCCAGGGGCTCGACCGCTGTGCGCCTGCCGCCGGGGGCTCGCTCGCCTGCCACTTCGACGTCGGCCCCGGTACGTACGACGTCACCGTGACCCTCGGCGGCGAGACCGCCGGGACGACCGCGATCACCGGCGAGACCCGGCGTGCCCTGCTCGCCGAGACCGCCACCGGGGCGGGCGAGCGGCTGAGGCGCTCGGTCACCGTCGACGTCCGCGAGCCGGAAGGGGAACCGACGGGGGCGACGGGAAGTCCCGGCCTCGATCTGGTCGTCGGAGGTGGCGCTCCGCGGGTGACCTCGCTGCGGGTCACCCCGGCGCCCGCTGCCCGCCGGCTCTTCCTGGTCGGGGACTCGACGGTGTGCGACCAGCCGGGTGAGCCGTACACGGGGTGGGGGCAGATGCTGCCCGCGCACCTGCGGCGTGGGATCGCGGTCGCCAACCACGCCGATTCCGGGGAGAGCACGGTCACCTATCTCGGGAATCCCGCTCTGTTCGCCCGGGTGGAGGCCGCGCTACGGCCCGGGGACGCCGTGCTCGTCCAGCTCGCCCACAACGACAAGCAGACGGACGCGGCCACCTACCGGGCCAATCTCACGGCCATGGTCGAGCGGGTACGGGCCAAGGGCGGCGAACCGGTGCTCGTCACCCCGATCGTCCGCCGCTGGTTCAACCCCGACGGCACCCTGGACAACGGCACCGCCCTGCTCGTCAACGGCCTCGGCGTCGACCACCCGGCCGAGATCCGGTCCCTGGCCGGCGCGCTCGGCACCCCGCTGATCGACCTCACCGCCCTCACCAAGGCGCGGGTCGAGGAACGGGGCCCCGAGGCGTCCAAGGCGCTCTACCTGACGGCGGAGAAGCGGGACAACACCCACACCTCGGCGCGCGGCGCCACCGAGTTCGCCGCACTCGTCGCCGAGGAACTGCGGGCCCGGGGGATCGTCCCGGACGTGCTCATCCGCTGACCCCGGGGCCGCGGCCCCTACGCGACTTCCGAGAAGGCGAAGGAGAAGACGGCCGGCACCGCCTCCAGGCGGTGTGCGGGCAGCACGCCGGGGCCGCAGGACTGCGAGCCGATGCCGTGCTGGGCGTGGTCCAGGTGCAGCCAGAGCGTGTCGCCCGGCACCAGGTCGGCGCGGTGGGCGGCCGCGTCCAGCTGCTCCGTCGTCCAGCGGCGGGCCGTGAACCAGAACGCCGGCGTGCCCTCGACCCGTAGCCCGGCGGTCCCGTCGGACAGGGTCAGCCACCGGGTGTCGATCCGCGCCCCGTTCTCCTGCGGACGCACATACGGCGTCTGCAGCCCGGCCACCGTCGACTCCCAGCGGCCCAGCCGGGCCGCGGCCCGCGTGTCCGGGTACGCCTCGCCGGGCCCGCCCCCGTACCAGACCACCCGGTCGAAGGCGGCAGGCAGGCCGAGCCGGACGCCGAGCCGGGGCAGCGGCACCGTCCAGGCCCCCTCGGGCTCGACCTCGACGCGCAGGCCGAGCGCCGTGCCGTCCGACGTCCAGCGGTACGTGGTGCGCAGGCCGACGTCACGGGCGGCGGGCGCCACCCGGGACCGCACCACGAGGCCGTCGTCCTCGACGCGCACCTCGTCGGTGCGGTGCCGCATCCGGTGCAGGCCGAGCGTGCGCCACAGCGGGCCGTACCGGACGTCGGGCTGCCAGGGCGCGCCCTCGTCGTTGTCCGTCGGCGCCCGCCACACGTCGAGCCGGGGTCCCGTGACGGGGAGGCCGCCGATGGAGAGCGGTTCACCGGTGCGGGCGTCGAAGACACCGGGACCGAGGCGGACGCGGTCCGCCGTCACGGCCGGCCGGGCGCCGGTCGGGCGCGGCCCGGTCGTGGGCGCCGAGGCGGGGAGCTGGCCCCAGGCCACCTCGTGGCCGGCGGGCGCCCACGCGGTGGCGCGGGCCAGCACCGCCCGTACGGTCCACACCGTCTCCGCGCCCGCCGGAGCCGCCGGCGGCTGCGGCAGCCGGACGTCCGCGCTCTGTCCGGGGGTGAGCGCGGGCACCTCCAGGTCTCCTTCGGCGATGCTCTCGCCGTCCGCGAGCAGGGACCAGGAGAAGGCGAGATGGCCGAGGTCGGCGACGTCGTACCGGTTGGTCACCGCGACCGTGCCCGGCCGCTCCCCGGCGACGATCCGCACCGGCTCGATGACCTTCCTGTACTCCAGCAGGCCCGGTGACGGCGTGCGGTCCGGGAAGAGCAGCCCGTCGCAGACGAAGTTGCCGTCGTGCAGCTCCTCGCCGAAGTCGCCGCCGTAGCCGTACCCGTGGGCGGGATGCGCCAGGCCGTGGTCGATCCACTCCCACACGAAGCCGCCCTGGCAGCGCTCGTACGTCTCGAAGAGCCGCTGGTACTCGGCGAGCCCACCGGGCCCGTTGCCCATGGCGTGCGCGTACTCGCAGAGGATGAAGGGCAGTGCGCGGCGCTCCGGGGGGCCGTCGTCGGCGCGTCGGCCGATCTCCTCGACCTCGGCGTGCGGCGCGTACATCCGCGAGTAGACGTCGGTGTCCCGGCAGGAACGGTCGCCCTCGTAGTGCACGGGCCGCGCCGGGTCTCGCGCGTGGATCCACTCCGCCATCGCGGAGAGCCCGGCGCCGGTGCCGCACTCGTTGCCCAGCGACCACATGATCACCGAGGGGTGGTTCTTGTCGCGTTCGACGAGCCGGGCCGCCCGGTCGAGCAGGGCGGGCGTCCAGCGCTCGTCGTCCACGGGGTTGCCCCGCCAGCCCACGTCCTCGAAACCGTGGGTCTCCAGGTCGCCTTCGTCGATGACCCACAGGCCGTAGGCGTCGCACAGGTCGAGGAAGGCGGGGTGCGGCGGATAGTGGGAGGTGCGGACGGCGTTGATGTGGTGACGTTTCATCAGCTCCACGTCCGCGCGCATGGTCGCGAGGTCCAGGGCGCGGCCCCGCTCGGGGTGGAACTCGTGCCGGTTCACACCCCGGAAGAGGATCCGGCGCCCGTTGGCCTTCAGGACCCCGTCCTCGACGTAGACCGAGCGGAAGCCGATCCGCAGCGCGATCCGCTCCCCGCCGGCCGCCAGCTCGCCCTCGTACAGACGGGGCACCTCGGCGCTCCACGGCTCGACCGGAAGCACGGCCGTCTCGCCGGTCGCGAGGTCGAGCCCCAGCTCCGGAACGGTCACCCGGCCGGGCACGTCGCAGTCGACGCGCAGGCTGCCCGTGCCGTCGGCGTGGTCGTACGAGGCGTGGACGAAGAAGTCGCCGGGCGCGCCGTCCGGCCGGTGCAGGAGCATGACGCTCCGGAAGATCCCCGGCAGCCACCACTGGTCCTGGTCCTCCAGGTAGGAGCCGGAGGACCACTGGTGGACGCGGACGGCGAGCACGTTGTCCCGTGCCCGCAGCAGCGGGCCCACGGCGAACTCGTGGGTCAGCCGGGAGCCCTTGAAGTCGCCGAGCTCCGTGCCGTTGAGCCAGACCCGGGCGCAGGACTCCACCCCGTCGAACCGGAGGACGGCCCCGCCCGCCGCCGGCCACCCTTCGGGCAGATCGAAGCGGCGCACATGGTCGCCCGTGGGGTTCTCGGCGGGCACGTGGGGCGGGTCCACGGGGAAGGGATAGGCGACGTTGGTGTAGGCCGGGCCCCCGTACGCTCCGTCCTTGCCCTGGAGGACCCAGTGCCCGGGCACGGTGACGGTGTCCCACGCGCTCGTGTCGAAGTCCGGGGCGGCGAAGGAGGTGTCGTGGGTGTCGGCGGCGGGGGAGAGGCGGAAGGCCCAGTCGCCGTCCAGGGAGAGGGCTGCGGCGTCGGTGCGGTCGTACCGGGCCCGGGGCGGGAGGACGCCGCGAGAGGGGGAGACGTCTTCGTACCAGGGTGCGGTGGACATGGTCCTCCTGTGCGGGAGAGAAGGCGGGGGAGGGGGAAGACGGTTCGACGGAGGCGGGCGCGGCCCGTGCCTCAGACCTCCACGGGAGCGGGCCAGGTGATGCGGTCCACCGGGACCTCGTCGTCCAGCCGGCGCGTCCCGGCGGGGGCGAGGAGCCCGGCGCCCAGCAGGGCCCTCGCCACCAGCCGGGCCACCGCGATCGCGCCCCGCGGTCCGAAGTGCGTGTTGTCCCGCGCGGTCGCGGTCCAGTGGAAGTACGCCTTGGTGGCCTCGGGGCCGAGCTCCCGCCACAGCGCCAGCGACGCGGCCTCGATGTCGAGGAGCGGCACGTCCGTCTCCTTCGCCACCTCGCGCATCGCCTCCGGGTACGCCCCGAGCGTGCGCAGGGCCGTGCCGGACCCGTCGAACTGCCGCCGCTCCACCGGGGTCGCGAGGACCGGCACCGCGCCCCGGTCCCTCGCCCCCTCGACGTACCGCCGCAGGTTGTCCTGGTACGTGCTCCACGGGTCCGTGTGGCGTGTCGGGTCGTCGGACTGGTCGTTGTGACCGAACTGGACCAGGAGCAGATCGCCGGGACGGATCGCCGCCAGGACCGCATCGAACCGGCCCTCGTCGAGGAAGGTGCGGGTGCTGCGCCCGTTGATCGCGTGGTTGACGACCTGTGTGGTGCCGTCCAGGAAGAACGGGAGCGCCATGCCCCAGCCGGTCTCCGGGGCGGCGTCGGCGTACTTCTGGGAAGCGGTGGAGTCACCGGCGATGAACAGGGCGCGGGGGCGGGGCTCCACGGTGTCACGGACGGACATCGTCACTCTCTTCTCTGAGGGGTGAGCTTCTCTGACGCGCCGAGCGGAAAACGCGGGCGGGGGGTGCCGTCAGGCGGGCCTCGCCGCGCGGACGAACCACGGGTCGCGGCGGATGGTCCCGGTCGCCACGGCGAACACCGGGGTCCAGCCCTCGCCGGCGAGGGCCGCCCGTGGCGTCGGTGGTGTTCATCGGGGCTTCGCCCACGGCGCGCCGAGCTCGGAGAACAGCCGCAGGGACGCCGCGCTCTCCTCCACCAGGGCGTCGATCCCCGCGACGACCCGGCGCGGGGCGCTCTCGCCGGGCTCGGTGCGCCAGTGCGCGGCGGGCAGTGCGCGGGGCTCGGGCGCGGTCCGCACCGCCTCGACGACCCGCATGAAGGCGCCGGTCGCCTCCGGCGGCACCCACAGCGGATCGCCCTCGGTGACGTGCGCGACCAGGTTCTCCAGGAGGCCGGTGCGCCCGTGCCCGGTCACCACGGGGTCGTCGTGACCGTCCCGGTGCACGAGGACCCGGTCAGTGAGGTAGCGGAAGGCGATCCGGCCCCGGGTGCCGTGCACGAGGACGTAGGGCTCCGCCGACCGCTCGGCGCAGAGCGTCGCCGCCACGGTGACCCGGTGGCCGGCGGTGGTCACGACCCGTACGGCGGAGGTGTCGTCGGACTCGACGGCGTTGGCGCGCAGGAGCTCCGTCTCCACCTCGGCGACGTCCTCGGCCCGCGGGGCACCCGCGAGGGCCAGCGCGGTCGCGACCGCGTGGGCGAGGGGGTTGGTGAGCACCCCGTCGACGACGTCGGCGCCGTTCAGCCGGCGACGGCCCGCCCAGGGGGCACGCCGGAAGTAGGCCTCGTCGCGGACCCAGGCCCCGGCGGCGCCGACCCCGACGAGCTCGCCGATGACGCCGTCCTCGACCATCCGGCGGATCGCGGGCACGGCGTGCGAGCCGAGCGACTGGAAGCCGATCTGACAGGCCCTGCCCGCGGCCTCGACGCCGGTGGTCATACGGCGGAATTCCGCGTACGACGGGGCGGGCGGCTTCTCCAGGAGGATGTGGGCGCCGTGTCGGGCAGCGGCCAGGGCCAGTTCGGTGTGCGTCTGGATCGGGGTGCTGAGGACCGCGATCCGGGCGCCGGTGGCGGCGAGCAGCGCCTCGAAGTCGTCGGACTGCCGGGGGTTCCCGAGGCCCTCGAGCTCGGCCGCGTCGAGCGGACGCAGTTCGCAGACGCCGGCGAGCCGGACCAGCCCACGCTCTTCGAGCCGGTGGATGTCGAGCAGATGACTGCGGCCGTGGCCGCGGGCGCCCGCGAGGACCACGGGCAGCGGTTCGCGGGTACGTATCGGACGCATGGCGCGCATCCCTTCCTTCCGTTGTCGTCGGCCTCGCGTCGGCCTGTCGCCGGCGCGCGGTCAGCCGCTCGTCACGAGGAGCACGTCGAGGGTGCGCGGCCCGTGGACGCCCTCCACCCGGTCGAGTTCGATGTCACTGGTGGCGGAGGGGCCGGAGATCCAGGTCAGCGGTCGGGTCGGGTCGAGGCGGCGCAGGGCCCGGGGGACGGACGCGACGACCTGATCGGGCGCCCGTACGACACAGAGGTGGAGGTCCGGTACGAGGGTGAGCGCGCGGCGTCCCTGGGCGGGGCCGCCGTCGAGGACGATCGTGCCGGTCTCGGCGATCGCCAGGGCGCAGCCGGTGACGACGGCGTCGGTGGCGTCGAGCTCGTACGGGGTGAGGCGCGGGTCGTCGGTGCGCCGGACACACCGGGCGGCGGCCAGCCATGCGTCGGGCAGCCCGGGGGGTACGGCGACGGTGCGGGCGCCGTGGCCGTCGAGCAGCCGGGCGATGAGCTCCGCGAGTCCGCTCTCCGGTGTGCGGTGCACCTGGGCGCGGTAGTCGGCGAGGTTATCGTGGAGGAGGTCGAGCACGGCCGCCGGGTCGTCGGGGACATGCTGCTCCAGATAGGCGCGCTCCGGCTCGGGTGCCCGGGGCGCGTCGGCGACGGCGGCGCGGACGCGGGCGAGGACACGGTCCCGGGAGCTGGGCTGGGTCATGTGCGGTTCTTCCTCCACCAGTCGCGGAAGGATTCCGCGGGCACGTCGGGCAGGTCACGGTGATCGGTCCAGGCGCCGGCGCCCGGCGGGTTCTTCGGGTGCAGGGCGCGGGTGCGGGCGGCGAGGCGCTCTCCGGCGGCGAGGACCTTCGGCCGGTCGAGGACCCATCCGGCGGCCTTGACGGCGGCCCGTTCGAGGCGATGGCCGGGGCCGCCCTGCTCGGCGACCCGTTCGCGCAGGTGGACGAGGACCTCGGGGATGTCGATGGCGACCGGGCACACCTCGTAGCAGGCCCCGCAGAGGGAGGAGGCGTAGGGCAGGGACGCGTCGATCGCGCTGGTGGTGCCGCGCAGCTGGGGGGTGAGGATCGCGCCGATGGGGCCCGGATACACGGAGCCGTAGGCGTGGCCGCCGGCCCGCTCGTAGACCGGGCAGACGTTGAGGCAGGCGGAGCAGCGGATGCAGCGCAGTGCCTGGCGGCCGATGTCGTCGGCGAGGACGTCGGTGCGGCCGTTGTCGAGCAGGACGAGGTGGAAGGCGCGCGGCCCGTCCTCGTCGGTCGTCCCGGTCCACATGCTCGTGTACGGGTTCATCCGCTCGGCCGTGGAGGAGCGGGGCAGGGTCTGCAGGAAGACCTCCAGGTCCCGCCAGGTCGGCACGACCTTCTCGATGCCGACGACGGAGATCAGCGTCTCGGGCAGGGTCAGGCACATCCGCCCGTTGCCCTCCGACTCGACGACCACCAGGGTGCCGGTCTCGGCGACCATGAAGTTGGCACCGGAGATGCCGACCTTGGCACGCAGGAATTTCTCCCGCAGGTGAAGCCGGGCGGCCTCGGCGAGCTCGGCGGGCTCGTCGGTGAGGTCGTCGGGCGCCGGGCGGCCCCATGCGTTCATCTCCGAGCGGAAGATGTCGCGGATCTCGCCCCGGTTGCGGTGGATGGCCGGTACGAGGATGTGCGAGGGCCGGTCGTCGCCCAGCTGGACGATGAGCTCGGCGAGATCGGTCTCGTAGGCGCGGATGCCCTCGGCCTCCAGGTGCTCGTTGAGGCCGGTCTCCTGGGTGGCCATCGACTTGACCTTCACGACCTCGCTCTCGCCGGTCGCCTTCACCAGGTCCGCCACGATCCGGTTGGCCTCCTCGGCGTCGGCGGCCCAGTGGACCGTCCCGCCCGCCGCCGTGACCGCCTCCTCCAACCGCACCAGGTACCGGTCGAGGTGACGCAGCGTGTGGTCCTTGATCCGCCGGCCTGCCTCCCGCAGCTCGGCCCAGTCGGCGAGCTCGGCGACGGCCCGGGCCCGTTTGTCGCGGATCGTGTGCGTCGCGTGCCGCAGGTTGGCCCGCAGCGTCGGGTCGCCCACGGCCGCCCGTGCCGCCTCCGGGAAGGCCGGCATTCCGACGAAGACCCCGCTCATCGTCCCGACTCCTTTTCCCAGGGCTCGTTCTCCGTGCTCGCCAGGATCTCCGCCAGGTGCAGGGCCCGCAGCGGCTCCGCCTGTCTGCTCAGCATGCCGCCGAGGTGCATCAGACAGGAGCTGTCGGCCCCGCACAGCACCTCGGCGCCGGTCGCGACGGCGTTGCGGACCTTGTCGGCGCCCATCGCCACCGACACGTCCGGGTTCTTCACCGCGAAGGTGCCGCCGAAGCCACAGCACTCCTCCGCCCCGGGCAGCTCCACCAGGTCCAGCCCCTTCACGGCCTGAAGAAGACGGCGCGGCCGTTCCCCGAGTCCGAGCAGCCGCAGGCCGTGGCAGGAGGGGTGGTAGGTGACCCGGTGCGGGAAGTACGCGCCGACGTCCGTCACCCCCAGCACGTCGACCAGGAACTCCGACAGTTCGTACGTCCGGGGGCCGAGCTCCGCCGCCTCCGCGCCGAACCGCCCGTAGTGCCCTCGCACCATGGCCGCGCACGATCCTGACGGGGTGACGACGTACTCGTACCCGTCGAAGGCGCGCACGGTCCGCCGTACGAGCGGCTCCGTCTCGCGCCGGTAGCCCGTGTTGAACTGCGGCTGCCCACAACAGGTCTGGCCCGCCGGGAAGTCGACGGCCACGCCGAGGCGTTCGAGGAGCCGGACGGTGGCCACCCCCGTGGCCGGGTACAGGGCGTCGTTGAGACAGGTGACGAAGAGAGCGACACGCATCAGGGGATCCTCGCAGACGGTTCGAGCCGGGCGGCCGCCCGGTCCCAGGCCGCGCCGTCGCCCCGCGGTGCGTAGCGGAGCGTCGGCCGGGTCCGTGCGACGAGGGCCCGCATCGACGGCAGATCGCCGACCAGGCCCGCCGCCCGTGCCTGGACGAGGACGTTACCGAGCGCGGTGGCCTCGACGGGCCCCGCGACGACGGGCAGACCGGTGGCGTCCGCCGTCAGCCGGCACAGCAGGCCGTTGCGCGCCCCGCCGCCGACCAGATGGACCGTGCCGACGCGCCGGCCGGCGAGCTCGGCGGCCCGTCGCAGGGTGCGGCGGTGCGCGAGGGCCAGGCTCTCCAGGACGCAGCGGAGCACCGCGCCCCGCTCCCGCGGCACCGGCTGACCCGTCCGGCGGCAGAATTCTCGGATCCGCTCCGGCATGTCGCCGGGCGCCAGGAACTCCGGGGCGTCGGGGTCCACGACCGCCACGAACGGCTCGGCCCGCTCGGCCTCCGCGAGCAGCTCCTCGTGCCCGGCGGGCCGGCCCCGCGCCGCCCAGGTCCTGCGGCACTCCTCCCACAGCCACAGGCCCATGGTGTTGCGCAGGAAGCGGACGGTGCCGTCGATCCCCCGCTCGTTGCTGAAGTTCGCGGCCCGGGCCTCCTCCGTCAGCACCGGGGCCGCGAGCTCCAGACCGGCCAGCGACCAGGTGCCGCACGAGATGTACGCGAAGTCCGGCTCCGTGGCGGGCACGGCCACGACCGCCGACGCCGTGTCGTGCGAGGCGACCGTCGTGACCGGGGTCGACCCGTCGAGCCCGGTGTACGCGGAGACGTACGGCAACAGCCGGCCCGCCGGTTCGCCGGGAGCCCGCAGCGGCGGCAGCAGCCCCGGGTCGAGCCCGAGCCGCCCGAGCAGCTCCGCCGACCAGGTCCCGCCGCGGGCGTCGAAGAGGCCGGTCGTGGAGGCGTTCGTCTCCTCGGCGCCGAGCGAACCGGTCAGCCAGTGCACCATCAGATCCGGTATCAGCAACAGTCTTCGGGCCGCCGCCAGTTGGGCGGAACCGGCGGCGGAGGCGAGCTGGAAGACGGTGTTGAAGGGCAGATGCTGCAGCCCCGTGGTCCGGTACAGCTCCGCCGGGCCGCCGACCCGGTCCCACACCCCCCGCGCCACACCGTCGGTCCGCGCGTCACGGTAGTGGTACGGGGCGCCGAGCAGCGCCCCGTCCGCGTCGAGGAGCCCGTAGTCCACCGCCCACCCGTCCACGCCGACCGAGGTCACCGGTCCCGCGCGGCCCGCCTCCCGCAGTCCGTCCAGGACGCCCTGGAAGAGGGCGAGGGCGTCCCAGCGCAGCCCGTCCGGCAGCCGGACCGGGGTGTTGGGGAAGCGGTGGACCTCGACGAGGTCGAGCAGGTCGGCCCCGACCCGGCCGAGCATCACCCGCCCGCTCGTGGCGCCGAGATCGGCGGCGGCGAACGTGCCCACCGGTCCGCTCACCCGTCCGCCCACCCGTCCGCCCACCGGTCCGCCCACCCCTCCGCTCACCGCAGGAACGCGGCGGCGACGCCCGCGTCCACGGGAACGAGCAGACCGGTGGTGTGGGAGAGGTCCCCGCCGGTCAGCGCGAGGACCGCGTTCGCCACGTGCTCCGGCAGCACCTCCCGCTTGAGCAGGGTCCGCTGGGCGTAGAACGCGCCCAGGTCCTCCTCCGCGATCCCGTACGTGGCGGCCCGCTGCGCACCCCAGCCGCCCGCGAAGATGCCCGAGCCGCGCACCACTCCGTCCGGGTTCACACCGTTGACGCGGATCCCGTGCTCGCCCAGCTCGGCCGCGAGCAGCCTGACCTGGTGCGCCTGGTCGGCCTTGGCCGCGGAGTAGGCGATGTTGTCCGGGCCGGCGACGACCGCGTTCTTGGAGACGATGTACACGATGTCGCCGCCGAGGCCCTGCGCGGTCATCACGCGGGCCGCCTCCCGTGAGACGAGGAAGGAGCCGCGGGCCATGACGGCGTGCTGGAGGTCCCAGTCCCGTGCGGTGGTGTCGAGGAGCGGCTTGGAGACGGAGAGCCCCGCGTTGTTGACGACCAGGTCGACGCCGCCGAAGGCGAGCAGCGCGTCCCGGAACGCCGCGGCGATCCCCTCCTCCGAGGTGACGTCCACCGTGACCGCCACCGCCCGGTCCGGCCCGCCCAGCTCCTCGGCGACCGCCGCCGCCTTCCCGCCGTCCAGGTCGGCGACGACGACGCAGGCCCCCTCGGCGGCCAGCCGGTGCGCGATCGCCCGGCCGATGCCGGAGCCCGCGCCCGTCACCAGCGCGATCCGGGTCGCGAGGGGCTTCGGCTCCGGCATCCGCCGCAGCTTGGCCTCCTCCAGCTCCCAGTACTCGATGCGGAACTTCTCGGACTCCTCGATCGGGGCGTACGAGGAGACCGCCTCGGCCCCGCGCATGACGTTGATCGCGTTGACGTAGAACTCGCCCGCGACCCGCGCGGTCTGCCTGTCCCGGCCGAAGGAGAACATGCCCACCCCGGGCACCAGCACGATCGCCGGATCCGCGCCCCGCATCGCGGGGGAGTCGGGCGTCGCGTGGCGGGCGTAGTAGGCCGCGTACTCCTCCCGGTAGGCGGCGTGCAGCTCCCGCAGCCGGGCGACGGCGACGTCCAGGGGCGCGTCGGCGGGCAGGTCGAGGAGCAGGGGGCGCACCTTGGTGCGCAGGAAGTGGTCGGGGCAGGAGGTGCCGAGCGCGGCGAGCCTCGGATGCCCGGCCCGGGAGAGGAAGTCGAGGACGGCGTCGGAGTCGGTGAAGTGCCCGACCTGCGGGTGGTCCTGGGAGGCCATGGCCCGCAGATACGGGACGAGGGCGGCGGCCCGCTCCCTTCGCTCGGCCGCCGGCAGCGGCCCGTAGCCGTCGAGGACCGGGCCGAAGGGCTCGGGCCGGCCGTGCTCGGTGAGGAAGGCCTCGGCGGTGCGGATGATGTGCAGCGCGTGGCGCTCGCATTCCTCGGACGTCCGGCCCCAGGCGGTGATGCCGTGGCCGCCGAGGACGCAGCCGATCGCCCGGGGATTCGCCGCCCGCACGGCGGCGATGTCGAGGCCGAGCTGGAAGCCGGGGCGGCGCCACGGCACCCACGCGACGGTGTCGCCGAAGCAGTCGGCGGTCAGCTTCTCCCCGTCGGCGGCGCAGGCGAGCGCGATCCCCGCGTCCGGGTGGAGGTGATCGACGTGCGCCGCGTCGACCAGGCCGTGCATGGCGGTGTCGATGGAAGGGGCGGCGCCGCCCTTGCCGTACAGGCAGTGGTCGAAGGCGGCGACCATCTCGTCCTCGCGGTCGACGCCCGGATAGACCTCGGCGAGCGCGCGCAGCCGGTCGAGCCGCAGCACCGCGAGTCCCTCCTCGGTGAGGGTGCCCAGGTCGCCACCGGAACCCTTCACCCACATCAGCGGCGTCTCGCGGCCGGTGACGGGGTCGGTGACGGAGCCCTTGGCGGAGGCGTTGCCGCCCGCGTAGTTGGTGGTGCGGGGATCGGAGCCGAGGCGGTGGGCCCGTTCCAGGAGCGCGGCGACTTCGGGCAGGGTGGCGGAGGAGGCCATGGCGTTCCTTACGGAGAGGAAAGAAAAGCGAGGGGTGGGCGGAGGCGGGGCAGGGGAGGGGCGGTGGGTCACGCGCCCCAGCCGGCCTGCGCGCCGCCGACCCGTTCGGCGGCGATCCGTTCCTGCCGTCCGGAGCGGAGGTAGGCGGCGACCGGGTCGGGGTCGAGGCCCCGCTCCTCGCGGAGTTCCCGCAGCAGCGGCCGTACGTCGGTGGCGAAGGCGTCCATCAGCACCGCGTGGGCGGCGAGCACGTCCCCCTCGCGCTGGGCGGCGGCGAGCGCGGCCCGGTCGACCAGCAGGGCCTTGGCGGTGGCCTCCTGCACATTGGTGACCGAGCGGATGACGGCCGGGACCTTCGCCTCGATGTTGTGGCACTGGTCGAGCATGAAGGCGACGCCGGCCCCGGGCGCGAGACCGCCGCCCCGCACGACCTCGTACATGATCCGGAAGAGCTGGAACGGGTCGGCGGCACCCGCCATCAGGTCGTCGTCCGCGTAGAAGCGCGAGTTGAAGTCGAAGCCGCCGAGCCGTCCCTCCCGCAGCAGCAGGGCGACGATGAACTCGATGTTGGTGCCGGGCGCGTGGTGGCCCGTGTCCACGACCACCCGGGCCTTCGGGCCGAGCGCGAGGCAGTGGGCGTACGCGGTGCCCCAGTCGGGCACGTCGGTGGTGTAGAAGGACGGCTCGAACAGCTTGTACTCCAGGAGCAGCCGCTGTCCCCCGCCGAGCCGCGCGTACACCTCGGCCAGACACGCGGCGAGCCGCTCCTGGCGGGCCACCATGTCGTCCTGGCCGGGATAGTTGGTGCCGTCGGCGAACCACAGCTTCAGGTCGGTCGAGCCGGTGGCGTCCATGATGTCGACGCAGTCGAGGAGATGGTCCACGGCCCGGCGCCGCACGGCCGGGTCGGGATGGCAGACGCTGCCCAGCCTGTACGCGTCGTCCTGGAAGGTGTTGGCGTTGATCGCGCCCAGCTCCAGACCGCGGTCCTTCGCGTACGCGGCGAGGGACGCGTAGTCGTCGACCCGGTCCCACGGGATGTGCAGCGCGACCCGGGGCGCGATGCCCGTGTACGCGTGGACCTCGGCCGCGTCGTCCAGCTTCTCGTACGGATCGCGGGGCACGCCCGGCTGCGCGAACACCTTGAAGCGGGTGCCGGAGTTTCCGTAACCCCAGGAGGGCGTTTCGATCCGCTGGGCGGCGAGCGCGGCCTTCACCGCGGCGATCTCGGGCATGTCCACCTCGTCACGAGCCATTTAATGAATCGATTCATTCCGCCGGGGGAAAGCTAGCCAGCGGTGGGGATCGCGTCAAGGCTCTTGACCCTGGAAACAGCCAAGCCCTAGCGTCCGGACTCTCGGGCAGCCGAGGGAGTGAAACATTTCAGCCGAGGGGGCTCGATGGAGAACGTGCGACGAGTGTGCTTCCTGCTGAAGGTGCGGTCCGACCGGGTCGAGGAATACCGGGAACGTCACCGCCATGTGTGGGCCGACATGCTCACCGCCCTCTCGCGGGCCGGCTGGCGGAACTACTCCCTCTTCCTGCGGGACGACGGCCTTCTCGTCGGCTGTCTGGAGACCGAGGACTTCGAAGCGGCGCGCGCCGCCATGGAGGCCACCGAGGTCAACGCGCGCTGGCAGGCCGAGATGGCCCCGTTCTTCGAGGAGCTCGACGGCCGGGCGCCGGACGCCGCCATGCGCCCGCTGACCGAGGTCTTCCACCTCCCCTGACGGCGGCGGGCAGGCGCCCCGGGCGGGCCGCATAGGATGAGGCGCGAGGCGGGAACCCCGTACGGAACGCACCGGACGGGCAGAGCGGACCAGGTGGGACGGATGGCGGGCACCGCGCGGACGGTCGGCATCAAGGACGTGGCACGCGAGGCGGGCGTCTCCGTCGGCACCGTCTCCAACGTGATCAACCAGCCGGACCGGGTCTCGCCCGCGACCCTCCAGCACGTGCGCGGGGTCATCGAGCGCCTCGGCTATGTGCGCAGCGAGTCCGCCCGTCAGCTGCGCGCGGGCCGCAGCCGGATCATGGCGCTGCTCGTCCTCGACATGGGCAACCCGTTCTTCGTCGACATCGCCCGGGGAGCCGAGCGCACCGCGCGGGCGGCCGGCCTGGGCGTGATGGTCTGCAACAGCGACCAGAAGGCCGCCGAGGAGGCCGACTACCTCGCGCTCTTCGCCGAGCAGCGGGTCCGCGGCGTCCTCGTCACGCCCGCCGACCCGAGCGGGGCGAACCTGCGCGAGTTCCGCCGCCACGGCATCCCGTACGTCCTCGTCGACCGCGTCGCCGGAGACGGCGACGGCGACGGACACGGTGACGGCGACGGCGGATTCGGCGGCGGCCCCGGATCCGACACGGGCACCGGTACGGGCGCGGGCTGTTCGGTCTCCGTGGACGACGTCGTCGGCGGCTCCCTGGCGATCCGCCATCTGACCTCGACCGGCCACCGCGCCTTCGCGTACGTCAGCGGACCCTCCCACCTCCAGCAGGTGCGCGACCGGCGCGAGGGCGCCCTGCTCGCGCTCGCCGAGGCCGGCCTGCCCGCCTCCGCCCTCCAGGAGGTGTCCGTCGAGCGTCTCGACGTCGCCTCCGGACGGGACGCCGGTTCCAGGCTCCTCGGGCTGCCCACCCGGCCGACCGCCGTCTTCTGCGCCAACGACCTGCTGGCCCTCGGCGTGCTCCAGGCGCTGTACGCGGCGGGGGTGCGGGTGCCGGAGGACATGGCGATCGTCGGCTACGACGACATCGAGTTCGCGGCGGCGGCCACCGTCCCCCTGACGTCCGTGCGCCAGCCGGCCGTCACCCTGGGCGCGCGCGCCGCCGAACTGCTCCTGGAGGAGACCGGCGACCGGGCCGAGCACCACCGCCACGAGCACCTGGTGCTCCAGCCCGAACTGGTCGTCCGCCGCTCCAGCCTCACCCCCCGCTGAGGGCGCGCATCGGGCGCCCGGCTCAGCCGGCCGCGGTCTCGATCAGGTAGTAGGGGGCCACCTCCACCAGTGGGGTCACCGACACGACGGACAGTCCCGCGCGGTGGCACACCTCCTCGAAGTCCTTGCGGGTACGTTCCCTCCCGCCCAGGTTCACCAGCATGTTGAGGTCGCTGAGGTAGGTGATCCCGCCGTCCGCGGCGTGCGCGTCGGCGCTGCCGCCGACGACCTCGGGAAGCACCGGCTCCACGATCAGGACTCGGCCGCCGGGCGGCAGGACCGCGCGGCAGTGACCGAGGATCGTGACCGCCTGGTCGTCCGACCAGTCGTGCAGGACACTCTTGATCAGGTACAGGTCCGAGCCGCCGGGAACGGAACGGAAGAAGTCGCCGGGGGCCAGGGAGCAGCGGTCCGCCACCCCGTGCCGTTCCAGCGTCCTGGACGCCTGGGCCAGGCCGTCCTCGGTGTCGTGGAGGACACCGGTGAGCGCCGGATGCGCGGCGAGGACGCCGGCCAGGACGCTTCCGTCGCCGCCGCCGACGTCGGTGACGGAGGTGAAGCGGCCGAAGTCGTAGGCGTGGGGCAGCACGGCGGCCGTCTCCTCGGAGGCCTGGCTCATCGCCGCGTTGAAGTCGGCGGACAGTTCGGGGTGTCGGCCGAGATGGCTGAAGAAGTCGGTGCCGAAGACGGCGTCGAAGGCGATGCCTCCGGTGCGGACGCTGTCGTCCAGACCGTCCCAGGCCCGCACGATCGTCGGGTCGGTGAACACGCGGACGAACGAGGAGAGCGAGTCGGGGCGGCCGGAACCGAGGAGGGCGCCGGCGGGAGTCAGCGAGAACGCGTCGGTTTCGTGCTCCTCCATCAGGCCCAGAGCGGCGAGGGCGCGCAGCAGTCTCGTCATGGGCTGGTGCTCGGCTCCCGCGTCGGCGGCCACCTCGACGGCGGGCCGCCTGTCGTCGCCGATCAGGTCGAACACGCCGAGCCGCACGGCGGCGCGCAAGGTCTGCGCGGCCATGCCGCCGAAGGCGAGCCGAACGATCAGACCTCGGTCGGCCATGGCCTCTCGGTCAGCCGCTATGTCCATGGTGCTCATGGATGAACTTCCTTCCTCGTACGGATAAAGGGCGGTGATGTACGGGTGGGGGCGGGTCAGACGCCGGCCAGGGCACCGGGCGTGCACCCGGCGAAGGCGCGGACGTCGCGGTGGAGGTGGGACTGGTCGGCGTATCCGTGCGCCAGGGCGACGTCCGCGGCGTTCCCGCCCGCGCGCAGCGCCCGGGCGGCCTCGTCGAAGCGGACGAGCATGGCGGCACGCTTGGGGGTGAGGCCGATCTGGGCGGTGAACCGGGACCGCAGTCGCTTGCGGCTCCACCCGCAGGACGCGGCGAGGTCATCGACCCGTACCCGGCCCCCGTTCGCCACGATCGTGTCCCACACACCGGCGACCTCGGGTGTCATCGCCGGGCCCCGGGCGGCCCGGCGGGCGAGGAACTCGCCGACCAGCGTGAAACGTTCCTGCCACGCGGTGGCGGCGGCCAGCCGTTCGCGGAGCTGCCGCTCCCCCCGCCCCCACAGGTCCTCCAGCCCGACGACCGTCCCCTCCAGTTCGAGCGGCGACACACCCAGCAGTGCGTAAGCGGCGCCGGGCGTCAGGCACATCTCGATGCACTCGACGTCCCGGCCGCGGATCCGCGCGGGACCGGGCGACAACGACGCGACCAGGCTCGGGGTGGGGTGCGGGCTCGTCGAGGGTCGCCGCCCGGTGCCGTCATCGACCGTGAACGGGTCGTTCCCCAGGCCGATGACGACGACCACGGTGGGCTGGGGCAGGACCCGCAGGTCCAGCGTCTGGCCGACGCGGTCCCGGAATCCGGCCATCCGGACACCGGCGACGGGTGGCGCGCCGCCGGGCCGCGCCACCTCCCACCCACTCTCATCCGCTTCGTCGTTGTGCATGCCCCCACCCTGACGGACCCCGGGCCGTCTCGTCTTGGAGAAAAGTTCCGCGGACCGAGGCGCCGCCCTGGGGGTGTCTAGATGGAGAACGGGGTCTGGGAGAGGAAGTCCGCGCCGCACTTGCCGGTCTGGAACATGTTGGGCGACTGGTAGAACGGCATGTTCTCGACGATCTGGCGGTGGAGGGTCGAGTAGCTGCCTTGGAACGCGCCGTTCTTCCAGGTCTTGAGCAGCGTCTCGGTGAACAGACCGTTGGGGCCGGTGCCGTCGCTGGAGACCTGGTTGTCCTGGCAGCCGGAGATCAGCAGGACGTCGGCCTTGATGTCCGCCAGGTCCAGCGGAGGGGTGTCGCGCTGGATCTGGTCGTACAGCTGCTGATCGCGCTGGTAGTTGCGGAACTGCGCGTCCTGCGGCAGCGCCCTGACCTTGGCGCGGACCTCGGTCGGTTCGCTGGTGTCGAAGCTGCGTTCCAGCTCCGCGCCGTTGAGGAACAGGGACAGGTCGCGGGAGACGGTGCCGCTGTGGCAGCTGTCGGAGAGCAGCAGGATGCGGACGTCCTGGGCGAAGGCGCCGAAGGCGGCGTGCAGTTCGTCGTCGATGAACTGCCGGTCGTAGAGCACCCAGGTCTCGTCGCGCCGGTCGGGCTCGTCGCCGTTCTTGTCGGGCACCTGGGCGCCGTGGCCGGCGTAGGTGAGCAGCAGGATGTCGCCCGCCTTGAGCCCGGAGGCGGCTTCCTTCAGCGCGGCCGCGAGGTTCTCGCTGGTGGCTTCCTTGGTGAGCAGGGTGGCGAGGGGGGTGAAGCCGTTGGTCTTCGCCAGGTCGGCCATGGTGAGGGCGTCGTTCTCGGGGTTCTTGAGCTCGGCCTTGGTGCCGTAGCGGGTCTCGTCGATCTCGTTGATGCCGAGGTGGACGGACAGTCCCTTGGGCATGGTTCTCCTTCTTTTCTCTCTCTGAGCTCGGCTGCTCAGCGGGGGATCGCGTGGCGCGCGTGGAAGCGCAGGGTGGGGCAGAGGACCTTGGCGACGGCGAACTCCGGGGGGTCCGCCAGGTCGACGGCGACGTGAGCGAAGCCGGTGCTGGTGGCGATGTGCCGGGCCGGCCGGGCGAGTTCGGTGGTGACGTCGTCGAAGGCGGAGCGTGACCGGCGACGGCGACGGCGGTGGCGTGGTCGGCGGCCGGACGGGACGTCGGACGGGGGGCGTCGCGCGGGCCGTCGAGGTGGCGCAGGCGTACGGTCACGGTGCCGCGGAGGCCGCGGAGGCAGGGGAGGCTGCGGATGCCGGGGTTGCCGCGGGGGCGGCGGGCGCGGACGGGACCGCGGCGGTGAGGCGGGCGACCTCGGCCCGCAGCTCGCCGATCTCCTGGCGGTTCTCTTCCAGGAGCCGGTGCAGCGCCTGGACGCAGACGAGTGCGACGCCGTTCATGTCGACGGTGCTGATGGACCTGTCGTCGCCGCCGAGACCGAAGGCCTCCCACCAGTCCTGGGCCATGGGGCCCAGGTGCCGGATCGCCTCCGGGTCCGCCCGGTACCGCCAGGTGCTGACCGGCAGTTCGACCACCTTCCGCAGCACGTCGAACCCGTTGAGCGGCTGGCAGTCGGCGACGGCGGGAGCGTCGTGCGGGCTCGGTCTGCGGCCGGCCGCGTCGGCCGGCCGCAGACCGTCGGGGTGGACTACCACGCCACCGCCGTCACGTCCGTCTTCAGTGCGCGGTCCGAGGCGATCGCGCCGCGGGACTGCGGGGGCTCCTCGTCGTCCTCGCCACGCTCGCGAGCGGAGCGCGCCTTCCTGTCGGACGCCTCCCTGGCCTTGTCGGAGGCCTGCTGGCGGGAGCGGGTGACCTCTTCGTCGGGGGTCTCGTTCGGCTTGTCGGCCATGACCTTTCTCCTTTCCGGTCGTTGGTTCTCGGGCATCCGTGCCCGAGCGACGTCGACGTTACCGACCGTGATCGTTCGATTCCAGTGGGGCGGGCATATGCCACCGCAATAGCCCAAATCGCTGTCAACATGTCGCGGAGCGTGAGGGGTGGGCTCTCTCCTCCGTCAGTACGCGAAGGCGAAGGTGCCTCGGGGAGGCGCGGTGACATGGGTCACGCCACTTCCGGCGGGCAGTGCGGTGACCGGCTCCGCGACGACCGCGGCGGCTCCGCCGTCGCCGAGCTGGCCCTGGGCGTCGTTGCCGAGCGAGACGACGGCGCCCGAGTCGAGCGCGGCGACGGTGTAGTCCCAGCCGCCGGTGACATCACGCGCGCCGCGCAGCGCGTCCACCCGGACGGGAGTGGTGCGGTTGACGGTGGTCCCGTCGCCGATCTGACCGTTCCCGTTCCAGCCCCAGCCCTTCACGGTGCCGTCCGCGGTCCGGGCGTAGCTGGTCCAGCCGCCGGTGGAGACGTGGGTGACGTTCTTGAGGTGGAGGACGTCGACGGGCGTGGCGCTGTTGGCGGTGCTGTCGTTGCCCAGGGCTCCTTCGTTGCCCCAGCCCCAGGCCTTGACGGTGCCGCGGTCGGTCAGGGCGAGGACGTGAAGACAGCCGACCGAGATGGCCGTGACGTCCGTGAGGCCCGGGACCGGGAAGGGCGTGTTCCGCGTCTCGTTGTCACCGGACGCCAGCTGGCCCCGGTTGTTGTAGCCCCAGGTCCGCACGGTTCCGTCGGCGCCGAGGGCGACGCTGAATTCGCAGCCGGCGCCGATCGCCGTGACCCCCTCCAGGCCCGGCACCTCGACGGGGACGCGGCGGGCTCCGTCCGTCCCGCCGGTCACGCCGATCCCCAGCTGGCCATGGGCGTTGCCGCCCCAGGCGTACACCCGGCCCTCCTTGAGGGCGAGGACGTGATCGAGCCCGGCGTCGACGGCGTCCACGCCGGAGAGCCCGGCGACGGCGGCGGGGAAGGGCTGGTCGGTCAGGCTGTTGTTGCCGAGCCGGCCCTGGGCGTTGCTGCCCCAGGACCGGAGCGTGCCGTCGCCGAGCAGGGCGACGGCGAAACCGTTGTCGTCGTTGCCTCCCGCGCTGATGCTGCGCACGTCGGCGCGGCGCAGGCCGAAGACCTCACCGGGCGTCGGCTGGCGGAGGGTGCTGCCGTTGCCGAGCTGACCCGCGGTGTTGGTTCCCCAGGAGCGCACCCATGGGTCGGGGCCCGCGGCGGCGTGGGCCGGTCCGACGAGGGCGGACGCGGCGAGCGTGAAGGCGGCGAGGAGGCGAAGGGGCGTGACGCGGCGGACGACCATGACGATTCTCCTGCTCGTAGGGGGAGTCGGAAGGGACCTTGGTCAGTACGCGAAGGTGAACCTGCCCGAGATCGCGGCCGAGAGCCGGGTGATGCCACTGCCCGCGGGAAGGGCGGTGACCGGCTTGGTGCTGGGGGCGGGAGCGCCGCTGGGGGCGGGGGCGGGGCTGCCGCTGGGAGCGGGGACGGGCCCGCCGCCGTCGCCGAGCTGGCTCTGGGCGTTGCTGCCCAGGGCGACGACGGCTCCGGTGTCGAGGGCGGCCACCGTGTAGTCGACGCCGCCGGCGATGTCGCGGGCGCCGCGCAGCGCGTCGACGCGCACCGGGGTCGTACGGTTGATGGCGCTGCCGTCGCCGAGCTGGCCGGCGGCGTTGTCTCCCCACGCCTTGACCGTGCCGTCGCTCTGCACGGCGTAGCTCGACCTGGAGCCGGTGAAGATCCCGGTGACGTTCCTCAGGTGCGCGACGTCGACCGGCGTGGACCTGTTCGCCGTGGAGTCGTCGCCGAGCTGGCCCTGGCCGTTCGCTCCCCAGGCCTTGACCGTGCCGTCGCCCAGCAGGGCGAGCGAGTGGTGACAGCCGACCGCGACGGCCGTCACGTCGGCGAGGTCCTTGACGCGCTGCGGGGTGTTGCGGTTGACCGCGTCCGCGGTGCCGAGCTGGTTGTAGACGTTCTCCCCCCAGGTCCAGACGGTTCCGTCCTCGCCGAGTGCCACGCTGAAGCCGCAGCCGGCCGCCACGGTCCTGATCTCGTCCAGGCTCTGCACGGCGGCGGGGACCCGCTGCTTCTCGGCCTTGTCGTCGGCGGTGACGCCGTTGCCGAGCTGGCCGAGTCGGTTGTCGCCCCAGGCGTAGACGCGGCCGTCCTTGACGGCCAGGGCGTGACGGAGACCGGCGGCGACGGAGGTGACACCGGACAGCCCGGCGACGCTGCCGGGGAAGGGCTGACCGGTGAGGGTGCCGTTGCCCAGCTGGCCCTGGGTGTTGTTGCCCCAGCTCCGGACGGTGCCTTCGGTGAGCAGCGCGACGGCGAACCCCTCGGCGTCGTCGCCGCCGGCGGCGATCTGGCGGACGTCGGTGCGGTGCAGACCGAGGACGCCGGCGGGGGTCGGCTGGCGGAGGGTGCTTCCGTTGCCGAGCTGTCCGACGTTGTTGACGCCCCACGCGCGGACGGAGAGGTCGGGGCCCGCCGCCTGGGTGAGCCCGGTGACCGCGAGCGTGACGAGGGCGGCGGCGGTCAGCGCGACCGCCAGTGGTTTACGACGAATGGTCATGGCGTTCCTTGGGTGTCGGCGAGGGGCCGGGCCGGGGACACGCCCGGCCCCCGCGCGTCAGTAGGCGTAGGTGGTGTTGCCGCCCAGCGAGGCGGCGACGCCGTCGACCTTGGCGCGGTCACGGATGATCCGCACGGATTCGTAGCGGGCGACGGTGGTGCCGTTGCCGAGCTGTCCTTCACCGTTGTGACCCCAGGTGAGGACCTCCTCGGTGGTGAGGGCGACACCGTGGTTGGGGCCTGCGGCGATCGACTTCACGCCCTTGTCCTTCAGGCGGGGGATCAGCACCGGTGCGGTGCGGTTGGTACGGGAGATGTTGTCCGCGAAGGACTCGTCCTCCTCCAGGAGCTGGCCGTACTGGTTGTTCCCCCAGCCCCACACGCCGGCGGGTGAGACGGCGTAGTTGTGGAACAGGCCGGCCTCGATGTCGGTGGCGTCCTGGGGCCAGGGCACGTCGACCGGGGTCAGGGCGGACTGGGTGGTGGAGTTGCCGAGCTGTCCGTAGACGTTGTAGCCCCAGGACTTGATGTGGCCGTCGGCCGTACGGGCGAGGGCGTGGTGGCAGCCGGCGTCGATCTCCTTGATGCCGTCCAGGCCCTCGACCTTCACGGGTACGGCGCTGAGGGCGCGGCCGCCGTTGCCCAGCTGGCCGTGGGTGCCCCGGCCCCAGGCCCAGACCTCGTCCTTGTCGGTGAGCGCCAGGCTGAAGTCGCATCCGGCGGACACCTGCTTGACGAAGGGAAGTCCCTGCACCCGGTCCGGGTAGTTGCGGTTCCCGCCGGTCTCGGTGTTGCCGAGCTGGCCGTACGCGTTGGCGCCCCACGAGTAGACCTGGCCGGCGTTGTCGACGGCCAGGGCGTGGGCGCCGCCGGCGGCGACGTCGGCGATGTCCCTGAGGCGCGGGACGGTGACGGGGACCTCCTGGTCGTCCCGGCCGTTGTTGCCGAGCTGTCCGTCGCCGTTGTACCCCCAGGACTGGACGTCGTTGCCCTTGGTGAGCGCCACGGCGAAGGCGTCCGCCGAGGACGTGCCGCCGGCGGAGACCTTGGCGACGTCGTTGCGCATGAGGTTGAGGACGGCGGTGGGGGAGAGGCTGTCGTTGCTCGTTCCGCTGCCGAGCTGGCCGACGCGGCCGGCGCCCCAGCTGAGCACGTTGGGCCGTGCCTCGTCGGCGGCGACCGGATGGAAGGCGGCCGGCAGAGTCAGGGCCGCGGCGGTCGTTATGACGGCGGCGGCACGGGCGGGGGTGACGCGCGGCAGACGGATCATGATGCTCCTTCGGTTCGCGGGGACGTTCCCGGGACTGCGCGATCGCCTCCCGGGGCGCACGGCCCTTGGGACGCGGGGCTGTTGGGTCGGCCGGGAGGCGGTGCTGCCCCGTCAGCCTCACTCGCCTCGTGGCGGCCCGCGAGCCGCGCGATCACCTCCTCACCCGCCGGGCGGTCGACCGGGAGAGCGAGCAACGCCCGTCCGCGCGACGACCGGGCGGGGCCTCGGTCCGGCCCGCCACTGGTCGCGTCCTCGTTGGTGATCCGGCGGTTTGCGCCCTGCCTGTTCCACCGGTCGATCGGGTGAGGGCCGGGGGCCCTGAACGTCAGGCGATCAGCGCAATCGCACGAAGATGTGCCGAACCGGTGATCGACGGACACGCGCTTCTGCGCCATCGAAGTGAACATCTGGACGACCGTGGCGGGGGTGGTGACGCCCCGTCCGGCGGTCGGTCGATCGTCCCGAGGGAAACGATCAAGCAAGAGCGTGGGCGTGGTGAGACCTTCGAAACGATTCGAAGCTTGGTCCTCTGAACAGGAAAGCGCAGGACGCGGCGCGTATGAGCTTCAGATGTGACGAATGTCCGCGGAATCGTTTCCGTCGCCCCGGTCGCCCTCCGCGGTTCTTCGGCGTGCCCGCCGGCCTCCGCAGAATGTGCCCTGCACAACGACCAGAGGCAGGAGAAGTCATGCACAAGAGACGAACGGCACGGGCCCTATGGGTGGGGATCCTGGCGCTCACCGGGTCCGGGCTCTGCTGCGTCACGGCGGACGCGGACTCCCGCAACGCGGTGACCAACGGTGACCTGGCCCGCCCCGCCGTGTCGGCGGGCTCCTCCGTACGACAGGCCCCGGAGTCCTGGAACGGCACGGGCGACCTCTACGCGGCGAACCTGGCCAAGCACCCCGGAGAGCTCCAGGCGTTCGACCTGAACGCCGACGCGGCGGGCACGCTCTCCCAGACCCTGACGGGCGTGAAGCAGGGGTCCGCGGTCACCGTCTACTGGTCCGACGCCCCGCACGTCGACGACCCGGCGGGAACGACCCGGCGCTACCGCGTCGAGGCCGACGGGGCGACGGCGAAGGAGGTCACCACCCTCGCCGCCGCCCAGGGCTCCGTCGCCTGGCGCACCGGCAACTCCTACCGGTTCACCGCCGACCGGGACGATCCCGTCCTGAGGTTCACCTCCCAGGAGACCGGAGAGCGCGGTGCGCTGGTCTCCGGAGTCCGCGCGCCGAGCACGGCGGCCGCGCCGGATCCGACGCGGCCCGCCGGCGAGATGCCCCCGCAGCCGGGCCTGCAGAAGCCGGCCCTCGAGAACGCCGACCCGTGCAACGAGGGCGGGAGCACTCCCTCCGGCTGCGCGGAGCACACCGGGAACCAGACCGAGATCGCGGCCTGTTCGCCCAAGGCCGCCGGCTGCCTGGACACCTACGCCACCACCGGACAGGCGACGCGCCAGGACCTCGGAGCGACCTCGACGATGGTGGAAAAGCACGCGAACAAGGACCGCCAGGCCTCTCCGCACCAGGCCGCCGGCCCGATGTGCGGGATCTTCGCCCAGCACACCGGCCGCGACCGGCCCGACCAGTACGAGTACCGGCCCACGACCCACAACTGCGCGGTGGAGCTGCCCGGCCAGGACCTGGAACAGCCCGTCGACACCCCGCAGGCCACGCTCACCCGCCTTCCCGACGCGTAAAGGACACCCCTGTGCCGTCCCTTCACCTGACTCACCTGCCCGCAGCCGTCGTCCTCGGCGGGCTCCTCGTCGTGCCCTTCGCGGCCGTCGAGGGCCACGCCGCACCCGAGGCACCGAAGTGGACGGCCGTGCCCGTCCAGAACGGGGACTTCGCGTTGCCGCCCGTCGCCAAGGACTTCGAGGCGAAACTGCCCACCGACTGGTCGGGGTCCAAGACCGCCGTCGTCTCCGCCGCCCTCGCCGGGCGCTCGGACAAGAAGCAGGCCGTGTCCCTCAACGACAACACGGGCCAGGGCATCCTGCGCACCCGGCTGTGGAACGTCAACGCCGGCGCCACGGTCCGGGTGAGCTTCACCGACTCCTCCTCCACGTTCGCCAAGTGCACCCCGGCCGAGGTCGCGAACGGGCAGCGCTATAAGGTCGCCGTCTACAAGCCGGTCCGGCGGGACCCGACGGGGCAACCGGTCAAGGACCCCCGGGTGGTCCACCGGACGGAGGAGTTCCAGACCGCGGGCTACACCAAGCAGCAGGACGCGGCCGGCGAGGGCAAGTGGTCCGAGCCCAGAACCTTCGAGTTCACCGCGGCGGAGGACAACCCGCTCCTGACCTTCGAGTCCCTCACCCCCAACGCCACGACGAGCAACGCCTGCGGTCCGATGGTCGCGGCCGTCTCCGCCCAGGAGCGGGCGGCGCCGGTCGACTACTTCGTCTCACCGCAGGACATGCCGGTCAACGCGTACTACGTGCACGACGAGGTGGCGGTCGCGGACGCCGTGGCCAAGTGCAAGGTGGCCGCCGGCTGCCGGTTCACCATCGACCCGCGCTACTCCTACCAGTACTACGGCAAGGTCCGAGTGGTGGACCACGCGGCCATCAACTGCAGCAGGAACCAGAAGACCGACACCCGCACCCTCAGCTACACCGAGGAGGGCTTCGACAGCGTCACCACCGAGGTGAACCGCATCGCCAACGCCGCCTCCGTCGACCAGAGGCTCGACAACAGCGGCGCCAACGACAAGGGATCGACCAGCCCCAACCTCCAGGAGATGTACCCGGAGATGTTCAAGCAGGCCGCCGCCGGCTTCCAGCGGCACGAGGGCAACCGGAACCTCGTCAACACCACCAACCCGCTCACCCCCACCCGCACCACCACCAAGAACGTGCAGCAGGCCGTGCAGCCCGGTGAGGCCAGCTGGTTCGAGGTCCAGCCCTCCCGGGAACGCATCGAAGGCACCTTCAGCGGCTCCGGCTACACCCTCGACGTGATGCTCGACTACCCCTCCAACCGGGTCCCCGACCGCCTCTTCCAGCGCACCGGCCCGATGACCCAGGACGAGCAGCGCCACTGCCTGACGGAGCGCCCGCTGCGGGTCACCCCCGACAACAAGGGCGTGGACGCGCCGTCCGCCGTGCCGCCGGGCACGCGCACGCCGGCCGAGGACACCAAGACGACCCCGAAGAAGTCCGGTGACTCCGCGCCGCAGGCTCCCGCCCAGCCCCGTACCCGGCCCGCCGAGCGGGAACGGGCGTCCTCGACCACCCCGGCCGCCCCGTCGACCTCCGCCGTCCTGTGAAAGGAACCCGCATGACGCTCACCCGACTCCGGCCGGCGATGGCCCTCTCGGTGGCCGTGGCCGCCCTCTGCACCGGCCAGGCGACCGCCGCACCGACGCCGACGGCGATGCCCGTGCCCAAGGCCTTCCGCAACGGAGCGCCCGCCCCCGTCAAGGACGTGCTGAAGTCCTGCGAGGGTGCCGACTGCACCTTCAGGATCCTGCAGGGCCCCACCGAGTTCCTCACCGCGGTCACCGCCGTCGGCAGCGCCGTCACCAACTGCTCCAACGCGGACATGACGATCGAACGGTGGGTCACCCTCACCTCCTCCACCACCGACAACATCGAGGGCGAGATCTCCGGCTCCTGGACCGTCGAGGGCGTGGTCGACAAGACGGTGTGGGGCGAGGGGCAGGCCCAGCTCTCTGAGTCCGCGAGCCTGCAGAACACCCAGAGCACCACCAACACCGACACCTCGACCCAGACCACGACGACGGAGAACGGGCACACCCACCACACGTCCCCGAAGGACAAGGGCCCCAACGACGAGTTCAGCGACAAGACGTCCAATCAGACCCAGACCCAGGGCCAGGTCGCGAACACCGCCGAGACGCAGACGAACGTGACCTCGACGGCCACCGGCACCGTCACCGCGCACGACGAGCTGCACGTGGGCGTGCGCGGCGCGTTCAACGCCGCCTGGCGGGTCACCACCGGGACCTCGCTCACCAAGGCGGTCGAGGAGAAGATGGTCTACCACATCACCCTCAAGCCCAAGGACGTCCTCACCCTCGGCGCCCAGAACGCCATGGTCAGCACCCAGGGCACGCTCCACGTCAACGACAGCGCCGGCCAGGCGACGGTCGAGGGCATCACCGTGCACAGCCCGTCCACCGTCAACGCGAGCTCCCTGATCGCCCAGACCTACACCGACGCCGGCAAGTGCATCGGACTGCGCCCCGCCGCCCACGCCGCCGACCCCCAGCCGGGCCCCCGCCCGACGCGCGGCATGAGCGTCGGAGGCCGGCCGGTCGCCGGCCAGCTGCCGGGCCTCTACGAGACCGAGGCGCCGCCCCCCGGCACCCGGCCGTCCTCCGTGCAGATCATCAGGCCGGTCAGTCGCAAGGTCATCCGCATGTGAACCCGCGACCGGTCGACGGGCGAGTGTCGGTGGCCGGTGCCACTCTGAGATCACCTGTGACCGGAGAAAGGGAATCGTCGTGATCACCACTGAGTTCGTCGCCGGCTCTCCCTGCTGGCTGGACCTCGGAGCCCCGGACGTCCCGGCCGCCGCGGCCTTCTACGGCGCCGTGCTGGGGTGGGACTACGAGTCCATGGGGGAGGGGGAGGACATGGAGGGCGGGATGTTCCGGAAGGACGGCAAGACCGTCGCCGGACTCGGCAAGCTCACCGAGGAGGGCGCCCGCCCGGCCTGGATGATCTACTACACCGTCACCGACGCGGACGAGACGACCCGGGCCGTCGAGCGGGCGGGCGGCACGGTGCGGGTGGCGCCCAGGGACCTCGACGACTGGGGCCGGATGGCGCAGTACAGCGATCCGCTGGGAGGCCAGTTCGCCGTCTGGCAGCCGGGGACGAACAAGGGCGTCGACCTCGTGGACCAGCCGGGCTCCCTGTCGTGGACGGAGCTGTACACGAGCGACGCGGCCGCGGCGAAGGAGTTCTACGGCGGCGTCCTCGGCTGGCGGTTCAGCGACATGGAGCTGCCGGGCGGCGGGGGCACGTACTCCCTCATCACACCCGCCGGGCTTCCCGAGGAGCGGATGCACGGCGGCATCATGCAGGTCGGCGAGGACGTCCTCGCGCCGGCGAACGGGCGGCCGTACTGGCACCCGGTCTTCGCCGTCGAGGACTGCGACGCCGCGGTCGCCAAGGTCACCGCGAACGGCGGCAGCGTGCAGATGGGGCCGGAGGACGCCGAGGACGTCGGCCGTCTTGCCGTCTGCCTCGACCCGTCGAAGGCGGACTTCGTGGTCCTCGCCCCTGCCACCCGGAGCTGACCGCGGCCAGACCGGTCCGGTGCCCGTGCGGGGCACCGGACCGGTCTTCCGCTGGCTGAGCGGAAGAGGGGTGAGCGGCGTCTCACCCGGCCCGCCTTGCTATGCAACGAGGTGCATAGCAAGATCGGGCGCATGGCGCTCGACCACGCGATCCTCGTGTCCCTGCTCGAGAAGCCCGGGTCGGGATACGAGCTGGCCCGGCGCTTCGAGCGGTCCATCGGCTACTTCTGGACCGCCACCCACCAGCAGATCTACCGCGTGCTCAAGCGCATGGAGGGCGACGGCTGGGTCGACGTCCGTGACGTCCCGCAGCACGGGCGCCCGGACAAGAAGGAGTACTCCGTCGCCGCCGCCGGACGGGCCGCGCTCTCCGCGTGGCTGGCCGCGCCGATCGAGCCCGAGAGCGTGCGCCACGACCTCGCGGTGAAGATCCGCGGCGCCGCCTTCGACGATCCCGCCGCCCTGATCGGCGAGGTCGAGCGGCACCGGCAGACGCACGCGGACCGGCTGGCCCACTACCTGGCCGGCGAGGCCCGCGACTTCGGATCGCCGTCCGCCGAGGACGCCCCGCCCGCCGCGGACGGTCCGCCCGACGCCGAACGGGAACTCCAGCACGTCGTGCTGCGCGGCGGCATCGCGTACGAGCGGATGATGATCGCCTGGCTCGACGACGTCCTCGCCACCCTCGCCCGGTTCGATACCGGTCCCTGACTCCGGGGACCCCTGCCCGGACTCACCCTCATCCCACCCCTCTCAGCCGAAAGGCGGCACCCATGGCCGACGCGCTGCTCTTCAATCCGCGGACGTACGACCCCGCGCACTTCGACCCGGAGACCCGCCGGCTGCTGCGCGCCACCGTCGACTGGTTCGAGGCGCGCGGCAAGCGCCGGATCATCGAGGACTACCGGACCCGCGCCTGGCTCGGCGACTTCCTGGCCTTCGCGGCCGAGGAAGGACTCTTCGCGACCTTCCTGACGCCGTCCTCCGCCGCCGGTGAGCAGGAGGGCGACAAGCGCTGGGACACCGCCCGCATCGCCGCCCTCAACGAGATACTCGGCTTCTACGGGCTCGACTACTGGTACGCCTGGCAGGTCACCATCCTCGGCCTCGGCCCGGTCTGGCAGAGCGACAACGCCGCCGCCCGCGCGCGGGCCGCCGAACTCCTCTCCCAGGGCGAGGTGTTCGCGTTCGGCCTCTCCGAGAAGTCGCACGGCGCCGACATCTACTCCACCGACATGCTCCTGGAGCCGGACGGCGAGGGCGGCTTCCGCGCCACCGGTTCCAAGTACTACATCGGCAACGGCAACGCGGCCGGACTCGTCTCCGTCTTCGGCCGCCGCACCGATGTCGAGGGCCCCGACGGCTACGTCTTCTTCGCCGCCGACAGCCGCCACCCGGCCTACCACCTGGTCAAGAACGTCGTCGACTCCTCCAAGTACGTCAGCGAGTTCCGCCTGGAGGACTACCCCGTCGCCGCGGAGGACGTCCTGCACACCGGCCGCGCCGCCTTCGACGCCGCCCTCAACACCGTCAACGTCGGCAAGTTCAACCTGTGCACCGCCTCGATCGGCATCTGCGAGCACGCGATGTACGAGGCCGTCACCCACGCGCAGAACCGGATCCTCTACGGCCGGCCCGTCACCGCCTTCCCGCACGTGCGGCGCGAGCTGACCGACGCGTACGTCCGGCTCGTCGGCATGAAGCTGTTCAGCGACCGTGCCGTCGACTACTTCCGCACCGCGGGCCCCGACGACCGCCGTTACCTCCTCTTCAACCCGATGACGAAGATGAAGGTGACCACCGAGGGCGAGAAGGTCATCGACCTGATGTGGGACGTCATCGCCGCCAAGGGTTTCGAGAAGGACAACTACTTCGCCCAGGCGGCCGTGGAGATCCGCGGTCTGCCGAAGCTGGAGGGCACGGTCCACGTCAACCTGGCGCTGATCCTCAAGTTCATGCGCAACCACCTCCTCGACCCGGTCGACTACCCGGCCGTCCCGACCCGCCTCGACGCGGCCGACGACACGTTCCTCTTCCGCCAGGGCCCGGCCCGGGGGCTCGGCTCGGTGCGCTTCCACGACTGGCGAGCCGCCTACGACGCGTACGCACACCTGCCCAACGTCGCCCGCTTCCGCGAACAGGCCGACGCCCTCTGCGAGTTCGTCCTCAAGGCGGCCCCGGACGAGGAGCAGAGCCGTGACCTCGACCTCCTCCTCGCCGTCGGCCAGCTCTTCGCGCTCGTCGTCCACGGCCAGCTGGTCCTGGAGCAGGCGGCGCTGACCGGCCTCGACGAGGACGTCCTCGACGAGCTGTTCGCCGTCCTCGTCCGCGACTTCTCCGCCCACGCCGTCGAGCTGCACGGCAAGGACTCCGCGACCGAGCAGCAGCAGCTCTGGGCGCTCGGCGCGGTCCGGCGCCCCGTCGTCGACGAGGCGCGTTCGGAGCGCGTCTGGCAGCGCGTCGAGGCCCTCTCGGGCACCTACGAGATGGCGCCGTGAGCCAGTGAGGACGGACCCGTCCGGCGGCGCCTTCCCGCGCCGCCGGACGGGCCGGCCGTCCGCCGCCGGATGTCAGCAGTCGTTCTCCACCGGGCGGCCGGCGATGCGGTCCGCCAGCCAGTCGACGGTGGCCGGCGCGGCGGCGTAGAAGGTGGCGATGTGGGTCGGCACCAGATACGTGTCCCAGTCGACGGACGTGCCCAGGCCGCACAGCCGGTCCTTCAGCTCGGTGCCCGCCCGGTACGGGATCACGTCGTCCAGGCGCGAGTGGTACAGCCGCACCGGCACGTCCGGACGGCGCTGCCCGGCCCGCTGCTCGGCGAGCCGGCCACGCCAGTCGGCCCGCGCGAACGGGTCCTCGGTCGTCAGCCGGTCCCAGCTGTGCATCCCGTACTTGGCGGCGATCTCCAGGGTGCAGTCGTCGGAGATGTCGGCCAGCAGCGCGCGACCGTGCTCGGTGAGCAGCTCCTCCAGCGGGAGTTCCGGATACGCGTGCTTCAGGCCGACGGCGGCGGTCAGGCCGAAGCCGAACGCCGGGCTGCCGTCGACGCCCTGCGCGACCAGCAGCAGGTCCGCCGCCGGCGCGCCGACGGAGGCGCCGCGCACGTCCAGCTCCGGTGCGTACGCTGGCTGCAGCTCGGCCGCCCAGCTCGCCGCCTGACCACCCTGTGAGTAACCGGCGATGACGACCGGGGCGTCGGCGGCGATCCCCGCCCCGGGCAGCCGCTGGGCGGCCCGCACCGAGTCCAGCACGGCCTGCCCCTCGGCGCGCCCGTTGACGTAACTGTGCCCACCGGGGGTGCCGAGCCCCTGATAGTCGGTGACCACGACGGCCCAGCCGCGGTCGAGCATCGCGTCGATCACGAGGCTCTCGTACTGGGTGCCCTCGGCCAGCGCCCGTGAGGGGGCGCACCGGTCGCCCAGGCCGTGGGTGCCGATGGCGTGCGCGACCACCGGGCGCGGGCCGGGCCCGCCGTACGGAGTCTCGGGGACGAGCACGGTGCCGGAGACCGCGATCCGGCGGCCCTCGGCGTCGGCGGAGCCGTAGAGCACCTGCCAGGAGCGCACGTCCTGGTCGACCAGACCGGTCGGCTCGATCCGGAACGAGGCGGCTCTCGACTGGATCACCTCGCCCGGACCGGCGGTGAGTTCACCGGGCGGCGGGGTGTAGAAGGCGTCCGGGAGGTCACCGCTGTCCACGGCGGCGGCGGGGTGCGCGGTCACGGTCAGGGCGGCCAGCAGAGCGGCGGCCGCGGGCAGGGCGGTGCGCAGGAATCTCATGGGTTCCCCGGGGTGTGTGAAGGTGACGAGGTCGTGCCTCGATGATTCGACGCGAGGTGCGCACCCGGTGATGGAGCGACGGACAGGATGTGAAACCCACTCATGTGATCAACGACAATGACAAATGTCGTTCGGCAATGCCGCACGGCTGGCTAGGATGCGGCCATGTCCGATAGCCCCGTCATCACCCCTCCGACGGATCGACGCATCGGCTTACTGGCCACCGCCCTCGGCGGGCGGCTGACCGAACTGAGCGAACGCGCCGTCGACCGCATCCTCGCCCCCGCCGGCACCGTCGCCTACCGACGGCTGGTCCCCGTCGAGGAACTGCGCGGCTCCTGCCGCGCCCATCTGACCTTCACCCTTGGCTCCCTGACCGGCCGTCACGGCGCCGCCCCGGCCACCTCCACCGCGCTCCGCAGGGCCGGCCAGGGCGTTCCGCTGACCGCCGTGATCGCCGCCTACCACGCGGGCGGACGGCTGCTGCTGGAGGAGCTCACCGCCGAGGCCCGCAACGCCGGCCACGGCGGTCTCGAGGCCCTGTCCGACGGCGCGGCCCGCCTGCTCGGGCTCATCGAGACGGGCGCCAACGAGATCACCACCGCCTACCAGCACGCGCGGCGGGCCGCCGGCGACCCGGAGGGCTCCCCGGCCCTCGCCGCACTGCTCGACGGCACCGCCAGCACGACGGAGGCACGGTGGCGGGCGGCGGACACCCTGCGCCTGCCGTACGACGGCCTGTTCGTGGTGCTGGTCGCCGAACCGCCGCCCGGACCGGCGCCCGAGATCGGCAACCGGCTCGCCGCCCACGGCATCGCCTCCGCCTGGAGCCGCACCGCCGGCCTGCTGACCGGCCTGGTCTCGGTCCGCGACCAGGGCACCCTGGAACGGCTGCTGTCCGTCCTCCGACGCTCGGCCACGCTTCGTTACGGGGTGAGCCCGGCCTTCTCCGCCCTCTCCGAGTGCGCCACCGGCCTGCGGCTGGCCCGGCTCGCCCTGGCCACCGCCGATCCGGACGGCCCGCCGGTCACGGGCTTCGACGACGGCCCGCTGGCCGGGCTCGTGGTCCACTCCCCGGACGTCGCCGCCCGGATGGCACGCTCCGTCCTCGGCTCGCTCCTCGACCTGCCGGCCGACCGGCGCGGCGCGCTGATCGGCACGCTGACCGCCTGGTACGCGGCCTCGGGTTCCGTGGAGGACGCCGCGCGGTCCCTGCACTGCCACCCCAACACCGTGCGCCAGCGGCTCCGCCGCATCCGCCAGATCACCGGACGCGACGTCACCGACCCGGTCGGCACGGCGGAGCTGTACGCGGCCCTCCAGGCCGTCCGCGCCCTGCCGCCCTCGGTCCTGGGCTGACCGGCGGGCGCTCGACCCGGAGCCGACTTCCGCTCGTCGTGAGGCGCTTGTGCGGAGCGGGACGTCAGGCGGCGGCCGCCGAGGCGTTGAGGGAGACGGGGATGTTGTCCCGCGTGGCCTTGGAATACGGGCAGATCCGGTGCGCGGCGTGCGCGAGCTCCTCGGCCGTCGCCTGATCCACGCCGCCGAGGACGGGGCTGAGCACCGCGGAGAGCGAGAACTCGCCGTCGTCGCCGTGGGTGAGGGTGATCTCGGCGGTGATGGCGGTGCTGGTGAGCCGGATCCGGCGGACGGCGGCGGCACGCCTCAGGGCGCCGAGGAAGCAGGCGGCCCAGCCGGCGGCCAGCAGCTGCTCCGGGTTGGTCGCGTCGCCCGTGCCGCCGAACTCCTTGGGGATGGCGAGCCCGGTCTCCAGGAGGCCGTCCGAGGAGCGCACGCGACCGCCGTTGCGGCCCTCTCCGTCGACGTCGACATGAGCGGTGTAGGTGACTGCCATGGCTCGTACTCCCCATCTGGGTCGAAGACTTCGGATCGCCTCCGTTCGGGACGACTCCACGTCGTCACCGGTTGAGGCGGTGACGACATCATGAGGAGTCCGAACCGCGCGGTCAAGGCCCCGGGTGGAGGGGGGATGCCGCGAGCGTCACCGGTTTGACAGGTGACGCATGGCGTGTGAGGGTGAGTCATGCTCCGGCCGCCGGCGCGACCTCGTGTCCGAGGGGTCAAGGGGGAGCGGGAGTTCCCCATGGGGGAATCGGGTGGGTCATCGCAGGCATGAGCGAAGGGGTTCCTCGTGATCGACAGGCGTACGTTCACCAAGGCATTCGGCCTGAGCACCGGCGCGGCCGCCGTCTCGCTGACCGGCCTGCAGTCGGTCGGGTCCGCCGTCGGCGAAGACGCCGCCGCGCGGACCCGGGGCGGCGCACCCGTCCCCACGGTGCCCACCGTCTCCCCGGGCGCCCACCAGGGCTTCCGCAGGCTGCGGCAGGTCAAGGCCGGTGTGCTCGATGTCGGTTACGCCGAGATCGGGCCCGCCCGCGGCCCGGTCGTCCTGTGCCTGCACGGCTGGCCCTACGACATCCACAGCTACGTCGACGTCGCCCCGCTCCTCGCCGACCGGGGCTACCGCGTGATCGTCCCGTATCTGCGCGGCCACGGCAGCACACGCTTCCTGTCGCACCGCACCCCGCGCACCGCCGAACAGTCCGCCGTCGCCCTCGACATCCTCGCCCTGATGGACGCCCTGGGCATCGACAAGGCGGTGCTCGCCGGCTTCGACTGGGGCTCGCGCACCGCCGGCATCATCGCCGCCCTGTGGCCCGAGCGGGTCAAGGCGCTCGTGTCGACCGGCGGTTACCTCATCACCGACCGCAAGGCCCAGCGGGAGCCCGCGGCCCCGGCCGTCGAGCGCCTCTGGTGGTACCAGTGGTACTTCGCCACGGAGCGCGGCAGGAAGGCCATGGAGGACGTCGACGAGCGCATCGCCCTCTGCCGCTATGTGTGGACCCTCGTCTCGCCCACCTGGGACTTCGACGAGGCCACCTTCCGGCGTACCGCCCGGGCCTTCGAGAACCCCGACTACGCGGCCGTCGTCCTCTTCAACTACCGCTGGCGCATCGGCCTCGTCGAGGGCGAGCGTCGCTACGACCGCTACGAGGCCCTGCTCGCCGCCCGGCCCGCCATCGGCGTCCCGACGATCACCCTCGACCCGGCCCTGGACCCCTTCACCCCGCCGGGTGACGGCTCCGCCTACCGCGACCGCTTCACGGGCCCGTACGAGCACCGCACCGTCGAGAACGTCGGCCACAACCTCCCGCAGGAGGCGCCGACCGCCTTCGCGCAGGCCGTCGTCGACGCAGACCGTCTCTGAAGAAACGCTGGGAAGAGGAAAAGGAGAACGGACGTGGAAAAGGTACGAGCGTCAACGGCGGACACCACGGTCGAGGCGGCGGCACGGCAGGCCCGCTACGGCAACCTCCCCGAGCGCATCCGATTCGAGGACATGACCGAAGTCACGGAGGGCGCGCCGAACGCGGCCGCCTCCTCGTACGACCCCGAAGGGGCATGGAAGTTCGGCTCGTGCCTCGCCCTGGAGCTGGGGCTGTAGGCGGTTCGCCGCCGGGTCAGTTCCCGGCGGCGACCGACGTCGTCCTCTTGCGGGCGCGGTAGGCGGCCGCCTTGATCTTGTTGCCGCAGGACTCCATGCCGCACCACTGGCGCCGCATGCCCCGCGAGCGGTCGATGTAGACGCGCGTGCACTCGGGGTTGCCGCACTCCTTGAGCAGCGGGACGTCGGGGCCGCTGAGCAGTTCGACGCCCAGCCGCGCCAGAGTCGCCAATGCCTGACCGGGCGTCGCGTCGGTGTGCCGCCCCGCCCGGGTCAGCTGCGGCGTCGCCGGGGCCTGACGGGCGGCGGCGTTGAGCACCGCCAGCGCCTCCCGGTCGAAGTCCTCTCCGAGGCGGCGGTCGGTGACGAGTCGGTAGAGCGCCTCGCGCAGCGCGATCGCCTCCCGGACGTCACCCTCCTCGGCGGGCGTGATCGTGTCCACGAGCCCGGACTCCAGATACCAGGCGTTGAGCCGGTCCGGCGCCACGAACATCTCGAACCGGGTCGAACGCCGGGCGCGCAGCGTGGCCGCGAAGTCGAGCGCCGGGTGCCCGCACACGAAGACATGGTCAAGATTCACATCACCATCTTGACAGGTGACTCTCGTGCGGTGCAAGACTGCCAGGCCCAGGCCCAGGCCCAGGCCCAGGCCCAGGCCCAGGCCCAGGCCCAGGCCCAGGCTCGGCGCTATCCCATGCCCATGCCCGTGCCCGCCTCCGCCGTCAACCGCAGCTCCCGCCCCTCCCAGCGGCGGCGCAGCCAGCGGTCGTGACTGGCGACCACGACCGCGCCCGGACCGCTGCCCAGCGCACCCTCCAACTCGTCGCACAGCCGTGGCGAGAGGTGGTTCGTCGGCTCGTCGAGCAGCAGCAGTCCGGGCGGCCGTGCCATCAGCAGCGCGAGCGCCAGCCTCCGGCGCTGCCCCACCGACAGCTGCCCCACCGGCCGGTCCAGCTCCGCCTCGGCCAGCAGACCGAGACGGACCAGCGGCACCGTCTCGGCCCGCTCCGCCCCCAGCTCCCGCTCGTACGTCTCCCGGACCGTGCGGTCGGGCCGCTCGAACACGGTGTCCTGCGCGAGCATCCCCACCCGCAGCCCAGGCCGCCGGCGCACCTCACCCTCGGCCGCGAGGTGCCCGGCGAGCACCGCGAGGAGGGTCGACTTTCCCGCCCCGTTGCCGCCGGTGACAAGGAGCCGCTCGGTCGCCGACACCTCCAGCGTCCCGAGCGCCAGCCGCCCGGGAACCCGTACCCCGCTCAGGGACACCAAGGGCTCCCGGCCCTCCGCCGAGGTCGCGACCGGCCGCGGCGCCGCGAACCGCAGCGGCACAGGCGGCTCGGCGACCCGGGTGCGCTCCAGTTCCGCGAGACGCCGGCTCGCGTTGCGCACCCGACGGGAGACCTGGCTCTGGACACGGCCCGCCCGGTGGCCGTAGCCCATCTTCTCGTTGTCGCGCGGCCCCCGGTCCGGCGCGACCCGGCGCGCCGTCACCCCCGCCGCGTGCCTCAACTCCTCCCGTTCCTCCTGCTCCTCCGCGTACCGGCGCTCCCAGCGTTCCCGCTCGGCACGCTTCTCGCTCACATAGGCGCTGTAGCCACCGCCGTATCGCACGGGTCCGTCCACCGCCGGATCGAGGTCGATCAGATCCGTGCACACGGCGTCGAGGAAGGCACGGTCATGGCTTGCCAGGACCACCGGCCCGGGCAGCCCGCGCAGCTGCTCCTCCAGGAAGACGGCGGCGCCGTCGTCGAGGTGGTTCGTCGGCTCGTCGAGCAGCAGCGCCGGCGGCCGCCGTACGAGCAGCGCCGCCAGAGCCAGCCTGCCGCGCTGCCCGCCGGACAGCGAGCCGAGCGTGCGGTCGTGGCCGAGCGTGCCAAGGCCCAGTCCGTCCAGCACGAGGGCGGCCCGGCGGTCGGCGTCCCAGGACTCGCGGTCCTGGGCCTCCTCCAGATGTCTGCCGTACGCCTCCGAAAGGTCGGCGTGGCGGGGGTCGTCCTCCGCGAGGCGGGCCAGCTCCTCACCGAGCCGTTCGAGCCGCGCGAGGTCCTCGCGGGCCTCGCGCAGCGCGTCGTCCAGCACATCGGCGAGGGTGGACCCGGTGGCGAACGACATCTCCTGGTGCAGGAAGCCGAGGCCGGCCGGACGCGAGACGCTTCCGGCGTCCGGTTCGTCAAGCCCGGCGAGCACCCGCAGCAGGGTGGACTTGCCGGCGCCGTTCTCCCCGATCAGACCGACGCGCCGGCCGGGAGACACGGTCAGGGACACGCCGTCGAGGACGCGGCGGCCGCCCAGGTCACGGACGAGATCACGGGCGAGCAGAGCGGATTGCGACATGGGGAGAACCGTCCACCGAGAGTCGTGGTCGTACGCCCGCCGGGCACAGGGCCTCGGACGCGGGCCGATGCGCACACCGGCGGCTACAGCCCGGGGCCACCCGTCTCCTCCAGCGTGCCGTCCGCCAGGCGCAGCCAGCGGTTCACCCCGATCTCGGCGAGGAACCGCTCGTCGTGGCTGACCACCAGGAACGCACCCCGGTAGGAGTCGAGCGCGCTCTCCAGCTGGCCCACGCTCACCAGGTCGAGATTGTTGCTCGGCTCGTCGAGCAGCAGCAGCTGCGGGGCCGGTTCAGCGCACAGGACGCAGGCGAGGGTGGCCCGCAGCCGCTCGCCGCCGGAGAGCACGCCGACGGGAAGGTGCGCCCGGGACCCGCGGAACAGGAAGCGCGCGAGCAGGTTCATCCGCTCCGCCTCGGGCCGCTCGGGCGCGAACGCCGCGAAGTTCTCCGCGACCGTGCGGTCCAGGTCCAGCAGGTCGAGCCGCTGGGAGAGATAGGCGACGCGACCCTCGCCGCGCTTGATCGCTCCACCGTCGGGGGCGAGCGCACCCGTGATCAGCCGCATGAGCGTGGTCTTGCCGGCGCCGTTGGGCCCGATGAGCGCGATGCGCTCGGGACCGCGTACGGAGAGGTCGACGCCGCCCTCGGCGAACACGTCCCCGCCGTCGTGCCGGACCTGCATGCCCTCGCCGAGGAAGAGGTTGCGTCCGGCGGGCACCTGGGTGTCGGGCAGGTCCAGGCTGAGGCGCTGTTCCTCGCGCAGCGCGCGCCCGGCCTCGTCGAGACGCGCCTTCGCCTCGCCGACCCGCGACGCGTGCATCTGCCCGGCCCGGCCCGCCGACTCCTGCGCGCCACGCTTCATGGTGCCGGCGAAGATGCGCGGGAGCCCGGCGCTCTTGAGGTTGCGGGCGGCGTTGCTCGCACGGCGCTCGGCGCGTTCGCGGGCCTGCTGCAGTTCCCGCTTCTCCCGCTTCAGCTCCTGCTCCGCGTTGCGCACGTTCTTCTCGGCGACCTCCCGCTCGGCCCGCACCGCCTCCTCGTAGGCGGTGAAGTTCCCGCCGTAGAAGCGCAGTCGGCTGGTGCCGAGCTCGGCGATGCCGTCCATGCGGTCGAGCAGGGCACGGTCGTGGGCGACCACCAGCAGCAGACCCGGGAAGTCCGCCAGCACGTCGTACAGCCTGTGCCGCGCGTCCCGGTCGAGGTTGTTGGTCGGCTCGTCGAGCAGCAGGACATCGGGGCGCCTGAGCAGTTGGGCGGCGAGGCCGAGCGAGACGACCTGGCCGCCGCTGAGGGTGCTCAGGCAGCGGTCGAGGGCGAGACCGGCCAGACCGAGACGGTCGAGCTGGGCGCGGGTGCGCTCCTCGATGTCCCAGTCGTCGCCGATGGTGGTGAAGTGCTCCTCGCTCACGTCACCCGACTCGACGGCGTCCAGAGCGCGGATGACCGCGTCCACGCCGAGCACCTCCGCGACGGTGAGGTCACCGGTCAGGGGCAGGCTCTGCGGCAGATGACCGAGCGTGCCGCTGACGGACACCGACCCGGCGCCGGGCCGCAGTTCGCCCGCGATCAGCTTCAGCAGGGTGCTCTTGCCGGAACCGTTGGGGGCGACCAGACCCGTGCTGCCGTCGGTCAGGGTGAAGGACAGCTCGTGGAAGACGGGGGTGTCGTCGGGCCAGGCGAACGACAGGTCGGAGCAGACGATGGTGCCGTGGGACATGGAAGTGACCTCGAGAGAAGGCCGGGAGCGGACAGAGCTCCGCCCCGGGGAGACGTACGGAAAAGGGGTACGACGAACGGGCCACTCCGGCGGTGCGCTCCTCGGCGCGTCCGGTGGCCGTCAGATCCGGATCTCACCCGGAGATGTCGTCGTCACCCACCACGTCTATGACTCCTCGATACACGGTCAACGTCGTTGACACCTTAACAGTCGGCCTCTCCTCCCGCCCGGAATTACCCGCCCTCACCCGTCGTCAGGAAGGAAGGGCGGCCGGCCGGGGGACCCGCCCACAGGCGCCGGACCCCTCACCCGTCGGTGGGTGAGGGGCCCGGTGCGCCGGGGGCGGTGCTCGCCGACTACGGCGTGGCGTTCACGCAGGTGACCCCATACGCGGGGTTCAGCAGACCGATGACGTTGATGGTGTTGCCGCAGACGTTGGCGTCCAGGTCGACGGGGACCTGGATCACATTTCCACTGAGGACGCCGGGGGAGTTGACCGCGGCACCGACCGCGTCCGCGCCCGGCACGGGATCGGCGAGTGCCGTTCCGGCGCCACCGAGAGCGAGGCCGAGGGCCAGAGCGGCAGTGCTGATGATGCGCGTGCGCATGCGTACCTCCTGGTGAGAGCGGGTGTTTCTTCACCATGGACTCTCGCCGTGGGCGGGTGAGGCGGCAACGCGGGTGGTTCAGGCGGAGTAAGGGGAGTAACCCACCGCTGATCGGGCCACCCGCGAGCGGTACCCGGGCGCCCTCCTCGCGTGGGACCGTCACGTAGAGTGGAGCCCGGGCCGTGACTGGCGCTTGAGGTGGATCACCACCGGGGAGCGGCCCGGCGGACGCGCGCACCCCGCGCGGCCGTGTCGCAGCCGTGCGCCTGGGCGATCCCTCGTTCTCGACGACGCCCAGGAGTGGCCCATGTCCACCAGCACCGCCCGCCTCATGGACGGCACCGCGCTCGCCCGCCGCACGGTCGAGGAGACCGCCGCGCGCGCCGCCGAGATCACCCGCCGCACCGGCACCACCCCCTGCCTCGCGACCGTCCTCGTCGGCGCGGACCCGGCCTCCGTCACGTACGTGAAGATGAAGCAGAACCGCTGCGCCAAGGCCGGGATCCGCTCCCGGCACGTGGAGCTGCCCGCCGAGACGACCACCGAGGAGCTCGTCGCGGCGATCACCGCGCTGTCCCAGGACCCCGAGGTCCACGGCATCCTGCTCCAGCACCCGGTCGGACCGCACATCGACGAGCGCGCCGCCTTCGAGGCCATCGCGCCGGAGAAGGACGTCGACGGCGTCACCATGGCCTCCTTCGCCGCCATGGGCTTCGGCCTGCCCGGCTTCGTCTCCTGCACCCCCGGCGGCATCATGCGCCTGCTCGACGCGTACGACGTCGAGCTCAGCGGCAAGCGGGCCGTGGTCGTCGGCCGCAGCGCCATCCTCGGCAAGCCGGCCGGTCTGCTGCTCCTCGGCCGCGACGCGACCGTCACCTACTGCCACTCCCGCACCACCGACCTCTCCGCCGCCGTCCGCGAGGCCGACGTCCTGGTCGCGGCCGTCGGCAAGCCCCGCTTCATCAAGGGCGAGGACATCAAGCCCGGCGCCGTCGTCATCGACGCCGGCTACAACCCCGGCAACGTCGGCGACGTCGACTTCGAGAGCGCCGCCGAGCGCGCCTCCCTCATCACCCCCGTCCCCGGCGGCGTCGGCCCGATGACCATCGCCGTCCTCCTCGCGCAGACCGTCGACGCGGCCGAGCGCCAGCTGGGCCTGTAGGCCCGTGCGGCCGTCCGAGGGTCTCGCGCGAGCCGCGATATTGTCACGGTTCTGTACGAGCGGGCCCCAACCGACCGGTACCGCTCGCCACACGGGCGAGCGCGGGCGACCCTGATGAGCATGCTCCACCCGCCGACGGAATCCCCGTCCCGCGACGCCCGGCCACCGAGACGGCCGGGCGTCGTCGCGCTGCCGGTCGCGGCGCTCGCCGCGATCCTCACCGCGACCGTAGTCCTGGTCGTCGCCGTCACCGCACGTGGCGGCACGGACGACCGCGACCCGCGCGCCATACCGTCCGTGCCGTCCGCACCGATCGTGGTCGGCACCGACACGCCGTCGGGGCGCGGGGGTACGGAAGGCACGGCGAACGGCGCGGCGGACGGTACGGTCAACGGCACGCCGGGCCAGCGGCCCTCCGCCCAGGGCGAGAGCGCCTCGCCACTGCCCTCGCCCCCCACGAAGCGCCCCGATCCGCCGCGTACGGACCGGGTCCGTACGACCCCGCCCGCCGCGGGCTCGCCCACGGCCGCCGACAGCAGACGCGGCACCTCCGGTGCGAGCCCCCGGCCCCGCCCGACCACCGGCCGCCCGGCCGCGACCTCCGCCCCGCGCACGGCCTACGACGCGCTGCGCGTCGGCGACTGCTTCGACATCGACCGCGCCGCGCCCGGCACCGTCGCCCGCCGCGCCTGCGACACGCCGCACGACGCCGAGCTCGTGGCGCGGCTCCGCCTCACCGGTGCCTACGCCGACGACCGCGCCGTACGGGACGCGGCGGCCGCGCTGTGCCGGGCGCCCCTGCGCGCCGAGGCCGCCCAGCAGCCGCTCGGCACCCGCTGGGCCACCTTCGTCCAGTACCCCTACCGGACCAGCTACCTCCTCGGCGCCGACACCGTCGCCTGCAGCCTCGCCGCTCCCTCCGACTCGGGCCGGAAGCTGACGGCGCCCCTGCGGTGACAGGCGGGAGACGGCGGCCGGGGCACCCGCCGCGGCGAGGGCCGTCGGACCTCGACGTCAGAGCGCCGTGTGCGCCAGCCAGTGGTGCAGCAGCGCGTCGTCACCCGTCACCACCACCCGCCCGTCGCCCGGCGGCATACGGCGGGACACGACCAGCATGAGGTCGGCCACCGTCCCCGACACCACCACGTCGGCATCGACCGGCCCGCGCTCCCACCGCGGTCCCTCGGGCGCCCGGGTGATCACCCAGCCCGGGCCGACGATGGCCGCAACCCGATCCGCTCCCCGCGGCCGCGCAGTTCGGCGACCTCCGGTCTGACGGCCCGCAGGGCCGGCGCCGCGAGCAGCCCGAGGGTCTCGCCGATCCCCTCGGCCGCCAGGTCCTCGGCGATGTCGAAGGGGCTGTCCGTCGCGAGGGCCGCGTCGTAGTGGTGGACTCCGGTCTCGCTCAGCATCCTGCGCAGCCAGAAGACCGCCGGCCGAGGCCCGAAGAAGGTCTCGACCCCGGTCCCGGGACCCGTCTCCCGTACCGCGCGGATCAACTCCTCCGCGCCCTCGCGCAGCCACCCGTCCCACTCGTCCGGGCCGCCGGGCCGGGCCTCTCGCGGGTCGGGGACGGCCAGTCGGCGCCGCTCGCGCACGAGCGCGGCCGCCCAGCGGTGCTCCTGACCGACATGCCCCACCAGCGTCCGCAACGGCCACGCGGGGCAGGTGGGGACCGGGGTGTCCGGCGCCCGGCCGGCGACGGCGCGGGCGAGACCCGCGGTCTGTTCCCGCAGACCGTCCCCGAGCCGTGCGGTGTCCAGTGTCGACGTCATCTCGAAAGCTCCTCTCACGGTGACGCCGGTACGGTAGGAACTCCAGCCCGGTGGAGGTTCAAGTGCCCTGGCTCGACGAGACGTTCGGAATCGGTGAGCTCGCGCGGCTGACCGGCGTCCCGGTGCGGACCATTCGCTTCTACTGCGACGAGGGCATCGTCGACTCGGTGCGCAGCACCGGCGGACACCGCAGGTTCGACCGGGCGGCCGTCGAACGGCTGGAGCTGGTCAGACGACTGCGCGGGCTCGGGCTCGGCCTGACCGCCGTCCGTCAGGTGCTCGTCGGCGAACGCTCCCTGGCCGAGGTCGTCGCGGCCGAACGGGCCTCGCTCGACGTACGGCTCGCGGAGCTGGCCTGGCGCCGGGCCTGCCTGCGCGCGGTCGAGGAGGCCGCACCGGCGGACCGGGCCGCGAGGCTGGGCCTCCTGGCCGCGGTGGAGAACGGGGCCGCCGCCCGCGAGGCGCTGATCGGCTTCTGGCGGCGCACGATCGTCGCCCCCGTGTCCGCGGAGATGTTCGACGCGTTCGTGGCGATCGCCGTGCCCGAACCCACCGCCGACCCGACGCCGTCGCAGGTGGTCGCCTTCGCCGAGCTGTTCGCCCTGGCCGGTGACCGGGATCTCACCCGCCTGCTGCTCGCGATGGCGCGGACCAATGCCGAACTGATCGCCGACGAGGGAGAGTTGCTGGCCGGGATCGGCGAGGCATGTGCCCTGGCCGAGCCACTGGTCCGGGCGGGCGAGCCGCCCCGCGCCGGCCCCGCACTCGACCGCTTCGTCGCCGCCCACGCCTCGGCCCGCCGCACCCGCGACACACCGCGCTTCCGCGGCCGCCTGCTCTCCTGGGTGGCCGCCGACCGCGACCCGCGCATGCGCCGCTACTGGCGACTCGTCGTCGAGGCCGGCGCCGCCCCGGTCACGATCGGTGCGACGCACATGTGGCTGACCGACTCCCTTCAGCTCTCCGCGGGGCGCGGCTGACCCGGTGGTGGGCTGCGGGGGAGGGCCGGGCGGCGTGCCGCCCGCCCCGGGGTCCGGGCCGGGCCGGGCCGCCGGCGGCCGGACGCGGATCCGTTCGCGCTGTCCCGCGGCCGGTTCGGGCCGGGCCGCCATGCGCCGCCGCGCAGGCCGTGCTCGCCGCAGGCGGCGACGGGCCGCCATGCGCCGCCGCGCACGCTGTGCTTGCCGCAGGCGGCGACGGGCCGCGGGCCCGCCCTCCCCCGGCCGGTTCGGGCCGGGCCGTCGTCCCGCCGCCGTGCACGCTGTGCTTGCCGCGTCGGCGACGGTCCGTGGGCCCGCCGTCCCCGGCCGGTTCGGGCCGGGCGGCCGCCAGGCGGGCGGTCGAGGGCGCGGATCCGTTCCCGTCGCCCCCCCGGCCGGTTCGGGCCGGGCCGTCGTCCCTCACCGCGCGCGCCGGGCTTGCCGCGTCGGCGACGGGCCGCCGGCCCGCCGGCCGCGCACCTGAATCCGCCGCCCACCCCCCGGTCTCGGAGCCGACCCCGGCCCTACGGTCCCTCCGCCCCCGACAGTGCCGCCGCGGGGTCCTGTTCCGGTGGGCCCGCCGGGGTCCAGGCGCCGTCCTGGGCCTTCCGGTAGGGCCACCAGCGGCCGTCCGGGCCGAGGCGGAGTTGGGTGGTCGTGCCGGTGACCGTCCAGCGGGCGGGGCCGGAGGAGTGGAGGGCGGGGCGGTCGGAGTCGTCCCAGGACTCGGCCAGTCGGGTCTCGGCGCGGCGCAGGGCCTCGGGGCCGGGCACCCACTCCTCCTCCAGGACCGCGAGACCGGCCGCGCCGCCGAACCGCCAGGCGCGGACCGCGCGGTCGAGCGCGGGCCGGTCGCGGCCCGAGCCCTCGGCGAGGCGCGCCGCGATCCACGGCGCGGGGGAGCCGGCGGCGAGCCGTACCGCGTCCTGAGCCGCCGTCAGGGCCGGCGCGCCGAGGGGCGCCGCCCCGGACAGCAGACGCCGCGCCCGGGCCGCCGCGTCCGCCACGAGGAACTCGAGGGCCTCCGGGTCGATCCCCGGCTCCGGCGGGACCTCCGTGTCGAGGGACGGCGGCTCGCCCGGGGCGGTGGGCGGGACCGGCGGCGCGGGCAGGGGCGGCAGGATGTCCCGCGCCGCGAAGGCCTCGTACGCCGACACGCCCGACACACCGGTCCCGGCCGTTGCACCGCTCGCACCCGACACGCTCGGTCGGCCCGACCCACCCGACCGCGACCCGCGCGCCTCCTCCTCGGCCGTCGCACGCGCCGCGCTCCGCTCCTGCAGCGCCTCGATCAGCGCACGCTCGCCCCGCCCCCGGAGAAGCAGCAGCACGAACGGGTCCTCGTCGAGCAGCCGAGCCACCTGATAGCACAGGGCCGCCGTGTGAGGGCAGTGGTCCCACGCCTCGCAGTCGCACTCCGGCTCCAGGTCGCCGATGCCCGGCAGCAGTTCGAGCCCGACCGCCGCCGCGTCCTCGACCAGGTGCGGCGGCATCTCCCGGTCCAGGAGGGCCGCGATGTGCCCGGCGCTGTCCACCGCGAGGTCGACGAGGCGGTCCCACTCCTCTCCGGACAGCTCCTGGAACAGCACGTCACCGCGGTACGCCGTGCCGTCCCGGTCCTGCACCACCGCAGTGACCCGGCCGGGCCGCACCGACACCGCGCCGACCGCCCCGGCCCGCGCGTGTCGCCGCCCCGCCTTCAGCTGCTGCGCGTCGAGCGCCGTGTCCTCCAGAGCCTTCAGCCACGCCCGGCCCCACCAGGTCCGGGCGAAGGCCCCACCCCGTACCGGCGGCAGCGCCGCGAAGGTCCGCTCGTCCCCGCCGCGCATACCGTCCCCGCCGCGCATACCGTCCCCGCCGCGCATACCGTCCCCGCTGCGCATACCGTCCCCGCCGCGCACACCGCCGCCGTCGGCCACACCGTCTCCCCTCATCGTCCGTCCTCCCCGCGCAGCCGCACCAGTTCCGCCAGCTCGGCGTCGGTCAGCTCGGTCAGCGCCGCCTCGCCCGAGCCCAGCACCGAGTCCGCGAGCGCCCGCTTGCGCTCCAGCATGTCCGCGATCCGGTCCTCGATCGTGCCCTCGGCGATCAGCCGGTGGACCTGCACCGGCTGGGTCTGCCCGATCCGGTACGCGCGGTCCGTGGCCTGCGCCTCGACGGCCGGGTTCCACCAGCGGTCGTAGTGCACCACGTGCCCCGCCCGGGTCAGGTTGAGCCCGGTCCCGGCCGCCTTCAAGGACAGCAGGAAGACCGGCACCTCACCGGCCTGGAATCGGGTGACCATCGCCTCCCGTTCGGCGACCGGCGTGCCGCCGTGCAGGAACTGGGTCGGCACCCCGCGCGCCGCCAGATGCTCCTCCAACAGCCGCGCCATGGACACGTACTGGGTGAAGACGAGCACGCTCGCCTCCTCCGCGAGGATGGTGTCGAGGAGCTCGTCGAGCAGTTCCAGCTTGCCCGAGCGTCCGTCGATCCGGGGCCGGTCCTCCTTCAGGTACTGGGCGGGGTGGTTGCAGATCTGCTTGAGCCCGGTGAGCAGCTTCACCACCAGGCCGCGCCGCTCCATTCCGTCCGCCTCGGCGATGGCGGAGAGGGTCTCCCGCACCACCGCCTCGTACAGGCCCGCCTGCTCCTTCGTGAGCGCCACGGCGTGGTCGGTCTCGGTCTTCGGCGGCAGCTCGGGCGCGATGCCCGGGTCCGACTTGCGCCGCCGCAGCATGAACGGCCTCACGAGCGCGGCGAGTCGCGTCGCCGCGCCCGGATCGGCGCCGCCCTCGACGGCGGAGGCGTACCGCGCGCGGAACGCGCCGAGCCCACCGAGCAGGCCCGGCGTCGTCCAGTCGAGGATCGCCCACAGCTCGGAGAGGTTGTTCTCGACGGGCGTCCCGGACAGTGCCACCCGCGCCTTGCCGCCGATCGTGCGCAGCGCGCGTGCGGTCGCCGAGTACGGGTTCTTGACGTGCTGTGCCTCGTCCGCGACGACCAGCCCCCAGGGCCGGCCGGCGAGCCGGGGCGCGTCGAGCCGCATCGTGCCGTACGTGGTGAGGACGAAGCCGTCGTCGGCGAGTCCCTCCAGGGTCCGCGCCGCGCCGTGGAAGCGCCGTACGGGCGTGCCGGGCGCGAACTTCTCGATCTCGCGCTGCCAGTTGCCCATCAGCGAGGTGGGGCAGACCACCAGCGTCGGACCGGCGGTCGCCGGGTCCGACTGCCGGTGCAGATGCAGCGCGATCAGGGTGATGGTCTTGCCCAGGCCCATGTCGTCGGCGAGGCAGCCGCCGAGCCCGAGCGAGGTCATCCGGTGCAGCCAGCCGAGGCCGCGCAACTGGTAGTCGCGCAGGGTCGCGGCCAGCGCGGCCGGCTGCGCGATCTCCCGCTCGCCGCCGCCTTCGGGGTCGGCGAGCCGGGCCCGCAGCCGTTCCATCCAGCCGGTCGCCTGGACCTCGACCCGCTGTCCGTCGACCTCGGTGGTGCCGGTGAGCACGGCGCCGAGCGCGTCGACCGGGGTCAGCTTGCGGTCCTGCCGGACCCGGGCGCGCCGTACCTCCTCGGGGTCGACGAGGACCCATTGGTCGCGCAGCCGTACGAGAGGACGTCCGGCCTCGGCGAGGAGGTCGAGCTCGGCACGCGTCAGCTCCTGGTCGCCGATCGCGAAACGCCAGTGGAAGGCGAGCAGCGAGTCGGCGGAGAGGAAGGACGGCAGGGCGTCGCCCCGGCCTCCGGAGCCGCTTCCGCCCCGGCCGCCGTCCCCGTCCTGGTTCCCGTCCCGGTTCGCGTCCCCGAGGTCGTCCCCGTCGGGCGGCCCGATCACCGCCCGGGTGGAGAGCCGTTGGGCGAGCTCGCGCGGCCAGTGGACCCGTACACCGGTGGCGGCGAGGGAGCGGGCGGCCGGGCCGAGGAGCTCGGCCACCTCCTCGTCGTGGAGGTCGACGGCGTCGGGAACGGCCGCCGCGAGCAGCGGGGAGAGCGCCGGCCACGCGCGCGCCGCCCGCCGCAGCGCGAGCAGCGCGTCCATCCGGGCCCGGGTCCCGAAGGCGGCACCCGCCGCGGTCGTGCCGGCCCACACCTCGGCCGCGTCCGCGACGAGCGCCGGATCGGCCACGCCGTGCATCTGGAGCACGGCACGGAAGGAGGGCCCGGCTCCCGCGCCGTGCCCCTCCGGGGCCCCCGCCCCCTCAGTCAGGTCGCCCAGCTCGGTCAGGTCGCCCAGCTCGGTCAGCTCGGCCGGTCCCGCCGGTTCGACCAGCTCGATGCGCAGGGAGAGCCGTACGCCCGCGTCGTGTCCGGCGGCCACGTCCGCCGCCCAGGCCCGCTGGTGCGCCAGCGCCTGGGGCTCCTGGTGCTCGTCGGCCGCGAAGGCGGGCCCGCCGGCGGCCAGCGGGGCGGCCGGGGTGCGGGGCAGGGTGTCGGCGACGGCGTCGGCGAACGCCCGCAGCAGCTCTTCCGGTTCGGGCAGCAGCAGTGTGTCGTCCTCCACCTCGGTCGCCGCCGTCAGCGGTACGGCGTGGGCGGACGGCGGCATACAGGCGGCGAGGTCGCGCAGCGCGCCCAGCTCCTCGGGGCCGAGCGGACCGACCCGCCACGCGTCGAGGTCGGTGGCGGTGAGGCCGGGCAGGAGCAGCCCCCGTGCGACGAGGTCGAGCGAGAAGAGCGAGGCCGCGCCCCAGAAGGCCGCCGACGCCGAAGCACCCTCGTCGAAACGGGCGCCGGCGAGGACGGGCAGCGCGTCCCGTACGGAGAGCAGGAGCGCGGGGACGGTCCGCTCCCGGACGTCGTCGTCGACGACGGTCAGTTCGGCGTGGACGCCGTCCGGGACCGCGCCCGTGTCCGGGACCGCGCCCGTCTCCGGGGCCGTGTCCGGGGACCAGAAGGCGATCCGGCCCGCGCGGGGCGGATCGGCGGGCAGGAAGAGGGTCGCACAGCGGGCGAGTTCATCGGCGCGGAGCGGCGAGGACAGAGACGGAGACGAAGTCGGGGACGGGGCCAGAGGCGTGGCCAGGGAGGGGGACGGCGACTGCGGCGGAGACTGCGACAACGCATTCCTCAAATTTGACTACTGGGTCGAGCGGCCGAGGGTACCCCAACTCCCCGCCCCCATGCGCATGTCGACGCCGTGATCCACGTCACGCCCCCGGGGTGGGGTGGGGAAGGCCCCACCCCGGCCCCCGGGCCGCCCCCCGACCGGGCCCGGGTGGTGACGCCATGGCCTCGGGCGATCACCGATCCGTACGTTTCCGGTAGCCGACGCGGTCCGCGCGACGGCCGCTTCCACGGACTTCCACGGACACCGGAGACCGCCATGTCCCAGGCCACCGCGACGCTCACCGCGCCCTCCGCCGCGCATCCCACGACACCCGAACCGGCCCGCCCCGGACACCCCGCCCGTTCCGCCCGTCCCGCCCGCGGCCACGGAAAGGGCGGCGGCAGCAGCGAGTTCGCCCCGCTCCTGCGCACCATCAAGGAACAGGGACTCCTCGAACGCCGCCGTGGCTGGTACGCCCGCGGCATCGCGGCCAACCTCCTCGGCATCGCCGCCGTCGTCACCGGCCTCGCGCTCATCGGCCCGTCCTGGTGGGCGCTGCCGCTCGCCCTGCCGCTCGCCCTGTTCTCCGCCCGCGTCGCCTTCGTCGGGCACGACGCCGGCCACGCGCAGATCACCGGCAGCCGCCGACTCGGCCGGATCATCCAGCTCGTCCACGCCAACCTGCTCCTCGGCATGAGCCGCGAGTGGTGGAACGACAAACACAACCGCCACCACGCCAACCCCAACCACCTCGACAAGGACCCGGACGTGGCCGCCGACGTCCTCGTCTTCGCCGCGCACCAGACCACCGAACGCACCGGACTGCGCCGCTGGCTCACCCGCCACCAGGCCTGGCTCTTCTTCCCGCTGACCACGCTGGAGGGCATCGCCCTCAAGGTGTACGGCGTCCAGGCCCTGCTCTCCACGAGCGGCCCCTACCGCACCCGCCGCGAACGCCTCGTCGAGGGCGCCCTGCTCCTCGCCCACATCGCGGGCTACGCGGCCTTGCTCCTCACCCTGCTGACGCCGCTTCAGGCGCTGGCCTTCGCCCTCCTCCACCAGATGCTGCTCGGCGTCCACCTCGGCATGGCCTTCGCCCCCAACCACAAGGGCATGGAGACGCCGGACGCACACCCCGACGGCGACTCCTGGGGCCATCTTCGCCGCCAGGTGCTGACCTCCCGCAACATCCGCGGCGGCGCCTTCACCGACTGGTTCCTCGGCGGGCTCAACTACCAGATCGAGCACCACCTGTTCCCCAGCATGCCGCGACCCCATCTGCGCCTCGCCCAGCCGGCGGTGCGCGCCCACTGCCGGGCGCTCGGCATCCCGTACACGGAGACCGGCTTCGTCGACTCCTACCGGCAGGCGCTCGGCCACCTCCACGAGGTGGGGGCCCCGCTGCGCGCCGAGGGCGTCGCGTAGGGTCGAGGGGCGCGACACCTCGGGCACCTGGGAGAAGGGGAACTCCACGTCATGAGTGCGGAATCCACCGCGGTCACGAGCAGAGACACCGGCACCGGCGCGGGCAACGGCACCGGCACCGGCACCGGTACGGTCACCACGGTCAGCAGCAACGGCGTCTACTCGTTCACCAAGCCCAACCGGGAGAGCATCACGCTCCTCGCCGGCCTCGGCGTCGAGGGCGACGTGCACGCCGGAGTGACCGTCAAGCACCGTTCCCGTGTCGCCAAGGACCCGACCGTACCCAATCTGCGCCAGGTCCACCTGATCCACTCCGAGCTCTTCGACGACGTGGCGGGCGCCGGCTTCGAGGTCGCCCCCGGCGACCTCGGCGAGAACATCACCACCCGCGGCATCGACCTGCTCGCCCTGCCGACCGGCACCCGGCTCCACCTCGGCGCCGAGGCCGTCGTGGAGGTCACCGGCCTGCGCAATCCGTGCGCCCAGATCGACAACTTCCGGCACGGGCTGCTCAAGCAGGTCCTGGGCCGCGACGAGAGCGGGCGGATCGTCCGCAAGGCGGGCATCATGTCCGTTGTCCTGACCGGCGGGGAGGTGCGGCCCGGCGACACGATCCGCGTCGAGCTCCCGGCCGAACCGCACCACCCCCTGGAGATGGTCTGACCGACGCCGGAGGGCCGGCCGTCCTCGGCTCAGCGCAGCGCGCAGGAGTTGACCACGTCACCGCCCGCCGGCCGTGCGAGCGTGCGGTCGGCGGGCGGCGCGACCCCCGCCTCCACCCACCGCGTCAGCGCCGTGAACGCAGAGCGGTAGCAGGGCAGGATCGGCCGCAGCCGGTCCGGGTAGGTGTCGTACAGGCCGTCGGTGTGGGTGCCGCCCGCCACCGTGTAGTAGCGGTGCAGGGCGCCCCGCCCCCGGTCGTCGACCATCCGCGCGTACACGTCCGAGTCGGTCGCGATGGGCAGCAGCGCGTCGAGATCGCCGTGGAGCGTGATCAGCGGCTTCCCGATCCGCCCGGTCAGCGCGACCTTCGCGACCGCCCGCCGCACCGACGCCGGCCGGGCGGCGTAGTCGTACGAGGCGTCCGAGGCGCACGGCGCGAGGATCCGCTCCACCGTCGAACCGGCCGTCGCGCCGGGGCAGCCCGGGTCGTAGGAGGGATCGAACTCGGCTCGGAAGATCTTCTGCGTCAGCCCCCAGTAGGCCCGGTCGTGATACGGCCACAGGAAGCGCGAGCCGGGCGCGAATCCGGCGTCGACCAGGTCCTCGTCGGAGGCCGCGCCGAAGTGGCGGGCGACGGTGACCGGCAGGCTGGTCAGGAGATTGGGGCCGCGGGTGGTCCACAGCACCCCCTCCCAGTCGACCCCGCCGTCGTACAGCTCCGGCCGGTTCTCCAGCTGCCAGCGGGTCAGATAGCCGGCGTTGGAGATGCCCGTCATGTACGTCCGCCGGGGTGCCGTCCCGTAGCGCTGCCGCACGGCCTTCTTCGCGGCCACGGTCAGCTCGGTGACCCGGCGGTTCCACTCGGCGACCGCGTCACCGGGCTCCCGCCCGTCCGTGAAGAAGTCCGGTCCCGTGTTGCCCTTGTCGGTGGCGGCGTACGCGAAGCCCTGCGCCAGGACCTGGTCGGAGATGAGCGTGTCCGTGGAGTACTGACGGCGGGTGCCCGGGGCTCCGGTGACGACGAGGCCGCCGTTCCAGCGGTCGGGCAGCCGGATCACGAACTGCGCGTCGTGGGCCCAGCCGTGCGTGGCGTTGAGCCGGGAGCCGTCGGGGAAGTAGCCGTCGATCTGGATCCCCGGAACCCCCGACGGGTTCGCGGTGCCCTTCGCCGAAAGACCGGCCTGGTCGGCCATGTCCGTGTACGGCGTGCCGGCGAGCCCCGCCGTCGTCAGATCCGGCAGGCACGCGGTCTCCTGGTGTGCGGCCCCCGGCACGTCGAGGCGGTGCTGCCGCGCGCAGTGACCGGAGTCCCGCGCCCCGGCGGGAGCGGCCGGACCGAGGACGGTGAGACCCGTCAGGAGGGCTGCGAGCAGGGGAACACCTCGGACGCGCAGGGCGACGCCTCGGAGGGCAACGCCTCGGACGCGCAGGGGAACGCCTCGGAACGGGTGCATGAGGAGCCTCCGGTGGGACGCGGTACGGGTCGCCCCGGCGCGAGCGCGCCGGGGCGCGCACCGCGATGCGTCGGCGGACACCTCGGCGCGCCGCCACATCCTGCGGGCGACACGATCACCGGACCATGGGCCCGCACCACACCTCGGGGGTCCTCACCGTGTGGGGCGCGCTCAGCTCGGCCGTACCGCCATGGCGTCCAGTGCTTCGAGGAGCGCGGGCAGCCTCGGACCGCGCGTCACCGGGAGCACCTCGTGCGGCTCGTCGTCGAGGAGGACGAACGCCATGTCGTCGGTCCGCGCCACCAGCGACCAGCCCGGACCGTCGGCCCGCAGCATCCGGGCCTCGCCCCCGGCGAAGCTCGACCGGATCCGCCCGACGGGCGGCGCCTGCGTCACGTACTCCCCGAGCTCTCGCAGAGCCCTCCGGACTCCGTCGTACGGGTCGGGGCCGCCGCGCGGGCCTTCCGTCTGGTCCGGGCCTTCGGCCTGGGGCGTGCCTTCGGTCCGGTCCGGGCCTTCGGCCTGGGGCGCGCCTTCCGTCACGGGGGCGTTTCCGGCATCGGCCGGGCTGCCGGCCCCGGGCGTGTCGTCGCCCATCCTGGCCCGCCACTCGCTCCACTGCAGGGCCACCAGGTCGGCGCCCAGGCGCCGCTGCGCGGGTCCCCACGCCGCGCCGTCCGGCGGGGACAGCGGTGCGGGGTCACCCTCCTCCGGCGCGGGGTCGTGGGGCGCCGGAAGGCCGGGGGCGGCGGTGGCGACGGCCAGCGGCCAGCCGGGCAGCGCGGACACCACGGACCGCTCGTCGGGGGAGAGGTCGTACTCCATGCCGCAGTCCCAGGACGCGATGGCGACCGCGACCAGCGACACATCGTCGACGACCACCGTCCAGCGAGCACCCGTGCCGTCCTGCCCGAGCACGAGCCCGTACCCCTCCGCGTACGGTTCCAGCCGGAGCGCCGCGCAGGCCGCCGGATAGTCGTCGCCGAGCACGCTGGGGAACTGCGCGGGCGTGAGCAGCGCCGCCGTCAGCACGAACAGCGCGTCGTCGTCGCCCTCCACGCCGGTCGCGGCGGATTCCGGTGCACCCACGTGAGCCTCCCCATCTGGTCGTCGGCGCACCCTAACCAGTGAGTAACCCGCCCGTCGAGAGCTGCCGGGGGGAACGTCCCGCCGGGCGGGGAGGCCGAGCGGTCAGCCGCGCTCGAAGACCGCCGTCAGGGTGTGACCCTCCTCGTCGAAGTGGACGGACGTCTCGCCCTGGCTCCGCTCCTCGTCACCGCCGTACGGCTCGCCGTCGAGCAGCCAGTCCTCGAAGACGAAGCCGGGGGCCGGAACCGCCGTCGCGGTGACGGTGTCGCCGTCGGAGTAGGGCCCGTCCTGCGAGAGCCGGACCGCGCCGCGGCCCCGCTCGACCACGGTCAGCCGGTGGCGCCGGTGCTCGAAGAGGGCGGTGAGGTGCATGTCGTCGGCGCCGACGTCGATCGCGAGGGAGTCGTCGTCACCCGCGTGCGAGCCGTCGAGCACCCAGCCGGCGAAGTCCCAGCCGGGCGCCGGGACCGCCTCGTAGAACACGTCGGCGCCTTCCGGCTCGGCCCGCCCGGTGGGGGCCTTCCTGACCCGTCCCGCTGCCGGAGGTCCTGGTGGTGACCGTGGAGGTCGGGGTCGTGCCCTTCCTGAACTCGGCGACGAGGGTGTGGTCGCCGGCCGGCACGCGGAAGCCGGTGGCCCCGCCCTTGACCGCCTTGCCGTCCAGCTTCCAGCCGGAGAACACGTACCCCTTGGCGGCCGCCGCGTTGTGGACCGAGGTGGTGCCCTGCGGGTACGGGCCGGGTGCGCCGGCGGTGACGGTGCCGCCGCCCTTGGGCGTGACGGAGGAGGTCACGGCACACAGCGCGTCGGAGGTCTTGGCCACCCGGTACGCGGCGACCGCCTTCCCGGTCTCGCTCAGCACGTCGGTGCTGTCGGCCTGACCGGGCCTGCCGATCGGGATGCCGAGGGCCTCTCCGCGGTAGGACTGGTGGGGATTGCTGAAGCGGTTGATCCGGGTGCAGACGCCCTTGGTGGCCTTGCGGCAGCTTGACTCGTACGCCATCACCGACGACCAGTCGCCCTTGGCGGGGAAGTAGCCGGTGGCGCCGTTCTCGTTCTGGACCGGCTGGGTCACCCGGTCGTGGTCGGCGCTGAGGTTGTGGCCGATCTCGTGCCCCATCGAGAAGCGGGCGATGGCGCTCTGCCCCACGACCGAGTAGCCCCAGGCGGCCGTGGACGGGCCGGGATCGGGCGGGGTGTAGCCGAGGCCGCCGGCCGCGCGGCCCGCGGCGATGACGGAGACGAGGTCGGCGCCGTACTGGTCGCGCAGCTGCGGGATGTTGTCGGCGATGCCGTCGTCGGGCGTGGCGAGGGCGGCGAGCAGCGAACCGTTGACCTGGTCGAGGGAGGCGGAGACGCTCGCGAGCGCCGTGCCGGCCAGGCGGACGCGTACCTTCACGCCGCTCTCGGCGAAAGCCTCGTTGGCGAGCGCGACCCCCCGCGCGGCGACCGTCCGGATCTGGGCGTCACCGCCGGCCTCGGTCCTGGCGCCCGGGGTGTAGCCGACCAGGACGTCGACCAGGGAGTGGCCCTGACCGCCCTTGCAGGCCGCGGCGGCCCGCTCGGCCTCGGGGGATGACAGCACCGCATCCGTGACGGCCGCGTCCGTGACGGCCGGGTTCGTGACGGCCGGGTCCGCGACGTCCGCGTCCGTGACGGCCGGGTTCGTGACGGCCGGGTCCGCGACGGCCGCGTCCGTGACGGCCGGGTCCGTGACGGCCGGGCGCGCCGCGAAATGCTCGGCCCGGGCAGGCCGGGTCGTGGGCGGTACGACAAGGGCGGGCTCGTCCTCGTCGGTGAGCGGGGTGGTCTGGGTGACCAGGACCCGGCCCGCGCCCAGCGGCTCGACGGCGTACAGATCGCCGCCCGTCATGAACTGGGCGCTCAGCACCTCGTTGCCGGGCGCGCGGTCACAGCCACCCTCGAGGGCGACGATCACGTCCTGGTCGACGGTGCCGGTGACGGTGCCGTGCCAGACGAGGGTCGATCCGACGGTGCTCCGCTTGGTCTCGACGGCCTGCACGGTGACGTCGTCGAAGAGCGGAAACGTCACTTCCCGGCCGTAGCCGTCGCCACAGATCGGGGCCAGCGCCCCCGGCAGGACCCGTGCGACCCGGTGGCGCACGTACTCGGCGCCGAAGTCCTCGGCCGCGTCTCCCACATCAGAACCCGCAGGAGGCGCAGGAGCCCTTGGAGTCTCGGGAACCCCGGGAGCCTCGTGCCCGCCGAGCTCGGTGTGCCCGCCGAGCTCGCTGTGCTCGGGGCTGAACACGCCCGCGGCGACGGCCGCCCGGACCGCCCGTTCATGGGCCGTCCCGGCTCCTGCCCCCGCCCCGGCTCCTGCCCCCGCCCCCGCGCCTGCCCCCGCCCCGGCTCCTGCCCCCGCCCCGGCTCCTGCCCCCGCCCCCGCCCCCGCGCCTGCCCCCGCCCCCGCGCCTGCCCCGGACTCCGACCCCGGCCCCCGCACCTCCCTTGCCCAGCCGCCGTGCGGAGGAGGCGTGAAACCGGTGATCGCGGTGACCCCGAGCACCATCACCCCGAGTGCCACTCCGCCCGTCCATCTGTTGCGGGCCATCTGTCGCCTTCCTGTCGTCCCGTCTCCGGTCGTCCGACACGGACGGGGATCCGATCGGTCCCGTCGACGTGTCGGACCGTCAGAAGGCTTCTTCCTCAAGGCATAAGGGTGATCACCGGATCACCCGAACAGTCACTCCGTACGGCGCACGGCCAGCGCGAGGTAGCGATGGTCCTCGTCCACGTAGCTGCGCAGCTTCCACCCCGAACCGGCCAGCATCGGGCGGAGGTTGGGCTCGGCGCGGAGGTCGTCGTCGGTGATCTGCCGGCCGTGGCGGGCGGCGAGGGCGGCGCGGCCGATCGGGTGGAAGAGTGCGAGCCGTCCGCCGGGCCGCACCACCCGGGCCAGTTCGCGCAGATCGCGGGCCGGGTCGGCGAGGTGCGAGACGAGACCGGCCCCGAAGACGGCGTCGAGCGCGCCGTCACGCAGCGGCAGCCGTGCGACGTCCGCGAGGAGCAGCGTCCCGGCCTGGTCACGGCCCGCCTTGGCCGCCTCGGAGAGCATCTGGGGCGTGAGGTCGGCCCCGATCACCGTGCCCGTCGGGCCGACCGCCGCGCGGAGCGGAGGGAGTGCCCGCCCGGTGCCGCAGCCCGCGTCGAGCACGGCGTCCCCGGGGCGCAGGCCCAGGTCGGTGACGGCGGCGGCGTAGGCGGGACCGTCGTCGGGGAACCGGGAGTCCCAGTGGGCGGCGCGGGCGCCGAAGAACTCCCGTACGTGTGTGGGGTCATCGCTCATGCGCCCATGATCCCTCACGCGCGCATCACTCACAGGTGTGAGTTTCCCGTACGGACCACCCCTTGTGAGTGAACGATCTGCGCGCATGTTCGAGCCCGTGCCGATCGTTCAGGAACATCTCTCTGTCATATTCCATCAGCTTTCGAAATGCGCCCCCTTTGCGCCCCCAGGGGCGCACTAGCGTCCCCGAGTCATGGGACACCTGGACCACGCCACCTTCGGCTGGCTGACACCCGCGCTGTCGTACGCGATGGCCTGCATCGGCGCCGCCCTCGGGCTGCGCTGCACCGTGCGCGCCCTCGACGCGACCGGCCGCTCCCGGCGCAACTGGCTGCTCACCGCCGCCTCCGCGATCGGCACCGGCATCTGGACCATGCACTTCGTCGCCATGCTCGGCTTCGGGGTCACCGGCACCGACATCCGCTACGACGTCCCGCTCACCCTCCTCAGCCTGCTCATCGCCATGGCCGTGGTGGGCGTCGGGGTCTTCGCCGTCGGCTACGGCCGGGACAGGGTGCGTTCGCTCCTGATCGGCGGCCTGACGACGGGCGTCGGCGTGGCGAGCATGCACTACATGGGCATGGCGGCGTTGCGGCTGCACGGAGAGGTCCGGTACGACCCGCTGCTCGTCGCCCTGTCGGTCGTCATCGCGGTGGTGGCCGCCACGGCGGCCCTGTGGGCCGCGCTCAACATCCACGCCCCGGCGGCCGTGGCCGTCGCCTCCCTCGTCATGGGCGCGGCGGTCAGCAGCATGCACTACACGGGGATGTTCGCCGTACGCGTCGAGGTCGCGCCCTCATCGGCCCCCCTCCCCGGCGCCACCGTCATGCAGTTCATCTTCCCGCTCGCGGTCGGCCTCGGCTCCTATCTCTTCATCACCTCGGCGTTCGTCGCCCTCTCGCCCACGGCGGGCGAACGCGCCGCCTACGCCTCCGCGGGACGCCTGACCGACCCCGACGAGCGGGCCGTGGACGTCGCGCCCGCCGGCTTCCGCCCCGCCCCGCCGCCCCCGCCGGAGGCGGCCACCGCACCCGCCCGGGCGCACGTCCACCCCTCAGGGCCGGTGCACGGCGGTCCGACCGGAGATCCGGTCGGAGATCCGGTCGCGGGCCCGGCCGGCGGGCTGGCAGCCCGAGCCGTCCGAGCGGCGGCTGACGGCCGCACCGCCCGTGCCTCCCATGACGGCCCGGCCGCCCACGACGCGTGGACCTGAGGAACGGCCCTGGCGGGTCCGCAACGCCGCGCCCCTTCTCAGCCCCATGACTGCCGGACAGCCGGCCTCCGCGACTCCCGACCGCGACCGCCCCGTAAGCCCGTAAGCCCGTAAGCCCGTAAGCCCCCAGCACCGACGGATCCCGCCGCTCCCACGGGCCCGTGAACGAAGGAACGAGGAGGCCATGCGAACTCCCCGCAGGACCCCGGACGACGCCGGAGCCCCCGCCCAGCCGCCCACGGCGGCCCGCGGGCGCCGCGCGCACGCCGGTCGCCCCGCCGACGAGACGGCGTCCCGCGAGCGGTCGGCGGGGACCGCCTTCGCGGCCTTCGCCCCCTCCGATCCCGCCGCCCCCGATCCTGCCGCCTTCACCCCCGACACGCCCCAAGAGCCCCACGCGCCCGGCGCGCCCGCCGAGCCGGCCGCACTCGCCGCGCGGGCCGGGCAGCCGGCAGGCGACCGGCCGCCGGGACAGGACGATCGGCCCCGATCCCGGCCCCAGGGCGGTGACGGTGACGGTGGCGGTGGCCGGGGCGGTGGTGGTGGTGGTGGGCGCGAGGGCCTGGGCGGCGGGCTGCGGCCGCGGACCGTACGCGCCAAGATCGTCTCGCTGCTCATGGTCCCGGTCGTCTCCCTGCTCGCCCTGTGGGGGTTCGCCACGGTCACCACCGCCCAGGACATCGCCCGGCTCCGGCTCCTGCGGTCCGTGGACGCCGACGTCCGGCAGCCCGTCACCGCCGCGATCGCCGCCCTTCAGGACGAACGGAGCGCCGCCGTACGCCAGACGGCGGCCCCCGGCACCGGGCGCGCCGCCGAGCTGAAGGAGCGTGTCGGAGCCACCGATGCCGCCATCACCCGGCTCCGCCTGGGCGACCGGCACACCGTCGGCGACAACGGCAGCCTCCCCGCCGACGTGGCGACGCGCGTGACGGCCTTCGTCGTGCGGACCGAGGGCCTGAGCAGGCTGCGTGCCGCGGCCGCCGCCGGACGGGCCGACGGGGACCAGATCTACGAGGAGTACACCGCCACCGTCTCCGCGGGCTTCGCCGTCGTCGGCGCCCTCGCCGGCATCGAGGACACCGGAGGCGGCGCCGAGGCGCGCGTCCTGCTCGAACTCGGCCGCGCGGGGGAGATGCTCGCCCGCGAGGACGCGCTCCTCGGCTCCGCCCACCTCACCGGACAGCTCGACGCCGAACGGCTCCGCGAGTTCGCCGGCGCCGTCGTGGCCCGGCACACGCTGACCGAAGCCGCCACCGCGGACCTGCCCGCGCCGCAGCGCGCCGCCTGGCGGAACCTCACCGCCCAGCCCGCCTACCGCCAGCTGAGCGCGGCCGAGGAACGGGTCCGCGCCGCCGCCCCCGGCCGGCCCGCCGCACAGGCCGTTCCCTCCGGCGAGTGGGACGCCGCCCACTCCGCCGTACGCGAGGGCATCGCCGCCGTCGAGACCGCCGCCCGCAGCGGTGCCGGGGAGCGCCACGAACCCCTCGGCGGCGGTGTGTTCAGCGCCGGCGGCGCCGCGGTCCTGCTCGGCCTCGCCGCCGTCGCCACCTCCCTCGTCATCTCCGTACGCATCGGCCGCGGGCTCGTCGTCGAACTCGTCAGCCTCCGCAACGGCGCTCTGGAGATCGCCCGCCGCAAACTTCCCGCCGCCATGCGCCGGCTGCGCGCCGGTGAGGAGATCGACGTCCTGGCCGAGGCCCCGCCCGGACCCGCCCCACAGGACGAGATCGGCCAGGTCGGCGAGGCGCTCACCACCGTGCACCGGGCCGCGCTCTCTGCCGCCGTGGAGCGTGCCGAGCTCGCCAGCGGCATCTCCGGTGTCTTCGTCAACCTCGCCCGCCGCAGCCAGGTCCTGGTACACCGTCAGCTCAACCTGCTCGACAGCATGGAGCGGCGCGCCGACGACCCGAACGAGCTCGGCGACCTCTTCCGGCTCGACCACCTGACGACCCGTATGCGGCGCCACGCCGAGAGCCTCATCATCCTCTCGGGAGCCGCCCCCGGCCGTGCCTGGCGCATGCCCGTACCCCTCACCAACGTCGTCCGCGCCGCCGTCTCCGAGATCGAGGACTACGCGCGCGTGGAGGTGCGCCGGCTCCCCGAGACCGCCGTCGTCGGCGGCGCCGTCGCCGACCTCACCCATCTGCTGGCCGAGCTCATCGAGAACGCCGCACAGTTCTCCCCGCCCCACACGAAGGTGCGCGTCAGCGGCGAACCCGTGGGCAACGGCTACGCCCTGGAGATCGAGGACCGGGGGCTCGGCATGGGCAAGGAGAGCCTCGCCGAGGCGAACGCCCGTATCACCCAGTCCGAGGCCCTGGACCTCTTCGACAGCGACCGGCTCGGTCTGTTCGTCGTCAGCCGTCTCTCCTCGCGGCACGACATCAAGGTCCACCTGCGCACCTCGCCCTACGGAGGAACCACGGCCGTCGTCCTGCTCCCCACCGATCTGCTGCAGAGCGCCCTTCCGCCCGGGCGCGGCGCCGCCGGGGCTGCCCCCTCCCGCGACCCGGGTCCCCCGGCCCACGCCGCCACCGCCCCTGCCCCTGCCCCTGGATCCGGCGCGGGTGTGGGTGTGGGTGCGGGATCGGGGGCGGGGCTCCAGGCGTCGCGGCCGCCCCGCGTCCCGGCTCTCACACCGCCCCGCGAGCCGGACCGGCCGCCGGCCGGCGTCACCGCCCTGCGCCGGCGCACGCCCCCCTCGCCCCCGGCCCCGCCGACATCAGCGACCTCGTCCGACCCCCGGGGGGCGGAGATACCCCAGCCGGCACGAACGTCGCAGTCGCAGTCGCAGCCGCAGCCGCAGCCGCAGGCGCAGGCGCAGTCCCAGGCGCAGTCGCCGGAGCCATCGGAGTCATCGGAGCACCCCCAGAGGCCGCAGGCGTCGCAGGCGTCGCAGGCGATGGGTGCGCACGGTGGGGACATGGGTGCCGATCTGCCCCGGCGCGTACGCCAGGCGAGCCTCGTACCGCAGCTGCGCGAGGCACCGGCTCCCGGCCCGTACGCCGCTGACGCGCCCGCCGACGGCCCGGGCGAGCGGACCCCGGAGCAGGTCAGGGACCGGATGTCCGCCTACCGCGACGGCTGGCGGCGCGGTGGCGGCCCGGCACCCGGCACCCCGATCGGCACCCGACGCCCCCTGGGCACCGGCTACGGCCCGCAGGCACCCAGCGACCCCGGCAGTGAAGGAGACGACGAATGATCGACCACGCGAGGATGTCCCACCACCGCTCCGGAGAGCTCGACTGGCTCCTGGACGACCTCGTCACGCGCGTCCGCGAGGTCCGCCACACGGTCGTGCTCTCCAACGACGGGCTCGCCGTCGGCGCGTCCAGCGGTCTGAGCCGGGAGGACGCCGAACACCTGGCCGCCATCGCCTCCGGTTTCCACAGCCTCGCCAAGGGCGCCGGCCGCCAGTTCCACACCGGCGGCGTGCGCCAGACGATGGTCGAGATGGACGACGGCTTCCTCTTCGTGGCGGCGGCCGGCGACGGCTCCTGCCTGGCCGTGCTGAGCGCCGTGAACGCCGACATCGGTCTCATCGCGTACGAGATGGCCCGCCTGGTGAAACGGGTCGGCGAGCACCTGCACACCCCGCCGCGGCTCACGGTGACCCCACCGGCCGCCGGCTGACCGGAGACCCGCCATGAACGAGGACAGCACCGGCGACGGCCAGGCCGTTCCGGGCAGTCGGTGGTACGACGCCGAGGCCGGCCCGCTCGTGCGGCCGTACGCCATGACCGGGGGCCGCACCAGACCCGGACCGAGCAATGTGCGGTTCGACCTCATCGCGCTCGTCGTCGTCGACGACGACCCGCCGGGCCGGGCCGAGGAGTCCCTGCTCGGCCCCGAACACCGGGCCCTGCTCGCGCTGTGCCGGGCCGAGACGCAGTCGGTCGCCGAACTGGCCGCCGACGCCGATCTGCCCGTGGGGGTGGTGCGGGTCCTCCTCGGTGACCTCCTCGAAGCGGGCTTCGTGAAGGTCAGCCGTCCCGTCCCGCCCGCCCAGCTCCCTGACGAACGCATCCTGAGGGAAGTCATCGATGGCCTACGAGCGCTCTGAGAGCACCCCCGCGAGCGGCGTGGACAGCACGGTCCTCGCACTGAAGATCCTGGTCGCCGGCGGCTTCGGGGTCGGCAAGACCACCCTGGTCGGCGCGGTAAGCGAGATCCGGCCGCTGCGGACCGAGGAACAGCTCAGCCGCGCGGGGGAGTCCGTGGACGACACCGGCGGCGTGGACCAGAAGACCACCACGACCGTCGCCATGGACTTCGGCCGGATCACCATCCGGTCCGGGCTCTCGCTCTACCTCTTCGGAACGCCGGGCCAGGACCGCTTCTGGTTCCTGTGGGACGAACTGTCCCAGGGGGCGCTCGGTGCGGTCGTCCTCGCCGACACCCGGCGGCTGGAGGACTGCTTCCCGGCGGTGGACTACTTCGAGCACCGCAAGATCCCGTTCGTCGTGGCCGTCAACTGCTTCGCGGGCGCCCGCGCCTACGGGGCGCACGACGTCTCGCGCGCCCTGGACCTGGATCGCGGCACTCCGGTGGTGCTGTGCGACGCACGGGACCGCGACTCCGGCAAGGAGGTGCTCATCCGGCTCGTCGAGTACGCGGGCCGGGTGCACACCGCGCGGCTCCTGGACTCGGTGGGCTGACGAACGGGCCAGCGGGGCATCGGGCCAACGGGACAGCGGGGCATCGGGCCAATGGCCAGAGGGCACGGGCACGGGCACACGAAAGGACACGGCGGCGGGGCGAGTCCTTGCCCTGTCCACGACAGTGCGTAAGGCTGAACCGACGCATGCACCGACAGGGGGAGGACAGGCATGGCGCTGGACAAGGAACTCGACTGGCTGCTCGACGACCTGACCCGACGGGTCGCCTCGATACGGCACGCGCTGGTGCTGTCGAACGACGGGCTGGTGACGGGGGCGAGCAGCGACCTGGAGCGGGAGGACGCCGAGCACCTGGCAGCGGTCTCCTCCGGCCTGCACAGTCTGGCCCGTGGTTCGGGGCGGCACTTCAAGGCGGGCCGGGCGCGGCAGACGATGGTCGAGTTCGACGAGGCACTGCTGTTCGTGACGGCGGCCGGCGAGGGCAGCTGCCTGTGCGTGCTGAGCGCCGCCGAGGCCGACGTCGGCCAGGTCGCCTACGAGATGACGCTGCTGGTGAACCGGGTCGGTGAGCACCTCGGAGTGGCGGCACGGCAGCCCGGCCACCGGGCGGCCAGCGAACTCTGAACCCTGTCCGGGGCGTTCGTCCCGGGAGTTATCCACAGGGCGAGCGGAATGTCGTCACCGTGCGTTACGGTCGTCGCGGAAAGTGATCGAGTCGAACGACGCCGGACGACGCACGGGGGAGGACCGACCGCATGACCATGGACGCGACGACAGAGAAGACCGAGACCGAGACCGGGACGGAGCCCGAGGACGGGGGCACGGTGGCGCCGGGGCGGGCGGCGCAGGAACTGGGACTCAGGCGCGACGAGTTCCAGCTGGCGGTCCACCTCGGACTCGTCCGCACGATGCCCGGCCCCGGCCCCGGCCGAGGCCAAGGCCAGGGCGCAGGCTTGGTGCTTGGCCGTGCCGGTACGGGCCGCGGCTTCGGAACGGGTGCCCGGGCCGCGGACCTGTCCGGGGACGCGGCACGACGGCGCGTGGCCCGGAGCGAGATCGCGCGGCTCAGAGCGGCCCCGGACTTCCCGGACGGGCTGCGCGACCGGGTCCGCGCCGTCGGTGCGACCGAGGGCGCGCGGCTGCTCTCGGTCACCATGGACCGCTTCGCCCGGCTGGCCAAGACGGGCCACTTCAGCCCCGTGCGGTTCTACGTCAACCGCTACAAGGCGGTGGTCTGGCTCTATCCGGCCGCCGAACTGAGCGAGTTCGCCCTGACGCACCCGGGGCTCCTCAGCGGCCGGCTGGCGCTGGACATCCGCACCCGGTCCGACGCCGGCGAGGACTGGCGGCCCCGCAACTGGCGGGCCCGACGGCTCGGGATACTGCTGCGGGCCGACGACGACCCCTGGGCGCGCACGGCCGCCATCGCCTCGCTCCTCGCCCCCGCACAGCTGGCCGAGGTCGTCGACGACCCCTTCGAGCGCGCCTACCTGGACCGGCTGCGCCCGGCGCCGCCCAGCTGGCGGCCCAGCGCCCCGGCCGCGCGCGAGATCGCCGACCGTCTGCTGCTCGCGGACGATCCGGACGAGATCCTCTGGCACCGGATGAGCCTCGCCCTCGCCCTGGACGAGGCCCGCGCCGAACGCCAGGCACCGCGCCCCGGCATCACGACACCTCGTGCCATGCCCGCCACGCCCCTCCTCCCGCCCCGGCCCGCCGCACCTCTGGTGTCGTCCCGGCCCGCCGCGCCTGCGGTACGGACGGAGGCCGCGCTCCCGGCTTCCGGTGGGCGCGCCGCCGCCCCGTGGCCCGGACCGGCCGGGCCCGCTCGTCCGGCGGCCGTCACGCGCCCGCCCGGGCGGCGGATCCGCCGCGGCCTCCTCGATCGGCTGCGCAGGCGAAAGGAGGCCGCGCCTCGCTAGGGGGGCTGCCTTGCCGATCTCGTCGATCTCGCGGGGGCCCGGGTCGCGGTGGGCGGCGGGCGGCGGGCGGGCGGAATGTGGTGGTCGGGGTGCGGGGTGTGGTGTGCGCGGGCACGATGGGCGCATGCTCCTTGCCCGAGTCGCCGACGTGTCGGGTCAGGTTGCCGCCACCTCGGCGCGGTCGCGGAAGATCGGACTGCTCGCCGAGCTGTTCGTGGAGGCCGAGCCCGAGGAGAGTCCGCTCGTCATCGCCTATCTCTCCGGTCGGCTCCCGCAGGGCCGGATCGGCGTGGGCTGGAGCGTGCTCAAGAACGTGCTCCCGCCGGCCGTGCCGCCCGCGCCGCGACCCGCGCTCACCCTGGCCGACACCGATGCCGCGATGACCACTCTGGCGGCCGTCGCCGGGGCCGGGGCGCAGGCCCGGCGGACCGGTCTGATGCGTGACCTGCTGGCCGCCGCGACCCTGCCGGAGCAGGAGTTCCTGCTCCGGCTGCTCTCCGGGGACGTCCGTCAGGGCGCCCTCGACGCCGTCGCCCTCGAAGGCGTCGCGAAGGCGGCCGCGGTCCCGCCCGAGGAGCTGCGGCGGGCCGTCATGCTCGAAGGGTCGCTGCCGCGGGTGGCCCGGGCCGTCCTCGCCGAGGGGCCGGCCGCCCTGGAGCGCTTCACCCTCCGGGTCGGCAGCCCCGTGCAGCCGATGCTCGCCCACACCGCGAGCAGCGTCACCGAGGCCGTCGCGGCTCTCGGGCCCTGTGTGGTCGAGGAGAAGCTCGACGGGATCCGCGTCCAGGTCCACCGGCGCGGCGACGAGGTCCGTGTCTACACCCGCTCCCTCGACGACATCACCGACCGGCTCCCCGAGGTCGTCGCCACCGCCCGGGAGACGGAGGGCGACGCGTTCGTCCTGGACGGGGAGGTGATCGCGCTGGACCCGGCCACGGGCCGCCCCCTGGCCTTCCAGGACATCGCCTCCCGCGTCGGCTCCCGCCTCGACGTGGCCACCGCGCGGGCGGCCCTGCCGCTCTCACCGGTCTTCTTCGACGTCCTCGCGGCGGACGGCGAGGTCCTCGTGGACCGGCCGGGGACCGAGCGGCACGCCGTCCTGGCCCGGCTGCTGCCCGAGCCGCTGCGCGTGCGGCGCACGGTGGTCGACGACCCCGGCGACCCGGCCGCGGTGGACGCGGGCGAGCGGTTCTTCCGGGACACCCTGGCCCGCGGTCACGAGGGCGTCCTCGTCAAGGCGCTCGACGCGCCCTACGTCGCCGGGCGCAGGGGGCGCACCTGGCTCAAGGTGAAGCCCGTCCACACCCTCGACCTCGTGATCCTCGCCGCGGAACGGGGCCACGGGCGGCGCACCGGACTGCTGTCCAACCTCCACCTGGGGGCCCGCGCCGCCGACGGCACGTTCGTCATGCTGGGCAAGACGTTCAAGGGGCTCACCGACGAGATGCTGCGCTGGCAGACCGAGCGGCTGGGCGAACTCGCGGTGTCGGACGACGGTTTCACCGTCCGGGTGCGACCGGAGCTGGTCGTCGAGATCGCCTACGACGGGCTCCAGCGTTCCACCCGCTACCCGGCCGGAGTGACGCTGCGGTTCGCCCGTGTCGTACGCCACCGCCCCGACAAGCCCGCCGCCGAGGCGGACACCGTCGAGCGGGTCCTCGCCGGAGGGTGAGCCACCGCCTGCCGCCAGCCGCGCCCTGTCCTCAGCCGCCGCCCTGCCGCCCTGCCACCCTGCCGTCCGCCGGCAGGCGTGGCCGTGCCGTCAGTCGTGCGGGCGGCTCGTGTGACGGTGCCGCACCCACAGGGGCAGCACGAACCAGCACAGGAGGTACCAGACCAGCAGCCCGGCCACCAGCCAGGGGACGTAGCTCGCGCCGGTGGCCACGCGCAGCACGAGCAGCAGCGCGGTACCCAGGGTGGCCAGCAGCAGCACGAGGCCCACGAAGGTGAGCCGCGACGCCCACACCACCGCGCGGGGTTTGATCCGGCGCCCGGTGACGATTCTGTGGAAGGAAACGGGGCCGATCAGCGCCCCGGTCGCCGCGGCGCCCAGCGAGACGGTGACGATGTAGATCACCTTGTCGCTCTGCGGAAGCTCGGGGAAGCGCGGGGCGAAGACGACCGTCAGGAGGAAACCGAAGAGGATCTGTACGCCCGTCTGGGCGACCCGGATCTCCTGCATCAGCTCGGTCCAGCGCCGGTCCGCGTTCTCCTCGGGCGTCTCGTGCCGGCCCCGGTACAGGCCGTCGGCGTCCCATCCGTCGTCGCGCTTCGTGGATCCCTCTCCGCCTCCGGCCACGCCGCCTCCCGGGTCGCGCTCCGTCCCCTCCCTCCACGGTGACACGAACCTCGCGGGACGCGCCGCCGCGAGGGATGCTGGAAGCGGCACACGAGGAGATGAGCGACGTGTACGACTTGCACATCGACACCGATGTCACCGTGCAGCTGAGCGACTGCTGCCGGGAGGACGCCCAGGCCGTCTTCGACGTCCTCGACCGCACCTACCAGCTCGAGGACGTGACGGCACCGGGCCCGGAGGCGGTCACCGGGCCCGCCCCCACCGTCTGGATGGCCACGTTCGACACGGCCGGCGGCCGCCACGAGGAGACCCCACCCGTCCGGCTCACCGGAATGGTCGGCGCGCTGCTCACCGGCGGCTACCACGCCGTCGACGAGGTGGAGAAGGTCCTGGCCCGGACGTTCGAGATCCAGTCCCTGCAATCCGTCTCCGGTGATCAGGAGACCGAGGCGCGGCTCCTCCTCGCATCCCGCTGACCAGGACGGCCGAGACCCCCCGGGCGGAGCGGACGGGCGCCGCCCGGGGCCGTCGTGCCCGAAGGACCCGGCTTCGGCCAGGGAGCCGATGAGGTCAAACAGGGTGAGGTGACTCACATCCGACACAGGGGACACCCCGGAACAATGAGGAATGGTTTATCGTTCATCTGTATGTGACGGCGAAGGGGCCCGGTCCCCAAGGTCCCCCCCAGAGGCGACCGCCCTTCCTGCGTCACGGCAATCGGCCCCGGTTGGAATCCCCCGTCCAACCGGGGCTTTGTCGTCTCCCGGCACACCGCCCGCGGCCCCCCGGCTCCTCGCGAGACCCTCGAACACCCTGTTGGCGGCGCGCGCTCCGGCGCATTCGACCCCTTCGGGTGAGTCGCCGTGTCCCCTCGCATGGCCCGTCCGGCACCGGGCATTGATCGCCACGAAACCGGCCGCGATCACACCGCCGGCCACCGCCGCCAGGCCCGCCACCAGGGGGAACCATGCGCCACGCACCCGCCGCGCGATCACCGCCGCCAGTGCCGCCCTCGTCCTCGCCGGGTGCGCCACCGTACGCCCCGAACCCGCCGCCCCCGCCGCCGCGCCGCCGTCCCGGCAGGAGCAGGACCGGATCCTGAAGGCCGCCGAACACCGGCTCGTCGTCGAGTGCCTCGGCGCGCAGGGCCTCACCCTGAGGCCGTCCTCCCAGGCCAGAGCGCCCGCCGAGGATCCCCGTCTGCAGACCGCCCTGTTCGGCAAGGACCCCCGGGAGCTCTCGCTCACCCTCGCCACCGGCCTCACCGTGACCGCCAACAGCGACGGCTGCGTCGCCACCGCGCGCGCGAACCTCTACGGCGACCAGAACCGCTGGTTCCGCGCCCAGGTCACCGTCGACAACCTGCGCGCCGAGGCCCACGCCCGGATGAAGGACGACCCCGCGCACCGGGCCGCCCTCGACCGCTGGACCCGCTGCGCCGCCCCCTCGGGCGGCCCGCGCACCGGCCGCCCCGACCCGGTCGTCGCCGACCGCTGCACCCGCGAGAGCGGGCTCGCCGACGTACGGGCCCGGCTCGAACCCGCCGAGCTGGCCACCGTACGCACCCTGCACCGCGACCAGGTCGCCACCTACGAGCAGCTGCGCTCCCGCGCACTGCTGCGGGCAGCGCAGCTGTCCGCGCACTCCACCGACACGAAAGGCAACGACGCTTCATGAAGCGACTCCTCGGCCCCGCAGCGGCGGCAGTCCTCGCCCTCGCCGGCGGCCTCGCCCTGACCGCACCGGCCACGGCCGCCGAGTGCCCGTCCGGGCACTTCTGCGTGTGGCAGGACGCCAACTTCGGCGGACAGCGGGCCAACTGGAGCGGTGACGACGGCTGGTGGGAGAGCTGGATCTCCGACACCGACTCGTCCTGGGCCAACCACGGCATCTCGGGTGCCGGCATCAAGGACCACGTCCGGGTCTACGAGTCCGCCTGGCAGGGCGGCTCCATGACGATCTGCCTCGCCCCCGGCCAGGAGGTCGGCTACAACGGCGCCGCCAACGACCGCGGCGACTCCCACATCTGGGCCACCGGCTGCTGATCCCGGTCGCCCTCCGGCCACCCTCCCGTCCGTCCCGCGACCGCGCGGCGGACGGGCGGGTGCTCGTGCGCGGCGCGGAGCGCCCTCGCCGGAGACGTGGACGGCCGGCGGATCCTGGACGCCGGTCGCGGCTCGGGCCCGCTGTCCGCCGCACCGCGCGACCGCGGCGCGGTCGTCACCGGGATCGACGCCGGCGCCGGGATGCCGGCGTCGGGGAGGCGGCGGCTCGGGGCCGCCGCGGACCCGCACCGGGTCGACCTCCGCGACCCACTGCCGTTCGCCGACGGAGCATTCGACGCCGTGGTCGCGTCGCTCGTTCCGCACCACCTGGAGGACTGGGGCGGCTTCCGGAACCTCGCGGCCGCACCCTGCTTCCTGTTCCTCGCCGTCGAGGTGCCGCCCTCGGTCACCGGCTAGGCCGACCAGCCGCCGTCCGTGCCCTGGGCGCGGAGGGCCGACGACAGCAGCAGGCCCGCGCCGCGGACGGCGCTGGTGGCGGGGTCGTTGGCGAGGCGCAGGCGGACGCCGAGCCGGAGGGCGAGCCGGCTCGTCAGGTCGAGGCGCAAGGCGCCGCCGCCGGTGACGAGGACGCCGCGGCGCAGCGCTCCCCGGACGGCGCCGGTGCGGTCGCGCCGCCACAGATCCCTCACCATGTCCGCGGCGGTGTCCACGACCGCGGCCGGCGAACCGGCCGGCTCCGGAAGGTCGTCGAGACCGACCTCGGCCAGCCGGGCGTCCTGGACGAGGCCGTCGACGAGCAGGGTCACCTCGGTGAGCTCCGCGCCCAGGTCCACCACGAGCAGCGGCCCGCCGTCCGCCGGACCCGCGTAGGCCGCGGCGGCTCGCGCGCTGTCCACCGAGACGACCCGGGCGGGCCCGAGCGCGGCCACCACCCCGCGGGCCGCTTCCCGCTGCTCCTGCCCCGCGAGGACGGGGTGGCAGAGCATGACGACGGTGTCCCCGAGGCCCTCGGCGGGCACGGCGCCGCCGAACGCCCGATCGGCCACCTTCCGCAGCAGTAGCCGGTGCGGCGCGGCGTCGGTGACCCGGCCGCGCCGGACCGGGCCGCTCGGGACGTCCGCGAGCACACCCAGGCCCGGCGCCCACACCCGCGTACGGGAGCTGCCGATGTCGAGGGCGAGCCCGCGGACCGCGCCCGCCGACCCGCGCACCGCTCCGTGCGCCGTACCCATCCGCCCACTCCTGCCACTGATCCTGAGGTGGATTCGCCGCATCACTATGCAATATTCGAGTGGATTGCGCCATGGCTCTCTGGATCGCAGGAGACGGGTGAGGGTCGGGTCGACCTCCCGTGGCTCGCGCACCGCACCGCGCGGCCGGCAGGCCGTCCGCAGCGGGCACGGGTGGATCATCCTCGCCGGCCACGGCCCCATGGTCACCCTCCCGCGTCCGGGCCGGCCGACCGAGGGGGGCGGATCACCCGCGGCGGCGGTGCCAGCGGCGCCCCAGCCACCAGCCGCCGACCGCCACCGAGGTCGTGGACAGGACGATCCCGAGGACCGGCCACCGGCCGCCGGCGATCCGCGCGTCCGTGATGACGACGACGGCCACCGCCGCGGCCGGTACCAGCAGCGACAGCAACGCCCGCGCCAGGGCGAGGAGCATCGCCGGAGCGAAACGGCCGGTGCGGCGCGGAGCGGGCGCCCCCGCGTAGAAGACCGTCGCCCGGTCCATGAGCCGGGCCGTGCTGCGGTGATACGTGAAGGCGAGGTACGGCAGCCACACCAGCGGCGCCACGAGACCGACCAGGAACACGGCTCCGGAGAGCACCCACCCGCCGAGCCGCACGAGCAGTCCGCCACTGTCCCCCGCGGGCGTCACCACGCCGAGCAGCCGGGCCATCCGCACGCTGAGATCCCACAGGGCGGCGAACCGACCCGGCCGCCGCCCTCGGGCCCCGGACCCTGCGCCGGCTCCCGAAGGGGCGAGCGCGGCACGGGCGGCCTCGGTGCTCCCGTACACCCCTTGGAGGACGAGGAGTTCGGCACCGCGAGCGGGGTCCGCCGGGTCCCGGCCCTCCAGGGCCGCCAGTTCCAGGACCGTCCGCGCCTGCGACAGCAGGGCCGCGCAGAACGCGAACGGTACGAGCACGAGGAACGGCCCGCCCACGAACGCGCCCTCGGCCGCCACCGCCCGCCCGCCGCGCGCCACCACGCGGGCCCGCAGCTCCACCGGACTCGCATCCGGCAGGTCGCGCCGCAACCGCCGTACCGACCGCTCGGCCCGCGGGCCGAGCCGGCGCGGTGCGGCCGAGGCGATCAGCTCGGGCAACCGGCCGGGCTCGGCCGTCGCCTCGCGCAGCAGCGACCTGGCGAGCCGGGCCGGCGTCTCCTCCACGCCGTGTGAACTGCTCAGGGCAGGCCCCATGCCTTCGCCCGCTCGGGCTCCCCGCCCGCGGGGGCGTCCCCGCCGCGGAAACCGGCCCGCCGCACGGCCTCGTGCGCGCTGCCGCCGCCGCTGCCGCTGCCGCTGCCGTCGACCGGAGTCGCCGTGCCGGCCGCCGTGCTCTCCCCGCCCTGTTTCACCTCACGGGCGCTCACGCCCGCGCCGCGGGCGATGACATCGACCGGCACGCCTGCACTCCGTTCCCGTTCCCGTTCGCGCTTCCGCGCGCCTGAGGGGCCTCGCGTACCAGCGAGTGTTGCCCAGCGCCCGCCGCCCCGCACCTCGGGTCCGCTCCGGCTGCGGTCCGGCGTCGGCCGTGGTCGGATGGGCGGGGCGTCCCGCGTACGCGGAGCGCACCGCGCCCGTCCGAGAGGGAGTCACATGGGACCGGTGGAATGTCTGGTGCTCGCCTTTCCCGGCGAACGGCTCAAGGTCGCCGCGGTGACCGCCATCGCCGACCTGCGGCGGGCCGGTCAGGTACGCCTGATCGACTCGCTGGTCGTCACCAAGACGGCCGCCGGAGAGGTGTGGAGCTCCGAGCTGGTCGAGTACGAGGAGTACGAGGAGGCGGTCGCCGAGATCGGCCCCGAGGCCAACCTCCTCGGGCCCGAGGACGCCGCCGAGGTGGGCGCGACCCTGGAGCCCGACTCCTGCGCGCTGATGCTGCTCGTGGAACACGTCTGGGCGGCACGGGCCGCGGAGGTGATCCGGGAGGCGGACGGGTACGTCGCCGGACGGGTGCCCATCCCGCACGCGTTCGTGGAGCAGGCGCGGGCCGCCTATCGCGAGGCCGTCGCCGAGGCCGCGTCCGGAAGGAGCTGACGGAATGTTCCTGCGTCGCCGTCCCCTCGCCCGCCCGGTCGTACGACCCGTCGGAGCGCCGCTGCTGCGGGGCGCCCTGGTCGGCGGGGCCGCCTACGCGGCGGGCCGCAGCGCCGCCCGCGCCGCCCGGCGGGAACAGGACCAGGAGGAGGCCATCGCCGACCTCCAGGCCCGGCAGGCCCCGCCGCCGGAGACTGCCACACAGCCCTCGCAGCCGCAGCCGCAGCCGCAACCCGGTCGGTCACCGGCCGGGGCGCCGACCGCGTCCTGGGCCGCGGGAGGGCCGTCGATCCCGGACCAGCTGGCCCGGCTCGGCGACCTCGCGCAGCAGGGTCTGCTCACGCCGGAGGAGTTCGCGGCGGCCAAGGCGAAGCTGCTGGGCACCTGACGGCCGGTCCCGCCGGCACTGCACCGTGTCCGCCGCTCGTACGCGGGGCGCCTCAGCCCTTGGCGCGCGCCCGGAGCGCCGCCAGCGCCCGGTCGGCGTGGGCGCTCATCCGCAGTTCGCTGCGGACGACCTCCAGGATCCTGCGGTCCTCGTCGATGACGAAGGTGACCCGCTTCGTCGGCGCGAGCGAGAATCCACGCCTGACCCCGAACCGGTCGCGTATCGCGCCCGACGGGTCGGAGAGCAGGGGATAGCCGAGCGAGTGGCGGTCGGCGAACTCCTGCTGCCGCGCCACCTCGTCCGTGCTGATGCCGACGGGCCGGGCCCCGACCGCGTGGAACTCGCCCGCGAGATCACGGAAGTGGCAGGCTTCCGCGGTGCAGCCGGGCGTGAGTGCCGCCGGATAGAAGAAGAGGACGACAGGACCCTCGGTCAGCAGTCCGGAGAGCGAGCGGGTCCGCCCCGTCTCGTCCGGGAGCGTGAAGTCCTCGACGATGTCACCGACGTTCATGCGCACGGACGTTACCCCACGGTAGCCGCGGGCGTCACCAGCCCTGCGCGGCCGCCCGTACGACCACGCGCCTAACCCTGTCCGGCCGACCGCCCGATCTCCTCGGCTGCGGGACGGGCCGCGGACGCCCCGCCCCCGGTCCCCGCTCCGGCCTCGCGGTCGGTCGCGCGGTCGGCGAGGATCGCCAGGGCCCGTTCGCCCCAGCGCACGTTCTCCTCCTCGAAGGCCATGCCGCGCAGCAGGGTCAGATACGGGCCGACCCGCTCGACCTCGCGCAGATAGACGGCCTCGTCCCGCCCGTCGAGCATCCGCTCCCGCATGCGGGCGTACCGCGCGAGCTTGGCGCGCGCCTGCTCCATCCGTTCGCGCACATGCGTGCGCACCGCCGCCGTGTCGCCCCGGTCGCAGGCCTGCACCTGCACCATCAGTTCGTCACGCACCGCCGTCGGCTTCGGGGGGTGCGCGGTGTACGCCACGAGGTCCTGGCGGCCCGCCTCGGTGAGGGTGAACATGCGCTTGTTGGGGCGGCGTTCCTGCTGCACCACCCGGGCCGCGATGAGGCCGGCCTCGGAGAGCCGCTCCAGCTCCCGGTAGAGCTGCTGCGGCGTCGCCGCCCAGAAGTCGGCCACCGACACGTCGAAGAGCTTGGCCAGGTCGTACCCCGACGCCTCTCCCTCCAGGAGAGCCGCCAGAACAGCGTGCTTCAGAGACATCCGGACAAACTAGCAGTCCGTTGAATAGTTTCCTCCACACCTATTCACCCGCGAAAGACCTGGTGAGGGGCGGGGTCCAGGCGGCATGACGCAGGATCGCCCGCACCGCCGCGCCCGAGGGTGCCAGCCGCAGCAGGGTGTTGCGCAGGGGCACGGCGAGCGGATGGCTGAGCTGCTGCCCCATCCGGCCCACCCGCCGGGCCGCCGCTGCGACGGCCGTGGTGCGCGGGCGCCGTGCGGCGTCGTACCGCGCGAGGGCGGCGTCGATGCCGCCGTCCACGTCGATGCCGCCGTCCCGGCCGACGCCGCCGTCCGTACGGTCGAGCTCCGCGGCGAGGACCACGGCGTCCTCCAGGGCCTGGCACGCGCCCTGGCCGAGGTTGGGGGTCATCGCGTGGGCGGCGTCACCGAGCAGCACCACACGGCCGGAGACGAACGACGGAAGAGGGGTCGCCAGTTCGCCGACGTCGTGGTGCAGGACGTCCTCGGCGCGGGTCGCGGCCAGGAGCTCGGGGATGGGGGCGTGCCAGTCGGCGAAGCGCCGACGCAGCACCGCGAGCGGGTCGGCGTGGCGCACTCCGGCCGGCGCGTTGAGGACCGCGTGCCACTCGGCCCGCCCGTCGGCGAACGCGATGTGCCCGAACTCCGCCCCGCGTCCCCAGGTGAGCTCGAAGTCGGTACGGACATCCACCGGCCGGTGCGTGATCGCCCGCAGCACGGTCGAGCCGCTGTGCACCGGTCCCGGGTGGCCGGGGAACAGGGCGGTACGGAGTCGGCTGCCGATCCCGTCGGCGGCGACGACCAGATCCGCCTCCAGCGGCTCGCTCCCCGGCCCGAACTCCACGCGGGCGCCTCCGCCCGGGAGCGTCGTGGCGGCCCCGGCGGTCAGGCCCGTACGCAGGGTGCCCGGCTTCGGCGCGGCCCGCAGCAGCCGGTGCAGTTCGGCGCGCGGGATGCCGACGATCGGGGAGCCGAGTGCGCGCTCGAGCGCGGCGCCGTCCATCCGGGCGAGCCACGAGCCGTTCGGCGTGCGGGTGCCACCGGTGTACTGGCCCCGTCCGGCCGCCCGCACGGCGGCGCCGAGCCCGAGCGCGTCGAGTGCGCGGATGCCGTTGGCGGCGAGCGAGATGCCGGCGCCCGCGTCGGCGAGGACCGGGGAGCGGTCGACGACGGTCACCTCCCAGCCGATGCGCTGGAGTCCGACGGCGGCGGCGAGCCCGCCGATCCCCGCGCCGACGACGACGGCGGTGTGGCCCATGGTCCGTACCTCATCCTTCTCGACGGTCTTCTACAGCTGTAGAAGCGTAGCGCTCGTCTCTACAGGTGTAGAAAGAGGGGGTGACTTCCTCCTCCCACCAGCCGCCGACCCGCCGCGCGCCTCTCGCCCCCACCCGCCGCGCGCCCCTCGCTCCCACCCGCCGCACCCTGTTGGCCGATGCCGCGCTCGGCGTCCTCGCCGACGCAGGGATGCGCGGCCTGACCCACCGGGCCGTCGACGCCGCCGCGGGGCTGCCGGCGGGCACGACCTCCGCGTACTTCCGGACCCGTTCCGCCCTGCTCACCGGGCTGGTCCGCCGCCTGGTCGAGCTCGACCAGGCGGAGCTGACCGCGGCGGCCGAGCGCACCGCGACGCTCCGTACGGCCGACGACCTCGTCCAGGGCCTCGCCGCCCTGGTCGCCGCACGGACCCGGGGAGAAGGGCGACGCCGGTCCCTCGCCCGCTACGCCTGCGTCCTGGAGAGCGTGCGAGACCCCGAACTGAGAGACATCCTGGTGCCGAGGGAGAACCCGGGGCGCGAGGCGGTCCGGTCCTTCCTCGCCGCCCGGGGCGTCACGGATCCCGAAGCCCGCACGCTGACGCTGCTCGCCTGCGTGGACGGACTGGTCCTGGACCGGGTGGTCGCCGGAGAGGAGGCGCCGAGCCGGGGGACCGAGGCGACCGAGGCGATCGAGGGGCTCGTGGCGGCGGCCCTCCGCCCGTGAGCGCACGGGCGGACCCGTGGACGTCAGCAAGGCGGACGCGTGGACGTCAGCAAGGGAGCAGGCTCCGATGGACAGCAACGGCAGCAGGGCCGGTACCGCCAGCATGGCCGGCAACGCCGGCACGGCGGGCGACGACGGCCGGGCCTTCGTCTACACCACCTACATCCGCACCACCCCCGACGAGCTGTGGAAGGCGCTCACCGATCCGGTCTTCACCCGCCGCTACTGGGGCGTGGCCTTCGAGAGCGACTGGACCACCGGCTCGACCATGGTCTGGGAGGAGGGCGGCAGGACCACGTCCGACCCCGCCCAGGTCGTCCTCGCCGCCGAGCCGGGACGCCTCCTCTCGTACACCTGGCACACCTTCACCCCCGAGTGGGCCCTGGCCGTCGGCATCGGCGAGGACATCTACGCCCGGCTCGTGGAGGAGGGCCGCTCCAAGGTCACCTACCGGATCGAACCGGCCGGGGACATGGTGAAACTGACCGTCGTCCACGACGACCTCGACCCCGGCGGCACCATCCGCGCCCTCGTGGCCGAGGGCTGGCCGGCGCTGATCTCCAGCCTGAAGTCGCTCCTGGAGACGGGAGAGGAACTCCCGGAGGTCCCCCGCTGATCACCCACCACCCTCGTCCTCGGGCCGCGACACCGCGCCGACCTCGCCGCCCCGAGCGCTCGCGTTGCTGCTTTCGAGTCGTCTCACTCGCTCCTCACGCGCCACGCCAGGTCAGGTGATCATCTTTTCGCCCCGCGATGCGATGTGATGCACCGGTCGGATCCGGACGGAAGGGGCTCCCGGGGTGCCGTCGCACAGGAAGACCGAAGGCGAGAACACCGCAAGCGGCGAGGCGCGAGGCGGGAAGGCCGTCGGGGGGATGGCCGTCGTGGGGATGGCCGTGGGCCGGAAGGCCGTCGGCGGGAAGGCCGTGGGCCAGAAGGTCGCGGGATGGGGCGTGTCCCTCGCCGCCGGCGCGGTGCTCGTCCTTCACCCGGCCCAGCCGCCTGCCGTCGACCAGACCGTCGCCGCCCCCGCCGCCGCCGTCCCCGCGGGGGCCGTCGCCGCCTCGGTGGGTGCCTGCCCGGCCTCCGGCCGCATCTGCACCGCGCCCCGCCGCAACGTGGTCCTCGACGGACGGACCCTCACCCTCGACGACGCGGCCACCGGCCCCCTCGACGTCGTCCTGCGCACCGCCGGACGCCTCACCGACGTGACCGTCACCGACCACGAGGGCCGCGGGATCGCCGGCACCGTGAGCGCCGACGGCGCCCGCTGGACCAGCGCCGCCCCGCTCGCGGCCGACGGCCGCTACACCGCCCGACTGCTCGTCGAGCGCTCCGAGGGCGGTCGCCACCGGCGCCACCTCGCCCGGCTCCGGCTGCGCACCCCGGCCGTGCCCGCGGGGGAACGGCTCACCGCCGAACTCGGCCCCGGCGGCGGCACGTACGGAGTGGGCCAGCCCCTCACCGCCGAGCTGAGCCACCCCGTGCCCGCCACCGACACCGAGGCCCGCCGCACGGTCGAACGCGCCCTGCACGTCAGCTCCGAACCCCGCGTCGAGGGCTCCTGGCACTGGGTCGGACCCACGACCCTCCACTACCGGCCGCGCGACTACTGGCCCGCCCGCGCCACCGTCCGCGTCCGCAGCGCCCTCGACGGGGTCCGCGTCACCGGCCGGCTCCACGGCGGCCCCTCCGCGCCGCTCACCCTCACCATCGGCGACCGGATCGAGGCGGTCACCGACGTCGCCGCGCACACCATGACCGTGTACCGCGACGGGCAGGCCGTCCGCACCATCCCGGTCACCACCGGCAAGGCCGGCTACCGCACCCGCGGCGGCGTCAAGGTGGTCCTGGGCAAGGAGGCCACCGTCCGGATGCGCGGCGACTCCATCGGCATCGCGCGCGGCAGCCGAGACTTCTACGACCTCAAGGTCCGCTGGGCCACCCGGGTCACCTGGAGCGGCGAGTACCTGCACGCCGCCCCCTGGTCCCTCGACGCCCAGGGCAGTGCGAACGTCAGCCACGGCTGCACCGGCATGAGCACCGAGAACGCGGCCTGGCTCTTCCGCACGGTCCGCCGGGGCGACGTGGTCCGCGTGATCAACGGGTACGGCGAGCGGATGACGCCGTTCGGCAACGGCTACGGCGACTGGAACCTCAGCTGGACCGAGTGGCTCCGCGGCAGCGCCCACGGTCCCGCCGCCGCCCCGGACACCGAGGACGGCGCCGGCGCCCTCCGGCCCGCCCTGTGACGTACGCCCGGCGGACACTGGCGAGCCCCCGGCAACGTCCTGCAATGAGCGCCTTCAGGTCCGTCAGCCGTCAGACCCGTCCGCCGCCCGCCGTGTCCGAGGAGAGCCGCTGCGCCGCGTAGATCGGGATCACGGAGAGCAGGACGAGCAGCGCGGCCACCACGCTCACCACCGGGGCCTGCTGGGGCCGTGTCATGTTGTCGAAGATCCACAAGGGCAGGGTCTGCACCCCAGGCCCGGCCGTGAACGTGGTGACCACGACCTCGTCGAAGGAGAGGGCGAAGGCGAGGAGCGCGCCGGCGAGCAGCGCCGAACGCAGCTGCGGGAAGGTGATGTCCCAGAAGGTGCGGAAGGTGTGCGCGCCCAGGTCCATCGCCGCCTCCTCGTAGGAGCCGGGCATCCGTCGCAGCCGCGCCACCACGTTGTTGAACACGACCACGATGCAGAAGGTGGCGTGCCCGACGACGACCGTGAACAGTCCGAGGCCCACGCCGAGCGGTTCGAGGACCGTGCCGAAGGCCGAGTTGAGCGCGATGCCCGTGACGATGCCCGGCAGTGCGATCGGCAGCACCACCGCGAACGACACCGCCTCGCGCCCGAAGAAGGTGTGCCGGTGGACGGCGAACGCGATGAGCGTGCCGAGCACGAGCGCGACGGCCGTCGCCGCGAGCCCCGTCCGCACCGAGGTCCACAGGGCCTCGCGGGCCCCCTCGTTGGCCCAGGCGGCCGACCACCACCTCAGGGTGACCCCGGGCGGCGGCCAGCTCGCCGAACGGTCCGGGTTGAGCGAACCGACGAGCACGAGCAGCAGGGGCAGGTAGATCACGGCGAAGCCGAGCCCGGCCGCGGTGCGCAGCGCGATCCGCGCGGGACGGGAGAGGTTCATCGGGAGCGGTCCTTCCACGGGTGTCGGTTCCGCCGGCGCACGAGGGCACCGGTCGCAGCCGGTACACGAGGCACCGGTCGCGGGCAGCACCAGGGGCCGGTCACAGGCTGCGCAGCGCCCCCGTGCGCCGCACCGCGAGCAGGTAGAGCACGATGACGGCCACCGGCACGGTGCCGAGCGCGGCGGCGAGCGGCAGGTTGAGGGTGACGTTGGAGTGGACGAGGTTGCCGATGAGCTGGGTCTTGCCGCCGACGACCTGCACGGTGATGTAGTCGCCGAGGCTGAGCGAGAAGGTGAACACCGATCCGGCCGCCACCGCCGGCCGCACCAGCGGCAGCACCACCGAGACGAAGGTCCGTCCGGCCCGTGCGCCGAGGTCGGCCGAGGCGTGCAACAGGCTGTCCGGGAGCTGCTCGAGCGCCGTGTGCACCGGGAGGATCATGTACGGCAGCCAGAGGTAGGTCAGCACCAGGACGGTGGCGGTCAGTCCGTATCCCGGGCCCGTGAGGCCCAGGGGCCGCAGCGCCCAGTCGAGCGGCCCGCCCTCGGAGAGGATCAGCCGCCACGCGTACACCTTGACGAGGTAGCCGGCCCACAGCGGGGTGAGGATCGCGACCACCAGCAGCGGCCGGCGGCGGGGGCTCGCCACCCGGGCGGTGTAGAAGGCCAGCGGGAAGGCGATCAGGGCGCACAGGACGGTCACGGCGAGGGCGACGCCGACCGTGCGCAGGGCGACCGTCCGATACACGGGGGAGGCCACCAGCTCCTGGAAGTTCTGCGCCGACCAGACCCTGACCACCTGCGAGGTGAAGGAGTCGGTGGTCCAGAAGGCGGACAGGAACAGGGCGGCCAGCGAGCCCAGGTAGGCGAGCACCAGCCACAGCAGCGGCGCGGTGAGCAGCGCGGCGAGCCGGATCCGGGGCCGCCGGTGCAGGGCCCCGGCGAGCCACCGGACCGGACCGGCGACGGACCGGCCGGTGGAGGTCCGGTCGCCTTTGCCGGTCCGTGGCGAGGGGGAGAGCGCGGTCATGGACGAGGTCAGCCCTTGATCTCGTTCCACGCCTGGACCCACTTGGCGTACGGCACGCAGCGGGCGTCCGTGCGGCCGTCGAGGCACTGCTCGATGGGCGTGGTCCAGAAGTGCACGTTCTTCCAGTAGGCCTCGTCGGTGGCGTGGAAGGTGGCGCAGTGCGCCTTGTCGGCGGTCTCGGCGCAGGACCGGGCGTTGGCGGGCGCCTCGCCGAAGTACTCGGCGACCTGGGCGTTGGTCTTCGGCGAGACGATCCAGTCGAGCCACTTGTAGGCGCAGTTGGGGTGCTTGGCCTTGGCGGACACCATCCACGTGTCGGACCAGCCGGTGGCACCCTCCTTCGGCAGCACGACCTCGACCTCGGCACCCTCTGCCTTGGCCAGGTTGGCGATGACCTGCCAGCTGGTGCCGACGACCGAGTCGCCGCTCTTGAAGGCGGAGATCTCCTTCAGATAGTCGCTCCAGTACTCGCCGACGTGCTCGTTCTGCGCCCTGAGGAGCGCGACGGCGGCGTCGAACTGCTTCTGGTCGAGCGCATAGGGGTTCGTGATGCCGAGCTCGGGCCTCGTCGCCTTCAGGTAGAGGGCGGCGTCGGCGATGTAGATGGGGGAGTCGTAGGCGGTGACCTTGCCGCTGTGGGCGGAGGCCCCGTCGAAGACGGCCGACCAGGAATCGGGCGCCGGGGTGACCTTCGCCGTGTCGTACATGAGGAGGTTGGCGCCGCGGCCGTGCGGGATGCCGTAGGAGACTCCCTTGACGGAGTTCCACTCCTTGTTCTTCAGACCCGCGAAGACGTCGGCGTAGTTCGGGACGAGCGCGGTGTTGACGGGGGCCGCGTCGCCGGAGGCGATGAGGCGCAGGGAGGCGTCGCCCGAGGCGGAGACGGCGTCGTACCGGCCGGTCTTCATCAGCGCGACCATCTCGTCGGAGGTGGCGGCCGTCTTGGCGTTGACCTGGCAGCCGGTCCGCTTCTCGAAGGCGCTCACCCAGTCGACCTTCGGGTCGTTGGAACCGTCCTCGACATAACCGGCCCAGGCGATCAGATTGACCTCGCCCTCGGGTGCGCCGAGCGCCGTGGGCGCCTTGAGCGCGGGCGGGTTGAGACCGCCGGACTTCCCGGAGCCGGCCGGATCGGCGGATCCGCAGGCGGTGACGAGCAGCAGGCCGGAGACGGCGGCGGCGATCAGGAGCGAGCGGTGCGGACGCACGTGGTTCTCCCTTGCGGTGAGGGTGCGGGACCTGGCGGGTGGAGGGGCCGGATACGGGAGTTCGGTGCCGGTCGGCCGGTCAGCGGGTCAGCCGGTCGGGCGGTCGGGCGGTCAGGCGGTCAGGCGGTCAGGGGGCGTCGGGGACGGGCACCGCGTGCCGCGGATGCCAGCGGAGGCCCACCCGGGCGCCACGGAAGGCGGCGAGGTCGGTGGAGGAGGTCTCCAGGTTCTGCTGGACGGCGGTGAGCCGGCCGCCCGTGTCGAGGTCGACGAGGAAGCGGGTGGCGTCGCCCAGGTAGACCACCTCGGCCACGGTCCCCACGGCGCTCGCGTGCCCCGCCTCGACGGGCGCGGCCGGGTCCTTGACCACGCGGATCTTCTCCGGCCGGATGCTGTACGTGCCGGAGGCGCCGACCACGGCCCGCGCGGTGCCCCCGACGAGGAGGTTGGACGTGCCGACGAACCCGGCGACGAAGGGCGTGGCGGGGCGTTCGTAGATCTCGCCGGGGGTGCCGACCTGTTCGATCCGGCCCTGGTGGAAGACGGCGATCCGGTCGCTCATCGTCAGGGCCTCCTCCTGGTCGTGGGTGACGAACACGAAGGTGATCCCGACCTGCCGCTGGATCGCCTTGAGCTCGACCTGCATCTGCTCGCGCAGCTTGAGGTCGAGGGCGCCGAGCGGTTCGTCCAGGAGCAGCACCCGGGGACGGCCGACGAGGGCGCGGGCGAGGGCGACGCGCTGGCGCTGGCCGCCGGAGAGCTCGCCGGGCCGGCGCCGGCCGAGCCCTTCGAGCCGTACCTGGGCGAGCGCGGCGCGGGCCCGGACCAGACGTTCGGCCTTCGGGACGCCGCGCACCTTCAGGCCGTAGGCGACGTTCTGTTCGACCGTCATGTGCGGGAAGAGGGCGTAGTCCTGGAAGACGGTGTGGACGTCACGCTCGAAGGGGGCGAGGCGGGTGACGTCCCGGCCGGCCAGTTCCACCGTTCCCGCGCTCGGCGTCTCGAAGCCGGCGATCATCCGCAGCACGGTGGTCTTCCCAGAGCCGGAGGGGCCGAGCATCGAGAAGAACTCGCCGTCGATCATCTCCAGGTCCACCCCGGCCACCGCCTCGGTCCGGCCGTAGCTCTTGCGTAGTCCTGACAGCCGGATCGCCGTTCGCTCCATGGGCGGGAACCTTTCCGGTGCGGGGGCGCGTTCTCACGATGGGCGCAAACATATGAAGTCATAGTTCAAATCTCAAGACCCCTTTAAGGTAAAGCCTGAGTCAACGACCGAGGTGGTACACCGTGAGACCAGACGGCACACAGGGCGGGGGCGCGCCGGGGAGCGCCCGCAGGGCCGTGTTCACCCCCGTCGACACCCGTGCCCGGGTCGACACCGTGGTGCGCCGGCTCGGCGACGCCATCGAGCTCGGGCTCCTGTCCGACGGTGAGCAGTTGCCCGGCGAGACCGAGCTGGCCGGACAGCTGGGGGTCTCCACCGTCACCCTGCGCGAGGCCCTCATGGCCCTGCGGCAGCAGGGCCTGGTCACCACCCGCCGCGGCCGGGGCGGCGGCAGCTTCGTCACCGTCCCCGAAGGGCCGCCCCAGGAGCGGCTGCGTGCACGGCTCGCCGACTGGTCCACCGAGGAGCTGCGGGACCTCGGAGACCACTGGGCCGCCGTCTCCGGGGCCGCCGCCCTGCTGGCCGCGCAGCGCACCCAGCCCGGCGACCTGCGCCCCCTCACCCGTACCGTCGACGAACTCGCCCGTGCCGAGGACGCCGCCGCCCGCAGCCGGCTCTACGGCCGCTTCCACGTCGAACTCGCCGCCGCCGCCCAGTCCGCCCGGCTCACCCGCGAGGAGATCGCCCTCCAGGCCGAGTTGGGCGCCCTGCTCGTCCTGGTCCTCGACGACACCGCGTATCTCGCGGGCGTGGCGGATCGTCACCGCTCCGTGATCTCCGCCGTGCAGGATGAGGCCGACGAGCGGGCAAGAATGCTGGCCGAGCAGTGCGTACGCGAGTCCGTGGGCCGGCTGATCGCCCTGCGGCTCGCTCCCCCCACCCGCGCACCCGAGCCGCGTCCCGAGGAGGACACCGATGGCCAGGACCACCGGGCTCGCCCGCCCCACGGGGGCCGCCCCTGACACGTCCGCCCACGATGCGTCCGCCCCAGACGCGTCCACCCACGACCCGTCCGCCCACGACGCATCCACGCCTGAGGCGTCCACCCCTGGCGCGGACGGCTCCCCGGCGGCGCCCTCCGTCCCGGGCCTCTCCGCCGCGGTCGCCGACGCGGTCTCCCGGCGCGTGGGCGACACCCTCGAAGGGGTCTTCGCCGCCGTCGCCGCCACGGCCGCCGACACCGCGGCCCTGCTCGCCGCGGCGGGCTACGGCGGCCGGCGCCCGGTCTCCGCCGACCTCGCGGCGCTCCGGCCCGGACTCCACGGCCGCCTCGCGGACGCCGACAGGTCAGCCGGCCCTGCGGGGGCGGAACTCCCCGGCCTCGTCTCGGGAGTCGGCTTCGTCGCCGCGCCCGGGCTCCTCGCCGACGTACCGTCCTGGCTGGAATGGTGGCAGCGCGGCCCCGACGGCGCCGTGCGCCCGCTGCTCCTCGACCTCGACCCGGAGCACTCGGCCTACTCCGACTACACCCACTGGGACTGGTACGCGCTGCCCCGCGAGACCGGCCGACGGGCCGTCGCGGGGCCCTACGTCGACTACCTCTGCTCGGACGAGTACGGCCTGACGCTCTCCGCGCCGGTGCACGTCGACGGCGCGTTCGTCGGCGTCGCCGCCGCCGACGTCTATCTGCGCCACTTCGAGGCGGCCGTGCTGCCCGTGCTCCAGGAACTCCCCGTCCCCGCCCGGCTGGTGAACGCCCGCGGCCGGGTCGCCGCCTCCACCGACCCGGCCCATCTCGCCGGCTCCCTCGTCAAGGGCCCCGACTTCGCCGCGGTCCTCGCGGCCTCCGCCCCCGTCCCGCCGGCCGTCCACCGCCACGGCACCCTGCACCTGACACCCTGCGGGGGCGCCCCTCTGGTGCTCGTGACACCGCGGCGGTGAACGGCCCTCCGTACCCGCGCCCGACTCCCTAGCGGTACTCGACCGTCAACGTCACCGGAGCGGCCTGGTTGACGAAGAGATACGCCGTCCCCGTCGGGGGCGACGCGAAGCCGAGGCGCATCTGGGTGGTCCCGCTGCGGTCCAGGGCCGCGAGGCCGGCCGGTGACAGATCGGTGGACACCGCGCCGCCCGACGAGAAGGCGCCGATCTGCGCCGCACCGGCCGCCGTCGCCGGCGCCGACCAGTCCCCGGCCTCGACCGCGCAGCCGCCGAAGCAGCCCGTACGGACGTCCACGAGCAGCCGGTTGCCGGCCGGCGAGGCCCAGGGGTCGCCCGAGCCGCTCGACCGGGTCACCGACAGATATGCCCGGGTGATCTCCTTGCCGGCCGGGATCCTCGACGTGTCGAAGGAGAGCAGCGTCCGGTTCACCTTGCCGTCCGAACCCCGGCCGACCGCGAAGCCGTACGAGTCCTCGAGGGTCCCGACCGCCGCGCCCGAACCGTCGGCCGCCGCCTTCACGTACCCGTCCCGCGCGTCCACGCTCGGCAGCGTCACCGAGCTGCCTCCGGTGGGCGGCGGAGTGGTGCCGCGCAGCGCCCGGACCATGCCCATCACGGCCTCGATCTGCTTCCCGCCGTGCCGGTCGTAGGCCGCGTCACCCAGATAACCCCACCAGTTCCAGCAGCCGTTGGGGTTCTCCAGGGTGCCGGTCGCCGCCGCCTGCGGATACAGCACGATCATCGCGTTGGTGTCCGCGTACTCGTTCAGATAGGCGTTCTCGACGAACCGCGTCCCGAACCCCTGATAGGAGGAGCCCTGCTTGCAGCCGTGCAGCGCCACCATGAGCGTGCAGACGGCGCCGTCCGCGCAGGACCTGGGCACGTACGCGAAGCCCTCGCCGCCCATCGACAGGGCCGCCGCCGAACCGCCCGGAGCGTAGGCGTTCTGGTCGAAGCGGATCAGGGTGCCGGAAGGGGTCGCGGCGGGCGCCGCGACCGAGCCGAGGAGATGGCCGAGCAGCTCGCGCTCGGCGTCGACGCCGCAGTCGTTGACGAACGGCGTCTGCGTCACCCCGCAGGAGTTGGGACCGAGAGGGCTGATCCAGGCGTGGCCGGCGGCCGTCGTGCGCTCGTAGCGGACCCGGGCCCCGAAGCGACCGTAGTAGTCGGCGAGCGCGGTCGCGACCGGCTGCTTCACGGTCGTGTCGTTCGTCCCGCTGAAGACGTACACGGGATCCCCGGACAGATTGGATATCGGGTCCACCATCCCTTGTGCCGACCGGTCCCGGGTCGTCTGCTCCAGCCTGCTCAGCTGGAGGTCCTGGACGGTGTCCATGCACGCGTTGAGCGCGGTGGCCAGGGAGTTCTGTGCACAGTGGTACGGGCCCGAGGCGAAGGCCGCCGATCCGGAGAAGGTGCCCGAATACGCCACGTGGAGCTGAGTCGCCATGTATCCGCCCGACGAGATCCCGGCGGTGTACACGGAACTCACGTCGTACGGGGTGAGGCTGCCGGGCACGGGCGCCGGAGCCGCCGCCGCGGCGGGGGACGCGGGGGCGGCGAGGAACAGGGCGGTGACGGCGGACAGCAGCAGCGCGGCGAGGCGCCGCGGTCGTGTGGTGGGTGGTGGTGAGGTGTGCCGTGGGGCGGGTGGGGCGGTGCGGGGTGTTCGTGAAGGACGCATCAGGACTCCCGTGCGGCTCGAACGGGTGGGGATGCGCCGGAGAGTAGGGGTGGCGCGAACCACACCCCTATGGGCCGGGAAGCCACAAACGACCGGTCGGAGTATGGCGCGCCACGACCTGGCAGCGGCCCGGACGGGTCCGACTGGGCCGACCGGGCGACCCGGGCCAGGTCGCCGACGGCGGCCATGCCGCGTGGCAGCTCCGCCAGGCGACGGCGGTCAGCGGGCGACGGCGGTCGGTCGTTGACGGCCGTCAGTCGTTGACGGCGGTCAGCAGCACGACCGCGTCCTCCAGGGCGGTCAGTCCATGGCGTTCCTTCGGCAGCATCTGGAGCTGCCCCGCCTCCAGTTCCTGGGTCCGCCCCGACGCCGTCAGCTCCACCCGGCCCCGCAGCACCTGGAGACTCGCGGCCGGCGGAGCGTTGTGCTCGTCCAGCGCCATGCCGGCGATCAGCGCGATCACGCTCTGCCGGAGCACCCCGTCGTGCACCACCAGATGGGCGCTGCGGCCGTGCGCGTCGGAGCGCGCGTTCGCCAGGTGCTCGTCGGCCAGGGCATCGAGCTCGAAGGGTTCGGGCTGCTGCATCGTCTCTCCCTGCGGGTGGCGGACCGGTACCCCCAGCCTCACGCGTGGCGGGCGTCACGCAACTCGGGACCGGCCCCCACGACCGTCCCCGGCGGCGCGTGTCCCGCCCGGGCGGCGGCGACCCCGGGGCTACGGTGAGGCGGTGCAGCGCGCCGACGACCGGCTGACGCTCGCCGCGTTCGCCGCCGCCGCGCTCTTCGCCGGCGGCAACGCGGTCGGCGTCCGCTTCAGCAACCGTGAGCTCGACCCCCTGTGGGGCGCCGCCCTCCGCTTCGGCGCGGCCTCCCTGGTGCTCCTCGCCCTCATGGCCGTACGGCGGATGCCTTTCCCGCGCGGCAGGGCGCTCGCCGGCGCCGCCGTCTTCGGCGTCCTCAACTTCGGCGTGACCTTCGCCCTCGCCTACTACGCCCTCGTCCGCATCCACGCCGGGTTCGGACAGACGATCCTCTCCCTCACCCCGCTCGCCACGCTCCTCCTCGCCGTCGCCCAGGGCCTCGAACGCTTCCGCGCGGCCGCCGCCGTCGGCACCGTCCTCGCCACCGCCGGAGTGGCCCTCATCTCCCGTACCCCGCTCAGCGGCGACGTGCCCCTGCTGTCCTTCCTCGCGATCCTCGGCAGCATGCTCTGCTTCGCGCAGGCGACCGTGCTGGTCCGGCGACTGCCCAAGGTCCATCCCGTCACCATGAACGCCGTCGGCATGACCATCGCCTCCGTGCTCCTCTTCGCGGGCTCCGCCGCCGCCGGCGACACCTGGCGACTCCCGGACCGGCCCGCCACCTGGTGGGCGCTCGCCTATCTGGTCGTCGCCGGCTCCGTCCTCACCTTCGTGCTCTACCTCTACGTGGTCCACCGCTGGGACGCGTCCCGTGCCGCGTACGTCTTCGTCGTCGTCCCCGTCGTCACCATCGTGCTCTCGGCCTGGCTCGACGACGAACCCCTCACCGCGGCCCTGCTCCTCGGCACGCCCCTGATCCTCGCCGGGGTCTACGTGGGCGCCCTCCGGAGACGGTCCCCAGCGCCGCGCTAGTGCCGTGTCGGACAACGTGTGCCCGGGAAGCGGGAGATCGCCCTGTCGACCGGTGGGAGGGTGGGGCCATGGAGATTGCCGACCGCACGCTGACGGTGGACGTGATCGCGGCCCTGACGTACTGACCCGGCGTCATCTGGGGAGGCCACAAGAACCCTCCGGACCCGGTGGACCTCACCGTCCTGCCCCCCTTCTTCGACGAGGTGCTGCGTGCACTTCCCTGGTGGAGATTCCAAGCCAAGATCGGCGACGTGGTCCTCGGTCCCGCCGTGACCGCTGCCGGGCGGCTGGAGTCGCCGGGGTTCTGGGCATGTCCGAAGCCGACGTCAGAGTCATCGCCGGACTCGGCGACGGCAGCGCGCGGTAGGGGACAGGCGGCACTACGGCCCGTCCAGAGCGGGCGGCGGGGGGCTCCACCTGCGCTTGGGGGAGACCGCCGAGGACAGGCCGTAGTCCTTCCTGAGGTGCTCGGGGATGGCGTAGTGCATGACCCGGCCCCGGGTGAGGGAGGACAGCTCGAACACGGTCGTCAGGTGACCGAGCCGGTCGAGGAGCCAGGCAGCGAGCGGTGAGCGGTCCTCGACGGTCTCCAGGACGCCCAGCAGACGCGGCACCGCCTTGACGACGGTGTCCCACGAGGTGCGGGGGACCTCCAGCCAGTCGGCGCACGTGTCGCCCACCAGATGCCGGACGAGCGCGGAGACGATCGGGTCGAACAGCGTGCCCGGCACCACCTCCTCGTAGAGCTCGATCAGCTGCCTGGTCAGCAGCGCCCCCTCCTCCGACGGCCCCATGTGCCGGATCATGTACCGGTCGAGGAAACGGCGGGCCTCGGCCAGGTCCTTCGGCACGGCGTCCTGGTCGACGCCGAGCATCGCGCCGACCACCCGCCACGCGTAGAAGTAGGCCTCCGCGCCTTCCGTGGACATGTGGATGCCGAGCCGGTGCAGACTGTCGAGGACGAGCATCGAGAAGAACATCTGCCCGCCGATCATGTCCTCCTGACAGATCGGCACCCCCAGCCGCTCGACGTCCCAGCGGTCCTCCCGCCGCAGGTGGTGACGGATCGAGGCGTGCAGCAGCCTGACCTTCTGCGCGGCCGGGACGAACCGCCCGCCCGCCTCGAAGGCGTCCGGCCGCATCAGATACACCGTGAACTGCCCGGTCTCCGCCATCCGCTTGGCCGGGTAGCGCAGCCCGTGCGTCGCCGAGAGGAGCTTCGCCACGTGCGGGACGAGATAGCAGGCGGGCATGGCGGCGAAGGACAGCGCGGTGGTGATGTGCACGTCGTTGTCGGTGAAGAAGAGCCGCGCCTTCTCCATCTCGCCCCAGTCCACCCAGCTCGGCGGCGCGGCGGTGACCTCCAGATACTCGCGGGCGACCTCCGGCAGCCCGTCCGGGAGGGGCGCGCCGGCCGTGGAGACGAAGCGCATCAGCGTGTTGAAGGTGCCGACCTGCCCGCGTGCGAACAGGGTGGCGACGGTGGCGTCGGCGAGTTCGTCGCCGACTTGGCGCAGGGCGTCCATCGACGCCTCGGTGGGGATCATGCGAGGTTCCTTCGGTGCTGCGGTACGGGAGCGGTGATCAGGACGACCGGGTCGAGGCGGAGTGCGCGAGCGAGCCGAGCGCGGTGACGGCGGCGGGTGGTAGGTCGAGCTCGTCCAGCGCGCGCAGCGCCTCCTCGACCCGGGCGGTGATCATGCGCTCCACCCGCTCGGGCGCCTTCAGGCCCCGCATCAGCGCACGGACCTCCTCCGCGCCGTCGCCGGCCCCGTCGGTCCCCCGGGCCCCGCCGGAACCGCCCGCGTCGGAACCGCCCGCGCGCAGCAGGACGCTCAGCCGCGCGCGCTGGTCGACGTCCGCGACCCGCCAGGTCTCCGCGAGCAGCGCCGTGGGCCGGTGCCCGCGCAGATCGTCGCCGGTGGCCTTGCCCGTGCGCTCCGGGTCCCCGAACAGGCCCAGCAGGTCGTCCCTCAACTGGAAGGCCTCGCCGAGCGGCAGCCCGTAGGCCGAGTAGCCCTCGCCCAGGCGCGGCGACGCCCCCGCCAGCGCGCCGCCGATCAGCAGCGGCTGCTCCACGGTGTACTTGGCGGTCTTGTAGCGGATCACCTTGAGCGAGGCCGCCGTGTCCGGAGCCGTGCCGGTGTGCAGGATCTCCAGGCACTCGCCCGCGATCAGCTCCCGGGCCAGCGCCGCCCACAGCGGGCGCGCCCGGCCGAGGTAGGCCGCGGGAAGACCGCTGGTGACGAACAACTGCCCGGCCAGGGACATCAGGAGGTCACCGACCAGCATCGCCAGGGACCTGGCCGCGCCGGCGGCCCGTGGATGGTGCGGTACGGCGGCGCGCAGCGCCCGGTGCGCGGTGGGCCGCCCGTGCCGCAGAGGACTGTCGTCGATCAGGTCGTCGTGCACGACCGCCGCCGCGTGCACCAGCTCCATGGAGGCCGCCGCCCGCACCAGCGCGTCGCTGTCCGGCTGACCCCCGCCGCGCCAGCCCCAGTAGCAGAACGCGGCCCGCAGCCGCTTGCCGCTCGCCACCGCCGACTCCAGCTGCCCGGCCACCGGCGCCAGGGACGCGTCGACGGCGGTCAGCGCGTCCGCCTCCACGGCGACGAAACGGTGCAGCACCTCGTCGACCCGCGCCTTGAACGCGACCGGATCCCACGCCTCAGACGTCATCGCGAGCCTGCCCGGCCTGCCGGGCCAGCACATGCCGGGCCAGCACCTCCAGGTGGGCCGGCGGCGGACCCGTCCGGCGGTCCAGGGCCAGGCGCCCGCGCGCGATCAGGTCCCGCTCGGCCTCCTCGACCAGCTGCGCGGTGTCCGAGCGCCGTAACAGCCCCCGTACCGTCCCCAGTGCCGAACCCAGCGTGCTCACCGCGAGATCCGCGAGGCCGGCGACCAGCAACACCGCCCGCTCCTCGGCACCCCGGTCCCCGCCGCCACGCTCTTCGTTCCCCGACGTCATGGCAGACAGCGTGGCCATGCGCGGCCCGCCGCGCCCCGGAAACTCACGAACGGGTGAAGCGCACCTCCGGCCCGGCCCCGGCTACCCCGCCGTCAGCGCGCCCGTCAGATGGTCGTACGCCACGTGCGCGTGCAGCCGGACCCCGGTGACCAGGGTGTCGTCATCCGCGTAGAAGTGCGGGTTGTGGTTGGTGACCAGGCCGCGCCCGCCCTCGACGGGGACCGGACGCCCGGCCTCGTCCAGGGTCGCGTCCTGGACGCCCAGCATCACGTACAGGCCGCCGAAGCGGTTCACGAACTCGGACACGTCGTCGTAGCCGAGCGTCGCTCCGGTCTCCACGACCCGCTCCGCGCCGACGACCCTGCGCAGCGTCGGCAGGCCCGCCGCCACCCACGCGGCCGTGTTGTGCACCGGCGGCACCGGCTGGAGGTAGTCCACCGCGGCCGTGGCGCCGTACGCGGCGGCCGTGTGCTCGGCGAGCGTCGTGAGGCGCCGTCGGACCTCCGCCATGTCCGACTCGACCGCACAGCGGACGGTGCCCCACAGGGTGACGGTCTGGCCGATGATGTTGAAGCGGCCGACGTCCTCGACGTGCCCGATGGTGACGGTGACCGGATCGAAGGCGGAGACCTGGCGGTAGATCTGGCCGATCCCGGTGAGGATCGCCCCGGCCGCCGGCATCGGGTCGACGCCCTGCCACGGGGTGGAGCCGTGCACCTGCTTGCCGGTGATGACGATCCTGACGAGGGTGGAGGCGGCGTACTGGTTGCCGACGCGGTAGCCCACGTACCCCTTCGGATACGGCGTCACATGCATCCCGAACACCATCGTCGGCACGGGCCCGGCGAACGCGCCCGCCTCCACCATGGCCCGTGCCCCGCCCTCCTCCGTGACCGGCGGTCCCTCCTCGGCGGGCTGGAAGACGAACAGGACGGTGCCGGGGAGCCGTTCGCGCGCCCCGGCGAGCACGCTCGCCGCACCCATCAGCATCGCGGTGTGACAGTCGTGCCCGCACGCGTGCGACACCGGGAACGGGCCGCCGGGGTAGTCCGCGTCGACCGTCTCGGAGGCGAAGTCGACGCCGCACAGGTCCGGCACCGGCAGGGCGTCGAGGTCCGCGCGCAACGCGGCCGTCCGCGCCCCCGGCAGCCCGCCCCTGAGGACCCCGACCACCCCGTGACCGGCGATGCCGGTGCGTACCTCGTCCAGACCCAGGGAGCGCAGATGCCCGGCCACCCACGCGGCCGTCCGCTCCTCCCGGTTGGACAGCTCGGGATGCCGGTGCAGATGCCGCCGCCAGCCGATCACCCGCCCGGCCGTCCGCTCCGCGCTCCGGTCCAGCTCCGCGCGGACCCCCTCGTGGCCCTCGTCACGGGCCTCCTCGTGAACCGGTTCGGTGCTCACCACGGACGGGCCTCCGTCTCGACTCGGGGGAAGGACGTGCGCCCCCCAGACTGGCACGGCGGGCCCGCCCGTGCGCGGAGCAACGGGCCCGCCGGACGAGCGTCCCCGCGTGGGCCGCACGGGGAATCGCCCCCCCGCGTGGGCCGCACGGGCGCTTCGGCGTCACGCCCCCGGGAACACCGGCGTCGCGCGCTCGATGATCGCCGTCGTGTCCAGGCCCGGCGGGAGGGTGCCGAAGGCGATGCCCCAGTCCGCGTCGAGACGCGAGGCACAGAAGGCGTCGGCGACCGCCGGATGGCCGTGACGGACCAGCAGGGAGCCCTGGAGGACCAGCGCGAGCCGCTCGACCAGGCGACGGGCGCGGTACTGGAGGGCGGCCGGGTCGGCGAGATCGGCGAGGTCCTTGCGGAGGCGGGCGACGGCCGCGTCCAGGCGGCGGTCGGCGCCGGCCGCGCGGTCGACCTCGGCGAAGAAGGCCTCGACCGCCTCGGGCTGACGGGCCATCGCCCGCAGCACGTCGAGGGCCGCCACGTTCCCCGAGCCCTCCCAGATGGAGGGGAGCGGGGACTCGCGGTAGAGCCGGGGCAGGCCCGAGTCCTCGACGTAGCCGTTGCCGCCCAGGCACTCCAGCGCCTCGGCCGCGTGCGCGGGCGCCCGCTTGCACACCCAGTACTTGGTGACCGCGAGGCCCAGCCGGCGCAGCTGCTCCTCCTCCGCGTCGCCGGCCGCCGCTCGGTCCACGGCGCCCGCGAGCCGCAGCGCCGCGACCGTCGCCGCCTCCGCCTCCACCGCCAGGTCCGCGAGAACGTTGGTCATCAGCGGCTGGTCGACGAGGCGGGCGCCGAAGGCGCTGCGGTGACGGGCGTGGTGCACGGCCTGTACGAGACCCTGGCGCATTCCGGACGCCGAGCTGACGGCGCAGTCGAGCCGCGTCATGTTCACCATGCGGATGATGGTGGCGACGCCCCGGCCCTCCTCGCCCACGAGCCGGCCGAGCGCCCCCTCGTACTCGATCTCGCCGGAGGCGTTGGAACGGTTGCCCAGCTTGTCCTTCAGCCGCTGGAAACGGACCGCGTTGCGCGAGCCGTCCGGCAGCACGCGCGGCACGAGGAAGCAGGAGAGGCCCCCGGGAGCCTGCGCGAGGGTCAGGAAGACGTCCGACATGGGTGCCGAGGTGAACCACTTGTGCCCGGTCAGCGCGTACTCACCCGCCTCGCCCGTCGGAACGGCGCGGGTGGTGTTGGCGCGGACGTCCGAGCCGCCCTGCTTCTCGGTCATCGACATGCCGGCGATGATCCCGCGCTTGGCCGTGGGCACCCGCAGCCCGAAGTCGTAGTACGGGGAGGTCAGCAGCGGCTCGTAGATGGCGGCCAGCTCCGGCTCGGCGCGCAGGGCGGGCACGGCCGCGTACGTCATCGAGATCGGGCACAGGTGCCCCGGATCGGCCTGTCCCCACACGAACACCTTCGCGGCGCGCGCGACATGCGCGCCGGGCCGCCCGTCGGTCCAGGGCGCGCCGTGCAGACCGTGCCGCACGGCCACGCCCATCAGCTCGTGCCAGTACGGGTGGAACTCGACCTCGTCGACGCGGTGCCCGTACCGGTCGTGGGTGTGCAGGACGGGGGAGTGGCGCTCCGCGAGCCGGCCCCATTCCTGCGCCTGGTGGCCGCCCGCCAGCACTCCGAGCTCCCGGACGTCGTCCTCCGCCCAGCTCGCGCCCTCGCGGCGCAGCGCCTCCAGGAGCGCGGGGTCGGCCGAGACGTCGTGACCGGTGAGCGGAGGGACTTGGTTGGTGACCTCATGCGTGGTCGGCATCGGGTACTCCCAGGGCTCGCAGGGTGAAGGTGACCAGGGCGGGGACGGTGCCGGGCCCGACGGACCCCTCGGCGAGGGGCCCGACGAGCGCCTCCGCGCCCGCGCCGACGAGCGCGGAGGCGGTCAGCACGGCGTCCTGGGGAGGCAGTTCGCCGGCGCGTACGCCGGCCTCGATCCGTTCGGCGAAGACGTCGCGGAATGCCCGCCGGAAGACGAGCCGCTCGGCGTCGACGGCCGGATCGACCGGCTCCGCGAGCAGCGAGTAGGCCAGCCGCGGTGCCTTCAGGGCGCGGCTCGCGAAGGTCTCGATGACCGCGACCACCCGGTCGGCGGCCGTGCGGTGCGAGGAGAGCGCGGCGGCCTCGGAGACGGCGGCGACCTCACGTCGGACGACGGTCCGGAACAGCTCGACCGAGAGCTCGGCCTTGCTCGGGAAGTGGCGGTACACGCTGCCGGTGGCGATGCCCGCCCGCGTGGCGACGGCGGCCATGGTGCAGCCGGCGTAGCCGTGCTCGGCGAGCAGCCCGAGGCCCGCCTCGACGACGGCGGTGCGCTGTGCGTCGAGCCGGGCCTGGACGGCGGGCGTGCGTCGGTAGGGCATGGAAGGAGTGAAGCAGTGATTCACACCTTCAGCAAGAGCGACCGGGCGCGGCGCGGGCCGCGCCCGGTCGGGGGCGGCCCACGTCGTCGGGAGCGTCAGCCGGTGAAGATCTCCGTGACCGACCAGATCGCGAGCGCGGCCATGCACAGACCGCCGATGCGCTGCACCGTCTTCAACGGGACCCGCTTCGCGATGAACCGGCCGGCGACGAGCGCGAGCGCCGACACGGACATCAGGGCGGCGGCCGAGCCGATCGCGGTCGGCCACGTGCCGTTGGTGGCGGCGAGGTTGGCCGTGGTGATCTGGGTCAGGTCGCCCCATTCGCTGATGAACACGGCCATGAAGGCGGTGGAGAAGACGGGCCAGAAGCCGGTCACCGTGCCGCCGCCCGCGTCCTCCTCGTCCTCGTCGCCCCCGCCGCGCAGCAGCATGAACGCGCCGAAGGCGAACAGCAGGGCCGAGACGAGCTTGACGATCCAGTCGGGGAGGAGGCCGAGCAGGCTGCCCGCGCCGACGGCGATGGCCACATGGACGACGAAGGCGGTGGACGTGCCGAACCAGACGTACAGCGGACGCATGCGCGTGCCCATCGCGAGGGACGCGAACATCGTCTTGTCGGGTAGTTCGGCGAGGAAGATCAGCCCGAAGGCGGTGACGATCGCCAAGGGGTCGAGATGCATACCGGGGGCTCTCTGCTCGGACCGGGCCGGGACCGACACGGCGCCTCGGTGGGCGACGGGAGGACCACTCGGCCCGGCATGACGGACCACGCCCACAGGAATGCGGACGTGGCGGTGCTGCCTGGCCGAAGGTCTCGCCCGTCCGCGGCCGGTACGGCGGCGGACCCGGTCACCGGGAACCCGGGGGCTCCAGTGTGTCGACGACCGGTTCGCAGGGCTACTCCCCTTCGCTGCGGACCAGTGTAACGGACGGCGATCGACGATCTTCGTAGACAGTGTCTACAGCTGCTGGTAGAAGTGTGTAGACAGTGTCTACACCTGAACGAACGGACCGACCTCATGTCCAGGGACCCTTTGCCCGGCGACCCCGTAGCGGCCGAACCCGGACCGCCCGGACCCGATCCCGGGCCCGCCGATCCCCGGCCCGTGCCCGCCGAGGCCGGGCTCCGTGAACGGCTGGTCCGGGCCGGTGTCGAACTCGTCGACACCGAAGGCGCCCAGGCCCTCTCCCTCCGCGAGATCGCCCGCCGCGCCGGCGTCTCCCACGGAGCGCCCCGCCGCCACTTCCCGACCCACCTCGACCTGCTCTCGGCCATCGCACGCGAGGGTTTCCGCGAGCTCGCCGAGCGCACGGCGGCGGTGGACCGGGGCGAGGCGGAGGCCCGCGCCCGTGTCGAGGCCCTGGCCCGCGGCTATCTCGACTTCGCCCGCGCCCGCCCCGGCATGTACGAGCTGATGTTCCGCCACGACCTCCTGGAGAGCGGCCGGCTCGGACTGCGGGACACCAGCCTGCCGCTCTTCACCCGGCTCGCCGAGCTCGTCTCCCGGGCCCGCCCGGACACCGCCGATCCCGTCACGGCCGCCGGTGCCCTGTGGGCCAACCTGCACGGCATCGCCCAGCTCTGGCGCTGGGGCAGCCTGCGCCTCGCGACCGGCGCGGACGACGTGGCACCGCTGCTCGCCGCCGCCCTCGACGCCCACCTCGGGCCTGCGGCGGAGGCCCACCGGGGGGAGCGCCGATGAAGGGCACCGCCCTCCACCGCCCCTTCGCCCTCACCTGCAGCGTCGTCGGCGCCGCCGTGGTCGCCCTCGACGGCACCGTGCTGACCATCGCCCAGCCCGCGCTCCAACGCGACCTCGGCGCGGACACCGGCCAGGTGCAGTGGACCAGCACCGGCTACCTCGTCGCCGTGGCGAGCCTGCTCGTCTTCGCGGGCCGGCTCGGCGACCGCTACGGGCACCGCAGGCTGTTCGCCGTCGGCTGCCTCGGCTTCGCCGCCACCTCCGCCGGGATCGCGGCCGCGCCCGGGATCGGCTGGGTCATCGCCCTGCGCGTGGCACAGGGCGTGGCTGGCGCACTGCTCCAGCCCGCCACCCTCGGCATGCTGCGCGGCGCCTATCCGCCCGAGCGCCTCGGGATGCCCGTCGCCCTGCGCACCAGCGCCATCGGCCTCGCCGCGGCGGCCGGGCCGCTGATCGGCGGCGTCCTCGTCGACGCGTACGGCTGGCGCGCGGTGTTCCTCCTCGGCGTCGCCCCCACCCTGGCCGTCGCCCTCCTCTGCCTCGCCCTGCCGGGCACCCGCCGCTCCGCGCCGACTCCGGCGACCGAACCCGTGCCCCCGCCCGCCGCCGGGAGGGCGCCACGGAGCGGCTCTCCGGCAGAGCCGGGCCGCGCAGCCGGGCTCGTGCCCGTGCCCGTGGCGGCGGCCGGAGCCACGGGCACCGGGTCCGTGACCGAGCCTTGCGGCGGGCCTGCGGCGGCGACCGCCGGCACGCTCACCGGCCCCGTGACCGAGCCTCCCTCCGCACTCCCTGTCACCCCCGCCCGACCCGGGGGAGTCCGGGCGCTCGATCTGCCCGGGGCCTGTCTGCTCGGCCTCGCGCTCGCCTGCCTCGTGCAGGGGCTGGTGCACGGAGCCGTCGCCGGGGCGGTGCCCGCGTTCGTGGCGGCCGTGCTCGCGGGGGCCGCGTTCCTGCGGCACGAGCGGCGGGCCCCGTCGCCGTTGCTGCCCCCGGACATGCTGCGGCCCGGGCCGGTCGCCGCCGGACTCGGGGCGCTGCTCGCCGCCTCGGCCGCCCTGTCCGGCACCCTCTTCACCGCCACCTACCTGTTCCAGGACACCCTCGGGCTCGACCCGTTGGCCACCGCCCGGCGCATGGTGCCGCTCGCCCTGCTCATGGTGGTCGGGGCGCCGGTCAGCGCCGTGCTCAAGAAGCGCCTCGGGGCGCGTCGCACCGCCACCGGCGGAGCCGTCCTGCTCGCCGTCGGGGTGCTGCTGCTCGCCAGGCCCGAGGTGACCGCCTCCGCCCTCGCCACGGGCGCCTGCGCCGCCCTCATCGGCGCCGGGTTCGGGGCCGTCATGGTGACGGCCACCTCCGTCGTGGTGCACCGGGCGGCCGAGGAGCACGCGGGGGTGGCCGGGGGGCTCCAGCAGACCGCCATGAACACCGGCCCCGTCCTCGGCGTGGCCCTGGCGACCCTGCTCCTCCCGTCCGGCACCGCCCTGCCGGTCCTCGCCGCCGTCGCCGCGCTCGCCGTACCCGTCGCCCTCGCCCTGCCGGGGCCGCCGCGGGGCGCGGACACGCCAGCGGGGCCGTAACGTCCGCGTCCGCCCCCACCTCGTACGTACGATCACGAAATGCCCACCGGTGGTTCCCGTCTCCCCGCCGCGCCGGGGACGCGCGCCCAGTTCAACCTCGGCCTCGCGCTGCCCTTCCTGGCCCTCTCCCTCGTCGTGGTGGCCGACCTCATCACCTCGGAGGGGCAGCACTTCGACCGGCTCCTCGTCATCGGTCCCGCCCTCGCCGCCATCACCTGGAGCGTCCGCGGCACCCTCGCCATCGGAGTCCTCGCGATGGGGCTGCGGCTCGTGCTGGCCGTGGCGCAGGGCGACCCGGCCCAGGACACCGTCGCCGCCGAGCTGGTGCTCGCCGCCGTCATCGCCGCCGCCGTCTGGGTCAGCCAGGTCCGCACCCGCTACGACCGCGACCTGCGCGAGGTCACCGCCGTCGCCGAGGTGGTCCAGCGGGTGCTGCTGCGCCCGCTCGCCCCCCGGATCGGCGGAGTCGACCTCCACCTGCTGTACGTCTCCGCCGCCGCCAAGGCCCGGATCGGGGGCGACTTCTACGAGGCCGTCCAGGTCCCGGGCGCCGTCCGCGTGATGCTCGGCGACGTCCAGGGCAAGGGCCTCGGCGCGGTCGAGACCGCCTCGGTGCTGCTCGGCGCCTATCGCGCCGCCGTCACCGAGGCGCCCGACCTCGCCGCGCTGGCCGACCGCCTCGAAGAGGGCCTGGAGCGGTACGGGGCGTGGGACCCCGACTCCGACGCCGCCGAACGCTTCGCCACCGTCCTGCTCCTGGAAATCCCCGACGACCGGGACGTCGTACGACTCCTCAGCTGTGGCCATCCCGCACCGCTGCTCCAGCACGGCGGCCGGGTGCGCCCTGTCCCGCTCACCGATCCCTCCCTTCCGCTCAACCTCGCCGGACTGTGCGCCTCCCGGCACCGTGTCGAGGAGGTTCCCTTCCTGGCCGGGGACCGGCTGCTGCTCTTCACCGACGGGGTCAGCGAGACCCGCGACCGCGCCGGAGTGTTCTACCCCCTGGAGGAGCGGATGCTCGACTGGACCGCCGAGCCCGGCGACCGCGTCCTGCCGCTGCTCCACCGCGACCTCGCCTCCTACGGAGTGAACGGCCTCGACGACGACGTCGCCGCCCTGCTCGTCGTACGACCGCCGGAACCGGCCGCCGCGTCCGAGCCGGCCGCTCCGGCGCCCCGGAGGTAACGGCCCCGACCCACTTCAAACGCGGGAAACCGGGCAACCGGTGTCGCCCCTGCCCCGGTCGGGTGTCTCACGCGCCCTTCACGCGCTCTCTGGTGGCTCTGTCCTCCATGGGCCACGCTTGCTGACCGTGCGCCGGCCGTCCGCAATGCGGACGCGCTCCCGGCAGGCCGCCGTACGAAGAAGCGCCGGACCAGACGAGAGGAACGGGTGCACGTGCCCGACGACCACGCCTTCAGCTCGTTCATCAGCGGGCCCCTCACCGACGCCGACGTCGCCCGCGTGGCCGACCACGGCATCTGGGGGCCCGACGGGACGCTCGACCCGGACGCCGCCCGGCTCGGCCGGACCCTGGCCGCCGCCCTGGCGGACGAGACCCGATCGGACCTGCTGACCGACGAACTCGCCGAGCTCGTCACCCGGGTGAGAGCGATCGCCGTCCCCGCCTTCCCCCGCGTCGAGACCACCGACGGCATCCGCCTCTCCGCCTTCACCCTCCGGCAGCTCGCCCCCGGCCCGCACCCGCTCGTCGTGATGCCGGCCGGCTGGACGCCGCTCGGCTGGTCGCTCTTCATGTACGCGTACCTGACCCTGGCCGCCAAGGGCTACCACGTCATCGCGTACACGCCCCGCGGCCTCGGCATCAAGGGTCTGCCCTCGACCTCCCCCGGTTTCATCGACGTCGCGGGACCCCACGACTGGGCCGACGGCTCGGCCGTCATCGACCACGCCGTCGAGCACTTCGCGCCCAGCACCATCGGGTTCATGGGCGAGTCGTACGGCTCCGGCATCAGCCAGCTGGTGGCCGCCCACGACGATCGGGTCCAGGCCGTCGTGGCCCTCAGTACCTGGGGCAACCTCGCCGACTGCCTCTACGGCAACGACGTGCGGCACATCGCCGCGGTGGCCGCGCTGCTCCGGCTGACCGGCGGCCCGGCCGAGGAGAAGTTCGACGGGAGGAACCGCGCGATCCTCGCCGACTTCCAGGCGGGCACGAACATGCCGGCCGTGGCGGACTGGGGGATTCTGCGCTCGCCGCAGTCCTACCTCGACCTGACCAACGAGAACGGGACGCCCACCTTCTTCTCCCACACCTGGCACGAGGGCCTGTTCGCGGCCAACCAGGTCGTGGACACCTTCGAAGGGCTCCGCGTGCCGAAGCGGCTCAACATGTGGATCGGCGACCACGCCGTCCCCGAGGGCAGCGGCCTCGTCGCGCCGCCCGCCAGGCCCGGCGACGTCAACATCCCCCTGCAGGAGGCGTACGCCTGGCTGGACCACCACCTCAAGGGCGAGCGGAACGGGGTCGAGGACTGGCCCGAGGTCAGCAACCAGATCATGTTCACGTACCGGACGGTCCCGGTCCGCGACCCCGAGTCCGGGCGGCCGGTCGGCGAGCACTGGATCGTCGAACCCGCGCGGCGCGAGTCCCACGCCCGCTGGAGCGACGTCACCACCGGCATCGAACTGCTCGCCCTGACGGCCGGCGGCGCGGGCGGGGCCGACGGGGCCCTCGTCCCGGTGGACGCCGTCGGAGCCGATGCCGCCGGAGCCGACGCGGGCAGGGTGGACGGCGGTGGGGCGGAACCGAGCTGGGAGAGGGCCTTCATCGCGGGCGTGGACACCGAGGCCACCGCGATGGACGCCCTCATGGAGACCGGCCAGGCCGAGTGGTCCGGCAATCCGAAGACCTACGACACCCGGAAGTTCGACCGCACCCACGCCCTGGTCTGGACGACCGCGCCCCTGACCGGGCCGGCCGGGAGCACCGCCGCCCGCCGGGTGCGGGGCATTCCGAGGCTGAGCCTGACCGTCCGCTCCACGGCCCGCTCGGCCACCCTCGTCGCCCACCTCTTCGACGTCGCCGAGGACGACACGGCCCGGATCATCACCCACGAGCCGCTCAACCTCGACGAACTGACGCCGGGCCAGGACCGGGAGGTCTCCTGGCGGTTGCAGGCCGCCGCGTACGACATCCCCGAGGGCCACCGGCTGATGCTGGTGATCGACAGCAAGGACCCGCTCTACGGGGACGTGTCGGTGGTCTGGACGCAGACCGTCGTCTCGTCGTCCGAGGGGGCGGCGGCGGTCCTCGAACTGCCGCTGGGCTGAGCGCCCGCCCGGCAAGGGGGGCCGGGCGGGACGTTCCCGCCCGGCCCCCGCCGCCCCGGGCGCTCGTGGGCGCCCGGAGGGCGGGACGGGTCAGACCGGCGACCGCAGGCCCAGGTGCTCGCGCAGCGTCGTCCCCGTGTACGCCGTCCGGTACGCCCCGCGCTCCTGGAGCTCCGGGACCAGCAGGTCCACGATGTCGTCCAGACCGTCCGGGATCAGATAGGGCGAGATGTTGAACCCGTCGATCGCGCCGTGCCGCGCGAAGCGGGTGAAGGTGTCGGCGAGCCCCGACGCCGTACCCACGTGCCCGCGCTGCGGCCCCAGCTCGATCACCGTCTCCCGCAGCGACCAGCCGTTCGCCTCGGCCTTCGCCCGCCACTCGGCGACCACGGCCCGCGGATCGGAGATCCGCGACGAGCCGAAGGCACCGGTGTTCTCCACAACCACAGGGTCCTCGGCGGGCAGCGGCCCGTCGGCGTCGCGCTCGGACAGGTCCAGGTTCCACAGCCGGCCCGCGACGGCCAGGGCCGTCGCCGGGGTGACCTGCTCGGACCGGACCCAGCGCGCCTTCTCCTCGGCCTCCTTCTCGGTCGCCCCGATGATGATCTCGGTGCCCGGCAGGATGCGCAGCGCGTCCTCCGGCCGGCCTGCCGCACGCAGCCGGCGCCGGATGTCCTCGGCGAACGCCAGGGCGTCGTCGAAGTCCTGGCCGTGCGCGGAGAAGATGACGTCCGCGTGGCGCGCCGCGAAGTCCCGGCCCTCCGACGAGTCACCGGCCTGGAAGATCACCGGGTGCCCCTGCCGGCTGCGCGGCACTGTCGGCGCCAGATCCACGTCGAAGTGCGGCCCCGCGGCCCGCACCCGGCCGATCGTGCCCGGCACGGACCAGCTGCGGGCGTCGGCGGAGTCGGCCACCGCGCCCTCCGCCCAGCCGTCCCAGATCGCGCGGGCCACCGTCAGGAAGTCCTCGGCGCGGCGGTAGCGGTCCGCGTGGTCGAGGAAGCCGCCGCGCCGGAAGTTGGCGCCGGTCCAGGCGTTGTCGGTGGTCACGACGTTCCAGCCGGCCCGGCCGTCCGACAGCAGATCGAGACCCGCGAGCCGGCGGGCGAGGTCGCCCGGTTCGTTGAAGGTCGTGTTGGACGTCGAGACCAGCCCGATCCGATGGGTGACGGCGGCCAGCGCGGACAACTGCACGAGCGAGTCGGGGCGCCCGGCGACGTCCAGCTCGTGGATCTTCCCGCCGGTCTCGCGCAGCCGGAGTCCGTCACCGAGGAAGAAGGCGTCGAAGAGGCCGCGTTCGGCGGTCTGGGCGACCCGGCGGAAGGAGGCCGGGTCGATCTGCGAGCCGCTCTCCGGAGCGGACCAGACGGTCCAGTGGTTGACGCCCTGGAAGAAGACACCGAAGTGGAGGCGCGCGTCGGGGCGGGGGACGTCGTACGGGTCGGTGGCGGTCATCGGTCCCCGTCCCGGGCGGTCGTGGTGGCGGTCACGGTCGTGGTGGCGGTCCTGCCGGTCGCGCCGGTCGTGGCGGCGGCGAAGCGGCTGTCGGGCCGGGGGAGTCCGAGCGAGGTACGGAGCGTGGCGCCCGGCAGCGGGCGGGCGGCCACCCGCCGGACGAACAGCTCGGGCAGGACCAGGCGGGAGAGCACCGCCAGGTCCTCGTCAAGGACCAGCGGATGCAGCCGCACTCCGTCGACGACGCCGCTCAGCTCCTCCAGGAGGTCGGCGAGCCCGTGCGCGGAACCGGTGTAGCGCAGCCGGCCGGGCGGCCGTCCCGGCGCCGTGTCCCAGCCGGCGTACCGCTCCAGGTCGGCGATCCGTCCGTCCGCCGACTCGCCCGGGGTGTCCAGGGCCACCTCGATCTCGGCGAAGGCCAGCGGCGCGCCGGAGACGGCGGCCGCCTCGCCGAGGAGCGCGGGGGAGGAGCCCTCGACCAGGGCGACGTCGACGAGGTCCGGCGGGACGAGACCCGAGGGTGCGAGGACCACGGGCCTGCCCTGTGGCGGGCGGGGCACGATCGCCGGACCCTTCACGCTGTAGGTCTCGCCGGCGAAGTCGACGGGATGCAGCCGCTCGCGGTCCAGGTAGCGGCTCGTGGCGACGGAGCGGATGACGGCGTCGTCCTCCCATGAGTCCCACAGGTCCCGGACCACCCGGAGCCCGTCCACGGCCTCGCGGCGCAGCGCCGCCGTGCCCTCCACCGGGGGCCTGCCCCAGGCGCGGGCGGCCTGGGGGCCTTCCTCCACGCCGACGACCCAGCCGGCCCGGCCGGCCGAGACGTGGTCGAGCGAGGCGATCCGGGTGGAGACGTGGAACGGCTCGGCGTAGGTGGTCGCGACGACGGGGGCCACCCCGAGCACGCTCGTGGACGCGGCGATGAACGCGGCCCGTTCCACGGCCCCGATCCGCCCCGCCGGCCCGCCCGAGGCGGCGGAGCCGGGCGGCAGGATGTCGTCGTCCAGTGTGACCAGGGTGAAGCCCGCGTTCTCGGCGACGGCCGCGACCTTGGCGGCCCGACGCGGTGTCAGCAGCGTTCCGGGATCGTGCGCGGCCCGGCGCCAGGCGGCGGGATGCGCACCGTCGCCGTCGATCTCGACGGCCAGGTGCAGGGCGGGATGAGGCATGGAAGGTCCTTCAGAGGGGCTGGGGCGACACGGCAGGCCCTCGCCCGGCGCGCTACGGCGACACGACGGCATCCCGACAGAGCCGCACGGCGACACGGCGACACGGCGGTACGGCGATGGGGCGGTCGGACGCGGGATCGGCGGATGCGCGGGCGGGCGACGACCCGCCACCGCGGCGCGAGGGCGCGGCGGCGAGGCGGGGATCAGCGCGCGGAAGGACAGATGGCGGAGGCGGTGCGGCAGAAGTCGACATGCCGCCGGCAGCTCAGCAGCGCTCCGCTCGGCACGTCACGACGGCCGCTGCGCGGCACGGCGATCGGTGCGTCCATGGGGAGCCTCCACCAGGTCCGGAACGGAACGCCTCAGCTTAGGCAGCGGCCGTCACGGAATGTCAAGGGGCGGCGGGGGCGCCGAGGCCGACGAACGGGCCCTGGACGACGGCACGTTGGAGGGAGCCGCCGCCCGTGCGGCCCCCGCCCCCCGGCGCCCGGCGGGCCCATGGGCGCGGGCCGCGGGGGCAGGAACGGGGAGCCCATGGGCGCGGGCCGGGACCGGGGGCCGGTTCAGCCGCGGCCGTGACGGGGCCGGTTCAGCAGCGGCCGTGACGGGCCGGTTCAGCCGCGGACCGCGAAGGGGGCAGGTTCAGACCCGGTAGGGCGTGTTCGCCTCGGCCCAGTCGGCCAGGGCCCGCGCGCACTCGGCGACCGACTCGCGCCAGCTGCGGGCCGCGCCCTCACCGGCCTCGTCGCTCACGTGCTTCACCATCCGCAGCGGCACCCCGGCGAGCCCGGCGGCTGTCGCGAGCGCGTACCCCTCCATGTCCACGAGGGCGGCCCGCAGGGCGAGCCGCTCCCGCGCCGCCTCGTCCGAGATGAACGCGTCACCGGTCGCGAGCACCACGTCGCCGCCGGCCGGCAGGGTGAGCGGCGCCCCGTAGGTCTCGCCGGTGAGGGTGGCGAGCAGTTCGCCGTCGAGATCGTGCTGGACCACCGTGCCGACGACATGCGTCCCCGTCCAGCCGGGGCGCAGCGCACCCGCCGTGCCCAGGTTGACGACCTCGCGGGGGCGCGGCCCGCGGGCGAGGACCGTGGCGAGCGCCGTCGCCGCGTTGACCTTGCCCATCCCGGTCAGCAGCACCGGCAGGTCGGTGTCGAGGTGCTGCGCCTCCTCCTTGACCGCCAGGACGAGCAGGGGACGGTCGGCGGTGATCTCACCCATGAGTTCCATGCGGGCCACGCTACCCGGTGCGCCGGGATCGGCCCTGATCAGGCGGCATGATCGACCGGAAACCCGCCATGGCCGGGCGCCCTCTAGACCGGGAGCAGCCGGCCGATCAGCTCGGCGAGCTGCCGTGCGTTGCGGCAGGGGCGCATGTCCACCAGCTCCGCGTAGGCGTGGGCGACGGAATCGCCGGTGGACCACAGCGCGGGCTGTTCCGGGTTGAGCCAGTACACCCGGCGGGCCCGGTCCGCGACCCGCCGCAGCGCCGGCAGGTTGGGGTCGCTGTGATTGGTGCGGGCGTCGCCGAGCACGAACACGACGGTCCGGGGGCCCAGCGCGTCGGCGTACCGCTCGGCGAACTCGCCGAGGGCCGTCCCGTAGTCGCTCTGCCCGTGCCAGCCGGTGAGCGTCGCCTCGGCGAGGATCCGCTCGCCGAGTCCCGCCGGGTCGGCGGACCTGTCCCGGGCCACCAGGTCCGTCACCTCGTCGACCCGGTTGACGAAGGCGAAGACGCGCACCCGGCTGAACTGGTCGTGCAGCGCCCGCACCAGCAGCATCGTGAAGTGGGCGAAGCCCGCCACCGAGCCGGACACGTCGCAGAGCAGGACCAGCTCGGGCCGCCCCGGCCGGCGCCGCCGCAGCACGGGCCGCACCGGCACGCCTCCGGTCGACAGCGATCGCCGCAGGGTGCGCCGAAGGTCGATCTCCCCGCGCGCGGCCCTGCGCCGCCGCGCCGCGTGCCGGGTCGCGAGCCTTCGGGCGAGCGGCCGCACCGTGCGCCGGAGCTCGTCGAGCTGGGCCCGCCCGGCCAGCAGGAAGTCCACCCGGTCCGGGGTCGCGGCGACGGCCCGCAGCGCCACCCGCTCACGACCCTGCCGCTCGGCGACCCGGCGCCGAGCCTCGGTCCGTACCCGCTCCCGGAAGTCCTCGACGCGCCGCCGTATCTCGTCGTCGGTCAGCCGGTCCGTGAACTCCGGCTCCGGCCCGGCGCCCTCCCGCAGCAGCGCGCGGACCCGGGCGAGCAGCGTCTCGGGCCGGAGCCGGGACAGCGTCCGGTACGAGGACCAGCCGTCCGAGCCGGGCGACGAGCCGTATCCGCCGAGCCCGCCGACGGCCTCGCCCGCCAGCTGGTTCAGTGCCGTGTCGTCACCCGCGGCGAGCGCGGCGGCCAGCCGGTCGCGCAGCCGGGCCAGGGTGGTCGCCGGATCCTCGCCGGACGGCGGCCCCGACGGTGGCCCCGCCCCCTCCGCCCGCCCCTCGGCGAGCGGGAAATAGAGGTCGAAGACGCGGTCGAAGACCCTTCGCTGCGGCTCGCCGTGCAGCAGGGTCGCGGCGAGCGCCTCGCGCATCCGCTCCCGGTCGTCGAAGCCGACGGCCTCCAGGGCGAGGCCGGCGTCGACGGTCTCGCCCGTGCCGACGCCGACGCCGTGCGCCCGCAGCGCCCGCACCAGACCGGTGACCCGGTCCGCGACCCCCTCGACAGCCGCGGTCACACCGTGTCCAGGTCGAGCTTGGCCGCGGCCTTGTGGATGTCCTCCTGGTGCTTGAGGATCACCCCGAGGCTGTCCCGCACGACCGCCTCGGACAGCGTGTCCGCGCCGAGCGCGAGCAGCGTGCGGGCCCAGTCGACGGTCTCCGCGACCGAGGGCGCCTTCCGCAGGTCCATCGCCCGCAGGGCGCCGACGACCCGCACCACCGACGCGGCCAGGGCCTCGTCGATGCCCGGCACCTTGCTCCGTACGATCCGGCGCTCCAGCTCCTCCTCGGGAAAGCCGATGTGGAGGAAGAGGCAGCGGCGGCGCAGCGCCTCGGAGAGCTCGCGGCTCGCGTTGGAGGTGAGCACGACGAAGGGACGGCGGGTGGCGGTGATGGTCCCCAGCTCGGGCACGGTCACCTGGAAGTCGCCGAGCACCTCCAGGAGCAGCCCCTCGATCTCCACGTCGGCCTTGTCGGTCTCGTCGACGAGCAGCACGGTCGGCTCCTCGGAGCGGATCGCCGTGAGCAGCGGGCGGGAGAGCAGGAACTCCTCGCCGAAGATGTCGGTGCGGGTCTCGTCCCAGCTCTCGTTCCGGCCCGCGGTGATCCGCAGCAGCTGCTTGGCGTGGTTCCACTCGTACAGCGCGCGGGCCTCGTCGACGCCCTCGTAACACTGGAGCCGCACCAGACGCGCCCCCGCGACCTCGGCGACCGCCTTGGCCAGCTCCGTCTTGCCCACTCCGGCGGGCCCTTCGACCAGCAGCGGCTTGCCCAGCCGGTCGGCGAGGAACACCGCGGTGGCGACGGCGGGCGAGGCCAGATAGCCGGTCCGGGCGAGACGGGCGGTGACGTCGTCCACGGAGCTGAAGTACCCGGTCGTCATTGCTGGTCCCCCGGAGGTGCGCGGTCACATCGGTTACTCGCCAGTAGGCGCAGCGTACCGGTCGGTACGCCGGTCGGCCACGGCTCCGCGTGACCGCCTTGCGTGAGGGCTACCGGCACATCTCGAAGATCTCGTCCTCGAAGTCCGGGAACTCGGCGGCCGCGGCCTTGACGACCTCCGCCGCCGACCGGCGTGAAGCGGCGCCCCCGTGCGCTTCGGCGACGGCGGCCAGATCCGCGCTCGGGCGCGGCGGGCGCCGCTCGGACCAGACGAAGTCCGTCGGCCCGTAACCGTCCGCGAGCAGCCAGAGGAACCCGGTGAGGTCCTGGGAGAGCACCACGGCCTCGCCCTCCGAGCCGAGGAACACCACCGGCTGCTCCACCAGGGGCCGGCCCGGACGAACCCGCCGGAAGGCCACCTGGCCGCCGGTGCCGTCCATGCCGAACGGGAGGAACGCGTCTCCGTCGAGCTCCTGGTTCCCCGTCCAGGCGCGTATCCACTCCGTGGTCTCCTCGGCGCTCGGAAAGGCCGCGTACGGCTCGTAGTCCACGCCGTCACCGCCGGCGTGGTCGAAGGAGATCCCGGCCACGGCGGCGAGGGCCTCGGGGAAGGTGCGGTCGTCCGTGTCGATCATGCCCGCAACCGTAGCGCCGCCCACTGACAACGCGGTGGCTCCGCCCCGGTCCCCGCACGTCTCCGGTCAGGGGGGTGCCCCGCGCGGGGCGGGCGGGGCGCTGATGGAATGGGGGTGAGGCGAACGGCGGTGGAGGCGCGGTGGCGGAGCGAGCTGGGGAGCGGTCCTGGCCGGAGGGGGAGTACGAGGCCGTCCTCGCCCGGCTCGACGCGCTGGAGCACGCCGCAGCCGAGATCGGCACCCGCCTCGACGAACGGGTCATCTGCGCCGAACTGGTCGGGTTCCTGGTGCGCCGGGTCGCCGAGGCCGCGGCCGTCGACCTCCATCCGGCGGAGGACGGCACAACCGGTATCGGCACACCCGGTATCGGCCCGCCCGGCGCGGGCGCGCCTGGCGCCGGGACGTCCGCCGCGGCCGGCGTGAGCGCGCTCCTGACCGGATCGGACGCCGTCGGCGGCCCGGAGGACACGGGCGGGCCGATCGAGACCACCAGCTCCATCGACCCCACCGGCCCCATCGACCCCACCGGCCCCATCGACCCCACCGGCTCCAGCGGCTCCAGCGGTACGGGAGGCCCTCTCGGCCCGAACGGGATCGAGGTCCTGACGCTGCCGCTCCTGACCCGGACCGGAAAGGAACTGGGCCGGGTACGGATGGCCCGGGCCGCCGGGGGCTTCTCCGCGCACGACACCGCCGTGGCCGCCCACGCCGTGCGGCTCGCCGCCCTGCACCTCGGACACGCGCGCCGGCTGGCCGCCACCGAGGCCACCGCCCTGCATCTGCAGCGCGCTCTGGTCGCCGAGCCCGGGCGCCCGCACCCCAATCTGGAGATCGCCGGCCGCTATCTCCCGGCCGGGCCGCGCACCCTGGTCGGCGGCGACTGGTTCGAGACGGTGCGGCTCCACTTCGGACGCAGCCTGCTGGTGGTCGGTGACGTGATGGGCCATGGCCTGGACGCCGCCGTGGACATGAACGCCTATCGCGGCGCGCTGCGCGAGGTGGCCGCCACCGATCTGCCGCCGCACCGGGTGCTGCGTCACCTCGACGCCGTCGTGGCCGACGACGAGGGCCGGCGCCCCGCCACGTGTCTGCTGGTCCAGATCGACCCGGGGCGGCGGACCGCGACGTTCGCCAGCGCGGGCCATCTGCCGCCGGTCGTCTTCGCCGCCGACGGCTCCGCCGAACTGGTCGACCTGCCCGTCGGCCCGCCGCTCGGCACCGGCCTCGGCGGCTACGAACCTGCGGTGCGCACCCTCACCCCGGCCGACACCCTGCTGCTGTTCACCGACGGGCTCGTCGAGCGGCGCGGCGAGGACATCGACCACTCGCTGGCCCGGCTCGCCGCGCTGCGGCTGCCGGCCGGATCCGGGCCGGAGGCGGTCGTCGACGAGGTGCTGCGCGGGCTCGACGCGCACACGGCCGAGGACGACGTCGCGGTCCTCGCGGCGCGGGTGCGCGAACGTCCCGTGGCGTGAAGCGAATCGACGGTTTCACGCCTCGGCGGGATTCTTTCCGCAGGACGCTTGTGCAGGTCCCCGAGGAGCGGCAGGCTCCTCGGTATGAACACAGCCAGGCACGCCAGTGAACGCCTGATGAGCTGGCCCTCGCTGATCGCCGACCGCGCGGCCTGCGGCGCCGAGCTCGGACTGCGCACCGCGACGCAGCAGATCGTGCACTTCCACGGTGACCACGAAGCCGACGTCCACCTCACCCGCGCCATGATCGCCCGGATCCGGCCGGCCCTCCTCGGATCGAGCGCGCTGAGACTGCGCGCCGGTTCGGGCTGGGTGACGGTCCGTCTGGACACGGGCTCGGACATCGATCTGCTGGCGACCCTGGTGAGCGCCGCTCTCCAGGCCACCGGCGACCCGTACCCCGGCGACGACCTCGCCCCCGACCACTGCACCCGCACCGGGCGCCCCTTCGTCTGTTCCTGACCCCCGCTGCCACCACCGGACCCTCGCCGGGCGGTCACCTGGTCCCGTCGGCCGTTCAGGCCACGGGGAAGAGCATGCAGGTGCTGGTGGCGTGGCCGAGCAGCCGGTCCTGCGCGTCGTACAGTCCCGCCTCGGCGAGTGCCGTACGGCGTCCCCTGCTCAGGACCGTGCCGATCGCGCGGATCTTGCCCGTCTCCACGGTGATCGGGCGGAGGAAGCGCGTCGACAGATCGAGCGAGGTGTACGCCATGCCCTGCGGGAGGGTCGAGTGCACCGCGCACCCGGCCGCCGAGTCCAGCAGCGTCGCGTACATCCCGCCGTGCACGCTGCCGATCGGGTTGTAGTGCTCCTCGCCCGGCTCGAAGCCGAACACGGCCCGGCCGTCCTCCACCTCGTCCAGGGTGAAACCGAGCAGGGCGCCGATGGGGGCGCCGGGCAGCCGGCCCGCGGCGATCTCGCGGAGGAAGTCCAGACCCGCCATCGTTCCCGCGGCGCCCGCGGTGGCCGCCGCGTCCTGCCAGTGCACCGTCCGTGACCGCTCCATCGCCGCTTCCCTCCGCCGGGGCCCTGTGCCCGTGATCTGACTTCGAAGATCGAAGCTAGATGGCTCGTCGGCTGACTGTCAACGCCGAAGCCAGCTGGCTACAGTGGGACGATGCAGTACCTGGAGATGGACACCGAGAACTGCCCGGTCCGCCGCACCCTCGATGTGGTGGGCGAGAAGTGGTCCCTGCTGATCCTGCGGGACGCCTTCAACGGGGTGCGCCGTTACGACGACTTCCGCCGCCACCTCGGGCTCTCCGAGGCCGTCCTCGCCGACCGGCTCCGCAAACTCGTCGCCGCCGGCATCCTGCGCGTCGAGCCCTACCGCGAACCCGGCGCCCGGACCCGCTCCCAGTACCGCCTCACCTCCAAGGGCCGCGACCTCTGGCCCGTGCTCCTCGCCCTCAAGCAGTGGGGGGACACCCATGCCGCGGATCCCGCCGGCACCCCGCTCGACATCCGCCACGATGACTGTGGCGCCCCGGTCAGGGTCGAGGTCGTCTGCGGCGGTGAGGACCACGTGGTCCTCACCCCCTACGAGGTGACCGTCCGCTCCGGCCCCGGCGCCCGGCCCCGCGCGAGCTGAGGCGCCCCGACCCCGTACGCGGGGAGCGTGACCGCCTCTGCACCCGTTCGGCGGCATGCCGGACGGGTTCGGCCCACCGGCGGGTACTCGACGAGGCATGCCCCCCACTTCCGGGCCGCCGCACGGCGGTGCCCCTACCGAGCACGGACACTGGTTCCACCGGCTCCACATGCGCGTCCTGGCCTCACCGGTCGGACTCACCTGGAACCGGGGGCGCGAGATGGAACTCATGCACCGCGCCATGGGGTTCGCGGCGCTCAGCCTGCTCACCCTCGTGCCCCTCCTCATCGTGGTCGCCGCCGCCGACCTCGCCAGCGGCCAGGGCTTCGCCCGCTGGCTCATCCAGGGCCTCGGCGTCTCCGAGGTCTCCCAGGAGGAGGTCGAGCAGCTCTTCGGGAAGCCGGGGCAGGCACTCCAGCGCACCACCGCCTTCGGCCTCGCCGCGCTCGCCGCCTTCGGCGTCACCTTCGGATCGGCCGTCCAGACCGGCTACGAACGCGTCTGGGACCTGCCCACCGCCCGCTGGCACACCATGTGGCGGCACGTCGTCTGGCTCGCCGTCCTGGTCGCCGCCCTCCTCCTCTTCGTCGCCACCCCGGCCCCCGCGCGCTCCCCGGCCGTGGTCACCGTCCTCATCGCCCTCGGCGACGTCACCGGCACCTTCCTCTTCTTCTGGTGGTCGCAGCGCTTCCTGCTCTGCGGCCGCATCCGCTGGCGGGCCCTCCTGCCCGGATCCCTGCTCACCGCCGTCGGCCTCCTCGGGCTGCGGATCTTCTCGCAGTTCGTCTTCTCCCCCCTCATCGCCTCCAACGCCGTCACCTACGGCCAGTTCGGCACCGTCCTCGTCCTGCAGTCCTGGCTCGTCGGCGTCGGCTTCGTCGTGTACGGGGCCGCCCTCGTCGGACGTCTCGTCCACGAACAGCTCGTGCTGCGACGGCTGGACCGCGACCCGCACGAGACCGGCCACCCGCGCCCCGGGGCGCACTGAGGAGGGGCGGCGACCGCCCCGAGGGGGGTCGCCGCCCCATGGGCGGGTGGGGTCAGCGGCAGACGGGTGCCGGGTGGGCGACATCGAGCACGAGGCGCTCGGGGTGGTGCAGGACGAAGGTCTTGTAGGCGGGCTTGGTGTCGAAGGCCGCTCCGATGGTGACCACACCCTCGAAGTCGCCGGTGAGGGCGACGCCCTTGAGCGTGGGGAGGTAGATCTTGAGCAGCCGGGGTCCCTGGTACACGGACCGGCCGGACTCGTCGTGGGCGGTGGCGGGCGAGAGCCTGATCTCCAGGAAGTACTTCCCGGCGAGCGGCACCTTGTTGCCCGAGCCGTCGTAGCGCAGCTCCTTGACCTGCTTGACGCTCACCGGGGGCACCGTGCCCCGGACGTCGATCACGAGCCGGTCGAAGGTGGAGTGGCCGCCCCAGCGGACGTTGACGACCTGGGCCATGGCCGGGGCGGTCGTGGTGGTCGTCGTGGCGGAGGGGGTGGCCGTGGCACCCGCGGGGACCGTGGCGCCGATCCCGGCGGTGAGAAGGATTCCCGCGGCCGCGGCCGCGAGGGTCTGACGGTGAAGCATGGCGTCCCCCGGACTCGTTCTGGGTGGGGACAGTGGTGTCACTGGGAGAGACATCCGCCTCGGCCGGATGGTTCCGCCCGAAATGCGAATTTTCGGACTCGATTCATTATGCGTCCGGCGCGCATACGGAATCGGTGCCGCCGACGCCGTAACCTCGACGCCCCTCACTAGTTGACCAGGGCATGAAGAAGCGCAGCATGCTCGCCATCGCCTCCCTCGCCGCAGGCGTCGTCACCGCCCTCGTCAGCCCGCCCCAGGACGCCTCCGCCACGGAGGCCGGCGGCCCGGCCGCCGGTGTCACCGGCCTCCTTCAGGAGGACGCGGGCGTCGGCTCCCTCGTGGGCGAGACCGTCGAGGGCGCCGGTGGCGGCCTCCAGGCCCCGGAGGCCGGCGGGCTCCTCTGACCGCACCGCCCGGAGACCACCCCCGTGCCCCGTACGGCGCCCCTCGCGGCCGCACGGGGCACGCCCGTGTGCGCGCAGTGCACCGGGAATGACAGGATGTCCCCATGAGCAACAACGTCTACTTCGACATCACCATCAACGGCGACGCGGCCGGCCGGATCGAGTTCAAGCTCTTCGACGAGGTCGTCCCGAAGACCGCCCGCAACTTCCGCGAGCTGTGCACCGGCCAGAACGGCTACGGCTACGCCGGCTCCCCGTTCCACCGCGTCATCCCGCAGTTCATGCTCCAGGGCGGTGACTTCACCAACGAGAACGGCACCGGCGGCAAGAGCATCTACGGCGAGAAGTTCGAGGACGAGAACTTCCAGCTGAAGCACGACCGCCCGTACCTGCTGTCCATGGCGAACGCGGGCCGCAACACCAACGGCTCCCAGTTCTTCATCACCACCATCGTCACCAGCTGGCTCGACGGCAAGCACGTCGTCTTCGGCGAGGTCGTCAAGGGCCAGGAGATCGTCGACAAGATCGAGAAGCTGGGCTCCGCCTCCGGCCGCACCAGCGCCGACATCCGGGTCGCCGCGTCCGGCGTCGTCGGGGCCTGATCCCCCCCCGGTACGGCTCACGCCGCACACCGCCCACCGCCCCCGTGCCGCACCGCCGGCCGGGGGCGGCGGCACGCCCCGACCGCTCAGGCGAGGGCGCGCGCGAGGGCCCGGGCGAAGCCGTCCGGGTTGTCGATCATCATGTTGTGCCCGGCGGCCGGGACCTCGAACACCGGTATGCCCTGGGCCGCGACCTTCTCGGCGTCGGCGTCCGGCAGGCTGAACTCGCCCACCAGGAACGCCCGAGGCCGCTGGAGGGCGGCCAACAGCTCACCCGCGGCCGGCACCGAACCCTCCACCAGCGCCACCGCGCTGCGGTGCACCGCCACCGGCTCGGCGAGCCGCAGCCGCGCCGCGTAGTCCGCCCGGTCCTGGCCCGCGACCATCGCGGCGAAGCCCTCCCGCACGAAGGACTCCTCCTCCTGGGCGGCGACGGGGGAGGAGAACATGCCCCCGCCCGGATACAGGTTCGGCTCGGCCACCACCAGACGGTCCACCAGATCGGGACGGCACGCCGCCAGATGGATCGCGACGGCCCCGCCCATCGAATGCCCGATCAGCTCGACCCCGGACAGCCCCTCGTGGTCGAGGATCCGGGCGACGACCGCCGCCTGCGACTCCATGCGGTAGTCGAAGCCGCGCGGCCGGTCGCTCAGACCGAAACCCAGCAGGTCGACGAGGAGCGAGCGCCGTCCGGCGAGCTCCGGACGCGCCGCGATGTGCGCGAAGTCGGACGCGCCGGTGCAGCCGAGCCCGTGCACGTACACCCGCGCGGGTCCCTTCGCGCCGCCCGGCAGGTCGATCCACCGCACATGCCCCGGCGCCTCCGCAAGAAACAGCTCCCGCATGGCCCCTCGCCTCCCCTGTCACCCCGTCGGACCGGCTCCCCGACCGGTCCCGACCAGCCTACGAGGCACCACTGACAACGGCCCCGGGCGGCTCAGGCCTCGCCCCCGCCGAAGCGGCGCTCGAACTTCGCGATCCGTCCCTCGGTGTCCACGGTCCGCGCCTGGCCCGTGTAGAACGGGTGGCTCTCGGAGGAGATCTCGACGTCCACCACCGGATAGGTGTTGCCGTCGTCCCACTCGATGGTCTGGTCGCTGGTCGCCGTGGACCGGGTCAGAAACGCGAACCCGGCGGACCGGTCGCGGAACACCACGGGCCCGTACTCCGGCTGCTTGTCCTGCTGCACATGTCCTCCTCGGACGGCCTGCCAGTCTTCCCCCGGTGCGCCCAGCCTCCCCGCGCGCCGCCCGCACGACCAGCGCCGCACACCCGACCGGGTGACGGTGCGGACCGCCGTCACGCACGGTGGGCGTGCGGCCCCCACCGGGCCGCCAGGAGCACGGCGATGTCGTCCGGCCGGTCGGTGGCCTGACGGGCCTCGCGAATCAGCCGGTCGGCGGTCTCCGGCAGCGGCGCCGACCCGGTGGCGGCCAAAGCCCGGCGCAGCCGCTCGATCCCCTCGTCGATGTCCGTGCCCGGCCGCTCCACCAGGCCGTCCGTGAACAGGGCGAGGACCTCACCCGGTTCGAGCCGCAGCCGGGTCACCGGGTAGGTGGCACTGTCATCCACCCCGAGCACCACCCCGCCCGCCAGGTCCACGGCCACCGCCGAGCCGTCCGTGCGGCGCAGCAGCGGCTGCGGATGGCCGGCCCGGGCCGCCCGCAGATCACCGGTCTCCGGGTCCAGGACGACGTAACAGCAGCTCGCGAACTGCCCCGGGTCCAGGTCGATGAGCAGCCGGTTGGTGCCCCGCACCACCTCCTGCGGGGAGTGCCCGCTCAGCGCGAACGCCCGGACCGCGCTGCGCAGCTGACCCATCGTCGCCGCGGCGGCCACGCCATGCCCCTGTACGTCCCCGATGACCAGGGCCAGCCGGCCGTGGCCGGTCTCGATCACGTCGTACCAGTCGCCGCCCACGTCCATGCCCTGGGTGCCCGGCAGATAGCGGCCGACCGTCTCCACGCCCTCGTGCACCGGCAGCCGGTGGGGGAGCAGGGCGTCCTGCAGGCCCCGGGCGAGCGCCGACTCCGAGTCGTAGCGCTGCGCCCGCTCCAGCGCCTGCGCGATCAGGCCGGCGAGCGCGGTGAGCACCGTGCGTTCCTCGGTGGTGAAGCCGCGCGGCTGGTCGAAGCCGAGGATGCACGAACCCACCGGCCGCCCCGAGGCGATCAGCGGCAGGAACGCCCGCGCACCCGTGTGCGCGTCCAGCGGCAGCCCCGGATAGGCCGTGCCCAGCTGTTCCATCGACTCGAAGAAGAGCGGCCGCCCCGAGGTCAGCGTCTCCACCCCGGGGACCCGCGCGTCCAGGGCGACCCCGTCGAAGGGCTCCAGGAAGCCCGGCGGGAAACCGGTCTCCCACGCCAGGTAGAGATGCCGTTCGCTGAGGAGGTAGATCGCCAGCTGTCGGCCGCCGAAGGCAGGCAGCAGTTCCTCGGTGACCACCGCCGACACCTGGCGCGCCGTCACCGCCTCGGAGAGCGCGATCGCGAGCGCCACCGGGCGGTAGAGGGCCGCGGCCTGCCCCTCGGGGGAGGACAGCCCGTCGGCGTCATCGGCGTGCGCGGGGGGCGCGGTGCCGGCCGGGCGGTCGGCCGGGTCGCCCTCCGGGACGAGCACCAGCGTCACCCCGTCCTGCCCCGGATACAGGGACACCGACAGCCACTCGCCGTGCCCTGGGTGGGCGAGGAAGTGGATCGGCTGGTCGGACAGGAGCGCTCCGCGCAGCTGTTCCTCGTGGTAGGGGTGGGCGAACCAGGGCAGGGCCTCCCACAACGCCCGCCCGGCCAGGGCGTCGCGCGGCACGCCGAGCAGCGCCTCCGTCCGCGCGTTGACGTAGGTGATCCGCCCGAGGCGGTCCATGGCCAGGATCGCCCGGGGCAGCCGGTCGGTGGCGTCGGAGCCGAGGAGCCCGGTGCCGAGGTCGACGAGGGAGCCGGTCAGCACGTTGCCCTCCCGGCCGTGCGCGAGCGGCCGGGCGGTCACCTCCAGCAGGTGCAGCCCCCCGTCCGGTCCCTTCAGCCTGATCCGGCGCGCGGCCGGCCCGCCCGATCCCGCCGCCTGCCGGGCCAGCGCCCACAGGGCGTAGGTGTCCTCGGGCACGAGCCGGGCGGTGAGCGCCTCGACGGTCCAGGGGGACGGCGCGGCCTCCCCGAGGATCGCCCGCAGACCGGCGTCCGCCGTGACCGTGCCGGTGTCCAGGTTCCAGTCGAAGTAGCCGATCCGCACCGGCGGGCCGGTCCGTACGGGCAGCTGCACGGACTCCGGTTCGGCCGGCCACTCCACCCGCGTCCCGTGCCCGGCGAGGTCGTCGAGGACGGAGCCGAGGCGGCGCGCCTCCTCCCGCATGCGGCCGCGGTCCCGGGCGTCGACCGGCATCCCGGGCGTCGGCGGGCGCAGCACCACCAGCACGCCGTAGCGCTCCCGGCCGCGGATCACGGGGGTGTAGAGGGAGGCGAAGGGGAACGGCAGGCTCGCCACCAGCTGCGGGAAGAGCCGCATGGCCTCCTCGACGTCCCCGAGGTGCACCGGCTGCCCCGACCGGTGGGCCTCCGCCACCGGGAACGGCCGGTTCTCATGCATCCGCCACCAGGGGCGGAACAGCGAGGCGGGCAGGCCCGCGAGCACGGCGAGCCGCAGCAGCCCCGGCGTGCCCGACCGCAGATAGACCCCGCCCGCGTACCCGCCGGCCGCCTCGACCGCCCGCAGCACGGACTCCGCGAGCACCACCGCCAGCGCGTCCGTCCCCGGCCGATCGGCGCCGCCGGCGTCCCGCGGAGGCCCGGTCGAGGCCGACGGCACGGGGCCTGCCGCGCCGTACGAGGTCACACAGCCAGCATGCTCCCGCCCGGAAGGGCCACGCATCCGGAAGTGCGCCCCGGTGAACCACCCCTCGGGGGCATTGACCCGGCTCGGCGCCGCTGGCGAGACTCGGACGTCGGCTGCCGCGCGCCGCGCGGCCCACCCACCACCTCGCGACCAGGGGGCTTGATGACGGGCCGGGTTCTTCCGTACGACGTAGAGGGCAGCGGTCCGCACCGCGTCCTGGTACTGCACAACTGGTTCGGCGACCGGACCAGCTTCGCACCGCTGCGGGAACACCTGGACGGGGACACCGGGTCCTACGCCTTCCTCGACTGCCGTGGCTACGGGGAGGCGATCGACGCCGACGGCGCGTACACCATGGAGGAGGTCGCTGCGGACGCGCTCGCCGTCGCCGACGACCTCGGCTGGGACGACTTCTCCGTCGTGGGCCACTCCATGGGCGGCAAGGCGGCCCAGCTGATGCTGCTCGACGCGCCCGAGCGGGTGCGCTCGATCATCGGCATCTCCCCGGTGTCGGCGGCCGGCTTCCCGCTCGACGCGGAGACCTGGGAGCTCTTCGCGGGGGCCGCCGAGAACCCCGGCAACCGCCGGGCCATCATCGACACCACCACCGGCGGGCGCTACGGGGACGACTGGCTCTCCGGCCTCGTGGACCGCTCGCTGAGGCGCTCCTCGGCCGGCGCCTTCCGGGCCTACCTCGACTCCTGGTCCCGCACCGACTTCCACGAGCGCGTCCGCGACAACCCGGCGCCCGTCCTCCTCGTCGTCGGCGCCCACGACCCGGCGCTCGGCGCGGAGGCGATGGAGGCGACCTGGCTGCGCTGGTACCCCAACGCCCGGCTCACGGTCCTGCCCGACGCCGGGCACTACGCGCCCGAGGAGACCCCGAAGGCCCTCGCCGACGCCATCGAGGCCTTCCTGGCCGCCTGACGCGCGCCCGCCGCCGTACCCGGGGACACTTGCGGCAGAGCAGGGACCCTGGTGATCCCGGGTCCGGCGGCGGGGAGAGGCGGTGCGGCATGATCCTGGCCCTGACGGCGGCCGTGGCGGCGGCGCTGCTCGTGTGCCGGCTCGCCCTCCTGGAACGGCGCGCCCCCGGCACGGCCCGCCGTGCCCTCTCCTTCACCCGCGACCGGCGTGCCCTCGCCGCCGGCCTTCTCGCGGGTCTCCTCCTCGCCGCCCTGGGCTGGCGCACGGCCGGTCCCGGCGCCGTGGCCTGGGCCGCGCTCGCGGCCGTCCTGGTGGCCGGTCTGACGGCCACCGGCTGAGGCCGCACGGCAGCCGCCGACGCGATCCCCTCTCGGCACCACGTCCTCTCGACATCGCGTCCTCTTGGCATCACGTCCGGATTCCGACCCCGCCGACCCTTCGCGCGTGATCGCATTCGGCTGATTTCCGACCGTAAGTTACCTGGCGGTTTCGCGTGACTTCCCACGAACGCGCCAGTAGAACATGTTCCCGTTCATTCCTCGAGTGAGGAACATCACGTGACTGACAGATCCCTTTCGGCCTCGGCTTCCCGAGGCCTGAGCCGCCGTCGGTTCGTCACAGGAACCGGTTCTCTTCTGGGCGGCCTCGCGCTCGCCGGCCCCACCACCGCGGCGAGCGCCACCGGCCTCGCCGGGACCGCCACGACCCCCCTCACCGCGCCGATCCCCTCCGGCGCCCGCGTCCCCGTCCTCGTCATCGGCACCGGATACGGCGGCTCCGTCGCCGCGCTCCGGCTCACCCTCGCCGGCGTCCCCGTCCACATGGTCGAGATGGGCATGGCCTGGGACACCCCCGGATCCGACGGGAAGATCTTCGCCAACACCACCAAGCCCGACTACCGCTCCTTCTGGCTGCGCACCCGCACCAGACAGCCGCTGAGCAACTTCCTCGGCTTCCCGCTCGACAAGGACGTGCCCCGCTACACCGGCATCCTCGACGCCGAGGACTTCGCCGGCATCACCGTCTACCAGGGCCGCGGCGTCGGCGGCGGATCCCTCGTCAACGGCGGCATGGCCGTCACGCCCCGACGGGACCTCTTCCCCGCCATCCTCCCGACCGTCGACCCCGCCGAGATGTACGGCACCTACTACCCCCGCGCCAACGCGGGGCTCGGCGTCACCCCCGTGGACCCGTCCTGGTGGGAGGGCGCCGCCTGCTACCAGTACGCCCGGGTCGGCCGCAAGCACGCCGAACGCTCCGGCTTCCCCTTCGTCTTCGTGCCCAACGTCTACGACTGGGACTACATGCGGCAGGAGGCCGCCGGCGCCGTGCCCAGGTCAGCCCTGGAGGGCGAGGTCATCTACGGCAACAACCACGGCAAGAAGACCCTCCAGAAGACCTATCTCGCCCGCGCCGCCGCGACCGGACGGCTCTCCGTCTCCCCGCTCCACAAGGTCACCACCGTCACCCCGGCGTCCGGCGGTGGCTACACCGTCTCCCTCGACCGGCTCGACACCACCGGCGCCACCGTCGAGACCAAGACCGTCATCGCCGACCGGGTGTTCTTCGCCGCCGGCAGCGTCGGCACCAGCAAGCTCCTGACCCGGCTCAAGGCCACCGGAGCCCTGCCGGCCCTCAACGACCAGATCGGCAAGGGCTGGGGCGACAACGGCAACGTCATGTGCGGCCGGGCCAACCACATGTGGGACCCCACCGGAAAGCTCCAGTCGGCCATGCCGACCGCCGGCATCGACAACTGGGACGCGGGCGGCGCCTTCGCCGAGGTCGCGCCCCTGCCCACCGGCATCGAGACCTACGCCTCCTTCTACCTCTCCATCACCAAGACCCCGCACCGGGCCGAGTTCCGCTGGAACCCCGCCACCGGAAACGTCGACCTCACCTGGGACCGCGCCTGGAAGCAGGCCTCCATCGACGCGGCGAAGACCATCTTCGACAAGATCAACGCCAAGGAGGGCACGATCTACCGCACCGACCTCTTCGGCGGCAACAGGATCTGGGGCGACCACCTCACGTACCACCCGCTCGGCGGCGCCGTCCTCGGCCGCGCGACCGACAACCACGGCCGCCTGCACGGCTACGCCGGTCTGTACGTCATCGACGGCGCGCTCATCCCCGGCAACGCGAGCGTCAACCCGTTCGTCACCATCACCGCGCTCGCCGAACGCAACATCGAGAAGATCATCGCCACCGACCTGTGACGGCGGCGGGACGGGCACGAGGGGCCGGCCGGGCGACCCGGCCGGCCCCGTCACGACCGCCTCAGTGCGTGGGCAGCACGCACACCGTGTCGAGGCCCAGCACCCGGTTGAGCCGCCCGAACGCCAGCCACGAACCCAGACTCATCGTCAGCTCCACGATCTCGACCTGGCTGTACGCCGCCGTCATCCGCGACCAGAACTCCTCGTCCAGGTTGTGGTGGTCCAACGCGTACCGCTCCGCGTACTCCGCCGCGAGCCGGGTCCGGTCGTCGAAGGCCTCCGTCGTCCGCCACGCGAGCACCGCGTCCGCGAACTCCTCCTCGACCGTCTCCCCGTCCCGGTCGGTCCGCCAGTCCAGACAGAACCGGCACCCGTTGATCTGCGCGATCCGCAGGCGCGCCGCCTCGAACTCGCGCAGCCCGAGCGTCGTGTGCGCGTACACCGACAGCGAGAAGTTCGCCGCCGCCATCCCGATCCCGGGCACCATGTCGCCCCATACGTACCCGATCGGCTCCTGGCCCTCGGGAATGTCGATGATCACCGCGGTCTCCTTCCCAGCTTCCCGACCGCCGGCCTGAGCGGCACGTCCAGCGCGTCGTACAGTCCCGGCTCCGCCGCCACGAGCCAGTCGATCGCCCCCACGAGGCGGCCCACGGCGGTCGCGTTGCCGCCCGCGGACCGGTTCTCGCCCTCGTCCGTCGCCTCGACGGTGACCTCGATCCGCGGCCGGCCCTCCACGATCACCCGGTGCGCCCCAGAGCCGTCCGGCGGCACCGGCCAGTCCGGTGCGCAGTCCGGATGGATCCGGGTGACGTGCTCGATCACGAGCAGCGGCTCCCCGTCGACGACTCCCTGCACCTCGAAGCGGACCGCCCCCTGGGTGCCCGCCGCGAACTCGCCCATCGTCCGGGTCCGCACCGTCGTCTCCAGCGGGCGCCGCTCCAGCGTCTCGCGGATCTCGTCCAGCTCGACGCCGAGCGCCCGGGCCATCAGCCGCAGCTGACCGCCCCACACCATCGTCGGCACCGACGGCAGCAGCATCGGCGGCTCGTACGTCATGGGCCGCCCCATGCCGACGAGGTGCCGGACCGACTCCTCCTGCTCGTACGTCGAGTAGTCGAAGATCTCCTGGCAGCGGATCGCCTCCACGGTGCTGCCGAGCCCGCTCACGAGCAGCGGCAGCACGTCGTTGCCCCACCCCGGGTCCACGCCCGAGGCGAAGAGGGAGCCGCCGCCCTCCTTGACCGCCGCCAGGACCGGCTCCCGGAACTCCGGCGGTGCGCCGCGCTGGTCGTACAGCGGATACAGCGAGGGCGTCACGACCACCGCCCCGGCCCGGACCGCCCGCACCACGTCGGCGAGCGCCTCGTCGGGACGCAGGTCCCCGGACGCCGCGTACACGACGGCGCCCGGGCCCCGCGCGAGGACGGCCGCCACGTCGTCCCGCGCCGCGACCCCCAGCTCGCGCCCGAGGCCGGCGAGCTCGCCGGCGTCACGACCGACCTTGGCGGGGTTCGCGACGAGGACGGCCGAGAGTTCGAGCGCCGGGTGGGCGTCGACGGCCCGGATGGCCGCGCGCCCGACATTTCCGGTTCCCCACACCACGGTCGGAATCATGCGCGGAGGGTAGCGCCGCGACCGCGAGGTTCCCAGAGGTGGGACGGAGCGGATCTGACGACTCGTCAGCATGCTCCGGCGGGTCCGGGGGAGGACTCCGGGCGGCCGCGCGGCGGCGGCGCGCCCTCAGCGGCTGCCCCCGGCGCACTCCGCGTAAGCCCTCGGGTCCTCCCGCTCGATCCGGTGCAGCGCGGCCGCCGCCCGCACGGCCGGCGGAGTGCCGTCGTCGGGCAGGCGCCACACGAAGTGCAGCCACGGCCCCTTCTCCGCCGGCTCACCCTCGAAGGTGCCCGGACGATAGTGGAACCACAGCACCGCCGTGTCAGGATCCCGGCCGTCCGCGCTCGCGTGGACGAGCACGCAGTCCCAGCGGGCGAGCGGCTCCGGGCGTTCGCGCAGCGCGGCTCCGATCAGCCGCCCGGTCGTCCGGGCCGGCCACGACCAGCCGTCGTCCCCGGTCGCCCGCGCGAGCTCGGCGTCGTAGGCGGCGGCGTCGAAGCGGTACGCGGGAAGCTCGGGGGCCGGGTCGCCGGACGGCAGCCGGGCCGGGTGCCGCCAGTCCCGCCACACCACCTCGTCGCCCTCGCGGACGACGGTCACCGACAGCGCGCCGCAACAGCCCTCGCAGCACCAGGCGTCCGCGAGCCGCACCTCGCGGGGCTCCTCGGTGGCCACGAGACAGCCCGCGTCGAGGAGGTCCTCGGGGGTGTTTCCCGCGCCACGCCCGAAGACCTCGGGGACGAGCGGTCTCCCGTCCAGGAGGATGCGGGTCTCCACCTGCTCCCCGTCGGCCGGATCGCGCGAGAGGACCTCGATCCGCAGCCGGCCCGGCGGCTCGGGCGCCCGGAAGACGCGCCCGGCGGTATACCGCAGCCAGGCCACCCTTCGGCGCACGGCGGACGGGGCGTCCGCACCGGCCTCCGCGTACACCCCCTCCCAGGCCGTCGAGGAGAGCAGGGCGCCGATCGCGTCGAGCAGTTGCTCCCGCTGTCCTTCCCGCCAGGGCAGCATCCGCGTCGGGCCGCTGTGCAGGTCGACGGCGAGCGAGAGGAGCACGGCGGCGTGATCCAGGGTCGGCCGCAGCGCGCAGGCACGCCGGATCACGAGCTCGTGGACGTCGACGGCCCCGCCGTATCGGAGGATCTCCGCCCGCTCCTCGCGCGGACTCGCCATCCGCACCAGGAGTCGCCCCGCCTGCGCGAGCAGCCGAGGATCGACCGGGCCCCGGCGCAGCAGCCCGCCGAGACCGGCCGCCTCGGCGATCCACCGCGCCTGGGACGCGTTGACGATACGGACGTCCAGCGGCTGCCGGAGCAGCAGTCGCCGGACGTCCCGCGCCGTTCCGTACAGGATCCCGTCCACCAGCGGCCGCAGCTCGGGCCGGCTGACCCGGACGTCCAGCCGGCGCAGCGCGGCCAGTCGCGGGTCCAGGCGCTCCAGGGCCGTCACGGCGAGGTCCGACAGATCCCGCACACGCGACAGCGCTTCAAGAGCGGGCACGTCCTCGGGCTCACCGAGCCGCAGCAGGAGCGCCAGCCCGACGCTCACGGTACGGACCGTCGTGCCCGTACGGACCAGACGGCGGGCCGATCGGCGGGCCGCGGGCACGTCGTCGAGCGGGAGGGACAGGACGGCGCCGACCAGCGGGCCCGTACGGACGGGGAGTTCGGCGAGGGACCGGTCGATCGCCTCGGCCGTGGCCGGGGTGTCGGGTCCGGCGAGGAGCCGGCCGAGGGCCGCCCGCACGGCAGCGGCGGCCTTCCCGCCACGCAACCATGGTCCGGTCCCGAGGAGTGACGGCTCCTCAGGAGCCGCATAGCCACCGGCGGGTGGTCCGCCGTCCCCTTCGGCCGCGAGGCGGTCGAGGACGAAGGCGTACAGGGAGGGCCGAGAGGTGAGCGCCACGCGCTCGTCCGCGGCGCTCACCGGGCGGAGGTGTGCTCGATTCTGTCGATCATGCCTCGAGGGTGCCCCGCCCGGCGGCGTCCCGTCCAGCGAATTTCCGCTACGAGCCCGCCGTGACCCCCGCCGTCGTCACGTCCTCGGCGAGGCGCAGCGCCGGCTACGAGCCCGCCGTGACCCCCGCCGTCACCATGCCCTCGGCGAGACGCAGCGCCACGAACGGCACGGTGTCACCCGGCAGCACGTACCGCTCGACCTCCACGAAGCCGCGGGCGAGCGCGAAGCGCAGTCCCTCCTGGTTGCTCGCGAGCACGACGGTCTCCACGCCCGCGTCGCTCAGCGTCCTGGCGTGCGCCAGGCCCCGCTCGTACAGCGCCGTCCCGTAGCCCCGGCCGCGGTAGGCGGGCAGGACGCGGGAGATGACGGTGGCGGCGGGGGTCTCCTCGTCCGGTGGGCGGACGGTGGAGCAGCCGACGGCCGTGCCGTCCGCGTAGGCCACCTCGAGCCGGTTGCGGGCGGCCCGCTCGCGCACCTCGTCGGCGGAGAGCGGGGCCGTGGGGATGATCGCGTTGTGGATCAGCCGCCAGTCCGCGAGGAGCGCGGCGGACGCGGCCGGGTTGGCGGGGTCGATCCGGGCGATGCGAAGGGCGTTCGCGGGCGAGTCGTTCACCGGGTCAGGAGATCGCCGCACCCTACGGCTCGTCAACTCCTTTGCCGTGCCCGGCCAGGGATCCGCGCTTGGGCCCGGACGGGTGAGGGGACCCGGCCGGGGCGACAGGCACGCGCACGCACCGGGTACGGATGGCGGCATTGCCCCGAAGCTCGGAGGTGGCCCGCCCATGGCCGTCCGCATGCCCGTCCGCGCGGGCACCGCAACGGTGCTGACCTGCGCCCTGTCCGCGGTCCTGGTGCTTGCCGGATGCACCCCGGCCCCGTCGCCGCCCGCCGCGCCCGCCAAGGGACCCGCGAAGGCGCCCGCCGGGGCGGCGGCACCGCCGCGGGAGGTACGCGGCGGCGCCGACCGCGCCCCCTCGCGCATCCCCGGCGTCGGCCCCCGCACCCAGGCCCGCGTCCCCGCCGGCACCACCCAGGTCCTCGTCGTCAGCGGCGAGAGCGCCGACGGCAACACGGCCACCGCCGTGCTGTACGAGCGGGAGCCGGCCGGCCGGTGGCACCGGACCGCCGGCCCCTGGGTCGGACACAACGCCCTGCGCGGCTGGACCGAGAACCATGTGGCCGGTGACCTGCGCTCGCCGACCGGGGTCTTCCGCCTCGGCGACGCCGGCGGCCGGCTCCCCGACCCCGGTGCGCGCGTCCCGTACGACCAGGACGAGGAGTTCGCCGTCTCCGGCACCGGTTTCCTCGGTGAACCCCTGGAGGGCTCCTTCGACTACGTCGTGGCCATCGACTACAACCGCGTACCGGGCACCACCCCCCTCAACAAGGAGCGCCCGCTCGGCCCGGAGAAGGGCGGCGGCGTCTGGATCCACGTCGACCACGGCGGCCCCACCCAGGCCTGCGTCTCCCTGCCGCGCGAGGACATGACGGAACTGCTGCGTGCCCTGGACCCGGTGCGCGAGCCCGTCGTCGTCATGGGCCCGGCCGCGGTCCTCGCCCGCTGAGGGTCCCTGAGGGTCCCTGAGAGGCCCCTTACCCGTGCCGTGCCTGCCGTGCTCCCGCGCCACGCCGCGCAAAGGCTTGGCCGGTACGTCCGTTCTGCCGCAAGGTGTCCCCGGCGTCCGGGGCCGCGCCATCGGGGGACGGCGGCCGGGCGGGAGAGGCCCAGGGGGAGACGGGGACATGGTGGCGAACGCGAGCATGGTCGACCGGGGCAGAGGAGTCCTCGAAGGGGCCTTCGCCCTCCTGGAGGCGCTGCGAAGGCACGGCGACGACGCGGCGGGCGTCACCGAACTCGCCCAGGCCTGCGGCGTCCCCAAGGGCACCGCGCACCGACTGCTCGACCAGCTCGTGGCCGTCGGCGCCGTCGAACGCCGCGACCGGCGCTACCGGGTCGGCCCGCAGCTCTACCGGCTCGGCCTCGCCTGGGAGCCGCACCCGGGCCTGCGGGCCGCCGCCCGGCTGCCGCTGCACCGGCTGCGCGCCTCGACCGGGGCGAGCGTGCTGCTCGTGGTGATGCGGGAGGACCAGGCGCTGACGATGAGTTCGGTGCCCGGTGAGCTCGAGCCCGTGCTGCCGCTGCGGGACGGGACCGCGTTCCGCCTCGACACGGCCGCGGGCCTGGCGCTGCGCGGCCCCCGGGGCGCGGGCGCCGTGCTCGACCGGGAGGACGTGATGGCGGGGGTGTGTTGCGCGGCCCTGCCCGTACGGTCGCCGGACGGCCGGACCGTGGCCGCGCTCGCCGCGATGGTCCGCGCGGGGCGCCGCCTCGAACCGCTGGCCGACGCGGTCGCCGAGGCCGCCGGCGCGCTCGCGCGCGGACTCGCCCGGGGGCTTCCGGTGTGACCCGGGCCACGCTGTTCCGGCCAGCGGAACGCGCGTAGAACCGGCCGCGGCGGGGCGGGCACAGTGAGGGACGTGCCGGGGGGAACGGCACGAACGGCCCGGCCGGGACGGCGGGGTCGCACACCGGACGTCACCTGACGTGACGTCATGAACACGGGGGATCCACCATGAGCAAGAGCCGTACCGTCCGGATGGCCGCCGCCGCACTGCTCGGACTCGGCAGCCTCGGGGTCTTCGCCGGCACCGCCCAGGCCGAGCCGATCGACTACGTGAAGATCGAGCTCCTGGAGCTGACCTGCCACAAGAACAGCGAGGGCAACCACGACGAGGCCTACCTCAACATCACCGACGCCAACGGCAACCAGGTCAAGGTGTGGCCCGGCACCGGCATCACGTACCAGACCATGGGCGCCGGTTACGTCCGCTCCATGACCGACGGCAACAGCAACCCGGCGCTGGTCCTCGGCCGCCAGCAGGCCCGCACCCTCACCCTCTGGGACAAGGACACCTTCGGCGCCGACAAGCTGGGCGCCACGCTCGTCACCGGCAGCGAGGCCGGCGCCGAGGTCCAGTACCGCTCCCTGGAAGGCTCCGGCGGCATCTACACGATCGCCTACCGCGTGATCGACATCTGAGCCGCTCAGGTCCCGGGTGACCCGGTCACCCGGGACCGGACCGCCGGCGACCGGCCGCGCTCGCCGCGCCTCCCTTGGCCCGCCGGTGCGCCGCGACCCGTTCGCGGGTGGCGCACCGGCGCGAGCAGTAGCGGCGCTCCTGGCCGCTGCCCAGGGGGACGAAGACGTCCTGGCACGTGCCCGAAGCGCACACTCCGCCCGGTGCGCGTCCCCGGTCCCACAGGAGCACGGCGAGGGAGAGACAGGAGGAGGCGAGGAACCACTCCGCCCACGGGGCCTCGTCGTCCCGGTCCACGTGCGGGTGCCACGGGCTCGCGCCGCCGTGCGCGGTGAGCCGCAGCGGACCGGTCCGCTCGGCGAGCAGCGCGTTGAGCACCCGCGCCGCCGCGTCCACGCCGTCCGCGGCGAACACCGGTCGCAGCGCGCCCGCCGCCTCCCGCAGCCCGGGAAGGTCGGCCTCGGCGAGCCCGAGCGGCTCGCTCTCGCCGTACGCGCGCAGCACCGCCGCGACCTCGTCCAGACACGACGGACGCGGGTCGGGCCGGCTCAGCACATTGACCAGGTCGGCGGCGCGCCGGGCGTTGGCGAGGACGGAGTGACGCGCGGCGCCGTCGTCCGGGGGCGCGGGCGCGGGGGCGGGAGGCATGGAGCGAATGTAACGCATGTTGTGGAGCTTTGAGTTACCTGCGTAGCGTCATGCCGGTGCTGAACGACCAGAAGAACCACGGGACACGGCGCCTGCTCGCGGGCGCCACGGCGGCGCGCACCGGTGACGAGATGTCCGGGCCCGCGCTCCTGCTGCTCGGTTACGGCTCCACCGGATCGGTGGCGACGGGGGCCGCCCTGCTCGCCGGCATCACGGCCGCGGCGGCGCTCGGCGGACCGGTCCTCGGCGCGCTCCTCGACCGTGCCCGCCGCCCGGGCCGGCTGCTCGCCGCCTCCCTCGTCCTCTACGCCGCAGGACTCGTCGCCGTGCTGCTCAGCCTCGGGCGCGTCCCGTTCCCCCTCACCCTGCTCGTCGCGCTGGCCGCCGGGACGCTCGCCCCGGCCCTCGCGGGCGGCTGGACGGCACAACTCTCCACCGCGGCACCGGCGGAACGGCTCCATCGGGCGCACGCGCTCGACGCCATGACCTTCAACGCCGCGAGCCTGCTGGGGCCGGCCCTCGCCGGACTCCTCGGCCGCCTCCTCGGGGCTCCCGCCGCCGTGGCGGCCTCCGCCGCGCTGATCCTGCTCGCGGTGCCCGCGACCCGGGGGCTGCCCCGCAGGTCCGACGCGGGCGGTCCGCCGACCGTACGGGCGGTGGCGGGGGATCTCGTACGCGGCTTCGCCTGCCTGGCCCGCTCCGTGCCGCTGGCCAGGGCGACCCTCAGCTCCACCCTCTCCTGCCTCGGGCAGGGAATCTTCGTCGCCTGCGTGCCCCTGCTCGGGGCACGGGTTCTCGGAACCGCCGGCGACGGTGCTCTGCTGCTCGGTTGTGTCGCCCTCGCGGCCCTCGGGGCCGGAGCGGTGCTCGCCCGGCGCCGCCGCGCCCCGAACCCCGACACGGTCCTGTGGGTCGCGCCGCTGGCGCTGGCGGCGGCCTTCTCGGCGGCCTGCGCAGCGGCCGCGAGCGGCCGGGCCGACGTCCTCGTGGCCGCCGCGCTGCTCGCCGGCGCCGCCGAAGGACCGCAGCTGACCGCCCTGTTCGCGGTGCGGCACCGGGAGGCGCCGGAGCGGCTGCGGGCCCAGGTGTTCACCACGGGAGCCAGCGTCAAGATCACCGCGTTCGCGCTGGGCGCCGCCGCGGCCGGGCCGCTCGCCGGACGGACGCCGGCGGGCGCCCTCCTGGCCGCCGCGGCGGTGCAGCTGCTCGCCGCGGCGGCCCAGGCGGTCGTGGGCCGGGCGGGCGTCAGGCCGTGGAGGCGCGCAGGGAGGCGGTGTGGGTGCGGACCTGCTCGGGGGTGAGATAGGCGTCCGTGTACTCGAAGTCCCGCAGTGTGCCGGACTTGGAGGCCAGGAAGCCGGTGCGGACGAAGTCGTCACCGGCCACGGCGTTGAGCAGCCAGTTCGTCATCACCCGGGTCTTCGCCACATTGGTGCGCAGCGCCGCCCAGTGATAGGCGCGGGCCACCGCCTGGGCCGGCATGCCGTGGAGCTCGACGCCCAGCGGCTTGGAGACGCCGTCCAGACCTCCGAGGTCCACCACCAGCCCCAGGTCCTTGTGGACGTACGGATGGGTCTTCTCGCCCCGCAGGGTCGCGACCAGGTTGTCGGCGACCACCTTGCCCTGGCGCATGGCGTGCTGGGCGGTGGGCGGACAGACCGCGCCCTTCTCGTCCTTGGCGAGGTCGGGCACCGCTGCCGCGTCGCCCAGCGCGTACACCCCGGGCATGCCCGGCACCGCCATGTCCGCGCCCACCACGAGCCGGCCCCGGTGCGTCTCGGCGCCGAGGGTCCCGATCAGCGGGCTCGCCGCGACCCCGGCCGTCCAGATCAGGGTCCGGCTCGGCAGCACCCTGCCGTCCGTCAGCGTCACCGTCTTCTCGTCCACGGACGCCACCGAGACCCCGAGGGACACCTCGATCCCGCGCCGCCGCAGGATGTCGAGCGCCGCCGCGCCCAGCTTGGGCCCGAGCTCGGGCATCAGCGTCGGCGCGATGTCCACCAGGTGCCACTTGATGAGCTTGGGGTCGAGCCGCGGATAGCGCTTGACCGCGTTGTGGGTGAGCATCTGCAGGCACGCGGCCGTCTCGGTACCCGCGTAGCCGCCGCCGACCACCACGAACTGCAGCCGCGCGGCCCGCTCCGCCTCGTCCTGGCTCGCGTCGGCGAGGTCCAGCTGGGCGATCACGTGGTCGCGGATGTACACCGCCTCGGCGAGGGTCTTCATGCCGCGGGCGTGCTCCTTGAGACCCGGGATGTCGAAGGTGCGGGTGACGCTGCCGGGGGCGAGGACCAGATGGTCGTACGGCTCGGTCTCCAGTTCCCCGCTGATGGTCCGCACCACGCAGACCTTGGCGTCCGTGTCGATGCCGACCGCGCCGCCGGGGATGATCCGCGTCCGGTGCCGCTCGCTGCGCCGAAGGGACAGCGCGACCGACTGAGGGGTCAGCACGCCGGAGGCCACCTGGGGGAGCAGGGGCAGGTAGAGCTGGTAGGAGAAGGGCGAAAGGAGCGAGATCGCGGCCTCTCGCCCGGTCAGCCGCCGTTCGAGGCGCCGCACGCACGCGACCCCGGCGAAACCGGCGCCCACCACGAGGATTCTCGGTCGAGACACGGTGAAAGACCGCCTTTCCACGCCTTGTCCTGCGGTACGGGCCATGAGTGACCCTCTCAGCCTGACTAACCGAACCCATCATCCGGAAATCATTCATATCCGGCAAAAGGGCGAGAAGCGGTGAGAGGGCCCAGGACTCCGGCTACCCGGCCGAGGGCGAAGCACTCAAGGAAGTCGTCACGGCCGTCACGGCCGTCGCAACGGCGGGTCAGGCGGGGCCGTGTCCGTACATCGCCGCGATCGACTGGGCGACGGTGTCGCCGTTGCCGTCGCGGCCCGTCTCGTCGGCCGCGAGCAGCCAGGGCAGCCGCTGATGGAGGAGGGTCACCCCGGACGGTTCGAGCAGACCGCCGACCGCCCGGTCCGAGCCGTCGCAGGCGGTGGCCGCACCGGTGGTCGCGTAGAGGTCGACGAAGTGGGCCTTGTGCTCCTTGGCCTTCGCCGCCATCAGGGAGTTGAGCCGCGCCTGCACCTTGGTGTCGAGGAAGCCCCACGCGGCCTCCGGCACATCGGCGAGCGGCCGTTCGCCGCCGGGCAGGGCGGTGCGGCACCGCTTGCGATCCTTCGGGACGAGCCGCGGATAACCCACGAGAACCGTCGTGGCCGAGGGCGACTCGCTGCCGATCTCGGAGAACAGCTTGTCGAGGTCCTTGCCGGTCTGCGCGAACCGCCGCTCGAGCCAGTCCGCACCCGCACCCTTCGAGAAGTACGCGTCGCACTGCGCGGCGGGCGACCCCGCGTCCACCGGCACGTCCGGCAGGTGCGACCCCTCGGTGCCCCGCAGCCGCTGCGAGCACTGCTTGAGCACCTGCCCGAAACCTGCGGTCCCGGCCCCGAGCCCGACCACGACCAGCTTCGTCTCCTTCGTCAGGGCACGCTTCTGCGGTACGGCGGTCCCGCCGCCGCCCAGCTCCTGCTCCTCCCACACATGGTGGAGGGCGGCTCCGGCGCAGGACACGTCGGCCGTGATGTCCAGGAGGATGGCCTGGTCGGCCAGTTGGTCCTCGATGACGTCCGGCAGGTTCTCCTGGGCGCGCACGCAGAGCAGCCCGTTCGGGTCGACGGGAGCGATGCCCCACCCGGCGACGGAGGCGTCGCCGAGGAAGACGGTGGGGATCTTCGGGGGGTTCACGCCGGCCGCGGGGGCGGTGAGTCCGGCGGCCGTCGCCGCCAGGAGCACCGCCGCCGCGCAGAGCGTCCTCGTCAGCCTCATGGGGGACATTCAACGGCTGCCGACAGGCCCAGTGGCGGCGTGGGGCGCCGACTCCACCTGGGAGAGCGAATCCGGCGGCGCACGGAGGTGCGTCGGGTTTGGGGCGCGGGCCGAGCACAAGGGCGCTGCACGGCGGCGCGAAGGCCCCCGAGTGGGGTGCAGGCTCGGCGCCCGCACCCCACCGGAGGTCTTCGCGGTGGACGACGTCGGTGATCGGTACCGGCGGTGCGGCCTCGTCACATGGCGTCGCGCTCGTCGCGGTCCCGGGCGATGCCCGTCTCGTCGCCCTCGACCTCGATGCGTTCCTTGCGGATCCGCCCGCTGACGGTCTCCTCGTCGGTCACCTCGTCCGTCCGGAGGCGGACCCGCTCGACGGGGACGGCCTTGGTCTCGACCACGGGACGCTCCTCGTGGAGGATCACCTCGTGCTCGGCCTCGGCGATCTCGGGCCCGGAGAGGGCCTGTTCGCGGTTGGCCTCCGTGATCGGCTCGCGCTCCACGCGAACCTCCTCATGGCGCACCGGCACGGTCTGCTGGACGTCCTCGGTGACGATGTACTTGCGCAGCCGCACATGCCCGGTCTCGACCCGCTCGATCCCCACGTGCATCTGCTCCTCGGACCGGGTCATCGCGTCGTCGCCGACCGAACGCCCCGTCCGCGCCGTGCCCATGTCCTCGGCTCCGAGGTCGCCTCGGCCCCGATCGGTCAGGCCGGCCGCTCCGGCCGCTCCCGCCGTACCGGCGGTGCCGTGTGCCCAGCCTCCGTCGCCGGGCTGGTTCGCCCGCTGCCAGGCCTCGTCCCACGCGATGCCGTAGTACTCGTAGAGGCGCTGCTCCTCGCTCGCGTCCAGGTGGCCGCCGCCGTCGATGTCGACGTGCGGAGCGCCCTTGATGCGGTCCTTGGGGTACGGGACCTCCAGATGGTCGTCGACCAGGGAAGCGTCCTTGATCGGCACGAAGGACTCGTTCGTGCCGAACATTCCGGTCTTGACGGTGACCCACTCGGGGCGACCGGTGACGTCGTCGACGAAGACGTGCTTGGCGTCTCCGATCTTCCTGCCTTCCTGGTCGTACACGGGATGGTCCAGCACAGTGGGAATCTGTTCCTGGGCGATCATGTCTACCCTCCTGGCGTTGGCATGGTCCCCCTGCGGCTTACCACCTCATAGGGGCGAAAACGTATGAAATGCCCCCGATTTGGTTGAGTTCCGACCAGTTGACCGTTGAAGCGAAGGTGGGCGATCCAGGGACCGGCCCGTGGATCCCGCGGAGCGGTCGGCTTGTCAGAGGCGTGGTGCACCATCGTCGACATGAGCGAGATCGCTGGTGAGACCGAGACGTGGACGGGCCTCGGCGAGGTCACGGCGCCCTCGGGCGTGCTCGTGCTCGGCATGGCAGGGGGCATCGGCGTCTGGCCCGAGCTCGGCCGGCCCCTGTCCGAGCGGGCGCGCGAGGCCGCTGCCGCCGGAGGCGGGCATCTGCGCGACGGGCTGTGCGAGGCGGTGGCCGTGCCGGCCCGCGCCGACGGGACGCTGACCGTACGGGCGGCCACCGAGCCCTCCGTCTTCGACGAGGAGCCGGTGATCTCGGTCCTGGAGGTCGAGTTGGGCGTGCCGTGGCCCGACGGCGCCGGCGACGCCCCCGTCCGGCTCGGCGACCTGCCGGTCGACCGCTGCGGCACGGTCGTCGGGGACGCGGTCGCGCTGGACGCCTGGACGGGGCTCGCGGACGAGTCCGACGACGGCCTCGCCGACCTCGCCTACTGGGGGCGGCACGTGGACGCCGCGCACGCCCACTTCGGCGGCGAGCGGATGACACCGGGCGACGACGGCGGACCGTGCGGCTGGCTCGACCTGCCCGTCGCCGAAGCCGAACGGAAGGCCGCCGCGCTCGAAGCCTGGACCCGCGAACACCACCAGGGCAGGGGCCTGGTGTGGTCGGTCGACGCGCACACCGACTTCCACCGCTTCCAGCGGGCAGGACGCGACCACCCCCTGGAAGCGGGGCGGATCGAGGTGGCCGGCTGCCGGGTCCTCGGCATCGGATGGAACCCCGGGGACCACGCGATGCGGCACCACGGCGAGCGGGACGCCGGTCAGGTCCACCCGGTCACCCTCCACCGCGCCGCCGACGGCGGTACCGTCCTGCGGTGGACCATCCCGCCCCACGACGAGTGGGACGAGCGGGACGAACAAGAGGAGTACCGGGCGTGAGCGACACCGACCCCTATCTGTGGCTCGAAGAGGTCGAGGGCGAGCGCGCGCTCGCCTGGGTGCGGGAGCGCAACGCCGAGACCGAGGCCGAGCTCGCGCGGGGCGAAGGATTCGCCGGCCTCGTGGCCGAGCTGCGCGAGGTGCTCGACGCGCCCGACCGGATCCCGTACACCACGCGCCGCGGCCCCTACCTCTACAACTTCTGGCAGGGCGCCGGACACACCCGCGGCGTCTGGCGGCGCACCACCCTGGAGGAGTACCGCACCGACGAGCCCTCCTGGGACGTGCTGCTCGACCTCGACGCGCTGGCCGAGGCGGAGGGCGAGGACTGGACCTGGGCCGGCGCACAGGTGCTGCGGCCCGCGTTCCGGAGGGCGCTGATCAGCCTCGCGCGGGGCGGCGGCGACGCCGTCGTGGTGCGGGAGTACGACCTGGAGGACCGGGCCTTCGTCGCGGACGGCTTCCGACTGCCCGAGGCGAAGACCGACATCGGCTGGATCGACGAGGACCACGTCTTCGTCGGCACCGACCAGGGCCCCGGCTCCATGACCGCCTCCGGCTATCCGCGCACCGTCCGCCGCTGGCGCCGGGGCACCCCGCTCGCCGAGGCCGAACTCGTCCACGAGGTCGCCGAGTCCGACCTCGCCGTCTCCGCCTGGCACGACCCGACCGAGGGCTTCGAGCGCGACTTCGTCGTCCGCTACCGCGACTTCTGGCACCACGACACCCACCTGCTCACCCCGGACGGCGAGCTGCGCCGCATCGACGTCCCCGACGACGCCGACACCTCCGTGCACCGCGACCGGCTCCTCGTCACCCCCAAGCGACCCTGGCTCGGGCAGCCCGCCGGCGCCCTGCTCGCCTTCCGCCTCGACGACTTCCTCGCCGGACGGCGGGAACTCGACGTCCTGTTCACCCCCGACGAGCGCACGGCCCTCGCCGGCCACGCCTGGACCCGCAACCACCTGGTCGTGGAGACCCTCGAGGACGTCGCCAGCCGCATATACGTGCTCACGCCCGACCCCTCCACCGGACGCTGGGAGCGCGGCGAGCTCGCCGACGTCCCGCCGCTCGCCTCCGCCGCCCTGACCGACACCGACCCGGACACCGGCGACGAGTACTTCCTTTCCATCACCGGCCACCTCCAGCCGACCACCCTGCACCGCGGCGAGATCGGCCGGCCCGGCGAGCCGATCAAGCAGGCGCCCGAGCGCTTCGACGCGACCGGCCTGACCGCCCGCCAGTACTTCGCCCGCTCCGCCGACGGCACCCGCGTCCCGTACACCGTCGTCGGCGGCACCGACCACCCCGGCCCCACCCTGCTCACCGGATACGGCGGCTTCGAGGTCTCCCTCACCCCCGCGTACGACACCGTGCGCGGCCGCGCCTGGCTCGCCCGCGGCGGTACGTACGTGGTGGCCGGCATCCGCGGCGGCGGCGAGTACGGCCCCCGCTGGCACCGCAGCGCCCTCAAGGCCGACCGGCACCGCGCCTACGAGGACTTCGAGGCCGTCGCCCGGGACCTCGTCGCGCGGGGCATCACCACCCCGGACCGGCTCGGCATCACCGGCGCCAGCAACGGCGGCCTGCTCATGGGCGCGATGCTGGTCCGCAGTCCCGAACTGTTCGGCGCGATCGTGGCGCACGTCCCGCTGCTCGACATGCTGCGCTTCCACACGCTGCTCGCCGGAGCCAGCTGGACCGCCGAATACGGAGACCCCGACGACCCGGCCGACCGGCCGCACCTGGCCGAGCTCTCGCCCTACCACCGGCTCGCCGCCGGCCGGCCCTACCCGCCCGTGCTGCTCACCACCTCGACCCGGGACGACCGGGTCCACCCCGGGCACGCCCGCAAGACCGCCGCTCGACTGCGCGAGCTCGGCCACCGGGTGCTGCTGCACGAGACCCTGTCCGGCGGTCACGCCGGGGCCACCGACCACGAACAGACCGCCTACAACAGCGCCCTGGAGCACACCTTCCTCTGGCGGACGCTCGGCGCCCGCGAGGGCTGACGTACCCGCCGGGCGCACCCGCCGGGCACGGTGGCCGGGTTCGGCGGCCGGGTCTGGCGTGTGTGTCGTTCGTCCCGCCGTGTCAGTCCGGGCGGCGGGCCAGCAGATAGCAGCGCCGGGTCTCCGCCTCGTGCGGGTACGGCGCCCGCTCCAGTTGCGCCTCGATCCGGAAGCCGGCCTCACGCAGGGCGGCGGCGACGGCCGCGGGCTCCAGATGGTGGAAGTCGACGTCCACCTCGTGACCCCACCACTCGGTGAGGTTTCTCACCCCGGTGCCGATGTGGAAGGAGACGAGCAGCGGGCCGCCGGGGCGCAGGACCCGGTGGATCTCGGCGCGGGCGGGGCCGAGCTCGTCGGGGGAGAGGTGAATGAGGGAGTAGAGCGCGACGGCCCCGTCGAACTCCCCGTCCCGGGCCGGCAGCCGCAGCAGATCGCCCTCGCGGAACTCGACCTCGGGGTGCCGCTCACGCCCGATCGTGACCATGGCGGGGGACAGGTCCACCCCGACCACCGTCCGCCCCCGGCCGGCCAGCCACGCGGCGACATGCCCGGGGCCACAGCCCAGATCGGCGAGCACCGTTCCGTCGCCCGCCTGCTCGCACAGCGCGGCGAGGAGCGCCCGGTCGAGCGGCTTGCCGTCGAGCTCCCCGCCGATGCGGGCGCGGTACTCCTCGGCCACGGTGTCGTAACCGCGCCGCACGCGCTCATGGCCGGGCGTGCCCGCCGCGCCGACCCCGCCCGTGGCCACGCCGGTGTCCGTCATGTCGACGGCCCCCTCACTACTGCATCGGCGCGCCGGTCGGGCCAAGGCCGGCCGGCGGCATCTGGATCACACGGCTGAGGTCGCGCAGCACTTCTTCGGCGGTCCGGCGTACGTCCCCGGGAACGTCCCCCTGCTCACGTATGAGCTCGGAGTAGATGGGGGCGGTGGTGTCCGCGTAATTCATTGCGCTCGCTTCCTCGGCTTTCCGCGACGTTCTTCGGGCGGCGAGTCTACGGGGCCGCTCGGACACCGCCGGGCACCGGCCCGGATGCCGGACCCCGCCCCGGACGGCCGCGCCCGGCCCTCCGCCCGGACGCCCCGCCGGGCACCGCACCGGCACCCCGCCGGAACCGCACCGGCCAACTCCACCGGCCCACGAGCTAATTCGCTGGTCGGAGCGGGCGCGGGGCAGAAGAATGGGCTGCCTCGAACCGGGAGGGAAACCCCATGAGCCAGGCGCACCTGACTCTCGACGCGCTGCTGCCGCCGCACGAGCTGGCCGCCGCGGTCGAAGCCGGGCATGTGACCCGCAAGTCACACCCCGAGCTGCCGCTGTCGATCTACACGTACACGCGGACCTGTCAGTACGAAGGCGTCTGGAACAGCGTCACCATCCGCTGCCGGGGACTCGTCGCCGACGACCGCACCGGACGGATCGTCGCCCTGCCGCTGCCCAAGTTCTTCAACGTCTCCGAGCACGAGACCGGCCGCCCCTACGCGCCCGCGCTCCCCGACGAGCCGTTCGAGGTGTACGAGAAGGTGGACGGCAGCCTCGGCGTGGTCTTCCACTACGAGGGCCGGTGGCGGGTCGCCTCGAAGGGCTCCTTCATCAGCACCCAGGCCACCTGGGCGCAGCGGCGCCTCGACGGCGCCGACACATCGGCGCTGGTGCCGGGGACGACGTACCTCGCGGAGATCGTCTACCCGCAGAATCGTATCGTCGTGGACTACGGCGACCGCCGGGACCTCGTCCTGCTCGCCGCGTTCGGCCCCGACGGCACCGAGACGCCGCTGGCCGAGGCCGCGACCGCCTGGCAGGGCATCGGCTCGGTCGTCACCGTCCACCCGCCCATGCCGCTCGACGCCCTGCTGAAGCTCACGGAGTCGAACACACTGCCCGACGGCAACCCCGCGACCGGCACCGACGCCGAGGGCTTCGTCCTCCGCTTCGCCAACGGCGTCCGCGCCAAGGCCAAGATCGCCGAGTACGTACGGCTCCACAAGGTCCTCACCGGCGTCACCGAACGCGACATCTGGCGCGGCCACGGCATCCAGCGCTTCGCCGGCACGTCCGCCAGGACCCTCGCGCAGGGCCTCGGCCTGTCCATGCCCGAACTCGGCGGCATCCGCTCCCGGGGCGGACGTCCGCTCGACGCGCTCCTCGAGCAGGTGCCCGACGAGTTCGACGCCTGGGTACGCTCGGTCATCGCCCGCCTGGAGGAGGAGTTCGCCGCCCGTACGCGTGCCATCGACGAGGCCTACGCCTCCCTCGCCCACCTCGCCGACGACCGCGGCGCCTTCGCGCGGGCCGCCAAGGAGCTGCCCGACCCGCGGCTGCGCTCCGCCCTCTTCCTGCGCCTCGACGGGCGCTCCACCGACCTCCTCGTCTGGCGCGAGCTGCGCCCCGAGGCCGCCGACCCCTTCACCACCGACGAGGAGAACTGACCGTGCCCCAGGTCCACGTCATGACCGGACTGCCGGCCTCCGGCAAGACGACCGCCGCCCGCGCCCTCCAGGAGCGGTCCGAGGGCCGGATGCGCCGCGTCAACCTCGACGACCTTCGCACCATGCTCGACCTGCCGGGCGGCGACCGCCGCTCGCACGCCCACGAGCAGACCGTCCTCGGCATCCAGGACGCCGCCATCCGCGCCGCCGTCGACGACGGCTTCGACGTCGTCGTCGACAACACCCACCTCACCCCGCACATCCCCCGGCGCCTCAAGGCCGCCGTCGCCGGCCGCGAGGCCACCTTCGTCGTGCACGACTTCACCGACGTGCCCGTCGACGAGTGCGTCCGCCGTGACGCCGCCCGCGCGCGGCCGGTCGGCGAGGAGATCATCCGCATCCTCGCCGACAAGCACACCAAGGCCACCCGCGGCGGCTGGCGCCTCACCGACGACTGGCTCAACGACCGCCCGGCCGCCACCCCGTACGTCCCCGACACCGCGCTGCCCTCCGCCGTCCTCTGCGACATCGACGGCACCCTCGCACTGCGCGGCGACCGCGGACCGTACGACTTCACCCGCTGCGACCTCGACCTGCTGAACGTCGCGGTCCGCGACGCCCTGCGGGCCTTCCGGAGCTCCCACCAGGACCGGATCGTGCTGCTCTCCGGCCGCAGCGAGGACCACCGCGCGCTGACCGAGGCCTGGCTGCGGCGGTACGAGGTGCCGTACGACGAACTGTGGATGCGGGCCTCCGACGACGGCCGCTCCGACGACCTCGTCAAGGCCGAGCTCTTCGACGCGCACGTCCGCCACCGCTACGCGGTCCGCGTCTCGCTCGACGACCGCGACCGGGTGGTGGCGGTGTGGCGCCGGATGGGCCTGCCCACCTGGCAGGTCAACTACGGCAACTTCTAGACGGTGAGGAGACGCCCCTAGGATCGACTCCGTATCCGGGCGCGCACCAGGCACGCACGGACGACGTGGAAGACACGGAAGACACGGGGGAGTACGGGGATGAAGCGGCGCTGGGTGAAGGTGCTCGTCATCGTGGTCGTGGTACTGGGGGGACTGTTCGTCGCCGCCGACCGGATCGCGGTGCACTACGCGGAGAAGGAGGCCGTCGCCCTCGCCGAGGAGAAGTACGGCTACGGGTCGGGATCGACGAACGGGTTCACCGAGGTCTCGATCCACGGCTTCCCCTTCCTCACCCAGGCCGCGGACCTCAGCCTCGACCACGTCACCCTCACCGCGGGGAACTTCTCCGTCAACACCACCGTGAACGCCCAGGGCGACCACCTCGACATACGGAAGCTCAGCCTGGAGCTGCGCGACCTGACCGCGCCCTCGCTCACCGCCCGCAGCGCGGGCGCGAACCTCGTCACCGGCCGGGTGACCATCGGCTACGAGGACCTGTCCGGGGTGGTGTCCCGGCTGCTCGGGAAGGGCGGCGCGCTCACCGTCGCGCCGGCCACCGGGGGCGCCGCCGGTTCGTCGGCCGGTTCGTCGGCCGGCGGCCAGGAGGCGCCGCTGCGTGTGTCCGGCAGCTGGGACGGGCGCCGGCTCGACACCGCGGCGAGCATCAGCGTGGCGGCCGACGAGTTCCAGATCCGCATCCCCGAGCTCGGCCGCGACCCCTACACCTGGCGGGTCCCCCTGCCCCGCAACATCGACTTCACCGCCGCCCGGACCACGCCGGACGGCGTCGAGCTCGAGGTGACCGGCCACCAGGTCGTCCTCGGCGGCTGACCCGGCCGCCGGAACCCCGGGGGCGGGCTCTCCGCCCAGCGACCGAGCACGGCTGCGACCGGGGTCGGATGCCGGTCCCCGCCGCGCCGTCCTAGGGTGGTCCGTGGCCCCACCACGGCTCGCGACCGCACGACCGAGGAGATGTATTCGCGCATGATCCGCCGCACCGACGAGGTCGAAGACCTCATGCACCGCTTCCCGCACGTCCCGAAGGAGGCGGTGATCAAGGAAGACCTCCTGCGCGGCGGCATCGCCTTCGACGACTCGGCGCTCACCGAGTCCGGCGACGAGGCCTCCGGCGAGGTCAAGCCCAAGTCGTACTTCATCTTCTCCTTCGACCACCGCACCCTGCCCGAGCTCGGCCAGGCCGCGCTGCGCCGCCCGCCGGAGGAGATCGTCCTCACCGGCGGCCCGTACGAGCTGCGCCGCACCGTGGTCTCCGTCCGCGTCAACCCCACCTCGCCGTACCGGGTCGCGGCGGGCGAGGACGGCATGCTCGGGCTCTACCTCGACGGACGCCGCATCGCCGACGTCGGCCTGCCGCCGATGCCGGAGTACTACCGGCACACCCTCGCCAACGGGAAGTCCGTGATGGAGGTCGCCCCGACCATCCAGTGGGGCTATCTGATCTACCTGACCGTCTTCCGGGTCTGCCAGTACTTCGGCGCCAAGGAGGAGTGCCAGTACTGCGACATCAACCACAACTGGCGCCAGCACAAGGCCGCCGGACGCCCCTACACCGGAGTGAAGCCGGTGGAGGAGGTCCTGGAGGCGCTGGAGATCATCGACAAGTACGACACGGCCGGCGCCTCGACCGCGTACACCCTGACCGGCGGCGCCGTCACCTCCCGCGTCGCCGGGAAGGACGAGGCCGACTTCTACGGGCAGTACGCCCAGGCCATCGAGGAGCGCTTCCCCGGCCGCTGGATCGGCAAGGTCGTCGCCCAGGCCCTGCCCAAGGCCGACGTCCAGCGCTTCAAGGACTACGGCATCCAGATCTACCACCCCAACTACGAGGTGTGGGACCGGCGCCTCTTCGAGCTGTACTGCCCCGGCAAGGAGCGGTACGTGGGCCGTGACGAGTGGCACCGCCGCATCCTGGACTCCGCCGAGGTCTTCGGCCCGCGCAACGTCATCCCCAACTTCGTGGCGGGCGTGGAGATGGCCGAGCCCTTCGGCTTCACGACGGTCGACGAGGCGATCGCCTCGACCACCGAGGGCCTCGAGTACTTCATGTCCCGCGGCATCACGCCCCGCTTCACCACCTGGTGTCCCGAGCCCACCACGCCGCTCGGCAAGGCCAACCCGGCGGGAGCGCCCCTGGAGTACCACATCCGGCTCCTCGACGCCTACCGGGCGACGATGGAGTCCCACGGCCTGAGCTCGCCCCCCGGCTACGGCCCGCCGGGCCCCGGTCGCGCCGTCTTCTCCGTGAGCTCCTTCATGGACAGCCTCCCGGGCGAGGACTGACGGGCCCCCGGCGGGACTGTCACCGGCAGCGCCTACCATGCCGCCCATGAGTACGAGTGAGGGTGGCAGACCCCTGGTCGACGGCCGCTTCCGGCTGATCGCGAGGCTGGGCAGCGGCGGCATGGGCACGGTGTGGCGGGCGCGGGACGTGGCGCTGGACCGGGACGTCGCACTCAAGGAGGTGCGACCGCCCGATCCGGCCGTCGAGGAGGCCAACCCCGGCTTCGCGGCGCAGCTGCGCGAGCGGGCGGTCCGCGAGGCCCGGGCGCTGGCCCGGCTGTCCCACCCGCACGTCGTGACGGTCCATCACATCGTGGAGCCCGGGGACGGCTCGCACCCCTGGATCGTGATGGAACTCGTCGAGGGCCGTTCCCTCCACGACCGGATCGCCGAGGGCCCGATGCCGGTCGCCGAGGTCGTCACCCTCGGGCGCCAGGTGCTGTCCGCGCTGCGTGCCGCGCACGCCGCCGGAATCCAGCACCGGGACGTCAAGCCGGCCAATGTGCTGCTCCGTCCCGACGGCGGTGCCGTCCTCACGGACTTCGGCATCGCCGCGTTCAACGAGGCCACCTCGCGGCTCACGTCCACCGGGGACCTGATCGGCTCGGCCGACTTCATCGCGCCCGAGCGGGTGCGCGGCGAGGAGGGCAACCCGGCCTCCGACCTGTGGTCGCTGGGCATGCTCCTCTACGTGGCGGCGGAAGGGCATCATCCGCTGCGGCGCGCCACCAGCCTGGCGACCGTGGTCGCCGTCCTCGACGACCCGATCCCCGCCCCCGTGCGGTCGGGCCCCCTGGCACCCGTCCTCGAACGCGTCCTCGTCCGTGACCCCGCCGTGCGGCCGGACGGGGCGCACCTCGACCGGTTGCTCGCCGAGGCCGAGGCACAGGTGTCCGGTGCCGCCCGGCCCGTGCCGGTGCCGCCTCCGGTGGCGGGCACGTCCTCGCCTCCGGCCGGCTTCGGTGCCCCCTACGCGCACCCCGCCTATGCGACCCCCGCCGCCCAGCCCGCCTGGCACGCGCCGTCCGTCCCGCCCGGCCTCACCGTCGCGAGCCCGGTACGGTCCGGCCGGCGGGGCGGAACGGTGGCCATGGCGGTGGCGCTGGCCCTGTCGGCGGTCGCCGTGGTGGGCTTGGTCAACCTGCTCCCCGGCGACGGCGACGGCGGGGAGAAGGGAACCGGCGCCCAGCGCGGCCCGACGTCATCGACGCCCAGCCGCGCACCGGGCGGCTCCACCGGCGACGCCTCCACCGAGACAGGGGGCGGGGGCGGGGCCGAGGCCGCCACCGCGGCGCCCAGCGGCGGCCTGCTGACCCCGGCGCATGTCCGATCCGTCATCAAGGCCTTCGGCGAGGCCGCGGGCCGCACCACGATGGTGGAACTCACCGTGTACGAGGAGTACGCCCTCGCCTCCATCCCGACCGGACCCGGCGCGAAGACCTACGACCGGTACGAGTACCGCAACGGCGTCGCACGCAACACCGGCCCCGGCGGGACGATCCGCGACGACCCGGACGAGCAGCCCTTCGACGCGGCGACCATGCCCTGGGACACCCTCCCCGGCCTGATGCGGCGGGGCGAGCGCGAGCTCAAGGTGGACAAGCCGACGATGCGTTACGTCGTCGTCGACCGCTGGACCTTCAACCGGGACCGCCCCACCTTGCGCTTCTACCTCATCAACGCGTACAGCGCCTCGGGCTACCTGGCCGCCGACCAGAACGGGAAGGTCGTCGCCAGCCACCCGGCCTCCTGAGGCCGAGGCGAGTCACTTGCTGCAAGTCCATGAAAATCCTTGCAGCGTGACGGCCGGCCGCTGTTGACTACCCGCATGAGCAGCGACCGTCACAGCGGCCCCGGCCCGGACTCCGGCCCCGGCGCCGACATCGACGTCCTCGTCCTCGGCGGAGCCGGCGTCGACACCATCGTGTACGTCCCCGAACTGCCCCTGCCCTACGCCGACAGCCACATGATCCGGCCCGGCATCGAGACCAGGGCCGGGCAGACCGGGGACTTCGTCGCACTCGGGCTGCACCGCCTGGGGCTGCGCACCCATCACCTCGACATGATCGGCGCCGACCCCGAGGGCGACCTCGTGCGCGCCTTCCACCGTGACCAGGGCATTCCGCTCACCGAGGTCCGGCAGCCCGCCGGCACCAAACGGGCCGTCAACCTCGTCGGTCCCGACGGGCGCCGACTCTCGCTGTACGACGCCACTCGCGGCCACGACGACGACCGGCTGCCCCCGCCGACCGTCAAGGCGCTCGCCGCCCGCAGCAGGCACGCCCACGTCTCCCTCACCCAGCCCTGTGCCCATGCCCTGCCCCTGCTGCGCGAGGCGGGCGTGACGATCTCGACCGACCTGCACGACTGGGACGGCAGCGCCGCCTACCACGAGCCCTTCGCCCTCGCGGCCGACATCGTGTTCCTGTCCACCACCGCCCTCGACGACCCCGAACGCACCCTGCGGGACATCGCCGCCCGCGGCCGGGCCTCCGTGGTCGTCGGCACTGCGGGAGCCGCCGGCGCCCACCTCCTCACCGGCCCGGACGACGCGCTGCTCCACGTCCCCGCCGCCACCCCGCCCGGCCTCGTGGTCGACAGCAACGGCGCCGGGGACGCCTTCGCCGCCGGCTTCCTCTACGCCTGGCTGGCCGGAGCGGACCCCTGGACGTGCGCCCTGCACGGCGCGGTGGCCGGCGCCTACGCCTGCACCGTGCCCTCCACCCGTACCGAGGCCATCGGCCGCGACGCCCTCCTCGCCGGGGTGGCACGGCCGGCCGCCGCCGACGGTGGTCCCTGACCGGTTCCCGGGCATGTCAGGATCGAGGGATGACAGAGAAGATCATCGCGGCGTGTGACGGCGCCTCCAAGGGGAACCCCGGGCCCGCGGCCTGGGCCTGGGTCATCGGGACCGAGGGCGGCGAGGTCGCCCAGTGGGAGGCCGGACCGCTCGGCACGGCGACCAACAACGTGGCCGAACTCACCGCGCTCCTGCGGCTCCTGGAGCGCCTCGACCCCGCCGTCCCCGCCGAGGTGCGGATGGACTCGCAGTACGCGATGAAGGCCGTCACCACCTGGCTCCCGGGCTGGCGCCGCAAGGGCTGGAAGACCTCGGCGGGCACTCCGGTCGCCAACAAGGAGCTCGTGGTGGCCATCGACGAACTGCTCGCCGACCGGCGCGTGGACTTCGTCTACACGCCCGCCCACCAGGTCGACGGCGACCCGCTCAACGACGCCGCCGACCGGGCCGCCAGCCACAGCGCCCGCACCCAGGAGCCCGCCGGTTCCGCCGCCGGCTCACCGCTGCCGCCGCCCGAGCCGGGCTCGGCCCGCCCGGCCGCCAAGCGCGCCCCCAGGGCGTCCGCCGGCGCCGCCCGGCCGCGACGCGCGGGCTCGGGATCCTCGGGCCCCACCCTCAAGGCCCGGTTCCCCGGCAGGTGCCGCTGTGGACAGTCGTACGGGAAGGGCGAGACGATCATGAAGAATCCTGACGGCTGGGGCCATCCGACCTGCGCGGACACCGCTTCCTAGGGCACCCTCGGGGGCCCGTCGGGTCGAACGCGGGATCGGGGTGAACCGGACATTCACCCAGCGGTGTACGCGGGTTCGTGTGGGGTTCTGTTCTCCGAGCGCTCGGGGCTGCATACTGTTCCTCCTCGCACCGGTGACGAACCGTTTCAGTCGCCTGTCTGCCCTTCGGCGAAGGGGGCGGCACCGGACGAGAACCTCACCCCTTCATCCCGCCGCGATCCGGCGTGCGATGACCCCTGCCCGTGAAAGACCCGAGGTTCCGTGCCAGTACCTGTAGTCCTTGCCGGGCGCACCGTGCGCCTGGAGCCGCTGGCCATGCGCCACGCCGAGGGCATCGCCTGGGCGGGCGCACTGGATCGTGCGTCCTACGCCTACACCGCCGTGCCCCACGGCCTTGACGCCTCCTGCGACTACATCGCCCGTGCCCTCGCCGAACAGGCGGCGGGCAAGGCGCTGCCCTTCGCCCTGGTGAATCCGCTGACCGACCGGGTCCTCGGGTCCACCCGCTTCCTGGAACTCGACTACTGGCGCGGGCCCCTCGTGTGGCCGCCGACCACCGGCGTGCCGCACGGGGATCCGCTCACCGCCGTGCCCGACGCGGCCGAGATCGGGAACACCTGGATCTCCGCCGAGGCGCGCGGCACCGGCGTCAACACCGAGGCCAAGTACCTCATGCTGCGGCACGCCTTCGAGACCTGGGGCGTCCGCCGGATCTCGATGCGCGCCGACGCCCGCAACACCCGCTCCCGGGTCGCGATCGAACGGCTCGGCGCCACCTGCGAAGGCGTCCGCCGGGCCCACTCGCGCGGCCTGGACGGCGTGGTCCGCGACACCGCGTTCTACTCCGTCCTCGACGAGGAGTGGTCGGCCGTCCGGGGCATCATCGAGCTCCGGCTGCCGGGCCTGCGCCCGCCGGCGGGACACGCGTCCGCCTATCCCGGCGAGACGCGCGAGCACGGGGGCGCGGGCGAGCTGCTCCCCGCCTGAACGTGTCCTGCCCCCGCCCGGGGCCACGGCGCCGCCGGTCACACCGGCAGCCGTCCCGGCAGTCCCGCGCGCGGCGCGGGAGGCCCGTCGCCCTCGGGCGGCGGGTCGGGTGGGGCGGGCACGCCGGGCGGCGACGGCCGCAGTACGTCGTCGAGCCCGGCGAGCCGCACCAGGCGAAGGATCATCGGCTGGTCGCACGTCAGGCGCCAGACCGCGCCCCGCTCCCGCACGCGCTGCGCGCAGCGCACCAGGAGCCCGAGCCCCGACGCGTCGCAGAAGGTGACGTGGCGCAGGTCGACGGCGAGTGCGGCCGCCTCGCGGGCCAGCACGTCGAGTTCGGGCCGGACGCGCTGCACCAGCACCAGGTCGAGCTCTCCGTACAGCTCGACCGTGGTCAGGCCCTCGCTCGACCGGACGGCAAGGTGCGGATCGCCGCGTCGGATCAGATGCATGGACACGCTCCACTGGATCGGTCCCCGTGCATCGAGGTTCGCGGCCGGTTCGGAGGAAGACACGTTTCTCCACATCCGCCATCACCCGAAGAGGTGAAAACGGCGCATTTCCGCCCGCTCGTGCCCGGGTGTCGCTCGGGGGCGTGCGACGGCGTACGGAGGGGCGCGGACCCAGGTTCCCTCATGGGGGCGCTCAGGATTTCCGCCCGGGCGGCACCACGGCGACGGGGCAGGCCGCGTGGTGCAGCACGGCATGGGCGACCGAGCCGACCAGCAGCGCCTCGACCCGGTGCCTGCGGTGGCGGCCCACGACGAGGAGGCCCGCGTCGTGGGAGTCCTCGACCAGTCGGCCGGCCGCGTCGGCGGGCGTGACGGCCGTGACCACCTCGACCTCCGGATAGCGCTCGGTGAAGGGCCGCAGCCGCTCCTCCTGGTGCCGGGTCGCGGTGTCCACCAGCTCCGGGGTCTCGTCGGGCAGTGGCGGCGGCACCTGAACGGCGGGCGCGGGCGCGCCGATCAGCAGGGCGGGGAAGGGCGGCACCGGATAGGCGGTCACCGCCTCCAGGGGCACCCCGCGCCGCCGTGCCGCCCGGAAGGCGAAGTCGACGACCTCGTCCGGCGTCTCCTCGGGGTGCAGACCGAGCAGCACCCGGCCCGCCCCGGACCCGCTCTCCAGCGAGGCGGCCCGCGCCTCGTGCGGCACCACGACCACCGGGCAGGGCGCCGAGGCGGCCAGGGTCCGGCTGGTCGAGCCGAGGAGCAGGCTCGTGAAGCCGCCCCGCCCCCGTGAACCGACCACGAGGAGTCGCGCGTCGCGAGCCGCCTGGGCCAGGGCGTCCACGACGGAGCCGTCCAGCGAGGCGTACCGCACGTCGAGGCCCTCGGCGCGCGGCCCGACCTCCCGGGCGAGGGCGTCCACGACGGTGTCCGGCAGCTCGGGCTCCGTGCCCAGGGAGGCGATCCGGGCGCTGCCGAGCTGCAGGGCCTCGGAGCGCACATGGGCGACGGTGAGCGGTGCCTCCAGGCTCCGGGCGGCCCTCAGCGCCCACTCCAGGGCCCGCAGGCTGTGCTCGGAACCGTCGACGCCCACCACGACGGCCGCTTTCTCGTGTGCCGTCTCGTGTTCCTCTGCGTGTGCTGCCCCGGGTGCTTCCTCGTGTGCTTCCTCGCTCATGTATGGCACTCATATCGGGACCAACCCGCCGTTTCCGGACGCCACGCCGGGAGTGCCAGAGGGGAAGCGGAGAAGGGGCGCGGGACGACCCCCCCCGCGCCCCCTCGGCGTCAGCGCAGCAGCCGGCGCCGACTCCGCGCGGCGGCGACCAGTTCGGGGACCGTCCCCAGCTTCACGCGGGGCCGCCCCGTCTCCTCGCCCCGCGCCCGCTCCGCCCGCTCGATGGCGGCGAGCCCCCGCGCGTCGACCACCTGCCGGGCGCGGCCGCGGACGAGCCGGTCGAAGGCGCGGGAGGTGCCGCTCGGCACCGGCAGAGCGCCGTCGACGGCGTCGGCCAGGAGCGTGCCCACGGTCTCGGCCGCACAGGTGCGGTTGGCGCCGATGCCGCCCGACGGGCCGCGCTTGATCCAGCCGACGACGTAACTGCCCGGCCGTCCCTCGACCCGCCCGCCCCGGTGCGGGACCGTGCCGGTCGCCTCGTCGAACGGCAGCCCGGCCAGCGGGATCCCTCGGTAGCCGACCGCCCGCAGCACCACTCCGGCGGGGATCTCGACCGGACCGGCGTGGCCCGTCACGCGCACCGCACCGCCGAGCATCTCCTCGGGCGCGGAGTGGAAACGGAAGACGATGCGCCGCTCCGGCCCCGGCGGCGCGGTCCACTCCACGCGCTCGCGCACCGCGTCCCGCAGGAGCGCCGCCTTCTCGTGCGGCGCCGCGCCCGCCACGGCCGCCCAGACCCGCGGGTCGTGGTCGTCGACGACCAGGCGCACGCCCGGGAGCCGCCCGAGGGCGAGGAGTTCGGGCGCGGTGCAGGAGATGTCCTCGGGCCCCCGCCGGGCGAGCAGCACCACCTCGCGTACGGCGGAGGCCCGCAGTGCGGCGAGCGCGTGGTCCGCGATGTCCGTCGCCGCCAGCGCCTCGGGGTCCGCGACCAGGATGCGGGCGACGTCCAGGGCGACGTTTCCCGTGCCGACCACCACGACCCGCTCCGTGCCCGACAGGTCGACGGCGTCGGGCGCGACCTCGGGGTGGGCGTTGTACCAGGCGACGAACGTCGTGGCCGAGACGCTGCCGGGCAGGTCCTCGCCGGGGATGCCGAGGCGCCGGTCGGTCGCCGCGCCGACCGCGTACACGACGGCGTCGTGGTGCGCGGCCAGTTCGTCCGCGGTGACGTCCGTACCGACGTCGACGCCGAGGTACATCCGAACCCGGGGGTGGGTGTGGAAGCGGGCGAAGGTGTCGCCGATCCGCTTGGTCGCGGGGTGGTCCGGCGCCACTCCGTACCGTACGAGGCCGCCGGCCACCGGCAGCCGGTCGACCAGGGTCACCTGGGCGTTGGTGTGCAGGAGCAGGTCCTCGGCGGCGTACATGCCGGCCGGCCCCGTGCCGACGACGGCGACCCGGATCGGCGCGAAGTCGGCGGGCAGGACGCGCCGGAAGGACGGTGCGTCCCAGGCGTGGAAGACGGGGCCGCCCTCGGGTGCGGGCCGCGGCGGGCGCTGCTCGTAGAAGGCGGCGTTGACGGCGGCGTACTCCTTCTGCCCGGCGGAGAGGGAGTCCGCGGGGAAGATCGCGTCGACCGGGCAGGCGTCGGCGCAGGCGCCGCAGTCGATGCAGGACTTCGGGTCGATGTACAGCATCTCGGTGCGGCCGAAGTCCGGCTCGTCGGGCGTCGGGTGGATGCAGTTGACCGGGCACACGGCGACGCAGGTGGCGTCGTTGCAGCAGGTCTGGGTGATGGCGTAGGTCATGTCGTCGTCAGCTCGCGGGGCTCCGGGGCGGGCGGTTCGGGCGGGTCCGGCGGGTCGGGGGGAAGGGGAGCGGGTGCTCGGGTGCGGCCGGTGGGTCAGATGAGGTGGGCGCGCCGGTAGACGGCGACGGCGGGGCGGGTGAGCAGCCGCGCCGAGGCCAGGAACTCCATGAGGCCCGCACAGCTCGACCGCATCAGGGACTTGTGGTGCTCGTTGGCCCGCGCCTCGGCGAGCGCCCGCTCCACGTCCAGCCCGGCGTTCGCGTACACCTCGCGGTTGACCATGCTGGTGACGATGAAGTAGGAGGCGATGGAGACCACGAGCGCCTGCACCTGGCGGCGCAGCGGGCCCGCCTTCCGCAGCCGGGCGCGGGTCTCCTCGCGCGCGAACTTCATGTGCCGCGACTCCTCGACGACATGGATGTTGTTGATGGTCCGGACGAAGGGGACGACCCGCTCGTCGCGCATCCAGTCGCGCTGCATGACGTCCAGGACCTCCTCGGCGACGAGGATCGAGGCGTACGCGGCCTCGCCGACCGCCAGCGTCTTGAACGCCCGGCCGAGTTCGAGGACGAAGCGCGGGGGGCGGTAGGCGGGGGCGCCGAGCTTGGCCGCGCCGCGGCCGAACATGATCGAGTGCCGGCACTCGTCGGCGATCTCCGTCAGGGCCCACTGGAAGCGGGGGTCGGTCGGATCCTTGGCGTACATGTCCCGGAGCACCATCTGCTGCAGGATCATCTCGAACCAGATGCCGGTGCTGGCCACCGACGCGGACTCCTGCCGGGTCAGTTCCTTGCGCTGGGCCTCGGTGAGCTCCTGCCAGTAGCGGGTGCCGTAGAGGGTGCTCCACTCCGGGCTCATCCCGTGGAAGTCCTCGTCGAGCGGGGTGTCCCAGTCCACTTCGGTCGCGGGGTCGTAGGAGAGCTTCGCGGACGACTCCAGCAGCCGGCGGGCCGCGTCGCGCTCGGGCTGCGGGGCCTGGTCCGCCGACGGGACGGTGCTGCTTGCCATGGTGCGGCTCCTCGGTCACCTCGGGGGCGGGTAACGGGGGCTTGTTAGACGCAGTGTCTAGCAAGCTGTTGGACGGAAGGTATAACAAGACCGCCCGCTCGCCTACCCGTCGGTACCCATCTCGTTGACCCGGATTCCCGGCCGGGAGAGGATGCCTCCATGATCGACAGCCGTGAGAACGCCGCGATCGCCGCGGCCATCGACGGGGAGCTGCGTCTCCTCGACCCCGCCGTCCGCGCCGACCCCTCCGAGGCCCGGCGCCTCCATGACCCCGAGTTCACCGAGGTCGGCGCCTCGGGGCGGCGCTGGACGTACGACGAGATGCTCGCCGCGCTTCCCGAGCTCGACGGCAGCGCGGCGGACGGCCCGCGCTTCGAGGCGTCCGCCATGCGGGGCGTGCTGCTCGCCCCCGGCCTCGTCCACCTGACGTTCGAGACCCTCTACGAGGGCCGCAGGGCGCGCCGCAGCTCGATCTGGCGCAAGGGGGAGGGAGAGGCCGGCTGGCGCCTCTACTACCATCAGGGCACCCCGGTACCCGAGGGCTGAACGCCCGTGATTCCCTGAGGCGTTCGCGGCGCCGCGGGGTGACCGGGGGAATCGAGGGGCGGAGTGGTGAACGCGGGGGTCGTGGACGGCATGGGCGGTGTGGAGAGCGCGGGGGACGTGCCGGGCCGGGGCGTGACGGGTACGGGCGCGCTGCTGACCGAGCGGTTCGAACAGGACCGCGTACACCTCCGGGCGGTGGCCTACCGCATGCTCGGCTCGCTCGCCGAGGCCGACGACGCCCTCCAGGAGGCCTGGTTGCGGGCGGCCGGCAGCGGCATCGAGGGCGTCGAGAACCTCGGCGGCTGGCTCACCACCGTCGTCTCCCGGGTCTGCCTGAACATGCTCAGGTCCCGCGACCGCCGCCGCGAGGACTCCCTCGACGACCGGCTGAGCGAACCGGACGTCGACCCGTCCGGCCACGACCCGGAGGAGGAGGCCCTCATGGCCGACTCCGTCGGTGTCGCCCTGCTCGTCGTCCTCGACACGCTCGCCCCGGCCGAGCGGCTCGCCTTCGTCCTGCACGACATGTTCGCCGTCCCCTTCGAGGACATCGCGCCGATGCTGGAGCGCACCCCGGCCGCCGTCCGTCAGCTCGCCAGCCGTGCCCGTCGGCGCGTCAAGGGCGGTGCCGCCGCGACCGTCCGGCCCGACGCGAGCCGGCAGCGACAGGTGGTGGAGGCCTTCCTTGCCGCGACCCGCGGCGGCGACTTCGAGGCCCTGCTCGCCCTGCTCCACCCCGATGTCGTCCTCCACGCCGACCGGATGGTCGTCCCCACGCCGGAACCGATCCTGGTCTCCGGCGGCCGGGCCGTCGCGCAGGGCGCCATGGCGGCGATGGGCCGGGCCCGTTTCACCGGGCTCGCGCTCGTCGACGGTGCCTGCGCCCTGGCGATGGCGCCTCGGGGCCGTCTGCGCCTGGTGCTGACGTTCGCCGTCTCGGACGGCCTCATCACCGGGATCGAGGTCGTCGCGGAACCGGCCCGGCTCGCCGCCCTGGACATCGACGTGGCCGATCCGGCCGTGCCGGAGGCAGGACCGGTGTCGGGGCCGGTGTCCGGGTCGGGTGCCGACGTCACGGAGTGAGGCGGGCGGCGAGGGCCTCCGGGTCGGGGACGAACCAGACCTGGGTGCCCCGGTTGCACTCGCGGACGAAGTCCCGGAGTGCCGAACTGGCCTCCAGGTGGCCGGAGATGTCGCCGAGGACGACGAGTCCGAGTCGGTACTGGGCGAACTTCTGGACGATGTCGCCCGCCACGCGCGTGCTCAGCCGGAAGAAGTCCTCGGTCAAGCGTTCGGCCGGCACCGCCACCCACGCGGCGCCGTTGTACGAGCCCTCGCCGATCAGGTCGGTCGCGTCCCGCTCGCCGAGCAGCGGGGGGCCGTCGGGCGGGCACACCATGACGGTCGTGCCGTGGATGTCCTGAAGGGTGTTCACCGTGCGTCTCCGATCAGTGCGTCGATCACCTTGAGCAGGCCCGCGGTGGTGTCCAGATCGCCGAGGACGATGAACTTGAGGGATTCGCGCTCCTCGTCGAAGACGGTCTCGACCCGCAGCCTGCTCCGTCCCGCCGTCGTCTCGCCCGCGCGGCCGTGGCGCCCGAGCGCGGTGGCCATGACGGCGTTCGCGAGCCGGTCGGCGGTCCGCCGGTCCACCCCGTCGACCTGGACGATGCTCGACGCGTCGGCGTGCGGCGACGTGCTCACGGGGGCCGGTCCCGAGGTGGGTGCCGGTGTGGACGACGTGCCGGTGAAGGCGTCCAGGTCCTCCCGACGGATCCGGTACTGCCTGCCGACCCGCGTCGCCGGCAGCCGCCCGTCGCGCACGTACCCGCGCACGGTCTTCACGTGCAGGTCGAGCAGATCGGCGACCTGCTCGACCGTGTAGAACTGCTGCACTGCTCCCTCTCCTACCCTTTCCTCCTCTAGTGCTCTCTAAAGTACACCGTGAAGGCGGCATAGAGAAGGTAAGGGAAGTTTGAGGATCACTCGACCTTGCTGTCGAGGTCGGTGAGATCGCAGACCGCGAGCCACGCCCCCACCCATGCGCACTCCCTCGGGCGCAGGGCATCGCTCCGGGCGGGAATGCGCCGGTGAGGGGGACTGTTGCACCGGGCGAGGCTGACATGCCCGAGTCAACGGACTCGATGGCGGGCGCAGCCGGAAGGAGCACCATGCCACGCACCACGCACCGCCCCGTGATCACCCTCCGTTCCACGGCCGGCACCGGCGTCACGTACGTGACCCGCAAGAACCGCCGGAACGACCCCGACCGCCTGGTCCTGCGCAAATACGACCCCGTCGTCGGCGCCCACGTGGAGTTCCGCGAGGCCCGCTGACCGGCACGTCCGGGGTGCCGGAAATCCGCACGCGGACCGGCGCCCCACGGCGTTGGGCTCCCCGGCCACGCCGCCGCAGGAGAGCAACCGCCTGTGAGCACGCCCCAGACCGACGCCGTCGTCCGCCTGGTCCGCACCGTGCTCGGCGACGAGGCGCTCGGCGCGTATCCGCACGGCTCCGCCGTCCTCGGCGGACTGCGACCCCTGGCGACCTCGACGTCCTCGTCGTCGCCCGCCGCGGCCTCACGGACGGACTGCTCGCCCTCTCCGGCTCCCGCGCCCGCGGAGGACCGGCCCGCCCCGTCGAGCTGATCGTCGTGGTCGCCGGACAGATCCGGCCCTGGCGTCACCCGGCCGTCTGCGACTACCTGTACGGGGAGTGGCTGCGCGAGGAGTACGAAGGGGGCCGACCGCCACGGCCGGAGCCCAGTCCTCCCGACCTCGCACCGCTGCTCACCCTGGTCCGCGCCGGCGACGCCCCGCTGTTCGGCCCGCCGCCCGCCGAGCAGCGACCGGCCCTCGCCCACGCGCGCGCCGTCTACGCGGGGCGGGCGGACGAGGACTGGGCGCCTCTCCGTCCCGCCGTACGCCCGCACGCCGCCCACCTCCTGGAGCGGATCCGCAGGGCGGACCGGGCCGACGGGAACTCACGCTTCGAAGGCCGCCACGACGAGGTCGGTGAGGAGGGCGCCAGCGGTGCCGTCGGGGTCGAGATCGGGGTCGTAGACGGTGACGTCGAGCCCGACACAGCGCGGGGACCGCACCAGCGGCCGTAGCAGCGCGACGAGTTCGTCCGGCAGCAGCCCGTCCGGGTCCGGACTGTCGACGGCCGGCATCACCGCCGGGTCGAGGACGTCCGCGTCCAGGTGTACCCAGAACCCGTCCAGGACCGGTGTCTCCAGGCTGACGGCCGTCGCGGCCCCCAGGTCGCCCGGACCCCACTCCCGCAGCTCGGAGACGGTCGTGACGGGCACCTTCAGGGCCCGCAGCTCCACGACCTCGGCGTCCGCCAGAAAGGCGTCCCGGGTGCCGAGGACCCGGACGTCCTCGTCCCGCACATAGGGCCGCCTGCCCTCGAGGTCGGTCAGGTCCGCCTGGCCCCGTCCGGTCGCCAGGGCGAGCTCCTCGCCGCCGGCCGCACCGACCCGGTCCGAGTTGCCGGGATGGCGGAAGTCGGGGGAGGCGTCCACGGAGGCCAGACCGTAACGGCCGAGCCGGCGCAGCGCGAGGGCGGCGCCCAGCTGGATGGAGCAGTCCCCGCCGAGGAGCAGGACGAAGTCCCCTGCGGCCACGTGGTGTCGGACGCGGTCGGCGAGCCGGACGGTGTACCGGGCGAGGGCGGCCGCGTTGAAGACCCCGTCGCCCTCCTGCCAGTCGCCCCGGTCGTAGCGGGGCGGCACCACGACCCCGCCTTCGAGGGCCCCCAGCCGCCGTACGATCCCGTTCTCGCGCAGCGCCCCGGCCAGTTTGTGGCAGCCGGGCACGGTGCCGGGGGCGGGCGGCCGCAGACCGAGGTTGGAAGGGGCGTCGACGACCACGATGTTCCGCATGCGGATCATCCTGGCCGCCGCCGGGGCAGGCCGCAATGTCCCGCCCCGCCCCCTGGCCCCCCGCCCCCCGTCGACGCGTTGACCCGCCCTCGTCGGCGTGCTGCCCGGCATGCCCACGGGACACGGTCTCGCCCGTTGGTCTGGACCTTATGGGCGTGGAGCGTCAAGCTCTGCGCATGGACTTGGAGTTGCGGCACCTGAAGACGATCCGGGCCATCGCCGACGCCGGCAGCCTCACCCGGGCCGCCACCGCCCTCGGTCTGGCCCAGCCCGCCCTCAGCGCCCAGCTCAAGCGCATCGAAAGGACCCTGGGCGGAACGCTGTTCGAGCGTGGACGGGACGGCGTGCGGGCCACCGCGCTCGGCGACCTCGTCCTGGACCGGGCCAGGGTCGTGCTGCCGGCCGTCTGCGAGCTCCAGGAGGAGGCGGTGCGCTTCGCCCGCGAGGGCGCGGCGGGACTCCGCCTCGGCGGCACCCACGGACCGCTGCTCGGCGGCCTGGTCGACCGGCTCGCCCGAGCCGGGGAGGGCGCCCCCGTCACCACGTACACCTCGTGGTCGGAACGCGAGATCGCCGGCGGGGTCGTCGCCGGCCGGCTGGACTTCGCCCTGGTCGGGGTCTGCGGCGAGAGCAGTCCGCCCGAGGCCGGACGGCTCGCCTGGACCGAGGTCGCCCGCGACCCCGTCTACGTGATGCTCGCCGCCGGCCATCCGCTCGCGCCCCGGACCGAGATCGAGCTCGCCGAACTCGCCGCGGAGAGCTGGACCGACGTGCCGGGTGACGGCTGCTTCGGCGACTGCTTCGCCGCCGCCTGCGTCCGCGCCGGGTTCACCCCCACCGGTGTGTACGAGACGGACACCGCCTCCTGTGTGCACCTGGTCCAGGTGGGCCGGGCGGTCGGCCTGTGCCGCGCCACCTTCCCCGCGACCCCCGGCCTGGTCACCCGGCCCCTCGCCGGCACCCCGCTGATCTGGCGCCATCTGCTCGGCTGGCACCCGGAGGGACGCGCGGCGAACCGCGCCCCGGCCGTCCTCGCCCACGCCCGGGCGGCCCACACCGATGCCCTGGCCCGCAGCGCGGCGCACGCGCCGGTCACCTTCACCGGGCCCTGATCGGTCCCCCGGGGGAAGCCGACCGGTCCCCCGAGGGAAGCCGACCGGTCCCCGGAGGGGAACCGGCCGGTCTCCTTCCCCGCTCCACGACCGGTGCCATAACGCGAGGCAGAGGGCCGACTGACAACTCCCGCCGGGCGCCCCGCGATTCCTACGGTTTCGGCAGTTCCCCCACGACACCGAGGAGACTTCCCATGCTCCGACGACCCGCCCGCGCGGCCTGGACCGCGCTGGCCGCCGCCGGACTGGTGCTGGCCGGCCTTCAAGCCGGCTCCGCCACCGCGGCGCCCCAGTCGGCCCCACCGGACCCGTCGGCCCGGCCCGCGTCCGCCGCCGCGGCCCTCCGCACGGACGCCGCCCCGCCCGAGCTGCTCCGCGCCATGGAACGCGACCTGGGCCTGACCCGTACCCAGGCCCTCACCCGCCTCGCCCACGAGGCCGAGGCCGGCGCCACCGCCGCCCGCGTCCGACAGGCGCTCGGCGGCGCCTACGCCGGTGCCTGGGTCGACGGACCCGAGTCCGCCACTCTGACCGTGGCCACCACCCGCGCCGCCGACGCGGCCGCGATACGCGCCACCGGCGCCCGGGCGCTGGTGGTGGCGCACGGTCTGACCGCCCTGGAAACGGCCAAGAGCGCCCTCGACCGCTCCGCGGGCGCCGAGACGCCCGTCCGTTACGTGGACGTCCGCGCCAACCGGATCGTCGTCGAGGAGGCCCGCCCGGGCGCCGGGGCCCGGCTGCTCGCCGAGACGGGCGTGCCCCGCGAGCTGGTGCGGGTCGTCCGCACCGCCGAGGCGCCCCGTCCGCTCTACGACATCCGGGGCGGCGACGCCTACCACATGGGCGGCGGCCGCTGCTCGGTCGGCTTCGCGATCACCCGCGGCACCACGCAGGGCTTCGCCACGGCCGGGCACTGCGGTCGCGCCGGGACGGCCACCACCGGCTACAACCAGGTCGCCCAGGGCAGCTTCCAGGCCTCCGTCTTCCCCGGCAACGACATGGCCTGGGTGGCCACCAACACCAACTGGACCGCCACGCCGTACGTCAAGGGTGCCGGCGGTGCGAACGTGCAGGTGACGGGTTCCGTCCTGCAGCCCGTCGGGGCCTCCGTGTGCCGTTCCGGCTCGACCACCGGCTGGCACTGCGGGACCATCCAGCAGCACAACACCAGCGTCACCTACCCCGAGGGCACCATCTCCGGCGTGACCCGGACGACGGTCTGCGCCGAGCCGGGCGACTCGGGCGGCTCGTACATCTCGGGCAGCCAGGCGCAGGGCGTCACCTCGGGCGGCTCCGGAAACTGCTCCAGCGGCGGCACGACCTTCTTCCAGCCGCTCAACCCGATCCTGCAGAACTACGGGCTGACCCTGCGCACCACCGGCTCCGACCCGGGTCCCGGCCCGGGCCCGGGCGACCCGGAGCCGGGCGGCACCTGGAAGGCGGGCACGGTGTACGCCGCCGGTGCGGTCGTCACGTACGGCGGCTCCACCTACCGCTGCCTCCAGGGCCACCAGGCCCAGACCGGCTGGGAACCCCCGAACGTCCCGGCCCTCTGGCAGCGCGTCTGACCAACGGCGACCGTGCGGCGCGGCCGCGACGGCGAGAGCGACGACACCGAGGGCACGGGAGCCGATCCCGTGCCCTCGGCCCCGTGGTGGCCCCGACGGTGCGTCAACTCTCCTGGCCGACGCTGCCCTTGCGCCGCGCCGACGCGCGCCCTAGTCTCGCGGCAGAGAAAGTTAGGAAGCTTTCCTATTAGTCTCTTCCGAGAAGTGGAGTGACATGCCTCCCACCATCAACGCGCGCCGACGCCACCGCACGGCCGCGCTGGTCGTCGCCGCCGCGACCGCCGGAACCCTGCTCCCCGCGATGGTCGTGCTCACGCCCGCCACGGCCGCGGTCGGCAACCTCGCCCAGGGCCGCGCCGTCACGACCTCCTCGACGGAGAGCAGCACGCTCACCGGCGCCAAGGCCGTCGACGGCTCCCTCACCACCCGCTGGGCGAGCGCCGAAGGCGTCGACAACCAGTGGATACGGATCGACCTCGGCGCGGGCACCGCCGTCAAGCGGGTCGTCCTCAAGTGGGAGGCCGCCTACGCCAAGGCGTACCGCGTCGAGCTCTCCGACGACGGCTCGACCTGGCGCCAGATCCACTCCACCACGACCGGCGACGGCGGCACCGACGACCTGACCGTCGACGGCACCGGCCGCTACCTGCGCGTCTACGGCACCCAGCGCGGCACCCCGTACGGCTACTCGCTGTGGGAGGTCGAGGCGTACGGCACCGGCTCCACCACCCCGCCGCCGTCCACCGGGACAGGCCTCGACGACCCGGCGAAGAAGGAGATCGCCATGAAGCTGGTCTCCACCTTCGAGAACTCCTCCCTCGACTGGCGGGCCCAGTTCGCCTACATCGAGGACATCGACGACGGCCGCGGCTACACCGCCGGCATCATCGGCTTCTGTTCCGGCACGGGCGACATGCTCGACCTGGTGGAGCGGTACACCGCCAAGAAGCCCTCGAACCCGCTCGCGACGTATCTGCCCGCGCTGCGCCGGGTCAACGGCACGGACTCGCACGAGGGCCTGGACCCGGGCTTCCCCGACGCCTGGCGCCGCGCCGCCCAGGACGCGGTGTTCCAGCAGACCCAGGAGGAGGAGCGGGACCGGGTCTACTTCAACCCCGCCGTCTCCCAGGCGAAGACGGACGGCCTGCGCGCGCTCGGTCAGTTCGCCTACTACGACGCGGCCGTGATGCACGGCGAGTCCGGCGTCCGCAGCATCCGCGCGGTCGCCCTCTCCCGGGCCCTCCCGCCGTCCCGGGGCGGCGACGAGCGGACGTACCTCAACGCCTTCCTCGACGCGCGCGAGGAGGAGATGCGCACGGAGGAGGCCCACAGCGACACCACCCGCGTGAGCACGGCCCAGCGCCGCTTCCTGAACGAGGGCAACTTCAACCTCAACACGCCTCTGTACTGGAGCGTGTACGGGGACGCCTTCTCCCTCACCGGCTGAATCGCCTCACCTGCGGCGGGGGGGGGGGGGGGGCCCCCCCCCCCCCCCCCCCCCCCCCCCCCCCCCCCCCCCCCCCCCCCCCCCCCCCCCCCCGGCGGCCGCCGGGGGGGCCGCCCCCCCCCCCCCCCCCCCGCGGGGGGGGGC
>NZ_JBIBCP010000001.1:0-308831 GCF_042901205.1 Streptomyces sp. NPDC012769 | reverse complement strand
GCCTGCCGTACGTCTCCAAAAGACCCCCACACCCCCCCTTTGTTGTGGGGGGTGGGGGGGCCCGCCCCCCCCCCCCCGGGGGCGGGCCCCCCCCCGGGGGGGGGGGGCGGGGCGCCCCCCCCCCCCCCCCCGCCCGAGCACCGCCGCCCGGGCAGCACCGCCGGCATCGACCGGGCGGCATCCGTCGGGACGGGCCTCCTCGTCACCGCCAGGCGGGGTGGCCCTCGGGAACGTCGCCGGTGGTCAGGCGGCGCTCGCCCGTGCCGTCGGCGCGCACCGCCCAGATGACCGGCTTCTGGTACGGGCCGCGGACGAAGGCCAGCCAGTCGCCGTCCGCCGACCACGCCGGGTCCATCTCGTGCTCCGTCGTCACCACGAGCGGCCGATCGCCCTGCCCGTCGGTGCCGACCAGGCGGATGTCACCCTTGTTCGGGCCCTGGTAGGACCCGGCGGTGTAGGCGAAGGTACGGCCGTCGGGCGACCAGACCGGATCGAGCGCCGGGTGCGGCAGCCGGGTCACCTGACGGGGCGCCCGGTCGGGTGCCGCCGGGTCCACGGTGTGGATCTGCCAGTTCCCCGGGCCCGCCTGCAGACAGACCGCGATCCGGGTGCCGTCCGGGGACCACGCCGGATCCTCGACCTTCTCCGGCCCGTCGGTGAGCTGCCGGGCGGATCCGTCCGACACCCGCACCTCGAACAGCTGCTGGACACCGTCCTGCACGCGCAGCACGGCGAGCCGGGTGCCGTCCGGGGACCACGACACCCGTCCCCCGGAGATCGCCCCGATCCGCCGGGCACCGGAACCGTCGGCCTTCGCCGTCCACACCGCCGTGCCCTCGGACGTCACCCGGGTGAACGCGAACGAGGCGCGGTCCGGCGCCCATTGGGGAAGGTAGTCGCACGTCCCGTCCGGCACGAGCCGCCGGAGCCGGTCCGTGCCCGCCGGACGGACCGCGATGACCCCGTGGCAGTCGCGGGGCCAGCCGGGCGCGGTGTCCTGGCGCACCAGCAGCGTCGTGTCGGGGAAAGCCGCCGGGCCGGCGACGGGGGAGGAGGAGGTGCCGCCGCCCGGCTGGGCACCGTTCCCGGCGTCCTGCGCCCACTGCCGCCAGACGAGCAGGCCCGCGGCGACGGCCGCGCACACCACGAGCGCCGCCGCCAGGGTCGCCCGTCGACCGCGCCGGCCCGCGGGCCGTCCCGAGAGGTCCTCCGGCCTGGTCGGCAGCTCCGGCGCGGCGGTCGGCGGCCCGCCCGCCGCCTCCGGTCCGATGCCGGGTGTGACCTGCTCGATGCGCCCGGCCCCGTCCGTCGCCCCGGCCCGGTCCGTCGCCCCGGCCCGGTCCGTCGCCCCGGCCCGGTCCGTCGGCTCGGCTCGCTCCGTCTCCTCGCGTACGAGGACGGTGTCGGGGTGCTCCGGCACCGGCACCGTGGCCAGCAGCACCGTCACCTCGTCGGGAAGCCAGCCGCCGTCCGGCCGGTGGCGGACCGTCAGGCGGTCCAGGAAGGCCGCGGGGGTCGGCCGTCGTGCCGGGTCCTTGGTCAGGCAGGCCGCGACCAGGCCCCGTAGCGGCTCGGGGACGGCGGCGATGTCCGGCTCTTCGTGGACGACCCGGTAGAGCCAGGCCGCCGACGTGCCGTCGCCGAAGGGCGAGCCGCCCGCCGCCTGGCACAGCACGACTCCCAGCGCGAACATGTCCACGGCCGGCGTGATGGCGCCGCCCGTGAGCTGCTCGGGCGCGAGATAGCCGGGCGTGCCGACCTGAAGGCCGGTCCGGGTGAGCGCGGCCGTGCCGTCCAGGGCCCGCGCGATCCCGAAGTCGATCACGCGCGGGCCGTCCTCCGCGACGATGATGTTGGCCGGCTTGAGGTCCCGGTGGATCACCCCGGCCCGGTGGATCGCCTCCAGGGCCTCCGCGAGCCCGGCGGCCAGCACGGTGAGACTGTCCGCGGCCAGCGCTCCCACCTGGGCGAGGACCACCCGCAGCGTGGGCCCGGGCACGTATGCGGTGACCAGCCAGGCCGGGTGCCCGTCGGGGTCCGCGTCGACCACCGGGGCGGTGTGGAAGCCGCCGACCTGGCGCGCCGCCGCCACCTCGCGGGCGAACCGGCGTACGAACTCGGGGTCGGTGCTCAGATCGGGCCGGACGACCTTGACGGCCACCGCCCGGCCGGAGCGGGAGCGGCCGAGGTAGACCACACCCATGCCTCCCTGACCGAGCCGTCCGACCAGCCGGTATCTGCCGTCGCCGACCGATTCCGGATCCCCCGCCTCCAGCGGCTCCATCGTGCCCCCTCGCCATTCGTACCGTGCAGGCATCTCCTACCAGCCGGAGGGTGCCCCGGTCGAGTATCGACTACCGGGCGGTGACGCCCCGGTCAGTCGAGGGTGTGCTCCTCCCAGGTCTCGTCGTCGGGGTCGTACTCGGTGTGGGCGGACTCCCAGGTGGCCGAGGCCAGCTCCACGCCGGGGACGTCGCCGAGGAGGGCGATCGGGTCGATGAAGTGGGCGAGGGAACCGGACGGGTCCAGCTCGATCGCCTCGACGGACTGGGCGCGCTCCGCGTCGTCCAGGTACTCGTCGTCCCGGACCGCGTCCAGCGCGGCGGCCTTCAGGGCCTGCTCGTCGGTGATCTCGGCGACGAGCTCGATGGTGACGCGCACGTAGCGCGCGCCGGCCTGCTCGGATGAGGGGTCGATGGTGGTCATCCGCGAAGCTTAGGCGACGTCACGGGACCCGTCGTCCCGGGCCCCGCCGTCCGGAGTCCCGCCCTCCGGGGCCTCGCGCAGCCGGCGGGCGACCACGCTGTGCGCCGGTTCCTGATGGCCGCCGGAGGCGAGGACGCGCACCTCGTCGCGGTCGCTGATCTCCGCCCGGATGATGCCGGTCGGGTCCGCGTACACGGGATGGCCGCCGGGTCCCGTCGCGGACGTGCGCTCGACGACGACGACGTCGCGGGCCGAGCCCACCGCGTCGGAGAACACCAGCTCGTACCTGGGTGTGCTCACCTGCCCCATTTTACGCGGCGGGGCACGGTCGCGCGGCGGGACCGGTCAGGCACCGGCCCTGGTCAGGGCCCGGGCCTGATCACCGACCGGGACCGGTCACGCGGCGGGGCCCGAACGGAGCACCTCGTCGGTCACGGCGTCGACCAGGGCGGCGAGGGCCACGCCGAGGGCCCGCGCCCCCGGTCCCGCCGGGCCTCCGGGTTCGCTCATGTACAGGTCGCGGCGGATCTCCACCATGAGCGCGCTGACGCGGGTGTCGCGGCCGTAGTGCGCCAGCGGTACGTACGTCCCCGCGAAGGGGCTGTCCGTGCCGACCCCGCCGAAGCCGGCGAAGGCCCGCCGCGCCGCCGCAAGAAGCGCGGGCGGCGTGTGGAAGGCGTCCGTGCCCAGACAGACGGGCGGCCGGGGGCCGTCGCCGTGCAGTTCGTACGGGAGCGCCGCCGTCGGGTACGAGTGCACGTCGACGATCACCGCGCGGCCCGTCGCCGCCAGCCGCTCCTCCACGGCCCGGGTCATCGCCTCGGCGTACGGCGCGAAGTACCGCCCGACGAGCGGCGCGGGGTCGAACCCGTCCGGCCGCAGCTGGGCGCGGTGGGTGGTGCGCGTGTACACCGCGCCCATGCCGACCGCGAGCATCTCCTCGCGCTCGTCGGGGAACCGCTCCGGGTCGACGACCAGCCGGGAGAGCCGGTTGACGAACCGCCAGGGCGCGGCGCCGGCCGACGCCGCGGCCACGGCGGCGATGTCGTCGGTGTGGGAGTCGGTGATGTGGTCGAGTTCACGCCCGAGCTCGGCGTCCCCCAGGACGATGCCGGCCCGCACGTCCGGCGGCACGGTCCGCGAGGAGTGCGGCACGTGGAGCAGGACGGGGGAGTGCGGCGCCCCGGCGAGGAGTTCGAAGGGGGCGGGGGCGTCGGTCATGGTGCGAGGCTCCTTGCGGTCGTCGAATGCCGGGTGTCCCCCTGACGCGAGCGCCGGTGTTGCGCCTGGGGGAGGGGGCCGTGGGTTGGGCCCCGCGCGCCTGAGGCCCTGTGCCTGGGGTCCTGCCCCTGGAGTCGGGTGGGCCGGGAGCGGCTACGGCAGGGCGGCGCCGCGCGCGGTGGTCCACAGGCGGTACCACTCCTCGTGGCCGAGGTCCGGCGCGTCGACGGCGGCGCCCCGGCAGGCGCGGATGCGGGCGGGGTTGGTGGTGCCGATGACCGGGGAGATCCGCGCGGGATGCCGCTGGAGCCACCACAGCAGGATCGTCTCCGGTGTGGTGCCCTTGGCCTCGGCGAGCTCCGCGACGAGCGCGGCCGTGGCCTGCTCCTGCGGGGTCTCCGGCCGGCCGGTGTAGCGCCCCTGGGCCAGCGGGCCCCATGCCTGGAGGGAGATCCCGTGGTCCAGGCAGTGCTCGACCGTTCCGGCGGGGAACCCGACGGAGGCCGCCGCGGGCGTGTTGACGAGCACGCCGTCCTCCAGCCAGTCCCGGCGCAGCAGGCTCATCTCCAGCTGGTCGACCACCAGCGGCAGTCGCAGGTGGGCCTGGAGCCGGGCGATCTGGTGCGCGTTCATGTTGGAGACGCCGAACGCGCGGACGAGGCCCTGGCGGTGGAGCGACTCCAGGGCCGCGGCGATCTCGGCCGGGTCGGCGAGAGGGTCGGGCCGGTGGAGCAGCAGCACGTCGAGCACGTCGGTGCGCAGCCGGGCGAGGCTCTCCTCGACCTTCCGGACGATGGTGGGACCGCGCAGGTCGTACAGGCCGGGCCGGTCGCCGTCGGCGAGCCGGATGCCGCACTTGGACTGGAGCGTGATCCGCTCGCGCAGTCCCGGCGTGCGGGAGAGGACCTCGCCGAACACGGCCTCCGACTTGCCGTGCCGGTAGATGTCGGCGTGGTCGAAGGCGGTGATGCCGCTCTCCAGGGCCGCCTCGACGGCCGCCTCGGCGGCGTCGATGTCAGCGGGCGCGTACGGGCCGGTGTCCCATGTCCCGCCCAGGCCCATGCAGCCGAGCAGGACCCGGCCGGCGCCGGGTACGGGGGTATCGCCGGAGGTCACATGGGTGGAGGTCACGGGCACACCCTGCCACAGGGCGGCGGGTGGCCGGGAGGGGCGGCGGGCGGCCGGCGGCGGCGGGTGGCCGGGAGGGGCGGCGGGCGGCCGGCGCCGGGGGAGGGGAAGCGGGGGCCGGGCCGACCCCGGCCGGTGGGGTTTCAACGTTTTGTATACAATCGGACGGGTCGCGTTGTCCTGATCGGGGCGGCGCCGGCAAGGGCGCAAGGGCGGGCCGACTGTCGATCACAGGGCCGTACGCCTGCCCTCCTGATCTCCGCCCTCCCCATCCGACCCCCCGGTTCCCGCCCTCCGGCCCGAGGCCGCCTGCCCCGAAACAGCCCGCGCATGAGCACCGACACCGCAGAGTCCGAGTCCCCGAGCCCGAGCAGGCCCCGGATCACCGGCCGCGCCCCGGCCCGCCCGGCGCCCGCGGCGGCCCTCCACAGCGTCAGCGCCGTGACGGCCGTCCTGCTCGGCCTGGTCGCGATCGGGGCGGTCATCCACGAGCCCGTCCTCATACCGCCGCTGGCCGCCAGCGCCGCCCTGGTGCACAGCGCCCCGACGCTGCCGCTCTCGCAGCCCCGCAGCGTCGTCGTCAGCCACCTCCTGGCCGCCGCCGCGGGCTACGCGACCCTCGCGGTGACGGGCGCCGGCGCCTGGGCCGCCGCTCTCGCCGCGGGCCTCACGCTGGCCCTGACCACCCTCGCCCGCACCCCGCACTCACCCGCCTGCGCGACCGCCGTCGTGATCGTCCTGCAGTCCCCCGCCCCGACCCGGTTCGTCCCGCTCCTCTTCGGCGCCACGCTGCTGCTGGTGACGATGGAATACGCCTTCTCCCGCATCCGCCGCGGCGCACCCAAGTACCCCGCCTACTGGTGGTGACCCGGCGCCGTCGGTGGCGCGCTAGCGTCCGGCGCATGGGATTCATGAGTGCCTGGGGCGTCAGCGCCCACCCCGACCCCGTCATCGCGCGGCTCGCACCGCGCCTGCTGCCGGCGATGAAGGCGGACCGCGAGGCCCCCGGCGCCCGCGACCGCTGGCGCGCCTGGCGGCAGGCACCGCTGCCGGACCACCGCACCTGGTACGCCGGTTTCGGCGGGCGGGGCCGCAGCGCGGCCGAAGGGGAGGCGATCGAGTCCTTCCGGACGCTCACGGCGCCCGGCGCCCGGGTCGACGAGCTCTGCGGCGGCATCTCCGCCCCTGACTTCTCCGTGGTCGACGACGTGTGGGACGGCCAGGACCTCGACCACGTCTTCGTCTCCGTCCATTCCAAGGAGTACGCGGTCAGTTCCCTGCTCCACGCCATCGGCCCCGACCGCGCCGCCCTCCTGCCCGGCTGGTGCGGCAACTTCCTCCTCACCGCCGACGAGGCGCGCCGCGCCCTCGGGCGGATGGAGGCCGCCCTGGCCTTCGGTGCCGCCGAACGTGCCGCGGCGGAAGACCAGGACTGGCTGTACTACTCGGCGGGGGAGGAGAGCGTGCTCGACGGGCCGCTGCGGGTCTGGCGGGCCGCCGTGCGGGACGGGCTCGGGGTGTGCGGCGTCGCCCTGCACCTCGGCTGACCGAGGCGCAGCCGGTCAGCCGCCCGGGCGGAACACGCGCAGGTCGCGCACCTCGTAGGACATGCGGGTCGTGTGGTCGTCCGGGGGCGGGTGGTAGCGGCCCGCGCAGATGGAGAGGTTGACGATCAGGTAGGCGTGCCAGCTCCGTCCGACGCCACGGCCGTCCGCGAAGACCTCTTCGTCGTTGAGCCACCACACCACCGAGCGGGGACCGAACTCGGTCCGCAGCCGTATCCAGCCACCGGGCCGCACCGCCGGATCGCGGTGGTAGCGGTGGCTGCCGCGCACCCGGTTGGACAGCTCCAGCAGATCGGGGTTGTTGGGGTGGTACTCGAAGACGTCGATCTCCTGGCCTCCGTCGCGCCACGTCCAGATCGCCGGCCAGGCGCCCGTCTCCTCGGGAAGGCGCACCCGCGCCTCCAGCACGTCCCCCGAGCGCACCTCGAAACCCTCGTCGCTGCCCTCGGTCGTCAGCAGGCCCGTGTCCCACAGTCCGTCGGAGCGGCGTGTCGCGCGGAAGACCCCGGAGCGGCTGTACTCGGGGTCCTCGACGAGGTGGTCCAGTTTGTTGTCTCCCCGGTTGACCGGCCCTCCGTCGGGATAGGCCCAGGTGCGGCCCGCGACCCACTGTTCCGGAGAGGTGAAGTCCGCGGTGAAGACCGGCTCCTCGGCCGGCGGCCAGGTGGACATGGTGGTTGCTCCTCGCGTCGGCGATCGTCCTCCGACGCTGTTCTGCCCGCCGGGCCCGCCGCGATGCGGAACCCCTCACTCCTTGTCAGGAAGTCGCCACGCGACGTCATCCCGGGGAGCGTTGTCCGCCCGGTCGGTCACGATCCGGGGCAGGGCCCCGGGATGCTCCCGCACCAGCCAGTCGACGAGCTCTTCCCGTACCGCGCAGCGCGTGGTCCACAGGTCGTCGGCGTCCTTGGCCGTGACGATCGCGCGGACGGTCACACAGGTGGGGGAGGTGTCCGTGATGGCGAGGTCCCATGCCCGGCGGTCCCAGGTGGGACAGGTGTCGAGGAACTCCCGCATGCGCGCCCGCATCAGCGCGACCGGAACGGAGTGGTCGCAGTAGAGGAAGACCGAACCCGTCATCTCCGCACCGCCCCGCGACCAGTTCTCGAACGGCCGGGAGGTGAAGTAGGAGACGGGCAGCGTGACCCGCCGCTCGTCCCAGGTCCGCACGGTGAGGAAGGTCAGGGTTATCTCCTCCACCGTCCCCCACTCGCCGTCCACGACGACCGTGTCGCCTATGCGGACCATGTCGCCGAAGGCGATCTGGAAACCGGCGAAGAGGTTCCCGAGCGTCGACTGTGCCGCCACGCCCGCCACGATGCCGATGATGCCCGCCGAGGCCAGCAGGGACGTTCCGACGGTGCGGAACGCCGGGAAGGTGACGAGGGCGACGGCCGCGGCGATCACCCCGACGGCGACCGACACCACCCGCATGATCAGCGTGACCTGGGTACGCACCCGGCGCACCCGTGCCGCGTCGCGCGACCGCCCCGCGTAGCGCGCGTACGACGACTCGACGACGGCCGCGGCGACCCGTACGGCCAGCCACGCGCCGCCCCCGATCAGGCACAGCACGAGGAGGTGGGACACGGTGTCGGTGTGGTCGTCCAGGGGCGCCCAGTCCGTCGCGCGGAACGTCCACCCGAGCAGTGCGGTGAACAGGACGACGAACAGCGGCGTACGGCAGCGGCGCAGCAACCCCCACAGTGGGGTCTCCGGGCGGCGCGCGTCGGCCTGCCGTGCCACGACGTCCGCCGCGCGGACGGCGGCCAGGGCCACCAGCGCCGACCCGCCGAGGACGATCAACAGTCGAAGGACGCTCTCCATGGCTCCCCAGGGGACGAGTCGGTAGTAGGACGTTCCTTCGCCTCACCGCCGTGTCACCCGCCCAAACACCCGCCGACCCGCCGTACGGACCGGGCGGGTGTGCGTCCGGTCACTCCGCCGCGAGCACGACCACCTCGTCCCGGCGCGCTCGCCGGTGCCACGATCACGAGACACACCGGCGCCCGCCAACCGGCCAGCGCCGCCACGCCCTTGACCACGGTCCGGTCGACCCGGCACCGAAGCCGTGTCCCGAGTCCCCGCCCGCCGCGTCACCCGGCGCGTCGCCCGGCGAGGACGCCCGCCGAACGGGGATGAGGACCGCTCGCCGGGGTACGCGAGTTCCGTCCGACCCGACAAGGGAGGAAACATGGGTCTGGGAGCCTGCATCATCCTGATCGCCGTGGGCGCCATCTTCACCTTCGCCTCCGACTGGGAGATCGAGGGCGTCAACCTCGACCTGGTGGGGCTGATCCTGATGGCGGTGGGAATCATCGGCACGGCGGTGTACACCAGCATTCTGCGCCGGCGCCGGGTGGTGGTCCCGCCCGTCGCCCCGACCGTCACCGACGACGAGCGCAGGGACCTCCACTGACGTCCGTCGCCCGGCCGCTGTCCGTCGCCCGGCCCGCACTCCTACGGGGTGCGGGCCGGGCGGTGCGCGGCCCCCCGCGCAGCGGGCCGACCGCGGGGGCCGACGGGCGGACGGAGGGTCAGCGGTCGAACGGCACCACCGCGTGGACGGTCTTGCCGTCCGTGCGGACGTCCAGGGTCACCTGGCGGCACAGGTGCAGCACGATGGGCCAGCCGAATCCGCCTGGTCGCAACTCCCGGTGGAGCGTGTACTGCGGCGTCCGCGGACTGGAGTCGCTGACCGAGATCGTGACGCTGTCGCGGCCGAGTCCTATCGCGAAGTCGGTGACCCCTCCCGCGTGCCGCTGTGCGTTGGTCACCAGTTCGGAGGCCACCAGCATCAGGTCGTCCACCTGTGAGGGCCGGATCGGCAGACAGGTGGCCAGGGCCCGGCGGACGGATCGTCGTGCCTGCGCCGAGGTGCGTACGACGGCCTCGTCGGACGGCCCGGCGCCGGAGAACGCGGTCGCGGGCGTCCACGGGCTGGGCCGGGCGTCGCCCCGAGTCTTCATCACGGGTCCCTTTCTTCCCGGTTGTTGAGCTTCCGGCGGTTTTCGTCTTCCCACGGATCGCCGAGCGATACCCGGACCGGACCCCTGGGGAAGCCCGTCGAGAAAAGACGCGTGGGTGGGGGAAGCGCGGGTAGGCGAAGCGCCACAGGCGAACGTTCGGCGAGAAACAGGAGGTTGACCCCGTGCGGACCGAGATGGTCAAGGCGACGACGGCGACCGCCGAAGACGGTACGTGCAACGACCTGCCCGTGCTCGAGGCCCCCCACGAGATCGCTCCCCAGGACGCGCGAGCCCTGTCGAAGGTGTTCTTCCGCGAACTGGCGGCACGGGAGGAAGGAACGAAGGAACACCAGTACGTCCGCAACACCCTGATCGAGATGAACATGTCGCTGGTCCGGTACGCGGCGGGCAGGTTCCGCGCCCGGGGCGACGAGATGGAGGACATCGTCCAGGTCGGGATCGTCGGTCTCATCAAGGCGATCGACCGCTTCGACCTGTCCCGGGAGGTGGAGTTCGCGACCTTCGCCGTGCCGTACATCGTCGGGGAGATCAAGCGGTTCTTCCGTGACACGACCTGGGCCGTACACGTGCCGCGCCGTCTCCAGGAGGCGCGCGTGGAGCTGGCGAAGGCGAACGAGGACCTCGGCTCGCGGCTCGGCCGGGCACCGCGCGTCGCCGAACTCGCGGAGCGCATGGACATGTCCGAGGAGGAGGTGGTCGAGGCGCAGATCGCCGCGAACGGCTACCACTCCACGTCCCTCGACGCGGCCCTCGGCGGCGGGGACGACGAGGAGGCGGACGCCTCCCTCGCTGACTTCATCGGGGAAGAGGACCCGGCGATCGAGCTGTTCGAGGACTTCCACACCCTCGCCCCGCTCGTGGAACGCCTCGACGAGCGGGACCGGCTGCTGCTCCACCTTCGGTTCGTGGAGGAGCTGACCCAGTCGGAGATCGGTGCCCGGCTGGGCGTCTCGCAGATGCACGTGTCCCGGCTGCTCGCCCGCAGCCTCGCCCGGCTGCGCGAGGGCATGCTGGTCGACGTCCCCGCCGACGACTGAGCGGCCGGCGACCCCGCGTGGCGGACGACCGCACGACACGACCGCACAACAGGACCCCGCGAACACGGCCGGGCGACAGACGACCGGACAACAGACAACCCGACACCCGGTGGCAGGACAGCCGGTGGGCGAGTGGGCGGCGACGGGGCGGGGCACCGAAACCGCCCCGCCCCCGCCCCCGCCACCCCGGCTCATCTGACCGAACGCAGGAACGCCCTCGTCCGCTCCTGCCGCGGCGCGTCGAGCAGCTCGTCCGCCCGCCCCGACTCCACGATCCGGCCACGGTCGAACATCAGGATCCGGTCGGACACGTCCCGGGCGAAGCCCATCTCGTGGGTCACGCACAGCAGCGTGATGTCCGTGTCCCGCGCCACGTCCCGCAGCACGTCGAGCACCTCCGCCACCAGCTCCGGGTCCAGGGCCGAGGTCACCTCGTCGAGGAGCAGGATGTCCGGCCGCATCGCCAGGGCGCGGGCGATCGCCACCCGCTGCTGCTGGCCGCCGGAGAGCCGGGTCGGCCGGGCGTCGACCTTGTCGGCGAGGCCGACCATGCCGAGCAGGTCCCTGGCGTGCGCCTCCGCCTGCTCCCTGCTCTCGCGCAGGACGTGCACGGGCGCCTCGACGACGTTCTCCAGCACGCTCATGTGCGGGAACAGGTTGAAGTGCTGGAAGACCATGCCGATGCCCCGCCGGCGCGCCGCGAGATGCCGCTCGTTCGCGGGCACCAGCTTCCCGCCCGGCCCGGCCGGCATGTGGGAGAAGGGCAGCCCGTCCACGTGGATGACGCCCTCCGTGACCCGCTCCAGTGTCATCAGCAGCCGCAGGATGGTGGTCTTGCCCGAGCCGCTGGGACCGATCAAGGTGACCCGCTCGCCGCGCCCGACCGTCAGGTCGAGGCCGTCGAGCACCGTGTGGTCGCCGTACCGCTTGGTGACCCGGTCGAAGCGGACCGCCTCCGCGCCCGCGGCCGGCCCGCCCGTCGCCTTCACCGCGCCCAGCGCCTCCGCCGGATCCGTCGCCTTCACCACGCTCAGCGCCTCCGCCGGATCCGTCGCCTTCACCACGTTCAGCGCCTCCGCCGGATCCGCCGCCCGCGTCCGTGCGCGGGGCGGCTCCCCGCTCCTGTCGTCAGTGGGCAAGGCGTGCCTCCAGTCGTCGTACCAGCACGGACGTCGGCCAGCTCGCCAGCAGGAACACCGCGGCGGCCAGCGTGAAACTCTCCAGATAGGCGAAGTGGGTGCTGCCGAACGTGCTCGCCTCGTGCACCATCTCGTGCACGGTGATCACCGAGAGGAGCGGCGTCTCCTTGAACATCGACACGGCGTAGTTGCCGAGCGGCGGCAGCACGTTGCGCACCGCCTGCGGCAGCACCACCGCCCGCCACACCCGCCGGCGCGGCAGCGAGAGCGCCGTGCACGCCTCCCACTGGCCCTTCGGCACCGACTCGATCCCCGCCCGGTAGACCTCGGACAGGTACGCGGCGTAGTGAACGCCGAGGACCAGGACGCCCAGCCACAGCGCTTCCACACCGGGGATCAGCACCCAGGCCGCGAACAACTGCACCAGCAGCGGCGTCGAACGGACGAAGGCGGCGGCCGCGTTCACCGGCAGCGCCACCCACCGCGGAGCCGCGCGGCCGACGAGCGCGAGGACGAGACCGAGCAGCAGCGCCACCGCGAAGCCGAGCACGGTCGCCGTGAGCGTGATCCCGAAGCCCTTGAGCACGGTGGGCAGTGCGGCCCATGCCGCTTCCCCGTCCCACATCAGCCACCACCGCCCATCCCGAGCCGCGCCTTCGCGACCCGCTCCAACGCGTTCATCAGCAGGCTCAGGAGCCCGGCCAGCACCCCGTAGACCACGAGCAGCAGCAGATACGCCGCCGCCGTGTCACCCGTCGCGGACCGCAACTGGTCGATCTGGAAGGTGAGATCGGGCACCGTCACCAGGGACAGCAGGGGAGTCGCCTTCAGCAGCTGCACCAGCAGGTTCTTGAACGGCGCGACCATCAGGGCGTGCGCCTGCGGCAGCAGCACCCGCCGCAGCCGCAGCGCCGGCCCCATGCCCAGCGCGACCGCCGCCTCGACCTGAGCCCGGGGCACCGCCGCGATCGCGCCCCGGACCACCTCCGCCCCGTACGCCCCGTAGTTCAGCCCCAGGGCCACCACGGCGCAGGCCAGCGGCTCGAGGCGGAACCCGAGCATCGGCAGCGCGAAGAACAGCCAGAACAACTGCACGTACAGCGAGGTGCCCCGGAAGAACTCGACCACGAGGCGTGCCCCGCCCCGCACGGGCATCCGTGCGGAGCGGGACATCAGGCCGAGTACGTAGGACAGCACCAGCGCCAGCGCGGCCCCCAGCACCGTCGCCTCCACCGTGACGAGCAGTCCCTCGCCCAGGCGCGGCAGGGCCTGCCGGAGCTCCGGGAGGAACTCCGTCACGCTGGCCCCCGGGCCGCGCACAGGTCGGCGGTGCGCAGCGAACGGGGCGGCACCTCGCGGGCGGTGAAGCCGTAGCGGCCGATCAGGTCCACGTAACGGCCCGGATCGCCGGTGATCTTCGCGAGCTCGCGGTCGAACGCGTCCCGCAGCGACCGCGCGCCCGGCCGGAACACCGCCCCGCCGGCGCTCCACTGCTTCACCCCGTCGATCTCGGGGACGAACGGGGTGCCCACCTCGACCGCGGCGCCGCTGTTGGTCCGGGCCAGCCAGCGCAGGGAGATGCCGGTCAGCGCGAACGCGTCGATCCGCCCCGCGAGGAGCGCGTCGAGCCCGTCCTGCTGCTTGGCCAGGGTCTTCACCGACCCCTCGGGGACCCCGGCCGCCTTCGCGTAGGAGGCCTCCACCGCGGCGGTGAGCACCCCCACCGTGGCGCCCTCGCGGGCACAGGACACCAGGTCGCTCAGGCCCTTGGGGTTGCCCTTGCGGACCATCAGCGCGGTGGGGGAGATGAACTCCGGCTCGGAGAAGATCACCTTGCCGCACCGCTCCGGAGTGATGGACATCCCCGCGCTCACCACGTCGAACCGGCCGGCGAGCAGCCCGGGTATCAGCGCGCCGAACTCCGTGAGCGTCGGCCGCAGCTCGGGCACGCCGAGCGCGGAGAAGACCTCCCGGTGCAGCGTCGGCGCCTCGCCGGCGAGCTCGTCGCCGTCCTGGAAGCCGTACGGCGCCTCACCCGCGAACCCGACCCGGACGAAGCCCTGTCCGCGCAGCTTCGCCAGCAGGTCCTTGTCCTCCTTCGGCGCGCCGGTGCCGGCTTCGGTGCGGCTGCAGCCGGTCAGCAGACCGGCGACGCCGATCGCCGGCGCCAGGGCCAGGAAGCCCCGCCGGTCGAGGCCTGCGGAACGGGACATACCGTTCACCCGACCGGCGTGATGTCGCGGGCGGCGATGAACGACGGCCGCCGGACGGGAGCGGCGAACGGCATCTCCGGCGCGTTCTCGACGCTGTTGAAGACGAGGAAGACGTTGCTGCGCGGATACGGGGTGATGTTGTCGCCCGAGCCGTGCAGCGCGTTGCAGTCGAACCAGGTCGCCGAGCCCGGCGCGCCGGTGAACTGCCGGATGCCGCAGGCCTCGGCGAACGTGGTCAGTGCCTCGTCCGACGGGGTGCCGGCGTCCTGCATCTGCAGCGACTTCTTGTAGTTGTCCTTCGGGGTGGCGCCCGCGCAGCCCAGGAAGGTCCGGTGGGAGCCCGGCATGATCATCAGGCTGCCGTTGGTGGTGTGGTTCGCCGTGAGCGCGATCGACACCGAGACGGTCCGCATCCGCGGCAGGCCGTCCTCGGCGTGCCAGGTCTCGAAGTCGGAGTGCCAGTAGAAACCGCTCGCGCCGAAGCCGGGCTTGACGTTGACCCGGGACTGGTGGATGTACACGTCCGAGCCGAGGATCTGCCGGGCCCGTCCGACGACCCGGGGGTCGGCGGCCAGCCGCGCGAAGACCTCGCTGATCCGGTGCACCTCGAAGACGGAGCGGATCTCCTGGGACTTCGGCTCGACGATCGCCCGCTCGTCGGCGCGGACCCCCGGGTCGGTGACGAGCCGGTCCAGCTCGGCCCGCAGCTCCACGACCTCGTCCGGGGTGACGAGCTCGTCGACCGTGGCGAAACCGTCGCGCTCGTACTCCTCCAGCTCACGGGCCCAGAAGGGGCCGGGCGTGCCGGGGGCGGACCAGACGACGGGGTCCTTGCGGCCGATCAGCACCTCGTCGGTGCCGCGGGTGGGGTACAGGTCGACGGGACGGGTGGGGGCGGAGGTCATGAGGGACGGTGCCTGCCTTTCTCGTACGGACTGCGGGTGGTGCGGGTGGTGCGAGGGTGCGGGTGGTACGGACCGGGGCCTGCGTCGGTGGTCTCAGGCCGGGTCGGGCTCGGTGAGGAGCGGGTACACGCCGTTCTCGTCGTGGTCCTCACGGCCGGTCACCGGCGGGTTGAAGACGCACAGGCAGCGGAAGTCCTGCTTGACCTTGAGCGTGTGGCGCTCGTGCCCGTCGAGCAGGTACATCGTCCCGGGCACGATCGTGTACGTGCGGCCCGTCTCGTGGTCGGTGAGCTCGGCCTCGCCGGCGGTGCAGACGACGGCCTCGACGTGGTTCGCGTACCACATGGACGTCTCGGTCCCGGCGTACAGGACGGTCTCGTGCAGGGAGAAGCCGACCCGCTCGCGAGCCAGGACGATCCGCTTGCTCTCCCAGGTGCCGGAGGCGGCGCGGACGTGCCGGTCGGTGTTCTCGATCTCGGCGAAGGTGCGGACGATCAAGGGAAACGTTCCTTTCTGCGAGGTCGGTCAGGCGGCGGCGCGGACGGCCGGGCGCTCGGCGGCATGGCGGACGGAGCGGGCCAGGATCCCGAGGCCCTCGTCGAGCTCGTCGTCCGTCGCGGTCAGCGGCGGCAGCAGCTTGACGACCTCGTCGCGCGGCCCGGAGGTCTCCAGGAGCAGCCCGAGCTCGAAGGCCCGCCGGCACACGGCCTGGGCGCGCTCGCCGTCGGCGAACTCCAGCCCCCACACGAGCCCGCGGCCCCGGTAGTCGACGGCGGTGCGGCCGTCGTCGCCGCACAGGTCGGCGAGGGCGTGCTCGACGCGGTCGGCCCGGGCGAGGGTGCGCTCGCGCAGGGTGCCGTCGCTCCAGTACGCGTCGATGGCGGCGGTGGCGGTGACGAAGGCCGGGTTGTTGCCGCGGAAGGTGCCGTTGTGCTCGCCCGGCTGCCACAGGTCGAGTTCGGGGCGGAAGAGGCACAGCGCCATGGGCAGGCCGTAGCCGCTGATGGACTTGGACAGGGTGACGATGTCGGGCGTGATGCCCGCCTCCTCGAAGGAGAAGAAGTCGCCGGTGCGGCCGCAGCCCATCTGGATGTCGTCGACGATGAGCAGCATGTCCCGGCGACGGCACAGGTCGGCCAGCTTGCGCAGCCACTCGGCCCGCGCCACGTTGACGCCGCCCTCCCCCTGGACGGTCTCCACGATCACCGCGGCGGGGTGGTCGAGGCCGGAGCTCGGGTCCTCCAGGAGCCGCTCGAACCACAGGAAGTCCGGCACCTGGCCGCCCAGGTAGTTGTCGTAGGGCATGTGCGCGGCGTGGTGCAGCGGGACGCCCGCGCCGGCCCGCTTGGCGGCGTTGCCGGTGACGGCGAGCGAGCCGAGCGACATGCCGTGGAAGGCGTTGGTGAAGGAGACGACGGTCTCCCGGCCGGTCACCTTGCGCGCCAGCTTCAGCGCCGCCTCCACGGCGTTGGTGCCGGTCGGGCCGGGGAACATCACCTTGTACGGCAGGGCCCGCGGCTCCAGGATCGTCGAGCGGAAGGCCTCCAGGAAGTCACGTTTGGCGGTCGTCGACATGTCGAGCCCGTGGGTGACGCCGTCACCGGCCAGATAGTCGAGGAGCGCCCGCTTGAGCACCGGATTGTTGTGGCCGTAGTTGAGGGAGCCCGCTCCGGCGAAGAAGTCGAGGAAGGGCCGTCCGTGCTCGTCGTACAGCCGACTCCCGCGGGCCTGCTCGAAGACCACGGGCCAGGCACGGCAGTAGCTGCGCACCTCCGACTCGACGGTCTCGAAGACGGACGGGGCGGGGGCGGTGTCGGTGAGGGTGGTCACGGTTCTCCCGGTTCTCGGTTCTGTGTTGCTCGGTTCTCGGCGAGTGCTCTGCGCGTGCGGCGTGCGGCTTGCCCTGAACGGCGTGCCGCGAACGGCGTGCGGCGAACGGCGTTCGACGCTCGACATGCGGCGCCCGACATGCGGATGCGACGTGCGAGACGCGACGTGCGGCATGTGACGCGCGGTGTACGGCGTACGGCGTTCGGCGCGCGGCGTTCTACCGCGCTACGTCGGAGGTCCGATCCGGTAGAGCACCTCGGGCTCGTGGCCGCCGTCGGCGTCGGGCGTGTCGGGGAAGGCGGCGGACGGGAACAGGACCTCCTGGGTCACGGTGGCGCCGTGGCGACGCGCGTAGGAGCGGAACAGCCGGTCGGAGGCGACGTTCCCCGGAGTGACCGTCGCCTCGAGCCGGATCGGCCCGTGCTCGGCCGCCACTCGGGCGGACAGAGCGTCGAGCAGTCGTCCCGCTACCCCGGTTCCGCGGTACGAACCATCTACGGCCACCTGCCACACGAAGAGCGTCCCCGGCGCCTCGGGCCGCAGATAGCCGGTGACGAAGCCGACCGCCCGCCCGGAGTCGTCCCGGGCGACCGCGGTGGTGCCGGCGAAGTCGCGGCACCACAGCAGGTAGCTGTAGGGCGAGTTGACGTCCAGTTCCCCCGAGCCGCGAGCGAGCCGCCAGAGGTCGGCGCCGTCGGTCGGCCGGGCGGGGCCGATGTCGACACCGGCCCCGCGGGTTGTCATCTGTGCTGTGGTCATGGGCGCCGAAGCTACCGAGCGATTCGGCGAACTTCCTGGGTCGGCGGGGTTGTGCGAACGGCGGAGTATGCGATAGGTGCGGAATCGGTCCGAGGCGGGGACATCCGTCACTTCCGGCCCGGCAAAACGGACGATAAAACCCCAAAGTGCCCATTTATAACGGCTGGATAACGGCCGAGAGGTAAGGGGCGCACCTCTCGGTGATCCGTGAGACCCTCCCCTCTTTCGCGTTTGAAGCGGCCTCATGAGGTCAGGTGTACGAGTTCGGACGGCCCGTGCGAGTCGTGCCCTCCACCCCTAGGCTCCGCAGCGACCGACACGGTCCTGTGCCGGTGGCATCGCGTGACAAGAGGGTGGGAAACGGTATGAGCGCGACCGTACGCTGGGGAGTTCTGGCCACGGGAGGCATCGCGGCCTCCTTCACGGCCGATCTGTTGGAGATGCCGGACGCCGAGGTCGTCGCCGTGGGCTCGCGCAGCACCGCGTCCGCGAAGGCCTTCGCCGAGCGGTTCGGGATACCGCGGGCGTACGGGGACTGGGCGGAGCTCGCCGCCGACCCGGACGTCGACGTCGTCTACGTGGCGACGCCGCACTCCGCCCACCGGGCCGCGGTCGGACTCTGCCTGGAGGCGGGCCGGGCCGTGCTGTGCGAGAAGGCCTTCACCCTGAACGCCCGCGAGGCGGGGGAGCTCGTCGCGCTCGCCCGCGAGCGCGGACTGTTCCTCATGGAGGCCATGTGGATGTACTGCAACCCCGTCGTCCGGGAACTGGCCCGGCTCGTCGCCGACGGCGCCGTCGGCGAGATCCGCACCGTTCACGCGGACTTCGGCCTCGACGGCCCCTTCGCCCCCGACCACCGGCTGCGCGACCCGGCCGTGGGCGGCGGAGCCCTCCTCGACCTCGGCGTGTACCCCGTGTCCTTCGCCCAGCTGCTCCTCGGCGAGCCCGACCGGGTCTCGGCCGACGCACTGCTCTCGCCCGAGGGCGTGGACCTCAACACGGGCGTGCTGTTGGGCTGGGACTCCGGCGCGACCGCGCTACTGTCCTGCTCGATCGTCGCCGACACTCCGCTGACGGCCTCGGTCACCGGTACGAAGGGCCGGATCGAGGTTCCGCGCGGTTTCTTCTATCCGGAGGGCTTCGTGCTCCACCGCGACGGCCGGGAACCGGAGGAGTTCACCGTTCCGGGGCGGCGCGACAGCCTCCAGCACGAGGCGGCCGAGGTCATGCGCTGCCTCCGGGCGGGCGCGACCGAGTCGCCGCTGGTGCCGCTGGACGGGACCCTGGCCGTGATGCGGACCCTGGACGCCGTACGCGAGCGCATCGGCGTGCGCTATCCGGCCGACACCCTCTGAGAGCCGACCGCTCCGCCCGTGTGTATACGCTGGTCACGTGGCGAGCGGACAGGAGAACGAGGTCGACGGGAACAGTGCCGGAAACGCCCCGGCGGACCTGCAGCGGTTCGCCGTCGCGCTGCGGCGCACGATCGGTGAGGTCAACCGCCTCTCCCACGGCTTCGCCCTGGCCCAGGGCCTGCACCCGACCGATGTGCAGGCCCTGTCCTTCGTGCTGGACAGCACGGACCCGCCGACGCCGGGCATGCTGCGGGAGCATCTGGGGCTCACCTCCGGCGCGGTGACGGCCTGTCTGGACCGCCTGGAGAAGGCCGGGCACATCCGGCGTACGCGGGACAGTGCCGACCGTCGTGTCGTGCACGTGCACTACGTCCGGGACGCGCGGGCGGTCGCCCGCGCCTACTTCATGCCGCTGGCCGAGGCCGCGGAGCGCACCCGGGCCCGCTTCGACGACGCCGAACTGGCCGTGGTCCAGCGCTATCTCGACGTCCTGAACGACGAACTCGGCGAACTGCGGGTGCCGAGGCGCTGAGCCTGCCGCGTTCCTCCGTCGCCCATTCGCCGCGGGGTGCATCCGGGCGGCCGGCTCCCACCGAAGGAAGAGTGTCGAACACGTCCATGGTTGAATCTCTCTCAATCATTGAGATTGTTCATGGTCGAGATACCTTTTCCTCCGGGAGTTCCCATGTCCGCACCCCCTCGGTGGGCACGCCGGCTGCTGCCGCTGCTCCTCCTCGTCGTCTGGCTCGCCATCGGGGCGGGCCTCGGCCCGTTCGCCGGCCGGCTCGGCGAGGTCGCGACCAACGACCAGGCCGCCTTCCTGCCCCGCAGCGCCGAGTCGACCCAGGTCCTGGAAGCCCAGAAGGCCTTCCGGCAGGAGGAGTCCCTGCCCGCCCTGGTCGTCTGGACCGCCGAGGACGGCAAGCGCCTGGACGCCTCGGCGCGGTCGGCCGCGACCCGCGCGCTGGCCTCCCTGGCCGGGGAACCCGGCGTCGTCGGCGCCCCCTCGCCCGCCCTGCCCTCCGAGGACGGCCAGGCCCTCCGCGCCGTCGTACCGCTCCGCCCCGACCTAGGCGACGCCCTCGCGCCGACACTCGACGACATCCGTACCGCCGCGGGCTCCGTACCCGGCACGGACGCCCTCGTCGGCGGCCCCGCGGCCACCCAGGCCGACCTGTCCGACGCCTTCGCCGGCATCGACGGCCTGCTCCTCGGGGTCGCGCTGGCGACCGTCCTGGCCATCCTGCTGCTGGTGTACCGCAGCGTCCTCCTGCCCCTGATGATCATCCTGGGCGCCGTGTTCTCGCTCGGTCTGGCCTGCGCCGTCGTCTACGTCCTCGCCGACCACGGCGTCGTCCGCGTCGACGGGCAGGTGCAGGGCATCCTGTCCATCCTGGTCATCGGAGCCGCCACGGACTACGCCCTGCTGCTGGCCGTCCGCTACCGGGAGGAGCTGACCGCGCGGGACGGCGACCGCTTCCCCGCCATGCGCGCCGCGCTACGGCAGACCGTCGGCCCCGTCGCCGCGAGCGCGGCGACCGTCGGACTCGGCCTGCTCGCCCTCCTCCTCAGCGACCTCACCAACAACCGCGCCCTCGGGCCGGTCGGCGCGATCGGCATCGCCTGCGCGGTCCTCGGCGCGCTGACCTTCCTGCCCGCCGCCCTCGTCCTCCTCGGCCGCGCCGCCTACTGGCCCGCCCGCCCGAAGGCCACCGCCCGCGCCCGCCGGGACGCCGCCCGTGACGGCGAGGTCGTGGCCGCTGACCTCAAGGCCGGTGCCGCCAAGGCCGGCGACGTCAAGGCCGGTGGCGTAAAGGCCGGTGGCGTAAAGACACCGGACCGGGATGCGCTGGGGGACGCGCATACCGTGTGGCGCCGCATCGCGGCACTCGTCGACCGCTCTCCGCGTGCGGTGTGGGCCTGGACGCTCGCCGCGCTCCTCGCCGGCGCCGCCTTCGCCCCGACCCTCGACGCACGCGGGGTGCCCCTCGACGAGATCTTCGTCAAGGACGCGCCGTCCGTCGCCGCGCAGCGCCAGCTCGGCGAGCACTTCCCGGGAGGAGCGGGCAACCCCACCGTCGTGATCGCCGACGCCGGCTCCGCCGCCGAGGTGCGGTCCCTCGCGGACCGCGTCGACGGCGTCGACTCCGCCGCCGTCCTCACGGCCGCCGGTCCGGGCCGTCCGGGCGAACCCCTCGTCGCCGACGGACGCGTCCGCATCGACGTCACCCTCGAGGACGCCGTCGACAGCGACGCCGCCAAGGAGACCGTCGCCCGCCTGCGCGCCGCGCTGCACTCCGTACCCGAAGCGGACGCGCTGGTGGGCGGCTACACGGCCCAGCAGTACGACACCCGGCAGACCGCCGAGCGCGACCGGCTGCTGATCGTGCCCGTGGTGCTCGCGATCATCCTCGTCATCCTCGTCGGACTGCTCCGCTCGCTGCTGCTCCCCCTGCTCCTGGTCGCCACCGTGGCCCTCAACTTCGCCGCCACCCTGGGCGTCTCCTCCCTCGTCTTCCGCCACGTCCTCGGCTTCACGGGCACCGACCCCGCCGTTCCCCTGTACGGGTTCGTGTTCCTGGTGGCCCTCGGCGTCGACTACAACATCTTCCTGATGTCCCGGGTCCGGGAGGAGACGGTGACGCACGGCACCCGCGAGGGGATGCGACGCGGACTTCTCGCCACCGGAGGCGTCATCACCTCCGCCGGGGTCGTCCTCGCCGCCACCTTCGCGGCCCTCGGCGTCATCCCGCTCGCCTTCCTGGTGCAGATCGCCTTCATCGTCGCCTTCGGTGTCCTCCTGGACACCCTCGTCGTACGCTCCCTCCTGGTGCCCGCGCTGGTCCGGGACATCGGATCCGCCGTGTGGTGGCCCGGAGCGCTGCGCCGCCGCGCGTGACCCCGGAGTTCTCACCGCGCGGGGCCCGGAGAGAACTCCAGCCGCCGTCCGTTGAGGGGCCGTGTTCGGCCGAACGCGCCGGGAACCGGGACCCGGATGTGAAGCTTCGTCGCCAACGGGGTAAAACCATGGCCAACACCCCTCTCACTCGAACGGACACGCGCGCGTTGAGCATGCTTCCCGGATCACGTGTGCCAGGCAGGACCTGGACGGTTCGTCTCACCGGTCATCCCGACCACTCCGCGACGGTCACCTGCACGACGGCGGGCTGCCGCATGCCGGCACGGTCCAGGGACCTCCCGGCACTGCGCGTCTTCGCCGCCGAGCACGCCCGCGCGCACGGCCGCCTCGCCACACCACGGCCCAACGCGGACTGCGCCTGCGGGGCCACCGGCTGTCGCCATCACACGGCCCGCGCCACCTGCACCGGCCGGATGCTGCTCGTGCTGATCCACAACCCCGCCATCGGCGAGGTCTGGACGCTCGCCGAGATCTGCCAGGCCTGCGCGCCCCTGATCGCGCACGCGAGCGTCGTCGCCGGTGCCGGAGCGGCCGGCGACTCGCTCGCCGCCCGCGCCGCCGCGGCGGCGGCCGGGGGAGCGGTGGCCGCGCCTGCCGCCCCCGGGGCGGCGGCCCCTCCGGCCGTGCCGATGATGTTCTCGTCACCGGAGGCCGCCGGCGGACCCGCGGCGGCCGGGCCACCGGCGCCCCGCAAGCGCGGAGGCAGACGCGGCGGCCAGGGTGGCAGAACCGGCCAGGGCGGCCAGCGAGGCCAAGGCGGCCAGGGCGGTCAGGGTGGTCAGGGTGGCCAGGGCGGAGGGCGGCCCCGACGGGGCCGCGCCTGACACAGCGGTCCACGCCTCCCGCCGTACCCCTTTTCAGGCTCCGACCGACGCCGACGCGCTCCATGTCTGCGCCCGACGTCCGGTGCCGGTGGCCCGCCGCCGGGGGCCACTCGCGGTCCGGTTCCGGACGTTCGGACGCCCAGGGGGCAGGCGGGCTTCGCGCTACCCGCCGTCCGCCCCCGCTTCCCCAGCCCCGCGCCCCCGCGGGACCGGCGGCGTCGCCCAGCGGATCGCCGCGACCACCGCGTGCCCTCCCGGCCGGGCGACCGGCAGCAGGAGACGCGTGGTGTACGGCAGGTCCAGCAGCTCCCTCGCCCAGTCCGGCAGCAGGTCGACGGCGGCGGCGGCGAGGAGCGCGTACGGGAGCCGCGCCGGCCGGGGCAGCGGTGGGTGCGAGAGCAGATAGCGCGCGGTCTCCCGTGAGGCGGGCGTGGCGCGCAGCGCGGGACGGTACGCGGCCAGTTCGGCCGTGAGGCCGGCGCGGCTCTCCGGCGGGTCCACCACTCCCAGGCGACGCGCCACCCGAGCCATGTCGGCCACGTAGCCGTCCGCGTCCGACGGGTCCAGCGGAGCTCTGCCGTATCGCTGATGCGCCTCCAGGAAGCAGTGCGCCTCGGCCGCGTGCACCCAGGCGAGGAGCCGCGGATCGGACGCCCGGTACGGCACGCCCTCCGGCGTCCGCCCCTGGATTCCGTCGTGCACCGCCCGCACCCGCCGCACCGCGTCCTCCGCGTCCTCGGCGGTGCCGAAGGTCGTGGTCGCCAGGAAGGTGCTGGTGCGCTGGAGCCGGCCCCAGGGGTCTCCCCGGAAGTCCGAGTGCGCGGCGACCGCCGCCATGGCGACCGGGTGCAAGGACTGGAGCAGCAGGGCCGCGAGCCCTCCCACGTACATCGACGCGTCCGCGTGCACGACCCGCACGGGACGCCCGGTGCCGAACCATCGCGGCCCGGGCGTCCCGTGGATACGACTGCGCTTCCGGTGCGCCGTGGGACCGGCGACCCGGTGCAGCAGTGCCTCACCGACCCGCTTCCGCAGCGCGCCGGACAACGGCACGCGCCAGGGCACGACTCAAGTGTGCGCCCGTCGACGGCTCGGCGGAAGACCGGGCCGCAGGAGGGGCCCCACCCCGAGCCCCACCCCGGGCCCCGATCCGGAGGTCCGGGTGGCTGACGATCAAGGCCGCACCCGGTGAACAGGAGGCCGAGGCCCCTTTCTAGGCTGGCCCCCATGTCCGACGAGTCTCCCCTCATCCGCAGCCTGCGCGCCGCCGTCGCCGCCGCCCCCGAAGACGTGCCCCTGCGGCTCCACTTCGCCGAACTGCTCATGGGCGAGGGCAGGAACGACGAGGCCGTCAGCCAGGCCGCGGTCGCGCTCCAGCAGGCGCCGGGCGACCCGGCCGCACGCGACCTGATGGCCCGTGCGATGCGACTGCCGACGCCCACCCCGCCGCCGGCGGACCCGGAACCCCCGCAGACCGCAGCGACACACGACTCGGCGCACGGCCCGACCCGCCCCGGCACGATCCACCCCGAGCCGACCCGCCCCGAGCCGCCCGCCTTCGACTGGGACGCCGCCGAGCAGGAGGTCGCGGACCTCGTCGGCCCGCGCTTCGCCGACCCCGCCGACGACCAGGACCAGAACCAGGGCCGCGACCAGGGCCAGGACCAGGGCCACGACCAGGGCCACGACCAGGGTCGGGCCACCGGACAGCCGCTGACCTCCGACGGCAGCGGCGACCCGGGAGACGTGACCGCCTGGGACGTCGACGCGCCCGGCGCCGTACGCCTCGCCGACGTCGGCGGCATGCAGGAGGTCAAGGACCGCCTGGAGGCCGCCTTCCTCGCCCCCATGCGCAACCCCGAACTGCGCCGGCTGTACGGCAAGAGCCTGCGCGGCGGCATGCTCCTCTACGGCCCGCCCGGATGCGGCAAGACGTTCATCGCCCGGGCCGTCGCGGGTGAACTCGGCGCCGGCTTCGTGTCGGTGTCCCTCTCCGACATCCTCGACATGTACATCGGCACGTCGGAGAAGAACATCCACCACATCTTCGAGGCCGCCCGCCGCCAGGCCCCCTGCGTGGTCTTTCTCGACGAACTCGACGCCCTCGGCGCCAAGCGCTCCCGCATGCACCACAGCGGACTTCGCAACGTCGTCAACCAGCTCCTCACCGAGCTCGACGGCATCGACGCCGACCGCAACGAAGGCGTCTTCGTGCTCGCCGCCACCAACGTGCCCTGGGACGTGGACCTCGCCCTGCGCCGCCCCGGCCGCCTGGACCGCACCCTGCTCGTCCTGCCGCCCGACGCCCCCGCCCGGGAGGCGATCCTCCGCTACCACCTGCGCGACCGGCCCATCGAGTCCGTCGACCTCGGCAAACTCGTCAAGGTCACCGAGGACTTCTCCGGCGCCGACCTCGCCCACGTCTGCGAGACGGCCGCCGAACACGCCCTCCTCGACTCCGCCCGCACCGGCACCGTCCGCATGATCGGGACCAAGGACCTCCTGGCCGCCGCCCGGCAGATCAAGCCGTCCAGCGAGTCCTGGTTCGCCTCCGCGCGCAACGTCGCCATGTTCGCCAACGACGGCGGCATGTACGACGACCTGGTCGCCTACCTGAAGAAGAAGCGCAAGCTGTGACGACGCACCCGCAGGACCCGCAGGTCGAACGGGCCCGGATCCTCTACGAGATGAAGCGGGACGAGGAGGCCCACGAGATCGTCGGGCGGGCCCTCGCCCGGAACCCCGACGACCACCGGGCCTGGAACCTGCTCGGCCGGATCCAGTGGAGCCTCGGCCGGCCCTCCGAGGCCTACGCCGCCGCGATGGAGTCGCTGCGGCTCGAACCGGGCTTGCCCGAGGCCCACCTCGTCCGCGGCTACGCCCTGCGCAGCCTCGGCCGTCCGGAGGAGGCCGCGGCGGCCCAGCGCGAGGCCATCCGCATCGACCCGTACGCCTGGGGCCCGCGCCGCCAGCTCGCCGAGCTGCTCCTCGAACTGGCCCCGGACCGGCCCGAGGAGGCCCTCGACCACGCCCGGGTGGCCGTCGAGAACGGGCCGGAGGTGACGTACACCTGGGCGACCCTCCACGAGGTCGCCACCTTCCACGAGCGGCCCGACCTGGCCGAGGAGGCCCTGCGGGAGATCATCCGGATCGACCCCACCCACACCCTCGCGGTCACCGTCGCCACCGAACGGGAGGCCGCCGAGCCCGGCACCTCCGCCGCCCGCGCCGCCGACCTGTACGCCGGCGGTCTCGCGGCCGCCCCCGACTCCGAGGCACTGCGCGAGGACCTCGACAAGGCCGTCTACCGCATGCTGCGCGGCACCCGCTGGCTCGCCCTGCTCTGCCTCGCCATGGCCGCCGTCACCACCGACGTCTTCCCCACCGGGGGCGAGCCCGAGGAGCTGCGCGTCCACCTCGGCACCCGCCTGTGGGCGCTCGCCCTGATGGCCGCCGTCTGGGGCTTCGGCGCCTGGCGCCGCTACCGGCGGATGCGCACCGGCGCCCGTCTCACCGTCTTCGCGCTCGTCCGGGCCCCGGGCCTCCGCTCCTTCTGGCCCCGGGTCGTCCTCGGCCAGGCCACCTGGGCCACGCTCTGCGCGGTCCTGCTCGTCACCGTGCCCTGGAGCGAACGCACCGTCCCCCAGGTCCTGTTCTGGCTCGCACTCGTACCGAACCTGCTCAGCATCACCCACGACAGGGACAAGGTCTGATGACCGAGGAACTCCGGCGCGCGGACGCCCTCTACGACCTCGGACGCTACGAACAGGCCGCCGCGCTCCTCGCCCGGCACCTCGCCGGCGAGCCCGACGACGCCACCGCGCTCGTCCTGCTCGCCCGCTGCCGGCACCGCCTCGGCGACGAGAAGCAGGCCCTCGCCACCGTCGAACAGGCCCTGCGGGCCGCCCCCGAATCACTGCACGCCTGGATGATCCACACCCACATCCTGCTCTCCCTGAAGGAGTACGAGCAGGCCGAGCGGTCCGCCCGGCGCGCCGTGGAACTCGCCCCGCAGCACTGGGGGAGCCACTACACCCTCGGCACCGTCCTCGACCGCTCCACGCGCATCGAACGCAGACGCGCCGCCCATGAAGCCGCCCGCACCGCCGTCGCCCTCGCACCCGAGGAGGCCGACGCGCACTTCCTCGTCGGCCTCACCGCCCACCGCCTCGGCAACCACACCGTGGCCCAGCAGGCCTACGAGACGGCGCTGCGCCTCGACCCGGACAGCAGCGAGGCCCACAACAACCTGTCGCTGCTCCACCTGCGCCGCCGCTGGTTCCGGCCCGGCGCGTGGACCCGGGCCGCCGAGGGCTTCGTCCAGTCCGCCGCCCTCGACCTGCACGACCGACAGGCCCGCTACAACCTGGAGACCATGGCCTGGGGCACCGTCACCGGTTCCCGCTGGGTGGCCCTGGCCGGCACGGTCGCCGTGTCCCTCGGCTCCGCGCACCTGCGCGCGGGCGCCACCGGCACCGACGCCCTCGTCACGCATCTCCTGTGCGCGGCCGTGTTCCTCGGCAGCTGGGGAGGCTGGCTGCTGTGGCTCTCCCGCCGCGTCCCGCCCCACCTGCGCCGACCCCTCCTGCTGGTGGCGCGCGGCTGCCGGCCGGTCCTCGGCATGGCGTTCGCCGTCGCGCTGCTCGTCGTCCACTCGGCCCTGGCGCTGGTGCTGTGGCACCACGCCCTCTTCGGCGCCCTCGCCCTTCCGCTGTTCTTCTTCGCGCTCGTCACGAACGTGGCCGGCCGCACGGCGCTTCAGCAGCGCGCGCCGAAACAGTAGGGCCGAACAGCAGGGCCGAATCAGCCGGGCCGTCAAACAGCGGAGGCCGAATCAGCAGCAGGGCGGAAGACCGCGCCCGGAGGCCGGGGACGGCGGCCTCCGGGCGCGGCGCGTGCGGGCCGTCCGCGGCCCGGCCCGACCGGCGTCAGCCCGCCGCCCGGTACGCCTCCGCCAGCTTGCGGAGCGCGCCCGCCGGGTCGCCCGCCAGGAGCAGGTGGTCCGCCTCGGCGAACGGCCGGGCCGTGGCCTCGGTGATGCCGTCCTGACCGATCCGTGCCTGGACGATCAGACGCGCCCGCTCGACGACCTTCCGGGCCTCCGCGGAGTCCCCGCGCCCGGCCTTCCGGAGCGCCTCGGCCGCCAGGCCCGGACCCCGGAGGACGGGCGCGCCGCCGGCCGGTGCCGGGGCGAGCGTGGTGAGCCCCCAGCCGTACGGGAACTGCGGGTCGTACCGCCGGTCGCCGACGTTGATCGGCAACTGCGCCTCCGACCTCGGCCAGGTCACCGGCAGCCGACCGGTGAACGGCCGCCTGCCGTAGAGGACGTCGGCGACGCCGTCGCCCTCCGTGCCCGGCAGCCAGGACGCGACGAGCGCGTCGATCCGCGGCAGCAGGCCGCCGATCAGCTGCGGCCGGCCCGAGACGACCAGTACCGCGCACGGCATCGCGGCGCAGACCCGCTCCACCGCCGCCCGGTCGGCGGCGGCCGGTTCCAGGTCGTGCCCGTTGCCGACGTCACCGAACCCCTCCGCGTAAGGCGTCTCGCCGACCACCACCACTCCCACGTCGTGGCCGCCGGTGGGCGCGGACGCGTCCTTCGAGTACGTGATGCCGGCGTCCGGTGCGGCCCTGCGCATGCCCTCGAGGACGGTGGTGCCGGTGGTCGTACGACCGGAGGACCCCTGCCAGCTGATGGTCCAGCCGCCGGCCTGGTTGCCGAGGTCGTCGGCGTTGGAACCGGCCACGTACACCTTCTGCGTCGGCTTCAGCGGCAGCACCCCGCCCTCGTTCTTCAGCAGCACCTGCGACTTCGCGACGGCCTCGCGCGCCACCGCGCGGTGCGCGGCCGAACCGACCTCGGGCAGGTGCGTGGTGTCCGCGTAGGGCTTCTCGAAGAGGCCGAGGCGGAACTTCTGGGTGAGGATCCGGGCCACGGCGTCGTCGATCCGCGCCATCGGGATCCGGCCCGCCGTGACCTCGGCGGCGAGGGTACGGGTGAACTCCTGGTAGTTCGTCGGCACCATGATCATGTCGAGACCGGCGTTCACGGACGTGCGCACATCGCTCGGATAGTCGCCGGGGATCTGGTCGATGGCCTGCCAGTCGCTGATCACGAAGCCCTCGAAGCCCATCCGGCCCTTGAGCACCCCGTTGAGCATCTCGGCGTTCGCGTGCATCTTCACCGGCCCGAGGCCGTCGCCGAGGACGTCCAGGGAGGAGTACGAGGGCATCACCGTGCCCGCACCGCGCCGGACCGCCTCGGCGAACGGAGCGAGATGGACCGCCTCCAGCTCCTGCCGGGTGACCCGGGTGACGCCCTGGTCGATCGTGTACGAACCGGTGGTCGACGACCCGAACTCCGTGCCGCCGTCGCCCACGAAGTGCTTGGCGCTGGTCAGCACCTTGTCGGGGCGGTCGAGGTCCCGTCCGTCCCGGGCGCCCTGCATCCCGTCGATCACCGTCTCCATGGCGGTGACCAGCGCGGGGTCCTCGCCGAAGGCCTCGTAGGAGCGGCCCCAGCGCTCGTCGCGGGTCACGCACAAGCACGGCGCGAAGTCCCAGGGGACACCCGTGGCCCGTACCTCCTTCGCCGTGACCGCGCCCGTCCGGGCCGCGAGAGCCGGGTCGCGACCAGCACCGATGCCGATGTTGTGCGGCATGATCGTCGACCCGACGACGTTGTTGTGCCCGTGCACCGCGTCCACGCCGTAGACGAGCGGGATCTGGAAGCGGGTCGCCCGGGTCCGCAGCTGGTAGGCGTCCACCATCCTCGCCCACGCCTCGGGGGTGTTGGGCGTGGGCACGGAGCCGCCGCCGGAGAGCAGCGAGCCGAGGCCGTGACCGGCGATGTCGCCGGGGGAGCGCAGCGCGTTGCGCTCGGCCTGGGTCATCTGGCCGACCTTCTCGGCCAGGGACATCCGGCCGAGCAGGTCCGCCACCCGCGCGCGGACCGGAAGCCGCTTGTCCAGGTACGGCAGTCCGTGCGCGTTCACGACGACGAGCGGCGTCTCGGCCGGCGCCCCGGCGCCCTCGACGGTGAGGACGAGCGGGATGGTCTCGGCGGCCTCGGCCGCCCCGTCCCGGAGCGTCGGCACGCTGATCGAGCGCGTCGCGCCGGACGGCGTCCCGGCAGGAAAGACGACGCTGCCGGTCACCGGCTCGTAGTCCTCACCGGGCTCGGCCCCGGAGCCGCCGCTCTCCTTGCCGCCGCTTTCGGCGCCGTGGCCCGTCGTGTACGTCACGGTGACGGGCGCGCCGAGCGGCGCGGACCCGGCCGTGGTCACCGACAGGTCGACACGGGCGGTGCCGCCCTCGTCGACGGGGTGCACCACGGACCGGGTGACGACCCGCGCGTCGAGGGCCGGCTCCGCCGTCCCGTACAGCTCCACTCCGTCGAGCGCGAAGGCTCCGGGTCCGCCGGTCGGCAGGGTGAGGGCGTACCCCCACATGGCGTCGAGCCCGAGCACCTGGTCGATGCCGCCCACCGGCTGGTAGTCGGCGCGGTAGTGGAAGTCGGAGAACGGGATCTCGACGAGGTGCCAGCCCTCCCAGTCGTCGGTGAAGGACGTCGTCCACAGCTCGGACGCCTCGCCGTTCGCCCCGCCGTCCTTGATCTCGAAGTTGATCCGCCGGCCCGAACCGGGTGGCAGCGGCGCCGTGTTCTGCCCGTACCACCAGAACCGGATGCCCCGGTGTGCCGTCCAGTCCTGCGCCGGCCGGTCGAAGGCGAAGTCATGGGTGAAGCCGCCCCAGCCGCTGATGTCGAAGCGGCCCTCGAGGACCTTCTCCCCCTCGGGGGCGTCGGCCCGCTCCACCAGCTCCAGGCGCGGATGGTCGTCGGCGTCGCTGCCCCAGGTGAACAGCCCCTCGGCGGGCGGAGTGGCGAACGGGACCTCGCCCTCGAAGCGGTCGACGGCCCGGGGCGGTGGGTCCTGGCCGGCGGCGGCGCTCGGCAGTGCGCCGGTGAGCAGTCCGGCGAGCACGGCGGTCGCGGCGACGACCGCCGCGCCCGCCGTCCTTCGGTGACGCTGGCGTGGCATGAGGGCTCCTAGGAGGGAAGGGGGAGGCTCTTGCGGTGCGGTGCGGTGCGGTGCGGTGCGGTGCGGTGTGAGCGTGCGGTGTTGCGCGATGCGGTGCGAGGGGGCGGCGCTGATCGTGACGGGCGCTGATCGTGACGGGCGCGGTGCCGTGCGGGGCGCGGCGGTGGTCAGGCGGAGAGCCGGACGACGAGCTCCGTGGGCAGGACGAGGGGCTCGTCCGGTATCGGCTCGCCGCCGAGCCCGGCGAGCAGCATCCGGGCGGCGGCCTCGCCCATCGCCCGCATCGGCTGACGGACGGTGGTCAGCGGCGGTTCGGTGTGCCGCGCCATCGGCAGGTCGTCGAAGCCCACGACCGCGACATCGTCCGGCACACGCCGGCCGGCCGCCCGGAGGGTGCGCAGTGCTCCGGCCGCGATGAGGTCGTTGTGGGCGAACACCGCGTCGATGTCGCGGCCCTCGGCGAGGGCGCGGGCGACGGCCCGGTGCCCGGTCTCCTCGGTGAACTCGCCGTCGACGACGACGGCGGCGGGCAGCTCCCGCGTGAAGCCCGCGAGCCGCTCGCGCACGCAGCCGAAGCGGCGGGGGCCGGTGACGACGAGCGGGCGCCGCCGCCCCGTGGCGAGCAGGCGGGCGGCGGCGGAGGCGCCGCCCGCCCGGTTGGTCGTGGCCACCGACGGGAAGTCCGGCCGGTGGCCGTGGTCGTCGACGAGCACCACCGGCATGCCGCGCCGGTGCATCGCGGTGACGGTGTCGAGGATGCCCTCCGGAAGGATGACGAGGAGGCCGTCGAAGGCACGAGCGGAGACCTGGGTGGCGAAGTGGGCCACCGAACGGGAGCCGCGGTTGCAGGTGAACAGCAGCATCCCGTAGCCGGCCGCCTCCACGGTGTCGGCGACACCCTGGAGGACCTCGCCCACCCACGGCCAGGTGAGGGACGGTGTGAGCATGCCGATCGTCCTGCTGCTGCCCCGGGCCAGACCGACGGCCCCCGAACTGGGCACGTAGCCGAGCACGTCGATCACTTCACGAACGCGCGCCGCCGTGACCGCGTCCACCTCCGCCCCCGTGTTGAGGACCCGGGACACCGTCGTCTTGCTGACCCCCGCCGCACGTGCGACATCGGAGATCGTGACACGCATAGCGAAGCCTCCCGTACGGAACCGACAACGCTGTCGGAACCGGTTCCGACACGGTGCCGTGAGTCAACAGCGCCGGGTGCCCGCCGTCAAGACTTCACGTCAGCTCGTGTCGTCAGCCAAGTGATCTGCGGGGAAAGCGAGTTGCGCCTTCAAGATCTGAATGCGCGAGCTCTTGACGTGCCTGTTTCAGACCTTTACTTTCGCCGCTCAGAAAGCAGGACGGTCCCCTCATCCCCCCACCTCCAAGGAGACCCATGTCCCTCTCCCCGCGCGGCCGCCTCGGCGCGGTCCTCGCCGCCGGAGGACTGATCTGCTCCGCCCTGGTCGCGCTCGCGCCCGGCCCCCCGGCGGCCGCGGCCGAGCCGCCCTCCGGCTGGGTCACCGTCGTCAACGCCGGCAGCGGCAAGTGCCTCGACGCCCGCGCCGCGGCGACCACCAACGGCACCGCCGTCCAGCAGTACGCCTGCAACGGCACCACGGCACAGCAGTGGAGCGTCACCGCCACCTCCGACGGCCACGTGCGCATCGCCAACCGCAACGACTCCGCCCAGGTCGTCGACGTCAGCGACGTCTCCACCGCCGACAACGCCCCCGTCCACCTGTGGACCTACGGCGGCGGCCTCAACCAGCAGTGGCGGGCCGTCGACGACGGCGGCGGCGCCTACCGCTTCGTCAACCGCAACAGCGGCAAGTGCCTCGACGTCCCCGCCGCGTCCACCGCCGACAGCGTCCAGCTCGTCCAGTACACCTGCAACGGCACGGCCGCCCAGCGCTTCCGGGTGACCCCCGCCGGCACCGCTCCCGGCGACGTCGACCTCGGCCCCAACGTCGTCGTCCTGGACCCGTCCATGCCCTCCTCGACCATCCAGGGCCGACTGGACACGATCTTCCGGCGCCAGGAGACCAACCAGTTCGGCCGGGAGCGCTACGCCGTCCTCTTCAAGCCCGGCACGTACGACAACGACGTCAAACGTCGGCTTCTACACCCAGGTCCTCGGCCTCGGCCAGTCGCCCGACGCCGTCACCATCAACGGCGCCGTCCACGTCGAGGCCGACTGGTTCCCGCCGCAGAACGCCACGCACAACTTCTGGCGCGGAGCGGAGAACCTCTCCGTCAACCCCACCGGCGGCACCGACCGCTGGGCCGTGTCCCAGGCCTCCGCCTACCGCCGGATGCACGTGCGCGGCAACCTGGAGCTCAGCGACGGCGGCTGGTCCAGCGGCGGCTTCATGGCCGACAGCAAGATCGACGGCCAGGTCCGTTCGGGCACCCAGCAGCAATGGCTCACCCGCAACTCCCAGCTCGGCGGCTGGACCGGCTCGAACTGGAACATGGTCTTCGTCGGCAGCCAGGGCGTCCCCGGCACCACCTTCCCGAACCCGCCGCACACCACCGTGGACCGCACCCCCGTCGTCCGCGAGAAGCCCTTCCTGTACGTGGACGGCACCGGCGCCTACAAGGTGTTCGTGCCCGCCACGCGCACCGACTCGACGGGCGCCTCATGGACCGCCGGTGCCACCCCCGCCGGAACCCACCTCGGCATGGACCGCTTCCACGTCGTCCGACCGGGGGCGACCGCGGCCCAGCTCAACGCCGCCCTGGCCGCGGGCAAGGACCTGCTGGTCACCCCCGGCGTCTACCACCTCGACCAGACCCTCCGGGTCACCCGGCCCGACACCGTGATCCTCGGCCTCGGCCTCGCCACCTTCGTCCCCGACAACGGCATCACCGCCATGACCGTCGCCGACGTCGACGGAGTGAAGATCGCGGGCGTCCTCTTCGACGCCGGCACCGTCAACTCGCCCACCCTCCTGGAGATCGGCCCCGCCGGCTCGTCGGCCTCCCACGCCACCAACCCCACCTCGCTCCACGACGTGTACTTCCGCGTCGGCGGCGCCGCCGTCGGCAGGGCCACCACCAGCCTGGTCGTCAACAGCGACCACGTCATCGGCGACCACATGTGGATCTGGCGCGCCGACCACGGCACCGGCGTCGGCTGGACCACCAACACCGCCGACACCGGACTCGTCGTCAACGGCGACGACGTCACCACGTACGGCCTGTTCGTCGAGCACTACCAGAAGCACCAGACCATCTGGAACGGCAACCGCGGCCGGACGTACTTCTACCAGAACGAGATGCCCTACGACCCGCCGAACCAGGCCGCCTGGATGAACGGCGCCACCCAGGGCTACGCCGCCTACAAGGTCGCCGACCACGTCACCAGCCACCAGGCCTACGGCCTCGGAAGCTACTGCTTCTTCAACGTCGACCCGGCCGTCACCGCCGAGCGTGCCATCGAGGCACCGAACCGTCCCGACGTACGCTTCCGCAGCATGGTCACCGTCTCCCTCGGCGGCACCGGCACCATCCGGCACGTCGTCAACGACCGCGGCGGCCCGTCGAACCCCACCACGAACGTCGCCAACCTGGTGAGCTACCCGTAGGACGGCCCGCCCGGGAGGAAAGCGGGCCGGAGCGAGGGGTCCACCGGATCGTAGTAACGGTGGAAGACGGGGGTGGCGGAGCCGGAGATCGGCGGAACGATCCAGCTCCAGTCGGCGGGGGTGGCCCTGCCGTGACGGCGCTCCTGGGCGATGTGCCGCAGGAACCGCTCCGACTCGGTGTGATGGTCGGCCATCGTCACCCCCGCCTCCTGGAACGAGTGCAGCACCGCCACATTCAGCTCGACCAGCGCACGGTCCCGCCAGAGCGTGCGCTCCGTCGACCGGTCGAGACCCAGCCGGTCGGCCACCACCGGGAGCAGGTCGTAGCGCTCGGCGTCCGCGAGGTTGCGGGCGCCGATCTCCGTCCCCATGTACCAGCCGTTGAAGGGCGCGGCCGGATACCGCACGCCGCCGATCTCCAGCACCATGTCGCTGATCGCCGGCACCGCGTACCAGCGCAGCCCGAGCTCGGCGAACCACGCGTGGTCCGGATGCCGCAACGGCACCTGCGTCACAGCGTCCTCCGGCAGCTCGTACCACTCCGGCCGCGCCCCGGGGCGCTCCCGCACCATCAACGGCAGCACCTGGAACGGCTCCTCCTCCCGCTTCCAGCCGAGCTCCCGCGCCCGCTCCGTCAGCGCCGCGCCGCGCGGATCGCCGACCCGGCGCCCGGCTGCGGTGCGGTGACCGGCGTAGCGGACCAGCTGGTCGTTGACGATCCGCGGCCCGGGGCGCCCCGGGCGGTCCGGCGCGAACACCGAGACCACGGGCCGGATCCGCCCGCCGTTGCCGGCCAGCCTCAGATGCTCGAAGCACTGCTCGGCGACGTCGTCGGGAGACGTCATGTGCCGCAGGTCGCGCACCACGAGGCTGCGCCAGTAGAGCCTTCCGATGCAGCGCGCCGCGTTGCGCCACGCGACCCGCGCGCCGAAGGCCAGCTCGGCGGGGGAGTGCTCATAGGTCCCGGTCCGCTCGATCTCGGCCAGCACCTCACGGACCCTCCGGTCCAGGTCCCCCGCGTGCGGCTGCTCCTGGTGGAACTGCCGCACGAACTCCTCCGCCTGGCGCCCGTCCACGACGTCCGGGCGCGACTTCGCCGGCGGCTGTGGTTGCGGGGGCGCCTGCGGCCGCACCCGCACCTGCGGGACCGGCGGAGGCGGATACGGACACGTACCGCTGACGGGGACCGACTTCCGACGACGACTCAGGCTGAAGACCACGGTGTTCCCTCCCTGGCCCCCATGACTACCGTACGCACGCGCGTGGGTGTGGAGAGTAGTCGTTCCTCGGTCGGGAGGGTCACCGTGCTGCTAAAGTGCCCGGCTCCGTCTAGTCGACCGGTTCCACGACGAAGAGGGGAATCTCCCGCTCGGTCTTGCGCTGGTAGTCCGCGTAGTCCGGGAAGGCGGCGACCGCACGCTCCCACCACACCCGCCGCTCCTCGCCGGTGACGATCCGCGCCCTCATGTCCCACACCTTGGGGCCGTCCTGCAGCCTGATCAGGGGCGAGGCCACGAGATTGTGGTACCAGACGGGATGCCTGACGGCGCCGCCGTTGGAAGCCACGAGCGCGTACGCACCCTCATGCTCCACCCGCATCAGCGGAGTCTTGCGGATCTTGCCGCTCTTCGCGCCCAGGCTCGTTACCAGCACCACCGGCAGACCCCGCATCGTCGTGCCCTTCGTGCCGCCCGACGACTCGTACAGCTCGACCTGATCGCGCACCCACTTCGCCGGGCTCGGCTCGTACACACCTTCAAGGGACATGACTGACCTCCGTAGTCACGGCACACGGCCGACATCGACTTCCGCGACGCTCTTCCCCGACGGATCGCCGGGAAACCGCCACCGTACAGAAGCGGTCATTCTCTGCGTGGGCCCTCTGCGCGGACCGTCTGCGTGGACCGACCGATCTGAGTACGCGTGCTCATGCGCCCCCTCGCCCGGCCCGCCAGATTGGACGCATGCATGCCGGGAAGCCAGGAAACGGGCCGTCGACGGGACAGCGGATCGCGGTCGCCGTGGCACTGCTGCTGATCGATCTGCTGGTCATCGCCTGGCTCCTGTACGGGTACGGCGTCACGGCCTGGGCCGACGGCTACGACCCCGCCAACCCGCCCGAGGCCCCCCGAATGGCCCGCCGATCCGCCTGGCTCCTCGCCGCCGCCGCGGCCGTCACCGGCGGCGGTCTCCTCCTCCTGCGCCGCTGGACCGCCGGCACCGTCCAACTCACGGCCCTCGGCTGCGCGTCGGCCCTCTTCGCCTTCCTCGCCACCCGCTAGGGCCTCTTCCCCGCGCGCCGCGGCCTGGGGGTTCGCTCACCAGCGCCGCAGCCAGTCGCCGTACCAGGCGCGGAAGTCGGTGAAGGCCGGCGTGAATCCTCCCCAGTCCGGATCGATCCGCCAGATCTCGCCCGTCCGCGGGCCGTTCAGGATCAGCCTGATGTACATGCCGCAGCCCTCTTCGGCCAGCATCAGCGTGCCCGGGGTCAGCTCCTCGGCCGGCGCGCGGAGCCGGCCGGGCAGCGGGTCGGTGAGAGGGAACGGCGCGGCGAGCCGCCCGGGGAGGCGGTCCTCCCGCCACTCGTCGTCCACGGCCCAGTCGTCGTCCGCCTCGGGGCGGGGCCGGGTCAGCGGCATCAGCCCGTGACCGGGCCCGGCCGGGCCGTCGCCCACCCGCGCGACGAAGGACCGGTACGCGACGGGCAGGTCGATCCCGTGGACCTCCTCGAACGCCCTGATCTCCGCCTCCGGCAGCGCGGCCCGTAGCCCGTACCGGTGACTGTTCGCCCCGAACCGCTCCCACCGCGGGTCCCGCGCGGCCATTTCCCGTACACGGGCACGTACGCCACCCGGGTCCCAGCTCTCCATGCGGCCCACCGTATCCGTGACGCCGTGGAGCCGCCCTGCCGCATGGGCGTCGACCTGTGACAACGGCTGTGACCGATGGAGTGGTTTGAGCTCCCCGTCCGTGTGAACGCCCTGGCCGCACGCCGGCCCCGGCCCAAGCATGTGCGGGACGCACCACACCACTTGAGCACTCTCGGGAGCGAGCATCTCCAGCACGTCCGATGTTTCCCGCACGTCCGCTGATTCCCCCACGTCCGGTGTTCCCGGCACACCTGACGTTGCCGGTACCGACGACACGGCCGCCACGCCGACCGAAACAGGCCCCCTTGCGCCAAGCGCCTTATCCGCCCCGCGTTCCGCGCACCCGCACCCCGCCCGGCCCTCGCGGCGGTCGGTCGTCACCGCGAGCGGTGCCACGGCGCTCACCGCCGGGCTCGCCGCCGCCTCGGCCGCGCCCGCGACCGCGAACAGCCCGGTCACGGCGCCGCCGCCCGGCACCGACCCCTCCGCCTACATCAGGGTCGCCCGCGCCATCGTCGTCCACGACGAGAACGACACCTCCCTCGTCCCCACCTACCTGAAGACCGTCGAGAACGGCCTGCCGCCGAGCCGGGGGAGGGCGACGAAGCGGGTCCTGATCGTCGGAGCCGGGCCGGCCGGCCTGCTCGCCGCCGACCTGCTCAACCGGGCGGGCCACGACGTCGTCGTGATCGAGGCCAACGGCAACCGGGTGGGCGGCCGCGTCAAGACCTTCCGCCAGGGCGGCCACGAGAACGGACAGCAGCCCTTCGCCGACCCCCGGCAGTACGCCGAGGCCGGGGCCATGCGCCTGCCCGACAGTCACCCGCTCCTCATGGCGCTGATCCGCAAGTACGCGCTCCCGCGCCAGGAGTTCCTGCTCGTCGACGTGGAGGTCGAGGACCCGACGAGGAAGGCCAACCGCACCTGGATCCACGTCAACGGCGTCCACGTCCGCAAGGCCGACTACGAGCGGCGCCCGGAAGTCGTCAACGACACCTTCGGCGTCACGGGACCGCACCGCACGCGGACGGCGTCGGCGATCCTCGCGGAGGCCCTCGAACCCGCGCGCCGCCTCGTCCGGGGCAAGGAGGGAAAGGCCCTCGTCGACGGATGGGCCGAGGTCCTCAGGCGGTACGGCCACTGGTCCATGTACCGCTACCTCACCGAGGTCGCCGGCCTCGACACCAGGACCGTCGACCTCGTCGGCACCCTCCAGAACCTGACCTCCCGTCTCCATCTCTCCTTCCTCCACAGCTTCCTGTCCAGTGCCCTGATCGACCCCAGGACCACGTTCTGGGAGCTCAAGGGCGGGACCGCGGGGCTGGTGGACGCGATGTACGCGCCCGTGAGGAGCAAGGTGCGCCTCGACCGCCGCGCCGTACGCATCGAGCGCGGCGGCGGCAGGGTACGGGTGCACACCGTGTCCGAGGACTGCCAGACCGGCGCGGGCGGTGTCACGGAGGTCTTCGAGGGCGACGAGGCCATCGTCACCGTGCCCTTCTCCGGACTGCGCCACGTGGCCTTCGACCCTCCGCTGAGCTACGGCAAGCGCCGCGCCGTCACGGAACTGCACTACGACGCCGCGACCAAGGTGCTGCTGGAGTTCTCCCAGCGCTGGTGGGAGTTCACCGAGGAGCAGTGGAAGGTGGCCCTGGACTCCATCGAGGACGGCCTCTACGCCGCGTACAAGGCGGGCCGGGTCAAGGACGGCAGGCACCTCGGCGCGCACCGGTCGGTGAAGGACCTGGGCGTGAGCGTCTCCGACGACCTCCGGCACTGCTTCGCCGTCTTCCGCCCCGCCGGCATCGGCCGCGAACCACAAGCCGCTCACGTCCGAGGCGGCGGCTCCGCGAGCGACAACGCCAACCGCTTCATGTTCTTCGAGCACGCCCACCCCATGGAGGGGAGCGACGGAGGCGTCATGCTCGCCTCGTACAGCTGGTCCGACGACGCCCTGAAATGGGACGCGTACGGCGACGAGGAGCGGTATCTCCGCGCCCTCGCCGGGGTGCAGTCCGTCTTCGGCCGGCGTTGCGAGGTGTTCTTCACCGCCAAGTGCAAGACACAGTCGTGGATGCGGGACCCCTACGCCTACGGGGAGGCCTCCGTGCTCCTTCCCGGGCAGCACATCGAGCTGTTTCCCGACGTCCCCACGTCGGAAGGGCCGCTCCATTTCGCCGGTGACCACACTTCCGTCAAACCCGCCTGGATCGAAGGCGCCCTGGAATCCGCCGTCCGTACGGCGCTGAGCGTCCACACGGGCTGAGAGGGCCTGCCGGGCCGGTGGATCACGGGGTGGTGATCAGCTCGTTGAGGCGGGTCGCCAGCCAGGGCTTGCGGCCGCCGGCCCGCATCCGGCCGCGTGCGATCTCCTTCCAGAGCGGCGTGCGCCGGAAGGAGACGAGCAGGAAGGCGGTCGGTGCCGCGACGATCCGGCAGTCGTAGGCGCGCGGCGGGGCGTCGCGGGTGACCGTCGCCGCCCCGTCGTCGACGACGACCGCCAGCCGCGGTCCGCCCTTGACGGTGACGTCGAAGGCGATGCTGACGCCCTGGGCCCTCTTCGTGTCGAGGGCCAGCGGCATCACCGACGGCATGGCCTGACCGATCACCAGGCGCGCTTCCTCCGGAGGGATCGACCACGGAAGTCCGGCGCCCCGGGCGATGTCCAGACCGTGGACGAGGCTCTCGCTGAGCAGCATGCCGGTGGCCGCCGAGAGCGGGAGGGCGACCTTCGGGCCGAGCCAGGGAGTGGCGACGGGGGTGTCCGGGGCGAGGTGTCCGGTGGCGCGCAGGAACGTCTCGCCCCGCTCGGCGACGAAGTCGCCGAGGCGAGCGCGGTCGGCGCCCTGGAAGAGCGCGATCGATGTGGCGTTCACGGCCGCGACCCGCTCCGCGAGCGGCCCCTCGTCCGGTGGCAGCAGGCCGTCCCACTCCACGGGCTCGTCGCCGAAGGCGGAGCCGTACGCCAGATAGGCGGCCACCAGGTGGGCACCGACATCGCCCACGCTCCACACGGGGACTCCGGAGGCGGCGTCGAGGTCGGGTACGTCGCGCAGCAGCCGCACCAGTCGCCGCATCGCCCCGCCCAGCGCGGCCCGGGTCCTGGCGTGCTCGGCGACGGGATCGAATGTCATGCCCGTGCCCGTGCCCGTGCCCGTGCCTGTGCCCGTGCCCGTGCCCGTGCCCGTGCCTGTGCCCATGTCCATGCGACTCCCCCTCGCTGCTGACGAGCCCGCACATTACCGGTGGGTAGGGCTGCGGGGACAGGCCCCGGCGGGGTTCCGTCGGCGTCGTGCGGCGACCCGTCTCCATGGCGACCCTCGTGCGGAATCGGAATCGGAATCGGAATCGGGGGTCGGAGGCGGAACCGGGCCAGGGCCGCCGGCGTCCCCTCCAGACATCCGCAAGATCACGAACTCTGCCGGAGGACCCGCAGATGACGGCACCGACCACGGCGACAGCCGCCCGCTACCTCTACCTGACGCGCCATGGAGAGGCCACGCCCGACGAGAGCGGCCTGAGCGACAAGGGCCGCCGCCAGGCCGTCCTGCTCGGCGAGCGCCTGCGCGGCGCCCCGCTCGCCGCGATCCATCACGGCCCCCTCGCGCGGGCGGAGCAGACGGCGAAGCTGGTCGGTGAGCAGCTCGACGGTGTTCCTCTCGCCGTGACGGAACCGGCCGGCGACTACATCCCCTACCTGCCGCACCGCGAGGAGCTGCCGCCGGAATCGGCTGACGCCATGCTCGACCACCTGGCCGGGTTCCCCGCCGAGGAACGGGAAAAGGGCCCCGGCCTCGCGCGGGAGGCCGTCGCCCGCTTCACCGGCCCCGTCGACGGCGCCGAGCCGCGCCACGAGCTCGTGGTCACGCACAACTTCCTGATCGCCTGGCTCGTACGGGCCGCCCTCGACGCCCCGAAGTGGCGCTGGATGGGCATCAACCACGCCAACGCGGCCCTGACCGTCATCCGTTACGCACCCGGCCGCCCCGCCTCCGTCCTCTTCTTCAACGACACCGCCCACCTCCCCGCCGACCTCCGCTGGACCGGCTTCCCGCCCGAACTCCACCTCTGACAGGCGCTCATGGGTCAGGAGACCGACCGCCCGCCGCCCCGGGAGGGCACACAGCCCCGCCGGATGTGACACGTGGGGACGCGCGGGCCCGGACGCATCCAGGGCGTGGGTGCCTCCCCGTCCGTGCCTCCCCGTCCGTCGGCCGGTCGGCTTGATAGGCAAGCGTTCACTTGCCTATGGTGGGCGTCATGACGGAGGACGTCTTCAAGGCGCTCGCCGACCCCACCCGTCGGCGGATCCTCGACGAGCTGGCGGAGCGGGACGGTCAGAGCCTGTTCGAGATATGCGCGCGGCTGGTGACCAAGCACGGTCTCGGGCTGTCGCGTCAGGCGATCAGCCAGCATCTGGCCGTCCTGGAAGACGCGGGACTCGTCGTTTCACGACGCCAGGGCCGCTACAAGTTCCACGACCTCGACACCGAACCCCTCGAGCGCGCCATGACCCGCTGGCTCAAGCCTCAGGCGCGGCCCGGCGCCGCGTCGGCGGACCACGTGGCCGCCACGGCCGCCACGCCTGCCACGGCCGCCACCGACAGCCCCGGCGACACGGGCAGCACAGACAACGCGGAGAACACCTCATGAAGATCCACCTCACCAGCGTCTTCGTCGACGACCAGGAGAAGGCCCTGCGCTTCTACACCGACGTGCTGGGCTTCGTGAAGAAGTACGACGTCCCCATGGGGGAGGAGGCCCGCTGGCTGACCGTGGTCTCCCCGGAGGAGCCGGACGGGACCGAACTGCTGCTGGAGCCCTCCGGTCATCCCGCCGTGCAGCCGTACAAGACGGCCCTTGTGCACGACGGCATCCCGGCCGCCTCCTTCGCCGTGGAGGACGTCCGGGCGGAATACGACCGGCTGCGGGAGCTCGGGGTGTACTTCACCCAGGAGCCGCTGGAGATGGGCTCGGTCACCACCGCGGTCCTGGACGACACCTGCGGCAACCTGATCCAGATCGTCCACAGTGAGTGAGCCGGACCGCGGAGGCGGCGAGCCGGCCGAGCATCGCCGTTACGCCGCGTACGTCACGGCCCTGGATGCCTTCGCCGAGGCGAAAGGAGCGGACGAGGCCGGGGAGGCGGCCCTGGTGCTCGCCGTCCTGCGGGACGAGGACCAGGTGATGGCGCAGAGCGCGGTCGTCCGCCACGTCGACCGCCGCGCGGCCGAGTTCCTGACCGACCCGCGGTTCCCGGGCTGGTGCCAGGCCTTGAGCGGCGCCGTCGCCGGGCGGGACTTCCCCACCCGCCGTCTGCGCGAATGGAGCCTGCTCCGGGCGATCGCGCTCGGCGAGCCCTGGACCCCGGAAGAACTGTCCGCCGCCACCGACTGGTGCCAGCGCACCGCCGTCGACGGCCGCTTCCCCGTATCGCCCGCGGCCCTCACCCTGCTCGCCGAGCACGGGCGCACCCGCCGCGTCCGCAACGCGGCCGTCCGCCCGGCCGCGCCCTCAGGAACAGGCCTCAGTACGTGAGTCCCACGTGCGCCAGCGCCTGCTTCAGGAGGACCGCGTGCCCGCCCGGCATCTCGCTCTGCACGGCCGGCGAGACGGCCTCCTGCGGGCTGAACCAGACCAGGTCCAAGGCGTCCTGCCGAGGGCGGCAGTCGCCGGTGACCGGCACGACGTAGGCGAGGGACACCGCGTGCTGACGCGGGTCGTGGAACGGGGTGATGCCCGCCGTGGGGAAATACTCGGCGACGGTGAAGGGCTGGAGGGCCGCCGGGATACGGGGGAGGGCGACCGGGCCGAGGTCCTTCTCCAGGTGCCGCAGCAGCGCGTCCCGGACCCGCTCGTGGTGCATCACGCGGCCGGACACCAGGGTCCGGCTGATCGTTCCGTCCGCGCCGATGCGCAGGAGCAGTCCGATGCTGGTGACCTCGCCGCTGTCGTCCACGCGTACGGGCACGGCTTCGACGTACAGGATCGGCATCCGGGCCCTGGCCATGTCCAGCTCGTCCGTGGTCAGCCAGCCGGGCGTGGTCTCAGTCATGTCAGACATCGCTTGATCATACTTTCCTGGAGGGGCGCGCGGGGGCAGAACCGCCCGGGCGCGCCCCGTGTCAACATTCCGTCGCGCGTTCCCTTCCCCTTCGGGAAGGCCGGGCAGTCCTGGGCGGGCCTACGAGTTCGTCGGGTGGGTCAGTCGACGCGGATGGCCAGCATGCACGCGTCGTCCTCGTGGCCGGCCTGATCGGGCTCGGCGAGTACGGCGTCGATCAGCTCTTGGGGGCCGATGCCCGGGGAACGCGACATGACGTCGGCGAGGCGCTCGATGCCCTTGGTCACGTCCTCTCCTCGGCGCTCGACGATCCCGTCGGTGTACAGGAGCAGAAGGTCGCCCGCGCGCAGCTCCGTCGTCTTGGTCTCGTACTCGTACCCGGGCAGGGCACCGAGCAGCGGGCCGCGTTGCGGTGTACGGAGCGGTGCCGCGTGACCGTCCCGGAGCAGGAGGGGTGCCGGGTGGCCGGCGTCGGCCCAGTGCAGGGCCCGGCGGTCGTCGATGTGGCCGGTGACGACGGTGGCGGTCTGGCCGGAGGGTTCGCTGCAGACCAGCTCGTTCAGCCAGGTCGTGATCTCGCCGGCCGAGGCTCCGGTCTGTGCGAGGCCGGCCAGGGCGTGGCGCTGTTGCGACATCCGGGCCACCGCGTCCAGGCCGTGCCCGGAGGCGTCGCCGATGGCGATCAGGACGCGGCCGTCCGGCAGCAGCCGGCACTTGTACCAGTCGCCGCCCACCGCGGCGTCCGCTTCGGCGGGCCGGTAGGAGGCCGCGACCGTGAGCCCGACCGCGGCCAGGGCCTCGGAGTGGGTGGGCAGCAGCGCTTCCCGCATGGCGTCGGCGATCCGCCGCTCGGCCTGGGACTGGCGCCGCAGCCGGTCGGACTCGCGTTCCGTCTCCGCCAGCCTGCGGCGGCTGCGGATCTGCGGGGTCAGGTCTCGGGCCACCAGATTGACGGCCCAGGGCCGCCCGTCGGTGCCGGCGACCGGCCGCCCGAGCAGGTCGAGCGTCCTGACCTCTCCCAGCACCAGGAACCGGATCCGGGTCCAGGCCGGTTCCTCGCCCGCCAGGACGGAGGTGAGGAACTCGGCGAACGCCGTCAGATCGTCCGGGAGCAGCGCGTCGCAGAGCTGCTCCAGTGTCCAGGGCATCCGGATGTCGGCGTGGAAGATCCGGGTGAGCCCCTCCGACCAGGTCACCTTGCCCGACAACAGGTCCCAGTTGCCCCAGCCGAGCGAGGCCAGGTACTGGGCGTCGATGGTCAGCAGCTCCGTCTGGCTCTGCACCGGCCGCCAGGTGACGAGCAGCTGCTCACCGCAGAGCGCCGCCGTGTACAGCAGGGGAGCGCGGTGCAGCCGGCCCAGACGCTGTTCGGTGTAGTCGACGACACGGCCCTCCATCGGTCCACCGCCGGCGGTGACGTCGATGAGCGCCGTGAGCAGCCCGCTGTTCGCCGCTCCGGGCCGTGCTTCCAGGAAACGCTGTCCGACCTGCTGGTCCGGGGCCTCCAGCCACTCGGCCGACCGGGTGCGGTTGCCGGCGACGATGTGGAAATCCCGTACGATCCCGGTCTCGGCGTCGCGGATCGGCTCCAGGAGCGCGGCGGACGCCGGAATCGCGCTGAGCGCCGAGCACGTCCCCGCCGCGTCCCGGTCGTGGGTGCTGCACAGACAGCGTGGCGCCGCCTCGTGCGTGCCAGCGGCGGACGCCGGTGCGAGCAGTTGCACGGGAGCGGTGATCTCCTCACCCGGCACGGGCGACGGGGGCCGTTCCGCGGTACGGCGTACGGCCCCTCGCAGGGCCGAGACCTCCTGGCCGATCAGGTCTTTGAGCTCGTCGACGGTGTCAGGCAGCGGAAAACTCACAATCGCCTCCCGGGCCGGCTCGCGCACGCGGACCGGCGGCTCGGCCCTCGCGCCACCGGCTGCCACCAGCGCCGTTGCCCACCTCGTCCCGGATCATGCCTCTGGGCTCCGGGAAGGGGAGGGTGCATCCCGTGCGTAAAGTCTTGGCCATGCCTTCAACGCCTTCGTTACGCCGGATGCTCGTGGCCGGCGTCGAGCGCGTGGAGGTCCGGGGACGAGGCCCTCATGCCGTCGGACGCACGCGGCTCGGATGTCACAAAAATCGCTCCTGTCCCGTCCATGAGGTGGGGGCCGGGCCAGACGGCCCTCTCGGAGGGCATCCGGCCAGGGGAACGGAGTGTGAAAACGATGATCGGGACCGAGTTCCGCAGCGAGGACGTGCCTGCGGAGGACAGGTTCGACTGCTGGCGGGAGCTGGTCGAGAAGACGCGTCACTGTGACGCGATCACTCCGCACGCCGCCGACTTCAGGGCGGAGCTGCGGCACATGGAACTGGGACCCGTGACCGTGTGGAAGACGTCCATCCCGCCCACCCGTTTCCTGCGGGACGCCACGATGGCCCGCCGAGCCGACCCCGAGCTCTACCACCTCACGCTCATGCTCGACGGGGGCCTCGCCGTGAGCCCCGACGCCGGCCCGACGGCCATGGTCGGCCCGAGCTGCCTCAGTGTCATCGACAGCTCACAGACCTACGACGTCCGGTCGTACGGCGTCGGGTCCGCCGGACGCGAGGACACCGGACGCGAGGAGATCCGTGCCGTCGAGGGCGTGGCCGTCGACCTGCCCAAGGCGATGCTGCCCCTGTCCCCGCACCGCGTACGCCACCTGCTCGGACGCTCGGTCCCGACGCGGCAGGGCACCGGCGCGCTGCTCGCGGACTTCCTCGTCAGCCTCGACCGGCAGGCGCCGTTCCTCCAGCCCTCCGACGCGCCCCGACTCGGCCTGGTCGTACGGGACCTCATCGCGGCCTGGCTCGCCCAGCTGCTGGACGAGGAAGCCGCGCTGCCACCCGAATCCCGCCAACAGGCCCTCGTCCAGCAGATCAGGTCGTTCATCCGGCAGAACCTGCACGATCCGGAGCTGACGCCCGGTGTGATCGCCGCGGCGCACCACATATCGCTCAGCCATCTGCACCGCGTCTTCACCCAGCAGTCGGGCGGCGAGACGGTGGCCGCCTCGATCCGCGCACTGCGCCTGGACAAGGCCTACCGCGACCTGGCGGACCCGGCACTGAGCACCACCCCGATCCACGTGGTCGCCACCCGCTGGGGCATGCCCCGCGCCTCCGACTTCACCCGCGCCTTCCGCGCCGCCTACGGCCTGTCCCCGAGGGAACACCGCCACCGGTCCTTGACGGAGGCGCCGTAGGCCTTCTCGGTGGTGCGCCGCTCCCGGAGGCGTGTGCCGACGCGTCGCGCCGAGCACTGTGGTGACGTGCGGTGATGACGTGCTGCACCGACGCGGTGCTTCTGGCTACGCTGCTGGATATGCGGCACTGACTGGGAGGCTGCCGTGAGGGCGGTTCGCCGACGCCGGTTCCACCTGGACCAGGGGGGACACTCGATCACGGTCGTGTGGGAGTCGAGGCACCGCAGGGCCGAGTTGCTCGTCGACGGCAAGGTGGTGGCCGTGGCCCGAACGGCACGCCGTGCCACCACCGTGCTCCGGGGGGAGATCGCCGACCTGGACAGTGCCCTGCGACCGTTCACCGTCCGCCTGGCCGACCTGCCCGACGCCGAGCCGCTGTGCGCCGCGGTGATCGAGGGCAGGCAGTACCTCATGCCGCTCGCCCCCCTCACCGGCCAGGAGCAGTGGCACACCGAGCCGACGCCCCCGCCCCGCACCCCGGCCGAGCTGCTGGCGCGATGGCGCGCCCGCCACCGCCGGCGCCGCCACGAGTGAGCCGGGCAGCACCCCTCGTACCGGAGCAGCACCACCTCGCAGGGGAGGGCACGCCCTCGAAGTTCCCTCTTGCCGGGGATATCCGCTGGTCAGATGGGGTGAAGTGGCCGCGTGCCGCGTGTCCCGAGGGTGACCGTGAGGCGTTGATGGAGGCGTGAGTACTTCGAGCACACCCCCGATACTGTCCACCGCTCTCGCGCCCCTGGCCGCACCCTCCCCGCACGACTCGGGCGCGGACACCGCGCCCGGCGTCATAGCGGTCGACGCCTGCAGCACGATCGGTACGACACTGGTCGTCCACGTCAGCGGAGAGATCGACCGCTTCAGCACCGCCCCACTCGGCGCCCTGCTGGTCTCCGCGGCCGCGGAGGGCTACACCGGCCTCGTACTCGACACCTTCCGCGTCACCTTCTGCGACTCCGGCCTTCTGACCGTCCTGCGCTGGTGGCCCCGCAACGGGCGCCGACTCCGGCTCGTGAACCCCTCCCGAGCCGTGAACCGCCTCCTGCAGGCCGCCGCCGCGGTGCGGATACCGGCCGCCGCCGGCCCGTCGCCCGGGCTGAGCGACCGCTAGCGACGACCCCGGGGACGACCCGAGCCGGGGCCCGCGCCTGGTGCGCGGGCCCGGCCCGGTTAGCGCCCGGTTCGTGCCCGGTTAGCGCCCGGGACGTGCCCGGTGCGTGTCCGGCACGCGGCGAGTGTCGCCCCGCCTCGGTGCTTCCTACGCTGGGAGGGAGGGGTGGCGAGGTGAGGAGGGCTGTGATGGCCGCCATCTCCGTGCACACCGCCGTTCTGGGGGGCGGGCGGCCCACGCTTCCCTACGCGGAGACGGGTCGCCCCGGTGCCGGCCGCGACGGCACGGCGATCGTGCTCGTCCACGGCTACGTCGACTCCTGGTGGACGTTCGAACCGCTGCTGCGCCGCATGCCCGCCGCCCTGCACGCGTACGCCCCCACCCAGCGCGGACACGGCGACGCCGACAAGCCGCTGGACGGCTACCTCCCGGACGACTTCGCCGAGGACCTCATCGCGTTCATGGACGCCGTTGACATCGAGCGGGCGGTGCTGGTCGGCGGATCGAGCGGAGGCGTACAGGCCCGGATCGTCGCGGGCCGACGGCCGGACCGGGTGGCGGGACTCGTCCTGCTCGGCGTGCCCGCCGCGCTCGCCGACAAGCCGGGAGTCGCCGAGCTCTGGGAGACGGTGAGGAAGCTGGAGGATCCCGTGGACCGCGCTTTCGTGGAGGCATTCGCGAGCGGCATGACGGCGAGTCCGATGGGGCGCGGCTTCCTGCAGACCGTGATCGACGAGAATCTGAAGGCCCCGGCCCGTGTCTGGCGCGAAACCCTCCGCGGCCTCCTGGAGACCGACCTCCGAGCGACGCTGAGGGGGATCCTCGTCCCCACCCTCGTCGTCTGGGGCGACCGGGACCGCCTCCTGCCGCCCGAGGACCAGCGGACGATCCTCGACGCCGTCCCCGACTCCCGCCTCCTGGTCTACGAGGGCGTGGGCCACGTCGTGTACTGGGAAGCCCCGGACCGCGTACTCCGCGACCTCACCGCCTTCACCACGTCCACGGCCACGCGGTCCGCGTCGACCGTCGACGGCGCCTGACCGTTCGGCGCGGTGGCGGCAGTGGGTATTTTCCGGGTTTGGGATGCGTGGGGCGGTGCATACGGATGAGCAGGAATCGTGTCCGTTGAAAGAGGTGCACCGTGGGCATAATCGGCTGGATTCTGGTGGGCCTGATCGCCGGAATCATCGCGAAGTTTCTGATGCCGGGGAAGGACCCGGGCGGCATCATCATCACGATCCTGATCGGTGTCGCGGGAGGTCTTCTGGGCGGCTGGCTCGGCAAGGTGATCTTCGGCGTGGACTCCATCGACGGGTTCTTCGAACTCTCGACCTGGATCGCCGCAATCGTCGGATCGCTCATCCTGCTGGCCCTCTACCGCCTTGTGGCCGGCGCCCGACATCGCCACTAGCGACGGGCACCATGAGCCAGCGGGGAACCGCGGCTGATCTGGGCGCGGGCCGGAACCGGTCCGCGCTCAGTCGCGTGGCAGCAGGGTGCCGAGAGGACCGAGGTCGAGGTTCAGGTCCTCCAGGGCGTAACCGTGCTGGGCGCAGAGGTCCGCGAGGGTGTCGTGCAGGGCCAGCAGTGTGGCACCCAGTTCCTCTTCCTGCTCGTCGGTGAGGCCGCCGGCGTCCACGCGGCGCAGGGCCTGCCGTTCGATCAGCTGGCGCAGCAGCTCGACGAGGGTGAGGACGAGTTTCAGGAGGTCCTCGCCGACCGTCTCGGGGTCGCTGTGGATGCGGTGCGCCGGGGCGGTCGGCCCCGTGGTGGCCCCGGTGGCTTCCGGAGGCGCCTGGACGAGGCGGAAGGCCCGCGCCATGGAGTCGCCCACGCCCTCCGCGCCCTGGGCGCCCTGGGGGGAACCGGCAGCGGCGGCGGTCTCCGGCGAGCGGTCGTTGTCGGTCACGCCGACCGCCCGTCCGCGGCCTGTTCGGCCGCGTCGGAGCCGACGGAGACGATGAGCGCCCGCAAGGAGATGCGGACGAGGTCGATGTCGGCGATGGACAGGACGATGTCGCCGGCGATGACCACTCCGCCGCTGAGCAGGCGGTCGAGGAGGTCGACCAGAGCGACTTGGCGGTCCGGCAGGTGCTCGCCGTACTCGGGGAAGGTCATGGCTCGTGCCCGGCGTCGGCGGCGGGACGGTCGGAGTCTGCGGAGGGGGTGGCGAAGGAGTACGGCGCCCAAGGGCCCGTGACGTCGATGCGGATGCCCGGGAAGCGTTCGGCCGCCTCGGCGAGGGCTGCCCGGAAGTGTTCCGCCCGGTCGTCGGGGACCAGATAGGAGTCGTTGACGACGTTCTCGTCCGGACCGGCCAGAGTGCCGCGTTGAGGGGCGTGGCGCACGCGGTACGAGGTGAAGCGGGCCGCGATCTCCTCCACCGTCGCCGCGGCCCGCTGCGCCTGCCCGTAGACGGATTCCCGTGCGTGATGCCGGGCGCGCCGCCGCCGCAGGTACGCCTTGCCGGGGCTGAGGGGCGTGGTCGCGTCCGCGGTGGTCGTGTCCGCGGCGGTCGTGTCTTCGGCGGCAGCGTCGGCAGCCGATTCCGGGGGCACGGAGATCTTCACGCCGTACTCGGTGTGCGCGTGGAGGCGGGCCAGATGCCGGGCGAAGTCGGGGTGCTGTGCGGTGAGGACCTGGCGGGCGCGGACGTCGTCCTCGTAGATCGTGGCCATCCGCAGGGGCAGGACCGTGGCGTGGTCGGCGACGGCCTGGACGACGTCGTGGTGGGCGCGGGCGACGCTCTCGAGCCAGCCGAGATCCTCGAAACGACTCTTGAGGGCCGTCTCGTCGAAGTCCTCGCGGGGCACATGACTGACGACGAACGCGAGCGGATCCGGCCCCTGGTCCGGGCCGCCTTCCCGAGGGTCGGGAAGGAGCCGTACGGCGGCATCGGCGATGCCACGGAGGGCGGGAAGGCGCTCACGCAGCGAGCGGGTGGGCGAGGCGACGGCGTAGACATAGGTGACCGTGCCGGTGCCGGTGTCCCCGGAGGCGTTCACCGCTGCTCCCCGCGCGGGCGTCGGTTGGTGGTACGGCGTACGGGTCTGGCCCGACGTCCCGCCTCCGGCTCGGGCTCTGGCTCGGGCTCCGGTTCGGCTTCGGGTTCGCGTTCGTGGGTGACGTCGGACGATCCCGAGGACGAGGTCACGGAGGCGGTACGGCCGGTGATCTGGTCACGGCGCAGCGCTTCGAGCTCCGCGCGCAGCCGCCGGTTCTCCGCTTCGAGAGGGCTGCCCGCGTGCCGGGACGACAGCGACGGATCGTGCTCCCACCAGTCGATGCCCATCTCCTTGGCCTTGTCGACGGAGGCGACCAGGATGCGGAGTTTGATGGTCAACAGCTCGATGTCGAGCAGATTGATGCGGATGTCACCGGCGATGACGATGCCCTTGTCGAGGACCCGTTCCAGGATGTCGGCCAGACTGGACGGCGCGCTCGACGCGTAGGGCGCGGGGGCGGCGCGGGAGGGGAAGGAGGCTCCCAGTCGGCCGGGTTGGGGGTCGGTCACGATGGTGCCCTCGTCTCGTCGGTTTCGTCGGTCAGGACATCCGGTTCCGGTACTCCGCGATCTCCTCCAAGCGGTCGATCAGCTCGTCCTCGCGAAGGTCGAACGTCTCCTGGTCGATCTCTCCCGCGCGAAGCGACTGCTCCAGGTCGGCGAGCGCACGCCAGACGGGGGCCGGGTCGTAGTACTGCTCCTCGGCCCGCTCCACCGCCTGCTGGGCGACCCAGACGACCGCACGCACCGGCGCGGCGGGCAGCGTCAGCAACTGGCTCAGCAGTCCCACGGTGTCCTCCCTTCCGGTGACCCGTCGGCGGTCACTGCACGAAGCTGTACGGGGGCAGAGGGCCGGAGAACCGCAGACCGATGCCGCTGCCGATCTGCCGGGCCAGGCCGGCCTGGGCCTCCAGGAGCTCGTCCTTGCGGTCGTCGTGCACCAGCAGCGACAGGTTGAGGAAGTCGTTGCCCGCGGGCGGCCGGGTGACGTGTTCCCGGGCGAACGGCACCAGTGCCTGCACCAGGCCGGCGGCCAGCGACTCCAGACGGGCCTGCACCTCGCCGGCCACCAGCTCGCCCAGGGCCAGCGGCAGCTGGGGGTCCTGCTCGCCGGAGCGGATCCGCTCGTCCAGGTCCCGCGCCTCCGGTACGTCGTCGAGGACCTGGCGCAGCAAGGGCTCCTCGTCCTCCTGAGAGGCCCGCACGTGGTACTCGGCGCAGCCCCGCAGACGCTCCAGGGCAGTGAGGTAGCCGTCCGCGTTCGTCTCGAGGGCCGCGTGGACGGCCTCCTCGTCGGGGGCGACGTAACCGAACTGCAGCGGCAGCACCGCGCCGTCGGCCAGCAGACGGTCCTGCACCTCCTGGTGCAGCAGGAGGTCCCGGCGCTTGGGCCGGATCTCCTCCGACGTCTCGCTGACGACCGCGGACAGGGGACCGGCGGTGATCGTGCGCAGCGGGGACGGACGGGATCCGACGCCGTCCAGGCCGTCGATACGCCGGGGGTGGTCCGCGGCGACGATCGAGTACACGTAGAGCGCCATGGGTTACTCCTCGGGTTACTCCTTCTCCCGGCGAACCGGGCGCCGGGCGGCGGGGCGCCGCCGCCGAGGGGCGGGCTCCTCTTCCTCTTCCTCTTCTTCGTCCGCCTCGGACCTGGATTTGCCGGTGAGGGAGTCCGTCACCGCTTCCATGGCGCCGGTCAGCGCGCCCTTCGACTTGCCGTGGGAGCCGCCCTCCATCATGTCGCCGACCACTTCGGGCAGCTGGGCGGGGGCCTTGCGGCCGGATTCGAGGTCGAGGCGGTTGACCGCTTCGGCGAAGCGCAGATACGTGTCGACGCTCGCGACCACGATCCGGGCGTCGATCTTGAGGATCTCGATGCCCACCAGGGAGACGCGCACGAAGACGTCGATGACCAGCCCACGGTCGAGAATGAGCTCCAATACGTCGTAGAGGCTTCCTGAGCCGCCGCCTCCCGTTCGGGTGATGTTGCTGCCGCCCTGCGGCATCATCGTCATGACGCCTCCTTCCACGGGCGTCCTGTCGTTCAGGTCGACCTGTCGGTCATGTCTGTCTTCAGGTCGGTCCGTCGGTCATGTCTGTCTTCAGGTCGGTCCGTCGGTCATGTCCGTCCGTCGGTCATGTCGGCCTGTCGGTCATGTCGGCCTGTCGGTCATGCCGCGGCTGTAGCGGCGGGTTCGTTCGAAGGAGATCAGCTCGCCCTCCTCGTCCAGGGTGACCTTGTAGCTCGCCATCACGCTCGTCGTCTCCGGGATGCGCTCCAGCTCCACCACTTCCACCTGTGCCTCCCAGCCGTCCTCGCTCGGCCTGAGCGAGGAGACGGAATCGGGAGCCCTGCCGAGGAGCTGGGCCAGCTGCTCGGCCGCCGAGCGCATCGCCGACGCGGCACCCTGGCGCCGCCGGGGGGCACTGCGCTCCGCACTGCGCCTGGCCGGCTGCCTCCGGCGTTCGTCGCCCTCGTCACCGGCGCGTGCGGCGGTCCGTCGTGAGCGGGCGGGTTCGGCTTCGGCCATATGTCACTCCCCTGGGGAGACGGCCTCACTCAACCTAGAATGTCACTAAATGCGCACATAAGTCTTGCACCGGGGGCAGACGCTGGAAAGCGCCCCCTCCGAGTGGGCCCATCACGCCGACCGACCGCGGCAATCCGATCTCGCGGTCCCGTACCTTCGGCGACCTCGCGGTCCCGTACGCGCCCTGGCCAAAGGGGATGATCATGCAAGACACGACCAAGATCGCGCTTGCGGCCGCGGTGGCCGCCGGCTATGTCCTGGGCCGGGCCAAGAAAGGTCGGCTGGCCTTCACGGCCGCCACCTATCTCGCCGGCCGCCGCTTCGGACTCGAACCGGGGCAGCTGATGCGCGAGGGAGTCTCCCGGCTCAAGGAGATGCCCCAGTTCGCCGACATCGGCGACCAGCTTCGGGGCGAAGCCCTCGACGCGGGCCGCCAAGCCCTGAACGCCGCCGCCAATCGCAAGCTCGTCGAGCTCGCAGACTCCTTGCACGAGCGCACCCTCGAGCTGACCCGCATACGCGGCAGCCGGGGCGAGGACGAGGACAAGGGCGAGGACGCATACGAAGAGGAGGAACCGTACGAGGACGAGGGCGAGTTCGAGGAGGAGGACCAGGAGAGAGCATCGGAGCCGGAAGAGGAGGAGCCGGAGGAAGAAGAGGAAGAAGAACCGGAAGAGGAGGCGGAGGAGCCCGAAGAGCCGGAAGCGGAGGAAGAAGAAGAGCCACCGGAGGAGGAAGAGGAGGAGCCGGAGGAGGAAGAGGAGCGCCCGGCACCACGCCGTACCCGCGCGCCGGCCCGTGGCCGCGCCGACAAGGCCGCTTCCGCCCCTGCCCGTAAGAGCGCCCCCGCTCGCAAGACCGCGCAACGGTCGAGCGCCTCCAAGGAAACCGCTCCCGCCAAGAAGGCGGCGGCGAAGAAGACCACCGGCGGCCGCAAGCCCGCGGCCGAGAAGACCGCACCGGCCCGCAAGAGCTCCGCGGCCAAGACCACACCGGCCAAGACCACGGCGAAGAAGACCACGGCGAAGAAGACCGGCGGCACGGCGGCGGCCAAGAAGAGCAGTGGCACCACGGCGGCGAAGAGGACCGGCAGTTCCGCTTCCGCGAAGAAGACGGCGAGCGGCGGCTCGGCCCGTAAGACCGCTGCCAAGAAGACCACCCCCGCCAAGAAGACGACGAGCCGCAGTCCGGCTCGTAAGACGGCGGCCAAGAAGACCACGGCCCGCAAGCCGTCCGGGCGGAGGTAGGCCATGGCAACCTCACAACGCACCAGCGGCGCGAAGGAAGGCTCCGGGCTGGACCAGCTGCTGAAGGAGCTGTCCGGTTTCGCGGCGGCCCAGGCCGACCAGCTGGCAGAGAAGGCGAGCGGCAAACTCGGCGACCTCACCGACCAGCTCTACGACGTCGCCGACAACGGCGGCAAACTCTCCGACATCGGCGGAGTGGGCGGCCGGCTCCTCAGCGGCGACTCACCACTGAAAGCCGTCGCCGGGCAGGCGTTCGGGAACCTGAAGGACAAGGTCACCGGCGCCGCCTCCGAGGCGATGGGCAAGGGCCGCGGTCGGAAGGGCGGCGGTGGCAAGGTCGTCAACATCATCGAGGCCGTCGACATCGGGCTGCCGCTGCGCACGACCTACGACCACTGGACGCAGTACGAGAACTTCAGCAGCTTCGCCAAGGGCGTGCGCGACGTCTCGCAGAACGACGACACCACCAGCGACTGGAAGCTGAAGGTCGGTCCCTCCACCCGGAGCTGGAAGGCGACGGTCCAGGAGCAGGTTCCCGACGAGCGGATCGTCTGGACGTCCCAGGGCGCCAAGGGCACCACACGCGGCTGCGTCAGCTTCCACGAGCTCACCCCGACCCTCACCAGGATCGTCGTGGTCGTCGAGTACCAGCCGTCCGGGCTGTTCGAGAAGACGGGCAACCTGTGGCGGGCCCAGGGTCGCCGCCTGCGCCTGGACCTCAAGCACTTCCTGCGCTACGCCACCCTCAGCACCGAGGAACCCGAAGGCTGGCGCGGTGAGATCCGGGACGGCGAGGTCGTCCAGACCCACGAAGAGGCCCTGGAAGCGGAGGAGGAATCCGACACCGAAGCCGAGGGCGAGCCGGACGACTACGAGGAAGAGGACGAGGAAGAGGGCGAAGAAGAGGAAGCGCCGTACGACGAAGCGGAAGACGAAGCAGAAGGCGAAGCGGAAGACGAAGAAGAAGAGGAGGAAGAGGAACCCGAGTACGAGGAGGAGGAAGCCGATTACGAGGAGGAGCCCGAAGAAGAGGAAGAGCCCGCTCCCGCTCCTCGCCGCCGACGGCGCTAGCGAGCATGCGAACGGGGCCGGCAGGATGTCCTGCCGGCCCCATCCGCGCGCCCCCCACTTCACCTCGGAGCCCCTGCGGTCAGTGCTTCAGGGTGTCCTTCGCCTTCCGGCCGGTCTGCTTGGCGTCCCCCGCCACCTGCTCCGCCCGGCCCTTCATCTCCAGGCTCTCGTTGCCGACGGCCTTACCCGTGCTCTCCTTCACTTTGCCCTTCGTGGTCTTCGCCGCGTTCTTCGCCTTCTTGCCGACAGCCATCACTCTCGCCTCCACACCGGAACCGGTGGAGCGGTAAACGAATTCGACCCCAGCGCTTACCCCGATAGACCCCGAACAAGCATCCGTCCGATCGGCACCTGTGCTGCCCGCACGGGCAGCGGCAACAGTCGAAGCCAGCGGGGGAGGAGGGCCCGTGCACCCGCACGCAGCAGCAGCCGAAAGGCCCGCCGTAGCCCCCAGGCCGTCGCCCGCGCGCCACACAGCGTGAGCCGCGCGGAGCTCCGGCGGAGCAGGGCGTGGGGCGTCCGGCGCCGCCACGCGCGGCTGCGCGTCCAAGCGCCTCGGCTTCGGAGTCGGCGTCGGTGGTGTCGTCTCGTGGTGATCTTCATGACCATCTCCGACTGAGCCCCTGCCCTCCCTCTGCGCCGCCCGGCGCATTCCAAACATGGATCCGGAGGGATCCATCCCCCTACCCGCGCGGAATGTCCCTGACGAACACGAGGCCGTCGCTGTCCGCCAAGTGGGCCGGGTCGAAGGGGGCGTAACCGAACCAGGGTGACTCCCGGGGCGTGGGCCGGGTGTCGCCGAGGGTACGGGCCAGGAGGCGGGCGTCGATGACGCAGCGCTCCTCGGGGAGCGCGTACAGGAGCCCTTCGAGGGTGTCCGCGGGCGGGGTGTCCACACCGTGGTGCAGGATCGTGCCGAGAGCCGTGGCCATGAAGGCGTACCCGTCGCCGAGCTCGGCAGCCACCAGGGCACCGGCGCTCCACCACTCCAGCGGCATCCCGCCCATCCGCATGGTGCTCTTCTCCCGCTGGAGATGGGAGTTGTGGGCGTGGACGAAGACGGGGCCCCGGGCGGCGGCCGCGAGGAGGTTCCGGGCCATCATCTGGTCCCGCACGCTGACCAGCCTGGTCAGCCGGGACGGCGAGGTGTCGGCCATCCCGTGGTGGTAGCGCAGTAGCCCGAGGGCGGTGCGTCCGTACAGGCACGCCCGGTCCCAGTCGTCCCGCGGGGTCGTCAGGGCGAGGTGGGGCCTGCGCGCGTCGAGCAGCTCCACCAGATCGTCGGCGATCAGCCGCAGCCGACCGGCCTCGGCCGACCGCCCCACGGACCGGCACGGATCGCGCATCGCGGCGGGCTCGGTCCACCGGTCGTCGGAGCCGAGCAGGCGGTCGAGCGTTTCGGCGTCGCAGGGGAGCAGGTCCGCCTCCACCCGGGCCGAGAGGTAGTCGTGAAGTGCGAGGAGGGCCTGTCGGGGGCTCGCGGCGGCGGTGATCTCCAGCGGACCGTCGAAGCCGGCGAAACGGAGCTGCTCGGACTCGGGCCGGCCGTCGTTGTGGGCGCGCATCCACCGCACCAGCTCGCGGTTGGCGGCAAAGGCACCCCAGCCGTGACCGAAGCCGTTCTCCATGACCTCGTCGAGGGTGCCTGTGCCCCTGGTGACGTAGTCGTCCACGATCAGGCCCCGCAGGCAGTCGCTCTCGAGAGCGATCGTCCGGTAGCCCTCCTGCTCGACCAGCTGTCGGAAGAGCTCGTTGCGCAGGTCGAGCAGGGTCTCCTCACCGTGTGTGGGCTCGCCCAGGGCGAGCAGTCGGGGCCGGGTCGGCAGCAGTCTCATGACGGCGGCAGCGTCGACGGCGTGGGCGGTGTCCTTGAGGTCGGTCGCCATGCCTTCAACGCTATCGTTGAAGCCTCGGTGGAAACTTTTGCGCGATATCGTGGGCCTCATGGGGCGAAACCTTCAAAGTGATGATCGGCTCAGGCCGATCGATCTGGCCCGTGGGCATGGTCTGTCCACGCAGGCGGTCCGGAATTACGAGGCGGCCGGCATCCTTCCGGCCGCCGCGCGCACGCCCCACGGCTACCGCACCTACACCCCGCTGCACGCGGCGGCCCTGCGCGCCTTCCTCGCCCTGGCGCCCGGACACGGCCATGGGACGGCGACATCGATCATGCGGGCCGTGAACCAGGGCGCGGTCGACGAGGCCTTCCGCCTCATCGACGAGAGCCACGCCCAGCTCCTCGACGACCGACGCACCCTTCAGGCCGTGGAGAGGGCCCTGCGCGATCTGGTGCCCCTCTCCACGGACGCCGCGAACGGCACAGACCGCACGGACGGGCAGGCGGGGGCGTCCGGGCGCGGCGACATCTTCATCGGGCCGCTGGCACGGAAGCTCGGCCTCAGGCCCGCGACGCTGCGCACATGGGAGCGCGCCGGGCTGGTCCGCCCCCGCCGCGACTCCCGGACGGGCTACCGCCTCTACGGCGAGGCCGACGTGCGGGACGCCCGCCTGGCCCACCAGCTCAGGCGCGGCGGTTACCTGCTGGAGCAGATCGCCCCGCTGATCGACCGGGTACGGGAGGCCGGCGGCCTCGAGCCCTTGGAGGCCGCGTTGCGCGACTGGCAGGGACGGCTGTCCGCCCGCGGGCGGGCGATGCTTACCGGGGCCGCGGAACTGGAGGCGTACCTCCGGGGGCGTGGCTAGCTACGCGTGCGCTCAGCCGGTGTGGAGGACCCGCAGGCGATCGGGGCGCGCCGGATCCCGGTCGACGACCTGGACGGGCGCCTCCGCCCACTGCCACACGCTGATGCCGGGTGCCCGGGAGAACCGGATCTGTCCCCGGGTGCCTTCCACGGCGACATGCGGCCAGGCGACCGCCGTGCGCGCCCTTTCCGCGCCGTGGGTGCGCAGCACATCGGCGAGGACGGTGATCGTGTCGTACCCCTCGAAGGCGACGAAGGAGGGCGCTTCGGCCAGCCGTTCGCGAAGGTCCCGCTCGACGCGCACGCCGAGCGGGCCGAGGCGCTCGGGCAGATAGCGCAGGAACGGGATCCCGGCGCCGTCGTCGCCCAGCAGTGCCGCCCATTCGGTGAACTCCGGCTGCCCGGCCGGAGCCCCGATCATCAGCTCCGCGAGGCGCTGGTCGCGGCGGACGGCCTGGACGATCGGCACGGCCGGCTCCGGGTGGCCGACCAGGAGGAGGAGGGCGGTGGCGCCGTCGCCGACGAGTTCGTCGCACAACGCCGTGGGTGTGAGGGCGCCCATGTCGTGTTCGACGACGGTGCCGCCGCGCGGAGTGAGACGGTCCCGCAGGATGCGGGCGCCTGACGCCCAGTAGACACTCGCGTCGGCCGCCACGGCGATCCGGCGGTGACCAGCGCCGAACAGGAAGTCGGCGTATGTCCGCCAGCCGCGGGACTGCGGCGCGGGGAGGCGGGCGACCCACTCCGTCGGGTGTTCGGTGAGCGCGTCGAGAACCGCCGACGAGCACAGGAACGGCAGACCGAGGGCATCGGCCCGGCCGGCGGCGGCGCGGGCGACCACGCTGTGGTACTCACCCGCCACGGCGGCCACGCCCAGGCGGGCCAGTTCGTCCACGGCCGCCGCGGCCCGCAGCGGGTCAGCCGCGGTGTCCCGGACCACGAGTTCGAGCGGTCTCCCGGCGATCCCGCCCGCCCCGTTGACATCGCGTACGGCCAGTTCCAGCCCGGCGAGCAGGTGTCGGCCCGCCTCGGCCCAGCCTGGCCGCGTCAGTGGAACGAGCGCACCGATCCGGAGCACCGCATCGGCTGCCCGCTCCCTTCCGGAGGTCGAGGATGGCGTGCTCATACCTTGGCGTCTCCCCAGTGAGAAGCGGTGGCCGTATGCCCGACGTAGCGTGCACGTCAGCGGCGCCCGAGACTAGCCGAACCGTCAACACCCGCCCCCGGCCGCCCCCGCCGCCCGGGGCTCGCGTGGCGGTCAGTCGGGCTCCCCGTAGGTCATGAACCAGTGGGTGTCGAAGTAGCGGGCCATCGTGAACCGCTGGTGGGGGTCCGTGAGGATGCGGCAGACGAACTCCGCGGTCCGGAGGCCGAAGGGGACGTCCTCGCCGTCGAAGGACTGGACCACGACGGACCACCGGTCGGGGTCGTCGCCCTCGGTTCTCCAGCAGTACAGGTCCTCGTGCTCGGTGCCCGCCCAGACGAGCAGATCCTCCTCCCGAAGAAAGGTGGCCGGCTCCTGCATCAGGCCCAGATACCCGTCGAACGCACCCTTGCCGAACATCTCGACCATGCGCTTGTAGTCGCTCGGCAGTGCGGTGCCGATGCGCGTCTCCACCTCCGCCCAGTCCACGTCCCGGCGCCGATCGGGCCGTGCCCAGCCGGTGATCCGTCCCAGCCGCTCCACCCAGTCGACGTCCCCGACGTGCTCGTCGCCCTCGTCCGCGGCGACCGTCAGGGCTTCCGGCACCTCCCTGCGGGCGACCGCCAGCACCTCTCGCTCGACCGCCTCGGCGTCCCTCGCCGTCCCCGTGCCGACCCACCGGTCCCCGTACGCCCACGCCCGCATCGTCACGACCCGGTCCCCGAGAGGTCCGAGGAGGGCCGCACCCCTGGACTCGTCGACCGTCGGATCGACGAACCCCTCGAGGACGAGGGTGCGCGGGGCGCCGTACCTGGCGCCGAGCAGGTCGGTCACATCCTGCGGATCCAGGTCACCCGGCACGTACAGAAAGCCCCCCTCCGGGGCCACTCGGGCCAACAGGTCATCGACGGTCGCTTGCGTGAGCTCCATGACGGACAGTGAAGCGCACGGCACTGACACCGCCGACGGCCGAGCGCCCCACCGCCGGGCGCCACCACGGGGTCGCATATTCGTTTGCCGCGGTCCGGCCCGTTCGGATAGGAAGCCTGCATGCTGAAGGGCGACAAGGTCGGGCTGCGGGCCCGGCACGACGACGACATCCCGGTCCTGCTGGCCGAGCTCTACGACGACGTGGTCAACGGCTCCCGGGCCGAAGGCGGGCCGTGGCGGCCCCTCACGCCGGGGACGAAGGACCCGCGACTCGTCGTGGACGAACAGGCCCAGGGACTCGTCCAGTTCTCCGTGGTGGAGCTGGACGGCGGCACGCTCGTCGGCACCGCGACGCTCTGGGGCATCGACAACCACAACCGTTCCGCGCACATCGGTCTGGGCCTGCTGCCGTCCTCGCGCGGAAAGGGCTACGGCACCGACGTGGTCGCGACGCTGTGCCACTACGGATTCATCGTGCGCGGCCTCAAGCGGCTGCAGATCGAGACGCTGGCGGACAACACCGCGATGCTGCGTTCCGCCGAGCGCAACGGCTTCGTCCGCGAGGGCGTGCTGCGCTCCTCCGCCTGGGTGTTGGGCGAGTTCCTGGACGAGGTGCTGCTCGGCCTCCTCGCCGAGGAATGGAAGCCGGACGCGAAGGGCTGAAACCGCAACCGTCCGGCCCGGTCATCGCGTCCTTGCCATAGCGGCCGACCCGGCCGTCCGCTCCGGAGCGACAGCGACCTTGGAGAAGCGTCATCGACACGTTCACGCCCGACCGGCTCGGCGGGACCGCGCGACCGGTCCGCCGCAAGGCGGGAATCGGGGTCTTCCTGCTGGGCACCCTGGCCGGCATCGTGGTCACCGTCGTCGCCGTGACCGCCCTGTGGTGGCCGCGGACGGAGGTGACGTACCGGAACACCGCTCCCTCCGCGGTGGTCTATGCGGACAAGTCGGAGCACTTCCTGGGCATCGTGCACAAGCACACCCTGTCCGGACGCCACGAGTACCTGTTGGTGGTCGGCCGCGATCCCGGCTTCTCCTACGGGCACTTGGTGCACATCGATCCCGTCCTGGCGACCGAGGGCATCGAGTCCACCACGTGGACCGAGTCGGGCGTACGGCTCCGCTTCCGCACCGGTCACGAGCTCTTCGTCCCGGCCCGCTCCTTCCTCTTCGGAAGGTGAACCGGCCGTGCCGCGCCCCTCGATGACACCCGCGGCGCTGCCGCGGCACCTCTGATCGAAATTCGATCAATCGACAAAGATGCGTTGACTCGCTCATGGGCCACCTCTAGCTTCTGGCGACACCGGACCGCCAGAAGGGTGTGACGCCATGACTTTCCGAGCATGCAGGCGACGGCGAGGGACGGGGCGCGGGTTCGCCGCCCTCGCTCTCGCCCTCACCGGCACCGCCGCTCTCGCCCTCACGAGCCCCGCCGCCGTCGCGGACGTGTCCGTCCCGGCCGTGGCGGGCACGACGTACGTGGACTGCTCCAGGCCGACCGCGGGCGACGGCAGTCAGGCCTCGCCCTACAACAGCATCGGCCAGGCCAACGCCAGGACCTACGCTCCCGGCGACACGCTCGCCTTCGCCTCCGGCACCACCTGCACCGGCTCCCTCGCCCCCAAGGGCAGCGGCACCGCCGCCGCTCCGATCACCCTCACCGCCTACGGCACCGGCGCGCTGCCCGTGATCGACGGCAACGGCGCCGCCGACGCCGTGTCGCTGACCAACCAGGACCACTGGCGGGTCAGCCGTCTCCGGCTGACCAACCCCGCCGCCGCCCTCGCCCGCCGTACGGGACTTCGCATCTCCGCCACCGACGGAAGAGCGCACCGAGGCTTCGACATCGGCTATCTCGTCGTCGACCGGGTGGCCGGCCAGACGAACAAGACCAGCCCGACGACGGAGGACTTCGTCCAGTCCGCCGGCATCGTCACCGGGGCGAGCGGCACCAACTCGACGCTCCACGACGTCCACGTCCACCACAACCAGATCAGCAACACGGGCGGCGGAGGGCTCAAGATCCGAGTCGGAGCCATGACGGTCAAGGGCTCCGGCGTGCTGATCGAACACAACGTCATCAAGGACGTCGGCGGCGACGGCATCATCGCCAGCTACGCCGACGCGCCGATGATCCAGTACAACAACGCCTCCGGGGTCGGAAACGGCGTGTATCCCTTCTCCGGCGGCAACTTCGCCGGCATCTGGGTGCTCGGCGACCACAATCCGACCATCCAGAAGAACGCCGTGTACGGCATCACGCGGATGTCGGTGGCCGACAGCCAGGCCTTCGACTGCGACTGGGGCAACACCGGCACCTGCACGATCCAGTACAACTTCAGCCGGGACAACATCGGAGGCTTCTTCCTCGACTGCGACGGCTGCGGGACCATCGGCGGCGCCAAGCAGGTCATCCGCTTCAACATCTCCGAGAACGACTGCCGCATGAGCAGCGTCAGCGCCGGCCGTTCCGCGCTCCACCTGTACAACAACGTCTTCTACTGCACCGACAGACGACTCGACGTCACCCTCCCCGAGGAGAGCGTCGTCGAGAACAACATCTGGGTGGGCACCGGCGACTCCCGGCTGCCCACCGGCCCCGGCATCCAGTGGCTGTGGAACGTCTTCCAGGGCGTGCCGCGGCCGACCGCCAACGGCATCGCCGGTGACCCGCGCTTCGTGAACCCCGGCACCGGTGGCGACACGATCCACTCCGCCGACGGCTACAAACTGCGCTCGACCTCACCCGCCCTGAACAACGGCTCCGTGATCAGCGGGAACGGCGGCCGCGACTACTGGGCGAACCCCGTGTCCACGACGACGAAGCCGCACCGCGGGGCGTACAACGGCCCGGGGCTGTGACCGTCGGGGCTACAGGGGCAGAGGGGCACAGGGTCACGGCGTGGTCCGGGGCCCTGTGCCCCCGACGCGCTCAGTTCATCAGCAGAAGCCGCGTCTGCGGCACCAGCTTCCGGTTCACGCTGGTGCTCTGCACGAAGATGGTGAAGTCGTCGTTGTGATCGGGCTTGACGCGTACCTCCACGTCCGGCAGCCCGAGCAGGGCCCTGGCCTCGGGCCCCGTGTAGACCAGGTCCGTCTTCTTCTCCAGCACCGCGATCTGCTTCCTCGCCTGCACCTTCTCCGGCTTGCTCAGCTGGTAGAACGCGCCGCCGGTCCGGTAGGTGTGCCCGCACTCCACGACCCACTCCCGGATGGCCGTCTCACGGGTCACCGGAACCAACGCGTAGGCCGACCGGTCCACCGGGGCGAGCCCGGCGGCCTTGATGGTGTCCCGGTTGACCGCCTCGGCGCCGGTCGAGAACACCGCCCGCGATCCCCGGATGCCCTTGGCACGGCCCACCATGAACTTCTCGGTGGCCTCCTGGATGACCTGCCCGGCCTCTTCCAGGCCCTCGGTGCTCGTGGCATCCCAGATGGCGATGTTGTCCTTCGGGAAGCCGCAGTTCATGGCCTCGCGCTTGCCCATCTGGTCCGGAACGAGGACCGCCAGCGTCCAGTTGTCCTGCTGGGTCTCGATCATCCGGGCCACGGCCTCGACCAGCTGACGCGGCTCCCTGGCCGGGGCGTCGGGGCAGCGGTGGCTCGCGTTCTCCTGACCGTCGGTCAGGACGAACGTCAGGAAGCTGTGGTCCCCGTACAGCTGAGCCGTCTGCGCCAGCTCCCGCTGCGACTTCAGCGCGGCCGCCAGCAGAGCCGTCATCCCGCCGACCCGGTACAGCTGCTTCAGCGACGGCATCCGCAGCACGTCCTTGTCGTAGATGACGCACTCCACCTTGTCGGCGAACACGTACACCGTGACACGCGTCTCCTGGTCCAGCTCCCGCGACCGGCGGGCGAGGTACGCGATCTGCTGATCGGCGACCTCGACGACCTTGCGGCTCAGGTGCGACATGGACGAGCTGGCGTCCAGCACGAGAGCAACGTGGTTGATGTAGTTCTGACTTCCGGACATGACAGCTCCCCCTCGTGTTCCTTCTCGGTTCGACGCACTCACCGTCTCACCCACCACTGACAATCGATCGTGGCCGCCGGACGGGCGCCCTGAGAGGATCACCTCATGGCGCCCACGAAGGACCAGCTCACAACGGTCGCGTTCGGCGTGTCCGAGGTGACGGACGCGGCCCGAGCCGATGCCCTGCGGCTGCTCGGAGAAGACACCGCTCTGCACGAGGAGTGGATCGCGGGGCTCGCCGTGAACAGCGCCGCGCCGGAGGCGGTGCTGAAGCGGGTGTTCACGGTCGATCCCTTCCCCGAGCCGGGATACTGGCTCACGTATCACCCGCTCCCGCCGGCGGTGGCGAGGGTCGCCGTCACCCACCCCGACACCCGCGTCCGCAGGATCCTCGCCGAGAACCCGCACCTGCCGCCGGACGCGCTCGCCACGCTGGCCGAGGATCCGGACGAGAGGGTGCGGCGCGTCGCGGTGGTGACGGCGTGCGACAACGGCCTCGAACTGCCGACGGAGTCGATCGTGCGGGCCGCCACCGCTCCGGACGCCCGGCTGCGATACCTCGCCACCGGGCTGCCCGGCCTGCCGGACGAGACGCTGCTCGCGCTGGCCGGGGATCCCGACCCGCGCGTCCGGGCCGCCGCCATCGACTCCTGGAGCTGGCCCCGGCTGCGCCCGGAAGTCCGGGCAGCCGCCGAGGCCGCCCCCCACCCCTGGGTGCGCAAGGCCGTCGAACGCGCCACCCACGTCGACGCGCCCCTGCCGACGACGGTCGACGGCTTCCTCACCGAGACGGACGAACGCCGCCGCGCCGACGCCGCCTTCGCCGCACCCGTCGACGCGGAGCTGGCCGCACTCCTCGTGACCCACGAGAACGGTTCCCTACGTCACCATGCCGCCTGCAACCCCCACGTACCCACGGAGCTCGCCCTCACCCTGGCCGCCGACCCGGACCCCTCCGTCCGTCTCGCCGTGTCCCTGCGCGCGGACCTGACCGAGGAACAGCGAGTGGCGATCGACTACACCGTCCCCACGGGCCGCCACCCCGTTCCGAGCTGGGTGAAGGAACGGTTCGGCGACCCGGACGCGCTGCGGGAGATCGCGGCCTCCGGCCACGTCCTGCTCCGCCGCGGCGTCACCTGCGCACCGGAGCTGCCCGACGACGTGATCGAGCGACTCGCGGCCGACGACGACTACTTCGTGAAGCTGATGCTCTGTGAGAACGACCATGCCCCGCACCACCTGCTCGTGGAGATGTTCGCCGACTGGAACGGCTTGAGCTGGGGAACACTCGTCACCCGTCGCAACTTCGCGCGCCCCGGCCTCGCCCGGTTCGCCGACGACCCCCGTGCCCGGTTGCGCTACGCGGCCCTCTTCGACCCGCAAGCCGAGCCGGAACTCGTCGAGCGCCTTTCCCACGACGGGGACGACATGGTGAGGCACCACGCGGCCGCCGACCCCCGCCTGCCCCGTCGGCGGCTCGTCCAACTCCTCGGGGCGGAAGGCACACCGCGCGCGGCGGCCCGCAACCCCGGGCTCCCGGTCGAGCTCATGCACCGACTGCTCGACATCGCCGGCGCCCCACGCCGGGAGGCGGCGTCGAACGACGCTCCCAGCTGAGCCGGGAGTTCCGGCCGCGGCCCGCCGGGACCAGAGCCGTGGTCCGGGAGTCCAGCCACAGCCCGGCGGGATCAGCCGTGGCCCGCCGGGATCGGAGCCGTGGTCCGGCGGGATCAGTCGCGGCCCGGCGGAGTGAGACCGGCCTCGTGCGCGGCGATGGCCGCCTCGACCCGGTTGCGCGCGCCCAGCTTGGTGAGCACGGCGCTGACGTGCGCCTTCACCGTGCCCTCGACGAGATGCAGCCGGGCCGCGATCTCCGCGTTCGACAGCCCGGCACCGAGCGCGGCCAGCACGTCGCGTTCCCGCTCCGTCAGCCGGTTCAGCGGACGGCGGGGATGCGCGGACCGATGGGCGCGCATGCCGGCGATCACCCGGCCGGCGACCCGGGGAGACAGATAGGCGCCGCCGGCGCCGACCGCCCGTACCCCTCGGAGGAGTTCCCTGGGGTCGTCCGCCTTCAGCAGGAACCCGTCGGCGCCTTCCTCCAGAGCCCGGGTGATGTACTCGTCCTGACCGAAGGTCGTCAGCATGATCACCCCGACCGTCGTCAGCTCACGCCGGAACCGCGCCACCGCCGTCAGCCCGTCGAGGCCCGGCATCTGGATGTCCAACAGGACCACGTCCGGCCGGTGCCGGCGGGCGAGCGCGAGGGCCTCGTGCCCGTCGCCCGCCTCCGCGACCACCTCGACCTGCGCGTCGCGGCCCAGGATGGCGCGTACCCCGGCCCGCACCATCGCCTCGTCGTCGGCGACCAGGACCCGGACCGGCCGGCCGCTCGGTTCTTCGTCTTCCACGCGACGAGCCTACGGCCGGCTCCCCGCCGTACGGCCCTGAGCCCGGCGAATCCCTCCCACGGCGGTCGGCACCCCCGACGAAAGGCAGGACGCCGCTTCCCTTCGACCCATGGGCGCCGGCCCCGCCCGCTCCTAGCGTCGCCGTCGTAAGGAAACGACACGTCAGCAGGGAACGAGGAACCTTCGTGATCAGCCTCCGAGGACTGACGAAACGCTACGGCGACACGCTCGCCGTGGACGATCTGACCTTCGACGTCCGGACCGGGCGCGTCACCGGCTTCCTCGGCCCCAACGGAGCCGGGAAGTCCACCACGATGCGCATGATCCTGGGCCTCGACCACCCCACACGCGGCCGGGCCCTGATCGCCGGCCGCCCCTACGCGGACCTGCGCCGGCCGCTGTGCGCGGTCGGCGCGATGCTGGACGCCAGGGCCGTCCACCCGGCCCGCTCCGGCCGCGCCCACCTGATCGCGCAGGCCCGTGCCAACGGCATTCCGGTCCGCCGTGTCGACGAGGTGCTCGAGACGGTCGGCCTGACCAAGGCGGCCCGCCGGCCGGCCGGCACGTACTCCCTGGGCATGAGCGGACGCCTCGGCGTGGCGGGCGCCCTGCTCGGCGACCCGGCCGTGCTCATCCTGGACGAGCCCGTGAACGGCCTCGACCCGGACGGGGTGCGGTGGATCCGCCGGCTGGTGCGCGACCAGGCGGCGGAGGGGCGCACGGTGTTCCTCTCCAGCCATCTGATGAGCGAGATGCAGCTGACCGCCGACCACCTCGTCGTCATCGGGCGGGGACGACTGCTGAGCGACACCGGCATGACGGAGTTCCTGGCCGCCGCCTCGCCCGCGTCGGCCCGCGCACTCGTGCCCGACCCCGGAGAGCGGGCGGAGCTCGTGCGCGGCCTGATGCACCTCGACGGCGTGCGCGTCGAGACGTCGGAGGGCGGCGACGGCGAACTCACCGTCCAGGGGCGCACGGCAGCCGAGCTGGGCGACCTCGCCCATCACCGCGGCGTACGGCTGCACGGCCTGAGCGACGTCCGGGTGTCGCTGGAGCAGGCGTACATGGACCTCACCGCGCGCAGCGTCGAGTACGCGACGGGCGCGACGACCGAAGGAGGACGGCAGTGAGCACCCTGACGGCACACGGCGACCGGCCGGCCGCCCCGGGGACGGCGCCCGACGCTCCGGGGCGGCGCACCACCGACGGCCTCGCCGGGGCGATCGCCTCCGAGTGGACCAAACTGTGGTCGGTCCGAGCCGCCTGGCTCTGTCTTTCGGCGGGTCTCGCCATCACCGGCGTGTTCGCCTACTACTACGCGTCGATCTCCCGCATCAACGGCCATCCGGTGCAGCCCGTCGGGAACGCCGCGGCCGCCTCCGCCGTCGTCTCCCAGTTCGCCGTGGTCGTCATGGCCACGGTGGCGGTGACGTCCGAGTACACGACGGGGACGGTACGGGCGGCGCTGCTGTGGGTGCCGCGCCGGCATCGGGTCCACGCGGCGAAGGCGCTGGTGACGGCCCTGGTCGCCTTCCTCGGCGGCAGCGTCTCCGCCGTGGTCGGTACGGCTGTCGCCTGGGGGGCGTTCGACGGACGGGCGTCGTTCGACGCGGCCACGGTCCTCGGACAGACCCTCGCCGTCGGGGTCTACCAGGCGCTGATCGCCGTACTCACCGTCGGCGTGGCCTTCGCCACCCGGCACCCGGCCGGCGCGCTGTCGATCCTCGTCACGTTGCTGTGGGGGCTGCCGAGCATCTTCCTGGGACTCGGCGGCGAGACGCTCGCGGCCGTCAGCGACCGGCTTCCGCACGGAGCGGGCGACCACTTCATGCGGGCCGGCACCGCCGCCCCGTACGCGACGGCGACGGCGGTCCTGATCGTGGCCGCGTGGGCCGCCGCGGCCCACGCGGCCGGGCTGTACGTGCTGCGCCGCAGGGACGCCTGACGGCCCGTCGACCGGGATCGTCGAGGCTCGGCCCGCCCTTCGGGCCGGACTCGCCGGTTCGACGCTCGCCGGTTCGGACGCCCGCCGACAGACACCTCGTCGGCGGGCGTCCGGGCGCGTCCCAGAGAATCGACCACGGGCCGGGACCGGGGCCGCTGCCGAGCACCCGGCCCGCGCCCGAGCGACGACACCGATCCGAAGGACGCTGACCCGCCATGCGGCAACCGCACCCGTATCCGCGACCGCGCCCGTATCCGCGCATACTGTCGGCCAGGTACGCGCTCGTCGACGTGGCCCTGTGGGCCGTGCTCGCCGCCGCCACCGTGTTCGGGTTCGGGGAGGCGACCGCGGCCTCGACGGTCCCGGACCTGCTGCTGCCGCTGGCCGTCCTGGCGGTGGCCGTGCCGCTGTCCCGCCGCCGGCCCGGGGTCGCGGTGTTCCTCGTCAACGGCCTCTGCGCCCTGGGCCTGGCCGACTCCACGACCCCTGGCAACGCCCACGTCCTGTCCCTGGCCGCGCTGAGCTGCCTGCTGGGCGCCAGGGTCGCCGCGGCCCGGGGACCGCTGACGGTGCTCGGCACCTGCCTCGCCTTCGACGTGGCGGTCTGCGCCGCGCTGCGGGCTCAGCCCGTGTGGTGGTTCTACGCCCTGACCGTGCTCCCCGCCGCCCTCCTGGTGCCCTGGCTGGCCGGACGGCACTGGCGGGGCCGGCGTGATCTCGTACGGGAGGGGTGGCAGCTGGCCCGGAGCCTGGAGGAGCGGCAGCACCTCGTCGCGGAGCGGGCCCGGCTCACCGAACGCGCCGACATCGCGGCCGACATGCACGACTCCCTCGGCCACGTCCTGAGCCTCGTCGCCCTGCGTGCCGGCGCCCTGGAGCTCTCGCCCGACCTCACCGACCGCGACCGCGCCGACCTCGCCGAACTGCGCGGGACCATCGCGGACGCCGTCGAGCAGCTACGGGAGACCGTCGCCGTCCTGCACGCACCACGGGAGCCGGGGGCGGGGCCTGGGCCGACGGGTACGGGGCTGCGGCTCACGGATGAGGGCGGCCGTACGGGCGGGGGGCTGCCCATCAAGGACACGGTCGAGGACCTTCTCGGCCGGGCGGTCGCCTCGGGCGTACCGGTGCGCTGGGAACGGCGTGGCGCGGTGCCCGCACTGTCATCCCTGGTGGAACGCGGAATGTACCGGGTGGTGCAGGAGGCCCTGACCAACGCCGTGAAGCACGCCCCGGGCGGTGCGGTCCGGGTGGACATCACCCACGAGGTCGACCGCACCCGCGTGACCGTCGAGACCACCGCCCCGCCAGTGCCAGTGCCAGCGCCGACGCCGACGCCGACGGCGACCGGACGACCTGGCGAACAGCCCCGCCCCGCGGGCGAAGCCGGGGCCGCGGACACCGGTCGCCGGGGCCTGACGGGTCTGCGGGAGCGGGTGTACGTACTCGGCGGCTCCTTGTCCACCGGCCCGCACGACGGCGGCTTCCGTCTGACCGCCGTCCTCCCGCACCAGGCCCCGCCCCGACTCGCCGCGCGCGCCGCCGACCCCGGCACGGACATGACGGGCGCGGGCAGGGACGGGGGAGGGGAGAGAGACCTCGGCGCCATCCCTGAGTCCGCCGAACGGCTCGCCCAGGCACGCCGCACCGCGCGCCGCCGCTCCGTCGTCGCGTTCGCGGCACCGGTCGCGGCCGCGGCCTTTTTCGTACCGGCCGCCGTGCACATGGCCTGGCAGCTGACGACCGGCGTGCTGCCGCCGTCCCGGTTCGACCAGCTGGAGACCGGACGGTCCCGCACGGAGCTCGCTCGGCTGCTTCCGGCCCGCCCCTTCCCGTACCCCCCTGACCACGCCCGTGCCGCACCTCGGCCAGCGACCACGACCTGTGACTTCTACCGATCGGGCCGCGATCTGTTCGGCCAGGTCGACCTCTACCGGCTCTGCTGGTCCGGCGAGACTCTGGTGGCCAAGGACACCCTGCCCGCGGACCTGTGACCATCCCTGGGAGCCGTGCCCCGGCTGCTCCCCACACGACACGCCCGCGCACCCGAACCCTTTCCCCCGGACGCTCGAAGCCGAGCACACTTTCCGCGACCAGTTGTCTTCGGAACGGAGGGAGTTCGGCATGACGACTCTGAAGGGGATCGCGGCCACGGGCGCAGCGGCAGTCGCCCTCGCCCTGGCGACGGCGGGCGCCGCTCACGCCGAGAGCGCGGACCTGACCCACGGAGGTCCTTACACGTCGTACGGCGACCCGTACGTGACACAAGGCGGCCCGTACACGTCGTACAGCGACCCGTACGTGACGCAGGGCGGCCCGTACACCACCCACGGCGAGACCTCGATCATCCAGGGCGGTCCGTACAGCACTCACGGTGAGACCTTCACCGTGCAGGGCGGCCCGTACACGTCGCATGGCGAGCCCCCCACTGTGCAGGGCCCCTACATGGGCGACTGAGCCGCCCCACGCGCACCGGCTCCGGGCGCCCGCCCGCCCGTGTCACCGCGTCCGTTCGGGCGGTGGGGTCACGGGTGGGCGCCACCCTCGTAGACGCCGGAGGAGAAGCCGTCGGTCAGCTGCTCCGCCAGCTCGGCGTGCGCCACGCACAGGTGCCTCAGAGGGCGCCAGCGCGGGAGATGGTCGGGGTGGTCGGAGAACCGTTCGGCGGTCTGGCACAGGTGGTTCCACCATGTGCGCACGTCCTGGCGCAGCTGTTGGGTGGCGCCGGGCCTGCCGATGCGGCCGGCCTCGACGATGTCCGCCCAGCTGGTCAGGAGGTCGCAGAGGAACAGGGCGCTGTAGTCCGTGGTCTGCAGGAGCCGACGGGCGGCCCACTCCGCCTCGGTGCCGGGCTGCTGCCGATCGGCGGCCTCGGTCAGGCGGGCGTGGAGGAACGCACGCAGTGGTGCGGCGTCGTCGGGGCGGAGGTCGTCGGAGAACTCCAGCACCGCGGCGGGTTCGTGGACGGTCATGCGGGGCGCCCCCTCACGGTCGGACACGGGTGGTGGACGGGTCTTCGGTGCCGTCCCGCCGCGTCGGAAAGGAGAGAGTACCGACGCGCTCGCCGTGGTCCTGGACACATGGACACCTACCGGCGAGATTGGCCGAAACCGGACGCGCCGGGGGAGGGGCAGGCGGAGGAGCGCCGATGGCCGCCCCTGCCCGCCCACGTCACCGCCCGCGTCAGTCGCGCGGGTTCACCCAGCCCGGCGTCCAGGTCCCCGCGGCGCCCGGGCCGGCCGCTGTGGCGGCGAGGTGGGCGCGGAGGGTGGCCAGGGCCGGGTGGGGGCTGTCGCGGTGCCAGAGGAGCGAGTGCGGGTAGACCGGCGTCGGGTCGGTCACGGGGATGCGGCGCAGGCCGTGATCGGCGGGCCAGACGAGGCGGGTGTGCCGGCCCATGAAGGTGGCCAGGGCCGGCGTGTCCGCGATGGTGTCGAGGAGCGCGTCGGAACCGAAGTTGGGGCCGGTCGCCTCGATGGTGAGGCCGAACTCGTCCACGAGATCGTCGTAGTAGGCGGCCCACTCGGTGCCCGGGACGATGCCGGGCATCCAGATCCGGTGCCCCGCGAGCCGGGCGAGGGGCACCGACCGCGCGTCCGCCAGCGCGTGGGCGGGACCGGTGAGGAGCTGGAGCGGCTCGTCGAGCACCCGTACCGACTCGATGTCCTCGGGAAGGGGCCGGCCGGGCGCGGCGACGGCCCGGAAGGAAGCGTCGATCTCGCCGGAGCGGATGGCCGCGATCGCCGTCTCGATGTCGAACAGCCAGACCACGTCGAGTGCGATCTCGGGATACGCGCGGTGGAAGCCGCGCATCAGCCCGGAAGCCGCGCCGCGCGAGGCGATCACGTCCACGCGCAGCGGACGGCGCCCCGGACGCACGGACGTGACGGCCCGCTCGGCGACGCGCAGCAGCTCGCGGGCGTGAGGCAGGAACGCCTGCCCGTCGATGGTGAGCTCGGCGCCACGCGCGGTGCGGGTGAACAGCCGTACGCCGAGGTTGCGTTCGAGAGCGGCGATGCGCTTGGAGACGGCCTGCTGGGTGACCGCCAGCTCGACGGCCGCCTCCTGGAACCGGCCCGTGTCGGCGGCGACGACGAAGGTCCGGACGATGTCGAGGTCCACGTCTCAACCCTACGGCGCACAACCGTCGGTTGTGGCCGAGTGGCTCGGTGGTTGTTTGATCCCGACGTACGGCACTCGCTTTGATGCTTCCGAGGACGAATCGGTTGTGCGGAAGGCGGCACGAGCGAGAAACGAGGCGCGAGAAACGGGGAGCGAGGGGCGGCGGCGGGGATGAGTGGTGGACACCGTCTGGGGCGGCGGTTCGGTTGGCTGTGGGCGGCGTACGGAACCAGCGCGCTGGGTACGTGGCTCGCCTTCGGCGCCTTCCCGCTGATCGCCGTCCAGGTCCTGCGCGCCGGACCGGCCGAGGTCGCCGCGCTGGCCTCCGTCGGGGCCGCGGTGGGCGCGGCGGTGGCGATGCCGCTGGGTCCGTGGATGGAGTTCCGCCGGAAGCGGCCGGTGATGATCGCGACGGACCTGGTGCGGTTCGCGGCGCTGCTGACGATCCCCGCCGCGTTCGCGCTCGGCGCGCTCACCTTCTTGCAGCTCCTGCTGGTCTCGATCGTCGTCGCGGCGGCCGACATCACCTTCCGTGCCGCCTCCGGCGCCTACCTCAAGACGCTGCTGCCGCCCGAGGACCTGCTCGCGGCGAACGCCCGGTTCGAATCGACGGCCTGGACCACCACGATCATCGGACCACCGCTGGGCGGTGTGATGATCGGGCTCCTCGGGCCGGTGGCGACGGTGCTGGCCGACGCCGTCAGCTACCTGCTGTCGGCCCTGGGCATCCGCGCGATGGGCTCCCTCGGACGGAGCGGCGGGGAGGCTCCGTCGTCCGAGCGCCGGGCGGCCGCGCGGATGCGTCCGCGGGACCTGCTCGACGGCTGGCGGTACATCCTCGCCGACGCGACGCTGCGTCCGCTGTTCCTCAACACGGCCCTGTTCAACGGCCTGGTGATGGCCACCTCGCCGCTGCTGGCCGTCCTGATGCTCGGCCCGCTCGGGTTCGCACCGTGGCAGTACGGCCTCGCCTTCGCCGTACCCTCCGTCGGCGGGCTGCTCGGTGCGCGACTGGCCCGCCCGCTCGTCGCACGGTTCGGTCAACACCAGGTCCTCGTCGCGGCCGGGACGCTGCGCGCGGTCTGGCCCGTCGGCCTCACCTTCCTGGGGCCGGGTACGGCAGGGCTGCTGCTGGTCATCGGCGTCGAGCTGGGGCTCATCCTCTGCTGCGGGATCTTCAACCCCGTCCACGCCACCTACCGCCTCCAGCGCACCGCGCCCGACCGGGTCGCCCGCACGCTGACCGCCTGGACGGTGACGACGAGGGCCCAGACCGCGCTGCTGACGGCCGTGTGGGGCGTGCTGGCCGGCCTCCTCGGCGCGCGCACGGCCATCGGCCTGGCCGGCGCGCTCCTGCTGATGACGCCGCTGCTGCTTCCCCGCCGCGAGGCAGCGCTTCCGACCGAGCGGGACCCGGCACCGAACCACGTCTGAGGCCGCCACAGCCCCCATGGCCGTGTGTACGAGGGGCGGTCGCCGCGCCCTGGGGGGCGTGCGGTGCACCTCCGCGCAACCGGTTGCCGCCGGAATATGCCGAGGCGACTGCGGGGCGGTGCCTCGCTGCTCCATCGTGGAGCGGTGGGCGGCCCGCTCGGGGTGCCGCCTTCCGCCGATGAGGAGGCGAACCGGGATGGGCTGGAGGCGCGACGGCTTCGAGTCGCACGTGGGTGGGGTCGGGGTGCTGCTGGCCGACGGCAGCGAGCCCGGGCCGGTCTACTTCGACCTCGGCAGCGGGTCCCACTTCCACGAGTCGAGGGACTGGTGGGTGTACGACGGCACCTTCAGCAGGGCGACGGCGACGACGATGCGGGGGAGTTGTGCCTGCGGATGGCGGGGTGAGCGTACGTTCCCGATCGACTGGCAGCGGGTCGACCCCGATGACCTCGCCACGTACGACGTCTCCGGCCCCGAGCTGGAGTGGGAGGCCCACATGGACGAGGTCGCCACGCGCGCGGTGCCCCTCCCCGAGGACGTGGCCGGGCTGCTGAGGCGGCTGCGCGAGCGCCTGGACGAGCTCGTCGACGACGCCCCGCTCCCCGTGCTGAAGGCGGCCGGCGAGCTGGAGTCGGTCGTCACCTTCTTCGGCCCCCTCGCCACCAGGATCCTGACCCGCCACGAGGAGTTCTCGCTGACGCGGGCGGCCGAACTTCTCGGCATGACCGAGAACGCCGCCGAGTCCCGCCTGCGGCACTACGAGTTCATGGACCTGTGAGTCGAGTGGCCGGCCGGCGCCCTGCTCGGGACGTGTCCGTCGGGGCCGTCGGCATCCAGTAGGGTGACGTGTGCTCGTCAAGGCGGGCGCATTTTCTTGCACACGCGTATCTGCAAATCACTCAACGGGGGTTGAAGCGTGAAGCTTCGTCATGTCCGTGCTGTCGCCGTCTTCGGAATCGCCCTGGTAGCCCTCACCGGCGCCCGTGGTTCCAGTGGTGGTAGCTGCGGTGGCGGCAACGGCTCCAGCAATTCCAGCAGCTCCAGCAGCGGTTCCGACAGCAACAGCTCAAGCAGCGGTTCCGACAGCAACAGCTCCAGCTCCGGTGGTGTCACCACCGGCGGCGTCGGCGGCTCGTCGAAGGACCGCGCGCAGCGCGACGTCCGCATCGACGACTGCGCGTTGAGCGCCGACCGCAAGAACCTGGTCGCCAAGGTGACCGTCACCAACAGCGACTCGTCGGCGTACCTCTACGACGTCACCCTGCAGTTCAAGGGCGCCGAGGGTTCGAGCACCGCCAACCTGGCGCTCGCGAAGCTCGAGGACCTGCGGGTCGAGGGCGGTGCGTCGAAGCAGGGCGAGGCGAGCACCCCGTACACCGGCGGTGGCGATGGTTCCGAGTACACCCGCTGCGTCGTCGTCGACGCCGACCGCACGATCGGCTGACGCACGCCCCATTGTCGGCCGGTGGTCCGCCGCGCGGCGCCCCCCGTCACGGAGAACCCGGCCACCGGTCTCCGTGACGGCGTGGGGCGCGCGGCGCGGATCACGACGGCCCTGGTCAGGTCGCCGCGCCGTGGCCGACGGGGATGTCCAGCCGGCCGGCCACCGTGGTCAGGGCCGTGCCGAGGGGGAGGGCGACGCGGGTGAGGGCGTGGCGGTCGCCACGGGTCGGGTCCCGGTTGATGATCAGCACCGGCTTGCCGGCCTCGGCCGCCTGGCGCACGAACCGCAGACCGGACATCACGGTCAGCGAAGAGCCCAGGACCAGCAGTGACGCCGCTTCGTGGATCAGGTTGCGGCAGTGCTCGACGCGCCGCGGGGGGACGGCTTCGCCGAAGAACACCACGTCCGGTTTGAGGATGCCGCCGCAGTTCGCGCACGGCACCACGCGGAAGTCCCCGATCTGCTCGTCGGTGAGGTCGGCGTCCCCGTCCGGATTGAGCGCGGCCGAGACCGGCTGGAACCCCGCGTTGGCCGCTTCCAGCCGCCGGGCGAGTTCCTGGCGCGTGCTGAAGGCCCCGCAGGACAGGCAGACGACCCGGCCCAGGCTCCCGTGGAGCTCCACGACCTCGTCGCTGCCGGCAGCCTGATGCAGGCCGTCGACGTTCTGGGTGATGACGCCGGTGAGCAGCCCGTGGCGCTCGAACGCCGCCACGGCCCGGTGCCCGGCGTTGGGGCGCGCCCGGCCGAAGGTGCGCCAGCCGAGGTGGCTCCGCGCCCAGTACCGTCGCCGGGCCTGAGCGCTGCCGGTGAAGTCCTGGTAGGTCATCGGGGTGTGCCGGCTGAGGCTGCCGCCCTCGCCCCGGTAGTCGGGGATGCCCGACTCGGTCGAGATCCCCGCCCCGCTGAGGACGAGGACACCTCCGGTGCCCAGCGCGTCGGCGACCGGCTCGAGATCCGTGGTGCCCGGCGGCAGGTCCTCGGGAGGGGTCCAGTGCAGAGTGGGGCGCATGCGCATGCCGCCAGGGTACGGAAGCGAAGCGCGCATCCGCCCGCTCTCACTCCGCGCAGTCGGGGCGGCGTGCGTGCGGGCGCGCAGCGTGCGGGCGCGCAGGCAGGCGTGCGGACAGGCCCGTACGGTCCGGGGAGCTGGCGCCCGCCCTCGCGTCGAGGCGCCGCGCGATCCCGACGCGTCGTGAGCGCGCCATGGCCGCGAGTATCTTCCGTCGTCCGGGCGAACGTGGGGTGCCCGGCCGGATGTGCCCCCACGGGTCCGGCCCTAGGCTGATGTATGAGACCAAAACCCACCTGGTCGGAGAGGACGCGGCGACGATGCCCCGGTAGGGGTTTGGGTGCCTGGCCGAGAGGCCGGAACCGACCCTCATCGAGGCCGACATCGGCACGCAGGTGGTCCGGATGCACAGCTACGTCACCGGGGACCACCGCCGGGCGTAATGCGTGTACGAGGCGGCAAGCCCGGAGGCGTTCCGCAAGGCGGTCCGCCGGGTCGGTGATCCCGTGGCGGTCATCCATCGGATCATCGCGCTGGATCCCCACGCCTGCGCACCGGCGTGATCGGTACGGCAATCAAGGGGGTGCCCCCATGGCACAGAAGCACAAAGGGGCCCGCGGCGTCAGGCGGGTGATGGTGGCCGCCGTGGCGCTCGGCACCGCGGCGACGATCGGTACGGCCGCGCCGGTGCAGGCCCAACCCCAACAGGCGACGGTGTCGGCGTGGGTCAGCGACGGCTGGGGTGGCGGGACCGTCACCAGCCGGCCGGCCGGAATCAACTGCCACCAGGAGGCATGGCCCTCGGACAGCACCGAGTACCAGCAGGAACCGACCGGCTCCTGCCACGCCGACTTCCCGGTCGGCACGACGGTGACCTTCACCGCCACCGCCGACCCGGGGTCCTTCGTCAATTACGGTCCGGCTCCGGCATCCCTGACGGTGCGGGCCGGCTACAACGCCACGCACGTCATGTTCTGCCCGGACCATGATCTCTGCACGAGCTGGTGATCGGCTCCGGTGAAGCACTCCCGCGGGAGCGGATGCTCGACCCCGCGGGACCTGCTGCGTATCCGGCCGCCTCCGACCGGGTCGCCGGCGTCCCGTCCCCCGTACGGCCGCATGCCCGGCCGCGCGCCGGTCCGGTTCCATGCGATTCACGCCTTTTCGTCTCTTCGGTCCGTAACCTGACTGCCCGTGACCAGCCAGCACGTGCCAGCTCCTTCCCCCACCCGCCGGACCGTCGTGAAGGCCGCCGCCCTCACTGCCGCCGCCACCCCCGCCCTGGTGGGCGCGGCGCCTCCCGCTCTCCAGGCCGCCGAGGCGCCCGCCTTCCTGCACGGCATCGCCTCCGGCGACCCATTGCCCGACGGCGTCATGCTCTGGACGCGGGTCACCCCCACCGCCGCGGCCGTGCCCGGTTCGGGCAGCGGCCCCGACATCACCGTCGGCTGGGAGGTCGCCGAGGACCGGGCCTTCACCCGCACCGTCGCCCAGGGCTCCGTCACCGCGACGGCCGCCTCCGACCATACGGTCAAGGTGGACGTCCGGGGTCTGCGCCCGGCGACCGCCCATTGGTTCCGCTTCACGGCGGGAGCCGTGGTCTCCTCCGTCGGCCGCACACGCACCACCCCGGCCCCCGACGCCACCGCCCCCCGGGTCCGCTTCGGTGTGGTCTCGTGCGCCAACTGGGAGGCCGGCTACTTCTCCGCGTACCGCCATCTCGCGGCCCGCGCCGACCTGGACGCGATCGTCCATCTCGGTGACTACCTCTACGAGTTCGCGACCGGTGTCGCGCCGGAACCTCCGTACGTCGTACGCCGGCACGAGCCCCCGCACGAGACCGTCTCGCTCGCCGACTACCGCATCCGCCACGCCACGCACAAGACGGACGCCGACCTCCAGGCGCTGCACGCCGCGCACCCCGTGATCGCGGTCTGGGACGACCACGAATTCGCCAACGACGCCTGGTCGGGCGGTGCGGAGAACCACACACCGGGTGCCGAGGGGGAGTGGGCGGCCCGGGTGGCCGCCGCCAAGCAGGCGTACTTCGAGTGGATGCCGGTCCGCGCCTCGACCGAGGGAACGGTGTACCGACGACTGCGCTTCGGCCGGCTGGCGGATCTGCACCTTCTCGACCTGCGCTCGTTCCGTTCCCAGCAGGTGACGACCGGCAGCGGCTCGGTCGACGACCCGGAACGCACGATCACCGGCCGTGCGCAGCTCGACTGGCTGAAAACGGGCCTCGCGGGCTCCAACGCCACCTGGCAGCTGGTCGGCAGCTCGGTGATGATCGCCCCGTTCGCCTTCGGCTCGCTGCTGCCCTCCCTCCTCGCCCCGCTGACCGAGATGCTCGGCCTGCCGCAGCAGGGGGTGGCGTACAACACCGACCAGTGGGACGGCTACACGGACGACCGGAGGGAGCTCCTCGCGCACCTGACGCAGCGATCCATCCGGAACACGGTCTTCCTGACCGGTGACATCCACATGGCGTGGGCCAACGACGTGCCGGTGAACGCGGCGACGTACCCGCTCTCACGGTCGGCGGCGACGGAGTTCGTGGTCACGTCCGTCACCTCCGACAACTTCGACGAGACCCTGCGCGTGCCGCCGGGCACGACCTCACTCGCGGCAGCCGCGGCGATCCGGGCCGCCAACCGCCATGTGAAGTGGCTGGACATGGACAACCACGGCTACGGAGTCCTCGACGTGACCCCCGAGCACTCCCAGATGGACTACTTCACCATCTCCGACAAGACCCAGCCGAACGCGACAACCACCTGGGCCCGCTCCTACCGCACCCGAAACGGAACGCAGCGCGTCGAGCGGGTGTTCCCACCGGTGCGATGAGACGACGCCCGCCGCACCGTTGATCAAGGGCCCAAGCCGGCCGGTGGCGTGCCGAGCCGGCTACGGGTGTGCCGGCCACCAGCGGACCGCCTCGGCGCGAGCCACCTCGGCGTCGTACTGACTCGCCTCGAAGTGGAGCTCCAACGGAGAGTCGGGCGGCAGGGTGTTCGCCTCCCACGGAGCCTCCCAGTCCGACCACTGCACGATCTCCCCGAGCCGCTGCACGACCACGGTCAGGAAGCCACAGCAGCCACCGGTGCACTCCGGTTCCCCCAGCGTCAGGCGGCGCGCCTCGCCGGTCGCCCGAAGCGGGCTGGGGCGGCCGACCGGCAGCACATCGACCGCGTACGGCCCCCGGCCGCCCACACCGACCGCCTCTTCGACCATGTCCTCCCCGTTGACCCAGAACCGCACCTGGGCATCGAACCGCGGCCCGGGCGGCACCACTTTGATCTCCAGACGATCGAACACCGAACCAGCCTACGGGCGCGTTGAATCCGTTCGCCTTGACGTGGCTCACGAGGCCCGTCGGCGTCGCCGGGCGAGTGCGGGTGCCGTGACGGCCAAGGCGAAGAGTACGGCCGCGGTGATCAGGTGGCCGACCGTCCGGCCCTGCATGAGCGTGTAGAGACCGCAAACAGTGCCACCGGTGGCGACGCCGAGCGGAGGCGGCCAGCGGTCGGCCGTCATGCCGGTTCCCACCACGAAGAAGGCGGGCATCGCGGAAAGGAAGAACACCCAACCGCGCCACTCGTAGCCGTCGGCGGCCACGCAGCCGCCCCGAGGCCCACGGTCGCAGCCGCCCTCCACGTATCCCAGGAGCCCCCAGGTCGCAGCCGCCATCACGATGGCGACCAAGGGAATCCACCACTTGCGCGACCAGTTCTCCTCGTCCAGCGACCATCTGCGCGACGAACGCCCGCTCTCCATGCCCGCCCCCGTGCCCATGCCTACCCCATGTCCATGACCGCCGCGATCATAGGGTGCACGCCCCACCGGCCGCCCGAGGCCCCGTTCTCGGGCTGTCTCGTCGCCGCACGTTGCGTCGGCCGCTTCCCGGGCACATGGAGACAAGCACCGTGGCCGGCCGAAGGAGAGAAGACGATGCCGCAGGACCCCTCACTGAGAGCTGTCGGGTGGGCGCGTTCGCTGCCGATCAGCAGTGGAGTGAAGACGGCAAGGGATTGGACGCGTGAGCATCTGGAGAGGCTCGGCTGGGACCGGACCGCACCGGATCTGCTGGATTCCGTCGTGCTGACCGTGTCCGAACTGGTCACCAACGCCCACATCCACGCCCGCAGCGACGCCCAGCTCATCCTCACCTGGGACGAGGAATGCCTGCACGTGACGGTGCACGACGCGTCGCCCCAAGTGCCCGAACCCCGCCAAGCCGGGGAAGGAGCCACCGGCGGACGCGGGCTGCTCCTCATCGACGCCCTCGCCGACGAATGGCAGACCTACCGCTGCCCCCGCGGCAAGGACGTCACGGCCTGCTTCCAACCGCCTCCGCCCAGCAGGCCGGCCGGATCGTAGACCCGACCGCCGCACGCCACGATCCGTACCGACTTCGGCAGAACCGGGCCGGACGGGGCTGAGAGGGACGGGGTTGAGCCTGGGCGGACGCCCTCGACCCCGTCCGTCTCGACCCCGTCCGTCTCGACCCCGTCCGTCTCGACCCCGTCCGTCTCGGCCCCGTCCATCTCAGCCCGCCCGGGCGGCGCCGGGTCAGTCCTCCGGCGGGAAGGCGTCGGCGCGCACATGCGGCATCGGGCTGCTGTGCACCCGATACGGGTCGCCGGAGGGCAGCGGTGTCGGGGTGATGTGTATGGCCAGCGGCCCCGCCCACTCGTACCCCCGGCGCCGTCCGTGTCGCGCGAGGTTGTCCGTCAGCAGCTCGCCCACGTCACCGCAGCCATGGCGCACCAGCTGCTCGTACACACCGGCGTCCAGCTCCACCTCGTAGGCGTTCGGGACCACCACCCGGGTCTCGCTGCACACCACGGCGTGACGGTCGCACTCCTCGCGCAGCGCGTCCAGCAGTTCCACGGGCTCATGTGTGGGACGGAGCCGGGAGACGACAGCGCTCTGCCACCGCTCCAGGGCTCGTTCCCACCGCGTCAGCGTGTCCCAGGCCATTCGTCGGGTCCCTCCCTCGCCGCCGTCCCTCGCCTCCGCCCGTCACCGCCCGTATCAACGTCGCCCGCGCAACCGCCCGAGCAGCCTGCCCGCCTGGGCGCGCTTGCGCGGATCGGCGGCGGCACGCCGGGCCGACGCGACAGCGCGCCGGCCTTGCGGGCTGCGGGCGAACTCCTTGAGACGCGTGATCAGTCCTGACATGCGATCCTCCCTGGGTCGTATGGGTGAGAACCGCCTACCCGCCCGCGCCCCGCCGATGCCCACCGCGCGCACCGCGCCCTCCGCGCCTCCGTCGCGCCCCGCACGGCTTGACAGAGCGAAGCGTTGTCAGTGGCTACGAGTAAGTTGTGATCGTCCGCTGAAACGTCGCGGGCACCGCGGCGGGGCGCGCGCCGCGAGATGACGCACAGCCGGGGGAGCGCACCATGAGTTCGAGTTCGATCATCACGTGGCAGGCAGTCGGGGGCTACGAGCTGGCGGTCGACGCCTGGACAGGGCCCAGACCTGTGCTCCGCTGCCGCACCGCTGCGGGGCGTGAGCTGAAGAAGCTCCCGGTCGCGCTCAGGGACGAGCCGTTGGTGCGGGAGCTCTCGGCGCTGGCCGACTGGATCGGCGACCACACCGCCCAGACGCTGACGACCGTCGAACGCTGGATGACGCAATCCCTGCCGGTGCCTGCCGCGTTGATCCGGCAGGTGTGGCCCGACCCCTGCTGGCGGCGCGCCCTGCGATACGCGGTGGTCGCACCGGTCGCAGCGGGCGCACCAGGTGCACCGGACGTGCGGCGCGCCGGAGTTCTCACCGGCGTCGCGCCGGGCCCGGACGGTGCGCTCCTGGTCACCGGACTCGACGGGGACCGCGAGCTGGACGACACGCTCGTCGTCATCCCGCACCCCGCGCTCCTCGACCCGCGCGGCACGGGGCTGCTCGCCAACTGGCGGAAGCTGCTGCACGCGCTGGACGGAGAGCAGGGGATCGAACAACTGCACCGCGCCGTGTACGTGCGGCCGGACTGTTCACCGGCGCCGGGGGAGTGGGGCGCCCCGCACGGGCTCACCGTCTTCGGCGGAGCCGAGTATCCCTCCGGTGCCCACTTCGAGCGCGTGGTGACCCGCTTCGGCGGGCGGATCGACGGAGAGCAGGCCGGGTTCGCCTTCGGCGACCGGGGCCGGATCTACCGCATGAAGGCCGGTCTGCGCTATCAGGGACCCCTCGCACCGGTCGACATCCGCAACTTCTCGTTCGCCGAATGCGGAGAAGGGCACGGAATCGGGACGTACGACGCCGTGCCGCCGCCCGTCTGGTCCGAAGGGATCAGAGCGATGGCGGCCCTCTACGACGAACGGGACACCGCGGCGAGCGCCGGAGCCGCCTCCCAGCCGGCCGACAGCGCCGACGGCTATCAGTCCTTCCTCGTCGCCTGCGCGCGATACGCCGCACAGGACGCACCGCGAGCGGCGGCGCCCCTGCCACCGAGCCCCGTCGACGAGCGGCGGCTCCTCGACGCGGGCGCCGTGCTGCCCGGTGACCCCAAGGGCCCGGACGAGGAACCGCTGACCGCGCGCCGGTACGCCTCGCCGCTTCTGACGGACGACGGCGACCGCTTCGTCCGGCTGCTCGTACGGCGGACGGTCGAGGCTCAGGACACGGTCGCGCGGACCCTGGGTCTGGAGCCCGACGCCGGCGACCCCGTGCCCGTCGGACGCGCCCCGGTCCGGCCCCTGGACTTCGTGTCCCGGGTCTGTGCCGCCCACCCCGAGCTCGTACGCGAGGCGATGGGCCTGCTCGCCGCGTTGCACAGCTGCGCGAAGACCGCCGGGACGAAGCCCGGCCGCGCCGCGAACCAGCTGCGGACGAATCTGAAGAAGGCGACGGCACCCCACCCCGAGCTCCTGCCCTACGCCCTGGACGAGGGCGCACGGATCGTCGCGGAAGCGGGCAGCCCCGCGATGGCCAGAACGCTCTACACCGAGGCGAGGGCCGCCGAGAAGCGGACGGGGCACATCGACGAGCGGGTCCTGCGGGACATTGTGGCGGAGTTCAGCGCACTGGGCGTCGTCGACCCGACGGCGCTCGCGCGCTACCGAGACGACCGCGCGGCGCGCACCTCGCCGGAGGAGGCACACGAGGCGTACCGGCTCCTGGTGCTCGAATGGTGCCGCGGAAGGAGCGGGCGCGGGAGCGGGAGCGAGGCCGGCTCCACCCCGGACGGCGCCCCCGACGGCCCGAGCCGCGACCTGCCCGCTTCCTTCGCCGTCGAGCTGGCCAAGGGGGTCGGTGGCCGGCCGGCAGCCGACGACGTCAACACCCAGATCTTCCATCTGCTGCTGCGGGGCCGCGCGTTCGAGAAGGCGACGGTGTCCCTCTGGGAGGCGTGGACCGCGCCCCTGGAGCGAGACCTGGCGGAGCACCCCGACACGGCCGGGCTCGTGGCGCACCACATGCCACAGCCGCAGGGATCCTCGGCCGCCGCGAAGACGACGGCCGCGCAGAGGTGGCTCGCCCTGCTGGCGCGCGTCGGCCTCCTGGAGTGGTGCACGGGCGGGCCCGGGCCGGTCTCCGCGGAGTCGGCGAGGCGCGCGGACGCGTGGCTGACGCTGTTCCTCGACCAGTACGCGGGGATGCGGCAGCCCGTCGCGGGCCTGGAGCCGGTGCTGGAGGCGATCGCGACGCGGCTACGGGAAGCGGGGGCGACCCGCGAGCCGCTGCTCGGGCTGCGGACCCGGTCACTGGGAGGTGACTTCTGGGGCGTGGGCGTCGACCTCGCACTGCACGCACTGATGCAGAGGGTCGGCATGCCCTTCGGCGAACCGGGCGCCGACCGGCGGATCTTCGCCCTGCAATGGCTGCAGCGGCAGGGCAGCGGCGAAGGTGTCGAGGCCGTCCTGGCCGACCCCGCGTTCCGGGCGCCGATACGGGCCGAACTGACCGGAGACGTACGGGGCAGCCTCGGATACACGGTCACCCGGCACAGCCTGACGCCGTTCCCGGAGGTCACCCGGCAGGTGGCGGCCCTCCCTCCGCTCCGAGATCTGATGGCCGACATTCTCGACGAGCGGTCACGGCGCCTGAAGGACGGCGGGCCGGGCCTGCTGTTCGCGCTGCAGGACCTCCTGCTCCACGTGGAGCCCTTCGTCGTCGCCGGGGCGCCGCATCCCTTCGACGCGTACGTGCAGGAGGCACTCGCCGTCGACCCGGCCACGCTGCTGGCGGACACCCTGCGCGCCCGCTGTCTCACCCTCGAACACGACGACGACGCGTCAGCCGCCTGCGGCCTGCGCGAGGTGACCGTCGACCACGCCCGCCGACTGCTGCGGTCGACGGACGCGACCCTGCGCAACCGCCACGCGGACATGTTCGCCGTGGAACCGGCCGTCCGCAGGAGCAGATACCTCACGTACCACCTGGGCACCGACTTCGCGTACGGCTTGCTGCCCAAGGTCGAGAGGTGGCTCCCGAAGACCGCCGGCGACGCGTGCAGAACCATGGCGCTGGGAGTCGTCCAGGGAGTCCTGTGGTGCGAGATGTGGCAGGAGACGCTCCGGCGGTACATCCGCTGACCGTCATGCCAAGGCTCCGACAGCGCGGCCTACGCGGGGTCGGGCCGGCTCATGAAACCGCGCTCGGAGAGGGCGGGCAGGCGGTGGCGGTCACGGGTGGTCTCGTCGAAGTCGTCGAGGAAGCCGTGGAGGAGGTCGGCGAGGTGGGCCAGGGAGTCGACCGTGAACAGGACCGGCTGATAGCCGGCGACCTGATACGGGAGGCGGGCCAGCTCGGCGAGGTCGAAGGGCAGCAGTTCGGCTCGGGCGAAGCGCCCCAGCTCACCGGAGGACGACAACAGGGCCGCCCCGTACGCGCGGGGCCCGCGCCGAGTGAGGACGGTGCCGTATTCGAGGGTGAACCAGTAGACGCGGCTGATCAGATCCAGGGCGTCAGCCGACTCCACCCTGGCCGCCGCCCGGCCCACCGTGCGGTACAGGTCGGCGAAGAACGGGTCGGACAGGTGGATGCCGTGTCCGAACACATCGTGCAGGACGTCGGGTTCGGGCGTGTAGAGCGGCATCGAGGGGTGCCGTACGTACTGGACGGCGTGGAAGTATCCGTCGGCCATCGCGCCGAGGAATCGCTTGTTCGGCACGATCCCGCCCGCCAGGGTGAACCGGAACCCCGTCAGCGCCTGAAGCCTGTCGGAGATCGTCTCGTGCTGGGGGACGCCGTCGGCGGGGATCGGCGCGCTCTCCCGGGCGCGCAGTACCTCCGGGCAGGCCCACCTGTCCTGCGCCACCAGCAGCGCACCGTACACGGCCCGCCAAGTGGCATGCTCGGCCTCGGTGTAGTGAACTTCGGGCGACGGCTCGCCCACACGGTGGCCCTCCGCCAGGGCGGCGATGTGGTTCCTACGGCGGACGTAGTCCGGATCGGCGAATCCGGGGTGGTCGTCGGCACAGCCGAAACTGGTGCCCGTCGTGTCCAGCGGGGTCAGCCTCATCCAGTCGATCATGACGCCCATCGTGTACCGCCTCCGCCCACAGCGAGCCGACCACACACCGCCCCCGCGCCCGGTCACCCACACCAGTGATCCCCCCACTGGAAGATCGAGCGAGGGCGACCCTCACGATCGGGTCCGGCTCGCCCACCGCGCCGAACCACCCGCTCGGGTTAAATCCGTGGGCTAAATAGCAGGCTAAAAATGAGCTAGGGTCCAGGGTTGAGGAGGGTGGCATGGCAACTCAGGACGAGCTGTTCGCATCGGTGGACGCGCTGCTGGAGGAAGCACCGCAGCTTCCGCTCCCGGCGGAGCGCGCCCGGCTCCGCGAAGAAGCCGGCATCACGCAAGCCCGCCTGGCCGCTGCCCTGAAGACGACACCGCAGACAGTCAAGAACTGGGAGAACGGCCGTTCCGAGCCGCGGGAACCGCGCCTGTCGGCGTACCGGAGGCTGCTGGAAGGGTGGGCGGCCAAGTATCCCAAGCCGGTCCCCGCTCCGGCGGCAGCTCCCGGTCCGGCGGCCCAGGCCGCGTCCCACGCCGGAGACGCGGACATCACCCTGCTTCCGACGCCGACGCCGACGCCGGCCGCCGCAGCGGCCTTGCCCACACGCCCCTCCGCGCCGGCCGAGCCCTCCCGACGGAGCGCCGAGCCCTCCCGACGGACGACCGAGCCGTCTCCGCTCTCCGAGACCTCCCCACCCGAGGTGGCCCCCGCCCCGGCGAAGGCCCCCACCGCTCCCCAGCGTCCCTCCCGCCCGGCGGCGACGAGGACTCCGCCCGCCCCGCTCTACCCCCGGTTCCCCAGCGGGCCGCTCGCCGTCCTCGACGGCGACGGCACCGCGTACGGCGTCGGCGGGATCGTGCTCGACTGCCCGGCGACCACGATCGTGGGGCTCGTGGAGTGGACCCTGCGCGAGTCCGGTCTCGGTGCGCCGAAGCTCCACCGCTACGGCAAGGACTTCGACCCCCTGATCGTGCTGACCACCGCGGCGGCCGTGAAACTCGGTCTGCCCGAGCGCCTGGAGGACCGCCGGAACCTGCGCCTGGCGGAGGACCACCCGGTCGTGAAACAGGTGCTCAAGGCGCGCTGGCAGCTCACGCAACGCGGCTTCGGCCCGTGGGCGCGGATCTACCGCAAGGCCCAGGGACGCGAACGGCAGTGCGTGCAGCTCGCGATCCTGCCCTGGGACGCCCTGGACTCCCGCTCCTGGCCCGGGGTCACGGAGGAGGAGATGGAGCCGGCCGACATCGCCCACGTCCTCGGCGTCTACGCCCAACGGGTCACCACCCCGCGCGGCTCCACGGCCGTGTCCGGGCTGGAGCTGATGACCGCCCTGCGCCCACCGACCCGCCCGATGCGCGACGAGGAGACCGGCAACTGGATCAGCGGTCACAACCCCGGCAGCCTCGGTACGGAACCGATGGACCCGGCACCGCCGGAGGGTCAGCCCGAGCACCCTGCGATCTACCACTCCGGCTGGAAGGGCGGCTTCCTCCACGAGGAGGCGTACCAGTGGGTGCGCCCCCTGGACACCCTCACCGGCGAGGAGTGCATGCTTCCGTACGCGGTCGGCCTTGACCTGAACACCGCCTTCCTCGCTGCCGCCGCTCGCCTGGTCGTCGGCCTGTCCGCCCCCGACCACTTCCACGCGCCGAAGTTCAATCCGAAGATCCCCGGATGCTGGCTGGCGGACCTCTCCCACATCGAGCTCGACCCGCGTCTGCCGTCGCCGTTCACCCCGACCGGCGACCGCCCGACGGGCCCGGCCTGGTACCAGACGCACACCCTCGCCTACGCTCCAGGAGCTCGGCCACAACGTCGAGATCCTGGAGGCGTACCTGCGCCGCGAGACGGGCGCGTACCTCGACCCGTGGCACGACCGGCTCAAGACCGCCTACGTCGACACCCTCGCCGACCTCGGCGTCACCAAGGACCTCTCCGACGCCGAGTTCCTCGCGGCGATGGAGGTCCACAAGCAGGTCGACCCCGCGATGGCGGCCGTCCTCGCCGCGATCAAGGCCACGATCAAGGGCGGCATCGGCAAGCTGTTCGAGAACCCGCAGGGCAAGGGCTACAAGGGCGGCGACCCGTGGCCGGCCATGCAGCGCCCCACCTGGCGCCCCGACATCCGCGCCGCGGTCATCTCCAAGGCCCGGGTCAACATGCACCGCAAGCTGCTCAACATGTCCCGGATGACGGGCCTGTACCCGCTCGCCGTGCTCTCCGACTGCGTCGTCTACCCCTCGCCGGGCCCCAGCCCCCTGGACTTCCTGCCCTACGCGGCCTCCGGCAAGCCGCAGCCCGGCGCCTTCCGCCTCGGCCCCACCCCCGGTCTGGCCAAGCTGGAAGGCGTCCAGTCCATGGCGTGGGCGGTCGACCTGATGGAACAGGGCTACAACCCCGCCCGGCACATCAAGGGCGGCGACGCCGTCCTCGACGAGGGCGAGTAGGTCCGTGGCCACCAGCCCTCCGTGCCCCGTCGGCCCACCGCGGCGGAAGGATCAGCACCCGAGACGCGGGTGCTGTTTCCGCCCGGTCGGGTCTCACGATCATGACTTCGCCCGTACGTCCGGAGGGAGCTGACACCGTGGCGGGAGAGATCGACGACGCCCTGGAGCGCGCCGACCAGGAGCACTTCACCAAAGCGCCGCCCAAGGGGCTCCGGGCGCGGATCACCTACCTGCTCAAGCAGCTGGGCTCGGCGAAGGCGGTGGCCGAGGAGATCGGGGTCACCGCCGACTCCGTCAACCGCTACCGCCGCGGCGCCCGCAAGAACCCGCCCGAGGACGTCGCCGCGCGGATCGACGCGGCCGTCCGCGCCCGCTGGCAGCCCCAGGTCCGCCGTCGCCGCCGGCAGCAGGCCGCCACGAGCACCGGCATCACGATCGAGACCCGTGCCCGCTTCGGCTACACCGCCCCGGTCGGATCCACCGACGACGGCCGTTTCCGCCGTCTCACCGTCCGCCTCCCCGCCTCCTACGCCCAGCGCCTGTTCGACGCCCGCCAGGAAGGCGCCGACGACCGGACACTGCGGGACATCGTTGCCGAGGGATTCAAAGAGACGTATTTCCAGGACAACGGATCCCGCGCGCTGGGACTGTCCGAAGTGGCCCTGACCGACATCGACTATCTCGACGTCGAGTTCTGACATCGTCACGCGGCGACGCGCTGTCCGGGCGGACGTGTCCCCGAGATCGGTCAACTGCCGATCATGGTGGGGCCCGCCGAGCCATCATGGGGTGACGTCTCAGGCACGAAGGGTTGCTCATTGTGCTGATCTACGCTTTTCGCGATGCCCACGGCACCTGGTACGGCGATCCCGACGCCGTCATCCTCGACAGCGCGCCGGGTCGCGGCGCCTTGACCCTCCCGCCCACCGCGCCAGGCGAGGACCCCGGCCTGTTCGACGGTCGGCGGATCGAGGTTCTCTACGCCGAGTGTGATCTGGAGGGGAGCCAGACGAGCTACCGACTCGACGACGGCGGCTCTTTCCCGGCTACCTGGCATGTCCACGAATTACTTTCCGCCGCCTACCGGTCCACCCGCGACCCCGCCCCCGCCCCTACCCCCACCTCCAAGACCTCCGCTGCCGTACGGGAAAGACCGACGGTGAAGTCCGAGATCAGCACCTCGCGCCGCCGCTACAGCCTGCGCGCCGAGGTCCTGGCAGAGGGCCGCGTCGAAGTCACTGTCGTCATCTCCACCCCCGATGGGGTGATCGAGGGGGAACTCACCGGAGAAATGGACGCGTCCGACCTCCACGAGGTCGGACGCCTGATCGCCTCCGCTCCCGTCGCCTCTGCTCCCCTCGCCTCCGCCGGGGAGCCCACATCGACCCCAGCTTCTTCCACACCTCGGAAAGCCACCCGCCCTGGCCAGGCATGGACCCCTGAGGCGACCGCCTACCTCCAAGAGCACTACGGCGCAGGCAAGAGCCCGCGGCAGCTGGCCGAGGAACTCGACCGCAGCGAGAACTCCATCCGCTGGAAGTTGTACGGCCTCAGACTCGCGCCCTACCCCGGCGACCTCGTGCCCGAGCCGCGCCCTGCCGCCGAGCCCGGAGCCCCCAGGGCGTACTCCGTGGAGGAGAAGCGGCGCCTGCACCCCAACGCGTACAAGCCCTGGGAGCCGGAAGACGACCAACGGCTTGCCGAGCGCTCCGCCGACGGCGCGTCCCTCGCCGAGCTGTCGCAGGAGTTCGGCCGTAACGAAGGCGCCATCGCCTCAAGGTTGTTGAAGATCCAGGCGCGGGGACCGGCCGTCGATGATGCCCGGGAGTACGGCGGATAGGTGCCGAGCGCGGCGAGCGTGGGGTGGGCGGTCGGCGGTCGGCGGTCGGCAGGCGACGGCGGTGCGTCGCGGAACCGGGACGCGATCGCGGGACCGTCCGCGGGGAAGCGCCGGGCGAAGAGGCTGCTTCCCGCGAGGAGGGAGGCGTCAGCCGCGCCGTCCCGGGCATACGCATGACCTGCGGACTCACCGGGTCCGGGTCCCGGTCCGGGTGGGTCGGGCAGGCGTCATCGTGTCGTACAGGAGCTTTCATGCGCACCGTAGGAGTCGAAGAGGAACTGCTGCTCGTCAGCGCCACGACGGGCGAACCGCTCGCTGTGGCGCCGGCGGTGCTGGCGGCGGAGGCGGTCAGCGGTGACGGGGAGGAACAGGGCGCGTTCGAGAAGGAGCTGCATCAGGAGCAGCTGGAGTTCGCCACCCGCCCCCTGAGCGACATGCGCGAACTGCGTGACGAGATCGTGCGCCTGCGCGGGGCCGCCGCGCGGCACGCCGCCGGGGCAGGCGCCAAGGTCGCGGCCCTGGCGACCTCGCCGTTGCCGGTGGAGCCGTCACGGAACCTCGGCCGCCGCTACCGGTGGATGGCGGAGCAGTTCGCCCTCACCACGCAGGAGCAGCTCACCTGCGGCTGCCACGTCCACGTGTCCGTGGAGTCCGACGAGGAGGGCGTCGCCGTCCTGGACCGGATCGAGCCCTGGCTGTACCTGCTGAACGCCATCAGCGGCAACTCGCCGTTCTGGGAGGGCCAGGACAGCGGCTACAGCAGCTACCGCAGCCGTGTCTGGAACCGGTGGCCTTCCGCCGGGCCGTACGAGGCGTTCGGCAGCGCGGACGGTTACCACGAGCGGGTGCGCGACATGCTGGCGACCGGGGTCCTGCGCGACCCCGGGATGGTCTACTTCGACGCCCGGCTCTCGCACAACTTCCCGACCGTGGAGATCCGCGTCGCCGACGTATGCCTGGAGGCGGACACCACCGTACTGGTGGCGACTCTGGCCCGGGGGCTCGTGGAGACCGCCGCCCGTTCCTGGCGCGACGGCGAACCGGCCGCCCGGATCCCGGCCGGACTGCTACGGCTGGCGTCGTGGCGGGCCGCTCGTTCCGGAGTCCAGGGGCCGCTCCTCGATCCCCGCACCCTGCGCGAGACGCCCGCCGAAGCGGCCATGGAGGCGCTGCTGGAGCACACCGACGAGGCCCTGCGCGACTGCGGAGACCGAGACGGAGCCCACCGTGCCCTGGCCGCCCTTCTCGCCCGCGGCGGCGGGGCCCAGCGTCAGCGCGAGCTCCACCGCGGCGGATGCGACCTGGGCGAGGTCGTACGGGAGTGCGTGCGGATCACGGCCGGCGACGCCACCTGACCGCATCGGGCCCCACACCGTCGGGCCGAAGCCCCGGAGCGATAGCCCCGGGGCTCGTCCTGGGAGGTGACGTCAGGACGATGACGTGGGGCGGCGAGGCGGGGGCACGGCCCGCAGCAGCTCCCACAGCGGCCGTGACCCGCTCGCCCACTCACCCAGGACGGCGCGGTCGACCAGGTGCAGCCGCTGGGAGCGGGCGAAGTCGAGTGCCGGTCTGGTGAACCTGCCGTTCGTGACGAGCACGACGACGTCGCCCTTGTGCACGGGGCGCCCGGTGCCGTTGAGGACCTGTAGATCCGGGCTGCCGACCGCGGCCCCGGACAGGCCGGCCCGCCGGTGCTTGCACTGGATCACCCACCGCCGCCCGTACGGGTCGGTCGCCGTCACGTCCGCGCCGTTGTCCCCGGCACCGCCGACCTGGACCGCGTCCACGCACCCGTCCCGCCGCATCAGGTCCCGCACCGCGTGCTCGAACTGCCGGTGGTGCAACGCGTCCAGCTGTGTGAGCGCGTAGCGCAGCCCCTGGGCTCGCACCCGCTCCCCCTGCGCGGCGCGCCGCCGCGAGACCTGCCAGGCCACCACCACCCCGCAGACGAGCAGCACCAGGACCACCGGCACCCACGGATACGCGCGCACGAAGTCCACCACCGCCGCGAGCACAGCCGCCGCGACGACCAGGCCGCCGACGGCGAGGAGGAACCGTTCGGTGCCGTCGGCCTTCCGCGACCGCCGCCGGGCCGGTCGGCGGCTCACCGCCCGCCCCCGGTCCGGTCCCACTTGATCGGGTACGACACGGTGGGCACCGGACGAGGTGCGGTCTCCTTCCACCCCGGCCAGCGGATCGGGTACGACACCGACGGAGACGGAGCAGGCCGCGGGGTCGGCTGCTCCCATCCCGGCCACTTGATCGGGTAGGTCACCGCCGACGAAAAACGTGGCGCGGGTAACCGCTCCGCACCTGCTCCCGCGCCGTCTGATGACGTGCCCGAGCCGCCGAAGACGAACACGGCGGCCACGATGCCGATGGCGAACGCGGTCTCCCGGCTCGTCCCGGCCGGCGCCCGCCAGTGCGGTCGGACCACTGTCCCGTCCTGCTTGGTGTACCCCTTCACGAACGGCAAGGCCGAAGCCCCCTCCCTCTGGTCGGTCGCGCGATCTCCCGCGCAACCGACCAATGTAGGGCTCCCCACTGACAGTGCGGCACCGTCACCGCCACTGCCCGGACGGCAGGCCGAGGTAACCCGAGGCAGCCCGAGGCGGCGCGAGGCGGCTCGGCAGTGGCCATGGCAATGGCAATGGTTTGCCGGTGGCTCCGGCGGCCGGACAGTCGACGCGCCGGTACGGCCGGGTGCCCCCGCGCGGCTGCATGAACGGAGGATCCGTGACACGGTAGGAGATCCACCCCCGGCGAGAGGGGCAGGTCATGGCTGTAGTACCTACGAAGCGACTTCCGAAGTGCTCACGCTGCCAGGGCGACCTCATCGCCAGCGCTGTGGCGCCACAGGACGATGCACACGGACGGCCTATCCACATGGAGCTCTGTCCCTCCTGCGACAGGGGCGATCCGGACCGGCCCGCCGCCGGGATCCTGCTGCAGTTCTTCGCCGACGGCGGCGGCCACGACGACAGCCGCATCCAGGAAGCCGCGTTCCTCCTGGAGCAGTGGACCGAGGAATGCCTGGCACGCGCCTGATCCGGCCGCCGACCCGGCTTTTCCTTCCCCGGTCACGCAGGGCTCAGGCCTGGGCGAGGTGAATGACGCGCCTGCTGATGGCGGTGCCGCCTGCGGAACGGGATCCGCAGGCGGCACACCAGCCACCGGCCACCAGCCGTCGCCGCCGTCCACGACTCGGGGGGTTGTCCGTGGACGGCGGCGTTGATGCCCGTCTGCCCGAGGGAGCGGACTCCACACCTCGTCCGTCCGGGTGAAATCGGATGTGCATGGTGGCCGGGTTCGGGGGCAGATGAGGGTGGAGCGCATGGGGCTGCTCAACCTCGGGCCCTGCGGCCTCCCCCGCCCGCAGGGCCCGTAGGGGTGGATCGCCGGCCCGCACCGTGGTGGGTGCGGGCCGGTCACCCGTGCGGCTGCGAGGCGCCGCCCCCCGCTTGCCCGTGCGAAGTGACCGTCGGGCGTCGACCCGCGCCTCCGTCCGGGAGCGGGCGCCACCGGAGTCGCTTCGGCTGACGCTCCGTGTGGTCGCAGCCCTGCCCTCGATGCCCCCAGGTGACCAGCCCTCTGACCAGCCGGTGGATCACCCATGCCGGTTGAGTACGCGTGCTCAGGCGCGCCGCCCCGGTCCGCTCGTAGCGTCCACGACATGTACATAGACCACGCTGCCCGCGGCCCCATGCGCCGGGCGGGCATCACTGCGGTGGCCTCCAGCCTGCCCGAGCGCGAAGTGACGTCGCGGCAGCTGCAGGAGCGGATCACCGCGGCCTCCGGGCTCTCCCTGCCGGCGCGGATGCTCGAACGGGTCACCGGCATCGCCTCGCGCCGGGCGGTGGGGGAGGGCGAGTACGCCTCCACGCTCGCGGTGCGGGCCGCCCGCACCGCGCTGGAGCGGGCCGGACTCACCCCGTACGACGTGGACCTGCTCGTGTTCGCCTCCGCCACCCGGGATGTCGTCGAACCGGCGACCGCGCACATCGTCCAGGCCGAACTCGGCTCCCGGGCGCACGCGTTGGACGTGACCAACGCGTGCAACAGCTTCGTCAACGGCATCGACACGGCACGCGCGATGATCCTCGCCGGCCGCGCCCGCCGGGCCCTGGTCGTCACCGGCGAGACCCCGAGCCGCGCGGTGCGATACGAGCCGTCCGGCCCGGAGCAACTCCGGGACGGGTTCGCCGGCTACACCTTCGGCGACGCGGGAGCGGCGGTCGTCCTGGAGGCGGTGGAACAGGGCGGCATCCTCGACGTGGACACCGAGACGCACTCCGAACACTGGCCGGTCGGAGGCATCTTCGGCGGTGGCTCGCGCCATCCGCGCGGCGACGAGCACACGTACTTCCACGGCGACGGCGGCGAGCTGCGCGAGGTGTTCGAGAAGGTCGGCACGTCGGTGCTCGACCGGATGCGGCAGCGCACCGGCCTGGCGTGGCACGACTTCCGGCACATCCTTGTCCACCAGGTCACCGTGCCCTACCTGGAGCGGTTCGTGGAGCTCACCGGCGTCCCCCGGGACCGGCTCGTCGTCACGGTCCCCGAGCTCGGCAACATGGCCAGTGCCACGCTCGGTGTCCAACTCGACCGGGTGCACGAGGGGTTGCGCTCCGGCGACCGGGTCCTGTTCGTGGGCCTCGGCGGCGGCGTGAGCATCATGACGATGGTGTGGGAGAAGGCATGAGCGCGCTGTGGGTGGTCGTGCCTGCCCATCAGGAGGCCGCACGCATCGGCGCCACGCTGGACGCGCTGGCGGCCCAGCGCGACCGCGACTTCACCCTCGTCGTCGTGGACAACGCCTCCACCGACGGCACCGCCGCGATCGCGCACGACTTCGCCCGCCGCGCGCCCTTCCCGGTCCATGTCCTCAGCGAGCCGGAGAAGGGCGTGGGCTGCGCCGTGGACACCGGCTTCCGGTACGCGATCCGCAACGGCGCGACCTGGCTGGCCCGCACCGACGCCGACTGTCTGCCCCGCCCCGGCTGGACGGGCGGCGCCCGCGACGCCCTGCACCGCGGCGCCGGCCTGGTCTGCGGGCGCATCGACGCACGCCGCGACGAGCACGGACCGCTCGGCCGGGCCGCCTTCCGCGCCCTGGTCAGGATCGCCGCGTTCTTCGGCCGGATACGTCCCGCCCACCACCGCCGCCACGGCTACCTCACCCCCTATCGGATGCACGCCGGCAACAACATGGCCATCACCGCGGCCCTGTACGAGGCCGTCGACGGCATGCCGCGCCGCCCGTCGCCCACCGACCGGCTCTTCCTCAACCGGGTACGCCGCCACACCACCGCCATCGTCCACGCCCGCGACATGGTCGTGGAGAACTCCACCCGGCGGCTGCGCGCGTACGGCATCGTCGGCACCGCCCGCTGGTACCTGGACAAGGGCCCCGGCCCCCAAGGGGAGGACCCGCGCTGATGCTCGACACACTCGCCCACGCCCTGCGCACCCGTCCCGACCAGCCCGCCGTCCTCGGCACCACCCGCACCGGAGCCGTACGCGTCAAGGCCACCAACGGGGACCTGGCCGCTCTCGCCGACCGCTACACCGCCGCCCTCCACCATCGGGGCATCGGGCGGGGCTCCACCATCGGCGTCGCCGTACGGCCCGGGCCCCGAGCGCTCGCCGTGATGCTCGCCGTGCACCGGCTCGGCGCACGGGCCGCCGTCCTCGACCCCGGCGCCGGACCGGACGTGCTGCGCGCCCGGCTCGCCCTGGCCCGCCCGGACGTCGTCCTCGCCGACGCCACCGCCCAGGCCGTCGCCGGCTGGGCCCGGCCGCTCGCCAAGCGGGCTCGCCTGGCCCTTCCGGACCTCGCCGAACTCGGCCCGGTCGTCACGGTCGGGCCCCGACTGCCCGGCTGCGCCCCCGCCCTGGACTCCGGCACCGCCCGCGCCACGGGCCTGCCGGGGCCGGTGGACGAGGACGGCGACGCGGTCATCGTGTTCACCTCGGGTACGACCTCGCGGCCCAGGGCGGTGGTGCACACCCGCTCCTCGCTCGCCGCCGGCATGGCCACGGTGGCCGGCCTCGTCCGGCCCGAGGCCAGGCGGCCCGTCCTCGGCGGCACCTTCTTCGTCCTCCTGCCGTCGCTCGCGAGCGGCGCACCGGTCGCGCTGCCCGCCCGCTCCCCGCGCGTCCTGGCCCGGCAGCTCCGCCGGCTCGCCCCGCAGGCCACCTATCTGACACCGCCACAGCTGCGGCGGCTGATGGCCGAGGGCGGCCGGTTCACGGGGCGGGTGTGGACGGGGTCGGCCCCGGCGAGCGCCGACCTGCTCACCCGCGTCAAGCGGGCGGGCGCGGACGAGGCCTGGGGTGTCTACGCGCTGACCGAGCTGTTCCCCGCCGCGGCCGTCGAACAGGCCGACAAGGCAGCGTTCACCGGCGACGGCGATCTGGTGGGCACGCCCCTGCCGGGGGTGACGGCCAAGACGGACGCGTCCGGCGAGCTGCTGCTGTCCGGACCCGCCGCCCGCCACCGCTACCTCGGCGAGGAACCGGACCCGTGGGTCGCCACCGGCGACCGTGCGCACCTCGACGGCAGCGGCCGGATCGTCCTCGAGGGCCGCGCCAAGGACATGGTGCTGCGGTACGCGGAGAACATCTACCCGGGCCTGTACGAACCCTCGCTGCACGTGCCGGGCGTCGAACTCGCCCTGCTCGTCGGCGTACCCGCCGGTGACGGCGACGAGCGGCTCGTGGCCGTCGTGCAGCCGCGCCAGGGGGCCGACCGTGCCACGCTGCGGTCCGCGCTGGCCGGTCCGCTGGACCGCATGGGCTCCGCCCGACCGGACACGGTCCTGCTGGCCGACATCCCGCTGGCCGGGCGCTCCCTGAAGCCGGACCGCGCCGCCACCGCCCGCCTGGCCGCCGCCCGCCTCGCGGGGCGTGGCGCGGAACGGGGGCGGGGGTGACGGCGCCGGGCGGTGCGCCGCCGTGGGGCGGAGTGCCGCCACGGACCGGATTGCCGGCGTACGGCGAGGAGAGGAGCCCCGGCCTGGCCGTCGGAGCGCTGACCGGCGTCCGCCTCCGGCCTGAGCGGGCGCAGGCCATCGCCGCCGCGGACACCCGCTTCCCGCACGCCCTCGGGCGCCGCGCTCCCGATGCGCTGTGCCCCGCGCACGACTTCGCCCCCACGGCCTCGCGGCGGCTGCGGCCCGGCCCATGTGACACCAGCCGGACGCCGCTGCGACGCGAGGACCGCAGCGAGGGCCACCACTACCGCAGGCGCAACCGCTATCGCCACCGCCCCGCCGACCCGACCGAAGGACACGCCCGTTGACCGACTCCCTCCCTACCCGCCCCACGCCCACCGCGCCGCTCGCGCCCACCACCACGGCGACGGCCCGCGCCCGACGCCGTGACCGGCGCGTGTACACCCGCTCCCACCCCCTGCTGTTCGGCCTGCTCGCCGCCACGCGCCGCCGGGCGGTCACCCGGATCGGCGGGGCGGTGCTGGTGCACGGCACCGAGCCGTACCGGAAGGCCCTCACCCGCGTCCCGCTCGACCGCACCGCGGCCGGGACCACGGGCGGTGCCGCGCGCGAACTCACGGTCGGCGGCGCGCTGTTCGACCAGGAGGGCGCGGGCCATCGCGACGCGCGGCGGGCGGTCGCCGAGGATCTCGGCGCGGCCGGGGTGGAGCGCCTGCGCCCGGTGTGGCAGGACGTCCTGGCCCGCCGCCTCGCCCCGCTCGCCGCCGGGCACACCGTCGACCTCGTACCCCTGGCCCGTGAACTGGCCGGGGCCACCGTCCGGGCGCTCCTCGGCACCGGCGCCGCTCCGGAGCGCATTGCCGAGGCCGCCGCGTGTGCGGCGGCCACCGCCGTACGGGACCATCTGCCGGGCCTCCGGCCACCGGGTGCCGCCCGGGCGGCGGCCGCGGCGGCGGCGCGGCTGGAGGAACTGCTCGCCCCGGCGGAATCCGGCGACCGGGCGGAGCCGGCCCTGCGCGCCATGCTCGCGGTCGCCGCCGTCAACACCACCGTGGCGGCCCTGCCGCGCGCCGCCGCCTGGTGTGCCGACGCGCGGCTGTGGGACCAGGCGGCCGACGACCGGCTGCGGCCCGTCCTGGTCGGCGAGCTGCTGCGGGTGATCGCCCCGTCCCCGCTCCTGCCGCGCGTGGCGGCGGCCGACGCGGAACTGGGCGGCTGCCCGGTACGGGCCGGGGACCGCCTGATCCTGGTGGCGCGGCACGCGGCCCGCGCCCACAGCGACCCGCCGGACGTCCACCGCCCGGCTCCGCCCGGCGAGGCCCAGCTCGTCTTCGGCGCGGGCACCCACGCCTGTCCCGGCGCCCGCCTGGCCCGTGCCCAACTCGACGACCAGCTCGCCGCGTTGGCGCCGCACCGTCCCACCGTCGTACGCGCCCGGGTCGACCGGGGCGCGGCCCTTCCCGGCTGGCGCTCCCTCACCGTACGGGCGACCGGCCACCCAGTCTCACCGGAGGACCGATGACCACGATCGCCGTCACGGGGGCGAGCGGCTTCTGCGGCTCCCACGTCGCCGCCACGGCTGCCGCCCGGGGCGCCGACGTGCTGTGTGTCGGGCGCCGCCCCGGCCCGGTCGGCCGGCACGTCCCCTGGGACGCCGCCCGCGAGGCGCCGGACCTGTCCGGGGCCGACCTGGTCGTGCACTGCGCGGCGGCGGTCGGCGACCCCGTGCCCGGTTCGCGCGCCGAGGCGACGATGCGCGCCGTCAACGTCGACGGCACGGCGCGCCTCATGGAGGCCGCCGCGGGCCGGCCGGTGGTGTGGGTGAGCAGCGCCAGTGTGTACGCGCCCGGGCCCGGGCGCGCGCGCATCGCCGAGGACCATCCGGTGCGCGGGCACCTGAACGCGTACGGCCGCACCAAGGCCGCCGGTGAGGCCCTGGCGCTCGCCGCCGGTGCCGTGGTGCTGCGGCCGCGGGCGGTGTACGGGGCCGGGGACCCGCACCTGGTGCCCCGGCTGCTGTCGCGCGTACGTCGCGGACTGCTCCTGCTGCCGGGGCCCAGCGTGCCCCTGAGTCTGACGGCCGTCGAGAACCTCGCCGACGCCTGCCTCATGGCGGCCGGCTGGCCCCCGGGCGCGTACAACATCGCCGACCCGGCGGCGTACGACCGGGACGAGGCGATCCGGACGGTGCTGCGCGCCCACGGCGTACGGGCACGCGTCGGGCATCTTCCGCTCCCGGCCGCCCGCGCCGCGGCGAGCGCCGCCCAGGCACTGGCCCGGCTGCGCCCGCACACCGAGCCGGCCCTCACCCACTACGCCGTCGACCAACTCGCGCACTCGGTCGTCCTGGACGTCTCCAAGGCCCAGGCGCAGGGATGGAGCGCGAGCCGGGCGCTGCTGGACTACGCGACGGCTACGGCTACGGGGAGGACGCCGGGGATGGCGACCGCGGCTGGCGGCGGGGCCGCATCCGCGGCCGCCTCGCCGTGATGCCGCCGGGGGAGCGCCGCATGCGTACGGGCGGAGTCCGATTGTCAGACCCTCACGCGATGATCAATCCATGACGACTGCCACACCCGCCCTTTCGCTCACCGACCGCGCCGCGTACGACCACGCGGTCGACCAGGCCCTCGCCGCGAGCGCGGCGTACTACGCCGACGGGGACACCGCTCTCGACGACGCCTCCTACGACACCCTCGCCCGCGGCATAGCCGCCTACGAGCAGGCGCATCCCGCCCATGTACGCGCCGACTCTCCCACGGGGAAGGTCGGCGGAGGCGTGGCCCCGGCCGGCGATGTGGCGCACACGGTGCCGATGCTCTCGCTCGACAACGTCTTCGACGCGGAGGGCCTGGTGAAGTGGGACGCTTCCCTGGCCCGGCGGATCGACCATCCCGTGGCGGGCGGCTACGCGGTGGAGCCGAAGCTGGACGGGGCGGCAATGGCGGCGCGCTACCGTGACGGGCGCCTGGTGCAACTGGTGGGCCGGGGGAACGGTACGTACGGTGAGGACCTCAGCCACGCGATCGGCTCGATCGTGGGCCTGCCGACGGAGGTTCCGGGGGGCGCCACCGTGGAGGTCCGGGGTGAGGTCCTGCTGACCCGGGAGCAGTTCGAGCGGGCGAACGAGATCCGCGCCGCGCACCACGCGAAGGTCTTCTCCAACCCGCGCAACGGCACGGCCGGGACGCTGCGGGCCAAGGACCGGCCGTACACCATCGAGACCACGTTCTTCGCGTACGGGGCGGTGGCGTTGGACGGCGTCGACTTCCTCACCGGGACGAGCCACGAGGCGGTCATGGACCAGGTGGCCGCGCTGGGCGTGCAGACCACCTCCGCCACCGACATCGGGCTGCGTGTGTATCCCACGCTGGCGGAGGCGCAGGCCCGCGTCGAGGAGATCCAGCGGCTGCGCCCGGAGCTGCCGTTCGGCATCGACGGGGTGGTCGTCAAGGCCGACGCGCACGCCGAGCAGCGGGCGGCGGGTTCCGGTACCCGTCACCCGCACTGGGCCATCGCCTACAAGCTGCCGCCCGTGGAGGCGCGGACCAGGCTCCTCGCGGTCGAGTGGAACGTCGGCCGCACCGGTCACATCGCCCCGCGCGCCGTGCTGGAACCGGTGGAGGTCGACGGCAGCACCGTCACCTACGCGACGCTGCACAACCCCGCGTTCATCCGCAACTGCGGCCTCAAGGTGGGCGACACCGTCGTGCTCTACAAGGCGGGCGACATCATCCCGCGCGTCGAGGCGCCGGTGGTGGCGCTGCGTACGGGCGAGGAGACCGACATCGTTCTGCCCGAGGTCTGCCCCGGGTGCGGCGGGGACATCGACAAGTCCGGAGAGCGGTGGGAGTGCGCGGGCGGGGCGAGCGGCGGCTGCGGGAAGCTGCCCTCCCTGAAGTACGCCGTGGGCCGCGACCAGCTCGACATCGACGGGCTGGGCCTGACCTACCTGGAGGCGCTCGTCGAGGCCGGTCTGGTCAGCGACGTCGCCGACCTGTTCTTCCTCACCAGGGAACAGCTCGCCGAGGCGACAGGCAGCGACAAGCGCGCCGACTCGCTGCTGGCCCGGCTCGCCGAGGCCAGGCGGCAGCCGCTGAACCGGGTGTTCTGCGCGCTGGGCGTGATACGGACCGGCCGCACGCTCTCGCGGGAGATCGCCCGCCACTTCGGCACGATGGACGCCATCCGGGCCGCCACGCCGGAGGAGCTGGCGGAGGTGAACAAGCTTCCGGCGGCCAACGCCCCGAAGATCGCGGCGCACATCGCCACGCTGGGCCCGGTCATCGACAAGCTGGCCGAGGCCGGTGTGAACATGCTCGAGCCCACCACCGGCGACGCGGACACGGGAAGCAGACCGCTGTCGGGCGAGTCGGTCGTCGTCACGGGCGGCATGCAGGGCCCGCTGGCCGGGCGCAACCGCAACGAGATGAACGAGCTCATCGAGCGCGCCGGCGGAAAGGCCTCCGGCTCGGTGACGAAGAAGACGACCCTCCTCGTCGCGGGCGAGGGCGCCGGTTCCAAACTGGCCAAGGCGGAGCAGCTCGGCACGAGGGTCCTCACCGAGAACGAGTTCGCCGCCCTGATCGCCGACCACTTGGCCTGAACCGTGCCAGTACAACGGTGACTGTCGTCGGTCGCGATCAGTACAGCGGTGTCGGGGGGAAGTGGTGGTCCGGCCAGAAGGGGTCGTGCGGGGGCTGGGGTGGGTTGGCCCGGGCTTGGGCGGCGGCGTTCGCGAGGCGGCTCGGCCACTCGGCCGCCCACATCACGGCGACCGTTCCGACCAGGGGCCAGAAGCCGTCGATGTGCAGGAGTCCTGTGAGCCACACGATGAGCCAGAGCGACAGGGCGTTGACCGACACGAGGATCAGTGAGGCCACTCCCGGCACGGGCAGCGTCAGCGTCAGCTGGAACCGCATATGGAACAGGGCGGCGACGACGGCGAGCGTCAGCCATCGCGTGCCCGTGGCCTCCACGTCGTCCAGCCATGCCACCGCGAGTGCCAGACCCGTGAGGCACAGGAGGAAGCCGGCCAGCGAACGCAGGGCCCCGGGGCGGTGGCGCTTCAGCGGCACGGCGAGGACGAGCAGCAGCACCGTGTCCACGGCGGCGACGACGAGTCCGGCGGTGACCAGGGTCTTGAGCCCACTGCCGAGCTCGACGTCCAGCCCGAGTCCGGCGCCGAGCTCCGCCCCGGCCCACAGCCCGGCGGGCCCCACCACGGTCAGTACGACCGCCGACAGGACCATGCCGAGACCGACGTAGAGGAAGTGCCGGCGCATCGGCGCGAAGAACTCCCAGTCGGAGCTGTTCCAGTCGGGTTCCTCCGCCATGCGCCGCTGATTGCGCGCCACGGCCCGCCCGAGCATCCGCGTGAGCGGCCACGGCACGAGCATGACGACGGCGGTGAACACGGCCGCGAGAACCACCACGGTCCCCGCCCGCTCGCCGCCGGTGCCGCCGACCCGTAACCCGTCCACGACCTCGGAGGCCACCCACACGCCGCCGGTCACGCTCAACAGCTTTCTGAGGACCCGCCCCGTAGTCTTCATGGATCCAGAATCCCGCCCGGCCCTCCGCGGCGGAACCCCAACGGCAGACAGTCGCCGATTCCCCGTCAGCGGAGCCGCGAGACCCGTCGCAGGCGCCGGCCTCGGCAGCGGCCTTCAGGTCGCTCAGCCACGAGTCGAGCCCTTGGGCGAGGAGTTCGATCGCGAGAGGAACGTTCGCGTCGACCTGCTGGCGGGCTGAGCCAGAGGCCGGCGTCGGTCCTCACTCGCCCCGTTCCGGGCGGATGAGGACCGCAACGGGCCGGAGCAAGCCATCGAACGCCGACGGAAAGGTCAGGTGACCGGCTCCGGGCCGGGGCCCGGCGAGGGAAGCGGGCCCGGCTGCGGAAACGGCTCGGGTTCCGGCCGGGGAGCCGGCGGATCCGGCTCAGGCTGCGGCGGCGCCGGCGGAACGGGATCGGGACCCCCTGGTCCGGGGCGCGGTCCCGGACTGGGCCCCGGACCGGGGCCGGGCGCGGGTGACGGCGTGGGGCTGGGAGGAACAGGATCATTCGGCGTAGTCATGCCCCACGGCTACCCGCTACACCCGACGCCAGTCCCCGGCCCCTCCATCCGCTCTCGTCTGCACGCGAACCGCTGATGTGTCTCACGCCTGGGGTCGGCTTCCGCCCCGGGCGGCCAGGCGCCGGAGGAGGCGGACGTACGGCGTCCAGCGGGCCGGACGGGCCACCGTACCCGTGCAGGCCGATTCGGCCCGGTCGAGCGCGTCCTCGAGGCAGCTGTCGTGCAGCGGGCGCCAGGCCAACGGCCAGGTCACGCGGGCGAGGCCGCTGGTGGTCATCGTGAGGGTGTGGTGCAGCCGAGTCCGCTGCGCGTCCACGGGTGCCACGGCGAACTCGTGGAAGCCGTGGAAGCCGCGCGGCCCCGTGAAGTCGAAGCGGATCCAGCGCCCGGGGGCGTATCCGGCGATGGTGTAGCGCACGGGCCCGTGCCCGCCCGCGGCCCCGGGCTCCAGCGGGCGGTCGAACTCCATCGGCCCCCATGTGGCGCCCGGCCACAAGCGGTCGTCCGCCCCGCTCGCGAGTGTGTCGATGAGCGCTCCCACCTCCGCCTCCGTGGCGACCAGCAGGCGCTCGTGCACGTTGTAGACGCCCATGCGTCCTCCCCTCAACAGTATTAGAGGGATCCCTCTAATAAATTGGAGGGTACTCTCTGTTTCATGGCCAGGCCACCCCGCTTCGACACCGACCAGCTTCTCGACGCCGCCGTCCGCCTCGCCGCCGAAGGGGGACCGGTCGCGGTGACCATGGCCGCCGTCGCCCAGGCCGTCGGCGCCCCCAGCGGCTCCGTGTACCACCGCTTCGCCGGCCGCACGGCGCTCCTCGCGGAGGTGTGGCTCCGGACCGTGGAACGGTTCCAGGAGGGGTACTTCGCCGCCCTCGCCGAGGCGTCCGTTCCGGACGCCGAGCGCCGTCCCGGCCCCGAGGCCGCACGTGCGGCGGCTTGCGCGGCCGCCCGTCATGTCGTGGCGTGGAGCCGGGCCCACTCCGACGAGGCGACCCTGCTCCTCTACGGTGCCAAGGACTTCGGGCGACCGGACTGGTCCGAGGAGCACATCCGGCGAGCGGACTCCGGCAACGCCCGCGTGTTCGCGTCGATCGGCACGCTCGCCGCGGACCTGGGCGCCACCGACGACCCCGGACGCGACCGCGTCGTACTCGCCCTGATCGACCTGCCGCTGTCCCTGGTCCGCCGGCACCTACGTGCCGGCGAGCCCCTGCCTCCGCACGCCGAGGACCTCGCCGAGGAGTGCACCGCCGCACTACTCCGCTGAACCCGCGCCGGCCGGCCGCCGGGCGGCGCCCACTGGGGCGCCGTTGCGGTAGGTCCAGAGGCGGTGTGGTGGCTGCCCCCGACGGCTCAAAGCCAGCCGGTTCATCTGTCTTGTGAAGAGATGCCGTAGGGGACATCCAGGTGAAGTACCGGGCCCTTCGCAACCTTCCCCACGCTCCGTGCAGTCGTCTTCCCCAGTGGTACGACGACCAAGGAGGCACTCGTGACTGGGTTTCCGGCTTTCACCACGGGCACCGTGGCACTGCAGGACCTCGACCCCTACCGTTTCCCCGCCGCGCTCGCCGATGAGCGGCCCGGATGGACTCCGCAGCCCGGCGGCGTCGCCGAGTTCGAGGGCGACTACCTTCTGCCGGCCCCCGACCCGGCGAGCCGTCTGTCCGCTCCCCTCGACCCGGCTGACCGCCGCCGACTGGAGCTGCATTCCGCTCTGACCGCCGCGGGGATCGCGCCCCTGCCCGGCGACCTCGACGCCATCGAGGCCCTGTGCAACCTGGACGACACCACCCACGTGGCGCTCCGGCGATGGATCAACCGAGCGATGTGACCCGGCAGGACCGCCGCGCCCCGCACACCGGTTGGTCACCTCGGTGATCAGCCGGTCGCGGTCTCCTGATCCCTCAGCAACCCGGCCGTCAGCGCCCTGCCGAGGGTCTCCCCGGGCCCCGTTGACCCGGCAGGTGCTGTAGCGGCAATGATGCTCGGACGGGGCATGCCGGTGTGCAGAGTGGTCACTGGCCTTGTCCACATCACCGACGTGGGAGGACAGACGTTGACTGGGCACACGGTACGGCTGGGAGCGGTGGATCGGGTCAACGTCCGGGTGAGCCGCCAGCCCGGAGCCACCCTCTTCTCACTCCTCAAGGACGTCTTCGGCGGTCACTCCCACGGAGTCCCGCGGCTGTGGCGCGACGCCGTCCGGCGGGTGCTGTCGCCGGACGCGGCGGCCGTCGTCGGTCCGTTACTGCGCTCACGCGCGTGCTGGATGCCCGACCGCCTCGCGTTGGTCCACGACCTGGGCGCCTCCGACATGAGCGTTCTCCTGGAAGAGCTGGCGGACAGCGATCCGGCGCTTGTGGCCGCCGAAGTGGCGGCCTTCCACTCCGCCGGCTCCACCCCGCCGGAATGGCGGCCACTGCTGGATCACCCGGCCTCGTTCCTGGCCGCCTACCGGTCCGTGGTCGGCGCGGCCTGGGACGCCTTCGCCCCGTTGTGGCGCCAGGCGGACGTCCTCATGGGCCGGGAGATCGAGCGGATCGGTGTGGCCACCGTGACCGGGAGCCTCGACGGTCTGCTCGCCGGTCTCGACGCCGAAGTGAGCTACCGCGGCGGCACCTTGCGGCTTCCCCATCCGTGCCCGACCCACCTGGCCGACCTCGGTGGGCGGCCCCTGGTCCTGGTGCCGTTGGCGTCCGGCTCCAGGGCCGGCATGTACGGAGCGGATCGCGACGACGCCCTGTGGATCGCCTATGCCTTGCCCGGCCTCGGCCGCATCGCCGGGCGCCCCGGCGGGGCGGAGCAGGCGGCCGGGGCGGACGGCCTCTCGCTGGTCCTCGGCTCCGTACGTGCGCAGATCCTGCGGCATGTGCCGCACCGGCCGACCGTCGGCGATCTCGCCCGCCGCCTGCACATCGGCGCCAGCACGATGACGTACCACTGCCAACAGCTCGAGGCCGCCGGACTCCTCCGGCGCGTGCGCCACGGCCGGGAGGTACGGCTCCACCCGACCGAGCGGGGAGCCGCCCTGGCCTACCTGCTCGCCGCGAAACCCGCCGTACGCGAATGAGCCGAGGGCGTGTCCGGCCGGTCACGAAGCAGGCCCCGCGCTGTTACACGGTGCGCGGGCGAAGCCGGTCCCGGGACAGCGAGAGCGACACGTTTCGAGGAAGTTCGAAAAGACTTGTCAACTGTTGGCTGCTGTCCGGAGGATGGGCCCGCCCGCAGCCGACCGGAAACGTGCTGCGGTACACGACGGACATCGTTTCGGGGGAACATCGATGAAGTCTCACCAGCTCATGCGCAGAGCCACGGCCCTCCTGGCCTCCGCCGTGGCGGTTGTCGCGTTCAGCGCCATGGAGGCACAGGCGACGGTGGCGGAGACCTCCCACGGCTGCCCCTCCGGGGCCTTCTGCATCTATCCGGAGAACGCCGGGTGGAACGACGACCGCCCCTCCCACATCTTCTGGTCCGGCCCCTACAACCTCCACAACCAGGTCGGCAAGCACATCGTCTTCAACAACCAGACGGACGGCTGGGTCGTCGACCTGTGCGTCGGTTACAACGGCACCGACTGCCGCTGGTACATGCTCGACGGTGCGGTGTCGAACCTCGACCTCACCATGATCAACTCGGTGGTCCTGCGACCGCGCTAGCCGGTTGCCCTCACGTCGGCACAGGCGGCCCAACGGCCCCACAACCTCGTGCACTTCGGCACCCCGGCCCCTGGCCCCCGGCCCCTGGCCCCTGGCCCCTGGCCCCTGAGGCCCTCGGCGAGAGGCGCGCCACCGCTCCGGCGACAACCCATGGTGAACCCATGGTGGCGCGCCCTCGCACCTCCCAAGACCAACGCTGAAAGGCTGTCATGCCTTCTCCACGGGCTCTCTCGCTCACCCTCGCCGCTGGCGCCCTGCTCGCCGGACTCGTCCCTTCCGTTCAACCCGCCGCAGCCCGGCCTTCGGCCCCCCGCGCCACGGCGCCCGTCACCGTCGCCACACCCCTCGCCGCAACGGAAGAGAAGCGCTGCGAGGTGTGGTGGTCGGACCTGCGGCTGTGGTGCTCGCACCGGCCCGGCGCCTATGGGTACGAGCACCGCACGTACGGCTCCGCGGCCCGCGGCCAGCTCTACGGCACATACGGCTGGTTCGCGTGCTGGGGCCGCGGCCAACAGCACAGTGGCGGCAACGACGTCTGGTACTGGACCCAGCTCGACAACGGCCAATGGGGCAACGTCCCCGCGGTGAGCGTCTACACGACGCAGGACCCCCCGCCGGGCCTGAAGCAGTGCTGAACCTTCCCACCGGCACACCGCACCCTCGACTCGCGGAAGGAACCATGGATACCCAGCTTCGCCGTGCGTGCGCCCCCGGACGGGCGACGTGACCGGACAGCCCCCACCCCTCACCTCCCGTCGCGCACCCACGGCCGCGATGACCGTCCTCGCCCTGCTCGCCGCCCTCCTCGCGCTGGTCCCGTGGCAGGCACCGCCCGCCACCGCGTCCCCCGTCGCCTGTCCGCACTTCCTGGTCATCGGGGCCCGCGGTTCGGGCGAGACGAAGAGCGACTTCTACGACACCGGCAAGCGCGTCGGCGGCGTACTGAGAACCACCGACCAGACGCTGTACGAACAGGGCTTCCGCGACCGCGTGGACGTCGTCTACGAGGACCTCGACTACCCGGCCGCGCCGGTGCCGTCCGGGCTCAGCAGCCTTCAGGCATGGTTCGCCTCCGAGGACAACGGCGTCCGCACGCTCACCGACCGGCTCAACGAGCGGATGGCGGCCTGCCCGCAGACCGTCTTCGGCCTCGTCGGCTACTCCCAGGGCGCGGGTGTGATCCACCGCACCCTGACCGGGCTCGCCGACCCCGCCAAGTGGAACCGCATCCGCGCCGTGCTGCTCCTCGCCGACCCGTACCGCGACGGCTCCGCCTCGTACAACGACGACATCTTTCCCCAGGACGGCGCGGACGCCCGCCTGATCGAGGGCGGCGCGCAAGGGGCCACCCGGGGGCTGCTGGGCCGCGACAAGGGCCCGGCACTGATGTCGGAACGCATCATCAGCGTCTGCATCAACGGAGACGGCATCTGCGCCTCCCTCTCCGGCCCCTACGCCACTCCCGGTGACATCTCCGACCGGGCCCTCGGGGCCGTGCAGGCCGGGCTCGGCGGAGCGGTCCACAGTTCGTACGACTTCTGCTGCCGCGGTGTATGGATCCCGCAGAAGTACGGCGCGGAGTTCGCACGCCTGCTCATGCGCGGCGACCCGTACCGGCCGCTCGCCGACTGCCGCCCGCTCCAGGACGTGCCCTCCGAGGCGGCCCGTCGCGCGGTGGAGGCGGCCTGCAGCCAGGTGGCGGCCGGAACCTGGTACACATGGGGCGGCGGACACGGCCCGGCTCCCGGGGCCACTTACGGCTTCGTCGACGTCACCGACCCCGAACGCAGCAAGAACGACCCCTACCGCAAGGGGTTCGACTGCTCGGGCTTCGTCCGCTGGGCATGGGCCCAGGCGCTGGGGCACGACGTGATGGGGCAGCGGACCGCGGCACAGGAGTTCGCGTTGCCCGCCACCGCCCGCTTCACGCCTGCTCAGGGCACTGAACCGCTGCGCCCGGGCGACCTGGTCTTCTGGGGCGAGCCGATCACGCATGTGGCGATCTACCTCGGCAACGGGAAGATCGTCGAGGCGCGTGAGTCGGACACCAAGATGATGGTCTCGGACTTCTCCAGCCACCGGCGGTACGCAGGGGCGATCCGGCTCTCCGGGCAGGGCGGATCCGGCAGTCACAGCACCTGGGGTGACGGCGTCAACGTCCGTTCGGCGCCCGCCCGCGCGGCCACGGTCGTCACCACCCTCGTCGGGCCCACCTCGATCACGGTGCAGTGCCAGAAGCGCGGCGAGACGGTGACGGCTGAGGGCATCACCAACGACGTGTGGTCCTACCTGCCCGAGTACCAGGGCTGGATCACCAACATCTACGTGAAGGGCGCGGCCTGGTTGGAGGGGGTGCCGGCCTGCGACGGCAGTCAGGGCGGCGGCGCACGGTTCAGCACCTGGGGCGACGGGGTCAACGTCCGCCCGCTGCCCGCCCGCTCCGGCACCCCGGTGGCGGTGTTCACCGCCCCCATGTCGGTCGCGATCCAGTGCCAGAAGCGCGCCGAGACGGTGACCGCCGAAGGCCTCACCAACGACGTGTGGTCCTACCTGCCCGACTACAAGGGCTGGATCAGCAACATCTTCGTCCGGGGCGCGGCGTGGCTGGAGGGAGTGCCGGCCTGCGACGGCAACCAGGGCGGCGGCAGCGGCCGGTTCACGATGTGGGCCTCCGGGGTCAACACCCGGTTGTGGCCCGGCACCGCGGCCCCGCTCGGCACCGTCTTCGCGGAGCCCACCCAGGTCACGGTCTCCTGCCAGCAGCACGCCGAGACGGTGACCGCTGAGGGCGTCACCAACGACGCGTGGTCCTACCTGCCCGACCACCGGGCCTGGATCAGCAACATCTACCTCCAGGGCCCGGCGTGGCTCGACGGGGTGCCCCCGTGCGGGAGCAGCGGGGCGCCGGTGGGCAACACCGGGCACCACATGTGGGCGTCCGACGTGAAGGTGCGCGCCGATGCCTCGACCTCGACGGCCGTCGTACACGTCCTCGCCGCACCGACCACCGTCCGCGTCCTGTGTCAGGACCGGGGGCAGTCGGTGACCGCCGAAGGCATCACCAACAGCGCCTGGTCGTACCTGCCGGACCACAAGGGCTGGATCAGCAACATCTTCATCCAGGGCGCGGCGTGGCTCGACCACGTGCCCGCCTGCGCGAGCCGGCGTCCAGGCGACCCGCCCAACGTCGTCTGAGCCCTGCCGGGACCACCGTCCCGCACCCCGCGCATCCGTCAGGCACCGCCGGACCATCGACCCGGCGGTGCCTGACGATCGGATGGCCGAGCGTCCGGTCGACGGAGGTATGCCAGAGTGATGACCATGCCCCGTTCCGAGTCTCGTGACGAGCTGCACTCATCCCTTCAGCAGGCCACTTCGGCGTCCTGGTCCGTGAGAGCGGCCTCAGGCCGGCGTCTGGCGGCCTTCGCGGAGGTTCCCGAGGCAGCCGAGGCCCTGCACCGGCTGCTGCTGGATGGTCGCGACACTTTCGTCACTCAAGAGACGGCGGAGGCTCTGCTCGAACGCTGGGACGTGCTTGGTCTGCGTATGGTGCTGACCGCGCTCGCCGGCGCGGATGACGACACAGCCGATCACCTTGATGCTGCGATGTTCAATGTCTGCGGTCAGTCGGAGGAGGACGGGGAACGGCTCGCGGCCCTGTGCTCAGCGTTGACATCGGATGCGGATGGCGCGGTAAGCGAAGAAGCCCGCAGGATTCTCGAACCACCGCGATGACCGCCTGCCCTGTCAGGACGGCCCGGCCGCGGAGCGTCGCACGGCCGGTGCGGGCTTCTGGGCCCGGGGCCGTACCCGCATGTGCAGATCCCTCATTTCGAGGGTCACGGCCGCGGCCAGGCGGCCGCGACGGCCCGGCACATGCTCAAGGCTCCAACGGGAGGCGATGGTGGCGAGAGCGAGGGTGGCCTCGACCATGCTGAACGAGTCGCCGATGCACTTGCGGGCGCCCGCGGCGAAGGGGAGGAAGGCGTGCCGGGGTGGTTGCGGATGCGCAGCGGCCCAGCGATCGGGGGCGAAGGTCTCGGGGTCGCGGTGGAGGTCCGGCCGGTGATGGATGAGGTAGGGGCTGTACGCCACGCTGGTCCCGGCCGGCAGCAGATGCCCGCCGAGGTCGGTGTCGACGGTCACCCTGCGGGTGAAGAACCAGCCCGGCGGGCGCAGCCGGAGAGTTTCGGTGATCACGCGCTCGGTCAGTGGCAGGCGGGGCAGATCGGCGTACGTGGCCGGCGCACCGCCCAGGACGGCGTCGACCTCGGCGTGCAGCCGCTGCTCGACCTCGGGGTGGCCTGCCAGCAGATCCAGCGCCGAGGACAGCGTGGCGGCGGTGCTCTCGATGCCGGCCAGGACGAAGGAGACGACCGTGTCGCTGATCTCGGCACCGCTCATGCCGGGGCGGTCGTCTTCGGGGTCGTGGGCCGCCACCAGGGCCGAGAGCAGGTCACCGCGGTCGGCCCCATCGGCGCGGCGCTGGGCGATGATGCGCTCGACGGTGTCGTGGAGGCGGGCGCGGGCGGCGAGGTGGGCGCGATTGCCGGGGGTGGGCAGACGGTCCAGCGGCGGAATCAGGAACATGCGCTGGTAGAGGCTCTTGACCACGGTGGTGACATCGCTGACGAGCCGGCCGTGCCCGGCCGAGGACAGCGTGTCGGAGAACAGCGTGGCCGTGATGATCCTGGAGCTGGCCGTCATCATCTCGGCGGGTACGTCGAGGACCTGGCCGGGAGTCCAGGAATCGGTCGTCTCCCGTACGCAGGCGGTCATGACCCGGGCGTAGTCGGCAAGCCGGGCCTGGTGGAAGGCGGGCTGGGACAGCCGACGCAGCCTGCGATGCGCCTGATGAGGGCAGGAGACCACGCCGTCACCGATCACCTCTCGCAGGCGGTCGTACAGCGGGCCGCCCTTGTCGAAGACGCGGTCGTCCACCAAGGCCCGCCGGGTCAGCTCCGGATCGCAGATCACGATCACCGTGAGCGGACCGAGCCGGATGCGGACCAGCTCCCCGAACGCGGGCAGCGAGTTCAGGAACGTCAGGGGATCCCGTAGCAGCGGCACCACGTGTCCGAGCAGGGGCAGCGCACGGGGAGCGGCGGGGATCGAGGTGACATCCTTCATGACGTGCTCCAGCTCCTCTTGACGGTTCCGGCTGTCGGCGATGCGGCGGCACGGCACCCGCCCCCGGCACTCCGCCGCCGGGACCACTCCCTCGAGCAGGCATCAAGCCGGCCACACCGGGGTGTTCGTCCCACCCGCCCACACGTCGTCTCTAGCGCAGCCTCGGGGCGTCCCGTCACTCCGGCCCGAAAGACGGCAGGTCAGCGTCCGTCACCCCCGGCGTTGTCCGGTTGACGACTGCGGGTGCGCCCCGCGCCCCCTCGCTCCGAGGCGCGGCACCTGCCTCGGATAGCGTCCTCCTCGGACGATCGAGAGGAATGTCGTGCAGGTTGAGGTGAGGGGGCGGCGTGCCCGCCGCTGGGTTGCCTTCGGGTTGATCGCGTTCGGAGGGCTGTTCTCGGTCATCGGGTTGATCCTGGCAGGGGTGTCGGTCTCCTACGTGGTCAACGGTGAGCGTGCTTCCGGAACGGTGGTGGCCCTCGAATGGGAGGGCGGCCACACCGGTGGCTCCCGCAAGAGCCGGTCGGGGAACGAGCCGGTGGCGCACGCGGTGGTCGAGTTCACCCCGACCGGCGGCGCGCCGACGAGGTTCCGGGAGTTCACGGGCTCCAACCCTCCGGCGTACGAGGTCGGCGAGCGCGTCGACGTGCGCTACCGCGCCGATTCCCCCGAGGACGCGCGGATCGAGGGCTTCGCCACCCTGTGGCTGCTGCCGGTGATCTTCGGCGGCATCGGGTTGGTGATCGTGGGCGTCGGAACGGGCATCGCACTGTTCGGGCGCGGACGACCCCGGAACTAGCGCCCGTGCCCCTCTGGCAGCCGCCGCACAACCATCACACCGTCGGCACGCGGGTGAGCGGCGTGCCGAGCGGTCAACTGTGGAGTTTGGCCGCCTGCATAGAGCTCAGACGGCGGACGTAGAGGGCAGCGGTGATTGCTGTCGCCACAACGAGGACGTGCACGATGAGGTTGATCCAGGTTTCCGGCAGGAACTCGTACGCGTACTCGTCATCGCTGCTCACGCCGTCGTACACGTCCTCCGGTCGCTCACTGAGGAGCTCTGTCCACGGGGTCCAGAAGAGGGGCGAGGTCACGAAGGTGGTCAGCCACAGCGCCCACCAGGCGTTCAGCACACGGGCCGGTGCAGGGCTGTGGCCGGGGCTGGAGGCATGCCAGACGTCGTTGGCGATCTGTTTGGGGAGGAAGAGGTTCGCGATGGGGATGAACCAGCCGATCACCGCCATGGAAAGGCCGTACCGCAGCCGACCGGGCGCGAACTTCTCGGCGGTGGCACGTACGCGGCCGAACCAGAGGAGCCAGCACACCGGCAGCGCTGCGCCGAAGCAGAGCTTGGCGTACCAGAGGAGAGGGAACGAGAGGACGCCCCATTCCGTCAGGTCCCAAACGTCGTCTGCGTCCGGGAGAGGTTCCTCATACAGAGGAACCTGTCCGGAGGCGACGTGGAGCTGCTGGACGACCGTGAGCACGGAGGTCAGGGCGACGAGGGTGAGGAGCCAGTAGACAGCGGCCCGGTACCCGTCGGCCGGGGCCTCGTGGCCGCGGGCGCGCCGGCGTTCGTCGGCCAGCCGGGGCTTCGGTACCCCGGCCCGACCGTCCTCGCCGCCGGCGTGGGTGGCGGGGTCGGCGGAGGGAAGGGTGAGCGGGGCAGTGGGCGGCCTTCCCTCGGCTATCGCCTCAACGCCCGCCCCGCCGCCGGGGACCATCCGGGCGCGCGGGTCCTCCTGGTCGAGAAGCTGCACCGCTTCCTGACCCAGCCGGGCCAGCACCTCTGGCGGTAGCCACGGGGTCAGCGAGCGGTACTGCGTCTCTTCCCGCTCCCGCAGTTCGGCCAGGGTCGGCCGGTCGGCCGGGTCCTTGGCGAGGCAGTCCTTGATCAGCCCCAGCAGCGGCTCCGGTACGCCGGTGAGGTCCGGCGGTTCGTGCACCACCCGGTACATGAGGGCGTGTAACCGGCCCTCGGTCACCTCGAACGGCAGTCGGCCGGAGGCGGCGAAGGACAGTACCGTGCCCAGCGAGAAGATGTCGCTCGCCTCGGTCAGCCTCTCGCTCCGGATCTGCTCCGGCGACATGAAGCCGGGCGAGCCGACCACCACCCCGGTGGAGGTCAGACCCCCTGTGGTGGAGGAGTCCAGGGCGCGGGCAATGCCGAAGTCGATCACCTTGGGCCCGTTGATGGTGACCATGACGTTCGACGGCTTCAGATCGCGGTGGACGAGACCTGCGGCGTGGATGTCGCCGAGGGCCTGACACAGGCCGGATGCCAGACCGCGTACCGAGTGCTCGGGCAGCGGCCCGTGCTGCTCGGCCACCACTTGGTGCAGGGTCGGCCCGGCGACGTACGCGGTGGCGACCCAGGGGAGTTCCGCGTCGGGGTCGGCGTCCAGCACAGCGGCCGTCCACTCCCCGCCGACCTGCTGGGCCAGGGCGGTCTCCTTGGCGAACCGGAGCCGGAAGTCCGGGGCTGCCGCCAGTTCGGTGCGGATGGTCTTCACCGCCACCATCCGGCCACGCGGGGAGCGGGCCAGGTAGACCACGCCCATGCCGCCTTCCCCCAGTCTCCCGATGAGCCGATAGTCCGCGATCCGGTCAGGGTCCTGTTCCTGCAGAGGCTGCACCGCTGATGGCTCCCTCCCCGTGAACATCACTACGGCGCACCAAGACTAGCGTCGGCGCTTCATGGGCATCGGTGATCAGCCAGTCCGGCGTCAGGACCAACCGGGCGCCGGTGCCAGCGCGAGCACGGAAGCCCACACACGTGCGTTGCGACGGTGCGACCGCCGGCCTCCCGACCCGACCGCTGACCTGAACCAGCTGCATCTCGAGAATCGCCATCAGTGTCGGCGGCCACGCGTTCGAGCGGCAGAGGACGCCGTCGAGGACGACGAATGCCTCGTCCTGATCGTCCTCATGGCCTCGGCCAGGACGGAGCGAGGACGGGACAGGGCCCCCATGTCCACGCCGGGTGACGCAGGCATGGGCCAGGAGGTGTCGGGGCACGCGGGTGTGCATGGGAGTCCAGACGTCTTTCAGGACGACCGAGGGCGGCTCGTTGCCCGAACGGCGGGCCGGTGCCTCGCACCGGCGGGCTCGAGGGCGGCATCGACGCTCGGGGCGGCGCTGCGGCAGGTGGCATCGTCGGCTCGCGGTCTATAGGGAGATCGAATTGCGCTGCTGTCCGGCTCCGGAGGGGAAAGGGGAGGACTGCCTGCTCCTGGTCCACATCCGCAAGGTGGTCGGGCGGGTGACGTATCGCGCGTGCGACCGCTGCGCCGAGGGAGTGATCACCGACGTGGTTCTCGATGAACCGTTTCATGGCAGCGGGCTGGGCACGAGAGCGCTGTCGCATCTGCGCTCGCGGTATCCCGGCGTCACCTGGCGCACGACGGTCGACCGTCGCCTCACGCGTGACCTGCTGCGACGGATGCGTGTCCCCCTGGCACGCGTCGGGGGGAACTGCCCCCACGTGCTGCCCGCCATGGCCGCCCCTGCCCGTGGCTGAGCGTAGCCCGCGGGCTGTGCGACGAGGCGGCGGGGTCCCGCGCCGGATCGGCTCGGCCGGTGCGTGGTGTGGGCGGCAGCTCCAGGCCCGGTGGCAGTCCGTGTGCCGGGCGATGCGGCGGCCCGGTGAGGAGCGGGACGGGCTGCTGCTGCAGTGCAAGGGGGCCGCTGCGGCCGCGGCGGCCTGGTGGGCGTCGGCGTGGCTGCTGCCTTCGACGGTCACGGCCTTCGCCACGTTCACCGCGTTGCTGGCCCTGCAGTCCACGGTCTACCGGTCACTGTGGGACTCGGCTCAGTACCTGGGTGCCATGGCGCTGGGGACGGCGGGCGCGGCGGCGTTCGGCAGCACTGCCGGCGTTCATGTCTGGAGCGTGGGGGTACTCGCGTTCATCGCCCTGATAGGAGCACGCTTTCAGCTCCTCGGCCGACAAGGCGCCCAGGTCCCCGTAGTCGCCCTGTTCGCGTTCGCGGGCGGCGGTGGCGACGTCGACTACATCGGACATCTCGTGGCGGCCGCGGCCATCGGCGTGTGCTGCGGACTGGCCGCCCATTTCGCTGTCGCTCCCTCACCCCACACGGACACGGCGGAGCAGATGACCACGGACCTCGCGGCTCGCGCCCAGAGCCTTCTGCGGGCACTGGCCCGCATGGCGGAACGAGAAACCGCCGAAGAGAAGTCCCAGGAGGACTGGGCCCGCCGGATCGAGCAGTTGGCCGCCCGGGCGGCACAGGTCCGCGCGGCGGTGGACAGGGAGCAGGAGAACAGCAGACTCAACCCCCGCCGCCCCTGGTGCCGCGCCGAGGAATCGCTGCACCGCTGTCATGAGGCGATCGACATGATCGAGCGCCTCGGCACACACATCCGGTCCGTCGCCCGGGCGCTGACCCACGCGCGGCGGGTTCCGGAGACAGAGACGGTTCTCACGTCGTACGCGAATCTGCTGCACGGTGCTGCCGACGCCCTGGAGTGCCTGCATCCGCCCCAGGGCCCGGAAGATGCCGACCGGCTCCGTGGCCACATCGAGGACGCCATGCACCGCTACCGCGAAGTGACCGCGACGGTGCGACAGGACCGTCTTGACACCCCTGGCGAATGGCCGGTCTACGGCGCGGCCCTCACCGAGGCCGTCAGGATCCTCGAAGAGATCGAACACACGGGGGACCGCGCCCCTGGGCAATGCCGGTCCGGGTGACGCATCAGACCGAGTCCGCGCCATCGCCCCAGGATCCGTGTGGCCGAGGTGACCGCCGACCTCGTCACGACCGTCGCCGCCCTGGCCTGACGGACACCGCCGCGCCGCGCTTCGGTGTGCTGTCCGGTGGGGGTGCGCACTCCGGGGGCGCGGGTCGCCGACGCACCCGCGCTCGGTGTTCGCACCACCACCGATCCGCTCGCGTGCTATCGGTTCGGGTTGCGGAAGAGGGCGAGTGCTTTCGTGAGGGTCTTCATCGGTGAGGCGTCCTGATCGGCTGCTGCGGCCGGCGTGGGGTTCGGGGACGTGTGGTTGCCCCCGGTCGCCTCGGCGAGCGCGGCGAGCGCCGACTCGGCCGCCTCGCGGTAGAGGTCGCAGGATGCCGTCATGGCCTCGAGCGCCTTGGCGTATCGGGTGACCATGGCCCGAGCATGGACGAGCTCCTCGTCCGGGGTGAGCAGGTGCCAGCCTTGGCGCAGTCGCGTCAGAACCCGCTCGGCGTCGGCCGGCAGCGGTCGCGGCAGGGAGGCGAACTCTTCGATCTTCCGGAGGAGCTCGGTCGGTTCGGTGCCGTCCAGGAAGACGGCGCGAACGGTGAAGCGCTCCGGGTCGTAGCCCGGCGCCTGCGACGTCGGGGGCAGGACGACGGCCCCGCCGCGCGGCAGCCCTACGCCCAGCTCCCGCTTCATCGCGAAGTCGGCGATCAGCGCCTGCTCCGGCGTGGCCCGGTGCTCGACCACCCGGTGCCGCAGGCTCGGCGGCAGGAACGCCGTGACGGGCCGTCGCCCGAGCGCGTCCGGCGTCATCGCCTCGTGCACCACCACGTGGATGAACCAGCTCTGGCGGCTGCAGTCCCGCAGCAGGCGCCGCAACTCACCGTCGTCCTTCGGCAGGTGGTTCGCCGTCCGCAGACGCACGCCCGGCACCCTGTCGTGGTCCCAGGGGACCTGGTCGCTGTCGGGCCAGAACATGGTGGCGGGCGAGGGCCAGCTCGCTTCCCACGGCCGCTCCGCCTCGGCGGCCAGCACCCAGGTGACGCCCTCGCCCACGATACGGCGGGACTCCGGCTCGTACGTGGTCAGTTGAGCGCGCACCGTGACACCGTCGGCCACGCGCCAGCGGGCCTCGAAGACGCGGCGGGCGGACGGGCCGGGGTCGGCGGACTCGTCCCGAGGGAACAGATCGGTCGAGCGGGCCGCCTCGACCGGGTCGAGGTCCAGAAAGCCGTCGATCACTCCGGCGGCCTTGAGGGCGATCAGATTGCGGCGGACATCCCGCTCGGCGTCGGGCCCGAGGTGACACCCACTCCCGAGCCACGCGGTGTCGGGGACAGGGGTCGATGAAGAGCTGCTCTTGGCCATGGAACCGTCCAGTGGTGATCAGGGGCCCGACCAGTATGCTCCGCGACCCGAGCGGCTCGACCCACCAGGCTCCACCGGCCCGGCCGGGCCCGTTTCCCGGCGGGCGGCGGACCACCCGCGTTGCCTTCCCTGTTGTCGGTCGGCGGTGCCGGCGGCCGCTGAAGCGGGACACACTCGGAACGGCAGCGTGCCAGGAGCGCGGTTACTCGGCGTCGAGCTGGTGGTCGGCCCAGACGTAGCTTTCGGGCAGCATGTCGGTGATGAGGACGGTTCGGAGGTGATCGCCTTCACCGACGATGACCTTGAGGGCCGGGAAGTAGTCGAGGAGGACCTGGCGACACCGGCCGCACGGGGGAACAACCCCTCGGTCCCGGTCGCCCACCGCGACGATCGTCTTCAGCTCGTAGGCGCCCTGGGACGCTGCGGTGCCGATAAGGACCAGCTCGGCACAGGGTCCTCCCGTGAAGTGGTAGGCGTTCACGGCGGTGACGATCCGACCGTCCTGGGCGCGGGCCGCGGCTGCCATGGTGTGGTTGTCGCTCCGGCAGCGAGTGCGAGCAACCTGCGCCGCTGCCTGGATGAGCTCGTGGTCGACGGGATGGGTCTGCGTGGTCATCTTCTCTGCCTTCGTCAGGTGTCATCCGACGTCGACCCGAGCGTCGGGGGTGCGCAAGCCCTGCTCGTTGTGGCCGGCGTGAGTGGGCGCCTCGCCCCGGTCGTGACGGCCGAGGTCAGGTCATAGCAGGTCGTTCGTGTGCAGTGCGTGCGGGGGCCGCCGGTGCCCGGCCGTGATTCGGGCCAGGCCGAATGAGGTCGAGAGTGCGGCAGCGCCCGACCAAGCTGATCAGCAGGTCCCGCCGCCGGGGACGACCGTTCCTCTCGAACCTGGACGGACGGACCTGAGCTGCCCACGAACCGACGACATCAAGGAGTTCGCATGCACAAGTGGAGCAAGCGCCGGACGATGGCGATCGCAGGCGCACTGGCCGCCGCGGGACTCGCCGTCACGGGGGTCTCTGCCACCCCTGCAGCCGCGGAGGGCGGGAAGATCCAGGGCTGGCGCATCGACAGCGATCCCTTCCGCTGCGCCTGGGGCGCGGTGTGCTTCTACTACAGTCCCGGGGCCGAGGGCGCGATCTGGCGCAAGTACTCCGACACCGACTACAACCTCGGCGACAACAAGTTCTGGAGCGACGGCGAGGGCTCGGCCGGCAGCGGAACGGTCGTACACGACAACGCCGCCTCCATGGACAACGGAACGAACGGCACCCTGTGGGCCTGGAAGAACATCAACATGACGGGCTCCGTGGCGTGGACGCCGTCGGGCTATGGCGGCAACCTCGGCAACGTCGGCCTGCGTAACGAGATCTCCTCCTACGACGTGACGTACTGACGAGCCGGCGGAGCGGGCCGGCCGGGCGCACCCCGCCCGGCCGGCCCCACCGCGCCGTGAGTGAACGGAGTTTCATGGAACGCCCTCGCACCGCACCGCTCCGTACCCTGGCTGCCGCGACACTTCTCGCGGCGGCAGCAGTCACAGGATGCTCGACCACCTCCACTTCCTCGAACGCCTCGGAATCAGGAGTCCGGTCCTCCGGGCCTGTTCCGACCCCCCAGGCAGCGACCGTCACCGGGCTGCGCCTGCCCATCAGCCGCTACATGCCCAGCGCGGACGAGCTCGCGCTGTCCTGGCGCCTGCGCACGCTCTTGGTCCGGGACTGCCTGCGCCGCTACGACGCCGACCTGAGCGACGCCTTCAGCAAAGCCATGCCGACCAGGCAGGCTTCTTACGACCCTCTGAACATGGCCCGCCGCTACGGGCTCGGCCGCATCGACGACGCCCGCCGCCACGGGTACCGTCCCGCGCCGGTGAGAGGAAGCCAAAAGGGAGCACATGGCGACCCAGCGGCCCATTTCAGGGCCTACAGCCCCGAGCAGCGCGCTCTGCTCGCCGGTGCGCCCGGGGACAAGGGGAAGGCGGAGGGCCGCTCGAGCTCTACCGGGTATCGAGGGCAGTCGATACCCCGAGGTGGCTGCTACGGCGAAGCGGACCGGCGGCTGGCCAACAGCGGGTCTATGGCCTCGGCCCTCGGCGGCGTGGTCAGCGCCATCGAGAGCAGAGCCTTGGACCAGGCACGAAAGGATCCACGGGTCACCGAAGTCACGGCGCGGTGGTCGTCCTGCATGGAAGAACAGGGCCATCAGTACCGTGATCCGTACGAGGCGGCTGGGGACACCGCTCGCTGGCAGCCGGAAACCCGCCCACAGGCGTCCGGCGAGGAAATCGGCGTAGCCCTGGCCGACATGCGTTGCAAGGAGAGGACCAATCTCCTCGGTGTGTCGTTCGCCGTGGAGGCGGAATACGAGAACGGCCTGATCCGTCAGCACGCCACCGAACTGGCCGCCGTCGAGAAGCAGCTGGGCGTGGAGAGGGCCATCCGCCGTGAGCTGGCGGCCACCTACAGGATGTCGTAGGGACACACAGCCCTCCATGACGCCGGACGGACTTGGATGCGGAGCCGCTGCTGCCGCCGCCGTGGCGGCTACACCACGTTTGGCTCGTCCGTGATGGTGTCGAGGAGGGCGAGTCCGAGAGTCGTGGGCGTGTGCAGGACGGTATTGCGATGGCGTGAGGTGGAAATCAGCTCGGCGGCGCGCAACGTCGTGGCGTGTTCGCTGGCACTGGCGGGGGCGATACGGCAGTGAGCGGCGAGTTCCTTGGTCGTGCAGCCGGGGTGCGTGGCGATCGCGTACAGGACGGCGGCCCTGGTACGGCCGAGCAACGCTGCCACGGCTCGCCCCGGTCCGTTCGACGAGCGCGGTGCCAGCACGAGGAGGTCGTGCAGGGGATCGGGGTCTGCGGCCGCGTACGCGAGAACAGGCTGGGGCTCGGCCGTGGGGGCAATGACCGGCAAAGTGCCACCAAGCGCGGTCGGCACGAGCAGGAGGCCACGCCCATCGAGATGGAGATCCCCGTCGCAGGGCCCCAGCATCTCGAGCACCGGCGCCCTCCAGCGGAGGCGGGGACTCAGACCACTCAACAGGACTTCCATCCCACCGGCCATCATCCTGGCCCGTACCGCCTGATCGGCCAGGACGCGGGAGCGTAGTCGCGGCCACCACGTGGCCAGCACGGTCTGGTGAACGCCCAGGAGGGTGTCGAGGAATGTTCTCATCGCCTCCGGCTCGTCGGCCAGCCGCCCACTCCAGGTGGGCATGGTCTGCTGTTCGGCGATTTCCGCGAGCTCCGCGACGATCTGCCGCCGAGGCGTGGAACGAAGCTTGTCGATCAAGGCTTCGACGTCACCGGCATCGCACGGCGCGACAAAGTCAGGAGCCCACCCCTGCACCGGCACGAGCTCCACTACACGGCGCGCGCCGACCGGCAGCCGTGCGGCCACCTCGCGCCGCCAGGCGCCGTAACGCAAAGGGTGGTCGCGCGTCTGCAGCAACCGCAGCGCGATGCTCAGCTCCAGGAGGGGACGAGGCGCAGGGTCGACGCGGGTGCGTGCCAAATCCTCGACGGTGAAGTGAATGCGTAAGCCCATGGTCTCCGTCTTCCCCAGGCGCCATGCTCAGCCGATCCCTGACCTGCAGACTCCGTCACCTTGTCCGCACGGCGTGGCCGCCCCGGCTGCTGTTCGATTCCCCGTGGCAGGACGGTTGTCCTTGGCCGCTGCGGTGCCCGCGCCCGGGAGCCGACGGTGACGCCGGGCGGCAGGCCCCTGGCCGCGCTCGACGGCGGCACCTTCGACGGTCTTGCCGCCGGTCGCCGGGCGGGTCACGGCGTGGCGGAGGCGAGGTGGTTGAGCATGGGTCTGCCCGCGGCTTGTGTCCCGGCCGCGGCCCGCCCACCCGGCTTGCCCCTCAACCCGCCCCTGTTCGAGGGTAATTACCTCACTGTCGAACACGCGAAAATCTACCTCCGTCAGAGTAGACATTGGGTAGTGGCGTGGTTATGGTTTCTCTCGTAGCAGAGAAACCGCAGGCCCGGCAGAGACGAACTGCCGGGCAGCAGTATCCGCAGTTGCAGTTCGCACGACGGTGCGGTGGTGGAGTTTCGAAGCCACGGTTGTTGCAGGACGGCGACGGGACTGACGACCGGACCGGGTGGCCCGCAGTGATCAGGGGCCGCCAAGACCGCAGTGGCAGTACGCAGTTCCCGTTTGACAGGTAGTTGATCATCGAGGGAAGAAGCGGAGGAGCGAAGCGCCATCAGGATCGCCCGGGCGGAAGTCTTGGGCCCGGGTACCGCAGGACATCGATAGCGAGGTGGTCTCCGGTCAGGCAACCGCGATCCCCGCAGCCCCGGCAGTACGTCGGTCGGGTCGGCGGAAACAGAAGGCCGGCGCAGGATCAGGGCCGGCAGATGGTGTAGCAGTTCCTTCGGGGCCCTGGTGCCGCTCGGCGCCAGGGCCCCTCCATGCGTTCCATGAGTCCCATGAGAGAGGCGCGATGACCGCAGACGATTCGTACGGCCGTCTCGACGACGACGACTACCCCGCCTTCACCATGGGCCGGGCCGCCGAGATGCTCGGCACCACCCAGGCCTTCCTGCGCGCCATCGGCGAGGCCCGCCTCATCACCCCGCTGCGCTCGGCCGGAGGCCACCGCCGCTACTCCCGCTACCAGCTGCGCATCGCCGCCCGCGCCCGCGAGCTCGTCGACCAGGGCACCCCCATCGAAGCCGCTTGCCGCATCATCATCCTCGAGGACCAGCTCGAAGAAGCCCAACGCATCAACGCCGAATACCGCCGGGCAGCCGAGTCGGCGAATCCGACGGCAGCGGCCTGATTTCGTACGCGTCGCCAGGCCCGGCGGGCCCGCGCACCCATGTCAGGGTGTGAAACGTGAGGCGTTTCCTGTGGTGACAGCGTGTGCGGGCGTGTAGCGTCCTGGTTAGCTGTCGTGGTTCGGGAGTTCCCTTTGCCCACGCCTTCGGTGTGGGCGTTTTGCTGTGCTGTGCCGCAGGAACCAGGGCGATCACCTCCGCCTTCCGCAGGGTGTGGGAGGCGTTCATCGACTGGAAGGCATGAGACATGGCTACAGGAACTGTGAAGTGGTTCAACGCGGAGAAGGGCTTCGGCTTCATCGCCCAGGACGGCGGCGGCCCGGACGTCTTCGCCCACTACTCGGCGATCAACTCCACCGGCTTCCGTGAGCTCCAGGAGGGCCAGGCCGTGACGTTCGACGTCACCCAGGGCCAGAAGGGCCCGCAGGCCGAGAACATCAACCTGGCCTGACCCTTCCCGCCGGGCGGAGCGGAGGGGCCACGACTCGGACAACCGAGGTCGGGCCCCTTCGCCCACCCGGACGGACCATGGGCTGTCCCGTAAGGGAAAGTGTCTCGTCTGGGTGAGGCTCCCTGGGGAGCGAGCAGGCGCTGGGCAAACAACCAGGTCGACGCCGATCGGTGCGATACCCGATCATGTGTTGATGCCCCTGAGAGAGACCCTTGCCCGTGTCGATGCAGACCTGGCGGCCGGCCGCGTGCCTGTTGCGCGCCAGCGTCTGCGCGGTCTCGTCTCGTCCTTCCCGTACGACCTGACGCTCCGCCGACGCCTGGCCGAGGTGTACCGGCTCTACGGCGATGCCGCCGAGGCCGGGCGGTGGATGTACCTCGAGGAAGACCGCAACGCCGACGAGACCGTCGCCTTCGAGGCACGGTACGGATCTCCCGCGTGGCGGATGAAGGCACTCGCCTGGCGCGGTCCCGAGGCGCTGGCTGCCACCGCCTTCGCGGAGAAGCAGCTGGTCGCCGTGCGAACCGCCTGCGCGGAGGAGCTGGGGCACCCTGTCGACTGGGACGACCCCGCCTCCTACCAGGACGGCCTGGAGGACGAGTACGAGGAGGCGCCGTCCGAGCCGTGGACGGTCGGCGGTGTGCTGGCCGGTGTCGGCTGCCTGGTGGGTGCCCTCGCGTTCATCGCGGTCTGGGTGAACGGAGTCGTTGCCCTCTTCGACTGACCCGGGCCGCCTGGTCCGTCTGGACGGTACGACCGGGGCCCGCCCCCGCCCACCGGGCTCGACGGCCGCTTTGGCAGAGCGCCTGTCCGGCCGCCGACGGAATCAGGACGGAGAGCTGGCAGACGACCTGAGCACGGAAGAAAGCCCGGTGGTGCCGACCTCAGGTGGGCTTGCGCCACACGGAGATGTGCTTCTCGGAGTTCTGGGTGAACGGCGCCTTGTCCCAGTCCGCGACACGGCGTTCCAGCTCGAGCCCCGCGATCCGTGCCATCAGGTCGAGCTCTGCCGGCCAGGCGTACCGGTGCCGGGAGTTGTCGCGGCGGTAGCGGCCGTCGTCGCCGTCGCGGGTGAAGTGGTGCGAGACGAGAATCTGCTCGACCAGGTCGAAGGTGTCGAAACCGAGATGCTGCTCGGAGAGGTCGAACGGCACCGCGACCTGGCCGGGCGGCAGGAACCGCAGGGGCGGCACACCCAGCTCGATGACGAATCGGCCGCCGGGCTTCAGATGTCGTGCGGCGTTGCGGAAGCACTCGACCTGCTCGTCCTGAGTGAGCAGGTTCGTGATGGTGTTGTAGACGAGATAGACCAGGGTGAACTCACCGGGAACGACGGTGGTGGCCATGTCCCCGATGACTACCGGGAGCGTTTCCTCGCCGATCTTGCGCCGCAGCACCGCTGCCATGTGCTCGGACAGTTCGATGCCCACGACCGGCACGCCGCGTTCCCGGAGCGGGACTCCCACTCGTCCGGTCCCGATGGCGAACTCCAGTGCGCGGCCGTCTCCGGCGAGCTCGGCGAGGAAGTCGAGTGTCGGTCCGAGGACGGCAGCCGAGGACGCTTCGCTCTCCTCGGTGTCGTAGCGCTCGGCGGTCGCACGGGTCCACAGTTCACTGCTCGTCACGGACGGCCACTTTGCCGGGAACGGTGGGGCGCTGTCGACGCATTTACATCCTCCGCGGCGCAGCGTGCACCGCCCACAACTCGTCGCCGCCTTCCCACGGCTTCGGCTGATGCACGCCGCACCCCGCACCCCGGACCATCAATTCCCGAGTTTCCGCGAGGAGTTCTCGTGGGTGGCGCGCGCCGCTCGTGTCGTCGGCCGGCATGAGCCGCAGCGCGGGCCCCCAGGTCGCGGAATCGCATACCGATGACAAACGCCGCTCGCCGAGCGAGGCACGGGAGAGCGCAGGCCACGGCGTGGTCGCCACGAGTCAGTGGAACCAGACGACAAGGCGTACGTTCTCGGCTCCGTGGACTTCGCTGAGGATACGCATGACCCTCCAGACCCGGCCCCAGTCGGTGTCGATCCCTGCGGCCGAGGCGCGGGTCCGTGTCCCTGAGGCGTCGGTCTCCTCCCAGTCCGCGTCATTCAGCTCGACCCAGGTCAGCCAGGTGGTCCCGTGCACATTGTGGGGGCCGCCGTACGCGGCGAACTGACCGCGCAGCCCGTCCGAGGCGTCATCCGGGAAGCCACGGCCTTCCGCCAGGGGACGGAACCCGAAGGAGTTTCGGACTCCGAAGAGGCAGGCCAGGCCGTCATAGGCGTTGCCCCTGTTCAGGAGGAAGAGATCGATGGCGACCTCCCACACGGAGTCCTCGTCCTCGGGTCCCCACAGCCTGGCCCCCGGCCGGCATTCGATCATTCCGCTGACGTCGGTCGACATGGAGGGATCCTGCCTGCGCGGGCCAGGGGCGGGCATCCCCTTTTCCCGCGCTCACGCCTGACGCCCGGTCGAGCCACCGGCTTGGCCGCGAACGCGAGCACCAGCACGGTCAGAAGGGCGATGAGTGCCAGCTCTGAAGAACACGTTCGAGCGCTGCCCGACCTGCGGGTCCCCACGTCGGCTTGCCGCCCGGAAGGCCCTGGTCTCCGTTTAGTCCCATCAGCATGAGGAACAGGCTTTTCAGAGTGGCCAGGCCGCGGGCGCGCCGGATCATTCCCTCGTCCGCGTGCGCGTACACGTCGAAGAACCGTGAGGCGGCGCCCGCGGGAAGGATCACCCACGCGGCCGCGAGGTCCCACGCCGGATCACCGGCGAACATGTCACCGAAGTCGATCACGCCTGAGAGTGTCCCGTCCGAGACGACGACGTTCGCCGGATGCAGGTCCCCATGCACCCAGAGCGGCGGACCCTCCCACTCGGGCGCCGCGACGGCGTCGGCCCAGACAGCCCGGACGTCGTCGGCCAGGTCGTCGGGGACGACGGCGTGGAAGAAGTGGTCGAAGCCGTCCGTGCACTTCGCGGGGTGGTCGCCGCGGTCCTCGCTGATGGGCGCGTCGGCGGGGGCCTCCACATGGAGCGCCTCGAGGAAGCCCGCCAGGGTGTCGGCCGCGTGATCGCCGCGGCTGATCGAGGTGTGGTCCAGTGGCTCGCCCGGCACCCACGTCATGACGGTCCAGGGCTTCGGGAAGCGCGCCGACGGTTCACCGATCCGCACCGGGTTGGGGACCGGAAGCGGCAGGCGCGGAGCCAGGACAGGCAGCCACCGGCGTTCCTTGCGCTGAAGCTGCGGGGCGCGTTCTGTACGCGGCATGCGCACGGCCAACTCGTCCCCGAGGCGCCACTGCTGGTTGTCCCAGCCGCCCGCCACCTCGCGGATGTTCAGCTCCGCAAGGTCCGGATGCTGCTCCCTCAGCAGTTCGCGGATCAGGTCTGCCGTGATCTCGATCTCGGAGTTCGTCATGCGAAGCCACGGTACGGGGCAGACGGAGCGGCTCTCATTCTTTGGGAGATCCAGCCACTCGGCCTTTCCCGGGGGAGCCCCCGTCACCGGCCCCGTACAGCGCTCAGTCGCACCGAGTTCCCGGATGGCTGGTCCTCAGTCCCTGGAACCGGCGTGCTCGAACCGGCCTGCTGCCCGTCCGGGGCGTCATCGAAGCGCGCGGCCCGGAGGCGCGCCGTCCCCTGAAGCGCCGTCCGGTCCACCGGGTCAGGCGTGAGACGGCCGTCGAGTATCCGATGCCGAAGAGCAGGGCGGTGAGGAGGGCGAGGGGCTCGGACACGTCGTCGAGGATCGGGTAGATCTGCCAGTGGGTCAGATAGATGGAGAGGGAAGCGGCGGCCAGGACGCCCGCCAGCTGGTTGACGCGGCGGTGGCTCGGGAGAGTCGGCAGCCAGACCAGGAGCACGAAGCCGATCGCGACGAACGCCTCACGGCGCGGCTCTCCGGGGAAGAAGCCCGGCAGGGCGGCCAGGGCGGCCACGGTGACCAGGAGTCGCTGCGGCACCGTGCGGGACTTGGCGGCTGCCCAGCCGAGGGCGAACAGCCAGAAGATCGTGACCGCGTCGGTGATCTGCGAGCGGTCGGGAAGGCCGATCAGCTCGAAGCGCGTGAGGAGACCGAGTGCGGCGAGGGCGACGGGTAGTCCGTACGGGAATCGCCGCTCCACCCGGTCGACCGCGGGCACGGCCAGCAGCGCGAGCGTCACGAGGAGGATGTAGACCAGGGCTTCGACGAACCACAGGTGGATGCCCGGCCCCATGACCTCCGGGGCCAGGGCGTTGTGCAGCAGCAGGAGGTTGGTCCAGTCGTAGGCGTCGGAGAACAGGAGGGCGAACGCGGTCCACGCCATGGTCGGCAGCGCGATGCGCCCGATGCTCCGGGCCGTACGGCGGACGCGCTCACGGCGCTCGGCGGACGTGAGGAGGAAGCGGGCGAAGTTGAACCCGGCGACCGCGAGCAGGAGATGGGCCCCGCCCCTGATCTCGAAGAGCCGGACGTGGGAGCCGACGACGCACACGATCGCCACCGCGCGCAGGGCGACGCTGGTCTCCAGGCGGGCCCGACGCCGGGTGGGGGAGACGGCGTCGGGGGCGGCCAGTTCCCGGATCGGGGTGACGTGCCAGTTCGCCGGCAGCCGGCCGAGGCGTTGTTCGAGCTGGAGGGAGACCTCCACGTACGACAGGGAGTCGCCGCCGAGGCCCACGAAGCTGTCGTCCGGCGTCACGCCCGGCCGGTCAAGCACGCGCGCGTAGAGGGCGCACAGGTCGTGGGGGCCGGAGCCACCGTCGTCCGGGGACTCGCCCGGCCTGTCGCCCAAGGCGCGGACGGCGGCGTAGTCGGGCTTGCCCGAGGGCAGCCGGGGGAGGTCGGGAACGACGTGGACGCGTACCGCGCGCGGGGGCAGGGCGCATTCGTCGACCACGCGGCGTCGGACGCGCCGCGCGTCCCAGCCGGGTCTTCGTTCGACCGTGACGCTGAGCACACTGTCGTCCCCGGCGCACAGGGCACTCAGCCCGTGCCCTTCGAGCATCGCCTCCACCCGCTGCGGATCGATGCGCAGTCCGAGGATCTTCAGGAAGCGGCTGCGCCGGCCCACGATCTCGTAGAGACCGTCGTCGGTGCGCCGGGCCAGATCGCCGGTGCGCAGGGCGTCGACGGTCCGGCCGAGGGCGAGGTCGTCGGGGGAGTGGGCGTAGCCGAGCATGACGTTGGGCCCCGTGTAGACGAGTTCGCCGACACCCCCCTCGTCCACGGCCTCCTCGACCGGTGCGAGGGAGAACGACCCGCCGGGAACCGGTATGCCGATGGTGTCCGGGCGGGACGTCGCGAGCTCCGGGGGCAGGTACGCCATCCGGGCGGTCGCCTCGGTCTGGCCGTACATGACGAACAGGTCCCAGCCGCGTCGTACCCCCAGCTCGGCGTAGTGGCGGACCCGATCGGGCGCGAGACGGCCGCCCGCCTGGGTGACGTACCGCAGATGAGGCAGGTCCATCTCGGCGAAGCCGACCCGGTCGAGCAGGTCGAAGGTGTACGGCACCCCGGCCAGGGCGGTGCCGCGGGCCGAGCGGAACAGGTCCCAGAAGCAGGCGTCCGCGACCGACAGGCCGGTGAGGACGAGGCCGGCGCCGCGTGCGAGGTGGCTGTGGACGACGGAGAGGCCGTAGCAGTAGTGCATCGGCAGGGTCGTGGCGGCCCGGTCGGATGCGCGGATCCCGAGGTACGTGGCGATGGCCTCGGCGTTCGCCTGGAGGTTCTCGTACGAGAGCCGGACCAGCTTCGGCGAGCCGGTCGAGCCCGAGGTGCTCAGCAGCAGCGCCAGGTCCGGGTGGAAGACGTGGGCGGAGCCGGTCCGCCGCTCCTCGATCACCCAGTCGCCCTCGGCCGGACGCGCGACGACATCGGGGTCGTACGCGTCGATCAGGCTCTGCACCGCCTCCGGATGGTCGCCGGGGACGAGCAGCACGGGATGCCCGGCGGCGAGCGCGGCCAGATGGACGACGAGCGCGTCGGCGGTGTTGGCGCCGGGCAGGAGCACCAGGCGGCGCCCCGGGCCCAGCCGGTGGATGGTGGCCGCGACCCGGTCGGCCAGTTCGCGGTAGGACAGCTCCCCCTCGGCGGTCACGAAGGCGGTGCGGTCGCCGTGCTGCGCGAGGCCCTGGGCGAAGGGGAGTGCGTGGCCGCCGGTGGGCGGGGCGGGGAGGAGGGTCACGCGGCGCATCGTAGGTAAGCCTTTCCTCACCGGAAAGAGGGAGGGGTGCCTCCGGATGCCCCATCGGGACCAAGCCGTTATCAAAGTCCGCCTTGACCATTAGGTTAGCTTTACCTTATCAATGCCGTATTCACCGGTTCTCCAGGTAAGACTTCGTCGCCCGTTCCCGCTCAGCGATCCCCCTCGCCACGGTGACGGGCACGGCAGGAAGGCATCACTCCCTATGCGCCGCCCCCTGGCCCGCACCCTGACCGCGCTCGCCGCGGCCGCCATGATCCTTCCGCTCGCCGGTTGTGGAAGTGACGAGCCGGCAGGGCTCGTCATCTACTCCGGGCGCAACGAGAACCTCGTGAAGCCGCTGATCGAGAAGCTGGAGAAGCACCTCGGCACCAACGTCGAGGTCCGCTACGGCGACAGCGCCGAGCTCTCCGCCCAGCTCCTGGAGGAAGGCGACAAGACCGAGGCCGGGCTCTTCCTCTCCCAGGACGCCGGCGCCCTCGGCGCGCTCTCCAAGGAACAGCGCCTGGCCCCGCTCCCGAAGGCCACGCTCGACAAGGTCGCCCCCGCCCACCGCGGTTCGGCCGGCGACTGGACCGGCGTCAGCGGCCGAGTCCGCGTGCTCGCGTACCACCCGGCGTCGGTCGCCACCCCGCCCAACAGCGTCCACGAGCTGGTCAAGCCCGAGTGGAAGGGCAAGATCGGCTTCGTCCCGACCAACGCCTCCTTCCAGGCGTTCGTCACCGGCATGCGCGTCCTGGAGGGCGACGAGGCCACCCGCACCTGGCTCAAGGGCCTGAAGGCCAACGAGCCCAAGGTGTACGAGGGGAACCTCAAGGTCCTCGAGGCCGTCGACAAGGGCGAGGTCTCGCTCGGCCTGGTCAACCACTACTACTGGTACGAGCAGGCCGCCGAGAAGGGCGCCGACAAGCTCAAGGCCAGGATTCACTACCTGCCCAAGGGCGACCCCGGCGGCCTGGTCAACGTCTCCGGCGCAGGCATCCTCAAGGGCGCGGACGACAAGCAGGCCGCGTACGCGCAGAAGGCCGTCGACTACCTGCTCTCCGCCGAGGCGCAGACGTACTTCGCCGAGGAGACCAAGGAATACCCGCTGGCCGCCGGCGTGAAGCCGGCCGAGGGCGTGCCGCCGCTGGAGACCCTGCAGCCGCCGAAGATCGACCTCGGCAGGCTGGACTCGCTCAAGGAGACGCTGGCCATGCTCCAGGACGTCGGACTGGTCTGACGTGACCTCACCGGATGCCCCCGTCCGGACGAGTCGTGAACCCCGCCCGGCAGGCGCCCCCGCGCCCGCCGGGCGGAAGGCCGTCACCCCCCGGCCCTCGTGGGTCCTCGTCGTCCCGGCCTGCCTCGCCGCCGCCCTCGCGGTCCTGCCGCTCGGCTACCTCGCCGTACGCGCCCTCGAACGCGGCCCCGCGTTCGCCTGGGACGTCATCGCCGACGAGCGGACCGGACAACTCCTCCTGCGCAGCCTCGGCCTGACCACGACGGTCGTCGCCGCCTGCCTCGTACTCGGCATCTCGCTGGCCTGGCTGACCGTCCGCACGGCCCTGCCCGGCGCCCGCGCCTGGTCCGTGCTCGTCACCCTGCCGCTGGCCGTGCCCAGCTACGTCACCGCGTTCACCTGGCTCTCCGCCGCGCCCTCGCTCGCCGGCTTCACCGGCTCCGCCCTCGCGCTGACGCTCGCGAGCTTCCCCTACGTCTACCTGCCGGTCGCCGCCGCGCTGCGCGGCACCGACCCCGGACACGAGGAGGTCGCCCGCTCCCTCGGCCGCGGCCCCCTCCGTACGTTCCTCGGCGTGACCCTGCCCCAGCTGCGGCCCGCCGCCGCCGGCGGCGGACTCCTCGTCGCGCTGTACGTGCTCTCCGACTTCGGGGCCGTGTCCCTCATGCGGTACGACACCTTCACCCGCGGCATCTACACGTCCTACCGGGCCAGCTTCGACCGCACCCCCGCCGCCGCGCTCAGCGCCGTACTCGTCCTCATGACGGTCCTCCTCGTCGCCGCCGAGACCCGCACCCGAGGCCGCGCCGGCTACGCCCGTACCGGCACGGGCACCGCGCGCCGGGCCGTCCCGGCCGCCCTCGGCCGACTGCGGACGCCCGCGCTCGCCTGGTGCGGGGCCGTCGTCGCGGCGGCCGTCGGCTTCCCGCTCGCCACCCTGGGCTACTGGCTCGCCGTCGGCTCCTCCGCGACCTGGGACCCCGCCACCCTCACCACCACCGCCCTCACCACCCTCGGCGTCGCCGCCGCGGGCGCCGCGCTCACCACCCTGCTCGCCCTGCCCGTCGGCGTCATCGCGGCCCGCCACAAGGGCCGGCTCGCACACCTCCTCGAACAGGCCGCGTACGCCGGGCACGCCGTCCCCGGCATCACCGTCGCCCTGGCCCTCGTCTTCTTCGCGGTCCGATACGCGCGGCCGCTCTACCAGGAGACCCCGCTGCTGATCTGCGCCTACGCCGTGCTCTTCCTGCCGGTCGCGGTCGCCGCCACCCGTGCCGCCGTCCTCCAGGCCCCGCCCGTCCTGGACGACGTCGCCCGCTCCCTCGGCCGCACACCCTTCGGTGTGCTGCGCGAGGTCACCGTCCCGCTCGCCGCGCCCGGCGTCGCCGCGGGCGCCGCGCTCACCTTCGTGGTCTGCATGAAGGAACTCCCCGCCACCCTCCTCCTGCGCCCCACCGGCATGGACACCCTGGCCACCCGCCTGTGGACGGAGACGGGCAGCGGCTCCTTCGCCGCCGCGGCCCCGTACGCCGCCGCCCTCATCCTGCTCGCCGCCGTCCCCTCGTACCTCCTCGGAAGGCACCGCACATGAGCGACCCGGACCCGAACGCCCTGCGGGTCAGCGGAGTGGTCAAGGCGTACGGTCCCGGAGCCACCGTCCTCGACGGCCTCGACCTCACCGTCCCCGGCGGCGCCCTCGCCGCGGTTCTCGGCCCTTCCGGCTGCGGCAAGACCACACTCCTCCGGGTGATCGCCGGCTTCCTGCGCGCCGACGCCGGCACCGTCACCGTCGCCGGCCACATCCTCGCGGGACCCGGCGTCCACCTCCCGCCCGAGCGCCGCCGCATCGGCATCGTCCCCCAGGAGGGCGCGCTCTTCCCCCACTTGAGCGTGGCCCGCAACGTCACCTTCGGCCTCACCGGCACCGACCGCAGGACACGGGGTCGACGTCTGGAGGAGATGCTGGATCTCGTCGGCCTCAGTGGCTACGGCGACCGCATGCCGCACGAGCTGTCCGGCGGCCAGCAGCAGCGCGTCGCCCTGGCCCGCGCCCTCGCGCCGGAGCCCCATCTCGTCCTGCTCGACGAACCGTTCAGCGCCCTGGACAGCGGCCTGCGCGGAGCCGTACGGGCGGAGGTACGGTCCGTGCTCCGGGCCAGCGGCGCGACCGCGCTCCTCGTCACCCACGACCAGCAGGAGGCCCTGTCCACTGCCGATGTCGTCGCCGTCGTCCGCGCCGGCCGCGTCGCCCAGTGCGCCGCCCCCGAGGACCTCTACCGGCGTCCCGCCGACCCCTGGGTGGCCGCCTTCGTCGGCGACACCGTCTTCGTCCCCGGCACGGCCGACCGGGACACCGCCACCACGCCCCTCGGCCGCATCCCGCTGGCCGCCCCGTCCGCCCTGAGCGAGGGCCTCGTCCTCCTGCGCCCCGAGCAACTCCACCTCGTCGACGACCCGGCCTCGGCACCGGCCCAGGGCCGCGTGACCGACGTCCGCTTCTTCGGCCACGACTCCATGGTCGCGGTCGCCGTCGACGGCCTGGACGAACCGATCGACATCCGCACCCCCGGCCCGCTCCAGGTCCGCGTGGGCGGGCGGGTCGGCCTCCGCGTGACGGGCACAGCGACGCTGCACGCGCGCCCGCACGGGCAGGACGCTGTCCGGACGGCGCGGGGGACTTCCTCGACCACGTAGCCACCTAGGACGGAACCTGGTCGAGGCGCCCGAACGACGGCGACACGTGACACGTGCATACCGAGGAACGCGACGTTGAGCAGGGCGTGCGCACGAGGGGCGGCGCCCGGCGGCCGAATGGAGGCATGGCGCGGCGGCCGCGTTGAGCGCCTGTGACGCAGCAGACGTCGGATGGGGCGAGGCCGGGACATGACCGACACCCTCAGCACGCCTCGCCAGGCCGCTTCCGTCGTGCCCGCGTCGCCCTCGTGGTCGCGGAGTGCTCTGATCACCGTCATGGACGCGAGCCCACTCTCCCTGGTGGCCGATATCGCCCAGCGCTTCGCGGGACGGCTTCGGCCGCATCAGGAATGTCATCGGCCAGCTGGCCCACGGCGAGGCGGGACGGATCCGGACGGTGACGTTTTCGCTCACCGGGGTAGGGGCTCCGGCGCCCCCGGCTCGAGCGGTCAACGACTCACCACCAGTGCCGGTCCATCTCGGCTACCGCCAGGGTTTACCGCAATCTCCAACTGGCGCTGTATGACACCTGAAGGAGAAGGTCCGTAACGTTTGGCTCCTACAGCGGCGCCTGGTTCGGCTGCGGATGCAGTCCCGCAACTGCCGGCCACTGCGTGTCTGTAACTGTCCGCCACGGGGTGGCGGAGCGTCATTCTGGACCGAAGCTCTTACGGGGGAACAGTGAAACGACTCATTACAGCAATGGCGATGACGAGCGCGCTGATCACTGCGGGAGCAGTCCCGGCCCTCGCCTCCGACGGCGTGACGACAGCGGCGAATCAGTGCGAGCAGAGGAACACCTACCGCAACGCCTACACCGGCACCTATCTCGACGCCAAGGGGGCAGGCGGCAAGGGAACAAAGGTCATCACATGGCACTGGAACGGTAGGGCCAATCAGTACTGGTGCATGGAGAAGGCTCCGGAGGGCGGTTGGTACATCCACCCCTCCTACAACCTCGGCCTGTGTCTCGATTCGCCGGTCGACAACAGCGCGCCCATCCTCTGGAACTGCAAGCACAACGCGAATCAGCGTTTCAACGTCAGCAACGGCAAGATCCAGCTGCGGCGCGACGGGCTTTACGTTGAGGCCAGCCGAACCGGTGAGCAGACGTGGATGGGCTATGGCTACACCAACAGGGCTCACTGGTCCTGACAGCATGCGAGCAGCGGGCCTATGCGCCTGATCCGAGCGCCGGAGCATAGAACCGGGCCCTGGTCAGAGCTCTGAGGCGTTGTTCTCCTGGCTCGGGTGTCGGCGCCGGTCAGGTGAGCGCGCGAGACAACCGGTGGCACCATGACAGCACGGAACGGCGGTGGCCGCGCGCGACGAGCTGGCACAGTTCGAGCTGACGGCGCGGGCCTTCCACAGCGCACCGGAGCACCTGCGGTTCGGCGGCGGGCTGGTGAACCGCTCGGGCTGGGGCTGGAGACGGCCTTGCGGCTGAGGGTGCCGCAGGACGCGGCTCGGGCGGACGGCATCGTCACGGAGTTCGTCACCGCCATCGCGGAACCGGACCCGCGAGCGGGCTCCGGCGCCGATCCGGAAGTCACCGCGGCACCGGCGTCCGGGGCCGGCCCCACCGGGCCGCGCTCGCCAAGGCTCCGACCTCGGGGTCGGCATGGCTGGTCTTCGCGGCCGTGGTCACCGTGGCGGGCGCCGCGGCGACGGTGCGGCCGAGCCGTACGCGCCCCGGCCCGTGACGGGGGGCTGAGCCGCGGTCCATGTGAGGGCCCGCCGGGTGCCCAGCGCGGCAAGCGCCAGAACCCGGTCAGCGCCGGCGGCCTGAACAGCCGGACACCGGGCTTGTCGGTGGAAGGACCGTGCGAACACGGTCGTCTGCATGCCGACGTCGAGGACCGAGCGAGCCGGACTAGTGGACGAGCGGATGCTGGCTGGTGCGCTCGGACTCGTCCTGCACCAGCAGGGACAGCAACGAGGCCAGCGGGAGGCCGGCTTCGGCCGGGTGCCGCAGCACCTTGCCCGGCTCTATGCGGTACGTGTTCGTGCGCCCTTCCCTGGTGTGGGAGAGGTAACCGTCCTGCTCGAGGTCGGCGATGATCCGCGAGACGGCGCGCTCGGTGAGCCGGCAGCGGGCGGCGATGTCACGTATGCGGACGTTCGGGTTGTCCGCGATCGCGGCCAGTACACGCGCGTGGTTCGTGATGAACGTCCATCCGGTGTGGGATTCAGAGGCTCCAACCATGCGGGGAATTTTACGCGACCCAGGTTGCCGGAACACAATTACATGACATAGGTTTCCTGTATCCGATGTCGTACCTTCCCTCCCGTGGAGGGAACACCCTGGAGGGAGTCCGAGAGTGCCCTGGGATGAAGCCCCCGCGTCCGCACTCCTGACCACGCCCAGCAGGAATCCCATCCCGGGACAGGGCACCGAGGATCCGTCACAGCAGAACGTGGTGCTCCGGTACGAGTACCGCGGGGCCCAGGTCGTCGAAGCGCGCGGCGCCTACGACATGGAGTCCACCGGGCCCCTGGCCGCCGCACTGGAGCGGGCAGCCGAGACGCACAGGAAGGTGGTTCTGGACGCCTCCGGGGTCACCTTCGCGGACTCGTCCTTCCTCAATCTGATGATCCTCACCCACCGGACGGGAAAGCTGCGCGTGGCGGCGCCCTCGGCGCAGGTCCGGCGCCTGTGCGAGATCACCGCCGTCGACGGCGTCCTGCACATTCACGAATCGGTCGACGACGCCGTCGCAGCGTGAGCGACGGGTGCTCCACGGGAGGGCCCGGCCCGTGCCGTGGGAAGGCCGGCGCTCTCCCCACGGCACGGGCGGCCGCTCGAGGCGTCCCTCAGGCGGTGACGGTGATGACCTGCGAGCCGGCCAGCGTCTCCAGGATCTCCAGCACGTCGTTCGTCGCCGTCTCCGCGTCGATGTCGTACGTCTCCGCGAGCTTGCGACCGATCTCCGCGACCGTGCGCCTGCCGTCCAGCAGCGTCCAGATCTCGGCGGCGGTCTCGGTCAGTTCGAACGCCTGGTCCGGACCCGCGATCAGCATGCCGGACCGGGTACGGCGGGTGCGCGCGTCCAGGCGACGGCTCGGTACGGACGTCTCGGTGAGGGGCACGGCGGTCTGTTCCGTGGTCATCAGACGGACACCTCCAGGGAGATTCGCTGGCAGATCTCAAGGGCTTCCTCCACCCACGCACGCGGGTCGGAGGGGTCGTAGCGGTGCATGTTCTCGACGGACCAGTACTCCTCGAACGTGAGCAGCCCGGGCGCGGCGGCGCGGAATCGGCGGGCCCGCCACTTCGGGTTGAGGCCGTACTCACCCGCCGCGGCGACCAGCGCGTCGACGGCGTGACCGAACGCGATCTTGGTCGACAGGACCGCGCTCTCCACGTCCCCGGCCTCGAGCTGGCCGATGACGTCCTGGGTGTAGGTGTCGGCGTTGTTCAGGGAGCGCGCCACCAGGACGGACCGCATCGCGGACTTGTCCAGCTGCTCCTTGCGCTCCCGGAGCCAGTCGTCGCCCGAGACGGCGGCGGCGTACGACAGTCGCTCCAGGAAGTACAGCTCGTCGGAGGACAGCCGGTTGCCGGCGGCCTTGGAGCCGTCGAGCACCGACCAGTCGACCTTGGCGAGCACCTGGTCGATCTGCGTCTCGCGCCAGTACTCGATGTCCCAGCGCCGCCCGTCGACGTAGCGGATCTCCACGGGCAGGGTGTCGGGTTCCAGGGCGACGTGCCCGAGTTCGGCGGTCGGGCTGCTCCAGTCCTCGTCCGTGATGACGTACACGTCGACGTCGCTGAGCGCGTTGCCCCAGCCCCGGACCAGCGAGCCGCTGAGATAGACGCAGTGGTGGGAGGAGGGCAGGGCCCCCTGGTCGCGCAGTGCCGCGAGGGACACTCCGTGGATCTCTGTCATGGTTCCTTCCTTTCGGCGGGCCGCTCCCGCTGGAGCTCGAAGACGACGGAGGGGGCGTTGTTGAGCGCGTGGGCCAGCAGGGCGGGCCAGACGGACCCGGAGGCGGCCACCAGCGCGAGCAGCAGGCCGGCCGCCGTGATCTCGGCCAGCAGGGCACGGGACGAACCACGGCGGTTCTGGCCGGCCGGCAGGTGGTGGCGGGCGACGAACGCGATGGCCGCGAGCAGGCCGAGGGACCAGGCCCCGCCGGTGCCACCGCTGCCCGTGCCGCCGACGCCGGCGCCGACGCCGGCGGCGGACGCGAGGACGACGCCCCGGAAGACGAGTTCCTCACCCAGGGGGGAGACCGTGCTCGCCGTCACGCGCGCCAGCGCGTGGGACCGCGGCGTGGGGCCGTACACGAAGGCCAGGTCGCCCGAGACGAGGGCCTTGAGGTTCATGCCCCCGGTCAGCACCAGGACCGCCCCGACGCCGACCGCGACCACGTACCACCACCAGTCGGCCGCCTCCGTGCCCCAGGCGAGGCCGCCCATGAGGGCCGCGACGCCCGCGCCCGCCGGCACCGCGATCCCGCACAGCGTCTCGGCCCAGAAGCTCGGTCCGCTCCGGCCGGCGCGGGGAGTCCGCCAGGGCAGCGCCGCGAGGAGCACGTCGAGCACGAGGGCGGCCGCGACCCAGCGGGCGGCGCCGCCCTGGGCGAACAGCGCCGCGCAGAAGGCGATGACACAGGCGGCGGCCGTGGTGCGCTCCCGGTCCAACGGCCACGCGGACCGGTCGAACGAGCCGGCGGCGAGGCGGCGCAACCGGGCGCCGACGGCGCCGGCCGCGGCCGGGTCAGGGGCAGGGGCCGAACGAGTGTCACCCGTGTCCAGGCCGGTGTCCGCCGTGACCGGGCTTGCGTCGGCCGTGCCCGGCACCGCTCCCGCGTCCCGCGCCGCTCCGTTGGCCCGCGTCGCTCCGGCGTCCGCCGTGGCCGGCGCCGCTCCCGCGTCCCGCGCCGCTCCGGTGGGCGCCGTGGCTCGGGCGTCAGCCGAGGCGCCGGCACCCCGCGTCGCTCCGGTGCTCTGCGTGGCTCCCGCGTCCGCCATCGATCCCGCGTCCGCCGCCGCTCCCGCCGCCGTCCCGCGTCCCGGCGCGCTCGTCATGCCGGCTCCTGCGAGGGCGCCGTCCCGGCCGCCTCCGAGTCGTCCGGGGTCCCCGGGGTCAGGGTGACGAGCCCGCTGCCGACCACGTCGAGCAGGACCTCTCGTACCGCCTCCAGGGGCAGGCCGGCCCGGTCCAGGACCTCCTTCAGGCGCCGGCCCTCTCCCATCGAGCGTACGAAGGCGAGCCAGGCCGGATCGTCGTCCTCGTCCAGGACGTACTCGACGGCGCCGTCCACCAGCAGCAGCCAGGGCGTGTCGAGGGCCGCCGCGTGGACGAGCAGGACGTCCTCCCGGAAGGCCGGGACGAGGTCCAGGTCGAGCGGCGGTCGCGGGGCGACCCGTTCGGCGATCCCGTCGGCCTCCGCGTCCCAGTCCGCGACCGGCAGGGTCTCGGGAAGCGCCAGCTCCAGCGGGCGGAGCGGCGCGGGACGGAAGCCGGCGGCCATCGTCTCCAGCAGGCCCAGGTTCACCAGCCGGAGCAGGAACTCCACGTGGGTGGCCTCCGGATCGGCCTCCAGCGCGCGCAAGGTCGCCCGGGCGGCGTCGGCGTCGAGGAACTCGCGGGCGCCGGGGGCCGCCAGGGCCTCCTCCAGCAGGGCGTCGCCGTCGCGGGCGAGGGCCGCGATCACCGTACGGAAGGCGTGCCGGCGACCCTCGCCGTGGAAGAAGGGCACCTTGGGACGTTCGGCGATGTCCGGGGCCAGGATGCCGGCGGCGGCCGCGCGCAGGATCCGCTTGTCCGTGAGCAGCGTCGCGCGCAGCGCGGCCGGGATCCGCGCGAGGAGTTCGACGATCCGGTGGTCCAGGAAGGGCACCCGGGTCTCGGTGCCGCTGCCGGCCGCGGTCCGGTCCTCGTGCCAGCAGTTGTACTGCTGGAGGTCACGGTACTTCCCGCGTACGTAACCGGCGTACGGATCGGTGAACAGGCCGGGCACGGCGTCGCTCAGGACACGGGGCGAGAGCAGGGGCGGGCCGCCGTGTTCCCACCAGGCGGCGAGTGCCGGCCGGGCGTGCAGTGCGCGCCGCCGCGCCATCTGGTCGAGTCCGCCGAGGAAGTCCTGCCACTCCCCGCCGCCGATGCCCACCGAGTAGCCGCCGTTGAACTCGTCGCTGCCCTGGCCGACCAGAATCACCTTCAGGTCCGGGCGGGTGGCGCGGGCGTAGCGGTGGAGCTCGGCCTTGTACCACTGCTCCGGACCGCACAGGGGCGTCTCGGTGAGCCACAGCAGCCGCTTCCACTCCTCGGCGTCCGGGACCCGCTCGGGCCCGAACACGACCTGGTGGTGCGGGAGTCCGAGCCGCCCGGCGACCCGGTGGGCGTGTTCGGCGTCGCCATTGGCGAGCGTGCTGCCGCTGAGCACGGTGAACGTGTGCACGGACGCGGTACGGGCGGCGATCGCCGCCACCAGCGCCGAGTCGATGCCGCCGCTGAGGAACACGCCGATCTCGGCGTCCGCGGCCATGCACGCGGTGACCGAGGACTCCAGCAGCTCGCGGTAGCCGGCCACGAACGCGGCGGCGGTGCGCTCGTCGGCAGAGGTGCGCCCCTCGGTCGCGGCGGCGGCGCGCTCCTCTGCGGCAGGGCCCGCCCCGGGCCGCGGCAGGCTCCAGTAGCGGTGCTCGCGCACCGCGCCGCTCGCCGGCACGATCTCCAGGAGGGTGCCGGGCGCGACCTGCTCGATGTCCCGGAACCAACTGGTGGGCGGTGCGTCGGTGAGGACCGGCGTCGCCGACAGCAGGGGGTCGGCGAGCGCGCCGTACCAGTCGACCGAGCGGGGGGTGGCCGGGTCCGCGAACAGCGCCTTCAGCTCCGAGGCGAAGGCCGTGCGCTCGCCGTCGCGGTGAAGGAACAGCGGTTTGACACCGAACCGGTCGCGGCCGAGCAGCAGCCGGCCGCGCCGCCGGTCCCACAGGGCCAGCGCGAACATGCCCTGGACGTCGTCGAGGAACCGCAGGCCGTGCGCCCGGTAGAGGTGGAGCAGCACCTCGCAGTCCGAGCGGGTGCGCAGCCGGACGCCCGGCAGGCGCGCGGCCAGCTCGCGATGGTTGTAGATCTCCCCGTTGACGACGAGGACCAGGTCACCGTCGTCACTGACCAGCGGTTGCGCGCCGCCCTGCGGGTCGACGACCGCGAGGCGCCGGAAGGCGAAGCCGACCGGCCCGAACAGGGCGAGCCGTTCGTCGTCGGGGCCCCGGTGGGCGAGCACCGCGGCCATGTCGCCCAGGACGGCGCTCGCGCCGGGGGCCAGTTCGGAGCCGTCCGTACGCACGAGTCCGGCGATGCCGCACATGGGAAACCTCTCTGTCGTGCCGGTGCCTTGCCGTCGTGGGCCAGGTCGGAGGGGCGGGGGACGGGGACGAGGGACGGGTGGACGCCCCACGGGGGGCCGTGCGGGCGTGGGCGGGTCAGTCGGTGTCGTCGGCGGTGGCCGTGCGCACCGGGGTGAGACCCGCGACGAGGAAGACCAGCAAGGAGCCGGCGCTTCCGACGACCAGCGCGGTCTGCGCCGACGTGGCGCCGGCCAGGAAGCCGCCGCCGAGCCCGCCGAGGACGCCGCCGCTGAAGGAGGCGGTGCGCAGCGCGCTGCGCAGTCGCCCGAGCATGTCGGCCGGTGTGCGGCTCTGCCGGAGCGTGGTCGCCGCCGTGTTGTAGACGACCTCGCCCACGCCGACGGAGAAGAAGGCGAAGCCGGCGCAGAGGGCGGCGGTCGCGCCGTGCCCCCACGGCACGGCCAGCCCGCCGATCAGGGCGACGGTCGGCCAGGTCCACAGGCTGGTGCCGAGTGCCCTGCCGCCGAGGCGGCCGACGAGCACCGCGCCGACGACCCCGCCGAGCCCGGCGGCGGCGAAGACCAGACCGACGGCGGTCGGGCCGAGGCCGCGGTCACGCACGAGGTGGGGGACGAGCGCGGCGAGGACGACGGTGGCGAAGACGTTGTACAGGCAGGAAAGCACCGACAGGTGCAGCAGCAGCCGTTCGCCGCGCAGGAAGAGCAGCCCGTCGAGGATGTCCCGGCGCATGGGCCGGCGGGGTTGCCCGTCCGCGCGACGGGGCTTCGGCTCCTCCCGTACGGGCACGAGGCGCACGCCCAGGGCGCTGACGAGGTATCCGGCCGCGCTGACGGCGAGGGCGAGGGGGGTGCCCGTGAACCGGATCAGGGCGCCGGCCAGGGCGGGCCCGGCGGCGCGGGCGACCGAATCGGTGCCGTTGAGACGGGAGTTGCCCCAGGTGAGCAGCGTCCGCGGCAGGACGAGCGGGACGAAGGCGAACAGGGCGAGATCGAAGACCATGGTGAGCGCGGCGAGCGCGAAGGAGAGCCCGATGAGCAGCGGCATGCTCAGCACGTCGAGGGCGAGCGTGACCGGGACGAGGGCGAGCAGCGCCGCCCTGGCCAGGCTGGTGGCGACGAGCACCGGCCGGCGCCGTCTGCGGTCCACCCAGGCTCCGGCGTGCAGGCCGAGCAGGAGGTAGCAGGCCCCTTCGGTGGCGACCAGGGCGCCGACCTGCCAGTCGGGCGCGCGCAGGGTGGTCACGGCGAGGAGCGGAACGGCGACGGCGGTGATCCGGGCGCCGACGGCGCTGACTCCCTCGCCGATCCACATGCTGGTGAACCGGCGCTTGGCGATGGCGTGTTCGGCGTCCCGGACCGAGCCGGGGGAGACGCCGCTGCCGGACTCCGTGTCGGTGCCGGCTTTGGTGCCGGTCTCCGTGCCGGTGCGGGATCCGGTGTCGGCACCGGCAGTCGCGCCGGATCCGGCGTCCGTGCTCATGCGAGGCACTCCGTGCGCGTCGGGACGACCGCGGTGCGGAGCCCGGCCCCGCTTCGACCGGGCGCGATGGCGCAGCCGACACCGGACGGGAGGGCGTACGAGGGCGCGTACGGGGCGGTGCCCCGCGTCGCGCTCCGGGGCGCGTCCCGGGTGGCATTCGGCGCGAGAACCGCGCAGGCGATGTCGGCCACCTCCGCGGCGACCAGGGCCGGCGGCGCGTCGGCCGTGACGCCCGTCCAGCCGAGCTCGGCCCCCCACGCGTCCAGCCGGTCCGCGATCGCGCGCTGATGGGCGAGGAACGCGGCGCGGCTCGTCGACGGGTCCATGCCGCACTCGTACGGCACCAGGTCGCCCTGCTTGCGGGCCCAGGCGTCCTCGAGCGGAAGGCGCAGCCGGACGGTGACGTCCGGCACGGGAAGGGCGGACACCACGCCCCGTACCCAGGACTCGTCCAGGCCGTAGGCGGTCTCGGCCGCCGCGTGCTTCATCCAGTAGCCGTCGAGGACGAGCACCTCGTCGTCGGCGGCCGGGCGGCCGGCCTGGAGCGCCATGCCCATGGACCACATCAGGAAGAGGAAGCGGGGGACGACCGGCATGTCGGCCACGCAGGAACGGATGCCGGGTACGTCGTCGGGGAGGAAGGAGGCGGAGGGGAAGCCGGGGCCGGCGACGATGTCCCAGCGGTCCACCACGCGGGCGCGGTACCCTCGGGCGCACAGGGTGGAGACGACCGCTCGGGTGACCGTGGACTTGCCCGTCCCGTCGGTACCGGTCAGTGCGAGCAACACGGTGGGGGTTTCCTTTCCGCCTCGGACATGAGCCGGTGCCGTGCCCGGAACACTGGTCGTTTCGGGCACGGCACCCTTGGACTGCTCTCGCGTTACAGGACGTTCGCGAGGACGGCGCCGAAGCTGACCTTCTTCGCCTGCGGCTTGATGTACTTCTTCATGGTGATCCACCTCCTTTCATCGGGACTTCTCGGGGAGATCGATCGGATCTCGCTCCGCCGAGAACTCTAGGGGATTCCGTGGGGGCCTGGTCAATGCTTTTCCGGGAGAAATTCAAAGGCATTTATCCGGCTGTTTTCAGGCATGCCGAAAAAGCCTTTGTGCTTTTCTGCGGAAACGGTGGCCCCGCGGGCGGTGGGGCGGTGAGGGAGGGTCAGCCGGCCGGCGACGCGACGGTGTCGCGCTGCCGGATCGCCGGATAGAGCACCTCGACGACCTGGCGGTAGTCCTCGGGGAAGTCGCATTCGGAGAACAGCAGGTCGCCGGGGAGTCGCGCCACCCCCAGGCGGCGCAGACCGAAGAGGTACTGCCAGACCTCCTCGTGCTCCGACAGCCGCCGGCTGTAGCCGTACGGGGGCGAGGCCGGCGGGTCGCCGACCATCCAGCGGGTCAGCGCGGCACAGGCGCGCAGGTCGGCGGCGGCCACATGGATGATCCCCAGGCTCTCGCCCAGCAGTTCGAGGCCGCGCGACACCTCGCCGCCCATGCCCTTGCCGATGAGCGCGGGTGTCCCGTCCGGCGCGCCGTAGACCCGGACCTCCTCGCCGTCCCCGGTGACCCGGTCGACGGTGAAGAGGCGGGAGGCGTCGCAGCGCGCGACCACCTGTTCCAGCAGGGCCCGTTCGTACACCACGTCGGCGTCCGTCACGAGCGTGTCGGCGCCGTCGGGATGGTGCCGCAGGACGGCGTCGAGGCCGGCGAGCATGCTGACGCTCGACCCGGTCGGGGCGCCGTCGTCCCCGGCCACCACGAGCTCCACCCCCTCCTCGGCGTACGCGGCGAAATGGCGGGCCGTCGACGCGTTCACGACGACGAGGACGCGATCCGCGCCGGTGGCCCTGAACAATTCGACGGCGCGACCGAGAAAGGTCGGAGATTCCTTTTCCTCCGGGTCGAGCGGGAGAAGTGCTTTCGGCACCGGAGTGAAGTCCCCCATGCGCCGATTGGCGCCGGCGGCCAGAATGACGACGGCCCGGGTCATGTCAGAACCTCTCTCGGTCGAGCGGAGTCGCCGGCCGGGGCGGATCGGGCCGCCCAGGACTCCCAGAAATCGTCGAGCCAGGTCAGCACGTCCCGCATCACGTGATGGTCCTGGTGCGGCCGGAGGGCGCCCAGCTGGAAGAACATGACGCCTTCGGACGGCGGTCCGAGGACGGTGATCCGCTCCTCGGTCGTGCCGTCGTCGCGCACCGGGTGGAAGCGGGCGGTCAGGTCGAGCCCACCCGGCGCGAACGACGAGCCGTCGTCGGCGTCGTTGCGCCACAGCCGTACGAGTCCGCCGGCCAGCAGGTTCCGGTACAGCGGCAGCACGTCACGATGGGGCGAGAAGGCGTGGACGCGGGCGTCGACGAGCGTGTCGACCAGCGCGACGGAACCGGTCCTCGGCCCCTCCACGCGGAAGCGCTCGCGTGCGGCGTCGGGCTCCACCCGGGCGCCGGGTCCGGTGCCCACGTCCAGCAGCCCGTGTTCCACCAGCGCCCGCATCTTCTCCATGACCTCCAGGGCGGCACCGTTGGCGAGCTTGTTGTGGTGGCGCATGTAGCGGTCGAGGAACAGCCGGTGGGAGTCCGGGGTCAGCCCCGCGTGGTCGATCGCCCGGCCGATCACCCCGCGCAGGTCGCGCCACACCCCATCGGCCGCCGCCTTGTGCGGGTTGTCGAGGTTGCCCTGGGCGGCCCACAGGTGGTCGCGGGCCATGAACTCCAGGACGGCGGCGCGGTAGGCGGAGCGGTCGCGACAGGCGGCGGCCGGAATCGGATCGACCAGGGCCTCCCAGCTGAACACGTTGCCGTACGGGTCGGTGTCCAGCCGCCACGGGGAGGTCCGGCCCCGCAGGAACGCGGCGAGAGCGCCGGGAGCGTCCGCGAGACCGGCGGCCTCGGCGGCGGCCTCGGGCCCGTACACGACGTGGATCCAGCGCAGCAGGGTGGCGCGCACCGGCCACGGCCGCTCCCCGACGGCGTCGGGCCCCTTCGCCAGGGCGGCCGTCAGGCCGTCGGCGATCTCCCGCACCGCCGCGCGCAGCGGGGCGAGCAGCGGCTCGTCGTCCTCGCGCGGCCTGCCGTGGACGAAGTCCCGCCAGGCGGGCCGGGCGCAGGCGGCCAGGTAGGCCGCCGCCCCGGGGCCGAACAGCGTGGCGTAGTGGACATACGCCATCTCCAGGACCACGACCGGCAGGACGTGCCGTTCGAAGTCGAGCTGGTGCCGCGGGGCTCCGTGCAGCCGGGCCGGGACGCCGACGGAGGCACGGAGCCGGTCCACGGCCTCCTCCGTGAGGAACACCCCGCGGTGCTCCAGGCGTTCGGGGTCCCGCTCCTTGTGGTTGTGCGGCCGGGCGTAGGTGAACAGGCCCGTGTCGCTGAAGGCCACGACGAGCAGCGGCTCACGGCCGCTCGGCCGGTAGCGGGTCCGGCCGTCCGGGCCGGTGCGGAAGACGCCGCCCCGCCCCTCGGTGAGGTGCAGGATCTCGTCGATCGCGGTGAGGCCGAGTCCGGCGCAGCCGACGACCGAGTCCGGCCCCGAGACCGTCGCCGGCAGGGTGGCGTCGAGCGGGTAGGCGTACGGGACGTAGGTCGCCCGGGTCCGCTCGGCGAAGGCGGCGAGCCGCCGCGTCCGCGGGTCGCTGTCGGCCCGGTTGTGGGAGTGCCCGGTCAGCAGCAGCACGTGGTCGGCCGGGAAACGGTCGCCGTCGGCGGTGACGGCCTCCAGCGCGTCACCGGACCGCCGGATGTCGGTGACCTCGGCGGTGTGCAGCCGGACGCTCACCCCTGGGTGGGCGCGCAGCTCCGACACGTACGACGCGAACATCTCCTTGAGCGCCAGGCCGTGGACGTACCGCTTCGGCCAGTCCTCGGGCCGCAGGTCGAAGTCGGGGTCGCCGGTCTCGGCGTACTTGCGGCGGCACCACTCGTAGAGGGTGGGGCGGGCCGCGCGCTCGCGCAGCGGGCCGGCGCCGGTCACCGACTCGTCGGCCGCGAAGGCGACCTGGCCGGTGATGCGGTTGAGGAAACTGGTGGCCGGCTGCGACCAGCTGTGCACCCGACCGGCCCCGAACTCGCCGCTCCGCTCGAAGACATCGACGTCTAGCCGGCCGTCCGCGCCGAGTCGGCCCACCGTCGCGGAGAGGCGTTCCAGGCAGTACGTGGCACTGGGGCCGCCGCCGACGACGACGAGGCGGAAGGGCGCGTCCGACCGCCGCGGAGGGCCTGCCGGGTCGGCGCCGGGGGTCTCAGGAAGGAACAACGTCGCCCGCCTCGATGATCTTGGAGGTGATGGCCGAGGCGCGTCCCACGCAGATCCTCGCCATGCGCTCGCGATGTTCGGCGTACTTGCGCTCCCACGCCTCGGGATCACGCCGGTAGATGGCCTTGTTGTAGCGCGCCAGGAAGTCCTCGACGAGCGCCTCCAGGCGGTCGGGCGCGATCGAGGCGAGGCGCAGCGTGGAACGCGCGGTGTCGATGTGCAGGGCGCCCTCGTAGGTGATGGTCCCGTTGCTCACCGCCCGCTCGAACAGCTCCGAACCGGGGATGGCCTGGGCGATGAAGACGTTGATCGAGTGGAACGGAAGCGACTCCACGTAGGCGAAGCCCTCCTGGATCTGCTCCTCCGTCTCCCCGGGCATGCCCACGACGAGCGTGCCGTGCATGAGGACGTCCAGGTCCTTGACGTACTCCATCAGGTCGGGGACGCGGGTCAGGTCGACGGGCTTGCGGTGGTGCTGCCGGAGCGTCTCGGCGCTGCCGCTGTCGAGGGACAGGGTGATCTGGTAGAGGCCGGAGGCCACCATCCTGTCCACGAGGGGAGGGCTGAGGGTGTTGACCATGATGCCGTTGGGCGTGCACCAGGGCAGCTCCAACGGGACCATCCGCTCGAAGAGTTCGGCGGCCCGCTTCTTGTCGAAGGTCAGGTTGTCGTCGGCGAACTGGATCTCGTCGGCGCCGTACACCTCCTTGTAGTGCTCCATCTCCGCGATGACGTTGTCCACCGAGCGGGCGATGTACGCCTTGGAGAAGTTGGTGCTGGAGCAGAAGGTGCAGCCGACCGGGCAGCCGCGGGAGGTGTAGATCTGCATGACCCGCTTGCCCCGCGGATACGGCGAGAAGGGCACGTTGTGCGCGAAGTACCGCTCCATGGGCACCTTGTGGTACGCCGGGAACGGCAGGGCGTCGAGGTCGGTGATCCGGGCGAGCTGGGGGTTGGCGAAGACCTTCCCCTCGTGCCATCCGGCCAGGCCGTCGGCGTTGCGGTCGAAGCGCCCGTCGCCCAGGTGCCGGAGGAAGTCGCCGAGCCGGATCTCGCCCTCGCCGCGCAGGACGAAGTCGATGGTGGGCACGCCGTCGACGACCGCGTCCTGGAGGAAGCGGCGGGCGTAGATGCTCGCGTGCAGCCCGCCGGCGATGACGACGGTCTCGGGACGCACCTCCTTCACGATCCGCGCGTAGTGGTACAGGTTCTGCAGATCGGAGGAGTAGATCATGGTGAAGCCGACGACGTCGTAGTCGTGCTCGGCGATGTGGGCGCGGAAGCGCTCCTCGGACATGCCGAGCCGCCACACGCCGTCGGCGACCGGCACCTCCTCGTCGATGCCCTCGACGATGCAGTCCAGGATGTCGGTGTCGATGCCCTCCTGCTCCAGGGCGCCGGCGATGTAGCACAGGCCGAGGGGCGGGATCACGCGCTTGACGGCGCCCTCGTACACGCACATCGGCGGCTGCACCAGCAGCGTGCGCGGTGTCCTGCCGAGGGGCGGGCGGAACGCGACGAGCGAGGGGTCCTTGCGGTCCCGCTTCACGCGGGCGGTCTCGTCCTTCTCCGCCAGGTAGAGGCGCAGATCGCTGCCGAGCGGGAGGTGGTCGTCCAACTTGTTCTGTCGGACGCGCAGTTCGGGAGCGGGGGACCCGGACGGCTCGGGTCGCTCGGACTGCTCGGGTAGCTGGGACGGCTCGGGTCGCTCGGGTCGGCCGTCGGCCGTGGGCCGGCTCATCGGCTGCCTCCTTCACGCTCGCGTGCGGCGACGGCCGGCACCCGGGCCAGCGCGTCGAGGAATCCGCTGATGTCCTCGGTGGTCAGGGCGCCCAGGGTGGAGAGCCGGAAGTGGCGCTCCGCCAGCGGCCCTTGGGCGGCGTAGATGACGAACCCCGCCGCCTTGAGCGGGCCGTGCAGCTGGTCGTACGAGATCCCGTCCGGCAGCCCGACCGCGGTCAGGCCCACCGCGCGGTGCTGCGGCGGCAGCAGCAGGGCGAAGCCGAGGCCCTCCAGCCCCTCCCGCAGCAGGGTGGCCAGCCGCCCGTAGCGGGCGGCCCGCCCCGCGACGCCCTCCGCCAACGCCAGTTCGAGCGCCGCGTCGAAGGCGTAGAAGGCGGGCACGGCCGGCGTGAACGCCGGTGCCCGCGCCGTCTCCTGCGCGGTGTAGTGCCGGCCGAGGTCGAGGGAGTAGGAGCGCGGCGGGTGGCCCGTGACCCGCGCGAACGCGACCCGTCGCGCGGTGACGAAGCTCAGGCCCGGCATGCCCTCCAGACACTTGTTGGCGGAGCCGGCGAGCCAGTCGATCCCGTCCCGTTCGACGCCGAGGTCCTCCGCCCCGACACTGCTGACCGCGTCCACGACGACCTCGCGGCCGTGCCGGCGGGCGATCCGGGCGATCCCGGCGATGTCGTTGAGCATGCCGGTGCTGGTCTCGTGGTGGACGACCGACACATGGCTGAGGGCCGGGTCCGCGACGAGGGCGCGCTCCACGGCGGCGAGGTCCAGGGGCCTGCCCCAGCCGAACTCCAGCCGCCGCCGGCGGAGCCCGTAGGCGCCCGCGATCTCGTACATCCGCTCGCCGTAGTGCCCGTTGTCGAGGGCCAGCAGACCGCCGTCCGCCGGGACGGCGGAGGCGATCGTCGCCTCCACGGCCGCCGTGCCCGACCCGGTGAGGATCAGGGACGTGTGCTCCGGGCCGCCGCCGCAGATCCGGGTCACCCGGTCGCGCACCCGATCCATCAACGCCGTGAACTCCGGCTCCCGGTGACACAGGTCCGGCCCCGCGAGCGCGGCGCGCACCCGCTCGTCGGCCACCACCGGCCCGGGGTTCATGAGCACCAGCCGCGGCGGGGCCACGGCACCGGCCACGGGGCCGACGACGGGGCCGGGGAGCGCCGCCCCGGACGGACGGAGGGTTCGGGTCATCGGGCAAGCTCCTTCTGGAAACGGGCCGCCGACTCCGGCGGGCGGAGCGCGGGGCGGCCCAGGCGCGGATCGGAGCCCGGTGCGATACGCATCCGGATCAGCCGAGGACCGTCGGCGGAGGCCAGGGCCGCGGCGACGGCCCCGCGCAGCCCCGGACCGTCGTCCACGTCCTCGGCGCCGCGATAGCCGCAGGCCAGGGCGATGCGGGCGAAGTCGACGCCGGGCGAGGAGGTGGGCTGCCCGCCGGTCGACTCGTAGGCGGCGTTGTCGAGGACGACGTGCACGAGGCGGGCGGGGGAGTGGTGACCGATGCCGGCGATCGCCTCCAGCCGCATCAGGGCCGAGCCGTCCCCGTCCAGGACCACGACGGGGCGGTCCGGGGAGGTGTGGAGGGCGACCCCGAGGGCGACGCTCGAAGCGCAGCCCATCGAGCCCACCACATACAGATTCCCCGGCCGGTCCCAGTCGCGCTCCAGCTCACGAGCGGTCTTGCCGGTCGTCGCGACGACCAGCGCGCGGTCGTCCAGGACCCGCATCACCTCGCCGATCGCCTCCGCGCGCGACAGCAGACCGGCGTCCCCGGCCGCATGCCGCGCCGTCCTCCCCTCGCCGAGGGCGGCGTACGGGGCGATGGCCCGTTGCGGTACGACGAAGGCGAACGGCAGCCCGGTGCGGTCCATGTGCTCCGCGGCGACGGCCAGCCGCGCGCGCAGCTCGGCCGGGTCGGCGGGCAGCGGCTCGTGGCGGACCTCCATCTCGTCCAGCAGCCGCGGGGTGATCCGGCCCATCAGCTCGTGCTGGGGCTCGTCGGGATGACCGGGGCGACCGCGCCAGGTGACGAGGAGCAGCACGGGGACGCGGAGGGTGTGGGTCAGCGAGGTCAGGGGGTTGACGGTGTTGCCGAGCCCGGAGTTCTGGAGGATGACGACGGGTCGGCGGCCCGCCAGGCGTGCCCCGGCGGCGAGGGCCACCGCCTCGCCCTCGTTGTGGGCGAGCAGGTACGACTCGGGATGCTCCTGCTCCAGACAGCTGATGACCGGCCCGAGGAAGGAGCACGGCACGCCGGTGAAGGGGCCGAAGTCCGCACTCAGAAAGGCGTCCACCACGTCCACGGGGTCGAGCCCGGTGGTGGTGGTATCCGGGTCGGTGGCAGGCCCGCTCACGCGTCGGCTCCCGCGCGCTCCGGGGCCTTCGCGCCGCTGACGTCCCGCGCCGTCGCCGGTGTGCTTGAGGGGGAGTCGAGGCCCGGTGCGGCGGTCTCGCCGCCCGCCGTCGGGGCCTCGGCCGACTCCGTGGCGCCCGACTTCGTGGCGCCCGCCTCCGTGGTGCCGGCGTTCCTGGCGCTCGCTTCGGTGGCGCCCGCTTCCGTGGCGGTCACCCCCGTTGCGCTCGCCTCTTCCGAGAGGCCCGTGACCGGCCAGCCGAGTCCGCGCAGGTCCTCGACGAGGACGGCGAGCGAGGTGTCGGGTCGCCCGTCCGCGATCCGCTTGGCGGCCGCCTCGCGCAGCGCCGCGTACGCCTCGGCGGAGAAGACCGCACAGAAGACGGCGGAGGGCTCGGGGGAGTGGGCCGCGGACGAGACGGCGGAGAGGCCGGGGGAGTGGACGGCGGGGTGGCCGTGCACGACCGCGATGGGGTCCGTCCCGGCGAGCGCCACGCGCAGGCACCGGTCGTCGGGCCCCGTCGTGCCGCCGAGCACCGCCGTGCGCGCCGCGCCGGAGTCGGCGCCCAGCAGCGCCTGGGCGTCGTGGCCCGGCTCGCCGGACGGCAGGAGCACCGTGCCCACGCCCGCGGCGCGGACGGCCCGGATCCGGGGATCGGCGCCGGCCGCGGGGGCCGGCCCGGAGCCCTCCGCCGGGAGGACGACGGCGCTGTGCCGGCCCGCCGGCTCGGGGATGAAGCGTGCCTCGTCCGCCTTGAGCCGGTCCATGCCCTGGAGGTCGAAGACGGTCGCGAGCGGTGCGATCCGCCCCTCGAAGCCGGTGGTGCGCCCCTCGCTGAGGATCGCCTCGAACACCTCGCTGACGGCGGAGATCCCGGCCCGCAGGCCGTGGTTGGCGTAGATGACCAACTTGGCGCCCGCCGCGCGCAGTTCGTCGAAGGTGACGGTGTGGTACGTGGTCGGCACGACGACCACCGGGAGCCGGCCCCGCCAGCGCTCGAGGAACTCGAGCACCGGCTCGGGCGAGGCGCCCTTGGCGTGGATCAGGACGGCGTCGGCGCCCGCCGCCGCGTAGGCGTCGGCCCGGAGCAGCGCCTCGTCCATGCCCCAGCCGGCGATCAGCGACTCCGTACGGGCGATCACCATCAGGTCCGGGTCGCGCTGGGCGGCCTTGGCCGCGGCGATCTTCCCGGCGAACACCTCCACCGGCTCCAGCTCCTGACGCCCCGGCACGAAGCTGTTCACCTTGGGGAACCGCTTGTCCTCGACGCACACCGCGGCCACTCCGGCGGCCTCGTAACGGCGCACCATGTGCATCACGTTCAGGGCGTTGCCGTAGCCGGCGTCGCAGTCCGCGACCACCGGGATGTCCACCGCCGCCGCCATCGAGCCGGCCACCGCGAGCAGCTCGCTCATCGTCAGCAGGTCCGTGTCGGGCAGACCCTGGGAGGCCGAGACCTCCAGGCCGCTCGACCAGACACCGTCGAAGCCCGCGCGTTCGGCGAGGCGCGCGCCGAGGGGGTTGTGGGCCCCGACGATGCGCAGCGCGCCGGGCCGGCCGAACAGCTCCCTCAGCCGCGCGGGACCCGACCGCCTTTCCGCGTTACGGAATTCCGGAGAGGTCGCGGAAGCATTCCGGAATTCCCGCTCGGCGAATTTCTCCACCGTGTCTTCGATGACGCCCACACGAACTCCCCGGAGGTCGAGGGTGGCAGATACCAGCATGCCGCCTTTGGCCGGCCGGTCGAGATGTCGATGGTGCCGCGACGCCTTGTCCCGCATTCGGGAGAGGCTTTCTTTCCGCGGCTCCTGAGGGACGATAGACGCCCTCTTCCTCCGGACACCAGGAAATGTCTCACGTGGTGCCCGCCCGCCCCGCCCCGCCTCGTCGCACGGGCCGGCGGGGACCGTCTCCCGCCGCAGCCCGCTCCTCGCGACGCCTTACGCGGTCACGAGGTCGCGCGGTCACGAGGTCAGGCGGTCACCCGGTCACGCGGTCACGAGGTCGCGCGGTCACGAGGTCAGGCGGTCACCCGGTCACGAGGTCGCGCGGTCGCGCGGTCACGCGTTCACCCGGTCCGCGACGACCGTCGTCCGCGGCAGGGTCTCCGGCCACGTGGACAGCGGCTCCAGCAGGAAGCGCGACGCCGTACCGACGCGGGCGCCGTTGAGGATCACGCACTCGGCGCCGCCGCTCGCGTGGGCGAGGAGCGCGGTCAGCTTGCCCACCATGCTGCCCGTCGTGTCCCACCGCGGCGCCTCGCGCAGCACGCCCAACGCGGCGCCGGCCGTCGCCGGGGTGAGGTGCCAGACGACCGTGGACCCGTCCATGACGCCGTCCACGTCCGTCAGCATGACGATCCGGGTGGCCTCGGGGGCGAGGCCGATCAGGGCGCCCGGCACCAGGTCGCTGCCGACCACGACCAGCCGCCCGTCGGGCGTCGGCAGGCAGTCGCCGCTGAGCACCGGCAGGATCCCCGCGGCGAGCAGCCTCGGCACGGCCTCCCCGCACAGGGCGGGCGCCCCGTCGGCCCCCAGGACCGCGGTCGCCGCGAACTGCACGGGGAACGCCGGCACGCCCGCCCCGCGCAGGGCCTCGGTCCACGCCCACCGCAGCTCCGCGTTGGCGCCCGTCAGCGGCAGCGCGGCGAACGGGTCGGCGGGGTCGAGGTCCCGGACCGCGCCGTGGCCGTACGAGCCGCCGCCGGACACCAGGACCACCCGGCCAGGCGCCGCCCGGTGGAGCTCGGCCGCCACGCGCGCGTAGTGGCGGACCGCCTCCGCGTCCAGGTGCCGGTCACGGCGCTTGTCGGAGAAGAGACTGCCGCCGATCTTCAGCACCAGCAGGCGCGGTCCGTCGGGCGTCGGCATCGTTCACACCGTTCTCTCGGCGGCGCGCCGCGCGGCGCGCCGGTGATGGGCCCGCACCCGCGCGGCGAACGCGTCGAGCAGCGGCCGGCGCGCGGGGTCGGGTGCGAGGTCGTGCAGCTCGCCCGGATCGGTGACCCGGTCGAAGAGGAGCGGGGGGAGGGTCGGGAACTCCACGTAGGTGAGGGCGGCGTCGCGGACGACGGTGAGCCGGCAGGCGTCGGCGGCCAGACCCATCGCGTCGCGCTGGGCGTCCGAGAGCGCGGCGTGGAAGTCGTACTCGCACACGGCGTGGTTCCGTGGCCGGGGATCCGGCGCGCCGTCGAGGAGCGGGCTCAGCGAACGTCCGTCGACATGCGGCAGCGGCGGGACGCCGAGCCGGTCGAGGACTGTCGGCAGGACGTCGACCGACTCGGTGAACCGGCCGACCCGCCGCGGCCCGGCCGGGCGGGGCGCGCCGGCCCGGCGGCCCGTGTCGCCGGACGCCCGGGACAGCTCGGCGACGATCAGCGGCACGCGGTAGGCGGTGGCGGCGAAACCGCCGGTGCCGAGGGTCCAGTGGTCGCCGAGGGCGTCGCCGTGGTCGGCGGTGAACACGACCAGGGTGTCCTCGGCCTGCCCCGTCGCGTCCAGGGCGGCCAGGATCCGCCCGACGTGGTGGTCGACCTCGGTGACGAGCCCGGCGTAGACGGCGCGCGCCCGGGCGACGGCCTCGTCGGTCAGGGCCTCCGGGGCGGTGTCGAGCCCCGGGCGCCGGGCCCACTGGTCGAGGAAGGGGTGCACCGCCCCGTGGGCCTCCCGGGTGGGGCCGCGGCGGGGCGGCGCCGTCTCGGACGGCGCGTGCAGCGTGTCGTACGGGGCCGGGGCGACCCACGGCGGGTGCGGCCGCAGGAAGGTGGCGAGGATCAGCCAGGGTTCGTCGCGGTGCTCGGTCAGACAGTCGATGGTGCGGTCGGCGACGTACGCGGTGTCGCTGTCGGCGGCGGAGTAGCGGGCCCGGTGCGCGGTCCCCGGGGCCGGCGCGAAGACGTCCGTCGGCCGCTCGGGCACCGGGTGGCCCCGGGCGCGCAGCACCTCGAGCCAGCCGCGCAGTCCGTGGTCGTTGAGGTTGAAGTGGGTGTGCCAGCGGAAGCCCGGCAGCAGACCCTCGACGCCTCCGACGTACGGCTCCGCCACGCTGTCCGTGTAGCCCACGACGTGGCTCGGCACGCCGGCGCCGCGCAGCGCCGTGGCCAGATTGGGCCGCGAGGTGTCGGCGGGGGTGGTGTTGGACCGAATGCCGTGCGACGCCTGGTAGAGGCCGGTCAACAGTGACGTACGGGCCGGCCCGCAGGGCGCCGTCGCGGAGTAGTGCTCCTCGAAGAGGGTGCCGCGGGCCGCGAGGGCGTCGAGGTGGGGAGTGCGGGCGGTCGGGGCGCCGTACGCGCCGAGGGCGTCGGCCCGTAACTGGTCGGCGACGACGAGCAGGACCTTGCGCGGCCGCCCGAACTCCCCGGACGTGCCCGTTCCGCTCAGGGCCACAGCAGTTCGTGGCGCCAGGGAGCACCGGCGGCGTCCCTGCGGTAGACCACGCGGTGATGGACCCGGTCGGTGCTGGCCTCCCAGAACTCGACCTCGGTGGGGGACAGGGCGTAGAGCGTCCAGCTGGGCGGGCAGGGCACCTCGTCGGGGTGGAGCTCGCCGAGCCGCTCGAACTCGTCGAGCGCGGCCTGGCGTCCGGGCAGCGGCCCCGGACGGTGCAGGTGGGCCGACAGCCGGGATCCCCGGCCGCGCTCGGCGAAGTCGCTCTCGGAGGCGGCCCGGCCCTGGTCGACGGCGACCCCGACCACCCGGACCTGGCGGCCGACCGCGGGCCAGTAGAAGTGTGCGGCGACCCGTGGGCCGGCGGCGATCTCCAGGCCCTTGCGGCTGTCGGCGGGCGTCGCGAAGTAGAGGGCGTCCTCGTCGATGTCCTTCACGAGCAGGACGCGGCTGGACGGGACTCCGTCGGCCGAGACCGTGCAGATGCTCATGGCGTGGGGCTCGGCCTGGCCGGCGGCCTCGGCCGAGAAAATCCATTCCGCGATCCGCGGTACGGGATTCTCGGGAAGGTCCTTCTCGGTGAACGCCGTCGTGCCGACGTTCGCGAATACCGGAATCGACCTCAGTCTGTCGCGCATTGTCTCGTTCACTTTCCCGAACCTACCCGTCCCGCGCGTCCGCTCCAAGAACACGTCCACGTTTCAAGACCCCGGCCCGGCGGGGCGGATGACTTCTTCCGCGCGCGACGGGGGTGATTTCCCGCCGTCGCGCGCCCGGTTCTCCTCCAGCGGGTCCAGCGGGTCCAGCGGGTCCAGCGGGTCCAGCGGGTCCCGCGGGTTTCGCGTCACCCCTCCCCGTCCGCGTACGCGGCCAGGGCGGAGAGCCAGCGGGCGACCGCCGTCGCTCCGGGATCGGGGTGCCCGAGTGCCCGCTCGCCGAGATACGAGGAGCGTCCGAGCCGTGGCGCGAGGGAGGCCGTCGCGGCCGCGCCCTTCTCGGCCGCCTCCGACGCGAGCCGCAGCGCCGCCCGGGGCGGCGTTCCCTCCGCCAGGGCGGTACGGAGGGACTCCGCGGCCGGAACCAGCGCGTCCAGCATCGTGCGGTCGCCCACGGACGCCCCGCCGAGCCGCCCGACCTCCGCCGCGCCCTCGGCGAGCGCCCGCGCCCACACCGGCGCCGGAGGCCGCGCGCGACCGTCGGCGTCCCGCTCCAGTACGGCCGCCGCCCGGAGCAGCAGGACCGCGTACAGCGGCCCGGAGGTGCCCCCGACGGCCCTGCGCACGGAGGCGGCCATGCCGCGCAGCACGTCGGCCGGGTCCTCTCCGTAGCCGGGGTGGTCACGCCGGATCGCCTCGGCGGCGCGCAGCAGGCTCTGCCCGAGGTCGCCGTCGCCCACGGCGGCGTCCAGCGCGGTGAGTTCGGGCTCCGCGGCGACCAAGGCCCGGCACACGGCCTCGACGGGCCCGGCGAGGGTCGGCCGGGCTCCCGCGCCCGCCGTGCCTGCGGCGGCGGTTGTCTGCACGGCGGGCGCGGACGTCCCGGCCCCGGTCCCGGCTTCGGCGGCGCTGCGGGGGACTTCCGGCCGGGCCACCCGGCGGATCTCGCCGGCGGGGCGGCCCAGGTGCGCGGCGGGCCAGGCCGGCGCCAGGGCCGGGGCGTCGAGCCGTGAGAGCGTGGCGTCGTCCACACGCAACAGCGAGACCGAACACCCGGGCATCTCCAGGGCGGTGAGGAACTCCCCCGTCCACACCCGTTCGAGGACGAAGCCCTGGGCCGCCAGCCACCGCACGCAGGACCGCGTGACGATCGACAGCTCCATCGGAGGCGTCCCGCCGAGCCCGTTGACCAGGAGGGCGACCCGATCGCCGCGGACCAACCCCCGGTCCGTCGCTACGCGTTCGAGCAGTCTGCGGGCCAGCTCGTCGGCGGATTCCAGCGAGGCCCGGCGGACGCCCGGCTCCCCGTGGATGCCGAGTCCCCACTCGATCTCGTCGTCGCCGAGGGTGAAGGTCGGGCGGCCGTTGGCCGGCACGGTGCACGAGCCGAGCGCCACGCCCATGGTCCCGACCGCCTCCGCCACGGCCCGGGCCTCCGCCGCCACCTGGTCGAGGGAGGCGCCGGCCTCGGCGGCGGCTCCGGCGATCTTGTGGACCAGGACCGTGCCCGCGAGACCGCGGCGGCCCGTGGCCGTCGCGTCGGCACCCAGGGCGACGTCGTCGGCCACCAGGACGGTGCGGGTGTCGATGCCCTCGGCCCGGGCGAGCTCCGCCGCCAGCCCGAAGTTGAGCCGGTCGCCGGTGTAGTTCTTGACGATGAGAAGGGTCCCGGCTTCGGTCCGCGTCGCGCGCAGTGCGTCCAGAACGGCGTCGACGGACGGCGACGTGAAGGTGTCCCCGCACACCGCGGCCGTGAGCATGCCCGGGCCGACGTAACCGGCGTGCGCGGGCTCGTGTCCCGAGCCCCCGCCGGAGACCACGGCGACCCGGTCCGGGCGGTGACCGTCGCGTACGACCGTGGTGGAACCGTCGAGCAGGGCGACGCCGGGATGGGCCAGTGCCAGACCCTCCACCATCTCCTGAACGGCGTTCCGAGGTTCGTTGATCAACTTCTTCATCGGGGCCTCCGACGCTCCTGGGGGCTCGTGGGAACGGGCGTCATCCTGCCGCGAGGCCCCGCCCCGCCGAGCGGGATCGCGGGTGTCGCCTTTCCGCAAGGCGGATATACGAGGGGTATCTCACTCCTTCCCGTCCCGATTTGCCCTTGCCCGGCACGAGCGTCCGGCCACTATGCTCGCCATCCCGGAACACGGTTCTACATGAGGGAATAGAGGCGCGCGGATGGTCCAGGCGGTGCATCGTGCGATGCGTACACTCCGGGAACTCATGGGCAACCCCCGAGGGCTCGGCGTCACCGAACTCGCCGACCGCCTCGGCATGGCCAAGCCCACCGTCCACGCCCTGCTCAGGACCCTGGAGGCCGAACAGGCCGTCAGCCAGGACGCGGAGAGCGGCAAGTACCGACTCGGCCCCGTCCTCGTGGCGCTCGGCAACTCCTACCTGGACTCCCACGAGTTGCGCAACCGGGCGCACACCTGGGCCAACCTGCTCGCCGACCGGACCGGCGAGGCCGTCTGGGTCGGCGTGCTGGTGGACCGTCAGGTCCTCGTCGTCCACCACGCGTTCCGCCCCGGCGGCATCGCGCGCGTCCGGGAGGCCGGCGCCACGCTGCCGTGGCACGCGACCGCCCTGGGCAAGGCCATCGCGGCTTTCAGCCAGGACGACGTACGAGCCGGGCTGCTGGCCGGCGAACTGGCGGCGCCGACGGGCCGTACCGTCACCGAGGCCGGGGAGCTCGCCCGGCAGCTCGACCGGGTGCGCGAGACCGGCCACGCCACCGAGGAGCACGAACTCACCCTGGGTGACGCCGGGATCGCCGCCCCGGTGCTCGACCAGGGGGGCCGGCCGCTGGGCGCCGTCGGGGTCGTGGGCCCGGTCGAACGGCTCTGCGCCGTCGAGCGCGCGGCGGAGCTGGCCATCTCCGTCCGGGAGACGGCCCGCTCGGTCTCCTTCGAGTTCGGGGCCTTCAGCACCGTGCTGCGCTGAGACCCCTTACCCTCGTCCCGCGTCCGGCTCGGGCGCCAACGTCCGGACCAGGGCGGGTGGTTGGGCTTCGTGCTACCCCTCCGTGACCGGTAGGTCATCTCCTTGACACGTCAGGGCTCTGCCGTCGTAGGGTGAAGTCGTTCAGTGATGCTGAACAGCGTTCCTGAATCCGGACGCCGGCACTGATTCGCCCCGCAGGAAACCGCGCACGCAACGGCGCGAGCCGGGAGATTTCCTGCGTGACGGCATCAGCGCACCGACATTTCCAGGGAGTGTCAGTGGAAGGCGAACTGGTCCTCGAGTGGATGCGACGGACGGCCGACCGCGTGCAGCGGATGGCGGCCCGGCTCGACACCCTCGACGGAGCCATCGGGGACGGCGATCACGGCAACAACGTGCGGCGCGGCTTCACCTACGTCGCCGGCTGTCTGTCGTTCCCGACCGGCGAACGCCCCGACGCGGGGCCACTGCTGAGCAGAACGGGGGATGTCTTGATCAACACCGTCGGCGGCGCGTCCGGCCCCTTGCTCGGGGGCGCCTTCCGTGCCATGGGCAACGAACTGGCCGCGGCCCGCGGCCGTCCCGAGGGCCTGGCGGCCGCGCTGGACGCGGGAGCCGCCGCGATCCAGCGGCTCGGCGCCGCCCAGCCCGGCGACAAGACCATGTACGACGCGTTCACGGCCGCCGCCGCCGCGGGCGGCTCGGCCGTGCGCGCCGGGGCGGAGCTCCCGGACGTGGTGCGCGCCGTGGCGCGGGCCGCGCAGGAAGGCATGCTGGCCACCGTTCCCATGCAGGCCCGGAAAGGCAGGGCCTCGTACCTCGGACTGCGCAGCGTGGGCCACCAGGACCCCGGCGCGACCACGATCTTCCTGATCTTCGACGCGCTGAAGGAAGCGGTGGAATCGGCATGACCTTACGCAGTGCGCTGCTGGACACCACGACCGTCGTACGCCCCGTGCCCGCGTCGGCCACGGCCCCCACGGGCCGCTTCGCCTGGCTGACCCCGATGGTGCTCTGGCCGCTGGCCCGCCGACACGTCCCCCGGCCGGCCGTACGCCCCCAGGGCGGCGGCACCCGTCGCTCCGACGACGAGGCGATGTTCGCCGCCATCGTCTACGTCCTCGTCAGCGGCGTCGCCTGGAGGTCCCTGCCGAAGACCTTCGGCATCTCCTGGCAGACCGCGCACCGCCGCTTCACCCAGTGGAGCGAGATGGGCCTGTGGCAGCGGCTCCACGAGGTCTCGGAGGCACCCACCGTGCCGCCGCAGGTGCGGCGATGGGCCTCCGAGATCGGGGTACTGGCGGAGGAGCGCCGTGAACCGACTGCCTGAGGCACTCCGGGACCTGCCCGCGCGCCCGGCGGAGGAGGCGGCGGGGCTCAGCGGGGCCGCGCGTCCGGCGGACGGGGCGGCGGGGCTCAGCGGGGCCGCGCGTCGGCTGTACGGGCTGGCGCTCAGCCACCCCGTACCTCTCGAACAGCTCCCCGCGACCCGGGCCGGGAGCCGTACGACCGCACAGCTGCCGGAACAGGTCGCCACGGGTCTGCCGGAGCAGGCCGCCGGGGAACCGCCCTCCCTCGCCGAACGGGCCCCTCACCCCGTCGAGGAACTGCTGCGACTCGGCCTCATCCGCCCTTCGTCGCACGATCCCGCCGCCTTCACCGCCGTGGCACCCGACACCGCACGGCTGCGCACCCTGGCCCCGGTCGTCCGTGAACTGGCGCGCCTGCACCGGCAGCTCGAACAGGCCAACCAGGTGTACGACGACCTCGCCGCCGCCCACCGCCACGACCTGGCACCGGCGGCGCGCGGCGACGGACCGGAGGCCCTGCACGGCGAACCCGCCGTACGCGCCGCCGTGTCCCAGCTCCTGGGGGAGGGAACGCGGGAGCTGCTCAGCTCGCAGCCCGGCGGGGCGCAGGGCGGCGACGGCCTGTGGCACACCCTCTTCGACGCCGATGAGCTGTCCGTCCGAGGCGTGAGGGCGCGCATCCTGGTCCAGCACACCGCCAGGTTCCACCCCGACACCGCGGCCCGCGTACGGCGCCTCACCGCGGCCGGGGCCGAGGTCCGCAGCCGCAGCGACGCCTGCATGCCGATGCTGGTCATCGACGGCAGGTCCGCGCTGATCGACCTGCGCGGCGAGCGCGGGGGCGCCCTCCTGATCCGGGACGAGAACGTCGTCGCCTTCGCCCGGGACGCGTTCGAGCAGGCCTGGCTGCGGGCCGACGCCTTCCCGGCGGAGTACGACCCCGAGTCGGTCGAGGCCCATGTCGACGAGGTCAAGCGGGACATCGCCCGCCTCCTCGTCGAAGGCGTCGAGGACAAGGTGATCGCCCGCCGCATGGGCCTGTCCCTGCGCAGCTGCCAGCGCCACGTCTCCGACCTGATGCGCCGCCTCGGCGCCCGCAACCGTCTCCACGCCGGCTACCTGCTGGGCCGCGCGGGCCTGTGAGGCGCCGCCGGGCGCCGCGCTCCGCGCCGGCCGGCACCCTGGCGGCGGGCGCCTCTCGGAGCGACCTTTGGCGACGCCCGTCAGGATCGGACGGCACGGAGACGTGTGGCGGCCCGTCGCGAAACGCTGCGACGGGCCGCCTGGGGCGGGCTACTTGCGTCTGCCTCGCATGATGATCAGAAGTCCGACCGCGAGACCTACGACCAGTACCCCGATGGCAAGCCCTGTGGGCAGGCTGGCGAATCCCGATCGAGCGAGGTGCATGTTTCGTACCCTCCCTTGTCTACTGACTACGCGACGACGCCGGCTGCCGCGCCCATGCCCCAGTACCCCAGTCCGATGGAGCGGTCGAGAGTCTTCCCGGCACCGAGCAATTTGCCGGCGACGCCGACCTTTCCGCCGACGAAGCCGACCACTCCGGTCATCGCGATCTTCGACCCGCTTTCCTCGTTCGCCGCTGCTCCCGCCATCTCCAGCCCGGCGGAGGCAACCGCGAGGCCACCCGCTACCAGCGCGCCGCCGGGGATGAAGACAGAGGCGAGCCCGAGGGCGGTACCGGCCAGCCCCAATCCGTCTCCCAGGCTGAACAGGCCGGTGGGGTCGATGCGGTTGACGGGGTCGCCCTCGGCGTAGAGGTAGGGGTTCTTCTCCTGGCCGGAGGGGTCGGGGCTGGTGAATCGGCCGATGTGGGGATCGTAGTAACGGGCGGCGAAGTGGTAGAGGCCGGTGGCGTCGTGGTAGCCGCCGGCGAACTGGTACGGCTGCGGGACCTGTTCCGATGTCCCGGCACGCTGCACGCCTCGGGGGCTGTAGGAGTACGTGTTGACCTTGGTCCCGGCCTCGTCGGCCAGTGCCACGACCGAACCGAGCGCGTCGGTGAGGTAGTAGTAGGACTTGCCCCCGGTGGTCATGGAGTTCAGGGTGCCCCCGGGTTCACGGTTGAATCCCGTGTCCACACCCCCGACGCTCTTCGCCGACAGGCCGAGGGGCCCGTTGTGGAAGAACGTGTCGCCGAGCTTGATCCGCTCGCTCTGGTCCGTCGAGCCGTACTGACCGGCGTAGGTCTTGCCGCCCACGGTGACCGACGTCATCTGGGAGTGGTCGGACCACGTTTCGGCCGTCCGGGTGCCTTCGGGAGTGGAGGCACCGGCGGTCTCGTTGCCGACCTTGTCGTAGGACCAGTTCGTGGTGACGCCGTTCTTCGCGGTGATCTGCTGGGCGTCGTTGATCGTGTAGGTGGTGCCGCGAGGGCAGCCGGGGTCGACGCCCTGGGAGGTGAGGTTGCCGGCCAGGTCGTAGCAGTACTGCCAGGACGAGTTGAGGGTGGTGCCCTTCTCCTCCTTGGCGTAGGAGAACCGGCCGGCACCGTCGTAGGTGTAGGTCGTCTTCATCCCCGCGACCGCGTCGGTGCGGGTTCGGATCTTGTCACCGTCCCTGAGGGGGGTGGTGGCGTCGGCGTCGTGGTCGTAGCCGTAGGTGTAGGCGAGATCGACCAGCGTGCCCTTCGGGGACGTCGCCCGGATCTTCTCCGGTCGGTTCGACTTGTCGAGAGTGACCTCCTGGGCGGTGCCACCGGGGTACGTCGTCTTCGTGCGGATGTCGTTGTTGTTGTACGTGTACGTGGTGACCTTGCCGGTCGGGTCCTTGAACTGCTTGAGGCTGTTGACCTCGTTCCAGGTGTAGTCGGTGAGGCCCGCCGGGTCCTCATAGGTGTCCACATTGCCCGCCGGGGTGTAGGTCAGGCGTGTCTGCGAGCCGTTCTGCAAGGTCCGCACGGTCTCGCGGGACAGCGGGTCGAACTCGTAGGTGATGACGCCGGTGCCGTCCGAGCGCTGGGTGAGGTTGCCGTCGCCGTCGTAGGAGTAGGTGACGGTGGCGTAGCCGGAGGTGTCGACCTTGGTGACCCGGTCGCGATGGTCGTAGGTGTAGAGAGTCGTGACGCCGCGGCCGTCCTTGACGGTGACGGGACGGCCCAGGCCGTCGTAGGTGTACGTCGTCACACCGAGCGGCGCGGGCGGAGTGACCCTGGTCAGATCGCCCTTCGCGTCGTACGTGAACGACGTGGAGACCGACTTGGTCGACGACATCTTCGTCGTGACCTTGCAGCGCTGGCCCTCGAACCCACCGCAGGTGGGCGTGGCGGGGTTGTAGTCGAAGGACTGCGTTCCGCCGCCGGTGCCGGTTACCGCGACCGACTTGGTGTTGCCGGCGGTGTCGTACGTGTAGTCCGTCTTCTCCCCGTCGGCCGTGGTCATGCTGCCGGGAAGGTCCGCTCCCGACAGGGTCTGATAGCCGCTCAGGGCCGACGTGGCGCCGGTGGGCAGCTTCGCCGAGGTGAGATTGTTGCGCGTGTCCCAGCCGTAGGTGGTGACGTTCCCGCCGACGCCACCCACGCCCATCGCGTCCGTCGCGGTCTGCACGTTGTTGTTCGCGTCGAAGGTCCTGGAGCGGGAACGGCCCAGCGCGTCGGTCACCTTGGTGACCTTGCCGTCGCCGTCGTGCTCGTACTTCGTGGCGTGCTGTTCGGGGTCGGTGACGGTCGTCGTCCCCGCGTCCGAGGGATACACCCCGGTGTAGGAGTAGGTGTACGTGGGGCCGGTGTGACCGGAGCCGCCGGTCTCGGTCGCCCGCAACATGGAGGTGACGCGGTTCTCGGCGTCGTAGGTGAAGACCGTCACCCGGCCCTCGGGGGTCGTGACCTTGGAAATCCTCCCGTCGGCGTCGAAGGCGTAGGTGGTGGTCTTGCCCTCGGTGTCCGTGGTGCGCGAGAGGTTTCCCCCGCCGTCCAGGTCGAAGACGGCGGTGCGGCCGGTGTGGTCCTTGGCCTGCCACTGGGCGGGGTACGTCTTGAGCAGGTCGATCCATCGGCCCGAGCGGGTCTCGGTCAGCTTGAAGCCCTTGTGCTCGGTGCCGTCGTCGTGCTGCTCGACGGTGATGGTGCCCTTGTTGCGGTCGGTGACCTTCGTCAGGGTCCCGTTCGCGTCGTAGGTGTCCTTGGCGCCGGACCTGCGGTCGGTCAGTGTGTAGGTGCCGTCCGCGTTCTTCTTCAGGTCCTTCGAGTAGCCCTTGGGCGTGGTGAGCGTGCCGTCGGCGTTCTTCGTGAAGCGGACCGCGTCACCCGTCGCGTCGTAGACCACCACCTCGTTCGTGAAGATGTGCAGGTAGCGCTCGTACTCCTGCCACCAGCGGTCCGACACTTTGCCGTAAGGCCCGTGCAGCGAGTTGTACGTACGCGCCAGGCGCAGCTTCTGGCCCACACCGGCGACCTCGAAGTCGGTCGCCGCCAGCATCAGGTTGCCGTTGGACAGGTTGATCCGCGCCACGAGGGAGTCGGTGATGCGGAACTCCGAGATCTGATGCCAGGGCACCGCCCCCTGCCCCTCCGGCACCCACGTGAGCGCGCCCGCCTCCGCCGAAGGGGCCGCTGAGGCACGCTGCCCCTTGGACGGCGCCTTCACCGAAGTGCGTACGCGCTCCCTCTGCGCCGAACGCCAGGCGGCCTCCTCCTTCGAGGGGGGCGCCTCGGCCCGCGAGGCCACCGGTTTGGTCGATCCCACCTTCACGGGCGGGACTTCCAGCGGCGCCGCCTTCTTGCCCCACACCGAGCCGGGCCCCGGGTCGGCCGCCGGCGAGGCGGCGAATGCCGGCAGCGACGACGCGCCGAGCGCGAGGACCGCCGTCGCTGCCGTCAGGGAGTGTCTTGCCGTCATACGGGCACGCCGAGAAGGCGTGCCGGAAGCACGCGAAGTCATGCACTTCCCCCCACGAGAAGAGTCGTCACAGCGGCCCCATCGGCCACCGGAGCCGCACACGCTGCCACAGCCGGGCCGGCGCGATCCCGTGCTGCCCCCGAACTCTTCGCACATGCGGGCGATTACAAGACGAAGATTCGCAGCGGGCGGACTTCCCGTATCCGTGTCATAGGGCAACAGTTGCCGTACGGGCTGGGCGGGGAGCCGTCGGAGGATGGCCGGAAACCGACCGCTCCTCAACTCCCGCCCGCAGACCTCGACTTCACCGAAGGCCGACGGGCCGTGCGGTCCAAGGTGGCGAAGGCGACGTCCGGTCGGACACCGCTATCCGCTCAGGCGGTGAGCCACCGTTGGAGCCAGTCCCCGGCCGTCCGCCGGAAGAGGCGGCGGCTCTCCGCGCGGCGGAAGTCGTGGCCCTCCTCGTGGAGGAGGAGCAGTTCGGCCTCCAGGCCGCGCTCGCGGGCCGCGTGCACGATCTGTTCGGATTCGCGGGGTGGGACGTTGGTGTCGTGTTCGCCGTGGACCGCGAGCAGCGGGACGCGCAGGGCGTCGATGCGGCTCATGGGGGACAGGGCGTGCAGCAGCGCCCGGTCGCGGTCGGGGTGGCCGTATTTATGGGCTGCTGACTTCGCCAGCCACGGTTCGGTGCCGGCGAAGAAGGTGCCGAAGTCCGACATGCCGCAGACCGTGACGCCCGTACGGAACAGTTCCGGGTGCCACACGAGGGACGCGAGGGTCAGGTAGCCGCCGTACGAGTGGCCCATGACGGCGAGTCGGCGGGGGTCGGCGAGGCCGGCCTCGACGACGTGGGCCGCGCAGTCGGCTACGTCGTCGATCGCCGCGAACCGTCCTTCACCGAGGTCGGCGTCGCGGAAGGACCGGCCCCAGCCGGAGGAGCCCCGGACGTCCGGGGCGAAGACGTCGAGGCCGCGGCCGAGCAGCTCGTGGTAGAGCGGGGCGAAGACCGGACGTTCCTGGTCCTCGGGACCGCCGTGGAGATGGAGGACGCACGGTGCCGGTTCGCCCGGTCCGCGGCCGGGCGCCCGGTGGTACCAGCCGCCGAGCAGGAGCCCGTCACGGGCCGTCGGCCGCAGGGGCACCGGCCGTACCGGGGGAGGCCCCGGGGGGACGGTCTCGGCGTCCCGCGCCGACCACGGCGTACGCACGGCGGCGGCCGCCCCCGGCACGTGCCACACTCCGGGCCTCCGCTGCGATCCCGACAGGGCGACCAGCATCCCGTACGGCCCGGCCGGCGTGACACGGGTGACCACCTCGTGCGCCAGCTCCACGGCCCGGGGCGCGGGCGGCGCCGTGCCCGGGTCGGACAGCGGCAGCGTCTCCAGTTCGCTGGTGCCCCGGACGTTCCAAGCCAGCGCGGCGCGCCGGCCGTTCTCCACGAAGGAGAGCAGCTCCAGGTCACAGGCGGGGCGTTCGGCCACCACACGCAGACCGGCCCGGGCCCCCGTCTCGTCGAGGTCCAGGGCGAGCAGCGCCGCGAACTCCCGCTGGTGGTCGCTGCGCAGCCACACCGTACGGCCGTCCGCCGAGAACCGGCCGATCCAGGGGTCCCCGTCCGCCACGGGCAGCGCGCACACGGGTGCCCGGTCGGACAGGCGTACCACCACCGCCTCGCGGCCTCCGCGCGGGCCGCGGCGCAGCAGGGCCAGTCGCCCGTCCTGGCTGATGTCGCACACCCGCAGCGTCGCGGCCTCGGTCTCGTCGGCCAGGAGGACGGGAGCCGTGGTCCCCGCCGGATCGAGGAGATAGGCGGTGAGCCGGTCGTGGACCGGGGGGCCGCCGTCCTCGGCGCCGTGCCCCGGTGGGTCGAGGAGGGTGGCGTGCCCGTCGCGCTCCGTCCAGCCCGCGGGCCGCTCGGCCAGCGCGAGCAGGTCGGGCCGGTCGGGAACGGGCTCCGCGATCGTGACCGCCAGCGCCGAGCCGTCCCTGGTCCAGCAGCCCAGATACGCCGAGGATCCCGGATCGGCGCCGGACATGATCCGGCGGTCCGAGCCGTCCGGGCGGACGCACAGCACCCGCGTGTGGCCGCTGCCGCCGGGGGCGACGGTGTACGCGATCCACTGGCCGTCCGGCGACCAGGACACCTCGGTGACGTGGTCCGGCCCGGCGTCCAGCAGGCGCGCCTCCTCGCCGCCCAGGGCGCCCGCCTCGCCGCCCGTGGGGCCCGCCCAGAGCTGCGGCACGCCCCCGCGGTCGCAGATGAAGGCCGCCCGCTCACCACCGGGCTCCGCCGCCGGGTACCAGCAGGCGTGCGCCGTCAGTCCCCTGGAGGCGTCCGGGGGGTCGGCGGCGGCCAGCGGCTGTGTCGCGGGAGCCGCCGCCGGGTTCTTCGCGGTCAGCCGATGCCGTGCGTCTGCAGCCATATCTCCAGCAACGCTACCTGCCACAGGGCGTTGGCCCCTCGGTTCGTACGGTGGTCGTCCGGCGCCTCGAGGAGCGAGGCGACGTACTCGTCCCGGAAGAGCCCGCGTCCGCGCGCGGCGGGCGCGGACAGCGCATCGCGCACCCGCTCCAGGACCGGCGGCGCCATGCGGCGGATGGCCGGTACGGGGAAGTAGCCCTTCGGCCGGTCGACGATGTCCACGGGCAGTACCGTGCGCCCCACGTCCTTCAGCACGCCCTTTCCGCCCTGGGCGAGCTTCAGACCGGGCGGGCAGGCCGCCGCCAGCTCGACCAGTTCGTGGTCGAGGAACGGCACCCGCGCCTCCAGACCCCAGTCCATGGTCATGTTGTCGACCCGCTTGACCGGGTCGTCGACGAGCATCACATGAGCCTCGGTGCGCAGCGCGGCGTCGAGTGCGGTCTCGGCGCCGGGTGCGGCCATGTGCGTACGGATGTACTCCCGGGAGGGGTCGCCGTCGGTCAGCATCCCCGGCTGCAGGATCTTCTCCAGGTCCGCGTGCGGCCGGTCGGAGTAGACCTGGGCGTACCGCTCGGGTGCCTCCTCGCGGGAGGCCTCGGCCATGGCCGGGTGCCAGTGGTAGCCGGCGAACACCTCGTCGGCGCCCTGGCCGCTCTGCACGACGCTGACCTCCTTGGCGACCAGCTCCGACAGCAGGTGGAAGGCGACGACGTCGTGGCTCGTCATCGGCTCGCTCATGGCGGCCACCGCGCCGTCGAGGGCGGTGGACACCCGGTCCGACGGCACCATCAACTGGTGGTGGTCGGTGCCGAAGAGCCCTGCCACGCGGTCCGAGTAGAAGAACTCGTCGCCGTCCTCGTCGCCCTCGGAGTCGAAGCCCACGCTGAAGGTGGCCAGGTCCTTCTGGCCTTCCTCGGCGAGCAGGGCGACGATCAGACTGGAGTCCAGGCCGCCGGAGAGCAGCACGCCGACCGGCACGTCGGCCACCATCCGGCGGCGGACGGCGGTGCGCAGCGCCGCGAGGACGGCGTCCCGCCAGTCCTGCGCGTCCATTCCGGCCAGTTCGGCGCGGCGGGTGTAGGAGGGCTGCCAGTAGCGGTGGTCCTGTCGTGTGCCGTCCGGTTCCACGACGCGCACGGTGGCGGGCGGGAGCTTGCGCACACCGGCGAGGACGGTGCGCGGGGCGGGGACCGTCGACTGCCAGCTCATGTAGTGGTGCACGGCCACCGGGTCCAGCGAGGTGTCCACCCCGCCGGCCGCGAGCAGGGCGGGGAGCGTGGAGGCGAAGCGCAGACGTCCCGGCCGCTCCGCCAGGTAGAGGGGTTTGATGCCCAGCCGGTCACGGGCGAGCACCAGCCTGCCGGTGGCGTGCTCCGTCAACGCGACCGCGAACATGCCGACGAAGTGCCGGACGAAGTCCGTGCCCCATTCGCGGTACGACCTGAGCACGACCTCGGTGTCCGACGTGGTCGTGAAGCGGTGACCCAGCCGCCGCAACTCCTCCCGGAGCTCCTGGTAGTTGTAGATGCAGCCGTTGAAGACGCAGGTGAGGCCCGCCTCCTCGTCGGTCATGGGCTGGGACGCGCGGTCCGACAGGTCGATGATCTTCAGTCGCCGGTGTCCGAGGGCGACGGCACCCCGGGACCACAGACCCTTGCCGTCGGGACCGCGGGCTTCGAGACGGTCGGTCATTCGTTCCACGGCGGCCAGGTCGGGCCGCTCTCCGTCGAAGCGGATCTCTCCGCTCAGGCCGCACACGCCGGACCTCCCTGGGGCACGACGACACCTATGGGGCTGGGGGAGGGGGCGGTGCGTTTTCGCATGATCCGATGCTCCTCGGTACGGGTTTCCAGGTGGGGGTTTCGATTCGCTGTGGGGTTCATGGGGTGGGCCGGGGTCAGGCGCTCGCCGCCGTCCAGCCGTCTCGCCGGCCGCCCGGCCGGATCTGCGGGCGCCCGATGCGGCGGGGGTCCCGGCCGCTCCGGGCGGGGCGCAGCGTCTCTCCCCGGGTCTGGACGAGGAGGTCGTCCACGGCCGCGAGCAGGTCCTCCTCCGCGGCCTTCGTCCGTAGACGATGGGCGGCGCTGCCGCGGGCCAGGGCCTCCTCCGACAGGGACAGGGTGGTCTCCCAGTCCCCGTACTCCTCCAGCGTCGGACGCAGGTGCCGGAGCATGCCGCGTACGACCATGGGGGCGGGGGCCGCGAGCCGGGTGACGGGGTCGATGAGGTCACCCTCCAGGCCGGATCGAGCGGCGCGCCAGGTGGCCGCGCGCAGCCATTCGTGCCGGCCGTCGCATCCCGCGCTCCCGGTCGCCCGGACCTTCTCGCAGGCGTCCGTGACGAGTGCCCGGAAGAGCGCGGCGATCAGCACCACCGTCTCGACGCGGGGGCAGGCGTCGCAGATGCGCAGCTCGAGGGTCTGCAGGTGCGCCGAGGGGCGGACGTCGTAATAGATCATGCCGGGGTCGCTGATGACGCCCGAGCGGACCAGCTCGTCCAGCGTCCGGTCGTACTCCTCCGTGCCCGCGAAGCAGGCGGGAGCGCCGGAGGTGGGCCAGCGCTGCCAGACCATGGTGCGCCAGCTGGCGTAACCGGTGTCGGTGCCGAGCCAGAAGGGGGAGCTGGCCGACAGGGCCAGGAGCGGCGCCAACCAGGGGTTGACGGCACACAGGGCCCGGACCGCGGTGTCCCGGTCGGGAACGTCGACGTGCACCTGCGCGCCGCAGATCAGCTGCTCGTCCGCGAGGCGCCGGTACTCGTCGGTCATGTGCAGATACCGCTCGTCATCGGTCGGCGGCACGGTGCCCAGCCGGGTCAGCGGGGCGGTGCCCGCTGCCGCGATGGCCAGGCCCTGGGAGGAGGCGGCTCTGTCGAGCCGTCGCCGGGACGCGGACAGGTCCGTGTGCAGGTCTTCCAGGGAGTCGTGCACGCCGCTGTTCGTCTCGACGACCGACTGCTGCATCTCGCGGGCGTAACCCTCCGCGCGCCGGCCGAGCCTGCGGAGCACGGCACCGGCTCGCGGGGCCAGTGCCCCGCTTTCGACATCGATCAGGTGGAACTCTTCCTCGACCCCGATCCGGACGGTCACGGCGCCTCCCAGCAGACGACTCGGCGTTCTCCGACCGGCCCCGCTGTGATCGACGTCGCCGGTGTGCCCGTACGGGTGCCCGGCCTGGCCGAACCCACACCCAAACACTCGCATGAGTCTGTCTGTGCCCACATGAGCGAGGGGGTGTCGAGCGCGAGACTGCTGCCGTACCGCCCCTCGGCGGGGTTCGTCAGCGCCCTCGGCGGTCAGCCGGCCTTCGCCCGTTCCTCGGCCCGCTCCCCTGCGGAGGCGAAGCGGTAGGGGGCCGTTCCGCCCCCCGCCCACCCGACCTCTCCACCGAAGACGACTGGCAGACGGAGCGTGACAGCCTCGGTATCCTCGCCGGCAAGACGTCACCCGATGCCTGGAAAGGGGTCCCATGTCGGATCCGATGACCGTGCTGGCCATGACAGGGGCGACGACCGTCGTGGCGGCCATGGCCACCAGCGCCTGGGAGGGCACCCGGGAGCGCGTCGTCGAACTCTTCCGCCGCCGTGGCGACGAGCGGTCCGCCGCGCTGCAGGCCCAGTTGGACGGCGATGCGGAACTGGTCGCGGGCGAGAGTGACGACACCGACGGCGTACGCGATGACCTCGTACGCCCCTGGGCACGCCGCATCGGCGCCCTGCTGCGGGAACACCCGGAGACCGCGGACGAGCTGCGCGCCCTGATCGAAGAGGTCTCCGTGCCGCACGGCGCCCAGGAGTGGTCGCAGCACATCACCGCCCACGCCGGCGGCGCCGCCTTCGGCGCCCAGGGCCCCGGCAGCAGCGTGCATGTGCACCATCACCGGCCGGCCGCCGGGGAATCCCCCGCGTGAGCGAGCCGGACCCGTCGGCGCGTCAGCACGTCACCGCGGAGGGAGGCTTCGCGTACGGCGTGGTCGGCGCCGACCTGCATGTGTACGTGGACGGGATGCCCCCCTACGTCCTGGAGGAGTGGCTCCCGCCGCCCGAGCTGGACCCGGACTGGCTGCGCGAGCTGCCCAGCCGACTGCTCAGCGCCCGGCACGAGATCGTCCCCTTCACCGGCCGTACGGATGAGATCGCCGACCTCCGGGCGTGGCGCGGCGCCGTCGGCCGACGACTCGCCGTCCGCTGGCTGCACGGCCCCGGTGGCCAGGGCAAGAGCCGCCTCGCGGCGGCGTTCGCCCGCGACAGCGTCGCCGAAGGGTGGAAGGTCGTCAGGGCCGTGCACGGCCCCGGCAACGTCGTCCCCGGCAGCGCGGGAGGCGACCTGCGGGCCCAGGGCGCCGCCGGCGTGCTGCTGGTCGTCGACTACGCCGACCAATGGCCGCTACCCCACCTCACCTGGCTGCTGAGCAACCGGCTGCTCCACCAGCCCGACCTGCCGACCCGGGTGCTGCTGCTGGCCCGCGGCACGGACCAGTGGCCGGCCGTGCAGGCCGCCCTGCACGACTCCCAGGCAGCCACCTCCCTCCAGACCCTGCAACCCCTGAGAGAACATGGCGGCGAACGGGCGGAGATGTTCGAGGCCGCCCGGGACACCTTCGCCTCCTACCTCGGAGCCGCCCCGGACGCGCCCGGCACCACGCCGTTACGGGTGCCCCCGCCGGTACCCCTGGACGGGCCGGACTTCGGGCTGACGCTGGCCGTCCACATGGCCGCCCTGGTGGCCGTCGACGCCCACCTTCACGGCCGCCGTCCGCCCACCGGAGCCGTCGGCCTGGTCACGTACCTCCTCAACCGCGAACAGGCCCACTGGGCGCGGCTCCACACCCAGGACGCAGGCCGCGCGACGGCCGCCGCCGGGCGGACGTACACGACTCCGCCGCAGGTGATGAACCGCGCCGTGTTCGCGGCCGCGCTGACAGGGACCATGCGCCGGGAAATCGGCCCGATCGTCATCGACAGGGTGACCGGAAGCCCGCCCGCCGCACCGCACCCCGCCGACCGGGTCCTCGCCGACCACGGCGTCTGCTACCCGCCCTCCGGACCCGAGCCGGCCGTCGTCCTGGAACCGCTGCTGCCCGACCGGCTCGCCGAGGACTTCCTCGCCCTCACCCTGCCCGGCCACTGCGCGCAGGACGTCTACCCGCCCTCTCCCTGGGCCCCGGAGGCGCTCGACCGCCTCCTGCTGTCCCATGGAGAGCGGCGACCGGAGTCGTGGACGCCCCGGGCACTGGTCTTTCTGGCGGCGTCCGCCGAACGGTGGCGGCACATGCGCCATGACTACCTGTACCCGCTGCTGCGGCGGGCTCCATGGCTCGCCGTCGCCGCCGGCGGACGCGCACTCGGCGCGGTCGCCGCGCTCGACGACATCGACATGGCACTCCTCGAGGCGATCGAGGCCCGCCTGCCCCGGCGCGAGCACCCCGACCTCGACCCGGCCCGCCCGGTCCTGGTGGAACGGCTCGCCCGACACTGGCTGGCGGACACCGACGCCCCGGACCGGCACGCCATCGTCCACAACAAGCTGGCGGACGCCCTGAACGGCGCTGGACGGTACGAGGAGGCGCACCGGTCAAGGGTGCGAGTCGTCGAGCTCGTGGAGCGGCTGGAAGCCGAACGGCCCGGCTCGCAGACCCCGCAGCTGATCGGGGCGTACGGCGACCTGTTCGTCAGCCACACCCGTCTGGGCCGGCCGCACGATGCCGTCGACGCGGCGGAACGGGCCGTCCACTTCGCGCGCCTCCTGGCCGAAGCCGACCCCGAGACGCGGTTCGCCGACCTCGGCTCCGTCGGCCGGTTCGCCGGGCTCGGCCCCGACGGCCGAAGGGCCCGGTGGGCGATCGCCCTCTGCACCTACGGGACAGCCCTCGTCACCGCCGGGCAGCAGACGGAGGGGTTCCGAGCCTATGCCGCAGCGCTCCACGTGCTTCACCTGCTCTCCGAGAAGGACGGCGAGGTGGATCGCAACGACCTCGGCCAGAGCCTTCTCAACATCGGTGCCGACCTTTCCGGTGCAGGTCTCGGCGGAGCCGCGGTCGCGGCGACGGAGGGAGCGGTGCACCTCCTCGGGCCCCGGAGGGCCGGTGACCCGCCCGACCACCCCGGGACCTACGCACTGGCTCTGACCAACCTCACCGTCTTCCTGCTCAACTGGCACCGTGCCCTCCCCATCGGCACCGACTGGCGAGGGCGGGCCCTCAAGGCAAGCACCGAGGCCGTCGAGATCAACCGACGTCGTGCCGAGGCGAACCCGGACGCGCTGACCCCCTCGCTCGAACACTCCCTACGGGCCCACGCCGACGCCCTGGTAGCCAAGGGCCGGGCCGCGGAGGCCCGTGTGATCCGCGCCGAGGCCGACGAGCTGTGCGGCCGCATGCGACCACCACTTGACATGAGCGGCGTACCCCGGCCGACCTACGGACCGCAGCAGGTAAGCGAGGCGATCGAGGCGATCGACGCGCTGGAGACCGCCGTCTACCGGTACATGGCGCGGATCAAGCCGGGGATCTACACCCGGCGGCTCGTCGCCCTGCTCCTCCCTCGCGCGGCACGAGAAGACGCCACAGGGCTCGCCGCCTGCACAGAGATCGCCGACGTGTACGAGCGGCTGGCCCAGGACGGCTTGCCGAGGGACCACCTCGACCACGCGAAGGCGCTCGTCCGGCTCGCTCTCCGTCGTCGGGCCATGGGTCGTGACACAGGAGTCGAGAAGTCGTTGCGCCGCGCGGTCGAAGTGTACGAGGACCTGATGGCGGCACACCCCGGCTTGTACCGCGAGCACGTGGTCCGCACCCTTGAGCTCCTGGCACGGTTCCACGAGGAGACGGGCGCGGACAGGGACGCGAGCGCGGTGCGCCGGGAGATCCGCCGGCACCGCCGGCCCTGGCGATGGCTCGCCCGCCCGGCGCGGCTCCGGGCCCCCTGAATGGAGCGGGCGGCGGGGGAGTGCGGCGGCTACGGGGTGAGCCAGCGGCGCAGGAGTCTGCTCACGGCCGGCATCGAGACGTACGTCATGAACACGTTGAAGACGCATGCCGTGACCGCGCTGGTGAGGAGGAGGGGTAGCCCGGTCAGGTGGGGCGTCAGAAAGAGGCCGCCGAGGACGGAGATCGGGTAGATCGCCAGAGTCGCGCTGACCGCCATCTTCCACCGCGGCGGCGCGGGCCGGGTGGAGCCCGGCTTCGCGAACCACGTCTCCATGCCGGTCAGCTCCCGCCGGGCGATCTCGGTGTGGTGGTGCCCCTCGCAGTTGTCGAACCAGGCCGCGCGCTCCGGCGACTCCTGCCAGGCCCGACAGGCTTCCGCGTCCCGGAACCGGTGCACGAGGAACCAGGGGGCGTCGCCGCCGGAAGAGCGGAAGAGCCCGTACCCGAGGTGCCCGGGAAAGGCCGCCGCGGTCTCGAGAATGCCCTTCGCCCACTGCTGGAACGACGCTTCGTGGCCGGGCTCCACCCGGCGGGCTATCAGGAGGGTCACCTCACCGGTGTCGGCGGGGACGGTGGTGCGCTCAAGACTGACCGCGGTCAACACAGACTCCTCGTCATCTCACCGCGCCCGGCCACACTCTACGCGGCGTGGGGGCCGGCACGGTCGATGTGGGGGCGGGCACCCGCCCATCACCCGCGGGAACAACCCTGCGGGTCAATACACCTAGGCGATCCTGGTCACGACGTAGGCGGCGAACATGACGGCGGCGACGGCCAGGACGAGGCGGAGCCAGGCAGGCAGCCTGATGGGGGCCGGACGGTCGGAGGCCGCGCTGTCGGGCGCGCGGCGCGGGGAGGGCGGCGTGGTCCGCGGCGCGAGTGGGGCTGCCTGCGCAGGTGCCTGCCGGGCGGGTTGAGGATCTTGGTACGTGGGCGGATGAGTGGGTGCGGGGGCCGGCACGGGGGCCGGGCCGGAGACGACCGTAGGCTCTCGTGCCGGGCCGGGTGCGAAGTCCAGCAGCTGCGCCGCGTTGCGGCCCAGTTGAGTGAGCAGCCTTGCCGGCAGCCATGGCTCGTCGGGGTCCGTGGTGGTGCGGGCAGCGACTTCCTGGGGAGTGGGTCGCAGGGCCGGGTCCTTTCGCAGACACTGCCGTACGAGTGCGAGGAGGGCTTCCGGAACGCCGCGGAGGTCCGGTTCCTCCTCCGCGACCCGGAACATCAGGGCGTGCAGCCCGCTCTCCACGGCCCCGAAGGGGGAGCGTCCAGTGGCGGCGTAGGCGAGGACGGAGCCGAGGCAGAAGACGTCGGAGGCGGACGTGAGCCGCTGCCCCCGTACCTGCTCCGGCGACATGAACCCGGGCGATCCGACCACCGCGCCCGTACGCGTCATCGCGCCCTCGGCCAAGGTCTCCAGGGCCCGCGCGATGCCGAAGTCGATGACGCGCGGCCCGTCCACCGTCACCAGGACGTTCTGCGGCTTGAGGTCCCGGTGGATCAGGCGCACCGCGTGGATCTCGGTCAACGCTCGTGCCAGACCGTTCGCGAGAGAACGTACCGAAGCCTCCGGCAGCGGGCCGAAGTCACGGGCCACCACGTCCGACAGCGGCGGACCGGCGACGTACTGCGTCGCCACCCACGGCACCGCCGCATCGGTGTCGGCGTCCAGCACGGCCGCCGTCCAGGCCCCGCCCACCCGCCGCGCGGCGGCCACCTCGTGGGCGAACCGCCGCCGGAACTCGGCGTTCTCGGCGTACTCGGCCTGCACGACTTTGACCGCGACGGTCCGGCCGACGTCCGAGCGGCCCAGATAGACCAGGCCCATGCCGCCGGCGCCCAGACGGGCGACGAGGCGGTACGGGCCTATGCGGCTCGGGTCTTCAGGGATCAATGGCTGCACGCCAGGACCGTAGCCCACCGGGCACGTCCTGTCCGGCGGAATGCGGCCGTCCACCGGGCACCCCCTAGGCTGACCGCAGGATTGGATCAAGGAGCAGGACAGTGCGGATAGAGCGTCATCAGGTGGTCGGGGCCGTCGTGTCGGCGGCGCGCGAGGACTTCACGAACCGGATCGGGGGTCAGGTGCGGTCCATGTCAAGGGGAGGCCGGATGGCCACCTACGAATGGCAGACGATCGCCGAGGAGTTCCTCGACTACCTGGGCGCCCTCTCCGTCGAGACGCCCGACCTCGACACCCCGGAGGCCAGGGCCGCCCTCAAGGACGCCTCCGAGGCCGCGGCCGGCGCCGTCGCCTACGCCGCGTACCACCCGCACTGCACCTTCCACGTGTTCCTGGAATACGTGAACTTCGGCATGAGCTACGACCCGGGCGATGACGCCCCCGAGGAGAGCGTCACGCCCGGGGACTGGATCGACGCGCTCTGCCTGGCGGTCCTCAGGGACAAGGCCAAGTGGCACGGCGAGGCCTTCCACTTCGCCCGGCAGAAGTTCGCCGAGCGGGCGAAGGGAACGCCCGCCGGCGAGCTCGCCACCGGGCTGACGGCCCTGGCCCTGGACGACACCGGCGACGACGAGGAGTACCCGCCGAGCGCCCAGGCCAAGCTCACTGCCGTCGACGCCGCCCTGGACCGCATCCGCACCCGCGTCGACGAAACCGGGGACCCGCTGCTGGACCGGCCGGACACCGCGGCGCTGCGCACGCTGCGCGCCCTGGCCGCCGAGGACCGGGAGACCTTCGACACCGGGCTGGCCGACCTCCTGATCAGGCACAGGGCCCTGCACGGCCCCTCGGCCTCCCCACGCAGCCTTCTCCCGCTCATCCCCCTCACCCTTGCCGCGCTCGCGTACCGGACCCTGGGCTGGGCGCCGCCGTTCAGCTCCGACTACCTCCCGCACGCCCTGGTCACCGGCTTCGAGACCCGCGGCCCGCGCGTGGCGGGGTTCGGCCGCGACCGGCGGCCGGACGCGGTCGCAGCGCTTGCCGCCGGCCCGCTGGTGGTGGAGCGGCCGACTTTGGACTGGACAGTGAGCCCCCAGCTCGAGGCCGAGTACGAGGAAAGCGTCCAGGAGGCGTTCACCCCCGTCGACGGAGCACCTCTGGCCGTATCGCAGCTCGTTGGCGTCATGGAGGACCAGGAACGCCTTTTCAAGTGGCGTGCGGGAGGCCGCGGCGACGCCACGGACGCCCAGCTCGCCACCCTGCGCACGGCCTCCCAGATGGGAGCGGCCCTGTTCCGCATCGCCCTGGCGGAGCCGGGCACCGAGGTCGAGGTGACGATCGACGGCCGCGAACTGCGCTACCCCGCCTCCCGGGGCAGGGAAGCAGGCGCCCACTACTGGCACAGGGCAACCGCCTTCGCCCTCATCACCGGCGCGCGCGAGGACCTCGCCCCGCTGGTCCTGACCGGCCCCGCCTTCGCAGGATCGGACGGATCCGCCTTCAACGCCTACCGTGAGGCGCTCCACGCCTACCTGAAGGGCACCGACCCCGAGGCCGCCGCGGAGCGGGCGCTGCAGCGGGCCGAGCAGGCGAAGGACTGGGGCTTCGCCATGCCGCCGGCCGTGCTGCTGTCCCAGCTCGCCGAGGGCGACGAGGAGAGCTTCAACCTCGCCCTGGCCGACGCGCTCGAAGCCCACCGCGCCTACTACCAGGTCGCCGACCGCGCCGACGATCCCGACGCCTCCGTCAACCTCGACGTCCTCGCCCTCGTCTGCCATGCCCGGCGCCGCGGATGGGACATCCACGTCGAATCCCCCTACCTCCCGCCGAGCATCCTGCAGGCCGCGGAACCCTTCTAGGACCGGTCCGGGATCGGCAACGCGGCCGCGTGCCGCGACGCGCGTGCCCTGTCCTGGGCGCCGGCCTGCCTGCCATCGGCGAACCGTGGTCGGCCCGGGGGGCGAACGCCGCTAGCGGGGCACGATGGCCACGGCGTTGCTCATCGGACGTTCGCGATGGGTCGTCCCCCACAGGTCCATGGGGCGGTTGTACAGAGTGCCGCCGATCATCAGCGTGGTGTCGCCTCCGCTGCCGAGACCCACGGCGTCCACGGCTCCCAACCACTTCATGACCTGTGCGGCCTCGGTCCAGGTCGCGCCGACGCTGTAGCCCTCGTACCGACCGTCGATCGTCACGAGGATCAGTTCGCCCGAGGAGCCGACCCCGGCGAGGGTGCGAGGGTGACGCTGCAGCAGTGTGTTGTTGGGCCGGCAGGGGGTTCTGCTGTCGAGGTCTCCGCAGCTGAACTGGGTCATGCCGTTGGCGGCGGTGTTGATGCGGATCTCACCGTCACGTACGAGCGCGGGGCCGCCGCCGGCGACGGCGGCGAGGGTCGGACTCCACACGGAGTTGCCCTGGGCGTCCTTGATGGTGGAACTGGGCTTGAGGGGTCTGCCTTCCTTGGCGTGGCTCCTCAGCCAGTCCGCGTGCTCGCCGATTCCCTGGAAGACGCTGGTTCCGGGCGGAATGGGACCGCCGGCCGGACGTATCTCCAGGACCTCCCAGCCTGCGGTGACGACCGCTTCCACGCTGTCGACGCCGGCTGCGGGACGCGGGGTCTCGGGTCCCCACTGCGGACGGAAGAGGACGATCTCGTCGGTGTCGGAGCAGGTGACGTTGCGCCAGGGCAGCTCCGTGGCGGTCGCCGTTCCCGAGACGAGGCGGGTGTCCCGTCCCTGGAGTTCCGCTTCGGGGCCGCCGCCGCATCCGAGGATGGTGCCGGGTAGCCGGTTGACGCCGTCGACCTTGTTCGTCGCCCCGTCGTCGGCGGTGACCTTGATCTCCGTGGTCACCTCGGTGATCCGGGCCCGTGCGCCGGCCCCGTCGAGGAGCAGCGCCGTACGCCCGTTGTTCGCGGCCCCGAGCATGACGCTGTTCCGCACGTACAGGCCCTGCGGTATGCCCTCGTAGGGGGCGGGGGCCCCGGGCTTGCTGATGTCGAATTCCGAGCCGTTGACCGCCACCAGGGCCCCGGCGGCGTCGGCCATCGCTCGGACGGTCTCCGAGGTCGAGACGTCCTTGCCGTGGACGGCCTCCAGTTTCACGTTCGCCGTCGGCTGGACGCGGACGACTCGCACCTGCCACGGGCCGGTGGACGGCGCCCCGTCCTCGGCCGTGTAGAGAACGCGGCCGGGGTGGCCGGCGGCCGCGAGCCTGCTCTGCAGCGCGTCCGCCGATGCCCGGTCACCAGGGGCGAAGCTGCCGACGCGCACGCCGTAGCCGACCCGTCCGGCCGGGGTGTCGGCGGCCGCCGGCACGTCGAAGGTCACGACGGACACATCGGTGTACCCCTCGTCGGTCACATCCTTGGCGAAAGCGGTGGCTTCCTCCCATGACGCGATCGTCTCGGGGCCTTGCTCGCTGTCCCGCACCCAGACGGTCCAGCGGTCCGAGGAGTACCCCTGCGTGAACTTCTGGTACGTCACCCCCGGCGCGAGTGTCTGCGGAGCGCTCGGCTGGGTGATCAGCTCGTCCGGTCCCAGCGGCATGCGGACGGCGGGACCCTCCGCCACGGCTGTGCCGTTGCCCGGCACGGCCAGGACGACGATGGTGGTGAGGGCAGCGGTCACGGCCCACAAGGGGCCACTTCTCTTCATCATGGCGTGGAGGCTATCCATCGCGAGGTACGTTCCGACGTCGTGTGATTTTCTCTCCGTCATCACCCGCTTGGCCGGGGGCCGTCGCGCCGGCGCCGGAACCGTATGCCGTCGATCAGCTGCCGCCTCGTCCAGGTCGGCGGCCGGCCCGGCTTCCTGTCCTTCGGCAGCAGCCGCTCCAGTCGGAACCACCGCGTGTCCGTCGTCATCATCGACCGTGATCTACTTCTGGTCACCGTGTCGATCAACGAGAACCCGAGGTCATGACCAACCACTGCTGCGAGGCGATGAACAGCCACGTGAACGTGTCCTGCGACCAGCACGACGACCCTTTCGCCTGCCCGGACGCGCTGGTCAAATTCAGCGCCAGGTTCCAGGAGTACGGGCTGATCATCCACGACGGCGGCACGTCGAGCAGCACGATCGACTTCTGCCCCTGGTGCGGACGGCGTCTCCCCGAGTCGCAGCGGGACCGGTGGTTCGATGAACTGGAGCGCCGCGGGATCGACCCGTGGGAGGACGAGGTTCCTGCCGAGTTCGAGGACGACCGCTGGCTCGCTGCGATGCCTCAGGACTGACGGACCGCCAGCCTCTCAAGCCGCTTCCGAAACACGTCCTATGCCGGACCCAGTTGCGGGTCGCGGGTTTCGTGGACTTCCCAGTGGCCCAGGCGGTCCGTGAGGGCCGCTCGGCGGCGGGCCAGGAAGACGAAGGCGGCGACGGCGGTGGTTGCGGCGACTGCGGTCGTGGACAGTGCGGCGCCCCAGGACATCGGGACCACCAGGACGTAGGTGGCGAGGGCATAGGACAGCAGCAGGCCGCCGAGCCAGGGCCAGTGGGCGCCCGGCAGCACGGTGGTGGGGGTGGGGGCGAGGACGGTACGGCGGTTCGGGTCGGGCTGTACGGTGGTCGCGGGGGCGAGGACGCGCTCGAAGTCGGCGCGGTCCAGTTCCAGCCACGCCACCTCCCCTTCGTCGGTGACGAAGACGACCGGCTGGTTGTTCCTGATCAGGCGCCAGTTACGGGCGCCGCACAGCCAGCCCGGCCGTTCGCCCATGGTGGCCGCGAGCAGGGCGAGCGCGTGGGGCGGGCCGCCGCGGCCCGCGGCCAGTACTTCGGAGCCGTCCTCCAGTGCGAAGCGCAGCTTGTGGTCCGAGGTCACGCGGACGGTGCCGTCGACGTCTCCGAGCGACACGTGGTCGCCGCGCCGGGCCGAGATGATCCGCGCGCGGATGGCGGGCAGGGCCGATCCGCCGGCCGCGTCCTCGCGCAGCGTCCGGACGGCAGCGTCGGTCTTCGGGGCGTGCGACATCACGCGCATCGACCAGAGGAACAGCAGGAGGCCGCCGGGAACGAAGGCCGCCACCGTGAGATAGGGCGGCAGGGAGAACGCGAAGGGGGAGTCATTCTCCGCGTACCGGCCGATCTGGCCGGAGTAGTCCACGACGCCGCCGAGTTCGGGTGCCGAGGGGGCGTACAGGACCATCGTGGGTCTGGGCGAGCCGCGCCTGCTCCCTCCCTGCATCCCGAAGTGGCCGTTGCGCACCTCGACCCGCCCGGTGACCCGGTGGCCGTCCGGGGCGCGGACGGGGACTTCGACCGTCACGTCACCGCTGAACATCGCGACTTTCGGGTCGTCCCTCGTCAGCCGGTGAACGTCGACGATCGTGCCTTCGGCGGTTTCGGCACCGGCTTTCTGTATCGCGGCGATGCGCGTGAGGTCGTCACCGTCCGGCCGGATCGCCAGTTCGATCGCCACGGACAGGGCGGGCAGTATCACGGCCACGCCCAGCAGCCAGGGTGTGATGCGACGGATCCACTGCGGCTCGACGGGCAGGCGTGCGGGCGGTGGTGTGGGATCGGCCTGCCGGGGGGCCGCAACGCGGACCGGCCGGGAACCCGACCACACCCACACGGCGCCCAGGACCAGAGCCACGGCCCCGAGTGCGACCACGTCCGGCCGGTACACGGACATGCCCGCCCGCAGCAGCAGTGTCCACATCGCCAGCACCGCGAACAGCAGCGCGCCCCCACCCGAAGCCCTGGTCAGCCAGGTGTTTCTCCCCATGATCGCGGACTGTACCAACGCGGGAGCGTGGCACGGCAGATGGACCGCCGGCTCACCGAAGGAAACGACGTCTCAGTCGGGTGGGGCGGCTGTGTCGATGATCCGATACCCCACTCCGGGTGTGGTGGCGATGACCGGGGGGTCGCCGAGTTTGCGTCGTAGGCGGCTGATGGTCACCGTGACGGTGTTGGTGAACGGGTCGGCGTGTTCGTCCCAGACCTGTTCGAGGAGGTTTTCCGTGCTGAGGAAGGCGGGGCTCGCGGTCAGGAGCGCTTCGAGTACCGCGAATTCCTTGACCGAGAGGTCGAGTTGGCGGCCGTCGCGGCTGGTGATGCGGCGTATCGGGTCGAGCTCGATGCCTGCCGCACTCAGGGTGCGGGAACGTGCGGCGGGGCGGCGGCGGGCCAGGGCACGTATGCGCAGGACGAGTTCGGGAAAGTGGAAGGGCTTGGCGAGGTAGTCGTCGGCGCCCAGGGTCAGGCCGCTGACACGGTCCCCGGGTGAGACGGCGGCGGTCAACATGAGGACCATCGCATGGCCGTCCCTCTCGGTGATCATCTGGCAGAGGGCGTCGCCGTGCATGCCCGGCAGGTCGCGGTCGAGCACGACGACGTCGTACGTGTTGACGTCCAGCTTGGCCGCGGCGTCGAGCCCGTCGTGGGACACGTCCACGGCCATGCCCTGGTCGCGCAGACCCTCGGCGATGACTTCGGCGAGGGCGCGGGCGTCCTCGACCACCAGGACTCTCAACGCGCCACGCACGTCTCTGTGTCGGGGGCTTCCGCCGTGGCCCTTCCGTCCGTACGGGGGAGATGGACAGTGACGCGCAGGCCGCCGTCGGGGCGGGCGCGCAGGTCCAGGGTGCCGTGGTGGGCCCGGGCGATCGCCGCGACGATGGAGAGGCCGAGGCCGCTGCCCTCGCCGGTGCCGGTCCGGTCGGCGCCGAGGCGGCGGAAAGGCTGCGTAAGGCCCGTCACCTGCCGCTGGTCGAGGACCGGTCCGCTGGACTCGACGACCAGGGACACCGTGCCCGCGTCGTCTCCTTCGGCCCGTACGGCGACACTGATCCAGCCGCCGGGGTCGTTGTGCGTGATCGCGTTGTCGACCACGTTGTCGGCCACACGGCGCAGCAGCGTCCGGCTGCCCCACACCCACGCGGAGCCGTCGACCCGGTTCTCGCGCACGGCCAGGCCCTTGGCCGCGATGTCCTTCGCCCGTGCGGTCAGGGCGGTCAGCGCGAGTCGGCCGAGGTCGAGGCGCGCTCGGTCGGTGAACTCGCCGTGCTGGGTGCGAGCCAGGACGAGGAAACTCTCCAGCAGCCGTTCCACCTGGTCGAGTTCGGCGCGCATCCTGGCGGCCAGCGTGGCCGTGGCCTCGGGTACCGGGCCCGGCTTGGCGAGGGCCACGTCCAGGGAGGCCCGCATCGTGGTGAGTGGGGTGCGCAGCTCGTGGGAGGCATTGGCGACGAAGAGGCGCTGGGCGTCGAAGGAGCCCTCCAGGCGGCCGAGGAGGTCGTCGATGGTGTCGGCGAGGTCCTTCACCTCGTCGCCGGGGCCGTCGATGGCGAGCCGTTCGTGCAGGCTGTCGGCGGTGATCCGGCGGGTTGCCGCGGTCATCACGCGCAGCGGGCGCAGCACCCGGCCGGCGACGAACCAGCCGAGGCCGACCGAGATCACGGTCATGACGCCGAGGGCGATGGCGGAGCCGATCAGGATCTGCCGGGACTGGATGTCGTGCACCTGGGCCAGCTGCTGCTCCAGTGCGTCGATGCGGCCCGCGGCCTGAGGCGCCGTGGCGGGCCGATCGGTGCCGCCATCGGGGGCGGTCTGACTGGAGCGCGATCCGCCGGATGCCACCACGGCCGCGATGGCGAGCAGCACCGTTCCCGACAGCAGGAACAGGGTCACGTACAAGACGGTGAACCGGGTACGGGCGGTGCCACGGCGCAGGCCGAGCCGGGCGGTCAGGCCCGCGAGCCGTCGTGGCAGACCCCCATTCATCCGCATGCTCCCCTCTCCCACCGCACCGGGACACGTACCGGTGCTCGTGCAGGACACGTACCAGGACACGTACCAGGACACGTACTGGGACAGGCTAAGCCGAGGCGCCTAACAGCGAGATGACAGCGGCCGTTCGGCCCCTGTAACTCGCCGCGTCTCAGGGTGGGGCCCATGAGCGATGAGAGTACGAAGGCGACGATCGAGGTGATCGGTCTGCGCAAACGCTTCGGGCCACAGCCGGCTCTGAACGGGATGACGTTCACCGTGCGGCCCGGACGGGTCACCGGATTCGTCGGCCCGAACGGCGCGGGCAAGTCCACCACCATGCGCGTGATCCTGGGCCTTGACGCGCCCGAGGAGGGGAAGGCCCTGGTCGGCGGGGTGCCGTACCGCAGTCTGCGTCGCCCGCTTCGGCATCTGGGGGCACTGCTCGACGCCTCCGCGCTGCAGCCGAGCCGCACCGCCCGCAACCACCTGCTGTGGCTGGCCCACTCACAGGGTGTGCCGACCCGGCGGGTGGACGAGGTCATCGATCAGGCCGGCCTGGGCACGGCGGCCCGGCGCAAGGCCGGCGGCTTCTCGCTGGGCATGCGCCAGCGCCTGGGCATCGCGGCGGCGCTGCTCGGTGACCCGCCGGTCGTCATGCTGGACGAGCCGTTCAACGGCCTCGACCCCGACGGCATTGTGTGGATGCGCGGCTTCCTGTCGTCGCTGGCCCGGGAGGGACGCGCCGTTCTGGTCTCCAGCCATCTCATGAGCGAACTCGAAGACACCGCGGACCATCTCGTGGTGATCGGCCGCGGCCGGGTCGTCGCGGACGCCGGCGTGTCCGAGCTGCTCGCCGACGCGTCCGGCGGCCGGATCACCCTGCGCACCTCCGCGCCTCCGCGCGCCGCCCAGGTCCTGCACGGCGCGGGCGCCACCGTTGTCGCCACCGGCCCCGACACCCTCGGCGTCACGGGCCTGGTCGACGAGGAGATCGTGGCCCTGCTCGCCCGGCACGGGGTGCCGTTCTCCCAGGTGTCCGCGCACCGGGCGACGCTCGAAGAGGCGTATATGGAGCTCACCCGTGACGCGGTGGAGTACCGAGGCATCCCGGCGGGGGAGGCCACGCGATGACCGCCACCCTCACCCCCCGCCCCCCGGCCACGAGGCGCTGCGAGCGCGGCGGGTTCCTCAGGACGCTGCACGCCGAGTGGACGAAGTTCCGTACGGTACGCGGCTGGGCCCTCGCCATGGCGGGAGCGCTCCTGGTGACCGTCGTGGTCGGCCTGCTCGGTACGGCCGCCCCCGCCCCCGACGGTCGGGGCGCCGACTCCGCCTCGTATCCGAAGGGCCCGGGAGGCGAGGCCGTCAACGACAGCTTCTACTTCGTCCACAAGACGCTCACCGGCGACGGCACCCTCACCGTCCCCCTGCGATCGCTGACCGGTGTGGCCGACACCGGGACCGGCAAGACGGCCCAGGGCACCCAGCCCTGGGCCAAGGCCGGGATCATCGTGAAGGAAAGCCTCGGCCAGGGATCCCCGTACGCGGCCGTCATGGCCACCGGCGGCCACGGCGTGCGCATGCAGTACAACTACACGCACGACACGGCGGGCCCTTCCGGCAAGGTCTCCCAGGAGTCCCCGCACTGGCTGCGCCTGGTCCGCTCCGGTGACAGACTCACCGGTTCCACCTCCACCGACGGCACCCACTGGACCGAGGTCGGCGAAGCGAAGCTGCCCGGGCTCGCGCGCACCGTGCGGGCCGGGCTCTTCGCGACGACACCGGCGGCGAAGCAGGACACCGCGGCGGGCACGGGCTTCAGCCCCGCCGTGGCCACCGGCGCCTTCGGCCGCCCCACCCTCACCGGCGACTGGTCCCAGGGAGCGTGGAGCGGCACACAGGTGGGCGGCGACGCGGGCACCTCAGGCAGCTACACGAACACCACCCGCGGCGGCTTCACCCGGACCGACGGCGGAGGGTTCGCCGTGACCGGGGCCGGCGACATCGCACCGGTCGTCGGCGGCCCCGTCATGGGCGTCGGCTTCTCCGTCGAGAACTTCCTCGTCGGCACCTTCGCCGGCCTGATCGTGGTGACCGCCGTGGGCACGGTGTTCATCACCGGCGAGCACCGTCATGGTCTGCTGCGTACGACCATGGCGGCAACTCCCCTGCGCGGCCGCGTGCTCGGCGCCAAGGCGCTGGTGGCCGGGGGAGTCGCGTTCGCCATGGGCCTGGTGGCCGCCGCGATCACCCTTCCCATCGGGAAACGCAGCGCGCTCGGCAGGGGCTTCCACGTCTTCCCGGTCACGTCGGGCACCGAGCTGCGCGTCATGGTCGGAACCGGCCTGCTCTGCGCGGCCGCCGCGGTGCTCGCCCTCGGCGTCGGCGCCCTGCTGCGGCGCAGCGGCACGGCGGTGGCCCTGGTCATCGCATCGATCGTGCTGCCCTTCCTGCTCGCCACCTCCGGCGTGCTGCCCCCGGGCGTCTCGGAGTGGCTGCTGCGCGTGACCCCGGCTGCGGGCTTCGCCGTCCAGCAGACCCTCCCGCGGTACGCGCAGGTGCTCAGCGTGTACGAGCCGTCGACCGGCTACTACCCGCTGGCGCCCTGGGCCGGCCTCACCGTGCTGTGCGGATTCGCCGCGCTCGCCTTCGGTCTGGCCGTGGTGCGCCTGCGGGGGAGGGACGTATGAGTCTCCTGAGCGGTGCACGACTCACGAGCACGGCGGACGGCGCGTGGCGAGGGGACTTCGGCCGCGCCGTGCACGCGGAGTGGACGAAGCTGCGCACCGCGGGGGGAATGGGCTGGTTGCTCCTGCTCGCCGTCGCGCTGACCGTGGCCGTCGGCTGCGGCACCGCCAAGGCCGTGAAGTGCCCGGACGCCGGATGCGGCCAGGACGCCGTCAGGCTCGCCCTGACCGGCGTCACCGTCGGGCAGGCAGCCATCGTCGTCCTCGCGGTGCTGGTGGTCAGCGGGGAGTACGGCACCGGCATGATCCGCACCACGTTCACGGCGATGCCGAACCGGCTCACCGCCCTCACCGCGAAGGCGACCGTTCTCACCACGATCGTCCTGGCCTCCGGGACGCTTGCCGTCCTGGCCTCCCTCCTCATCGGCGGCTACATCCTGCCCGGCAACGGATTCACCGAGGCGCACGGCTATGCCCCGGTGTCCCTGGCCCACGGCCCGACCCTGCGCGCGGCCGTGGGCTCCGTCCTCTACCTCGTCCTGATCGCCCTGATCGGCCTCGGCGTGGCGACGGCGGTACGGGAGGCGGTGACCGCCATCGGGATCGTGCTCGGGCTGCTCTACCTCTTCCCGGTCGTCACCCAAGTGGTCCACGACCCGGAGTGGCAGCGCCACCTCCAGCAGATCTCGCCCATGACCGCCGGACTCGCCGTCCAAGCCACGGTCCATCTGCACGAGCTGCCCATCGGACCATGGACCGGCCTGGGCGTGCTCGCCACGTGGGCCGCGGCCGCGTTGGCGGTCGGCAGCCTGCTGCTGCACCGGCGCGACGCATAGCCGAATGGAGCCGCTTTACGCGAGCACGGTGACTTCGGGCGCCTCCCCGGCCCGGCACCTCACCCGGTCAACGATCCAGCCGATCGGGAGCGACGCCGGGCGGGCGGGTCTTGGCACCACGGACCCGTGGCGGCGAGGGCGTGTATCGAAGGCGCCGCGCTCTGAGAGCATGGGGTGATGGAATCGGTTCGACAGATGGTCAGTTCCGGCTCACCGCTTGAGCCTCGTATCGGATTCTCCCGGGCGATCCGCAAAGGGAAGCATGTCGCGGTTGCCGGCACCGCGCCCATCGGGAACGACGGGACGACGGTGGGGCAGGGTGACGTCTATGCGCAGACCGTGAGGTGCCTGGATATCGCCGAGGCCGCGCTGAAGGAAGCCGGGGCGTCGCTGGAGGATGTCGTGCGGACACGCATCATGCTCACGGACGTGACCCGGTGGGAGGAAGCCGCGCGAGCGCACGGAGAGCGGTTCGCGTCAGTCCGTCCAGCCTGCACCTTTGTCGAAGTATCGCGTTTCATTGACGCCGACTGGCTCGTCGAGCTGGAACTCGACGCCATCGTCGACTGACTCGTGAAAGTGCTGGTTACAGCCAGTCGTTGATGCCGCGCTCGACCGCGTGGCGCTCGCGGTAGTCGACCGGGTCGAAACACAGCGGCCGGGCGCCGCGGGAGCCGCGCTTCTCGTGGTGGGGACCAGATTGGCCCTCCCGGCACTCCCGCGCTAGCCAACGCCCCTCGCGCCGAAGTGTGATCAGCATATACTTCACCGGCTCGACAGCCTTTGAGCTGTCGACGGAGAAGGACGCGGGGGCGTGATGGAGCTGCGGGACATCGAGATTTTCCTGGTCCTGGCCGAAGAGTTGCACTTCGGCCGGAGCGCCGAGCGGCTTCGGGTCTCCCAGGCGCGGGTCAGCCAGGCCATCAGGAAGCAGGAACGGCGCATCGGCGCCCCGCTGTTCGAGCGCACCAGCCGCACCGTGCGCCTGACCAACGTCGGACGCCAGCTGCGCGACGATCTGCAGCCGGTCTATGCCGGCCTCCACGAGTCCCTGGAGCGTGCCCGGTTGGCCGCCCGCGGTGTCACGGGCAGGCTCCGCGTCGGCATGATGCCGTTCAACGTCGTCGACCTGCACCACTACTGGAGGGCCTTCCGCTCGCGGCATCCGCAGTGGGAGCTGGAGATTCGCCAGCTGGAGTACGTCGATCCGTTCGGCCAACTCCGTGACAACGACATGGACGTCCTTGTGGCCTGGCTGCCCGTGGAGGAGCCGGACCTCACGGTCGGTCCGGTCCTGTGCACGGACCCCCGGGTCCTCGCGGTGACCACCGACCATGAGCTCGCCGAGCGAGCATCGGTGCGCCTGGAGATGTTCGCCGACTTCCAGCACGCCATGGCGCCCGCCTTTCCGGATTACTGGGAGGACAGCTACCTGCCCTTCCAGACTTTCCAGGGTCGGCCGATCGAGCGCGGGCGACGCCCCGTGACCAACGCGGAGGAGCTCATCAACCAGGTCGGCATGGGGGAAATCCTCCACTGCTTTCCGCGCCATGTCACTCGGCACTGGGGCATGCCGAACATCCGCTGGCTGCCCGTCACGGACTTGGCGGAACTGTCCTTCGCTCTGGTCTGGCGGACCGAGGCGGAGAACGAGCTGATCGGCGCTCTCGCCGGCATGGTCCGCGAACTCGGCGCACGACGGTTCTGACGCGCCGCCTAGTCTCGGAGGAGGACGCCGCCGGCCGGACGGCCAGGCGGTCTCACCGACCTGATACCGGATCGCGACCGATACCGCGTCGCGCCTGATACCGCATCGCGATCCGATACCGCGTCGCGCCCACGGCCCCATCATCCCGGCTCGGATGCCCGGGTGACCCGCGCTTGGTCAGCCGGAGTCGTTCGGCTGTCCCGACCGAAGTGCGACTCCTCCGCCAGGGGCGAGAGCCCTCCTGCCGCGTCGCTCTCCCCTGCCGCCCCCCGTACGGCGATAACCGCCGAGTTATCGATCACCGCACGAAACCTGTGTTGATCCGGATGTGGCTCTCACGGGAGGCTTGAGGCACCCGGGCAGGCCGGTCGTCGAGAGGGCCTCGGCCCCCCTGGCCGTCCCTCGCCCGGCCGCCCTTCCCACGATGCCCCGCTCCGTCAGGCGTGGCATTCCGCTGTCCTGTTCCTGGAGGAATCGGTCATGGCGCCACCGCCTGGCACGGGCTCACCCGGTCACCGGCCCCAGGAGTCAGACAGACGTGCGAGACAGGTTCGACATGACCGTGACGTACGCGATGCACGACGCGTTACGAAGGGAGTTGCACCACCTTGCCCGAGCCGCCGGCCGCGCCCATCCCGATCCCCGGAGCGTCCTGCGCACCGCCGCGGGCTGGGAGCTGTTCCGGAGGGCCTTGCACACCCACCACTCCGCCGAGGACAACGTCCTGTGGCCCTCCCTGCGCCAGGCCCTTGTCGGCCGTCCCCTCGACCTGACGCGCTTGGAGGCGATCGAGGCCGAGCACGCCGCGCTCGCCGCCCTGCTTGAGGCGATCGACCAGGCGCTGGTCGGTCCCGATGTCGGGCTCGACCTGTTCGGTGAGCTCACCCGCTCGCTGATCACCGGTCTACGGGGACACCTGCGCCATGAGGAGGAAGCCGTCTTCCCGCTGGTCCAGGCCGTCCTGAGCGAGGAGCAGTGGGACCACTTCGGGCGCGTCCACACCCAGCGGATCGTGGCCGATGCGGTTCGGATCCTGCCATGGCTCCTGGACGGCGCGGCCGAGCGAACCGTGGCCGCCGTTCTGGCGCAGCTCCTGCCGCGGTCTGCGCGCCACGCGTACGTGCACCGGTGGCAGCCTGCCTACGCGGCGCTCGATCGGTGGAGTACCCCGGACGCTCCGACCGCCACCCGGCCCTGAGCCCTGCCTTCCGGAATCGTGCCCCCTGCCTCGGCGCGTTGCCGCCCCAGTCCCCTCCCGCGGTCCACGGGCGGGTCCGTGCCCACCGACCGCATGCGAAGTACGTCACCACACCATCGAACGAGACGAAACGCCTCGTTCCTCACGACGGGAAACGTCATGAAGGTTCTGCTCACCGGTGCCACCGGCTACATCGGCTCCGCCGTCACCGACCACCTCGCCGCCGCCGGCCACCAGGTCGTCGCGCTCACCCGCGGCGCGGAGCAGCAGTCCCGCCGGGCCTGGCACGGCCGGCTGGTCGGCGACACCGCCGACCCGGCCTCGCTGGCCGGGGCGGTGACCCCGGACATCGAGGCCGTGGTTCATCTGGCTCCCCCGAGTGGCGACGTGGACGTCGACATCGCCGTCATCGAGGCGCTCGCCGCTCCGCTGCGCGGCACCGGCCGTCCCTTCGTCTACACCAGCGGCGTCTGGGTCCTCGGCGCCACCGGCGAGGCCCAGGAGGTCGGCGAGGAGACGCCGACCGATCCGATCGACATCGTCGGTTACCGCCCGCTGATCGAGCAGCGGGTGCTGGCCGAGGCCGCCGAGAGAGTGCGCGCCGTCGTCGTCCGGCCCGGCATCGTGTACGGCCGCGGCGGCGGCATCCCCGCCCTGCTTGTCGACCGGGCCCGCCGCCAGGGGGCGCCCGAGTACTACGGCGAGGAGGGCGTGCGCTGGCCGACCGTCCACGTGGACGACCTGGCCGAGCTGTTCGTGGCCGCACTCGAGCGGGCCGAGGCCGGCACCGTCTGGCACGGCGTCGGCGAGTCGGCCGTCCCGGTCCGTGACGTGGCCCGGGCCGCTGGCCGCGCTGCCGGGGTGCTCGCCGCCCCTCACGTGGTGACGGTGGAGCGGGCCGCCGAGGTCTTCGGCCCGCTCTTCGCGGACGCGCTCGCCCTCGACCAGAGTGTCAGCGGCGCCGCCGTCCGTCGTGTCCTCGGCTGGCAGCCGAGCCGGCCGGGCGTCGTGACCGAACTGGCATCGGGTTCGTACCGGCCCGTCGAGGTGTTCGGAGCCCCCGAAGGGCCGGAGACCGACGCCGAGGTGGCCGCCGTCCGCCGCGTGGTGGCGGAGGTCGAGCACGCCCAGCAGAACGAGCTGGTCGACCGGTTCCTGAGCGTCTTCCGCCGCCAGGACCCGGTGTGGACCACCGGCCACGGCAAGCGCCTGTCGGGCTTCGAGGAGATCGAGACCTTCACCCGCAAGGTGCTGCCCGGTGCCATGGCCGAGTCCACCGCCGTCTACGACGTCGAGCGCGTGCTGTTCCTGCGGCCCGACGTCGCCGCCGTGAACGTCCGCCAGCAGCCCGTCCGCCACGACGGCACCCGGATCGCGGACCGCCCCGAGGGCCGCCCGTTCTACATCCTGGTCAAGGAGGACGGCGCCTGGCGCATCGGCGCCGCACAGAACACCGTCGCGGTCGACTGATGACCCGCAGGGCTTGCACGCGCAGGCTCCCACATTCGAAGCAGCAGGAGGGCAACCTTCCATGACGACCGAGCAGAACCCCGACGCGGAACGCGCCGGACAGCCCGGCACCTCCCGGACCGCTGTCACCTACGAGGGGCTTGTCCCGTTCACCCGGGCCCGGCAGGTCGAGGAGGACCGCACCGAGCCCGCGTTCTGGCTGCTGCTCAACCTTCGGTGAACGACATCTCACCCGAGGGCGGGGGGATGAGCGTGGCCAAGCCGCGCGAGGCGATGAGCCTGTACATCCGGCCCTAGGACGACCCGGCCGCGGAGTCGGCGGCACTCGAGGCGGGCCGCACGGCCGTTTGCCCTTGACATCGTCAGCCACACACAGGAGGAGGGGACAGCACCGATGACCGACGCGGTCCGGGCCAGCACCGCCGACGGGGGGCCGGCCGGTCTCAGCGGCCGGCACCACGAACGGGAAGTGCTCGACGGGCTCTTGAGTGCAGCATGGGAGGGCCGGGGCGGGGCCGTGGCGCTTCTCGGCGAGGCGGGGGCGGGCAAGACGACGCTGCTCGACTGGTGTGCCTCGGCCGCCAGGGGCGTCGGAGCACGGCTTCTGCGGTGCGGGGGCGTCCAGTCGGAGGCAGCGCTGCCGTACGCCGGTCTCCAGGTGCTCCTCCGGGGCGTCCTTGACCGGGGCGGCAACCTCCCGGAGCGTCATGCGGCCGTGTTGCGCGGGGCGATCGCGCCGGACGACGCACCAGTCGGGGACCGCTTCCTCGTCGGGGCGGCGACGCTGGGTCTGCTCGACGAGCTGGCCGCGGAACGTCCGGTCGTGGTCCTGGTGGACGACGCGCACTGGATGGACCTGGAGACCATGGACGCGCTGCTGTTCGCGGCCCGGCGGCTCTGCGCGGGGCCGGTGGCCATGGTGTTCGCCGCGCAGGAGGACGCGGCTGCCTTCGACGGCACGCCGGGCCTGCCGATGCTGCACCTCGGGCCGCTGACGGACGAGGAGGGGGCGGCGCTGCTGGCGGTTCGGGCGCCCGATCTGCATGCCACCGTGAGCAGCCACATCCTCGGGCTGGCACAGGGCAATCCACTCGCTCTGGTCGAGCTGGCGGGGGCTCTCACACCAGCCCAGCGGGACGGGAGCGAGCCGCTGGACGCGCGGGAGATCGCCGTGCTTCCGGCCTCGTGGCGGGTACGGCGGATCTTCGACGAGCGGATCCGGGCGCTGCCCGCGCCGTCCCGGCTGCTGCTGACGGTCGCCGCGGCGGACGACACCGGTGACGTGGCGCTGGTGATGGCGGCGGGGGAGCGGGTGGGGACGGCCGCCGGCGACCTCGGGCCGGCGGAGGCGGCGGACTTGGTGAGGGTGTCCGGGCGCCGAGTGGTGTTCCGGCATCCGCTGGTGCGGGCCGCCGCGTACCAGGGTGCGCTGCTGGCCGAGCGGACGACCGCGCACCGGGCACTCGCCGAGGTTGCGTCGGCCGCCGCCGACATGGGCCGCCGGGCCTGGCACCTGGCCGCGGCGACCGTCGGATACGACGAGGAGGTCGCCGCCGAACTGGCGCGCAGTGCGGAACTGTTCCGGTCGCGGGGCGGCCGGGCGGCGGTCGCCGCCGCGTATCGGCGGGCGGCACGGCTGACCGAGGAGCAGGAAGCCCGGTGGCTGCGGCTGTCCGCCGCGGCGGCCGCCGCGGCCGAGGCCGGACAGGTGGAACTCGCCGGGACGCTCGCCGACGAGGCGAGGCCCGTGAGCAGTCCGCCGGCGGTCGCCCGGCTCGCCAGCGTCCGGGCTGCGCTCGAACACGAGGAGGGCCGCCCGGAGTCGGCGCGGCTGCTGCTCGTCGAGGCGACTGCCGAAGTGACGGCGCACCGTCCCGCCATGGGGGCGTGGCTGCTGTTCGAGGCGGCCGCGATGGCGTGGGAAGCGCCGGACCCGGTCGCGGCGGCCCGGGACACCCGGGCGCGGGCGGCCGGTCTGGACTTCGGCGCGCATCCCGTGCACCGGGGTGCGGCCGGGGTGCTCGACACACTGGAAGGAGCTCCGGAGAGGGGGGCACCGGCGATACGGGAGTTCGCCGGACACGTCGTTCGGACCCGTCACGAGCGCAGCCTGACTGATCAAGTACGGCTGCACGGTTGGGACATGCTGCTCGGCGAGTACCGTTCGGTGCACGACGAGGCCGTGGCCCTGGAGCGGGAGTGCCGGGCGGAGGGTGCCGTCGGGGTGCTGCCACGCGTGCTGCTGCGGCTGGCGCGGCTGCGGCTGTTCCTGGGCCGGCACAGGGACGCGTACACGACGGCGGTCGAGGGCCTGGAGATCGCCCGCGACACCGGCCAGCGCCATCTCGCCACGATGCTCAGCGGTGTCCTGGCCGTGCTGTCCGCCCTCGACGGACAGGAGCCGGGCGGCACGGGAGGGGGTGGGGGGTTGCCCGGCGGACAGGGTGCCGCCGGACGGCAGGGGCCGGACCTCTGCCCCGATGTCGCTCCGAACCCGTTCTGGCTGACCCGGGCGCACGGACTGCTCGACCTCGGGCTCGGCCGCTACGACCGGGCGCTGCAACGTTTCGCCGCCCTGACCGGGGGCCCGCACCGGCACCTCATGGTCTCCGTGCACAGTCTGCCCGACCAGGTGGAGGCCGCGATGCGTCTCGACCGGGCCGCCGACGCCGAGCCGGCCGCCGAGCGCTTCGCACGGTGGGCCCAGGCCACCGGAACCGCGTGGGCGGGGGCGCTGGAACTGCGCTGCCGTGCCCTGCTCACCGCCGACGACGCGGGGACCGAGGAGTTCTACGAGCGGGCGCTCGCCGCCCACCAGGGGGACGGCCGCCCGTTCGAGGAGGCGCGCACCCGGCTGCTGTACGGGGAGTGGCTGCGCCGGGGCAAGCGCCGGGCGGACGCCCGGGAAGCGCTGACCGGGGCGTTGGAGTCGTTCGAGCGGATGCCGGCGGCCGCGTGGGCGAACCGGGCCCGCACGGAACTGCGGGCCGTCGGTGCCGCCCCGGCCGGCCCGGCCGCGCCCGCGGCGGGCGCGGACCTCGTGGGCCGACTGACCGCGCAGGAGCTGCGGGTGGCCCGGCTCGCGGCGACGGGTCTGAGCAACAGGGACATCGGGGCGCGCCTGTTCCTGAGCCCGCGCACGGTCGGCTACCACCTGTCCAACGCCTACCCGAAGCTCGGTGTGACGTCGCGGGCCGCCCTGGGAGCGCTCGACCTGGGCTGACCTGCGCCCAGCCCCGCCACCCCCGTCGTCCACCACGCTCCCGTCACCCCGGTCGTTCGACGGATCCGCGGGTGGGGGTGCGGATCCTACGGTTCTCGTGTTCGAAGAATGCTCGCTCGGGAGGGTTCATGAAGGTTCTGGTACTCGGTGCCACCGGTTACATCGGCTCCGCGGTGGTGTCGTGCCTGACGCTGGAGGGCCACGACGTGGTGCCCCTGGTCAAGGACGCGGCCGCGCTGCATCCGGACGTGCCGGTGCGGATCGGCGATCTGACCGACCCGGCGTCGCTGCGCGCGGCCGTGACCGACGACGTGGACGCGGTGGTGAACCTGGCCACGCCGACCGGCGACGAGGCGGTCGACACCGCCGCCCTGGAAGCGCTGCTCGCGCCGCTGCGCGGCACGGGCCGGGCGTTCGTCTACACCAGCGGCGTGTGGGTGCTCGGCGCCACCGGGGACGCCCCGCTGACCGAGGACGCCGGCACCGACCCGATCGCGATCGTCGGCTACCGGCCGCGGATCGAGCAGCGGGTGCTGGCCGCCGCCGGGGACGACGTGCGGGCGGTGGTGATACGCCCGGGCATCGTGTACGGCCGGGACGGCGGAATCCCCGCCCTGATGACCGGCTGGGCCAGGGAGCACGGCACGGGCCGCTACGTGGGGCCGGTCGCGACCCGCTGGCCGATGGTCCACATCGACGACCTCGCCGAGCTGTACGCCCTCACCCTCACCAAGAGCGAGTCCGGTCACCTCCTGCACGGCGTGGCGTGGGAGTCGGTCCCCGCGGCCGCGGTCGCGGCGGCCGCCGACATCGCCGCGGGCGGCACCGGCAGGGCGGAACCGTGGCCGCTCGCGGAAGCCGCCGAGGTGCTCGGGGCTCCCTTCGCCGAGGCGCTCGCGCTCGACCAGGTGGTCTCCGGGCGGCGCGCCGTCGACGAGCTGGGCTGGCGCCCGAGCCGACCGTACGTCCTCACCGAACTCTCCGGAGGCAACCGTGGCTGACACCATCCTCGCGGCACCGCCGATCTGCCGCACCTGCGGCACCCAGTACGCGGGCGAGCGTGCCGACTGCCCCGTCTGTCTGGACGAACGGCAGTACGTCAGCCCCGACGGCCAACGGTGGACGACCGTCGCCGCGTTGCGCGAGGAGGGCCACACCGGACGCTTCGAGGAAGAGGGGCCCGACGTACTCGGCATCGGCGTCACCCCGCAGTTCGCGATCGGCCAGCGCGCCCTGCTCCTGCGCACCGCCGCCGGGAACGTGCTGTGGGACTGCGTCCCGTACCTCGACGACGCCATGGTGCGGGCCGTCGAAGAGCTCGGCGGCATCGACCACATCGCCATCAGCCACCCCCACTTCTACTCCTCGATGGTGGAGTGGGCGCACGCCTTCGACGCGCCGGTCCACCTGCACGAGGCCGACCGGCAGTGGGTGGGCCGTCCTGACCCGGCCGTCCGGTTCTGGAGCGGGGGCACGCTCCAGCTCACCGACGAGCTCACCCTCATCAACCCGGGCGTGCACTTCCCGGGCAGCGCGGTGCTGCACTGGAGTGCGGGCGGCGGGGCGCTCTTCACCGGCGACGTGGTCAACGTCTGCCCAGACAACCGCTGGGTGACCCTCATGTACAGCTACGCCAACCACATCCCCGAGCGCCCCCAGGCGGTCCGCGCGGCGGCGGACCTGCTCGCCGGCTACCGCTTCGAGCGGATCTACGGCGCCTGGTGGCACCGGGTGGTCACCGCCCATGGCAACGAGGTCCTGGCCCGGTCCGTCGAACGCTACCTCCGCTTCGAGAAGGGAGCGGTCCCGAGTGGCTGACCGGGAGTGCCGGTCATGGACAGGTGTCGGCCACCGTCCGCCACACCGCGCCGATCGCCGTTCCGCTCGTCCTCAACGGCCTTCGAGGCCATACGGCCTTCGGTATGACCCGCACCGAGTGCCGGCTCCACAGTGACGTACACGAAGGAGGAAACGATCCCATGACGACCCAGCAGATGTCCGACGCCGAACTCGCCGGACAGCCCGCCGCGTACTGGACCGGTGTCGCCTACGAGGCGCTCATCGCGTACACCCGAACGCAGATAGCCGAAAAGGGCTACACGCAGCCACAGTTCTGGCTGTTGCGCAATCTGTCGGAGAACGACATCTCGCCCGATGGCAACGGCATGACGCTCCCGGAGCTGCGGCAGGCCATGACCTCCTACATCCGGCCCGAGGACGACCTGGCGGCCGAGGCCGAGGTGCTCCTGGAGCGCGGCTGGCTCACCCGGGACGCCGAGGACCGGCTGTGGCTCACGAAGGAGGGCGAACAGGCCCGCGTCGACCTCGCGCGCAACGCCCCCGCGATCCGCGCCGCCCTCCACGAGGGCATCGACGACGCGGACTACGTCACCACGCTGAAGGTGCTCCAGCGGCTGATCCGCAACGCGGGCGGAACGATCGGCTGACAGACCGAGGGGCCGGGCCCAGCACCCCGCCCCTCGTGACGTCGTGGCAAGCCCGCCGGCAGGTGGTGCGGCAGGGTCATGCCACCATCCAGCGGGCGCTGATACGACGGCACCGTGAACGGTTCGATGCTGCTTCACGCGTCGTCGGACTCCGTGGCCGGGGGGACCTCGCCGGCCGTCTTGCTGAAGCGGAGGGCCTCCGTGATCCGGCCGTGCGTGAACTGTGAGGCGGAGTCCTCGATGAGGGCCGGCGACACTACCCCGACGTGGACGACTACGCGCACGGGCAACCACTCGGTGTCACGACGCCGAGCATCCGGCCCCGTCGACTACGCCCGCGGCCAGGTCGGCAGCCTGCCCCTGACCCGTACTCCGGCTGCCTGGGAGCCCTGCTGGCCGAGAAGACCGCCCGGGGCATCACGGAGTGTCGCCCGGGGCGACCGGCGTCGGGCAGGGTGAGGTGTGCAGGCCCTACGAGTACGGTGATCATGTGGATCAGAAGATCAGCTTTCCGCCCCACCCGCTCCGAGGAGTGCGCGCCGTGTACGCCCGGCAGGCCGGATGCCCGTCGGACTTCGCGGACGTCACCGTGGACTTCGAGCCGTGGGAGGAAGGCGTCGCCTTCGCATCGTCTGCCGACCTGGCCATTCGGGGTGACGCGACCTCGGAGGAGGTGGCCGAGTTCCAGGCCGCGGTCGCCGACGGCATACGCGAGGAGCTGGCCGCGCTGGAGCCCGGGACCACGGTGGCGGTGGCCGTCGTTCTTCGCGCCATGGGAATCCACGCAGTCGACTCCCACCCGAGGTCATTCCACCACGCAGGGCGGCTCGCCGTCCGCAACGCCGTCTTCCGCACCCGCCCTCAAGCCGGGCCCGAAGGAGTCCGATCGTCGCCGCAGAGCTGAGCGGAGAGCCATCATGAGCGGTGCAGGGCCGATCGCGGCCTCCTTCGGCTCAAGCGTCGCAGACGTCGATCCGGCCGAACCCGCACGTGGCCGTCGACTTCAGCCCCCTGCTCGGAGATGGACCCTGGCCCGAACGGTTGCGCTCAGGCGGCCGGATCATCTCCGGCCTTGGGCCCCGGCTTGGGCCGACGGCTACTGCTGGGGATCGACCCGATAGGGGCGCATGCCGCGTTTCTTGTAGTTGCCCAAGGCGTGGGGGTGGTCCTCGGTGCAGGTGTGCAGCCAGACCCGGCGCGCGGTGGGTGCGTCGAGCGGCTCGGTGGCCCATGCCTGGCGCAGGGCGAGGGTCAGGGCGTAGCCGCCCAGCCCTCGGCCCAGGTATGCGGGGAGCAGGCCGAAGGCGCTGATCTCGACGTTGCCGCCGGTCCCGGGCTGGAGGTAGGAGACGCCGGCCGGCGCGTCCGCGAACGTGATCAGCCAGTACTGGCGCTGTGGCCGGGCCGCGAGATGCTCCTCCCACTCTTCCTCGGTGCGGGCTGCCGCACGCCAGCCGTACTTCTCGCCGACGCGTGCCTGGACGCTGCGGACCAGGGGTGAGCCGGTGTCCAGACGGCACAGGGCCAAGCCGGGGACGGCCGGGGCCGGGTTCAGGTCGGCGGGGTCGGTCATCTCCAGGTAGGTGATGATCTTCTGCTTGCCGTCGTTCATCGTGCTTCCACGTCAGCTCGCTCGTCGGCAGTGGCGGTGGTGGGGAGTGGCTTCGGTCGGGCCGGCGTCGATCCACGGGGATTGGGGCTTGTGGTGATCGCCCATCCGCTGGAGGCGGTAGGGGGGCAGCAGTATTTCCATGAGCGGTGCTTGGCGCAGGTCGTGGCCCCGGAACAACCATGCTGGCAGGCGCTCGGGCAGCGCGCTACCTTGATGCCGAAGCGCATCGCGTCATGGCGACCATGATGGCCGCGGCCATCCGCATTCGCCGCCTATCGGAGGTGAGGGCGCAGCGCTGTTTCGGAGCTGCCCGCCACGCCGATGACTTTCCGGGGCGGGGCCGGTCTGCACCGGTATGAAGACGCACACACTCGAGACACCCGGCGCGGTCCTCGTCTATGACGTCCGCGGGCCGCTGCCGACCAGGGACGGACGCCCTCCTTTGTTCATGATCGGGCAGCCCATGGACGCCACCGGCTTCGCCGCCCTCGCCACACGTTTCCCCGAGCGGACCGTGGTCACCTATGACCCGCGCGGGCTCGGTCGCAGCACCCGCGAGGACGGCCGGGTCGACCACACGCCCCAGGTCCAGGCCGACGACGTGCACGCCGTCATCGAGGCCGTCGGGGCCGGGCCGGTCGAGATGTTCGCCAGCAGCGGCGGTGCGATCACGGCGCTCGCGCTCGTGGCGAACCATCCCGCGGACGTGACCACCCTGGTCGCGCACGAGCCGCCGCTCGTCACCCTCACTCCGGACGGCCCGGCCGCCGTGCGGGCGCGGGCCGGAGTCCGGGAGGCCTACGAGCAGCGGGGATGGGGAGCCGGGATGGCCGCGTTCGTGGCCATGACCTCGTGGGAGGGAGAGTTCACCGAAGCATATTTCCAACAGCCGCCGGCCGATCCCGCCGCGTTCGGGATGCCCACGGACGATGACGGCTCACGTGACGACCCTCTGCTGTCCGACCGGTCATGGGCGGTCAGCAGCTACCGGCCGGACGTCGACGCCCTCGCCGCCGCGGCGACCCGCATCGTGATCGCCATGGGCGAGGAGTCCGAGAACGTGCAGACCGGACGCACCTCCGTCGCGACCGCCGAACTGCTCGGACAGCGGGTGACCGTGTTCCCGAGCCATCACGGCGGATTCTGCGACGGAGAGTTCGGATACCCGGGGAAGCCGGACGAGTTCGCGCAGCGACTGCGCGAGGTCCTTGACGGCGCCTCCTAGCCGACCGCCGACCGAGCCCCCCGTTGCCACTCGCCCGCCGGCGGTGCGGACGACCTGCAGCCGCCGGTCTGCGCGACGCGGTCTCGCAAGCCGGACGGGCGGCCCCCTCCCGCGTAAGGCACTGCAGGCGCAGCCGCAGGCCGTGCGCCGCGACGACTCGCTGCCCACGGCCTGCGCCGCAGGAAAAATCGGGGGAGCAGGCCGCGAGCCAGGGGCTGGCTGAGCATCGAGCCTGACGGCTCCGTAATCGTCTGGACGGTCTTCCCGACGGTTATCGTCACCAAGGGGGACCTGGACGTCATCGATCTCATCCGCTGTACGCCGAATGCGGTCGAGATCGGTGACGACGGTGGCTGGAAGCGGACCTCCAGGGGCACGGCACGGCACGTCCGACTTGACGCGTTCATGAACCTGAGCATGTGGATCAGCAGCTTCAGGAGCGAGGGCAGCGACCAGGGGAACCTCAACCTGATCGGCGCGTGCCGCTGCGGCATCTCACCGGGGAGGCAGGTTGTGCCATGTGTGTCCGCAAGTGCCTCTGCAGTAGGTCTGGCTGCGACGGTTGTCCGCGACGGAGAACACGGCGACGAGGACGCGGAACGCTTTGACGTGTTCGTCGGCCGGGAGGGCCGCAAACCCGTAGCGAGGTGGATCCATGCAAATCATCACCGAAGGGTTGGCCGTGGGCTTCACACCGGACCGGGCTACTCCTTCACGCCCGTCTGCCGCCGTGATGTGGGCCTGCATCGCGTAGCCGGCGACTTCTTGCAGGACAGCTTGCCGTCCTGCCGGGGACAGGGCGGAGAACCAGGATGTCCCGTCGTCCAACGTGCGAAGCTCTTGGGCGACCTCGTTGACGACCTGCTCGGTTTCACGCCGAAGCGCTCGACCATCCTCACTTCCGGTCCCCCACATCTGCCGATCATCTCACGCGGCTTGGGTCACGAACGAGGCAGAAGCAGCGCGACTGCGATGCGCGGTCGGGTGAGGCTGCCGGTGACCGCCGCGACGATCGCCTTCGTGGTGTTCTGCAGGCACTGCTGAAGGGTCGGGTCCTGGTTCGGTCATGGCTGGTTGGTGGACGGTTTGGCAAGAGCGAGACGGCTCCAACGCTGAAGCTCCCCTTCATGGCTGCCCGTCCCCGTCCGCTGGGCGACCGCCGCCGTGTCCTCGGGTGTCGGATCGCCATCGCGTAAGAGGAGCTCCAGTGGGCCAGGCCGGGACAGTGGTCTGCTGGCCGACGAAGGGAGGCCCCGTCCCAGGGGCCGTCGAACCGCCAGGCACGCCCGTCACGGTCGACGACTTCGTCGCCTGCCTGCAGGAAGGCGCAGGGACGGAACAACAACTCGATGCGGATGGGTTCGGCGCCGACCGGGTCGAGGGCATATCCCTGGTCCTCGAGCTCAGGATCGCCCGCCCGTAGGCGCGTCTTCCCAGTCACGCATTCACGCCTTCCTCGTCAACGAAGCGATCATCACGGACCGGGACGTGCGACCCCCGCAGGGGCCGTGCTGGACACTCGCCGGCGGGTGCAGGGGCGGAGTTCTCTCCGCCGCGGAACCAAGCCCGGACACAAGAGCCCTGCTCGGTCCCGTGAGGGCGCGATCTCGGAACGGGCGACGTAGTGGGACCGGCTTTCGCTGACCATGTGTGCGCAGCGGTTGGCAGTGTGGGGCTGGGCGGGATACCGAACAGGTGCGCCATCACGATCGGTGGGAACGGTGATGGCTTCGCGCATAGCAGTGTTCCGGGCTGCTCGGGTCGGTAGACCGTGGTGCCCGAGTGTGTTGGCAACGCCCAGAGGGTTGCGGAAAGTCGGGCTCTGCCCCGGCAGGAGGACGGGGACCCGAGTCGCGATCGCGTTGAGCCGGGGCCGCCGCCGAGCGCCACAAGGCGGCCCCTGAGGCGCGGTCGGGCGTCTAGGACGAAGGGCAGATCGTCCCTGCGGCCATCGAGCTCGCGCGACGCGGCCGAGCTGTCTGGCCCTGAGGCTTAGGCTCTGGCCCTATGACCAGTGATCTCGGGTTCACCTGCACGTGCTGCGGCGCCCACCACCCTGAGCTGCCGATGAACTACACGGCCGAGGCCCCGGCCGAATGGGATTCGGCCTTCGTCGACGCCGACGACTGCTTGCTCTCGTCGGATCAGTGCGTGATCCGCGGGCAGCACTACTTCGTCAAGGGCCTGATCGAGATACCCGTCATCGGTAGCGACGAGGTGTTCTCCTGGGGCGTCTGGGTCTCGCTGAGCCGAGAGAACTTCTCCCGAGCCGCGGATCTGTGGGACAGCCCCGGCCGGGAAACCGAGAAGCCATACTTCGGCTGGCTCACCACCGACCTGCCGGTCTACCCGGCCACGACCCTCAACCTCAAGACGTACGTCCACACCCGCCCGGTCGGTAGACGCCCCTTCGTCGAGCTCGAGCCCACCGACCACCCCCTCGCCGTTGAGCAGCGCACTGGGATCGGCCTGGACCGCGTGCGGGAGATCGCGGCGGCCGTGCGCCACGCCGGCGACCGCGCACAGCAGTGATGCTCGGCAGCCGACTACCGCGGCCGGTCGTGACCTGGGGCCTCTGCGCGAACGTGCCACCGTACGGCCGGGGTGCTGCGCACCGCGCGCGAGGCCAGGCGGCGCGCGGTCCACTGCTGCTCATCCCCTGCCGGGCCTCGCGGCTCGTGGACAGGCCGTGCTCGCGGTGTGACCGCGCCGCCCCGGCGTACCGGTGCCACACTATGGCCGCCCCTAATGGGGCCGGCGACCGCGCCGGTACGCCCGGGCCGCACCTCGTCTCCGGTCTCGTCGCAGCCTTCGCCTGTTTGCCAGGGCCAGCCGCTTCATGGGCAGCCGCCGTGTTTTGCGCATGCGCGGGATGACGACCCTGGCGAGACCGGCCTCCCCGGCTCAGGCCGGGGCGGGCAGTTGGATCGACGCGAGTTTGACCGGGTCGACGACGATGTGGATGCCGATGATCCGGCCTTCGAGAACGGTGAAGGCGATGACGGAGAGGGGGGTTCCGTCGGCGCGCCACGACATGTGGCCCGGGACGCCGTTGAGCAGCACAGGCCGGTGGTGGGCGACCTCGCCGGAGAACATCCGAGCCCCGGCGGCGACCTTGGTGGCGCCGAGGGTGACGACCACGCCGTCGGGGGTGTCGACCGTGAGCTTCACGTTCGGGTCGAGGACACGCAGGAGCGCCTCGAAGTCCCCGCCGGCGGCCGCGGCTCGGAAGGCCTGGACGACCTGTTGGCGCTCCCGGCCGCGGCCCGCTGGCCGGTCCCTGGCCTGGACCTTGCGGCGGGCGCGGCTGGCGAGCATCTTGGAGGCATCGGCGGATCTGCCCAGAATCCGGCCGATTGTGGAACGGAACCGCGAACATGTCGTGCAGGACGAACGCCAGGCGTTCGCTCGGGGTGAGCGAGTCGAGCACGACGAGCAGAGCGAGGCCGACCGAATCGGCCAGCAGTACCTGCTCATCGGGCGCGGGGGTGTCGGCGGGCGTCACCACGAAGTCCGCGGACTCCTGCTCGTAGGCGGTTTCGGGGTGGGCCGCGCGGGATCTCAGGAGGTCGAAGCCGATGCGGCCGACCACGGTGGTGAGCCAGCCGGCCAGGTTGTCGATGGTCGCGGCGTCCTGGCGGGCGAGGCGCATCCAGGCTTCCTGGACCGCGTCCTCGGCATCGGCGTGCGAGCCCAGCACGCGGTACGCGACGGCGCACAGCCGATCGCGCTGGGCTTCGAAGGCCTCGGCAACGAGGCCGGCCGGGCGGGCGGTCACGGCTTGCGCTGCTGACGGAGCGAGGTCCGGTTGCCGTCCGGGTCAACGGCCTCGGCGCGGACCCCGAACGGATAGTCCACCGGCTCGGACTCCTCGAAGGTGACGCCGCGCCGCCGCATGATCTCGAAGTCCTTGCGCAGGTCCTCGGATTCGAGGATCAGCGGACCGGGACCGCCCGCACCACCCGGCTGTCCGGCGGCCGCCGTGCTCGACCACAGGATGATCTCCACCGGGCTGTCGGGAACGCCGACGGTGAGGAATCGTCCGTCCGGTCCCGGGACGTCGATCCGCTTCTCCAGGCCGAGCCCCTCGGTGTAGAACTCCAGCGCGCGGTCCTGATCGGTGACGTAGACCGTCGCGTACATGATATTGCTCAGCACCTTGTTCTCGATTCACTCGTGGGATGCGGCGACCGTACGAATGCGGTCTCACCCCCATGACGAGTGCCGACGGGAGAACGTAACAGGACCGGTCCGCCGAAGCGGGTGTCGGCCGAGAGGTGCGAGGGACCCGACCCTGTCCCGTTCCGGGGAGCTGTCGGTTCAGGCCCTACCTGCCCGATCGCTGGAACCGGGGTTGTACCAACGCATGGATGACGTGGGACGGCTCACTCGGCCTCGTCAGAGCGCGCCCACCGTCACCCCGGGGCGTCGCCGGATGGATCATCCGCCGGGCGGAGACCCTCACCGCAAGCCAGATGCTCACCGAGCGCAAGGGCGAACGGCTGCCTCAGTGGTTCGACGCCGTCCGGCGAGACGACCTCCCCGGCCTCCGCACCCAAGCCGTAGCAGCGAGCTTGACCGCGATGCCGTCATCGCCGGGCTCACCCCGCCGTGGAACTTCGGCGTCGTCGAAGGACACGTCAACCGAATCAAGATGCGTAAGCGCCAGGCATGCAGGCAGCCCGGCCTTCGGCTCACGGGAGACGACGGGGCCGTTCGACTCGAAGCCATGGGGCTGCTCCGCATATCAGAGCCGACCCTTGACCGGGTGGATGGCGACACCCGTCCTCTTCACGTGCTCGGTGAAGGCGTCCCGGCCCGGGCGGTGCGATCTCCTGGCCCGTGCCGAGCTGTTCACCGGGCGGGACCTCGGACGCCGGATTCGGTTGCGCCGAGCCGGCCTGTTTTAATGATCGTCTGCAACAGCTTGTTGATAAGGCACTGTCAACGGCGTTGGGCGTTCCCCGAGTTCGACTGCGAGGCCGGGTCCGACCCGGCGCTGCGATCTGCACGGGGGTTTCTGACATGGGACGACGTATCGCCAAGGCCGGACTCGCGGCGAGTGCCGCGCTGCTGCTCGCCGCCTGCGGCGGAGGCACGGACCCGACCACGGTCGGAAGTTCCGGTTCCGGCGGCACCGGAGGCGGGAAGGGGGAGGCCGGGGGCGGCGACGTCAAGACGGCATCGCTGGCGCAGCCGAACACCGTCACCCTCTCCTTCTGCCACAAGATCGAGTACGGCGGCGGCGGGTGGGACTACGCGCTGACCGTTGATTCGCTCTCCCTCAAGGACGGCTCGATCGTGGCCACGCGCAGGACCGTCCTGCCGAACGGCGTGGAGCCGGCACGTGGCTGCCCCACCAGCGAGAGCGGGGGTCCGCAGCACCAGGTCGCCCTCGCCTTCAACAAGGACTACACGCTCGTCGCCGGTATGGAGGGCACGTCGCGGGCCGGTGCCTGGGACATCGACACCGGCAAGGAGGTCGGCGCTCCCGACCCGGACGCCTTCAGCAAGCGCCCGAAGAACCGGGGGGTGGCCTTCCACCCGGTCACCGGCCGGCTCTGGTACGACATGGGGGAGCACGACTACCAGTCCAGCGACGACCTCGCCTCCCGCGACCCGAAGGCGGGCCTGGCGTCCGAGGAGAGGGTCGCCTACGAGAAGCTCGGCGATCTGATGAAGCAGGACGGGCCCACCGCGACGACCGTGCTGGCCACCGATGACGGCGACTACGTGGCCGCCCCGGCCGGGGGGATCGTGGCCGGGGGGTCGGCGGACGGCATGACGCTCTCCCGCGTCAAGGCCGAGGGCCGCGTCGGCGCGAGCGACTTCCTGGAACCGATCGAGACGGCGGGCCTCGACGCCCCGGAGCTCGGCTGCAAGCCGGTCTTCTGGCGGGATGCCACCACCCTGGTCTGCGACGAGTTCCAGCAGGTCACCTTCTCGGCCGACTACAAGGAGGTCGTGAAGACCGAGGAGCTGATCCCGGCGAACGACCGCTCCAACTCGGATCCGGTCCTCGCCCCGGACGGCAAGAGCTTCGCATTTCTCTCCGAGGGCGAGAACGGCAAGACGGGACTGTTCCGTGCCGACTTCGTCCCCGGCGGCGAGCCGGTGAAGATCGCCGACGTGCAGGAGCCCACCGACGCTCCGAATTACGTGACGTACCTGCTGCGCTGGAACTGACCTTCAGGCCGTCCGCGCGAACGCCCGCGCCGCGCGCCCGGATTCGGGCCCGCGGCGCGGGCTTCGGCATACTCGCGCCCGAGTGGGCTTCCGAAAGTCAGGTCCCATGCGGCCTGACTTCAGCCACGACGCAGCGGCGGCCCGAGTCGAGCGTGGAAGCGTTCGCGTGCGACCTCGCCCTGTCCGCGCTGCTGGGCTGCGACCGCATAAGGAACCACCTGCGTGGGGCGAGGGGCTCGGTCCCGCCGCATGGAGCGGCAGGACCGGCCGGTCTTCCGCAGGGAGGACACCGTGTGGACGCCCGTCAGATCGTCGGCGCCGATCGGTGTGCCGATTCGCTTTCCGGTCAGCTCGCTTTCCGGCTAGCGCTTGATGGCGGTGCCCGAGTAGGGGACGACCTTCCAGCCGGGTCCCTTGCTGGAGCAGTAGGCGTAGGACCAGCCGCCATAGCTGGCGTCCTGACCGCGGGCGTACGACGTCTGGCCCGATCCGTTCTTGCACGTCACTCGCGCGTAGAACACCTGGGAGCCGCTGCACGTGGCACCGTAGGTGTAGTCGTCGTCCCACTCGTCGCCGTTGACGCACCAGGACGGCAGCGGCGGGAGGGCCTGCTCCGTCGACGTACTGGCCTGGGCGGAGGCGGCGGTGCCGCCCAGCGCGAGGGCCGCCCCCGCCAATGCGACGCCGATCTTGGAAGCGATGCGCACTCTGAACTCCTTCGGGTAGTCGCCGGGCCGCTGCCCGGCTCGGACGGGGCGTAAGCCTGTCCAGGGGCGGTCGACACGGGCAACGGCCAGGAGCGTCCGGGACTTGTCCGGGACACTGCTCCGGCGTCCGGCCCGCTCAGGCCGGTGTCCGGGACAACGTCGGTGGTCTCCCGGTGCGCGTCGGCCCCGATCCCTGAACTGGTACTTCAGCTGTCGGGGTGGAGGGGGCGGGATGTGAGTCCGCGGCCTCTTCGTCCCGAAGGAGGCTGCGCTGCTGACCACACCTGCGTCACAGGGCGGGCGATCGAGACGCTTCGGAGGCGTCAAGGCCGGAACGGGCCCTCCCACGTCCGCATGACCACCGCCACGCCGCCCGACGTGCACCACGTCGGATCGCTTCGCGGCCCGTTCCGGCACCCGGACCCGGAGCCCGCCTCCCGCTACTACCTCTCCCGGCCGGCGACCGCCCAGCGCATCCGCACGGATGCACTTTCCAGTAGAGGCATCGGGAGGCAGCTCAGACCAGAGGAGGGCGACCGAGGCCGGCCTGGCCGACCAGTGGCGGTCGCCGGGACGCACCTGTGCGTGAGCGACACCGCACCTTCATCCGGTCATGGTCGCCATGGAATTGCGGGCGGCCAGAACCACATCCCGGTGGTCCGGAGCCGGCCGATCGGCAGCCGCACCCGCAGGCGGGCCATGACCTCGGAAACCCGGGCGCGTCACCGGCCTGCCCGGGCGTGAGGACGAACGCGAGCGGGCGGCAGCGGCTGTCGGCGGCGAGGTGGAACTTCGTGGTCAGTCCACCGCGGGAGCGTCCGAGGGCATGAAGAGGCATGAAGGGGTGGGCGCAGCCGGGCTTGGTGGGGTGTATCCGGTGAGCAGGCTTCGAAGCTGGTTTTTGTCCGGTTTGCCGATGGCGGTGCGGGGGATGTCCGCGACGAAGTGGATGGCGCTGGGTACGTATCCGCGGGTGAGGTGGGTGGTGACATGGGCGCGGACTTCTTCGGGGGTGATCCGGTGATCCGCGGCCGGCACGACCGCGGCGTGGATGCTTTCGGCCGAGTCTTCGTCGCAGACGCCGAAGACGGCGCACTGTGCGATGGCCGGGTGGGTCAGCAGCACGGCTTCGACCTCGCTCGGGTAGATGCCGCCGCCGGGAATCTTGATGAGGTCATTGGAGCGCCCGACGAGGAAGAGGTAGCCGTTGTTGTCGAGGTACCCGGTGTCTCCGGTGCGGATCCAGCCGTCTCGCACGGTCTCAGCGGTGAGTTCCGGCTGCTTCCAGTAGCCGCGCATCATTCCGGGGGAGCGGGCGTAGATCTCGCCCTGGTCGCCGGCGGGAAGAGGCAGGCCGTTCGTGTCACGGATGACGAGTTCGACTTCCGGCATCGGGCGGCCCACGGTGATCTGGCCATGGCGGCCGATGCGGGAGTGTTCCTCGGGCCGGACCTCGGTGAGGCCGAGCGTTTCACTCTGTCCGTACCAGCTGTGCAGCACGGGGCCGAAGACCTCTGCGGCGCGGGCCAGCCGGGCGGCTGACGCAGGACTGCCGCCATAGGTGACGCGCTTGATGCTGGAGACGTCGGTGGTGGCCAGGGACGGGTGATCGAGAAGCTGGTGCAGCAGCGGCGGGAGCAGCCACAGGTGGGTGACGCTGTCGCGTTCGACCGCGGCCAGGGTCGCGCCGGCGTCGAAGCCGGGCTGCAGGACCACGCTGCCGCCTTGGAGGAGCGTCACGTCGGCGCAGAGGCCGGCGACATGGGACAGCGGGGTGTTGGCGAGGAAGCGCGGCGGATCGCCTGCGTCGATGTGGAGGCTGTTCAGGCAGCGCTTGTACTGGCCGTGGGTGACCTGGAGGGCTTTGGGGACACCGGTGGTGCCGCTGGTGTGGCGGATGCACCAGTCGGCATGGGGGTCGATGTGTCCCCCGGGGGCACCGGGGGCCTGGGGGGCCTGGGGGTCGGCCGAGGCGAGGAGGTCGTCGCAGCCGGCGGCCGGGCCGAGTGACGCCACCGAGGGGACGGCGACCAGGGACAGAAGGGGGCCCAGATCGGTGTGCCGGCTCGCATCGACGAGCAGCAGGCGCGTGTCGACGTCGGCGACGATGTGTGCGAGGGCCTTGGGCGGCATGACGTCGTAGAGGTAGACGAGGCGGGCACCGGTCAGGGGTACCGCGTAGCGGGCGGCCAGGGCGAGTGGTGTGTTGCCGGTGAGCAGGGAGACTGTCTGGCCCGGTCCGATCCCGCGTGCTTGGAGAGCGCGGGCCAGACGGCAGATGAGGGCGGAGAGTTCGCCCGCGGAGACGGGCCTGCGGTCAGCGGTGAGGACGGCAGGCCGGTCGGGGTGCCGCGCCAGGACCCGCAGGAGGTCCTCGGCGTAGCCGGTGAACCCGCGGTCGGTCCCCGTCTTCCGTTCGTCTTGTGACATGTCTGCTCCGGCGGCGCGGGTCGGTGGGCGTCGTGCGCGGCCTGCGTCGGATCGGGCGGGCCATGCACGAGGACAACGACCCGGCCCCCGCAACGGTGCGGCCGGATTCCGCCGCGAGCCGGTCATCACACGTGTCGTTTCCGGGCCGGGCCGAGGGCACCACACGTTGGTGTGGGGCCGGGCGCGGCGGCGAGACCCATGTCGGGTCCGGTCGTTGCTCCAAGGTAAGCGTCCCCCGTCGTCTGGAGTTCGTCCTCGTGGCTGTTGATCAGGTGCACCGTTTCTTCTTCTCCGGCTTCGGCTACCAGTGCCGTGTCGTGCAGTGCCCCGCCCCCAGCACGGAGCCGATCATCGTGATCGGCGGAGCCTTCCAGAACATGTACTCCTACCGGCGTTTGGAAGGGCCGTGGGCGCAGACCGCTTCCGTGATCAGTGTCGAGCTGCCCGGTTCCGGGAGCGCCGACCTGCTGCCGGCGACGTACGGGTTCGACTTTCTCGCCGACGCCCTGACCGACCTCCTCGACCGCCTGGGCCTCGACAGGGTCAACCTCTTCGCCGTCTCCTACGCGGTGCCGGTCGCCTACCACCTTGCCCAGCGCGATCCCGGCCGCCTGTCCCGCCTTGTCCTGATGGGAGCCGCCTCCATCTACCCGCCGGAGGGACTGGAGGGGCTGCGGACGATGGCGGACGCGCTCGATTCGGGGGACGCCGACGGTTATGCCCGCCGCAGCGTGGCGGCGCTCATGGCACCGGCTGACCGTACGGTGCGCAATCGGGCCGCCGTCACCCGTGTGCTGGCCCGTGACATGGCGGCCATCACGGGACCGGACTTCGAGCGCCACCTGGCGTCCATCCGTCGTGTGATCGACTGGGCGGGACTGCCCGACGGCGGCGTCAGCGGCGTCCCGGCCCTCTGTTGCACCGGCGAGCACGACACCCTCACCCGCCCCGACCTGGGCCGTGAAGCCGCTGCCACCATCGAAGACAGCATCTTCACCCTCGTCCGCGACACCGACCATCTGCCGGCACTCGAACGACGCCGAGAGGTCAGCGAACTCCTCCTGCGCTACTTCACTGACCAGCCTCTGGACGACCTGGACTTCCTCACCCCGCTCGAGCACCCCACGCGGCGGCTTCCCGTCGGAGTCGCATGAAGCCGGACGGAGGGGACGGCCGACCGCCGGAGCCGCCGCCCGGCTGTCGCGAAGGACGGACCCTTGTGGCGGCCGCGGTGCCGTTCCGGAGTTGACGCTCCCAGACGCTACGGATCAGCAGTGGCGGCGAGAGGCAGTCACTGCTGAGGAGGGTGGAGGGGCTCGTCCTTTCCTCCACGGCGGTGTCCGTGCGCGGGGCGCCGAGGTCGCGTGGTGCCGGACCATGTTGCGGGGCGTCCGGGCTGCGTCCTGCCTGCGGCTGGCTCCGCACTCGCGGTGCCCCGTCCTTCGCCACCGGCACCGCCGCCGCCATCCCCAACGGGCCCACGGCCTGGGCACCATACTCGCAGGCAGTCGCGCACGTTCCGCCATCCTCATCTGGGCACGCCGATGGCCACGGAACAAAAAGAACCTAGACCCGCTCCAAGGGGCGGTGGGGGAGGGGCGGGAGCTCGACCCGGATGGAATCGTCGGGGCGCACGGTCCCTCCACGGCGGACCACAGCCATGACGCCGCACTTGAAGACGAACTCGCCGGATGCGGGGTCCATGGCGAAGACCTCAGGGAGCAGTCCCTTACGGAAGTCGTTGATCTTCGCGCACGGGTTGCGCAGGCCTGTCACCTCGAGCACCGCTTGCTCCCCGAGATGGAGCAGAGCGCCGGTGGGCAGGCCCAGCAGGTCCACCCTGCGTGTGGTGATGTTCTCGCCGAGCTGGCCCGCAGAGACCGTGAAGCCGTTGCGTGCGAGTTCGTCGAAGAGTTCCTCGTGCATCAGGTGGACCTGGCGCAGGTTGGGCAGGTCGGGCTCGTAGGTCATGCGGAACTGGTGGCGGATCGTCTCACCTGCATGAACGTCTCCTTCCACGCCGAGCCCCGTGAGCAGCGTGATGGAATCGCGATTGGGCTTGCTGAACGAGTACACCTCGTTACGGCTCACTGCGGCGACCTGACCAGGCATCACGCGCGCGCTCCCCCGTTGTCGTTCTGCGGCCGGTCGATCATAGAGGCGGTGCGACCAGGCGTGTCAGGGTTCATGCAGTGAGCGGAACTGTCAGGTGGGTGCGTCAGGTCCGGCTCCCGACCCGGCACTGACCCATCCCTGGACACCAAGGACACAGCGGCAGAGGGGTGTTGCGGAAGTGCGCGGGGCGTTGTGCCCCTATTGGTCGGGTGTTGGGCGGAGCTGAGCCGCTGCGCGGTGGTGACCTTCGCCGGCTTGCGGAGGAACCGGTTCGCGACCCTGGAGGTAGACCGCGGTGATGACGTCGAAGGAGCCGATCACCGGCCAGACCCGTTGGGGCGACATCGACCGGCTCGGCCATGTCAACCACATCCGCGTGACCGAGAACTTTTGGGAGTTTCGGGCCTCCCTCCTCACCGCCAGGGACGAGGACGGCCCGGACGAAGCAGCAGGCGCCGTCTCGACTGATCTGCCGCAGATCGTGGACCACACGCCATCTGCGCGGCCGCGCCACCGACCTCCTTCCGCTCGCTGTCTCTGCACATAGGGAGCGTGGCGTGGTGCAAGCCGGGCCAGGCGCTTCGTCAGGACGGTGAGGAGTGCGCGCTCGCATGCTGCTGGGCCAGGTCCTCATAGGCGTCGGCGCTCAGCCGGATGATCTGTCGTTCGGCTGCGGTCACCGACCGCTTCACCTCTGCGGGCGCCCCGGAGACGAACGAGCCTGCCGGAATGCGCATACCTTGCGGGACCAGGCTTTGGGCCGCGATCAGGCACCCGGCTTCGATGTGTGCTCCGTTGAGGACGGTGCTGTGCATGCCGACGAGAGTGTCGTCTTCGATGGTGCAGCCATGCAGGACCGAGTTGTGCCCGACGGTGACGCGCCGACCTACCGTGAGGGAATGGAGCGGATCGGCATGCAGAGTGCTGTTGTCCTGGATGTTGCTGCTGCCTCCGATGGAGATCGTCTCCCAGTCGGCGCGCACGACCGTGTTGTACCAGAGGCTGGCTCCGGCGGCGAGAACGACCTCGCCGAGGACGACGCAGGTGGGAGCGGTGTACGCGTCCGGAGAGATCTGCGGCGTGCGGTCGCCCACCGCCCGGATGAGCGGCTGGGCTCTCATCGAGTGTGCTTCGGTCGGCTCGCACGGAAGGTACATAAGGGTTGACCTTATACAGAACCTGCTCGGCGATCTCGTCTTGCCGCGGCGGCGTGGTTCTTTCAGGTGGGTAGGACTGGCAGGGAGGGTGTCACGGGGCCGCCGGCCCGTGCCGCACGGCAAGGTGTCGACAGCACAGATCAGCCAGTCAGCCAGCCTGCGGAGCCGTTCGTGACCTCACCACCGCATACCGCTTGTCCGCGGGACCCGGCCTTCTCGCTGGCGTCGGCACCTTCTCGACCGCCGCTGGACGTTCCGGTGCCCGGCTTCGCCGAGCACGTTCCGTTCGACACCAGCAGTCGCGAGTTCCGCACCGATCCGTACCCCTTCTTCGAGGCATTGCGGCACGAGCAGGGGCCGATTTATCGCACCCCTGCCGGTGCCCTGCTGCTCCTGGGGTTCAGTGGCTGCGCGGCTGTGTTCCGTGACCCTCGGTTCGGTCATGGAGCCCACAGCCCGCGCGACAGGACCGCCTACGGCGTCCCGGCTCGTTCGTTCCTGCTCATGGATCCGCCGGAGCACACCGCGACCCGGGGACGCCTGCGCGCGCCGATGGGGCGGCAGGCGGCGTCGGCGATGGCACCCGCAATCGAACGGCGTCTGGCGGAACTCATGCGCCACGCTGTGTCGAAGGGGACCGTCAACGTGGTCTCGGACATCGCAAGACCACTGGCGACGGCCGTGATCTCCGACGTACTGGGTGTGCCAGAGGGTCAGCGTCGGGAGTTCGGGCGCATGGCGGAGCTGCTGGCACAGGGCCTGGATCCGGAGTCGGTCCTGGACGCGGTCACCCGCCCACAGGTGGCGGAGGCGCGCACCGCTTTCGTGCGATGCTTCCGCCACCTGCTGACCCAGGCTCCGCACGGGCAGCGCACTTCTGTCCTGCAAGCCCTCAAGGCCGCCGACGGTCAGCCGCTGTCTCTGGTGGATGCCATGGCTGCCTGCGGGCAATTGCTGGCTGCCGGGTATGACACGACGATCGGGCTGATCAGCAATGGGCTTTACGCCCTGTTGTCCCACCCGGAACAGCTCCGGCTGTTGGAGCGCGCCGAAGTTTCCTGGGAGAGCGCCGTCGAGGAGTTGCTGCGCTACGACCCGCCGATTCAGTTCGCGGTGCGGACGGCGCTGGAGGACGCCGAGATCGCAGGCCACCAGGTCCCGAAGGGCACTCTGGTCGTACTGCTCCTGGCAGCGGCCAATCGTGACCCCGTGGTGCACCGTCACGCGCATGAACTCGACCTGCGACGCCCCCAGCGGCACCTGTCATTCGGTCTCGGTGCGCACTTCTGCCTGGGGGCACCGCTCGCCCGGCTGACGGCAGGCCTCGCGCTGCCGGCGCTCGTCCGGCACCGGCCGCGGCTGCTTCCTCACCGGGAGGTCAGGCGGAAGCCCACGACCATCGTGCGCGGCCTGGAGGAACTGTGGGTGGAACTGACCTGAACCGCGGCCCGCGCCGGAGCGCGCATCCCCGTGGGCATCAGTCAGGGGCGGTGTGCGGTAGTCAGGGAAACAAGAGGGAAAAAGTGCGCCAGAGCCGGTCGCGTTCCCGTCCGTCCTGTGAGAAAGGGCCATAGTGAGTGCGCCACCTCCCACGACGCTGGGACCAATCCTGCTCCCTTCAGCATCGCGTCCACTTCCCCGTGTGTGCGCATCATGTGCCGCTTTCTCACGGCAGCGAAGAAGGGTCGCATCCAGCCGTATGCGAAATGGTCGGCGATGACCAGACGCCCACCGGGCTTCAGCACGCGAGACATTTCCTCGATTCCGCGCCGTTGGTCGTGCCAGTGGTGAAATGAGACGGTGCTGGTCACCACGTCGAACGTGGCAGGAGGGTAGGGGAGATCCTCAGCGGCTGCCAGCGCGTAGCGGATGGGCTGCGCGTCGCTCCGCTGCTGGTCTTCTGCCGTCCCTTCGATCGCACGGGCCGCGCGCAGCATGCCGGGCGCTACGTCCACCCCGTGCAGGTGGGTCAACGGAAGCAGGCCCCGCATTCGTCGTAGGAGAGCTCCGGTCCCGCATCCCACATCGAGCAGCCGCGCCGGCCCGCGCACGTGATGCCGGACATGCCGCAGTACGACCTGTTGAACGGGACGGAAATACCGGGACTGCAAGGGGCTGGACTCGTAATGGGGAGCCCATCGTTCGAAGTGCGGCAGATGGTATTTCTCCATGGGGGATGATTACCGCACTGGGCTGACGAATTCCAGGGACGGTCGCGATGTTCAGGCGGAAATCATCCGTCCGAGTCGCTGCCCGGTGTGTTGTTCCGCTGGGCCACAGGCGCGAAGTAGCCTGAGTTGCATCGGTCTGCGCGACTGCGACCGGCGTCGCGCGGTTGGTTATGGAGAGGAGACCCGGCGCGCATGTACGAACAACTCGAAAGCCTTCTCGTACAACATTTCAATATTCCGCCGGACAGGTTGCAGCCGCAGATGACGTTGAGCGAAGCAGAGCTTGACTCGCTGGCCCTGCTGGAACTTTCCGTCGTATTGGAAGAACACTACGGGGCCAATCTCCTCGATCAACCCGAGCAGCCGGGCCCCGAGACGACGTTGGCCGAGATCGCCACCTGGTTGGACACGCTGCGGTCGGCCGACGCCGTGGCGGAGTCGACAGGCCGGCCGACTCCTAGTGACGTCACCGCATGACTCGGCACACACCGGCCATCACGGGAATCGGACTTCTGACTCCCGCCGGCCTCGACTGGTCCACCACGTGGGCCGCGATGCTGGCCGGCCAGAGCCAGGCCCGAACCGACCCGGCCATGGCCGGGCTGCCGGTTGACTTCTCCTGCCGCATCGACGGCTTCGACGCAGCACACGCGATCGGTCGAGACGCGTGGCGCCTCGACCGCTTCTGCCAGCTCGCCATCGCCGCCTCCCGCCAGGCAGTCGCCGACGCAGGCCTCGACCCGCGCGAGTGGGACCCCACCAGGGTAGGCGTGGTCATCGGAGTGGGCTCCAACAGCATGGAGACGTGGCGGCGCGAATTCCGTCGTGCGTTCGACGGCAAGCGAGTCTCCCCACTGGCACTGCCGCGCAGTGTTCCCAATATGGCCGCCGGCGAGGTCGCCATCGCCTTGGACGCGCGCGGTCCCAACCTCGGCGTCACCACCGCCTGCTCATCCGGAGCCACAGCCATCGCGACCGCCGCGATGCTGCTGGAGACGGGCGCGTGCGACATCGTCATCACCGGCGGCGCCGAGGCGCCCAGTGCTTCCGACATGACGAATCTCTGCTTCGACGCCATGACCGCTCTGTCACACCGCACGCACGACCCGGCCGGAGCCTCTCGCCCCTTCGAAGCCGACCGTGACGGCTTCGTCCTGGGCGAAGGAGCCGGCATCCTCGTCCTGGAACGCCACGACCACGCAGCCGCACGCCGCGCACGAGTACGCGCGCGCCTCATGGGATACGGGATGTCGGCAGACGCCGGCCACCCGACCGCGCCGGACCCACAGGGCTGCGGACTTCAGGCGTCCATGCGAGCAGCGTTGAAGCATGCCGGTCTGGTCCCAGCCGACATCCACCACGTCAACGCCCACGGCACCGCTACCCTCGCCAACGACCGGACCGAGGCCCACGCCCTGCGCCAGGTCTTCGGCGAACCCCCGCCCGTCACCGCGAGCAAGAGCATCCTCGGCCATGCGATCGGCGGCGCCGCGGCGATCGAAGCCGCCATCAGCGTGCTCACCCTGGAACACCAGATGATCCATCCGACGGCGAACCTCGACCGGCAGGATCCCGAAATCGACCTCGACGTGGTCCACAAGATCCCACGTCCCGCACGGATGACCACCGTTCTGAGCAACGCCGCGGCCTTCGGCGGCCAGAACACCACTCTGGTCATCGCAAAGGCCTGACAGGCCGTCAAGGGTCCCGCGGTTCGCTTCGCTGCTCCTACAGCGCTTGGCCTTCACTCGCCGCTGCGGGCGGTGTAGGGCCGGGCGGGCAGGGCTGCGGATCGCGGGACCCGGGCCTTCCACCCGAGTCTCGATCGCGGTGGCGAATGCGCCGATACAGGGTCGGGGACCACCAGTTGGCGGGTCCGAGGGCGGTCATGACAGCGGGGACGAGGATGCCGCGGATGACAACGGCGTCGGTGAGAGCCGCGAGAGCGACGCCGAGGCCGAGGACCTTGAGAGCGGTCACCTGGGAGGTGGTCAGCGCCGCGGTGGAGACAGCGACGGCCGCGGCAGCGGAGGTCATCAGGCGTCCCGTTCGGGCGATGCCATCGATGACGGCTTCGGTGTTGTCCCCGGTGCGGTCGAAGGCTTCCTTGATCCGACCCAGCAGGAAGACCTCGTAGTCGACAGACAGGGCCAGCGCGATAGCGAGAGTGAACAGCAGCAGCGAGGCGTCCAGGCCGCCGGTGACGGTGAAGTGCCCCAGCACGCCGCTGCCGTGTCCGAACTGGAAGACCACGACGAGCGCGCCCACACTCGCACCCAGGCTGAGCGCCGCCACCGTGACCGCTTTGAGCGGGATGACGACGCTCCGGGTGAACGCGCCGAGGAGGACGGCGAGCGCGGCTGCGAGCAGCCATGCCACCTGCGGGAGGGACCGGCGAACGGCGTGGACGGTGTCGCCGATCTCTGCTGCGCGCCCGCCGACGAGAGCGGTGCCCGGTACGGCGCGCAGAGCGTGGACCAGATCGGCTGCCTGCCGACTGGCGGGGTCGACGTCGGTCGCCACCAGCACGACGCTGGGCGAGGCGGGCGGAGTACCGGGCCGGCGCGGCACCATGCGGATCTCCGTGGCATGCGGCAGCGCGGCGACATCCCTGCGAAAGTCGGCCCATGCGCGCCGCCCCGCTTCACTGGACAAGGACAGATCGCTGATGACGGTGAGCACGCGCTCGGGCGGGTGAGCGAAACGAGCCGCAATGCGTGCGGAGTCAACGGCGCCGGAAGCGGTGGCAGGCAGCGACCGCTGATCAATGACGTCCAGGTGGACGCGGGTGAAGGGCAGCGCCATGGCCACGAGCGCCAGGACGGCTGCCGTAGCCGCGAGCACGGGCCGGGTGGTGACGCGGCGGGCCGCGGACCGCCAGAACCGACTGGCGTCCCCCAAGGCGGAGCGGCGCATCCGACGCAGCGGATCGCCCCGGTCCAAGTGGTCGCCCAGAAGGACGAGAAGACTGGGAAGGACAAGCAGAGCCGCTGCCGCGGCCAGCATGCTGACCGTGATCCCGGCCACGGCGAGATCGCGCAGCAGGGGAATCGGCACCAGCAGACTGCACGCCAGGCACGTGGCCACCGCCCCGGCGGAAAACGCCACGGAGCGCCCGCTGGTCCGCATGGCGGTGCTCAGCGCTGCGGCCCGGCTCGCGCCACGGCGGAGTTCTTCCTGATAACGAGAGAGCAAAAAGAGGGTGTAGTCGACGGCCAGTCCGAAGCCGATGGCGACAGCGGCGTTGACGGCGAAGACGGAGACGTCCGTCACCCGAGCGAGCAGAGCGACGACGGGCACGGTGCACGTCACGGCCAGCGTGGCGATCAACACGGGCAGGAGTGCGCACACCAGCGAGCCATAGGCGATGAGCAGCACCAGCAGGACTGCGGGAGCAGCCAGCAGCTCGGCGCGCAGCAGGTCGTCTGCGCACTGTCGGTCGATCTGCGCGGTGATCCATGCCCGGCCACCCGCCCCTACCGTCAGTTCCGGAACGGACTCGCGGACTCGGTCCACGAGTCGTTCAGCCGTTCGTGCCTGCTGTCGTTCGTCCCCCGACAGGCTCACGGTGATCAGGCTTGCCCGCCGGTCGTCCGAGAGCAGCCAGGCATCGCCGGTCGTACCGGGGGACCGGACAGCCAGAACGTCCTCATCCCGACTGAGCAGACCTACCACTGACCGATCCGCCGCGGACACAGGTTGATAAGAGTGCTGGGCCGCCGGCTCTGTGGAGAGCGACAGGATCAGATCCGCAGGCGGGACACCCAGTTCCACGGCCCGCCGCTCCGCACGCGCGGCTTCCGTATCAACAGCGAGTGTGCCGCCCGAGCCCAGTCCGTGAAGAGCCGGGACCATCAGCACGGCGGCGAAGAGCGTGACGAGCAGCGCTCCTGCGATCACCAGACGAGAACGCTTCACCGTCGGGCACAGCACGCTTCTCATCCCTTCGTCCTCCCGCGTGGGATGGGAGGCCGGAGGGTGAGCTGTGGCGACTGCCCGAGGAGTGTTCCCCATGTGTCGAACCACCCATCAGGGATCCGTGGACCCGGCACCGGCACCGACGGCCGATACGGGCCGCCGGGGGAGGATCGCGCAGGTCGTCCGGCCGTCGTCTGCGACCGGCGACGCTCTCGGGCGGCGGGGAACGGGTTGCTCACCGGGCCGGTGCCCGTGTCCAGATGGAAGTCGTAGAAGGAGCGCAGCATGGTCTCGCAGAGGGCCCGAGTCGTCTCCGCGTACATCAGCCCGGGTCCGTCCTTCCTGTCACCGGGGTCGGCACCCCAGCAGACGGCCCGGCGACGTCGGCAGAAACTGTTGGAAGCCGCCCAGAGACTCCGGTAGGCCGTCGACGAAGACCAAGGAGGCGCCTTGGCGACCAGATGGACACCCCGAAGGCCCCTGCCGGGGTAGGGGCGGGCTGTCTGGAGGCTACTCCGAAGCAGGTGCTGCGGGGCAGCGTCGGCGCGGCGTGTCCGGAACGAGCAGTGCCGGATGAGAGACCAGGTGAGGAGGGTCGATGGCAACACCTGCTTGTTCCACGTGACGGGCACTGAGCTTCTTCTCTCAGCTCGATCCAGTCACGCGAGCGTGTCGAGATCGGCGAGGAGATAGGCAACGCCGAGGCCGGTGGTGAGGTATTCCTCGAAGATCCGGTTGTTCAGGGCCCAGGGAGATCGTTTCTGCCGGATGGTCGCGATGGCTGCCGCTGCTTCCTCGCCCGACTCGATGAGCGCCTGCGCAACGACGAGACCGGAGCGGTTGTAGCCGGAGTGGCAGCGGACCAGAACGGCGCGCCCGTCCCGGACGGCCTGGACGGCGGTGCGCGAGAGCCTCTGGACTGTGCGTATCTGCTCGGCGCTGAGCGGGCCGTCTGGAATCTCCGCGACAACGTGATCGATACCCGGACCGGGTCCGTGACCGGGGCGTGTAAACAGGCTGATCACAAGGCCGAACTGGTTCCCAACGACCGCTGCATGGCTCTCGCCCTGCGCATCGGTCCAGTGGTGACCGCCCATCCAAAGTCCAGGTACGACCTCGTTCCAGGGGACGTGCGGGTCGGGAACGCCGCGGCCCTTCTGCCGTGTCTTCACTGGCCCCCCATGTGCCGGGGCAAGGCGGTCAGCCCCACCCAACTCCACGGTTCGATGGTCCGTCGAACCTGCCCCCCACCTGGGAGTTCGCCCGACGCATCAGCGCCCTTCGCCCGATTCTGTGCTCCGCCCAAGGAATGCACCGAGCCGGACGAAGGCCGTAGGGATGAGCCTGCCGGAACTTGGTTCCCAACGGGAAGCGTTCGCGGAAGCCTCACGCTCCCGGAGCGACTTCAAGGCCTGCCTGACCGCACGGCGTGACGAACTGATCGAGCTGATGGACGCCCTGCTCTGCGCAGACGGCCCGGTGACGACGCCTGCGGACCTCACGTTGCTGGCCGAGCGTCGCCGCGGGCACGGCGCGCTGTACGACGCGCTGAATCACGGCCGCGTCGATGCTCGGCAGCTGCGGCGGACACTGGCCAAACTGCCCCAGCCCGCAGCCGCGGACGGGCGACTCGTCCTGGCCGTGGACGTGAGCTGGCTGAGGCCGGACGCCGAGTGCAGCGCGGACAGGCTGTTCTGCCACACCTTCTGCCGCCGCCGGGACCAGCACCTGATGATCCCCGGACGACCGTAGTCGTTCGTCGCCGCTCCAGAATCGGGCCGCACCTCCTGGTGGCGGGCGGTATCCGAAGGACGGCAAGGAGTTCCGCTATGCCAAACCCGAGGCATGGGGCGAGCCGGACGCGGCGACAGCCCGGGCCCCCGACCGCCACGGAACAAGCCGGGCGATGGACTGGGACCGTCTCCACCTCAGGCTCACCACCCGCTCCGCCTGGATCGACCATGACGGCGAACTCCCCATCATCGAAGGGACGCGTATCCGTGTGGAAGTCGACCGCCTGCCCCGCTGCGGAGATCCGCTCCCGCTGTGGCCGTGGTCCTCCGCCACCGGAATGAATGGTGCTGACGTCGATCTGCGCTGGCAGGCGTTCCTGCGGCGCTTCGACATGGAGTACACCCTCCGCATGATCAAGCAGACACTCGGATGGGCCCGGCCGAGCTCCGCACCCCGGCAGCGGCAGACCGGTGGACATGGCTGGTCATGGTCGCGCACATCCAGCTCCGTCTCACCAGGCCACTCGCCGAGGACATCCGCCGGCCCTGGCAGCGGCCGATGGAACCGACCAGGCTCACCCCGGCCAGGGCTCGCCGGGGGTTCAGGAAGTGGGTTTGAGCAGTTCATGACACAGTGGCGCTGGCGGTGCAGTGGGTCACGTGGGCAAGCCACTCGCTGAACGGTCATGGACCGGATCGCCGGTACGGCTGTCTGCGCCGGAGCTGGCCCGCCGCCCGCGCCTTGAGGCCGTTGTCACAGGCAGCGGCTACCTTGCGGCTCGACACAGAACCAAGGCAGATTGCGGGAACAGGAGCGGCCATGGTCGTCGAGGTGGGGTACGCGCAGGCGTGGGACCTGGAGGGTTGTGCGCCCTGGCGGCCGATATCCGCCGAGGAGGCCCGGGAGCGGGATGCCGCCGGGCTTCCGTACGTGGTCGTGTACCGGGAGCCGGGCCGGGAGGCCCCGCTGGAAGTGCGGCTCGTCTCATGGCGGGACCACTACGTCGGGCTGTGGGTCTACGACGCCCAAGGCCGCCGCACCTACGACCTGGACATGCGACTGCTGGACGACCCATCGCGGCTGCTGCGCCGGTACTCCGTCGGCTGGTACTACACCGGCCCCGAGATGGCGGAGTTCGACAAGGCGTGCCCACGCATCACCGTGGACCTCTTCCCGGACGGCAGGGGCCGACGGACGGTGGAGCGGCAGGGACAGGGCGGGGGCTCCTACGCCACCTCGCCCGGACTCCGGAACGACGAGTTCTGGGTGGACCGCCCCGCCTTCGGGGAGTGGCCGCTGCTCTCGGCCCAGGTACACGGGCTGATGGAGCCGCCCGCCTTCGAGGCGGCTGAGGTGGCCGAGGCAGCCGATCCAGGTGATGGAGACGCCCCCGCCACCTGCTGGCGTCCGCCGCGCCCCGCGCAGCCCGGGCCGATCAACGAGTTGTTCCGGCCCGGGGTGCGCGTGACCGACGGATACCACCCCGAGATGACCGTCGTGGAGCCGTGCCGGGTCGGCACCCTGCACGTTCCCAGCGGGCTGCTGGCCGTCTCCGGCCCGGACATCGACCACGGTGACGGGCCGCGCATCACGGTCCCCGTCCCGCCCGGGGAGTACGTACTCGACGAGGCGCGGGTCCGCTTCAGCTACCACTGCGAGTGGCGGGACGCCGAGGTCACGACCACGAAATCCACGGCCGTCCGCCTGCTCGTCAGCGAGACCCCCGCCGCGTCCTGGGAGATGGCCCTCGGTCCGGACGACGATCCCCGGCTGTTCATCGAGCAGCAGATAGCCGGCTTCGACACCGACGGTGCCACCGGCTGCTTCGCCGACGCCGGGGCCTGGGAGCCGCTTATCGCACTCTTCGAGCGGGGGCTGATCCGGGGGAGCCGGATCTGGACGGGTACGAGGACATCGACAACGGTTCCATGTTGATGCAGCGCACCTGGGACGAGGTTTCCGGCGGTGAGCTCATGTCCTTCGCGACGACCGGAGACGGCACCTACCTGGTGTGGGTCGGCCGTTCCGCGGCCGGCGAGGTAGTCGGCGTCGTGGTGCTGGTGGAGGGGATGCCGGAGCTGCTCCCGGAGCGAGACGGAACTCCCACCGATGCGGCTGTGTAGGCAGGGTCCTGCCTGCGGCGGCAGTCGCCAGCCCGCAGCTGACGGCCTCGGTAGCACGGTTCACAACGCTCGGCCCTGGAGCCCGGGGTACGTGTCCCCATCAAGGCTGCGGAGGGTGCCCCCCGAACTCGTGAGCATTGACTTGGTCGCCTTCGGGGTGCCTCCCGCGCTCATCGACAAACGACGTGCGAAGCGAGGCCGGCAGTTCGGGCAGCGGTTCCCCGGGGCCGTCATCGGGTCGATCACGATGGGGCTGTCCGGGAGGGTGCCGGCGAACGGCTTCGGCCCTGCCTCCGCCATCGACGCGCTCTCCCGAGTCGGTGACCCGCCTCCGGACGCGCTGCACCCCCGGGCCGGGCCTGCCGATCGGAGCTGGAGGGTGAGGTCGAGGGCTGGGGCCTGTCTTGCGGATCATGCACCGCGTGCAGGGCGTGATCCGCAAGACAGGCCCCGGCTGCTCCGTTCCCCGCGCGGGGCCCCGTTGTGGTCGACGCCCCACGTGGCTGCCATGATCGGAGCATGTCTTCCGTTTCCCTGCTCGCTGCCCGGGCGGCCCTGCGTGCGCACCTGCAGCGGCACTTTCCCGGGCAGGTCATCGACGAGTTGCCGGGTGTCGACGGGCCCATCGAGGAGCGGGTGCCCGGGTTCCGGGTGTTCCGGATCCATCCCGGTGGGCCGGGCGGGTGGTGGGTGTACGTGACGTCCGGCTGCTGGGCTGCGACCCAGGAGGGCGGGCACGGGGCGGAGTTCTTCCTTGCGGCCCCGCGGGACGACTGGTTGCACCGGGAAAGCCTCACCATGAACGCGTACTACCACTGCGGCCCGGACCGTCAGCGGCTGGACGTGGGGCACACCGTCCCCATCGGCAGGCCGTGGCTCGACGACTCCGCGTGCGACCACTACCTGATCAGCCTGCCGTACCCGTACGGCCCCGACTTCGAGGTCTGTGCCTGGGATGAAACGGCCCACGCCCGCCTCCTGTGGCTGCTGCCTATCACCGAGGCGGAGAAGGACTACCGCCGCGAACACGGCCTCGAGGCCCTGGAGTGTCTCTTCGACGAGCGGGAGATCGACCCGGTCGACCCGCACCGCCCGTCCGTGATTTAGGCCCTTTCTCTCGCATCATCTGATCGTCGGTGGACGTGCGTCGTTGGCTGACGCGCAGTGGGCGCGGATCGAGCCGTTGGCATCGGAGCCGGCTGACCGGCGGGTGGAGTGGGAGACCGACACCTGGTCGCTGGGTGCAGAGGACGAGGACCGGAAGTCGTTGTGCGCTGCCATGGAGCAGACGGTTGCCGGCATCCGGGAACGCATGTGTGAGCCGGGCTTCCAGACGGTGGACGCCTACCTGTTCGAGGGCAGGGGCCCGACCACCGGCAGCGCCTGCGCCTGATCCCCCGCACATCCGCCTCAGCCGGCCGAGCTCCGTGGGCCTTGGCAGCGCCGCAGCCCCGGTACGCGTCGCCGCCGTACCGGGGCACGGCGCGTGCCATGGCACCAGCGCTGTGACCGGAGACGATCAGTGCGTGCGGCAATGGTGCTGTCGATGCAGGCCGGTCCAGCGGGCAGCGCGTCCCGCGTCACCGGTCACGGCCCCGGACGTAGCGAGAGATCGGTGAGCTCCGCGTCCCGGGGTAGGTCGAGGGCGGTCAGGATGGTCGTTGCGACGGATTCAGGAGTCATCCACTTCCCCGGGACGTACTCCCTCCCCTCCTGTGCGTGGATCTTCGCCTGCATCGGCGTGGCCGTGCGACCGGGGTAGACCGAGGTCACCCGGACACCGTGGCTCCGCTCCTCCAGACGGAGCGCGTCCCCGAGGGCGCGCAGTCCGTGCTTGGCAGCCGCGTAGGCGCTCCACCCGGCGTTGGCACGCAGGCCGGCGCCGGAGTTGACGAAGACGACGTGTCCGCGCGCGGCGCGCAGCGCGGGCAGCGCGAGCCGGGTGAGTTCCGCCGGGGCGAGGAGGTTGACCGCCAGGTTCTGCTGCCATACCTCCGTCGTCAGCTCGGCGACCGGTCCCAGGTCCACCACACCGGCGACGAGAAGCAGCGAGTCCACGCGCTCCGGCAGCTCCACGTCCGCCAGAAGCTCCGGTCGTCGCAGATCGGCCACGACGACGCGACTTCCGGGAAACGCGGCGCCGAGCTCTTCGGCACGCGCGTCGTCGCGGGCGAGCAGGACGAGAGCGTCACCCCGTTGGTGGAGCCGCCGCGCGACGGCCGCTCCGATACCGGAGCCGGCCCCGGTGATCACGTGTGTGGTCACGACGGGTCGGCCCCCTTGCGGAAGATGTCCGCGGATCCCAGCCTGCTCCGCCAGAACAGCAGCGGTGGGCCGTCGGTGAGGGGAGCGAAGTCCACCACGCGGCCCACCACGATGTCGTGGGCTCCCTCGGTGACGATCTTCGCCACCTCGCAGTCGAAGTAGCCGAGGGCTCCGGTGAGCACCGGGCTGCCGGTGGCGGGAGACGGCTGCCAGGGCACGCCCGCGAAAGAGTCTTCGCCTCGTGTACGACCGGGTCCGGCGAACCAGCGCGCCAGATCGGCCTGGTCCTCGCCGAGCAGGCTGACGCAGAAGCGCCGGGTGACCTCCAGTTGGTCGAGCAGCCGACCGCCACGCTTGAGGCAGACCAGGACGGAGAGCGGGTCGAGGGAGACGGTGGTGAACGAGTTGACCGTCGTACCGTGCGGGCCGCCGCCCGTCATGGTGGACACCACGGTCACGCCGGTCGGGTACCGGCCGGCCAGGTGGCGAAAGCGCATGGACGGGTCTGCGGTGTCCGGTGTCAGGGAGGCCCCGGCGCTCGCGGGCGGCGACGGATGGACGGGGGCGGTCACCGCGCCACGTCCTGCGTCGCTTCACGCAGCTTCCCCAAGTGGTCCAGGCCGTCGAGGATGCGACGGGGCGGAAGGCCGAAGTCGATGAGGCAGGCCACCTCGTCCACGCCGATCGCCGCCAGCTTCTCCACCACGCGCGCACCGTCCTCCACTGTGCCGAACAGCCCTCCGGTCTCGAAGTACCGGTCGAAGGCGCGGGCGAGTAGGAAATCGAGGTCCTCGGGGTCCAGGGACTCGATGTCGAAGTCGGCGGGGATGTCCGGCATCGACTTGGCGATCAGGTGGAACGAACTGCGCAGATAGTCGGTCATCGGACCGCGGACGGCTTCCCGCACCTCCTCCCGGTCCGCACCGATGAGGGTGTGCAGCATCAGGACCACGTGGCCTCTTCCACCGTCCGTGGCGGCGGCGAAGGCGGCCCGGTACTCGGCTATCTTGCCGGCGAGTTCGTCCAGATCCTGCCCCAGCAGATGCGTCAGCAGACCGGCCTCGAGCTGCCCCGCGGCGCGGAACGTCTCCACCCCGCCGGCGCTGGTGACCCACACCGGCAACTCGTCCTGGACCGGCGGCGGAAACGTCCGGATCTCGGCCGGACGGCCGACACCGTCGGTCACCGTCAGCGACTCGCCGCGCCACAACCGGCGTACGTTCTCGATGGTTTCGGCCATGAGGCTCTTGCGGCCCTCGAAGGCTTCCGGGCGCAGCGAGAAGTCCACGGGATGCCAGCCCGAGGCGAAGGAAACGCCGGCGCGTCCCCCGGAGACGTTGTCGACCACGGACCACTCCTCGGCGATCCGTGCCGGGTGGTGCAGCGGGGCGACGACACTGCCGGCGCGCACGGAGACCCGCTCGGTCACCGCGGCGACGGCCGCCCCGGTCACGGCGGGGTTCGGATACGTCCCCCCGAAGGGATGGAAGTGCCGCTCCGGGGTCCAGACCGCCGTGAAACCGTTGGCGTCCGCGAACCGTGCGCCGGTCATCAACACCTCGTACCGACCCGACTCCGTGTGCTCGGAACTGTCGTTGGCGAAATAGAACAGACTGAAATCCATGAAGTCTCCGATGGAGCTGCGAAAACGGCCCGAACGGGCGATGGCGACAGGGCCGAGAAACGGGAAAGGGCTCCCCCGATGGCGTCGCCGCACACCGGGACGTTACTGCGGTCGAGCAGTCGACGCAAAAAGCCGCGAGAGCCCAATCAAGCGAGTCGATGCCGCTCTGTCAATTGGACGTTGGCACAAAAAGATCTCTCTCTTCTGCGGCTCCTCTCGGTGCTTCCTTCAGACTTCTACGCGAGTTGAAGCTCAGATAAGAGGCAAAGAATGCCAAACCGGTCAACTGTCAAGATCGAGCATTGTGCTAGCATCCCGACCCGTTAACCGGGGGAGAACCATCGTTAACTGTTAATTGTTAACGGTTGACGCGACTTCATTGATTCGCGTTTCAGTGCGTCATTGGCATCGCCCCCCGGAAGCACCCGTCGATTTTTGACCCCCTTGAGAAAGGCTGCTTCCGTGAGAGCCCCCCTCGGCTTTGATTCCGAGCGTCTGCACGAAGTCTTCGAGGCCCAGGCCCGGCGCACCCCGGACCGCGTCGCGGTCGTCTGCGGCCACGAGCGCGTGAGCTACCGCGAACTGGACGAGCGGGCCAACCGGCTCGCCTCCGCCCTGATCGGCCGGGGCGTCCGGCCCGGCTCCCGGGTCGGCGTCTGTCTGGACCGCGACACGTGGCTGATAGCGGGGCTGCTCGCCGTCCTCAAGGCCGGCTGCGCGTACGTCCCCCTCGACCCCGCCTACCCCGATGACCGGCTGGCGCTGATCCGCGAGGACGCCGGCATCGAGCAGGTCATCACCAACCACCGCTACGCGGCCGCACCTTGGCTGTCTGGTGCCAGTGCCCTCGTTCCCGGCTCGGACGAGGTGGCCGCCGCCCGCGCAGACGCGCCGGCGGTCCCCGGCTCTGTCGGTGACGTCGCCTATGTGATCTACACCTCGGGGTCGACCGGACGACCCAAGGGCGTCATGGTGGAACACCGCAACACTCTGCGCCTGGTCGACTGGGCCCTGGGCAGCTACTCGGCGGAGGAGTGGAGCGGCATGCTCGCCGCGACGTCGGTGTGCTTCGACGTCTCGGTCATGGAGCTGTACCCGCCCCTGCTGAGCGGCGGAACGGTCATCCTCGCCGACAACCTGCTCGCGCTGCCCCAGATCCCCGCGCGCGACGAGGTCACCATGATCTGCGGCGTGCCCTCGGCTCTGGCCGTCCTGTGCCGCGAGCCCCTGCCGGCGTCCGTACGCACGGTCAACCCGGCCGGCGAGGCCCTCACCCGCGCCCTGGCCGATCGCATCTACGCCAATCCCGGTGTCCGCCGCGTGGTCAACTGCTACGGCCCCACCGAGGCGACCACCTACTGCCTGGCGGCCGAGGTCGACCGCGACGGCACCGAGGAGCCGGTCATCGGCCGCCCCATCGCCGGTGCCGAAGCCTCCGTGCGCGACGCCGAGGGCAGGCCGCTTCCCGAGGGCGAGGTGGGCGAACTGTGGATCGCCGGCCCCCTCGTGACCCGCGGCTACCACGAACGCCCCGACCTCGCCGCCGAGCGCTTCGTCGACGACCCGGCCGTCCTGGGCGGCAGGGCCTACCGCACCGGTGACCTGGTCCGCGCCGTCGGTGGTGTGCATCACTACCTGGGCCGCATGGACGACCAGGCGAAGGTCCGCGGCTACCGGATCGAACTGGGCGAGATCGAAGCGGTGTTGAGCGCTCACCCCGCCGTGCGCAACGCCGTGGTACTGGCCCCCGCGGACGACGAGGGCGTCCGCTACCTGGCGGGGTACGTGGAGTCGGACGCATCTCAGCCGTCCGAGGACGAGCTGCGCGACCACGTGGCCGCCAGCCTGCCCGCCTACATGGTGCCGTCCCGGATCGTCACCCTGGACGCCATCCCCATGGGCCCGACCGGCAAGGCCGACCGTGCCGCCCTACCCTCCGTCGCCCCTCGCCGGGAGCAGCGGGCCGAACACGTCGCGCCCCGCGACGAGACCGAGGCGGAACTGGCCGCGCTGGTCACCGAGGTGCTCGACGTCGCCACGGTCGGGGTCCTGGACCGGTTCGCGGACCTCGGCGGGCACTCCCTCGCCGCCGCCCGTCTGAGCGCCGCCATCCGCCAGAAGTTCCACGTCACCCTGCCCTTCGCCGACCTTCTGAAGGCGCAGACCGTGGAAGCCATGGCCCGGTGCGTCCGCGACGCCGCGGGCACGGACACCGGCTTCGCCTCGTCCGCCGTCCCCGTCCGCCAGGCCAGCCGGCGCACCTTCCCGCTCACCGACGCCCAGCGCGACTTCTGGACCATGCGCCAGCTCAACGGTGCCTCCGGGCTCACCACGGTGGCAGCCCGCCTGCGGGTCACCGGCCCGGTCGACACCGACGCGCTGCGCCGCGCCCTGCTGACCGTCACCGAGCGACACGAGGTGCTGCGCACCCGCTTCGTCGAGCGGGACGGCACGCTCGTCGCCGAGGTGTGCGACCCGCTGCCCGTGCCGGTCACCGAGCACGACCTCGGCCACCTGACCGGCGAGGAGCGCGCCGCACGGGCGACCGCGGTGGAACGGGCGGCCGCCGGCCACCACTTCGACGTCGCCACCGAGACGCCGCTGCTGCGCGCCGAGTTCGTCCGGCACACCGCCACCGAGGCCGAACTCGTCGTCGTGGCCGACCACCTGGCCTTCGACGGCTGGTCCGTCGGCCTCTTCATGGCAGAGCTCGCCGAGCTGCTCGACGGCTCCGCGCCCGTCGCGGCGACGCCCCTTCAAGTGGGTGACCTCGCCGTCCACGAAACCGTGGCCTTCCCCCGGCACGCAGAAGAGAACGCCGCCTTCTGGAAGAAGGAACTGGCCGGAGCCACCGCCCCGCACGACGTGCCGGGCACCGTCCGCGCCGCCGCCGACGGCGGCACCCCGCAGGAACTGGGACGTCTCGTACGACCGCTGCCCGTGGGCATGGCGACGCAGGCGGAGGCGTTCGCCGCCGCGCACTCCGTCAGTCCGTTCGCCGTGTACCTCGCGGCCACCGGCCTGCTCGTCGCCCGGCTGATCGGCCGCTCCGACACCCTGATCGGCGCCGCCCACGCCCGCCGCACCGCTCCCGGGTCCGAGCGGCTCGTTGGCCCCCTCGTCGGGATCCTGCCGCTGCGGGTCGACATCCCGGCCGGTGCGTCCTTCCGCAAGCTCGCCGAGCAGGCGGCGGACACCACCCTGCGCGCCCTCTCCCACTGCGACCTCCCCGCGGACCGGATCATCGAGGCGATCGAGCGCCCGCACGGTGCACCCGCCACGCCTGTTGTCGTCAGCATGCAGCCTTCCGAGGTTCCCGTCGCCGTCAAGCAGGGCGCCGTGACCGTGGAGCTGCTCGGCGAACTCCGTAGCGGCGGCGCCTTCAGCGACCTGGCGCTCTTCTTCAACCGGACGGTGGACGGAGAGGAACTGGTCCTCGAGTACAACGGCAGCCGTTTCACCGAGGCCGACGCCGAACGCTTCCTCGACCGGCTCCTCGGCGTCCTGGCCACCGCGTTGCGGGATCCCGACCGCCCCGCCTCCGGCTTCGACGTCCTGTACGCGGACGAGCGCGAGGCCCTGCTGCGGGCCGGTTCCGGCGACGCGTCCGTCGGCACCGTCCGCGGCCTGGTGTCGTCCGTGCTCGACCGCGCCCGTACGAGCCCCGGGGCCACCGCCGTCACGGGCCCGGCCGGGGAACTGACGTACCGGGAACTCGACGAGTACTCCGCCCGGCTCGCCGCGTTCCTGCACGGCGAAGCCCAAGGCCGGGGTTCCGTGGTCGGAGTGTGTCTGGAGGCCGGGCACCTCCTGCCCGCCGCGCTGCTCGGCGTGGCCCGGTCCGGGGCCGCGTATCTGCCGCTGGACCTGGAGCACCCGGTCGAGCGCCTCGCCCACCAGCTCGACGACAGCGGCGCCCGCCTCGTCGTCGCCGCCGGCGCGGGTCTGGCCACCGCTCGCGCGCTCGCCTCCGACGCCACCGGCGTCCGCGTCGTGGATCTCGCCGACGTCCTCGCCACCGCGTCGGCCGAGAACGCCCCCGAGCGGCTGCCCGCGCCGGAGGACATCGCGTACCTCCTCTACACCTCCGGATCCACCGGTCGCCCCAAGGGCGTCGAGGTGACCCACGGCAACCTCGCCGTCCATCTCGGCGGCATGCACCAGGCGTTCGGGCTGCGTACCTCGGACGTGATGCTCACGGTCGCCGGAGTCTCCTTCGACGTGGCCCACCTCGGCATCTGGTTCCCGCTCACCACCGGCGCCCGCTGTGTCATGGTCGAGCAGGCGTGCGCCGTCGACGGATACCTGCTCACCGAGCGCATCGGCGCCACCGGCGTCACCGTCCTGCAGGGCACCCCCACACTGCTGCGCACCCTGGCCGCGGTGGAGTGGCCCGGCGGCCCCGGTCTGCGGGTGATGAGTGGCGGTGAGGCGCTCGACCCGGCCCTCGCCGGCCGTCTGCTGCCCCGAGTGGCCGAACTGTGGAACATGTACGGCCCGACCGAGGCGACCATCTGGGCCACCGCCCACCGCATCACCGCGGACGACGTCGCCGCCGGGCTCATCCCTCTCGGCCGGCCACTGCCCCACTACCGCGTCCACGTCCTCGACGACCACGGGCGGCTCGCCCCGTACGGAGTCACCGGCGAACTGTGGATCGCCGGCCGGGGCGTCGCCCTCGGCTACCGCAACCGACCGGACCTGACCGACGCCGCCTTCCAGGGCGACCCCCTCGTCCCGGGCGAGCGCCGGTACCGGACCGGAGACCTGGCCCGATGGCTGCCCGACGGGCGGCTGGAGATCCTCGGCCGCCGTGACCACCAGGTGAAGCTCCGCGGCTACCGCGTCGAACTCGGCGAGATCGAGACGGCACTGCGCGCGCATCCCGCCGTCGCCGACGCCGTGGTGACCGTCGTACGGGACGGCGACGCACACCTCGCCGGCTACGTCGTCTGGCGCGGCGAGCCCGCGGGCCTGCGGGCCCTGGAGGAGCACCTGCGCGAGACCCTGCCCGAGTACATGGTTCCGCACCGCTGGCTGGAGATGGACGCCCTGCCGACGCTGCCCAGCGGCAAGGTCGACCGCGCGCGACTGCCGGAGCCCGGCGCGGCCGAGGAGACCGCTCCCAGCGGTCCCCGCCCGCTGCCGGACGGCCCCGTCGCCGTACTGGTCGCCTCCGTCTGGTCCGACGTGCTGAAGACGGAACACGTCTATTCCGACGACGACTTCTTCGCCCTGGGAGGCCACTCCTTCGCCGCCACCATGGTGATGGGCAGACTGCGTACCGCGCTCGGCCACCGCATGCCCGTCCGCATGCTGTTCGACCACCCGGTCCTTTCCGCGTTCGCCGCCCAGGTGGAAGCCGCCGCGCTCGCCGCGCTGGAGGAAGCGCACCGGAACGGAGCCGACGCATGACCGGCCCCGCCGATCTGCGGGCGCTGCTCGCCGCCCGCGCCGCCGCCGCGCTGAAGCCCGAGGCCGATGTCATCCCCCGCCGGCCGGACCCCTCGTCCCCGGCACCGCTGACCCCGGGCCAGCGAGCCATGTGGCTGCACTCCCAGTACGACACGGAGAGCGCCGCGTACACCGTGCCCTTCGTCCTGAGGTTCCGGGGCAGGCTCGAACCCGCGGCCATGATCGCGGCCGTCCGCCGCCTCACGGATCTCCACCCCGTCCTACGCAGCACCGTCGAGGCCCTGGCCGACGGCACCGTGCACGCGGTGCCCCGGCCTGCGGGCGACGTCCCCGTCGCCCACCGCGCGATCCGTGCCGAGCACCTCGACGAGGAGGTGCAGCAGGTGCTCGGGACGCCGTTCGACCTCGCCCACGAGACGCCGACGCGGGCATGCCTGCTCCGGGTGACCGACGAGGACCACGTCCTGGTCATCGCCATCCACCACATCGCGGCCGACGCCTACGCCCGCGCCACCGTCATCGACGACCTGGCGCGCTGCTACGCGGCGGAACTGGGCGGCCCGGAGCCGGCCCCGCCCGAGCTCCACTACGCGGACCTCGCCGCCTGGCGGCAGGCCCGCGGCGACGACCCCGAGGAAGACCTCCACTGGTGGGCGTCCCGCCTGGCGGGGCTGCTGCCGGTCCTCGAGCTGCCCACCGACCGGCCCCGAGAACACGCCGGATGGCAGGCCGGCGAAGTACCGCTCGTCCTGGACGCGGAGACCACCGCGCGGCTCCGCGCCTTCGCCGCCGCTGCCGGATGCTCCCCCTTCATGGTGCTGCTGACGGTGGTGCAGGTGCTGCTCAGCAAGATCTCCGGAAGCACCGACATACCCGTCGGCGTACCGGAAGCCGGGCGACACCACCCCGCCACGCAGGGCATGGTCGGCTGCTTCCTGAACACGCTCGTCGTCCGCACCGACGTGGCCGGCGAGCGCACCTGGCGCGATCTGTTGCGCCAGGTGCGCGACACGTGCCTGGACGCCTTCGCACACGCGGAGACACCCTTCGGCGACGTGGTCGCCCACCTCCGCCCGGAGCGGCCGGCCGGTACGACTCCGGTGTTCCAGGTGCTGCTCAACGTCTTCGACGCCGCCCGAGCTCAGGCCGACTTCCCCGGCCTGCGCCTGGAGGAACTCGACAGCCGCATCACGACGGCCAAGTTCGACCTGGCATGGCACCTCGTCGACCACGGTGACGCGGGCCTCAAGGGAGCCCTGGTCTACCGGGCGGAACTGTTCCGTGACGCGTTCGCGGACCGGCTCGCCGAGTGGTTCCGCGTCCTGCTGGACGCCCTCCTCCGCGACCCCGACCAGCCCGTCGCCGAGGCGCCGCTCGCCGACGTGGCCGAACCGGCCGCCGCGGGCCCCGCCCTGGCGAGGCCCGCACCGGACCCGGTCCACCGGCAGATCGAGCGCTGGGCCCGGCTCACCCCCGACGCCGTCGCGGTCACCGGCGCCGACGGCTCTCTCACGTACGCCGAACTCGACGAGGCGGCCCGCGCGATCGCTGAGCGCATCGGCGCTCTGCACAGCGGTGCCGCCCGTCCGGTGGGCGTGATGATGGAGCGGGGCCGCTCCCTCGTCGCCGCCCTCCTCGGCGTGCTGCGCACGGGGGCGCCGTACATCGCCGTCGACCCGGCCTACCCGCCGGACCGGACCGCCCGCATGCTGGCCGCCGCCGGGGCCGAGGTGCTCCTCACCGACGGATCCCGCGACGCTGCACAGGATTACGGGGTGCCTCACCTCGTGGACGTCGGCCGGCTGCCGGCGCCCTCCGAGGGCACGCCGCACGGGGAGCCGTCCGCCGAGGTACGACCCGAGGACCCCGTCTACGTTTTGTTCACCTCCGGCTCGACCGGCGAGCCCAAGGGCGTCGTGGTCGAGCACCGGCACCTGGCGCACTACGTGGCCGCCTTCCAGCAGCTCATGGAAGGTTCCCTGAGCGAAGTCCCGTCCTTCGCGCTGGTGTCGACCATCGCGGCCGACCTCGGTCTGACGAACGTCTTCGGCGCGCTCACTGGGGGCGGGACCCTGCATCTGCTCGACCGTGAGACCGCCACCGACCCGGCCGCGTACGCCGCGTATCTCGCGGCCCACCGGGTGGACGCCATCAAGATGGTGCCCAGCCACCTGGAGATGCTCGCCGCCCACGGCGACCTCGCCGCCCTGCTGCCACGGCGGCTCCTCGTCCTGGCCGGTGAGCCGTGCCCATGGAAGCTGGTGGACCGCATCCACGAGGTCCGACCGGAGCTGATCGTGCACGTCCACTACGGGCCCACCGAGACCACCGTCTCGGTGCTCGGCGGAGACGTCCGGGAGGTGCCCGCCGCCGCCCGCGGTGCGGCCGTCCCACTCGGTCGTCCCCTCGCCGGGGTCCGCTGCCATGTCGTCGACCCCTCCGGTAAGCCGCTGCCCGTGGGCGTTCCCGGAGAGCTCTGGGTCGGCGGCCCGACGGTCGCGCGGGGCTACCTCGGCCGCGACGACCTGACGGCCGAGCGTTTCGTGGCGGATCCGCTCGGGGACGGCCGCTGCTACCGCACCGGTGACCGGGTGCGCGTGCGCGAGGACGGTCTTGTGGAGTTCCTCGGCCGGCTCGACGACCAGGTCAAGGTGCGCGGCTTCCGCGTCGAACTCGCCGAGGTCGCCTCCGCCCTGCGCGACGTGCCCGGCGTGGAGGAGGCCGTCGTGCTGCCGGTCGGCGACTCCCACGACCGCAGACTCGCCGCCTGGATCACCGGCCCCGCGGACGCCGCGGCGGTCCGGGCCGCGCTCCGCGGGCGCCTGCCGGACTACATGGTGCCGGCCACCGTCACCCCGCTGGCCGCCCTGCCGCTCAACCCCAACGGCAAGGTCGACCGCAAGGCCCTGCCCGTGCCGGATCCGGCGGCTGACGACAGCGCCCACGTCCCCCTGGCCACCGCCACCGAGAAGCACGTGGCCGAGGTGTGGCAGCGGGTTCTGGGCATCGAACGCGTCGGCGCGGAGGACGACTTCTTCGCGCTGGGTGGCAACTCCTTCCAGGCCGTCCTGGCCATCCGCGAGACCGACCGCGCGCTGCGGGTGATCGACCTGTTCACCCACCCCACCGTGCGCGGCCTCGCCACCGTTCTCGACCGCCTCGACGAGCAGGCGCGGACGGCGACCGAACACCCCACGGGAGCCGATCGTCCACCGATGCTGCACCGCCTGGGCGCCGAGCCCGCCGACCCGGACGCCCCGACGCTCGTGTGCATTCCCTACGGCGGCGGGTCGGGTGCGGCCTATCAGCCGCTGGCCGAGGCACTCGCCGGACGTGCGCGGCTGCTCGCCGCCGAACTGCCGGGCCACGATCCGGCCGACCCCGAGCAGCACCTGCTGAGCGTGGCGAAGACGGCGGAGCTCCTCGCCGAGGAGATCACGGCCCTCGGAGTGGCGCCGGTTCTCTACGGGCACAGTGCCGGAGCCGCCCTCGCCACCGCCGTGGCCCTGCGTCTGGAGCGGCTCGGGCACCGCGTCCGCGGCCTCGTCGTCGGCGCCAGGCTGCCGGGCCCGGGGCCCGACGCGATCGCACCGTCGGATGTGCCGGACGACGCCTACCTCGCCGACCTGCGGACTGCCGGAGCGCTGCCCGAAGGCGCCGATGCCGCGTTCGTGCGCAGCGTCGTCCGTGCGCTGCGCCACGACGCCCAGCAGGCCCGCACCTGGTTCGACGAGACCGGTGTCCCGTACGAACAGCGCCTCCGATCCCCGCTGTTGTGCGTGGTCGGCGCGCACGACGAGGGGACCGCCGGACACGGCACGCGGTTTCGTGAGTGGGAGCGATACGCGCGCGGCGTCGAACACCAGGTCGTCCCGGACGGCGGCCACTACTTCCTGAAGCACCGGGCGGACGCCCTCGCCGCCCTCCTCACCGAGCGACTGCACGAGTGGGGCGACCCCCTTGCCCCGGGCGTCCCCACCCGAAAGGAGTCCGACCGTGCCTCGTGAAGCCACCGGCCGACGCAGGAGGAACGAGGTGGCCGTACCGGTCGTCCTGGACTACCTGCTGTCCCACCTCGGGTTCTACTGCCTCCTGCCCGTGCTGCCCCTGCTGCTGGCCAAGATGCACCCGGGCACCGGCGCCCTGCTCATCGGCACCGCGCTGTTCACCTTCACGTTCACCTACAAGGGCGCGTCCCTGTTCTGCGCGGGGCTGCTCCAACGGCTGCCCATCCGGGTCGCGATACCCGGCGGACTCACCCTCGCCGGACTGGGGTTCGCCCTGCTGCCGCTGTCGCCGCATCCCCTCGTCACCCTCTGCTTCCTCGTCCTGGCCGGCGTCGGGATCAGCGTCAACGGCATCACGGCGCGGATGTACGTGGCGATCGCGCTGGAATCGCCCGGTGACCGCAACTCGGTCTTCGCCGGTATCCAGGTGGCCATCAACGTGTCCGCCGCCGTCGGGCCGATCATCGCCAACTTCCTGCTGGACGGCCCCCACCAGGCACGCCTACTCCTACTGGTCGCGGTGATCTACTGGGCGTCGGCCGCGGTCATGACCGCGTTCGTCCCGAGCGGCCTGCGCCCCGGCGACCAGGACGCCCGCAAGCCGCTCAAGCTGGGACTGCTCAAGGCCATGGTCACCGACCCCGGTGTCCGGGCCGTCTCGGCCGTCGCGCTGGCGGGCAGCTTCCTGTACGGCCAGTTCTTCTCGGCCTTCGCCATCCACGTCACGCACATCGCGGACTCGGCGGCGGAGAAGGCCAGTTTCTTCACGCTCAACGCGGTGCTGATCGTGGTGCTGCAGATGGCCGTCTCCGCGTACACCAACCGGGGCCTGGAGCGGAGCCACACCCCCATGCGCTTTCTGCTCCAGGGGATCGCGGTCTTCGGTCTGTCCTTCGTCCCTCTCTCGGTCGGAGGCGCGGGTCTGGTGGCCGCGTACGCGGCCGTGACCCTGTTCTCCGTCGCCGAGATGCTCTTCACTCCCATGGTGAGCACGGCGTTCGCCGAGTTCGGTGCCGACCGCCCCATGGTGGAGGTGTTCAACTTCCGCCAGGTCGCGTCCACCGCGGGAGAATCGCTCGGCACCTTCGCCGGCGGCGCGCTGTTCACCACCGCCGCCCTGCACGGCCTGCAGTCGGCCTACTGGGGCGCCCTGACCGTCGTGGGCCTCGCCGTGCCGGCGTGTTCGCTGCTGCGCCGACGAGGCCGTCGGCAGCTGCCCGGTCCCGTGGAGGAGGACACCCGCGAGCCGTCCCTTACGTCCTCGTAACGGCTCGGGACCTGTCCTTCCGAGGAGCTCACGCGCGCCGCCTTGGAACAGGGACGGGTGCCGTTCGCCCGCGAGCGGCACCCGGAGGACGGAAGCGCGCCGGTCGTGACAGGTCGAAGCCGCGACCCACGCGGCAGCGTCGGGACCGGAAGTCCACACCGTCATCGAGCCCGCATCGGGCATACATCGGCAGCTCTCCCCAGCGGGCCTGTACAACCCCGGTCGCGGAGAGCACCCGCCTGCGGGCAGTCAGGACGAAGAGAGCGCCACCGGGACCGCGCGCGGGGTGGACGGCTCGATATCTTTCCCAGTACAGGACATGCGGCCACGCCGCTCACCAAGGAGGTTGCGATGACGGGGGAACCGATGCGTCGCCCGGCCGGGGCCGTCTGGTTAGGACAGGCCCGCTCGGCGTGCTCGCACGCCGAGCCGACGAGCCGCTCCGGACACGGAGCGGCGTTGCTGTCAGCCGACTCGATCGATGTCCAACCGCCCTGGAGGCGACGATGCCATCCGCCCAGCAGTCCCTGACCCGTCTGCCGGCAAATGACCAGGAGTCGTTCGCACAGGCGCTTCGAACGGCCATCGACGCCAGTGAGCTGGGACTCAGCCAGCTCCAGCTACGCCTCCGACAGCGCGGCGTCCGGGTGAGCGTGGCAACGCTGAGCTACTGGCAGACCGGCCGCAGCCGCCCTGAGCGCCCCGATTCGTTCCTCGCTGTCGAGCACATCGAGCAGGTCCTCGGTCTCCAGCCACACAGCCTGCGAAGCCTGCTCGGCCCACGACGGCCGCGGGGCAGATGGGCCGCCCGGGAGCAGTCGCCACTGCCGATGTCCGCCCTGTGGCCGGAGCGCGACGCGGTGGAGGCCGCCGTACAGGTTCTCGACCTGAGATGGGACGACGCGCTGGAACGGATCAGCCTGCACGACCGCCTCACCGTCGGGCCCGATCGGCGCGAGCAGTCGTACCGGATGCGGCAGGTGCTGCGCGCCAAGTGCAATGGTCCGGACCGTGCGGTGCACGTCTACCGTCTTGACGAGCCGCACCTCCCGCTGCCGGAGCTGCACTCCTTGCGAGGCTGCCGGCCGGGCCGAGTGGCCGCCCACCCAGGTACGGGCCTGCTCGCCGCCGAGCTGCTCTTCGACCAGCCTCTGACCCAGGGCGAGACCGTCATCATCGAGTTCGAACTCCGCTATGGCGGACAACGGCCGCTCGCGACCAACTGGGAGCGCAAGCTGCGGATGCCGATCCGGCAGTACGACCTGGAGATCGAGTTCACCGCGCCGGCGCTGCCGGTGGCCTTCGAGCACTTCGTCGCACCGGGTGCGGACGGATCAGAGCGCTCCCGCCCACCTGTCACCCTGGACGCGGCCCACCGCGTGCATGCCGTCGCGCTGGACCTCACCCCGTGCCGCTACGGCATGCGCTGGTCCTGGCTGTAGGCCGAAGAGGGGCAGCGGGCTCTCCAGGGGACCATCGACAACCCCGCCGAGCGCATACCGCGTTGCGGCGCGCAGCCCGGCGAGGACATCGGACAGCCGGTCGCGGCGGGAGATCTCTGCGAACCGGTCGGCGCGCAGGGTGCCCAGGCCGGACGTTGACTCGGCGGTGCGCGCCAGCCCGATCCCGTTCGTCGTCATGGATCGTTCGGGCGACGCGGGCAGTGCGGGCCGAGGCGCGCATCCCGCTGCAGCACGAGCGGGCCGTCCTGCCCGGTGGCGGTGGTGCGAGAGAAGCTGCGCGCCACCGCCACCGCCGTGAGGGGGCGGGTGTACGTCGTCGTCGCCCACCGGCAAGCGGCGATGCCCGAGCAGCTGCTCGCGCCCCCGGCCGACGACCAGGAGCCCTAGGCCGAACCTCAGATCTATGAGTGGCGTCCGTGGCCGGAGTGGGTCACTGCACCCTTGAACGATGGCGTTGAGGTGTTCGCTCGGCCGCAGCGGTTGATCCAGGCGCTGGCAAACGCGACGTCGGCCGAACTGGGAGAGCTGGCTGGTCGTTGGGCCACGCGGCTCCACTCTGAGGACGGGGACGACATGACCGAGGGTGATCTACTGGCGGTCCTGAAGGGAGTTGCCCGCCTTGCGGCGTCGGCGGTGAACACGGGTGGCGGCCTCTATAGCTGGAGCCTCTGAGCGTCCCGGCGCGGGGGACGCTCGTTCTTGACACCGCTGCATGCCAGGAGCTCGGTCCCGGTGGCGTCGAAGTACAGGGTGAAGAACCAAGACCGATCTGTTGCAACGATGCTGCCGGTACGCAGTCGCTTGTCTCGGTCCCGAGCTCGGAGAATCTCAACGGTCTCGTCGAGGCCGAGGGCCGTCAGTCCTCTCTTCAACGACCATCTCAACCTTGACGCAGCGATGCCGAAGACCATCCACTGTGGCGGTAGTCCGTCGAAGAGAGTTACCTCGCCGCCGGCGGCGATGGCGTCGCGTGCTGCCTGGCAGGCACTGGTTTGGCCTCTGAGCATCACGGTGATGTCGAGTGGACTTGAGCTCTCGCCCTCGGTGGCCATGTGGCGACTGTAGAGACCGAATGCAGGCGTTGCCACAGGATTCGGTGCGCCCTGCACAGGGCTCATGGGTGCGTGACAGGTAGGGCTGCGGCCCGGCGACATGGCGGTCGATCGGTCAACACCAAACTCTGGCTGCAACACCCCTCGATGCCCTGCGCCTGGGGGGTCTCGTACCAGGCGAGCGCGGGGTCGCGGTCGTCGGTGACCGGCACGGGCTGGATCGGCGGGACCGATGTCCGCCAGGAGGTCGAGGAGGAGCTCGCGGAGGGCGGTGTACCGGCGGGCCCGTACGTCACCGAGCTCGGGGTGCGCGAGGACGTCCCACACGGCGTACGGGGCCGGGTGCTGCTCGGCGAGCGTTGGGGCCTCCGGTCGACGGAGCTCGCCGCGCGGGCTTGGACCGCGCCGAAGTCCAGGGCGCCATGGCGCCAGATCACGGCCTCGCCGTCCAGGCCGGTGCCGGGGCGCAGCCGCATGCTGGCGACCGGCAGGTCCATCCACTGCGCCGTGACTATCCGGCCCGAGCGTGCCTGCAGCCGGACGGTGTCCGCGTCCCGGATCATGACGACGCGATGTCCGTCGTTCTCCAGACTCGACGGTGTCTCGTGAGCCCCGCTGGTGTGCACTGCATTGGCGGATCCGATCGTGAAGCAGGCCGAGGGGGGCTGGCCGCTCCGGCGTAAGGTGTCGTCAGGCCTGCATCCCGTTGCACAGGGGGGTGTGCGATGGCCGACCAGCGCGGCGAGCGCAAGGGAAGTCGCGTCAGGACGGGGCCGTCGTCTGACGACTCCCATGAGATCCGTTTCTTCCGCAGACACCCCGCTGATGACCCGGACGAGACGTGCCCGGGCTGCGAGTTCCTACCGTGCGCTATGCCCGTGCTGAGCCGTTTTTCAGAACCTGATCGGTCGGAGGTCCACCTGCTGTCTCAGGGCGCCGGTCGCCAACCGTCCTCGGCCAATGCGCGGGGCGGGCAGGGAGGCACGTTCCCGAAGGGGACGAAGCAGGCGCGCTGACGCAGGTCGCCACAGGGCCCTGACCGTCCTGTCGGACCCGGCTGCGAAGATCAGGCCCATGGATCTCGCTGACGCCCTCGCCGGCCTCGACGCCCACCCCTGGGCCTCCGTCTCGCACGCCTACGGCCCTGCCGAGGACCTGCCCGACCTGCTGCGCGCCCTCGCCGAGGGCGGCGGGGATGCCGAGGAGGTGATCTCCGAGCTGTATTCGTGCATCCTCCACCAGGGCACGGTGTATTCCGCCAGCGTGGACGCCGTCCCGTACCTCGCCCGGATCGCCGCTGCTGCCCGGCCCGGGACGACCGAAGTCCTCTGCCTGCTCGGCGGATTGGCCGAGAGCGATGATGAATGGGAGATCGCGCCGGGCGCCGTCCGGGCCGCCGTTGCCACCCAAATCCCGCTGCTGATACCGCTGCTGGCACATGAAGTCGTGAACGTCCGGCTGCTCACCGCCTGGACGCTCGGCCACACCCGAAATACCGATGCCGCCCCGGTCGCCCTGCGAAGCCGGTGGACGGCCGAGGCCGATCCCGGTGTCCGGGCCGAACTGCTCATCGCCCTCGGCCGGGTCGACCCCGCCGGCGCCGCCGTCGAGACCCGCGCGCTGCTCGGTGCAGACACGCCCGCGCCGCTGCGTCTGGCCGCGCTCCTCGTCGCTCTGGCCGCCGGAGAGCCTTGGACCGACGCCCACCACGATGCCGCGCTCGGCCTGCTGCCCGCCCGCGAATTCACCGTCGACCGGTACAGCATGCACCACCGAGAGCCGCTGCACGCGATCGTCGACAGCCTGCTGCGCCGCGAGACCGAGGCAGACCGCGAGGCCGCCTTCGCCCTGCTGGACGCCGCCCTGCGCGACGGCCGCCCCGAGGTGCGGGCCGAGGCGCTCTCCGCGGCCGACCACGCCTGCTACCTCTCCCGCAGCGCTCCCCAGCGACTCGTCCCGGCCATCGCCCCACTCGCCGCCGAGTACCCGGCGTCAACCCTGCTCGGCAAGCTCGGCCCGGCCGCCGCCGAGGCCGCGCCCGCCCTCGCCGAACTCGCCGCCCAACCCGACGACGAGGCGGCTGACCAGGCATTGGCCGTGCTCGTCCGGGTCGCGCCCCGACAGGCCGCCCCGCTGCTGGCCCGGGACCTCGACCGGCGCCCCCGCGCGCTCGACGCCGCAGGAGACTTCCAGGCCCCCGCCTTCCCCTTCGACACTGCCCTGCTCGCCGCCGTCCGCGCACGCCTGGCCGCAGACGGGCTCGGCAACAACGAGACCGCCGACCTGGTCCACCTGCTGCGTCAGTGGGGCCCGCAGGCCGCTGCCGCCTTGCCCGAGTTGTACGCCGTGCTGCCCCGCTTCCAGTACGCGGCCACCGCCATCACCGCCGTGGCAGCCGCCGGCCCGCAGGCCGAGCGCGAGCAGGCCGGCGCCGTGCTGCGTGCCGCCGCCAGTTCGTTGATGGTGGCGCGGGCCCACCATGACCTCACCGGCGAGACCGACGTCCTGCTCGACGCCGCCGCCAAGGCGCTCGCCGCCGGCCGGCGCGAGGTCGCCGAGGCCGCCCAGGCCGCCGCCACCCTGGGCGGGACGGCCGCCGGACTGCTCCCCGCCCTGCGGGCAGCCGTCAGCGAGGACGCCGAGCCGACCACCCCACAACTGGACCGCGACATCGCGATCGCCACCGCCCTGTGGCGGATCGGCGGCCACGCCGAGGAAGCCGTCACGATCCTGGCCTCCGTCCTCGACCGCACCACCGGCAACCAGCTCTGGTACCGGTGGACCGTCGTCCGCGCCATCCGCGCCACCGCCCTCCTCGGCGCGGCCGCCCGGCCCCTGATCCCCCGACTGGAACAACTGCTCGCCGCCCCCGACAAGGCCCCTGCTGCGGTCCTCGCACTGCTCGCCATCACCGACCCCGACGTCGTCGACCTCGGTCAACTCGCCGAGGCAGCCCTCCACTCCGCCGAAACCGGAGCGGACATCTCCGGTGCCTGCGAGGCCCTCCAAGCCCTCGGTGCCACCGCCCTGAGCACCCACCAGCGCCTGCGCGTCGCCGAACTCGCCGAGCAGGACCGGCGCATCGTCGGCTCAGGCGTCGCGAACAGCATCATCCGCGAGGACGAGCGGCTGCGCGCCATCCTGACCGCCATCTGATCCCGAGGCCGGGGCGGACGAGTAATCGATCGCTGCCCCGGCCCGCCCCGGATAGCGTGCTGCCGGATGAATCCTGCCGCTGACTGTGCCGCCATCGCCGGGTCGGGAGCCGAGCTGCGGTGACCCACATGCGGCTGACCGCGGGGAAACGTCCTGGGCTCGAACCACTCTCCCGGACCGTCGGGAAGCCGGGACGCGGACTGCGCGAGCGCGACGGCGATCGGAACCTCCATCCCCTCAGCGTCCGGCGACCATCGCCGCGGCGCCGCTGCGGCTCGGCTACCTGGCCCTGGCGCTACTCCCGGCGGTGCCGGCCGGGCTTATTCTTCCCGAGGGGCGGCCGGTCCCACTCCACAGGCCGCTGTGCGGCCGGCTGTGGGGGATGCACCATGCGCTGGGCGGAGGCGAGGTCGGGCACGATCTGCACGGGCACCCAGGCGTAGCCGTCCCACTGCTCGATCACGCGGGGCGCGCCGGGGTCGATGTGCCAACCGCGTTGCGGCCCGGTCGTCAGGGACACGTGCCGGAGTCTGCCCCGACTCTGGGTGCGACGCTCGTCCCAGCGCCGGGCCCAGTCCTCCAGTGGCTCGTCGCTCACCGGCGTCACCCTACTCCTGCGGTCGTGCGCCGCCACTGTGACCGGTTGCCCGCATGGGTGAGCCTGATTGACCCATGGACGGGCAAGGGGCGCTCGCGGTGTCTTCGCCTTGGGGGCTAGAGCGTCTGCCAGGACCGCAGGCGCTCGGCGACAGCGAAGGAGTCGAGGCGCAGCGGGCGGATCTCCTGGATCAGGTCGCGCCAGAGTTCGAACTTGGTGTCCACGGTCAGGCCGTGCATCTGCAGGTAGCCGACGGCGAGGGCGTGACCGAACAGCTCGCTGCGGTGGGGAAGCGGGCGCAGGAGCACGCACTCCTCCAGCAGGACCGCGGCCCGCCAGAAGGCGTCGGGGTGGTCCTGGTCGTGGCGGGGCGGGTCAACCTTGTGCCGGGCGGCCATGCCGACGAGCACAGAGAAGTCGTTGACCGTCGGGTCGCCGCCCAGCTCTTCCTGGCGTTCCAGCAGCCAGCGGTGGTCGATGAAGTACTCGGCAGGCACAGGCTCAGGCCGCCCGCGGGGCGCGCTGTGCCGGGGCGGGCCCGCCGAAGGCCTCGTCGAACGCGGCCACGGTCGCCGGGCCGCCGATCACGCGGCGGAACGCCTCGGCGCCGACCTCGAGCGCGCGCTCGCGGTCCTTCTCCGCAGCCAGGCGCGTGAGGTAGTCACCGAGCGGCACGCCGGCGTCGTCGGCCAGCGCCTGGAGGACGTCCTTGGTGGTGTCCGGGATCTCGATATCGGCCATGCGTCGAGTATGCCCGGCGCCGCCCGCCCGGGGTACCCGCCTCCTGAGCGCGGGCACGCCCGCCCGTACGGGTGATCTGCGGGTCAGTGCCGGGCGCGGGGCGCCGGCCGGCCGTTATGGTCGGCTCTCCCGTCCCCCTGAGCAGGAGCACCATGTCGTTTCCGCAGGTAGCAGCCGCCTTATGTGCGTCCGTGGTGCTCGCGCTCGCGGTGGCAAACGCCCCGTACGCGGCGCCGGCGGCCGCGGCCGCGCCGTGCGTCCGGGGCGAGAGCGAGACCCGGGGGAAGTCGTCGGTCGACGAGGGCGAGATCCGCTGGACCGAGGCCACCAAGTACGACGACCTGCGTAAACACGCCATCACCGAATGGAACCGGTTCCGCACGATCAACATCGCGGCCGACACCTCCATCACGGTCAACAACTTGGAGTTCCGCGACTACAGCGCCAATGACGGGCGCGGCGGCTACTACGAACGCCACGGCGCCACCGCCGCAACCGACTCCATCTACCTGAACAAGCACCTGCTCGACGGCCGCTACAAGGACGAGCCGCGGATGCGGCAGAACATCGTCGTCCACGAACTCGGACACGCGCTCGGTCTGTGCCACAAGGCCGACACTGTGAACAGCGCCCTGCGTAAGAATGTCAGCACCAAGCACGTCCCCACCGCCGTCGACCAGGCCAACTACAACAAGCTGTGGGGCCGATGATGAACCGCACCATGCTCCTCGTGCTCGCCGGAGCCGTCGTGCTCACCGGATCGGCGGCGGCCGCCTACACCACCCTCCAGGACGACACCGTCACCGCCTCCGCCGTCTGCGTCCCCGTGGAGGAGAACGACCGCGACCGCGCCGGTCTCGCCGCACACCTGGCCGTCGTCAGCGTCGAGAAGACCCTCAAGGTCACCGCGCACGACGGCTACCACGAGTCCCTCTCCCGCATCCGCGTCATCGAGGACCTGAAGGGCAAGCTGCCGGCCGCCCTGGACGTGACGCAGACCGTCGAGCGCACCAGCTCCGGCGCGCTTGTCGCGGCCGCCGACCACAAGCAACCCCTCATCCCCGGCCACCGGTACGTGATTGGGATCTACCAGCACCCCGATCCGACACCGGACGTGTGGCTGTCCACCCCGGCCGACGGCGACGAACTCGACGAGGTCCGCGCCCACTGGAAGGACGCCATCGCCCACCAGAACGCGCCGCGCTCCCACCCGAACTGCAACGACGTCGTCGTGCCCTAGACGGGTCGGCACCGCCGCGGATTAGCCGGGCTCCGAGGGCCGTGTCGGCTGGCCCTCGGGGGTCAGCGGGTTGCGCCGAAGCAGCCCGCGGCGGCACCAGCCGCCCGCAATGTGAGGCTGCATGACAGTGCTGATCGTCGGCGGCAGCGGCTTCCTGGGCACCGAGCTGGTACGTCAGGCGGCATCCGCGGGTCATCGTCCGGCCGCCACGTTCCACTTCCGCCGCGGCGACCACGACAGGGCTATCTGGCACCACCTCGTCGCCGAGATGCTCCACAACCTCCGGGGAGACCAACTCCCGGACTAGATGAACCGTGTCCTTGACGACGACCTCCCGGCCCTGCACTCCTGGGTCAGCGGCCTGAGACGGATCTCGAAGCCGTCACTGCCGGCCTCTCCACACCCTGGAGCTCGGGCCAGGTCGAAGGCCACGTCACCCGCATCAAACCGCTCAAACGCTTGGGCTACGGGCGAGCAAACCTCGACATCCTACGCCCACGCGTACTTCTCGCCCCGTGACCCTGCGACATCACAAGATCCCCAACAGAGCCGCCTTCACTCGACCATGACGAGGTACAGGCGGTACGACGCCCCTGCCGCAGCAATCACGCACAGCTGGGGCAGGCCATGACATGGATGGCGTGCAGGGACTTGAGCAGGGCGAAGTTGGCGTCAACGGCACGGCTGGAGTACGAAGCGAGGGCACCGAGTCCCACCCGCTCGCCGTTCTTGAGGATCAATCCGGGAGTGTGCGCCGGGGCCAATCCAGGGCCATCACCGGTATCGACCGCTCCGATCACACACCACGGAACGACTTTCGAGCGTCCCAGGCCACGTTCGGTGAGACCCGTGGAGTCGATCCGCACTCCCAGGACACAGCTGCGGAACGCAGTCCAGGCACCGCCCGCACCAATCACGGTGTAGATCACTGCACTGACAGGATCTGCGGCAACCATCCCGCTGATCAGAGCCCCAGCGCCCAACAGCGCAAAACCGCTCCCCACCATGAACAGGACTACTCGCTGCCCCGGCCTGTGGAGAGTCTGGGTGCGTATCGGGCTCGGTGAGGGAGACTCCATGGCCACGACCCTAAGCCTCAGCCCTACACCGCGTACGGTTTTCACCGTCACAAGATCCCCGACAGAGCCGTAACGCGATCGTCCACACACCTACGACGCGATGTAGATCCGCCGCCTGGGGATGGTCTGCGCCAACCCCTGGACGGGCTGACACCGCGCGTTCGCCGGACGGGAAGCACGGCGGTCCGTAGATTGATGGGCATGCCAGATATACGTGATCTGTGGTGGGCGGCCGGGCGGCTGTCCTACGACGTGTCGTCGACGGACTGGATGAACGCTCGATGGCACGCCTCTCTGCGGCGGTCGGCCTCGCTACTCGAACCGGGCTGGCCGAAGGAGTTCAGCGGCGGGCCGTTCACGTACGCGTTGCCCACGGTGGCGCTGTTGCTCTACGCGCGGCCTACCGACGACGAACCCCGTGACTTGCCCGTGGAGCGGATCATCGAGGCGCTCACGACGCGCGAGCCCGCGCTCGAGGACGTGATCCGGCGTGGGCTGACCGATCGCCGACACGACCTCGACGACGATTCCCAGCTCAGCGCCTTGGTGCGCTGGCTCACCGAGTACCGGGAGCCGCTCGCCTACTCGGCGGGAGGCTTGGAGCTTCCCTCCACGGAGAGCTGGCCTGGTGGAACGTTGATGGGCGCGGCCGCGGGATGGGCCGCACAATCGCTGACCCATCATCTCGGTGCCACCTCGGCCGATGGCTGATCCTTTTCAGTCCTGGCCGAACCGGTTTAGGTCGAGGTCGATGCTGACGGCGGCGTGGTCGGACAGGCCCCGGTCGACCGGCTCCATGTGCACCTGGTAGTCCGTCACGGCGGGGACGAGAGCCGGGCTCGCGAGGATGAGGTCCTGGCGGCGGGGGACGTCGCCGTCGGCGAACGCCGCCGTCGGCACGTCCTCTTTCCCCGCGGAGGCGCTCGTGTCGATGAAGCCGGCGCGGGCCAGGAGCTCGACGGCCTCGCGATCGGAGCGCGGCTCTTCGCCGGGTGAGCGCAGGTGTCCATTCAGCAGGTGGTCCGGCAGTCGGGACCAGTCCGGCTCGGGGAAGCCCGTGCCGATCGAGTTGATGTCTCCCAACAGGAGGGAGAGGCGGTCGGGCGCGGCCAGGACCTCCAGCGGTGCGATTTCGTGAGCGCGATTTCGCGGGTCGAAGGGGTCCAGATGCAGGTTGCGCAGCTCCATTAGCTGTTCGATGCCAGGCAGGATCAGGTGGGCCCAGCCCATGACGTGGTGGTAGCGGGTGCGATCGGAGCCAGCCGCAGCGACCCGGATCCGGTCGCTGAGGAGGATCGCCGAGTGGAAGCGGTGTCCTGCCGTCGTCGGGTTGGCTTCGGCGAGGAAGCCCTGCGCCAGGCCGGCCCCGTTCACCAGGCGGTGCAGGCGCCGATCGCCGAGCTGGTCCCAGCCGTTGCACTCCTGGGGTTTTCCGGCCGCGGAGCCGTTCGCGCAGGCAGTGACCTGTGGATGAACGTAGCGGACATGTCGGTGACGTGGGAAGCGACACTGCGTAGCGTCACTCGGTCGGGTGTGAGCGGGCCGCGGAGGCGTGAGCTGCGTCTCCGCTCGTCCGGCAAGCCGCCGGGCGTGCGCTCAGACGCTTGTACAGTCGGGGCTGTGTAGGGCGAGGAGGTCATGTCGTCGTGGCCATCGCTGGGGTGGTGGTCGAGCAGGGTGCCGTTGAAGTCCGACAGGGGCAGGCCGATGTAGGCCGCGGTGAGTTCGGCGAGCTGGGCCAGGCCGTGGTCGACGGATGGCGTCGACGACCGGGGGGCCGGCCGCCGTGGTTGCCGTTGGACGCGGCGGTGTCCAGGCCGATCAGGGTCCGCTCGTGGATGAACTCCGGCTTGACCTCCGCCATCGCGGCGACCACCACGAAGAGGACCTTGCCGGCGCCCTGCGGGTCGTAGATGCCGGACAGGGGGCCACCGAGGATCTTCAGGCGGTGGCCGCGTTCGGCGAGGTCCTGCGAGGAGACGATGAGCTCAAGCTCCCAGAGGGTCAGTGCTGTTAAGCGGCGCCCGCCACCGCGCAATCAGCTCCCACGGGCCGGTGCTCGGCGCCTGCGGCTTGTGCATGATCTGCTCCACTGTCCTGTCATCCAGTCCGGACGAGGTCCTGGCGTCGGCCGTCGACAGGACCCCGGCCCGAACAGCGGAGGTGATGGAACGCTTCATGTCGTCCAGAAGCCGCCCCAGGTGGTCAGGCAGAAGGTCGAGGAGGTAGACGTGCTCCAGGCTCACGCGGTCGGCCAATGCCCCGTCCTCTTCCGTGCGCGGGGTGAAATCCCACGCGAGTACGCGCACGGCCTCAGCGTGGACTCGTTGCCCGAGATCCTGGATACGCCGGATTTCCGAGCCGAGGAGCCTCAGGTGCTGCTCAGCCTTCCTCGTGCTCCGGGCAGCCTGAGCGATCTCCTTCTTCCGCTGCTCGTTGCTCTTCCATTCCAGCCGCTGCTTGCGGATCACTTCCACCGCGCGGTCGACCAACGGCTTCGGCTCCACGTCGAAGAAGTAGAACCACTCCAGGTGCTTCCGCAAGGAGTCGAACCAGGCGTGCAGCGCCCGCTCCAGGTCCGTACCTCCCGGGTAGGTCGCCATCAACTCCAGCGGGTCGGAGGACCCGTTGTAGACCTTCGGCAGGCGGGTGCCCAGATCGCTCGTCGTGCCGATCTTGCACTTGCTGCGGCCTCGGCCTGGCGTCCTGAATTCATCGACGTCATGGGCGCGCAGGAGGTACACCACCTCTTCACCCGCCTCATGAGGACCGCCCAGCAGGTACCTCAACTCTTCGCTACCCACGCGCTGCCTCCCTTTCTGTTCTTGACGGTCACCATCATCAGCGTGGATGTGACGGGGGAGCCTGCCCGTCGATCTCCCCGCGTTCACTCGTTCAGGTGAACGGGGTGGGTGTCCGGGGAGGGTTTCAGGACGCTGCCGATCACGGGACGGAAGGGCGAGTCGCAGCGCGCGGCCGCAGTGGCCAGGCTGACACAGCTGCGCGAAGCCGGCCAGCTCTCGGCGGCGCACGCACGTCTGACCGCTGCCCCCTCGTAGCGTGGAGTCCCCCACTGACGTTCTAATGTCGTCCGACAGTTCACCTCGTGAAGCCGTAGCCGTATGCAAGACCAACTGCACTGCGCAACCTCGCATGCAAGGTACAGCTGCAAGTGCAAGGTTCACCCGCCCGGAACAGTGCTCGTCGGTGTTCACCGCGAGCGGCAAGGCCGGGCTCGGCTTGCAGGGGTTACGCGTTACCGTCGAGGGTAATCAGGAGTGGGGGAAGGCTGCCGGCGGTGCTCCAGCGCAGCGTCCAGCCGTCTGATGCGTGTTCGATACGGGTGAGACAGGCGGTGGTGACGGGCAGGTCGCGTGACAGCATGGAGAGTGCGGTCGAGTTGGTGCAGGAGCGATTCCCACGCCATGGCGGTGTCTCCCCACTCCCTTAGGGACGCAGACCGGGACTGACGGGTAGGCCGAGCCGCTCCAGGAGGCCGACGATCATGTCATCGAAAAGCGCGCGGTAGTCGGTGAAGGCGTAGTCTAGGTGCCCGTAGACCGCCATGCACGTGAGCCCGTAGATCTGGCGCCAGCAGGTGAACATCAGATACGCCACACCCGGGGGCAGGTGCGGGCATACCTGGGCGCGGTACGCCTCCAACTGGCTGCGCAGAGCGGCGGCGATGTCGTCGTCCGCAGGGAAGGCCAGTCCACCGTGCCGCCACAACTCCTCGAACGGAACGGCGAACACGCCGCCCAGTTCACGGGCGATGGCCTGGGGGACATCACCTCCGGCCCTGGACGCTTTCGGATAGGCCGAGCCCATCAGCAGGTCGAATGCGGCGCGATTGGCGACCGACCAGTCGAAGACGGCCAGGCTCGCTGCGTGCAACTGAGCGCTGAGGTCGTCTGCGTCCTGTCGGTCCACGGCCACCGACACGGTGGAGATCAGCTCGGCGGTGAGATCGCTGTAGAGGGCCCGGACCAGTCCGTCGCGCCCGTCGAAGTATCGGTAGAGCGCGGGGGGACTCACGCCAACCGCACGCGCCACCGCTGCCAGCGTCAGCCCGTCGATGCCCTCCGCGGCCGCGATCTCTCGCGCTGCTCGACGCGTGTCGAGCAGGAGCTGTTCACGCTGGCGTTGCCGGCGGGTGCCAGAGGCCGTCCTTGCGCCATCCATGGCGAGAGTCTCCTCCTCAATTCGCGGCTTCGCATCGAGTGCGCGCCACCTGACCCATGCTTCGAACTCTCTTGCGTCATAGGTGAATTGACCCTGCCCACCGGCTGGAACGACTTGCACTGACGGCATGGCACCCCGCTAATGGTAATCACGTCGTGACGACCCTTAACGGACCGGCCACGGGGACGAGCGCAAGGTTCGCGCGCGCATATGCCGCGCGCATTCGCTCGGATACATCATCCTTGTCGAGTGGTAACAGGAGTAGCAGTGACCGGAGTTGAAGTGATCGTGGCCGCGTTGGCCGCAGGTGCGGCGGCCGGGGTCACGGACACCGTGAGTGATGCAGTCCGCCAGTCCTACACGTCCCTACGTGAATTGGTCAGGCGTCGACTGGAAGTCCGCGGTGACGCGGCGGTTCAGGTACTGGACGCTGAGGAGGTCGAGCCCGACGTGTGGCAGGCACAGCTTGGTGAGCATCTGGTCACGGCGGGAGTCGACCGGGACGAGCAGATCCTCCGGGCCGCCGAGCTGCTCCTCGCGCAGGTGGAGGCCCAGGGCGGTCCCGCGTCGAAGTACGCCGTCGATGCCCGGGAAGCCAAGGGTGTGCAGACGGGTGACCACAACACGCAGACGAATCACTTCAGCTGACGGTGAGCGAGCACACGACTGCTTCGGGTTCGAAGCCGGTTGACGCCCGTCAGGCGTACGGTGTCCAGGTCGGCGACAACAACATCCAGATCACCACAGTCGTCGCGCGCGCACCGGGGGCCGATGTGCCTCCGCCGGCGGAGTGGCCCCTCCTACGGAACGTGGAGACGCCCCTTCACATGGGCGTACACCCGACCGCCACAGGACGGGATGGGGAGCCACAACTTCCACCCTACGTGCCGCGGGACAGTGACGCCGCGCTGCACGACGCGCTGCGGGCCGTCGCCGGGTCCGGTGGCCTGGTTCTGGTCCTCGGCGAGTCCACCGCGGGTAAGAGCCGGTGTGCCTTCGAAGGCGCGCGCACTGTCGTTCCGGACCACCGACTGCTTCACGTACCGCCCCATGATCTGATCAGCGGGCTCCAGAAGATCCCGGACGGGATGCCGGTGATCGTCTGGCTCGACGATCTCGAGCAGTACCTGGGGGCGGCTCGCCTGACCGTCCCGTGGTTGCGCCTGATGCGGCGGAAGGGTGTGGCACTCCTGGCGACTATGCGTGTGGAGGAGTACTCACGGCTGCGGTCCGGGCCGGGCGGGGACGGGCACCGCCTCGCCGGCGACGATGTTCTCAGGCAGGCCGATCACGTGGTCCGCGTGGAGCGGCGGTGGTCATCGGCCGAACTGGGCCGTGCCCAGGGGACCGAAGACTCTCGGCTCACGGAGGCGCTGACCCGTTCGGACGAATACGGGCTCGGCGAGTACCTGGCGGCCGGCCCCGACCTCATGACAGCCTGGCTCAACGGGTGGGCGCCCGGGGCTCATCCACGGGGCGCGGCCCTCGTAGCTGCCGGTGTGGACCTTCGTCGTGCCGGAGTGCGCGCTCCCCTTCCGCTGTCGATGCTGGAACAACTGCACGGGCACTATCTGCGCGGGCGGGGCGGTGCTCGGCTTCGCCCCGAGCCCATCCCCCAGGCCCTGGAGTGGGCGACCGCTCAGGTCAGGGCCACCACCAGTTTGCTTCTGCCCACTGACTCCGAGGGGCACATCACGGTGTTCGACTACCTTGTCGACACCACACAGCGGGATGCCACCGCGTCTCCCGTCCCAGAGGTCATGTGGGACGCCGCCTTGCAGATCGTCGCCGAAACCGAGCGGGCGGACGTCGCGGAAGCGGCGATCAGCGAGGAGCAGTACGACATCGCGGAGGGCATCTTCCGTGAGCTGCTCGAAACCGATTACGACGTCGCACTCATGGGCCTGTGCCGGGCTCTTCTGGGACAAGAAAGGCTGCGCGACGCCGAGGAGTGCCTGGAGCAGCAGCTGATTGCCACTGCCGTCGATCCGCAGCGGCACGCCTTCTGCAGGTCCCTGTTCGGTGTGCTCCTCTGCGCCGAGGAGCGGTTTGCCGAGGCCGAGGTCCATCTGCGTGAGGCACTGGCAACGGGATCCGCGATCCCTGGTGCGGGCGTGCACCTCGGCACGATCCTGATCAGCCAGGAGAAGTACGCGGAGGCCGAAAGTCTGCTGCGCCCGCAGGCCGAGGAGGGCGACACAGACGCATGCCGTGTCCTGGGCAAGGCACTCGACGGGCAGGGCAGAAAAGATGAAGCCCTTCCCTGGTTCGTCAAGGCTGCGGAGGCCGGCGACAGTGAGGCGATGGTCTTCCTGGGGCTCGCAGCCCAGAATGATCGCGACCTCGCCACGGCGGAAACATGGTTCCGCAAGGCGTTCGCGCTCGGCGGCAAGAGCGCGCAGATTGCCGGAGCCTTCCTGGCGATGATCCTCTCTGCGCAGACTCGTTTCACCGAAGCGGAGCCCTTCTGGCGCGCTGTGGCCGAGGCCGGCGGCAGTCCGCTCGCCGCGCATCACCTCGGGCAGGCCCTGCTGGCTCAGGACCGGGCAGGCGAGGCGGAGCCATGGCTGGCCCAGGCAACCGAAGACGACTATGAAGGGCGTACAGAGGCTAAAGTTCTGCTGGGGCGCGCTCTCGCCGCTCAGGAAAGAGCCGACGAAGCCCTGCGGTGGTGGCGCGAGGCCGCGGCGGACGGATCCTCGGAGGCGGCGTACCGGCTCGGCTTCCACCTGATGGAGCAGAGCCCTTCGGAAGCCGTCGATTGGCTCGAGCGGGCCGCCCAGGCAGGCGAGTCCCTCGCGAGCAGTCGCCTGGGGGTTCACTACGCAGAGGCTGGCCAGTACGAGGAAGCGCACAGATGGCTTGCGCAGGCGGCAAAGGCCGGCGTTCCCACGGCTGCGTATCTCCTGGGCCTGCTCCTGAGCCAGCAGGAACGCCCTCAGGACGCTGAAGAGTGGTTCGAGAAAGCGGTCGAGCTGGGTGTGCCTGAGGCCGCCGAACACCTCGCGACACTGCGAGGACAGGGAGCGCAGTCACAGTCGGCAGCAGTCACGCAGCAGGACGAACAACGAGCCGACGAGGCGTTCGCCGCCGGGCTCCGTCTCCGTGACGCTGGCCAGGCGGACCAGTCCGAGGCGTCATTCCGTTCAGCGGCGGAGATGGGTCATGCCGACGCGGCCATGATGCTGGGCGTCGCGCTGATCAACAGAGGTTCGGGAAACGAGGGCATGGCCTGGCTGCGCGGCGCCGCCGAAAGCGGGCGGTCCTCCGGCGCCGCGCTCACCCTAGGGCTCCTGCTCAAGCAGCAGGGAACCCTCGACGAGGCGGAATCCTGGCTCAGGCGAGCGGACGAAGGCGGCCAGTCATCCGCGGCAGAGGAACTCGGCAAGCTCCTCCACGGTCTCGACCGCAGGGAAGAGGCCGAGCCGTGGCTCCGCAAGGCAGCCGGGGCCGGGAGTGCCGAGGCGGCCGGCATCCTGGGGGTGCAGCTCAAGGATCAGGGGCGCACAGAAGAGGCGTGGGCGATGCTCTACCAGGCCGCTACAACAGGGTACGCGCTGGCGGCCACGGTCCTCGGCCTCATGTGCCTGGAACAGGAGCATGAGGATGCGGCAATCAAATGGTGGCAGTACGCGGCACAGGCGGGCGAGCCGATCGGAGCCCACACCCTGGGGGCCGTGTGGGAGCAGAGGGGCCGGATCCAGGATGCCATCCCCATGTACACCCTGGCCGCGGAGAAGGGGCATACGGACGCGATCGCCGCTCTGAACCGGCTTCGGGTGCTTGGGTTCTGAGCTGGTCTCCGATGCGGCAGAATAGGACAGGGCTCCTGCGCCAGTGAGTTGAGACGTCGAACATCTCGCTTACCGGCACGGGAGCCTGTCTGTTGCAAACTCCGCCCTCACGCCGCTTCCGTCACCCAATCGGTGGACCCGGTTTCGCCGACGCTTGCGCCGCAGTCCAACGGCTCTCCAGATCAGTTACCAACGGCTTGTTGACCTCGGCCCACTGCTCGGCAGTGGGTGACTGGGGGCCGGTGGTGGGTTTGTGTGGCTTTGGATGGTCGACACACCAGCGCAGGACCTCCAGCATCAGTCCGACTGCCCGGTCTGCCGATTCTGTCGAGTAGGCGACGTACTCCGGGCCCGTGTGCGTACCCAGGGGCGGATGGGAAACCGTCTTTCTGGGCTTCTCCTCGTGGTGGACCGACGCGTCCCGAAGGCAGAACAACCACTTGAACTCGTCGACCCAGGCGGTGTTGCGAGGCCCGGTTGCGAACACGAGCTTCAGGCCCTCGCGGATCGCCGAGCGTCGCGGGGTGTGGTTGCGCCTCCACACGGCCCGGCGATCCGCTGGTGCGACCGAGCCGTAGAGGGCATCCAGCGTGAGCGCTGAGGCGGCCACGGCGACCAGCGCAGCATCGAACTCCTCATTCAGTGCGGAAGACTCCGCAGCGGCATCGATCGCTCCCACAGCCTGCTCACGAGCCACGCGGGCCGCCAGCGCACGGTCAATCGCAATGCCTGCCCAGCGCGGCCACAGACGGGCCGCGACCGCAATCTCTTTGGGGCCGCGAGCGTGAGCGGAAGCAGCCGCGGGGCCAGCAGGTGCTCTAACGCTGACTCGCTTGCTCCCGCACTGCGGGCACTGACGCTCCTTCGATGCCGACTCCTCGATCTCATCGTCCGAATATCGGTACCCGCAGTCGGTGCAGAAGTGACCCATAGGGGAAACGGTAGGAAGGGTATATTCCGGGCGAAGGCTCGACACGCGGTGATTGGTATCAGCTGCGGGGCTGCCCTTAGCGGTATGTCCAGGGGCTGGCTGTGTCGATGGCGTCGGTGTTGATGGTAAAGGCCAGACCGCAGTGGTCGCTGGCGCCCTCCGGCTCGTCGAGCAGACGGTAGTCGGAGACTGCGTTTGCCAGAGGGGCGGACACCCACGCCTGGTCGATCCGGTCGTTCGTGCCGGTCGGTGCGAGTAGTGCAGTGTCCTCTCCACGCGACGTTTCGAACAGATGCCAGGCGACGTCTAAGTATCCGTTCTGAACGAGCTTGCGCGCGCCCCGGCGGTCGGGTTCGGGGGCGGCTGCCGGGTCGAAGTCGCTGTCGGGCAGGAGGGTGCGCGAGCCCAGGTTGTACGGTCTCATCTCGGAGAAGTCCGGGAGCGGGTGCCTGGACGAAGCCGGGGCGTAGTTGACGTCCCCGCCGAGGACCGCGAACGGCCCGTACTTGTAGCAGCGGGTGGCGGCGTAGTTGGCCTCGATGAGTGCCTGCTCGGCGGACATGGGCGTGAAGTGGACCGGCATGAAGCTCAAGGGAGCCGGCAGTCCGGGGATGTCGAAGCTGGTCACGGCGATGCCGTGCAGAACTTCGAGGCCGAAGTCGGCGTTGTGGCGGACCCACCGGCCCAGCACCTCACGCCGGTAGAGCAGCGCGGTTCCGATGCCGCTTCTCGACGGGGGCAGTGGGGCCGCGTCGAGGTCCAGGTCGGCCATGGCGCGGGCGAGCTGCTTGTGGCCGTAGCGGTCCCATCCCGTCGCCTCGCACAGCAGGACGACGTCGACGCGCTCCGCCGCGCCGTTGATCCGCTGCGCCAGCTGGGGCCATCGGTCTTGGGGATTGCCGTCACCGTCCTGCAGGCCACCCATCCCCAGATCCTGTATGACTACGGTCAGTTGCATGCTCGTCCCTTCCTGGTACGCGGTGTGAGTCGTACGGATTGTGTCGGCCCGAGGGTCTGCGCCGGCTCGGCGCGGACCGGTGTCTATCGCTGGGGCACGATGCCTTCCCTTTCCAGGAGCTGGGCCTCCAGCTCGGCGATGCGCCGGTCGGCGAAGCGTGCGTTGTCGCGGGAGGCGGCCAGCCGGCTCTCCAGCGACCGGTTCTCGGCGGTCAGGGCCTCAACCTTTCGCTTGAGGTTTGCGTTCTCCGTTGTGATCCGGACGATGTCCTGCTCGGCCCAGGGCGTTTGTAGGTCGCGCACCTGTCCGAGGAGCTGCCCGATGTGGCGGCGCTGAGCGAGGATCTCGGCCTGGGTGGCTTTGAGGCCGTCCTCGGCGTTGAGTGCTCGCTCCCGCCAGGCCGCGTCCATCGCCTCCTGCTCGGCCCGGCGGCCCTCGGCGCGGCGCCCAGCAGCCTTGGCCGCAGCCTGTTCGATGAGGGCGCGAGCCTCAGCGTGTTCGTAGAGAAAGGTGCGTGAGACGTCGGCCTGACGCGCCACCGCAGCGACCGTGATCGGGATCCTGCCCTTGAGCATGGCCTCGACCGCCTCGCTGATGCGGCTGAGCATGAGCTGCGTGCGCTCGCGACGGGCCTCGAGCGCCTGGGCGGTGCGTGGCGACTTCGCGGTGTGCTCGGTCACGCTGGCACCTCCGTGCACAGATCATCGGTTTCGAGGGCGCCGGTGTCCGGTTCCTCGAGGGCGACGAGGTCCTGGGCGAGGAAGCCGGTGTTCCAGATGCGGTGGAAGTAGTCCTGTGGCCGACGCAGGTCGAGGGCAAGTGCCTCCTCCAGCAGGCCCATTCCGGCAAGGGCACGCTCCAGCCCGTCGATCGCCTGAGCCGTCGGTTCGAACACCTTGTGCAGGTAGTCCGCCGTGGCGTCGTCCGGCGCCCGCTCGGCCAGCGAGCGCCACTGATCCCGCTTACGGCGCCAGTAGAGCAAGTCCGCACCCGACAAGACGAACCGGTCGCACCCCTCGCAGTTCAGCTTCCAGGGGCAGGCGCTGCCGTCGACCACGGGCTGGAACGTGCAGAACCCGCCCTCGGTCGGCGTACTGCGCCTGGACAGGTCCAACGCCATCGCCTGGGCCTCGGCCGCGGTTAGGGGCCTTGAGACCGACGGCGAGGAGAGCACCTCGCCGGGGACGGCCGCCCCCGGACCGGCCACCCAGACGAGCTGCAGGGCGTCCTCGATCTCCGAACTGGCGACCTTCGCGTAGTGCTCGGCCATGCGGGTCGAGATCTGCCCCATGTACTTCTTGATCTGCTGCATGCTCGCCCCGCTGCGCAGCAGCTTCGTGGCCAGCGTGTGCCGGGCCTGGTGCGGGACGCACGATCCCAGGTCGAGCTGCACGACCCACGCGCGGAAGCTGCTCTGGAACCAGCCGTAGGAAATGGGCCGGCGCAGGTGGGGATTGCGGTTGCCGGAGGCGAACAGGGCAAGTTCCTTGCGTTCCGTCGCAGTGGGCGGGCGGCCGTGGCGGTCCACGAACCGCCGGAGCGTGATCTTCTGCCGGCGTGTGACGAGATCGAAGACCCGCTCGGGGATGCGGATGGCCTCGTCGAGGTTGCCGACCTTCGTCTGGTCGTGCCACAGCAGGGGAAGCCCGCCGTAGCGCCCGACGCAGTCGAGCCGGAGCCTGATGACCTCGTTGGCGCGACGGCCCGTGAAGACGAGCGTTTCCCAGATGTCGCGGATGCCGCGGTCGTTGGGATCGAAGTCGTCGGCGAGCTGCTGGAGGTTGGCCTCCGCGGCCAGGGCCCGGGCGGCCTCGTCGGTGAACGGACTCCGCGATCGCTCGGTGGGACTGCCCCCGGTGGGCAGGGCGCAGATGAACTCCCGGGAGAGCCCGATCTCGTCGGTGACGCCGCTGTCCATCGCCTCCCGCAGGATCACCCGGGCGTAGTTGAAGTTGGTGCGTCGCGAGCTCTCCGAGCAGATGGCGGGCTCCATGGTGCGGTAGCGGTGAATGCCCAGCGATGGCAGCCGGTCGCGTGCTCTGTGCCGCTGATCGACAACGAACGCGTCCATGTGGGCCTGGGTGAGCAGGCGTGGCTCATGACCGCCCTCGGGGGCCGTGATCGCGAGGAAGGCGCCCAGCTCGACCGCCGCCCGCCGCGCGGAGTCGAACGGATTGGCGCTGCGGGCGCCCTTCGGATCGCGAAGCCGCTTGGCGAGGTTGTCCCACAGCAGGTCCCGCAGCCACCGCTGGGGGACCTGGGTGAGATCGAAGTGGCTGTGCCGGTCCCGGCCCAGCCGGATCCCGAAGTGATCGGTCTCGATGAACCCGGCATCCCGGGTGGTGGCGAGTGGTAGACCAGCCGGAGCTCGTTGCGGAAGTCCTGGACGATCATCCTGGACGTGTGGGCGAACTCGTCGGGCTCGACGTCGAACAGCGAGGCCCACCCTCCTCGTCGGCAGTGATTGACCAGGGTCTGCACCCATTGCAAGGACCAGAAGGTGTGCTCGCGTCTCTGGGAGCGGGCGAACAGCCCCCACTGCAACTCCGCCTTGAGCAGCGGCGGAAGCCCCCGAAGGCTCACTTGGCCCGGCCGGTAGAACACTGGCTCGGTCGCGCACCAGGAGTGGTACGCCGCCTCGTCGTCGTAGTCGATGGGGATGGTCATCCCGTGCAACTCGAATGCCGGCACCCATCTCGGGATGGTCACACGGGCCCGCCCCGGGCGGCCAACGCTCTGGTAGCGCCGCTCGTGGCTCAGGCACAGCCCCAGCGGACTGTGGGCCCGCACATGGCAGACGGACACGACGCACTCGCCGAAAGCTCGCAGCGGCTTCTCGTTCGCGCACCACTGCTCGAAGTCGACGGCGTCGCCGCGGGCGAGGGCTCGAAGATGTCTTCTGTAGTGGCGCTCGCACAGTTCGACCGTGGACATGCGGGCGGGTCGCTCCAGACAGATTCGGCAGTCCGGCGGATCGGCGTTCATGAGGGTTCCGCGGGGCTTCGCGGTCTGCTGGAAGTGGTACCTGGTCAGGTCCGCCTCGGTCTTCAGCCGCCTCCGGAACTCTTCGAGATGCACGATGCACATGTCCTTCGCCCCGCCGCCCACCGCCGGGCCATGGCAGTCGGTCACACGGCACTTCCACCCGTAGACGGGATGGTCCTCGGGAAACTTCACGAGGTCCTTGGCGTAGAACGCGTCAATGGTGGGGCCGGCGAGCAGCGCCTGGAGGATCTCCAGCCGGTCCCGCCCCTGGCGCCGGTCAGGTCCGGTGACGACGGGGAGGAGGATCGGCGTGCTCATGCGACACCCCAGACCGCGCGCAGGGCGGCGTCGAAGATTGGGTCGTGGATGTCGACGTGGGCGTAGATCTCGTCCACGGTCTCGACCGAGGCCCACCCGCCAGCGTCCCTGGCGACCACGAGATTCCCGTTCGACGCGTCCAGCACCGCGGTCGCGAAGGAGTGCCGGAACTGGTGGGGGCGGATCCGGCCCAGCCTGGCACGGACACCGGCCCGTGAGATCATCTTGCGCAGGCCCTCGGCCGCCCACGGCAGACCACGGCTCAGGCCGTGCTGCTGGACCATCAGCATTCCGTGAGCGGCTTCGCGCGGGTACTCGGACATCATGTACGCGAAGTACGAGTGGATCATCGCCGGACTGACACGCTTGATCAGCCCGCCGCGGATGACCCCGCCCTCGAGTCGCCAGGACCACTTGGTCTTCGCCCGCGCCCGATTGGAAAGCCCGTCCCGGTGACAGACGTGGGCATGCGGGCCCCGGCACTCGCCGCACTCGGCGTTCTCCCGCAGATGCAGATCGCTCAGGTGCAGCCCGCACAGCTCTCCGGCACGGAAGCCGCCGTCGCTCAGCCAGTCGATGGCCATGCGGTCTCGAAGGGAGGACACGACGTTCTGCAGCTCGCCGCGAGCACCGTCGGGCAGCATCTTCGGGTGCCGACGACGGGGCCGGCGCGGTGCGAGTGGATTCGACGCCACCGTGCGGGCCGCATGGCCGAGCAGGGAGCGGGAACGGTCGGCCTTCGTCGGCAGCCGCCGCAGATCCAGCTCCTTGGCCAGGGCTCGATTGAAGCCCAGGCCCGCCTGATGGAGATAGAAGCCCTTCAGGCACGAGGCCGCGCCGGCCAAGGCGCTGTCGCCGTACGGCTTCTTGCCGACCCGCCACGGCGAGCCGAACGGAATCAGCACCTCGGCGCCAACCGCCCCCATGTACCGCTGCAGATCCTGGAACCCCACGCTCTCAAACGACAGCGCCTCGCTCTCCAGCCACCGCAGGTGATCCACGAGCAGGTAGGCGTAGGTGCGGTCCGTGCCGGCCCCCGCGTACCTCACCAGGAAACCGTCGGCGCGATCGAGGATGCTCCCACCGGGCTGAAGGATCGTGTACGACACCCTGCCATCGCGGTGACTGATCTCCTGAACCCGCAGCTGCCCGAGCAACAACTTGCGTGCCACGTACCCTCCGTGCCGACCAACAGCGACATGGCGAACACCACGACGCTGGTCAGCAAACGAGAGCGGGATGTCCGCGGTCACCGTCTCCGCGAACGTGCCGAACACCACCTGGTCCGGCCGGAAAACTGGAGCGCCAGGATGTCCGGGCGCAGCGTGCGCAGGAAATCGATCTGCCCGTCCCATCGGTCCGCCGTCCCGAAGCCGAAGTCGGCGTGGCCGCCGAACAGAGTGTTGAAGGTGGCAATGCGTATGGTGCTCATGGGAACTCCCGATGAAAGGCTCTTGGGCGGTCAGGGATGGCGGGCGTACAGGGCAGACGGCTGGTGCGTCATCAGCGCCCAGTACCGATCGCCGTAGCTCCAGTGCCACCACTCCGTCGCGTAGTTCACGAGGCCGGCGGCGGACAGGGCGGTGGCGAGCATGGTCCGGTTCGTCCGGGCGTGGCTGCTGATCGAGTCGGCGTGCGTGAAGCAGGCTCCGTTGGACTCCTCCGGGCTGGCGTTCATGCGTGTGCCCATGTCCAGCTCGTTCCCGTCGGCGTCCACGAGGGTGAGGTCGACGGCGGCGCCGGCGCTGTGAGGCGCGATCCCCGGCGGGGACACGTACCGGCTGGCGGCCGCGTGGACCTGGGCCTGTGGCCAGGCCGGGTTGGCGGCGCGTAGCTCGTCCGCGTACTCCTCGAAGTAGCGCTGCTGTAGGTCGGGCGGGCGGTAGCCCTCGACGTAGAGCAGGCGAAGGCCGGCGGGCAGGAGCGACTGGGCATGAAGGAGCCGGTCGAGAACTCCGCGGCGGAGTTGAGCGAAGGCGCCCGCCGGGTCGGACCTGCGCTCGTCGACTAGCAGATGACCGCGGACGTCGACGAGCGTATCGCCGCAGTCCACGACGGGAATGGCGGCCACGCGCGGGTCGCTCATCACGATCAGAGAACCAGCGGCAACCTGAGGGTTCGTGTTCAACAGGACTCCTTGCTTCGTCGGCAGCGCGCGGGCTCCCGCGCGCCTCGTCGGGAGTGTCTCCTCGCTGGGCGGGGCGGTGGTGTTGTCGGCCGTCCGGTCCGGACCGGAGCCCCGATGGGGTCGTCTGTTCCTGGGCGGGCGCCGGGGCGCAGATGCGTGGGCGGCGAGGCTGCGGTCTCGGGCGTGGGGTTCCTCGAGTCGGCTGGGTCGCTTCGGGCAGTGCTGAGCTACCAGGCGGTGGGGCCGCTGAGTTCGGTGACGGGCTGGCAACCGGGCCTGGGGATGCCTAGGAGGCCGCGGGCCTGGTGGACCGCCTGAGCTGCTCAGCTGCGGGTGGCCCCCAGTCGAAGAGTTCCAGGGCCTGCTCTGGGGTGGCCAGGATCCGGACGTAGGTGCGCCCGGTGGCCGGATCGACGGGGGCCGGGCCGAGGCTTGTGAGGACGGCGGCGAAGCGGACGCGCGCACAGCGTTCGCCGAGGTCGGACAGATATCCGAGGTACCGGACGCCGGTCAGCTCGGCTGCGGCCTCCTTGCGTGCTGCACGGATCAATGTGGTCTCGGGGTCTGTGTGATCCTCGGGTTCTGGAGTGCCGCCGGGCAGGCACGCTGCGCCGGTGTCCGGTTCGAGGAGCACGAGGACGCGCCCGTCCGGGGCGAAGGCCCAGACCCATGACTGACGGACCGTAAGGTCGTCGGGGGCGGGGTGGGTGTGGAAGGGGAAGTGGTGGCAGGCTCGGGCGGTACGCAGGACGCCGACCCGGTCAAGGACGGTGGGGGCGATGGGGAGCCCGTCCTCCAGGAACGCGGGGCCGCCGCCGTTGATGCGGGCGCGGAGCGCGGACAGGGCCCGTCGGGCGTCTCCGGGAGACATCAGAGCGGGCAGCTCAGCGGGCTCGACGAAGTTGATGCCGTCGATCTCGCCCGGGCGGGGCCGGATCGCCGCGATCTGCTCCGCGTCCCAGACGCCTCCGTCGAAGACGTGCAAAAGTTCGCCGGGAAACTTCATCGCGGGGGGCGTTGTGCGGCCGGCGGGGGAGCCCCAGTCGACGGCCAGCCCGCGGGTCACGGTCGCCGTGACGCCGAGCTCCTCCTCCATCTCCCGGGCAGCGCCCTGTGCGGGGGACTCGCCCTTGTCGACGGCGCCGCCGGGCAGCAGGCGGGTGGGGCGGTAGGTCACGCGCTGGAGCAGGACCTGACCTCGCTGGTTGGTGATCAGCACTGAGGTTCCGGCCCACAGGGCGGCCGAGGCGCGCAGCGCGCCGTACGCCTCCTCCCTCATCGCCACACTGGGACGTTCGTCGGGCGCAGAAGTCGTAGTCATCTCTTCCTTCTCCGGTCATGTCGTGGGCCGGGCTTCAGCCCGGGACCGAGGGGGTCTTGGGGCTTCGGCGTGTCCCGTTGGCTGTATGAAAGGCGTCAGGGTGAGTGGGGTTGCGGAGCGAGCGGGTCGTCAGCGAGGGCGATGGTCATCCACGGCGCCGCCGCGTGGCGGAAGGAGTGTCCGACGGGGGCGGTGCCGCTGCGGTCGTCGAGGCTGAAGCCCGTGACCATGACCATGTCCGAGTCATCGGCGACCGAGATGAGGTGCGTTCCACAGTGCGGGCAGAAGCCTCGGCGCAGGGTCGGCCAGGTCGCGTACCACGTCGGCTCACCACCGGGCCCCGTCCATGCCAGCCCGTCCTTGCGGAAGCCGACCCAGAGGACTGCGGGACCGCCGGAGATGCGTGTCTCGTGTGGGCATGAGCACAAGTGCGGGTCGATCGGATCGCCGACGACCTGATATGTGATGCGGAGGCATTGGCAGTGTCCGGTCCGGACGGCCTCGGATCGGACGTATGCGGAGGGCTGGTCCGGCGAGGGCTCGACGGTCATCAGATTCTCGATTCGTTGCAGGTAGGAGTGCGCCCAGAGGGTGGGGCCGGCGAATCCGGCAGTAAGGCGGCCTCAGAACGCTGTGCGGACATCGCTGCGGGGGTCTCCCACGGGGGTCCATTCGTCGTAGAGTCCAGCTCGGGCAGAGCGCCTTTAGGGGCGGGCGCAGCGAACGGCCATGTTGATGTCTTCGTCCTGCGAGTCGAGGTCGATGTCCGCGATCGCCAGGGCGGGATGTCCGTTCGCGGGGCAGCGCGCCAGCCACCGGCCGCTGGGCGCCACGATCCCGGACGGCGCCGTTGCGCTGAACTGGGCCGGGATGGCGTAGCCGATCCAGTAGTTGTAGAGCGTTCCGTACGCCTGAGCGACACGGGCCCGGGGTGCGTCGTCGACCATCACCGACAGCAGGACGCAGTCGACATCCAGGCGTTCGTACTCGGCGAAGATCTCCGGAAAGTTGGCCTCGATGCACAGTGCGAAGCCGAAGCGGATGCCGTCCACCTCGATGACGAGCGGCTGATGTCCTGGGGAGTACAGGAAGGACACCTCGGTGTGCGACAGGAACCGCTTGTCGTACCGTGCGACCAGTTGCCCGTGGTCGGAGACGATGTAGAGGCTGTTGTGCGGCCGGTTCGGCGGTGTGATGGGGTGGATCGATCCGAACACCGTCCACACGCCGAGCTCTCCCGCCAGCGCGGTGATCGACTCCGCTTCCTCACGCAGGACATCCCACGCGGCACGGCTCCAGTCAGCCGGCACCAGCTCGCCAGCCGGGCCTGCCGCCATCACGTGCTTGCTCGGGTAGGCGACCGCTCCCTCGGGGAACTGCACCAACTGCGCACCCGCCTCGGCGGCCTCGACCATCAGGGACCGGATCTCCTGTCCGGGCGCCTGCATGGCTCCTCGCTCAGCGGGGTCTTCCGGGACCGTGCTCTGCGCGATCGCCAGTCGCAATGTCCTGGCCACGCTGGGACGTTCGTCGGGTGTAGAAGTCGTAGGCATCTCTCTCCGATCGGTGAGTGCTTGCTCGTGGTGTCAGATGGTCAGCTGGGCTGGGTCGCCCTTCGTAGGGCCGAGGGTGAGCCGGGTGAAGTGCTCGGTCCGGATGATCCGGACACGGTCGGCTTCGGGGAGGCGGGCGAGGATGCCGGGCAAGGTTCGCTCGCGCGAGACCTCGCCGCGGTGCGCGAGGATCGCGCGCCACTTCACGTCGGCCCAGGGGGTGACGTCGACTCTGGTGGTCACGTACGAGTCCGGCACTGCGAGGACGGCCTTGCCCACCCCTTCGAGCAGCGGGCGGAGCAGGCCGACGCCGGACTCGGGGTGCGTGGCGGCGTACAGCGCGGCTGGCTGCCAGGGCGGTCCTGCTTCGGGATGCAGGTGGGCGAGGCCGGCGGCTTCGACGGCGAGCAGGGTGATCTGGTGCGTGCGTACGTGGTCGGGGTGGCCGGTCAGCTGGCCGACCGCGTCGTGGCCGATGACCAAATCGGGCTTGAAGTCGCGGATGTGGGCGACGAGGCGGCCGACTGCCTCGTCGAGGGAGGCGTCGACGAGCCGGGGCTGGCCGGGGGCCGCCTCGGGGTTGCGGACGTCGTTGTAGCCGAGCAGGCGTGGGACACCGGCGCCCAGGATGGCCAGGGCGTCGGCGAGTTCGGGAGCCCGTCCGCTGTCCGGGGCCCAGGTGGCGGTGACGACCGCCGTTCGGGCCCCGGCCGCGGCATGCTGGGCGAGGACGCCCCCGGCGAGGAGGGACTCGTCGTCCGGGTGCGCGAAGACGGCAAGCAAGCTGGGCAGCACGGGGATCTCCGGGGCGGTCACGGTACGGGGACTGGGGTGCCGGTGAGGTGCTCGGCGTGGCGGGCAAGGTGCGGAGCGAGGTCCGGGTGGCCGCCGCGATCGGCGACCTGGAGGAGCTGGGCGAGCGCGACGAGTTCACCGGTGCGTCCGGCGGGAGTGTCCAGGACGTGGGCGAACTCGGCGCGGATCGTGGCGGCGGTGGCCGGTTGGGCGAGGCTGTACGCGTGCAGGAGCCCGACGTCGAAGCCGACGGGAACCAGGCCCCATCCCTCCCAGTCGAGGATGACCAGCGGTGGGCCGGTGAGGTTTGCCCAGTGCAGGTCGCCGTGGCCGGTCGTCCACGAGATGACTGCGGGTGCGGGGATGCCAAGGAAGCGGGCGAAGTTGCGTTCGATCCACTGCCGGCGTACGGCTTGGCGGTCGGTTGGCACCGTCGCGGTGGTGGCGAGGGCGGTGCGTAGATCACCCCACCATAAGTTCGGCAGGTTGGCCTCGGAAGTGAGGACGGGGCCGCCGGTCTGGAGGGCCGGTTGAGCGATGTACTCGGACAGCTCGGCGCGGTAGGCGTGGCCGCCGCGGGTCCACTCGCTGACCTGATGGAGGCGTGGCCGCGGCACCGTGCGGGGAAGGGACGCGTCGGCAGAGGCGTTTCCCTCCCATAGCCGGCTCCCGCGTTTGTCCTCGGGCGCGCAGACCAGGCGCAGCCACCAGCGGCCGGCCCGGCGGCTGAGAGTGCGGCCCTGCCAGCCCCATGCCTCCGGCCCGCCCGCCCTCACCGCGAACGCCCGGGCCGCGGCTCGGTGTGCCGTACGCATCCGTACCCGGTCGGCCTCCTCGCTGGGCGGCGTGAACACCGCCCGGTCGGCCGGGAGTTCGCTGCGGTTCATGGCCGGGCTCCCAGGAGGTGGGCGGCTCCCGCGTCGAGCAGCTGCTGAGCGGCCCGTTGGCCGACGGCGGCGGGGTGGTCGGCGGGGCCGGTTGTGATCGTTGCGGATCGGGGTGCCTCCTTCCGGGTCGAGGACGACGGCGTGCACGGTGACGAGGTCGGCTGTCGGGTTGAGGGTGGCGTGGGCGGAGGCGGCGGTCAGGCAGTTGCCGTGGAGGGCGGCGAGGGTGGCGCGTTCGGCGTCGAGGAGGATCCGGGTGGGGGAGTGGGTGAGCGGGGCGAGGACGCTGCCGGTGGCGTGGTCGTCGGTGCGGTGCTCGATGACGACGATCCCGGCGCCGGAGGCGGGTAGCCACACGGCGGGGTCGAGGATCTCGCCGGCGCGGTCGGCGAGATTGAGGCGGCGCAGACCGGCGAGGGCGGCGATCATCACGTCGGCGCCCAGTACGCCGGAATCCAGGTCGCGGAGGCGGCTGTCGGCGTTCCCCCGGATCGGCACCGCAACCAGCTTGGGGTGGAGGGCTTTGAGGAGGGCGGCGCGGCGGGGAGCGCTGGTGCCGACCCGGGTGCCGGGCAGCAGTGAGGCGAGCGTGGCCGGGGGGTGCCCAGCGGGCAGCACCAGGGCGTCGCGGACGTCTTCCCGGGGCAGGACCGCGCCGACCGAGATTCCCGGCTCGCGGTCGTGGGGGCCTGGCAGGTCCTTCGCGCAGGCGATGGTGGCCTCGACCCTGCAGCCGAGGAGGTGCCCGTCGGCGCGCCGGGTGAAGGCGCCCTTGCCGCCGATCTGGGCGAGCGGGCCGCGGTGCTGGTCCCCTTCCGAGGTGATGGTGACGATGTCGAGGGGGATGTGCGGGTACCGGGTGCGGAAGGCATGGGCGAACCGGTCGGCCTGCTCCATGGCCATCGGGCTCGGGCGGGTGCCGAGCCGCAGGGAGCGGGTGGAGGGGGTTGCGGTCATAACGGGCGCTGGTCTCCGTGTGGTGAGGTGTGCGCGCTGCGGTGCGGCGGTTTGCTGCGGTCGGGAAGCACTGTTGATCAGGTGGTGTCGCGCGGCTTGGTCACCTGTCTTCCAGCACCGGTGCGGGTGCGGGGGCTGCCCGGTGGTGCCGAGCCGGACTCGGCAGGTGCCTGCCTCGGCCCGGCCACTGGAACACCAGGCGGCAGTGCTCCTTGTCCACGACGTGCCCGGCGGGCAGTAGATCGTCGGGTGTGCCGGCCGGGTGGACGGTCAGGACGGGATCGGTGTGCTTGCTGTTGTCGTCGGCGCGCACGTGGCGGTCCCAGGTCCGGACCGTGGCCGCGAGCTGCTCGGCGAGCTCGGGGCCCTGCTGGCCGAAGGCGTGGACGACCCACTCCCACTGCTTGTCCTCGCGGCGTTCGCCGTCTTGGGTCTGGACGTGGGTGAGGTAGGCGAGCGAGGCGTCGCCGACGATCGCGGGTGTGTCGCGGTCCTTCGCGATGCCGGTCATACCCTCGTCCGGGTCCTGGTGGGCGGCCAGCCGGCAGAAGGCGGGCAGGGTCGTGGCCGCGTACAGATGCAGGGAGCCGAAGTAGGCGCCCGCCCCCATGGTCACGCCGGTGGCGACCTCGTGCCGCGGCCTGTGCAGCGCCTCCTCCAGGCCCGCTGTCTCGGCGGCGGTGCCGTGCTCGAAGCGGAGTGTCAGCCCGCCATCGAGAAGCGAGACGACCGGGATCCTGCGGGCCTGCTGCCCCTGATCGCGGACGAAGCCGCAGTAGGTGAAATGACGGGCGTGCAGTACCTGGCCGCGCCGCTCGAAGGTGACCGCCCGGGTGTAGCCGCCCATCTCCAGCGGCAGCACCAGGCGGCCGCCCTCGGCCAGTTGCTCCCGCCAGGCTGGGGCGATGTCCCAGCAGTTGTAGGTGATCAGGCTGCCGTCGAATCCTCCGCGCGGCACGAGGTGAGCGGGCGCGCCGTGGGCCGCGTCGGCTTCGACGGCGGTGACGCGTCCGCTGCCGGTCTCCGTGAGGAACCGGCGGGCGCGGCGTACGACCCACGAGTCGATGTCGACGGTGACCACCCGCCCGTGGGGTCCGGTGACGTGGGCGATCAACTCGGCGTTGTAGCCGCCGGAGCCCGCCTCGAACACGACCGCATCCGGCTTCAGACGCAGGTGCTCGATCATGTTGGCCTGTAGCCACGCCGCGGACACCGAGCTGATCGCCGCTCCGGTCTCGTCGCGCCGGGTGATGACGGCCCGGTCGCCGCCGTCGTACGCGGTCGCGAGGTCCGCTTCCGGGGCGAAGCGGTGGCGCGGCACGGTCCGCAGCGCCTTCTGGACCGGCTCGGACAGGGCCCAGCCGCCGTCGATCACCGTCTCGGCCATCGCCTGACGCAGCCGGACCGCCTCGGCAGGCTCACCCGGCACGGGCGGCTGCTCGGCGGAGATCGGGTAGGAGACCACGGGCGGCAGGCCGGGAATGACGCCGGGCCACACGGCATCCAGCGCCTGGGCCGCCGGAACGAACACTTCGCCAGCGCAGGCCAAAGCGTGCAGATCGAAGAACTCCCAGCGATCGAACTTGTCAGGCTCGGGGTTGGCGAGCCTCCCGGACCAGCTGGTGATGCGGACGACCGCCGTGAGCCGGGGCACGCCGTGACTGTCGTCGACCAGCATCGTCACCACGTGCGCGTCCGCCGGCTCGGCGACCAGCCCGGTCTCCTCGGCGAGTTCGCGCACCGCCGCGGCGGCGAAGTCCTCCGGACCGGTGGTCTTGCCGCCGGGCAGTTCGAGCATGCCGCGCCTCGACCTGCCGAGCAGGACCCGTCCGGCGTCGTCGGTGACGACGGCGAGGGCGCCGGTCAGGGCGTGGCCGGTGGTCGGCCTCTTCTCGACGGCCCGGGTGTCGGTGTGGCAGTGGCCGCGCAGGACCAGGAAGGCCAGACCATCCGCGTCCAGCTGCTCCACCGACTTCCAGCCGGAACTGACCAGGGCGATCTCGTCCTCGTCCAGGGCGATCCCGCGCCGCTCCTCAGGCGTGTTCTCCGCCACCGGCGTGATGATGACGAGAGCGCCGCCATCCCGTAGCCGCTCGCCCAGCCCGTGAACGACGCGACCGCGGTCCTTCAGAAACGGGTACATCAGCCGCAGCACGACCAGGTCGTACCCCTCCTCGTGCAGCGGGGCCGGGTCATCGCGCTCGACGTCTATCTGCAGCCAGCGCACGCCCTCGACGCCGGCATGCTCCTCGCGGGCCCGCGCGATCGCACTGTCGGCGAAGTCGACGCCGTCCACGGCGTAGCCGAGGGAGGCGAGATAGACGCTCATCTCCCCGGTGCCACAGCCCACGTCAAGCGCCCGGCCACCGCCGTCGGGAGCCGGGAGCCGCTCGGCGAGCAGCTCCCGCTCGCGCTCACCGACCTGCCGGAAGTTCTTGCCATCGCTGTAGTGCTGCTCCCACTGGTCGCGGGCGGTGTACGTCAACGTGCTGCTCCTCGTGCGTAGTAGCGGTAGTGGTCAGGGGCGTTGCGCGGCGCGGAGCCGGGCCAGGGTGCGTCGGCCGCGCTCCACCAGCTCGGGATCGCCGTGGCCAGCGCCGTAGGAGATGCCGGAGACGGAATCCAGGACGGACAGGACCGTGAACTGGGCCTCCTCCTCCGAGGTGAAGGGACGGCCGTAGCCACCCATCACGGCTGCAAGAAGGTCGGGACGGCCATGCCAGGCATCGGCCAGCCGCACAAAGTCCCGCACCGCCGGGCCTTCCTCCGACCGCTCGAAATCGATCACGTACAGGGCATCTGCGGCCTCGTCCCACCGCAGATTGAGCAGCTGGAAGTCGCCGTGTGTCGGCACCACGTCCAAGGCGGGCAGGCCGGCCGCCTTGTCGGCCGTTGAGCGGATGAACTCCTCATCCTCAGGGGCGAGATAGGCGCGGGCTCCGTCGAGGTGCCGCTCCAGCTTCCCCAGGGGCAGCGTGCCGCCGGCCGGCCGGGCCGGGGCGCTGCGGTGGATGGCGGCCGCGAGCTGCCCGATGCGGTAGAAGATCCGGCGCTGCTGCCCGGGCGCGTACGTGGCGCCATGCAGGGACCGGCCTCCCACCGCGGTGAGCACCACGACCCGCAGCTCCGCATCGGCGGACACCAGCCGGGGCGCGGCCGCGCCGAGAACGGGGACCCAGCCACGGAGCGCGGCCACTTCGCGCTGGTGGAAGCGGTCGTTCTGGTGGATCTTGACGTACCATGTGCCGCCCTCCGCGCCGCGCACCCTCCACACGCGGCTTTCCTCGCGTGTCCAGGAGACATCTGTCCAGCTGGTGATCCGGCCCACCGCCTGCTCGGAGAAGGCGCGCACCGCCTTCTCCGGGACGGCGCCGCAGCTGCCGGGGGCGGGGACCAGGATCAGCCGGTCGGCGGATGGGTCGTAGGCGATCGGGTCGCCGGGCTCCTGGAAGTGCACGGCCATCCGCGCGTCGGCCCGATAGGCGTCCAACCCTGCCCGGCAGTAGGCGACCATCGGCTCCGGGAGCTCGTCGAGCGCGAACCATCCGATCGCGTCGCACTTGTCCCTCTCCACGACCCGCGGGGTGCCGCTCCAGCGGCGGACCTCGAAGAAGAACCCGACCCTCGCCTGACCGCCCGGCGGCCGGTGGTGCACCGTGACGGCCGCCCGCACGTCCGCCGCCTCCACGACGAGACCGGTCTCCTCCCGCGTTTCGCGTACAACGGCGTCGACGACGGTCTCGAGCTCCACATGCCCCGACGGCGCGTGCCACGGACCGCTCGCGTACACGTCGCCAGCCCGCCGGGACAGCAACACCTCCGGGCCCCGATCTCCGTCACGGACGGCGAGCAGGTGCACGTCCACCGGCACGGTGTGCCGCCCGCCGCTCACGCCTTGCCTCCCGGACGTTGGGCCAGCAGCACGGTGAACACCGCGTCCTCGACGAGGCCGCCGAGCTCGCTGTGCCGCTCCAGCAGCTCCAGGGCTTCGGCTTCGAAGCGGTCGTGACGGCCGCCGAAGAAGTCGGGGCGGGCGAAGCTCGTGCTGCGCAGGTAGCCAAGGACCTGGGCCGGCGTCCAGACACGGCGGACAGGGAAGCGGCGCTCGGTGACCTGGCTGAACGGTGACGCGGCGAGGTCATCCTCATACGGTCGGCCCGGCCCGGCATACACGCCGCCCGTGCCCGCGCGGCGCTCCTCGCCCAGGTAGGACTGGATCAGCTGCTTGAGCGCGGCCGTCCAGTCCGCCCGGTAGGTCCACAGGCTGCCGTCCCCCATGATCGCCACAGCGGCTCCGGCAGCGGTGACACGGTCGGCCATCCGCAGGACGGCGGACCGGTCCATCCAGTGGAAGGACCGCGCGCAGGTGATCAGGTCCGCCTGGTAGCCGTTGAACGGGGGCGTGAAGCCCTCGGCTGCCACCAGGTGGAAGCCGGCCGGGCGGCCGCCCAGCAGGGGTTCGAGAGTGGCGGCGGCCTGGCGGAGCATGTTCTGGTCTGGGTCCACCAGGTCCACGCGGGCGATCCGGGGAACGGCCGGGAGCAGAGCGGCCGGGACCTGGCCCGTGCCGGAGCCGAGATCGAGCAGGACCGGCCGGTCGACGTCCCGCATCGTGTCGGCGAGGAGCGAGACGGCCACTGGCGGGATGCCGGGACGGTGGCGGGCGTAGTCCGCCGCCGACGTGAACAGCCCCTTGGGCTCGTTTTGCGGTCGGGTGCTCACGCGTCCTCCAGCAGTACCCGCAGCGCAGCGGCGTCGGCCGGCAGCTGTGCCTCGTTCTGGCGCCCGTTGTCGAGGATCTCCCAGGGCGGCGGCAGCCCGGCGCCGGGTCGGTGTCACCGGCGTGCCGAGGGCAGATGTGGCTGTGCAGATGGGGAACGACTGGTTGGGGTACCCGTAACTCCTTGTTGCTGTGCGGCTGGTGGGGCGGTGTGGACGCGGTCTCTCAGAGGTAGCCGTGCTGGTAGGCGAAGGCGATCAGATGCGCCCGGTTCTTTAGCTGCAGCCGGGTCTGTAGACCGTGGATGACGTCCTTGACGGTGCGCTCGGCGTAGCCGACCTTCTGGGCGGTCTCCGCTGTGTCGAGTCCTTCAGCCAGGCAGCGCAGGACGTCGACCTCGCGGTCGCTCAGCTCCGTCAGCCGCTGTTCGACGGGGCTGGGCAGGCGTGCCCGCAGACGGCTGAATGCCTCCAGCACGCTGTGGCTGAGGTCGTCCGGCAGATATCCGTCACCGCGATCGGCCGTCGTGATGGCTTGGACGAGGCGGTCCGGCGTCGCGTCGGCGCGGCGCAGGAGACCGGCGAGGCCGCACTCGGCCGCGTTGATCAGTGTCGTCTCGTCGATGTCCGCCACGATGAGCACGGACCGTGCTGTGCTCGTGTGCTTGATCTCCCGCAGCAGGCGCAGCGTCGGCTCCTTGACGGTGTCCGTGACGATCAGCGCGACCTGGGTGTCCACGGCAGGTCCGGCGGTGTCGGCGAGGGTGATCTCGGGGCGGGGCCTGAGCAGGCTGACCACTCCCGCCTGGTAGATGGGGTCCGGGGCGTGCAGTATGACGGCGATCCGAGGAGGCGCGGTCATGGCGCCTGCCGGGGCACGGCGGCGAGTGGAGGCAGCGTCCAGGACAGGGCCTCCGGGCCCGTGCCGGAGGTGACGTGCTGGGCCCCGGAGCTGTCGCGGAGGTGGACCCGGTACTGCTCGGGACGCCCGGCCCGCTCCCAGCGAGCGTGCACGTCTTCGAGTTCGGCCCACACGTCACGCGGACCATGGACTCGCACTGTGCCGTCGCCACGGCCGGCCACGGCCCAGGAGTCGTCCTCGGGTGCGACGATGGTCATCGTTTCGGCCTGGAAGTCCCGGACCAGGCCGGGGACCAGGTACGCGGCGGCGAGCCAGAATCCGTAGGCGTCGTCCGGCGGCGGCGCGAGCCGCGTGGGCCGCGCCGTCCCTGGGTCGGCCTTGATGCGGGCGCGGTGGTCCAGGGCGTTGAGCCACCGGTAGCCGAGCAAGGGCCGGTACCCGCGAGGCCGGCCCCGCAGGACCGCTTCGACCGTGCCGGCCGCGGTGCGGGTAATGACGAGTTGTCCCGGCCAGCTCGGCGTATGGGTCGTGAGCGTCGTGAGCAGCCGTCCGCCGGGCGCGAGCTGTTCCACCCACGGCTCCGGAACGCTGGGAACACCGATGCCGGAGTGGATGCGGTCGTACGGTGCCCGCGGCTCGTGCCCTTCGAGCGCGTCACCCTCGACAACGGTCGCGCCGACGCCGAGGCGGTCCAGGTTCCGCTGGGCGAAGGCCGCCATGTGTCCGTTCCGCTCTACACCGGTGGCGAGGCCGGGGCCGGTGACGGCGGCGGCGAGCGCGAGAGAGACCCCGGGGCCCGGGCCGAGCTCCAGATACCGTTGCCCGGGGCCGAGTTGCATGGCTTGGAGGGCTTCGATGGTGGCGGGGGTGTAGGTGGACATGGACGTCATGTGGCCGCCGGTCGCCGGGCCGCGGGGGAGAGCGTCGAGGGGTTCGCCGTCGCGTTGGAGCAGGATCGACTCGTCGCTGTGGATCAGGTCGAGCCACTCCTTTTGGTCGTCGGGGTGGGAGCCGTTGAGGAGGCGCCAGTCGATCGGGTTCGCGCCCGGGCCGCTGACCCGGACGTACGCGTGCGGGAGCAGGACCTCGCGCGGCAGGCGAAGCAGCGCGTCGCGCAGCAGCTTGTCGGTCAGGACACCGTCGGTCGTCAGCCGGTCGACCATGCCGGCGCGCCGGCCGCTCGTCACCGTGTGGAGGTCAAGAGGCATGAGCGGAGTCCTTCACGGGCGTGGGTGCGGCAGTGGGCATGGTGGTCAGGAGGCGGACCGGCGAGACCCAGAGCAGTCCTGCGGGCACGAGGTAGAGCAAGGTCCCGGCGATCAGCGCGGCGTGCACGGAGGAGGCGGCGGCGATGGCGCCGGCCGTGAGGGCGGCGGCAGGGCGCAGTCCGGTGACCAGCCAGACGGAGGTCTGCTGGGCGCGGGACTGCAGCTCGGGCGGGCACAGCTGCTGGCGCAGGGACCGTTGTGTCGTGCCCGCCGCGACCGCGGCCGCTGTCCTCAGCGCGCCGGCGGCCGCGATCACGCCCAGCCACACCGGCCCCAGACGGGAGAGGAGGACGGGTATGCCGCACACGGCGTAGGAGAGGAACCCGCTCAGCATCACGCGTGCCGGCCCGAATCGCTCCACGAGACGGGTGGCGGCCACCGCCCCCGCGAGGCCGCCGGCGGCGGTGACGCCCATCACCAGGCCGAGACCGGTGCTGCCGGAGTCGAGCCGGGTCAGCAGCGTGTACGCGAAGAACGTCGTCACGATCCCGTCGGCGAACGCGAGCCCGGCGAGCGAGAGCACCAGAGGACGCTGTATCGGATCGCGCATCACGAAGCGGACCCCCTCGCGGATCGCGGCGCCCATCCGCACGGGCCGGTCAGCCGCCCGGCGTGCCGCGCTGGGCCGGATCCGGGAGGCGCACCAAGCGCTGAACAGGTACGAAAGGGAGTCCAGCCACAGAGCGCGGACCGCACCGAGGAGGCCCACGACGAGGGTGCCGCCGTAGGTACCGGCGGTGTCCGCCAGGGAGAACGCGCCGGCGATCCGCGCGTTCGCCGGATGCATGTGGGCGCGGTCGACGATCTCGGGCACGAGGGCGATCGACGCCGCCTGGTGCAGTACGGTCAGCGCCCCCAGAAGCAGGGCGACCGCGTAGAGCACGGGCACGGACAGGACTCCCACGGCCCAGCAGACCGGCACCACGGACACCACCGTGGCTGCGGCCAGATCCGTTCCGATCATGATCTTCTTCTTCGGATACCTGTCGCCGGCCACCCCGGCGGGCAGCGCAAGAACGAACGCGGGAACCGTTGCCGAGGCGGCCAGCAGCGACACCTGGCCGGGGGAGGCGTCCAGCTCCAGCACCGCGATCACCGGCAGCGCCACGCCGTGAACCGATGACCCCGCGAGGGTCACCGCCTCGCCGACCCAGTACGCCCGAAAGGACCGGTTGGTGCGCAGCGGAAGGGCGGCGGCCGCGCCTTCCGCGGCCGCGTCACGAACTTTGCTGGAGGGCGTCACGATCGGCCCCGCTCCGGTCGGCGAGCCAGGGTGTGCACGAGGTGACCCATGTCCCGGTAGGGGCTGCGCATCCAGGCCGGCCGAGCGCTGTCCGCAGCCGATTCCTGTGGCAGGTTCTCGGCTCTGCAGCTGTCTCGTTCGGCTGACAATGTGTTCCCCCTCATGGTTGTGATCGCGGCGTCGCCGTGTTCAACGACGCCACCCGATTTCGAACACCAGCTCTTTCGGACGGGTCATGCACCCCTCGGTTGAGCGGTTCTCTGCATGTGTGCAGTGCACCGACCCTTGCGTTGCCAGACCATGGGCAGGGGTGCGGATTGGCCGAAACGCCGACGCTCAAGCGCGCGTCTGCGCGCGAAAGACGGGCGTGGTGGAGTGTGGCGAGCAGGTCGGGGGCGCGGTGGAGAACGGAGTGGAAGTTGGTGGTGGCGGTGATGGCCGCCTTCGTGCCAGCGCGCGGTGGGGGTGTCATAAGGGTCTCCGTCCGTGCGGGATGGCGGTCCCCGGCGCGGGGGCGGGCCAGGCGCGTACGGCGGCGGTCAGGATGCTGCGCGCCTCGGTGGCGAAGGGGTGCTGCCCGCGGGCGGTGGCGGTGACGACGATGGCGGCGGCGTCGGTGACGGTGCAGATGCGCATCAACTCGCTCTCCGCCCGATCGGGGTCACGGCCGTATCCCCGGTAGAACGCGGTGCGAAGGTCCGGGCGGTGGTAGAGGGTGCGTTGTGTGATCCGCAGGAAGTCCCGGCCGACGGCCTCGTAGCGGCTGGTCTCGAAGTCGATGACCCCCACCTCTGCTCGGGCGTCCCACAGGACGTTGCGGCTGGTGAAGTCGAGATGGGAGGGCTGAGCCCGCTGAGGCGGGAGGGTTTCCAGCAGGTGGAGTGCCTCATCGAGAACACTGAGGTCGGCGCCGGTCAGGGGATGGGTGCCGTCGGTCAGCTGGGTGCGGATGTACGCGGCGCGCTCGGCGCCGAAGGCGGGCAGGGCGGTTCCTGGCGCGGTGTCGTAGAAGCGGGCAAGGAGGGCGCCGGCCCGCTCGTAGGCGCGGCGCTCCTGCTGGCCGGTGAGGGTGAGGGACTGCAGAGGATGGCCAGTGACCGCGGGCATCAGCAGGATCTGTGCGTCCTCGTCAACGTTGAGAAGCTGCGGCGCGCTGGCGCCGAGCGCCGGGGCCCAGCGGCAGAGGGCCCTGTGCTCCCGCTGGAAGCTGTCGCTGCTGGTGTTGGACTTGAGGATCATCTGTCGTCCGTCGGGGGCCGCAGGCGGAGCACCGTGGTGGACGTGCCGGGCCACCTGTGGTCGGCGATGACCTCGGCCGGCCCGGCCATCCTCGCTATCGCGTGGCTGTTCACGGCAGACGCAGGAGGGTGAGGGCCTTCGCGACGACCTGGTCCAGGGTGAGCGCGGTGGTGTCGATCACGTCGGCCCGCTCGCCCAGCCAGGTCGCGTACGCCTGCTCGTAGTCCGCGAGCTTGCGGCGCCGGAAGGCGCGGACCTTCTCGCTGCGTTCCTCGTCGCCGGGGAACTCCATGCTGCCGTCGATGCGCTTGAGGATGGTGTCGGAGTCGGCGTGCAGGAGGAGGTGGCGCACTTCGACGCCGGCCTTGGCCAGGGAGTCGAAGATCTCCTCGGCGTACTCGCGGCGCAGCAGCGTCATCGGTGCGATGACCGGCCCGCCCTGGGTCTGGCGGTCGAGCTCGGCGCAGAGGCTGGCGACCAGGGTGCGCCAGGCCGGGTAGTCCTGGAAGTCCTTCTGCCGGGTGGGGTGGTCGCCGATGCTCTTGCGCAGGACGAAGCCGATCTCCTCGGGGTCGGTGATCAGGCTGGTGGGGAGCTGCTGGTGGAGCAGGTGGGCGGTGGTGGTCTTGCCGCCGCCGAAGGGACCGTTGACCCAGATGATCATGCGTGTGTCTCTTTCGTGTTCGCGGTGCTGATTCCCGGCCGGCGAGACGGCCGGGTCGGTTACTGCTGGTGGTCGGTGGGGTCGGGGTGGGGGAGGAGGGGGAGGCGCCGCTGGTGGTAGGCGACGTGGAAGCGGTCCGCGTGCACGACCCAGAGGCGCTCCAGTTCCAGGGGCGTGTCCGTGGCGGGGACGGTGAGGGCGATGGTGTGCCGGCCCGGGGTGGCGGTCAGGGCAGCGTGATCGTACGAGCCGCGCCGGGTGGAGCGGGGCCGCAGATGGACGGCGAACAGGCCACGGGTCTGCTCGGAGAAGGTGAGGTGGATCTCGACGGGTTGACCCAGGCGGAGAGCGGACGGGATGGTGATGTCGAGGGGTTGGAGGGTCGGCGGGAGGCTGAGGGCGGGCCCGCACTTGGGGCAGCGCAGGGTGCGCCGGTCGGTGAGGCCGAGCGGGCTGGTCAGGTGCTCGAACTCCTGGGGCGCGCGGCGGTATCCGCACGCGGGCGCGGGCGTCCAGCGCGTGGTGCGGTGGTGGGGGCGGGCGGCGGTGAGCTGGCGGGAGAACGTGCCGCCGCGGGTACGGCTGAGGATCTCAAGGAGGGCGCGCCCCCACTGAAGGCTCTGCTTCTCGACACGCTCCTCCCACCCCTTGTCCGGCGTGCGGGTGGCGGCCAGGAGCGTCTCCTGGGCGGTCTGCCGGTAGGAAGCCATCTCCTTCACGCAGGCGGACAGGTCCGCGTCGGGGCGCTGGTCGAGGGAGGCGTACAGCCCGTGCTCGAGGGCCTCGGCATCGGCCAGCCGTACCCGCCAGCTGCTGAGCGTCTCGGCGTCGGCGGGCGGCCGGATGGTCGCGGGCGCCGCCGGGGCGGGGGCGGCGATCGCGGTGTTGGCGGTGTGGAGCTGTTGTTCGGGGTCGCCGAGCAGGATCGCGGAGGGGCCGCGGATGCCCCGGCGGTGGCCGTCGGCGTCCAGCAGCGCGGTGATCTCGCCGAGCCGGGCGCCGGAGTGCAGGCTCGCGGCGGTCAGACGGGGTTCGTAGCCGCTGGTGTCCAGGTCACCGCGCAGCAGACCGAGGACGGCCCCGGGGTGGCCCTCGACGGCGTCCAGGGCCAGGCTCACGTCGGAGGGGTACTGCTCGCTCTCGCCCAGGGTGATCGCGTTGCACACGAACAGGCCCAGGACGCGGGCGCGCAGGGCGTGCGGGGCGAGGGGGCGGGTGCGGCCGGCCGGGTCGGTCTTGCAAGCGCTCGGCGTGCACCCGCCGGCCAGCACTGTCCCGTCGGGGCCGTGTTCGGCCGGTCCGCTCAGCCCGCACAGGGTCACGGTGCCCAGGGAAGCATGCGCGGCGGAGCCGTGGGCGTCGACCAGGAGGCTGCCGAAGTCGCCGTCCAGGACGTCGGCCAGGGTGCTGCGCTGGTCGGGGCGCCCGGGGGTGAGCACGTGGGTCAGTCCGGTGGTGCCGTCCAGGAGCGCGGTGCGCGCGGGGGCGGACCGGTCGAGGTGGGAGGCGAGGAGTTTGGCCGCGGCGAAGGTGCAGGCGGCGTCGTCGCGGCCGGTGAGGACCCCGGCGAAGGTGGTGTTCCGGGTCGCGGCGTCCAGGAGCGGCATCAGGACGCCCAGGGTGAGCGCGCGGGAGCGGGCGACGACGAGGACGCTGCCGCCCTCGGGCCCGAGGGCGCCGGGCGCGTGGAGCCGGGCGGGGTCGAGGAGGTGGTGGGGGCGGCCGAGCGCGCGGGCGACGAGCTCGCCGAGGTCCTCGTGGCCCGCCAGGCTCACTACCCGGGCGTCCGGCGGCCCGCCCCGGCCGAGGTCGGGCGCCGGATAGGTGTGCAGGATGTCCGCCCACCGTTCGGCGCGCCCAGTGTCCTCGGGCCGAAGGACGGGCACGCTCTCCTCGTTCAGCAACCGGGCGGCGTCGGCGAGGGTGGACGCCCAGCGGTATCCGTCGGGAAGGCGGGGCATCAGCACTCCTCCTGGTCGGCGGGCGTGATCAGGGCGCGCAGCACGTAGGGCACGGACACGCTCGCGGGCAGGCGGGCGGCTTCCTGCCGGGCGGCCGCCATGCCGTCCCGGTGGGCGGGGTCGGTGAGCTGGTGCTGGTAGGGCCAGGCCCGGTCCGCGAGCGCGCCGAGGGCCTGCTCGGCGGTGCGGTTCTGGTTGAACTCCGCCAGCGTCCGGTCCTGGGTGGGGCGCCTGCGGGCGGCGAGGTGGGCGGTGATGCGCTGGTCGGTGCCCTTGCCGAAGAACAGCGGACGCGGGCCGTCGGCGAACGCCGCCCGACGGTAGGCGGCGTCGATGCCAGCGAGCGGGTGGGGGCCAGCCGGGTGCAGCAGCAGCCGGACGAGGCGGCCGCCCGGACGCAGGACGCGCAGCGCCTCGTCGGCGGCGAGCAGCGGATCGGCGGCGAACTGCAGCGCCTCGTGCTCGACGACGACGTCCGCGCCGAGGGAGAGAAGGGGGAACAGCAGCGCGTCGGCCTGAACGACCTCGACGCCCGGCAGGTTCGCGTCCCGTAGGTGGGCGGCCATGGCGGCGGACGGTTCGATGGCCCGGTAGGACGCGGGGCCTTGCCCGGCGAGCTGCCGGGTGATCCGCCCGGTCCCAGCGCCCAGCTCCACCACATCGCACCCGGACAGCTCCTGCGCCGCCCAGCAGCGCAGCGCGTCGGCCATGGGCTGCGCCAAGGGGCGGTGCTGCTCGTAGACCGCGGCCAGGGCCGGTGTGTAGAGGGTCTTCGGGGGCCTGGGCGGACAGGTCCGGGGGCCCGTCGAGCAGTGGGGTGAGCGCGGCGGTGGTGTGCGGCCACGGCCAGGAACTGGTGGTGTCCAGGACGAGCTGGGTCATCTGGCGCAGGTGGCGCAGGAGACCGAGCAGCGGCCGGAGACCGGCGGCGAGACCGGTACGGGTGGTGGGGTCCGTGCGCAGCGAGGCCGTCAGCGCCTCGCGGGTGGCCGGGGGGAGGTAGCGGGAGGCCGTGGCGCCGGGCCAGGGCGCCTGCTGGTGGCGCACGAGCAGGGTGGCCAGCGCGGTGAGGTGCTGGCGGACGGTATCCAGATGGGTCGCGGCCGCCAGCATGTCGCCGCCGCGGTCGGCGGCGGCGAGCTGGTGCAGGGCCCAGCCGGTGTGGTGGAGCAGGTCGTCGGCGTGCGGAGCGGCGGCCGTACGGGCGGCGGGGGTCCAGGGCGGCAGGTGTTCGGCGTCCACGTCACCGGCCGTCTCCGCCCAGGCGTCCACGTGTCCGGCGGCGGCCCGGGGGTCCGCGCCGTGCGGCAGCAGCCGCCAGGTGGTCAGGGCTCCACTAGCGCCGATAGTGGTGAGGCTGTCGGGGCCGAGCGGCACCACGGTGACGGTCGGGTCGTGTACGGCCAGGCGGGCGGCGAGGACCGCCGGTGGCAGGCCGGTGGTGGCGTAGCGGGTCGCCACCGTGGTCGCCTCGTCGGCTTCCGCGTGGCCGGCGGGCGGTGCCGTCCCGGCGGGCACGCCCGCGGAGCGGGCCGGAGGATCGCCGGCCGCCGGGGGAAGGAGGGTGCCGAGGTCGGCGAGGAACCGCTCGAACTGCTCGGCGCCGGTGTAGTGGTGGGCGTGCAGGCCCACGTGGAGGGCGGCGATGTTGGTCCGGCTGTCGTCGGTGAAGGCGACCTGCGCGGCCGGCAGGTCCATCAGCGCCAGCGCCGCCTCGTAGGCTCCAGGGGCGGGCTTGGTCACCCGGATCTCGGCGGAGTTGGCGACGTGGTCGAACACGTCGGCGAGCCCGTGCAACAGCAAGTCGGCTGCGACGGCGGTGGTGTTGTTGGTGAGGACGCAGGTGACCAGCCCGGCCGCGCGGGCCCGCCTCAGCAGGTCGGCCATCGCCGGATCGGCGTCCCCGCGGTCGGCCGCCCACAGCTTGGCGGCGCGCGCCCCGGCCTCGCCGAACTCCTCCATCAGGCGCGCGGTGACCTGCTCGACCCACTGCTCGTGGCTCCACACGCCGTGGTGCGCCAGGTCGAAGCCGCCGTCGTAGGCGATCTTGCGGACGGCCTGCTCGGGCAGGCCGCAGTCCCGGGCGGCCTTGATCGCGCTGCGGCGCGGCCACAGCCGTAGAACGCCGTCGAGGTCGATGAGCAGTCCGCGTACCGAAGAGGTCATGGTGTACTCCCGGGCGTCAGGGCGGTGGTGAGGAACCGGGTGGTGGGATTGGCGTAGAACGCGGCGAGCTGGATCTCGGTGCCGTACTTCTCGTTGATCTGTTGCAGCAGGAGCAGGGCACCCAGGGAGTCGCCGCCGGAGGCGAAGAAGTCCCGCGCGCCGTCGGCCGGAGCTCTGGTCTGCTCCTGCCACCAGCCCGCGACGACCTCGGGAAGCCCCGGCTGCGCTACCCCCGTACGCGTCCCCGCCCCTGCGGGCTCCGGATTGGAAGCGGCGGCGAGGGCGCGGCGGTCGATCTTCCCCGAGGAGGTCCGGGGCAGGGCCGGGCGCGCGGTGATGAGCGCGGGGACGGCCGCCGGCGGCAGCAGGTCCGCCAACTGCCTGCGCAGCCGCTCCGGTAAGCCTGTGTCGTCGGTCTCCACGTGCAGGACCAGTCGGGGTCTGCCGCTCGTCCCCCGGTCGGTCAGCAGCGCGGCTGCCCGCACGCCGGGCATCCGGGTGGCGGCCTGTTCGACCTCGGCCGGCTCCAGGCGGACGCCGCCGACGTTGAGTTGGTTGTCGGCGCGGCCGAGGAAGACGAGGCGTCCGACCCGTGGCCGCTCGCGCACCACGTCCCCGGTCCGGTACACCCGCTCGGACCGCCGGACATCGTCGGGGCCGGGCAACCGCAGCAGGAGGAACGCCTTCGCGGTCTCGTCGGGCCTGTCCAGGTAGCCGGAGGCGAGGCCGGCGCCGCCGAGGTATGGCTCCCCGCCCCGGCCGCTACCGGCTGCTGGTAGTCGTCGAGGACCCAGGCCCGTACGCCGGGCAGGGGGAAGCCGATCGGGACCGGGTCTTCGCCCGCGTGGACGTGCCGGTGGACGATCGCTTCGACGCACGCCTCGGTCGGGCCTTAGGCGTTGGCCACGTCGTACCGGCTGATCCACTGCTTCAGCGGCCCGGGGTGGAGCGCTTCACCGCCGAGCACGATGCGCCGCAGGTGGCCGCAGCTGACCGGCAACGAACCGTGCCGGGCGCCCAACGCCGACCCCGAGGACTGGACCAGGACCCCCAAGCAGCGCCTGAACGGCCAGCTGGCCTGCCTCAGCGCATGCCCCGAAGCCACCCGCGAACAGTGCCTGGCCTGGGCCCTGGACCACCCGACCCGCGCCGGATCCGCGATCTGGGCCGGCACCACGTTCAACGACCGCCGCCGCCTGCGCGCCGAACGCCGCGCCGCCACCACGGCCTGACGCCCCCCGCTCAACCGTCCGTCCGGAACAGGACCTTCCCCCGTACCGGACGGACGCCCCCAACCTCACCGCACACCCCGGCCTCAGCCGTCGTGGCGACCGGGCTGGGTACTGCTCACGCGGCGAAGCAGATCGACCGCACCGCCTTGCGCGAGCCGCTGGTCGCCCGCACGATCCGGGGCCGCGACCTGGTGACCGGCGCGGTGGTCGGCGTCGCCCGCATCACTGGCTCCCACCAGGACCCGGACGGCTCTGCTGGTAGTTCCGACTATCAGAAGTTGCGCAATGCGCGCGTTGCGGCCGGTGGATTATTGACGTGTCTCGCTGAAGGTGACCCGGTCTCGGCCATCTGAACCATCTGATCGCGTAGCTGCCTATCTACTCCCCCAGCACCATCAATTTGAAGACCAACCTCCACACCCGCCCGGCCGGCGAGCGTCCCCTCACGAGCTCGAGCCCACCGACCACCCGCTCGCTGTCGAACAGCGCGCCGGCATCACCATGGACCGCGTGCGTGAGATCGCCGAAGCCCTGTTGCACCATGTCAGCGGCGAATCCGGATGACGATCAAGGCAGCACTGGCCTAGCGTTCCGTGCATGACATCCCCAGGCGGCCACATCGATGACAAGTCCAGCGTGACCATTCGCTGCCAGGACAACTCATCCGTGGGCGTGACGTTCTGTGACCGGTTCAGCTTCGACGCGGACTCGGTGCACTATGCCGTCGAGCTCCGGGCCCCGGGCCTGACCGCTCGTGTCAGCGAGGTCGTCGCCTGGATCTGGGACAGCGATCTCACCACGTTCCTGGACGAGCTCGTTGCCGACTACCGGGGATGGGACGGCGAACGGAGCTGGCAGACCAACGACCGAGACCTGACGGTGTCGGCCGTCTTCCGATCCGGCGGCTACGTCGGCCTGACCTGGGCCTTGCGGCCGTGGCCACAGGCCGCTGGCGGCTGGGGCGCCTCGGTGACCACCTGGCTGGAGGCCGGCGAGCCGATGGCTTCCCTGGCGGCCGACGTCCGGAGCTTCCTCACCAAGGAGCAGCCGTGACATCCGGCATGCGCATCACCTGGATGTTGGCGGGATCCGGGTGGGCCGACTGCACCGTTGAAGATCACCAGGTGAAAGTCGAGCTCACCGCGTCCTACATCAGCAATGCGCCCGAGGATTTCCTGACTGCGGTGGCCCGGCTCGTCGCCGGCGAGCCAGAGACCCGTGCCCAGTTCGAGGCCGAGCCGACCGTCTACCGGTGGATCTTCTACCGCGAAGGCGAGGACACCTGGATCCGCGTGCTCGAACTACGCGACGGCAGAGACCACGCCAACAAGGGAAACGAGATCTGGTCGAGTCAGCTCGGCCTCGACCAGCTCGCCCGCGCTGTGATCCGTTGCTTCGACGAGGTCGCGAAGACCTACGGCGAGAGCGGCTACCGAGGCAAGTGGGGTGAGCACTTCCCCCGAACTGAACTCGAAGCCCTCAGACGCCTCTGGCGCACCCACCAGCATCCACAAGACACGTAAGCCCGGACGGCGCCCAAGAGCGCTGGACCGTGAGCAACTTGCGACGTGCTTGACCTAGATCAGTTCCCGGTCGTCAGATCGAGTACAAAATCCGAATAAGGCGCCTCAGTTCGCGACCGGATCCACATGAATTGGCTGTGCTCCCCCAAGGTAGAGCATGCACCCCACATCTTCTTCTTCACTTCTCTCAGGCGGGATCACATAGATCCCTGCAGAGGGTGCGGGGGACCATCCCAGGTTGCGTGGAGGGTCGTACTCCTCATAGTGCCCGACATAGAGCCGCGTCAAGGGGATTGAGACCCTGCAGAAATCTCCGACGTTAAGCTCGGAGCATGCCGGTTCGATGTGGTAGGGAACCCATTCCTCCGAAGACGAATCGGCAGGGAGCAGGTAGGTTCCATCCCAGCGATACCGCGACGAATTATCAATCGTGCCCCACGGCCACTCGAGAGTGACGTAGCGTGCATTGATTTTAACGACTCTCGCGCTGGCCGGATCACAGGAGACCAGTACTTCGTCGCCGACTCGAGGGGTCATGGCGAGTTGCCCTTTCCGGCTTGAACGGCGCTGGTGCGGGATTGCAAATCCCGCCTGGAGCGGCAGAGTCCGCGCCCGGCCAACCGGCGCGTGCCCAAAGACGTCGGCGAGTGAGAGGTGGCTGCGAGAGCGCGCGGTACGACGAAGCCACACCAGATTGTACTGGTGGGGCTTCTGTGTTACGCGCAGCGAGCCATGACACTAGGCTGGACCGGTGGAACGGGTGAATCTGCTCACCGTGCTCGTGGGCTACGCGAAGGGATCCGAGGTTTCCACGCTCTCCAGAGCGGACGGCCTGTCGAGCCGCTGCCCGTTCATGTGCCCGGGTACCCAGCTGATGCAGTCGGGCCGCTCTCCCGTGTCTGCCTGGCAGAACTGCTCCAGAGCGGCGCGGACCTGAGCCAGAGGAAGAGTGCTGCACGGATCGTGGAACAGGGGTAGCCGGGATCCGACACGACGCGCGGGTCGAAACCTGGGGGCTCCGGGTTGTTGGACACCCACACCTGTTCGTAGATGTCGCCCTTCCGTGGACTGCCCTCAGTGACGAACCAAATCAGAGCGCCGTAGCCCGTTGTCCGGTTGACCGCAACGCGAAGGAAGTTGTCCGCGACACGGTTCTCCTCGCTGTGCCGCTGCTCAGCAAGGCTGCACCAAGCGTCCCCGCCTGGTGACCGAGAGCGGCCTTCTCCGCCTTCACCCTCAAGCGTCTCCATGATCTCGGTGATGAGTCGGCGCTTGTCCTGCGATGTCTCGGCGTAGCGCCGCTGGCCGCCGAAAGCGACGCTAAGGATCACCTTCTCTTCTCCCATCTTCGTGAGTGCCGTCACGAGCGCCGCCTGCCGTGGAGGGGGGCGTGAGTAAGAACTCCTGACGAAATGATCTTCGGGGTGGTTGGATCGCTCAGAGCGCGTTGATCCGTGGGTGCGAGGTGGCTCGGCCGAAGCTGTGGCATGTTGAGGACGAACTGTGGGCGGTGATTGAACCGCTGCTGCCGAAAGTCGAACGTCGCACTCGTCATCCCGGGCGGAAGCGTCATCCGGACCGACTGGTGTTTCAGGGCATCCTGTTCGTCCTGCATACCGGGATCGCCTGGGAACACCTGCCGCAGGAGCTCGGCTTCGGTTCGGGCATGACGTGTTGGAGTCGCCTGGCCGAGTGGACCGAGGCCGGCGTGTGGCGCCGGCTCCACGTAGCGCTCTTGGCCAAGCTCCGCAGCGCGGACGCCCTGGACTTTTCTCGAGCCGCAGTCGACGGCTCCCACATCCGGGCGTTTAAAGGGGCTCCAAGACGGGACGAAGCCCCGTCGACCGGGGCAGGACGGGCAGCAAACACCACTTGATCACGGACGCCACCGGCATCCCGCTCGCCGTCACCCTGACCGGCGGCAACCGCAACGACGTCACCCAGCTCATTCCACTGCTTCAAGCAGTGCCGCCCGTCCGGGGCAAGCGTGGCCGACCCCGCCGCCGCCCCGACGTCGTGCTTGGTGACCGCGGCTACGACCACGACAAGTACCGCCGCCTCGTCCGCGCGCTCGGCACGAAGCCACTGATCGCACGGCGAGGCACCGAACACGGCTCCGGACTCGGAACCCAACGCTGGGTTGTGGAGCGCACCTTCGCTCATCTGCACTGGTTCCGCCGCCTGCGGATCCGCTGGGAGATCCGCGACGACGTCCACGAAGGCTTCCTTACCCTGGGATGCGCACTCATCTGCTGGCGACGCCTGTCACAGCTTGTCATCGTGCACCCGCCGGAAGGCCGCCGAACGCGTGCTCGGTAGTGTCCGAGATCGAGCCCGCCGTCGATCCCGCGGGCAGCTACGAGGGGAGCAGTTATGCCGTTCGGTGACTTCAATGCATGGCGGCAAGAGCTGCTGGCCACGGGCGATCTCGTTCAGGACGGCGACTCCTCCGTATCCGACGACGAGGCCGGACGCCGCTACGACCGATATGTGGCGCTTGCGGACATGGTTGACGGCACCGAGGGTCCCCGCGCTGCTTGTGTCCTGATCGCTTCGCTCCGCGCGGAGGAGGACTACGGCGCCCACCAAGCCGTTTACGGTGCCTTGCAGCGCTTCCCCAGTCGGGATCTTGTCAGAGGCACGGTCCTGGCAGCTGCCGATCTCCTGAGCATCCCGCGTGACCACAGCGGCCAGGTCCTCCAGCTTTTGACCCTGCTGGCCAGCGCCGACGACGTGCGGACGTTCACAGCCGCCTGCGATCACCTGGACCCTGAGCTGCGGGCGGGACTGCGTGGCCTCATCGCCGACCACGAGGCCGATGAGTGGCTCGCCGATGAGCGCTCTCTCGGACGACTCCAGCTCGCGCAGGATTGACTTCTCGCACCGGCACACAGCGCCTGGCGACTTGCTGCAGAGAAGATCGAAGCCCATCGCCCCGTGCTTACCGACGGCACCTCGCTACCAGGAGCCGACCTCAACGTGTCATTCCGTTAGGAGTTCTAAGCCCACCTTGCCCATCAGGAAACAGTACATTCAGTGTGGGTCCCACCGGCTGGATGGCCGAGACCGCACTCGTACAGGAGAAGTCGCCGCTGCAGGGTCCACCGCGGTGGTTGATCACTACGGTGGCGCTTGTAATCCCTCTGCGCTTCATGTGCCAGGCCCGATCACGTCCTCGGCGACAAGGGCTACAGCTCGGAGGCGATCCGCACCTGGCTACCGGTGGGGTCTCTCACATTCCGCCTCGCTCGCAAAAACTGACCAACCAACTCTCCATTTACTAAAATGGCGGCTCGTCAACTGATCCCTGATTTCCCTGCGGATTATGAACCATCCCATACTCCTCGGAGGGGAGCGGATCAGTGTGCGATGCAATCAACAAGCGCCCTTGCCTCCAGGTATTTAGCGCCTCAGAGGCCAAATTTCTATGCCGTTCAGTGGAGCTTTTCGCTAGGATATTCTCCACCAAGTGACTCAGTCCCTTGCGATGCATCGCCAATTCCGGGGACTCCGAGAATCGAATGGCGGCAACAAGGGCCGCCTCCACTACTCTCAAATCAGGGTCATCGAAGTAGGAGGCAGCACTCGGAAAAGCTTCCGGGTAAGTATTCCTAATGTTTATGAAGTTAGGGAATGGCTCGGACGGTGGATACTTTCCCCACTCCCGGATGCGTTGCTCCTGTCCAGCGCTGACATCAAAGGCCACATTGGCTAGCCACGTAAGAAGGTTGCCTCGAAGTGGGAATTTTACCCCTTCCCACGGGGGGGCAAGTGCGGCTCGACTTGACCGGTCACCCAAAAGCGCGGCAACATACCTGAAAGCTGGCACGGTTGCAGAATACACCACGCCATCGTTGAGAAGGGCGTTATAGAGGTGGTTGAGTGAACTCGTTACCGCCGAAGGGTCACCGGACGTCAAATCGCGAAGCTTGGCCGGCGTGTCCGGGAAGGCCGAGCCGTCAGCATTTTCGAGATTAGCCCAATCGGTGATACCAATGATCGTGTACGGATTCAAATTATCGCCGTTCCTATTTAGTGCGCCTTATAATGGCCCGGCCCGTAGGGAAGCGGGCAAGGCGCGGCCACAGGGGCCGCGCCTTGCCCGCTCCTCAGAAGGGTACCGACCCGTGTCGAACGTGTGATCGAGTCTGGCGTTCTCTGCCCCGCGGGCTGCCGTATGGGGCTGTCTGTGCTGTCCCCATCCGCTTGGTTCCCACGGGAGTAGACCGCCGTGTCCGCGCCGCCTCGTTTTCTCAGCCCCTTCGTGCGCACCCGCACTCGGCTGTCTCTGACTCTCGGCCTCCTGCTGGCTGCACTCACGGTCAGCCTGTTGCCCTGGTGGCAGCCTGAAGGTCCGCCACCGACTGCCGGAGGACGCGCAACTGACGCCAAGCCGGTCTCCACGGGTCCGCGCGACGAGGCCGCCGCCATGACGGAAGCCGTCCGCACCGGCAAGAACGTCCTGGTGGACACCGCAACCACGGCCACGTCGCAGACCTGGGCGTTGCCCACCGGCCAGCTCCGCAGCCAGATCCACGCCCTGCCCCAGCGGGCAAAGAACGCGCAGGGGCACTGGGCGCCCATCGACAACACGCTGAAGCGGACGGACAAGGCCAAGGACGGCCTCGGTATCGTGCCCGTGAACGCGGCGTACCCTGTGCGCTTCGCCAGCGGCAGCAAGCAGCGGTCCGCCCGGGCCGACCGCTCATACCTCCGCGTTCCGCTCACCCCGCGCGCTGAAGAAGCGCCCGCCGAGGAGACCGTGCTAGCCCGCGTGACGATCCGCGGCCACGCCATCTCCTACACCTGGCCCGGACCTCTGCCCGAGCCTGTGCTCTCCGGACCGCGTGCGCTGTACTCCGAGGTGTTCCCCGGAGTCGACCTCCTCGTTGTTGCCCGCGAAGAGGGCGGCTTCGCCCAGCTCCTCATCGTCAAAACCCCCGAAGCCGCCAAGAGCGCGGCGCTGGCGAAGGTGTCGTACGGGCTGCGCTCGGACACGGCCACCTTCAGCCACGACACGAGCCCCGAACGCGTCCTGGTCCTCGACCCCAAGGGGTCGACCCCACCCTCAATGCCGGCTGGCAGGCCTGGACGGTGGCCTATAAGCCGTACCCGAACAGCAGCTTCTACAACGGCACCAACTTCTCCTCGGGAACCTCCGACGCCCGCGTCGGTTCCGAGAACGAGACCGGCGGAACCGCCCGCTCGTTCTGGCGCATGGGCTTCTCCAGCAGCCTCAAGGGCGCCACGATCAGCGCCGCCACCTTCAAGGTGCTCAACAACCACTCCTGGTCCTGCACGACACGGGAATTCCAGTTCTGGCTCACCGGCCCGATCTCCTCCGGCACGACCTGGAACGCCCAGCCGAGCTCGCAGACGGAACTGCAGAGGAAGTCCTTCGCGCACGGCTGGTCCTCGACCTCCTGCCCCGACGAGTACGAAGCCTTCAACGTGAAGGTCGCCGCCCAGAAGCCCGCCACCGGCGGCTGGTCGAACATCACCCTCGGCATGCGGGCGACCAGCGAAGGCGACACCCAGACCTGGCGCAAGTTCCAGGCGACCTCCGCCGTCCTGGAAGTCACCTTCAACCGGCCCCCCGGCACCCCCACCGCCGTCTCCTCGACTCCTGGCGGAACGTGCTCCGTCGGAACGGGCGAAGGAGTAAAGGTCGGCAAAACCAACATCATTTTGTCTGCCACCGGCTCCGACCCGGACGGCAACCTCAAGAGCCTGCGCTTCCGCTTCTGGAAGGCTGGCACCGCCGTCCCGGCCGAGACTCTGGTCACTCCCGCCAGCGGCGGTAAGGCCACTCTCACCATTCCCAGTACCTTCCCGCTGGAAGACAAGGCGACCTACGCGTGGGAGGTACGCGCCGAGGACCACTCCGGTGCCTACTCCGCCGTCTATCCCGGCGGCGGCAACACCTGCCGGCTCACGATCGACGCGGTCTCGCCGCCGCAGCCGGTCGTCACCAGCGAGGTGTTCAAGCAGGCCACGGACGACGGCGCCACCTGGGCCACGGTGAAGTTCGGCGGCACCGGCGCCATCACCTTCACCTCCCAGGGCGCCACGAAGTTCCGCTACGGCTTCGACGGCACCTTCGTCTCACCTGACCCCGCCGCCAACAGCGATGGGACACTCACTCTGTCGGCTCTCAAGCCCCCGCACGCCGGCCCGAACGTGCTGCAGGTCTTCGCCCTCGACAATGTCGGCAACATCAGTGCCCGGACCGACTACACCTTCTACATGCAGCCGCGCGACACCGCCGACGCTCCCGGCGACGTCAACGGCGACGGCATCCCCGACCTGCTGACCATCAACACCAAGGGCAACCTGCTGACCTGCCCCGGCGGACCGAACGGCGAACTGCAAGCCTGTGTGCCGGGCTCCTACACCACCGACAAGACGCTCAACCCGCCCGGCTACTGTTACAACGCCACCACCAGCAAGCCCGTGCCGATCACCCACTTCAACGACACCTACCCCGGTGACGGCATGAACGACCTGCTCGCGGTCAGCCCCGACGGAGGCCTCTACATCTACCCGGGTGACGGCTACGGCACCTTCAACGTCGACCAGCGCATCGACATCGAAATGCCCGCCAACGCCCCCGCGCCCTCGACCTTCGACCAGATCGTGGCCGTCGGCGACGCCACAGGCGACGGACGCCCGGACGTGCTCGCCACAACGCAGGACGGCAGCCTGTGGGCCTTCACCGGATACAGCGGAGCCACCTTCGACCAGGCGACCCGGCTGATCTACGGCTCCTGGTCCGACCGTGACATCTTCATCGCCAACGACATCAGCGGAGACGGCGTCCTCGACCTCATCTTCCGCAACAACACCGCGGGCGAACTCCGACGCCGTGAGGGCAAGCCCAATACCTCCGGTACGGGCACCGACCTCTTGTCCCTCGCCTCCGCAGCGGCCCCCGCCACCCCGACGGACCCCGTCTACAGCCTCGCGTCCGGCTGGCAGCCGACCGAGATCCCCCTGTTCATGGCTGCCCCGGACACCGGCAACCCGGAAGCCGGCGGCGACGGCATCCCCGACTTCTGGTGCATGTACAAGACCGGCGCCGTCCGCTTCGTCCGAGGAGGACGCACATCCCACGTAGCCTCATACAGCACCGTCATCTGGACTGACGGGCTGTGGACCGACAAGATTGCCTTCGGATAGAGCCACCTCGCACCTGCTGAAAGCCCCACCCCTCCAGAGGGTGGGGCTTTCAGCAGGAGGCACGGGAAGGACCTACCGACTACCGCGATCACTGTCGTGGATCCTCAGCAACAGTGACCTCGAGACCGCAGTCCACGCCGTCCGGATGCTCGTGGTCGGATGAGCCGGGACAGGTGGGCGCGATACCGCCGCTGCGATAGCAGTACGAAGCCGGGAGCGATCAGTCCGTCTCGACATAGGCGACGAGCACAAGCGTGCCGAGGGCTATCGGCACGTACAGGATGCGGACACCGCCCTCGCGGTGCTCGCGGATCGCGCCGTGCTTCGACAGCACGCCGATCTCCGGGTTCCTGGAGAGGGCACCAGCACGGGGTCCAGTCGCAGGCGCTCGGCCTCGGTCATCTTCTCGATCTGCTCCTGCGCCACGTCGTAGAAGACGATGCGGGCGCGGCGCGGGGCGTGCCGCCCCATCAGGCGACGTCGGGAGCGGCCGATGGCGTGGTCAGCGGGCTCGTCAGCCGGAGCCCCCTTTTGCGGGCTCCGGCTACGTGCAGATGGGCTCGAACGACCGTGGAGTCGACGGACACCACCCAGCTCAGGTTCTCATCGGCGTCCGCCTGGGTCAGCAGGGCGGTGAACACTCGCTCCCAAGTCCCGTCGAGCGCCCAGTCTCGCAGGCGGCTGTAGGAACCCTTCCGCGAGCCGAACTCCGCAGGCAGGTCCATCCACGGAGATCCCGTCCGGTACTTCCAGGCGATTGCATCGATCACCTGCCGGTGATCACGCCATCGTCCACCTCGGCGAGGAGTCCGGTCCGGCAACAGAGGCTCGATCCTGGCCCCTGGGTATCGGTCAACACGCCCGATACAACGACGGGCCCCCTCCGCCGCAACGCCTCAGAACCCGGCCATCGACTTGTCGAGCACTCCACCCAGCGCACCGTAGACGCTGCAGCGAACCGAGTGCTTTGCCCTGCGGCGGAGCCCGAACCCCACGATGAACGACAACGCGAAGAGCCCACCTAGGACCACCGCTACGAGCGAGTTGTAGACGAAGTACGCGAAGCACGCGACCCCAGTCCAGACGAGGATCGGCAGGAGCGAGCCGCGCAGCACCGTCCAGTACCTGATCCGTTCTGGCCCCGACGGCACCACACGTTCATGCCACACCTCGACGTGGTTCCTGGTCACACAATGCTCAGGTCGCATGACGCCATCCCACCACCGACAGCCCGGAGCTTGGGCGGTGATCCGTAAGAGACTGCCTAGATCTCGCACGATGCAGTCACCATCTTCATCAGCTCTCTGGTCGTGGTCCCTCTCCCGCGGCCACCAACGTGACGGGGGGTTTGTCAATTGATGCTCGGTATCGTGTCCGTACGCTGAGCACGATCGCGCTGAACTAGGAGTTAGGGGCGGCGGGTTGGCAGGGGAAGCGAGGGTAGGACGAGTCGTCGGTGGGCGTTATCGGCTTGTCGAGGGGCTGGCGTCTGGTGGGTTCGGGCGGGTGTGGGCCGCGTACGACGAGACGTTGGGCGTGGACGTGGCGATCAAGGAGATCTGGCTGCCGCCGGCCGGCTCGGACGAGGAACATCGCGAGCGGGTGGCCCGTGCTACGCGTGAGGCACGTAACGCGGCGAAGTCGCGGGACCATCCGCACATCGTTGCCGTCCACGATGTGGTGGTCGAGAACGGCGTGCCGTGGACGGTGATGCGGCTGGTCGACGGGTGTTCCCTGGGGGGGCGCCTGTGCGCGGAGGGGCCATTGCCCGCGCCGCGCGTGGCCGAGGCGGCTGGCGCTTTGCTGAAGACGTTGGGTGCGGCCCACGTGATGGGGATCGTGCATCGGGATGTGAAGCCGGCCAATGCGATGCTCACCCCCGACGGACAGGTGTTGCTGACCGACTTTGGTATCTCCGTGCATCAGACGGACACCGCGCTTACCTCCACCGGTGGGGTCATCGGCTCCGCCGAATACATGGCACCAGAGCGGTTGAACGGCATCGATGAGACGGCCGGTGATCTGTTCTCGCTGGGAGCGACGCTGTACCAGGCAGTGGAGGGCGTCTCACCGTTTCGGCGGGATACCCCGACCGCGACTCTGGCGGCGGTGGCATTGGCTCAGGCCCCGCCTCCGGAGCGGGCCGGCGCCCCCCGCCCCTCTGACCATCCGTCTGCTGGCCAAGGAGCCCGGCGACCGCCCGACCGTCACGGCGGCCCTGGACATGCTGCGCGGCGGTGAGTCCACGGCGGTGATCACGGAAAAGGTGGCGCACGCCCCGTCCGAGGCGCCGTCCCCGCGAACGGAGGAGCGGGGAGCGCTGCGGGTCATCAATCGGAGTGGGGTGCGGCTCAAGGTCATCGTCCATGGCGCCTGGTGTGTCAATGTCCAGAGCGGCGTCAGCAACACCGTTAAGGTCGAGCCCGGAGTGCACGATGTGCGCTGCGAGCGGGCTCGAGCCACGCTGCCCGGTCGCGGCGAGCCGATTACGGCCCGGGTCGGCCCCGGCTCCACGGTGCACCTGTTCGCCCGCACGCAGGGCAGATACGTGGTCCTGAGTACGGACCTGTCGGGCACCAAGCCGAGGATGACCGGGGGGACGGGGATCGCGGTGGGGCTCATCGGGCTCGTGATCAGCCTCGCGGTCCTGATCGGGGCCATTCTCACCCACCGCGACTCACTCGCCGGAGATGGCCAGTTCGTCGCGAACGACGAGGAGGCTCTGTCGTTTGCGGTGACGAGCATGGGTTCGGGTTGTGCGGTGGGTGGCTTTCTGCTGCAGATCGGCTTCCGCGCAGCACGGGACAGACCGGAGTCCTTCCGTTCTGCCGCAAGAGCCTCACTGCTCCTCGCCGGCGTCTGTGTGGCCGTGATGCTGGGGCTCTGGATGCCTCTCGCATAACGGGACGTATCAGGTCATGGCCGAGTTGACGCCATAGCCACCGGCGGGTGCACGCTGCCCTCACCCGAGCCGGTCCAGCTCTGGTGTTGACATCCAAGGCAGTCGACCCAGTTCAGGGCGCTGCACACGACTGACTTCGTGGAGGACCTCGCGATCCGTGGCACGGCTGTGTCTGCGGACCTGCGGCTCTTCCCTGTCGCGGTCGGGTGGTACACCCGCCAGTCTCACGAGCGTGGCATTTCCTCGCGGTGTCGGCCGACTGGTGTGACTGAGGGTCGAAGCGCCGCCGTCCTGGCGCGAAGCGGCGGCGGACTTCCGGGCAAAGCGTTGGCGGTAGAAGGGGCGGCCGCCCGGAGATCAGGGCGGCCGCCCCTTGTTGTGTCCGGAGGGTCAAGCCGGGATGGAGGAGGGCAGGAATGGGATGGTCGAGGTGGTGGTGCTCGATCTCGGCTCTGTCCGTGTTTTCGTGAAACCCGGCCGTGCCGTGGCCGATGACGGTGAGGTGGTCGGACTTCTGCTCCGCGTCCCTCGCCCTTCCGGCGGAGGAGGATCGTCCGCTGAGCGGATCCGGCTCGTGAGCTGCCGAGCCAGGGTGAAGGCATGACAACCCCCATGGCGCACATCAGCAGAACAGCCACGGAACGGCCCGTTCCCCGGTGGGCTGCCGGCGCAGCGCATGCGATGCCTCTGGTCGCACTGCCGGTGTGCCTGTGGCGTCTGCCGATCGCCTTCGGCTACGGAATGGGCGGGGAGGTCCTGCCCTCTTCACCGTGGAACATTCCCTACGTCGTCGGACTCAGCGTCCTGTCAGAGGCGTTCGCCCTGCTCAGCCTCGGACTGGTTCGCCGGTGGGGTGAGGTCGTGCCCACCTGGGTTCCCAAGCTGGGCGGCAGACGAATACCGCCCTTCGCAGTGATCCTCCCCGCGACGATCGCCGGCCTGTTGTTCACCGCCTTGATGGTCCACTGGGCGTTCGGGGCCTTCCGTATCAACGGCGCCGACGGCTTCCCGTACGCCGAGGGCTGGGACGTGCTGGCGATGACGGTCAGTGGCCTATTCACCTTGTGGGGCCCCCTGCTGCTCGCATTGACGTTCGCGTATCACCGCCGCCGCCGCTCTCGCTGAGCCGGCAGGAAGGCTCTTCACGGAACTGCGGTCAGAGCCGTGAAAACGGCCATCGTTGCTCTTCGTTCCCCGATCGATTGCTGTGGGCAACGAGGGGCCTGGGCTGCCTGATCGTGCTGGTGTGGGCCGAGCCGAACGGTCGGCGCGGGAAAGCACCAGCGCCCGGCCAACTGATGGGGTGGCCGGGCGGGCGCGCTTCGACCTTGGCCGATGACGGCCGACCGCTGAGCCTCATCCAAAGGCGAGATACGAGGCTGGTACACCCGCGTTCGTGGAGCAATGCCCCTGAGCGACGAGACCTCATGGATGCGGAGGTGATGGCGGCGACCTCCGCATCGTGATCCGGACGGTCGGGGAGCCAACCGTGCACGGGCGCCGGCGCATCTCGGAAGGCGCGCTGCCGGTGGCGGCCTCCGTCGCCGGGGAGGACCAGCCCGGTGAGCGCGCCTGAATCGCGGACACTGTCCCCTACATGGCGAGGCACTCGATCCGCCCTGGCCGCAGCAGCCAGGCCGGAGAGCTCTCTGGGTCGGATGTCACTGAGTACGGCCCTGCTCGAGTGAGCCGGCGCCTGCCTTTCGGATCATTCCGGGCTCGCGGAGTCTGGCGCTGTGCCTCGCCGCTCGGCATGACCCGGCGGTCTTGCTGCCACCGTCTCATTGCCAAACGTCGTTCCCCGCCGCGGTGCCGGCTGCGGACCGCTGTGACCCAGACCGAGGGTGATCGTTACTCAGCGGGTTGAGTCGGACCGGGCGCGCTGGTGGCCCGTGGGGAAGAGGGTGTCGCATGGCGACGTTATGTCGGCCTGCCGTGTCAGTTCCGGAGTACGTGATCACCATGGAGGAGACGCTCGAGCTCGCGCGCTCGCGCCATGCCGGCCACCCCCGACTGAGCCTCTCGCTGCGCCTGATCGAGAACACCGGGGTACGGACCCGCCATCTGGTGCAACCGGTCGAAGAGACGCTCGCGCATCCGGGTTTCGAAGAGCGCAACCGGCTCTACGCGGCAGAGGCCAAGGCCCGCGTGCCCCTGGTCGTACGACGGGCGCTTGAGGACGCCGGGGTGCGTGCCGCCGACATCGACCTGATCATCTACGTGTCCTGCACCGGGTTCATGATGCCCTCGCTCACCGCCTGGCTCATCAACTCGATGGGATTTCCCTCCACCACCCGGCAGTTGCCGATCGCCCAGCTGGGCTGCGCGGCCGGCGGCGCCGCGATCAACCGGGCGCACGACTTCTGCACGGCCTACCCGGAGGCGAACGCGCTGATCGTGGCCTGTGAGTTCTGCTCCCTGTGCTACCAGCCCACCGACATCGGCATCGGATCACTGCTGTCCAACGGCCTGTTCGGCGACGGTGTGGCCGCCGCGGTGGTCCGCGGGACGGGCGGAGCCGGCATCCACCTGGAGCGGAACGGCACGTACCTGATCCCGGGCACCGAGGACTGGATCGCGTACGACGTACGCGCCACCGGCTTCCACTTCCTGCTCGACAAGCGGGTGCCCGGCACCATGGAGCCGCTCGCCCCCGCGCTGCGAGCCCTCGCCGACGGACACGGCTGGGAGGCGTCCGACCTCGACTTCTACATCGTGCACGCCGGGGGGCCACGGATCCTCGACGACCTCAGCAAGTTCCTGGGCGTGCCCCCGGACGCCTTCCGCTTCAGCCGGGCCACGCTCACCGAGTACGGAAACGTGGCGAGCGTCGTCGTACTGGACGCGCTGCGCCGCCTGTTCGACGAGGGTGGCGCCGCCGATCGGGCGCGCGGCCTGCTGGCCGGATTTGGGCCGGGCATCACCGCCGAGATGACACTGGGCCGCTGGAGCCGTACGCCGTGACCCTTCCCGAACCGAACACCACGACCACATCCGCCACATCCCCCACGGTCCCGCGGCCACCTGGCGGCCTGATCGTGCCGCCCGGCGGTGGCCGCACGCTGCGCACCGCCGCGCAGCAGGTGACGTTCAAGGTGACCGGCGAACAGTCGCGCAGTGCATCGAGCTTCGAGGTCGTGGTACCGCCGGGCTGCCCGCACGCGTTCGCCAATCCCACCGAGGCTCCGGCGAGGATGTTCTTCCAGTCGTCCCCGCCGCCGGACCACGAGCGGTATTTCGAGGAGCTCATGGACATCCTGTCCGCCGACGGACCCACCGACCGCACCGCCGTCGCGGCCCTGCGCCGCCGCTACGACATCGAGCAGCTCACCCCGCTGCGCCACGACCGGTCGGCGAGGAGCCAGTGATGCGGGACACCGCTCCACCCGTGTACGAGGCCGTGGACCTGGCGGCGCTGGACTTCGACCCGTTCCTCCGCGAGGCACTGCGGGAAGCGCCGGTCGTCCGGGTCCGGCTGCCGCACGGGACTCCTGGTGAGTGCTGGCTGGCGACGCGGCACGACGTGGTCCGGTTCGTCACCTCCGACCCCCGGTTCAGCCGGGACATCGTCGGCCGGCCGCTGCCGAGCATGAACCGGTACCTCGTGCCGCTGGACCGTGCGGTCAGCTTCGTGGATCCCCCCGACCACACCCGGGTCCGTTCCGTGGTCTCCTCGTCGTTCAACCGCTCGGGCATGGCGGCGCTGCGTCCGCGCGCACAGGCTGTCCTCGACGACCTGATCGACCGCATGGTGGCGTCCGGGCCGTCCGCGGACCTCGTAGGGCAGGTGACCTCGCCGTTCCCGCTGCACGTCATCGGAGCGGTGCTGGGCGTGCCGGAGGCCGACCGGCCGCGGCTGCGCGTCTGGGCGGACACCGTGCTGACGAGAGCGACGGACGAGGCAGGCGTCGAGCGGGCCCGTCAGGCCAAGGAGGACGCCCGCGCCTTGTTCCGCGAGCTGGCCCGGGAGCGCCGGGCCCGGCCGCAGGACGATCTCACGAGCACCTTGGCAGCCGCGGTCGCGAGTGGCCGGATCGAGGAAGAGGAAATGCTCGCCCTGGCGGTGCTGATGGGGCTGAACGGCTGGCACGCCGTCCGCAACCACACCTCGAACATGATGTACGTACTCCTGACCGACGACAGCCTGATGAGCCGGCTTCGGTCGGACCCGCGAGCCGTGCCGGCGGCGGTGGAGGAACTGCTGCGCTGGATTCCGCACAAGCACGGCGTGGGACAGCCACGCGTCGCCACCGAGGACGTCGAGGTGGGCGGGGTCAAGATCCGCCGGGGCGAGGCCGTGTACGTCTCGTACGTGGCGGCCAACTGGGACGAGTCATGCTACCCCGACCCGGGCCGCATCGACATCGACCGCCAGGGCCGGCCCCACCTGGCCTTCGGCTACGGTCCCCACCACTGCGTGGCACCGTTGCTGGCCCGGCTGGAGGCGGAGCTGCTCCTGACCACGCTGGTCGAGCGGCTGCCGGACCTGCGGCTGGCCGTCGCTCCGGGCGAGGTGGTCTGGCAGAAGGACGTGCTCATCCGCGGGCCGGTGGGACTGCCGGTGACCTGGTAGGCCCACGGGACGGAGCCGGGGCCGCGGACCGGCGGTCCGGCAGCGGCCGGCCGTATCGTGTGTGGGCCGGTGGTCGGTGCCTGCCCACCCCGTCCGCCGGGTGGAGGTCAGCCTGCCTCTGGAACTGTCGGAGGTCACCCGTAGGGTCAGCGCGCCACCTTTCGCTCACAAAGAGCCCGGCGGCCCGTACACACCGGCCAGCTCAACCGCCAGACGTGCGAGCCGCTCCCTTGCCTCCGGCGGTTCCAGCACCTCGATGCGTGCCCCAAGCCCGGCCAGCTGTGTCGCGACGACCTCCGGCGTCGGCCCGTCGACCCGTATCTCCGTCCACCCGTCGGGGAGCATCGGACCGACGTGCAGGCGCCCGTCGAACAGCCGCTCCAGGATCGCCATGGCACCTGGCTCGACCCGGGCCCGAACCGTCGCCGCGTACAGCCGCTCCTCCAAACGTGCCGCGAACGAACGCCAGGCCGTGGGAAGGTCGAAGCCGTGCGGCCGTACGACGGGCTCGCCGGTCGACTCGACCGAGGTGACCCGGCTGAGCCGGAAGGTCCGCAAGCCCCGCTCCGTCTCGGCGACGAGGTAGTCGCGCCCCGCTTTGGCCACGAGACCCAGCGGATGGACGGTTCGCACGCCGACGCGCTTGCCGGGCCCGGCGTACCCGAGCCGCACCTGGATGCCGTCCACCACGGCCCGCCGGAGCGCGTCGAGGTGCGGCCCGAGGGCCGTGACGTCGGCGCCCGACCAGTCCGTGCCGTCGGTATGTCCGGCCCGCGACGCGGCCTCGGCCCCCGGTCGCAGGGGTGCGGGCAGCGCACGTACCAACTTGCGCAGTGCCGTACGGAGTTCGGGCGCGGTGGACGAAGGGCCCGCGAGCAGGAACAGTGCCCGGATCTCCTCGGTGTTCAGCCCGGTGAGGTCCGTACGGGCGCCGCCGACCAGCGACCAGCCGCCGCCGCGACCCCGCTGGGAGTAGACGGGGATGCCCGCGGTGGACAGGGCCTCCAGGTCGCGGCGTGCGGTCCGCGGCGACACTTCGAGTTCGGCGGCGACCTCGGCCACGGTCACACGGGTGCGTGTTTGGAGGAACAGCAGGGTCGCCACCAGACGATCGGCTCTCATGCCGACCATTCTCCTCCGGAAAGTGGCCAGGAGATGACCTGTTCAGCTTTCAGGATGAGCTCATGACGCACACCGAGAACACCCCACGGCCCACTGTCACCCCCGACGCCACCGACGACCCTCGCCTGGGCCTGCTGAAGGCCATCGCGCTGGCCGGACGCACCGTCGCCGCAGTCCGGCCCGAGCAGTTCGACGGGCCCACGCCCTGCACCGAATTCACCGTCCGGAGGCTGGCCGGGCACCTCGTCGCGGTCCTGCGCCGGATCGCCCTCGCCGGGCGCGGCGGTGACGTGATGAGTCTCCCCACGGTCGCCGACGACCTCGCGGACACCGAATGGCAGGAGGCGTGGGACGCCGCGGTGCGTGAGGTCGAGGCGGCGTGGGCGGATCCCGCGATCCTGGGCCGGACGCTGACACTGCCGTTCGGCAGCCTCTCGGGCGCGGCCGCCGCAGCTGTCTGGACCTCGGAATTCACCGTGCACACCTGGGACATGGCCACCGCGACCGGCCAACTCCCGGACTGGGACCCCGAGCTCGTCGCGATCTCGTACGCAGCCATGAGGCGCGGGCTGCCCACCGGGCCGCGTGACGGTGCGCCGTTCGGGGCAGCGGTGGACGTCGACGCGGACGCGCCGGCCATCGACCGCCTCGTGGCGTGGTGCGGACGCAAGCCGTAATCAGCATCCGCATCAGGGAGGGCGGCCCCCTGGCCGGGGTCGCCCTCCCCGCACGTTCAGGCAGGGCCGGTCGGGTCCTGGCTCAGCGCCAGGTCTGGTTACGGTTGTAGTAGCACTGGATCGTCCGCAGTCCGTACGGGCTGTCGTCCAGGCACTCGCCCGTGGCCTGGCTCTGGAAGGTCACCTGGTCACCGCTCTTGTGCGCGAACCAGCTCTGCTCGCGCGACGAGTTGCAGGCCCGGGTGGCGAGTGTGACGCCGTCGTCGTAGAGGCACTCGTTGGTCGCGAGGTTCCGGAGCTGACGGGTGCCGTCGTTCCAGACGTGCACGTTCCACTTCTGGTAGACCCCGCCGTTGCAGCCGTAGCCGCGCAGGCCGTACTGCTGGCTGTCGTCGAGGCAGGATCCGGTGGCCATGTTCGCGAACGTCTGGACCACGTCGGTCGCGCGCAGGACACCGGCATCGGTGCCCGTCGTACGCAGGGCACCGGCGGTCGTGGCCGTATCGGCGTGTGCGGCCGGCCGGGTGACCGGTTGCGCCGAAACCGTCGTGGTGCCGGCGGCAAGGAATCCGGCCGCGGCCAGAAGCGCGAGGGTCCCCTTGTGGAAGGAACGCAGACGCATCTCTCTTCTCCTCTCGTCATGCCACCGCGAGTGACTCCGGTGGCCCTTCGTCAAACGGCTCTGCGGCACGCCGGTCGACTCGTGGCGTGGCCGGTTGACGCGGGCTCACCGTAGGTCGGGGATCGGTGGCGAGGCCAAGCTTTCGATCCCCGTCGAAAGCACCGGAGCGATTGGCGTGGAATGTGGCCTGGCGGCCGTCCGGGGGTGGTCGGTCAGAGGGGGCGCGCGCCCGGCTCCAGCAAGGCCATGCCCATCGACGTCACGCTGTGGAGGACCGCCTTGCCTTCGCGTCGAGTGGTGACCAGGCCGGCGTTGCGGAGCACGGAGGTGTGGTGGCTCACGGTCGCCGGCGAGATGCCGAGCCGACGTGCCAGATCCGTGGTGCCACGACCGACCGCCACCGCCTCCAGGATCGCGGCGCGTGTACGTCCCAGCAGGTCCTCCAGCGCCTGACCGGTGGACGCGCCGCTGCCCTCCCACAGCGTGCTGCCCACCAGGGCGTCGGTGACAGTCGGGACGGCGAGGACGGGGGCCTCGGTCGGGTTCAGCGTGGGCTGCATCAGCTCGGCCCGCCCGGCGGAGAACATCGTGGGGGCGATGACGAGACCGCGTCCGCTCAGGTGGACGTCCGCCTCGTGCGGATGCTCCAGTTCGAGGACCGGCGGCCGCCAGCGGAGCATCGGGCCGCACAGGATCTTCAGCAGGTGCTCGACCCCGCCTTCGGCCATCGCGTTCGCATACGTGGCGCGGACCTCGGCCAGATGCGTGCGCACCCCGACCCAGTACGGGGCGACGGTCACGCCGTGGCATGCCCGTAAGGCCGCGGTGACCTGGAGCCATGCTTCACGGTCGCCGTCCACCAGATTGCGGGCCCAGACGCGGTGCGCGGGACGGAAGCGGATGTTCTCGAACTCGAGGCGGCGCAGATTCCGGGGAGCGCCGAGCAGCCGGTCCACCGCCTCCTCGATGCACGCCGAGTCGCCGGCCAGGCTCCTCACGTCGACATCGGGCCCCAGGGACGGCAGCAGCGCGAGGAGGGGACGTGCCCGTTCGTCCAGGCGGCCCCGTACGGAAACCTGCCAGCGCCGGAAACCGAGGCCGACCTCAGGGGCGTGCAGCAGCTTCACGCTGTCGAACGTCTCGGCCGCCGCACCGATCGTCCCGGCCACTCGGATCCGCATCAGGTCCCGGCCCGTGAAGTGGATCCGTTTCACCGAACATTCCGTCCCCGCGTTCCCGTTCGCACACATCAGTCTCGCTTGCGGGCCGGTGGCCGTACAACGACCAATCAGGCCAGACGCCCCGCGACCCGAAGCCCCCTACTCCGTCGGCCGTGACTTACGCGACACCGCTGCGTCGAAGGGCTGGGCTCGCTCCCTTGCCCCGGCCCACACGGACCCGTCTGGTCGCCCAGCGCTCGTATCCGCCGCCCGGCGGGTCACGGTCGGTTGCCTGCGGACGGCGATGCCCTCACGGGGGACCTCCGCGTCCTTCCGGGCCTTGGTGTCGGGCCCGGTTGAGGAGGCGGCCGAGCGGGGCCGCGTCGGTGCCGTCCGGGCCGTTCGTCCTGCCCTGGACGAGTTCGATCTCGCCGTACTCTGGGACCGGTCCAGGGCCTGGATCTGCGACTTCTCGTCCACGCAGAGAACAAGCGCCTTCTCCGGCGGATCAAGATACAGACCCACGACGTCACGGACCTTTGTCGATGAACAGCGGATCCGTCGACAGCAGAGAAGTCTGCGACCGGTGCGGCGCCAGCGCGGACGCCCGCCAGGTCCGGGAGACGGTCGACTGCGACATTCCCGGGGCCGCGGCCATCGACATGGTCGACCAGTGCGTGGCGTTCTTCGGGGTCTCCTCGAGCGTCTTGACGATGACCCGTTCGACGTCAGCGTCGGTGATCTTCCTCGGGACGCCTGGCCTCGGGTCGTCACACAAGCCATCCAGGCCCCGCTCGATGCAGCGCCGCCGCCAGGTGCGGACCGTGTCCGGAGCGATACGCAGCCGGCGGGACACCTCCATGATCGAGTGACCCTCGGAGCACTCCAGCACAATCCGCGACCTCTGGCCAGGGCCTGGGCCGTCGTCCGGCGACGTAACCAGCCCTCCAGCACCGCCCGCTGGGCATCAGTGACCGACAACGGCGGAATCTTCCGACCCGGACGACTCATACCCAGTTCAAGAACCAAGCACGCGTGTCACCAACGTCCCCGAACAACACATCTAGGCCCTGTCTGTTTGATGCTCTGACGAGTGTGGCGCCTGGCTGAGCCGAGTGTTGAACAAGTGCTCCGCAGTCAGGCGTCCCAGGCACGAGGACGGTTCAGCTCTTCCCACTCGGGGCGGAGTAGCGAGAACACGGCGAGGTCGTGGCGGCGGCCGCGGTGGAGGCAGGCGGCGCGGCTGACTCCTTCCTGGGTGAACCCGGACTTGGCAAGGACGGCCAGCGCGGGGGTGTTGTCGGTGTGCGTTTCTGCCGTGAGCCGATACATCGGAAGTTCGCCGAAGGCGAGGTCCACCACGGCGTCCAGGGCAGCGGTGCCGTGGCCTTGCCCGCGATGTTGAGCAGCGAGCATCAGCTCGACCTGGGCTGTGCCGTTGACGATGTTCTGGCTGGTCAGTGCGACGTAGCCGACAGGGGCGCTGCCGGAGGGGTAGATGAGGAAGTCGTCGCGATCGTCGTCCTCGATGTCGCGCTCGATGCGCGCGCGCACGGCGGTGAGTGAGCGTGGCCAGATGCCTATGTGGTGGGCGGCTACGGGATCGGATCTCCAGCTGTGTATGAGCTCGGCGTCGTCTATGTCGAGTGCTGCGAGGCCGACGGACTTGGCCCGCCAGGAAAGCTCCCTTTCGGCCTCTGCCTCATGCTCGTCGCCTGCAACCCTGATGCTTTCAGTCATAGGCGGATGCTATGGGTACCTTCAGGCTGGGACCACCGCGTTTCTCTGCTCAGTGGCGCGTCGTCATGCCTGGTCAGCGGCGAGCCCAGATAAGGATGGCAGCCAGGTGGAGTGCAGCCTGATACGCGATGGCCAGCTTGTCGGTTCGCATGGCCATGCCGCGCCACTGCTTGAGCCGGGCGATGCACCGTTCAACGGTGTTGCGTTCCTTGTACGTCTCGGCGTCGAAGCCAGGCGGGACTCCTCGAAGGCTTGAGGAGCAGCCGGAGCTCCGTCCTGCCGCTGGCGGCTAGGCCGTTTCCTTCGGATCAGGTCGGATCAACGAGCGGCGTCCGGTGTCGGGAGTCGGGAGCCCTGCAAGATCAGGAAGAGACGGCCCAAGACGTCGTTTCTTTTGGGGCTGTTGGGTCGTTCGTGGTTTGTGGCAGACGGCCGGCCAAGCTGCATGCCGACAAGAGCTACGACTACGACCACCTGCGGAAATGGCTACGCAAACGCCGGATCCGTCACCGCATCGCCCGCAAGGGCATCGAGTCCTCACAACGGCTCGGCCGCCACCGCTGGGTGATCGAGCGCACGGTGTCCTGGCTTGCAGGATGCCGTCGGCTCCACCGCCGCTACGAGCGCAAGGCTGAGCACTTCCTTGCCTTCGTCGCCATCGCCGCAGCCCTCATCAGCTACCGCAGACTCACCAACTGAAACGACGTCTAAAGCCTTGCCTCCCCGGGTGGGCGATTGCCGGAGCATTGGTAGTGAACCCACCCTGAAGTGTTCCCTCAGATAACGGGGACCATTATCTGCAGCAGGTGGTCACGGAGAGTACAAGCGCCTGGCCTTCGCAGCGACGTTCCTCAACCCCCGAGCTCGACCCCCCACCCCAGTTGCAGGGCGTGCAGGAAAGCGCAAACTGGTGAAGAAGCACTCTCCCGCAAGACATGCCGAAACAGTCGGATTGGAACGCCACATGGATGCCGACTCAGGGCCGGAGGAATCGACAACTGACGTTGAAGAAGAGGACCTGCGGCGGGCGCTGGAGGGCGAAGGCGAGACCTCCTATCTGGCCGTCGAAGAAACCGGCAAGGATATCAGATTCCCAGGAAACACCACTCGCCGAACTCCGCGGGGCAGGGATCCTGATGATCACCATTCTGAATAATCACACGGTCAGAATTAGCGCAGCGTTTGAATGGTGGCACCCCAACTGCGACGGGTCAGAGTGGGAAAAAACAGGATGGTACAACATTGAACCTCTGACATCGAAGGTAGTATGGCACGGAAACCACAACTTCAATCGATGGTGGTACGCATACGTATTCGCTGTGGACGGGAAGCAGTGGACGGGGCCATTTCCTGAGGCCGTTCCCTGGAAGGCGTTCCGGTCGTGTGCCAGTCTCTCGAGCACGGCACATCGGATAGTCGACATGCATGAACTGGATGCGGCAGATTCCGGATCCAATTGGGTGTGGGTCTACGGGTAATGTAATTACGGTCGAACCCTAAGGATGGCGACGCTCACCCCGGACGCCAGTGTGAAGCGCATGGGCGCGCGCGGCCACGTCAGTTCTGCGGCAGCGTGGCAGGAAGGGCCCGGCTGGCCCGGCGGGCAGACGGCCATGGTCCCTGTGCGCCCGCGGGTCCCTGTGGGCCAGCCGGTCCCTGCGGTCCTGACGCGCCCCACGTGATGGTGATCCCGGGACGGCGGCATTGTTCCCCGGCCTCATAGTCGATGAGGCGGAGGTTGCCGTTGCTGCGGTTGTGGCAGCCGGTGCATGCGCCGTTCGTGTCCGGAATGGGCGGCGCCCCAGACTCCCGTGCGATCCCGGACACTTGACTCGCTCCGCGCCGACGGTCAGCCCGTCGTCGGTCGGACCTGGGACGACGACCCTGTCTACGGATACACCGCGGCGCTCGCAAGCATGCGCGCGCCGACGTTTCCGCACGCATCGACGCGGCCGTCCGCGCCCGAGGGCAGCCCCAGCTACGCCGCCGGCATTGGCAAGTCGCTATCACGGGCGGTGGCTCGCTACAACAGTGACGGCAGCTTGGATGCGGGCTTCGGCGCCGACGGCAGGGTGAGCACCGACTTCTTCGCCGGCAGCGACGGGGCCAATGCCGTGTCCGTCCAGTCCGTTGGCAGGATCGTCGCCGCGGGAGGTGCCGGGAGTGCCACGGGCGACTTCGCACTGGCCCGGTACAAGGACGGCGGTGGCATCCCGACCCCGGGGCCGTCCCTGACGATCGACAAGACCCACACCGGGAACTTCATCCGCGGCGGCCGGGGCGAGTACACCCTCACCGTCCGCAACGACGGGTCCGCTCCCACGGACGGCACGACGGTCACCGTCCAGGGCACCCTCCCTGCGGGGCTCACCGCCAGCCGGATCGCCGGCCCCGGCTGGAACTGCGTCCGGTCCACATGTCGCCCCGGGGTTCGGGTGGCCCGGCGCGCCTGATTCCGGCTCGGGAAACGCTTCGCCCCACCGATGACGAGATCGGTGGGGCGAAGGTTCTTGACAGCTGGGTCATCGAGACGAGTCCGATGGCGCAGGACCAGTCTCAGGTGGTGATTACATGCCCCGGTCCGGGCCCTGTCGGCGTATCACCTGCTCACCCGGCTGCATGGGCCTTGACTCCAGTACGACCGGACCCGGGTAGAAATAGGAGGAACCCGGACCGGACATGTCTTCTCCGATCAGGTACCGGAACAACCATTCGGAGAAACTCATGGAGTACTCGAAGAACTCGCCGTCACCGTCCTCGACGAAGAGCAGATCACGCGAGTCCTTGCGCGCAAGGAAGACAGTCTGGCCACTATCCGCGGAAGCGATGGGCGTGAGCCCTCTCGGTGTCCCGAACTCCATCTCGTCAAGCCCCAGGGCAATACGAGGATCTCCGTCGACATCATCGTCCCAAGGGACTTGAGCCCACGCCTCCGACGTCTGTCGGATGCCGGCTGTGAGGTTCCAGCGATCCGTTGCCGGATGGTCGAGATAGAGATGGTGATTCAGCTTGACCGGAGCATAGGCGTCCACGATCACCTTGTAATCCTTCGGGAGCGAGAAACCCAGCTCCGCTTCCAGCCCGGACCAGGCAGCGGGGTCCGCATGCTCCCGAGGCGGGTCCCCCAGCATCGCCAGCACTCGGTCGAGAAACTCACCTGTCATGGAGATCACCTTCTCGGGCAGTCTGCGCTGCCGGTCGTGGTCCCGCCTGTCGGGGACTGACGGATCACACAATGTTTCATCCACTCTCCGGGGACTCCGTAGTTGTACTCGAGAGTCGTGGGAATGCCCGACTTCGCATTTCCGTAGTGCGGAATCACCGAGATGGACAGCTTCTTGCCGGACTTGATCGTGTTTCTGATCTCCTTCTCCACACCGTGGTTGAGGTAGGGGGTATTGGTCTCCTCGTACTCAGCCACAAGGTTGCGGAGATCGATCCCGGAGCCTTTTGCCGCAGCCGGAATCAGGTGACCGTTCGCAGGCGTGTGGCCCTGCGCATCGATCTCGTTCATGCCGGGCGGACGGGTGGAACCGTTGGTGTTCGTCCCCGGGTGCTTCCGGCCCTTGTTGTAGTCACTCATGTCCAGGAGTCCGTAGACACCTGTCGCCCGGCACTGATAGCTACCCTCGTGGTCGTCGTAGTAGCGCTCGCGTGGCAGGTAGACGGCGTGGCCGGTCTCGCTCACACCCGGGCCGTCGTCGCACTTCTGGTCGTTTCGATCACGTCCGCCGTTCTTGCCGCCGAATACGTTCACGGGGGCCGGCAGGATTGCGACGGACTGGCTCGGAGTGAACTGGGCGCCCGAGGTCAGCATCCCCGTCACGGCTTGGGCAGTGAACACCTGGGCCCAACCGTCGGCCAGGGTCCACGCCGCGTCGGCGATTGCGCCGGTCGCGATTTCGACGATGTGCTTGGGCGCCGGGACGGGGCTCTTGCCGTTGTTGGGGTTCTGGTCGATCGGCGGCGGAGGCGGGGCCGCGCTGACATACGTGCGGCACCGGGCACCACAGCCGCCACCACCACCCCCGCCGCCACCGCTACCGCCGCGCGAACCACTGGCCGCGGTGCCGATTTCCGTGCGGGTGGTGGTGCGGTAGTCAGCCCGCGAGCCCCTGCCGCCGCAAGCCTCCTTGTACCAGTACTTGTCACAGTTCAGGCCGCTGTAGCCGGGCCGGCTCGACGAGCTGGAGGAGCTTCCCCAGTCGTTGTCGACCGAGCCGTGCCGCCTCTTGACGTTGTTGTACCGGTTCGGGCTGGACACCTGCGGGCTACCGGACCACCGCTGCATGCTGGCGCGCATCTCATCGGCGGTGACCGTCTCCCGGGGCGGCGTCCAGGGCCGGTACGGCACCGTCGTGCCCGTGGAACCGCTGCCGCCGTCCATCCTGACCCGGTGGCCGTCAGGGTCGGTGCCGTTGAGGGGGCTGGCGTTGCCGTACGTGTAGCGGTTGGCCTGGACCGAGGGGTCCGGGTCGAGCTGCCAGGTGTCGCGGCTGGTGAAACCGCCGGTGCCCGGCTGGTACCAGCGCGCCGCCATGTTGACTTCGCCCGTGGACGAGTCCGTCCAGCCGGACTGGTAGCCGACCGACGGGGTGGC